>NZ_CP168508.1:2387500-4956126 GCF_047324325.1 Sphingomonas sp. Sphisp66
AAGCAGGTCGATGTCGTCACCGGCGGCGCCTCGGCGGTCTATGGCTCGGAAGCGATCGCGGGCGTCGTCAACTTCATCCTCGACGACGAGTTCCAGGGCCTGAGGCTGCACGCCCAGGCGGGCCTGTCCGACAAGGGCGATGCGGGACGCCAGCTCGTCTCGGCGACCGCCGGTACCAGCTTCGCCGACGGACGCGGTCACATCGTGGTGGCGGGCAGCTATGACAAGGACAACGGCCTGCGCTCGCGCGACCGTGGCTTCTCCGCGACCGACAATCCCAACCGCAGCTCGTACAGCGCGCAGGGACTGTTTAGCCCGAACGGCAGCTTCGCTCCCGGCGCCGGCACGCTGACCTTCGACGCATATAACAATGTGAAGAACTATCAGAGTGCCAACATCGACGGCTACAACCGCAATGCCGATCGCTATCTGGGGCTTCCCGTCGAGCGCTATCTCGCCTCGAGCCTCGCCAAGTTCAGCTTCTCGCCGGCGGCGACGGTCTATGGCGAGTTCACCTATGCCAAGTCGAAGTCCAACAGCAGCCTGGAGCCGCAGGCGGTGGCGTCGACCGACCTCGTCTATGCGGACGGATCGGCGTTCGGCGGCATCCCGATCACCAATCCGCTGATCCCGACGGCGATCCGCAACGCGATGGTGAGCGCCGGGGTCACTGCCCTGCCCTTCCGCCGGCGCTCGAACGACATCTTCGACCGCAGCAACCGGAACGACCGCGAGACCTGGCGCGCGGTGGCCGGCGTGCGCGGCGAGCTGGCGCCCTCGCTGAACTACGACATCTATTATACGCATGGCGAGACGCGCGACGTCACCCACTCGGGCACGGTCTATGGCCCGAACTATGCCAATGCGCTCAACGTGGTCGCCGGGCCCAATGGCCCGGTCTGCGCGATCAACGCCGATGCCAATCCCAACAACAACGACGCGGCCTGCGTGCCGCTCAACATCTTCGGCTTCAACACGGTCTCCGCCGCCGCGGCCGCCTATGTCACGCGGAACGGCGAGCAGAGCCGCTACGAGGCGCGGGTGAAGCAGGACGTGGTCTCGGCCACGCTGTCGGGCGACCTGTTCAAGCTGCCGGGTGGCCCGCTGGGCTTCGCGGTCGGCGGCGAATATCGCCACGAGAAGAGCACCGAGGATTTCGACGAGGCCACCAATCTCGGCCTGACGCTCGGCAACCAGCTGAGCGACACGCGCGGCGCATATAATGTGAAGGAAGGCTTCGTCGAAGTCAGCGCGCCGGTCCTCGCCGACCTGCCCTTCATCCACCGGCTGAGCTTCGAGGGTGCGGCGCGCTATGCCGATTACTCCACCGTCGGCGGGGTGTGGAGCTGGAAGGTCGGTGGCGAATGGGCGCCGGTGCGCGACCTGCGCTTCCGCGGCGTCTATTCCCGCGCCACCCGTGCGCCGAACATCTCGGAACTCTATTCGGCGCAGAACGAGACCTTCCCCGCGGTCATCGATCCTTGCGACCAGCGTCGCGGCGCGGGCGACGGTGCCCCGATCTCGCTGACCAGCCTGCCGGCCGCCTGCCTCGCCAATGCGGCGATCGCCAGCGCCGCCGGGGCTGGCGGGTTCGTCTATTCCACCGCGCAGATCCAGAACATCAACGGCTTCACCGGCGGCAACCCGAACCTGAAGCAGGAAACGGCCAAGACGCTGACGCTGGGCGGCGTGTTCGAGCCGCGCTTCCTGCGCGGCTTCAGCCTCACGGTCGACTATTATGATATCAAGGTCGAGAACGCGATCGGCATCATCGGCCAGCAGACCTCGCTCAACGAGTGCATCAACGGCGGCGGCCAGGCGATCTTCTGCAACAACATCGTCCGCGACGCGACCGGGCATCTCGAGAGCGTCAACGCGATCAACCTCAACACCGGCTCGTTCCAAGTCTCCGGGATCGACACCCAGGCGCGCTACGCGGTGCGCTTCTCGGGCGAGGCGAAGCTCGACCTCAATGTCCGCTGGACGCATCTGCTGAAGCAGCAGCAGACGTCCTATCCGGGCGGCCCGACCCAGGACGAGCTGGGCCAGCTTGATTGCTATGCCTGTGGCCGCCTGGGCACGGGCTTCCGCGACAAGGTCAATGTCTCGGCGACCTTCGCCCTGCCGGGCGCCTCGCTCAACTGGCGGGCCAATTATCTGTCGTCGGTGGTGGACGATCTGACCGCGACCAGTCCGATCCGCACCGGCGCCTTCTGGTATCACGACGCCCAACTGCGCTTCAACGCGGGCGCGAAGAGCCGCTATTCCTTCTATCTCGGCATCGACAACATCTTCGACAAGACGCCGCCGGTGTTCGGGGACACCAGCCTGGTCACCTTCCCGGGAACCCAGACCTCCGCCAACACCTATGACCTCTATGGCCGCCTGTTCTATGCGGGCGTGGATTTCCGCTTCTGACGAAAAAAAGCCCCGGGCGGCGAACCGCCCGGGGCCTGGCAGGATCGCCGGCCGGAATGCGCACCGGCCGGCGATCCGCGCGCCATGATCAGAATTCGGCGCTGAAGCCGAAGGTGAAGGTACGGCCGCTCGTCGTGTAGACGTCCGGGCGATAGGCATCGATGCTGTCGAACTGGCGGATCGGCTCGTTCGTCAGGTTGATGCCCTCGGCGATCAGGCGAATGCCGGGACGGATGTTCACATGCGCCTGGAAATCGACATTGTTCGTGCCGCGGATGCCGCTGCCCGAATTGGTGATCGCGGTGCCGATGCCGGTCAGATACTCGCTGCGATAGGCATCCGAGACGCGCACGCCCCACAGCTTGTTCTCATAATAGAGCGTCGCGTTGAATGCCCATTTCGAGAGCGCGTCGAGCGGCAGGATGCGCGTGGCCCGGCTGGCGCCGGTGCCGTAGATGGCGGTGCGCTCGCCATCGAACCAGGTGCCGTTGGCGACGACGCCGAGATGCTTCAGCGGACCGGGCAGGAAGGTGAAGTCGTGCTGGAACGCGACTTCGATGCCCTTGATCTTGGCGCCCGGGCCGTTGACCGGCTGCGAGACGTCATAGGGCGTGCTGGCGTCCTGGCCCTGGATCAGCAGCGACAGCGGCAGGCCGGTCTGCCCATAGGGCATGGTCGTCGTCGCGGTGGTGATGAAGCTGTCCATGTTCTTGTAGAAGAAGCCCACCGACGCGAAGCCGTGCGCGTCCATGTACCATTCCACCGAACCTTCGACCGAAGTCGCCTTGTACGGCTTGAGGAACGGGTTGCCGAGGCTCAGCGAGCCGCCGTTCGGACGCGTGGTGATCGAGCCGGCAGCGGCGAGGTCGCCCAGGCCCGGACGGTTGACGTTGCGGCTCGCGCTGAGGCGCACGACCACGTCCTTGGCCACGTCCAGCGCGACATTCGCCGCCGGCAGCCAGCCGCTGCTGTTGGTCTCGATCGACACCGGCACGAAGCCCGCGCCGGTCGCGAGATGGCCCGACGAGGTCAGGTCGGTCGAGTAGTAACGCAGGCCCGCATTGGCACGCAGCCGCATGCCGCCCACCGTCGTGTCGAGATCGACCTGGGCGAAGCCGGCCCAGGTCTGCTCGTCGACCCGGTAGTCGCTGCCCGCCTGCAAATTGGCCGCGGTCAGGTTCCGCTTGTCGCCGATCAGCGCATAGATGCCATCGACATTGCCGACGATGTACTGGAGCAGCGTGTCGACACCCACTGTGTTCTTCAGGTCGTTCGGGACGGTGGTGAGCGTCGGGGTGTTGTGGAACACCTTGTTCACCCAGGTATAGCCGCTGTTGATGAAGTGCTTGTACTCGCCGCCGGCCTTGAAGGTCAGCGCGTCGTTGAGCTTGTAGGCGGCATCCAGCTTGCCATTGGCATAGCTGTTGGTGATCTTGTTCTCCTGCACGTCGAGGCGCTGGAGCTGCCAGTTGTTCGGATCGGTCAGGCTGATGCCATAGGTGTTGACCGGGATCGTCGGGCGCATGTCGAAGCTGAAGGCGGTGTTCTTCGCTTCCATGAACACCTTGTCGAACACCGGCTGGCCGAAGTCCGACTGCTCATAGCCGCCCAGCGCGTGGATGGTCAGATTCTCCGTCGGGTTCCACTGGGCATTGGCCACGCCCTGATAGAAATCGGTGTGGTTCTTCACGATGTGGTGCTCGGAGCGCAGATCGATGCCGGTGAAGCTCGCCGCGCGCAGCGTGTTGGTGCCGTCGATCACCGCGCTCTGGATGATCTGCGTGCCGCCGATCGAGCTGCCGGTCAGCGGGTTGGCGCCGGCGGTGGCGAGCGCATAATCGTCACGATAGTCCCACAGCCGCCCGTAGAGCAGGTCGACGTCGATCTTGAACTTGTCGCTGGGGCGATATTGCAGCGCGCCGGTGATGCCCAGGCGCTTGCGATCGGTGTACCAGCTCGAGGGCGACTGGGCGGTCGACTGCCAAACGCCGTTCAGCAGCTTGGTGCGCGTATCGGCGTCGATGTTCGGGCCGATGTTCGCCGCGGCGTACTTGGTCAGGCCCCAGCCCCAGTTGCGATAGCCATATTCGTTGCTGCGGATCTGGCTGTAGGCGACCGAGACGAGCGCGCCGAACGTGTCGGAATGGGTCGAGGCGAGCGCGACGATACGCGGAGTCACGCCGCTGGTGTTGGTGTTGGTCTGGCCCTTGGCCGAGACGACGAACTTCGAGCCGGCATAGTCGAACGGACGCGCGGTGGTCAGCTGCACGGTGCCGGCGATGCCCCCCTCGTCCTGCTCCGCCGCGTACGACTTCTGCACGGCGACGCGGTTGAACAGCTCCGAGGCGAACAGGCTGTAGTCGAACGAGCGCGAGCGGCTCACGCCACCCCGGTTGTCCATGCCCGATGCGGTGTTGCCCAGCACTTCCATGCCGTTGAGCTGGGTGCGGGTGAAGTCGGCGCCCAGGCCGCGCAGCGCGATCTGGCGGCCTTCGCCGCTGTCGCGGGTGATGGTGATGCCGGGGACGCGCTGCAGCGATTCCGCCAGGTTCAGGTCGGGAAAGGCAGCGATATCGGTGGCGACGATGTCGTCCTCTGCACCGACCGCGCCCCGCTTGAGGCGCTGCGCCTCAGTCAGGCTCTGGCGAAAGCCGGTGACGACGATGTCGGTCGCGGGCTCCTCGGCCTGCTGCTCCTGGACATAGGCGGGTGCGGCCTCGGCCACCGCGACCGGACGCGGAGCCGTCGCCACCGTGGTCGGGCGCGGCGCCGGCGCCTTGGCGGCCGGCTTCAGCACCACGACGCTGCCGCGCATCGAGGCGACCAGGCTGGTGCCGCGCAGCCACTGGTCGAGCGCCGCGCGCGTGGTCAGGGCGCCGCGCACCCCGGCGGTTCGGCGGCCGGCGACCGCCGACGGCGCGACCACGACCTGCAGGCCGGTGACGCGCGAGAATTCGGTGAGCGCGCCGCGCAGGTCGGACGCCGCGATATCGAACCGCATCGCCCCATTGGCCGCCGCCCCCGTCGGCTGGGCCTGCGCGATGGCCGGCGTCGCCAGCGCGATCGCCAGCGAGAACAGTGAAATCCCCTTGGTAGTCATGTCTTCCTCCGCTCCGGCGCGATTGCGCCTCCGAGCGGAAGACGGGTGCGCGGGGCCATCAGGACAAAAGAATTTTGTTGCAGTGCAGCGTCACTCGGATGACGGTTTTGCGTCACCCTCGCCGCCCGCGATCAGGCGCAGCCGGTCGCGCTCGCGGGCGACGCGGAAGCCATAGACTTCGCCCATCGCGCCGAGCAGTTCCTCGGCATCGTCGAGCTTGAACCGGCCCGAAAGCGGCAGCCGCGCCAGGCTCGGCGGCGGCGGCGCGATCAGCCTGCCGCCGCGCCGGTTGAGCGCCTCGACCAGCTCGCCCAGCACCATGTCGTCGGTATCGACCCAGGCCTGGCGCCAGTCCTGCTGGCGCGTGTCGAAGCGCACCGGCGGCACCACCGTCCCGCCCGAATAGCTCGAGCGCCAGCCGGCCGGCACGACCACCCCGTCCTTGCCGCCATCCGCCCCGCCGAAGCGCACCTTGCCGCGATAGACGGCGAGCTTCACCGAGCGCTGGCTGAGGTCGATCGAGAAGGCGGTGCCGAGCACCCGCGTCGTCGCCGCCCCCGCGCGCACCGTGAACGGGCGCTGCTCCTCGTGCGCGATGTCGAAATAGGCCTCGCCCCGCTGCAGCGCGACGGAGCGCGAACGCCCGTCCATCGTCACGTCGATGCTGGTCGCCCCGTCGAGCTGGACCTTCGAGCCGTCGGCAAGCTCGACGGTGCGCTGCTCGCCGCGCTTGGTCTCGATATGCTGGACGGTCGGCATCGCGGGCTCGAACAGGCCGCTCTGCCAGGCCCCGATGCCGACCGCGCCGACCAGCACCGCCGCGACGCCGGTGCCGAGCGCGCGCCGGCGCCTGTCGCGCATCGCGCGGACCTCGTCGTCGGAAAGCCGGCCGATCGCGGCGACCGCGTGCAGCGCCTCGCCCAGCGCCGGATCGTCGAGCACCGCCTGGATGTCGCCTGCGGCCTGGGGCGGCCGCTCGGCGAGCACCGCCTCGTCCTCGCGCATCGCCCAGTGCGCGGCTTCGCGCAGCGCGGCGCGGCGGGTCATGCCCGGCCTCCCGCCGGCAGGCCGCGGCGCTCGAGCGCATGGCGGAGGTCGGCGAGCGCGCGGGTGCAATGCTTGTCCACCGCCGCCTGGGTCATGTCGAGATCGGCGGCGACCACCACGCCGGGCACCCCGTCCAGCCGGCGCCGCATGAAGATCTCGCGGCGCAGCGGCGGCATCGCCTTCAGCGCCCGCACCAATATGTCGACGCGCTGGCGATAATCGAGCACCTCGTCGGCGCGCGGCTGCGGGCAGGCAATGTCCTCGGCCAGCTCGGCCGCCGGCGGCAGTGCCCGCAGCCGGCGGAAATGATCGTGCACCAGGTTGCGCGCCACGGCGAAGCAGAAGGCCCCGGCATCGGCGATGTGCCGCTTGCGGCGATAGTCATAGAGCCGGACATAGGTTTCCTGGACGATGTCCTCGCCCTCCACCCCGTCGCGCATCCGCCCGGTGACGAAGCGATGCAGTGCCTGGCGCAGTGCCATGTCCTCGGCGGCGCTTGCCCGCCGATCGGCCACCGCGGTCATCTCGTTCATGACGCGAACCTGCGCATCTTGCCGTCCCCGGACCCTGGATCGTTGCGATTCTCGGGACCCGCCTAGGCCGAGTCCGTGAAGCGCGGATGACACACTTCGCCCTTAAGCGACCGGCGACTCTATTTTGGGGAATGAGATGCGCGTCCTGCTGTTGTCGCTTGCACTGCTGGGCCTGACCGCGAGCGGGCCCGCGCCCGAACGCCCGCAGTTCAGCATCGGCGCGATCGCCGACGCGCAATATGCCGAGGAAGCCGATAACGGCCAGCGGCTCTATCATACCGCCCCGGGCAAGCTCGCCGCCGCGGTTGCCGACTTCAACCGCCAGAAGCTCGATTTCGTCGTCCATCTCGGCGACTTCATCGACAAGGACTGGGCGAGCTTCGACGCGATGCTGCCGATCGTGAAGCGCTCGCGCCATCCCTGGCACTTCGCGCTCGGCAATCACGAATTCTCGATCCCCGACGCCTACAAGCCGCAGCTGCCCGCCAAGCTCGGCATGCCGGCGCGCTATTACAGCTTCGAGCGCAAGGGCTGGCTGTTCGTGGTGACCGACGGCAACGACCTGAGCAGCTATGGCTGGCCCGAGGGCAGCCCGCAGCACAAGGCGAGCATGGAAGCCCATGCCCGGCTCTATGCCGACAAGCCGCTATGGGACGGCGGCATCGGCGACACCCAGCTCGCCTGGATCGACGCCCAGCTCGCCGGCGCCGACAAGCGCGGGCTCAAGGTCGCCCTGCTCTCCCACTTCCCGGTCTATCCCGAGAACCCGCACAATCTGTGGAACGCCGCGGCGGTGATGGCCGTGGTCGAGCGCCACCCTTCGGCCAAGCTCTGGCTCGACGGGCACAATCACGACGGCAATTACGGCCGCCATGCCGGCGTCCATTATGTGAACCTGAAGGCGATGCTCGATACCGAGAGCACTTCCTATGCCCGGCTCGACTTCTTCGCCGACCGCATCGAGCTGCGCGGCACCGGGCGCCAGCAGGACATGGTCCTGCCGCTGCGCTGATCCCTATCTGTCCAGTATCGCCGTCGCCGCAGCGCCATCCGCCTTGGGGGCGAGCGGTGCGGTGAAATTGGGCACGTCGCGGCTGTTGCGCGTGTCGGCGGGGACGCCGGTGGTGTTGATGTACCAGTCGAGCAGCCGCCGCTCGAGCGCGTCCTGCACCTTCGCATGGCTGCGCTGGCCGATCAGGTTGTCGAGCTCCTGCGGATCGGCCTGGCGATCATAGAGCTCGCTCAACCCCTGCGGCCGCTGGACGAAGGTGTAGCGCCGGGTGCGGACCGATGCCGCGCGGCCGACCAGGACCGGCTGCTCCGCGGCCAGTTCGGACTTGCGCGCATAGAGCCCGCCCGAGGGCGTATCGAATGCCTGGGGCTCGTAGATATTCATCCCCGCCTCGGTGAAGGCGGCGCGGTTCGGATCGCCCTGCCCGCCGCGCAGCTGCGGCATCATCGAGCGGGCGAAATTGGTGTGGGTGGAAGCCAGCCCCGCGAGATCGAGGAAGGTCGGCAGCACGTCATACAGCTCGGTCATCCCCATCGCGACATTGCCGGCGACGCCGCCGGGGACGCGCCCGATCATCGGCACATGCGTCAGGCAGGTTTCCAGCCCGCCATGCCATTTCTCGACCAGCCCGTAATCGCCGGCATAATCGCCATGATCGGAGCTGACGAGCAGCGCGGTATCCTTGTCGCGGCCGGTGCGCTCCAGCGCTTCCATCAGCTCGCCGAGCAGCCAGTCGGTATAGGAAACCTGGCCATAATAGGTCGCGCGGACCTGACGCAGCACCGCATCATCGACTTCGTTCAGACGGTACTTCTCGCGGATCGCAGCATGATAGGCCGGCCGGCCCTTGGTCCCCGGCGGGATCAGCGGCGGCAGGTCGCCAGGCTTGTACATGTCCTGGAAGCCGTCGGGCGCGTGATAGGGCGGATGCGGCTGGAAGACGGGAAGGAACAGGCAGAAGGGCCGGTCCTGCTCACGCCGCTCGATCACCTCGATCGCGCTCTTGAGGATGCCGTAATCGCTGGTCGCGCGCCGGTCACCGGTTGCCGGCAACAGCATCGTCGTCGGCCCGTCCACCTTGCCGCGCCGCGCGCCCGGCGCATGATCGCCTGCCGCCGCGCCCGGCGCGGGCGGATCGGCCCAGTCGGTCAGGCTGCGCGCAAAGGTCTCGGGCGCGAGCACATCGTTCTTGCCGAAGAAATAAGTGTCGTAGCCGCCCTCGCGCAGCGTGCGGAACAGGTTGGGCTCGTCGGGCTGGAGCAGATAGCCGAAGCCCCGATGCCCGGTGGCGCTGGTCGGCAGCCCGGTGAGCATCGAGCAGCGCGAGGCCGCGCAGATCGGCGTCTGGACATGACAATTGGCGAAGCGCGTCCCCTGCTTCGCCAGAAGGTCGAACGCCGGAGTGCGCGTGACCGGATTGCCGTAACAGGCCAGCGAGTCCGCCCGCATCTCGTCGGGGAAGAACAGGACCAGGTTCGGCCGCGACCCGCCCGGCACCCGCGCGCGGGCGGCGAGGCTCGCCAGGAAGGTCGATCCGGCCGCTCCGATCAGGGCGCGGCGGTTCAGCGGAAATCCGGTCATCCTCTTCCCTTCCGATCTTCTATTCCGCGTCGGGCTGGTTCTCCGGCGCCGCCCTGGCAAAGGCATCGAGCGCCAGGCAGGCGCGCTCGATCGCGAGCAGCTTCGGCCAGCGCCCCACATCGACGCCGAAGCGCCGCGCATTGACCAGCTGCGGCACCAGGAACAGGTCGGCCAGCGTCACGCTGTCCCCGAAACAATAGGTGCCTGACTGGCCCTCGATCAGCTTGTCGCACGCATCGAGCCCCTCCTCGATCACTCGCGCCGCCCAGCCATTGACCTGCGCCTCGTCGAGCCCCAGCGCCCGCAACCTGGCCAGCACCTTGAGGTTCTGCACCGGATGGGTGTCGCAAGCGATGATCTGGGCAAAGGCGCGGACCTTGGCACGCGCCACCGGCTCGGCGGGGAGCAGCGCCGGCTCGGGATGCACCTCGTCCAGATATTCGCAGATCGCCAGGCTCTGGGTCAGCACCGCGCCGTCGATCTCCAGCGTCGGCAGCAGCCCTTGCGGGTTCAGCGCGCGATATCCCGGTGCGTTCTGCTCGCCCTTGCGCAGGTGGTGAAAGGCATCGGCATAGGCGATGCCTTTCAGGTTGAGCGCGATGCGCACCCGGTAGGATGCGCCCGACCGGAAATAGCCGTGCAGCGTGACTGCGTCAGTCACGGGCGGGCGCGCCGACCTTGATCACGCAGTCGCTGAGGCCGGCGATCGACACCACGACCTCGTCGCCCTCGACCACTGCGCCGACGCCCGCCGGGGTGCCGGTATAGATCAGGTCGCCCGGCTCCAGCCGGTAGAAGCGCGAGACATAGGCGACCACCTCGGGCACGTCCCAGATCAACTCGTTGAGGTCGGCATCCTGCTTCACCACACCGTTCACGGTCAGCTTGATGCTGCCGCTGTCGAACGGGCCGGTCTCGCCGGCCGGGTGGATCAGGCCGAGCGGCGAGGATTGCTCGACATTCTTGCCGGTGCTCCACGGACGCCCCTTCTCGCGCGCCTCGAGCTGCAGGTCGCGGCGGGTCATGTCGAGGCCGGTGGCATAGCCATAGACATGGCCCAGCGCGTCGGCGGCGGCGATGTTGCGCCCGCCCTTGCCGATCGCGAGGACCAGCTCGGCCTCATAGTGGAAGTTCGCCGTCTCGCTCGGATAGGCGATGGTCGTGCCGCTCGGCACCACCGTCTCGGCCCATTTGGTGAAGAAGAACGGGGCCTCACGGTCCGGGTCGCGGCCCATCTCGCGGGCATGCGCGGCATAGTTGCGGCCGATGCAGAACAATCGGCGCACCGGAAACTGGTTTCCGTCGCTCGTCGCGGCGAGAACCGTATCCAGGGGTGCAAAAAGGATCGTCACGAATTCTGCTCCTTGTAGAGGTTCAGCTTTTCCTGCGCCGCCTTGTCCGAATAGCCGAACAGCACCAGCGTGCTGTCTGCCCGCAGGCGAAGCTCGTGCCATGAGGGCACGATGAAGATGTCACGCGGATTGAGCGCGATTTCCTGCCCCTCGATCACCGCGGTGCCGCTGCCTTCGACCACGACGAAAACAGTGCCGTCGGTGCTGCGCCGCGAGCGCGTTTCGAATCCGGCGGGCAGCAGGCGGACATGCGCGGCGATCGTCGCCATCACCGGGCCGCCATTGGCCGGATTGAGGAACTCCAATGCGTGGCCGAGATGCGGATCGATCTCGGCCGAGGCGGCCATGGCATCGAGCGCCGGGCGCCATTCGGCATAGGGATAGTGGAACAGCGGCTGGTGCGACGGACGGCGATCAGCGAGCGAGCCGCGCATCGGCCGCATGTTGTGGCCATAGCGCGCCAGCGTATCGCCGGGCTTCACCGTCTCGGGATAGACCTTGTCCTCGCCCTTCTCGGCGAAGCTCGCATCGAAATGGCGGACGGTCGGGATGTCGAGCCCGTCGAGCCAGATCATCGGCTTGTCGGTGGGGTTGCCATGGTCGTGCCATTGCCAGCCCGGCGTCAGCACCAGGTCGAATGGGCGCATGATCGCCTTCTCGCCGTCCACCGCGGTGAAGGCGCCATCGCCTTCCATCACGAAGCGGAGTGCCGACTGGGCATGGCGGTGCGCCGGGGCGACTTCGCCCGGCAGGATCAGCTGGAGCCCGGCATAGAGGCTCGGCACGATCGCCGACTGGCCTTCGAGGCCGGGGTTCTCGAGGATCAGCACGCGGCGCTCGGCCTGCTCGGCGGAGATCAGGTCGCCGGCGCGCAGCAGATAGTCGCGCGCCTCGGCATAGGACCAGCGGTGCACCTGCGCCGGCGATCTGGGCTGCGGACGGACCAAGTCGGCTAGCGACTCCCACAGCGGGGTCAAATGCGCCGGCGCCATCTCCTCGTACAGCGCTTCAAGCTGGGATCGCTGATCATTGGCGAGAGTCATGCCCGATACTCACGAAATAGGGTGTGCGGCGAGGAGGGGCTCGCCGCACATATTACCCATCGTGCAATCTATTACCCTATGTCAAACGATTTATCCGCTCCAGCCGAGCTTTTCGCTGACGTCGCGGCACGCCGCGGCAAGCTTGTCGAGCACTGCGCCGCTGTCGTCCGCCTTGAACGCGCCCGGCACCAGCGCGGTCGCGCTCAGGATCGCGCGGCCCTGCAGGTCGAAGATCGGGAAGGCCGCGGCGCGCAAGCCGGGAATCATCGTGCCTTCGACATGTGCGCGACCTTCGTCACGAACGCGCGTCTTGATCGCCTCGACCTCCGCCCTGCTCATCCCGCTCTCGGGCAGCTCGCGGGCGAGCAGCGGATCGATCTCGACCTCCGGCACGAAGCTCAGGAAGATGTGCCCCGTCGCCGAGTAGAGCAGCGGCAGCACCGCACCGACACCGAACGAGGTCATCACCGCCGGCCGGCCCATGTGCCAGCGCACCACGGTCGGTCCCTGCGGCCCCAGCGCCGCGACCTGCACCGTGCGCCCGGTCTCGCGAACGAATGCCTCGATCGCGGTATCGGCGACGCGGAAGGCATCGGTGCGGGCGAGCGCGCTCAGCCCGAGCTTTAGCGCTGCGGGCCCGAGATCGTAGCGGCCCGAGGCGCGGTCCTGCTGCGTCATCCCCGCCGCGGTCAGGCTGGCGAGGTAGCGATGCGTCTGCGGGCCCGACAACCCACTCGCCTGGGCGATCGCGCCCAGCGTCGAGGCCTCGCCCAAGGCGGCGAGCGCCTCGAGCACGCTCAACCCGATCTCGACCGATTGAATGCCGCGCCGGCGCTTCTCGGTCTCGCCCTCTGTCTCTTCCGTCATTCCAGCACCTTAGGCAGGCGATCTAGCGATCGAAAGCGGTGGATTCGCGCTCGATCACTTCGAACGGCATGCGCAGCGACTGCGCGCCGCCGAAATCGTCGCGGCCGGTGACGCGCGCGACGAGCAATTCGGTGGCACGTTCGCCGATCTGCTCGACCGGCTGGCGCACCGTGGTCAGCGACGGCCAGATCTTCACCGCGATCGGCGCATCGTCGAAGCCCGCGACGGCAATGTCCTCGGGAATATGGAGGCGGCGGCGATGGGCGACAGCGGAGACGCCCGAGGCCATGTCGTCGTTCGAGGCGAAGATCGCGGTCGGCGGATTGGGCAGAGCGAGCAGCGCCTCCCCTGCCTCAAGTCCGGATTCGAAGGTGAAGCGCCCCGGCTGGACCAGCGCTTCGTCCCAGGGCAGCCCCGCCGCGACCAGCGCATCCCGGAAGCCGGCCAGCCGCAACGGGCTGGAATCATGGCTGGGCGGCCCGGAGACGAAGCCGATGCGGTGATGCCCGCGCGCGATCAGCCGCTCGGCCATCGCCCTTGTGGCGGCACGGTCGTCGACGCCGATCGTCGCCATGTCGGGCAGCTCGCCGCCATGCGCGACCGCGGCAACCGGCACGCCCAGCTCGGCGATCAGCCCGGAGCCGCTGACCAGCTCGCCATAGGGCGGCGCCAGCAGGATCGCATTGGCGCCGCCGCGCACCAGCAGGCGCATCGCCCGCTCGGTATCGGCCATCACCGGCCCCTCGACCTTGCCGATCATCAGCTCGGCGCCGAGCCGCGACGTCGCGTTGAGCGCACCGACGAGCATCGCGCTCAGGAACGCATTCTGCGAATTCTGATAGACGATGCCGATCCGGCAGGTGGCGGCGCTGGCCAGCGAGCGTGCGGCGGTATTGGGCTGATAGCCAAGCTCGCGCACGGCGGCGAGCACGCTCTCGCGCGTTGCGGCGCTCACCCGGCCGGTGCCGTTGACGACATAGGATACCGTCATCGCCGAAACGCCCGCGCGCTCGGCCACCGTCTGGATGGTGACGCCCGTTCCCTTGCGTCGTGCCCTTGCCATGCGCCCCCTTTTCTACCGTTACGCCAGTACAGGCGCCCTTGCTGTCTGCTGGTGATAGCTACGCATGCCAAGCCATAGAGCAAGCACGGAAAGCGGCGAAGCGATACCGGCGACCAGCGCGATCGCCTCCGGCAGCTTCTGCGGATCGGCGAACCAGTAATCGGTGCAAAGCGCAATCGCCGTCGGGCCAAGCGCCGCGCCGATCAGATTGATCGTCAGCATATAGAAGGCCGAGACCAAAGCGCGCATCCGGTTGGGCGTCATCTCGAGCAGGGTGGCGAGGCCGCCGCCGAAGTTGAAGCCGGCGAAGAAGTTCATGAGGCCGATCAGCACGAGCGCGCCGGTGGCGGTCGGCATCAGCGGGAAGGCGATGGTGATCGGCACCAGCGCAACGAAACCGAACAGCGAGGCCTTGAGGCTCGCGCCCGAACGCCCCGCCGCGCGCAGCTTCGAGGCGATGATCCCGCCGACCAGCGCGCCGCTGGTGCCGCAGAGGAACACGATCGGCCCGTAATGGCTGCCGACCTGCGCGGTGGTCCAGCCGAAGGTCCGCTGGAGGAAGGCCGGGATCCACACCGAAGTGCCGTTGCCGATGAAGATCATCAGCGCGAAGCCCAGGGTGATGCCGATATAGGCGCCGCTCCGCTGGCCGATATGCGCGAACAGCTCCGACAGCGGCACGCTCTCCTGCGCGGCGGGCACGCCGCGGCGCAGCGGCTCGCGGACGGTCAGCATCAGGCCGGTCAGCACCAGACCCGGCAGGCCGAGCAGCAGGAACACGATCTGCCAGCCCTTGAGCGCGCCGAGCAGCGGCACGATCACGGTCGAGGACGGCGGGATCACGGTGGAGATCATGCCGCCGATGATCAACGCCGAGGCGCCGCCAAGATACAGGCCGATCTGATAGACGCCCATCGCCGTGGGCAGCTTCTCCTTGGGGAAATAGTCGGAGAGCAGCGAATAGGCCGCCGGCGTCAGCCCGCCCTCCCCCGCCCCGACCATGACGCGCGCCGCGAACAGCCCCGCAAAGGAGCGCGCGAGGCCGCACAGGCTGGTCGCCACGCTCCACACGAAGATCGCGCCGGCGATGATGTTGCGCCGGTTCGAGCGATCGGCGATCCGCGCGATCGGGATGCCCACCGCGACATAGAAGAGCGTGAAGCTGAGGCCGTAGAGCAGGCTGATCGCAGTATCGTTGATCTGCAGGTCCGCCTTGATCGGCTGCACCAGCAGCGCCATCGCTTGGCGATCGACGAACGCCAGCGTGTTCGCCAGCATCAGCAGGATCGCGACATACCAGGCAGTGGTCCTGGCCGGCCAGGGCGTGGTGTCGGCGGCGGTGGCTGCGGTCATGGTCATTCCGGCTTCTGGGGGAAATAGGGCTTGCCCGCTTCCGTCGCCTTGGTCTTGGCGGGGCTGTCGGGGAAGATATCGTTCATCTTGGTCGGCAGGTCGGCGGGCTTGTACCAGCCGGCCGGGAAGTCCGCCGCATGGGTGCCGGTGTCGACACGGTAGACCACGCCGGGGCTGGTCTTCTCGGTATAGGGCACGGCATGCTGGCCCTTGTTGTTCGCCAGCTGGGCGAACAGCGCCTTGCGCAGCGTGACCCTGGCATCGAAATAGGCCGGATCGTCGATCAGATTGTGGCGCTCGTCGGGATCCTTGCCGAGGTCGTACAGCTCCTCGGTGTCCCATACGCCGTGATACTGGATGTACTTCACCCGGTTGCGCTCGATCGCGAAGGTCGTCGGCGTCTGGGGGAAGGTCCATTCCCAATAATATTCGTAGATGAAGTCGCCGGGGTTCCAGTCGGCCAGCTTCACCTTGCCCTCGGCGAGGCCGAGAAAGCTCGATCCCTCCATCTGCGTCGGCTTCGCGAGATGCGCGGCGTCGAGGAAGGTCGGCGCCAGGTCGAGATTGCGCACCAAAGCGGGGTTGGTCGCTCCCTTCGCCACGCCCATCCCCGGTGCATAGACCACCATCGGCACGCGCACCGACGGCTCATAGGCGTTGCGCTTGTCGATCAGGCCATGGTCGCCGATCAGGAAGCCATTGTCCGAATAGAACACGATCATCGTGTTCTTCTCGAGCTTGTTCTTCTTCAGATAGCCGAGGATCCGCCCGAGGCTGTCGTCCACCGGCGAGAGCGTGCGGTAGATGTCGCGCACCCGCTCCTTGAGATCGGGCTTGCCGGTATAGGGATTGTCGGCGCCGTGCCAGCTGTTGCGCTGGTTCTGCACCCAGAGCGGCTTGCCGGCATTATTCTCCGGCGTGTTCGCCATCGTGTCGGGCAGCTTGATGTCGAGATCGCTGTACTGGTTCTTGTAGCGATCGGGCGGCATCGCATCGGAATGCACCGCCTTGTGGCTGAGATAGACGAAGAAGGGCCTGGACTTGTCCCGGCCCTTCTCCAGCCAGTCCATCGTGTAATCGGTCAGCTCGTCGGTGATATAGCCGGTGCGCTTCACTTCGCGGCCGTCGACATTGAGCATCTGGCGCTCGCCTGCGGCAAGCTGCGCCGGGCTCAGCCGCTCGGTCGGGAAATAGGTCCCCTGCCCCTTGAAGCTCACCCATTTGTCGAAGCCCGGGCGCGGAGCATCGGTGTCGAAGCCCATATGCCATTTGCCGAAGAACGCGGTCTGGTAGCCGGCCTTTTGCAGATAGGAGGGGAAGAAGATCAGCCCGTCTTCCGAGCTGTTGTTGTTGTCGACCACGCCGTGGTTGCGCGCGGTCTGGCCGGTGAGGATCGTCGCCCGGCTCGGGCTGCACAGCGAGGAGGTGACCACGGCATTGGGGAAATAGGTGCCGTTCTTCGCAAGGAAATCGATGTTCGGTGTCTTCAGGCCCGGATTGAGAAAGCCCATCATGTCGAAGCGCAGATCATCGACCAGCACGAAGATGATGTTGGGCTGCTGCGTTTCCTGCGCCTGCACTGGTGACGCGCCGGTCGGTCCCGAGACGGCAGGCGCCGCCAGCGCCACGCTCGCCATGGCGGCGCAGCCCGACAGGATGATGCGGCGTAGGCGGCCCATGTCTCTCAATCCCCCAGGAACGCGTCGCGATACCGGTCGAGCTTGCGGACATAGTCCGGCCCCTCGGACAGCGGGAGGGCGCCGTATCGGCGCGCCTCCCGCTGCCATATCGCCTTGAGCTCCGAGACCTTGTTCGGATTGCGACCCGAGAGGTCTTCTGCTTCGGCAAAATCAGCGTCGGTATCGAACAGCGCCCAGTGATCCTGCTCGAACGGCGTGCCGAGCTTGTGGATCGCCACCGCGCGCCACTTGCCCGCGCGCACCGCCCGATTGCCGCGCAGCTCGAAAAACTGGACCGGTCGCGGATCGGGTGCACTCGCGGAGAACAAGGCTGTGCGGAACGAGGCGCCGGCGACCGGGATCATCGCCTTGCCGTCCACCACCGCATCGAAGCGCGCGCCGGCGAGTTCGACCAAAGTCGGAGCGATGTCGACGGCATCGATACGCTGGCGGCGGATCGCGCCCTTGTTCGGCAGGTAGCCGGGCCAGGCGACGATCAGCGGCGTGCGCACCCCGCCGGCATTGGGCCAGGACTTGTAGCGGCGGAACGGCGTGTTGCTCGCCATGCCCCAGGGCCGCTGCATGCCGATCTGCGCGGTGCCGATATCCTGCATATGCGTTGCGAGCTCGGCGGCATCGAGATGGACCGGCGGATAAAGCTGGCCGATCGAGCCGGTCTGGCCATGCTCGGCGCTGGCACCATTGTCGGAGAGCAGCACGAACAGGGTATTCTCATAGTCGCCGCTCGCTTTGAGCGCCGCGATCAGCCGGCCGATCTGCTCATCGGTGTGCGTCAGGAAGCCGGCATAGGCTTCCATGAACCGCGCATAGACCCGCTTCTTCACGGGATCGAGCGGCGCCCAGGCATCGTCGCCGGCATTGGGCGGCGGCAGCACGGTGCCCGGCGGCACGATCGCCATTGCCTTTTGCCGGGCGAAGCGATCGGCGCGGATCGCGTCCCAGCCCTTTTCATACTGGCCGGCATAGGCGTCGATATAGGGCTTGGGCACCTGGATCGGCGCATGGGTGGCGCCATAGGCCAGATAGAGGAAGCGCGGCTTGTCGGGCGCCGCTGCCTTGCTCTCGGCCAGCTTCGCGATCGCGCGGTCGGTGATGTCGACGGAGAAGTGATAATCCGGTGCGCTCGGCTTGCCGATCTTCGCGTTGTTCTCGACCAGATCGGGGCGAAGCTGGTCGGCCCAGCCGCTGACGAAGCCGTAATAATAGTCGAACCCGCGCTGGCGCGGCCAGGAGGCGTTGTTGCCCGGGCCGCCGTCCTGGAATTCGGTGGCGAGATGCCATTTGCCGATCGCCAGTGTCGCATAGCCGCGCGCGCGCAGCGCTTCGGGCAGCAGCTGGACATTGGGGGCGAGGTCGCCGGCGTCCTTGCCGGTGCCCGGCGGCTGGAACTTGCCCGAGGGCAGGTCCGCCAGGCCGAGGCTATGGTTGTTGCGCCCGGTCAGCAGCGCCGCCCGCGTCGCGGTGCAGATCGCCTTGCTCTCGAAATGGTTGAAGCGCTGGCCGTCGGCGGCGAGCGCATCGATGTTCGGGGTTTTGATCTCCGATCCGAAGCAGCCGAAATCGGAATAGCCCGTATCGTCGAGCACGATCAGCACGATGTTCGGCGGCTTGCGCTTGCTGGCCCGGCCCGGCGTGCCGGCGGCGAGCGCGCTGGTCGCGAGCAAGGCGCCGATCAACTGGCGACGGGACGGGTTCATTGCGGCGAAACCTCCACGATGACGCGGCGATAGCGAGTGATCGGCGGGGCGCCCCGGTCACGCACCTCAAGGATCAGGTGCAGCGCGGTCTGCGCCTTGACCGAAGGCGCGACAAAACTGGCGCGCGGCGCCCCGGCATCGGCGATCTCCACTGCCGACTGTCCTGGAATGCCGCCGACCTCGCGATACTGCCACCAGCGATAGTCGAGCGCGTCGCCATCGGGATCGCGGGTACCGGCAGCATCAAGCGTCACCGTTTCGCCCGCCTTCGCCCTGATCCGCACCGGCGCGAGCCCGGCGACACCCTGCGCCACCACGACCGGCGCGTGATTGGCCCTGCCGTCGACGCTCCACGCCATCCGCGCGGCAAAGTCGTTCTGGAAGGCGGCGCGCCAGCGATAGACCGAGGCCTGGTTGCCCGACCAGGTCCGCCCGTCGCGCGCGAAGCTGTCCTTCACGTCCGCGAACAGCCCGCCGCTCGGCGCCGCATGCATGTAGCGGCCGCCCCAGCCGCCAAAGTCCGGGCGTTCGGGGTCGTTCAACCCGTTGGGGATCAGATAGAGGAAGGAGGGCGTATCCCCTTCCATGATGAATTCGGGCAGCGGATAGAGCGCGCCGAGCGGCCCGCGGCGAATATTCGCCTCAAGCCAGGCATCGCCGACCGTCTCGCGATCGGGCCATTGCTCGGCATTGCGCCGGTCGCCCGAGATGCCGGCCCAGGTCGCCATGTTGTACTGGCCCCAGCCATGGATGCTGGCGATCCAGAACAAGGACGGGAAATTCCGTCGCGCCCAGGGCCCGGCATCGTCCTGATCGGAGATCGAGTAGACGCGCAGCTTGGTCAGGAACGCCTGCACCTGCGCCGGGCTGCGGGTGGCGCGGACATGCCAGAGCGCCTGCGCCAGATCGACCGCCCCGCCCCAGAGCAGCACCCAGACCGGGCGCTTGTCGGCACGGTCCACCGCCCGCACGATCAGCTTCGAGGCTTCGCTATCCTTGCCCTTGCCGACACCGGCCATGCCATAGCTCGGCTGGCCCGAGCGCAGCACCGCGCGCAGGGCATCGGCGGTGGGATAGGTCGGCGAGTGGCGCAGCAGTTTCGGCCGCACCTTTTCATACGCGTCGATCCGCACGCGCATCAGCTGCGGCTGGGCCTTGTCGCGCTGCCAGACCGAGGTGCTCGCGACCAGCCCCTCGACGTCGAAGCAATCCGAATAGAGCAGGAAGCGGACCAGCGATTCCGAGTCATCGGGCTCGTTGCCGATATCGCTGAGCACGATCACGCGTGGGCGTTCGGGCGGGGGCACCGGCACCGCTTGGGCGGAAAGCAGGAGGAGGGCGAAAGGAAGCATCGGCCAGTCCTCAGTCACGCTGTGCGAAAACAAAAGGGAGGGCGGACCGGGGATCGATCCGCCCTGCAGGAGGGACTTCTAGAAGCGAGCGCTGAAGGTGGCGCCGAAGTAACGATCCGCGTCCTTGCTGACATTGGCCCAGAGGTCATAGGGGTTCGCGCCATTGGCCAGCAGCGTACCGTGGTTGAGCTGGGTGTAGTAGGTCTGGTCGAACAGGTTACGGACGAAGACCGTCACCCCATATTTGTTGTCGCTGGTGTGCACGCCCACGCTCGCATCGACGATCGCATAGCCCTTCTGGGTGAGCAGCGGATCCTGGTTCAGCGCGAAGCCGGTCTTGCTCTGATAGTTCAGGCTGATCTGGGCAAAGCCGGCGACCGGGCCGAAGTCATGCTCGTAGCGCGGCGAGACGCCGACACGATAACGCGGGGTGGCAGGCAGATTGCCGCCGACCACGTCGATGATCGCGCCCGACAGGGTGGTTACGCCGTTCACCGTGGTGCTGCGGACATAGCATTGGTTGACCGGGAAGTTCGACGAGAAGGTGCCCGTCGATGCCGTCTGGAGCGGGCAGCTCTGCCCCGGTACGTCGATCGTCGCATCGACCAGTGTGAAGTTCGCCGCGATCGACAGCCCGTCCGTGGGACGGAAATTCGCCTCGACCTCGAAGCCCTGCGAGCGCGACTTGCCGGCATTGCCGAGCACGGTGATGAAGGTGCCCGCCGCCGGATCGGTCACCAGCGCCTGCACCTGCAGGTTGGTGAAGTCCGAGCGGAACAGCGCGGCGCTGACGTCGAACTTGCCGCCCGGCGCGATCCACTTGGCACCCAGCTCGTACGCATCGACATGCTCGGGCGCGATGCCGTTCTGCGTGGCGAAGTTGGTGCTCGCGTCGATGTCGAGCGCGAACGCCTTATAGCCGCGCGTGTAGCTGCCATAGACCTGCAGGTTGCGGTTGAACTCGTAGCGCAGGCCGGCCTTGCCGGTGATCGCGCTGTCGTCGCGCGAGCGGGTGCCGCTGTTCAGCGTGATGCCCGGGAACAGCGCATCGCCGGTGACCAGCGGACCATAGACGCGGCCGGTAACCGTCTGCTTCTCATACTGGCCGCGCAGGCCGGCGATGACGTGCAGCCCGCCCACCACGCGCCAGTCGATCTGGCCGAACAGCGCGTAGTTGTCGCTCTTGAAATTGCCCTCGAAGCCCGAGGAGTCCGCGCTCGTCACCGTGCAGGCCTGGCCCAGCGTGCCGGCGGCGCAGCGCTGGCGGCGACGGTTCAGGTTCCGCTCGAGGTCGAGGTGATTGTAGAACCCGCCGACGACATAGGTGAAGTCGCTCTTGCCGTTCGAGGCGAGGCGGATTTCCTGCGAATAGTTGTTGTACCCCAGGTGCGAGGAGTTGCTGTTCCACTGCGAATAGGGGAAAGCGCCGACATAGCGGACCGGGTCGGATGCGATCTGGTCGGGCTCGAACTGGTCATTCTGGCGATAATATTGCCAGGCGGTGATCGAGGTCAGCGTGGCCGGCCCGAGATCCCAGTCGCCCTGCAGCGACACCACCGACGACTTGGTGCGATAGTAGCTCAGATCATCGTTGGAGATGGTGCGGTTCTTGGGACTGGCGACCACCTGCGGCCCGAGCAGCGTCTGCATCGCCGGAGTGACGATCGAGACCGGCACGCGTGAGCAGCAATCAGCATTGTTCTCGCGATAGTCGCCGGTCAGCAGGAAGGTGAGGTTCGAGGCGGCATCCCATTCGAGCTTGCCACGAACGCCCCAGCTCTCATTGCCGTTGACCATCTTGTCCTTGGCGACATTGTAGATGTAGCCGCCGACATGGTTGTAGAAGCCGCTGACCCGGGCGCTCAGCGTGTCGCTGATCGGGCCCGTGAGCGATCCCTTGACGCGATATTCGTTATGCTCGGCGATTGTCGCCTCGACATTGCCGCCAAAGGTCTTGGACGGGCGCGCGGTGACGATGTTGATCACGCCGGCGGTCGCGTTCTTGCCGAAAAGCGTGCCCTGCGGGCCGCGCAGCACTTCGACGCGCTCCAGATCGGCGAGGTCGCTGAAGCCCTGGGCCTGGCGCGGCGCGACCACGCCGTCGACCACCACGGCAACGGCGGATTCGACGCCCAGGCTGAACAGCTGGGTGCCTACGCCGCGGATACGGAAGCCGCTGTTGCCGGGGTTGTTGCCCTGCTGATACTGGAGCGACGGCACCGCGCGGGTGAGGCTGGAGGTGTCGTTGATCTGCGCGCTCGCCAGCGTGTTGGCGCTCACCGCGGTGACCGCGAGCGGCACTTCGACGAGACGCTCGGAACGCTTCTGCGCAGTGACGATGATCTCGCCTTCGGAAGTTGGCTCGGCCGCCGGAGCCGGCGCCTCCTGCCCGGCCGTAGTCGGCGTGGCGGCAGCGTCGGCGCTCTGTGCAAAGGCGGCGCCCGGCAGAGCCATGGCCACCGCAAGCAGCGCAGTAGCGCTGATGCCGCACTTAAGCTTCATGATCGAGACGCTCATCAGTTTCCTCCCACATCGACGGCCGCATGGCAGCCCGCCCTTGTTCTCCGTTGGAGCGGCACGACCCACGCGACCCGGCTCCCGTTCAGTCGCGTTGGCATTGCTTGCCTTAGCGCTAAATCTATCTCCTGCTGAAACTTTCCAGATGCATTGTCAATAGTGGAATGCATTGCCTAATGCGGATCGACAATTCTGCTGCGGAATTGTGCCATTTTGGTCGCATCCCCCGGCAAAGCGCAGGGAGCCAGCCTTATCGCCGGAACCGGCCGATCCCCGTCGATGCCCGTTCGATCAGCTTGAAATCGACGTGCATATCCTCTGCCCCCGCTTCCGATTCGCTCTCAGCGAGCCGCGCGATCAGGGCCAGCGTCGCCCGCTCCGCCATCTCGGCGATCGGTTGCCGGATGGTGGTGAGCGACGGCCAGGTCTTCACTGCGATCGGCGTATCGTCGAACCCGGCAACGGCGAGCGCGTCGGGAATGGCAATCCCCTTGCGGTGCGCGACCGAGAGTACCGCCGCGGCCATGTCGTCGTTCGCGGCAAAGATCGCGCTGGGTGGCTCGGGGAGATCGAGCAGCCGCCTGGCTGCCAGAAGGCCCGAGTCGAAGGAGAAGTCGCCCGCATCGATCAACTCGGGCGCGTCTGGCAGCCGATGCGCTCGCAGCGAATGGCGATATCCCTCGCGCCGCGCTCCGGTAGCGCCATGGCCTTCCGGGCCACCGATGAACCCGATCCGGCGATGCCCCAGGCTGATCAGCAGGTCGGTCATCGCCCCGGCCGCGGCGTGATCATCGACGCGCACCGTCACGATGCCCGGTATCGCCTGCCCCGCCCCCACCACCGCGATCGGCACGCCCAGTTCCTCGACGATCGGGCTGCCCGCGATCAGCTCCGAATAGGGCGGCGGCAGCAGCAGCGCATTGGCGCCGCTGCGCACCAGTCCGCGCAGCGATTCCGCCAGCCTGTCATAGTCCGGCTCGCCGCTATGCTCGACCATCAGCTGCGCGCCGCGCGTCGCTGCCGCCTGCAGGGTGCCGACCAGCATCGCGCTGAGGAACGCGTTCTGCGGATTGATATAGACCAGCCCGATCCGCGCGGCACCCGAACTGGCCAGCGCCCGCGCCGCCGCATTGGGCTTGTAGCCCAGCGTCTCGATCGCCTCGCGCACCCGCGCCCGGGTCGCCTCGCCCATCTTGCCGGTGCCGTTGAGGAAGTTCGACACTGTCATCGTCGAGGTGCCGGCATGCTCTGCCACCGCCTGGATCGTCACTCCCGAACTGCCGCGCCGCCGCGCCATCCTGCTCAGATCCTGATTCCCGGTTCGTCCCGCGACTCTATTGCCGGAATGCATACCACAGCAAGCCAGGCCCTCCACGCTTGACACCGCTTCTCGTTTAAGTTTAGCGCTAAACTAAATCATAATCGGAAATTGGAGGGTCGCGTGATGGCAAGGATCAGGCTGGGCATGACAGGCGGCGGCATCGGCTCCTTCATCGGCCCGATGCACCATCTGGGCGCGCATCTCAGCGGCCGGTTCGAGCTGGTCGCCGGGGCGTTCTCCAGCGATCCCGAGCGCGCGCGCGCCGCGGGAGCGAGCTACGGTGTCGCCCCCGATCGCTGCTATGCCGATCACGCCACAATGATCGCCGCCGAACGCGCCCGTCCCGACGGCATCCAGGCACTCGCGATCGCCACCCCCAACCATCTCCATCTGCCCGCCGCGCTCGCCGCGATCGAAGCCGGGCTGCACGTGATGTCGGACAAGCCCGCCACCGCGACGCTCGCCGAGGCCGAGCAGCTCCGCGACGCGCTGGCCGGCGGCACCAGCCTCTACGCGCTCACCTTCACCTATTCGGGCTTCCCGATCATCCGCGAGGCCCGCGCCCGCATCGCCACTGGCATGATCGGTGCGGTGCGCAAGGTGGTCGTCAGCTTTAACCAGGGCTGGCTCGCCAATGCACTCGAACAGGCCGGCAATCCCCGCGCCGCCTGGCGGATGGACCCGGCACGCTCTGGCGTGGGCGGCTGCATCTCCGATATCGGCACCCATGCCTTTCACCTTGCCGAATATGTGACCGGCGACACGGTCAGCGAGATCGTCGCCGATGTGCGCACGCATGTCCCCGGCCGCGCGCTCGACGATGACGCAAACATCCTGATGCACTTCGCCGGCGGCGCCTCGGGCGTGCTGGCCTCGTCACAGGTTGCCGTCGGCGAACGCCTCGGCTTCACCCTCCAGGTCTTCGGGGAGAAGGGCGCACTGCACTGGCAAGCCGAGGCACCCGAGACGCTGCGGCTCGTCGCGGCTGACGGCGCCGTCTCGCTGCTGAGCCCAATGTCGCCGGGCCTGCTCGTCCGCGAGCCGCTGCCGCCCGGCTTCGGCGGATCAATCCTCGCCGGCTTCGCGGTCCAGTATCGTGACTTCGCCAGGGCGATCGATGGTGACACCACGCTGATCGGCTCGACATTGCCCGGCATCGACGACGGGGTACGCACGATGCGCTTCGTCGAGACCGCTGTTCGAGCCAGCGCCGAGCGCGCCGGCTGGACCGCGCTCGCATGAGCACGCCGCTGACCATCGGCATCCTCGGCGCCGGCCCGGTGACCCAGGCGATCCATCTGCCGACGCTCGCGCAGATGCCCGAGCTGTGGCGGGTCGGGAAAGTGATGGACGTCAATCCGCAAGTGGCGGACATCGTCGCCGCGCGCTGCGGCGCCGAGGGTGTCACCGATGCCGCCGCGGTGATCGAGGATCCGTCGATCGACGCGGTCGCGATCTGCAGCCCGCACGTCTTCCATGCCGAGCAGCTGATCGCCGCCGCCCGCGCCGGCAAGCGCGCCGCGCTCGTCGAGAAGCCGCTCGCGGTCAGCCGCGCGCAGGCAGAGGAAGTCGGCCGCATCGTCGCCGAGAGCGGCATGACCGTGCTGGTCGGCACGATGCACTGGTACGATCCCGGCTTCCGCGCCGGCCTCGCTGCCTGGGAGGCAGAGGGCGCTCCTGCGACCCGCATCCGCTCGGCAATCTTCGTGCCGCCCAACGCCCAGTTCGTGAACGCCGCGACCGAGGAGGCCTTCCCCTCCCCGCCGCCGCCGGCGGCGCCCCCCGCCGAGCAGCCGCCCGAATTCCAGCGCGAGCGCCTCCGCCAGACGATCCTCGGCCTCGCCATCCACCATGTCCCGCTGCTCCGCCGCTTCTATCCGGAGCTCGGCGAAGTCGTGGAGGCACGGCGTCATCCGCCCTTCGGCTATTCGGTGCTGATGCGCCGCGGCGACCAGATTGCCGAGTTGCTCGCGGTGATGCCGGGCCAATGGCCGCCCTCCTGGAGCTTCGAAGCCGCGAACGCCGAGCGCCGGCTCAATGTCGATTTCGGTCCGTCCTACATTTCCGCCGGCTCGGGCCGCGCGACGCTGAGCGATGCGCGCGGCAGCCGCGGTTTCAGCCATGCCGACAATGGCTATGCCGCGCAGTGGCGGCACCTGCACGACGTGGTGACGCGCGGCGTGCCGCTCGACACGCCGTTCGACGTCGCGGTCGAGGATCTCGCTTTCGCGCTCGATCTTGCCGATGCCGCCGCCCGGGTGATGGAGATCGTCGAATGACCCGGCTGCACGTAAAGCCCGCACAGGGGCAGCGGCCGGTGCTGGCCAGCCTGCCCAACCGCTTCGCCATCGACGAGGCCGGTAGCGACGTCCACATCGCCTCCGGCGATGCGCTCGCGGGCATCGGCAAGGGCGCGGTGATGATCGCCGATCCGGGCCTCGCCTCCGCCGGAGCCCTGCGCGCGCTGGCGGACACCGGCGCGACGATCGGCCTCGCGCTCATCGCCGCACCGGCATTGCCCGACGCTACGATCGCCGTCTCGCGTGCCCTCAACGAAGACGTCCCGCTGATCGTCGATGCCGCCGCCGAGACCAGCGGGCCGCTGCGCGCCGCTCTGTTCGAGCTGCTGATGCTGCTCGACACGCTCGGCTGCCAAGCAAACGGCCTGCGCGTCCTCGCCGACACGCCGCACGAGATCGTCCTGGCGGTCAAGAGCGCCGACAGCTGGAACGGCGCCCGGGTCAGCGCCCGGCGCAGCTTCCGCATCCGCTTCGCGCTGGAAACCGTCTCGCGCACGCTCCGCCGCGAGATCGCCATCGACGGCACCGCCATTTCCACGCCCGCCGAGGTCCGCCTGCTCGATGCCGGCGGCACCCGCACCGCGCTGCCCCGCTACGAGGGCGGTCTGCGCGCTGCGTGGAAGGCGCTCCATGCCCGCCTCACCGAAGGCGCCGGCGACGATGGCCAGATCGGGACCGCGATCCGCCTGCTCGGCCTGCTCGATGCCAGCGGAATCGCCTAGCCTATCGGATAGGCGACATAGGCGAGATGGCGCCCGTCGGGCGACCAGTTGTTGACGTTGATCGATCCCTGCCCGCCGAAGAAGCTCGCGATCGCCCGCGGCTCCCCGCCACCGATCGGCATCGTCCGCAGCTCGACGGGCAGGTTGGGCGGGTGCCCGGTCGTGCCCTCGGGATAGCTGAGATAGGCGATGATCTCGCCGGTGGGATCGGGATGCGGGAACCAGTCGACGCGGCTGCCCGCGCGCATCCGTTCGATCCCGCTGCCGTCGGGCCGCATGCGGAACAGGCTGGCGTCGCCGGGTACGCGCGCTTCCAGCTCGCCGTTGAACCAGATCCAGCCGCCATCCGGCGTCCATTCGGGCCCGTCGACCGGCGCAAGCCCCTCGAACAGCTGCCGCGCCGGGCCGCCCGCCTCGGGCACGATCGCGATGCCCCAGCGCAGCGGCTCGCCCGGCCGGATCGTCGCGCAGGCAAGTTCGCTGCCATCGGGCGAGATGCCGTGGAGATAATAAGCGAGCCCATCCTCCGGGCTCACCCGGCGCGGCGTGCCGCCCGCGACCGGCACCGCATGCACCTTGCGCGCGGCGGTGATGTAGAGCGTCCGGCCATCGGGCGAGAGCAGATGATCGTTGTTCGCATCGTCGATCCCCGCGATCGGGATCGGCGCAAGCACCGGCGCGCCATCGAGCGGCAAGCGGAACAGATGGCCGCCGCCATTGACGATCAGCGCGCTGCCGTCGGGCGTCCAGTTCGGCGCCTCGAGCAGCCGGTCGGCCTGCAGCACGAGCCGATCCTCGCTGCCGTCGCGGCTGACGATGCGGACCTGCGCGACCTGGCCGGGCAGCAGCGGGCGGAACGGGCCATGGGCGGGATTGGCGCCGGGCGGTGCATTCGTTGTAATCATCGTGCACATGGCTCCTGGCCGTTTGACAGGCTCATGCCTAGATGATTTAGCGCTAAATTCAACCAAGATCGGGGGAGCGAGCGGATGCAGCCGGAAGAGATCGACCGCGAGGAGCAGGCGCTGGCGCTCGCCCATTTCGATGCCGAGGACGCCTGGTGGCTCGGCTGCCATCTGCGTGCCCGTGGCGCGACGGCAAATGCGCCGATCGCGATCGAGATACGTCGCGCCGACACGCGACTGTTCAGCGCGCTCCTGCCAGGCGCCACCCGGGACAATCTCGGCTGGATCGACCGCAAGATTGCCCTCGTCATGCGCTTCGAGCGCGCCAGCTACGCGATACGCCTCAAGTTCGACGCCGCCCCGCCAGGCGCGTTCGAGCGCTTCGGCCTCGACCTGCGCACCCATGTCGCCGCCGGCGGCGCGGTGCCGATCCGGATCGCCGGCACCGGGGTGGTCGGCGCAGTCGCGGTCAGCGGCCTCGTCCAGGAAGAGGACCATCGCTACGTTGTCGAGGCGCTCGCCGCATTGAAGGCGCACCAGGAGGCCCGGGCATGAGCACCGCACCCGTCCGCTGGGGCATACTCGGCCCCGGCGCCATCGCCCGCGACTTCCTCGCCGGTGCCGCCGGCTCCGCGACCGGGACGATTGCCGCGCTAGGCACCCGCAACCCGAACCGGCCCGATCTCGCCGAGCATTTCCCCGGCATCCGCGTGGTCACCGGCTATGAGGCGCTGATCGCCGATCCCGAGGTCGACGCGATCTACATCGCCACCCCGCACACCCACCACGCGCATTGGGCGATCGCGGCGGCCCGGGCCGGCAAGCATGTGCTGTGCGAGAAGCCGATGGGCGTCTGCGCCGCCGAGACCGAGGCGATGTTCGCCGCCGCGCGCGCCGCGGGCACCTTCCTGGGCGAGGCGTTCATGTACCGCTTCCACCCGCTCGCCGCGCGCATCGCCGAGCTGGTGCGTGCCGACGCAATCGGCGCGGTGCGGATGATCCGGTCGAGCTTCGGCTTCGCGGTGCCCGAGGCGGCACGCACCGGCCACCGGCTGTTCCAGCCCGAGCTGGGCGGCGGCGCGATCCTCGACCTGGCCGGCTATCCGGCCTCGATGGCCGGGCTGATCGCCGGCGCCCGCACCGGCGGCGTGATCCCGATGCCCTGCGCGGTCAAAGCGGTCGCCCATTTCGGGCCGAGCGGCGTCGAGGAATGGACCTCGGCGCTGCTCCGCTTCCCCGGCGGGATCACCGCCGATCTCTCCTGCTCGGTCACCGTGCGGCAGGACAATGTGCTGCACGTGATGGGCACCACCGGCCGGATCGAGGTCGACCAGTTCTGGTTCGCCGGCGGCAAGACCGGCGGCACCAACATCATGCGCCTGATCCGCCCCGACGGCACGCACGAGGAGATCGCGGTCGAGGAACCGCGCCACCTCTACAGCTTCCAGTTCGAAGCGGCGAACCGCGCGATCCTTTCCGGCGCGACCGAATTCGCCCATCCCGGCCTCGACGCGGCGGACAGCATCGCCACCGCCCGCATCGTCGACCGATGGCTGGAGGAGATCAGAGCCTGACGCGCGTCTCGATCAGCGCGTCTGAGGCACCGCCGACCAGCACGCGATAGTCGCCACCCTCCAGTCGCCAGCCATGGGTCGCCGGATCGCGCCAGCGCAGGCTGTCCAGCGCCACGACCATCTGGACGATCTTCGTCTCGCCCGGTGCCAGCGCGACACGATCGAAGGCGCGGAGCAGCTTGACCGGCTGTTCGGCCTCGACGCCCGGCGCGCCGACATAGCATTGCACGACTTCCTCGGCCGCCACGGTGCCGGTGTTGCGCACCGCGACAGAGACCAGGATCGCTCCGTCCTGCACCCGCGCCTTCAGCCCGCGATAGGTGAAGCGGGCATAGGACAAGCCATGGCCAAAGGCGTAGCGCGGCTCGGTCTGGTCGCGGTCGAACTTGGTGTAGCCGTGCCAGCGGTCATATTCGATCGCTTCGGCATCGCGATCGAAGAACGGATAGTCGGCGGCGTCACGCGCTACGGTGAAGGGCAGCTTGCCCGAGGGACTGACCTCGCCGAACAACAGGCTGGCCAGCGCGTGGCCGCCTTCCATGCCGGCGTAGAAGCTCATCAGGATCGCGCCGGCCTCTCCGCGCCATTCCTCGACCAGCACCGCCGAGCCGGCGACCAGCACCACCACCACCGGCTTGCCGCCCGCGGCGGCGGCCCGGATCAGCGCGACCTGCGCCTCGGGCAGGCCGAGCGACAGGCGATCACCGCCTATCGGCTCCTTCGAGATGCTCGGGCGGCCCGGCTTGCCATCGGCGCCGAGCGCGATGTCGCCGATGATGTACTCGCCCTCTTCCTTGGCAGTGAAGCCGGCAACGACCACCACGGCATCGGCAGCGGCCGCCGCCTGCTGCGCGACATCGAGGTCCTCGCCACTGGCATAGGTAACGGCATCCTCGCCCAGACGGGCACGCAGGCCCTGGAGCGGCGTCACCACATAGGGCGCGCGCACCCGGCTCGAGCCATTGTCGCCGGTATTCTCCATATCGGCGAGCGCCCCCAGCACCGCGAGCCTGCCCACCTTTTCACGGCTGAAAGGCAGCGTCCCGTCATTCTCCAGCAGCACCGCGCATTTCTCGGCGACTTCGCGGGCGAGCGCGCGGTGGCTGTCCTGCGCGATCAGGTCCTTGGAATAATCCTCCAGCGGATCTTCCTGCGCGGCGAAACGGAACTGGGTGGTGAGGATGCGGCGGCAGGCCTGGTCGATCACTTCGGGCTCGACCGTACCCGCCTCGACCGCGGCGCTGAGCTTCTCGCCGAAGATCAGCGGCTCGGGATTCTCGACATCGAGGCCGGCGGCGGCGCCGTACACCTTGTGCACTCCGCGCACCCAGTCCGAATGGACGAAGCCCTGGAAGCCCCATTCGCCGCGCAGCACATCGGTGAGCAGCGCGCGGCTCTGGCCGCAGAACTCGCCATTCACCTTGTTGTAGGCGGTCATCACTGTCGCCACGCCGGCATCGAGGCAATGCTTGAAGTGCGGCAGATAGACTTCGTGCATCGCGCGCTCGTCGGCGGTGACGTTCACCTTGAAGCGGGCGTTTTCCATGGAGTTCAGCGCGAAATGCTTCACCGTGGCGATCACATTGTGCGCCTGGATGCCGGTGCCCATCGCGGCCCCCATCACGCCCAGGTGCCAGGGATCCTCGCCATAGGTCTCCTGCGCGCGCCCCCAGGCCGGGTGGCGCAGCAGGTTGATGCAGACTGCGCCCGAGAAGCTGCAATCCTGCGCGCGCGCTTCGACGCCCATCACCTCGCCGACGCGCCGCTCCAGCGCGACGTCGAACGTGGCGCCGCGCGCCATGGTGCAGGGGAAGCAGGTCGATCCGACCCGGGTGACGCCACGCGGGCCGTCGGTGAACATCAGCGGCGGAATGCCCAGCCTCTCGGCGCCGCCGCCGGCGCGATAGGGCCGCGCGCCCCAGATCCGGTCATCCTCGGCCAGCGCGTCGAAGAAGCCCTTGCCGGACATCATCGCGACCTTCTCTTCCAGGCGCAGCTCGGCGAGCACGTGGGTCACCAGCGCATCGATTTCCCGCGGGCTCGCGCCCTTGGCCGGCATCCAGCCCGCTTCCCTCTCCACTGCGCCCGATATGGTTGCCACGCTCTGCCTCTCCCTTGCGCCCGCACGCCAAACTCGAGGCGCTCGCATTAGAATTAGCGCTAAAGCACACCTTGCGACGCTTGGGTAGCCGAAAAGAACGGGCCTTGCTGCGAGACCCGGCTGCCGTGCGGCGGGCGGCCCTCCCTACGGGCCCGCCACGCACAGCGCGCTCAATCTATTTTGATCATTGACATGAGCGAAAAAGAGCGAGATTGAATGATTGTGGAAAAAGTCGCCGGATGAGCGATCCCACCGGCGGAGGGCAAAGCGCTCCGCGGAAATGAGAGTCCGAAGGACCAATTGGGGAGGGAATATGAACAGCGAGATTATGGAACCGCGTGCGCGCGGATTCGCGAAGCAGGCAGGGCTCTCGATGCTGGCCCTCGCCACCATGCTGGCCGCGGCCGGCACGGCCCATGCGCAGCAGACCGCGCCGGCAGCTCCCGAGGCTGCGCAGGCGCCGTCCGACGCGCAGGCGGTGGAAGAAGAGATCATCGTCACCGGCACCTTGCTGCGCGGCGTCGCGCCGACCGGCACCAACGTGATCGGCATCAACCGCGACACGATCACCGCGCGCGGCGTCACCTCGTCGAACGACCTGCTCGCCAAGATCCCGCAGATCGGCAATTTCGGCACGGTGCCGACGGGCACGCCCTCGTTCGGCCTCCCGGTGATCCGCCCCAATATCCGCAACCTCGGCGCCTCGGGCGGCAGCACCACGCTGGTGCTGATCAACGGCCATCGCGGCGTCGGCGCAGGCATCCTGCAGACCACGGTCGACCCCTCGATCCTGCCGCCCGACATCCTCGAGCGCGTCGAGGTGGTGCCGGACGGCGGCTCGGCCATCTACGGCTCGGACGCGATCGGCGGCGTGGTCAACTTCATCACCCGCAAGCGTTTCGACGGCGTCTCGGCCAATCTGCGCTACGGCTTCGCCGACGACTATCACTCGGTCGACGGCAGCCTGACCGCCGGCAAGGACTGGGGCAGCGGATCGCTGTTCGTCGCCTATGCCTATGCGAAGCACGACGATATTCTCGGTATCGATCGCGACTATACCTCGGCCGACCGGCGCTCGAAGGGCGGCGGCGACTTCCGGGTCACCACCTGCGCGCCGGGCAACATCCAGATCGGCGCGACCAGCTATGCCCTGCCCGCCCGCACCGCCGGCACGGTCAACAAGTGCGACCAGAATGCCTATGCCAGCATCTTCCCGCGCGAGGAGCGGCACTCGGTCTTCGCGTCGCTGACCCAGCATCTCGACGACGCCGTCACCTTCTCGGCCACCGCCTATTGGTCGCGCCGCGACACGACCAGCCGCGAGGCGCAGGGGATGCTCTCGGGCACGATCAGCGTACTCAACCCCAATTTCCGCACCGTCGCCGGCGAATTGCAGCACAATGTCAGCATTTCCTTCGCCGATGTCTTCGGAAACAGCCTCACCAGCCACCAGCGCTTCGACTCCTATGGCGTGACGCCGGGCTTCTCCTTCGCGCTCGGCAAGGGCTGGCAGCTGCGCGCGGAGAGCAATTTCGGGCGAAGCCAGAACCTCGTCCGCCAGGCGGCGCTCGACACCACCACCGCGACGCTCGCGCTGGCCGGCCTGATCCCGGGCATGGCGCTCAACCTCTACAACCTCGCCGCCAGCAGCCCGGCCGCACTCGCCGCGATCCGCAACTATGAGAATTACGGCGACGCCACCCAGGAACTGGCCGAGGGACGGTTGATCCTCGACGGCAGCCTCGCGCATCTCGCCGGCGGCGACATCCGCCTCGCGGTCGGCGCGGAATATCATGCCGAGAACATCTCGTCGCGCATCTCGCAGGGCGCGGTGGGGGCCTTTGCCAACGTCAAGACCTCGCGCGCCTCGCGCGACGTCCGCTCGGCGTTCGGCGAGCTGCTGGTCCCGATCGTCGGCGCCGGCAATGGCAGCGCCGGCCTGCGCGGGCTGCAGCTCTCGGCCTCGGTCCGCTATGACGATTACAGCGACCAGGGCGGCACCACCAACCCGAAGATCGGGGTGAACTACAAGCCGTTCACCGACCTGACGATCCGCGGCAACTGGGGCACCTCGTTCCACGCGCCGAGCCTGGCCGACACGACCAACACCTCGGACTCGCGCGCGACGGTGCTGCCGTTCAGCCCGTTCCTCGCGCCGGGCGCCCTGCCCACCGATCCGCTGCGCTCGACCATCGTGCTGGCGGGCGGCAACCCCAACCTGAAGCCCGAGCGCGCCGATACCTGGTCCGCCGGGTTCGACTGGACGCCCAGGGCGGTGCCGGGGCTGGTGGCGAACCTCACTTATTATAACGTGAAGTTCAAGGAGGCGATCGGGCTCGCGCCCTTCCTGTCGCCGACGCTGTTCACCAATCCGAACTATGCCAGCTTCTACACGCTGAGCCCGACCCTGGCACAGGCCCAGGCACGGGTGGGCAGCCTTGCCGTGGTCGGCGCGCCGAGCATCGCCAGCCTCTATGCCGGCCCGCTCGGCCCCTATGTGATCATCGATGCACGCCGCAACAATCTGGGCGCGGTCAACACCGACGGGCTCGACTTCAACCTGGCCTATACCCGCCTGACCGGCTTCGGCGCGATCAACGCCAGCATTGCCGGCACCTACACGCTCAACCGCAAGTCGCAGGCAGTCTCGGGCGGGGCCTTTGCCGACGACCTGAAGAACGGCGTCGGCCGCACCGCCTTCGTCGCCACCCTGGGCGGCAAGTCGGGCGGGTTCATCGCCTCGGCCTCGTACAACTACAAGGGCGGCTTCCCGATCCTCGGCGTCACGCCGCAGACCCGGGTGGGCGCGTTCCAGACCGTCGATGCCTTCCTCGCCTATGACCTGGGCACGCATGGCTTCCTCAAGAACGCGATGCTGACGCTGAACGTCGACAACATCTTCGACCGGGATCCGCCCTGGCTGAACAGCGCCGCCGCCTATACCAATGGCAGCACGCTGGGACGGCTCGTCACCTTCGGCATCCGGACCAAATTCTAAGGAAAGGGGTCCCCCAGGTGTCTTTCCCGTTATCCGCTCTGGCGATGCGTACTCCTTCGTCCAGGGCGGTCCGTACCCTGTTGGTCTCGGGCGCCGCGGCCATGGCTCTCCTCACCGCCATGGCCGCCTGGGCGCAGGACGGCGTGCCCACCAGGCTGACGGTGGAATATACCGATGCGGCGCTCGGCATCGACGAGCCGGCACCACGTCTCGGCTGGCACTCGCCCGCGAAGCGCCAGGCGGCGTATCAGGTCCGCGTCACCGCCGGGGGCAAGCCGGTATGGGACAGCGGCAAGATCGTCTCGAGCGAGAATGCCCAGATCGCCTATGCCGGTCCCGCCCTGAAGGCCCGCACCCGCTATGCCTGGCAGGTCAGGACCTGGGACGCGGACGGACGCGAGAGCGGCTGGAGCGCCCCCGCCTGGTGGGAGATGGGCCTGCTCGCCCCCGCCGACTGGTCGGGCGGCTGGATCGCCGGCCCGGCGCGCCGCGACCATGACTGGAGCGACCTGCGCTTCGAAAGCGACCTGACGCTCACGGGCAGTTCCGTCGACCTGCTCTTCCGCGCCCGCGCCGCCGGCAAGACCTATGGCGAGGCCTATGTCTGGACGCTTGCCGAGGAGAAGACCGGTCCCGTCCTCATCGCCCGCGTCCGCCGCTATCCGGGCGGCAGCAGCTCCGGCGTGAAGACCACCGAGCTCAAGCGCGTCCCGCTCACCGGCATCACGCTGAAGGGCGTGCGCCACAAGGTGACGATCACCGCCACCGGATCGAGCATCGCCACCGCGATCGACGGCAAGCAGGTCGACCTGCTCACCGACAGCGGCCAGCCGCACGGCACGATCGGCTTCTCCTCGCGCGAGGCCGGTGCCGCGACGATCCACGCCGTCAGCGTGACCGGCACCGGCAGCCCGGCCTTCGCCACCCGCTTCCCGGCCAATGACAACCCGTTCGTCGGCGGCACGGTCGAGAGCGATGGCCTAACGGTCGCCGCCGGCGTGCCCAATATCGACATCGTCCTGCCGATCGAGGCTCCCGCCCCGCTCGTCCGCAAGGCCTTCACCCTGCCGGCGAAGAAGATCGCCGCCGCGCGCCTCTATGTCGCCGGTGCCGGCTGGCCGCGCATGGTGCTGAACGGCACCACCGTCGGCGAAAGCGCGATGGCAAGCGGCTTCACCGCGTACGACAAGCGCGTGCTCTACCAGAGCTACGACGTCACCGCCCGCGTCCGCGCCGGGCAGAACGTCCTCGGCGCCGAGCTCGGCCGCGGCTGGTACGGCCTCACCGATCCCAACGAATGGTATTTCAACCAGGCGCCCTGGCACGGCGAGCCCGCGCTCAAGGCGCAGCTCGAAGTGACCTTCGCCGACGGATCGCGCCAGACAATCGCCAGCGACAGGAGCTGGCAAACGATCTCCGGGCCCACTCGCAACGATTCCGTCCATCGCGGCGAGCGCTACGATGCGCGCCTGCTTCCGGCCGGCTGGGACAAGGCCGGCTTCGCGCCCAAGGGCTGGACCGCCGCGCAGGTGGTCGAAGGGCCCAAGGGCGTGCTTCAGGCCGCCAATGTCGAGCCGATCGCCCCGGTCGAGCAGATCGCGCCGGTGTCGCTCACCCAGGTCAAGCCCGGCGTCTGGGTCTATGATTTCGGTCGCATCTTCTCGGGCTGGACCAGCCTCGACGTCAGCGGACCGCGCGGCACCACCGTCTCGCTCGTCGCCAGCGAGCGGATCAACGATGCCGGCATGGTCGTCCCCGCCTCGGGCCTGATCGATGCGCAGCTGCAGACGGATCGCTATACGCTGGCAGGCAAGGGCCGCGAGCGCTGGGCGCCGAGCTTCGGCTATCGCGGCTTCCGCTATGTCGAGCTGCGGGGCTTCCCCGGCACGCCGACACTGGCGACGCTCACCGGCAAGATCGCGCACAGCGCCGTCGCCCGTATCGGCAGCTTCACCAGCGCCAACAAGCTGCTCGAGGCGATCGACCAGGCATCGATTCGCACGATCCTGAACAACATGCACGGCTATCAGACCGATACGCCGACCTATGAGAAGAATGGCTGGACCGGCGACGCCCAGGCCTCCGCCGGCGCCGCCGCGCGCAGCCTCGACATCGCCCGCGTCTGGACCAAGTGGCTGAACGACTATCCCGATGCCCAGGCGCCGAGCGGCGAGCTGCCCGAGATCGTCCCCGCCACGCCTTTCTACGGCTATGAGAACACCCCCGGCTGGTCGTTCGTCTGGGGACCCTCGACGCCCTGGGACGTCGCCGCGATGATCCTGCCCTGGGAGCTCTACCAGGCGCAGGGCGACACCCGCATCCTCGCGCGGATGCACGACATGCAGAAGCGGCTGGTCGACTATACCGCCACCGTCTTCAAGGCGCCCGACTATCGCCACGACAAGGGGCTGAGCGAATGGAGCGCCCCCGGCCCGCTCGACATCTTCGCCACCAGCAATGGCGGGATCGATGCGATCACCACCGCCTATTTCTTCCATGAAGCGGATCTGCTGGCCAAATCCTCGGCAGTGATCGGCAACACGGCCGATGCCGAGCGCTATGGTGCGCTCGCCGCCGATATCCGTCGTGCCTATAACGCCCGCTACTGGGACGGTGCGAACGGCTGGTACCGCACGCTCGACGACAAGGGCGCGACCAAGGGGGCCACCCAGTCGCAGAACATCCTGCCGCTCGCCTTCGGCATGGTGCCCGATGGCCAGGAGCAGAAGGTCGCCGACACGCTGGCCAAGGATGTCGAGGCACGCGGCCTGCGCGCCGGGGTGTTCGGCACACGCTACCTGCTCGATCTGCTCAGCGACTATGGCCATGCCGATATCGCCTATCGGCTGGCGACGCGCACCGACGAGCCGAGCTGGGGCTTCTGGCTGACCAGCGGCAACGGCACGCTATTCGAGTCCTGGGGCCTCAACGCTCGCTCGCGCGACCATCATTATTTCGGCTCGATCGCCGACTGGATGCGCCGGCGCCTTGCCGGCCTGCGTCCCGGTACGCCCGGCTATCGGCAAGTGCTGGTCCGTCCCGAGATCCCGCAGGGTCTGGCCTCGGCGGCTGCGACGATGGCGACGCCGCAGGGCGAGGCCAGGGCCGGCTGGACGGTCGAGAATGGCCGCCTGACCCTCACCGCCACCGTACCGATGAACGCCAGCGGCGAGATCTGGGTGCCCAATCGCTTCGGCGCGGTCGAAACCGTACCGGCCGGCGCCACGCTGCTCCGCACCACCGATGCCGCGACCGTCTACGCCACCGGCCCCGGCAGCTTCACCTTCGTCACCAGGGGCAATCGATGAAGTCCTCCCTGATCGCCCTATCCCTGCTGCTCGCCGGCACCGCCCAGGCGCAGGAGGTCCGCGCGCCCGCCGGCACGCTGAGCGGTGCCACGGCCTCGGGCGTCACCAGCTTCAAGGGCATTCCCTATGCCGCCGCGCCGGTCGGCCCGCTGCGCTGGCATGCGCCGCTGCCCGCGCCTGTCTGGACCGGCACGCGCGACGCGACCGGCTATGGCAATGACTGCGTCCAGGCGCGCATGCCGGGCGACCTCGCCAACACGACGCTGCCGATGTCCGAGGATTGCCTGTTCCTCAACGTCTGGACCCCGCAGCCGCGCGCCGGGGCGAAGCTGGCGGTGATGGTCTACATCCATGGCGGCGGCTTCTCAACCGGATCGGGCAGCTCGGCGATCCTCGACGGCAGTCGGCTCGCCGCGCGCGGCGTGGTGGTCGTCACGCTGAACTATCGCCTGGGCCGCTTCGGTTTCTTCGCGCATCCCGCATTGACCAAGGAGGCCGGCACCGGCGCCAATGGCAATTGGGGCCTGATGGACCAGATCGCCGCGCTGCAATGGGTGAAGCGCAACATCGCTGCGTTCGGCGGCGATCCGGCCAATGTCACGATCTTCGGCGAGTCCGCCGGCGGGGAGTCGGTCAACCGGCTGATGGTCTCGCCCGCCGCGAAGGGGCTGTTCGCCAAGGCGATCGCCGCCTCGGGCGGTGGCCGCGATGGCTGGCCGGACATCGCCACGGGCGAGGCCAAGGGCCTGGCCTTCGCGAAGAGCACGGGCGCCGAAGACCTCGCCGCGCTGCGTGCGCTGCCCGCTGACAAGGTCCAGGGCGGCATCGGCCTGCTCAATCCGGACGAGGCCAAATATTCGGGCCCGATGACCGACGGCCGGATCGTCACCGGCGACACCGACGCGCTGCTCGCCGCCGGCAAGGCGCGCGGCATCCGCATGGTGATCGGATCGAACAGCGACGAGCTCGGCTTCATCCCCGCGCCCTTCCTCAAGGGTTTCGTCGCCAAGGCGACCGAGAAGCTGGGCGCCGCCGCCGAGACGGTGCGCGCCGCCTATGGCTCGGCCGAAGCCTATGAGCGGCACATCCCGAGCGACTTCACCTTCACCGAACCTGCCTGGTCGCTCGCCAGCCGCCAGGCGGCGGTCGCGCCGACCTGGCTCTACCGGTTCGGCTATGTCGCCGAGGCAAAGCGCGCCACGCTGGCCGGCGCCTCGCACGCCACCGACGTGCCCTATCAGTTCGACAATCTCGCCGCCGCCGGCGGCACGCCGACGCCCGCCGACATGGCGGCGGCCAAGCTGGTCGCCGATCACTGGGTCCGCTTCGCCAAGACGGGCGATCCCGGCTGGCCACGCTTTGGGGCGAACGGCCAGATGCTAGTGATTAGCAATAACGGCGCCGCGCCCGCCCCGGCCGGCGCACCCGAGATCAAGGCGATCGCCGCCGCCCGCGATGCGGCCAAGCACAAATGAGGAAGTCCATGCGTTGCCTCTTCCGGATCCTGGCGCTGCTCGCGCTGCTCACCGGCAGCGTCACCGCCCATGCCCAGGACGTGATCCGGCTGTGGCCGAACGGCGCGCCGGGGTCGATGGGTCCGATGGCGGCGGAGACCACCGCCGACAAGAAGCCGTACGGGGTCATCACCCGCAACGTCTCCGAGCCGACGCTCACCTTGTTCCGCCCCGATCCGAAGATCGCCAACGGCACCGCGGTGATCATCGCGCCAGGCGGCGGCTTCCATTTGCTCTCGATCGGCAATGAGGGCGACGGCGTCGCCAAATGGCTGAACAGCATGGGCATCACCGCCTTCGTGCTGCGCTACCGTCTGCTCCCGACCGGCGACGATTTCGGCATGGTGCTGATCCGCCGGCTGATGAACTTCAAGTCGCTCGAGGCGGCGATCGTACCGCTGCGCCCGCTCGCCACCGCCGATGGCGAGGAAGCGATGCGCTATGTCCGCGCCAATGCGGGCAAGTTCGGGGTGAAGCAGAACCGCATCGGCATGATGGGCTTCTCCGCCGGCGGCGCGGTGACGATGTGGACCGTGCTCGGCGCCAAGCCCGCCAGCCGCCCGGACTTTATCGTCGCCATGTATCCCGGCCTAGTCGGCAATCCGCTGACCGTGCCCGCCAAGGCCCCGCCGCTGCTCGCCATGGTCGCCGAGGACGATCCGATCGTCCGTCCCGAAGCCGGCCGGCTGGTCGATGCCTGGAAGGCGGCGGGCTCCGATGCGACCTTGGTGACCTTCCCCAAGGGCGGTCACGGCTTCGGCATCACCAAGAGCGGCAAGGCATCGGACGCCTGGCCCGAGCATGCGCAGAAATGGTTCCAGGCCAAGGGGTTGCTCAACAAATGAACCGGATAGCCCACCTCAGCGCGCTTGGCGCCGTCGCCACCGCGCTGCTCGTCTCGGGCACCAGCCCCGAGCCCGTCGCCGCCTTCGCTCCCGCCGATCCGGTGGCCGACAGCTGCACCGCGCTCACCGGCCTCGCACTGGCCGACGGCAAGGTGGTCAAGGCCGAGCAGGTCGCCAAGGGCGGCATGGTCAACACCAAGGAGGGCACGCCCGGCCTGCCCGCCCAGGCCGGCTTCTGCCGCGTCTATGCCGAGCTGAGCCCGACACCGCGCTCGAAGATCAAGGTCGAGGTGTGGCTGCCGCTCGCCGGTGCCTGGAACGGCAAGCTGCTCGGCGCCGGCAATGGCGGCTATGGCGGCTCGATGCTGCTGCCGCAGCTCACCATGCAGGGGGCGCTCGCCAAGGGTTATGCCACGGTCGGCACCGACATGGGCCATGTCGGCACTGCCGATACCGACGGCAAATGGGCGCTGAACGAGCCCGATCGCATCACCGATTTCGGCCACCGCGCCAACCATCTCGCCTCGGGCGTCGGCAAGGCGGTGATCAATGCCTATTACGGCAGCGCGCCCAAGGCGGCCTATTTCCAGGGCTGTTCGGACGGCGGCCGCGAGGCGCTGATGGAGGCACAGCGTTACCCGGACGACTATGACGCGATCATCGCGGGCGCGCCGGCCAATGCCTGGATCCGGCTGATGACCTCGTTCATGGCCAATGACCGCGCGGTATTCGCCCGGCCCGAAAGCGCGATCCCCAACGCCAAGCTCAAGCTGCTCCAGGACGCCGCGCTCGCCCAGTGCGACGCGAAGGACGGGGTGAAGGACGGCGTACTCGACGATCCGCGCCAGTGCGGCTTCGATCCCGCTATGCTCCAGTGCAAGCCAGGCGAAGGCGATGGCGCCGCCTGCCTCACCGCGCCGCAGGTGGCCGCCGCGCGCACCCTCTATCGCGGCACCTTCGATGCCAGGGGCCGCAAGTTCTTCCCCGGCACCATGCCCGGTGCCGAGGCGGTGCCCGGCACCTGGGACGTCTGGCTCACCGGCCCCAAGGCGCAGCACGGCATCTTCTCGGGCGAGTTCTTCCGGAACATGGTCCATTCCAACCCGGACTGGCAGAACGCGTCGTTCGATCTCGCGCGCGACTATGCCGCAGCCCGCCGCCTCGCCCCGGTGCTCGACAGCGACAATCCGGACATCACGCCGTTCCTCAAGCGCGGCGGCAAGCTGATCCTCTATCATGGCTGGAACGACGCCGCGATCGCGCCCGAGAACACGATCGACTATTACCAGGCCGTGCGGAAGCGCGTCGGCAAGACCGCCGAGAGCTCGGTCCGCCTGTTCATGGCGCCGGGCATGTCGCACTGCCTCGCCGGCCCCGGGGCCAATGTGATCGACGCGCTCGGCACGCTCGACAAATGGCGCCAGGGCGGCCCCGCGCCCGAGGCGATGATCGCCACCAAGTACGACAACGACCTGTTCGGCTATCTCGGCTTCCCAGCCAAGCCGGTCCGCACCCGCCCCTTGTGCGCCTTCCCCAAGGTCGCGCGCTGGACCGGCACGGGCTCGACCGACGACGCCGCGAACTTCACCTGCGTCGCGCCGCGATGACCGCACTCAGCCTGGTCAAAGGCGCCACCGCGCCGCCGCTGATCGAGCATACGATCGGCGAGGCGCTGGCGCGGGCCGCCACCCGCTGGGGCGAGCGCGAGGCGCTGGTCTCGGTCGAGCAGGACATACGCTGGACCTTCGCCGAGCTGCTGGAAAAGGCCGACGCGCTCGCCGCCGGGCTGCTCGCGCTCGGGCTCGAGCCGGGCGAGCGGATCGGCATCTGGGCGCCCAATTGCGTGGAATGGACGCTCACCCAGTTCGCCGCCGCCCGTGCCGGCCTGATCCTGGTGACGATCAACCCCGCCTATCGCACCAGCGAGGCGGCGTTCACCATGGCCAAGGTCGGGCTGGCCGCGCTGGTCTTCATGGATCGCTTCAAGACCAGCGACTATGCCGCGATGGTCGCCGAGATCGCCCCCGATCTCCCGGCGCTCCGCCGCATCATCTGCATCGGCGGAGCCGCCCAGCCCGGCTGGATCCCGTTCGACCAGGTCGCCGGCCATGCCCGCGATACCGACCGCCAGATGCTCGCGGTGATCGGCGCGGAACTGCGGGCCACCGACGCGATCAACATCCAGTTCACCAGTGGCACCACCGGCCAGCCCAAGGGCGCGACGCTCAGCCACCGCAACATCCTCAACAACGGCTATTTCGTCGGCCTAGCCCAGCGCCTCCAGCCCGGCGACCGCATCTGCGTGCCCGTACCGCTCTACCACTGCTTCGGCATGGTGATGGGCAATCTCGCCAGCCTCACCCACGGCGCGACGATGGTCTACCCCGCCGCCGGCTTCGATCCCGGCGCGACCCTCGCCGCCATCGAGCGCGAGCGCTGCACGTCGCTCTACGGCGTGCCGACCATGTTCATCGCCGTCCTCGCCCATCCCGAGTTCGACCGGTTCGACATCGCCTCGCTGCGCACCGGCGTGATGGCCGGCGCCGTCTGCCCCGAGCCGCTGATGCGCGCGGTGATCGACCGGCTGCACATGCCCCAGGTCACGATTGCATACGGGATGACCGAGACCAGCCCGGTCAGCTTCCAGACCGCGGCGGACGATCCCTTCGAGCGCCGCATCGGCTCGATCGGCCGGGTCCAGCCGCACCTCGAATGCAAGATCGTCGACGAGGCTGGCGACATCGTTCCCCCCGGCACCCCGGGCGAGCTGTGCACGCGCGGCTATTCGGTGATGCTCGGCTATTGGGACGAGCCGGAGAAGACCGCCGCGGTGATCGACGGCGAGGGCTGGATGCACTCGGGCGATCTCGCGGTGATCGACGATGCCGGCTATGGCAATATCGTCGGCCGGCTGAAGGACATGGTGATCCGCGGCGGCGAGAACATCTATCCGCGCGAGATCGAGGAGTTCCTCTACGGCCATCCGGCGGTCGAGGACGTCGCCGTGGTCGGCGTGCCCGACGCGCGGATGGGTGAGGAGCTCTGCGTCTGGATCCGCCTGCGCGCCGGCTCGACCGGCGACGAGGAGGAGGTCCGCGCCTTCTGCCGCGGCCGCATCGCCCATTACAAGGTGCCTCGCTACGTCCGCTTCGTCGACGCCTTCCCCACCACCGTGACCGGCAAGGTCCAGAAATTTCTGATCCGCGAGGCGATGATCGCCGAGCTGGGTCTCGCAACCACAAGCCAAGGATGAGGAACATGAACAAGCTGCTGATCGCCGCCCTGCTCGCGCTGCCGGGCACCGCACTGGCCCAGACCGCCCCGGCCCCCGCGCCTGCCGCGACGCCGGCCCCCGCCCCGAAATTCACCCTCGACACGCCGATCCAGGAGATCGTCGCCGATGCGCAGGGCAAGGCGGTGATCGACAAGAACCTGCCCGGCATGATCGGCCTGCCGCAGTACGACATGTTCAAGGGCCTCAGCCTCAACCAGCTCAAGGCCTATTCGGACGGCAAGCTCACCGACGAGATCCTCGCCAAGACCGCCACCGATCTCGCCGCCATCAAATAATGAGCAGGTCGCATATCCTTGCCTGCGTCGCCGTAGCGGCGTTGATTGCGAGTGCCCCGGCACTCGCACAGGCCCAGAACGACCGCATGACCTATCGTGAGAAGAGCGCGCCGCTGGAGAAGCGGGTCGACGACCTGATGGGCCGGCTGACGCTGGAGGAGAAGGTCTCGCTGCTGGCCGGCGAGAGCTCGATGACGCTCCACGCGATCCCGCGCCTGGGAATCCCCGGCATCAAGGTGACCGACGGCCCCACCGGGGTCCGCTCGCCCGAGGGCAAGCCCGCCACCGTCTTCCCGGTCGGCGTCGCCATCGCCGCGACGTGGAACCCGGAGGTGGCGAAGGCCGTCGGCGCCGCGATCGCCGAGGAGACCCGGGGCTATGGCGCCGCGGTCCTCCTCGCGCCGACGGTGAACATCGTCCGCACCCCGCGCTGGGGCCGCAATTTCGAGACCTATTCGGAAGACCCGCTGCTCGCCGGCAAGCTCGGCCTCGGCTATGTCGCGGGCGTCCAGGGCAAGGGCATCGGCGTCTCGATCAAGCATTTCGCCGCGAACAACCACGAGACCAACCGCTTCTTCGTCGACTCGATCGTCGACGAGCGGACATTGCGCGAGATCTACCTTCCCGCCTTCGAGACGGTGGTGAAGCAGGCCGACCCCTGGTCGGTCATGGCCTCGTACAACAAGGTCAACGGCACCTATGCCAGCGAGAACCCCTGGCTGCTGACCGACCTGCTCAAGAAGGAATGGGGATACAGGGGCTTCGTCGTCTCCGATTGGGGTGCGACCCACAGCACCGCCGCGGCGGTCAATGCCGGGCTCGACCTCGAGATGCCCGGCCCCGCCCAGCATTTCGGCGCCAAGCTGCTCGCCGCGGTGCAGGCCGGCGAGGTCAGCAAGGCGCAGCTCGACGACAATGCCCGGCGCATCGTCCGGCTGATCCTCCGCAGCGGCGCGCTCGACGGCCTCTTGCCCAAGGGCGAGATCGGCGGCGAGCGTCACCGCGCCACCGCGCTGACCGCCGCCGAGGAAGCGATCGTCCTGCTCAAGAATGCCGGCGTGCTGCCGCTCAAGCCGGGCATCAGGACGCTCGCCGTGATCGGCCCCAACGCCGCCATCGCCCGTATCCAGGGCGGCGGCAGCTCGGCCGTCACGCCCTTCGACAAGCTGGTCACCCCGCTCGAGGCGATCCGCGCGGCGCTGCCCGGCGTGGAAGTGGTCTACGAGAAGGGCGTCGACAGCGAGGAAACCCCGCCCACCGGCGATCCCACGCTGTTCAGCCCCTCGGCGGACAGCAAGGAGACCGGGCTCCAGGCGGACTATTTCGCCAATGCGGATTTCAGCGGCACGCCGGTGAAGAGCCAGCGCGCCACCGATTTCACCAAACGGATCAGCGCCAACATCGCGAGTGCCAAGGTGATCGGCTATGCCGCGATGCGCTGGTCGGGCGTGCTGCGCGCGCCGGCCACCGGCACCTATGAGTTCAGCATCCGCGGCACCGGCACCGGCGTGCTGGTGCTCGACGGAAAGACGATCCTCGACAAGGCGACCCCAGCCAAGGCCGACAATCGCGACGTGATCGGCTTCCCGGTCCCGCAGCGCACCGTCTCGGTCCAGCTCGAGGGCGGCAAGGCGTATCCGATCCGCCTCGACTATGTGACCGGCCAAACGCCCTATGAGGCGCTCAAGTTCGGCGTGCGCACGCCCCGGCCCGATTTCGATGCCGCCATCGCCGCCGCGAAGCGCGCCGATGCCGCGATCGTCCTCGCCGGCTCGTCGTCGCTGACCGAGGGCGAAGGCTATGACCGCGCGAATTTCGACCTGCCGGGCGACCAGGACCGGCTGATCTCCGCGGTGGCCGCGGCCAATCCCGCCACCGTGGTGGTGGTCAATGCCGGTGCGGCGATGACCATGCCCTGGGTGCAGGAAGTTCCCGGCATCCTCGACATGTGGCTGCCCGGCCAGGAAGGCGCCGCCGCGCTGGCCGGCATCCTCACCGGCAAGGTCAATCCCTCGGGCAAGCTGCCGGTCACCTTCCCGGCGAAGAGCAGCGACGATCCCACGGTGCTGACCGAGATGAAGGCGAAGTACAGCGACGGGCTGCTGGTCGGCTATCGCGGCTATGAGGCGCGCGGCGTGGCCCCGCTCTTCGCCTTCGGCCATGGCCTGTCCTACACCAGCTTCGCCTATGCCGGGCTCACCGCCCCGGCCAGCGTCGCGCCGGGCGCGCCGGTGAAGGTGCGGCTGTCGGTGCGTAACACCGGCAGGCGGACCGGCAAGGAAGTCGTCCAGCTCTATGTCGCCCGCGCCGACCGTACGGCGGACGAGCCGATCAAGCAGCTCGCCGGCTTCGCCAAGGTCGCGCTCAAGCCGGGCGAGAGCCGGGTGGTGGAGATCGCAGTGAACCCCCGCGCCTTCGGCTATTGGGACACGGCAAACCACCACTGGGTCGCGCGTGCCGGCAGCTATCAGCTCCTGGCCGGCGCCGCCTCGGACGATATCCGGCTGAAGGCGGCCATCCGCGTCACCGCGACCAGGCCGATCGAATAGGGATAACCCACCAACTCCGTCACTCCGGCCTTGTGCCAGGGTGACGGTCATTTGCTGTCGGCGCTCCCCTCTTCTTTCCCCGGCGAAGGCCGGGGCCCAGTCTTGAAAGCGTCTTCGCCGCGCACTGCTTAGTCTGGGCCCCTGCCTTCGCCGGGGAAAAGCAGGCGCCTTGCAATGTAGGATTTCGCCTGCTTGGCTGACGCGGTCAGGGCGCATGCCCCGACCGCTCTTTGACCTGTAGGAAAGATAGGATCCCGTTCGCGCAATTCCGTTGCGCGGCACGCATGGCGCCGCCGCCACTAGTACGAACTTAGTGAACTTCCGCCGTCGGAAACCCGGCTTTGGGGTGTACTTCGTGTACTTTGCCGAGTCGCCGGAAATCCGCCTGTAGGAACGGCCTAACCCGCCGCTGCCTCGAGCACCGACACCAAGTCCGCAGCGCAGCGGCTCGCCCGCCCGACCAGCAGCCCATCGACTTCGGGCAGCGCCAGCAGCGCCCCGGCATTGCCGCCATCGACCGCGCCGCCATAGAGCAGCCGCGCCGTACCCGCCTCGGCCCGCAGCATCTCGAAGATCCGGGCAAGATGCGCTTCGTCGGGCACCGCGTCCCCGCCGATGCACCATACCGGCTCATAGGCAATGGCGGCCCGCGACCAGTCCAGCTCGGGCGGCAGCGACGCGCGCAGCTGCGCGGCCACGAGGCCCCGCGCGTCGGCCGAACGCTCCCATTCGCCGACGCAGACCACCACCGACAGCCCGGCCGCCTGCGCCGAGCGCGCCTTGGCCGCCACGCTCAGCCCGTCCTCGCGCGTCTCGCTATGCCCGGCCAGCGTGACCGTCGCACCGGCATCGCGCAGCATCGCCGCAGAGACGCCGCCGGTATGCGCGCCCTCGGCCGCCGGGTGGCAATCCTGCCCGCCGATCGCCAGCGCCCGCACTTGCCGTGCCGCCCGCTCGATCAGCGTCGCCGGCAGCATCAGCCCGGCATCGACGCCGAGCTCCGCCACCGCGGCGTCGATCCGTGCGATCTCGGCCAGGTCGGCGCCCAGCCCGTGCAGCTTCCAGTTGCCCAGGATCAGCGGGCGCCTCGCCCTGCTCATGCCGCGAGGTAGTTGCCGACGCCGATCACCACGGTGGAGAGCAGCAGCGCGCCGATGCCGAGCCAGACCAGCGATTTGGTGCCCAGCTTCACCCCCGCCCATTCCTTGAGCGCGAAGCCCCAGAGCGTGGAGAACAGGATGATGCTCGCCATGTGTAGCGTCCAGGAGGAGAAGCCGTATTTCCCCATCTGGCTCTCGCCCATCGTGTAGAAGAAGAACTGGAAGTACCACAAAGTGCCGCCCAGCGCAGCCAGCGCATAGTTGCGCAGCAGCGGCGGCTTCTCGCTGCTACCGGCACCGGCAAGCTGCGGCGCCGAACGGTTCTTGAGGATCAGCCAGCCGCACCACAGGAAGTTGGTGGTGAAGCCGCCGAGCAGCACGACGCACAGCACTGGCAGCCCCTGCCACAGCGGGTCGGTCCCCGCCGCGACGGTGGCGGCGCGGATCGGCGCGCCGGCATCGAGTCCCCAGGCGAAGCAGCCCGACATGATGCCGGAAAAGACCGCGATCGCCAGGCCCTTGGGCAGGTTGAACTCGCTGACGCTCTGCTGCTGCGCACCGCCGGTCACCTCGCGCTCCTTGCGGCGCCCGGCGGCGGCGACGGCCAGGATGCCGGCCAGGGTGATGACGATGCCGACGAAGGTCATCTGTCCGCTCGGCGTACCGGCCAGCTCGCCCAGCGTGCCGCGGAAGATCGGCGGCCCCATCGTGCCGATCACGGTGGTCAGCCCCAGCGCCACCGCCATGCCGAGCGACAGGCCGAGATAGCGCATGGTCAGCCCGAAGGTGAGCCCGCCAAAGCCCCACATCGCGCCCCAGAACCAGCACCAGAGCAGGGTCGATTGCGGGGTGCGGGCAAGCACGCCGAGCAGGTCGTGCGTCTGGATCGATGCGAACAGCCAGGGCGCGATCAGCCAGGAGAAGACCCCGCCGACCAGCCAGAATATCTCCCAGGACCAGCCCCGGATGCGCCGGTACGGGACATAGAAGCTGGCGGAGGAAAGCCCGCCAAGCCAATGAAACAATACGCCAATCAGCGGATTTCCGCCCATCTTATTCCCCTCCCGCGAGTATCTTCTCGTTGATCTGTTCGACCCGCGTCACGCCGGTCAGCCCCATCGCGACGCGCATCTCGGCCGCCAGTAGCTGGAGCACATGCGCCACCCCCGCCTGCCCCGCCCCGCCCAGCGCCCAGGCCCAGGCCCGGCCGAGCAGCACGCCCTGCGCCCCCAGCGCGAGCATCCGCACCACGTCGAGCCCCGAACGGATCCCGCCATCCGCCAGCAGCGTCAGCCGGTCGCCCACTGCATCGGCGATCGCCGGCAAGGCGCGGGCGGTGGACGGCACCCCGTCGAGCTGGCGCCCGCCATGGTTGGAGACGATCACCCCCTCCACGCCCCGCGCCGCAGCTTCGCGGGCGTCCTCGGCGTCGAGCACGCCCTTGAGCACGATCGGCCCCTTCCAGTGCTGGCGGATGAAATCCAGGTCGTCCCAGCATATCGCCGGATCGAAATTGTCGCGCATCCAGGCGAAGAAGTCGTTGAGCCCGGTCTTGCCCTTCAGCACCGGGGCGACATTGCCGAGATGGTGCGGCCGCCCCCACAGCCCGACGTCCCATGCCCAGCGCGGGCGGGCCGTCGCCTGGCTCAGCCGGCGCAGCGATCCGCCCAACCCAGGAGCCCCGGTGAGTCCCGAGCGATAGTCGCGGTAGCGCGTGCCGGGCACCGGCATGTCGACCGTGAACACCAGCACCGGGCAGCGCGCCGCGCTCGCCTGCTGCATCAGGTCGATCATGAAGCCGCGGTCGCGGATCATGTAGAGCTGGAACCAGGGCGGCGTAGCGACCGCGCCCGCCACTTCGCTGAGCGGACAGGCCGAGACAGTCGATAGCGTGAAGGGCACCCCCGCTGCTTCCGCCGCCCGCGCCGCCTGCACCTCGCCGCGCCGCGCATTGAGCCCGGCCAGCCCGACCGGCCCCAGCGCCACCGGCATCGCCAGCTTCTGCCCGAACAGGCTGGTTGAAAGGTCTATGTCGGAAATGTCCCGCAGCACCCGCTGGCGCAGTGCGACGGCCTCGAGATCGGCGACGTTCCGGCCGAGCGTCACCTCGGCATAGGAGCCGCCGTCGATATATTCGAACAGGAAGCGCGGTAGCCGCCGCCGCGCCAGTTCGCGATAGTCCAGGATCGATGCCGCCTTCATGCTGCTTCGCTGTTCCCCGCCGCCAGAGCGCGCCAGCGCGCGGCGTAGCCGGCCAGGTCGCAATCGAGCGGCTGCACCTGGATCAGCTCCGAAGGCGGCGCGAGTGCCGGGTCGATCAGCCGCAGCGCGCCATAGGACACGTCGTTATGCTGGTTCGAGACGAGCACGCGCAGGTCCGGCCGCAGCGTGGCGAGCGTGCGGACAAATGCCTGCGCCTCGCCGAACCGCCCCTCGACCAGCACCCGCTCCCGCGTCCCGATCAGCCCGAGCATCGCATCGGCGACCATCGCGGCATAGAGGCACACCGCGGCGCGCAGCGCGATCGACTCGCTCGGCCGGTTGATCCACCGGGTCGCCCCGCCGGGGAACGGTCCTACCCCAGGGGTCAGCGTCGGCAGCACCATCGCCCCCGCCGCGACCACGCCGGGCAGCGCCGCGATGATCGCCGGCTGGTCCGGGTTGATGTCGACTCGCCTTGTGTCGATCCCGGTCAGCAGCTCGATCTCGCGGCCGCCCATGAACCGGGCCGAGGGGATCGGGGTGCCGTGGACGTCGACATTGACCAAGCAGTCCCGCGCCTCGGGCAGCCCGGCCAGGTCGACACGGGCGCCCTTGCCCGGCGTCCGCATCGCGACGAACCAGGTGCCCGTGGAAAGCACGGTCGCCTCATGATCGGCAATGTCGCCAAAGCCCCGCGCCGCCAGCAGCGCCGCGTTAGAATCGTGCAGTCCGCAATGCACCGCGACATCGACAGGAAGCCCGGTCCGCTCCGCCCATTCGGCGCTGATCGTGCCGATCGCCCTTCCGGCATGGCGGAGCGGCGCCAGCCGCGCGGCCCAGCCCCGCCGCTCGGCCAGTGCGGAAGGCGTGCCCGAGGCCGGGCACCAGAGATCGCTATGGCAACCGAGGCTGGTCACTTCGGACGCCGCCACGCCGGAGAAACGCCAGGCCCAATATTGCGGCCAGGGCAGGATCGTCGCGTCGCCGCGCAGCAGTTCGGGATCGAGCGAGTCGAGGAAATGGAGCTGCAGCCCCAGGTTGAGCCCGTCGGGCAGCGCCGGCGAGCCGGTGCGGGCAAAGGGATCGCGCTGGCCGAGATAGCTGGTGACCAGGTCCGCCGGGATCGCCTGCTCATAATCGAGCGGCGGTGCCGCCAACGCCCCGTCCCGCACGATCGCCGCCGCCGCGCCATGCCCCACCGGAATGATCCGCGCGACCCGGCCAAGCCCGGCAAATTCGCGCAGCACCCCCTGCGCCCACGCTTCGATTCCCGCGGCATCGAGCACCCGTATCGTCGCGCCGCCAAGCACGGCCTCGATTGGCCGATTGGGCCGCGTCCGCCGCGCGAGCATGGCACCCGATTCGTCCCACAGACTGAGCTTCGACAAGGTCTTGCCCAGATCGAGCACGACGCTCAGCCCCTCACCCAATGCTTCCTCCCCTTTTTGTTTATGATTGATATTTAGCGAAGTTGATTGTATCTGGCTAGCCACCTTGATAGACAGACTTCGCGCCGAACCGGGCGCTGGGGGAGAGTGATTCCGGATGCTTGAAGAGGAGACAAGGGTGCGCCGCGCCACGTCCGCCATTCCGTTCGCCGTGCCGCGTAACCGCTGGTCCGATGCCGAGGCCGCAGGGAAATCCCCCGAGGAGCTGCTTCTCTACCGCTCGAACCTGCTCGGCTCCGATCTGACCGTCACCAATTTCGGGGGCGGCAACACCTCGGCCAAGATCGCCATGGCCGATCCGCTCACCGGCGCGCCGGCGACGGTGCTGTGGGTGAAAGGCTCGGGTGGCGACATCGGCTCGATGAAGCTGGACGGCTTCGCGACGCTCTACATGGAGAAGCTGATCGCGCTCGAGACCCGCTATCGCGGTGTCGCGTTCGAGGACGAGATGGTCGGTTATCTGCCGCACTGCACGTTCAACTTGAACGCGCGCGCCGCGTCGATCGACACGCCCCTGCACGGCTATCTCCCCTACGCCCATGTCGATCATGTCCACCCGGACTCGATCATCGCGTTGGCGGCCTCCAGCGCCGGCAAGGCAGCGACCCAGGAGATTTGGGGCGGCGCAATCGGCTGGCTGCCCTGGAAGCGCCCGGGCTTCGAGCTCGGCCTCCAGCTCCGCAAGCTGGCCGCCGAGCAGCCCAATCTGCGCGGCGTTATGCTCGAGGGCCACGGCATCATCTGCTGGGCCGAGACCTCGAAGGACTGCTACGACAACACGATCGCGCTGATCGCCGACGCAGCGGAATATCTCAACGCCCGCCTTGCCAAGGGACCAGCCTTTGGCGGCGAGGTCGTCGCCCCCCTGCCCGCCCAAGACCGCGCCGCCGCCGTCGCCAAGCTGATGCCCCGACTGCGCGGCCTGATGCAGGGTGCGCGCGGCAAGATCGGCCATTTCTCCGACGATGCCGAGACGCTCGAGTTCATCGGCAGCCAGGATTTCGCCCGGCTCGTGCCGATCGGCACCTCCTGCCCCGATCATTTCCTGCGCACCAAGATCGCCCCCCTGCCGCTCGATCCCGCCCGGATCGAGGACGAAGCCTATCTGGCCGATGCGCTGGAGACCTATCGCCAGGGTTATGCAGCCTATTACCAGCGCTGCGTCGAGCCCGGCGATCCGGCGATGCGCGATCCCAATCCGGTGGTGGTGCTCGTCCCCGGCATCGGCCGCATCACCTTCGCCGCCGACAAGACCACCGCGCGACTCGCCGGCGAATTCTACGGCAATGCGATCAACGTGATGCGCGGCGCGGAGGCGATCGGCGACTATGTCGGCCTGCCCGAGAAGGAAGCGTACGGCATCGAATATTGGGCGCTCGAGGAAGCCAAGCTCCAGCGCATGCCCAAGCCCAGGCCGTTGGTCGGCCGCATCGCGCTGGTCAGCGGCGGTGCCGGCGGAATCGGCGCGGCGACGGTGCGGCGCCTGCTCGCCGACGGCGCCTGCGTGATGCTGGTCGACCGCGACACCGATGCGGCCGAGCGTGTCCGCGCCGAGCTCGCCCAGACGTTCGGCAAGGATGTCGTCCGCGCCGCAACCTGCGACGTCACCAACGAGGGCCAGGTCGCCGCCGCGTTCGAGGCGTGCGCCCGCGAATTTGGCGGGCTCGACATCCTCGTCGCCAATGCCGGCATCGCCTCCTCCGCCTCGCTGGAGGAGACCAGCGTCGAGCTGTGGCGGCGCAACTACGACGTGCTGACCGAGGGCTATTTCCTCAGCGCCCGCGCAGCCTTCCCGTTGATGCGCGCGGTGGGTGGCGGATCGATCGTGTTCATCGGCTCGAAGAACGCACTGGCCGCCGCGGTCAACGCCTCGGCCTATGCGTCCGCCAAGGCCGCTTCGCTCCACCTCGCCCGCTGCCTGGCGCTGGAAGGCGCCCCGCACGGCATCCGCGTCAACACGGTCAATCCCGATGCGGTGATCAAGGGCTCGCGGATCTGGGACGGCGACTGGCGCAAGGAGCGCGCCGGTGCGCACGGGATCGATCCCGGATCGGCGCTGGAAGAGCATTACCGCAACCGATCGCTGCTCAAGCGCGACGTGCTGCCGGAGGATATCGCGGAGGCGGTGCATTTCTTCGCCTCCGAAGCCTCTTCCAAATCGACGGGCAACATCGTCAATGTGGATGCCGGGAACGCACAGGCGTTCACGCGATAAGAACAGAAAAGAGGGGTGCAATGGCGAAGGAACTGCCGCTTTCGGTCGACCAGATCGAAAGCCACAATGCCGCGCGCGTGGAAGCGCTGCAGGACGAGTATGACAGCCTGGGCCGCGCGCTCGGCCGCCGCGGGATCGATATCGATGCGGTGAAGTCGCGCGTCGCCGGCTTCTCGGTCGCGGTGCCCAGCTGGGGCGCCGGCCGCGGCGGCACCCGTTTCGCCAAGTTCCCGATCCCCGGCGAGCCGACCAGCATCCACGAGAAGCTGGCGGATTGCGCGGTGATCCACCAGCTCTCCACCGTCACGCCGCGCGTCAGCCCGCATTTCCCCTGGGACAAGGTCAGCGACTATGCGGCGCTGCGCGAGGAAGCGGCGGCGCTCGGTCTCGGCTTCGACGCAGTCAATTCGAACACCTTCCAGGACCAGCCCGGCCAGAAGCTGAGCTACCGCGACGGCAGCCTTTCGGCGGGCGATGCCGGGGTCCGCGCCCAGGCGGTGGAGCATAATATCGAGTGCATCGAGATCGGGCGACAGCTCGGCTCGACCGCGCTCACCGTCTGGGTGGGCGACGGCACGAACTTCCCCGGCCAGCAGGACCTTGCCCGTTCGCTCGACCGCTATCTGGAGGCGGCGGCGCAGGTCTATGCCGCGCTGCCCGGCGACTGGCGCATGCTGCTCGAGCACAAGATGTTCGAGCCGGCCTTCTATTCGACCGTGATTTCGGACTGGGGCTCGTCGATCCTCGCCGCGCAGGAGCTTGGTCCGAAGGCGAAGTGCCTGGTCGATCTCGGCCACCACGCCCCCAATGTGAACATCGAACAGATCGTCGCCCGCCTCCACCGCTTCGGCAAGCTGGGCGGCTTCCACTTCAACGACAGCAAATATGGCGACGACGATCTCGATAGCGGATCGATCAATCCGCACCAGCTCTTCCTCGTCTTCAACGAGCTGATCGAGGCCGAGCTGAACCCGCGCGACGGGTTCGATCCGGCCTACATGATCGACCAGTCGCACAACGTCACCGATCCGATCGAGAGCATGATCTCGTCCGCGGAGGCGATCGCAGGCGCCTTTGCCAAGGCGAGCCTGGTCGATCGCGAGGCGCTGGGTGCGGCGCAGGCGGCGAACGACACGATGCTGGCGTTCCTCACCCTGCGAAAGGCCTATCGCACCGACGTGTCGCCGATCCTCGCCATGGCGCGGATGGAGGCCGGCGGCGCGATCGATGCGATCATCGCTTACAGGGACAGCGGCTGGCGGGCGCGCAAGGCGCAGGAACGCACCATAGTGGGGCTAGGCGCTGGCATCGTTTGAGCGGAAAAGATTGATTTCGGCGGATTTGCCCGGCACAAGGCCTCAGAAATATTGGGGCCTCAACGCAAATGCATGTCGAAGAGCGCGATAGCCTGATCCTCGATCTGATCGGGAAAACGGGCTTCGTGTCGTTCAAGAGCCTGGAGGCGAGCATCTCGGCCTCGCCCGCCACGCTGCGCCGCGATCTCGACCGGCTCGAGGGCAAGGGCGTGATCCAGCGCGTGCGCGGCGGCGCGCGACTGGTGGACGACGAGGCGGGCGAGCGCGGCGACGTCCAGTCGCTGGCCGGCGTGCCCTTCCACGAGAATATCGACCGCAACCGCAAGCAGAAGGAAGCGATCGGCCGCGCCGCCGCCGCGCTCTGCCAGCCGGGCGAGTCGATCATCATCGACGGCGGATCGACCACGTTGCAGATGTGCCGCCATCTGGCCGGCCTCAACCTGCAGGTGCTGACCAACTCGCTGCACGTCGTCAGCGCGCTGCTGCCCCAGCCGGGCACCCGCATCGCCGTGCCCGGCGGTTCGGTGTTCCGCGAGCAGAACATCATCCTGGGCATCGGCGGCGAGGAGTGCATGCCGCGCGTCCACGCCCCGCGGCTGTTCATGGGCGCGGCGTTCGTCGGCGCGCAGGGCGTGATGCAGGCCGATGTCGTGCTCGCCGCCGCCGAGCGCCAGATGATCGACCGTGCCGAATGGGTGGCGTTGCTGGTCGACAGCTCGAAGTTCGCCGCACCCTCGGGCTCGGTGGTCTGCGGGCTCGACGAGCTCGACGTGATCGTGACCGATCCGGACATCAGCGATGCTCATGTCCGGATGATCGAGGCCGCCGGGGTGAAGCTGATCATCGCCTGAGCGACGGGATCAGCTCCCTAGATCTTCATGCTGTACAGCGTGTGGTGGGTGAGGATGAACAGCGTCCGCCCGTCCGCACCGCCCAGGATCAGCTGCAGCGGACGCTCGGGCACGTCGATGCGGCGGAGCGGCTTGCCCGCCGGATCGTAGACGAACACCTGGCCGTTCGCGACATAGAGGTTGCCCGCGGCATCGCGCGCCACGCTCTCACCGCCACGATCCGCGACGATCCTGAGGTCCGTGACTGCCCCGCCCGCGCCGACCAGCCCGCTATAGGTGCGGTTCTCGGAGCCATTGGTCAGGAACACCCGCTCGCCCGGCTTCGCAGTGACCAGCGCATAGGCGTCGAGCGTGTCCGACCAGCGCCAGCCCTGGTGATCGTCCGGCCCCTGGTTCCAGACGCGGAAGGCAGGGAGGACGAGCGACCCGTCGGGCGAGACATATTCGCGCGGCTTGGGCGTGCCCATCGCGCCGGTGAAGAAGTCGGCGATCGGCGGGAACTGATAGGTCTTGGGATCGATCCGGTCGGCGAACTCGCCATTTGCCCACATATTGCCGGGCAGCGCGGTCAGCGCACCGGCGCGAGCCTGCACCGGCGTGGGCGCGATCAGCTTCACGTCCGCAGGCGCGGCGGGATCGATGCTGTAGACGCTCGCGTCATGCCCGGCCGAGGACAGCACCATCAGCCGGCCCGAACGGTCGACCGCCACACTCACCGGGTCGAGCGGCGCATCGGCAAGCACCGACAGGCCTTCCTTCTCGGACCAGCCATGGATGCGCTGGAACTGGCGGTCGACGAAATACAGCTTGCCCTTCGCGTCCACCGCCGCGCCGGCGATCGAGTAGAAGCCATCGGCCAGCTTCTCGACGCCCGGCGTCACCGGCACCGCCGACTTGGCCGTGGCCACCGCCCCGACGTCGAGCCGGGCGAACTCGCGCTCGCGCACCTCTAGCCCGCCGGTCATGTCCTTGATCGCATTTTCGAACGGATATTTGCTGGCACGGACATAGGTGCCGCAGCCCTTGTCGTCGCAGCTGGCAAAGGCGCTCTCGGCGTTCACATGGACGTTGCGGAAATGGATGTCGCTGGAGTTGTAGAGCCGCACCGCCACGTCCATCGGCTTGGCCGAGCGGGTGACGCGGTAGCCGTGATAATTGGCGAACAGGATGTTGCGCGAGTTGCGGAACTCGGTCGACACCGCGTTGACGCCGTCGCGCACTTCCTGCTCGGTCTGCGGCGCGTGGAATTCCCAGTTCTCGACCCGGTCGAGCACGATCTCGGTACGATAGTGATGCTCGGCCGAGAGCTCATAGACATAGCCGGGCGTCTTGGTGTCCGAGACGTAGAAGCCCGCCGAGGCCAGGGTATTGGGCGACCAGACCGCCGCGAAGGTGCCGCCGCCGCCATCGGTGACCCAGATGCTCGGATGCTGGCCGTCGAAGCGGGCGCGCGGATCGCCGAAGCCGATGGGACTTCCCTTTGTAAGCAGTGTGCCGCCGCCGCCCTGAATCTTCACGTCATTGACCATCGAGGCCTCACCGGCCCGCCACAGCAGCGCAGTGGCGCGCGGGTTCACCCCGCCGGTCCACAGGCCGAGCCCCGAGACGATCGCGTTGCCGCCCTTCGCGCTCTCGATCAGCGCCTTGGCGCTGCCGACGCCGGCATAGGCGGGCGTCGAATCGGGCAGGTACAGGTGGGTTAGGCTCGGGTGCAGCGAGATGATCACCGTGTCCGGCCGCAGCCTGAGCGAGTCGGTCACCCGGTAGCGGCCGAGCGGCAGATAGAGGACGCGGTGCGTATCGATCGCGCGCTGGAGCGCGGCGGTATCGTCGGTCTCGTCGTCGCCCTTCACCCCGAGATCGCGGACATTGGCCCATTCGCTGACCGGGGGCAGCGCCGCGATGGCAGGCTTGCGCCGTGCCGGGAGCTTGGACAGCGGCGCGATCGAGACGTCGGTGGCGAAGGCGCCGATCTCTCCGACCGCGCCGAGCTTGAGGCCGTGCGAGAAGTCGGTGACGCGATACTGACGCCCCTGCCCTGCCACCGTCTTGCCGCTGTCGCGGAAGCGGGCGAACACCGGCGTGTTCTGCGCCAGCGCATTCATGAAGCCGACCTGGGTGAAGACGCTGTCCTCGTTGGAGATCAGCACGCCCGCGTTCGAGACATTCTCGAAGCGGACATCCTTGCCCCAGAGCGAGTCCGAATAGCCCTTGTCGATCTCGATCCCCACCGGCACGTCGCGGATCGCGACATTGACCAGGGTCAGGTCCACCTCATGCTCGCGGATCGCCGCGTCGCGCTGGCCGCTGAACTCGCTGTCGATCAGCGTGAACTGCCAGGCGGGCGAGGTCTTCTCGGTCAGGATGCCGTAGCGCCCGCCATAGAAGCGCAGATCCTCGCACTCGTTGCCGGCCTGGTAGATCCCCGCCAGCCCCGAGCCGAGATGGAAGTCCATGTGGCGCAGGAAGCCGTGCTGGGCGACGCGGAAGCGCACCGCGACGGCGCCCGAATTGCCCTTGCCGATCTCGAAATCGACATTGGCCATCGCCGAATAGAAGGTGCTCGAGGTCGCATCATAGATGTTCGGATTGGCCGGCACGCTGGTGGGCGGCGGCACCGGCACCTTGCCGACCCGGTACTGGTCCTCGCCGGTGAAGGAGACCATCGCCGCGACGCCGGCGCCATAGCCCGGCGTGTCGTCGCCCAGCACGATCACCGGCCGCGTCGCGCCGACGCCGAACACGCGCACCGCCGAGCGCACGAAGATCGTGCGGCTGATCCGGTAGCGGCCCGAGGGCAGGAAGACCAGGCCGCCCTGCCCGCCCTTGGCCGCAGCATCGATAGCCTGCTGGATCGCCTCGCTGTCGTCGGCGCGGCCGTCGCCGACGCCCTTGACGGTGATCGCGCGCGGATCGTTGGGCTGGGTCAGATAGACCGAAGTCGATCCGGCAAAGGCGGGAAGCGGGCACAGCAACAGGGCCGCGCAAAGCAGGCGAAAGGCCGTCATCATGGCTCTCCGGAAATGGACTGGACGAGAACGTCGGAAGGCCCGGGCGATGCCGGGCCGGGAAATCAGGCCTGGCGGAGCGCCAGGCTCTGGGCCGCGATCGCGACCTGGGTGCGGTTGCGCACGTTGAGCTTGCGCATCAGCGCGGTCATGTGCGCCTTCACCGTCGCCTCGGCGATGCCGAGCTCATAGGCAATCTGCTTGTTGAGCTGCCCCGAATGCACGCCCTGCATCACCTTGAGCTGAGTCGGCGTGAGATGCACGGGCCTGCCCGCGCCATCCATGAGATGGGGCATGGCGGCGGAGACTGCCGCTTTCTGGCTCGCTTCCTGAACGGTCACCTTCATCGATCCTCTCCCCGAGGCGCATGGTGTCATGCTCGCGGACCGGCGCTTCCGACCGATCCCGTCCCCGTTCCGTTTTGCCGGAATCGGTTGGACAGGTTTTAATATGTTCCGCATTTGGTAGCGGTAGCAAGCCTTTTTCGTTGCCGAATTGGAAAAATCTGTCGTACAACTCGGTCCGTTCAACGTGCTTGCAAGAAAAAGCCGAGGACTTCCGGGGAGGACAACGATGTCAGGATTCGCGTTCGACTGCGCCCAGGGGATCGCCGAATGAGCGGCGAGGACATTCGGCTGGTCATCGCCGCCATCGCCGGCATCGTGCTTGCGATCCTGCTGATCGTCCGCTGGCGACTCCATCCCTTCATCGGCCTGCTCGTCGGCGCCTTCGCCGTCGGCCTGTTCGCCGGCCTGCCGCTCAGCGACACCGCCAAGGCGGTGCAGAAGGGCGTGGGCGACATCGTCGGCGGCACCGGCCTGGTGGTGGCGCTGGGCCTGTCGCTCGGCGCGATGCTCCACCTCTCCGGCGCCGCGGCCTCGCTCGCCACCGGCGCGCTGCGGCTGACCGGGCCCAAGGCCGCGCCCTGGGCGACGCTCGGCATCGCCATCGTCATCGGCCTGCCGCTGTTCTTCGAGACCGGGCTGGTGCTGCTGCTCCCCATCGTCGTCGCCGCCGCCAAGGCGATGCCCGACAATGGCGATCCCGACGGCACCAAGCTGCGGCTGATCATGCCCGCGCTGGCCGGCCTTGGTGTGGTCCATGCTTTGGTGCCGCCGCATCCGGGCCCGCTGCTCGCAGTCGAGGCGCTCAATGCCAGCCTGGGCCTGACCATGCTCTACGGCGTGATCATCGCCATCCCCATCGCGATCCTCGCCGGGCCGGTGCTCGCGAAGTTCGTCACCCCCGGCGTCAAGCTGACCGAGCCGGTGCTGAGCGATCCGGTGCATGACCTGCAGCCGCCGCACCGCGCGGTCTCGCTATTCATCGTGCTGCTACCGATCGTGCTGATCGCCACCGGCGAGCTCGCCAAGCTGGTGCCCGCGCTGGCCAACTCGCCCCTGCTTGCGGCCGCCGCCAATCCGGTGCTGGCGCTGCTCATCACCAACCTCCTCGCCTTGCCCCTGCTGTTTGGCCGGCGGCTGAGCGAGGAAGCCATCCAGGACGCGATCTGGTTCGAGACGATGGGCGCGGCGGGCGCGATCCTGCTCGCCATCGGCGCGGGCGGCGCGCTCAAGCAGGTGCTGGTCACCGCCGGGCTTTCGGACCTGCTGGCGCGGCTGGTGATGATGTACTCGATCTCGCCCTTGCTGCTTGGCTGGCTGGTTGCGGTGGGTATCCGTCTGGCAGCCGGTTCGGCGACGGTGGCGACGATCACCGCGGTCGGCATCATGCCGGGCGTGGTCGCCGCCTCGGGCGCCTCGCCCGAGCTGGTGGTGCTGGCGATCGGCGCGGGATCGGTGTTCTTCAGCCATGTCAACGATCCCGGCTTCTGGCTGGTCAAGGGCTATATGGGCACGACGACGGCGGACACGTTCCGCACCTGGTCGCTGCTCGAGACGGTGATCTCGGTGGCCGGTCTGGCCATGGTGCTGGGCCTCAGCTACCTTGTCTGAGACGCGCCCCGGAGAAAATCGAGGCGCGAAGAAGAGAGGCGCCGTGCAGGAGGGCAGGCTCGCCGATCGCGCCTATACGGCGATCGTCGGGATCATCAACGAGGACGATCTGGTGGCCGGCGACCGGCTGCCGTCCGAGGCGCGGCTGGCCGAGCTGTTCGGCATGTCGCGGACGATCGTGCGCGAGGCGCTGGTGCGGCTCGCCGCCGACGGGATCACCGAGGCGCGGCGCGGTGCGGGCTCCTATGTGAAGCGCCGCCCCTCCGCCCGGCTCGGCTCGCACGTGCCGCTGGACGGGCTGGCGACGACGCTCGGCACCTATGAGGTGCGCTTCGTGCTCGAGGCTGAGGCGGCGCGGCTGGCGGCGCAGCGCCGCTCGCAGGAGCAGATGGAGGAGATCGACGCCGCGCTGGAGGCGCTGCGCACTGCCCTGCTCTCCTCGGCGCCGGCGCATGACGAGGACTGGCGGCTTCACCGCGCGATCGCCGAGGCGACGGGCAACAGCGCGTTCATCTCTACCTTCGACCATCTCCAGCATGACGTGATGGGGATATTGCGCGCCGGCGTCGACATCTCGCGCTCGCGCCCGCCCGAAGTGATCGGATCGATGATGGACGAGCATGACGCGATCGTCGATGCGATCCGGGCGCAGGACGGCGATGGCGCCGCGCTGGCGATGCGCTGGCATCTGTCGCAGGGGCGCAAGCGGCTGATGCCTTAGGTCCTTACCACCATCCCGAGACCCTTACCGTCATCCCCGCCCCAAACCGTCGCCCCGCCACGCCGACCCCAATCCGTCATCCCGGCGAAAGCCGGGATCTCAGGCGATGGCGCGGGACGGAGCCGCACGAGATCCCGGCTTTCGCCGGGATGACGGCCATTGGTAGATTCCGCTTGACAATATGAACCAAATAGGTTATAAGCCTCACCATCCTTCGTACCAGGCCAGCACGAAGGACAGAAGGCCGGCGATTGCACGTGGCAGCGTCGGAGGACCGGTGGCGGAATCGTTCGGCAGCGTAAGTCGAAGCTTCGCCAGATGACCGTAGAGCCCCTCGCCTTAAAAAAACCCCTGGCTTCTCTTCAGGCTGCAATACAGGGGGAGGCACGCCGCGGATAACAAGTCTCGACACGACACACATATCTACGAACACCAATGCCAAAGCGTCGTCGAGCCCGAGCGTCACGAGAAGAAGAACGCGCCGGTCCTTTCCTTCTGCCCAGCCCCGGGTGCCAAAGGCACGCCGGGCCATAAGCGCATCCGGATGACGGCAAATGGATGCGCCGGGATGACGGATTAAACGCCCGCTTCCACCCCAGCCCAGGCGAGCACCTCGCCGCAAAGCTCCTCCACCGGCCGATAGCAGTGCAGCGCGATCGCGCGCTCGTCGGCGCCGGGGCGCTCGAGTGTGGCGAACTGGCTGTCGAGCAGACTGGGCGCCATGTAGTGGCCCGCGCGGACAGCCAGGCGCGGCGCGATCTCCTCGCGCTCGCCGTCGAGCAGGACGAAGGCGATCGGCACGCCCGCGGCCGCCTCCAGCCGCTCACGATAGCTGCGCTTGAGCGCCGAGCAGGCGGCGACCGCGATGCCCTGTGCGCGCACCGCCGCGCCGATCGCCGCGCCCAGCCTGTCGAGCCAGGGCCAGCGGTCCGCATCGTCGAGGGGCTTGCCACTGCGCATCTTGGCGACGCTCTCGGGCGCATGGAAATCGTCGCCCTCGAACGCGGGCGCGGCGAGATGCGCGGCGAGATGCGCGACCAGCGTCGACTTGCCGCAGCCGCTGACGCCCATCACGACGATGGCAAAGGACGGCACTCCGGTCATTTTTCGCTGCGCTTCCACAAACTTCCCCGACTTCGGTTGGGCAAGCTAATGTTCGCAGGCGGCGGCTTTGACCATTGCGACCTTTGTCGCGGTCGCGCGGGTGCCCCCGCATGCGTATCCGCGTGCTATCGTGTGAGTATAAAAAGGGGACAGGGCATGGACGGCAGGATGCGGATCGCGGGGTTGGTGGTGGTCGCGGCGATGCAGGTCGCGAGTGCCGAGGCCCAGACTGCCCGCTCCGTCTCGGTCTTCGCCACCGCCCCGGCCGACCCCGCCGCCGTCACGGTCAAGGCGAAGGGCGACGGCGTGGCCGACGACAGCGCCGCGATCCAGGCGGCGATCGACGCGGCGGCGGCCAGGCCCGGCGGCGGGATTGTCTTCCTGCCCGCAGGCCGGCACCGCATCACCCGGACGATCTACATGTGGCCGGGGGTCCGGCTGTTCGGGGTGGGCAAGACCCGGCCGGTCTTCGTCCTGGGCGCCAACACGCCGGGCTTCCAGCGGGGCGTGGGCAGCATGATATTCTTCACCGGCAACCAGCCGAACGGCGCGGCGCCCGGGCCCGGCGGCGCGCCGCTGCGCGGCCGCGTGCCGGTGCCGCCGCCGACCAGCGTGCCGTTCAACCCCGATATAGCCGATGCCAATTCGGGGACCTTCTATTCCTCGATGGCGAATGTCGATTTCGAGATCGGCGCGGGCAATCCGGCGGCGACCGGCGTCCGCTTCCACGCTGCCCAGCACGCCTATCTCGCCCATATCGACTTCCATCTGGGCTCGGGCCTGGCCGGCATCTACCAGGTCGGCAATCTCGGCATGAACCTGCGCTTCTTCGGCGGGCGCTACGGCATCCTGGCCGAGAAGACCTCGCCCGCCTGGCAGTACACCTTGCTCGATTCCACCTTCGAGGGGCAGCGCGACGCGGCGATCCGCGAACATGAGGCGGGCCTCACGCTGGTCAACACGGTGTTCCGCGACACCCCTGTCGGGATCGAGATCGACAAGGGCTATGGCGACTGGCTTTGGGGCAAGGACGTCGGCTTCGAGAATGTCTCGAAAGCCGGGGTGATCATCAGCAATGAGGGCAATGCCTATACGCAGATCGGCTTCGACAATGCGGTGGCGACCGGCACGCCGGTGTTCGCCCGCTTCCGCGACAGCGGCAAGACCGTCGCCGGCCCTGCCCCGCGCTACCGGGTGAAGGAGTTCACCTATGGCCTGACGCTCGCAGGTCTTGGCCAGCCGGGCAGCTTCGCGACCCGCATGGACGCCGTGCCGGTCAGCGCCCTGCCCCGCCGCCGCGACGCTGCGATCCGCGCTTTCCCCGGGGTCTCCACCTGGACCAATGTCCGCGACCTGGGCGCCAAGGGAGACGACAAGACCGACGACACCGCCGCGATCCAGAAGGCGATCGACACCAACCGCGTCGTCTATTTCCCCACCGGTTTCTACAAGGTCAGCGACACGCTGCGGCTGCAGCCGGACAGCGTACTGATCGGCCTGCACCCCAGCCTGACCCAGATCGTCCTCGCCGACGATACCCCGGCCTATCGCGGCGTCGGCCCGGCCAAGGCGCTGGTCGAGAGCGCCAAGGGCGGCGACGCGATCGTCTCCGGCCTCGGCCTGTTCACCGGCGGGGTGAACCCGCGTGCGACCGGCCTGCTGTGGCGCGCCGGCGAGAAGTCGCTGGTCGACGACATCAAGTTCCAGGGCGGTCACGGCACCAACCTCGCCGATGGCGGCCGCTTCGATCCGTACAACGCCAACCACACCGCCGATGTCGATCCGAAGAAGCGCTGGGACGGCCAATATGCCAGCCTGTGGGTCACCGATGGCGGCGGCGGCACCTTCAACGGGCTGTGGACCCCCAACACCTATGCCCAGGCCGGGCTGTACGTGTCGGACACCAGCACGCCGGGGATCGTCTACCAGATGTCCGCCGAGCATCATTTGCGCGCCGAGATCGTCCTCGACCGGGTGAAGGGCTGGGAGTTCCTCGCGCCGCAGACCGAGGAAGAGGCCGGCGAGAGCCGCAACACGATCGCGCTGGAGGTGCGCAATTCGAGCGACATCCTGTTCGCCAATTTCCACGGCTACCGCGTCACCCGCTCGCTCCAGCCGGCGCCCGCCGCGGTGAAGCTCTATGGGTCGAAGGACATCCGCTTCCGCAACGTCCATGTGAATGCCGAGAGCGGCTTCTCGACCTGCGACGCCAATGGCTGCGGCACCTATCTGCGCGCGAGCAAATACCCCTATGCCAACGCGATCCAGGACGTGACGCGCGGCCTGGAGGTGCGCGAGCGCGAGTTCGCCGTGCTCGACGTGACCGACACGCCCGCCCCCGCCGCCACGCCCTCGCTGGTGCCGGTCGAGCAGCTTGCCCAGGGCTTCTACGCGCTGGGCGGCGGCGCGGTCGACGCGTCAGGCAAGCTCTATTTCGTCGATCGCCAGTTCCACCGGATCCATAGCTGGTCGGCGAAGGAAGGCCTGTCGGTGGTCGCCGATGCGCCGCTGGATCCGATCAACCTGGCGGTCGACGGCTCGGGCAATCTGCTGGTGCTGTCGTCCGATGGGCCGGAGGCAACGGTCTACAGCATCAAGCCGGGCGAGCCGCAGGACGTGAAGCTGATCGCGCCAACGGCGGCGAAGGACCGCGCCAGAGCCCGCGTCGCCCTGCCCGGCAGCTTCTGGAACAATGGCGAGTTCCGCGACCAGTATAACGCGGCGACCGATCATTTCACCACGCTCGCCGATATGTTCGCCCGCGACATGGCGGCGCCCAAGGCCCGCGAATATGTCTCGCCCGACGGTTCGCTGGTGCTGCCCGCGTTCAGGGTCTGGCAGCAGGGGCCGAGCAACCATCTCGGCTGGCGCTTCTCGGATACGCTCGACACCTATGGCTGGGTCACCGGCAAGGTCGGCGAGCGGGTCTACATCGCCAATGGCTCGGAGGACCGCACCTATAGCGGGCTGCTCGGCGAAGGCGGCGCGGTGACCGATCTCACGCCCTTTGCCGCCCGCGGCGGCGAGAGCGTCGCCGCAGGGCCGGACGGCCGGGTCTATGTCGCGAACGGCCAGGTCTTCGTCTACGACGCCGATGGCCGCGAGGCGGGCCGGATCGACGTGCCCGAGCGTCCGCTCCAGCTGCTCTTCGGCGGCCCCGACGGGCGCACCCTGTTCATCCTCACCCACCACGCGCTCTACGCCGCGCGGCCTTAGATCACCACTCGTTCCCACCAATCCTTCCCCGCGAGGGGGAGGTGTCAGCCAAAGGCTGACGGAGGGGGAGGTAAGCAGCCAACTATCGGTTCGCATACCTCCCCCCTCCGTCGCGCTGCGCGCGCCACTTCCCCCTGGCGGGGGGAGGATTTTGAACGTCAGCACCCCTGATCGCCCTCCCGCCCAACATCTACGACCATGGTCGTAGATGTTGGGCACCCCGTGATGGGCTAAAGCGCCAAGACAATGGCGAACTGCCTCTCGAAAGGCGGCGCTCAGAGCACAAGGGGATGGATGATGATCGCATTTACCGTTGATCGCCGCAGGCTGACCGCGCTTTCTGGTACCGCTACCAGCCTCGCGGTGCTCGCCATGGCGCTGGCAGCCACGCCCGCCGCCGCCCAGACGGCGCCGGCACCGGCAGCAGAGAGCCAGGAGGCTCCCGCCCCCGCCGAGCAGACCGAGCCCGATGCCGGCGGCCAGATCATCGTCACCGGCACGCGCATCCTGACGAGCGGCTTCACCGCGCCGACCCCGACCACGGTGATCGGCGGCGAGGATATCGAGCGGACCGCCTCGCCCAACATCTTCAACACCGTGATCCAGCTGCCCTCGCTGCAGGGCTCGACCGGTGCCGCCACCGGCACGTTCAGCACTTCGAGCGGCCAGCAGGGCCTGAGCTCCTTCTCGCTGCGCGGCCTGGGCGCGATCCGCACCCTCACCCTGCTCGACGGCCAGCGCGTCGTCGGTGCGAACGTCACCGGCGTGCCCGACATCAGCATGTTCCCGCAGCTGCTGGTCAAGCGCGTCGACGTGGTCAATGGCGGCGCCTCGGCCTCCTATGGCTCGGACGCAGTCGGCGGCGTGGTCAACTTCATCACCGACACCCGGTTCAAGGGCTTCAAGGCCAATGTCCAGGGCGGCATCACCCGCTATGGTGACGACAAGCAGATCATGGCCCAGGCCGCCTGGGGCGGCTCGCTGTTCGACGATCGCCTCCACCTGATCGTCAGCGGCGAATATGATCATGAGGACGGCGTCGGCCCGGGCGATTTCGGCACCGACCTTGCCGGCAGCCGCGACTGGTATCGCGCCACCACGCTGGTCAACACCGGCCAGACCAACAACGGCCTGCCGCAGTTCCGCTACCGCGACTATGCGCAGCCCTATCAATATGCCCGCTACGGCCTGATCAACAACGGCCCGCTCCAGGGCATCGCGTTCGACGCGGCCGGCCAGCCCTATAACTTCGCCTATGGCTCGGGCGGCGTGCCGAACGGCGCCGGCGGCGTCACCGGCTGCTTCTCCGGCAATGCCTTCTGCGTCGGCGGCGACCTGTCGGGTGCGCCGGGCAGCGGCGCCTCGCTCAAGTCGGCGCTGGAGCGCATCAACGGCTTCGGCCGGATCGGCTTCGACTTCGCCCCGAACAACGAGCTCTACTTCACCGCCAACATCGCGCAGGTGAAGACCAGCAACCAGCCGAGCCCGGGCTACAACCGGGCGAGCCTGACGGTGCAGTGCGCCAATCCCTATGTGCCGCAGCTGGTGAAGGACCGCTGCACCCAGGCCGGCATCACCTCGTTCGGCTTCGGCTCGGCCAACGCAAACTTCCCCGATCCCAAGGTGTTCACCGACCGGCGGCAATATCGCTTCGTCGTAGGCGCCAAGGGCGAGCTGGGCGGCAGCTGGCGCTACGACGCCTATTACGAGCATGGCACCACCATCTCCGACATCAATGTCAACGATATCGTGCTGCAGAATCGCTATGTCGCCGCGACCAACGCGATCACGCTGAACGGCGCGATCGTCTGCGCCGATGCCGCGGCACGCGCGGCGGGATGCCAGCCGATCAACATCTTCGGCAACGTGGCCCCGACCGCCTCCGCGCTCGCCTATGTCACGCCGGAGAACGGGCCGTTCCAGCACACCAAGCTGACCCAGGACGTGGCGAGCATCAACTTCTCCGGCGAGCCGTTCGACCTGTGGGCCGGGCCGCTCTCGGTCGCGTTCGGCGGCGAATATCGCAAGGAATATTACCGGGTGAACGCCGATGCCTATGGCGCCGGCGTCTCGTCGATCAGCCCGAACAACGCCGACTATCCGGCGGATCCGCTGCTCAACTCCACCCTGGGCAGCAACTGGGCGGCCGGCAACTACAAGAATGGCGGCGGCAAGTATGACGTGTACGAGGGCTTCCTCGAGCTCAACCTGCCGCTGTTCAAGGGCGATGGCATCGGCAGCGCCAACCTGAACGGCGCAGGCCGCGTGACGCACTACAGCACCTCGGGCACCGTCTGGGCGTGGAAGATCGGCGGCACCTGGGAGACGCCGCTCGACGGCATCCGCCTGCGCGCAGTGACCTCGCGCGACGTCCGCGCGCCGAACCTCTCGGAACTGTTCGCGGCGCCGACCGTGACGACGCTGCCGAGCTTCAACAACCCGTTCCCGCCCGCCGGCGCCGTGCAGGCGTTCCAGAACACGATCGGCAATCCCAATCTGAAGCCGGAAATCGCCCGCAACACCGAGGTCGGCATCGTCCTGTCGCGGCCGTCCTGGCTGCCCGGGCTGAACATCTCGGTCGACTATTACACGATCAAGCTGAGCGGGGTGATCTCCAGCCTGTCGGCACAGCAGATCGTCCAGTTCTGCTTCGACGGCAACCAGGCCTTCTGCGGCGGCTTCGTGCTCAACAGCCCGGTGCAGGGCGGCAATTTCATCAACGTCCAGCCGTTCAACCTCGCCTCGTGGAAGACCAGCGGGTTCGACATCGAGGCGAGCTACCAGTGGCAGCGGCCGCTGGGCCTGCCGGGCAGCTTCACCCTGCGCGCGCTGGGCACCCATGTGCAGGAATTCCTCGTCCGCGCCGGCATCGCCGGGGTCGACACGGTCGACCAGGCGGGCGCCAACAGCGGCAACACGCCGGACTGGAAGTGGCTGGCGGTGCAGACCTACGCCAATGACCGGTTCAGCCTGAGCGTGACGGAGCGCTGGTTCAGCGACGGCGTGATCGGCAACCAATATGTCGTCTGCACCACCGGCTGCCCGGCCTCGACCGGCAACCATCCGACGATCGACTACAACAAGATGAAGGGCGCCTTCTATGTCGATGTCGGCGGCACGCTCGACATCAACGACAACATCACTTCGTTCTTCAAGGTCGATAACCTCTTCGACCACGATCCGGAGCCGTCGCCGCAGACCAATACCGGCCTCGACGTCAATCCGGCGCTCTACGACACGCTCGGCCGCACCTATCGTGTGGGTGTCCGCCTGAAATTCTGATTGCCCCCAAGCGATGTCCCCTCGGGTTGGCGGTGCCATGCATCGCCAACCTGTTTTGTTTTCATCGCCGGTAATGGCTTGGAGAAACGCCGAGCAAACGCTTGAACATCGTCGAGAAATTGGCCGGCCCGTCATAGCCGAGATCGAGCGCGATCGCCGTGACGGGCTCGCCTGCCGCCAGCCGGGGCAGCGCGGCCGAGACGCAGGCCTGCTGGCGCCATTCGGCGAAGCTCATCCCGGTCTCGCGGCGGAAGAGCCGAGTGAAGCGCCGGCGGTTCATCGCCAGCGCATCCGCCCATTGGTCGATCGTGGCACTCGCCCTCGGGCTCTCGAGAAAGGCATGGCAATGCGCCGCCAGTGCAGGGTGGCGGGGAAACGGGACGAGGATCGGGACGATCGGTGCCCGGTCGATCTCTGCCACCAGCAGCCGCATAACCAGCCCGTCACGCCCTGCCTCGTCATATTCGGCTGGCACCTCCGCCGCGGAGACCAGAAGCTGGCGCAGCAGCGGCGAGACCGCGACAACCCGGCAGGCGCGCCCGAGAGCGGGGCAGGCCTCCGCCTCGATCAGGACGCTGCGGGTCTGGACCGCGCCTACCATCCGCACCGCATGCGGCGTCCCCGCCGGGATCCACACCGCCCGCTCGGGCGGCGCCACCCAGGCGCCCTGCGGCGTGCTGACCGCGACCACGCCGCTCGCCGCATAGAGAAACTGGGCGCGGCGATGCTGGTGCTCGGCCAGCTCAAACGAAGGCGGATAATCGTTGCCGATCCCGACGACCGGACGCGGCACGTCCTCATAGTCGTCCGGTTCGCGATGCAGGTGCAGCCCATGTCCCATCATCAAAACTCTTTAGCCCATATGACGAAGCAGGACACCCTCTGAGCCGCTAGGTGCCGGGCCAGTAAGGAGCTGGTGATGCGTGATACGCAAGCGATGACGATGGAAGCGCCACGGGCGCAGGCGGATATGGGCGGCACGGCGTTCGGGGTGATCGTGGCGATCAGCTTCTGCCACCTGCTCAACGACATGATGCAATCGCTGCTTCCGGCGATCTATCCCAATCTCAAGGCCGATCTCGGGCTCAGCTTCGGGCAGATCGGGCTGGTCACCCTCGCCTATCAGATCACCGCATCGATCCTCCAGCCGCTGATCGGCCTCTATGCCGACAGGCGCCCCACTCCGCTGGCGCTGCCGGGCGGCACGCTCTTCTCACTGGCGGGCCTGGCGATCCTGTCGATCGCGCACAGCTATGGGCTGGTGCTGGCGGGCGCGGCGCTGCTCGGCATCGGCTCTTCGGTCTTCCATCCGGAATCCTCGCGAGTCGCCCGCATGGCGGCGGGCGGGCGCCATGGCCTGGCCCAGTCGCTGTTCCAGGTCGGCGGCAATGCCGGACAGGCGCTGGGGCCGCTCGCCGCCGCGCTGGTGGTGGTGCGCTGGGGCCAGTCGAGCCTGGCCTTCTTCGCGCTGCTCGCCCTGCTCTCGGGTGCGGTGCTATGGAACGTTGCCGCCTGGTATCGCCACCACGGGCTGGCCCGGCTGCAGGCCGGCCGCCGCACCTCGCTGGCCGCAGAACTGCCGCGCGGACATGCGCTGCGCGGGATCGCGATCCTGCTCGCGCTGATATTCTCCAAATATGTCTATCTCGCCAGCCTGACGAGCTACTTCACCTTCTACCTGATCCACCGCTTCCACGTCTCGGTGCAGAGCGCCCAGCTCTACCTCTTCGCCTTCCTCGCCGCAGTCGCGCTGGGGACGATCGCGGGCGGACCGCTGGGCGACCGGTTCGGGCGGAAGTACGTGATCTGGTTCTCGATCCTCGGCGCGCTGCCCTTCACGCTGCTGCTGCCGCATGTCGACCTGTTCTGGACCGGGGTGCTGGTGATCCCGATCGGCCTGATCCTCGCCTCCGCCTTCCCGGCGATCGTGGTGTTCGCGCAGGAGCTGGTGCCCGGCAAGGTCGGCATGATCTCGGGCCTGTTCTTCGGCTTCTCGTTCGGCATGGGCGGGCTCGGCGCCGCGGTGCTCGGCTGGCTGGCGGACGCGACCAGCGTCGAGACGGTCTATCAGGTCTGTGCGTTCCTGCCGGCGATCGGGCTGCTCACCGCGCTGCTGCCCAATGTCGAGCGGGGCGCGACGGAATAAGGATCGCCCGGGAACCCGATCCGGCGGGACGACGTTCTAGGGTTCCAGGGCCAGCGCCCGCCGGTCTTTGCCGGCGGGCCTGGTCCGTTTTGTTTTCGAGAGCGGAATGCCGATCAATAGCACAGGAAAGGCGCCCGGCACCCAGCCGCGGCGTGGGCGCGCGGCGACGGCGCTTGCCGCATTGGACGAATGCTGGGCGGTGCCGACCGACACCTATATCAGTGGCGACCTGCCACTGCTGCTGACCAAGCTCTCGAACCTGCCGCCGGTCCGCGGCCGGAAGGACTGACGGCTAGCGCCGCGCGGTGCGGCCGGCGCCGAGGCGGCTGATCAGGATCGCCGCGCGCTTGGCCTGGCGGCGGATGCTGGCGAGGTCCACCGTCTCGCCTGGCGCGTGATCGCCGGTGCTGTAGGTGCCGAGCCCGGCCAGGCTGTCCACGTCATGCGCGACGAACGAGACATCGCCCGCCCCGCGCTTGAGCGGATCGAGCGGCGCCATCTCCTCAAGGCCCAGGTCGCGGTTCACGCCGTTGAGCGCGGCGAGCAGCGCCTTGTTGCCCTCGGTCGGCGCCATCGCCGGATAGCCTTCGCCGAATTCGATCTTCGCATCGGTGCCCGGCGCATGCGCGGCGACGATCGCCTCCATCTTCGCCCGGACGCGCTCGGTCTGCTCGACGCTCAGCGTACGGAAGTCGCCGGTGGCGACCGCGGTGGCGGCGATGATGTTGGTCTTGCCGCCTGCCTTGGCATTGCCGCTCTCGTCGATCTCGGCGCGGGCACCGCCGGCGATCACGCCCGCGTTGAAGGTCAGGTTCGGCTCGGGCAGCTCCTTGCGGAACGCCGCCAGGATGCGCGCCAGCTCGTTGATCGCACCGTCGCCGAACTGGGAAGTGAAGATCAGCGAGCTATGGCCGGTCTTGCCGCTCGCGGTGATCCGCCAGTCGGTCACCGAGCGGCGGGCGATCGAACCCATGTCCTTGCCGCCGTCGATCACCAGCCCCTCGAAATCGAGCGCGACATCGGCGCGCTTGCCCGCGGCGATCAAGTCCGCGCGCGAGATGCTGAGCGGGCTGCCGGCATCCTCCTCGTCGCCGGTCAGCACGATCTCGATATTGGCGTCCCTGAGCGTGCCCGCCGCCTGCATCGCTCGCAGGGCCGAGACGATCACCACCATGCCACCCTTGTCGTCGCCTGCCCCCGGCCCTTCCGCCTTGTCGCCGGTGCGGACGAACTTCTGGAAGGGCGAGCTCAGCTCGAACACGGTGTCGAGGTGGCCGATCAGCAGGATACGCTTTCCGCCCGGCTTGCCCTTGTGAACTGCGATCAAATGGCCCGCGCGCTGGACTTCGCCCATCGGTTTCCAGCTGATCGCGAAGCCGAGCGGCTCGAGCTCGGCGCGCATCATCTCGCCGACCCTGGTGACGCCGTCGAGGTTGAGCGTGCCGCTATTCTGGTCGACCAGCCGGGCGAGCAAAGCCACCGAACGCTCGTACTCGGCATCGACCGTGCGGTCGATCACCTTCTCCGCCTTCGACAGTCCCTGCGCCGCAGCAGGTGCCGCGGTGAAGGCCAGTGTCGCCAGCGCGGCCATCGTCATGCGCATCAGAGTTTCGCTCCGCCCATCTTGTAGGTCAGCTGGACATAGAAGCTGCGGCCCACCCCGTCGAACCAGGAGATGTCGTAATAGGGATAGGAGCTGTAGGTGCGGTCCTTGATCGGGTTCTGGTCGAACAGATTGTTGATCGTGCCCGACAGGCGCACCCGCTCGGTGATGCTGTACTGGGCCGAGAGATTGAACAGGTAGCTCGCCTTGATATAGCCGTCCTCGGCATAGTTGGGCAGGCGGCTGAGGCGCTGGCCGGTCAGCGTGGTCGAGAACTTGCCGAGATCCCAGGTCAGGCTCGCCGTGCCCTTGTCGCGCGGGATGTAATAGCCGCTGTCGAAGGCCAGCTTGTCGACGATCGGATCGCCCGGATACTGGCGGACCGTGTGGTTGAACACATGGGTGTAGCTCGCCGCCAGCGAGAAGCGGCCGATCCCGGCAGTCGGCACGCGCAGGTGCGCGGCGATGTCGACGCCGTCGGTGGTCTCCTCGGCGATGTTGATCGGATTGATCGAGACCGACTGGATCTCGCCGGCCAGCTCACCGCTGGCATAGCGCTGCACGCGGGCGATGGCGTCGAGGCAGGTCGGCGTCGTGCCGTTGGTCGCGCGGCACTCCGCTTCGTCGCGCAGCACCGTGTCGATGTTCATGTTGAGCACCTGGTTCTTCATCTTCACGCGGAAATAGTCCGCCGAGAAGTCGAAGTTCCGGCTCGGCTGGAAGAAGAAGCCGCCGTTCAGCGAGGTCGAGGTCTCGGGCCGCAGACGGCGGTTGCCGTTGTGGCGGGCGATGAAGTCGACATCGTCATACTGGCAATTGCCGATATCCTCGCCGCCCTGCTCGCAGAGATAATAATCGGTGCCGCCGGTGTGCGTATTGCCCGGCCCCTTGAAGATATAGTGGAGATCGGGCGCCCGGAAGCCGGTGCCATAGGCGCCGCGGATCAGCAGACTCTTCATCGGACGCAGCTCGGCGCCGAGATTATAGGTGAACTTGCCGAAGCCGTTGCCGGCGAAGCTGTAGTGATCGTAGCGGCCCGCGCCGCTCAGCTCCAGGAAGGTGAAGGCCGGCACGCGAAGCTCGCCGCCCACGCCCCAGTGCTGGCGGGTGCCATGCCCGTCGGAATCGATCAGCCCGACATAATATTGGCTGAGCGCCAGCGGATCCGGATTGATCTCATAGCCCTGGTTGCCGACTTCGGCGACCGCGGCGAAGCCGACCGGCCCGGCGGGAAGCTGGAACAGGCTGGTGGTGTTGATCGTCGCCGAGACATTGTTGACCCAGGTCTTCGGCCGATAGGTCGAGATCGCGGTGATCGACGCATATTCGGCCGGGGTCAGCGGCTTATAGAGCCGGTTGATGTCGGCGTTGAAGATCGCATAGCCGCTGGCGGGATCGATCCCCTGCTGCTGGCCCAGGAACAAGGCGTTCGACTTGTCGATCACGACTTGGGGGAAGCCGACCTTCGAGCTGTATTCGGCGTGGTTGACGCTGAACTCGTAGTTCCACTTCGCGCCGAGCTGCCCCTTGATGCCCGGCGTGATGTTGTAGCTGACCGAGCGGTTGCGCGTCATGCCGACGTTCAGGCCGCCCATCTCCTCGGGGGTGAACAGGCGGTACCAGTTGTCGAGCTGCGCGCCACTATAGGTCAGGCTGGTCGGCATGTTGGGATTGAAGAAGGTGCCTTCCTCATTGCCGTCCGGCGCGACGTAGAACCAGTCGAGCACGTCGCGGAACAGCTTGAGGTCCGAATAGCTGGCTTGCACGTCGAGGAAGAGCTGCGCCTTGTCGCTCAAGTCATAGCCGATCGCGCCATAGCCGCTGATCGCGCGGCGCCGGCTGATCGTCGTGCCATAGCCGATCGCTTCGTTGCTGCCGCAATAATGGCCGTCGATATATTCGTCGTTGACGATGTCGTAGCCATACTCCGGCCGGGTGGCGTAGTAGGTGGTGCCGCCGTTGAGCTTCGACAGCGAGGCGCAGACCGAGGCGCCCGGATCGAGATAGTCATTGTCCTCGTCGGTGCGCAGGAAGTTGCGGCGCGCGATCGCGGTGGAAGGCGACGGGCTGTCCAGGCTCGAATCCTGGAGCTTGCGCTGATAAGCCCAGAGCGGGCGCTGATCGAGCAGCTCGATGCCGACCACGCCGTGGAAGCCGCCGGTATCCCAGCCCGTGGTCAGCGACAGGCGCTGCGAATTGCCGCCGCCATGCTCGGTGAAGCCGGCGCGGTAATCGATGCGGGTGCCGTCCGGCTTCGACTTGAGCTGGAAATTGACCACGCCCGAGATCGCATCCGAGCCGTAGATCGCCGAAGCGCTGCCGCTCAGCACCTCGACCCGCTCGATCAGGCCGACCGGGATATTCGAGATGTCGGTGAAGTTGCTGTTGCCGCCAAAGGGCAGCGGGAAATCGGCGATGCGGCGGCCATTGACCAGAACCAGCGTGTGGTTGGGGCCGAGCCCGCGCAAATCGACCTGCTGCGCGCCGGGGGTGAAGTCGGCGCCCGAGAAGCTCTGCTGGCTCTGCGTCTCGCCGCCATTCTGGGTGATCGCCTTCAGCACGTCGGGCACGCTCTGATAGCCGTTGCGCAGGATGTCGTCGGCGGTGATCGTGGTCACCGGCGCGGGGCCTTCCGCCTGGATGCGCGGAATGCGCGAGCCGAGCACGACGATCTGCCCTTCGCCCTCGCCCGCTTCCTGGCCCGCCGCCGGGACATTCTGGTCGGTCGTCTGCGCCATCGCCGCGACCGGCAGTGCGATCAGGCTGGCACCTGCCAGAGCCAGAGCGGTGAACTTCGTGTGGCGCATATATCGACCCCCTGATACGTTTGTGACATATTGATATCGACCGGGATCAGAATGAAACAATAAAAATGCATTCTGGGCATAGGGAACGAACGAATTGCAAAGGACTATGGCCTTGAAGACACTCTTGCGCCTCGTACTGGCCGCGCTTGTCCTCTTCGCACCGCCCGCTGCCTCGGCGCGGCCTGACCCGGCCTATAGCTATTACGAGATCGGCGACCTTGCCGCGAAGCGGAGCGGCCCCACGGCCCCTGCCCTGATGCTCGTGGGCGGTGGCGACTGGGACTACAGCGCCTTCCGCTGGTTCGCCGAACGGGCCGGCCACGGCCATATCGTCGTGCTGCGCGCCTCGGGCGAAGGCCAAGCCGGTGAGGAGATATACAACCAGGTCGGCGGCGTCGCCTCGGTCCGGACGATCGTGTTCCACAGCCGCGCCGCATCGACGGACCCGCGCGTGCTCGCCATCATAGCCAAGGCTGACGGCATCTTCCTCGCCGGCGGCGACCAGGCCAACTACGTCCGCTATTGGAAGGGCACCCCCGTCGCCCGCGCGCTGAACGCGCATCTCCGCGCCGGCCGGCCGATCGGCGGCACCAGCGCCGGCCTCGCGATATTGGGCGGCACCGGCTATGGCGCGATGGACGGCGGCAGCATCGACAGCCCTGCCGCGCTCGCCGATCCGGGCGGCCCGGCGGTGACCCTCGTCACCGATTTCCTCCACATGCCCCGCATGGCGCACATCGTCACCGACACGCACTTCGCAAAACGCGACCGGCTGGGCCGGCTCATCGCCTTCGTAGCCAAGGCGCGACTGCACGACCCGCGTGCGGTCGGCCTCGGCGTGGATGAGGGGGCGGCGCTCTGCGTCGAAGCCGATGGCAAGGCGAAGCTCCATACCCCTCCCGGCGGCCATGCCTGGCTCGTCCAGCCGGCGGCCCCCGCGCCTATCCGTGCCGGCAGGCCGCTCGACTGGACCGGCGTGAAGATCACCGGCATCGGCCCGGAGGGTGTGCTGGACCTCAACACACTGCACGTCACCCGCCCCGCCTTCAGAGGCGTCGCACGGGTGACAGGCGGCAAGCTGATCGGGGCGCCGGGACCGAAATGACGCTGCGGCCGGAGGAGATCGACCCCCAGCTCCTCGCGCTGCTGCGCGCGGATGCCCGGCGCAACGTCTCCGAGCTCGCCACCGCCCTGGGTGTCTCGCGCACCACGATCTACAGCAGCATCGAGCGGCTCGAGCGCCAGGGCACGATCACCGGCTATACGGTGCGGCTGGGCGAGGATTACGACCGCAGCCTGATCCGCGCCCATGTGATGATCAAGCTCTACCCCAAGGCCACCCAGGCAACCCAGGACCAGCTGGTGACGATGCCCGAGGTCGCCGGGCTCTATGCGATCTCGGGCGAGTACGACCTGATCGCGATGCTCGAGGCGCCGCACGTCAACCGGCTGAACGACCTGCTCGACTCGATCGGCGCCATGGAAGGGGTGGAGCGCACCACCTCCTCCGTGATCCTGGCGACCAAGCTCCAGCGCTGAGCTGCCCGTCAGGGCGTACGCAGCAGCACCCGCCCGAACCGCTCCGCCACCGGCTTGCCGTTCGCCAGCGCGGCACGGCCGTTGACGAAGACATAGTCCATGCCCTGGGCATAGGCATGCGGCTTCTCATAGGTCGCGGTGTCGCGCACCGTCTTCGGATCAAAGACGATGACGTCGGCGAACGCGCCCTTTCGCAGCGCTCCGCGATCGACCACGTCGAACACCCTGGCGGGCAGCCCGGTGGCGGCATGGATCGCCTGAGCCATGCCGATCACCGGCTTGTCGAGCACATAGTTGCGCAGCTTGCGCGGGAAGGCGCCATAGGCACGCGGATGCTCGGCGGTCTTGCCGAAGGGCGGCAGCCCGCCATCGGTCGAGGTCATCGTCCACCGTTGCTGCATGAACGCCTCGACGTCCTTGTCGCTCATGTTGAACGACACGGTGGGCGCCCCGCCCTGTTTGAGCATCTCGATCGCGGCATCGAGCGGATCGAGCTTCATGATCGCGCCGACTTCGTCGAGCCGCTTACCGTCGAGCGACGGATCGGCCTTGTAGGCACGGATCTGGATCGCGTGCGGGCCGGCGCGGCGCGCGAGATTGGGGACCATCTCGGCGCGGATGCGGGCGCGCGTCGCTGGATCCTCCAGCCTCCTGGCCAGCGCATCCGCCCCGCCCTCCTGCGCCCAGCCGGGGACGAGCGAGGCCATCAGGCTCGAGCCGGAGGCGGTATAGGGATATTGATCGGCCCAGACCTGCACGCCGGCCGCACGCGCCTTGTCGATATGCGCGATCACTTCGGCCGACTTGCCCCAGACCTGAGGGCCGAGCACCTTGATATGGGTGACGACGCCGGGGATCCTGGCCTCGCGCGCGACGGTGATCACTTCCTCCACCGCCGCGACCACGCCGATGTCGTAATTGCCCTCGTCGCGGATATGGCTCTCGTAGAAGGCGTGGGGGAAGGCGCTCGCCGCCTTGGCCAGCCCGACGATCTCGGCGGTGTTCGAATATTTGGCCGGGATGTAGAAGGGCCCGTCGGACAGGCCGAACGCGCCGAGCTTCATCGCGGCGGTGACCAGCCCTTCCATCCTGACCTGCTCTTCGGGCGTGGCGAGCCGATCGACATTGCCCATCACCGCGGCGCGCACGGCATTGTGGCCGATCATCAGCGCGACGTTCACGCCGGGGGTGTTGGTGCGCAGGTCGCGGATCTGCGGGGCGAGGTCGGCCGGGCCGCCGCCGTCCGGGTTGGCGAACAGCGTGGTGATGCCCTGATAGAGCATCGGCAGCGCGGGTGCGAGCTCGGGCGTCTGGATGTTCGGCGCCGCGTGCGAATGGGGATCGATGAAGCCCGGGGCGACGATCTTGCCGCGGGCATCGACCAGGGTCTTCGCGGTCGCCGTGGCGGGGATAGTCCCCAACGCGACGATCCTGTCGCCCTGGATCGCGACGTCGGCGCTCCTGCCGGGCGTGCCGCTGCCATCATAGACCGTACCGCCGCGGATCAGCACGTCATAGTGCTGGGCGAGTGCGGGGGAGGTTGTGGCCAGGAGTGCGATGACTGCCAGGAAAATCCTCCCCCGCAAGCGGGAGGATTTTGTTGTGCCGATCACGGAGGCTGGAGATTTCATCATGCTCCTCTTCCTTACATCTTGAACCGGGCGCCGATGCGGAAGGTCCGCCCGAGCAGGTCATAGATCGACTGGTTGGTCGCCGGCGTCGCATAGGCGCTGCCGGCGGGCCCCGGCGCCACCACCGGCGGATCCTTGTCGAGCAGATTGGAGACGGCGAAGAACAGCTGCATCTCCTTGCCACCCAGTTTGAAGCCCTGGGTGATCGAAGTGTCGATGTAGAAGGCGCCCTTGATCCGGTTGTCGTTGATCGTGCGGTTGGTGACGGTGGAGGTCGGGCAGCCGCTGGTGCACTCGATGAAGCTGGTGTCATAGACGCCGTCGCTGACCCCGCGCCCGATCAGCGTGACGTTGAAGTCGTCCACGTCATAGCTGGCCTGGGCACGGTACAGCCATTTCGGGGTGCCGCCCGGGGCGTTCATCCCGACCGTGTCGGTCGGCGCGTCGATGCCGTTGTCGAAATAATTCTTGATGTAGCGCGTCGCCATGCCGCGCAGGGTGAAGTTGCCGGTGCCGATCCGCGTCCGGTACGAGGCTTCGATATCTACGCCCTGCGCTTTCTGAACCGCGAAGTTGAAGGGGCTTTCGAACACCTGGAGATTGTTGCCGAACGCATTGGGCCCGCGAACCACCGCCGTGCAGAAAGCCTGCACGCCCTGGTTGCAGCGATCGACGATCGTCTGGGCGGCCACCGACCCGATCGCGCCGTTGATCTTGATGTTGTAGTAATCAACCGACATCGCGAAACCGCGCAGGAAGGTCGGCTGGAGGACCACGCCGACGCCCCATTGATCGGCCCTTTCCGGCTGGAGCAGCGGGTTGCCACGGGTGGTGCCGGCGAAGGTGACCGAGGCATTGTTCTGCGAGGAATCGAGCAGCACGTTGATGCGGGTCGATCCGGCGGTGAACAGCTCACCCAGATTGGGCGCGCGGATGTCGCGCGAGCGGGTGGCGCGGAAGCGGATGTCGGGGATCGGCTCGAAGGTCAGGCCGGCCTTCCAGGTGGTGACATAGCCCGAGGTCGAATAGTCGGTACCGCGCACCGCGCCGTTGAGGTCGAGGCCCTTGATCACGGGCACCACCAACTCGACATAGCCTTCGGTGACGCTGTAGCTGCCGAAGCTGGGCAGGAAGTTGCCGACGAACCAGCCGCTCTGGAACTCGGTGGGCACCGAGCCGCTGACCTTCTCGCGGCGATGCTCGCCGCCGACCGAGACCGACACCGCACCGGCGGGCAGATCGAACGCATCGAACGCAAGGTTGGCGGCGACCACGTCCTCTTCGAACTTTTGCCTACGATACGGATTGCCGAGGACATAGGCGAGCGCCTGGGGGCTCGCGACGCCGATGCCGAGGCGATTGAGCGGCACACAGCCATTGGTCGGCGCGGTCAGCGTCGAGCGGCAGACGATCGTGCCGGCGGGCACGCCGATCGCATTGCCGGCCGGCGCGAACACCGCATCCTGCGCCAGCGCGAGCCGAGCGGTGTTGGTGATGTCCCGCGCCATCTCACGCGTGCGGCTGATGCCCTTCTGGTAATAGACGTCCCAGCGCGCGGTGCCGGCGAACAGCGGGAAGCTGCCATTGGCGCCGACGACATAGCGCTGCAGCTCGCGCTCGGTGTCGTTCTTGCGGATCGGCAGGTCGGCATTGCTGGTGCCGAGGGTGAACTGCGTGATGCCCCCCAGCTGGGCGCGGACCGAGGCGGGGATATAGGCATTGTCCGCCTGGATCGTGACGTTGTTCTGGTTGAGCTGGACGCCGAGCCAGCCGAGATTCTCCGACTTGGCATAGGAGGCCTGGCCGAAGACATTCAGCCAGTCGGCGACCTCGAAGCTCACCCGTCCGAACAGGCTCTTGCGGTTCTCTTCCGGGTCGAGCGACTGGAAACCGTTGACCTGGGTCGCCTGCCAGTCGCCGCCGATCTGCCAGGGATCGCGGTTGGTGCCGAAATTATACTGGCTGACCGCGCCGCCCACGCCGAACTGGGTGCCGCGCAGCGCGGTATTGAGGATGATGCCGCCGCGCGTCGCCTGGCTGAGGCCCGCACCGGACACCACCAGGCGCTCGGGCTGACCATTGCCCACGCCCTGGGTTACGACATAGGCCGGGTTGTTGATCAGGTACCAGCCCTTGTTGTTCCAGTCGCGCGGGACGCCGTGCAGCCCCTCCTTCACCGCGATCTCGCCGTTGAGAAGGATATGGCCGCGCCCACCGGCGAAGCCGGTGCCCGCGGTCAGCGTCGCGCGGTAGTTGGGCGCGTCGCCATAGGTCGAGATGCCGTACTCGACCGATCCCTTCAGGCCCGAATATTCCTTGTCGAGGATGAAGTTGACGACGCCCGACACGGCGTCCGAGCCATAGGCCGCAGAGGCGCCGCCGGTGACGATCTCGACGCTCTTGATCAGGCCCTGCGGAAACGTGTTGACGTCGACCAGGCCGGTGACCGTCGAGCCGACCGAGCGCTGGCCGTCGAGCAGCACCAGCGTGCGTGCGGTGCCAAGCGAGCGCAGGTTGAGCGCGTTGACGCCTGCGGTGCCCGCCGAGATGTTGAGGTTGGAATTGGCGGGCGTGACGCTGCCGACGAGCGAGGGAATCTCATTGACGTAATCGGCGACATTGGCCGGCGCGGTCGCGGCGATGTCTTCCGAATTGATCACGGTGAGCGGCGTCGGGGCCTGATAGCCATCGCGCTGGATGCGCGTGCCGGTGACAGTGATCTCGGCCGATTGGGCTTCGGGCTCGGGCGCCGGAGCCGGCGGGGTCTGGGTGTCCTGCGCGAACGCCGCGGCGTTCCACAGCAGCGCGACCGCTAGCGCGGGCAGAGAGGCGGCTCTCAGTGACCTTGTCATATTTCTTCCCCTTCATCGGTGGTGTGGAGCGATGATGCCTTCCGTGCGCCGGTTGTCCCGGCTGCACCGCATCGGCCCCGTCCTGCGGTTCCTTATTGGCCTCCTATCGACAGCTCCCCGGTTTCGGCTGGCGGGGTAGCGGACGGCCGCCGGCAGCACCGGTCGGCTCGCCATTCTCGATCGCAACCACGCCGTTCACGACCACCGTGCGCATGCCGGTGGAGAACAACGCGGGATGGATGTAGTCGGCGCGCGGCGCGAAGCGGGCCGGATCGAACATGATCACGTCGGCAAAGGCGCCGGCCTTGAGCTGCCCGCGGCCTTCCAGCCCGAACATCGCCGCGGTGACGGCGGTGCTGCGATCGATGAAGGCGCGCAGGTCGATCACCTGCTTGTCCTTCACATAGGTCGCATATTTGCGGGCGAAGGAGGCATAGTAGCGCGGATGCCCCTGCGAGGCGTCCGAGCTGGTCACCACCCAGGACCGCTGCATGAAGGCGGCAATGTCCGTCTCGCTCTGGTTGAACGAGGCGACGCCGGCCTCGCGCCGCTTGAGGATCGCGATCGCCGCATCGATAGGATCGACACCGCTGGCCTTGGCGATCTGCTCGAGCGTCTTGCCCTCGGCATCGGCCGGGCCGGAGGTGATGAGCAGCGAGACCGGCCCACCGCGGCGACGCAGATTGTCGGCGATCTCGGGCCGCATCTTCGCCATCGCGGCCGGATCCTCGAAGCGCTTGAGCATCGCCGCACGTCCGCCATCCTGCGCCCAGCGCGGCATCAGCGCCGCAGAGAGCCCGGTGCCGGAGGCGGACCAGGGATATTGATCGGCATGGACGATCTGCCCGGCCTTCTGCGCCGCCTCGATCTGGGCGATGATCGCCTGCGCCTGCCCCTGCACATCGACGCCGAGCGCCTTGATATGCGCGATATGGACCGGGATGCCGGCCTCGCGGCCGATCTCGATCGCCTCGGCCACCGCACCCTTCAGGCCGATCGTGTAGGAGGATTCGTCGCGCAGGTGGCTGTCATAGATGCCGCCCTTCTCCGCCGCCGCCCTGGCCAGCGCGACCACTTCGTCCAGCCTGGCGAAGCTCTGCGGCGCGTAGAACAGGCCGGTCGATAGACCGAGCGCGCCCTGGCACATCGCGGTCGAGACCAGCCCCTGCATCCTGGTCAGCTCTTCGGGCGTGGGTGCCCGGTCGTCCGGGCCGATCACCTTCAGCCGGACGGCCCCCAGGCCGACATAGGTGGCGAAGTTGATGCCATAGTCGCGGCTCGACTGGCCCAGCGCGGCCTCGCCCTCGCCGCCCTTGGCGCTGCTGTCGCGGCCGAAGGTGCGGGCGACCTCGGGATCGCCGCCACCGTCCACGCCGATGAAGGCGGTGGTCACGCCCTGGGTGAGGAAGGGCAGCACCAGCCGCGCCGCCGGATCGCCCGAGGCCAGCGCGTTGTTCACATGGCTATGCGTGTCGATGAAGCCGGGCGCGACGATCATGCCGGTCGCGTCGATGATCTTCTTCGCCGTGCCCGGCGCCTTGGGGCCGACATAGACGATGCGATCGCCGCGGACCACGACATCGCCTTTGAAGGGGGCGGCGTTGCCCGGATAGACGGTGCCGCCGCGCAGGATCAGGTCGGCGGGAGGTTCCTGGTCGGCGCCGCGTGCCAGCGCGACGCCCGCTACGGCCACCAGCGCGGCGCCCGCCGCCACGCCGATCTTCCACTTCCGACCCTGAACCATGTCGCGACTCCCTCTTTTGGTTATTACTTTCGGTTATGGCGCTCCCCAGAAGCCCGGCGCCGGCGGCGACAGCACGCCGCCCTCCCCGCGCACGCCGCCCGGCCGGTCTTCCGCCAGCCAGAGCGGGCCATCGAGATCAACGAAGCTCGAGCGCGCGGCGATCACCAGCGCGGGCGCGATCGACAGCGAGGTCGAGATCATGCTGCCGGTCATCACCCCCAGCCCCGCCGCGGCCGCCGCATCGGCGAGCGCCAGCGCGCCGGTGAGGCCGCCGGTCTTGTCGAGCTTGATGTTGATCACCTGGTATTTGCTCGCCAGCGCCGCGACATCGCCGGCGATGTGGGCGGATTCGTCGGCAGCGATCGGGATCAACGGCTTGAAGCCTTCGAGTGCCTGGTCCTCACCCGCAGGCAGCGGCTGCTCGAGCAGGTCGATGCGCAGCTCGGCGAGCATCGGCTGGAGCCGCTCGATCTCGGCGATCGTCCAGCTCTCGTTCGGATCGACGATCACCCGCGGCTTCGGCGCCATTTCGCGCACCCGACGAATCTGCGCCTCGGGATCGCTGCGATCGACCTTGATCTTGATGAGCGGCACGTCCGCGAGCTTGCCCGCAGCCACAGCCATCGCGTCGGGCGTGTCGAGGCTGACAGTCATCGCCGTCGGCGTCGCCTCCAGTGGTGGAAGGCCGAGTAGTTCCGTAACGCTCCGCCCGGCCAGCTTCGCCTCCAGGTCCCAAAGCGCGCAATCGACTGCGTTCAGGGCTGCCCCCGCCGGCAGCAGCGCGAGCAGTTCCTCGCGGGAGGCTCCGCCTTCGATCGCCGTGCGGGCCGCCTCGATCTCGGCCAGCGCACCTTCGATCGACTCCCCGTAGCGCGGATAGGGCACGCCTTCGCCCTGGCCGGTCACCCCCCCGGCCGAGATCGAGACGGTCACCACCTCGGCGACAGTCTTCACCCCCCGCGAGATGCGGAACGGGGTGCTTAGTTTGAAAGCGTCGCTACGCGCGGCGAGGGTTCGAAGCATTGGTCGATCCTGTCGATGATGGGGTCCACGCCCATGGCGAACGGGTCGGTGCAGGGCAGCCCGAGCGCGTCGGCGGTCTCGGCGCAAAGCCGTTCCGCTTCCGCTCGCGCGAGCTTGGACGTGTTGAGCGCGATGCCGACCGCCTGCACGTCCGGGCTGGTCAGCCGCGCGACGGCTAGATTGGCCTCCAGCGTCTCCCCGAGCCCCGGCACCGGATAGTGCGGCAGGCCGCGCATATGGGCGCGCATCGGATCGTGGCAGAGCACCAAAGCCGCCGGCTGGGCGCCGTGCAGCAGGCCGGTCGAGACGCCGGCGAAGCTCGGGTGGAACAGCGAGCCCTGGCCCTCGATCAGGTCCCAGCCATCATCGTCGCGCGCCGGGGAGATTTCTTCGATCGCGCCCGAGATGAAGTCGGCAATCACTGCGTCGAGCGGGACGCCGCTGCCGGCGATCAGGATGCCAGTCTGGCCGGTAGCGCGGAAATCGGCGGTCATGCCGCGGGCGCGCATGCCCTGCTCCAGGCAGAGCGTCGCGTACATCTTGCCGACCGAGCAATCGGTGCCGACGGTGAGCAGCCGTTTGCCTGCCCGGCGCTTGCCGTTGCCGACCGGAATGCCGGCCTTGGGATCGCGGACGTCGTGGAGCTTGCGGCCATGCTTCGCCGCCGCCGCGACGATCACCGGCTCCTCGCGCAGCCGGTGGTGCAGGCCCGAGGCGACGTCGAGCCCCGCCTCGATCCCGGCGATCGCATCGGCGACCAGGTCGGCACCCATCCGCCCCCCGGCATTGGCGATGCCGAGGACCAGGGTCTTCGCGCCGGCAGCAACCGCCTCGGCAAAGCCCATGCGCGGCAGGCCGAGGGTCAGCGGGCAATCGTCATGGCGGAACTCGCCGACGCATTCGTCCGGGCGGAACACGGCCAGCCCGCGCGAGGTCTTGATGCCGACCTCGTCGTTCGAATGGCCGAGATAGAGGAGATAGGGACTGGCAATCATTGGAAACTCCGCCTGCCGCTGCGAGTCACATGATTGCCAAATATGCCGGGCTTGATAGCGTCGAAGGCTGCGCTGCAGCATAGCCTATGGTTATGGAGAAGCCTGCAGCTGCCCGATCAGCGCAGGAAAGCGGAAGGGCAGCATCCCGCCGCCCTTCCCTTGATCCTCAGAGGCAGCGCGGATCCCGCACCGGCGCATCGCTGCCGCGAGTGAGCCAGCGGCCGTCGGGCGCGCGATACTTCTCCCCCGCCACGGTGCGCGAGATCAGGTTGCAGCCGGTGACGAAGGCCATCTGCTCCACGGTGGAGCCCGACGCGGCCTGCTGGGTGTACTGGCGCTTCCGCTGGATGTTGATGTTGTTGACGATCGCCTGGAGATCGGGCGTCGCCGTGCCGACGATGCCGAGATAGCCGTCGGGCTGCTCGCCGACGAGCCCTGCCTGGCGCGCCGCCTGATAGGCGGGATCGCGCTGGGCCGAAGCGGGGACGATCAGGGCGACCGAGAGAAGCGCCGCCAGGCCGGAGGTGGAGAGCAAGTTGCGCATCAGAAAATTCCCGGATTTTCCTGGATGAGAGCCTTCGCCTTGTTGTCGAGACGATAGACCACTTCCTGGGTGATCGAAATATTGAGGTTGATGACGATCGGCTTGTCGGGCGCGGTCACGTTGATGCAGCCGCCGGCGAGCACCGCGGGCATCACCCCGAGGCGCCCAAGCCAGCGCGGCATTGCCTGTGTCATGCTTCCAAGCTGCATAGCGTACCTTTCATGGAACAGGAGCGCTTTCGCGCGGCTGAACGGTCTGTTTGGCTGCTTCCTCTGCACGATTCTGCTCCTCGATCAATGCAGGCAGGTTGCGCTCGATCAGCCGGCTGGGATCGTACCAGGACTGGGCGGAGTCGAGCAGCTGGCGGAAGGGCGCGCTGATCCGCACGTTGAACACGAAGGGCAGCTTCGCCAGCCGGCGGATCAGGAAGTTGGATCGGGTGCCCTTGCCCTGGCTGATGCCGGAGAAGCTGATGTCGGTGATCATCTCGCCGGCCAGCGGGCCGTTCATCCGGATGGCGAGGTTCCTGTAGTTCAGGGACTTCAGCGCCTGGAACGCCATGTTTCCCCACAGGCCGACATCGTTGCGGGTGACCTCGCCGACATAGGCGATGTGCCCGCCGGCCCGGGCGTGGAGCTCGCCGCCCTCGATCCGCCCGCCATTGGCGTCGAAGATCATCGGCAGCGTGCCGTCGAACACGCCGGTGGCGTCGAGATTGTCAAACGCCATCTCCTTGAGGAACAGCGCGGCATCGACGCCCTTCACATGGAAGGTCAGCCGGCGCTCGCCCTTCTCGCCGAAGTCGAGGACGGTGGGGTCGAGGACCAGCTCGCCGCCGGCAAAGGGCCAGCGCCCCGCCTCGACGCGCACCCGGGTGGCGTCGAGCAGTTCGTAGCGGACCAGGCCGTCGCGGACCGGAACGCCGGGATTGACCACGCGGACGCTCGCCGTCTGGCCGGGCGCGGTGCGCAGGCCCAGCAGGTCGGTGAAGTCGAGCCGGGTGGTGAGCCCCTGCACCGGGCCGAACGCGGCGGCGAGGTCGATATCGGTCGCGGTGAAGCGGCCGGTGCTGGTGACGCCCGCGCTGTTCCAGGCGAAGCGGCCCGAGCCGGCGACGAGCCCGTCGACATCGGCGATCACGCCATAGGTGAGCCGGGTGAGGTCGCTGGGCTGGAGCCCGTCGGTGTGGAAGGCGATGCCCGGGATGTCGAGCAGCGCCTGCCCGGTGCCGCTCTCCAGATCATGGGAGACGTCCACCGTACCCACCGGCAGTTGCTGCTTGGGCGCGACGAGACCGGCTCGCGCGGTGATCTTGCCGTCGTGGAGGGACAGGGTCGCGTCTCGGCTCGCCAACGGCTCAAAGCGGGCCGGCGTCTCGGTATCGGCGAGGGTGAAGCCGCCCTTCAAAGACAGGTCGCCATGTTCGAAGCTCCATGCGCCCTTGCCCTCCGACAGGAGCAGCGGCACCGCGCCGATCCGGCCGCCAAGCCCCTCGAAGTTGCCGCCCAGATTGGAGCGGTAGCTGCCGGTCAGCGCGCCGATGTCGAGACGGGTCGGTGTATCGGTGCCCAGCCGTATCGCGGCATTGGTGAGGGCGAACTGGCTCGCGGCGAGCTCAAGCTGCGCCATGTCCGCTGAGAAATGCAGCGGGCTGTCGCCGATCCTGCCCTCCAGCGCGGGCTTCGACGTACGGATGCCGCCGGAAAGCGCCCCGGCGTTCCAGCGCAGCATCGCGGGTCCTACCGGGCATAGCTCGAGGCGATCGCCGTTCACGACGAGGCTGGACAGGGCGATGCGCGCGAAGCTGACCGGGGTGCAGCCGGGGTTCACCTCGACGGCGCGGGCATACCAGCGCGCCTGGAGCGGCATCGACAGCCCCTCCACCCGCCCGCCGCTGACCGGCCCCGACAGCGTCGCGACGGTGCGGACCGAGCCGGCGGTGCCGCGCATGCTGAAATCAAGCCGCGCCAGCTCAAGCCGGGCACCGCCCGCCGCATAGGGTCGGACGAAGCCGGTGCCGCGCAGCTCCGGGCTGCCGGCGCGGCGCGACAGCCGCAGCATCGCGTCCGGCAGCCCACCACCGCCCAGCGAGAGCTGGCCTTCCAGCGATATGCCGCCACCCGGCAAACCAAGCGCGACCCCCGCCCCCTGCCCGAAGCGCAGCCGCGCACCCGAGAGCGCCGCGAGATCCAGGTTGGTCAGGTGCAGATCGGTCCGGCCGTTCCGCATGGCCAGGTCGATGTCGGTGGAACCATCGAAGCTGCGCCCCGCCTCGCGCAGGGCATGCGCCAGTTGCCGGGCCAGCGGCGCGACGGGCGTACCCGCACCGCTGTTCGCATAGCCGGCGATCCGGCCGAGCGAAGCCGGCGGCAAGGCCCCGCCCTCCACTGCGGCCTTGCCTTGAAACGCGACCTCGTCACCCAGGGTGTAGCGACCGGATATCGTCGCCGCGGTCGCCTTTGCCTCGGTGGCGGCGATCTCGCCCGAGCGCAGCGAGAGGTTCCCCTGCGTGCGGCGCCCGTCGCCGGCGAAATCGATGCTGCCGCTCAGCCCGTACAGCCGTCCCGGCGCCGCTTCCACGGTCGCCGCGCCAACACCTGCCTGCCCGTTCCAGCGCGCGAGCGACGCGTCCAGCGATGCCCGCAGGTCAATGCGCGGTTGCGCAACGCGCGTATCGCCACAGGCGAGTTGCGCGGCCTGGGCGGGGCCTTCCATGGCTGGGGCGCCGCTGCGGATCCGCACACGAATCTGCGAGGCGAGCCCTTCGAGAACACAGCCGGAAGCCTGCAGGCGTGCGGACCGAGCGCGCAGCACACCGGCGAACCCGTCGCTCAGCATGCCCTTGCCACTCAGGCCGAGTTCGACCTGGCCAGCATCGCTGTCGAGCCGGAGCTGCGCGTCTCGGACATCGACGATCAGGCGCGGCAGCGCGAACGGCTTGCCGGAGGGTGCCGGCATCAGCCGGTCGATCGTGCCCAGCGACAGCGCGCCGTCGACGATCCGCCCGCGCATCCGGACCGTTCCGGTCTTCACCACCAGCACTTCGGCGCGCCAGGGAGAGAGCGAGGTGCGCAGCTCGATCCAGTCCGCGGTCAGGTCCGGGTTGCGCGGATCGCCGATCGACACATTGGTCAGCCGCTGCTGCCAGGGCGACAATTGCTCGATCTCGTAGCGGGCGGGAACGCCGAGCCGGGCCAGCTCCCGATCGACGAAGCTCCGCGCGATGGTACGTCGCTGGAGCCACGCCGCCGTCGCGATCATAGCGACGAGGACAAGCAGGCCAAGCGCGGGCCGCCGCAAGCGCCGAAGCGCGCGCGGCACCGCCACTGCGTCCTCCCCAGCGCTCCGGTCTTCTTCGCTACGGTTCACACCCGCTCCAACTCGCCTGCGCCCATATCGTTGCGGGGCCGCAATTACCCAGAGCTATTTCGCCGTATCAAAGTTCCGAATTGAAGGCGAGCAGCGCCGGGCCGCCCGCGAAATGCGATGATCGTCCGAACGTCCCTGCAAGGCGGGCGCTGCTCAGCTGGCATTGGACCAGGTCGAGAGGATGACCTCCCGCTCGGCCGCGCCGTCATTCTGCAGCCTCAGCTTCCAGTTCCCCTGGGCAACCGGACGGTTGACGAAAATCGAGCGGAAGATCTGGCTGGCCTCGGGCTTGCCGGCCAGGTTGGCGCCGGCAACCGCGCCCTTGTCGTCGATCAGCGTCGCCGACACGGTGTTCGCGGCGGCAAAGGTCAGCCCGAAATTCCGCGCCTCCTTGACGGGGATCGCGATCTCCACCGCCTGCCCCGGATCGAGCTTCACGATCTTCGAGAAATCGGGAACAGCCTGATCCGGATCAGCCGGCCTATGTATCCCGAGCAGCTCGAGGCAGGCAAAGGCGAGGTCGAGCCCCGACGGCATTCCCCTCGACTGCGGCATCAGCGCGGCGAGCGTGCCGGCCGGTGCCTGCTTCTTCGGGCCAAGGGCGACCCGCGATTTCACGAACGCGGAGAAGGTCTCCGACGGGGTAGTCATGTTGGTGTGCAGGATGCTCTTCTGCTCATTGTCCGCGATCTTCCAGGTTGCCGAGGACACGGTGACGACACCGTCATTCGCTTCGAACATGTAGCAGAAGGTCGGCAGCGGGTTTCCGGCAAGGACGGAGAATTTCACGCCCTTGCGCGCGACATAGATCGCGTTGAACCGCTCCATCGTGCTCGGCCGCAATTCGCGCAGCGCCTCCATCGATCGGCCGGCGGTTTCCAGCGGCACGCTGAGGATATTCGCGCAGCGGCTGCCCATATTAGGCGTGCCGAGCATCACCAGATTCGAAACCTGCGGCTTCTCGTCCTCATAGATCGGCATCGACGCGTGGATGTAGCGCCGGCTGATCAGCCCGCCCATCGAGTGCGCGACGATATCGACATGCCACGCGTTGCGCTCCTTCTGGGCATAGTCGATGTAGTTTTTGAGCTGCTCGGCATTCTGGTCGATCGAGTAGGTCGGCCCCGTATACCCCACCTCGAAGCCGGTGTTCATCCGGCCATGCTCGGGCTTCTGTCCCACCGGGAACGCCTTCCAGTCATAGGAATGGGTGGAAGTCAGCACATTCTGCCAGCTTTCCCAGGTTTCCCAGGTCGACCACAGGCCGTGCACCAGCATCATCGGCTTGGGCGCGACTTTCAGGTTGCGCGTCTGCTCGTCGATCTTCTTGCCCTTGTCCTCCAGCTCCGCCTTGATGCGCTGCATCAGCCGGGGGCGCCCGTCATCGAACCAGGCATAGCCGGAGCTATCCCAGGTGAAGGTCACCTCGCGCTCCTCGCCGGCGGGCACCATGACCGAGCTTTCCTCAAGCAGCCCATCGGGCTTGGCGCCGTCCCATTTGTCGCCCTTGTAGGTGTCCTTGAACTTGACCGTCGCCGCCTTCTCTTCCGCGCCGTCATTGGCGACGGTCGCGGTGACCCGGACAAGGTTGCCGTCGATCGTGCCGACCTGCTCGGTGATCTCCTTCCAGGCGTTCCAGGTGGGGAACTTCATGTCCTCGAACTTGAGATCGACCAGGCGCAGCGCGCCACCGCAGCGCCGCAGGTTCCAGCTCATCGTCTCGGTCACGCCCAGCAGCGAGACCGAATGGCTGCCGGACAGCTGGTCGGGCGCGGAGGGCGAGACGCGGTCGGTGCCGCTGCTCGAGAAGCGCACGCCGTCGACCGTGGTGGGCGTATCCGGCACGCTGAGGTTCCTGCCCTCGCGCGCGGTGCACTGGCCGCTATAGCTGGACGAGGAGGATCCCGAGCTGATCCCCTCCACCGAAGGCAGCGAGATGCCGACCCGGTAGGTGCCTTCGTCATCCAGCCCGACGCTGACCTCCGCCTCCTCGCCATTGCCGGTCGCCCGGACCTGGCTCTGGTCGACGAAGCTGCCCGACATCGCGCGCATAGTCTTCTCGTGGGGGCATATCCGCCGGTCGTTCGAGCTCTTGGTCTCCTTCGAGACCGAGCTCATGCTGATGTTCGCCCTGGCCAGGCTGATATCCGGATCGGGCGTCGCGCGGACCGAGACCTGCGCCGTGTAGGTCGAGTTCATCGACCAGTTGGACGTCTCGCTCCCCGTGCCGGAAACCCGCTGCACGGTCTTGGAACTGGAGTTGGCAAAGGTCCGCGAATAACGGACCGATCCCGCCCAGCCGCCCGTGCACTTTCCGGCAGCGGCTGACGGCATCCCGGCGGCGACCGGCAGGGTGGCGCTCGACAGCATCAATCCGATCGCGAGCGTCGGCAGGGTCCGCAAGACGGTCATTCGGGTCCTCATGGGTTCGATGGGGCCGGGTGCAGGCACCGGCGTTCAGCCTGCCCTTTCCTGCAAGCCGCGCGGCTTCCGAAGCGGGGCTCTGCCAAGCAGGCCCGCCGCGCGACGAAACCGGTCGGCAGAGGGGCCGCCTCATCGACCAAGCCGTCCATTCCTGCGCCCAAGGTGGACGCGAAGCGCTTCGGAACGCAGTATGAGGCGGTATGAACTCGAGACCCGATTTTCGTCAGGCCGCCATCCTGATCGCGGCGACCTGGATCCTGACGTCGATCTTCCTGACGATCCCTTTCCACCTCTTCCGGGGCGGGGTGGGGCTGAACCTCGTCATCTCGCTGCTGCACCTGTGCATCGTCGGCTCGACGCTGTCGCTCGGGGTCTATTTCGCGGTGCGCGCCGCCCGGCAGCGCAGCCGGCTGATGCGGTTCGTGGTGGTGGGTGCCGCAGTGGTGGCAGCCGCCGCGCTGCTCTCGATATCGGAGGCGCTGATCTCGGAGGTTCTGGACGCCTATTTTCCCAAGGCGGCGCGGCCGGCGCCCTTCGCCTATCGCGCGACCAACGCCTTTGCCGCGCTGGTCTGGGAATTCGCGCTGCTGGGGACGGCCTTCTCGCTGCTCGATGCCAACAATCTCGCCCGCGACCGGGAGCGCGAGCTGGCGCTGGCGCGCGAGAAGGCGACCCAGGCCGAGGCTGCGGCGAGCGCCGCGCGGCTTGCGGCGCTACGCTATCAGTTGAACCCGCATTTCCTGTTCAACACGCTGAACGCCATCTCTTCGCTGATCGTAACGCGCGAATATGGCCCGGCTGACGCGATGCTCGGCAAGCTTTCCGAATTCCTCCGCGCCACCCTATCCGCCGACCCCGACGCGCTGATCGCGCTGGAGGACGAGCTGGCCACGCTCCAGCATTATCTAGAGATCGAGAGCGCGCGGTTCGAGGAGCGACTCGAAGTCGTCTTCGTCTGCCCGCTCGAGCTGAACGACGCGCTGGTGCCGAGCTTCGTGCTCCAGCCGCTGGTCGAGAATGCGATCAAATATGCCGTGGCGCCCTCCGCCGAACCGGTGGTGGTGAAGGTGGAGGCCGCCAGCCACGGGGCGTCGCTCGTCATCTTCGTCGAGGATGACGGCACGGGTGGGGAGAGCCCCGCCAAGCCGGGAACGGGAGTAGGGATACCCAATGTGCGCCAACGATTGCAGACGCTCTACGGAAGCGAAGGCACGCTCGAGACGGCGAGGCGAGAGCGCGGCTTCGTCTCGATCCTGCGCATGCCGCTGAACCGCCGCCCTGCCCAGCTGCCGGAGCAAGCCGCATGAACCGGCTGCGCGTGCTGCTCGTCGACGACGAACCGCTGGCGCTGCGCCGGCTCTCGACCCTGTTCGCGGACATCGACGATGTCGATATCGTCGGTACCGCCGCCACGGGCCGCGAGGCCGAGGCGCAGATCGCCGCGCTCGGCCCGGACCTGGTGATGCTCGACATCTCGATGCCGCAGAAGAGCGGCCTGCGCGTCGCGGCGGACCTCGCCGGCGAGGAGCGGCCGGAGATCGTGTTCGTCACGGCGTTCGAGCAATATGCGCCCGACGCGTTCGAAGTGGAGGCGGCGGATTACCTGCTCAAGCCGGTGCGCTTCGACCGGCTGCGCCAGGCCGTGGAGCGCGCAAGGCGGCGCAGGGCGATGCGCGATGCCGCCGACAGGCTGGCGGCGATGCCGCAGCCCGATGCCCCGGCGCGCGAGGAAGCGATCTGGGTACAGGTCTCGCGCGGACGCATCCGCCTGCCGATCGAGCATATCGAATGGATCGAGGCGGCGAAGGACTATGTGATGCTGCACACCGCCACGCGCAGTTACATCCATCGCATCTCGATGACTGCGCTCGAACAGCTGCTCGATCCCGAGGGGCTGACGCGGGTGCACCGGTCCGCCTTCATCCGGCTCGGGCTGGTGACGGGAGTCCAGCGGCTCGGCAAGGGCCTGATTGCGCTCGAGATGCGTGACGGCGCGGTGGTGCAGGTGGGCCCCAGCTATGTGAAGGCGGTGCTCGCGCGCCGGGGGCTGGCGCGCGAGCCCGACTGAGCCGCTAGCGCCGCGCGAAGGTCCAGCGGATTGGCCCGCCGGCGAGGTGCAGCGCCCCGCCCTGCAGAGTCATCGCATAGCGCTCGCTGGCGGCAACGATGGCGCCGCTGCCCTGCTTGCCGCATGACGAGCGCCAGCTCTCGGTCCCGCCGGCGATGGCGAAGACCAACTGGCCGCCTTCGACGCGTGCGATGCCGCGCTTGGTCTGGGTCGTGGTGCGCGTGCATCGCCCGTCCTCGGCATGGCGGCGCGTGATCGTCCAGTCGAAGCGCCCGTCCTGCCCGATCGCAAGCGTCATCGAACGCGCCAAATCCATCGGCACGGGCTCGGTGACGATCGCGGTGCGGGTCATCGAGCCATAGCCCGTCGTGCCGCCCAGGCTGGTGCCGGGGCCGACCCCGACATTGGGCTGGAGCTTGATGCGGGGAATGAGGACAAGCTCCTTGCCCTGGCTGGACTGCGACCATTGGCCGGCAATTTCGGCGAGGCCGGGCGTGGGACCAGGGGCGCCGGACCAGGCGGCTGCCACGGCCAGGGCAAAGCCAGCAACTCTGAGCATCGGGGTATCTCCTACAGGGGCGCAGCTGCGTGGCGCGCCCTTGCCCGGCATGCAGCGGGAATGCGCCCAATGCCGCCCATCGCGCGCTCCGTTGGCGGGATGGCGGGTTTCGTCGATGCTGGGCCGGGATTCGTCGCCTGGGCGGGCCGCGCTTCAATTGCTAATGCTAAGCAATAGTGCTTGCCTGCGAGGAGGCCGGGCGCAGCACGGCGGACGAGATCACCATCTTCGACTCGGTCGGCTTCGGGATCGAGGACTTCTCCGCCCTCTCCTATCTCCACGCACTGATCGAGGGCCGCGAGGACCTGCGCCGGCTCCACCTGATCGTCGAGCCGGGCGATCCGCGCGACCTGTTCGGCCTGGTCAGCGGGCGCCGGCCGGCGCAGCAGCAGGCGGCGTAAGGTCGACCTTGCGGACGATGACCTGACGGTCGCCGACATGGACGGGCTGTGCGGTGGCGGGTCGGGCCGCCACCAGCGCGGCAGCAGCCGGGCCCGCGCCGTAGCGGGTCCGGCGCCAGCTCAGTTCGGGCAGCGGCGCCTTGGGATCGAGCAGCAGCGTTACGTCGAGCATGCGGCAGCTCTGGCCGGCACAGCCGATATAGCGCAGCGGCCCTTCCAGCTTCTGCGGGGCGCCCTGCACGGTAATGCCGCGCACGCCCTCCCCCTTCTGCGCGAAGAGTTCCTGCCGGTCGGCCAGCGGCGCGGCGGCGCGCAAGACAAGCGTGCGGCCCTTCGCATCGGTCGTGTCGGACAGGATTGTCAGCGCGCCGTCCTCGGCCAGTGCCGGCGCAGGGGCCTGCCACGACTTGCCCCGGTCCGCCGGGTCGCCGGACTCGGCCGGAGTGTCGGCGAAACGCGCGGCCTGGCGCATCGCATTGGGCAGCGGGCCGTTGTCGGCGATCGCGAAGAAGGACCTGCCCTCGACCTGTGCGTGGACGATCGTCAGGTGGCGCGGCTCGCTGGCGCTGAAGGCGGGTACGGACAAAGCCGTTACCGCGGCGATCGCCAGCACCCCGGCATTGGCCGCGGTGGCGGTCCAGGCCGTTGCCTCGCGGAAGACGGTGAGGAACAGCAGCAGGAAGACGAGCATCAGCGCGATCGGCGCGGCATGCTCGGGGAAGAGGCCTTCCTGGAAGCCGGTGATCACCGGCAGGACGAGCAGGCCGAAGAACACTCCGGCCAGGCCCATCAGCCAGGGCGTGGCGGGGCGGAGGCGCGGGACGAGCCGGGTCGCGGCGGCGATAATGACTAGCAATAGTGGCCATACCGCCAGCACCGACAGGCCGGGGACGAAGGCGAACAGCGCCAGCACGATCGCCGCGAACCAGCACCAGGCGGCTGCGGCGAGCTGGACGCCTGCCGGCACGCGGAGGATGCGCAGCGCCAGCGTGGCCCCGGCCAGCGCCGCCGCGCCCTGCACCAGCCGGATCGCGGCGGGCCAGGCGGTGGCATAATCGGCTTCGGCACGCAGCAGCGCTATGAGCGCGGTCGCGCCGATCGCCAGGCCGGTGCCCGCAACTACTGCCGCGAGCGGCGCGAAGGCGGTGCGGACCGAGGCGCCGGCGCGCTCGCGGGCGAAGAGCAGGATCGCGGCGCCGAAGCCGATCAGGGTCAGCACGAGCGCGACGCCCTTGGCGAGGACGAGGAACCACCAGCCGTTCAGATCGACGAACAGCTTCGAACCCTCGGCGCCCTGCTTCGGCGTGACCCCGAAGCCGCGGACCGCCGAGAGCGCACTGTCGCCCATCTGCTGGAGCGAGGCGCGATCGAGATTGGCAAGCGAATCGAGCGGGGTGTGATAGCGCTTGCCGCCACCGATGATCGCGAAATTGGCGGCGTCGATGCCGAGCGGGAGCAGCATCGTCAGGTCGGTATCGTTGGGCAGGATCGAATAGAGATCGCTGGCGAGTGAATCGGCGGCGGGCACATAGCCGCCGGCGACCAGCGACTGCACGTCGCGGCCATTGGGGGTGCTGGTCTGGAACATGTTGGCGGGACCGGTGGTGCCCCGCGCCTCGAAATTGACCACCGCGCCGACGCGCTTCGCGAGCGGGTCCGCGGCCGCGAAGGCAGCGCCGCCGACCAGCCCGGCTTCCTCGGCATCGGTGATCACCACCAGCACCGGGCGTTTTGGCAGGCTGGCCTTGAGCAGGTGCGCTACTTCGAGCACCGTGGCGACGCCGATGCCGTCGTCCGAGGCGCCGGGGCCGGCGGGGACCGAGTCATAATGGGCGGCGAGCATCACCGCGTCGTCGCCCGGCGCGGTGACCCAGAAGCGCAGGTTGCGCGGGCGGGCGCAGATCGCGGCGCCCTTGCGGAACATGTTGCAGTGGAAGCGCTCGTCGATCTCGGGGGTGAAGCCGAGTGCGCGGACCTGCTGGATCAGCCGCTGGAGGACCGCTTCGTTGGCAGGCGTGCCGGCCGGATGGGGGCGCTGGTCGCCGAGGATCGTGGCGAGGCGGCCAAGGGCGCGCTGGGCGTTGAATTCGCCGGTGCTGCGGGGTGCTTCGGCGCCGATCGGGCGGAGCGTCCAGACCAGCAGCAGTGCCAGGCATAGGGCAGCCAGCCGCCAACCGCTCTTGAACCGCGAGAACCCCATGTTTGCCTCCCCCCTTTTGTGGGGATCATTTCAGGGGATTGGCGAGGGGACAAGCGTGGAGGTGGGTAAGGTAGTGGGCGGAGGCCAATGCGCTTCATCGTCATCCCCGCGAAGGCGGGGATCCAGGGCCAAAGAGCAATGGCCAAGCTGCTCACCTCGCCATCTCCGGCAAGCACGCCCCAGATTTCCGCGCTTATCCCGAGCTACCCTGGATCCCCGCCTTCGCGGGGATGACGGTGATGTGTTGGCGTTTCAGTTCCCGGCGAAGGCGGTGGTGGAGAGGGGCCGCCCCAAGCGACATCGCTCGTGGCAGGCCCCCTCCACCAGCTTCGCTGGTCCCCTCCCCCTCCCCCTCCGGGGGAGGATTTGAAGGATGCCGCCTCAGCGCTTCTCGGTGACGAAGCGGAAGGTGGGGGTGATCGCGCGATAAGGTACGGTGATGTGGGTCTCGCCCGCGAAATTCTCGAAGCGCGACGACAGGCCGAGCGCCGTGAGGCGGGTGTTCAGCGCCTCGGTATCGGCGGGAATCATCATCGGGTCCTTCTCGCCGACGAAGAACATCAGGCGGCTGACCGGACCGGCCGACTTGGCGGAGGCCAGGCGATCGGTGAAGGCCTTCTCCTCGGCCAGGATCGCCTTGTCGCTCCACCAGATCGATGGGCTGGCGGCAATGATCGCCTCGAAGGCGTCGGGGCGCGTGTAGAGCATGTGCAGCGCGAACAACCCGCCGAGCGAATGACCGAACAGCGACTGGCGCTGGCATCGACCGGGTAGCGGCGCGCGATCTCGGGGCGGAGCTGGTCGAGCAGGAAGCGAGCGAACAGCTCGTTGCCGCCGGTCCTCGCCGCGGGCTGGCCGGCCGGCCATTTGGCGGTCCAGAGCAGGGTCAGGTCGTTGGTGCGCGCGGGAAGGTCATAGACCTGGTCGTGCGGGTAGCCGATGCCGATGACGAGCACGCCGCCGCCTGCTTCCCTGGCGAATTCCTCGAGGACGCGGCGGCACCATTTCCTTCGGCCGCGCGGCGCAATCGACCGGAAAAGCCCCGCGGGCGCAGCAGCCGGGCCCAAGGATAGGAATTCCGGTCATGGCGGATCTCATCGGGCCGCATCGCCCTTCGAGCTGTCCGTCGAGCCGGCGAATTGGACACATCTGACATTCAATCAGATGCGGCCCTCTGCGGCATGATCGGGCGTACAACCACGGGCTGTTCAATTCCCGCGTCAAGGCGCGACCGCAGCGGCCATCAGCGCGGTGGTCTGCGCATTCAAATAAACGATCTGCGACCGTAACAGCTCGACCTCGGCCTGCGCCTTGGCAAGCGCGACTGCCTTTGCCGGGTCTGGCGAGGGATCGGCGTAAAGCCCCTCCAGCTTGTCCATCGCCTCCTTGAGCGCAATCTGCTTCTGGATCAGCGTGGTCTGGTCGGTGTTCTTGAGATACTCCTCGCGCCGTTGCTTGTCGAAGGCCGCCCCCTGCATCGCCGCATCCGCCGCGGCAGCGGAAATGCCCTGGGCGATCGACTTGCTCGACGCATATTGGAATTTCTCGATTCCGCCTTCCTTGGTCAGGCTCAGCGACATCCCGTTGTTGCTGAACATCTGGTTGACCAGTCGGAAGTAGCGCAACTGGCCAAGCTGGGCCGCGAGCACCTTGTCGTCCTTGACCAGATTCCTCGCAGAATCCGCGCAGCCGAGCGCGGTCGGGGTCTCGCCGGCCGCCGCGATACGGCAAATCGTCAACTGCGCCCGGACCGGCGGACGCACGAACAGACCGCTTTGAGGAGCGGAAGAGCGGCCGGCAACCTGCCTCGGAAAATCCTTCTTCTCGATACTGTCCGTGTTGGCGAGCGTCGAACGGCACTCGGGCTTTCCGATCGGGCAATCGGGCAGGAAGTCCGTTTTCACCGGCTCGAGCGCGGCACCGAGCGTGGTCATGCTCGTCATACAGGTCTTCGCGTCGAGCGGAACCGCGACATCGCTCGAGCAACCGGCAAGCGCCATTGCCTTGGCAAACCGCTTGGCTGTCCCATCGTCGTTCACATAGGAGGCGATAAAATCCTTCGCGAGCGTCCGATATCCTTCGAGCTCGGCCTTCGGCACTGCTGCAAGCTTCGCGGCCAGCGTTTCGGCATCGATCACAAGGACGCTGACCGGCGCCGGCGCCAGCAATCCGGCCAGCTTGTCCTTCTCGTTGTCGCTCAACGGAACGAGAGCCTTGGTCTTGCGCTCGGCAAAGCTCCCCGGCCAGGCGCCGTTGCCGGCCAATCCAAGGCGCTTGTCGATGGCGGCCAGCGCGGCCTGCCCGTCGTCGACCTTCTTTTCCAAGGCCAGCGCCTGATCGATCACCTCGCCGAACTTCTTGCGGCCGTCGGGGGTCAGGCCGCGCACGGCAGAGATCTTGGTAAGGGTCTCGAGCGCGGTGTTCGCGACCTTGAGCGACTTCGTGTCATCCTCGAGCGTCTCGGCTTGCTTTGCGCGTGCCGCGACATCGGTGGCAGCCGCTACGGTGCAGGCCATGATGGTCTTCGGCCTGGCGCTCGCGTCCACGATCGCGACCAATCGCTTGCGCATCGCTTCCTGTTCGCTCTGCGCCTGCTTGAGCGCCTCCCGGAACGCCTTTTGGGGATCTTCCAACGATTGCTGGGCGATCAGCATGTCGAGCCGTTCCACTAGCGGCTGCGAAAACAGCTTGCTGTAGTTGCCTTTGTTCACGCTACTGCCGGCCACCTGCGTGATCACTCCAGTGCCGATCGCGGCGGCGCCGGCCGGACCGGTGGCGATCGCGACCACGGCCAGCCCGGTCTTGACGACGTTGCCGGCAACTTCGCCGCTATGATCTTCCACGCTGACATTGATGCCCTTGAGGATTTCGGTGCCGGGCTGATACTCAATCGCGAAATTGGTGGTCTTGAGCGCGCCGTCCAGTTTCGAATAGTCGATCAGATAGCGTTCGCCGGCGATCTGCGTCGGCGTCGCCGTTGCGCTGAGCTCGACCGCCACCGCGCCGCGCCAGTATCTGCCGTCAGCGGGATCGCCATCGATCGATACCGGCTCGGGACAGGCCGTCAGCGTCCGCGTCACCGCGACCTCATATTGCAGCATCGGCAGCGCATAGGGCGCTCCGGAAAGCGCCATGGCGGGATCGCGGCTCACCGATCGGTCCGGGACGACGGAAAGATGGGTACAGCCGGCCAGCGCAAGCGCAACTGCTGCGCCGGGCACCGTCCAGGCGCCGCGCCTGAGACCATGAAAAATTGGCGCCAGCGCGCCTGATCGGTAAATGATCACGATATTTCCCCCCAAAAATCGCGCGTCACCAAGGTGAATTAGCGATCGAATCGGCGCGCAAGCCCCCGCGCGCGTCGCTTGAACGTGCCATGTTACTTGGTTAACGCAAAATATACTCGGCCCGTATTGGATCGGTTTCTCCCGCCCCTGTCAGCTGCGTCAGGCGGCGCAATCGACATCCTTGGGATCCGGACCAACAGGCACCCAGTTCTTGCCGGTTCTCTCGTTGAGCCGGGCAACTACAGGATTCATGCGATCGCCGTAGAGACTGTCGAGAAAGGGCCTGGACTTCTCAGGCTCGTTCCGTCGAAGCCGCTAAAGGCCCCGCCCTGCGACATCCGACGGTGACGATTGATTGATTTTGGCGGCGACCCGCCGGGGACTGTCCCGGCTCCGGGCGAATGCGGCCCGGCATGCGGACAACAGGTGCGGCGCCAACCCGGCATTGCTAGGCTTCGAGCCTGATCGGGAGGAGCGATTCGATGACCAGTGCACAAGCGCTCGAAATAATATTCCCCTCGCATCTGGCCGAACTGGGGGAAGAGCTCGTCGGACTGTCGGAAGATGCCGTCGAGACAAGCGGCTCCGGCTTCGGGGGGCTCGATGCGAGCTCGGTCCTGTTCGTCGCGCTTTCCCTGCCGCTCATCAAGATGATCGGCAATGTGCTCGTCGCCCGCGTCAAGGCCGGCCAGACGACCAAGCTCCGCTACAAAGGCATGACCATAGAAGGCGTCTCGGAAGCAACGATCCTGAAGGCGCTGGAGACGGTCAAAGATGATCTCAAGCCGTAAGCAACGCATGATCCAGCTGGCGCTGGAGAATAGCCGGACCTTGCTCACCGGCCAAATCACGATATGGCCGATCACCGGAATTGATGCGCTGCTCCATGCCGAGGAGGCCTATGCCTGCGCCGTTACCTCGATCGAGGGGTATAGCCAGGAACTGAAGATCGCGGGGGCGAACGTCATCGTCCTGGACTCGACCCAGACGCACTGGGTCACGGCTTTGTCGACCGCCATGGATTGGGGCGGCCGATGGCCACTCTACATTCTTGAGCAATATTTCATCCTCAAGCTCAACATGGCCGGTCTCGGCGGCGAAGCGGATATCTTTAACCGCTTCATCGCCGAGAGTCGCACCGGTCTCGGGCCGCTTAAGGACGTCGATCCGGTCGACACCGACAAGCAGAATAGACTCGTCGAGCGCCTGATCCTGGGTCATGAGCTCGGCCATCTCGCTTTCGCCGCGGCGTCCCGGATCGACAGCAACCTGCTGACGATGGTCCGGCGCAGCGTCGCCGAGATCGGCAAGATATTCGCTGCCGCGCTGGACTATAAGATGGAGGATCTCGACCTCTCCGTGGAGGAAGAAGACGCGCTCTTCGTCTCGGTCGAGCAATATCTCAATCGCTACCTCTTCACCGAGTTTCCGGGCGATACCTATTCGATCCAGCGTGAGCTCATCCGGAAAGCGGACATCTGGAGCATGACGCAGCGCATGCGCCGGCTCGAGCCGCTCCGGGCTGCATTCGGGACGATCGACCTGCTCCAGGAATGCTTCTGCGACATCTATGGCTTCGAACGGCTGTTGCTGCAGACGGGTGCCACGGAGAGCCATGCGCATTTCCTGTGCCTCGACGTGGTCCGCATCCTGCATTGCAGCTTTGCCTTCGGCGCGATCGACAGCCTGGTCCGGGAGCGCATGGTGAAGGCGCAGATGCGACAGGAATTGCGGGCTCTTTATGCCCCGCTCTCGGCCCAGCAGGTCGAAGCGATGGATGAGGAACAGATCAAGGCGGTGAGCGAGCAAGCAGAGGCCATCAAGCTTCGCTTCAGCGAAGATCCCGAGCGGCTCGAATATCAGAAGTCGATGATCAGGGCGATCTACCGGCGAGTCGCCTTCCACACCTATGTCAGGGACCGCCCCGCGATCGGCCTGCCGACCACCCTCGCCGAAATGGGCCGGCTCGGCGACAGGCTCGAGGCAAATTTGTTCGGCGCGTGCGCCCGGATCCGCGGCGCGGCGGATTTCCTCGATCCACAGCTCCCCAAATTGCTCGAGGAAGATTGCGCGCCGCTTGAACAAGGCGAGCTCCGCGACGGATGGCGCAGCTTGTCGCAAACGCTGCCAAAGGTTGGTTTCGTCGCGATGCGCCTGGTCGAACTCTGAACCAGGCGCGCCCCCGGTCAGAGGCCAGGCTTGACCAGCGCCGTGCCGAAGGCGGCAAGGCGTCCCTGGACCACCGAAGCGGCGAACTGCTGCGCCGTGACCTCGATCCCCTGGCCGGGCGCCATCTCGGCTGCGACAGACATGCCTGATTCGAGCAGTTCGATGACGAGCCCGGCGGTCGCGGAGACGGCGATATTGGCGACCGATAGGATGATCCGGATCGGCGAGATCAACATCGACGGCACACCGCCCCAGGAATAATAATCCGGGAAGAGCTGCCGCATCAGCATCCATTCATTCGCCGCCGCGACGTTGCAGGCAGTGAAGGACGGCACGACCTGGAAGACACGCTTCACCGCGCATCCGAACCATCGATACCATCCAAATGAGAGCGCGTTGAGGGCACCTTCCACCATGGCTCGGACCTCCGACCCGGAATAGCCATGATCGAGCCAGTAGTCGGGATCGAAATATGCCGTGCCGGTCGCCTCGTATTTGACCGCTTCGCCCCGTGTCGGATCATAGCGCCAATATTGATAGCGATAGGTCTTGTCGGCCCCGGTAGTCGTAATGAACCGGGCCAGGGCCAGTTTCAGGTCCTCGCCGCTAAATATCGGAATTCCTGCCAGCTCGGTGATGACGTCGCCCACCTCAAACGGGCTCTCGACGCCAAAGGGAGTCTGCGCAGCTGCCGCGGTGACGCGGACGCCCTCACGATATTGCCCGTTGTCATCGACGACTTCGATGCCATTCACATAGGGCTGAACGGTTCCGTATTGCGCGCGATAGGCCTTGCGCATCGCCAACAGGCTCGCGAGGCTGGCAGCGCCTCGCTGCAGGCCAGCGATCGGCAGGCCCTCCTTTGTCTGGTTCCAGGCGCAGTTCGGTGCGCATAGGCCCGGGTCGGCGATCAGCCAAGTGCCCTGCGCCATTCCCGGGCTCGTGCTGGTATCCACGGCCCGAAAGCCGAGGGGCTCGTCGAACACGCCACATCGCGCTGCCTGGAGCTGATCACCACCGGTGCCGGCACAGCTGCGTTCGCTATCGGGGCCCGAGCCGCCCCAGGCGACACCGCGTCCCTCCCAGGTCGCCGCGTAGTGCGCGTCCTCGCGCAGCAACGAAATGGCATCGCTGTCGGCGGCCCGGCTATGCGCATAGATTTTCGGAGCATGGCGATATTTGCCGAAACTGACCTCCTCGCAATCGCCGGGCGCCAGGCTCTTCCACCCGGTGACTCCGTTGCCGCCATAGCCGTCGACGGGGCGAACGAGGAGTGCGGTCTCGGTTCGATAGGGGGTCAGGCCACAGAGTTTCACCGAGGTCTGGAGCAACCGCAGGAAGGAGAGCGCCGTTCCCTTGCGCTCGATCCAGTAATCCTCCTTGAGCGGCACGGAGGCTAGAGACTGTTCAAGCCGCGCATGGCGCCGCGCGACGGCGCCTTCCCCACACGGAGCAAGGGTCACCGTGCTCATCGCACAGGCATCATTGATATTATTGAGCGAATTGATCAGCTTGACCCCGTCGGAAGGCGTGCTTTCCGCCGTAAACCTAAGTGGCAGCGCATCGATGCCGGCGACCGCGGCCGGCGCCAGCGCCGTCGCGATATCCGCCGAGCTGGAAAAGGCGAAGCGGAACCGATCGGCAACCGTCAGGCGGTCCTCGGCCCAATGCAGCCAGGGATATTCCCTTGTCGCGGCGCTGTAATGGCGCAGGGTCTGGACGAACGCGAACGCCGAGGCGACGAGCGCCAAGACGATCAGCCCGCCTGCCAACGGAGCCATTGAGGGCAAGGGCGCGGGACGAGCTGCTGTCGCGGGCATGGCTTCTCTCCGACCTTGAGGTGGTTCGAAATCTTTCCTGGGTGACGTGCGGCGAGCAGGTTATCATGACATCGGCGAAACGAAGTCTGGTTTTGCTTTAGATAACCAAATAATCGTCTTCTTGCGTCGCAATCGCCGATTAGCTTTTTGATGTTTGGTCAACGGGTTAGCCGCTTACCCCTTCTCATGTGGCGATTCCGGGACGGAGGATGCATGGATCTGATCGGAGTTGTGCGGGGAGCCGGTCAACTCCGCCGATTCGTCGAACATGACCTGGCCGACCTGCTGGCCTCCTATGACCTGCGTGCGGCCTCCGGAGCGCTTCAGGACGCCGATCACGCAGCGGACAAGCGCAATGTCCTGTGGTCCGCGATCAATCACCTCGAAGCGGCCGAGGCCAAGCTGGAGCCGGACCTGCGTGGCAATCATCGCTATTTTTCAGCCCAGACCCTGCTCGATATCATCGCCCTGCGCGCTCTGATCCTCCGCTCGCTCGAAGAAGCGCGGCTCGTGGAACGCTGCTTCGAGAAGAGCGTCAGGATTGTCTCGACCCAGAACGAGAACGCCTGGAAGCGCCAGCTAAGCGACATCGTCGAAAGCTGGAACCCGGCGGGCTGGGTGCGCATGGCGCGCTTCCTGACCTCACCGCTCGGCAAGGCAGCACGGAGCTTCGATGCGATCACCTTCTGGGAAATGATGGGGTGTTCGGATACCGGCCGGCTCGGGCTCGATACCGGCCCCGAGACCGATCCCCGCTAGCATGGAAACATGCGTACGAGCACCCGCGCCTCACAGCACCAGCGCAAGCAGGCGCTCGGATCGCCACTATGGACGATGGACTGAACCCAACCGGATGCACGACGCAGGCGGAGCACGGCGATATCCATGCGGCTTCATCGCGAGCTACCGCCGGGCTTCCTAGTCGCGCCGCAACAGGCCGGTTAAGGTTACGCCTAGCACGGTGATCAGCATCGCGCCGATGATCTGGAACAGGGCCCGCGCCGTTACCGTAATCCAGTAGAAGCGCCCTACCGCCTTCATCTCGCATTCGGAAATCTGGCCGAGCTCAACGATCGGAACCATCAGCTCAAGAGCGTATAACGGCACGAAGAGATTGTCGCATGTGTCGGATTCGCGATTGAATACCAGCTCTGCATGCCGGCCTGCCTTGTCCGCACGATCGAGCACGATCGTCGCTCCCTTCGCCAAGGCTTCATCGGACTGCTGGAACTTGATGACCCCTGTCCGCTCGCCGGCGTAGATCAGCGCGAGGCCGGCGAACCACCAGCCAATCGTCCAGCAGATCGCGGCGAAGCGGCTATATCCATGGCCGGCGGTGACCTGCATGGCCCTGGCCAGGACCGAGTTTATGCCCTTTTCGGCCTTGCAGCGGATCGCCCAGTCGCGCTTCTGCATCGCGACCCTATCGGCGTCCTGTGTGTATCCATGCTCGCGCAGGACCTTGGCCAGCTGCTCGAACGGCTGCGGCTTGAACTTGTCCGGCCCCGGAGGTTCGGAATATTGCAGGTCGAGCCATCCAAGCCGCGAGCCTGCCTTGTCCACCTCCCCGCCCGCGAACGCGATTCGGCCGTAGACGAAGCCGTCCATCACGAGCTTGCCGCGTCCGGGCCAGGAGGTCGCGGGATCGTCCTCCAGGACGCCCACCGAGGCATCGGACAGATCAAATCTGCCATCGACACTCCCGTGGGGCGGATGAAGTGCCTCCGAATTGCCGTCCGGGATGGCGGGCGGCGATGGATCGAGCCGTTGAAGATCATGCAGGCGGAGCGCCCCCACGATCGAGGCTCGCCTCAGATCAAGGACGATACCGGCCGAGCCTGTGTCGGAATTCGATCCGGTCCGCGAAACGGCCGTATCGGACCGCCTTGACTCCTCCGCAGGCGCGAGGCGAGCCCCGGTGATTTCGAGCGTGTCGGCACTGACATCGGAAAGGTTGAGGGCGCCCCTCGCCTTGAACGGACGGCCCCCCGGACCATCTTCGCTCAGCCTGATCGCCCCCTGGACGACGGCGCGGTGGCAGAAGAGCGCGGAGCGGCCGTCCCCATCAAGCACGGCCCCAAACATGCAGAGATCGCGCTTGATCGTGGCGCCACGCAGGCTCACCGAACCAAGCGCCTCGAAGCAAGCGGTTCGCGACGCCTGCAGAAACACGCTCCCCTCGATCTCCGCGCCATCCAGGACGAGGCAGCTCTTGTTGGGAGCACCACTGGAAAGCGTCGCACCGACCGCTTCGAAATTCCCTCCGATGCGCGCGCCGACAAGACGGATCGGCCCATGGGAGATGAAACGGTTGCCACCATGGATCTTGGTGAACGCGACCCGGCCGCCGACCGTAAGCCCCTCACCCCGGAGCGCAGTCTTGCCGCTGTCCGATTCCGCTCCCAGCGTGGAGCCGCTCAGATCGAGATCGCCGTCGATATGGCTGTTCATCAGGCTCAGCTGCGGCACGGTGCAGCGCGAGAGCGTCAGGCTGAGGATAGTGCTCTTGTTGAAGAGTACCCCCTTCTCAAATTCACAATGCTCGAAGCGCAGGGCCGGCAATGCCCCCGAGGGCATGGACCCGGCCAGCAGGTAGGACAGATCGAGCTCGCCGACGATTGTGGCGTTGCGCAACACCAGCCTGCCCGGGGCAGCGGTGAAATCCTTGCGCGTCCCGATGATCAGGCCACGCAGGACGCTGGCCTGAATCTCGCGTTCTCCCGACGCCGCCGCATCGAAAGGCTCGCCTGCTTCCCAGGCCGAAAGGAGCCTGTGCTCGGCGTCGTTCCCATCCTGCTGCTTCGCCATCGCTCCCCCTTGCGCGTCTATTCCGTGTCCGGCCCCCAACAAGACTGTATCAAGTGCTCCCCGGCAGCGCATAACGAAGCCGGACAGGCTTCACGAAATAATGCACAATCGAGGATGGCGCGCCATCGGAAGACCGAAGGGTCGAGCGCAGCGGCAATAGGTTTATTCCTGCAGCATCGAAGTTGCTGCTGCCCAAGCCAGAGAAGACGCTCTCTGCCGATTGGCGCATTTTCTCTTCATTATCGGCGACTTGCAGCATGGCATCATAGCTGTCGATCGTGAGGCTGGCATCGCCGTCCGTCCCGGCGGAAATCGTCAGGCGGCCCGTCCGCACCTCCAGCTGGATCGGCTTTATCTTGTCGGCCACCATTTCACCATGCGCGGCGACCGCTTGCCGATAGGCCAGCCCCCCACCTTGCCGATATCCGAGGTTCAGCCGCTTGATGCTTTCGAGGAACGCATCCTCCGTGAACAGCTCGAGCAGGGAACGCCACGGCATGTCTGCGGACAGCGCGGCAGTGAGCTCGGTCAACCCGTGTTCGAGCTCCGGATCTCCGGTGACTCCCGCGCCGAACCCCGGCCCGAGCACGAGCGAATGGTCGAACTGGCCATATTCATAGGCCTGGCTGACGAGTACCGGGTGGTCGATACCATATTTGGCAGCCATTTCGACGAAGAGCTTTGCATCAAGATAGCCGCGCGCGAGCGGCCAGACATCCTTGAACTGATCGGAAAAGAGATACCAATTCCCGCGGAATCCCGTGGCACCGTCCTCGCCGATTTCCTGGAGCTTCTTCAGCTTGGCCTCGATCTCATCGACGACGCTGAGCGAGTCCCGAGCGCATCCTACCCCCGCCCCGGCAACGCCCTCGTGTCCGATGCGCCGCCGGAACACGCCGGCATAGCCAGCCAGCGATTCGAACGGCCGATCATCGATGGGGAAGACACTGGTGTCGTCGCGGAAATAGCTGTCACAGCGCGCTGCATAGGCACCATAGCCGGGCTGGACCTTGCGCTCGAGATCGTCGAAGCGGCGCTCGAGAAAGGCGTGGCGGACGAATTCCAGCTGCGCCCGCTTACCCTCCTCCGAATCCATCTCCTCGCGGCGCCCGGCCGCCATCAGGACCGGGAGCGTCGCCCCGGTATAACGATACCGGGCGACGAAGCCCCGATAGCCGTCCTGGTTTCCCCGGTCCTCGATAGCGAGGCGGAACGGGCGCCAGGCAGGAAGGCCGTTGCGTGCACAGGCCAGATCGATCCGTTGCTGAAATTCACGCTGGTAGATGTCGAGAATCTCGCCGACGATGGACACGACCGCAAAGCTGTCGGCGAGATGGCCAGCGGGCAGAACGATCTCCCTGCCGAACATCAGGTTCAGGAAGACTTCCGTGCGCGCCAGGGCAATTTTCTGGTCCTGGCTGTTATCTAGTTCGAGGCCGCCGCTCGTCCTGAAGGCAGACTTCTGGAAGCGCGCGGAATCGAGGGATTGAATGATCGCAGTCTGAAAACGCTCGGGCATCGTTCCCGGCTTCTCCTCACGTTTGGCTCGAAATGGCGTCGATGCGAGCGATGCCGGACGCTCGAAAGAGTCCGCGAGATGCCCGAAGCCAAAGCCGGGGGGAAGCAGTTCGGCAAGGTCCTCCGGCTTGCGCCTCAGCCGTTCGAGGAACGGCCCCGCGCTTCGGGGGCGCAGAAGTGGGTCCGCCGACAGGCCAAGGTCGATCGCGTCGAGCAGCGTCAGGCTCAAGGCCGGCAGGCCCGGATCCTGCCGAAGCATCCGGTCGACCAGGCGCGGCTCGAGGCCGTCGAAGCGACCCCGCAGGTCAAATCGGACGGGAGGCCGATTTCCCACCAACGCGTAGAAGCTTGCGCAAAGGCCGAAAATGTCGGTCCACAGGCCCGCTTCATAGCCGCTCTCAAAAAATTCCGGCGGCGAGAATGCCGGAGATGCTCCGCTCCAGCGCAAGTCGAAATAGCCGGTCTCGGTGAGGAAGTGGGCGGCACCGAGATCGACAAGCGCCACCGATCCGTCCGGACGGACCATGATGTTTTCCGGCTTGATGTCGTGATGGACGAGATTGGCCGCGGATAGCGTCAGCACGGCATCAAGCAGTTGAAGAAACCAGCTTGTGACCGTCCGGTCGTCCGGGCAGGAGACGCGGCTCAAAGGCTCGCCGTCGATCCATTGCTGGGCGATATAGCCCGTCCCATGATCGACATCGGCCGCGATGAGGGCCGCAATCGCGTCGTGTGGGGGCGCGAGCCCCAGCGCGCCGACCTCTTTCAGGAACGAGCGGCCATCGAGGTCGAACTGCGCCGATTCGATCAGGACATCCCCATTGGCCAACCGGTGGGCCTTGGCCCTCGGGAAATACTCTTTGAGCGCCACCCGTTTGCCGTCCACGTCCTTCGCGGGATAGGTCAGACCGAACGAGCCGTATCGAGGCTCGCCCAGAATCTCGAATCGGCTCGCCCTGGCGCCCACAGGCAGGGGCACGCGATCGTCACGCTCTGGCATCGCTTCCTCGGATTTGGAGAGATCAGGACGGGAGACGCGGACAGGCGATTAAGCTCTGGCGGATTCTTGAACAGAGCTGGAGCCAAGGCAAATCGCCACCGGAGAATGCACGGGCCATGGGACCGTGCAAGTGCAAAGCCGGCAATGGGTCCGGACCCGATCCATCTGCACGGCGCGCGCAGGTCCGACCCGCAAGGCATCGGCAGACAAGCGGCGCCATTCCATCAAGCCGGTCTTGCGCGTGGGATCGGTTCGCCTAGGAAAACGAGCGCTACTTCTTTGCAGCCGGGACCCGGACCATGACCGCCATCATCTGTTTCCTCTTGCTCGCCGCCGGGGTGCTTCTTCTCTGGCGCGGCCGGACGAAATGGGCCCTGCGCCTTTCGCTTTGCGCCCTGGTGATCCTCTATCTCGTCGGCACCGGCCTGCTGCCGTTGCTATTGCTGCGCACGCAGCAGACGGACAAGCCTTTGGCCTCGCTGCAATGGGGTGCGCATAATTCCATCGTCCTGCTCGGAGCCGGCACGCTGGTGGCGCAAGGTCAGCATGGTCCCCGCGTGCCGTTCTTCGGCTACAGCCGCGTGGAGACTGCGGCGCGTGCCTATCTCTCCTGCCGGGCCCGGAGCGGCGACTGCAAGGTCATCGTCAGCGGCGGCGATCCGCAAAAGCATGGGCGGACAGAGGCGGCGGTCTATGCGGACGAGCTGCAATCCCTCAGCATTCCCCGGACCGACCTGGTCCTTGAGGACCGTAGCAACAACACCTGGCAGAACGCCCAGAACGCCACCGCGCTCGTCCCCCAAGGCAGAAGCTTCGTGCTCGTGACCTCGGGGTTCCAGCTGAAGCGCGCGGCGCTGTATTTCTCCCATTTCCGGTCGGGCATCCAACCGCTCCCGAGCGACCAGCTCGCGGTCGAGCTCTCGCCGGTTCCACAGAGCATGAACCTGTTCCTGATGGACGCGCTGCTCCACGAACAAGTGGGCATCGCGCGGTACCACCTCTACAACGCGCTCGGGTGGAACGCGCCGAAATCCGTATAGTCGGAGCGAAATTGAGCCGACAGTCTTCAGGACACATCGCAGGCGGGACAACGTTCGCCCGCAGGCCAACCGGCCTGCTCGCTCCCATTCCTCGAATGCTTCCTCCAGACCCTGAGCCACAGAACGCGCGCTTCAAGCCACTCCTTGATCTTCGCAGCCAATTCGCAGCGCGCGTTCCTCGTCTCGCGGTCGCTGCTTGGCGGCCAGATCTCCTTCGAAAGCCAAGCATCATGAGCGCGGCAAAGGCTTGCCGCCCCAACGTCCTTCTCGCAAGCAATTGAAAACGCTAAAATTTCCAGAGACGCCGAGCCGGCCTGCTACACTGTTGGAAAGTGTAAGTGGCGGAGAGGGAGGGATTCGAACCCTCGTTACGGTTACCCGTAAACCGCATTTCGAGTGCGGCGCATTCGACCACTCTGCCACCTCTCCGCGAGGCGATTGTGCGCGGAACAAATCCGCGTCGGTCGCTGTGAGGGGCGGCCCCTAGCGCAGCGTTTCGGATACTGCAAGCGCATCCTTGTACCAAATCACAGAGATATTAGATTAAGAGCATGACTCAGACGCCCGGCGCCTCTCCTGCCCCCTTTGATCCCGGAGCCCCGATGCCCCCGGTCGCCACCGCACGCTTCGCGATCGGTGACGTGGTGCGCCACCGCCAGTTCGAGTTCCGCGGCGTGATCTTCGACGTCGATCCCGTCTTCGCCAACAGCGAGGAATGGTACGAGGCGATTCCCGAGGACGTCCGCCCCCGCAAGGACCAGCCCTTCTACCACCTGCTCGCCGAGAACGACGAATCGAGCTATGTCGCCTATGTCAGCCAGCAGAACCTGGTGGCCGACGAAAGCGAGGAACCGGTCGACCATCCCGCGATCAGCGGGCTTTTCGACGGCTATGCCGCGGGCCGCTACACTTTGAAGCGCACGCACCGTCACTAAACTGCCCTTTATGGGTAGTTATCGGTTGACTTCGGCGACTCTCTCCCTTAGCTGCGCCCTTCCTCCTGCCGGGGTGCAACCTTGGCGGGCACAAGCATTTGAACCAGAGAAGAGATCCGATGTTCGCTATCGTGCGCACGGGCGGCAAGCAGTATCGCGTTGCCGCGGGAGACAAGATCGTTGTCGAGAAGCTCGACGGCGAGGCCGGTTCGACGGTCACGCTCGGCGACGTTCTGCTCGCCGGCGAAGGTGGTGAACTGAAGTCGACCGACGGCCTGACCGTCTCGGCCGAGATCATTGCGCAGGCGAAGGGCGAGAAGGTCATCGTCTTCAAGAAGCGCCGTCGCCACAACTATCGTCGCAAGAACGGCCACCGCCAGAACCACACCATCCTGAAGATCACCGCGATCGGTGCCCAGGAAGAGAAGAAGAAGGCCGCGCCGAAGGCGAAGAAGGCCGCCGCTCCTGCCGAGGCCGAAGCCCCGGCTGCTGAAGCGTAAGCGAAGATACGAGGAGTATAGACCATGGCACATAAGAAGGCAGGCGGTTCTTCGCGTAACGGTCGTGATTCGGCCGGTCGTCGTCTTGGCGTGAAGAAGTTCGGCAGCGAAGCAGTCGTCGCCGGCAACATCCTCGTGCGTCAGCGCGGCACCAAGATCTATCCGGGCGTGAACGTGGGCATGGGCAAGGACCATACCCTTTTCGCGCTCGTCGACGGCCGCGTGTCGTTCAAGGAAGGCAAGCTCGGCCGCAAGTTCTGCTCGGTAGACATGATTGCGGAAGCTGCCGAATAACATCGGGTAACCGACCGGGTTGCCCACCAGGGTGACCCGGGTTCGACGAACGAACCAGCTGAAAAGGGAGACGGGTCGCCCCGGCTCCCTTTTTTATTTCCTCCCTGACACCACGGCGCAACAAGCTCGTCACACTAAAGTGGCGTGGGGCGTCGCAGGACCAAGGAGACGGTCATGTTCGTGCGAACGCAGAGACTGACATTGCGGCCCGGCTGGCCCGAGGACGCTACTGCCCTGATGCAGGCGATCGGCCATGAAAAGGTGGTGCGCAATCTGTCGCGCGCGCCATGGCCCTACCCCGTGGAAGCGGCCGAGACTTTCCTTTCGAGCTTCGACAGCCCCGTCGATACCAAGTTCCTGGTGTTCGAGCACCGGGACGGCGCAACGCGCCTGATCGGCGGCACGGGCCTGAGCGAGTGGAAGGACGAGCCCAACGAGCTCGGCTATTGGTACACCCCCGATGCCTGGGGCCGCGGCTTCGCGACCGAGGCCGGGCGTGCGGTGCTGCATGCCGCCCGGGCGCTCGGCATCCGCCGGGTGACCGCCGGCCACTTCATCGACAACCCCGCCTCGGGCCGGGTGCTGCGCAAGCTCGGCTTCCGCCCGACCGGCAAGCTCGCCACCATCTACTCGCGCGGCCGCGGCTGCGAGGCGACGACCGCACGCTACGAGATCGACCTGTCCGAGGGCGACTGCAGCGGCGGCGGCGACGAGGACCACCGAATGGCGGCGTGAGCCCTAGAAATGCGGTTCGATCCGCCGGATGACGCACATCCGGCGGACACCGCCTTCGGGCTTCAGCCCGAGCAGCAGCGCGGTCGGCTGGATCTCCTGATTGGCGGGGCTGGCAAGGAAATGGAGCCGCCCGTCGATGCGCTGGGGCACGAAGTGGGCGTAGCGCGGGCTAACGCCGGGATAGATGCCGCCCTGCCCGCCGGCGAGCAGCGTCCATTCCCGCCGCGGCGCCAGCATCAGCGCGTCCCCTGCTTCTTTCGGATCGAAATCGAAGCTGGGCAGCAACGGCGCCACATCGGTGCCGGGCGGCAGCACGAGAACCAGATCGCCATCGAAGAAATGGTCCGACCCGCCCCGCAGCACCAGGCGCCGCCGAACGCCCGGCGCGATCTCGGTATCGACGAGTTCGGCTCGTAGTGCCCCCGGCAGCTTGCGCTTCGGCAAGCCGGCGGCGAGCGGCGCGCGCTCGTCCCCCTGCAGCGCGGAATATATCGCCGGGCGGCCGAACATCGGTTTCAGCATCGTACGGAGGTAACGCGCGCAGAAGCCCCGATCGGCGGCAACCGGATCGGCGAACCAACTGCCCTCCTTCCACTTGCGGCCGTTCAGCGGATATTCGATGCGATCGATCCGATGATCGGCAAGCCGGAGGCGCTCGCCTCGACACGCAATCGGTCCGGTGCCAGGCTCGGTTTCCCCGGCTCCCGGCCCGGCTTCGCAGCGGCTCATGCGATCCGGCTGGATCACCAGCCCGACCAGCCACGGCTTTTCGGAGCCGCTGTCGCCATAGCCCGGCTTCCATTCCACGCGCGAGAGCACCCGTCGCCGGTTGACCCACAGGCTGAAGAAGGCGGGCGGATCGGCCCCGCCCATGCCATGGGCGAACCCCTGCATCTCGCCGTCGCGGATCCGCAGTTTCCAGCCATTGGGCAATCGGCACTCGCTCCGACGCTGCGAACGGCCATGGGACAGGCCACCATCGATCCGCATCGGCAGCGCACGATAGGCGACCGGCGAGCCCGCTTCGCTCCAGCCGAACCGCACCAGTGCGATATTGGCAGTGCGGCTGCAGACGATCTCGACGCCATATTCGGCATGCGCGGCCGGAGCCCAGCCGAGAAGCCCTGCCATCAGGATCCACCAGAGCCGCTGTCGCATGCAATCCTCCCACGCCAGCCTGATCCGAGCCGATTACCGAAAGATGATAGGACTTTGCTTTACGGCGCCTTTGGGTCACTAAGCTGGGACAACAGGAGCCATCCCCCAAATTGACCGCCACTGCACCCCGTAAACGCCTTTCTCCCGAAGAATCCCGCGACGCCGCGCTCGAGGCCGCGCGCGAACTGTTGCTCGAGGCCGGGCCGGGTGCGGTGACGCTGAAGGCGGTGGCGGCGAAGATCGGGCGGACGCACGCCAATCTGCTTCACCATTTCGGCTCGGCGGCAGGCCTGCAAAAGGCGCTGGCAGCCAATATCGCCGGCAGCGTGACCGGGAAGATCGGCGCCGCGGTGATGCGCGCCCGCGCCGGTGACCATGACGACCACGAAGTCGTCAACCTGACCTTCGACGCGTTCGACAAGGGCGGCGCCGGCGCGCTGGCGAGCTGGATGATCCTGACCGGCAACCAGGACGCGCTCGATCCGATCCTGGAGGCGATCCACCGGCTGGTCGACGAGCTGGCCGAAGGGCATGACGACAAGACGCATTCGCTCCATGAGGAAACGCTGCAGCTGGTGCTGATGGCAGTGGGCGATGCGCTGCTCGGCGCGCCGATGGCCCGTGCGCTCGGCCTGCCGCGCAACAAGGCCCGCGAGATCGCCGCGGCGCAGCTGTCGCGCACCATGGGCGAGCATCACGGGCACCAGCATATCCGCGAGGAGTAACCGCAATGATCCTGTTCCCGATCGCGTTGCTGTCGCTGAGCGTACCGGACAAGACCTGCAATCTCTCCGCCCAATGGGGCGACAGGCTGCCGAAGAAGAGCGCCAACGCGCATGCGGTGCGCGACCAGGGCGGACAGGCGCTCTGGGGAATCCTGCCGGCCAGCGACACTTCGCTGGAGGACTTCGCCAGCGGCGCCGGCCGCGAGACCCCGCGCCGGCCGATCATCCTCTATGCCGCCGGCACGGACTGCGCGGTGATCGAGCGCTATGCCGCGATCATCGAGACCTCGGCCAATTGCGCGCCGGACTGGTGCGTGGTGAGCTACAAGCCGGTAGCCGTTAAAGCGGACTAGGCCGCAGACTCATAAAAGCGGCCTTTCGGCTTAAGCCGAACGCTTACAGGCACCATAGCTGATAAGTATATCGGCCCGATTGAAGCCACTTCGACCGCGGCGTCGTCAGCGATCTTCGTGAAAATCCCATTCTCGGGAAGCACCAAGACGAAAGCGGAAGCCTTTTTATTGGTCGACGCAACGGCAGCTGAACGCCCAGTTGCCAAATTACCAGGGCACGAGCCCGTTCAGCGGCGTTTGCATGCTTTCCTATTCCCTTGAAAAGCCACAGGCACTATTACTTTGGACATGTGGTCAGAATTCAGATCTCTTGCCGCACGGATCGGCTTGTCTCCGAAGAAGGTAGCGGAGATCGAACGTGCAGGACTTCCGTCACTTGTTGAGGATCCGTTGAACCCGGAAGTCCAATATCGGGTTCGTCCTGACGCTGACTGGACCGAGCGACTGGACCAGGCCTGGAACGGAACGCTTGCCAGAAGCCGGAGGGAACCGGCTGGGACGATATCGATTAGCGACGGACTGCTGACGATCACGAAGGCTGACGTGTTCGAGACCGGCATCACAGTCCCGGTTGCTCCGGGAGAGTATGAGGTGACTCTCGTCCTCGCGCACAGCGGGGCGGAAGATACCTACGATTATGAAGAGCATGTCTCGCACGCGTTTGCTCTACTGCGAGGCGAGAAGAAGGTGGTGTCGATCGAGCCACTGGAAGATGAACATGGCACAGAACTTGGCGTAGTTGCCTATGCAGTCGCATTTGCGAGCGCTGAAGTTTTTCAGCAGATTGCCGGGCATCATGCGGGCCGCTGGACGCTAAGGATGGGCGAGTTGTTGCATCCAAAATCAGCGGAAGGAAGCGCGCTGAATCTCAGTCGGCGAAGGTTGAGAGCGATGACGGCTCGGGCGCGGCCATCATTTTCCATGGCGGCTATGGAAGAGGAGATTATCCCGTATTCAAGCTGACCAATCGGAACGGGGAGGCCGTGGGCCTGATGGTCGATTTCTTCGTCGATAATAGGCCATGGTAGCCACGACAGCTAACGCGTTACGCGGAGCCAACCGTCATCACACTCTCGCAAGCGGACGGACCGCTTCCCACCCATACCCGGACGCTCGGCCCTCCCTGTCGAAAGCGGCCGTTTATGAGTTCACGGCCTAGTCCGGAATCTGCCTTCCTTTTCCCGGCGAAGGCGGGGCCCCAGACTAAGCGTACGCGTCGGAGACGCGCCAGGGCGCGTGACTTTCAAGTCTGGGCCCCGGCCTTCGCCTGGGAAAGTAAGGAAGTCGGGAAAGTAAAGCCGGAGCAGCCTGCCCCTACGCCGCCGCCACCCGGCCCGAGCGGCGTGCTTCCTGCGCCATCGCCTCTTCCACCGCCGCCGCCAGGCCCGCGATGGTGAAGGGCTTGCGCAGCACGGTGCGGCCGCCGAACATCGCCGCGTCCGCCTCGCCCGCGAAGCCGGTGACGAACAGCACCGCGACGCCGTCGATCCGGTCGCCCAGGCCGGCGATCATCTCGGGGCCGGTCTGGCCGGGCATCAGCACGTCGGAGACGATCAGGTCGAGCGACCGCAGCGTCGCGATCGCGCCGGGCGCGGCATGGGGATCGTCGCAGCCCATGGCCTGGTGGCCGAGCTCCTTGAGCGCCCCCAGCGTCGCGGTGAGCACGCGCGGGTCGTCCTCCACCACCAGGATTTCGAGCGGCCGGCAGCTATACACGGGAACGCCCTCGGACGCGGGCGCTGCCTCGGCCATCGACTCGCCGAGATGGCGAGGCATGTAGAGCGTCACCCGGGTGCCCTTGCCCGGCGCGGTGTCGATGCCGATCTCGCCGCCCGACTGGCGGACGAAGCCGAAGATCTGGCTGAGCCCCAGCCCGGTGCCCTTGCCCACCGGCTTGGTGGTGAAGAAGGGCTCGAACACGCGCGCCAGCACCTCGGGCGTCATCCCCATGCCGGTGTCGCCCACCTCGATGGTGACGTAATCGCCCGCGACGCACTCGCCGACCTGGTTCTCGGCCAGACTGGTGCCGCCGGTGACGAAGCTGAGTGTCCCCTTCCCCTCCATCGCGTCGCGCGCGTTCACCGCGAGGTTGAGCAGCGCATTCTCGAGCTGGTGGCGATCGACCCAGATCCGCCAGCCGATGCCCTCGTCCGACGTCGCCACCGCGATGCCGTCGCCCAGGGTACGGTCGAGCAGGTCGGCCATGCCGTCGATCAGCGCGCCGGCTTCCACGGCCTCGGGCAGCAGCGGCTCGGCGCGGGAAAAGGCGAGCAGGCGGCGAGTGAGCGCGGCGGCGCGATTGGCGCCCTCCATCGCATTCTCGATATGGCGCTGCGCATCGGGGCCGCCGGTGTGGAGATGGCGCTTGGCGAGCTCCAGCCCGCCCAGCACAACGGCCAGCATATTGTTGAAATCATGGGCGATGCCGCCGGTAAGCTGGCCGACCGCCTCCATCTTCTGCGCCTGGCGCAGCTGCTCCTGCGCCGCCTCGCGCTCGGTCGCCTCGGCGCGCAGCTGCTCGGTCGCATCGGCGACGGCGCGCTGCAGCTCGACCGAGCGCTCGCGTTCGGTCTCGGCATTGGCGTCGGCAACGGCCCGGTCACCCTGCGCCTCGATCGCCATCCAGCCGAGCAGCACCGCGCCGAGCACGATCAGGACGCCGAATCCGGTGAGCACCCGTGACGCGAAGCCCGAATTGGCGAGCAGGTCCGCCGCCGCCTTGGTGCGGTCGTGCAGGATGATCCGTTCGGAATCGACCACTTCGTTGAGCACCTGCTCGAGCTGGGCGCGGGCCGGGCTCAGCCGGACCTGGTAATAGCTGCCCCAGGCGTCGCTGTGCCGCTTGTAGGTCGAGTAGAGGGCGGTGGTGGCGAGCTCCTTGCCGCGGGCGTCGAAGGCCTGTTTCAGCCGGACGATGCGGGCCTGCTGGGCGGGATTGTCGGCGGTGATCTGCTTCAGCCGCGCCAGCTGCTCGCCGGCGCGGCCCCACTGGTCGCCATATTGCTGGCCGAGATTCTTGTCGGCGCTGACCACATAGCGGCCGAGCGCGGCCTCCGCCCCGGCGATCGCACCGGAGAGCTGGTTGGCACGCATGATCACGTCGAACGTGTGCTGCTGGCGCGCGATCGCCCGGTCACGCTCGGCATCGGTGCGCTGCTGGAGGAGCGCCACCGCGACGAGCACGGCGATCCCCAGCAGGGCAAGCCCGCCGAGCATCAGGAACCGCCAGTTGGTCGCCCGAATGGCACGTTCCAGAGCGGTGTTACTCTCACTCATTACGGGATCGTTTTTAGTCGAGCCCGGGCGCACAGGAAAGAGTCCTCAGCCGATAACGCCCACGGCCTGGCCCGCCGCCTTGAACATGCCCAGCACGCGCTGGATCTGTTCAGGCGTATGCTCGGCGCAGAGCGAGCAGCGCAGCAGGAAGGTGCCGGCCGGGGTCGCCGGCGGACGGGCGAGGTTCACGTAGAGGCCGCCCTCGAGCAGCGCCTGCCACATCATCGCGCCCTGGACCTGATCCTCGAGGATCACCGCGATGATCGCCGAATCCGGGTTCTCGGTGCCGAGCTTGAAGCCCATTTCCTTGAGGCCGCCATGCAGCGTGCGAGCGTTCTCCCACAGATGCGCGCGCTTGTCGTGCGCGTGCATCAGCTTGCGGATCGACATCGCCGCGGTCGCCACCACGCTGGGCGGCAGCGAGGCGGTGAAGATGTAGGGGCGGCAGGCCAGGCGGATCGCCTCGAACTTCGGGTGGTTCGACACGCAGAAGCCGCCGACGGTGCCGACCGACTTGGAGAAGGTGCCGACGACGAAGTCGACCTGGCCTTCGAGGCCCTGCTCTTCGTAGACGCCGCGGCCGTTCGGGCCGAAAAAGCCCATCGAGTGCGCTTCGTCCGACAGCACCATCGCGCCGTGCTTCTTGGCGACCTCGACCATTTCCTTGAGGGGGGCGATGTCGCCGAGCATCGAATAGACGCCCTCGAGCACGACCAGCTTGCCGGCTTCCTTGGGCAGGCGGCCGAGGCGCTTGTCGAGGTCCTCGACGCTGTTGTGGCGGAAGCGGACGATCTCGGCATTGCCCTGCTTGCAGCCGTCATAGATCGAGGCGTGGCTGTCGGCGTCGAGGATGACATACTCGCCCTTGCCGACGAGCGTGGAGATCATGCCGAGATTGGCCATGTAGCCGGTCGAGAAGACGATCGCGCCCGAGACGCCGTAGAAGTCGCGCAGTGCCTGCTCGACTTCCATGTGATCCTGGAAGGTGCCGTTGAGCATGCGGCTGCCATTGGTGCCCGAGCCGAACTTCTCCAGCGCGTCCTTGCCCGCCTGGATCACGTCCGGGTCGAAGGTCATGCCCATGTAATTATAGGTGCCGAGCAGGATCGTGTCCTTGCCCTTGATCACCGCCTCGGTCGGCGACTTCACCTGCTCCATCACCACCGCATAGGGATCGGTGACGCCGCTGGCGAGCAGGCGCTCGCGCTCGTTGATGAGCGCGTCGAACTTCGACATCAGGTCGGTTTCGGGCGCGACTGCGGCCGGGTGGGCGGGGAGCGCGTCGGCGGTGTTCAGGCTGTCGGTCACGTCAAATCAGCCCTTGAGCTTCTGCACCGCGTCGACCAGCTGGCCGATATTCTCGATCTCGGCCTGCATGTTCATCGTGATGATGATGTCGAACTCGTCCTCGATCGCCGCGACGAAGTCCATCACGGTCAGGCTGTCCCACTCCAGGTCCCCGGCGAAGGTGGTGCTGTCGGTCAGCGCGACGCCCTTCTTGTTGAAGGGCTCGATCTGGGCGGTGACGGTCTCGAAGACGGAAGCGCGGTCGGTCATGGGGTCCCTCTAGTGGTATCGTTACCCAGTGCCAAGCGATTGCGGCAACAACGGGCCGGAGCCGGGGCAAGGCGCGACGGCAAAGTGAAGGGAGTCGCGGGAAATCATTCCACTTTGAATTGGGGCGATCCGGGGTGGCGCGGAAGCGCGCTTTCGCCAGTGGCGGGGCCGGGAGCCGGTCATGGGGAGGAGGGAACCAGAGGAAATCCTACATTGCAAGGCCGCCAGCGCATCTCGTCCCTTCCGTCATCCCCGCGAAGGCGGGGATCCAGGGTGGCAGAGCGATGTACCTTGTGACTCTGGATCCCCGCCTTCGCGGGGATGACGATGGTAGGGCGCAGATGGCAGGTCTGGATTTGGCGCACGGCCCATTCCCCGCTAGAGGCTCGCGATGCTTCGCCTTTCCGGACTCTATCTGCCGCTCGACCATTCGCCCGAGGCCCTGCCTGAGGCGATCGTCAAACGGCTGGGCATCGAGCCCGCCGAGCTGAAGAGCCATAGCGTCTATCGCCGCGGCAACGACGCGCGGCGGCGCAATGCGATCCAGCTGGTCTATACGGTGGATGTCGCGCTGACCGACGAAGCCGCCGTTCTGGCGCGCTTCCCCGACGACAAGGACCTGCGCCCGACGCCGGACATGACCTACAATTTCCCGGTGATGGCCCCGAACGGCTGGAGCGGGTTGCGCCCCGTCGTCATCGGCGCGGGGCCGTGCGGGCTGTTCGCCGGGCTGATCCTTGCCCAGATGGGCTTCCGCCCGATCATCCTCGACCGCGGCAAGGTGGTGCGCCAGCGGACCAAGGACACCTGGGGCCTGTGGCGCCAGGGCAAGCTCGATCCGGACTCGAACGTGCAGTTCGGCGAAGGCGGCGCCGGCACCTTTTCCGACGGCAAGCTCTATTGCCGGGTGAAGGACCCGCGCTTCCTCGGCCGCAAGGTGCTGGAGGAGTTCGTCAAGGCCGGCGCGCCCGACGACATCCTGTGGGAAGCGCATCCGCATATCGGCACCTTCCGCCTGGTCACGATGGTGGAGAGCATGCGCCGCACGATCGAGGCGCTGGGCGGCGAATATCGCTGGGAGACCCGGGTCGACGATCTCGAGCTGGAACGCCTGCCCGACGGCAGCCAGAAGATGCGCGGGCTCCATTTGCATGACGGCAGCTTCCTGGAAGCCGACCATGTCGTGCTGGCGGTGGGCCATAGCGCCCGGCCGACCTTCGAGATGCTCCACCGGCGCGGGGTGCATATCGAGGCCAAGCCCTTCGCCATTGGGGTACGGATCGAGCATCCGCAGAGCTGGATCGACCGGGCGCGCTTCGGCAATTGCGCCGGGCATCCCGACCTGGGCGCGGCGGCGTACAGCCTGGTGCATCACGCTTCGAACGGGCGCAGCGTCTACAGCTTCTGCATGTGCCCGGGCGGGCGCGTGGTGGCGGCGACCAGCGAAGAAGGCCGCGTCGTCACCAACGGGATGAGCCAATATTCGCGCGCCGAGTTCAATGCGAACTCGGGCCTCGTCGTCGCGATCGATCCGGCCAAGGACTTTCCGGGCGGGCCGCTGGCGGGCATCGAGCTGCAGCGGCACTGGGAGGATTTGGCGTTTATCGCCGGCGGCTCCAACTATCATGCGCCGGGGCAGAAGGTGGGCGACCTGCTCGCCGGCCGCGCCTCGACCGAGCTTGGCGAAGTCATCCCCTCGTACAAGCCGGGGGTGAAGATGACCGACCTGTCCGAATGCCTGCCGGGCTTCGTGATCGAGGCGTTCCGCGAGGCGCTGCCGGTGTTCGGGCGCCAGATCGCCAATTACGACCATCCCGATGCGATCATGACCGGTGTGGAGACGCGCACTTCCTCGCCTGTGCGGATCACCCGGGGCAAGGACTTCCAGAGCCTCAACGTCGCGCAGCTGTTCCCCGCGGGCGAAGGTGCGGGCTATGCGGGCGGGATCCTTTCCGCCGCGATCGACGGGATCAAGACCGCCGAGGCGGTGGCGAAGAGCATGATGGGGACGCCGGCCTAGGCTAGCGCGGGCTGCGCAGCGGGCTTGCGATGCGCCGCCAGGCAGGTCACCACGCTTGCCACCACCAGCACGAAGGCCAGCGCTTCGAGCGCGCTCGGCCCGCGATGTTCCCAGGCGAAGGCGTAGAGCAAGGCGAACAGCGTCTCGAAGGTGATCATCTGCCCCGCCAGCGTGAGCGGCAGCAGCCGGCTCATCCGGTTCCACAGCGCGTTACCGACGATCGAGGCGAACACCGCCACGCCGGCGGAGACCGCGACGAACAGCATCCAGTCCCCCGCCCCATGGCTGCGCGTGCCGAGCAGCAGCGCGAGCGGGATCAGCACCACGCTCTGCGCGCCAGTGGCGATGCCGATCAACAGGCTCCAGTCGTGCGAGGAGACACTCTTCAGCCGGGCGAGCAGATGGTTGTTGTACACCGCATAGGCACCCCAGGAGGCGAGCGCGCCGGTCGCGCAGGCCAGTCCGGCGAGCTGCGCCGCCGCGGGGCGGCTAGAGGGCTGGAACAAGGCCTGCCAGCCGATGCAGACCGCGCCGGCGGCGCAAAGCAGCAGCGACGGGGCGAGCCGGGCGAGCGGCACGGCATCCTTGGCGCGGCTGCCGACGATGGTGACAAGGACAGGCAGGAAGCCGATCACCAGCGCGGTGATCGCGGCGCCGCCAAGCTGTACCGCGCTGGCGAGGAGGACATAATAGAGCGTGTTGCCGAGCAGCGCGAGCCAGGCGAGCGCGCGCCACTCGCTCCCGCCCAGCTGCGCGGCCAGGCTGCGCCAGCGCGGCGCGACCAGCGCGGCGGAGATCAGGCCATAAGCGAGATAGCGGCCGATGGTCAGCTCGAGCGGGCCAAAGGCGCGGGCAAGTTCGGGCGCGAGGAAGACCAGGCCCCAGAGCGCACCCGCGGCCGCGCCGCAGAGCACCCCCAGCACCATCGACCGACGATCCGCCATCACCTTCCTCCACTGCCTAGGGCGGGGAATATCATCGTCGATGCGGGCTGAGCGCTCTTGATTTGCTGCCTGGATGCAACAAAAACTCGCTCCATGGCCGATCCGCAGGACAAATCTTCGCGTACGCTCGACAGCTTCGACCGGGCGATCCTTCGACTCGTGCAGGCGGACAACAAGATGCCGCAACGCAGGATCGGCGAGGCGGTGAACCTGTCGGCGGCGGCGGTGCAGCGGCGGATCGCGGCGATGGAGGCCGCGGGCGTGATCGCCCGCAACGTCGCGATCGTCGATCCTGACGCAGTGCCGCTCACCATCACTTCGATCGTCGAGGTGCAGCTGATCAACGAGCATGCGCCGACAGTGGAGCTGGCGCGGCGGATGTTCCTCGACACGCCCGAGGTCCAGCAATGCTATTACGTCACCGGCGGAGTGAGCTTCATGCTGGTGATCGTAACCTCGGACATGCGCGCCTATTCGGCGCTGACCAAGCGGCTGTTCGCCGAAAAGCCGTTTATCGCCAGCTATCGCTCGCTGATCGCGCTCGACCGGGTGAAGGCGGACACGAGCATTATTATTCCGTGAGGCGCATTACCCCTCTCACCCGTCATCCCCGCGAAGGCGGGGATCCAGAGTCACCTAGGACAGCACTCTGTTACCCTGGATCCCCGCCTTCGCGGGGATGACGGGTGGAGTCAGGCAGCGTCGCGCGATTTCTCCTCGCCGCCCAGCGCGACCGCCTCGATCCAACAATCGACCTGGCCGGCGATCTTCCGGAGCAGGCCGGCGTGGAGATGGGTGACGTCGGACATCTCGTCCGGTCCGGCGATGTCCGCCACGTCGAGCACCCAGACATGGTCGGGATTCTCGCGCGCGGCCTTGCGCCAGATCGCGTTGAGGCGGCGGCAGCGATCGGGGGTGAGGTTGTGCGCCGCGCGATACTTGTCGTCGGGCGCGTCCTCGGGCGGCAGGACGACCAGCATGCGGCGCTCCTGCTCGATCAGCATGATCAGCGTGCGGACAACGCAGGTCTGGTACAGGCCGATATCGACCAGCGGCCAGCGCTCGCCCCAGCGCCCGTCCAGATAATCGACCGCAGCGCCATAGACCAGGAAGGGCGGGAAATCCTGATCGCGCCAGCTGCCATCGTCCATCATCCGCATCGCGAACAAGCGGGGGTGGTGATCGAACTCGATCGCCGGGCGGAAGCGGCTGTAATGGGCGATGCCGCCGGACTGGCAATCGAACATGATCCGCACCGCCGGCTCGGCCATCAGCTGGGGCGCCTGCTCGGCGAGGATCGCGCTGCGGACCTCGGGATCGTGGAAATCGGCATCAGCGATCCAGTCCGGCTCGGTACGGTCGAAATCCCAGCCGCCGGTTTCGATGTCCGGCCATTTCTCGCGGACCTTGGACAGGGCGTAAGCCTCGACGCCCATGTGCATGATCCGGCAGGAGAATGTGAAGTGGATAAAGGCCCTGGTCTCGCGATCGACCATGACGAAGCCGACCAGGCCGTGGCGGCCATAATCGTCCCAGGCGAAGATCGACCAGCTGTCGAAGCGGACGACGTCGATGATGTCGGCCTCGAGCCGGGCCTGTTCGACGCGCGAGCCGGTGTAGTTGAGCTGGTTCGAGCGGTTGATCAGGTCGGCGATGCGCGGGGCAAAATCGAGATTGTCCATCAGATAGGGCGCACTGGCGCGGATGCCGCAGGTGCGCAGGAATGCGTGGTTCGAGAGTGCGGGCACGGCAGCGCGATCGGCCTTGCGGCGCTCCATCATCCGGTAGCGCTCGACCCGGCTCTTGCCCGGGGGCGTGAGCGCGAGCAGGCCGGCGAGGTGATCATCGGCGTCGGACAGGGTGATCTCGAGCAGCTGGATCTCGGGAATCGCGTGCGCGACCTCGCGCAGGTTCACCGGATTGTCGTCGACGAACAGGACGTCGGCGGGACGGAGCTGCATGTCGGCGATGATCGCGCGGATCGCCTCGGGCTTCGGGGTGAAGGCGATGTGCGGGAAGACGAATTCGTCCCACAGCCCCAGCTCACGCAGCTTCGCCTCGCCGGTGGCATGGTCGTTCTTCGAGCAGATCGAGGAGACGACACCGCGCGCATTGAAGGCGCGGACCAGCTCGGCACGGTGGCGGTGGAGCTGCACGGCGTCACCGTCCGCGAGCGTGCCGGACCAGAGCGTGTCGTCGAGATCCCAGATGATGAGCTTGAGCATCCTTCATTTTAGGATGCTTCGCGGCTCAGCGGGTCAGAGCAGTCCCTGCTGGCGATACCAGGCGGCGGTGGCGGCGAGGCCGGACTCGGCTTCGACCTGGGGCTTCCACAGGTTGGAGGGCGGACGGCGAGCAGCGTCGATCACCCAGTCCTCGTGGCAGAAATAGGCGACGCGGTCGGGCGTGAGCTTGGCGTTCTTGCCGCGGACCAGCCGGTCCATATGCGCGCCGGCCATCAGCAGCATGCGCGGGAGCGCGAAGGACGCAACACGCTTGCCGAGCGCGGTGCCGATCGCCTGGGCGAACTGCTTGTGGCTCCAGCCGCTCTCGGTGCCGTCATCGGCGTCGAGGATCTGGTTGCAGCCATCGGTGGTGGCGAGCGCGAGCAGCAGGCGGCCGAGGTCACCGACCTCGATCAGCGAGATGCGACCGCCGCGCGGCATGAGCGCGAGGCCCTTCTTCGCCAGCCGGAACAGCTCGAGCATCTCGAGGTCGCCGGGGCCGTAGATCGCCGGCGGGCGGACGATCGCCCAATCCAGGCCCGAGGCCATGACCAGCTTGTCGCCTTCCGCCTTGGACCAGCCATAGGCGGAGAGATCGGGCTCGCGCGCGGCAAGCGAGGAGACATGGACGAAGCGGCCGACACCCTTGGCCTTCGCCGCGTCGAGCATGTTGCGGGTGCCGTCGATATTGCCGGCGGCGAAGCCCGCCTTGTCGGGGGCGTTGACCACGCCGGCCACATGGATGACCGCGTCGGCGCCTTGGCACAGCTCGGCAAGGGCGGCGATGTTGTTCAGGTCGCCCTGCACCCAGGTGATGCCCGCGCGCTCGGCCTGCTGGCGGCGGGTGAGAGCACGGACGTGATGGCCGGCTTCGAGGGCAAGGGCGATCAGGCGGGTGCCGACAAAGCCGGTGCCGCCGGTAAGGGCGATGGTGGTCACAGCAGCGCCATATGGCTGCGGTGGACGAGTGTCGAGCGCGGGGCGTAGCCGAGCAGCTCGGCCTGTTCCTCGTTGCGGCGGCCGAGGATGCGGGTGGCGTCTTCGCTCGGATATTCGGCCAGGCCGCGGGCGAGCGGCCTGCCGTCGGGGCCGGCGATCACCACCAGATCGCCGCGGGCGAAGACCCCCTCGATACGGTTTGCGCCCGCGGCGAGCAGGCTTTTGCCCTGTTTCAGCGCCTTTACCGCGCCTTCGTCGACATGAACCGTGCCGCGCGCGGTGATCCCGCCGGCCAGCCAGGCCTTGCGGGCCGGGGCCGCCTTTTCCGCGACGAACAGCGTGTGCTTCGCCTCGCTCCCCAGCGGATGCGCGATCCGGCCCGAGGCGATGGCGAGATGTGCGCCGGCGGCGTTGGCGATGCGCGCCGCGGCGATCTTCGAGACCATGCCGCCCGATCCCATGCCCGAGGCCGAACCCCTGTCGGCCATGTTCTCGATCCCGCCGTCGATCCGCTCGACACGGGGGATATGGACCGCGCCGGGCAGCGCCGGGTTGCGGTCGTAAAGCCCGTCGACATCGGAGAGCAGCACCACGCCCCCTGCCCCCGCCGCCTGGGCGACGCGCGCGGCGAGGCGGTCATTGTCGCCGAAGCGGATCTCCTCGGTGGCGACGCTGTCATTCTCGTTGAGCACGGGCACCACGCCCAGGCCGAGCAGCCGGTCGAGCGTGGCGGCTGCGTTGAGATAGCGGCGGCGATCCTCCAGGTCGCCGAGCGTGACCAGCATCTGCGCGGCGGTGAGGCCATTGGCGCCCAGCACATCGGCCCAGACGCGGCTCAGCTCGATCTGGCCGGTGGCGGCGGCAGCCTGCGCATCCTCGAGGCTGGCGCGGCCGCCCCTGGCGAGCTTGAGCCGCCGGGCGCCGAGCGCGATCGCACCCGAGGAGACCACCGCGACCTGCTGCCCCGCCTTCACCCGCCCGGCGATATCGGCGGCGATCCCCTCCAGCCAGGCGCGGCGCACGCTGCCATCCGGATCGACCAGCAGGGCCGAACCGATCTTGACGACGATGCGCGGGCAGGAAGCAGGCGGGAAGAGCGACATGGCCGCCGCTATATGGTCCCCCGCCCCATCCCGCCAGACAGGAAGGCTTGGGAGACCCGTGAGAGCGGCTATTCCTCGGTGCGGAGGAGAACGGCCTCGCCGATCATCAGGAACAGCAGGAACGGCGCCCAGGCGGCGAGGAACGGCGGATAGGCGCCGAGATTGCCCATCGCGAGCGCGAAATTGTCCGCGACGAAATAGAGGAAGCCGAGCGCCATGCCGATCACGGCACGGACGAACAGCTTGCCCGAGCGGGCGATGCCGAAGGCCGAGACGGCACCGAGCAGCGGCATCAGGATCGCCGAGAGCGGCCCGGCCAGCTTGTGCCACAGCGCGCCTTCGAGCGCATCGGTCTGGCGGCCGGCGACCTTGAGGTCCCCGATCGCCTCGTTGAGCGCGAAGAAGCCCATCGAATCGGCATCGACATGCGCGAGGGTGAACTGGTCCGGGCGGAGGTCATGGCCGACGATGGTGGTGCCGACCTTGGTCTTCTGCCCGCTGGCGACGGTGAAGCGCTCGGCATTGTCGACGCGCCAGCCCTTGCCGTCGCGCACGCCGTGCGGCGCGGTGAGTATGCTGACCAGCGAGCGGTCCTGCCGCTCATAGACGGTGATGCCGTAGAGCTGCGCCGCATCGCCGCGCCCGCGGACCTGCTGCACCTGGATCAGATTGTTGTCGCCCTTCACCCAGACATTGCTGCGGTCGCCGCGATCGATCGGCAACGGGGCGTAGTTGACCTTCTTCCACTGCTCGAGCGTGGAGGTGGCGCGGGTGACGATGCGATCGTTGAAGCCGAAGGAGATGACCGCCACCACCATGCCGGTGAGCAGCAGCGGCGCCAGCACCTGGTGCGCGGACAGGCCCGAGGCCTTCATCGCGATCACTTCGCTGTTCTGGTTGAGCTGGCTCAGGGTCAGGATCGAGCCGAGCAGCACCGAATAGGGCAGGAAGGTCGCCGCGATCTGCGGCACGCGCAGGCTGACATAGCGCCAGATCTCGGCATCGCCATTGCCGGCATGGGCCAGGATCGTGCCGCTCTCGGTCAGCAGGTCGAGCGACTGGAGGATGAGCACCAGCGCGCCCAGGATGGCGAAGGTGCGCGTGAGGAACATGCGCGCCATGTAGGCGGACATGGTCCGCGACGGGAAAAAGCTGCTCATCATGCCGCAGCCTCCTCGCGGCGCAGTCTGCGGCGGCGCCCGGGCATGTAGCGCAGGACGAACTTGGTGAGCTTGGAGAAGACCTTTTCGAGCCCGGCGATCGGCTGGCCGCCCGGCACATAGGCGATCTGATAGTACATCCACATCACCAGCCCGGCGAAGACCAGGAATGGCCCCCACAGCGCGATGATCGGATCGACGGCGCCGCTGCTGCCGAACGACTGCCCGAACTCGTTGATCTTGTGATAGGTCACGATCATCACGATCGAGAGGAACACGCCCAGCGCCGAGGTCGAGCGCTTGGGCGGCACGCCCAGCGCCACCGCGAGGAAGGGCAGCAGGAACATCGAGGCGACTTCCGCCAGGCGGAAGTGGAAAGCCGCGCGACTGGTCTCGCGATCCTCGGTGCTCGAATTGGGATTGCGGCCGATCACCGCCAGCTCGGGCAGGGTCCGCTCGATATTCTTGCCGCCGCGGGTGCGGAACTGCTCGTATTTGGGCAGCGGGATCGGCAGATTGTGCGTGGTGAAGGTGAGCACGCGCGGCACCGGCGAGTTGCGGTCCTGATGGACCAGCGTGCCGTTCTGCAGGCGGAAGATGATCACGTCGGGATCGTCGGAGCGCAGGAACTGGCCGCTCTGGGCGGTGACCGCCACGGGCGTGCCGTCCTTGGTCATCATCTGCACGAAGATGCCCGAGAGCTTGCGGCCCTCGTCCTTGCTCTCCTCGATGCGCAGCGTCATCTTGGCGCCGAAGCTGGTGAACTCGCCTACCTTGATCGAGGCGCCGAGCGCACCCGAGCGCAGCTCGAAGCGAAGCTGCTCGTAATTGTAGCGCGACCAGGGCTGGACGAAGCCGACGATCGCCAGGTTGAGCGCCGCCAGCGCCATCGCATACATGAAGGGCACCTTGAGCAGGCGCGTATAGCCCATGCCCACCGCGCGCAGCACGTCGAGCTCCGACGAGGTCGCCAGGCGGCGAAAGGCGAGCAGGCAGCCCAGCATCAAGCCGATCGGGATGCCGAGGCCGAGATATTCGGGGAGCAGATTGGCGAGCATGCGCCAGACGACGCTGACCGGCCCGCCCTCGGTCGCGACGAACTCGAACAGGCGCAGCATGCGGTCGAGCACCAGCAGCATTGCCGATATGAGCAATGTCGAGATCAGGGGCACCGCGATCAGCCGCGCCATGTACCGATCGATCGAGTTCATCTGCGCGCGACGGTTGCCTTAGGTTTATTCTCGCCGGCGCGCGGGGCGCCGTCCTAGTCAACCGAAAGCCTATACTCCCGGTTCCGGACAGCGCCAGCAGGAAAGTTGCGCGAGCGGATCGTTGGCCAAGGGTTTCGGCCTGATTGCACAACCTCTCAAATGCGGTGAGACGATTGGCGGATGGGCAGCATTAGTTCGATCGCCAATCCCGACGACCAAATAAATCGTTGCGCCTCCGGCATGCCGAACCATACGATCCCAAGATGACCGAGACAGAAAGCGGCACATCGCCGATCCAAGCATCCACCCGATTAGCAGACTATGCCTCCTTCGCAGCTTCCGCGATTCTAACCGTCGCCTCCCTGCTCTATTTTGGCGGAAACAGCTTTAGAGGCAGCCAATTCAACGATCTGGGAATCGAGCCAACACTTTCCCCTCTATCCATTCAGGACACGCTGGCCGCGGGCGCCCTGCCCGTCGTGGTGACCTTAGCACTGGCCGCATTCTTATATCTCGCCTTCACGAGGCTACACTTTCTGCACACCATGCTGCAGAGCCCGAGAATCAAGGAGAACATGAGCGACCCGGTCGATCGCACCATCGTAATTGGGCTGCTGCTGATCGGGGGCGTGCTTGTTTCCTCTCTCGCGGGAGGCTTTCTCGGTCGGGAAGTGAACAGGATCCTGCGGGAAAAAATCAAATACGAATGCCACCAAAAATGCTTCATCTACGACGATGGCAAAGTTGGCATCATGGGCATCTCGATTGCACAGGATAGCCAGCGAACCATAATAATGACCTCCAAGGGCGTGCGTATTATGGAAACCGCCAAGATCTGGAAGGTACGGCCAGCAACGCCGATAAGATAGACCAAGGCGAATCCGCGCCAGCCCCCTCAGTAACGCAGCGACGGATTCCGCGGCGTCGTATCGGCGCCTTTCGGGTCGAGCTTGCCCCTGTCCGGATCGACCATCGGCGCGGCCGCCGCGGCCTGGGCGCGCTGCTGGCGCCATTGCTCGGCCTGGCGCTGCCCTTCGGCATAGCCCGGGCTGGCCCGCATCTGGCGCTCCATGTCGAAGAAGCGCTCGGCTGAGCTGATCGCCTTGCCATTCTCGATCTGGACGATGAACTCGTCGAGCACCTTGGCCATCGCCTCGCGCACCTTGGGGTTGTAGTTGGCCATCGCCGCCCTGCCCTTGAAATCGGCGTCGAAGCTGAGCTTCGTCTTGCGGCCGCCGTCGAGCGGCTCGAAGCGGAAGGTCAGGCGGATCGCCTCGGCCCCGTCCTTGCTGACGCTATAGTCGATCGAGCGCGAATCGACGCTGGTCACCTTGGGCCAGCTGAGCCCCTGGCCGGGTCCGTCGCCCTTCCAGCCGTCTTTGGCGCCGTTCAGCACCAGATCGAAGCCGCGCCAGGTGTCGTGCGGCGTCGCGTTGACCGTGCGGACCACGTCCGCGCTGCTGTAGCTCGACATCGCATAATAGCCGCCGCCGCCCAGCAGCGCGCATCCGATCAGTGCCTCGCGGATCATCGCCCCAATCCCCGCCGTTGATTTCGGCGCGATTGTCGCGCGCCACCGTAAATAGTCCGTCACCATGGGGTGACGGATTTGCGACATTCGCCTATGGGCCTGCGATGCATTTCCTGGACCAGGCAAAGATCTTCGTCCGCTCCGGCGCGGGCGGCCCGGGCGCCGTGAGCTTCCGGCGCGAGAAGTTCATCGAATATGGCGGCCCCGACGGCGGCAATGGCGGCAAGGGCGGCGACATCATCTTCGAGGCGGTCGCCGGCCTCAATACGCTGATCGACTTCCGCTACACCCAGCATTTCCGCGCGCCGCGCGGCAGCGGCGGCGCGGGCTCGAACCGCACCGGCGCGGGCGGCGAGGACCTGGTCATCCAGGTGCCGATCGGCACCCAGGTGCTGGCCGATGACGAGGAGCGCACCTTGCTGCTCGACATGACCAAGGAAGGCCAGCGCGTCGTCTTCCTGCGCGGCGGCGACGGCGGGCGCGGCAATGCCAGCTACAAGACCTCGACCAACCGCGCCCCGCGCCAGCACGGCACCGGCTGGCCGAGCGACGAGGCCTATGTGTGGCTGCGGCTCAAGCTGCTCGCCGATGCGGGACTGGTGGGCCTGCCCAACGCCGGCAAGTCGACCTTCATCAACCAGGTGACCAACGCCCAGGCCAAGGTGGGCGCCTATGCCTTCACCACCACCCGCCCCCAGCTGGGCGTGGTGCGGCACAAGGAGCGCGAGTTCGTCGTCGCCGACATCCCGGGCCTGATCGAAGGCGCGGCGGAAGGCGCCGGCATCGGCGACCGTTTCCTGGGCCATATCGAGCGCTGCCGGGTGCTGCTGCACCTGGTCGACGCCAATGGTCCCGATGTCGCCGAGAGCTACCGGATCGTGCGCGGCGAGCTGGAGGCCTATGGCGCCGGACTGGTCGACAAGCCGGTAGTGGTGGCGCTCAACAAGATCGACATGCTCGACGACGAGCTGATCGCGGCGCTCTCCGCCGAGCTGGAGGAAGCGAGCGGCGGGCCGGTGATCCCGATCTCGGGCGCGAGCGGCGTCGGCGTGGACTGGGTGCTCGACCAGCTGCTCGAGGCGATCGGCACCGATCACGGCAAGGTCGCCGAGGATGACGAGGGCGAGGACGCGATCGAGTGGTCGCCGATTTGAAGCTCGCCAAATAACCTTCGTCACCCCGGCCTTGTGCCGGGGTCCACTACGCCTCCCGAACTGCCAGAAGAGCCTCTTGCTCCTCCCTCGCCTCCCGGTGGACCCCGGCACAAGGCCGGGGTGACGGGTCAGTGTGGGGCGGATGAAAACAAAAAAGGCCGGACATCGCTGCCCGGCCTTTTCCGTTTCAGTCGTTCCGCTGGTTCAGCGGGCGCCCATCGTGCTGGCGGCGAGGCGGTGCATCAGCCCGCGCAGCGAGGGGTAGTTGGCCTTGTGATAGGCCGAGGCCTCTTCGAGCGCGTCCGACAAGCGGCGGTGCGCCTCGTTCAGCGCGTGATAGGGCAGGCTCGGCAGCAGATGGTGCAGCGCGTGGTAGCGCAGGCCGATCGGCGCCCAGAGATAGGCCATGAAGCCCGGCGTCGGCACGTTGACGCTGTCGAGATACTGGGCGGTGACGGTGAGCGGCTCGCCGTCATTCTCCCAGAGATGCGCCACCAGCGTGCGGACCTGGTTGATGACCGCCACGCCCGCGATCACCCCGAGATAGATGGCGAAGGCGTGCAGCGGGATGATCCCCGTCGCGACCAGCGCGAGCAGCGCGATCGAATAGATGCTGGCGCCCAGCTCCTGCCAGAACCACTGGCTCTTGAGCTCGCCCTCCGGAGGACGGCGCTCGAAGGCCGGGTTGATCTTCAGGCCCGAATATTTGGCGACGACGACGCGGCGCAGGCTGGGGATCACCGCCGAGAGCGGCGCCAGCACGGCGAAGCGGATCAGCATGGCGACCGGCAGCAGCACCGCGGCGAGCAGGAACACCGGCAGCGTCCACGGCTTCATCATCGCGAGCGGCAGATATTCGGGATCCTCGACCGTGCCATAGCGGGTACGGGCATGGTGGAGCGTGTGGACGCCCTCATAGGTGAAGCTCGGCACGAGCAGCGGGATGCCGACCAGCAAGTTCCAGCCGAGCCGGAAATTGGGCAGCAGCGCGTGCTTGAGATGGGTCAGCTCGTGGATGAACAGGCTGGCGCGGTAGAGCGCGAGCACCGCCACCACGCCGGCGAGCAGCGCCAGCGGCACGCTCGGCACCAGCATGGCCGCGGCAAGCGCGCCATAGCCGATCCCGGCCGACACGAACATGTCGGTCCAGTAGATGCGCGGATTGGGCGTGTGCAGGTCGCGGGTCAGTTCGGCCGCGGCGCGCAGCATCGCGCGATCGTCGGGGACGCCGGAAAGCTTGATACGCGCCGGGGCCGGGGTCGTCGCCGGCTCGGCATCATGGATCTTCAGGGCAAGCGATTTCGTCATGATGTCTGCCATTTGGCGGGAGATAGTGGCTTTATGGTGGCATTCCAGGGGTCAGGGAGAGGCACCCCGGCCCGCCATGATTGCCGCGCTTGACACTGAACCGCTGGCGAAGGACTGCATTGCGCTGAATCAAACCTCAGGAAGGGTTTTCCCCTTGGCCAGCGGCCCGCTCAGCATCCGTCCCGTCTCCTCCAAGCGCGACACCAAGCAGTTCATCGAAGTCGCCTACCGCCTGAACAGCGGCGACCCGGCCTGGGTGCCGCCGCTGCGCGACGAGGTGGCGGGGACGATCAGCCCGAAGAAGAATGGCTGGTTCAGCCATGCCGAGGCACAATATTTCCTCGCCGAGCGCGACGGCGAGGCGGTGGGCCGCATCTCGGCGCATATCGATTTCCTGGCGCTGGAAATGCCGCCCGAGCAGGGCTTCGGCCCGGGCACCGGCTTCTGGGGCATGTTCGAGGCCGAGGACCAGAATGCCGCCCGGGCACTGATCAACGCCGCCGAGGACTGGCTGCGCGGCAAGGGCATGACCCGCGCGCTCGGCCCGGTCAGCCTGTCGATCTGGGAGGAGCCCGGCCTGCTGGTGAAGGGGCACGACCATTCCCCCACCGTGCTGATGGGCCATCACCCGGCGAAATATCAGGGCTGGATCGAGGCGGCAGGCTACAAGCCGGCCAAGTCGCTGCTCACCTATGAGCTCGACGTCAGCAAGCGCTTCCCGCCGCTGATCAACCGCATCGTCGAGAATGGCGAGAAGAACCCCAAGATCCGCATCCGCAAGGTCGACAAGTCGAAATTCGACGAGGAAGCCGCGATCATCCTCGCGATCCTCAACGACGCATGGTCGGACAATTGGGGCTTCATCCCCCTCACCCAGCCCGAGATCGACGATGTCGGCAAGAAGCTGAAGCCGCTGGTGTTCGAGGACCTGATCATGATCGCCGAGCTCGAAGGCGAGCCGGTGGCGTTCATGGTCACCCTGCCCGACCTCAACGAGGCGGTGAAGCCGCTGGGCGGCTCGCTGTTCCCGTTCGGCTGGGCCAAGCTGCTGTGGTGGCTGCGCAAGCCGAAGGTGCGGACGATGCGCGTGCCGCTGATGGGCGTGGTCAAGCGGCTCCAGGCGTCGCGCATGGCGAGCCAGCTGGCCTTCATGATGATCGAGTACATCCGCCGTGCGGCAGTGGCCAATTACGGCGCCAGCCGCGGCGAGATCGGCTGGGTGCTCGACGACAACCAGGGCATGAACGCAATCGCCTCGGCGATCGATTCCTGGGTGAACCGCGAATATGTGATCTACCAGAAGCCGCTCTGAGCGCACTGGACGCGACCAGCCGGCCTGTTCCTGGGGGAACAGGCCGGCACCGGTCGGGGCATGACCGGGGGGAGCACCGGGCGGCGGCGAACGCTCACAGAATCCGCCGCGCGACGCTCCAGGGGTCTCAGCGGGCCTGCTTGATCAGCTTCAGCGGATCGACGCCGACCTCGAGCCAGTCGGCGCGGGTACGGCAGTCGCGCTTCTCGATGCGCGATCCGGTCGTCGTGGTGTCGATGCAATATTTGCGGGTGTCGTTCTTGGCTTCCGTCTGCTCCTGCCGCGCCTTGGGGGCGGCCGGATCGTTGGCGGTTGCGGCAACGGCGGGCGAAACGGCGCCGGCAACCAGGGCAACGCTGGCGAAAAGGGCAGCGGCGGCGGAAAGGGTCTTGCTGTGCATATCCATTACTCCTCGAACCTCAGACATGGACAGGCGCTGCTTTCCGCCTGTGCCTCATGCTTCGCAATCGGCGTGCCAATTTCTAGAAACTAGTAATATCAATGACTTATCTGATTATGACGGTGTGATGACGTGCTATAACACGGCAATACACACCAAATATTGGTGCGGGCGTGAAACAAGGCGTCCGAAAGCGGACACCGCGCTGTTCGGAAGCGGCCAGTTCTCCAGTCCGCGCGCCGGGAAAGCATCGCGGACAGAGCCTGCGCGATTCCGGGCTCCTGCTTTCGCAGGAGCACGGCTATTTGGATTTTCGGCTTGGGACCTTGTCCCGCCGCTTCGAATTAGCGGAGCGAGACCCAGGTCGGGGCATGGTCGCTGGCCTTTTCGCGGCCGCGATATTCCTTGTCGACGCCAGCGCCGAGATAACGGTCGGCAGCGATCGGGCTGAGCAGCAGGTGATCGATGCGGAAGCCCGCGTCGCGCTGCCAGGCGCCTGCCTGATAGTCCCAGAAAGTCCAGACGCCGCCGCCCGGGAAGCGGGTGCGCAGCGAGTCGGTCCAGCCCTGCGCCAGCAGTGTGCGATAGCGCTCGCGGCTTTCGGGCTGCATCAGCGCATCGGTCGCCATGGCGCGGACCGAGAAGGTGTCGTCGTCGTTCGGGATGACATTATAGTCGCCCGCCAGCACCACCGGGCGCTCCTCGGCGAGCAGCGCCTGGGCGCGATCGGCGAGGCGCTCCATCCATTTGAGCTTGTAGTCGAACTTGGGGCCGGGCTGTGGATTGCCGTTGGGCAGATAGATGGAGGCGACGATCAGGTCGCCGATCTCCGCCTCGATATAGCGGCTATGCGCATCCTCGGGATCGCCCGCCAGGCCACGCTGGCGCTCGACCGGCTGCTGGCCCTTCGCCAGCACCGCGACGCCGTTGAACCCCTTCTGCCCGTGCCAGACGGCACCATAGCCCGCCGCCTCGATATCCTTGACCGGCAGCGTCTCGTCGGCGCCCTTCAACTCCTGGAGGCAGACCACGTCCGGCTGCTGCTCGGCGAGATACTCGAGCAGGCGCTCCATGCGCGCCTTGATGCCGTTGACATTGTAGCTGACGATCTTGGGCAAGGGGCGCTCTTCAGACGGAGAAGCTGGTGCCGCAACCGCAGCCCGAGGCTGCGTTGGGGTTGGTCACGGTGAAATGCGCGCCGCCGAGATTGTCGACGAAGTCGACAGCCGCGCCGCGGACCAGGTCGAGGCTGATCGAATCGACGACCAGCCGGACGCCGTCGAGCTCGGCGACGGTGTCGTCGCCTTCCACGTCCTCCGCGAAGCCGAACTTGTACTGGAAACCCGAGCAGCCGCCGCCCTCTACCGAAAGGCGGAGGATCGCGGGCTTGCCCTGCTTCGCCGCGATCGCCGCGACGCGCGCGGCGGCAGACGGGGTCAGTGCGATCTCGGGCTGGGTCAGCGTTGCCATGGGGTGGAGATAGTGGCGTGGGGGCTGGGAGGCAATGCATCTAGGCCGTGCCCGAACCTCCTTCTGTTCCCCGGCGAAGGCCGGGACCCAGTTGCGATGTCTTTCGTGAGGCTCCGGCGCCTTCGCTAGCGCGCCGAGACTGGGCCCCGGCCTTCGCCGGGGATCTGGTCAGGAATCGACGACGCGTCGTCTGCCTAGGCCGCCCAGGCGGCGATGTCGTCCTGCTGGCCGATCAGGGCGAGTCCGTGGGCAATCGATGTCAGCTCGCCGCCGCTGGCGATGCGCTCAGCGCCGAAGCGATCGGTGAACAGCCGGCGGACGCGGGGGGTGAGCGAGGTGCCGCCGGTGAGGAAGACCCGGTCGATCTCGGCGGGCTCGACGCCGGCCTGGGTCAGCGCCTGGTCGACCGCCCCTTCGATCCGCGCGATGTCGGGCGCGATCCACGCCTCGAACGCGGCGCGGGTGACGGCCGCCTCGATACGGAGGTCCGGGCCCTCGAAATGGAAATGCGCCTGCTCCTCGGCCGACAGCGCCCGCTTCAGCGCGCCGACCGCGTGGTAGAGCTGATAGCCCATCTCCCCCTCAACGATCGCGATCATCCGCTCGATCGCCTTGGGATCGAGCGCGGCGCGGCGCAGCTTGTCGAGCTCGGCCAGCGTCTTGCGGTTGCGCATCAGCGCGAGGCGCGACCAGTCCGAGAAGTCGGTGAACCAGCCGCCCGGGATGTCGAGAATCTTGTCGAACGAGCGATATTTCCCGCCCTTGCCGAGCATCGGCAGGATCAGGTGATCGACGATGCGCTGGTCGAACCGGTCGCCGGCGATGCCGACGCCGGCATGGGCGAGCGGGGTGCAGCGGCGCGGCGCCCCGCGCTCGGCAATGCGCACCACCGAGAAGTCGCTGGTGCCGCCGCCGAAATCGGCGACCAGCACGGTGGCGGGCTCGTCGAGGCGCGAGGCATAGCTGAACGCGGCGCCGAGCGGCTCATAGACATAGTGGATTTCGGCGCCGAAGCCTTCGAACATCATGTCGTAGCGGGTGCGGGCGAGCGCCGCATCGGGCCGGGCGCCGGCATATTCGACCGGACGGCCGACGATGACGCGGCCCGCCTGCCCATCGAGCGCACCCTTGGCCTTTTCGCGCATCAGCCGGAGGAACAGCCGGCCCATCTCCTCGAACCGGTAGCGGCGCTCGAAGACGATGGCATGCTCGAAGCTGGCGCTGGCGGCGACCGACTTGAACGACTGGAGGAAGCGGCTGGTCTCGGGGGAATCGAGATATTCGGCGATCGCCCAGGGGCCGGCGGCGACTTCGAGCGCGCCGCGGGCATTGCCTTCCTCCCAGAAGCACAGGGCGGAGCGGAAGACCGCGTCGTCGTCTTCCGGCCCCTGGAGCAGGACGAGATCGGACACCTCCCCTGTCGCGCGCGCCGCGACAGAGTTGGTGGTGCCGAAATCGAAGCCGAGAGAGGATGAAGAAGCCATGATCCGGCGCCTCATAGATTGGGCCGCCGGATTTTCCCACCCGGGCATTGCGGACGGGCGGAACGCCACTAGCCTGCTCGCATGGCTTATGTGGGTGGCCCCGATTATGAACGTGCGGCGCGCGCGACCGGCTATGTGGCATTCGGCGCGATGCTGATCCTCGCCGTCTATACCGCCCTGCGGCCGGGCACGCCGCCCCCCGCCAACAGCAAGGCCTATGGTTGCTATACCAATCCGGCGACGGCAGCGATCCGTCTGGACCGGGAGGGCATGGCGATCTTCCAGTCGGATCCGATCCGGATCGGCTATCATCTTGAGCGCGGCAAGACCGGCATCATGCTGACCGCGGAAGCGCCGATCAGCGCCGACCTGGTGGGAAAGCGCTATCTTTACTCGATCGGCTCCCGCGGGATCGGCCTGTTCCTCCCCTTCTTCAACGAGCAGAACGGGCGCAGCTATGGCGAGTTCGACGAGGACAGGCTGCAGCAGTTCACGATGCTGGCGAATAACGGCGTCGAACTGGCCTATCGCAAGGCCGATCCCGGCGCCTGCGATCAACGCGCCTCCTAGAGAAACGGAGAGGCCACAAAAGAAAGGGGGCCGCCTACACGGGCAGCCCCTCTCCTCTCCTGACTCTGAAAGTCGGTGTTACTTGTTCTTCGCCGGGCCGCCCACGCCGCCCTGGACGCGGTCCTGCACCGAGGCGAGATACTCGCCGGTCTGCAGGAAAGGGATCGGATTCACGGCCTTGCCGTCCACGCGCACCTCGTAGTGGAGGTGGCTGCCGGTCGAGCGGCCAGTCGAGCCCATCAGGCCGATCAGCTGGCCGCGCTTCACGCGGGCATTGTCGGCGACGATGATCTTCGAAAGGTGACCATAGCGCGTCTCGATGCCGCGGCCATGGTTGATCTGGACGAGGTTGCCATAGCCGCCCTGGCGGCCGGCATGGCTGACGACGCCGTCGGCGGTCGCATAGATCGGCGTGCCGAGCGCGCCGGGAATGTCGACGCCGGCATGCATCGCGGCGGTGCCACGGAACGGATCCGAGCGGACGCCGAAGTTCGACGTGAAGGTCAGCTTGTCGACCGGCTGCATCGACGGGATCGAGATCACCGTCTGCTCGAGCATGTCGAGCTTCTTCCAAGTGACGAACAGCGCGCGGAACTGGGCGTCGGCGGCTTCGGCCGAGGCATCGCTGCCGCTCGCATTGTCGTTGTCGATCGGCTCATAGGGGCCGCCCATCGCCGGCACCTTCACATAGCGCTCGGGCGAGAGACCAAGGCGGCGGAGCTCACCGGCGGTCTGGTTGTAGCGGGCTTCGCCGGCGGCGCGGGCCTTGCCGGCCATCGCGACCTGGCGGGCCTCGACCTGCTTGAGCGGCGCGAGGACTTCGCTGGCAACGGCGCTGGTGCGGGCCGAAGTGTTGGGGAGTGGCTGCTCGATCACGGCGCGGTCGCCCTTGCCGGTGAGCGTCGCGCTGATCAGCGCCTGGTGCTGCTCGACACGCGCTGCCTGGAGGCGGGCGGCCTCCTTGGCGGCGGCGACATCGGCCTGCATCTTCTCGACCTGCTCGCGCATCTTGGCGACCTGTGCCTCGGGCGAGGCGGGCGTGCCGGTCACTCCGCTGATCGCGATCGCGCCGACGGCGGCCTGGGCCACGCCATAAGCGGAGAACAGCACGGTGACGGTGCCGACGCCGGCGAGCAGCGCCTGGGTGCGGCCGGCGATGCTGAAACGCTTCAGGTCGCGGCCGTCATGAAAAATAAAATCGCGGGTAGTGAAGAAAGCACGGAACCGCTGAGCTGCGGTAGCGGTTTTAGAGTTCGACGCCTTAGCCATGATTCCCCGGCAAGTTTCATGGAAGCAAGCACCGAAACGCGACCCGGTTGCCCTACTTCTATTGTCATCCGTCGCAGGAAGCAGCCCCTCCGCCTTCTGGACGGTGGCTTGTGACCCGAGGAGTCAGCTCACCGCAAGAGGTTGGTAATAATCCCGGGACAAACCGGCTGAGTCGCGCGCCGAGTCGTTGAACGGTGGCTTAATTGCTCCGCGGAAATGCCGTGCAACCAACGCATGCCATGTTGCATGCGGCACAAGATTCAAGTCGCGACAACGCGATTCGAACCACACCGTTCCGGCGCGAACATGCCGGATTTCGTCGTTCACGATCCGTGTGAGGATGCGGGTGGTAACCGCATCATCCGCGGCGGAAAATCGCTCGATCGTGGCCGGCGTGACGTCAAGCCCGCGCGCCTCCAGCACCATCGGCACCACCGCCAGGCGGGCAAGCGAATCATGCGCGGTCTCGGCCGCGGCATCCCACAGCCCGTCATGCGCGGGCATGGCGCCATAGAAGCTGCCCAGGCTCCTGAGCCGGCGATCGAGCAGGGCGAAGTGCATCGCCTCGTCGGCGCCCACGCCCATCCAGTCATCGGTGAAGCCGCGCGGATATTCGCCGCCGAACCGGCCGGCCGCGTCGAACGCCAGGTCGATCGCGGAGAACTCGATATGGGCGAGCGCATGGATCAGCGCGATGCGGCCGCGCTCCGATCCGCCCTTGCCGCGCTTGGGCATGCGGTTGGGCGGAAGCAGCTCGGGCTGGTCCGGCCGCGCCGGACGATCGGGCATCATGACGTCGAATTCGAAAGCCAGCCGGCCGAGCCGCCAGTCGCGCGCAGCGGCACGCGCCGCCTTGATCTTGTCGATCGGCGCCGCCGCGGTCAGCGCCGCGTGGCAGGCCTGGGCGACGCTGCGGGCGGTCATGTCAGGTGCGGTCCGATCCCGGCGCGCAGCCCTGAGGCATCGCTGGCGCGAGAACCTCGCCGAACTGCACCGGCATCGGGAACCAGCGGTTGCGGCCACCCTCCTCGCCCGGTTGCGCGGCCGGCCATTTGAGCCCGCGAACCCAGTCCAGCACTGCCTTGTCGCGGGCCGCATCGCCCCTGGAATCGAGCAGGAAGGCATCCACCCTGCCCTCGCGGTCGATCTTCACGCAGACCAGCGCGGCGGTATTGAGCAGCGCGCGCGGCACGGGCGGCAGGTCCTGCGCCTGCGCTGGCCCGGCGAACGACAAGGCAGCGAACAGGGCGAGCCGCCGCAGCATCAGTGCGCCTGCATTTCCTTGATCGATTCGAGCACATCTACGGCATGGCCGGGCACCCGCACGCGGCGCCAGGCGCGGAACAGCTTGCCTTCCGCATCGAACAGGAAGGTCGAGCGGTCGATACCCATGTAGCGCTTGCCGTAGAGCTGCTTCTCGACCCAGACACCGAATGCCTCCATCGCCGCGCCCGAAGTGTCGGTGGCGAGCGGCACGGTGAGGTCGTACTTGTTGATGAACTTCTGGTGCTTGATCGGCGGGTCCTTCGACACGCCCAGCACCTCGGCGCCGAGCGCGGTGAATTCGGGGATCAGCGCGGAGAAGTCCTGCGCTTCGCGGGTGCAGCCCGACGTATCGTCCTTGGGATAGAAATAGAGGACGAAGGGCTTGCCCAGCTTGTCCGCCAGCGCGATCGCCTCGCCTTCGGTCCCGTCGAGCGTGACCGCGGGGATCTTGTCGCCTTCCTCGATTGCCATTGTCTTCTCCTCAGGCCGGGCCGCGCACCGACGCCCAGCAATCGCGGACCTCCTGCCGGGTCCGGTCGAGCTGCGCAACCACCTCGTCCCAGCTGCCGAGCCGGAGCGCGCGGGCGATCAGCGCCTGGGTGGCCGGCCCCGGTTCCTGCGCGTCGGGCGCGACGAGGCGCATGGTCACGAGCAGGCGGGTGAGGAAGTCGTGCGCGGGGCGCATCGTAGGCGGCAGCAGCTCCTGCCCGGCCAGATCGTCGATCGCCGGGCCGAGGCGGGGCTCGAAGCCGGTGCGACGGACGAGCTGGACGGTGTGCACTGCGAATTCGAGGTCGACCAGCCCGCCGTCGAGCAGCTTGGCGTCGAGCGGGCCCTTGGGCGGCTTGTGCGACGCCATGTCGGCGCGCATCTTCGCGGCCTCGGCCGGAATGTCGCGGTCCGGCCGGGCGCCCTTCAGCACTGCATCGATGATTGCCTGCACCCTGGCGCGGGCCTGGGGCGAACCGAAGACCGGGCGGGCACGGGTCAGCGCCATATGCTCCCAGGTCCAGGCATCCGCGCGCTGGTATTTCTCGAAGCCCTCGAGCGACACGACGAGCGGCCCCTGCGCGCCTGAGGGACGCAACCGGGTATCGACCTCGTAGAGCGGTCCGGCAGGCGTCGGCACCGAGAGCGCCGCAGTGACGCGCTGGCCGAGCCGGTTGTAGTACATCACCGCGCCCAGCGGCTTGGCGCCGTCGCTCTCCGCGGCATAGTCGCCAGTGAAGAGATAGACGAGGTCGAGGTCCGAGGCGTGGGTGAGCGCCTGCCCGCCCATTCGGCCGAGCGCGAGGATCACCAGCTCGCTGTCCGGCACCGCGCCGTGATTGCGCGAGAACTCCTCGACCGTCGCAGCCGCCAGCGTCTCGATCGCCGCCTCGGCGACGCGTGCATAGCCGGCCGAGGCTTCGAGCGGGTCTCCTGATCCCGCGACGATCTGGGCGCCGAGGGCGAAGCGCTTCTCGTTGACGAAGCGGCGGACGAATTCGAGCTGGTACTGATAGTCGGAGCCCGGCTCCCAGCGACGCATGCCCGCGGCGAGGGTCTCGATATCGGGTACCGGCTCCAGCGCGGTAGCGTCGATCAAGCCGTCGAGCAGTTCGGCGCGGCGGCCCAGCTGCTCGGCGAGCGTCGGCGCCAGCGCGAGGATCTGGCCGAGCAGCTGCGCGAGCCCGGGCTGCGCCTCGAGCAGGCGGAAGAAGTTGATCGCGCTCGGCAGGCGCGAGAGCATCGCGTCGAAGCGGGTGATCGCGTGCACGGTGTCCGGCGCGCGGGAGAAGGCATCTATCAGGCCCGGCAGCACCGATTCCAGTGCTTCGCGCGCCGCCGGCGTGCGAAGTGCCGGATAGGTGCCGCCGCGCCAGCCCTGGACGATCCGCGCGGCACCGTCGGGGCGCTCGAAACCGGCGGCGGTGAGCTTCGCCTCAAGCGGGATACTCTCGCTCGGCAGGCGCTGCTCCTCCTCGCCGGCCAGGCTGTCATAGATCGTGCCGACGCGGACGACGTGCGGCTTGAGCAGGTCGGTGAGCGCGGCGCCATCGTCCAGGCCATGCAGCCGGGCGACATTGTCGAGGGCCGCGAGGTTCTCGGGCAGCTCGTGCGTCTGGCGATCATCGACCATCTGCAGGCGATGCTCGATCGTGCGCAGCGTGACATAGGCGCTGGTCAGGTCGTGCGCCTCGTCCGTGCCGATCCGCCCCGCCTCGGCCAGGGCGGCGAGCGCATCGCGGGTCGCGGGCGCACGCAGAGCCGGCTCGCGCCCGCCATGGATGAGCTGGTGGATCTGGGCGAAGAACTCGACCTCGCGGATGCCGCCCCTGCCCCGCTTCAGGTCATAGCCGGGACCAAAGGCCTGGGCCTGGGAATAATGGTCGCGAATGCGGCGGCTGATGTCGCGGATCTCACGGATCGTGCCGAAGTCGAGCGCGCGCCGCCACACGAAGGGGCGGATCGCATCGAGGAAATAGCCGCCCAGCGCCAGATCGCCGGCACAGGCGCGGGCGCGGATGAAGGCTGCGCGCTCCCAGGGCAGCGCCTGGCTCTCATAATAGGTGATCGCCGCCTCGACCGGCAGCACGATCGGCGTGACCTCCGGCGAGGGACGCAGGCGCAGATCGACGCGCAGCACATAGCCATTCTCGTCGCGCTGCTGGAGCAACTCCACCACGCGGCGGCCGATGCGCACCGCGGCTTCCTGCACATCCTCGCGCGGGCGGCAGGGCAAGGTCTGCGGATCGAAGATCAGGATCGGATCGATGTCCGACGAATAGTTGAGCTCGCGGCTGCCCTGCTTGCCCAGCGCGATCGCCGCAAAACCACGCGGATCGGCATCGGGCGTGCGTTCGAGAATCGCCGCGCGGATCGCACGGTCCAACGCATCGTCGGCGAAATCGGTGAGAAGATGCGTGACAGTCGTGAGATCGAACCGGCCCGACAGGTCGCCCAGGGCGACGAGGAGCGCGAGCCGGCGGCGCTCGATGCGCAGCCGCGCCCCCGCACTCATATCGCCTGCGAAAGCACGCGCCGCTGCGCGTGGATCCGCAAGGGCAGCATCGAGGCCGGCGACCAGCTCGACTTCGCGTGCGAGCAGGTTTTCGAGGAAGGGCGCATGCGCGCTCGCCCGGGCAATTGCGTCGGCGAGATCGGCGGAGGGAGAGGATTGAGTCACAGAATCGGCTACCTGCGAAACGATGCGTTGCAAAATGTCAAGCAACAAAAAGAGAACTGAATTGTTCTAGCAACATGAACCAGACGACTTCAGCCTCGGCCAGCGACGCCCGCCAGCCCGCATATCGGGTCGAGGCGCCCCGCGCCAGCGATGCGATCGGCCTCGCGCTGCGTGACGCCTATGTGCGCGACAGCGGCCTGCCCGACGACATGGCGGCGATGCTGCGCCAGCTCAACCGACCGCGCTGAGATCCACACCTCGGCACACGAAAAGGCCGCGCTCCCGATGGGGAACGCGGCCTGAATTTTTCGTGCTGCCCGGACTTACTTTACCGGCAGGTCGCCGCGATCACGGCTAAGATCGTCCACTTCGCCCATGATCGTATCGAGCGCGGTCTTGCCCTCGGCAGTGCCCGGCTCGATGCGGCGCGAGGGCAGCTGGCCCTCGGTCAGGAGATGCTCGAGCGCGACGCGGCCGCGGGCCACGCGGCTCTTGATCGTGCCGACGGCGACCTGGCAGATCTCGGCCGCCTCTTCATAGGCGAAGCCGCCCGCGCCGACCAGGATCAGCGCTTCGCGCTGGGGCTGGGGCAGATGGAGCAGCGCGCGCTGCATGTCGGAAAGCTCGACATGCCGGTCCTGGCTGGCCGGTGCGGCGAGCAGCCGGTCGGCAACCAGATCGTCCCACTCGCCCTTGAAACGGGCGCGGCGCATCTGGCTCAGATAGAGGTTGCGCAGGATGATGAAGGTCCAGGCACGCATGTTGGTGCCCGCCTGGAAGCGCTTCCGCGCGGCCCAGGCCTTGAGCAGCGTCTCCTGCACCAGATCGTCGGCGAGATCCCGGCTGCCCGAAAGCGAGCGGCCAAAGGCGCGCAGATGCGGGATGACGAGCGCGAGCTGTTTCTTGAACTCGGGATCGGAGAGCGAGACATGCTCCTGCGGCGCCTCGGTCCCCTTGTCCTCGGGCTGTTCGGACTGACTCATTCGTTCCCGCTTGTTTGCGTTGGCCGCGAAGCGACCGGTTCCAGAAATAGGCTTGGTGTCTGCGATTGCCAGCATATTTCGCGCCGATCCCGTGCTTAGAACAGAAGGATCACGGCGAACGCGACGATAACCAGTACCAGGCCGTAGCCCAGCACATATCGCGTCATGTGCGGCGTAGCGCCGGCGCGGGCCTGCTCGCTGTCGATATGGATGGATTCGTCATTCTCAGCCATGCCATCAACAACTCGCGAGAACCGTTTTGGGTCCGTACCTGATGGAACCCGCGCCGGTTTTTTCGCGGATCGTCAGGCCGGAACGGTCGCCTGGTCGAAGAACAGCGCCTGGCTGATCGTCGTCTTGACGGTTTCCCGCTGGAACGGCTTGGTGATCAGGAAGGTCGGCTCCGGACGCTCGCCGGTGAGCAGCCGCTCGGGGAAGGCGGTGATGAAGATCACCGGCACCGAATATTCGGCGAGGATGTCCTTCACCGCATCGATGCCCGAGCTGTCGTCGGCGAGCTGGATGTCGGCGAGCACCAGGCCCGGCCGATCCTCCATCGCCAGCGCCACCGCCTCGTCGCGGGTCACGGCGACGCCGGTCACCTCATGACCGAGGTCGCGGACAATCTGCTCAAGGTCCATCGCGATCAGCGGCTCATCCTCGATGATCATCACGCGGGTGCGCGTCTGGCGCTCGATCTCGGCCACGGCCTCTCCAACGAGCTTCTGCACCTGTCCTGCATCCTCTTCGATCAGATAGCCGGCGTCCTCGATGCTGAAGCCCTCCACGGTGGTGAGCAGCAGCGCCTGGCGCGACAGCGGGGTGAGACGGGCGAGCCGCTTGCGGGCGATAGCCTCGTTCTCGTTGGTGGTATCCTCGACGACATCCTCTTCCTCGAGGTGCGTCGACTGCCAGATCGCCTGGAAGGTGCGATACAGGCCGAGCCGCGGATCGACGTCGCGGGGGAACTGGTCCGGCGCCGCGACGATCGCCTCCAGCGCCGCACGCACATAGCGGTCGCCGTCGGCCTGGCTGCCAGTGAGCGCGCGCGCATAGCGACGGAGAAGCGGAAGGTGCGGCGCGAGTTGCTGTCCAAGCGACATGGTCGAACTATTCTCCTACGAGTGCGGAACGGTTTGTTTCGGCGCCGTTCCGAGCTATTGCAATCCTCAATCGTGCAACCCGAAGGAGCCCCTCCCTGGATATTGCATCGGCTGTGGAACAAACGACTAGGGAATTGGTTTCATCGAACATGCTGCGTAGTGTTGCCGCACAGCCTCCGGCCCCATGCGACCGGTGGCTTTCGTTCACTTCCGGAAGTTGCATCCGGAACAGGTCGCTTTTAGTCCGAGCCTTGGCTGGCGCCATGGCGCAGGGGGGAATTGGTGCGTTCCGCGGATGAGAAAATGAAAAAGCCGCCCAAATCAGATGGCGGAAAGGAAACCGGTCGCCCCGGCCGCAATGTGGGCGAAGCGCTGCGCCAGGCCTATGACGAGGCCGTGAGCGAAGCCGTGCCCGACGATCTGCTCGACCTTCTGAAGAAGCTCGACTAGTCCGGAGCTGATGGAGATCCCGGAAGAAGAACCGCGCGCCAAGGTCCGTCCCGCGGCGGCGCTGGGAGCTATGCCGACAGGCGCCAAGGTTTTCCTCTACCTGATCGTCTGCCTGCTGCCGCTGGCGCTGATCGCGCTGTTCACGACGCTGCAGAGCACCCGCAACGCCGATACCGAGGCGCGGGCGCGGCTGCGCGTCGCCGCGAGCGAGAGCACCGACATCTTGCGCGACCTGCTGGTCAACCATGTCGGCCAGCTGTCCGGCGCGCTCGATGCGCTGGAGGCGGATCCGCACGACGCCCCAGCCTGCACCCGGCTCGCCGGCACCTTTGCCACCGCCACAGGCGCACGATTCGCAATCACCAACGCCAGCGGGCGCGTGATATGCGGGCAGAATTTCGCACTGGCCGGCACGGCGACGCTTCAGCCGCGCCAGGTGCGCACCACGCTGCTCGAAGATGGCATGACCCTGCGCATCGGCGGCAACCAAGGCGGCACGGCGACGGCATTCTACCCCGCCGCCACGCTGGCCTCGATCGCGCAGCCAAGCGGCTTCGTGCCCGAATATGGCGCAGCGCTGGTCGGCCATGGCGACAAGCTGGTGCTGCGCAAGCTGGAGGGTGCGGGGCCGCTCGACCGGCGCGAGACCATTCCCAACGACCTGGGCATCGATGGGGTGACGCTCCAGATGTCGATGCTCGGCACGCCGATCACCTCGCCGATGATCATCAACACCGTGGTGCTGGTGCTGATGTGGCTCGCCGCCGCGGGAATCAGCTGGTTCGTGGTCGACATCCTGCTGATCCGCCCCCTGCGCCGGCTGCGCACCAGCGTCGGTGCCTACAAGCCGGGCGAGGTGATCGACATCAAGCGCTTCGGCGAGATGCCCGCCGCGGAGATCCGCGAGCTGGGCGACACGTTCCGCGAGATCAGCCGCACGGTGAAGGAGCATGAGGCGGACCTGGCCGAGGGACTGGTGCGCCAGACCAAGCTCACCCGTGAGGTGCACCACCGGGTCAAGAACAACCTCCAGGTGATCGCCAGCCTGATCAACTTCCATGCCCGCAGCGCCAAGAGCGAGGAGGCGACCGAGGCCTATGCCTCGATCCAGCGCCGGGTCGACGCGCTCGCCGTGGTGCATCGCCACCATTATGCCGAGCTGGAGGAGAATCGTGGGCTCGACCTGCGCTCGGTGATCGGCGAGCTCGCCGCGAACATCCGCGCCACCGCGCCCGAACGCGCGCAGGGCCTGGGCGTGACGCTCGAGCTCACCCCGGTGCTGGTCAACCAGGACGTGGCGATCGCCATCGCCTTCCTGCTCACCGAGATCGTCGAGCTGGCGATGAGCTGCAATCCGGCGGCGCAGATCCGCATCTCGATCAAGCTGATCGAGGATGACGACACCCGTGCGTTGCTGCGCATCACCTCCCCTGCCCTGGTGGAGAGCCAGGCGCTCGAGGAACTGGTCGAGAATCGCTATGGCCGCGTGATCGGCGGGCTTGCCCGGCAGCTGCGGACCAAGCTGCATCACGATCCGCTGACCGGCGCCTATGAAGCGGCGATCGCGATCACCGGCCGCCCCTGAGCAGCCCGGATAAAAAGTTCGAAAAAAGTTCGAAGGGCATGGAACCCCTGACCGCGTGGTCCGTTTTGTACTTCGGATAGTGACCTTTTGCCCCCCCGCTCTCGCTATCCAAGACATGGGCCCGGAAGCGTCAACCCTCCCCCCGGTGACGCTTCCGGGCCTAAAACTTTTCGGGGCCTTTCCATTTTCTCCAACAGGTTCAGGCAGTTGCTGCGCAGACGGAACGTTTGCGCCTGCCCGGGCATTTCCTTCCCGACCCCTATGGTCCGGTATTTTGGAGAGATGTGATGCGTAAGATCATCGCCTGTGTCGCCCTTGCGGGCGCGATGCTGGTCTCGGCCTGCAACACGGTCGAAGGCGTGGGCAAGGATGTTTCCTCGGCGGGCGACACCGTCGCCAAGACCGCCGACGACGCCAAATAAGCCAGAACCGGCAGGAAAGAGAAAACCCCTCCCGCGATAGCCGCGGGAGGGGTTTTTCGTGTCAGGCGGCCTCGGCCGTCTCGTTCTCGGCATCTTCCGCCGGTCGGCGGCGCCGTCGCGTGAACCAGATGCCGACCAGCGACAGGAAATAGAGGCCGATCAGCGGGAAGGCGAGCAGCAGCTGCGAGCCGACGTCGGGCGGCGTCAGCACCGCGGCGATCGCGAAGGCGGCGACCACGGCATAGCGCCACGCGCTCTTGAGCTGCTCATAGGTTACGATACCCGAGCGCTCGAGCAGCATCAGCAGCACCGGCAGCAGGAAAGTGATACCGAAGGCGAACAGGAACTGCATGACGAAATCGAGATATTTCTCGGCCTCGGGCAGCGCTTCCTGATGCACGCCCCCGCCGAGATCCCCCTGATAGCCGAGCAGGAAATGAAGGGCGGTGGGGATCGCGATGAAATAGGCGAGCGAGGCGCCGGCGATGAACAGCACCGGCGTAGCCAGCAGGAAGGGCAGCAGCGCCTTCTTCTCCTGGCGATAAAGGCCAGGCGCCACGAACTGCCAGAGCTGCGTTGCGATCACCGGGAAGGACAGCATCATCGCCGCGAAGAACGCGACCTTGAGCTGGACGAAGAACGCCCCGAAGATCTGGGTGAAGATGATCTTGTTCTGCCCCGCCGCGGCGAGCGGATGGACGAGGAAGCCGTAGATCTCCTTCGAGAAATAGAAGGAGGCGAAGAAAGTCACCAGCAGCGCGGCCACGCAGTAGAGCAGGCGGCGGCGCAGCTCGATCAGATGCTCGAGCAGCGGCTGCTGGGTGTCGTCGATGTCCCTCATTCGGCGGCCTCGGCAGGCGGCGCAGCCTTGCGCGCACGGGGTTTGGCGGTTGCTACCGGTGCGGCGGCCGCCTTGCGGGCACGCGGCTTGGGGGCGGGCTTGACGGCCGGCTCGGCCACAGGCTCCGCTGCAGCAGCTGCCGGAGCCTTGCGCGCGCGCTTCGGCTTCGGTGCCGGCGCGGAGACGCCAGGCGTCTCGTCATGGATGGCGGGCTGCTCGACCATCACTGGAGCGCTATCCTCGGTGGCGACATGATGCACCTCGGCCTCCGCCCCGGGCGCGGGAAGCGCCGCCGGCGGATGCTGGGCCATGATGCGGGCATTCTCTTCCGCCCATTGCTTTTCGAGCTCGGCAAGCTCCGACTCGCGGATCATGTTGTCGAACCCGGAGCGGAACTGGCGCGCGACGGCGCGCGCCTTGCCGAACCACTTGCCCACAAAGCGCATGGCCTTGGGCAAATCCTTTGGCCCGATCACGATCAGCGCCACGATGGCGACGACCACGAACTCGGGCGCGTTGAAATCTAGCATCGATCAATCGCCAGAAGCGGCTCCCGGCGCCCTGAGCCGGGAACGGCGCGGAAGTTCAGAGCTTCTCTTCGCGTGCCGGCTCGGCCTCGCGCTGCACGGTCGGCTCGGGAGCCGCCTTGCCCTCGATGCGGGTCGCCGGCTTCTCGGCCTCGTCATCCTCGGACATGCCCTTCTTGAACTGCTTGATGCCCTTGGCGACATCACCCATCATGTTCGAGAAGCGACCACCGCCCAGCAGCAGGATCGCGACCACGCCCAACAGCAGCCAGTGCATCAGGCTGAAACTACCCATCACAAATCTCCTCGATTCCGGCTTTATCTAGGCGTGCCGGGCACCTGCGGCAATGGCCGAGACGCCGGGAGCCCCTATTCGTCGTCTGTGACAGTTTCGCTTTCGGGCTCCTCGGCACCTTCATTCTCCCCCAGCGCCTCGAAAGCGAGGTCGACCGGATCGAGCAGGCCGGCGGCCTTGAGATCGTCGATTCCGGGCAGGTCGCGGCGGCTGGACAGGCCGAAATGGGTGAGGAAACCTCCGGTGGTGGCGTACATCAACGGCCTGCCCGGCACCTCGCGCCGACCGGCGGGACGCACCCAGCCCGCCTCCATCAGCACGTCGATCGTGCCCTTGCTGATCTGCACGCCGCGGATCGCCTCGATCTCGGCGCGGGTGACGGGCTCATGATAGGCGATGATCGCCAGCGTCTCGATGCCTGCCCGGCTGAGCTTGCGGCTCTCCTCGCGGTTGCGGCGCAGCAGATGGGCGAGGTCGGCGGCGGTCTGGAAATGCCAGCGGTCGCCGCGGCGGACCAGCTCGACACCGCGCCCGGCATAGAGCGCCTCCAGGGCAGCGAGCGCCGCCCGCACGTCCATCTCGGGGCCGACATGGGCGCGGATCTCGTCGAGGTTCATCGGATGCTCGGAGGCGAACAGCACGGCCTCCACCGCACGCGAGGCGGCGTCTTCGGGAGTCATCCTGCAGCCTTGAGATAGAGCGGCGCGAAGGCCGATTTCTGGCGAAGCTCGACCCTGCCCTGCTTGGCCAGCTCGAGCGCGGCGACGAAGGACGAGGCAAGCGCCGACTTGGCATAGGGACCGCTCGCGCCCTCCGGCAGGAAAGACTGGAGCGTGCTCCAGTCGATCCGCGAGCCGATCAGCGAGGATACGCGCGCGATCGCTGCCTCCAGCGTCATCACGTCGCGCTGCTGGACGACATGCATCACCGGGCGGGTGCGCGCGCTGATCCGGCCATAGGCGGCGATCAGGTCGTAGATTTCGGCCTCGTAGCGTGCCTTGCGCAGCACGCGCAGGCCCTCGGGCGCGCCGCGGAAGAAATTGTCACGGCCGGTGCGGTCACGGGCCATCAGCCGGGCGCCGGCATCGCGCATCGCGTTGAGCCGCTCGAGGCGCAGCTGCAGGCGCAGCGCCAGTTCCTCGGGGCTCGGCGTCTCCTCCGGATTACGCGGGAGCAGCAGCGCGGACTTCAGGTACGCCAGCCAGGCGGCCATCACGAGATAGTCGGCGGCAAGCTCCAGCCTCAGCTCGCGCGCCTCGTTCACATAGCCGAGATATTGCTCGACGAGCTGGAGGATCGAGATCTGCCGCAGGTCCACCTTCTGCGTGCGGGCGAGCGCCAGCAGCAGGTCGAGCGGCCCTTCCCAGCCGTCGATATCGATCTTGAGGGTTTCCTGTGCCTCGGCGTCCATGGGGGGAGTTAAGCAGGTCGGAGAGGTGGTGTCATGCCCTTACTCCCTCTCCCCTGAAGGGGAGAGGGTCGGGGAGAGGGGGATTTCGGCACGCTATCGATGCGCCCCTCTCCCCTGCCCTCTCCCCGCCAGCGGGGAGAGGGAGAAGTCACGCCAGCGCCAGCAACTCGTCCCGCCTGGCAATGAGCTCGACAAAGTCCGCATCCGGCTCGTCGGCACCGGTGGTGGCCATGGCGCGGTCGAGGCGCTCGATGCATTCGGGCGTCGCGTCGGGGAGCAGGCCGATGATCTCGATCATCTCGTCCATCCGCGCCCAGCAATCAAGCACCACGTCGCAGCCCGCGGCCAGCGCCTGGGTCGCCTTCTCGCCCGGCGTGCCGGAAAGCGCCTTCATGTCGATATCGTCGGTCATCAGCAGCCCGTCGAAACCGATGCGCCCGCGGATGATCTCCTGGACCACGGTCGGCGAGAGCGTAGCGGGACGCTCGGCGTCCCAGGCCTCGAACACGACATGGCAGGTCATGCCCATCGGCGCGCCCTTGAGCGCGTGGAAAGGCGCGATGTCCTGCTCCAGCGCCGCGGCGTCGATCCTGACGCGCGGCAGCTCGAGATGGCTGTCGACCACGGCGCGGCCATGGCCCGGCATGTGCTTGACCACGCCGACCACGCCGCCCCGGCGCAGCCCCTCGACACAGGCCTGGCCGAGCGCCGCGACGCGCATCGGCTCACTGCCGAAGGCACGGTCGCCGATCGCCTGGGTCACTTCCGGCGTCACGACGTCGAGCAGCGGCGCGCAATCGACGGTGACGCCAACCTCCGCCAGCATCAGCCCGAGTGCGTGATAATTGGCCCGCGCCGCCTCGATCGCCGAGATCGGTGCGACATCATAGAGGCGACCGAACGCCTCCCCCGCCGGGAAAGCCGGCCATTCGGGCGGTACCATCCGGCTGACCCGGCCGCCTTCCTGGTCGATCAGGATCGGCAGGTCCGCGCGGCCGCTCAGCTCGCGCAATTCCTCGGTGAGCGCACGCATCTGGGCACGGCTCTCGCAATTGCGCTTGAACAGGATGTAGCCGAGCGGATCGGCATCACGAAAGAAATCGCGCTCCCCGGCCGTGAGCGACAGGCCGGATACGCCGAAGATTACTGGCTTCATGCCGCCGTCTTAGCGAAGCGGAAGGCCGGGTTTAACCCCCATTCCGTCCTCCCCGGCCGCGACAGTTAATTCGCCACGTAGCAGCTTTCGCCTGCCACCTTGAGCTTGCCGCACAGCTCCTTGGCCTGGCTGTTCGAGCCGGCGTTCACGCGCAGGCGGAACAACGCCTTGCCGTCCTTCTCGCCGCGCTCGACCGATTTGCCGAGCGGCGCTAGGTACGAGAAGCGCTTCGAGAGACGCGCCCAGGCGGTGTTGGCGCCGGCTTCGTCCGGGAAGGCACCGAGCTGGATCAGCGCGCCGGAGCCGCCCGCCTGCGGGGCAATCACCGGCACGCGCTTCGGCTGCGCATCCGCCGTGCTGGCGCTCGACGGGATCGCGACCTTGGCGTTCCTCTCACCGGTCAGCGACGGCGCCTTCTCGACGACCTTCCTGCCATCGACCGGCGCCTCGGGCAGCGCGCTCACGTCGATGCTCGAATTGCCGCTATTGCCCTGGCTGGTAGCGAAGACGGTATCGCCCTCGCCCTCCACCTTCATGCCGCCGGGCTCGTCGGGCTTGACCTTGTAGTCGCCCTCGGGCGCTGCGATCAGCTCGCCATTGCCAACCAGGCTCTTCTGCTTCTGATACCAGTAATAGCCGAACGCGCCCGCGCCGAGCACGGCGAGGAGCAGAAGGACGAGCAGCAGGATACGGCCGAAGGAAACGCCTTCGCGATAATCCTCCTCCACCGTCTCGAGCCAGGGAAGGCGGTCATCGTCGCCGAATCCGGCCTCCCCCCCACGCATGTTCATTCCTTACATCTCCTGGACGGCCTCGACGCCCATGATGCGGAGGCCATTGCGGACAATCTGCCCGATCGAACGCGCCAGATAAAGCCGTGCGCACGTCAGCGCCGCCTGGTCCGGCAACAGGAAGCGGCGGGTGGGATCTTCCTTGCCAAGATTCCACAAGGAATGGAGTTCCGCCGCCAAGTCATAGAGATAGAAGGCAATTCTATGCGGCTCGCGCGCCGAGGCAGCTGCTTCGACGATGCGCGGGAACTGCGCAGCCGCCTTCACCAGCCCAAGCTCCTGTGTATCAAGCAGAGACAGGTCGACATCTGCACACTCGATCCCCGCCTCCGCCGTGCGGCGGCCGAGCGACGCCACACGGGCGTGCGCGTACTGCACGTAGAATACCGGATTGTCCTTCGAAGCCTCGACCACCTTGGCGAAATCGAAGTCCATCTGGGCATCGGCCTTGCGGGTCAGCATGGTGAAGCGGACCACGTCCTTGCCGACTTCGTTGACCACGTCGGCCAGCGTGACGAAGTTGCCGGCGCGCTTCGACATCTTCACCGGCTCGCCGTCGCGCAGCAGCCGGACCATCTGGACCAGCTTGACGTCGAACTTGGTCTCGCCCCCGGTCAGCGCCTGCACCGCGGCGACGATGCGCTTCACCGTACCGGCGTGATCGGCACCCCAGATGTCGATCAGCGCGTCGGCCGACTGCGCCTTCTGGAAGTGATAGGCGAGATCGGCGCCGAAATAGGTCCAGGCGCCGTTCGACTTCTTGATCGGGCGATCCTGGTCGTCACCGAACTGCGTCGAGCGGAACAGCGGCAGCTCGACCGGCTCCCAATCCTCGGGCGTCTCTCCCTTGGGGGCCTCGAGCACGCCGTCATAGACGAACCCGCGCTCGCGCAGCCACGCCTCGGCCTGCTCCGGCTTGCCGGCCGCCTGCAGCTCGGCTTCCGACGAGAACAGGTCGTGATGGATGCCGAGCAGCGCCAGGTCGGCGCGGATCATGTCCATCATCGCGGCGACGGCGGTCTTGCGGAACAGGACCAGCCACTCGCTCTCCGGCGCGGAGACATATTTGTCGCCGAACTCGGCGGCGAGCTTCGCGCCGACCGGCTTCAGATATTCGCCCGGATAGAGGCCTTCGGGGATCTCGATCGTCTCGCCCAGCGCTTCCCGATACCGAAGGTGCGCGGAGCGGGCGAGCACGTCGACCTGGCCGCCGGCATCGTTGACATAATATTCGCGGATCACCTTGTGCCCGGCGAACTCGAGCAGGGCGGCGAGCGCGTCGCCTACCACCGCGCCGCGGCAATGGCCCATGTGCATCGGGCCAGTCGGGTTGGCCGAGACATATTCGACGTTCACCGTAGTGCCAGCGCCCACCGTCGAGCGGCCGTAATCATCACCCGCGTCGAGGATCGCCATCAACTCGCCGCGCCAGGTGGCGTCGGTCAGCGTCAGGTTGATGAAGCCCGGGCCCGCGATCGAGACCGAAGCGACTTCGTCCAGCTTCTCCAGCTCGGCACCGATCTTCTCGGCGAGCGCGCGCGGATTGGTGCCGGCCGGCTTGGCCAGGACCATCGCGGCATTGGTCGCGAGATCGCCGTGCGAGGCGTCACGCGGCGGCTCCACCGTGATTGCGCGTCGCTCCAGCCCCGCGGGCAGGTCGCCGGCGAGGACAAGCGCATCCAGGGCAAGATTGAGATGCGCGGCGAAGCGTGCGTAAAGCGTCATTCACGGTTCCAGTGGTTGCGGAAGCGCGGGCTCTTAGCGGATGCGGGAGCGCGGCGCCACTGCGGTGACATGGGGTGCGCGACGGAAGTTTGCACGCGCCCATGTTGACGGACCTTCTTCCGAGCCGCCAAATGGATCGCGGCGGCGGCTCTCGCCCCGGAAATGGTTTGGAAGAACGTGGCGATAACAGCCTCGGGCAGGAAGCGGCGGACACAGGCGGAGCGCACGGCGGAGACGCGCGAGGCGCTGCTCGATGCCACGATCCGGCTGCTTTACCGCAACGGCTATAGCGGCACCTCGACCGAAGCGATCGCCGAGGAGGCCGGGGTGACCCGCGGCGCGCTCCACCATCATTTCGGCACCCGTGCGCAGCTGATGGCGGATGTGATCGGCACGGTCTACGACCGGGAACGGCTCGCCTATGAGGAGATCGCGGCCGAGACCGGCCGCGGCGCGCATATCTCCGACTGGCCGGAGATGCTCTGGGAGGTGCTGAGCCGGCCTTCCGGGCTGGCGGTGCTCGAGATTCTCCAGGCCTCGCGCAGCGACGCCGAGCTGGCCGCGCTGGTCACGCCGATGCAGGCCCGCGTGGAGCAGATGTCGCTCGAGGCGATCAAGCAGCAGTTCGGCAGCGGCGACGATGCCGGGGTGCTCGCGGGCATCCGTCTGTTCGTCTGGGCGGCACGCGGGCTGTCGATCGCACAGGTGCTGGCACCGAACCCCGAGGAGATGCGGCGCTCGGTCGACTTCCTCAAGCTGCTGATCGACGGCGCAATCCGCGCGGGCGCGATCGACACCCGGGGCCGGCCGATTTCGCCTCGGGAGGGGTAACGGGAAGCGGGGCTCAGGGAACCGGCTGCCCTTCCCGGCAGACCGCGGCGATGTTGCCGAAATCCTGCGAGCCATCGTCTGTAGCGAGCATCTTCAGGTGACCGAGCCAGACGAAGCGCCGGAATACCGGATCGCGCGCGGTGCGCTTTTCGCCACAGGCGATCTGCGGCGCGTCGCGGCGGACGACGACATCCCGCAGCTCGGCGCGGGAATCCCCGATCGAGGCAAGGATCGCAGTTTCCACAGGCGTGCGCGGCGGTGCCGATGCGGACGGCTCTGGCACCGGCGTCGGGCTCGGCGAAGCAGCTGGACGAACCACAACCGCACCCGCTTCGGGACCCGGAGGCGTCGCCGGCCAGCCGATCAGCGCCGCGATCACCGCCACCGCGACGGCCCCCAGAACAAAGAGCATCTTGCGATGTGCCGGCATGTTCTTCCACTCCCCTATTCCAAAAAACGGTCGCGCACCGCACGGACGGCGGCGCGCGACCAGTTGCTCACGGAATGTTGGAGACCCGGCCCTGCCAGGCAGTAGCAGTGAAGAACTCGCCGGTGCCGCTCTTGAACGCGGCACCCGCCGTCGCATCGCCCTTGAGCTGCCAGGCCAGCCAGGCAGTCGGGAAGCCCATATAGCCGTACACGCCGTTGGAGCAGGCCTTGAGGAAGCCGAGCAGGCCGCAGCCTGGGGTGCCGGTGATGTCGTTGTGATTGGCGCCCTTCAGCAGTCCCTTGGCCTTGAGCATCCCCGCCGGCGTAGCGTTGTAATAGGCGGTCTGCGAGTTGAGCTGGGTGCCGCCGCTCTGCGTGTCCGGCGCGATCAGGCTGTCTGCGGTGCCGCTGACATAGAAGATCGAGCCCGATCCGCCGGTGAGCGTCGGCGTCAACAGGCAATTGTCGGCCGGGTTGCACCAGGTCTGGCTCGGCAGCTCGAAGGTGACCGTGGTGCGGATCGCGCCGTTCGAATGGAGCATCGCATTGGCGGCGCCGGAAGCGCCCTGCGAATGGCCCGCGGCGCCGACATGGGCGAAATCGATGCGGTGATAGAAGGGACTGGCGGGGTTCGCTTCCTGCGCCTGCATATAGGCAAGCGAATCCAGGACGGTGTTGCCATAGCCGGTCTGCTTGTCACGCGTCGCGACGACGACGAAGCCCCAGCTCGCGAGGTGCTTCAGCCAATTGGTGTAGTTGTCCGGGGTCGAGTCGGTGCCGTTTGCCCACACCACCAGCGGCAGGCGCGTGTTCAGCGAGGCGATGTTGGCCGGATAGAAGACATCGCACTGGTTGCCCTTGGAATCGCAGGCCGCCGTGGAGCGGGTGGTCGTCGTCGCATAGCTGCCATTGGCGTAATATTGCGTCTCGACCGGCCCGGTCGGCGCATTGGGAACGGACTGGGCGGCTGCCGGCAACGCCGCAGCCAATGCGGTGGCGGAAACCAGGCTGGCACATATCGCTCGGGATAGTCTCTTCATCTGCCTCTCCTTGCGCTTGTCGTTTTCTCCCTCGAACCGCATCGGTGGCGCCCCCACCGGAATCGAATGGCACGAAGCCGAGGCGGTTCGGCCGCGCGGAGTGGCGAACGGGAAAGCTGCTGGTCTTTGCGCAGGCCGCGTCGCCGCCCGCCGGACGGTCGATGCGTGAATGGTCCTCCCCGATCTTCCGGTCTCCGCCGGTGACCTGAGACTATGCGCACATAAACTTACAATCAAGATCGTATGTAAATTGCGGCAAAGATGCCTGCTACTCGACAGCGACCGTGCGCCGCTTCGCCGGATTGACGCCGTTGAGCAGCATCGCGGCGAAGGCAGAGCGCCGAACGATCACCCGATGCACCAGATAGGAGAGCCAGCCCGACAGTCCGACCATCAGCACATAGGCGAGATAGGGATCGAGCCGCAGCGGATCGAACAACAGGTCGAGCAGCAGGATGATCGGGAAATGCACCATGTAGATGGTGAAGGAGGCATCGGCGATCTGGCGGAACAGCGGCGGCGTTGCGCGCATCGCGACCGCGGAGCGCAGGATCAGCACGGTGACCGCGGGCGGGCACATGCACGCGGTGATCACGTTGAACAGGCTTGCCGGCGTGTCATAGAGGCCCGCCCCTCCCCCGGGCAGCAGCCGCGAGGCGCAGCAGACAGCGAGGACCAGCACCAGCACGATGAAGGGCGGTCCGGTGCGCGCGGTGATCCGCCTGAACAATGCCGGCGATCCGGCCAGCAGCACGCCAAAGGCATAGAGCGGGGCATAGGCGACCACCTGATGCGCCGCCCATACCGGCTCGGCCAACGCGCCGGACTCACGCGCCAGCTGGGCGACGAGCAGCACGCTCGCAGTCGACAGCACGCCCACCGCCAAGATGGCCAGCGTGACCGAGGGGCGCCCGGTCTCCACCCATTTGTCGATCCGGGCGAACAGCCCGTGCATCTGGTCGGCGCGATAGAACCAGAAGGTGATCGGCGCGAAGACCAGCAGGTCAACCAGAAACCAGAAATGCCACCAGCCCAGTTCGGGCAGCGCGGGCATGGCCACGCCCAGCCGGTGCCAGCTGGACAGCGCGCTCATCAGCGGGGCCAGGATGCACAGGCCGAACAGCATCGGCACGCCGATCTGGAAGCTCCGCCGCGCCAGCCAGGGCTCGGCACCCCGCTTGCGCAGCGCGAGCAGGCTGAGCAGCCCGGCGACCGCGAAAAAGGCGCCCATGCGGAAATTGGAGGACATCTTGGCGATGAGCACGAACAAGGGCCGGTCGACCTCCTGCACGGTTGTCGCGTGCAGAAAGATCCCCGCCAACATCAGCAGCGCGCGCCAGTTGTCCAAACCGGCAATCCGCTCGCGGTGCAACTTCGCCCCCATGTGCAACTGCGGAAGCAGTCGCTCGGGATTGACCTACGCCGGATTACTTAACCGGCGGTTCCTTACTGAAGAGAAACGAAGTGAACTTTGCCGTAACCTTGGCACGACTTGGGAAGATCAGGAACGATCCAGCAGCGCTTCGGGATGACAGCGCTGCAGCACGTTGCGCGGCATCACTTCATCCAGCGCTTCGTGCACGGCGATCTTCCAGCGGCGATAGCCTTCTTCATTGAGGTGCAGCCCGTCCTCCATGAAGAACGGCCCGGGTCGTCCACCCTGGAGCAGCGCCGGCACGATATCAACATAGTCGACGTCCGGCCGTTGATCGGCGATCGCCTTTGCCGTGGCATTATACTGCCCCTGCTGCGCGAGCCGATCCCAGCGGGTGGGACTGGGCTTGAGCGAGAGGATGAACACCGGCGTATTGCCGAACAGGCGCGACTTGATCGCCAGGAACTCGCGCAGATCGGCGATCGTCTGATCCACGCTGTGACCGAAGGCGAGGTCGTTCTCCCCGGCATAATAGATGATCGCCTGGGGCGGCTTGCTGGCCTGGTCATGCGCGATATGGAGATTGATCTCCTGCATGGTCGCGCCGCCGATGCCGCGATTCTGCGCGACCCAGGGGCGCAGATCCTCCTGTAGCGAGGACCAGCGGCTCATCGTCGAGCTGCCGACGAACCAGAGAACGCAGGCGCCCTCGCGCTGCGACGCGCCGGGTAGCGGCTGGCGCGCCATCACCCATTGCCAGCCGCCGAAGATCGTCGTGAACACGGCAAGCGCGAGCGCGCACTTGCCCAGGGTGGCAAGCGCGATGATCAGGGGTTTCGATTGGGCCGAAGGCTGCACGTCCCGATGATCCTCTTGCGCGATTCCCGGGACGATAGAGATCGGGGGTTAAAGCCGCGTTCCCACACACGCCAGGTGAGACGGAGGATCGCACGGGGCGCTTGACGCCGAGCTTCAGCCGCGGACGAGATCCTGGAGTGGCCGTGCCATCTGCACTTCGGGGAAGAGCTTGCGCGCCGCGGTCTGCGGCATCAGCCCGAAATGCGCCGACAGGGTGGAGCCGATCACCGTATCCAGGCCCAAAGTGGGCTTGAGATCGCGGCTCTCGTAGAGCGCGGCATCCGACAGGCCCGGCCAGTCGGCCACCACCCTGCCCCCATTGACCGCGCCGCCCATCAGCATCGCGCAGGAAGCGGTGCCGTGATCGGTCCCCTGGGTGCCATTGACCTTCACAGTACGGCCGAACTCGGTGGCGACCAGCACCACCGTGTCGTTCCACAAAGGCCCCAGCCCCTTCTGCAGCGCGCCGACCATCTGGTCGAGACCGTTGAGCTGGCCGGCAAGGCGGCCCTTCTGCCCGGCATGTGTGTCCCAGCCGCCGGTCTCTATCATCGCGATGCGCGAGCCATTCTCGGCCGCGAGCATCTTGGCGGCGAGATCGCCGGTGGCAGCGGCGTTCCTGCCATTGTCCGAGGCGAGGTCGCTGGTGAGCATCCGCGTGGCGGTCGCCTGTTCCCAGATGCCGTGGAGCTGGGCATCGCCCTGGTACATCTGGCTGACCCGCGCGAGCAGGTCGTCCGAGGCATCGGGCAGGCCCGAAGGGGCATAGCTTGCCACTTCCACCGCCCCACGCAGCGCCATGGGCACCGTCGCGGCCAGCGCGATCGCCTTGTCGTCGGCGGGCAGCAGGGTGAGCAGCCGGTTCAGCCAGCCATCCTTGAGCTGATAGGCGGAGGTGCCGCCGGTCTCGAGCACATTCTGCCCGTCGAAATGCGAGCGGTCGCGATAAGGCGAGGCGACGGCGTGGAGAAACAGCGCCTGTTTGGCGCCATAGAGCGCATGGATGTTCTTCATCGCCGGGTGCAGCGCGAACATGTCGTTGAGCTTCGGTGCCGTGGCGAAGTCCTCGGCCAGGCCCCCGCGCTGGCCGGCATAGGCCGGGTCACCCACCGGGGCGACGGTATGCAGGCCGTCGGCGGCGCCGCGCTGGATGATGAAGACGAAGCGGCGGTTGGTCGCGGCGCGGGCAAAGGCCATGCGTGCGCCGAAGCTGTTGGCAAACACGGCCGAGGCGCCCAGCGCGACGAAATTGCGACGGGAAAGAGCGGTCATCGGGCTTACCTCCGCATGAATTCGGGCGAGACGAGCATCAGGGCGAGGCCCTGGCCCGGACTCTCGGCACGGGCGATCGACTGGGCGGTGGCGGGGCTCAGCGCATCGGGGAAGAGCTCCGCCGCACGCTCGCGTGCATCGATCAGGTTCTTCGTCCGCTGTGCCATGCGCTCGGCCGCCTCGACGCGGCGCATCACCGCGTCGGGCCCCGCCCAGGCGCCCGCGACATCGTCCCAGCCTGCCGGCGAGCCCGGCTTCCACACCGGCTGGCCGAGCTGGCCCATCAGTCCGTTGACCGCGTTCGGCTGCAGCTGCTGGGTGCCGAGCGCGCGCATCGCGGAGATCGACCATTCCCAGGGCGACTTGAACTTGGCCGGGCGCGGCGCCCAGCATTCAGGCGAGGCGATCAGCGCGCGATAGACGGTGGGCAGATCGCCCTTCGACGACAGGAAGGCTTTCTCGAGCCGCGCGACGAGGCGCGCGGGCGGATCGTCGCTGGCGAAATGCCGGGCGAGCTTGGTGGCGATGTGCTTCGCCGTGGCGGGATGCGTGGCGAGATGGTCGAGCACCGCCGCCGCCTGCTCCTCGCCCTGCCCGGCCCATTGCTTGCCGAGGATGGTGCGCGTGCCCGGCTCGTGCAGCCGATCGGCGAAGACGAAGCTGCCGGGCTCGCCGCCCAGATCCCTCGCTCCCCGCGCCCGGCCGATCCCGGCGACGGTGAAGCCGGTCATCGCCCGGGCGAATTCGGTGACGTCGGCCTGGGTGTAGACGCTGCGCACGCCGAGCGTGTGGAGCTCCATGATCTCGCGCGCGAGATTCTCGTTGAGGCCGCTGCGACGCCCCCGCTGACGCTGGGCGGCCGGACTGTTGGGGCCGATCGACACCGCCTGGTCGAGATAGAGCAGCATCGCCGGATGCCGCTCGACCGCATTCAGCATGTCGCCGAACTTGCCCATCACATGCGGGCGGATCGCCTCGAACTCCATCGTGCCCGAAAGCCCGACCAGCTCAAGCTTGTCGGCGGAGACGGCGAAATGGTTCGCCCAGAAATGGACGAGCCGCTCGGCAAAGGGCGTGGGCGAGGTGATCGCGGTGAGCGCGCGGGCCGACACCATGCCGACATAGGCCTGTTGCTGCTGGCGCCGCGCCTCGCGCCGGGCGAGCATCGCGGCATCCTCGCCCTGGTAGAGTGGCTTGGCGGCCGGCTGCATCGGCGAGGCCGGTTGCATCGCCTGCATGTCCTGCATCATGGCGCCTTCGGCCATCGCCGGCTGGGCGGACGCGGGCTTGGCCGGTGCGGCTGCGCGTGCCCGCGGCCTGGGGTTTTCGAGCCGGAGCAGGCGCTGGCGCTCGTAGAAGTCGGCAAGGTCGCGCGCCACCTGGCTGCTCGGCACCTGCGAGGCAATCGCCTGGGGTCGTGGATCGAAGGCGGCAATCTGCCCGGCGAGCCATTTGCGGGGATCGTTCCCCGCATCCTCGCCCGGCCTGGCGCCGAGCCCGAAGCGGTTAAGCGCGATACTGGCGTCCGACATCCGACTCTCCTGGTCCGTTTGCGACGGACTACGCATAGAGTGTCGCAGAAGTTTGCCAGGCTGACACATATTGGCTTGCGTTTTCTGCAACCGCCCAGCGCGGCCTTTGCGATTGCCGCTTTTGCTGCGACGCAACATTGTGTGCGCAAGAACAGAACAAATTGGATGCCGATCTGGCTCTTGAACCATCAAGGAGAAAGATCGTGTCGAAGTTTCTTTTCGCGGCTGCCGCCGCTGCCCTGACCTTCGCTGCCCCCGCCTTCGCTGCCGATCGCAGCTTCACGCATGAAGGCGTGGTCTACACCTATACCGTGACGACCAAGGACAAGGTCCAGGTCCTCGAGGGCCGCACCAACAAGGGCGGCGAGTTCCGCCTCAACGTCAAGAATGGCTGGGTCGACGGCTATGTGAACGACACCCGCGTCTCGTTCCGTGCGCCGAAGGACAAGAGCGCCGGCCAGCTGGCCGCGCGCTGAGCCGCACTCCCGTTTCCAGGGACTGACAAAGGCCGGGGTGGCGACGCCCCGGCCTTTTCGTCGTTCAGAACCCCTCGGGCAGGTCGATCGTGCCGACCAGTTCCTTGTAGCGGGCGATCGCATAACGGTCGGTCATGCCGGCGATGAAGTCGGCGATGTGCCGACTGCGAGCGGGTTCGGCCTCGGGCAGCGCCTCGGTCCATTGCGCGGGCATCAGCGCGGGATCGGCGCGATAGGCAGCGAACAGCCCGGCCACCACCTTATGCGCCGCGTCGGCGGCGGCGAGCTGGCTCGGATGATGGTAGAGATTGGCGTACATGAAGCGCTTCAGCTCGCGCTCGGCCTCGCGCATCCCTTCCGAGAAATGCGCGAGCACCTGGCCGGCCGCGCGAACGTCCGCCACCGTCTCCACGCCGCTTTCGGCGATGCGCTTGCCGGTCGCATCGATCAGGTCGTTGACCATCGCGCCGATCTGGGCGCGGATCAGCTCGCTGATCAGCCGGCGACGTTCGCAGCCAGGGAAGCGCACCTCGACCTGGCGCCAGCCATCGGCGACCATCGGCAGCTCGAACAACTGGTCGAGCTGGAGGAGGCCCGCGCGCAGCCCGTCGTCGATGTCGTGATTGTCATAGGCGATGTCGTCGGCGATCGCCGCGACCTGCGCCTCGAGCGACGGCCAGCTCTCCAGCTCGAGCGGAAATTGCCGGTCGGCCTCGGCCAGAGCCCATTCGGGATGGATGATCGGGCCATTGTGCTTGGCAAGGCCTTCGAGCGTGTCCCAGGTCAGGTTGAGCCCATCCCAGGCCGGATAGGGCCGCTCGATGGTGGTGAGGGTGCGCAGCGTGTTGCCATTGTGGTCGAACCCGCCCTGCCCTGCCAGCGCTTCGCCCAGCGCCTTTTCCCCGGCATGGCCGAAGGGCGGATGGCCGATATCGTGCGCGAGGCAGAGCGCCTCGGTCAGGTCTTCGTTCAGACCCAGGGTACGCGCGATGGCGCGGCCGATCTGGGCGACCTCCAGGCTGTGGGTGAGCCGCACCCGGAAATGGTCACCGTCGGGCGCCATGAACACCTGGGTCTTGTGGCGCAGGCGGCGGAAGCTGATCGAATGGATGATCCGGTCGCGGTCGCGCTGAAAGGCGTCGCGCGGGCCGCGGGCGGTGCCGCCGGGCTCGGGATGGAGACGGCCGCGGCTGGCTTCCGGCGTGGAGGCCCAGGGGGAAATCGCTTTCACCGGGCGGCTCCTATCAGCCTAACTCTGCCCCGTCATCCCACCCTTTCGCGGAGATGACGGTTGCGGTGCGCGGCAGAACGCTACAGCCCGAGCTTGGTCACCTTCTGCCCCGCCTCGCTGGTGAAGACGAAGCCGGAGACGCCGGCCTTGCCCAGCGTGTTGACGAAGGCCTGGGCCTCCGCGCTGGTCTTGAACGGGCCGGTCAGCACGCGGTTGGTCGCGCGCAGCGGCGTCGTCCAGGCGGCCTTGCCCTTCAGCACCGACGGTGCCTTGGCGACCACCGCCTTCCAGGCCTTGGCGAGCGAATCCTCATTGGCGCCGCCCGCAACCTGCACCCAGATGCGGCTCGGATCGGCCTTGGCCGGATCGGGCTTCTTCGGGTCAGGCTTCTTTGCCTTGGGGTCGGGCTTACCCTTCCTGGCGTCCTCGACCGTCGGCTTTGTCTTGGGATCGGCTTTCGCCTTGGGATCCGGCTTCTTCGGATCGACCTTGGCCGGTTCCGGCTTTGGCTTGGCCACGACGGGTTCGGGCTTCGGTTTCGGCGGGGCGGCCGGCCTGGCCTCCGCCACGCGCACCGGCTCAGGCGCCGGTTCGACAACCGGCTCGGTCGGCGTAGCAGTGACGGTGGCGAGTTCCTCGGCCGGAATGGTGATCCCACCGACGATCGAAGCAAGGACTGAATCCTCCTGCCCCACCTTGGCGGGCCCCGGCGGCGCGGGTTCCGGACGCATGGGCTGCACCACGGGCTCCGCCCGGGCAACCGCTACGGGCGCGGGAGGTACCTCGGTGCGCGCCGGCTGGGGCGCAGGCTCGCCGCGAACCGGCGTGGGCAGTGCCGCGGCAACCCGCACCGGTGCGGGCGTCGGCGTTGGGCGTCCCGGCACTGGCGTCGGCGTAGGACGTGCGGGCGCCGGACGCTCGCTGGCCTCGGTCGGCTCCTCCTCACGCTTCGGCGCCGGAAGCGGCTGCACGATCGGCGTGGGCGGCGGCACGAAGCGCGGCGGCGGCGGGAGATTCTCGTCGGGCGCAGGCTGCGGAACGGGCGCAGGCGCCGGTCTCGCAGCGGCGATGGCGGCAAGCTTCTGGTCGCGATCGCGATCCCTGCGCGAGCGGCGATCCCTGCCCGCCGGAGCCGGCGCGGGCGCAGCCACCGGCGGCGCGGCGGCGACTTCCACCGGTCGTGGCGCCGGCACATAACGTGGCAGCTGCGGCGCCAGGCGGGCATCTGCCAGCCGCGCCTGGGTGGGCGACAGCTCGCCGAAATGCACCGCAAAGGCGCGATCGGCGGGGGCCAGCCCGGCAAGGCGCCGGAAGAAGGGCGAGAGCGACTGCCCCATCGATCCCGGCATCATGCTGGAGGCGATCTTCTCCGCCCCCGCCGTGTCGCCGTTCATCGCCAGGATGAAGGCGCGCGCACGCCAGGCAGCCCGGTCGCTGCGGCGGAGCAGCGGATCGAGCGTGCGCATCGCCTCGTCCTTGTCGCCAGTGATGCCTAGCGACAGGGCATAACGGCGCAGCACCTCGTCGTCGCGATCACCCGACAGGGCGAGCTTGTAGTCGCGCTGGGCGAGAACCGGCTGGCCGAGCAGGTCATAGGCGAAGCCGCGATCGGCGGCATATTCGCGCGGATTGAGCCCGCGCGCCTCGGCGGTCTGGAACAGCTGCAGCGCCTCGCCCGGCCGCTCGAGCCGGACCAGCACCATCGCACGGCCGGCGGCGATGCGCGGATCGGCTGGCGCGATCACCTCGGCACGCTGGAAGAAGGCGAGCGCGGCGGAGGTGTCCCCCAGGCGCGCGCTGGTCATGCCGGCGTCGATCAGCGTGCGCAGGTCGCGCGGATCGCTGGCGAGCATGCGGATGTCATTGGCCAGCTGGTCCGCATCGGGATTGGGCTGGGCGACGACCTCGGTCTGGGCGAAAGCGGGCACCGCCTGGGCAGTCGCCAGAGCGAGCACCGCAGCACCGATAAAGCGTATCCGGTTCATGTCCCCGCCAGCCTGCGCCTTGTTGCGCTGAACCGCCAATGACCGTGCCGGCCAGGCTCGCCGAAGCGGGCCCGGCCGGCGACGAATGGCTTACTGGTTGTTCTGGCTGCGCAGGAAGCGCGGAATGTCGAGCGGATCCTTGTCCGCATCGTCATCCGACTTGGAGGCGCCGCGCGAGGCCATCGCCATGCGCTCGAACAGCGTGCCACCGCTCTTCTTGGCCGGCTTCTCGGCCGGGATCGAAGGTGCGGCTTCCTCGTCGTCGCCGCCGGTCAGCCAGCGGCGGCGCGTGGTCGGCGCGGGGGCCGGCTCGTCGATCGGCGCGACGGGTGCTTCGGGAACCAGGCTGTCGGCACCGAGCACCAGCTCGTCCTCGTCCTTGCCTTCATCGACCCAGCTCGACTGGACCGGCGCTGCCGGCTGCGGCTCGGGCTCATAAGCCTCGGGAACCGGCGGCGAGAGCGGCACGGGCGTCTCGGCCACGGGCTCATAGGCCTGAGGCACCGGCGGCGCGATCGGCGCTTCCTCGGCGACCGGAGCAGCTTCCGGCTCGGGTGCTGCAGCCGGGACCGGCTCGGCGGCGGTGGTGCGGCGCGGAGTCGAGAAGGAGAAGACGCGCGGCTGCTCGGCAGCGCGCGGCGCGGCGACGGCCTGGGCATCCGCATCGATGCCGGTCGCAACGACCGACACGCGGATCTTGCCTTCGAGCTCCGGATTGAAGGCCGAACCCCAGATGATGTTCGCGTCTGGATCGACCAGTTCGCGGATATGGTTGGCGGCTTCGTCGACTTCGAGCAGGCGCATGTCCTCGCCGCCGGTGATCGAGACGATCACGCCCTTGGCGCCGTTCATGCTCACGCCGTCCAGCAGCGGGTTGGCGATCGCCTTCTGCGCGGCGATGAGCGCGCGGTCATCGCCCTCGGCCTCGCCGGTGCCCATCATCGCCTTGCCCATCTCCTGCATCACCGAGCGGACGTCGGCGAAGTCGAGGTTGATGAGGCCCGGCATGACCATCAGGTCGGTGATGCCGCGGACGCCCTGCTGCAGCACCTCGTCCGCCATTTCGAACGCTTCCTTGAAGGTCGTGTTAGCGTTGGCGATGAGGAACAGGTTCTGGTTCGGGATGACGATGAGGGTATCGACGTACTTCTGAAGCTCGTCGATGCCCGCCTCGGCCGAAGCGGCACGGCGCTTGCCCTCGAAGGCGAAAGGCCGGGTGACCACGCCCACCGTCAGGATGCCCATGTCACGCGCCGCCTTGGCGATGACCGGGGCGGCGCCGGTGCCGGTGCCGCCGCCCATGCCCGCCGCGATGAACACCATATGGGCGCCCTCGAGCGCCTTCTGGACGCTGTCGATGGTTTCCTCGGCGGCCGCGCGACCGATCTCGGGCCGGCTGCCGGCACCCAGGCCCTGGGTGATCTTGGCACCGAGCTGGATGCGATGCCCCGCGCTCGACTGCTTGAGCGCCTGCGCGTCGGTGTTCGCCACAATGAAGTCGACACCCTGCACGTCCGCGCGGATCATGTTCGCGATCGCGTTGCCGCCCGCGCCGCCCACACCGACTACGGTGATCTTGGGGGTCAGCTCGTCCACATCGGGCGGAAGGAAATCGATACTCATCGCCTTGGTCTCCCTGCGTCCATTCAGCTGTCACGGACGCGTAATCTATCTCCCGTTCTGCACGAACGCAGAGGGCGACTCTAGAGGGAACGCGAAGTTACCAACGCATTTCTTCTAATAATTAGCCCGGAACGCCGCGATTAGCCGCTGGATGAGCGCCCCGGGGCTTGCCCGGGTGACCATCTGGTGCGTCGGCTCGAGCGCGCGCAGGTCGATCGGATTGGCCGCGGCGAAGCGCGCCAGGCCCGCCAGCGTGGCGAAAGCCGGGCCGGCATGGGCCTCGGGAAGCGCCACCAGCCCCTTGGGCCGGCCGACGCGCACCGCGCTGCCGAGGAACTGCTGGGCATAGTCCGCGACGCCCTTCAACTCGGCGCCACCGCCGGTCAGGACGATCTGGCGGCCCGCGGGATCCTCGAAGCTGAGCTTCTTCAGCTCCTTCTGGATCTCGCCCATCAGCCGCTCCAGCCGCTTGCGGATGATCGCGTTGAGTTGCGCCTTGGTGATGCGCGGACCTTCGCTGCCGTCATCGGGGATGGCCGGCACCACGTCGATCATCTCGTGATTGTCGCGCGGGCTCAGGTTCGCCGAGCCGTGGAAGCACTTGGTGCGCTCCGCCCAGGCACGCGCGGTGCCGAAGGACGAGGCAATGTCGTCGGTGATATCGGCCGAGCCCATCGGGATCGAGGCGAGGCCCGAGAGCACACCCTGCGAGAATACCGAGACGTTGGTGACACCTGCGCCGATCTCGACCAGCGCGACGCCGAGCTCGCGCTCCTCGTCGGTCAGGCAGGCCAGGCCCGTCGCCACCGGGGCGGCGATGATCGAGCGGACCTCCAGATGCGCCGAGCGGACGCAGTGATCAAGATTGCGCACCGGCGCGCCGTCCGTTGCGACGACGTGGATGTCGACGCCCAGGCGCTCGGCGTGCAGCCCAAGCGGACGCTTGACGCCCGCGAGGCCGTCGACGGTGTAGCGGGTCGGCTGGGCGTGGAGGACCATCTTGCCCTGCGGATCGATCGCGGCGCTGCCGGCGCGGAGCAGCTCGTCCACGTCGTTCTGCTCGATGCGGTGCCCGCCGAGATCGGATTCAAGCCGCACGATGTCCGAGATCAGCCCGCCGGCCGAGAAGCTCACCCAGACGTCCTCGATGTTCTGACCGGCGATGCGCTCGGCCTGCTCGACCGCTTCGCGGATCGCCAGCTCGGTCGCGTGCATGTCGGCGACATAGCCGCGCTTGACGCCGCGGCTCTCGCGCTGGCCGGTCCCCAGCACCACCAGCGTGCCGTCGTCAGACTTCTGCGCGATCAGCGCCGAGACCTTGGACGAACCCACGTCCAACGCCGTGATCAGCCCTTCCGGTGCTACCTTCGCCATCTGCCCCTCAATTCGAAAAAAGCTTAATTCCGTATTCACCTTATGAATCAGGATTTTGTCCCGATAGCAACTACGGTGTTACTCATAATCCCGTCGCGGCGGGCGCCCCGATCGCCGCCGGGCGGCGGACGACGAGGTTATCGGGGTCGCGCATGTCGAACCCTAGGTTGCCGCGGCCGAGCAGGCGGTATGCCCCGTCCTTCTCGGCAAAGGTCTTGAGCGCGTCCTTCGCTTCCTTCTCGCCCTCGGGCAGCTGGAGCTTCTCGCCGGTGTCGAAGATGATGTCCCAGCGCCGGTTGCCGACCCAGGTGGCCGCGCGGACCAGCGGCTTGAGCGCCGGCGCGCTGTCCATCAGCTCGCGGTGCGCGGGCTCCTGCGAATTGGCGCCGTCGCCGATCAGCAGCGGCAGATCGGGCATCGCCTCACGCGAGACCGGCTCCAGCGGCACGCCGGTGGGATCGATCAGCATCAGCTGGCCGTGGTTCTGCCAGATCGCTGCCGGCTCGCGCTCGACGATGTCGATCAGCAGCTTGTCGGGCAGCCGGCGCGAGACGCGCGCATCCTGGATCCAGGGATAGGCGAGCAGCTTGGCACGCACCTCGCCCAGATTGACGAGCGGCATGGCGCGCGAATTCTGGTCGAGCACCTGCTGGTACACGGTCATGCGGTTCATCCGCTTGAGCCCGTTGATCTGGATCGTATCGACGCGCAGCCCCGCCTCGCCCACCGCCTGGGCAGCGCCGGTGCCGATGATCTGCGGCACGCCGAACCAGGTCGCGACGGTCAGCAGGCCGATCGTGAACAAGCCGACAATGCCCCAGGTCGCGATGCGGGTGAGCGTCGCCTCGCTGAACGGCAGCGCGGCGAGCGCCTGGTCCATCAGCCCGGGCTTCTTCTTGCGGGCGACCTGCTTGCGCTTGGGCGTCGGCTTGCCCCCGCGTCGGGTGGCCGTCCGACTGGAGGGCGCGCGGCTCATCCCTGGGCGTCCTCGCGGAGCGCTTCGTCGACGATACGCTGGCACAGCTCGGGATAGGAAATGCCGAGATGGCGCGCCTGCTCGGGCACGAGACTGAGCGGCGTCATGCCCGGCTGGGTGTTCACCTCGAGCAGGAACAGGCCGTCGAGCCCCATGCTGTCGTCCCAGCGGAAGTCCGAGCGCGAGGTGCCCTTGCAACCGAGCAGCCTGTGCGACTCCAGCGCGATGCGCTTGCAGGCATCGGCGATCTCGTCGGGGATCTCGGCCGGGCAGACATGCTCGGTCAGGCCGTCGGTGTATTTGGCGTCGTAATCGTAGAAGCCGCTCTTCGGCTTCAGCTCGGTCACGCCCAGCGCCTCGCCCGCCAGCACCGCAGTGGTCAGCTCGCGGCCGCGGATGAACGGCTCTGCGAGCAGCTCGTCGAACTCCTGCCACGGGCCGGTTGCCTCCGGCGCGATCGGATTGCCGTAATTGCCTTCCTTGGTGACGATCGCCACGCCCACCGACGAGCCTTCGTTCACCGGCTTGAGCACATAGGGGCGCGGCAGCGGATCGGCCTGGTGCAGCTCCTCGGTCTTCACCATCCGCCCGCCGGGCATCGGGATGCCGTGCGGTACCAGCGCCTGCTTGGTCAGCTGCTTGTCGATCGCGATCACCGAGGTGACGAGGCCGGAATGGGTGTACTTGACCCCCATCAGGTCCATCATGCCCTGCACCGTGCCGTCCTCGCCGGGGGTTCCGTGCAGCGCATTGAACACCACGTCCGGCTTCGCCTCGGCGATCCTCAGCGCGACGTCGCGGCCCATGTCGATGCGGGTCACCTGGTGGCCCAGGCTCTCCAGCGCATCCGCGATGCCCGCACCGGACATCAGCGAGACCTCGCGCTCGGCCGACCAGCCCCCCATCAGTACGGCAACGTGCAACTTGCTCACTTATCGATCCCTATGGCGTCTTTGTTTGCGTCGTCGGCAAACATGCCGACACGCTGGATTTCCCATTCCAGCTCGATGCCCGACTGCGCCTTCACCTTGGCGCGGACTTCCTCGCCCAGCGCCTCGATGTCGGCAGAGGAAGCATTGCCCAGATTGAGCAGGAAATTGCAGTGTTTTTCGCTGACCTGCGCATCGCCGCGACGAAGCCCGCGGCAACCGGCGTCATCGACCAGCTTCCAGGCGCTGTGACCCGCCGGGTTCTTGAAGGTCGAACCGCCGGTACGCGACCTAAGCGGCTGGGAAGCCTCGCGTTCCGCAGCGATCCGGTCCATCTCGGCACCGATCTCGGCCTTGTCGCCCGGGGTGCCTTCGAACAGCGCCTCGACCACCACGGCGCCCTCGGGCAGTTCCGAATGGCGATAGGTGTAGCCGAGTTTCGCCGCCGGCCAGGTCTCCACCGTCCCGTTTCGAGTCACCAGCGTGATCTCGACCAGGATATTGCTGGTGTCGCGGCCATAGGCGCCGGCGTTCATCCGCACCGCACCGCCGACCGTACCCGGAATCCCGCGCAGGAACTCGAGGCCCGCGATCCCGGCATCGCGCGCAGCGCTCGCCACGGTGATGCCCATCGCGGCGCCCCCCGCACGCACGCGGTTACCCGGTTCGATGCTGACCTTGGCCATCGCCTTGGGCAGCCGCACTACCACACCCGGCACGCCGCCGTCGCGCACGATCAGGTTCGAGCCGACGCCGACCGGCAGCACCGGCACTTCGGGATCGAGCCCGGCCAGGAACGCGGCGAGGCTCTGCACGTCGTCCGGGCGCACCAGCCATTCGGCCGGGCCGCCGGTGCGGAACCAGATGAAGTCGGCAAGGCTGCCCTGGTGCTCGATCGTGCCGCGCAGCGGAGGCAACGCGGTGCAGGGTGCGCTCACTTCCAGCCCCACATGCGCGACCATTGTTTCCAGGCGTCGAGATTGGCCTCGGCCGCCTTCTGCCCGGCCTGCTGGAGCTTCATCACGTCGCGCCCGGCATCGAGCCACTTCTGCGCGGCGTCCATCTGCGCCTTCTGCGCCTTGAGCAGGTCGCGCTGCATTTCCACGCCTAGGGTCAGCCAGTCCTTCATGCCCGGGCTTCCTCGATCGCACCGGCCAGGTTGGCGGCCCATTTCGTGATGTCGCCCGCGCCGAGGCAGATGACCATGTCCTTGGGCTGGACCACCCCGGCAAGCGTCTTCGCCAGCGCGTCCTCGCTCTCGATCGCGGCGACCGCCCGGTGCCCGCGACGCTGGACATTCTCGACCAGCGCGTCCGAGCTCACACCCTCCAGCGGCAGCTCGCCGGCGGCATAGACCGGGGTGACATAGACCATGTCCGCGTCGTTGAAGGCCTGGGCGAACTCGTCCATCAGGTTCTTGAGGCGCGTGAAGCGGTGCGGCTGGACGACCGCGATCACCCTGCCCTCGGCACTCTCGCGCGCCGCGGCGAGCACCGCGCGGATCTCGACCGGGTGGTGGCCATAATCGTCGATGATCGTCGCGCCGCCCGTTTCGCCGACCTTGGTGAAGCGCCGCTTCACCCCGCCGAACTTCGCGAAGCCCTGCTGGATCGTCGCGTCGGGAATGCCCAGCTCGAGCGCCACGCCGATCGCGGCGAGCGCGTTCTGGACATTGTGGCGGCCCGGCATCGGCAGCTCGATCCCCTCGATCGAGCGGGTGCTGCCGTCGCGGCTGCGGATGATCGCCTCGAAGCGGTTGCCGCCATGATGCGGCACGACATTGACGCCGCGCACGTCGGCCGAAGCGGCGAAGCCATAGGTCACGATCCGCCGGTCGCGCACCCGCGGGATGATCGCCTGCACCTCGGGATGATCGAGGCAGAGCAAAGCCGCGCCATAGAAAGGCACATTCTCGACGAACTCGACATAGGCGTCCTTCGCCTTGTCGAACGAGCCATAGTGATCGAGATGCTCGGGATCGATGTTGGTGACGATCGCATAGGTGCCGTCGAGCCGCAGGAAGCTGCCGTCGCTCTCGTCCGCCTCGACCACCATCCACTCGCTGTCGCCCAGTCGCGCGTTCGAGCCATACTGGTTGATGATGCCGCCGTTGATCACGGTCGGATCCACCCCGCCCGCATCGAGCAGCGCCGCAACCATCGAGGTCGTCGTCGTCTTGCCGTGCGTGCCGGCCACCGCGACGGTGGACTTCAAGCGCATCAGCTCGGCGAGCATCTCGGCGCGGCGCACCACGGGGATGCGGCGCTGATAGGCAGCTTCCACCTCGGGGTTGGTACGCACGATCGCGGTGGAGACCACCACCACCGCCGCGTCGCCCAGATTCCCCGCATCATGCCCGATGGTGACGGGAATGCCTCGGCTGCGCAGCCCCTGCACGACATAGCCCTCGGCCACGTCGGAGCCCTGCACCGAATAGCCGAGATTGTGCATCACCTCGGCAATGCCCGACATGCCGATGCCGCCGATACCGACGAAATGGATGGTACCGATGTCCTTTGCGACACCCTTCATGCGAACGCTGGCCTTCCCTGCATGGAGATGCGCTGGCCCTTGATCGGGGCCTCGGGCGCATCGATGGATTCGACGAGATCGGCAAGGTCGCGCGTGGCGTTGGGACGCCCGACGCTGCGCGCCCGTGCCGCGGCATTCTCAAGCCCCTGGGTATCGAGCCCGAGCTTCTGGATCTGCTTGGCGAGCTCCGCCGCGGTGAACGCCTTTTGCTGGATCGTCCGCGCCCCACCTGCCGTCGAGATCTCGCGGGCATTGGCGGTCTGGTGATCGTCGGTCGAGGTCGGCAGCGGCACCAGGATCGCCGGGCGGCCCGCAGCGGTCAGCTCGGCAATGGTCGAGGCGCCGGCGCGCGCGATCACGATGTGCGACCAGGCAAGCGCGTCCGCCATGTCGGTGATGTAGGTCGAAACATCTGCCGGGATGCCGTGGTTCTGATACTTGGCGCGCACCGTCTCGATATCCTCGACGCGCGCCTGGTGCGTCACCTGCAGGCGGCGGCGGAAATGGACGGGAAGCAGCGCGAGGCCATCGGGGACCACCTGGCTCAGCACCGTCGCGCCCTGGCTGCCGCCGGTGACGAGCACGCGGAAGATGCCGTCTTCCTCGAGCAGTGGATAGGGTCGGCTGCGCAGCGCCAGCACTTCCTCGCGCACGGGATTGCCGACCAGATGGGTCTTGGCCTGCCAGCCGGGCTTGAGCCGGTCGACCTGTTCATAGGAGGTCGCGATCGCATCGACCCGGCTCGCGACGAAGCGGTTCACCCGGCCCAGCACGGCATTCTGCTCATGGATGATGGTCGGCACGCCGGCGTTGAACGCGGCGAGCAGCGAGGGGAGCGCGGGATAGCCGCCAAAGCCGATCACCGCCGAGGGCTGCAGCTCCTTGTAGAGCCTGCGCGCCATCGAGCGGCCGGCCAGGATTTTGCCCGCTGCGCGGATATAGCCCAGCGGACCGCCGCCCAGCCTTCCGGCGGGAAGAACATGCGTCTCCACCCCGTCGAACAGGCCGGGGAAGCGCACACCGCGATCGTCGCTGACCAGCGCGACGTGATGGCCCCGCGCGGCCAGCTCCGCCGCCAGTGCGGCCGCGGGCACCATATGCCCGCCGGTGCCGCCGGCTGCGAGGACATAGCTACGGGAATTGGTCATGCGTTGCTCCAGCGGCCGGTATAGGGCGAGCGCTTCAGATACGGGTTTCGGCGCGTGAAGGCGAGCAGCAACCCATAGCCGATCGCCAGCGCGATCATCGACGATCCGCCATAGGAAATGAATGGGAGTGTCATGCCCTTGGACGGGGCGATGCCGGTATTCACCGCCATGTTGATCAGCGACTGCACACCGAACTGCGCAGCGAGCCCCGCCGCGGCGAGCAGGCGGAAGGCGTCCTCCTCGTCGAGCAGCTTCATCAGCACGCGGATGACGATCGCGAGATAGAGGAGCGCGATCACCGCGCAGGCGATCAGCCCGAACTCCTCGCCGATCACCGAGAAGATGTAATCGGTATGCCCTTCCGGCAGTCGGAACTTCATCATGCCGTTGCCAGGGCCGGTGCCGGTGAGGCCGCCCGCGGTCAGCGTGTCGTGCGCCATCTCCACCTGGTAGCGCTCGGCCAGCGCAGCGTCCTTGGTGGGGAAGAGGAAATTGTCGATGCGGGTGCGGGCAGTGCCGTAGAACAGATAGGCGGAGATCACCCCCGCGACTGCGGTGCCGCCGAGCCCGGCGATTGCCGCCGGCGAAATGCCCGAGATCATCAGGAGGATCAACCACACACTGCCGAACACGATCGTCTGGCCGAAGTCTGGCTGGAGCATCAGCAGCACACCGATCAATGCGGTGAGCGCGCCGGTGACGAACAGCACGGGCAGCTGCGGGTCCTTGGCGCGGAAGCTGAGCATCCAGGCGGTGGCGACGATAAACAGGGGTTTCAGGAACTCGGAAGGCTGGAATTCGGAGATACCCACGCCGATCCAGCGCTTGGCGCCGTTCACTTCGTGCCCGACGATCGGCACGAGCGCGAGGCAGACCAGGAATATCCCCGCCCCGATCAGCGCCAGGCGCCGCGCCAGCGTGACCGGCAGCATCGACACCGTGACCAGCACGGGCACGCAGATGCAGACCCAGACCAGCTGGCGCCAGAAATAGTACATCGGCGCCATGATGTGGGTGGCGTCCGAATAGCGGCGCGCAGTGGCGGGCGATGCGGCGGCGACCGCGACCAGACCGATCGCGATCAGCAGCAGCGCCAGCGTGAGCAGCACGCGATCGACTTCCCAGAACCACATGCCCGCGCGCGTCTTGCTCGCACGGCCGAGCTGTTGCTGGACACGACGGCGAACCTCGTTTCCAGCTTCCGGCACTTCGACGGTGTCGTTCATCCCAGTGCCTCCACCGCGTCGCGGAAGGCCTGGCCCCGGGCTTCGTAGTCCTTGAACTGGTCGAACGACGCGCAGGCCGGCGACAGCAGCACCACCTCGCCCGGCTGGGCATTGGCGGCGGCGGCCTTCACCGCGACGTCGAGCGTACCGGAGCGCTCGACCGGCATCTCGCCCTCGAGCAGTTTCGCGAACATCTCGCCGGCGTCGCCGATCGTGTAGGCCTTCACCACATGGGGAAAGCCGGGACGGCAGGCGTCGAGATCGTCGGTCTTGGCCTTGCCGCCCAGGATCCAGTGGATCCTGGGATAGGCCGAGAGCGCCGGCGCGGTGGAGTCCGCATTGGTCGCCTTGCTGTCGTTGACGAACAGCACGCCGTTCACCGTCTTCACCCGCTCCATGCGATGCGGCAGGCCGGGGAAGCTCTCCAGCCCCTTGTCGATCGCCGCCTGCTCGATGCCGAGCGCCTGGCAGGCTGCAATCGCGGCGAGCGCGTTCTGGGCGTTGTGCGGCCCCTGCAGCGCCGGCCAGCGCGACTGCTCCATGCAGATGCCCGGGGCGATGCGGGTGAGGTCTTCGCTGCGGCCCGCATCCGTGACCTGACGCGCGATGGCGGCGGAGGGCTCGTCGCCGATCCCGATGATCGCGGCATGCCCCTTGGACTGCATCGCGAACAGCCGGGCCTTCGATGCCGCATAGGCCTCGAAGCCGGCATAGCGGTCGAGATGGTCGGGGGTGATGTTGAGCAGCACCGCGACATCGCAGTCGAGGCTGTGCGTCAGGTCGATCTGGTAGCTGCTGAGCTCGAGTACATAGACGCCGCCCTCGGGAAGCGGATCCTGGCCGAGAATGGGCAGCCCGATATTGCCGCCCAGCCGCGCGGGGATGCCGGCGGTCTCGACAATGTGGTGGATCAGCGCAGTGGTGGTCGACTTGCCGTTGGTCCCGGTGATCCCGACGACGCGGTGCGCGGGCATCTCGGCCCGCGCCTCGGCGAACAGCTCGATATCGCCGATGATCGGAATACCGGTCTCGCGCGCGACCTCGGCAAGCGGAAGTCGGTTCAGCGGAACCCCGGGCGACAGCACAAGGCCATCGACCTCAAATTCCTGCCAGTCGGTGAAGTCGTCGATGAAGAGCTGCTCGCCCTCCAGTTCCTTGTGCCCCACCGCCTTGCGCTGCGCCGCATTGTCGTCCCAGGCGAGAATCTCCGCCCCGCTCGCCAGCAAGGCATGCACCGTCGCCAGCCCCGAGCGCGCGAGCCCGAGCACCGCATAGCGTTTGCCGCGCCAGGCGCTGCTCGTGATCACCGCAGCTTGAGCGTCGCGAGGCCCGCCAGCGCCAGCACGAAGGCGATGATCCAGAAGCGAATCACGACCGTCGGCTCCGACCAGCCGAGCTGCTCGAAATGGTGGTGGATCGGCGCCATCCTGAAGACGCGCTTGCCGGTACGCTTGAAGAAGAACACCTGGATGATGACGCTCAGCGCCTCCATCACGAACAGGCCGCCGATGATGCCAAGCACCAGTTCGTGGTGCGTGGTCACCGCGATCGTGCCGAGCGCGCCGCCCAGCGCGAGGCTGCCGGTATCGCCCATGAACACCGCCGCCGGCGGCGCATTGAACCACAGGAAGGCCAGGCCCGCCCCGACCATCGCTCCGCAGAAGATCGCCAGGTCGCCGGCGCCGGGCACGTGCGGGATGCCGAGATAGACGGCGTAGATCTTGTTGCCCGCCAGATAGGCGATCAGCATGAACGCCATGCTGGCGATCACCACCGGCATGGTCGCCAGCCCGTCGAGCCCGTCGGTCAGGTTCACCGCATTGCCGAACGCGACGATCACGAACGCGGCGAAGGCGATGTAGAAATAGCTGATGTCGGGGTGGAAGCTGCTGAAGAAGGGCACATAGAGCTGCGTGCCGTTCTGCGAGCAGATGATCGTCGCGGCGATGCCGGCGATGGCGAACTCGCCGATCAGCCGGACCTTGCCCGATACGCCCGCGGTCTTCTGCTTCCGCACCTTGTCGTAATCGTCGAGAAAGCCGATCATGCCGAAGCCGAAGGTGACGAACATGCACGCCCAGACATAGGGATTGCGCAGGTCCATCCACAGCAGCAGCGACAGCATGATGCTGGTCAGGATCATAAGCCCGCCCATGGTCGGCGTGCCGCGCTTGGCGAGGTGGCTCTGCGGACCGTCGTCACGGATCGGCTGCCCCTTGCCCTGGCGGACACGCAGCCAGCCGATGAAGCGCGGGCCGATCAGCAGGCCGAGCAGCAGCGCCGTCGCCACCGCGCCGCCGGTGCGGAAGGAGAGATAGCGGAAGAGGTTGAGGATGCCGGGGAAGCCCAGCAGGTCCGCGATCCAGTACAACATCAGGCAGGTGCCCTTTCCGCCAACGCCGCGACCACCGACCCAAGCCGCACGCCGTTCGACCCTTTTATGAGAACTGCGTCCCCCGCCTGGAGCATGTCATCGAGCCTGCCCAGCGCGGTCGCCGCGTCGGGCACATGGACGAAATCGACCGCGCCCTCAAGCGCCTCTGCGAGCGGCGCCATCGCTTCACCGACAAGAATGACGGATTCGACGCCCGCGGCCTCGATCGGGCCGGACAATTCGGCGTGGAAGGCGGCCGAATGCTCACCCAGCTCGCGCATCTCGCCGAGCACCGCCAGCTTGCGGCCCTTTTCCTGCGCCAGCACCGCGAGCGTCGCACGCATCGAGGCAGGGTTGGCATTGTAGCTCTCGTCGATCACCAGCGCCTCGCCGCCCCGCGCCGGCACCATGAGCCGCGCGCCGCGCCCGGCCAGCCCGCCCAGCTCGGCGAGCGCGAGCCCGGCCAGCTCGAGATCGGCACCGACGGCATCGACCGCGGCGAGGATCGCCATCGCATTGGATACCCAGTGCGCCCCCGGCTGCGACAAGGTGAAGCTCAGCTCGCGCTGCCCGAAGCGCGCCGTGACGAAGGTGCCGCCGGTACGGGTGCGCATCGTCTCGACGGCGCGGTAATCCGCACCCTCGTTCAGCCCGAAGGTGACGATCTTCGCCGCATGAGGCTTCGCCGCGGCGACCAGCCTGTCACGATGCGGGCTGTCGAACGGCACGATCGCGGTACCGCCCGGCTCCAGCCCCTGGAAGATCTCACCCTTGGCATCGGCAATCGCCTCTTCATTGGCGAAAAAGCCCATATGCGCCGGCGCGATCGTGGTGACGATGGCGACATGCGGGCGGACCAGCCGGGTCAGCGCTGCCAGCTCACCCGCATGGTTCATGCCCATCTCGAACACGCCGTAGCGCGTGTTCCGCGGCATCCGCGCCAGGCTGAGCGGCACGCCGGTATGGTTGTTGTAGCTCTTGACCGAGCGATGCGCCTCGCCCGGGGCGCTGCGCTCAAGCGCGGCGAACAGCGCTTCCTTGGTACCGGTCTTGCCGACCGAGCCGGTGACCCCGATCACCTTGCCCTGCATCCGCGCCCGCGCCGCAATACCCAGCGCATCGAGCGCCGCGGTGGTGTCCGCCACGGTGACGTGCGGATAATCGGTCGGCTGCGAGACGACTGCGCCCGCTGCGCCCTGCGAAAAGGTCTGATCGAGGAATCTGTGCCCGTCGGTGGTCTCGCCCTTCAGTGCGAGGAACAGGTCCCCCTGCCCCACTTCGCGCGAATCGAACGCGACGCCGGAAACCTCGAACTCCGCCGAAGCCTTGCCGCCAGTTGCCTCGACGATCTCGTCTGCGGTCCACAACCTCACGCTCATAAGCCCCTCCCCTTCAGGGGAGGGGTTGGGGTGGGGCATGTCAACAAGCGATGGGCTCGGTGAGCCGGACAGGCCCCACCCCCAACCCCTCCCCTGAAGGGGAGGGGCTTTATCTCGCCCAGCCCCCTCACGCCGCGCACTCCCGCGCCACGGTGACGTCGTCGAACGGCAGCACCATGTCGCCGACGATCTGGCCCTGCTCATGCCCCTTGCCGGCGATCAGTACGATGTCCTCGCTGCCCGCCATGTCGATCGCCGCCTTGATCGCCTCGCGGCGCCCGCCGATCTCGATCGCGCCCGGCGCGCCTTCGAGCACCTGGGCACGGATCGCCGCTGCATCTTCGGAGCGCGGATTATCGTCGGTGACGATCACTACGTCAGCGCCGGCCGTCGCCGCCTGCCCCATGGGCGCGCGCTTGCCGGTGTCGCGGTCGCCACCAGCGCCGAACACGATGATAAGCCGGCCCTGGGTATGCGGCTTGAGCGCCGCAATCGCCGCCTCCAGCGCATCGGGCGTGTGCGCATAATCGACATAGACCGGCGCGCCGACCTTGGTGATCACCGCCCGTTCGAGCCGCCCGCGCACCGGCTGCAGCCGGCTGAGGTCGCTCAAGGTCTGCGTCACGTCGCCGCCGGTCGCGATCACCAGCCCCGCCGCGACCAGCGCATTGGCGGCCTGGTACGCGCCGATCAGCGGCAGATTGACCTTGTGCGCCTTGCCCTCGGCCTCGATCGTCAGGCCCTGGCCGAGCAAAGTCGGCTCCCGGTCGATCAGGCGCAGCGTGCTGCCATGCTCGCCGACCGTGACCAGCTTGTTGCCGCGCTGCCGCGCCAGATCCTCGATCCGCAGCGCATTGGGATCGTCGGCCCATACCACCGCCGTGCCCCCATCCAGGTCCAGCACATCGGCGAACAGCCGCATCTTGGCATGGAAATAGGTTTCCATGTCGCCATGATAGTCGAGGTGATCGCGGCTGAGATTGGTGAACGCGGCCGCCTTCACCGGCAGCCCCTCGGTCCGGTACTGCGAGAGGCCATGCGACGAAGCCTCGAACGCGACATGGCTCACCCCCTCGCGCGCCAGCCCGGCGACATTGGAGAGGAAGGTGACGATGTCGGGCGTGGTCAGCCCGGTCGACACCGTGTCGTCGGCGGTGGTGACGCCGAGCGTGCCAATCGAGGCGGCATGGAAGCCACGCATCCGCCACAGCTGGCGGGTCATCTCGACGGTGGAGGTCTTGCCGTTGGTCCCGGTCACCGCCACGGCCGTGCCCGGGAACGGCGCGAAGAACTTCGCGGCCAGCCGGGCAAACTTCTCGCGCGGATTGGTGTCGGCGATATGCACCGCGCCTTCCACCTTCGCCTCAGGCCGGGCGACGACGGCCACCGCCCCCGCCTTCACCGCATCGGCAATGAAATCCTCGCCGTTGAAGCGCGCCCCTTCGAACGCGCCGAAGATGGTGCCGGGTGCGACCTTGCGGTGGTCGATGGCAAATCCGGTGACGACGGCGTCCCCCCCGCCCTCCGTCAGCGCGCCAAGTTTCATTCGGGATCCTTCTTGTCGGCGTCCGGCCCCGCCCAGATCAGCGGCAGCAGCTCGCGCTCGTCGATATCGCGGTTCGCATCCGGCACCACCCCGAGCAGCGAGCCGGTGCGGCTCACCACCCGCGCCACCACCGGCGCCACCGTCCAGGCAGCAGTCGTGCGATAGACGCCGATCGAGGGGTTGGCTTTGGGCGAATCGAGCATTGCGATCATGACATAGCGCGGTGCGTCGATGGGGAAAGCCGCCGCGAAGGTCGAAACGTTGCGACTCTTGTCATAACCACCACCGGCGGCCGCCTCCGCGGTGCCGGTCTTGCCCGCGATGCGGAAGCCCGGCGCGTCGCCCTTGCGGCCCGTGCCCTTGAGCACGATCAGGCGGAGCAGCTGGCGCATCCGGTCGCTGGTCGCCTGCTGCAGCACGCGCTTGCCCTGGGGCGGATGCGCGGGATCGACCTTGCGCAGCGTCGCCGGCAGCAGGATTCCGCCATTCACCATCGCGGCATAGGCGGTGGCGAGATGCAGCGGCGTCACCGCGATACCGTGCCCATAGGCAGTCGTCATCACCGTCAGCCGCCCCCAGCTCGCCGGCCAGAGCGGCCTGGCGCTGGCGTCCAGCTCGATCTTCGGCCGCTGGTCGAACTCGAAGCGGCGGAAGATCTCCTGCATCTTCGCCGCGCCCAGCTCGTCGGCGATGCGCGCGGTGGCGATGTTCGAGGAATAGATCAGCGTCTCGGGAATATTGAGCCAGCGGAACTGCTCGTCGCCCGGATCGTCATGGATCTTGAAGCGGCCGACCTGCAGCGGCACCGTCGCATCGAAGCGGCGCGACATCGAGGTGATCGTGCCCGTATCGATAGCCGCGGCCACCGCCAGCGGCTTGAAGGTCGAGCCGAGCTCGTAAACGCTCTGCGTCACGTTGTTGCGCGGCGGCGGCCCGTCGATCGCATTGGGGTTGAAGGCGGGAAGCGAGGTCATCGCGATCACTTCGCCGGTCTTGACGTCCAGGATCACGCCCGCGGCGCCGCGCGCCTGCAGCTGCGTCATCGCCGTGCCCAGCTCGTTCTCCAGCGCCGCCTGCACGCGCAGGTCGAGCGACAGCGCCACCGGCTGGCCGCGCTTTGCCGGATCGCTCAGCTGCGCATCGAGCACCCGCTCCATGCCGTAGCGGCCATGGCCGGTGCTATCGATATAACCGAGCACATGCGCGGCCAGGGTCGATTGCGGATAGAGCCGGTCGTTCTCGCGCTGGAACTCGATCGCCGGCTGACCCAGCTCGTTCACGGCCTTGACCAGCTCGGGCATCGCCCGGCGCTTGAGATAGGCGAAGCCGCTGCCCGAGCGGAGGATCGCGAAATACTTCTCTGCGCTCTGGTCCGGGATCAGCACCGCGAGCTTCTGCGCCAGCTCGGCCTTGTCGCCGATCACCTGGTTCGGGTGGATCGCGATCGTCCAGCTGTCGATCGAGCGCGCGAGCGGCGCGCCGCGGCGATCGGTGATGTCGCCGCGCGGCGGCACCAGCGTGGTCGCGATGTCGCGCGCCGTCGCCGGCTCGGCCCAGATGGCGAGCAGCGCCAGCTTGCCGATCACCACCAGCATGCCGAACCCGAACAGGATCGACAGGATCATCAGCCGCACCTGGGCGGTGGCGACAAGCGCCTGCCGGGCATCGCCCGTACGGCCCTTGCGGGCCGGCGGGGCGACGACGACGATCAACGGAGGGCCAGCTTCTCGCGCTGGGCAAGCTTCTTCAGGTCGTCGATGGTCGAGGTGCTGAGCACACCCTTGTCGGCCATCGCCACCCGCTTGTCAGCCTTCTTCATGAGGTCGTGAAGTTCCCTGTCCTGCTGCGCCACGCTCTTGCCCGGAACCGGCTGGACCGGCGCGGGCGCCGACTGCACCGGAGCCGCCGATGCCGTCGCCACCGCTGCGGCAGTCTGAGCCGCGGGCGCGCCGGTCGGAACGATCAGCGAAGCGTTCTGGATCTGCGCGGGCTGGTCGAGGCTGGCCAGCGCAGTCTCGCTCGCCAGATACTGCCCCGGGGCCGGCGCGGCAAGCGCCAGCACGTCGCCGTTCCAGCGCTCGATCTGGGCCAGGTTGGCGCGCGTCTGGAACTCGGTCTCCAGCCCACGGATGTCCTTCTGCGCCTGGAGGATCGCGCCCTTCATCGCGTTGAGCTTGGCCTGTTCGGCCGCGCCGTGCGAATTGACCATGTAGCATGCCGGCGCCACGACAACGGCGCAGAGGAGCCACCCCAGTCCCTTGAAGCTCTGAATCGCCATCTTACGCTACTCCTTCACTACGCCACGGCGCCGCCGAAGTGCGCCGCGCCACGCGCAGCGTCGCCGAACGGGCACGCGGATTACGGGCAACCTCCTCGTCGCTCGGCTTCACGGCCTTGGCGGGAGGTTCGAAACTGGGTGCGGCGGCGGCCGCCACTGCCGGGCGATGGCGCGAGCCGGCCGGCTCGCTGCCGCTGCGCTCGCGCAGGAAACGCTTCACCAGCCGGTCTTCCAGGCTGTGGAAGGTCACCACCGCCAGCCGGCCGCCCGGCTTGAGCACCCGCTCGGCCGCGGCCAGACCTTCCGCCAACTCGTCGAGCTCGCGGTTGATGAAGATGCGCACCGCCTGGAAGGTCCGGGTCGACGGGTCCTTCTTGTCGTGCGGCTTGTGGCCCAGCGCCTTGCGGACGACGTTCGCCAGCTCGGTCGTGGTAGTCAGCGGGCGCGCGCGGACGATCGCACTCGCCACGCGGCGCGAGCGTGGTTCCTCGCCGAACTGGTACAGCACGTCGGCGATGTCGCCTTCGTCGGCCGAGTTCAGCCACTCGGCGGCGGTCATCCCCTCGCCGGCCATGCGCATGTCGAGCGGCCCCTCCTGCTGGAAGGAGAAGCCGCGCTCGGCCTGATCGAGCTGCATCGATGATACGCCGATGTCCATGGTCACGCCGTCGACCGGCACGAGGCCACGGCTCTCGAGCTCGCTTTCCAGCTGGCTGAACGGCGCCTCGATCAGGATCAGCCGGCCACCGGCGGATGCGACAAGGGTTTGGCCGCCTTCGATCGCACGGGGGTCGCGATCGAAGGCGGCCACCTCGGCACCCCGCTCGAGGATGGCGCTCGTGTAGCCGCCCGCTCCGAACGTGCAGTCGACATGACGCTCGCCGGGCACAGGGGCGAGGCCGTCGACCACTTCGTGGAGCAGGACGGGGATATGCGGTTCGGTCGGGGAGCTCACAGCGTCACTCCCTTGGCCTGGCACAGATATTCGCAGATCTCGCGCAGCGTGGGGTCCGCGTCGGGATCGTTCATCAGGCGCTCGGGCGCCCAGATGTCGAAGGTTTCGCCGCTGCCGTAGAACAGCGCCCATTTCTGGATGCCCGCCTTCATGCGGAAGAAGGGCGGGATCACGAAACGGCCGGAATCGTCGAACGGGGCCTTCTCGACCTGGCCGAAGGCGCGGCGCTTGGCGCGCGGATCGGCGTCCTCGCCGCGATCGGCTGCCTGCTGCTCCTTGCGGTCGAGGCGCTCATACTTCTCCTTGGACCAGGAGAGGTCATGCGCCGACAGGCACGGGTCGTAAGGATGCAGGCCCACGACGATCTGGCGGATGTCGGAATTGCGCTCGGCGGCGGCGCGCAGGTCTGCGGGGATGGCGACGCGACCCTTCTGGTCGACCGCCTGGAGCGCAAATCCCTCGAAGAGCTCCCTGTCCGCCACGCCAAAACCCCAATGGACACGACTTCCCCGCCTCCGGAATCAACCCCCACGGCCGCTCCGGCGCTCTTGAACTGACGGAAAAAGGGCGTGCCCCCTCTTAAGCATTCTTTTTAGCAGAAATGCTCGGGGATTCAACGGGAGAATTGGGGATGGAGCGGGAATTTGCCCCACTCAGTGCCAATTTCAAGCCATGTTTTGCTTAGAATCGGCTTTTGTTCGCATTTGTTCTCGTTGGTCGCTCCGTAAAACCCGCAAATGCTAGGGGTAATTCCTGAAAGTGGGGCCAAATCCCGCCGGATCCCGGGAAAACCGCCCAAGTGGCGCAATTTCCCCGCTTTCCCGCACCAGGGTCTCGCGGGAGCTCCATCCGCGCCGCCAGACCAAACTTGCAAGGAACCGCAGAAATCCTGCGAGTCGCAGGAAAACCGGCGCCGATTAACCGAGTTTCGTGGGATTCAAGGCGCTTTCCGCCCCGATCGCAAGGAGATTGTGGATAAGCGCGCCACGTCCCTATCCTTTCCCCGACGAAGGCCGGGGCCCAGACCAAGCGGTGCGCGGCGAAGACGCGCCAAGGCGCGTGACTTTCAAGACTGGGCCCGGCCTTCGCCGGGGAAAAATAGAGATAGATTAGAGTGGGATGGAGCCAGGTGGGGCCAAATCCCCAACCACGCCCTAGCTCAGCGCGCCTCGCCGTTCTGCTGCGCTTCCTGCTGCCGCGCGATCTCGGCGGCGTCCGTCTTCTCGGTGGAGGCGGTGCTGGGCGCTGCGCCGAGTTCGGCGAGCGGCTCTTCCTTGATCTTCTCGCCCAGCGTGTTGCCGATCGCGGTCATGTTCGCCACCACGGCCGAGTTGGAGGCCCCGATCGCGGAAACCGCCTGTTCGCGATTGGCGGAAGTGAAGACCGCGCTCGCAAGCACGATCAGCACCGCCACCATGGCGAGCCCCGTCAGACCAACGCGTACGCGCTGCATCGTCTGGGCAGTATCAGGCGAACCCACACTCATATCTGTTGCATAAATGTAACGCCGAAGTGACCCATTGCCAAGATGGATCGTTCACGCAGTGGCGAGCCATCCCGGCACCGGCAACCCCTTCGCGGTTAACCATTCCGCATTGTAGAGCGTTGAAAGGTAACGGAAACCCGTGTCGCACAGGATCGTCGCGATCCGCTTGCCCGGGCCGAGCTGCCTGGCCAGCCGCACCGCGCCCGCCACGTTGATGCCCGAGGAGAGACCCAGGCACAGCCCCTCTTCCTTGAGCAGACGCTCGACCCATTCCATGCCCTCCGCGTCGGAGATGCGGAACTGCGTGTCGATCGGCGCGCCCTCGAGATTGCCGGTGATCCGCCCCTGGCCGATGCCCTCGGCGACCGAGCTGCCCTCGGACTTGAGCTCGCCGCACGCATAATAGCTGTAGAGCGCCGCGCCATGCGGGTCGCTCAGCGCGATGACGACGTCCTCGTCCTTGGCCTTCAGCCCCAGCCCGACGCCGGCGATCGTGCCACCGGTGCCCGCCGAGCAGGTGAAGCCGTCGATCCGCCCGTCCATCTGCACCCAGATCTCCTCGGCGGTGCCGTGGATATGCGCCTTGCGGTTGGCGGTGTTGTCGAACTGGTTGGCCCAGATCGCGTTGGGCGTCTCCTCGGCGATCCGGCGCGAGGTGTGGACGAAATGGCCGGGGTTCGAATAGGGCGCCGCCGGCACCAGCACCAGCTCGGCACCGAGCGCGCGCAGCGTGTCCATCTTCTCGCGGCTCTGCGTCTCGGGCATCACGATGATCGTGCGATAGCCCTTGGCATTGGCGACCAGCGCCAGGCCGATGCCGGTGTTGCCCGCCGTGCCCTCGACGATGCAGCCGCCCGGCTGGATCGCCCCGCGCTCCTCGGCATCCTTGACGATGTAGAGCGCCGCGCGGTCCTTCACCGAGGCGCCGGGATTGGCGAACTCGCACTTGCCGTAGATGTCGCAGCCAGTGGCCTCGCTCGGCCCTTTCAGGCGCACCAGCGGCGTGTTGCCGATGAGCGCCAGCGTGTCGGATGTCGCATGCATGGCGGCCTAGATGGAGCGCTTTCCCGCCCGCCGCAAGCAAGCGCTGGCACTTGGTCGAGAAGTCCCGCTTTCGACCTTTACGAAACGCTTATGCCCGCCCTGGAAATTCGTCTCGAAGCTTAACGCACCCCCACCCTATCTGACGCTCCGTTCACTTGAGGAGTGCATATGGTTTCGCGTTCCGAACATATCCTGCGCGTCGGCCAGGACACCGAAGGTCACTGGGTCGTGCAGGAACAGGACGGCATGCTCGAGGGGCTGTTCCGTTCCCGCGATGCCGCGATCCGCTTCGCCCTGTCCGAGTGCCGCGCCTTTCCGGGCTCGCGCATGGTGCTGGCCACCGCGCCGCTCCACTCGATCCTGTCGCACTGATGCATGACCGCGATCGTCGCGCTCGCCTGCGCGCTGCTCGTCCGCTTGCCGCGGAGCGCCGCACCCCATCCCACCGCCGGATTCCGGGATCCCTGTCGCTGAGGACCCGCCCCGTTTCCCAGGAGAAAGACCAATGACCGCAACCCAATTCTCGCTCGGCGGCCTGCTGCGCCGCGCGGGCCTGTCGACCGAGCCCGGAGGATCGCGACATGGCCCCTGCGACGCCCGCATCGCCCGGGCACTCGCCGAATTCCGCAACCATGGCCACCGCTCGGTCCGCATGCTCGACCTGGACTGCGCCGATGGCGGCCGCCTTCTCCGCGCCGCCGAGAAGGCCCGCGAACTGGGCTTCGTCTCGATCGAGGGCCGCGGCGTGTCGCTCTGGACCGCCGGCGTCCGCCACGCCCGCTGGCAGGCCGAGCTTGCCGCCCACCCCTCCACCGACCTGCATTTCGAGATCGCCGAGCCGATCGCCGCGCTCGCCTCCGAGCATGACGGCGCCGCCGACCTGATCTTCCTCTCCGAGCCGATGCCCTATCCGTGCAGCCCGCTGGGCGGCGCGCTGGCGCGGCTGGGCGGCAAGGTGCTCGCCGAGGGCTAGGCTGGCACGCCCGCCCGGGCCAGATGCGCGTCGAGCCGGCCGCCGAACCACAGGAAGAACATCCGATAGTCGGAGACCAGCGACCAGAGCGGATAGGTGAAGGTCGCCGGCCGGTTCTTCTCGACGCCGAAATGCGCCGCCCAGGCAAAGCCATAGCCGGCAATCGGAATGGCCAGCCACCACCACCAGCCCGCTCCGCCCAGCGCGAGCAGCAGGAACCACAGGGTCAGGATCGTGCCGACATAGTGCATCCCCCGCGTCCACGGCTTCGCATGCTCGCGCAGGTAGAAGGGCCAGAAGTCGCGATAGCGGGTGATCTTGTCTGCCATGTCGTGAAGCTACACCCGTTTCGCCTCTGTGCAAGCCATGGTAGAAAGCCCGGCACCGGAGGTAGAAAGATGGGCGCGCAGCTCAACATCAAGGATGCCGAGACGATTCGCCTGGCACGGGAACTCGCCGAGGCTACCGGCCAGCCGATCACCCAGGCAATCCGCGCCGCGCTCGAGCACGAGTTGCAGCGGCGCGAGGAGGAGACCCGGGGCTATCTCGCCAAGGTCAAGGAGATCAGTCGCGAGTTCCGCGCGGCGATGCCGGCCGACTGGCATGGCAAGACCTCGAAGGAGATCATGGACGAGATCTACGACGAGGATGGGCTCCCCAAGTGATCGTCGATACGTCGGCGATCATGGCGATCCTGCTGGACGAGCCGGATCAGGCCGAGATCGCGCTCAAATTGCGGTCCGACTTCATCCGCCGCATTTCGGCAGGCAATTGGATCGAATTGACCGTGGTCATCACCCGCCGCGCCGATCCGATCCTCCGCGCCAAGCTCGATGCCCTGCTCGCCTTGGCTCCAATCGAGATCGCTCCTGTCACTGCGGAGCAGGCCAAGCTCGGCGAGCAAGCCTATCGCAAATATGGCCAAGGCTCCGGCCATCGCGCCCGCCTCAACTTTGGCGATTGCTTCGCCTATGCCCTGGCCAAAGCGACCAGCGAGCCCCTGCTCTGCAAGGGCGACGATTTCGCGCTGACCGACATTCTCACCGCGTGACCGACCGCAAGCATAGTTTCCCGCCCGTCGTCGATGCGCGCACCCGCCTCCTCGTCCTCGGCTCGCTCCCCGGCGAACGCTCGCTCGCCGAGCAGCGTTACTATGCCCATCCGCAGAACCAGTTCTGGCGGCTGATCTCCCCCGCTGCAGGGCGCGACCTGACCACCCTCGACTATCCCGACCGTCTCGCCGCGCTGCGCGACGCGCATGTCGGGCTATGGGACGTCGTCGCCAGCGCCCACCGCACCGGCAGCACCGACGCCGCGCTGCGCGACGTCGAGAGGCATGACATCGCCGCGCTCGCCGCCACCCTCCCCGATCTCCGCGCCATCGCGTTCAACGGCGGCACCGCTTTCCGCACCGGCACGAAACAGCTGGGCGAAGCTGCCGACCGATACGCGATCATCGCCCTGCCTTCCTCGAGCCCGCTCCACACAATCGGCTTCGAGAGGAAGCTGCCGCAATGGGAGGCGCTGCGCAGCCTGCTCGAATGAGCCGCTCCAGCGGGACGCGATCTAGCGGGTGTTAGACACCGCATCCGCAGCATTATCCGCCGCATTTCCCGGCTCTACAGGCTGCGAGTTCAGCCCGTCAGCCGGCCGTTCCCCGGCACAGCCATGGAACTGCCTCTCACCGATTCGCATATCCGCAGTCAGCGGCCGTTCGATCGCAGGATCGCCGCTCTCGGTGCAATGGACATTGGTAAAGGTGATCGTCACCGGCTCCCCGGCCACGTCCTTGGTGTTCCACACCGCCTTGTCGGCATCGACCTGGGGCGACACCGGATAGAATTGGGTGACGCTGCCCTCGGCACCGCGCCCGGCAAAACGCGTGAGCGTGATCGAACCGGGCGCAACCTCCAGCGACCAGGTCAGCGCGTTGTCGGTGGCGCGCAGCGGCTTGTCGAGCGGCACCTCGCCCAGATGCGGTCCCCTGGGACTCGGCCTGGCGACCGGCTCCTCGGCCTTCTCGTCCGATCCGCAAGCCGCGAGCATGAGCAACGCGGCAATGGCAAGTGCGCGCATTGACCATCCCTCCTGCATCGACCCTGCGCGGTCCGAGCTGCAACGGTCAAGCCGCAAGCAAATTTCCCGGCCCATTACGGCTGTCCTACAAGATAATGTTCCTGTATTGTTCCATTCATGGCCGATCCGACTCCCTTCGATCCAGAGCCGCCCCGTCCAGCCGGGGACGCCTCGCCGCGTCCGGGGACCAGCGCGGAAGGCCTCGCGCGTGGATGTCGTGAACTTAGTGAACTTCCAGCCCCGATCCTCGCCTTTCCGCCCCGGCCGCTGCGCTGGCTGTACCTCGATCTCAACTCCTATTTCGCCAGTGTCGAGCAGCAGCTGAACCCGGCCCTGCGCGGGCGCCCGGTGATCGTCGCGCCGGTCGACAGCGACACCACCGTCGCCATCGCCGCCTCGGTAGAGGCCAAGAGATACGGCATCTCCACCGGCACGCCGGTCTGGGAGGCCAAGCAGCTGTGCCGCGACCTGCTGATCACCCCGGCCCGGCACGAGAAATATGTCGAGTTCCACGAAGCGATCCTGGCCGAGATCTGGAAGCATGTTCCGGTCACCCATGTCTGCTCGATCGACGAAGTCGCCTGCCGGCTGCTCGACAATGAGAATGACGAACGGGCCGCGATCGCCCTCGCCCACCGGATCAAGGCGGGCATCCGTGCAAATGTCGGCGTCTGTTTGACCAGTTCGGTTGGCATCGCGCCCAACCGTCTCCTCGCCAAGCTCGCCTCGGACATGCAGAAGCCCGACGGGCTCGTCGTGCTCAGCGCGCGCAACCTTCCTGAATGTCTGTATCCACTGCGTCTGCGCGACATCGCTGGGATCGGCGCCAAGATGGAGAAGCGCCTCGCGCAGGACGGGATCCTCGACATCCGACAATATTGCGCGCGCAGGCCGCGCGATGCCGGCAATGCCTGGGGCGGGGTGAATGGCGACCGGCTCTGGTATCTGCTCCACGGCGTCGAGCTGCCCGACAAGCCCGCCCAGAGCCGCACGATCGGGCACAGCCATGTCCTCTCGCCGCAGAAGCGCGGGCTCGAGCCCACCCGCCTCACCGCGCGCCGCCTCGCGCTCAAGGCAGCCAGTCGGTTGCGCCGCAAGGGCTATCGCGCCCGGCTGCTGGTGCTCCACGGCAAGTTCGAGGACGACAAGTCCAACTGGCGCGCCTCGATCCGGCTGCCGGGCACGCAGGACAGCTTCGTCGTGCTCCATGCGCTCGACCAGCTCTTCCCCCGCCTGGCCGAAGCGGGGCGCCGCCGACCTGGCGGGTTCCGCCTGCGCATGGTCGGGGTCACTCTGTGCGAGATCGAGGCGGTGGAGGGCGAGCAAGGCTCGCTGTTCTCGGCGCTCGATCCCGACGATCCGCTCGCCCGCGAGACCCGGACGCTCTCGCTCAGCCGCGCGATGGACCGCATTAACCAGAAGTTCGGGCGCAATGCCGTGTCAGTCGGGCCGCTGCACGGCGGCAGAATCGACCGGGTAGGCACAAAGATCGCTTTTGGACGTATTCCAGAAATGAGCGAATTCCATGAATGACATCGGTGTCTGTCATCGGATCGCAACATTACGGATATCATGCTGCGCCGCACAATCGTAATGTAACTCTATAACACGAATCGCTTGACGATTCTTTCTTGGTGAACGAAAGCTCCCGCCCGCTATGAACAAAGCCCCCATTTTTGCCGCCGCCGCCGTGCTCCTTTCGCTCGCGGCCTGTGAGAACAAGCCTGAGGAAGTGTCGGGCACCGCGCCCGATCCCCAGGCCGAAGCGCTGAAGAACGCCCCGAAGGTCGAGCTGCCGCCGTCGATCGAAACCTCGGTCTCGATGCGCTGCAAGGACAACAGCGTCGTGTTCGCCGACTTCTACAAGGGCGCCAAGCAGGTCCTGATCAAGGAAACCAAGGACGGCCCGGGCACCATGCTCAAGGCGCCGGAAGCCGGTCAGCCCTTCGTCGCCGAGGGCGGCTTCAAGGTCACCGGCACCGCCAAGAACGCCACGATCGAAGTTCCGGGCAAGGGCTCGCGCGCCTGCCACGGCTGATCGCTGCATCGAGAATTCCATCAGGGGCCGGCGGGCATTCCCGCCGGCCCTTTTTCATGCGAGCTTGAAGCGGAAGGGAGCGAATCCAGGTGGCAACGGTCGCGATCTACAGCCTGAAGGGCGGCGTCGGTAAGACGACCATGGCGGTCAACCTGGCCTGGGCCTCCGCCACGCTTTCCTCGCGCCGCACCCTGCTCTGGGACCTCGATCCCCAGGCCGCCTCCACCTTCCTGATCGAGCCACAGGGCAAGACCCGCGACCAGGCCCAGGCGATCTTCACCAAGGACGTCGCCCCCACCCGGCTGGTCCAGCACACCGCGGTCGACCGGCTCGACCTGATCGGCGCCGACACCTCGCTGCGCGGCCTCGACCTCACCTTCCACGAGCTCGACAAGAAGAAGCGGCTGGCCAAGCTGCTCGGCGAGCTCGACAAGGCCTATGACCGGATGCTGCTCGATTGCCCGCCGGGCCTGACCGAGACCAGCGAGCAGGTGATGCGTGCCGCCGACCTGATCGTCGTGCCGGTGATCCCTTCCCCGCTCTCCACCCGTGCCTTCGAGGAAGTCTCGGCGCATCTGGCCCGCAAGGGCGGCAAGGTGTCGTTGCTGCCGGTCCACTCGATGGTCGACCGCCGCCGCAAGCTCCATGCCGAAGCGGTGGCCGCGCATCCCGACTGGCCGGTGATCCCGATGGCGAGCATCGTCGAATCGATGAGCGTCCATCGCGCCGCCGTCGGCAGCTTCGCGCCGCGCAGCCCCGGCGCCCAGGCCTTTGCCGAGCTGTGGCAGGCGATCGAGCGCCGGCTGGCGGGCAAGAAACGTTGAGCCGCGCCCAGCCGCCCCAGCAGGAACTCGATCCCGACCTGGTGCTGCGCGCCTATGCCATGGGCGTCTTCCCCATGGCCGATCACCGCACAGCGGCCAGCGTCTATTGGGTCGAGCCCAAGCTGCGCGGCGTGCTGCCACTGGGCGGCTTCCACCTTTCGCGCTCGCTGAGGAAGGTCATCCAGTCGGGCCGTTTCCGCCTGACCGTCGATGCCGCGTTCGAGCGGATCATCCAGCTCTGCGCCGAAAGCGCCGCCGACCGGCCGGATACCTGGATCAATGGCCCGATCGAGCGGGTCTTCCTCGAGCTGCACCGCCGCGGCTTCGCCCATTCGGTGGAATGCTGGGACGGCGAGACGCTTGCCGGCGGGCTATACGGCCTGGCGCTCGGCCGTGCCTTTTTCGGCGAATCTATGGTCACCCGCGTGCCCAACGCGTCCAAGGTCGCCTTCGCACACCTCGTCGCACGGCTGCAGGCCGGCGGGTTCACGCTGTTGGATTGCCAGTTCATCACCGAGCATCTCTCGACGCTCGGCGCGATCGAGATCCCTCGGGACGACTATGTCGCGTTACTCGCCGGGGCGCTCGGCGATTCGGCGGCCGGGCTCGCGACCGGCGCGCCTTCGGTCGACGGCGACTTCTTCGCGCTCGACGCATTGCCCGATCCCGAGCCGCCCGCAGCAGGCGCCGGCACCGTGTCCGGGCCACTGTCGCGGAAGGTCATCGCGCAGCTCTTGGGCCAGACGTCGTAGATCGGGTGCTGGACGACGTTGAGCGCCGGGCGCTCCGCGAACAGCCAGCCCGAATGGACGCGGTGCCACTTCTTGTCGACTTCGAGCACATCGACCTGGACGAAGGCGCCGGTCAACTGGTCCGCTTCCCAGGGCGCGGTCTTGTCGCAGGCCTTGAGGCGGACGATCACGTCGCCGATTCGCACCGCCTGGCCCGGCTTCATCTTGAACTCGCGGGCTTCGCCATTGCGCTTGTTGAGGATGCCGAGCACCGCGACGCGCTCGTTCATCGGCGTCGCCGAAGCATCCTCGATCGCCTTGCCGTCGCGGTCGACGGTGATCACGTCGGCCGCCTGGCCGCCCGAGTCGCCGGTGGTGACGATCTCGTCCGAAGCCGTGTTGTTCGTCGGTCCGCTACCGCCGCCCGAGCATGCGCCGAGCGCGAGCAACAGCCCGGCCGCGGCGGCTCCGGCGCGGCGTGCGGTCATGCGCCGGGGGTCCAGGCCTCATAGTCGCCGGTGGCGCGGGCGCGGTGCCCGCCCTTCTCCAGCGCGCCGCTCGGGCGATAGGCGAGCTGCGAGCCGGTGAGGTTCGCCTCGGCCGGAATCTCCCAGGACTTGGGCGCCGGCAGCGCCTGGTCGGGCGCCGAATCGATCTGGTGGTGCAGCCAGCTGAACCATTCGGGCGGCACGCGGCTCGCATCGTTCGAGCCGCTGTAGATCACCCAGCGGCGCGGAATGCCGTTGGGGTCATGGCCGCCCTCATAATAGACGTTGCCCAGATCGTCCTCGCCCACGCGCGTCTTGCCGCGCAGGCCCATCCAGGTGCCGAAGGTGGCGCCGTTCCACCAGGTGAAGGGATTGAGATTGAGACCCATGGCCGCCGATTAGCGGGGAGCGCGGGGCGAGGCAATCCTTACTACTTCGCCCAGCGCACCTTGTCGCCCGCCTTGATGCCGAGCTTCGCCGAGACGCCGGCGTTGATCTCGAGCACCGCCTCCACCGGCTCGCCCGACTTCACGGTGTCCTCCGAGAAGGGCGCCGCATTCTCGCCGATGCGGGCGATCGTGCCGTCGCCGCGGATGAACAGGATGTCGAGCGCGGTGGGCGTGTTCTTCATCCAGAAGCTCGCCTCGCGCGGCGGGCCCTCCGCCGGATAGGGCGTGAAGAGCATGCCACCGTCCTGAGGGATATTGGTGCGGAACATCAGCCCCCGCTCCTGCTCCTCGGTGGTGCGGGCCAGCTCGACATGGAAGACATGTGGGCCATTGGCGCTCTCGACCGTGACTTCGGTCTTCTTCACCGCCTGCGCCGCCACGGGGACGGATTCCGCGGCGACCAGCGCCGCGCCGGGGACGAGCAACACCGCAGCGGCAAGCGCCACTCCCAACCCACGCACGAACTTCATTGTCTCAGCTGGTCCTTTCGACCGCCACCGCGAGCGGCCCTTTTTCGCCATCGACGATGCGCGCGACGAGCGGCTGGCCGGGCTCGACCTCCTCGATCTCGGCGCGGCGCAAGGTCTCCATATGGACGAATATATCGGCCGAGTCGGACTCGCGCACGAGGAATCCGTATCCCTTCAGCCGATTGAACCATTTCACCGACACCGGCTCGAACGGACCAGCCGAATCGATCATCCGCAGCCGGTCGACCCGGTCGGCCGGGCGCTTCGGCGCCTCGACCGCCTCACTGAGGTCGATCGAGAGAATCTCCTTCGCCTGCAGGCCCCGCTGCCGCTTGACGGCGGTGCACTCCACCCGAGCCCCCTCGGGCAGCGAGCGGCGGCCATGTTCCTGCAACACGGTGAAGTGAATGAGAATGTCGCCCACGGCGACGTCGTCAGCGACGAGAAAGCCAAAGCCACGCGTTACATCGAACCATTTCACGACACCGGCAAAGACCTGACCTTCGTCCGTCCGGTCCTCGCCAATCCCCCCGTCCAAGTTCGGCGTGTCTGTATAGTCGTTCTGCGCCACCTGTTGGTCAGCACGCATTTTCTGTTCCCCCGGAGGGTCATCTTAACATAGTATTTTCCATATGGAATTGCCTTTGTGACCGGCTCGTTTCAACCGGGTCCCAATATGGCTTCCGGGTCATCCCCCGGCGCCATCCGGACGATCGCACGGGCCAGTCCCGGCGCATGGCCTGCGCGGATCATCGCCACCATCTGCTTCTCCTGGAGCGGCCGCTCCGCCACCTCCCGGCCAAAGGGACCGATCCGCTTGCGCTTCGCGAAGGCGATCGCACTGGTCACTTCCTCCGCCTCGATCGAGGGCGCCAGCGCCGCGGCGTCCTCCTCCTCGACCCCGGCGAAGCGCAACGCCTCGCGGACCCGGCGGGCGCCCAGGCCGCGGCGCGCCATCGCCCCGGCCTTGGATTCGGCATAGAGCCGGTCGTTGACATAGCCGAGCCCGGCCATCCGCTCCGCCAAGCCTTCGGGATCAGGCGATTTTTCGCCGTCCCAGCCCCGCTCCCGCAATTTTCGGGACAGATAGGCGACAAGTTTGGCCCTTGTCGTAGCGTAACGTTCGACATAGCGGAGCGCGAAACGCTCCAGATCGGCGCTATTCAGCGGTGGCAGGGGGCGTCTCGGGACAGGCATGCGCCATGATTGTGCCACAGTGGCAACCGATTTTGAACGACAGTGCGTAGCAGAGGCTAGCCTCAAAAAATTCGTCGTGGGGGCACGACGTTGGCTACCACGCAGGGGCACGGAATAAAGAATGGTATTGGACGTTACGGGATCGCTAGAGGCTGAAAGGGAAGCGGGAACGCTCGCGCCCACGCCGACCGATGACAGCCTGCCGCGTCGCCTCGCGGACTTCGAAACGCTGGGCGATGCGCTCGACTATGCCGCCCAGGGCATACGCGGGCTCAACTTCCACGATGCGCGCGGCAACCTCGTGCGCCCCTATCCCTTTGCGGAGCTGCGTACCGACGCGCTGAACCAGGCCTATCGCCTGGTCGCCGCCGGCGTGAAGCCCGGCGATCGCATCGCGCTGATCGCGGAGACGGGCACCGAGTTCGCCTCGCTCTTCTTCGGCTGCGTCTATGCCGGCGCCTGGCCGGTGCCGCTGCCGCTGCCGACCAGTTTCGGCGGCGCCCAGTCGTATATCGACCAGCTGACCGTCCAGCTGCAGAGCTGCGACCCGAGCATGCTGTTCTACCCGCCCGAGATCGGCGCGATGTGCGCCGAAGCCGCGCGCGGCCGCGACGTGCCGGGCGTGGACTGGGCCGAGTTCGGCCAGCGCGACGCAACGCCGACGGCGCTGCCCGAATCGAAGGGCGAGGACATCGCCTATCTGCAATATTCGAGCGGCTCGACGCGCTTCCCGCACGGCGTGGTGATCACCCACCACGCGCTGCTCAACAACCTGGCCGCGCACAGCCACGGCATGAACGTGACCACGGGCGACCGCTGCGTCTCGTGGCTACCCTGGTACCACGACATGGGCTTGGTCGGCTGCTTCCTCTCGGTCGTCGCCAACCAGGTGTCGACCGATTACCTGAAGACCGAGGACTTCGCCCGGCGCCCGCTCGCCTGGCTCGACCTGATCAGCCGCAACCAGGGCAACACGCTCAGCTATTCGCCGACCTTCGGCTACGACATCTGCGCCCGCCGCATGTCGAGCCAGACCAAGGCCAGCGACCGCTTCGACCTGAGCCGCTGGCGCGTCGCCGGCAACGGCGCCGACATGATCCGTCCGGACGTGATGCAGTCGTTCGTCGACGCCTTCGCCGATGCGGGCTTCAAGGCCTCCGCCTTCCTGCCGAGCTATGGCCTGGCCGAGGCGACGCTTGCCGTCTCGATCATGCCGCCGGGCGAAGGCATCGTGGTCGAGCTGGTCGAGGAGACCCAGCTCTCGGGCGGCGAAGTCGCGCGCGGCGACCGCCCGCAGCGCTTCCGCGCGATCGTCAATTGCGGCGTTCCTGCGCGCGACATGACGATCGAGATCCGCGAGGAAGACGGCACGCCGCTTCCCGAAAAGGCGATCGGCAAGGTCTGGTGCAAGGGCCCGTCGGTCATGGTCGGCTATTTCCGCGACCAGGAATCGACCGACGCCTGCCTGAAGGACGGTTGGCTCGACACCGGCGACATGGGCTACATGAGCGACGGCTATATCTACATCGTCGGCCGCGCCAAGGACATGATCATCATCAACGGCAAGAACCACTGGCCCCAGGACATCGAATGGGCCGTGGAGCAGCTGCCGGCGTTCAAGCAGGGCGACGTTGCCGCCTTCGCGATCACCACGCCCGGCGGCGAGGAAACGCCGGCGGTGCTGGTCCAGTGCCGCACTTCGGACGAGGCCGAGCGCCTGCGCCTGCGCGACGAGATTCGCGAGCGCGTCCGCTCAGTGACCGGCATGAACTGCGTGATCGAGCTGGTCCCGCCGCGCACCCTGCCGCGCACCAGCTCGGGCAAGCTTTCGCGTGCCAAGGCACGGAACCTCTACCTGAACGGCGAGATCAAGCCCTACGCGCTCGCCGCGTAAGGGCTCGCCCACTTCTATCCATCGAAACACTGTTCCCCGGCGAAGGCCGGGGCCAGTTGCGATGTCGCAGGAGAGGTTTACCCGCCTCTCCGCGTTCGCCGCGACTGGGCCCCGGCCTTCGCCGGGGAACTTCCGGCCTTTTCTATGCGGGCGCCGCAGCCGACTCGCCTAAGTCCACGAAGTACACGGCAAAAGCCGGTTTTTGCGGGGCTTATTTTCCCTCTTTTCCCGGAAACGCCGCGCATCTCGCAATATCCTTGCGCGGGCGTGATCCTATTTTTCCAACAGCGTGAAAGAGCGGCCGGAGCCAGGGCCCGGCTGCGTCAGGCAAACAGGCAAAATCCTACATTGCAAGATGCATCTCCCCTCCCTGCAAGGGAGGGGCTGGGGTGGGTCGATGTACGCGATACGACGAGATCAGGCGATCGGTGGTCGTATCGCCAAGCCTCCACCCACCCCTAGCCCCTCCCTTGCAGGGAGGGGAATAAGAAGGGGAAGTCACCACTTCCCGCCCACCACCCGGTCGATGATCGCGTCGTCCGCGGGGATCTGCCCGTCGAGCATCAGCATTGCCAGGCCGTGGGCGCAGGACCAGGCGTGGAAGACGATCACCTCGGCGTCGCCGCCATGCTCGGCCGCCGCGGCGCGGGCATTTTCCTTGAGGAAGGCCATCGCGCCATCCTCGTGCGACAGCGCCGAGGAATCCATCTCCGGATTGGCGAAGATCAGCCGGAACAGCGCCGGATTGGCGAGCGCGAAGCGGACATAGGCCGCGCCGGTCGCCGCGAAGCCCGCCTTGCCGCCGCCGGCACGCTCGGCCGCTTCGTGCTGCGCGTCGGACAGGCGCCGCAGCCCCTCCCCGGCCAGCGCAGTCATCAGCGCCTTCTTGTCGGGGAAGTGCCGGTAGAGCGCCGTCGCGCTGACGCCGACGGTGCGCGCGATCTCGCGCAGGCCGAGATCGTCGGCGGTGCGCGTCTCGAGCAGCTTGAGCCCGGCCTCGATCGCCGCCGCGCGCAGATCGCCATGATGATAGGCCTTGCCGGCCTCGGATGTTGACACTGTTATCATCGCCCGTTATGTGAACGCTGTAAACATAAGCCAGGAGGCGGCAATGGCAAGCGCGACCGAATTGCTCGACGACACGACCGACCACCCCTTCCTCACCGGCATCCACACGCCGATGCGCGCGGAGCTGACCCTAACCGACCTTCCCGCCACCGGCACGATACCGCCGGCGCTGAACGGGCAATATATGCGCATCGGCCCCAATCCGGTGAAGCCCGATCCGAAGGGCTATCACTGGTTCATCGGCGACGGCATGGTCCACGGCCTGGCGATCCGGGACGGCAAGGCGAGCTGGTACCGCAACCGCTGGATCCGCTCGACCCCTGCCGCCGCGGCACTGGGCGAGGCCCCCGCCCCCGGCCCGCGCCATGGCGGCTTCGACACGGTGAACACCAATGTGCTGGAGATCGCCGGCGACATCCTCGCGCTGGTCGAGGCCGGCAGCACGCCGGTGACGCTGTCGCGCGACATGGAGAAGCAGGCCTATAGCGATTTCGGCGGCACGCTGGCCGGCACCTTCACCGCGCATCCCCACCGCGATCCGCGGACCGGCGAACAGCATGCGATCACCTATGCCGCGATGGCGCCGAACCTGGTCCATCACGTCGTGATCTCGCCCGAGGGCAAGGTGGTGCGCGAGGAGCCGATCGCCGTGGAGCACGGCCCCTCGATCCACGACTGCGCCTTCACCGCGCGCTATGCGGTGGTGATGGACCTGCCGGTGACTTTCTCGCTGGCCGAGGCGATGCGCGGCACTCGCTATCCCTATCGCTGGAACCCCGAGCATCGCGCCCGGATCGGCCTGCTCGCCCGCGACGGCCGCGGCGAGGATACGATCTGGATCGAGATCGAGCGCTGCTACATCTTCCACACCGCCAACGCCTATGACCAGCCCGATGGCCGGGTGGTGCTCGACGCGGTGACCTATGACAGCATGTTCGCCGGCGAGCCCGGCGGGCCCGACCAGAATCCGCGCGGGCTGGAGCGCTTCATCCTCGATCCGGTGGCGGGCACCGCGGAGCGGCACATGCTCGATGCGTCGCCCCAGGAGTTCCCGCGGCCGGACGAGCGGCGCTTCGGCCAGCCCTATCGCTATGCCTATACGATGGCGCTGGCAGAGGACCGGTTCGCGATCGCGGGCACGCGGCTCTACAAGCATGACCTGGAGGCGGGAACGCGCCAGGTGCACGAGTTCGGCGCGGGCCGGCATCCGGGCGAGTTCGTCTTCGTCCCGGCCGCGCCCGATGCCGGCGAGGACGAGGGCTGGCTGATCGGGCTGGTGATCGACCTGCCGCACGAGACCACCGACCTGGTGATCCTCGACGCGCGCGACTTCGACGGCGAACCGGTGGCGAGCGTGCGGCTGCCGCACCGCGTGCCGCCGGGGTTCCATGGGAACTGGATCGCGGGGTGAGTGAGGTTGCTCCCCTCCTGGAAGATAATTCTCCCCTCCCTGTAAGGGAGGGGTCGGGGTGGGTCGGGTCCGGGCGATACTGTCACCGACCGCATAGACTCACCGTCGCGCGGTCAAATACCCACCCCCAGCCCCTCCCTTCCAGGGAGGGGAGACAGAGGGGTGCCCTCCTCTTTCCGTCATCCCCGCGAAGGCGGGGATCCAGAGTGGCGGAGCAACGCCCTTCGTGACCCTGGATCCCCGCCTTCGCGGGGATGACGGGCAGAGAGCCGTGTTCCAGCGGGGGTAAACGTCAACGTGTTTCACGGGCCAAGCTTTGGCTGTGCCCTACCCAATCAAGCGATACGGCCTGCCGCACCTTGGATGCCGAAACGAGTTCAGCATGACGGGGTTTGGCAGCGATCTGCGCGGAAAAATCCGCATTCCGCCCTCCCCGGCCTAACCACTCGCTAACCAGCGCTGGGCTACATTCTCCGGGTGAACAGCCAGACGACCTCGCAATTCGCCCGGCCGCGCATCGATGCGCGTGCGCTTCTGGGCCTGTACGACCCGGCGGACACCACCGACTGGGGGCCGATCCGTGCTGCCCAGCTCCATGCCGGCAGCCAGCTGGCGCTGTTCATGCTCGCCGCCAATGTGATCGGCGCCTCGCTCGTCACGATGATCCTCGCGCCGCTGGTGCCGCTGTGGCAGCTTGCGAGCTGGAGCGCGATCGTCGCCGCGGTCGGCGCCGCCGTCGCCTTTCGCCGGCTCGCCAGGCGTCACCGCGAGGCAGTGACCGCCCCGCTGAGCGACGTGCGCGACACGGTGCTCGACGGTATCGCACTGGGCGCGGTCTGGTCGATCGCGCCGCTCGCCTTCGGCCATGCGGTCGATGCCAATGCCGCGCTCGGCCTGTGGATCGTCCTGTCGCTGCTGATGACCGCGAGCGCCGTGGCGATGGCCGCGCTGCCGCTCGCCACCATCATTTTCGTCTCGATCGTCGGCGGCGCGCTGGTGGTGACCTTGTCGCTGATCGCCTCGCCGATGCTGGCGGCCGCCTCCGCGATCTTTACCGTGCTGCTCGCCATGGCGACCTTCGCCCGCGGCAAGGCGCTGGTGGTGATCCGCGCCGGCGAGATCGCCATCGCCGAGCGCGACGAGACTTTGAGCCTGCTCCTGCGCGAAGGCGAGCGTGACGGGGAAGCCGACTGGCTGTGGGAAATCGACGCGCAGCGCCGCGTGGCCCGCGCCAATCCGCGCTTTTCCAAGTCGCTGGGCCTCGATCCCAAGGCGATCAACGGCATGCCCTTCCTCCAGGTGCTGGCCGGGCCGACCTGGGAAGACGGCAATTTCGCCGCCGGGCTGCGCGAGCTGGCCGAGAAGCTGAAGACGCGCGAGCCGTTCCACGACCTTCTGCTTCCCGTGCTCGTCCATGGCGAGGAGCGCTGGTGGGAGATGTCGGCGAGCCCGCGCTATGACGATGCGAACGCGTTCATCGGCTTTCGCGGCGTCGGCTCGGACGTGACCGAGGCGCGCAAGTCGGCCGACCAGATCAGCAAGATGGCGCGCTTCGACACGCTGACCGGCCTGCCCAACCGCCTGCTGCTCAACGAGACGCTGGCCCGGGCGATGGGCGAAGCAGAGAAATGGGGCTCGCGCTGCGCCTTCATGATGATCGACCTCGATCGCTTCAAGGCAGTGAACGACACGCTGGGCCATCCGGTGGGCGACCGGCTGCTGATGCGCGTCTCCGAGCGGCTCAAGCATCTGATGAGCGAGAACGAGATGGTCGGGCGGCTGGGCGGCGACGAGTTCGCGGTGGTGGTGCGCGACGCGACCGACACCGCCGGCATCGAGCGGCTGGCCCAGGCGATCATCGACACGGTCTCGCGCCCCTATGAGATCGACCAGAACACGCTGTTCATCGGCGCCTCGGTGGGCCTTGCCGTCGGCCCGCGCGACGGCCGTACCGCCGAGATGCTGATCCGCTCGGCCGACCTGGCGCTCTATCGCTCCAAGGATACCGGCGGCGGCGCCTTCCATTGCTACGAGCCGCAGCTCCACATGGCCGCCGAGGAGCGCCGCGTGCTCGAGATCGCGCTGCGCGGCGCGGTCGAGAATGGCGAGATGCACCTCAACTACCAGCCGGTGGTGAACGCCGCGACCGGCGGGCTGATGGGCTTCGAGGCGCTGCTGCGCTGGACGCATCCCGAGTTCGGCGTGGTCTCCCCCGCCAAGTTCGTGCCGCTGGCCGAGGATGCCCGGCTGATCCCGCAGATCGGCGAATGGGTGCTGCGCACCGCCTGCGACGAGGCGGCGCAGTGGGATTCGAGCGTGCGCGTGGCGGTGAACGTCAGCCCCGAGCAGCTCCATTCGCCGAGCTTCGCGACGATGGTGGCGCAGGCGCTCGCCCAGTCGGGCCTGCCGGCCGAGCGGCTCGAGCTGGAAGTGACCGAGAGCGTGTTCATGCGCGAGGGCACCCAGGCGATCCATGTGCTGGAGAAGGTGCTGGAGCTGGGCGTGCGGCTGAGCCTGGACGATTTCGGCACCGGCTATTCCTCGCTCGGCTATCTGGCGCACACCAGGTTCAGCTCGATCAAGATCGACCGCAGCTTCGTGCAGGGCGCGTCCAAGGGCACCAAGGAGGCGATCGCGATCATCCGCGCGGTGGTGGCGCTCGCCGACAGCCTGGGCATGGCCACCACGGCCGAGGGCGTCGAGACCGAGGAGGAGCACCACATGGTCCAGCAGCTCGGCTGCACCAAGGTGCAGGGCTATTATTTCGGCCGCCCGCTGCCTGTGCAGGAAGCACGCGTGCTGGCGATCAGCCCGCAGGGCGGGGCCAGCGCAGCGGCCTAGCGCGTACCGCCGAACTCGCTGAGGTCATTGATCATGTGGGTCACGGGCACGCCCATGGCGCTCTGGATCGTGATGAGCCGCTGATAGGCGCTATTGCGGCGCTCGATCAGGGCGTCGAGCTCGCGCTGGACCAGCAGGCCCTGGCGGACCTCGTTCACGCGCGTGGCGATCTCTCCGTCCAGCTGGCGCAGCTGCACCCGCAGATCGTGCACCACATCCCCGATTTCGGTCATTCCGCTGCTCCCATGCCGGTCGCGCAGACCCTGATCGCTGCACTCCCGCGCCGCAAGCGCATCGAACCGTATCGGATCGTTTAGACGCCTTCGACCAGCAGCCTGGTGTCGGGCAGCTTCTCGAGATACGGGATCTCGAGGTCCGGCCGGGCCATGCGGGTCAGGGCGTTGAGCGCCGCGGCGATCGCACCCTCCTGCCAGCCAGGCAGCGACGACAGCTGGTCGCCGATCACGAAGAACACCGGATCGGACAGCTTGCCCTTGGCGTCGTGGACGCCGGTGCCCTGGCTCAGGATGTTGAAATGCTTCACGGCATCCTTGCCGACGGACTGCCAATAGGCCCAGCCGCCCTTGATGTAGGGCATGTTCTGCCACGCGATCGCGAGCCCGTCGTGCAGCCCGTTGCCGAAGCGCTTGCCGAATTGCCGCGCACCCTCGCGCGCCAGGTCGAGCCGCTCGCTTACCGGCTTGTTGCCCCACTCATAGGCGGTCTGGCTGAAATTATACGCACCGGTCAGCACGCCCTTGCGGTCGTGATAGCCGGTCGAGGGATACCAGATCTGGACGATGGGGTGCGAGGTCCAGCTGATCCCGCCGAAGATCGGGACGACGCCCTCCTCGCTGTCCGGCGCGACCAGCGTGTTGAGCTTGAGGTCGTCCTCATGGTCATGGGTGATCAGCTTGCCCTGCCAGAGCGTGCGGTCGCCCTGCCAGCCGACCTTCGTGGTCACGGCGAGGAACTTGTCCTGATATTTGCCCTCAGCATTGATGCGGGGCCGGGCCTGCGCGGCATAGACCGCCTTGAGCCCCTTCTTGAACGGGAGCGCGAAGCCACCCTTGTCGCCGCCGCCCTGCAATTCCTTGGACAGCAGCTTCTCGAGGAATGGCATCGCGATGTTCGAGAAGCAATAGTCGGCGCGATACTCGGTCGTCTCCTTGCTGCCGATCCTGGCGACCTGGACGACGAACTCGCGCTTCTTCGCATCCCAGTCGATCGAGGTCACCGGGCTGTTGAGGTGGATCATCCCGCCCAGCGTCGCCACCTGGCGGGCAAAGGCGCGCTGGACCTGGTCCATGCCGCCGACCGGCTGGAAGATCGTCTGCTGCCAGAGGAAATCGACCGGCTGGTAGAAGCGGGTCTGCGCCCAATATTCCGACGCCAGCAGGTCCTGGAGCTTGATCGCCTCGGCGATCTCGCCCACCGCCACGCCGGGCAGCACGTCGAACCCGGCACGCGAGATCGCATTCTCGAAACCCGCATTCCCGGCGGTGGGCGCGTAGCGGCCCTCGTCGTCCAGCTCGCCGAAGCTCACCATCAGCGACTGGAGCTTCTCGGCCAGCGACTTTTGCTGGTTCTTTGGGATCGCCAGGCTGGGCGCGTCGATCAGCTCTGCCGCATGCTCGTGCACCAGCTGCGCGATCCAGCCGCGCAGATTATGGTCGATCTGCCGATAGACCCGGGGCTTACCCTTGAGCGGCCCGGTGTCCATATGGACGAGGTTCGACATCGAGTTCATCACATAGACTTCGACCGCGACCCCGAATTCGCGAAGATAGTTGAGCAGCCGCTTGTGCGCCGAGGGAATGCGCCCGGGCCCCGCGTTCAGATAGGGCTCGGAATCGCCGACCGGCCATTCGAAGCGGACCACCTGGGCCTCGCCCGGCTCCGACCCGAACAGCGCATCGTCCTTGTCCTCGGTCAGCGTGTCGCCGGTGCGCAGCGACAGGCACCGCCCGCCGGTGCGGCTCTGCGCCTCGAGGATCGTGACTTCCATGCCGGTCTTGTGGAACAGCAGCTCATAGGCCGTGGTCAGCCCGGCGACGCCGGCGCCGAGAATGAGCGCGCGCTTGCCCTTGAAGCTGCCCTCTTCCAGCTCGATCGGACCCGGGGTGATCCGCATCTGCGCGTTGGTCGCCTCCGCGAGCTCGGCCCATGCGGAAGCATTGGGGTGCGACCGCAGATAGTCCGCGCGGCTGATCCTGATCGTCATGCTGCTTCCCCCACCCCTCAGGTCCCGGCCAGATCATCGCCGCGACTCATCAGTGGAAGAATGCCGACTTATTTGGGGAATCAAATATAGTTTCGATCAATTACATCTGAATTGGATCATAATTCATCAAGCATGGGACTATTACATATTTGGCCCAACGGCACTCCGCTTTCGCGGATATGACGACTGCTCTCAATGCGCGGCATCGGAGGTACTCCCAAGGCCGGAACGCCCGGCGACACGCGGCAGGCACGTCACACCGCGCCGATTTCGCGACCAGTCGCGGCGGGCTGCAATTCCTCTGCGCTATACTTGCGATTACTCTGACCGCGATCCGAAGATCGTGAGGAGCGCGTATGGGTATTGCCCCTTCCACCCGTCCCGGCCGGCCGCCGATGCCGAGCATGCTGCCACCGCCGCGCGGTCCGTTCCTCAGCGACGCCAATTACGAGACCGGCACGGCCAATCCGCGGCTGCGCCACGATCCGGGCGCGGGCGCGTGGCGCTCCAAGCCGATCACGGCGGGCGCGGTGGCACAGCGCACGGCGATCCAGGCGGTGCTGGGCGTGCCGACCATGGTCTATCCCGGCATCAATGCCACCCGGCACATGCAGCATTATCTGAACAATACCGGCAGGGACTATGAGATCGACCTGGAGGACATGATCGCCTCCGTGCCCACCGCGAAACGCGCGATGATCGCCGAGTTCCGCCAGGCCCAGCGCTTCATCAGCGGGCTGCCCAACGGCACCCATTACTTCACCTCGCGCAGCGGCGAGAGCGCCTACAACTACAAGGGCGAAAGCGCCGACTGGTTCTTCGCGATCGGCGGCTACACCTATTGGGGCAAGGGCATGGCGAAGATCTCCGCCGGCACCATCGGGCGGCGGTTCGAAGTCGATTTCGAATATCATTTCTACGACCGCTACAACTGGGACGGCGGCAAGAAGGTCACGATCGGCGGCATCGAGGTGACCGACGAATTCATGGGCGAGTTCCACCGCCAGGGCCTGGCGCGGGAGTTCGACTGCCACGGCAAGATCGAGCGTCACTTCACCTGGGAAGGTGCCGCCACGCCCGGCGAGGAAGCGATCCTCAAGAAGCCGGGCCGCTGATGCGGCGCCCCTTGCCTGTGCTGCTGGCCCTGTTCGCCGCAGCCTGCTCCAACGTGGCGGACGGCAATGCCGCCACCTCCCCTTCCAACAGCAGCGAGGTTTCGATGCAGGACGCGCAGTCCGTGGCCAAGCAAATCGGCGTGACCTTCCCGGCCGGCGCCAAGGTGGAGCATGCCGACAGGATCGAAGGCCGCGACAATGCCGCCCGCGTCACGCTGGTGATGACCAAGGCGGATTGGGCCGGCTGGCGCGCCGCGCTGGTGCCGGGCAATGCCCCGCCGTTCTCCGCCGATGCGAACTTCCACCTTGGACCGGACGAAGGGGGCTGGGCGCCGGGCAAGGCTGCAGGGCTCACCACAGTGCAGGTGCCGTGGCGAGAGGGCAATGAATCGCTCAACCTCGGCTATGCGCCGACCAGCGACGACCAGGTGCGCATCTTCCTGTTCTGGCACCAGCTCTAGGAGAGCGGCCGAAGGGGCTTCGACGCCCTTCGGCCGCCTTCCGGATCAGCGCCAGCCCAGCGCCGGCGCGATATGGGTGAGGATGGCCTCCAGGACATGGGTGTTGTACGCCACGCCCAGCTGGTTCGGCACGGTCAGCAGCAGCGTGTCCGCCTCGGCGATCGCCTCGTCCGCGCGTAGCTGCTCGATCAGTCTGTCCGGCTCGGCTGCATAGGAACGGCCGAACACGGCGCGCATATTGTCGATCTCGCCGATCTGGTCGCCATCGTCGCCGCGGCCGAAATAGTCCCGGTCCTCATCGTTCATCAGCGCGAAGATCGAGCGCGATACCGAGACGCGCGGCTGCCAGTCATGCCCGGCCTGCTGCCAGGCTTCGCGGTACAGCCGGATCTGCCGGGCCTGCTGGATGTGGAAGGGCTCGCCGCTCTCGTCCGCCTTCAGGGTCGAGCTCTGCAGGTTCATCCCCTGCTGCGCGGCCCAGACCGCCGTAGCATCGGAAGCCGACCCCCACCAGATCCGCCGGCGCAGGCCCTCCGCATACGGCTCCAGCCGGAGCAGGCCGGGCGGGTTCGGGAACATCGGCCGGGGATTGGGACGGGCAAAGCCCTCGCCCTTCAGCAGGTCGAGAAACACCTGGGCGTGGCGGCGCCCCATATCGGCGTCGCTCTCCCCCTCGGCCGGCGCATAGCCGAAATGCCGCCAGCCCTCGATGACCTGCTCGGGCGAGCCCCGGCTGATGCCGAGCTGGAGCCGCCCGCCGCTGATCAGGTCGGCGGCGCCGGCGTCCTCGGCCATGTAGAAGGGGTTCTCGTAGCGCATGTCGATCACGCCGGTGCCGATCTCGATCCGCCGCGTCTTCGCGCCGATCGCGGCGAGCAGCGGAAAGGGCGAGGCCAGCTGCCGGGCAAAATGATGGACCCTGAAATAGGCGCCGTCGGCACCAAGCTCCTCGGCGGCAACGGCCAGGTCGATCGACTGGAGCAGCACGTCGGAAGCCGAACGCGTCGCCGAATAGGGCGCGCCCGACCAATGCCCGAACGAAAGAAAGCCGATCTTCTTCATGTCACGTCCCCGATCTCGAACCCTGGGCTTCTGCCCGGGCAATCCGGGACATAGGCCTCGTCCCTGCCGATCGCATCGGCGCCGGCAGGCCGGAACGGAAACACATGGTTTCCAATTCCAAAGCGAGCGGACGGGCGCCCGAACACCGATCCATCCTCATTATTCCACGGCCAGCCGATCGAGTTTCGTTCGGCCGATCAGCCTTGGCTCTTGCCCCCGCCCCGGCACCACGCTACAGCGCGCCTCCGCACAGGGGCGTAGCTCAGCTGGTTAGAGCGTCGGTCTCCAAAACCGAAGGCCCTCGGTTCGAATCCGAGCGCCCCTGCCATTTCCGGACTTTCCTTTATTTAGGAAGGACCTACCGGAAATCTGGTTCCCCCGACCATATCCGCAAATCGAGCGTCAGGCTGGAAAGCGATCCAGCCTCGTCCCACCGGAAATGGGCGTGACTTAAGGGGCAGACCACCTCCTGGGTGCCCTGCCCCGTCGTGCATCAATTCGGCTGGAGCCTATTCCGTGGCCTGGGCGATCGCCTGGGCCAGACCGTCCGGATCGGTGAGGAACGGCAGGTGCCCGGTCGCCAGCGTCACTGCCTTGCGAACCGGCGTCGCGGTGACCATCCGGGCCTGAAGCGCCGGGCTGACGACCTGGTCCAGGCTGGTGTGGACATAGATCCTGTCGACCTGGCCGAAACGGGCGTCGCTCACATGTACCGGGTTGCCGAGCGGCTTCAGCGGCTCGTCGAGGATCAGGTCCGGCAGCTTCGCCTTCAGCGGCTCCGATCCGTCATTGGCGAAGAGTTCGGCGCGGGCCGAATATTCGACGACGGCGATGCCATTCTCCGGCTCGATCTTGAGGTGCGCGCCGATCTTCGCATCCGGATCGGTCATCGCCAGCGACACCAGCGATTCACCGTCCTGCGGCAGATAGGCGGCGACGAAGACCAGCGTCTTGATCTTCTCCGGCGCCTGCTCGGCCGCGGCGGCGATGACGATCCCGGCGAAGCTGTGGCCGACCACGACCGCGGGCTGGCCGAGCTCGTCCAGGGTCGCCAGCAGCGCGTCGCGGTGCATATCGAGCGTGACCTGGTCCGGCGCCATCGGGTTGCCCGGACGGCCGGGCAGGTCGATGCTGCGGACTTCACGCCCGGCGGCGCTCAGCCGGCCGGCGACATGCCCCCAGCCCGGAGCATCGGCAAAGGCGCCGTGGACCAGGACGATCGGGGGTTGCGCGTCGGTCTTGCCCGGGGTGGAGAGGTTCGCGGAAGCGGACGTTGCATTTTCGGTGTTCATGTCATTGTTCCTTCGCAGCAATCGGTTCTAGGGGAGTGAGCCGATGGGCAAAAACTAAGCCGACCGAGGGGAACCGGACATGCCGCGGCCTCCGGATTGCATGATGGATCGTCCGGAATGACGGAAAATTTTGGAATGACGGCCGCGCGGAACGACGTGCTGTCACAAGTGCTCACCCTGATCCGCCTGCGCGGCGAGCTGGTCTATACCGCCTTCCTCGGAGAGCCCTGGGGCCTCAGCTTCCCCGCTGGCCCCGCGCATTTCCATTTCGCCGAACGGGGGGAAGCCTGGGTCACGCCTGCCGGTGAACCGCCCGTCCGGATCAAGCAGGGCGATCTGGTCCTGCTCCCCCTCGGCAACGGGCATGTCGTGACCGATGCGACGAAGTCACCGGCCGAGGATATCGCCGCGGTCGCGGCGAACCGTTTCGATCGGGATGAACTGGTCCTGCGCCATGGCGGCGACGGCGCGGCCACGCATCTGGTCAGCGGCTTCTTCAGCCTCGAAGGGAGCCCCCTGCCCGCGATCATGTCGGCGCTTCCGGCGGTAATCCTCATCCCGCGCGGCGATGCCGGGGCGCCGCCCTGGCTCGAGGCGATATCGCATTTCCTCGTCGCCGAGGCGCAACAGCCCAATCCGGGCTCCTCGCTGATGATCTCGCGGCTGATCGACCTTCTGGTCATCCGGACGCTGCGCAGCTGGGCGGCGGCCGAGGCGAACCGCACGGGGTGGCTGGGCGGCCTGGGCGAGGAGCGCATCGGCCGCGTCCTCAGCGCGATGCACGCCAATCCCTTCGATCGCTGGACGGTGGAATCGCTCGCCAAGGTGGCGATGATGTCACGCTCGATCTTTGCCGAGCGCTTCAACACAGTCGTGGGCGAGCCACCGCTGCGCTATTTGTCGCGATGGCGGCTGACGATAGCGGCGGACCTGCTGCGCGGCGGAGGCCTGAAAGTCACCGAAGCGGCGTATCGATGCGGCTATAGTTCGGATGCGGCGTTCAGCCGCGCCTTCAAGACGCATTTCGGATATGCCCCGAGCGAGACCAGGCAGCAGCAGCAATTGCAGGTCTGACGACCTGGCCGCCCGGCGATACGCTTCGTCCGTGCGGACAGGTCCAGGCGCACCGCTCAGCCGGCTGCCCGCACCAGTGCCGTCTCCAGCTCGCGGTCGAGGAACAGCGCGACCTCGGTGATCCGCGCGTCACCGATCTGCCCGAACAGGGTCGAAGGCTTGTCATATTCGAAGACAGTCTCGCCTTCCGGGGTTTCGAACAACGCGACGCGGAGCGGCGCGTAGAGCGAAGCCGCGAGATCGTGGCGCGTCATCTTCGACGCGATGATCGGATTTCCGATCTCGAACTGGACGGCATTGCGCTTCCCGCCGGCGATCGCGAGCAGGTCGCCATGCTCGCGCGTCAGGAATATCGACAGCGTCCGGCCATGCGCGTCCTGATGGTTCACGGCCTCCTCGTCGCCGCCGGCGAGCAAGCCCATGATGCTCGTGTCCAGCTGCGGAAGGTCCGCTTCCAGCGCGGCGCGGACCTGCGCGAAGGGACGGCTCGAGGTAATTCTGACGTGCTCCACGGCGATCGTGCGCGACGTGACCCGGGCGGTGTGCATGATTGGCTCCTTTGAAATGGGATCGTGTGCCCGAGGCGGCACGGCATCGCGCCGCCTCGGCTGCCGCTCAGGCGAGGAAGGCGAGCGCCTGCTGGACGAACACCTGGTGATATTGGAAGATTCCGCCGTGGCCGGCGTCGGGGAAGATGCTCAGTTCGGCGTTGGGAAGACGGCGGGCCAGCTCGAACGAGTTGATCGTCGGCGCCATCACGTCGTCATCGCCGTTGACGACCAGGACGGGATGCGCGGTCGTGTTCAGGTTCGAAGGGTCGCCCTGGCCCCAGGCGTGGATCGCGGTCAGCTGGGCACCGATCGTCTCGTTGCTGATCGGCGTGTCGCGATCGGCCTTGCGATCGGCCAGGCGGGCAAGAAAGGCATTGGCAGCCTCCTGGCCGTTGCTGGTCTGGGAGAAGAACAGGAAGTGCTTCGGGTGCTTGCCGGCCGCGCCGGCCTTGGCGAGCGCCTCCTGCAGGACCGCGCCCATGCCGGAAATGCCTGCACCACCCGCCGGGGCCGAGCCGGCGATGATCATCTTGCGCACGAGATCCGGCTGCTGCTGCGCGATCACCTGCGCGACGAAGCCGCCCAGCGAGAAGCCCAGCAGGTCCACCTTGGTGAAGCCGAGGGCGCGGATGAAGGCGATCGCGTCCTGCGCCCTTTCCTCGACCGAATTGGGCGTGGTGCCACCCGAGCCGCCCACCCCGCGATTGTCGAACGCGATGACGTGGCGATCGGCGGCCAGGCCATCGACCAGCGCCGGATCCCAGTCGTCGAGCACCGCAGTCAGATGGTGGAGCAGGATGACGGGCACGCCGCCCCTCTCCCCTGCCTGCCTGTAGAGGAAGTTCGTGCCTTCCACGTCGATCGTCTCGGTCGGTGCGGTGCTGAAGCTCATGGTCCTGGTCCTTTCATTGGGTCACCGCCGGGCAGCGGGGTTGCGCCCATAGGATAACGGTCGTTATCCTATGTTCAAGGGGACGACGTGATGTTCTGGAGGCGAGCGAGATGAGATACCCGGCGGACCAGAAGGCGAAGGCTCGGGACGCGATCCTGCAGGCCGGCGCGGAGACGCTCAGGGTCAAGGGCTTCAACGGGGTCGGCGTGGATGCGCTGGCGGCGGCGGCCGGCGTGACCTCGGGCGCCTTCTACTCGAACTTCGCCAACAAGGAGGCGCTGCTCGAGGGGGTGATCGACAAGTATCTGGGCATGCCCTTTGTCGAGGCCCCCGGCACCGTGGCGGATCGTCGCAAGCAGCTGAAGGCGTGGCTGCACGAATATGTCAGCCTCCATCACCGCGAAAATCCGGCGCTGGGCTGCGTCATGCCCACGCTGAGCGCGGACGTGGCGCGTGCCGGGCCTGCGGTCCGCGAAGCCTATCAGCGCCGGATGGTCGATCTGGTCGGCAAGATCGCCGCGGTCCTGGGCGGCGCCGACGCCGATCGCGAGCAGCGCGCCTGGAACATCGTCGCCACGATGATCGGTGCGATCGAGGTTTCCCGGGCGATGATCGACAGCGATCAGGCACGCCAGCCGATCGAGCACGCCCTGAACGCCGCCCTCGCGCTCGTCGATCCCTGAAAGCGGCGCCTAGGGCTTCAACAGGTAGAGCGTCCTGTTCGAATAGTCCCAAACGGTCTTGTACTGCCGCAGGAAAGCGTATCCCAGGCTCAAAATCCGAGGCGAACTGACGCCGATCGCCTTGGCGAAGGGAGCCGCGCCTTCGATGGGATGGCTCCCGAGTTTGGCCATGGGGATCGCCGGGCCCTTGCTGAACCGGACTGCCCTGATGTCGAAGGCGCCTTCCGCCGCGGGCTTGATCGCCCCGATCGCGGAGAGATGCTGGAGCGTCGCGGCATCGGCGTAGATGTTGCCATATTGCCCCGTGTCGAGAAGCGTCTCGAAGTCCATGTCGCCGATCCTGGCGGTCAGGATCGGCACATTGGGCCGATTGCGAGTCTCGAAGGGGATGGCGGCGACCACCGTCTCGCCCTTCAGGAATGCCTTTGGCTCGCCCTTGTAGAAGGTCGCCTTCGACGCCTTGTAATCGAACTTGGCGGCATAGCCTTCCCAGAACCAATGACCGAGCCAGCCGAGGAAATCGGGGGTGATGCGTTCGAGCTGCGCGGCGTCTTGGCTGCGGACCGTGGTGACGCGGCCATAGGCCGGTCCGCCGGCCAGGCGAACATCATCGACGCTCGGGCGCAGGATGATCTCAAAGCTCTGCCCGCTGGCGAAATTGCCGCGCCGGAGCACGCGCCCCTCGGGCAGCTTGAGGGGGTTGTGGTTCAGGCTCAGCGCCTCGAGCGCGCCGGTGTCGAGCAGCAGCTTGCCCTTCACCCCGTTGACCTCGGCCTCCACGAACGGGAACTCGCGGACCATCACGAAGAGGATCGAAACGACGTCGCCCTTCAGCCGGAATTCCGGCGCGATCTCCGCGTCGCGCGGCGCCTCCTGGGCGATTGCCGCAGGGGCAATCAGAGTGCCGGCCAAGGCGAAGGCGGTGGCAAGGTTGATCGCAGTGCGCAGCATATCGGTTCCTCTTCAACGTCCAGTGCATCGCGCCGATTGGGGCGGGAGGATCATGATCGTCCCGCCCCTTTTCGGCTCCATGGCTCGGCTGGGCTTATCGGGCGGCGCGCTCGATCGCGTCGGCCAGGCCGTCCGGGTTGGTCAGGAACGGCGTGTGGCCGGTCTGCAGGGTGTATTCGACGCGGACCGGGGTCGCAGCGACCATCTTCGCCTGGAAGGCCGGGCTGATGACCTGATCCATCGCGGTGTGGATATAGACCTTGTCGACCTTGCCGAAATTCGCGGCCGTCACCTTCACCGGCGTGGTCAGCGGCGCCACCGGCTCGTCGAGGATCAGGCCGGGGATCGCCTTGCGCAGACCCTCGGGGCCGTCATTGGCGAACAGGTCGGCACGGGCCGAATATTCGATCGAGGCCAGCCCCTTGTCCTTCTGGATCTGCAGGTGCGGGCCGACCTTGGCATCCGGATCGCGCTGGGCGAGCGACACCAGCGAGTCACCGTCCTGCGGCAGGTAGGCGGCGAGATAGACCAGGGTCTTGATCTTCTTCGGCGCCTGCTCGGCGGCCGCGGAGATCACGATCCCGCCAAAGCTGTGGCCGACGACGACGGCGGGACGCTTGACCGAACCGAGCGCCTTGACGACGGTGTCGCGGTACAGGTCCAGGCTGACCTTGTCCGGCGTCGCGGGATTGCCCGGGCGGCCCGGCAGATCGACGGCGATGACCTGGTAGCCATCCTTCTGCAGCTTCGCGCTGACATGGCCCCAGACCTGGTCGTTCTCGAAGGCGCCGTGCACCAGGACGATGGCGGGCTTCTCGACGGTCTGCGCATGGGCGCCGATTGCGAGGACGGAAGCGGCGGCGGAGGCGATCAACATCTTCATTTTGCTAGTCCTTCGATACTGAAGCATCCCAGTGATGCTGTGATCGAAGGAGTACCCGCGGGCCGTTCCCGAACCCATGCCGCGCCCTCCCGAATCCATGATCGATCGTCCGGATTCGATGGAACGGCTGGGTGCGCGCAGTCGTCTTCGCGGCTAGGCGATCGCTTCGGCTTCCTTGCTTGACGGCATTTCCCCGCCCGCCAGCGGAATCCGTACGGTGAAGCTGCTGCCACGGCCGGCACCCGCGCTCGCGACTTCGATCGAGCCCTGATGCAGTTCCACCAGCTGGCGGACAAGGGCGAGGCCGATGCCCAGGCCGCCGGAGGCCCGGTCCTGCTGGCCCTCGACCTGGGCGAAGATCTGGAAGATGCGCGCCTGCATTTCCTGGGGGATGCCGACGCCGTTGTCGCGCACCTCGATCTCGACTTCGTCCCCTGCCTTGCGGGCATGTAGCTCGATCCTGCCGCCCGGCGGCGTGTAGCGCGCCGCATTGTTGAGCAGGTTGGCCACGATCTGGGCGACGCGGGTATGGTCCGCCACGAGCCAGACCGGCGCTTCGGGCATGGAAGCGGTGAAGCTGTGCCCCGACGCGTCGATATTGGCCTGGCTCGCCTCGACCGCCGAGTTCAGGATCGTCGCAAGCTCGATCCGTTCCTTCTGGAGGGAGATCTTGCCTTCCACGATGCGCGACGTGTCGAGCAGGTCGTCGACCAGGCGGCGCAGATGCGCGAGCTGCCGCTCCATTCGCTCGCGGATATAGACGGCCTGGTCGGTATCCGCGCGCTTCTGGAGCAGGTGCATGCCGGCATGCAGCGCTGCGACCGGGTTGCGCAGCTCGTGCGCCAGGATCGCGATGAACACGTCCTTGCGTCGATCGGCTTCCTTGAGAGCCAGCGTCGCGGCTTCCAGCGCATCCCGCTGCGCCGCGACGATCTGGCGCTGGCGGTGCAGGTCGAAGAACACCTCCGCCTTGCTGCGCAGGATGTCCGCCTCGATCGGCTTCTGGATGAAATCGACCGCCCCTGCCTCATAGCCGCGGAAGCGGCGCTGGGCGTCGGCGCTGCCTGCCGTGACGAAGATGATCGGAATATGCCGGGTCCGCTCGTTGCCGCGCATGAACTCGGCGAGTTCGAATCCGTCCATCCCCGGCATCTGCACGTCGAGCAGCGCGAGCGCGACTTCGTGCTGCAGCAGCAGTTCAAGCGCTTCCTCGCCCGAGCGGGCCTTGAGGACCTCCAGCCCGTCGCGGCGGAGCAGCCCTTCGAGCGAGAGGAGGTTCTCCCGCAGGTCGTCGACGAGAAGGCACTTCACGGGGGGCGGCGTCATGCTGCGATGTCTTTCATGAGATAGTCTGCGATCGCCTCGAGCGTGAGGATGCGGGCTTCGGGACAGGCCGCGGCGGCGGCCAGCGGCATGGTATCGGCCTGGGCGGTCTCGGGCTCTTCGACCATTGCCACGCCGCCGGCGTCGCAAATCGCCTTCAACCCCCTGGCGCCATCGGCGCTGGCGCCGGTCAGGATGATGGCAGAGACGGCGTCTCCGAAGCTGTCCGCCGCGCTTTCGAACAGGACGTCGATCGAAGGACGCGAGTAAAGCACCGGTTCGTCCGTCGAAAGCGAGAGGGTGGCGTCGCTTTCCACCAGCAGGTGATAATCGGGCGGGGCGAAATAGATGACACCCGGCAAAGCCTGTTCCTTGTCCTCTGCTTCCCGGACGATCATCCGGCACCTGGTCTCGAACAATGGCGCTAGGATGTTGCTGCGATCGGTCGGCACATGCACCACGATGAGGATCGGCACGGGGAAGTCCGCCGGCAGTTCGGGAAGGATCACCGAAAGCGCCTGGATCGCGCCCGCGGACGCGCCGATCACCACCAAGCGGGTCGAGGCGCCGTTCATCCTTCGCGCCTCTGGTAGATTTTCTCGTCGCGCACGAAATTGCTGAACCCGTCGGCATGGGCGGAGAAGCGGAGATTCTCCTTCGAGCCGAGGCCGAGGAAGCCGCCGCGCACTAGGGAATCGCGAAACAGGCCGATCGCGCGGTTCTGCAGCTCGCGATTGAAGTAGATCAGCACGTTGCGGCACGAAATCAGCTGCATCTCGGCGAACACGGCGTCAGTCACGAGGCTGTGGTCGGAGAACACCACCCGGTCGCGCAGGCTCTTGTCGAAGACTGCGCCGCCATAGCCGGTGGTGTAATAGTCGGAGAGGGACGACTTGCCGCCGGACAGGCGGTGGTTTTCGGTGAATCCCTTGATCCGATCTAGCGCATAGATGCCGCGCGATGCCGTCTCCAGCGCCTCCTGGCTGATGTCGGTCGCGTAGAAGATGGTGCGCTCTTCCAGCCCTTCCTCGCGGAACAGTATGACGAGCGAGTATAGCTCCTCCCCCCCGCTGCACCCTGCGATCCAGATCCTGAGCGAGGGATAGGTCCGCAGGACCGGCACCACCTTCTCGCGGATCGCCCTGAAATAGGAGGGGTCGCGAAACATCTCGCTGACCTGGACGGTCAGATAGCCGAGCAGCTGCGGCAGCATCGCCTTGTCGTGCAGCAGCGCTTCCTGCAGCGCGGAGAAGGTCGGCATGCCGAGCTGCTGCCGCGCCTGCTTCAGGCGCCGCCGGATCGATGCCTGGGCATAGTTCCGGAAGTCATAGTGATAGCGCAGGTTCAGCGCTTCCAGCAGCAACCGGATCTCGATGTCCTCGATGACGTCTGACAAGCCGGCGTCCCTCAGCGCGGCATCCATACGCGGACGAGCGACAGCAATTTGTCCACGTCCAGCGGCTTGGCCATATAGTCGCTTGCGCCGGCCTCGATGCAGCGCTGCTGGTCGTCGGGCATCGCCTTGGCGGTGAGCGCGATGATCGGCAGCTTCTTCCAGCGCGCCTTCTTGCGGATCGCACGCGTGGCAGTCAGTCCATCCATTACCGGCATCATCACATCCATCAGCACCAGATCGATGGCAGAACCCCCATCGGTGCCTGTTTTCTCCAGCGCCTCGATCGCCTCCTTGCCGTTGCGCGCGATTTCTATCGTCACGCCGTGTGGCTCGAGGATGTTGGTGAGCGAATAGACGTTACGGACATCGTCCTCGACGATGAGGATGCGCCGTCCTTCCAGGATCGCGTCGCGGTTGCGCGCGGTCTGGATCATCTGCTGGTGCTCGGGCGGCATGTCGGTCACCACCTGGTGGAGGAACAGCGACACTTCGTCGAGCAACCGCTCGGGCGAACGCGCGCCCTTGATGATGATCGAATCCGAATAGCGCCGCAGCCGCTGCTCGTCGTCGGGCGACAGATCATGGCCGGTATAGACGATCACCGGCGGGAAGCTGTGTCCCTGGTCCTCCTGCAGCGTTTCCAGCAGCGCGAAGCCCGAAGCATCGGGCAGGCTGAGGTCGAGCACCATGCAGTCGAAGGTCTCGCTCTTCAGCCGGTCCAGGCTCTCGGCGACGGTGCCGACGCCGACGGTCTCGACTTCGCCGGAGGCGAGCAGCCTGGCGACGGCATCGCGCTGGACCGGGTCGTCCTCGACGATCAGCACGCGCCGGCTGCTGGTGGAAAGCTTGGTGGCCAGCGTCTGGAGCACGGCCGCCAGGTCCTCGCGCTGCACCGGCTTCACCAGATAGCCGATCGCGCCGAGCGACAGCGCCGTCTGGCTGTGATCGGCGGCGGAGACGATATGCACCGGGATGTGCCGCGTCTCGACGTCGCTCTTCAGCCGGTCGAGCACGGCCAGGCCCGACTGGTCCGGCAGGCCGACATCGAGCACGATGGCGCTGGGCTTGTGCTCGCGGGCGAGCGTCAGCGCTTCCTCCGCCGTACCGGCGACCAGGCACTGGAAGCCCATCTCATGCGCCAGGTCGCGCACGATCGAGGCGAAAATGCTGTCATCCTCGACGACAAGCAGGATGCGCTCGGCGGTTCTCAGGCTGTCGCGGTCATCCAGGACCCGGCGCACCACCCGGGGCTTGGGGCGCGCCTCTGCTGCCGCGGGTGCAGGCTTGACCGGGGCCGGCGGCATCACGGGCTCCTCGCGCTCCGCGACCAGGTCGGGATCATAGGCAAGGGGAATGGTCAGGGCGAAGTGACTGCCCTCGCCCGGGGTGCTGCGCAGCGCGATCGTTCCGCCGAGCAGGCGCGCGAGCTCGCGCGAGATCGACAGGCCCAGGCCGGTGCCGCCATATTTGCGGCTGATCGTGCCGTCAGCCTGGCGGAAGGCCTCGAAGATCTCGCGCTGCTGCTCCTCGGCGATGCCGATGCCGGTATCGGTGACGCCGAGCGTGATCCGCCCCCTGGCTGCCGGCGCGATTTCCAGCGCCACGCTGCCCTTCTCGGTGAACTTGAAGGCATTGGAGAGCAGGTTCTTGAGGATCTGCTCCAGCCGCTGACGATCGGTGTCGATCGTCGCCGGGCTGTCATCGGGAACCTTGATGTCGAACGCCAGGCCGCGTTCGTCGGCGATCGGCTGGAAGACCTGGAGCATGTCGCGCGTGAGCCGGTCCAGCGAGACGCTCTCCGGCCGGATCTGCACATGCCCCGCCTCGATCTTGGAGAGGTCGAGAATGTCGTTGATCAGCTGGAGCAGGTCGTTGCCCGAGGACTGGATCGTGGTGGCGTACTTGACCTGCTCCTCGGTCAGATTGCCCTTGGGATTGTCGCCGAGCAGCTTGGAGAGGATCAGCAGCGAGTTGAGCGGCGTGCGCAGCTCGTGCGACATGTTGGCGAGGAAATCGGACTTGTAGCGGCTCGTCTGCTCCAGCTCGCGTGCCTTGAGCTCGACCGCGGCATTGGAACGGGCAAGGTCGTCGCGCTGCGTCTCGAGCTGCTGGGCCTGTTCCTCGAGCTGGGCATTGGTCTGCTCCATCTCGACCTGCTGCTGCTCGAGCCGGGCCTGCTGCTCCTTGAGCGCATTGCCCTGCTCCTCCAGCTCCTCGTTCGAGACGCGGAGCTCCTCGGTCTGCACCTGCAACTCGTCGGACTGGCGCTGGGTCTCCTCGAGAAGGTTCTGGAGCGCGCTGCGCATCTGGGCGGAGCGAAGCGCCACCCCGATCGCGCCGGCTGCCTGTTCGAGGAAGGTCCGCGCATCCGGGCTCACCGGTTGCAGGAAGCCCAGTTCCAGCACCCCCTGAACCACGTCATCGGCGATCGCCGGGGAGATGATCAGGTGGCGCGGCTTGTCCCGGCCCAGCGCCGAACCGATGGTCAGATAGCCTTCGGGGATGTCCGACAGCAGCACCGCCTCGCGATCGGCGGCGACCTGCCCGAGCAGGCCTTCCCGGGGCGCGAACCGATCCGTGATGCCCGCGTCGCCCGGGACTCCGAGCGTCGCGATCCGGCGGTACAGCGCACCGTCGCTGGCGAAGATCGCACCGCCCTGCGCTCCCAGGAACCGGGCGAGGAAGCCGAGGATATGCTCGCCGAGCGCATCGGCGCCCGGATCGCCGAGCATGACTGCGGCAAGCCGTGCCTGGCCGGATTCCAGCCATTGCTGGCGCTCGCGCGCCTTGGTCGCCCGCCGAAGTACTTCGCCGATGATCAGGGTCAGCGCGATCCCGACCAGGGTGGCCAGAAGACCGGTGAGACGGGCGGTCTGATATGCATCCGCCATCTCGTCCAGCCGCTGCTGTCGGAGCCGGGCCTCCTCCTGCTGCATCAGGTCGAGCTGGGCGCGGATCGCATCCATTTCGGCCTTGCCGCGATCGTCATTGACGATGTTGAGTGCGGCGGCCGCCCCGGCGGTGCGGCGCAGGTCGATCGTCTGCTTCAGTTCGGCCAGCTTGGCGCTGACATGGCGGCGCAGCGTCTCGATCCGGGCCTGCTGGCTGGCATTGTCGCGCGTCAGCCTTGCGATGGCATCCAGCTTGCCGCCGATTCGTGCCGCGGCTTCGCTATAGGGGGCGAGATACTGGTCGCGGCCGGTCAGCAGATAGCCGCGCTGCCCGGTCTCGGCATCCTGTATGGTCGAGAGGACGTCGTCGAGCCCCGCAATGACGTCATGCGAATGCCGGATGCGGGCGTCGTCGTCGCGGAGGATCGTGACGTTCTGATATGCGATGGTTCCGCTGACGATAAAGAATAGAATCGCCAGGCCGAGGCCGATCACGGCTCCGATATTCATGCCCGATCGCGGCGCAGACAAGAATTCGCGGTCGGAAGCTTGCGTCATCAATGCCGTCTTTCTGAAAGTTCGCGACAAGTTATCAGCAATTAACCAGCTGAATCAAAGCCTGTCATATGTTTTTGCAGGGCAGGATTGGGACATGGTCCTGATACGCGGGACCGAGGGTCGGTGTAGTCCACCGGTGTTTCCGGCAGATTTGGCGGCATTCTTCGATTAGCCCCCTTCAGATCGCCCCTCCCTCACGGCTCCTGATATCCAAGCGCACGCAGCGTGAGCGTACCCGAGCGCGGGTCCTGCGTGAAGAAGAGTCCGCCCCCTGTCCGGGCTTCGCCTGCGACATAATCGAGCGTCGCCTTCGCCGTCTCGGGCGGTTTGCCGCGCACCGACAGCGTCCCTTCGATCTCGACCGCTGCGGCAGTGGTGCTGCCGAGATTGACCGCCTCGAACGCGACGACGAACCCCTGTCCCGAGGCAGCGATCCCGCGCGGCTCGACCCTGATCGCAGGCGGTGTGCCGCCTCCACGCAACAGGTCGGCGCCGATAACTGCGAAGACAAGCAGGAGCAAGGCCAGGCCCAATGCCGCCGATGCCCATTCGAGCGCCGAGGTCTGCGCATGCGGTTCGCGTCTGGCCATGGCCCTGCCTCAGATCACCAGCCGCGCGATCGCGGCACCGATCGCGGCGGGGAAGCCGAGCACGATGGCGATGCGCGCAAGCGTGAAGCTGCCCTGACCGTCGAGGCTGCCGAACGTCCACAGCACATACAGGCTGACGAACAGCGCGATGGCATAGCCGGGGATCGTGAAGATCAGGAACAGGCGCCAGCTGCCATAACCCTCCGGCGCGGCTTCCTGCCCCGCCAGCCCGACCGTGAACACCAGCATATGGAGCAGGCCGAGCGAGACCAGGACCAGCGCCAGGGCATGGCCGGCGCTCATCTTGTGGCCGATCAGGATCATCTCCTCGGTCGGCGCGACGTTGAAGGCGAAGAACAGCGCGCCGGCGAGCATCAGGAACAGCTGCCCGGCATAGCCGCCCGAGCGCTGGGCAAGGCTTTCGTCCCTATCGACCTCGCCCGACCCCAGCTGCTTGCGCGCGATCATCGCACCGAAGCTGGCAGGCACGCACTGGATCGCGACCTGCCCGACCAGCGCGGCATAGGGCAGTCCGGGCCGGAACAGCCCGAACAGCGCGAGGATCGCGAGGGATGCCAGCATGCCGACCGCCTGAGCCGCCAGGGCATCGAGCACATCCTCGGTCAGCGTCGCGGTCCGCTCGAACCCGCCAAAGCGCGACAGCACGACCAGCACCGCGAAGTTGAAGAGGAGGAAGAGCAGCAGCCGCGCCGGCGCGATGTGCAGCCCGATCGCCCACATCTCCATCGTCATCAGGAGCGGCAGCCCGAAAAGGATCGCCCCGGCAAAGGCACGGGCCAGCCCGACCGCATAGTCCCGGTTCAGTTTCGCGGTCATCGAGGTCATCGCCACCACAATGCCGATTCCCCGCCTTCGTTCCCGGAAGTCTGGGGCATGCGCTCCCTGCGCATGCCCCAGACTTCCGGTTTATGCGATTATCGAGCGTAGTGGCCCACGATCTGCCCGACGAGCTTGGCCCAGGGCATGTCGAGCGCGTCATAGACCGGGCCCGATTCCGGGGCGGCATTGTCGCCGAGGATCTCCACCATGAAGGTCGCATAGTCGGAAAGGACCACGCCGGCCTGCTGCAGGCGGAGCAGGTTCACGTCATGCTTGGTGCGGCTGAACGTGCCCGAGGCATCGACCGCAACATAGGCATCATAGCCCTTCGCCACCGCGGTCATCGCCGGGAAGCCGGCGCACACTTCGAGCGAGATGCCGGCGAAGATCAGCTTCCTGCGGCCGGTCGCCTCGATCGCGGCCGAGACGCGGGGATCGTCATAGGCGTTGACCGTCGAGCGGTCGATGATCTCCAGCCCATCCAGCGCCTCGACCAGCTCAGGGAAGGTCGGCCCCCACAGCGTGTCGCGCGCCGTGCTGGTGGCGACGATCGGCAGGCCCAGCGCCTTTGCCGCACGGGCGAGTGCCACGACATTGTGCTTGAGCTCGCCGGTCTCGTAATCGCGCACGCCGGTCATCAAATTCACCTGGTGATCGACCAGGATCAGGGCGGCATTGTCGCGGGTCAGCGGCTCATAGGTGCGCAGGGTCATAACATCCTCCAAATCGAAATATCGGTCGCTCCGGCCACGAGCATTTCGTGACGCCCCAGGAGCTAGAGGCTGGACGAAGGGACCAGAAGACGCCAAAACCGCAACCCAGCGTCCAATGATATGGACGATGGAGACTGCGCGATGCTCGACCTGAACGACTTCTATTATTTCGTGCAGGTCGTCGATCGCGGCGGGTTCACCGCTGCCGGCCGGACGCTCCGCGTCCCCAAGTCGACCCTCAGCCACCGCATCCAGCAGCTCGAGCGCGACCTCGGCGTCCGCCTGCTCAACCGCACCTCGCGCCGCTTCGGGATGACCGATGCGGGCGGCGACTTCTACCACCATGCCGTCGCGATGCTGCGCGAGGCGGAGCAGGCGGAGATGACCATCCGCGGCCGCCTGACCGAGCCGACCGGCACGGTCCGCTGCACGGCCGGATCGGCGACGATGCAGTTCGCCCTGTCGGACATCATCGCCGATTTCCTGGTGCAATATCCCAAGGTGAACGTGGTCGCCCATGCCGCGGATCGCACCGTCGACATCGTCGGCGAGAATTTCGACCTCGCCGTGCGCGCCCATTCCGATCCGCTGCCCGATTCCAACCTCGTCCAGCGCACGCTCGCGCCCGCGCCCTGGTATCTGTTCGCCGGCGCCGACTATCTGAAAGCGCGCGGTGCTCCGAGGACGCCGCAGGACCTGCAGGAGCATCCGTCGCTGTTCATGATGCGGACCGGCGTACAGCCGCTCTGGCGCCTGCGCCATGCCCGCCAGCAGCGCGACGAGATCGTCATGCCGCTCACCCCGCGCCTGCTCGGCGACGACATGGTCGGCCTGCAGCGCGCCGCGATCAAGGGCCTCGGCGTGGTCGCGCTGCCCGGCTATATCTGCCGCGAGGCGGTCCGCTCCGGCGCGCTGGAGCGCGTGCTGCCCGACTGGATCGCCGGCGATTCCACGCTCACCGCGCTGATCCCCTATCGCCAGGGCCTGCTGCCCTCTGTCCGCGCCTTCCTCGATCACCTGACCGCCGAATTCCCCAAGACCGTGCTGATGTAGCCCGGCCCATCGTCCAACAGGCTGGACGCAAACTCCGGTTTTCAAGGACTTCCCGGCCGCCGCGCCCCGCGCCAGCTTGACGCGTCATGTACGGCGCATTTCCCCTGGTCGCGCTCCTGGCGCTGACGATCGGCACGCTTCTCGCGATCCGGCGGCGCGGGCTGCTCGTCCAGCTTGGCGCCGAGATCCTGCTCCTTGCAGCACTGACCGCATGCCTCGCCTGGCATGGCACCGGGCCGCTGCCGGGCGCCGGCCTCCCCGCGGGACTGGCGGGCGTCTGGCTGCGCGCGCTCGCGGTGATCTGGTGGCTGATCGCCGCGCGGCTGGTGGTGAACCTCACCCTCCTCGCCCGCGGCCGCGATCCGCAGGCCCGCGACGCAAGGCTGTTCTCCGAGCTGATCGCCGCGACCATCTATCTCGCGGCCGCGCTGGTCGTGCTCAACTCGGTGCTGAACCTGCCCGTCGCCGGGCTGCTCGCCACCTCCGGGGTGATCGCGATCGTCCTTGGCCTGGCGCTGCAGAACACGCTGGCCGATGTCTTCTCGGGCATCGCGGTCGGGCTGGAAAAGCCGTTCCATGCCGGGGACCGGGTGTCGCTGGGCGAGAATGAGGGCGTGATCGTCGGGATCAACTGGCGCTCGATCCGCATCCAGACCGACAGCGAGGATCAGGTCACGATCCCCAACAGCATCGTCGCCAGGGGCCAGATCATCAATCGCAGCGTCCCCACCCGGCGGCGCGCGATCACCGTGGAGATCACCCTGCCCGCCGACATCCCGTCGGAACGGGTGCTGGAGCTGATGCGCCAGGCCACCCTGCTCTGCCCCGATGTCCTGGCCGAGCCGATGCCCCTGTTCACCCTGCGCCGCTCGGGGCTGACCTCCGCCACCTATGTCGCGACCTTCTTCATCGCCGACAGCCCGGCGCTGCTGCGGGCACGGAGCAACGTGCTGCGCCAGATCCGCCGGCTGCTCTACCATGCCGGCATCCTGCCCGCGCAGACGCTCTCCCCCGCCGCGCTGCTTGGCGCGGTGGCGCTGTTCGAAGCGCTGACGCCGGCCGAAACGGAGACGCTCGCCGGCCAGCTCGTTCCGCACTGCGTCGATCCCGGCGCCGTGCTGTTCGAGGAAGGCAGCACCAGCGACTCGATCTACATCGTCGAGGCTGGCGTGCTCGAACTGACGCGCAGCGCCGGCACCGATGATCGCCAACTGCTCGGCCATGTCGGCCCCGGCGAATATATCGGCGAGCTCGGCCTGATCCTCGGCGCCCCGCGCGGCGTGACGATGACCGCGCTCACCCGTGCCCGGCTGTTCGAGCTGCCGGGCGCGAGCCTGACCGGACTGCTCCGGTCGAACCCGGGCCTGAACGCCGCGATGGCGCAATCCGTCCAGCGCGGCCTCGACCTGCTCGACCGCGACGCAGCCGCGCGCGCCGCCCAGCCGGATGCGCACGGCCCCGCCCTGCTTGCGCGCATCAAGGCCTTCTTCTCCGCCCACGCTTGCTGAGCGGCTGACCCTCGACTGCCCCTGTGCGGGCATGCCGGTGCTTCTGCGCGCCTACCGATCATCGTCCAATCTTCTGGACGCTAGGTTGCGAAATGACCGACTTATCGTCCAATGCCGGCACTCCATAATGGCCGCGATCGAGAGATTTGGAGTGATCGCGATGGGCAATATGGAAAAGATCGAAAAGGCCGGGCGGACCCCCAGGCTAGGCGCAGTGGTCGCCGGGGTGCCGCACGATATCGGCGGCGGCTTCTCGGCGAAGCATTTCTCCGAAGAGATGTTCGGCGGGGCGATGGATCCGCTGCTGATGGTCGATCACTTCGTGATGACCGCGCCGACCTTCGCGCCGCATCTCCATGCCGGCATCTCCGCAGTGACCGCGCTGTTCGAGGATTCGCAGGGCGAATTCCTCAATCGCGACACGCTGGGCCACACGATCGCGCTCAAGGCGGGCGATCTCTACTGGCTGGCCGCGGCGAGCGGCGCGGCGCATGAGGAGAAGCCCGCCGAGGGCGCACGGGTCCACGCGCTGCAGATCTTCGTCAACCTGCCCGAGCGGCTGAAGAAATGCCCGGCCCGCGCGCTGCAGGTCGAGGCCGGCGAGGTGCCGGTGATCGAGGGTAACGGGCATCGCGTGCGGGTCGTGCTCGGCCAGAGCGGCGGCGCCACGGGTGCCACCGGCACGCCCGAAGAAATGACGCTGCTCGACGGATTCCTCACCGCGGGCGGCAGCTTCGTCCATGCCCTGCCCGAGGGCCGCCAGGCCTGGGTCTATGCCGTGTCCGGCAGCGTCAGCATCCATTGCCAGGGTGAGGTGCGGCTGCTCGAGCCGGGCACCGCCACCACGGTCGAGGCCGGTGCCGCCACCGACATCGCGCTCGCTGCCGGCGACCACGCCCACTTCGTGCTGATGGCCGGCAAGCCGATCCATGAGAGCTTCGTAAAGCACGGACCGCTGGTCATGACCACCGCGGACGACGTGCGCCGGACGCTCGCCAACTACGCGGAAGGGAAGTTCGGCCGCATCCCGGCCTGACCCGCCCCATCCATTCCGACAGCAGACCACGCGCGGTGCCCGGCGCCGCGCGGCGGTGAACCACAATCCTGGGAGACGAACGATGAACGACACGACCAACATCGACGGACTGGTGGAAACCACGATCCGCTGGCTTTCGCACGAGGAACGGCAGCGCGAGGCGGCGCTGCGTGCGCATTTCGCCGATTTCTGGGCAAGCGCCACCGGAGCCCCCCGTGAAATCTATGACCGGTTCATCGCCGCCAGCCCGCTCGTCGAGAGCGTGACGCTGGAGCAAGTCGCCACCGATACCGTGCAGGGCTGGTGGGTGCGGCCACGCACCTCGGTGCCCGGCCAGGCGATCCTGTTCCTCCATGGCGGCGGCTATGTGCAGGGCTCGGCCAAGGCGTATCGCGGCTTTGTCAGCCAGATCGTCAGCCGTACCGGCATCCCGGCGCTGGTGATCGATTATCCGCTGGCACCGGAAGCCACCCTCCCGGCAGCGCCGAACGCGGCGCTGGCGGCCTGGAGCTATCTGGCCGAGAACCGCTTCTCGCGGATAGCGATCGTCGGGGACTCGGCCGGCGGCGGGCTGTCGCTGGTCACCATGGCGCAGCTGGCGAAACAGGCGACCTTCCCGCACCCGATCGCCGGCGTGGTCTTCTCGCCCTGGACCGATCTCGCCTTCACCGGCCAGTCGATGACCGATCCGGGCATCGTCGATCCGCTGATCGGCCATGACTATCTGCAGGACTGTGCCAGCAAATATGTCGGCGATTTCTCCCCGACCGATCCGCTCGCCTCGCCGCTGCACGGCGATCTCGCCGGCCTGCCGCCACTGCTGATCCAGGTCGGCACCGACGAGCGCCTGCTCGATGATTCCTGCCAGTTCGCCGGACGCGCCGCGAGGGCCGGCACCCCGGTCGAGCTCGAGGTGTGGGAGGGCATGCACCACGTCTTCCAGCTCGACGTCGCGCATCTCGAGAGCAGCCGCGTCGCGCTCGATCGCGCCGCTAGCTTCCTCGCCCGCGCCTTCAACGCCTGATCCCCTTCGGAAAGGAGAAACGCCATGATCGCCCAGTCCAGTTCCGAAAGCGCCTATGACGTCGTCATCGTCGGCGGCGGCTCGGCCGGTGCCGTGCTCGCCCGCCGGCTCAGCGAGGATGCCAGCCGGCGCGTGCTGCTGCTCGAAGCAGGCGCGGCCTATGCGCCGTCCGCCTATCCCGACGTGATCGCCAATGCCAACCGGGTCGGCGGCGATGCCGCGCACGACTGGGGCTATCACACCCAGGATCATGCCGGGCTCGGCCATGACGTGAATGCGATCCGCGGCAAGGTTCTGGGCGGCAGCTCGGGCGTCAACGCCGCGGTGGCGATGCGCGCCCGCCCCTCGGACTTCGCCCGCTGGAGCGCGATGGGCATCGAGGGCTGGAGCTGGGACGAGGTGTTCCCGATCTTCAAGGCGATGGAGAATACACCGACCGGCGACGATGCCTGGCACGGCCGCGCCGGCCCCTTCCCCATCCGCCAGCGCACGATGGAGGAGATCACGCCGTCGATGCGCGCCTTTGTCCACGCATCGGAAGCAGTGGGCCTCAAGCGGTCGCCGATTTCAACGGCGCCGAGCAGGACGGCGTCTCGCCCTATCCGCTCAATGTCGTCGCGGAAAAGCGGATCAACACCGGCATCGCCTATCTCACCAATGAAGTGCGGGCCCGGCCGAACCTGACGATCCGCGGAGACGCCGAGATCGACACGGTCCTGTTCGACGGGCGACGCGCCAGCGGCGTGCGACTGGTGAGCGGTGAGGCGATCCTGGCCGGCCAGGTGATCCTTTCCGCCGGCGCCTATGGCAGCCCGTCGATCCTGATGCGCTCGGGCATCGGCCCGGCGACGCATCTGCGTGCGCTCGGCATCCCGGTGCTGCAGAACGCGCCCGTCGGCGAGCGGCTGAAGGAGCATCCCTTCTACTACAATGTCTACGCGCTCACTCCCGAAGCCAGGGCGATGACGCCGGTGGCCGGGGCGATCATCTGGACGGGATCGAGCGAGGCGGGCCCCGACGAGCTCGATCTCCACATCTCGGGCACGCACATCTTCGATCCGGCGCTGAGCCCGACGGGCGGCGCAATCGTGCTGGCCTGCGCGGTGACCCTGCCCCGGTCGAACGGATCGATCCGGCTCGCCAGCCGCGATCCGCGCGCCATGCCGCAGATCCGCTTCAACTTCTTCGAGGATCCGAGCGACCTGCGCCGCATGAAGGAAGCGGTGCGCCTGTCGCGCCGGATCGGGCGGACCGCACCCTTTAGCGACATGATCGCCCTGGAGATGGCGCCGGGCGAGGATGTAACGGACGATTCAGCGCTCGAACGCGCGATCATCGCCCAGGTCGATGGCTATTCGCATCCCACCTCGACGGTGCCGATGGGCAGCGCGCGCGACCCCGGCGCAGTGGTCGACTTCGCCGGCGCGGTGCGCGGAGTCGAGGGCTTGCACGTCGTCGATGCCTCGATCATGCCGGACATCATCTCCGCACCGACCAACATGACGACGATCATGATGGCCGAGGCGATCAGCCGAAAGCTCGTGTCGTGACCGCCAGGATCCCGCTCGTCCCCGCCTCGTTCTTCGGCATCGTGCTGGGTCTGGCGGGCCTCGCCAATGACTGGCGCGCCGCGCACCTCGCCTGGGGTCTTCCCGCTGCAGTGGGCGAGGCGATCTTCGCGTTCGCGGTGCTGGCCTGGCTGGCGATCGTCGCGCTCTATGCGCTGAAATGGCTGGTCGCGCCGCAGGTAGCCCGAGACGAGCTTGGCCATGCCGTCCAGTGCTGCTTCGTCGGTCTTGCCGGTGTCGCGACCCTGCTGATCGCGCAGGGGGCGCAGGCCTTCTCGCGGCCGGCAGCGGTGGTGCTGTTCGGCCTCGGCGTCGCGTTCACCTTCGGCTTCGGCATCTGGCGGACCGGGCATCTCTGGCGCGGCGACCGCGATCCGGCATCGACCACGCCGGTGCTCTATCTTCCGCTGGTCGCGGGCGGGTTCGTCACCGCCACCGTCGCGGCAACGCTCGGCTATCCGCAATGGGGGCAGCTGGCCTTCGGTTCCGCCTTCTTCGCCTGGCTCGCGATCGAGTCGGTGCTACTGCATCGTCTCTACACCTCCCCTGCGATGGTGCCTGCGCTGCGGCCAACCCTGGGCATCCAGCTCGCGCCGCCGGCGGTGGGGGCGACCGCCTATCTCGCAGTGACCGGTGGGCAATCGGACATGCTGGCGCACATGCTGGTCGGCTATGCGCTGGTCCAGGCGCTGATCCTGTTGCGGATGGCGCGCTGGATCGCCGAGCAGCCCTTCGGCGCGTCCTACTGGGCCTTCACCTTCGGCGCGACCGCCCTTGCGGGTGCCGCGATCCGTCTCTCGACGGTTCCGGGGGAGACCGCAATGACGACGCTGGCGCCGTTCCTGTTCGGCGCCGCCAACCTGCTCGTCATCGGCATCGCAACCGGCACGCTCTGGCTGTTCTGGACCGGCAGATTGCTTCCGAAACCAGTTCCGACCGTGCAATCGGCAACGAGATAACGCGATACGGCTGTTTCGTTATTGCGCTGGCGCACAGCGAACGATCGTGGAAATCTGGGCCGCGTGACCAAGTGTTCCGACATCCTGCCTCCCGCTGCGCGCTCCGAAACCGCGGCGGAGAAGCTTCCCGGACTGGACGGTATTGCGGTCAAGCGCCTGTTGCAGGGCGCGGTGCTGAAAGGGCATGATCCCGAAGCACTGCTACGCAAGGCTGGCATCGATCCGCTCACTTGCGGCAATGTCGATGCCTCGATCGATGGCCGGGCGCTGTCCCGGCTGATCCAGCAAATCCAGCTGGCGCTGGATGACGCCTTTATCGGCTTCATGGCGGAGCGTTGCCGGCTCGCGCTCGATCTGGAGCGTATGCTCGCCTATCTGCACTGCGAGACGTTCGGCGAGTCGATCCGGGTGAGTATCCGCTTCACCCAGGCCCTGTCGGAGGACATCGGCCCGCAGCTGATCGAGGACCGCGCGGGCGCCAAGCATGTCTGTGTCTACCACACCATCGAAGGCGTCGATCGCGACATCTTCGTCTGGTTCCGCTTCATATGGATCTTCCAGTTCTTCAGCTGGCTGATCGGGCGCCCCCTGCGCCTGCGCGGTGTCCAGATACAGGGGCCGCGGCCTGTGCAGCAAAACGGGTTCGATCGCTTTGCCGTGTTCGGGTGTCCGGTGCGCTATGACGCACCGTTCGATGCGCTGTTCTACGATCGCAGCGACCTCAGCACGCGGCTGCGGCACGGGACGCTTGCCGATGTCGAGGAATATAACGTCAGCAACCCGGACTGGTTCGCCACCCCCACCGGCCGCACCACCTGGCGGTCGAAGACCGAGCATGCGCTGGTCGACTTCCAGCGGTCGCAGAACTGGTCGGCACCGATCGAGGCCGTCGCCGAGCGGCTGTGCAGCCGCCCGCGCCGGCTGCGGCGCGACCTCGCCCGCGAGGGCGAGAGCTTCCAGCAGATCCGCACCCGCCTGCGCGGCGAGCTCGCCGCGGCCTATCTGCTCGTCACCGACCTGCCGATCACCGAGGTCGGCTACCGCGTCGGCTTCAGCGAGCCCGGCAGCTTCTCGCGCAACTTCACCGAATGGGCCGGGCTGACCCCCACCCAATATCGCGACCGGTACAAGCCCGACGGCGCGCGCCAGGCCGCCGCATCGATGCTGCTGAGCGAGCGAACCGGCGCCTGACCCGACCACGACCTGGTCACTTGGGTTAAATCTGGCCGTCAAACCTGCCATCGCCAATCCACGCATCAACGATGACGATGCCCCCAACAAAAAGAAGTGGGGAGGATTGCATGATCGGGAATCGGATTCTCAATGGCCGGGCCGCCTTGTACGGCGCCTCGGCGCTGGCGATGGCGATGGCGCTCTGCGCCGCATCGCCCGTCCGGGCACAGGAAAGCAGCCCACCGGCCGCCCAGCAGGACGCGCAGGACGCGACGGCGCCGGACAAGAACGAGATCGTCGTCACCGGATCGAGCATCCGCGGCGTGCCGCCGACCGGCTCCAACCTGATCAGCGTGACGCGCGACGACATCAAGACGATCGGCGCGAACACGACCGCGGACCTGCTGGCGACCGTCCCGCAGCTCAACAGCTTCAACACCACGCCCCGGGCAACCGGCGGCGGGGCCGGCTCGTTCGCGCCCGGCCTGCGCAGCCTGCCGGCGACCGCAACGCTGCCGCTGATGAACGGGCATCGCCTGGTGGCCTCCAGCACCAAGGAGACCAATCCGGACTTCCCGTTCATCCCCGATCTCGCGATCGAGCGGGTCGAGATCGTCGCTGACGGCGCCTCGGCGATCTACGGCTCGGATGCCGTGGCCGGCGTGATCAACTTCATCACCCGCAAGCGTGCCTCCGGGCTGGAAACCTCGGTGCGCTACGGCATGGCCGACGACTTCCACAACTTCACCGCAAGCGGCCTGTTCGGCCAGGACTGGGGCAGCGGCGCGTTCGTCGCGGCCTATCAATATGCCGAGAACAGCAACATCACCGGCGCCGACCGCGATTTCCGCGTCGTCGACTTCCGCCCCTATGGCGGCGTCGACTCGCGCAGCACCGTCTGCCCGGCGGCGAACGTCGCGGTGAACACGACGGCGTATGGCATCTACTATGCCGCCCCCGGCCTGGCGCCCAACACGCGCAACCTGTGCGACAATGGCGCGGTCACCGACATCGTGCCCGAAACGCGGCTGCACAGCGGCTACATCACTGCCCATCAGGACCTGAGCGACCGCATCACGCTTTGGGGCGAGGTCCTCTATTCCGACCGCAAGGACACGGTTCAGGCACCGCCGCCGCCCGGCGCAGGCGCCTCGGGCGGGGTGATCCTCTACAATATCCTCGGCTTCTCGCAGAACCCGTTCTTCAAGGCACCCCCGGGCAGCGGCGCCACCATCGAGTTCGTCCAGTTCCGCACCGACAATCTCTACGGTGCCGACCATATCGACAACAAATTCCGCGTGCGGGCGGGCAACTCCTCCGCCGGGGTCGACGCGAAGCTGGCGGGCGACTTCAAGCTCAGCGTCTACGGCACGTATGACTGGGCGCGGAACGACTCCTACCTTCCGGCGATCAACCCCGCGGCGCTCGACGCGGCAGCATCCGCCTCCACGCTCGCCACGGCGCTCGATCCGTTCGGCAACGGCACTTCGCCGGCAGTCATCGCCAAGATCCTCGACTATGCCGGCGACCTGACGATCCGCCAGCGGACCTATCTCGGTGCGGCCAAGATCGACGGGACGCTGGCCACCCTGCCCGGCGGCCAGCTGAAGATCGCCGCGGGCACCGAATATCGCCACGAGGCGTTCCGGCAGCGCGGCATCTATGGCGGCGCCCAGGTGCCCGAGACGCTCGATCGCAACATCAAGTCGGTCTATGGCGAGATCTTCGTGCCGATCTTCGGCGCCGGCAATGAAGCCCCGCTGATGCGCAGCCTCGCCCTGTCGCTGTCCGCCCGCTACGACGATTACAGCGACTTCGGATCGACGACCAATCCCAAGGTCGGCGTCAACTGGGAGCCAGTGCGCGGGCTGACGCTACGGGGCACCTATGGCACCTCCTTCCGCGCACCGGGCCTGCGCGACGTCGCGGCCACCGTCGGCGCCTATTATTTCAACGCGGCGGCGATCGCCGGCAGCACGCTGCGCGATCCGTCGCGCGGCGCAGCGCAGGTCGATACGGTCGCCCTGTACGGCGGCAATCGCGGCCTGCAGCCGGAAAAGGCCCGGACCTGGTCGGTGGGAGCGGACTTCCGGCCGACCTTCCTGCCCGACCTGCGGGCGAGCCTGACCTTTTACGACATCCATTATACCGACGTGATCGGAACGCCGGGCGGCAGCATCGCCTTCACCGATCCGACCTTCGCCGCGGTCGTCTACCGCAATCCCAGCGCCGCACAGCTCTCGAGCCTGTTGTCGATCGCGGTGCCGGTGAACTTCGCGCCGGGCGCGCTGCCGGCGATCGGCAACCTGCTCGACTTCCGCCAGGGCAATTTCGGGGTGCGCGACACCAACGGCCTGGATTTCGACATCGGCTATCGCAAGGCCACCAAATTCGGTGCCGTGTTCGCCGGTCTTGCCGGCAACTACATCCTCAAGTTCGACACCCAGCTCTCGCCCACTTCGGCCAGCTCCAACCAGCTCGACCTCGGCATTCCCAAGGCGACGATGCGGGGCACGCTGGGTGCGCAGGTCGGCCCGCTGAGCGCCGTCGGCTTCGTCAACTACCGCCACGGCATCACCAGCCTCTATGCGACGCCGACCGGCACGGCCCAGTACAGCGCCGGCTCCTACACCACGGTGGACCTGCACTTCTCGGTGAAGCTGCCGGATGTCGGCTTCGCCAAGGGCACGGAACTGTCGCTGCAGGTGAACGACCTGCTCGACCAGCGGCCGCCCTTCTTCCCGGCGACCGACGGGATCGGCGGCAGCTACAATCTCGGCCGCAACGTGTCGGTCGGGCTGCGCAAGAGCTTCTGACCGGGGGAGGAGCGCCGGCCGCGCCGGCGCTCCGTCCGCCCTGCCCCCAAGCAAGCACCTGGAACCTATGCAACAATTCGCACTGACCCTCGACAAGTTCATCGATCATGCGGCGAAGTGGCACGGCGCCGCCACGGTCGCCACGGCTTCGCGCGGCGCGATCCTGCGGCGCACGGGCTATGCCGAGCTGCGCGAACGCAGCAACCGCCTGTCAGGCGCGCTGCTCGCCCTGGGCCTGCGTACCGGGGACCGCGTGGGCACGCTGGCATGGAACACCCAGCATCATCTCGAGCTCTATTATGCGACGATGAATGCCGGGCTGGTCTGCCACACGCTCAACCCGCGGCTTACCCCGGCGCATCTCTCGGCGATGATCAACGACGCCGAGGATCGCGTGCTGGCGATCGCCGCCAGCCTCGCCCCGGTGCTGCCGGAACTGCTGCCCCTGTGCCCTACGATCGAGCGGGTGGTGGTACTCGACGAAGCGGTGGACCCGGCAATCGCCGGACTCTGCGCCGTTCCGGTCGAAGGGATCGACGCGCTGGTCGAAGCGCACGGCGCGCCGGTGCAATGGGGACAGTTCGACGAAGCCAGCGCCGCCGGTCTCTGCTTCACCTCGGGCACCACCGGCCGTCCCAAGGGCGTCGTGTTCACGCATCGCTCCAACTATCTCCACACGATGATGTCGATCCAGCCGGACGCCTATTGCCTGTCCGCGAAGGACCGTATCCTCGTCGCCATCCCGATGTTCCATGCCAATGCCTGGGGGCTGCCCTTCTCCGCGCCCGCGGTTGGCGCCAGCCTGGTGCTTCCGGGGCGCGATCTCGACGGGGCGAGCCTGGCCGCGCTGATCCGCAGCGAGAAGGTGACGATCGCCGGGGGCGTGCAGACGGTGTGGATCGGCCTGCTCGATCATCTCGACGCCACGGGCGAGGAGGTACCCAGCCTGGCGCGCGTCATCATCGGCGGCTCGAAATGCCCCGACGCGTTGATCCGCCGCATGGAGGAGCGCCTGGGCGTGCGCGTCCAGACGACCTGGGGCATGACCGAGATGTCGCCGCTCGGCACGGCGGATTCAGTCCAGTTTCCGCCGGCGGCCGAACGGTCTTCGGGACGTCCCCAGATCGGCGTCGATCTCGAGCTGACCCAGGCCGATGGCACGCCGCTGGCGCAGCAGCGCGGCACCGTCGGCCATCTGAAGGTCAAGGGGCACTCGGTGATCGAGTGCTATTTCAACGCCGAGGCGAGCGCGCTCGATGCCCGGGGCTATTTCGACACCGGCGACCTGGCGATGATCGACGAGGCCGGCAACCTCACCATCTGCGGACGGTCCAAGGACCTGATCAAGTCCGGCGGGGAGTGGATCAATCCGGCGGAGATGGAAGCGATCGTCGGCCGCGACCCCCGGGTCGGGCAGGTGGCGGTGATCGGCAAGCCGCACCCCAAATGGGGCGAGCGTCCGGTGCTGGTGGTGGAGCTGCGCCCGGGCGAGAGCGGCGATGCGCCGACATGGATCGATGCGCTGCGGGGAAAGGTCGCCGACTGGTGGTTGCCGGACGAGGTCGTCCAGCTCCCGCGGATGCCGCTGGCGGCGACCGGCAAGATCGACAAGATGAAGCTGCGTGCGGATTATGAGGATGGGGAGCTGGACCGCTATGTCGCAACCCGTTCGTGAGATGCGCGTCGGCGTGGTCGGCGCCGGCCTGATGGGGGCGGAGATCGCCTTCGTGTTCGCGCTGGCCGGCATGGACGTGCTGCTTCACGATCGCGATCCCGCTGCGCTGGAGGCGGCGCTGGCGCGGTTGCGCACGCTCCTGGAGCGCGGATTGGCGCGCGGCTTCTATACCGGGGAGCGGCACGCAACCGCGATCGAGCGTATCCGGCCGGCGGCGGACCTTGCCGCATTCGCCGACCGCGACCTGGCGACCGAGGCGGTCTTCGAAGCGCTCGACGTCAAGCGCGAGGTGCTGGCGGCGCTCGGCGAAGTCTGCCCCGAGACCTGCGTGATCGCGTCGAACACCTCGACGATCCCGATCTCGACACTGGGCGCAGCGCTCCCGGCAGACCGCCGGCGAAACTTCCTGGGCACGCATTATTTCTCGCCCGTCTCGCGCATGCGCCTGGTCGAGATCGTCCCCGGCTTCGACACCGACCCGGAGGTCGTCGGCTGGACCGCCGCGATGCTCGAAAGCGCGGGCAAGCAACCGATCGTGGTGAAGGACGTCGCCGGCTTCGCGGTCAACCGGATGCTGCACGCGATGCTGATCGAGGCCGTGAAGCTGGTCGAGGAAGGCGTCGCGGCGCCGGAGGATCTCGATACCGCCTGCCGGCTCGGGTTGGGCCATCCGATCGGACCGTTCGCGCTGATGGACAATGTGACGTCGAGCCTTTGCCTGCAGGTGCAGGAGCTGCTGCAGGACAGCTATGGCGAGCGCTTCCGTCCGCCTGCCCTGCTGAAGCAACGCGTCGCTGCGGGCTATGCGGGCGGGCGCGGCAAGCCGGGCTGGCTGGACGCGCCTGAAAGGATATCGGAGAGGTGAGCGTGGAAAAACTGTCGACAACCAGCGGCGATGACAGCCCCCCCGCGCCCGGCCGCGGCGCGCGGATCACGCTTGCGATGCTGTGCTTCGTCTATGTGCTCAATTTCCTCGATCGCCAGCTGATCTCGATCCTCGCCAAGCCGATCCAGGACAGCCTGCACATCACCGATGGCCAGCTGGGCCGGCTCACCGGCTTCTATTTCGCGCTCTTCTATTGCTTCATCGCGATCCCGATCGGCTGGCTGGCGGACCACATGAACCGGGTGAAGGTCCTGTCGGTCGCCTGTGCGCTGTGGAGCGCCGCGACCGCGGCCTGCGGCATGGTCGGCAGCTATGGGCAGCTGGTCGTCGCGCGGATGATGGTCGGCGTCGGCGAGGCGGGCGGCGTGCCTCCCTCCTATGCGATCATCTCGGATTCCTTCCCGCGCGAGCGGCGGACCACGGCGATGGCGATCTTCAATCTCGGCCCGCCGATCGGCTCCGCGCTGGGCGTCGCCTTCGGTGCGTCGCTGGCGGCAGCGTTCAGCTGGCGCATTCCCTTCTACGTCATCGGCGCGATCGGCGTGGGGACGGCGCTGGCGGTCTATCTGATCGTGCGCGAGCCGGACCGCGGGCAGACGGACACGCCGGCGACGACGGTGCGCGTCGATGAAAGGACCATCGGGTTCGGCGCCACCATCGCCCAGTTCTTCCGCAATCCGGTGTTGCTGATGGCCTCGCTGGCGAGCGGCGCCGGCAATTTCATCACCTATGGGCTGCTCAACTTCACGACGCTGTTCCTGATGCGCGAAAAGGGCATGACGCTGGACGAGGTCGCGATCTGGTATGCGCTGGTTGTCGGGATCGGGATGAGTGCCGGCATCTATGTCTCGGGGCGCGTGGTCGACCGGTTCAGCCGCCGCGACAAGGCGGCCTATGCGACGATCCCCGCGATTTCCCTGCTGCTCGCCCTGCCCTTCTTCCTGGGCTTCGCCTGGGCGCCGGGCTGGCAGCTGGCGCTCGCCTTCCTCAGCATGCCGATGTTCCTGAACTCGTTCTTCCTCTCGGCCACGGTGACCTTCGTGCAGGGGGAAGTGCCGCCCGAGCGGCGGGTGATCTCGGGCGCGCTGCTGCTGCTGGTGATGAACTTCATCGGGCTCGGCCTCGGGCCGACCTATGTCGGCATGGCGAGCGACTTCTTCCGCCCCACCCACGGCCCGCATGCCCTGCAGGCCGCCTATTACGCGCTGGCGCCGATGTACGTGATCGGAGCCGCGCTGTTCCTGCTCCTCGCGCGGCTGATCCGCCGCAACGAAACCCGCCACGAAGGAAGCCTGTGATGAAGAAACTGTCGCGCTTGCTGGTCGCCATCGCCCTTGCCTGCGGAATGCCGGCCGGGCCGGGTCACGCCTACCAGGCCGCGCCGGACAAGGCACCGGTGGTGAACGCGCCCGCCGGGTCGTTGAAGGGCCTGCGCGAGGGGGATGCCGAGGTCTTCCGGGCGATCCCCTATGCGCTGCCGCCGGTCGGGGAGCGCCGCTGGCGCGCGCCCGCGCCGATGCCGCGCTGGGACGGCGTGCGCGCGGCCCAGACGATGGGGGTCGCCTGCATGCAGCCGCCGATGGCCGCCGGTCCCTATGATCGCGGCAAGGTGGCGATGGCCGAGGATTGCCTGACGCTCGACGTCACGGCGCCCGCCGACGCGCGCAATGCGCCGGTGATGGTCTGGATCCATGGCGGCACGCTGATCTGGGGATCGGGGCATTCGCGGATGTATGACGGCCGGGAGTTCGCCAGGCGCGGCGTCATCCTGGTCTCGATAAACTATCGCCTGGGCGTGCTCGGCTATCTCGCGCATCCGGAGCTGAGCAGGGAGTCCCCCGAGGGGGTCTCCGGCAATTACGGGCTGCTCGACCAGATCCAGGCGCTGCACTGGGTGCGGGACAATATCGCGGCGTTCGGCGGCGATCCGCGCAACGTGACGGTCTTCGGCGAATCCGCCGGCGCGCTGAGCGTCGAATATCTGCTCGCCTCGCCGCGGGCGCGGGGCCTGTTCCACCGGGCGATCGTGGAGAGCGGCTATCTCTTCACCATGCCCGAGCTGCGCAGCAAGCGCGGGGAGGAATTCCCGGCGGAGGATATCGGCGCCTGGCTCGCGGGCAAGCTCGAGGCGCCGAACCTGGCGGCGCTGCGCGCGATGGACGCCGGCAAGCTGGTCGAGGCGTCCGCCAGGACCGGCTACGCCCCCTATGGCACCATCGACGGCAAGATCCTCCCGCGGCAGCTGGTCGACACCTTCGAGCGCGGCGAGCAGGCGAAGGTACCGCTGATCGCCGGATTCAACAGCGGCGAGATCCGCTCGCTCAGCTTCCTCGCGCCGCCGGTTCCGCCGAGCCGCGACGATTATGTGAAGGGCATCCGGGCACAATATGGCGATCTCGCCGATGACTATCTCCGCCTCTATCCGGCAGACCGCGACCTTGCGCGCAACGGGTTCGACAGCACGCGCGACGCGGTCTTCGGCTGGACGTCCGAGCGGCTGGTGCGCAACCAGGCGGCGATCGGCCAGCCTTCGTTCCTCTATTATTTCAGCCACAGCTATCCGAGCGCCGATGCCGCCGGCCTGACCGGCTTCCACGCCAGCGAAGTGCCCTTCGTGTTCGGAACAATCGCCGCGACGCCGCCTTCCTGGCCCGCCATCCCGAACACGCCGGCAGAACACCGCCTCTCAGCGGCAATGCTCGACTATTGGACCAGCTTCGCCCGCGGCGGAAAGCCGTCCTCCGCAAGTGGCCCGGCCTGGCGCAGCTTCGGCACCGACAGCGCCTTCATGGAATTTGGCGAGGCGCCGCGGGCGTCCAGCGGGTTCATGCCCGGCATGTACGCCCTGCACGAACAGGCGGTGTGCAGGCGCCGGGCCGGCGGCACCCAGTCCTGGAACTGGCGTACCGGGAGCACCGCTCCGGTGCTGCCCGCGCCGGCCCCGGGTTGCGCGCCAGCCTCTCCCGCCAAGCGAGGTTCCTGATCATGCCGCATTCGGTCCTATCCCGATGCCTGACAGGTCGCGCAGCGATGATCCTGCGCTCGCGCTGCCATTTAAGACCTTCGCTATTTTTGCGTTCCTCCACTCGCGTGAGACCTAGTCTGTTGGTGATTTTCCCCACGAGGCAAAGGGTGTACGGCACTGAGCCGACAGCCCGTGATCACGAAACGCGTTGATAGCGAAACGCGCAGTTCGAAAGTACCGCTTAAGGCACGCGTTTTTCGCCGCTAGATCGGTCGCCAAGAACCTCTGCTCAGTCGCCACAAGGAATATCGATGACCACGCCAGCGATCGTTTCCGCCGTGATCGCCGCCGTCAATGGCGGAAACCTCCCGGGGTTTCTCGACCTGTTCGATACCATGGGCGTGGTCGATGATTGGGGTTCGGTCTATCGCGGCCATGAAGCGATCCGCGCCTGGTCGGACCGCGAACTGATCGGCGTGGCCGCCAACTTCACCTTGAAAGATGCCCAGCAGCACGGGGACACCGCCTGGATGCGTGTTCAGGTTGGGGGCAATGGCTTTACCGGGCCGAGCCGCTTCGCCTTCGCGATGCATGACGGGCGCATCGTGCGGATGACGATAACGGCCGACTGAGCCACCGACGAATACAGGCCTCGCGCTTGATCTGGCCTCCGGCAGCGCCTGCACGCGCCGCGAAGGGAGCCGGATGACGCCATTCGGGCACAGTGGACAAGGTCGAACGGTCCAACTAGCTCTTGGAACTTCACCTTCGCGCAAGCGGAATCCAAATCGGTCGTGCCACTGCGTATGAACGCGAAGAATGCTGCTCCGGAAACGCTGGAAGCCGTTTTTCTGCGTGACCGCGCGCGCCTGCTCGGCTTCCTGGCGCGGGCCGGGGCCGGCGCCGAGGCGGAGGACCTGATGCAGGAGGCCTGGCTCCGGATCGAAAGCCTGCGCGGACGCGAGGAGCCGGACCAGCCACTCTCCTATCTCTACCGGCTGCTCCACAATCTCATGCTCGATCGACGGCGGCGTGAAACCCGCTCCACGCGGCGCGATACGGAATGGGCGGATATTTCCGGTGGCGCCGTGCCGGGCATTTCCGAGGAGCCGGACAATGACCGGCGGATGATCGCCGAGGAAGAGATCCGCGCGGTCCACGCCGCGGTCGCGGCGCTGGGGGAGCCCACCGCCACCATCTTTCGCCGCCACCGGATCGACGGGATCGTCCAGCGGCGGATCGCCGAGGAGCTCGGATTGGGCGTCAGCACCGTCGAGAAGCATCTGCGGCGCGCCTATGCCGCGCTCATCGATTGGCGGAGCATGCGCGATGAGGCGTAGCGGCTTCGGTGACGTCTTGAGGACATGGCCATGACGGACGCCAATAACCGGATCCAGCAGGAGGCGCTCGACTGGGTGATCCGCCTGCGACATGCCGATGCGGCGGACTGGGCGGCGTTCGACGCCTGGCTGGGCGCGGACAGCGCCCATGCCGATGCCTATTGGCCGCTCGCCGCGGCGGATGCGGACGTGGCCGCCGCCCTCGCCCAGCCCCTGCCCTCTGCCGAGGTGATCGCGCTCGAGCCGGGCCGGAAGCGGCCGGGACTTTCGACGGCGCTGCTGCCGATCGCGGCATCGGTCGCGCTTGCCGTCGGGCTGTGGTGGACATTGGCGCCGGGCGCGCCACCGCGCGCGGACATGGTGTTCGAAACGCGCGCCGGGGAGACGCGCGAGGCAAGCCTGCCGGACGGCACCCGCGTCGCGCTCAACGGCGACACCCGGCTCGTCCTCGAGAGCGCCGATCCGCGCAAGGTTCGACTGGAGCGCGGAGAGGCCCGCTTTGCCGTCGTCCACCGCGCCGATATGCCCTTCGTCGTCAACGTCGGCACCGCGCAGCTGCACGATATCGGCACGGTGTTCAACGTGGTTCGCGATGGGGAAGCCGTGCGCGTCGCCGTGGCCGAAGGCGCCGTGCAGTACCGGGAAGACGCGACCTCGGTTCGGCTCAACCCGGGCGACAGCCTGACGCGCGCGGCGAACGGCACCATCCGCACCGCCCGGATCGCGCCGGCGGACGTGGCAGCCTGGCGCGCCCGGCGGCTGACCTACGACCAGGCGCCCCTGGAGCTGGTCGCCGCCGATCTCTCGCGCGCGACCGGCGTGCCGGTAACGGTCGATCCGGGGTTGGCCGGACGGCGTTTCAGCGGCGGTTTCCACCTCGGCACGCCGCCGGAGGCGGTGATCGCGCGCGCCGCCGTCCTGATGGACGTGCGGGCACGACGTGACGGCGCTGGCTGGAGACTCTCCGAACGGTGAAGCTCGGCGCGCCGCTGGTCCCGATCCTCTGCATCTCCGGCATCGCCCATGCCGGCGACCGCCAGGTAGTGATCGACCTGCCGGCAGGGACGCTGGGCCAGTCGCTGGTGCTGCTGTCCCGACAAGCGAGCATCGACATAGGCACCGCCGATCCGGCGCTGCAGGCGCTACACGTGCCGGGCGTGCACGGGCGCATGACGGCCGCCGAGGCCCTCGACCGGCTGCTGCGGGACAGCATTGCGGTAGCGCACCGGCGCGGCGGGCTGTGGCGTATCGAGCGGCGCCCTGCGCCGCGGCGATCACCTGCCCCGGCACGTGCCCCCTCGCCGGTACCGGAAGCGGCGCCGCCCGCCGAGATCCTGGTGCTTGGATCGAAGCGCGCCACGCGTCTCGACGCCTATCCGGGCACGGTAGCGATGCTGTCCCCCGAAAGGATCGGGCTCGACATCACGGCACAGGGGAGCGAGGCGCTGGTCCACCGGCTGGCCAGCGTCGGGACGACGCATTTCGGCCCCGGCCGCAACAAGCTGTTCGTGCGCGGCGTGATCGATTCCGGCTTCACCGGCCCCAGCCAGGCGACCACTGGCCAGTATCTCAACGAAACCCGCCTTACCTACAACGCCCCTGATCCGGATCTTCGGCTCTACGACATCGCATCGATCGAAGTGCTGGAGGGACCGCAGGGCACGCTCTACGGCGCGGGATCGCTCGGCGGCGTGATCCACATCGTCACCGCCCGCCCGGACCTCGACCGGATCGAGGGGAGCGCGGCGGCCGGCCTGAGCAGCACTCGGCACGGCGACCCCGGGGGCGACGCTGCGGCGATGCTGAACCTGCCACTGGTCCCCGGTCGCATCGGCCTGCGCCTGGTCGGCTATGCCGAACTCGCGGGCGGCTATGTCGACAATGTGCTGCTGCACAAGGACGACATCAACGGGATCACCACGCTGGGCGGCCGCGCGACGCTGCGTGCCGCGCTGGGCGACTGGACAGTGGATATCGGCGGCGTCGCGCAGACGATCCGTGGCGACGACAGCCCCTGGATCGATGCCGCCGACGGCCCCTCCGTCCTCAGCAGGGCGACACCCGATCGGCTGGGCTATGTCGACGATTACCGGCTCGCCGACCTGACGCTCTTCCGGCGCTGGGGCGATCTGTCGCTGATATCCTCGACCGCAAGCGTGCTCCAGCACGTCACCGAGCATTATGACGCCGGCAATGGCGGTATGGGCTTCCTGGTGGCGCAGCGCGGACGCACGACCATGCTCGTCAACGAGACAAGGCTCTCCGCCCGCCACGCCGACGGCTCGGGCTGGCTGCTCGGCATCAGCCTGCTCGACAACCGCAGCCGCCTCGGACGCATCGGTGCGGCCCCCGATGGCGGAACCTCGCCGCGCGAACAGGCAGACAATCGCGTGCGCGAAGCCACGCTGTTCGGCGAAGCGGACCTGCCGCTCGCACCGGGCCTTGTCGCCACCGTCGGCGCGCGCCTGACTATCGCCGAGGTGAAGGGCGCCGCGCGGGCCTATACCGGGCCGAGCACGATCCCGATCTTCGGCGATCCGGTTTCGGTCGCCGGCCGGCATGTCGAGAAGCGGGCGCTTCCCAGCCTCGCCCTCGCCTGGAAACCCGCCCGCGGCCTCCTGCTGTTCGCGCGCTACCAGCATGGCTTTCGCCCCGGCGGTTTCGGGATCAGCGGAGTCCGTGGCCGGTCCTATGATGGCGACCGGATCGGCGCGATCGAAGGGGGACTGCGCTACCACACGCCCGGCGGCGCATTCGATATGGCCTTGAGCGGCGCCTGGACCCGCTGGAACGATATCCTGGCCGAAGTGGTGTCGCTCGGCGGCGATCCGGTCACCCAGAATATCGGCGACGGCGAGATTCTTTCGGCCGAGGGGCAACTAGGCTGGCGCCCGCATGCCGGGCTGCGGCTGGGGGCCGGCATCTTCCTCAACCGCAGCCGGCTCACCGACACCCGCGTCACCTCGGTGGTGGTTCGCGGCCAGGCGCTGCCCAATGTCGCGCGGCTCGGCGCCCAGGCGAATCTCGACTATTCCACCCCGGTCACGGCCAGCATTGCGCTGACCTTCTCGGCGAACCTGCGCTATTTCGGCGGCTCGCACATCGGCGCCGGACCGCTGCTCGACGCTGCACAGGGCAATTATCTCGATGACCGGGTGCTGCTGCGACTGGGCAATGTCCGGCACGGAATCAGCCTGCAGGTGACCAATCTCCAGGACGGCCGTGCCAACCGGTTCGCGCTCGGCACGCCCTATCGGATCTACGATCCGCAAGCGACGCCGCAACAGCCGCGCACCGTCCGCCTGGGCTTCGACGCGAAATTTTGATGCGCCGCACAACGACACGACGAAAAAAACGAACCGCCCATAAGGTGTCCGCTTTCCGGTGACGTCCTCCAGTCAATGGGGGCGCGCCGAAACCGTGCCGGCGGGACGCGACGAGAACGAGTTCCGACGGATCGGCCGGTAGCAGCAGCGCCCTTCAAATATATGACAGGGAGCCAGATTTTGCAGCAGAATCGCCCAACCCGGAGCGGGTCCTCCATCTTGTCGCGCCGAGGCGCCATGCGCCGGGCACTTGCGCTCGGCACCGCCCTTTCGAGTGCAGGCGCAGCCCTGCTGGCCGCCGCCCCTGCCCAAGCCCAGCAGCTTCCGGCCCGCTCGCCGCTCACGCTCATCGCGCCGCAGCTTCTGCCGCCGTCGACCCGCTTCCACGCCCGTCAGAACGAGCCACTTCCCCAGGATCTCACCCGCCTTCCGGCCGATCGCTTCTCGGCACCTCCCATCGTCGCGCCGACCGGCGGCATCCAGATCCAGCGCACGCCGAGCTGGGTGCAGCCGGTAGCAAGCGCGCCGGCGCCGGTCGCGGATCTGACCATCGCGGCGCCGCGCGCAGCCGCATTTGCCGGCGGCGACGTCCTGGTCGAGAAAGGCGACATCGCCACGACCGGCGACGACATGCCCGGTGTCGATACCGTCGCTACCGGCACCACCACGATCACGACCGGCAACATCGCCACCCAGGGCAGCAACTCGGGCGGGGTCCGGGCATATGGCTATGGCGACATGACCATCCATGCCGGCGACATCCATACCGAGGGCTATCGCGCGGACGGCATCAACGCGAATACCAATGTCGGCGGCAATTCCGGCGGCATCGAGATCACTGCAGGCAATATCGAAACCGGCGGTTTCGCCGCATCGGGCGTTCGCGCCACGGCCTATAACGGCAGCACGGCCATCACCGTCGGCTCGGTGAAGACCAGCGGCTATGGCGCCGACGGCATCTATGGCTGGAGCTATCAGCAGGACACGACGATCAACGCCGGCACCGTCGAGACCAGCGGCATCGGCGGACGCGGCATCACCGCCTATTCGGGCGGTACCACCACGGTGAATGTCGATACCGTCGGCACCACCGGCCAGGGCTACGGCACCTTCCTGGACTCCGGTGCGATCAAGGCCGTCGGCGCGGCGGTGGAGGTGCATGCCGGCTCCGTCAGCACCACCGGCGACTATTCGGTCGGCATCTATGCCAACAGCAACTTCGTCCATGACAATGGCCAGGACGACCATCACATCACCGTCGAGGCCGGCACGGTCACCACGTCCGGCCTGGGCTCGGACGGCGTCACGGTGGTCAACACCGCGCAGAACAGCCAGAGCAGCATCAAGGTCGACAAGGTCGAGACGCATGGCGACTATGCCAACGGCGTGTTCGGTTTCGCACCGCTCGGCTCGATCAGCATCGACGCGGGTGAAGTCACCACGCACGGCACCGCGTCGAACGGCATCATCGCGGCCAGCTATTATGGCACCGTCTCGGTCCATGCCGGCACGGTGACGACCAGTGGCCAGAACGCAGTGGGCGTCTATTCCTATGCCGGCGGCAAGCAGAACTCGGCGGGCACGACCAATACGGTAGAGGTCGGCACGGTCGCCACCAGCGGCGACGGCGCGGTCGGCATCGAGACGATCAGCCTCGGCACGCAGGCAGATACCAAGATCACCGCGGGCTCCGTCACCACCCAGGGCTATGCCGCCACCGGCATCCGCGCGATCGCCGATGGACCGGGCAGCGACATCACGATCAACGCCGGCACCGTCGAGACCCACGGCAAATACGCCGACGGCATCGATGCGATAAACTATGCGCTGGGCGGCAAGGTCACGATCACCGCCGACCAGGTGAGCACGAGCGGCGATTACACCGCCGGCATCTTCACCTACGCGTCCAGTGGCGACACCAACATCACGGTCGGATCGATTGCCACCAGCGGCAATCTCAGCTTCGGAATTTCGGCTGGGGATCGCTATGGCGACGTCCATATCGACGCAGGCAGCGTAAGCACCACGGGAGACAGCTCGTTCGGCATCAGTGCCTCGGGCATCAACGTCTCGGTCGATGCCGATACGGTCGAGACCAAGGGCTATCTCGGCGTCGGCATCCAGGCGGGCGCCATGGACGATGTGACGGTGAAGGCCGGCTCCATCACCACCGAAGGCGATCTTGCGCGCGGCATCGATGCTTCGGGCACCAGTGTCACCATCACCGCCGGCAACGTCACCACCGACGGCTTCGGCTCGAACGCGATCAACGCGGTCGCCTATGGCACTGGCTCGGTCGATGTGACCACCACCGGCCATATCGCCACAAAGGACGTCTATTCGGATGCCGTGGCGGCCTTTGCCGGCGGCAATGTCGCGGTCCATAATCAGGGCCAGATCACCACCGAGGCAACCGGTGGGCGCGGCGTCTACGCGGTCTCATTCGGCGGAGGCGACATCTCCGTCACCGGCGCCGGTACCATCGACACCAAGGGCCTGGGCGCCAAGGGCGTCTACGCGATCACCTATGGCGGCTCGATCTCGGTAGACCAGAGCCATATCGGCACCGCGGGCGACAATGCAGCAGGCATCTATGCCCTGTCTCTGGAAACGGGGATTGCGCATGACAGCCCCAGCACGATCACCATCCATGCCGGCGACGTCGCCACCCAGGGCTATCAGTCGCACGGCATCCGCACCTTCGCCAATGCCGAGGGCGTCGACGTATCGGTGAGCGCCGGATCGGTGGAAACCCACGGTGATCGCGCCTGGGGCATCTATGCCTCGACGCTGTCCGGCAACGTCTCGGTCGATGTCGGCAGTGTCACGACCAGCGGCGAAGGCGCCGTCGGCGTCAGCGCCCGTTCGGTCTATGGCGATGTCGAGCTGACCGCCGGCAGCGTCCATGTCGGTGCCGACTATACCAACGCGATCGAGGCGGTCAGCACGTCCGGCCAGGGCGATGTCCACGTCAAGGTGAAGGACGCCAGCTCCGGCGCCTATGCCAACACGATCCTTGCATCGGGCCATTCGGTGACGCTCGAGATCGACGGCAAGATCGACAAGTCGGGCAGCTACAGCGCCATCGCGGCGGTCGCCAACGGCGGCGATGCGACGATCACCAACAATGGCACGATCGCCACCACCAATGGAGGCGCCAATGACGCCTATCTCGCCAACGGCATCTATGTCCGCGCCGATGGCGATGTGGCCGTCAACGGCCATGGCACGATCTCGACCCAGGGCCAGTTCGGCGATGGCGTGAATGCCTATAGCAACCGGGGCGGCGCCATCACGGTGTCGCAGGACGCGATCAGCACCGCTGGCGGCCAGAGCAACGGCGTGGTGGCGGTGACCAGCAACCGCATCGGTGCCGAGCCGTCCAATGGCGCGGGCGGCATCACCGTCACGCTCGGCTCGCTCTCGACCAAGGGCTGGGGCGCATCGGGCATGCTGCTCTCCGACAACACCAAGCTCGGCAGCGCAATGGCGATCGTCACCGGCGACCTGACCACCGAGGGCGATCAGGCGCGCGGCGTGAGCATCTATTCGGCCAACCAGACCGCCGGCGCGAAGCTCAACAACGTCTCGACCAAGGGCTATTACGCCCAGGCCGTCCATCTCGACGGCCACCGCGCCGAGTTGGACGTCAGCGGCAACGTCTCGACCGGGGGCGTGCTTTCCACCGCCATCGTCGCCTATGCCGGCAATGGCGGGATCAAGATCAGCGGCGGCGGCGCGATCAGCACCAAGGGTGAGTATTTCAGCGCGGGCGTCCGCGCCTCGTCCCCCGGCGACATCGCCATCGACGTCGGCACCGTCTCGACCGTCGGCCGCGGCTCGAACGGCATCGAAGTGACCGAGGCCAAACGCCACTCGGAAGTCTATCCCTACGAGCCGCCTGCCGACGACAAGACGGGCGCGAAGGGCGCAAGCGACCTCGCCAATGGCTTCCCCTTCCCTGATCCGCGTGATCCGGAGACGGCGGCGACCGGCAGCACCATCTCGGTCACGGTCAAGGGCGTCACCACCGCCGGGGCGAACTCGGACGGCATCATGGTGAGCACCACCACCGGCAATGCCGACATCCACAGCGGCACGGTTGCGGTGACCGGCAAGAACTCGATCGGCATCTTCGCCGAAGGGCGCAACGTGCGGGCGGACACGGGCAATACCAGCTCGGCCCAGGCCACTGCGATCGCGCTGCAGGGCTTCGACAGCGCGCAACTCGCCGTCCATGGCAAGGTGACCGGCGGCGTCGATGGCGTGCTGCTCCAGAGCTATCACAACAGCCTCACCGTCACGTCCGGTGCGACGATCAGCGGCGCGGTGAACGGCATCACGATCGACGCCACCCCGCACGTCACGCCCCGCGTCCAATATTGGGGCTATGCGCCCGAGAGCTATATCGGCCAGGACATCCCGCAGCCGCTGCCGCCGGCCAATCCGGCGGCGGGCACCGCGCGGATCGACAATGCCGGCACGATCACCGGCGGCACCGGCTATGCCATCGCCGTCAGCGGCGGCGGCGTCGATGTGGCCAATAGCGGCGTCGTGGTCGGCGCGGTGAAGTTCTCGACCTTCGCCGACACCTTCACCAACAGTGGCACCTTCATCGCGACCAAGAACAGCGATTTCGGCGGCGGTGGCGACGTGTTCGTCAATTCGGGCACGTTCAAGCTGGGCCTCACGCCGACCACGACACAGGCACGCCTCGCCGCGGCGGCAGCGGGCGGCACCTCGGTCTCGCTGCTCAACCTCGCTACCTTCAAGAACAGCGGCATCATTGACCTGCGCAATGGTACCGGCGGCGATGTGCTGACTCTTTCGGGCGCCTATGTCGGCTCGGGCAATGCCCTGCTCGGCCTCGACGTGACCGCGGGCGGGACGGACAAGCTGGTGATCGGCGGCGCCGCGACCGGATCGACCGCGATCCTGCTCGACGTGACGCCCGAAGGCGCCAGGCTGCTGGGCAGCCCGGTGCAGCTGGTCAAGGTCGGCACGGGCAGCGCTGCCAGTGCCTTCACCCTCGCCAATGCCAATGTCGGCCTGGTGCAGTACAGCCTGGCGTTCGACGCAGCCTCGGGCAGCTTCGGCCTCAGCGCCCAGGCCGGTGCGCCGGTCTATCGCCTGCTCAAGCTCGACGAGGGCGGACAGGCGATCTGGAACCAGTCGGCAGATGCCTGGTCGAGCCACATGGCCGATCTGCGCGACCTGCCGGGCCAGGGCGGGCTGTGGGGCCAGGCCTATGGCAGCGTCGCCAACCGCAACGAGACGCGCAGCATTGGCGGCACCGCCTACAGCTTCGACTATCGCCAGGACTATTTCGGCGGCCAGGCCGGCTATGACTTCGGCGGGGACAAGCTCGTGTTCGGCGTGACCGCCGGCTATCTCAACTCCAACCTGAACATGCAGGGCTCGGGCGAGCGGATTCGCTACGACAGCCTCAACGCGGGCGGCTATGTCGGCTACAATGCGGGTGCCTTTTTCGTGAACGGCCTCGTCCAATATGCCCATTACTGGGCCAATGCGCGCGACCGTGTCGCTAACTGGTCCGACGATACCAATGGCGATGACATCGGCGGCAAGGTCGAGGTCGGTGCCCGCCTCGGCAACGGCAAGTTCTTCGCCGAGCCGATCGCCGCCCTCGCCTATCAGCGCTCCAGCTTCGGCGCGCTGCAGGCGCTGGGGCAGACGATCGATCCGGAGAGCAATTCCGGCTTCACCGGCTCGCTCGGCGCGCGCCTCGGCACCAGCTTCGGCCTGAAGGGCGGTGCCAAGGCCACGCTCTATGCCCGGGGCCTGTTCGTCCACCAGTTCGACGGCGAAGGCGCGCTGACCTTCGACAGCGGCGGCGCGAGCGAGCGCCTCGTCAACCGCCGGCTCGGCGATCAGGGCCAGTTCGCGCTGGGCCTCAACATCGGTGGCGCCGGCAAGGTCAGCGGCTTCCTCGAAGGCAATGCCACTGCCGGCAAGAACGGCAGCGGCGGCGGCGGCCGCGTGGGTCTCCGCTTCAAGTTCTGACCCGACTTGCGAGGGTCCGTCGTGCGCCGGACCCTCGCCTCTTTCTCCCGAAGGCCATGATGACCGACACTCCCAATCCGCAAACCGAAACCCGAAACACCGGCCAGGCCGCCGCACCCGGCGCGGAACAGGTCGGCCCGGCACCGGGCTCGACCAGCATCCAGGTATCGCGCGGGTTCGCGGCCTGGCTGCGCAGCCACCAGACCAGCCTTGCCTTCACCAGCTACCAGACAGGCCAGCTGTTCCTGGTCGGAGTGCTGCCCAACGGCACCGTCTCGTTCAACCAGCAGAATTTCAGCCGAGCGATGGGCGTATGCTGGAAGCCCGGCCGCCTCTATCTCGGCTCGCTGTTCCAGCTCTGGCGGCTCGAGAACATGCTGCGCCCCGGCGAGATCGGCAATCAGAGCTTCGACCAGGTGCTGATCCCGCGCAACGCGCAGACCACCGGCGACATCGACATCCACGAAGTCGGCGTCGACAAGGACGGGCGCGTGATCTTCGTCAACACCAAGTATAGCTGCCTGTGCACGCTCGATCTCACGCACAGCTTCAAGCCGATCTGGAAGCCGCCGTTCATCTCCAAGCTGGCGCCCGAGGATCGCTGCCACCTGAACGGCATGGCGGTCCATGACGGCGAGGTACGCTATGTCACGGCGGTCAGCCGGACGGACGTGATCTCCGGCTGGCGCGAGCGGCGCCACGAAGGCGGCGTGCTGATCGACGTGCAGACCAACCGTATCGTCACCGATCAACTCTCGATGCCGCACAGCCCGAGGGTGGTCGGCGATCAGGTCTATGCGCTCGATAGCGGCCGCGGCCAGATCATCCGCGTCGATCCGGCGACCGGGCACAAGGAAGACATCGCCTTCTGCCCCGGCTTCCTGCGCGGCATGGCGATCCATGACGGCCATGCGATCGTCACCGTCTCCAAGCCGCGCGACGGCACCTTCAAGGGGCTGCTGCTCGACGGGGAGATCAAGGCGCGCGATGCCGAGGCGTGGTGCGGCGTGCTGATCGTCAGCCTGGCCACCGGCGACATCGTCGAATGGGTGCGGCTGGAGGGCCACATCACCGAGATGTTCGACGTAGCCGCCATGCCCGGGGTGATCTGCCCGATGTCCGTGGGGCCTGCGACCCAGGAGATTCAGAACACCATTACCTTCGATCCATTGGCGTAGACGGGCTTTAGCCAGTGAAGCGCGAGACATGCGCTTCACTGGCCCACGGCGCTGGGTAGACAGGCGTCAGCCCGCGACGCCCCGCTGGCGCGCGCGGTGCGCGGTTACCTTGGCGCGATTGCCGCATACCGCCATGCTGCACCAGCGCCGCGCGCGGCTGCGCGTATGGTCGGCGAAGATCAGGGTGCAGTCATGCCCCTGGCACGCTTTCACCTGTGCGAAATCCTCCGACACGACCGTCTCCGCGATCGCCTCGCCGATTGGCAGAAGCAACGATTCGGGCGAGCGCCAGCGCCGCGCCGCCTCCAGTGCCACATGGCCGTCCCGCATCACGATGCGGCGATAGGTCTCGTCGCGTTCCAGCAGGCGATTGACCGGCGCCAGCGCGTCCAGGGCGTCTCCGCCCAGCGGACGGCCCATATGGCGCTTCACGAAGCCCCGAAACCATTCGCGGAGATCGCGTGCCTGATCGGCCACCCGGTCCAGCTCGCCCGGCATCGCCCGCGCGACAATCTCCTCCAGCTGCGCCTCGGGCACCAGGCCCAACTGCTTCAGCCAGTCGACCAGGCCCCGACCGTCGCCGATCCAGTCGACCGGGACATCGACCGGCGTGGCCACCGAATTGAGGAAATCGAGTCCCCTCGCGTCGGCGAGGAACATGGCGGGCGTACCGAGCGGCATTGCGGTTGTGATCCGTCGTTGATCTGGGACTGGGTACGTAACCTCTTAAATCACCCTTGACAAGTTACCAATGCCAGTTGTAACCATCATACCACCTTCTGAGGGGTTTCAAGACAGCGGCTATTATGACTAGTCATGACAGCCGACACCTGAGACCGGCACCGCCCGAGTAACATATCAAGGAAACGCCGCACGCTGAGGCAGCCAGGGAATCTTCCCCAAAGTCTGTAACCTTATAAATTAATTTTAGAAGGTTACATCAAGTTTAGACAGGAGCGATCATCATGACCAGGATTTCGAACCGCACCGTCGATGTGGACGGGCTCAACATCTTCTACCGCGAGGCCGGCACTGCGGGGCAGCCCAAGCTGTTGCTGCTGCACGGCTTCCCGTCGTCGAGCCACATGTTCCGCGACCTCGTCCCGCTGCTGGCGGACCGCTTCCACATCGTGGCGCCCGACCTGCCGGGCTTCGGCCAGTCCGACGATCCTCGGACCAACAGCTTCGATTCCATTGCGGACACGATCGAGCGCTTCACCGAGATCGTCGGCTTCGACCGCTTCATCGTCTATGTCTTCGACTATGGCGCGCCGACGGGCTTCCGCCTCGCGATCCGCCATCCGGAGCGCATCGCCGGCATCATCTCGCAGAACGGCAACGCGTATCTCGAGGGGCTGAGCGAAGGGTGGAATCCGATCCGGGCCTATTGGGAAGACGCATCGGACGCCAATCGGGACGCGCTGCGCAACATGTTGCAGCCCGAGGCCACCTATTGGCAGTACAGCCATGGGGTCGCCGATCCCACTGCCCTCTCGCCCGACGGCTATACGCTCGACAATCACTATCTCGGCCGCCCGGATGCGGACCGGGTCCAACTCGACCTGTTCGGCGACTATAAGAGCAATGTCGCGCTCTACCCTGCCTTCCAGGACTTTTTCCGCACGCACCAGCCGCGCTTCCTCGCCGTGTGGGGACAGAATGATCCGTTCTTCCTGCCCCCTGGCGCCGAGGCGTTCCGGCGCGACATCCCGGAAGCGCGCGTGACCTTCTTCGATACCGGACATTTCGCGCTCGAGACGCATGCCAAGGAGATCGCCGCGGAGATCCGCGACTTCTTCGCCTGAACGGCCATTGAGCGGACGGGCCTGCCCCGTCCGCTCTTTCGCGAAGGAAATTTCTACGCAGCCCTTGAAAGCGCAAGCCGCCAATATATCTGCCTGTGCAGATACTGCTTGGCGAGATTTATGGCTGTTTTCACTATCGAGGATTGCGCGGCGAGTCGTTCGCCCGGGCGGCTGCTGCGACGGCTGGACAAGATCATGTCCGGCCAGATCGAGGCCAAGTTCGACGGGTTCGATCTGAGCTTCCAGCAATGGATCGCACTCAAGGTCGTGCGGGACGGTATCGTCGGCAATGCCGGGGAGCTGTCGCACGAGCTGGGCATCACCACCGGCGCCACGACGCGGATGATCGACCTGCTCGAGGCCCGCGGCCTGCTGTCGCGCGATCGTACGGCCGACGATCGCCGCGTGGTGCGTCTCGCGATCACGCCCGAAGGCCGGGCGACGGTTGCGAAGCTGCAGGATGATGTCGTGTCGACCTGGAACGAAGTCGTCGCCGACTTCACCCAACAGGAGGCGGAAGTGCTCGTCACCTTGCTGGCCAAGCTGCTGGCCGCCGCGGAACGCGTCGCCGGCGCAGGCAAGGAGGCCGGGGAATGAACCGCTCGATTGGCCTTGCTGCACTGACCGCGTTCCTGCTGGCCGGGTGCGCGACCGTACCGCACGATCCGCCTCAGGTGGCGCAGCTCCAGCCGGCGGCGCTCGGCCTGGACGCGCAGGCGCCAGCGATCGACGCGGCATGGTGGACCGCGTTCGGCGACCCGCAGCTCGATCGGCTGGTGGCAATGGGCCTGGCCGGCAATCCGACGCTCGATGGCGCGCTTGCCCGCGTCCGCGCAGCCGAGGCGACGGTGGATGTACGCCATGCCGACCAGCTCCCCCAGGTGACTGCCGATGGCCAGTCGACCTATCAGCGCTTCCCCGAGAAATTCATCTACCCGCCGCCCTATGCCGGCGCCGCCTGGCCGATCACGCAGGTGCAGGCGAACCTCACCTATAATCTCGACCTGTTCGGCCGGCAGAAGGCGATGGTCGCGGGTGCCCTGGCCAATGCGCAGGCGGCACGGCTCGATGCGGCGGCAGCGCGGCTCGCGATCTCCACCTCGATCGCCCAAGCCTATGTCGGTCTGGCGCGTTCGGATCAGCTGATCCGCATCGCGGACGGCTTTGTCGCCACCCGCCAGCAGGCGTTGCGCTACGTCCAGTCCCGCATCAAGAACCAGCTCGCCAGCCAGTTCGAACTGCGCCAGGCCGAGACGCTGCTCGCCGAAGCCGAGCAGGCGAAGACGCGGGCCGAGGGACAGCGCGATCTGCTCGTCCACGCTCTGGCGGCGCTGGCCGGGCGCGGCGCCGATTTCTATCCGGAGATCACCGCGCCGACGCTGACGCTCGACACGCCGCCGGTCGTGCCCGACGCTCTGCCCGCCGACCTGCTCGGCCGCCGTCCCGACCTGCTCGCCGGCCAGGCGCGGATCGACGCGGCGCTGGCGGGGCGCCAGGTGGCGCGCACCGATTTCCTGCCGAACGTCAACATCACCGCGCTGGCCGGTTTCGCCGCGCTCGGCCTCGGCAATTTCTTCGATCCGGGCGCCCGGACCTACGGCGCCGGCCCGGCGATCCATCTGCCGATCTTCGAGGGCGGCAAGCTCAAGGCCCAGTATCGCGGCGCCACCGCCGATCTCGATGCCGCGGTGGCCGCGTACAATGGCGCCGTGCTCGGCGCGATCCGCGATGCGTCCGATGCGCTGACCCTGGTTCGCACCGCCGACAAGGATCTGGGCGACCAGCGCCGCATCGTCGCCGGCCTGCGCGAGACGGCACGGCTCGATCAGGTCCGTGTCTCGACCGGGCTCGGCTCGCGTCTCGACACGATCGAGTCCGGCTTCCGCCTGCTCGAGGCCGAACAGGCGCTCGCCGCGCTCGAATCCGACGCGCTCACGCGCCGCATCCAGCTCATCGCCGCCCTGGGCGGCGGCTTCGATCCCAACCAGCCGCAGGCCGCGGCGACAGCGGAAACCCACTGATGACCGACAAGACCGAAACCGCCGTGAAGCCGCGCAACGAAACCACCTCGCCGGTCGCTCCCAAGGCGGAGCCGGAGGCGACGCGTGCCGCTCCCACGCCACCCCCGCCCCCGCCCGCGCCGCCCCAGACCAAGACGCGTGCGCGCCGCATCGGCCTGCTCGCCCTCGGCGCGGTCGTGCTGATTGGCCTCGTCGTCTATGCCGTGATGGTCTTCACCGCGCCGTCGAGCGAGGAGACCGACGATGCCTATGTCGGCGGCAACATCGTCGCCGTCACGGCGCGCGACGGCGGCACCGTGCTCGCGCTCCATGCCGACAACACCCAGCAGGTGACGCAGGGCGCGCCGCTGATCGATCTCGATCCTGCCACCACCGACGTCCAGCTCTCCGCGGCCGAAGCGGCGCTGGGCCGAGCAGTCCGCGCGGTTCGCTCGAACGATGCCCAGGTCGACGAGGCCGGCGCCGAGATCGCCCAGGCCCAGGCCGAACTGGGCAAGGCACAGAATGACTATACCCGCCGCCGCGGCGCAGCCGCCGACGGCGCGGTTTCCGGCGAAGAGGTGAGCCACGCGGCCGATGCCGTCGCCACCGCCCGCGCCGCGCTCAACCTCGCACGCGCCAGGCAGGCCCAGGCGGCGAGCACCGTTGCCGGCACCTCGGTCTACAACAACCCCCAGGTGCTCGCGGCCATCGCGGACGTCCGCCAGGCGGCGATCAACTCCAGCCACATGCGCATCGTCGCCCCGGTGTCGGGCGTGATCGCCCAGCGCACCGTGCAGCTCGGCCAGAAGGTCGCCGCGGGCACGCCGCTGATGGCCGTGGTGCCGCTCGACAGCCTGTGGATCGACGCCAATTTCCGTGAGACCCAGCTCCAGCACCTGCGCGTCGGCCAGCCGGTGACGATCCATGCCGACGTCTATGGCAGTGACGTGACTTATCATGGCAAGGTGCTCGGCCTCGGCGCCGGCAGCGGCAGCGCCTTCTCGCTGCTGCCGCCGCAGAACGCCTCGGGCAACTGGATCAAGATCGTCCAGCGCGTGCCCGTGCGCATCGCACTCGATCCCGCCGAGCTCAGGAAGAACCCGCTGCGCGTCGGCCTGTCGGTCGACGTGAAGGTCGCGACCGCCGATCGCTCGGGCCCGATGGTCGCCGGCAGCTCGCCGCCCGCCGGCGCGGTGCAGCGGAGCCTCGACGGCGGTCCGCAGATCGAGGCACGCATTCGCCAGATCATCGCCGAGAATCTGGGACGCGGCCGGTGAGCAATGGCGCGGGCGCCCAGCCGGCGCCGCTGACGGGCATCGCGCTGGGGATCACCTCGGTGGCGCTGGCGCTCGGCACCTTCATGCAGGTGCTCGACGGCACCATCGCCAACGTCTCCCTGCCGACGATCGCCGGCAATCTGGGCGTGTCGACCGACAACGGCACCTGGGTGATCACCTCGTTCGCGGTGGCCAACGGGGTGACCGTGCCGCTCACCGGCTGGTTCATGCAGCGCGCGGGCGTGGTCCGGACCTTCACCATCTCGGTGATTCTCTTCACCATTGCCTCACTTCTCTGCGGTCTCGCCTGGAACCTGGAGTCGCTGATTGCCTTCCGCATCCTGCAGGGGGCAGTGTCGGGACCGATGATCCCCGGCAGCCAGGCGCTGCTGATCGCGATCTTCCCGCCGCACAAGCGCGGGACGGCGCTCAGCATCTGGGCGATGACGACGCTGGTCGCCCCCGTGCTCGGGCCGGTGCTCGGCGGCTATATCTCCGACAATTATCACTGGGGCTGGATCTTCCTGATCAACGTTCCCGTCGGCATCGCCGCCGCCGCGATCAGCTGGCGCCAGCTCGCCAGCCGGGAGACGCCCACGCGCAAGCTGCCGATCGACACCGGCGGGCTCATCCTGCTCGCCTTCTGGGTGTTCAGCCTCCAGACCATGCTCGACCTCGGCAAGGACCGGGACTGGTTCCACAATTCGCTGATCGTGGTGCTCGCGGTCTGCGCGGTGGTCGGCTTCATCGCCTGGGTGATCTGGGAACTGACCGACCGCGCGCCGGCGGTGGACCTCAGCCTGTTCAAGCGCCGCAACTTCGCCTTCGGCACGCTTGCGCTCTGCCTTGGCTATGCGCTGTTCTTCGCCAACAATCTGCTGCTGCCGCTCTGGCTGCAGGAACAGATGGGCTATACGGCGACCTGGGCAGGCTTCGTCGCGGCACCGAGCGGTATCGTGGCGGTGCTGCTCACCCCGATCGTGGCGCGGCTGAAGCTCGACATGCGCTGGCTCGCGACGATCGCCTTCCTTGCCTTTGCCGGCTCCTATTTCATGCGCGCCAACTACACGCCCGACGCCAGCTTCGTCACCCTGATGCTGCCGTTGCTGCTCCAGGGCGTGGCGATGAGCATGTTCTTCGTGCCGCTGGTCAGCATCTCGCTCGATCGGCTGCCGCCCGAGCGGGTGCCGTCGGCCAGCGGCATCTCGAACTTCGCGCGCATCACCGCGGGCAGCTTCGCCGCGTCGATCATCACTACCTTCTGGGACCGCCGCGCGGCGCTCCATCAGACGCGACTGACGGAAGTCGGGAACGACTATTCGCCGGTCTATCGCCAGGCGACCGAGCAGCTCCAGGCGCATGGCATGAGCCCGCTTCAGGCGGCGGGCTCGATCATGCGGCAGATCGCCAACCAGTCCTATCTGCTCTCGTCGCTCGAGCTGTTCTGGATCTGCGGCTGGATGGCCCTGGTGACGATCGTGGTGATCTGGATGGCGAGGAAGCCGGCCCCCAGCCAGCACGCGGTCGCGGCGGACTGAAGCCGGGGCGCCGATCGGACGGCGCCTCATAATTTCCAGAACTGTCACGAAAATGATAATTATGACTATCATAGGCGCCCCGACATTCCGAAGGGGACCTGCAGATGATTCGTTACGCCGCTTCCAGAATTGCACTTGCTTGCGCACTCGCCACGGGCGTCGCGGCCTCGCCGGCATTCGCCCAGTCGGCGGACGGTGCACCGGATAACCAGACGGAGGGCGACGACATCGTCGTCACCGGCCGCGCGGGCACCACCGACCAGAAGAAGGTCGACACCAGCTACGCCATCTCGACGGTCAGCTCGCAGGAACTGCAGATGCGCTCGCCCCTCGGCGTCGTGGAAGCGCTGAAGCAGGTGCCGGGCTTCTTCATCACCAATACCTCGGGCGAAGCGTCCAGCGGCGTCAGCGTCCGCGGCATCCCGAGCGACGGCTTCCAGTCGGTCGCGCTGCTCGAGGACGGCATTCCGGTCCAGTCGGATCCGGGCCTGGGCTGGCTGAACGGCGACCAGTCGATGCGCGTCGACCAGACGATCGACCGGATCGAAGTGGTACGCGGCGGCCCCTCGTCGATCTTCTATTCCAACGCACCGGGCGCGGCGATCAACTTCATCACCCGCAAGGGCGGCGACCAGATGCAGGGCATGGTCCGCTATGAAGCGGCCGACTGGGGCTCGCACCGCGTCGATGCCTGGGTGAGTGGCCCGATCGGCAACAGCGACTGGCGCTTCTTCGCCGGCGGCTATTACCGCATCGACCAGGGCAAGCGCGATCCCGGTTTCCGCCAGGGCCAGGGCGGCCAGTTCCGCGTCAACATCTCGCGCGATTTCGACCATGGCTCGGTCAGCTTCGGCGTGAAGCGCATCGACGAGCGCATCCCCAACTGGGGCGGCGGCATCTACACGACCGACAAGGATGGCAACCCGATCGGGGTTAACGGTTTCAACCCCAGGCAGGACACGATCGAGAGCAGCGACAATCGCCGTTTCACGTTCAAGACCGGCCGCGGGGCATACGCATTTGACGACGGGATCGGCACCACCGTGAAGCTCACCCAGCTCAGCTTCACCGGCAAGCGCGAGCTGAGCGACAATGTCCGGGTCGAAGAGAATGTCCGGTATCGCGAGAGCTACACCCGCCGCGACAGCGTCACCCCGTACAAGATCTTCGCGTCGGGGAAGGACTTCCTCTCCTCGACCTTCGGTGCGGCGCTCGCGCCGGGCCTGGGCCTGTTCTATCGCGATACCGGCGCCGCGTTCGCAGCGAACCAGAATGGCAACGGCCTGCCGTTGATCGATCTGGCGCGCTCGCACGTCGTGCCGCTCGACGAGGTGATCAGCGACACCAAGCTGCTCGCCAAGGCCGATTTCCTCGGCCATCACGATCTGGCGTTCGGCGTCTACTATGCGCATGCCAAGGAAGGCTATCAGGCCGACAGCGCCGCGGTGCTGACCGACGTTCGCGACAATGCGCAGGTCCTCGACGTCTCGCTTCTCGGGCCGGGCGGCACGCGCGGCGCGAACCTCACCGATGGCGGCGTGCTGCAATATGGCGCCGAGTTCGCCAACGGCACCGGCAAGTCCGACAACATCGCGGTCTATGCCAGCGACGAGTGGCAGATCACCCCGAAGCTTCGCCTCGATGCCGGCCTCCGCTGGGAGCAGATCAAGACGAGCGGGCAGGTCGAGGGCACGCAGAGCCTGAATCTGAAGCTGCTCAACCCTGGCATCGCCGACGACAAGGTGCTGAGCGGCACCGGCAAGTTCACGCCGTTCGACCGCACCTTCGACCATATGTCGTGGACGGCCGGCCTGAACTACCAGTTCCTGCCCGATTTCGGCGCGTTCGTGCGCTACACCGACGCCTTCCGCCTGCCCAACATCTCGAGCTTCATCACCAACCCGACCTCGCAACCGGTCGTGCAGACGATGAACTTCGCGGAAGCCGGCCTCAAATTCTCGCGCCGGCGCTTCTCGGTGTATCTGACCGGATTCCGCACCCAGTATAACAGCTTCGAGATCGCCGACGTCCGTCAGGACGCAAATGGCGCGCTGGTCCCGTTCCGCGTCTTCGGCGACACGCGTACCTGGGGCACGGAGCTGGAGGCGACCTGGCGCCCGGTGCAGTGGTTCGACCTGCACGGCGCCTGGACCTGGCAGGACGCCCGCTACACCAACTTCGTGTTCAACCAGCAGGCAGTGGACGCAGCCGGCAAGCCCATCGTCGATGCGAACGGAAAGCCGGTGCTGAAGAAGGTCGATTATTCGAACAATCGCCAGAACCCGCTGCCGCACAACAGCTTCCGCATCACCCCGGCGATCAACCTGTTCAACCAGGCCTTCCGGGTGGAGACCGACGTCAACTATATCGGCCAGCGCTTCACCGACGTCGCCAATCAGATCAGTCTGCAGCCGATGTGGACGATGGACCTCACCGCCCGCTACCAGGTTACCCAGCAGCTGCAGCTCAACCTGATCGTGAACAACCTCACCGACACGCTGGGCCTGGTGAACGGCAACCCGCGCGCCGGCACGATCAACAATACGGAGGCCGGACAGGCGATCTTCATCGGCAGCTCGCAATATCGGCGCAGCTTCCGCGGCGCGATCACCTATCGCTTCTGATCTCGCCGCCGCATCTTTCCCTCTCCCCAACGATAGCGATAGATAGCATAATCGTTTGGGGAGAGAGGCGATCAAGCCTCGACCGGGGAGGATGCATGACGAGAATTCCGGCCTATCGCGAGCCGCAGCAGGAGCGGTCCAGGCGGACCTTCGATGCGCTGCTGGACGCGACAGGAGTCTTGTTGGGGGAGGTGGGGATCGAGCGAATCTCCACCAACCTCATTTGCGAGCGGGCGCAATTGTCCCCGCCCGCGCTCTATCGATATTTCGACGACAAATACGCGATCATCTTCGCGCTGGCCGAGCGGCTGCTGCGCCGACAGAATGTCGCGCTCGAGGCGTGGATCGAACGCTACAAGGATGCCGGCATCCTTGTGCTGTCCGAAAAGCTGCTCGAACTGCTCAAGACCATGCACGAGATCACCAGCAGCCAGCCCGGCGCGATCTGGATCATGCGGGCACTGCGCTCCGTGCCGTCGATGACCCCTATACGGCTCTATTCGCACAACTATGTCGCCGATCGGCTGACCGACACCTACCAACCCTATCTGCCGGGTGTGGATCGCGAGGTGATCCGCCGCCGCAATCGCATGTCGGTGGAGATGGCCTATTCGATCGACGAGATGCTCAAGGAAGAGGATATCGACCAGGAGCGGCTGCTCGAGGACGCGGCATTCGTGTTCCGATCGATGCTGCATTTTCCCGACTATGGCCTCGTCCTCGACCGGCCGGCCTGAGGCGAATTTTTTCGCCTGTGCGCTTCCATTGTCATAAAAGTGATAGCCATAGCTATCATATCGGCCGCGATTTCAATCATGAGGACTCGCGACAATGGAACGGAAGCAATGGCTGGGCATGGGGATCGGTCTTCTTGCAGTCGCGCCCCTGCTCGCCATGGTGCCGGCCGCGGCGCGCGACGGCGACGGCCCGGCCATCCCGCCCGTCGCCAGCCTCAGCGACGGTATCTGGATGAAGGGCGACCTGCACCTCCATTCGCGGCATAGCAAGGAATCGACCAACAACCCCGAATCCAAGATCATCGGCTTCGCCGAGAAGAACGGGTTCGACTTCCTCGCCATCACCGACCATGACAATCACGTGCTGGGCGACGTCGCGCACCACACCTGGGCCGACCCCGAGTTCAAATCGGACAAGGTGGTGCTGCTCTATGGCGCCGAGTGGACCACCGATCGCGGACACGGCAACGTCTTCTCGGCGGTGCCCTACGACCATCAGCGGCTCTTCGACGTTCGCGACGCGCGCGACGCCAGGTCCTCGCGGTCAAGAAGTCCCTCGGGATCCACCTGTCGGCCAACCACCCGATCGGCAAGGACCATTTCGGCTTCTCCTACGACATCGTCGATTCGATCGAGGTCTGGAACTCCGCGATGGCAGCGAAGAACCGGCCGGCGATCATGGTCTGGGACGACATGATGCGCTCGGGTCGCAAGCTGACCGGCCGCGGCGGCAGCGACGCGCACCACGGCACGCCGGACACGCCGGACAAGACCAGCAAGGGGAGCGCCGAGCGGCCCTACAACTATGTCGGCACGCCGACGACCTGGGTGTTCGCAACCGCGCGGACCCGCAAGGCCGTCGTCGACGCGCTCACCAATGGCCGCGTGTCGATAAGCGCCAACCCTTATGATCCGCGGGTCGAGCTCACCGCCGACCTCGACCATGACGGCCGGCCGGACATGATGATGGGCGATAACGTCAAGTCGACCGGCAAGCCGGTCACCTTCCAGGTACGCCTGGCAGGGAGCATGGAAGCGGCCAGCGCCTACAAGATCCATGTCGTGCGCAACGGCGAGGATTTCGGGACCTATGACGCGACCGGCGCCAATCCGGTCGTGACCTTCACGGATACGCCCGAACTGGCCAGGCGCGCCTATTATCGCGTCGAGGTCGAAGGCCCCCAGAACCCATATCCCGAGGTTCCGAATTCGGCGAAGCTCAGCGGCACCATGGTGGCGTTGTCGAACCCGGTCTTCTTCAACTTCGACCCGAATTTCTGACCCCAGGGACGCGGTCCGATCCGTCAACGATCGGACCGCTGGCGGGCAAGCCCGGGCAACTGTCGCCAATCTGAAATGATCAGGCCGTACGGGCGGCGACAGGTACGGGCTCAGGCCTGCCCCGCCCCTCCTCCGAAAGACGTCGCGGATCGCCAACATTGCCACAGAAAGCCGGATGCTCGCCTATTCGTCGGGCAATTTCGGCAAGGCGCTGGTGTTCGGCGGCGCGGACCTGACGATCCTGTTCCTGCTGACCGACGTGCTGGGGCTGAGCGGTGCCCAGGCGGCGGGGCTGATGCTGTTCGCGGTGCTTGGCGATCTGGTGTTCGATCTGCTCGCGGCCCGGCTCGTCCTCCATTGGCGGGCGGCTGGGCGGGGCTACCGCTGGACGATTGCCCTGGCCGCGCTGCCCTGCGGGGCTGCCTTCGGGCTGATCTACGCGATGCCGGCGCTGGGCCTGCATCGCGCCTGGATGCTTGCGGCGGCGATCCTCGTCTTCCGCGGCGCCTATGCGGTAGTCGATGTGCCGCACAATGCGCTGATGGCGCAGGTCAGCCGTGACAGCCGCGCGCGCGGGCGCGTCTCGGGTTACCGCCTGTTCTTCAGCACCGCGAGTGCGCTGGCCATCGCCGCCCTACTCACCCCGCTGGTGCAGCAAGCAGGACGGGCGCGGCATTTCGACGCGCTGGCGCTCACCGGAATCGGGGCAGGCCTGGTCTTTGCGCTGACCATGCTGCTGTGCGTCTGGGCTTCGGGCCCGCGCGGCGAAAGCGGCACGGCATCCGCGCTGCGGGGCGATCGCATCGCCGTTCCACTGCGCGACCCGATGGTGCTGGCAATGGGCGCACTTGCCCTGCTCACCGGCTTCGCGATGCCGTGTTTCGGCCGGATGCTGATGTATCTGGGAACCTATGTCGTCGATCGGCCGGGTGCGGTCACCCTGCTGCTTGCCGCGCTGACCGCGGGGCAATTCGGCGGCGTGCTCGCCTGGACCGCCCTCACCCACCGGTTCAGCAAGAGCCACCTGCTCGGTGCCGGTCATGCGGCGAGCGCGCTTGGCCTTCTTTTCTTCGCCCTGAGCATGGCGTGGCCCACGGGGCAGATGGCGGCCGCGGCGCTGATCGGCTTCGGCTTCGCCAGCGTCTTCATGCTGCCCTGGGGCCTGCTCGCCGATGCGGTCGATGTCGTGGAATGGCGGCACGGCCGGCGGTTCGAGACTGGGCTGTTCGCCTTCTACCTGGTGCTGGTGAAGGCCAGCGGCGCCGGGGCGACCGCGATGATCGGTTGGGTGCTGAACGCACTCGGCTATGTCCCCGGCGCCGTGCAGCCGACCGGGGTGCGCCTCGGCATGCTCGGCCTCGGCCTGGGCGTGCCGCTTGTCGGTGCACTCCTGGCGGTGCTGCTGCTCCGGCGCTTCACGCTCGACCATGGCCGGCACGCGCGGTTGCTGCGCGCGCTGGCCTGGCGTCAGGCGGGAGCGGAACCCGTCTCGGGATTGAACCGGGGGTTGGAGAAATCGAGAGGCGAAGGCGTCACCCTGGCAGGCGGCGCCGCGCTTTCCGCCCAGGCGCGGCAGAGCATGTCGCGCAGCATCGCCGCACCCGCGGCGGTGCGCTCGTAGATCAGCGCACGGACCTCCTTGTCGGCCGTGTTGCTGAAGCCGTCGCGTTTCTCGAGCTTGTAGACCGTCTCCATCCGATCGCCGGACTGGTCGAGAAAGGCGAGCACCGCGTCGAACATGTCGCCATGGAGATGCGCCTGCGCGCCGATCCGCGGCACGATGTCCGCAGCGGTGAGGCCCATGCCATCGACGAAGCGGCTCTCGAACCGCCCATGGATGCTGCGGTCGCGGGTATAGCCGTTCGGGTTTGGGCCCAGCCAGCCGTCCGAGTTCACCGAGATGTGCAGCGGCTGCGAGCCGTCGCCGATATAATGGCCGAGCCGGATCGCCTGGAACGCGCAATGCTGCTCGGGCACCGATGCATCGCCGCCCTTCGCCTGCGCCGCGCGGATCGCGCGCATGCAGACGATCAGCCGCTCATAGGCTTCCATCGCCGCATAGGGCAGCGTGCCGGTCCAGCGGACATTGGTGCGCGCCGCGGTGGCCGGATCGCTCTGCCTGATCGTCTCGTAATGCCTGTAGAGCGCGAGGATGAACTCGTAGCGCGAGCGCGGGATCGGCGTCAGAAAGGCGAACTGCTCGCGGAACCAGCCATGGTTCGGGTCTTCCTCGATCTTCGAAAAGCCTTCCGAATCCCCGCGCCAGCTGTCCGGCAGCGAGGCCGAGGCCGAGATATAGTCGATATAGCGGCGCAGGAAGACCGGGCCGCCATCGGGTATCGTCTGGATCGCCGCCCGGTCGATCACCGCATGCCCGGTGCCGCCCCAGGCATGGGCGACGGCGGGGCACAGCATGAGGGCGGCGGCCAGGACGAAGCGGTGCATGACGGTTCCTTTCAGGGGTCGAGGGGATCGCGCGGATCGACACGCTCGGACGCCGGCGACGGACGGAACACCAGTTCGGTGGGCCATACCCGGCGGACGATCGTACCGGGCTGATAGCCGAGCTCGGCGGCGTTACGCTCGGTGAACTTCGCGCTTTCGATATAGGCGCTCTGCAGCGGATTGCAGACGATCACCGTCTCCGCCTCCCGCGGCGCGCCGATCCGCGCGAGCAGCCGGCTGGCGTTGCGCAGGTTGGTGGTGGTGTGGCGGGCATAGGGTTCGATGAGGATCGCTTCCGCAGGGACGCCGTAGCGCTCGATCAGCGCCTTGCGCATCTCGTCGGCCTCGGTGAACGGCGTCGCGCGCGGGTGCGCCCGGCCGCCGGTGACCAGGATGAAGGCGATGTCCCCCTGCGCGAACCGGCGCGCGGCGAGGCGCAGGTGATATTTGCCGAACGGGCTGAGCGGCTCGCCCTCGATCTCGGGCCCGACGCCCGTCACGATCATCGCGCTGTAGCGATAGCGGCGCCAGTCGAGCGTCTTCGCCCGCGCCGTCGCCGCGACGTTCGCGCCGTCGGTCAGCGGTTCATGGCCGATCGCGTCGGTGCGGTCGCTCACATCGAGCAAGGCTAGCGCATAGTCGATGCTCGGGTCCAGTCGCTGCATCGATCCATCGCGCGGTGTCTCGGCGATCCAGTCGGCGGCCTGGAGGCGCGTCAGGTGATCCTGGGGCGAGACCGTGCCGGGGCCATCGATCGCCGTGGTGGGGATCGCCCCCAGCGCATATGTCCGCACGATTGTGTTGATGCCGGCGATCTCGCGGTCCACCTGCGCGGCGGCGCCATCGTCCGCGGCGGGAAGACCGCGCACCTGCGCAACGGCGCGACGCACCGCATCGGCCTCGCGGTCGTTCCAGAGCAGCGCCTGCGCGCGGCAGACGAGGTCGGCTCCGCACGCGGCGCGGCGCTCCCGCCGTCCGCGCAGCACGCTCTCCATGCCGGGCGCGCGGGCGATCCGTTCGAGCGCCGCCGGATCGTGCCCCGCCGCATCGAGCAACGGGAAGAGCCGCGCGGACAGCGTCGCCATCACCCGGTCGCCCACCGCCGCCTCGGCCGAAGCCGGGGCGGCGAGCACCGTCACCGCGAGCGCGGCGGCGGAGAGCAGGGCGCGCGTCACCAGCTGCGGCTGACGATGAGGCGGAAGTTCCGGCCGAACAGCGGGCGGCCGTAGATCGCCTGGCTGGAGCCCTGGCCGGCGAACTGGTCGGTACGCGTGTTGCCCTCGGTCAGGCCATGGGCGTTGAACAGATTGTCGCCGACCACCTGGAAATGCCACGCACCCCAGTCGAGCGACGCGCCCGCGCCGGTCGTCTGATAGCCCGGCATCGCCGTACGGTTGAAGAGGTCAACATAGCGCCGGCCGACCCACTCGAAGCGTCCGAAGATCGAGAGCTTCTGCGCACCCAGATCGAAGTCGAAGCTCGGGCGGAGATTGCCGAAGAACTTCGCCTCGCGGATGATCTGGTTGCCGTTCACCGCACTCGGATCGGCGCCGGAGGTATTCTCGAGATTGGCATATTCCGGGTTCTGCCAGGTCACCGAGCCGTCGAGCGAGAACCAGCGGACCGGCGCGACCCGGCCATCGACCTCGACGCCCTTGACCGAGGCCTCGCCGATGAACGGCAGCGTCTGGTCGTTGCGGCCGGTCAGCGGGTTGAACGCCGCGAACGAGGCGTTGAACGGATCGAACTTGGTGTAGAAGCCGGTCGCATAGAGATAGTTGGGGCCGAAGCTCGCCTTGAGGCCGACCTCATACTGGCGCGCCTTGGTCTTGACGATCGTGGCGTTGATGCCGGTGACCACGCCCAGCTGCGGCGGAACCTCAAGGTTCGAGATGCGGCCATAGGCGCCGAAGTGACCGTTCAGGTCGTAGTTGACGCCGACCGTCCAGTTGGTCGCATTGGGCTTCAGCCGCTGGTCGAGCACCTGGCCGGTAAAGGCGCGGGTGGTGTCGTCGGCGAGCGTGGTGCCGTCGCCGAGATTGATCTGGGTGGTCGGCAGCGCGATGCCCTTGTAGCTGTAGCGCTCGGTGCGGATGCCGGCATCGAGGCGCAGGCCGCGGGTGATCTCCCAGGTGTCGTTCGCGTAGAAGGCGATCATCTGCGCATCGCCCTCGCCCTGGTTGAGCGTGGTGGTGTAGCGCAGCACGCCGTTCTGGGTGACCGAGCCCAGCACCTGGCCGGTCGCCGAATAGGCGACCAGGTCGAGCGTGCGCGGCTGGCTGCGCACTTCGATCAGCATGTCCTGATAGGCCTGGAGCAGCGTGTTGCCGTAGAAGGAGCCGTACATGCCGACGCGCAAATCGTGGGTGCCGATGCCGGTCTCGAACTTGCGGGTGACGCTCAGGTCGCCCTGCACCGAGTAGAAGTCCGATTCCGAGGCGCGATACTGGCCGGACATGACCAGGCCCGAGGCGGCCGCGGGATCATAGGCCGTCGCGCCGTTGGTGCCCGCAAAGGCATAGCCGAGCCGGGCCACGTTCGGACCGAAGGCGGTGCGCGCTGCGGTCAGGTAGCCGGCGGCGAAGGTGGTCGCATCGGCCGGGTTGGTGGTCGAGTAGAAGGCGTCGAAGCTCGACTTGCCCTTGGTCCCGCCGATCTTGGCGGAGACCTGCCAGCCGCTGAAGTCCGCCTCGTAATCGATCGCCGCGTTGAAGAAGCGCATGTGGCGGCCGTCGGAAAGGTCGCGCTGCATGCTCTGCAGCCCGCCGGCGCCGTCACGATACTTGATGTTGACGTTACGCAGCGACGGCGAGTTCATCGTGCCGGTGAAATAGTCGATATAGCGGTTGAGCGAGACCGACGGGTTGCGCGGATCGTTGGTCGGGATCGGCAGATAGAAGACATTGTGGTCGTTCACATATTCGACCGAGAGCTTTACGAATCCGTTGGCCAGCACGCGCTTGAGGTTGGCGCGGATCTGGCCGCCCTTGTCGCTGGGGAAGCCGGCATAGCGATAGCCGTCATGCTGGCGCAGGAAGCCGCCGATCGCGAAATAGGTGTTGTCGCTGATCGGGCCGGACTGCATCGCATCGAGCCGATAGAGGCCGGTATCGCCCAGCGTGACCTGTGCCTTGCCGCGCGCCTGCGGGCCGCCCGACACGGTGATGTTGTTGGCGATCGCCGCCGCGCTGCTGGCATAGATCGGCGCCGGACCGCCGCGCACGATCTCGACCCGCTCGGTCATCAGGTCGTAGCGGTTCATGCCTTCGCCGGAGTTGAAGAAGACGCCGTCGATCTCGTGGTAGAGCGGCAGGCCGTCCTGCTGGAAGATCAGATAGCCGCGATCGGTGGGGATGCCGCGCACGCGGGTGATGTTCTGCACCTCGCCGCCGGTCGCCTCGACCTGGATGCCGGGGACCGTGCCGAGCAGGTCGGCGAAGCTCTTCGGCGCGATCTTCTGGACGTCGGCCTGGCTGAGCGAGTTGACCGCATAGGAGACATCGAAGCGGCGCTGCGCGCGCGCCGAGCCGGTCACGATGATGTCCGCGCCCGCGTCGTCGGCCTGCGCCGGATCGGCGGCCGGCGCGTCGGCCGCCGGCGTGTCGCTGGTTTGCGCGAAGGCCGGTGCGGACAGCACGCTGAGCGCGAGCACCGCGCAGCCGGCGGCGAAATTGTGCTTCTTCATCGGATCGGTCCCCCGAGATTTTGTGAACTCGTGGCGCCGATGGGCGGTGCGGATGACAGATTTATTTATTTCTAGGAAAATTAATCGCGGCCTTTGAAGCTGGCTGCTATGGGCTCGGGACGATGAGGCATCCCCCGGTCACCCTGCTCGAGGAGGAGAAGCGGCTGCTCTGGCAGCTGCGCACACGCGGCCCGCAATCGCGGTCTGCGCTGGCGGAGACGCTGCAGATCAGCAACGGCGCCATCTCCAAGCTGACCAGGACGCTGATCGGGCAGGCGCTGATCGAGGAACTGCCCGCCGAAGCGTTGGCGGGGCGGGGCCGCCCGACAGTGCCGTTGCGAATTTCGCCGGCCGGGGGCTATGCCGTCGGGCTGGCAATCTATGCCGGGCTGCTGGAAATCGCGCTGGTCGACTATGCCGGGGGCGTGGTGTCGCTCACTTCCGAGAAGATCGAGCCGATCGACCCGCGAGACTTCGCCCGCCATGTCGATCGCCGCATCCACGAGCTCGCGATCGAGCATCGGCTGCTGGGGAGCCGCCTGTACGGCGTCGGTTTCAGCGTGCCCGGCCCTGCCCTGTCGCGCGACGGCAATCGCTGGCACGTCGTCCGCAACCTGCCCGGCTGGAAGGACGCGCCGCTGCGCACGATCTTCGAGGAAACGCTGCGGCTGCCGATCTGGATCGAGAATGACGCGACGGCGGCTGCGCTCGCCGAATATTATCTGGGCGGGCTGATCCAGCGCTGCACCACGGCGGTGGTGATCCTGCTCGGGCACGGCGTCGGGGCGGGGATCGTCCATGAAGGCCGGCTGATGCGCGGCGAAACCGGAAGCGCCGGCGAGATCGGCATGTTCTACCCGGGCAACCAGCCGCGCCCGACGACGCTCGACCTGATCGCGACGCTGCAGGCGGCGGGATGCGAGGTCGGATCGCTGGCGGATTTCGCCGAGGCGATCTCGGGATATGAGGCGACGATCGATCAGTGGCTGGAACGGGCCGCCGATCAGCTCCTCCAGACGATCAACTCGGCGCTGGCCTGGTTCGATCCGGGCGCGATCCGGCTGATGAGCCCCTTGCCGTCCGCGATCATGCACGGACTTGCCGATCGGCTGAACCGCGGCGCGATCAAGTGGGGCGATCATATCGCGGAGAGCGAGAAGGAGCGCTACGACATCGAGATTTCCCGGCTCGGCGGCGCCGGCTCCGCGCTGGGCGCCGCGCTGCTGCCGATTCATGCAACGGTAGCGCGGACATAGGCAGCGGGCCCGTCCGAAGCGCCCCGATTGTCCAATGTGCTAATATCGTAGCTCCGCGGTGCAAAGCCTTGCGGGCGTGAGGAAGATGCGCGACACATATGGTTACCGTCACGGGAAGAATCCGGGCGGCCGCGTATCTCGGGCGAGGCTAAGGGCCGCACTCCCCCAGTAAGAACAGTAGAGCAGACTTCAGCTGTTTTCCGGTTTCGGAAGCAAGGGGGGATTCGTGGCAGTCATCACGGGCACGGACGCGGGTGAATCGATCCAGGACACTCCTGGCGACGACACGATCTACGGACTCGGCGGTGATGATCGCATCGACGGCGATGACGGCAGCGACAGCCTGTATGGCGGTGACGGCAACGACTGGATCAGGGAGGTGTCCTCCGATCCGGTGGCGAGAACGCACCAGATGTTCGGCGAAGCCGGCGACGACCTGCTCGAGCTCGACCTCAGGTCCAACCATGCCGACACTGTGCTGCTCGATGGCGGCACCGGCAACGACCATATCCTATTCGACGCCTGGTACATGGCTCAGGCCACGACGATCCTGGGCGGCGATGGCGACGACTTCATCCATGTCGCGGGCGGCAAGACGGTATCGCTGGATGCCGGATCCGGCGCCGATCGCATCGAGCTCGACTACAGCAATCTCGCCACCGCCTACAATTTCACCTTCGGGGCGGGCGCCGATGTCCTCGAACTGCTCCGCACGACTTCGCTGACCATTGGCGCGGCGATCCATGTCACCGATTTCGAAGCCGGCGCCGCCGGCGACCGGATCAACTTCGACCGGGTGCTGGCGTCGCTGACGGGATCGGACCGCGTCACCAATCCGTTCGCCAGCGGGCATCTCGCATTGGTGCAGCGTGGTGCCGATGCCGTCGTGCAGATCGACCTGAACGGCGGCGGCAACGACCTGCGCGATCTCTTCGTCCTGGAGGGAGTGAATGCGGCCACGCTGACGAGCTACAATCTCGGCTTCGCGCCCAATGGCGGCGCCTCGCCGTCGATCACGGCGGACGGTACTTCGGGTGCGGATATTCTCGACGGCTCCGGTGGCAACGACCTGCTCCGGGGGCTCGACGGAGACGACAAGCTGTCTGGCGGCTATGGCAATGACCAGCTGGAAGGCGGGATCGGTGCCGACAGGCTGGAGGGCGGCTTCGGCGACGATGTCCTGCTGGGCGGACAGGGCAACGATACGCTGTTCGACTATAATTCCGGCAGTGATCAGCTGTTCGGCGACGACGGCGATGATTTTCTGGAAGTCGGCCGGACCGCGCGGGAGCCTGGCGGCACGATCGTGCTGGATGGCGGCGCAGGCAACGACACCCTGCAGTTCGGGCTATGGCCCTTTTTCCGCGGCACCGCCAAGGCCGATCACGTCACCTTCATCGGCGGGGACGGCAACGACGGCATCCGCGCCGAGGGCGCGCTCACCGTCGATGTGGATGCGGGCGCTGGCGCGGACACGGTCGACGTCGCGATCGACGGCACCACCAACTTCATCACGCTGGGCAGCGGCGCCGATACGCTCAGCCTCGGTGCCGAGGCCACCAAGCAGATCGTGGCCGCGGTGGTGCGCGATTTCGAGGCGGGCAACAGCGGCGACCGGCTCGATATCCAGGATTATCTCGAATATGCGCTGACGGGCTGGAACGGGCAGAGCAACCCGTTCGAGGGCGGCTATCTCCAGAGAATCCAGCGCGGCGCGGACGCGGTTCTCCAGATCGACGTGGACGGCGCGGCCGGTCCCGCCGCGATGACCGACCTGGTGATCTTCAAGAATCTTGCCGCCAGCAGCCTCACCACCTTCAACCTTGGCGGCTATGCGACTTTGACCGGGACCGAGGGCAACGACGTCATCGAGGGCGATGGCGGCGCCAACACGCTGCACGGCCTGGGCGGCAACGACACGCTCATCGGCAATGGCGGCGACGATCTTCTCGACGGCGGTGCGGGCGACGACATCATGTCGGGCGGTTACGGCGCCGACATCTATATCGTCTCGGAGGCCGGCGACCAGGTTATCGAACCCTATGAATTCGTTGTTTATGGTGGCGATGAAGTCCGGACTTCGCTGGCGGTCTATACCATGCCGGCCAATGTCGAGCGGCTGGTCGGTACGTCCAGCACGGGCCAGACCCTCACTACGTCGAGCGGCGTCATCATCGGCAGCATCGGCAACGACATCCTCAACGCCAACGGCTCCGCAAACGCCGTGGGCGGGGGCGGCGCCGACCTGATAAAGGGAAGCGCGGACAACAACACGCTGGTCGGCGGAGAGGGTTCGGACACGATCTATGGATATGGCGGCGACGATCGTCTCTATGCCGGGACCGAACTCTCGGCAGCCATCGGCGGGGACTATCTCGATGGCGGAGACGGCAACGATCATGTGACCGGTAGTCTCGGCACCGACATCCTGATCGGCGGCGGCGGCGACGACGTTCTGTACGACGATGATTCCGGCGCCGATCTGTTCGATGCCGGCGACGGAAATGACGAGCTGGGTCTCACGCGCTTCAGCTACGGGCCGGCTCCGACCGCCGGGGCGGTGAGCCTTCTCGGCGGCGCCGGGGACGACCATATCTGGCTCGTCGTCGGCAATGCGAGTACGGTGACGATCGATGGCGGCGACGGAAACGACGAGGTTGAATTCGCAACCTTCGCGGGTACCGGAACCGTAACCCTCGGCGCTGGCGCCGATGTGATCCGCTTCTCCGATTACACGCCGGAGGTGGATCCGAACGCCCGGATCACCATCACCGATTTCGATCTCGGCGCCGGTGGCGACACGCTGTCCTGGACCAGCTTCCTCCAGGGCTGGCTGACCGGATGGGACCCGTCCGCCAATCCGTTCCTCTCCGGCCATATCCGGCTGGGCCAGAGCGGCGCCTCCACGGTGCTGCAGCTCGATCGGGACGGCGGCGGCGATGGCTTCATCACCTTGCTGACCTTCCAGAACACCAATGCGGCGAACTTCACGGCGGCCCAGCTCGGCTTCACGCCCCGGGGGGCGATCGCGACGGTCGGCGGGGACGGCAACGACATCGTGGCGGGAACCGAGGCCGGCGATCTGCTGGACGGCGGCGCCGGCAACGACACGATCTGGGGCGGCAGCGGTGCCGACACGATCGGCGGCGGCGACGGATCGGACACCCTGTTCTCGGCCGATCGCTATGCGCCGTTCGGCTATCCGTACAGCATCTATTATCTGAACAACCCGACGCTCGACACCGGCAACGAGGCCGACACGCTCCGCGGTGGGGCGGGCAGCGATTATCTTTTCGCCGGGTTCAACGACAGCGTCGACGGCGGGGACGCCGAGGACGTCCTCTATCTCAGCCTGATGGGCGCGAGCAGCGGCGTCACGCTCGACTTCCGCCAGTCGGTGGTGACCAACGGTACGGGGACGATCCGTGGGATCGAGGGCGTGGGCTGGCTGCAGGGCAGCGATTATGCCGACGACTTCACCCTGTACCACGCGGGCGGCTATGCACCGGGCGCCGTCGTCTATGCGATGGGCGGCAATGACCGCGTCATCGCCGACTATCGGACCAGCCAGATATTCGGCGGCGACGGCGACGATTTTCTCGACGGCCGCAACAGCCAGTATTTGCAGCAGATCGACGGCGGCGCCGACAACGACACCATCTACACCAATGCGAACAGCTTCACCCTGGCCTATGGCGGGAGCGGCAACGACACGATCTATTCGCATGGCGAGACCCATGGCGGGTCCGGCAATGATCGCATCATCCTCTCCCAGACCTATTATCGCGGCGGAGTCTATGGCGACGAGGGCGACGACGAGATCCGCGCCTCGGCGAACGGCAACCAGATCGCGGGCGGTGCCGGTGCCGACCGGCTGATCGGCGACGACGGCGTAGACCTGCTGGTGTCGGGCGACTTCGCGCCGGGCAGCCTGGCGGCGGGCAACGACTTGGGCGTCGAGAAGGACGTGCTGACCGGCGGCGGCGGGGACGATGTCCTCGCGATCGGGTGGGGCGACGACGCCGACGGCGGAAGCGGCACCGACACGCTCCAGCTTTCCTTCGCGGGGGCCGGCACCGGCGTTACGTTCAGCGCGGCGCAGGTGGTCGGCGGCGGAGCCCTCAGCCTGGGGGGCGGCACGATCCAGAATATCGAGCAGATCAGCCAGGTCCTGGGCAGCAGCTTCGACGACGCGATCGATCTGACCGCAGCCAGTGGCACGGTCACGGTGGACGGGGCCGATGGCAGCGACAGCATCCTCGGCGGCGGCGGCAACGACACGCTGCGTGGTGGCGAGGGCGACGACCGCGTCGAGGGCGGCAGCGGTAGTGATACCCTGCAGGGCGACGGCGGGCAGGACTGGCTGATCAGCGGCAACGGCGGCGACACGATCACCGGCGGGACGGGCCACGACACGCTCTGGGGCGATGCCGGCGACGACCTGTTCGACGGCGGCGACGGGGACGACGTCATCGCCGGCGGCGCGGGCATCGACACCGTGACCTATGCCAGCGCGTCCGGCGGGGTCGAGATCGACCTGTCGTGGCTCGAGGACCAGCAGACCCGGGGTGCGGGCATCGATACGCTGATATCGATCGAGAATGTCATCGGATCGAACTTCGACGACGTGCTTGCGGGCAATGCGGAGGCAAACCGGCTGACCGGCGGCCTGGGCAATGACCGCTTCGTCTTCGACGGACTGGGCGCCCGGGACACGATCACCGATTTCCAGCGGGGCGACCTGATAGACCTCAGCGAGATCGACGCGAATGGCGCCCTTACGGGGGATGGAAGCTTCGCTTTCATCGGCGCAGCGGCCTTCAGCGGTGTCGCGGGCCAGTTGCGGGTCGTCGGCAGCGGTTTCAACTGGACAGTCGAGGCGGATACCGACGGCAACGGCGTGGCCGACTTCAGCATTGCATTGACGACCCAGCTCTGGGGCCTGTCGATGTCGGCCAGCGATTTCTCGCTCTGAAGATGCACGAGCGACGTGCCGCCCGAATCTGCAGCCCGCCGGGCCTGACACTGCCCGGCGGCTGAGATCCTCGAGATAGCGTCGGGCGAGCCGCGGCTCAGCTCATATGGACGGCCTTGGTGATCATATGGCCGTCGACCCCCTCGGGACCGTCTTCCGATCCGAAGCCGCTTTCCTTGATCCCGCCGAACGGCGCGTCGGGCCAGGAGGTGCGGACATTGTTGATCACGACCATGCCGGACTCGACCGCGTCCGCGAGCAGGTTCTGCCGGCGGCCATTCTCGGTGAAGCAATAGGCGGCAAGGCCATAGGGCAAGCGGTTGGCATGGCCGATCGCATCTTCGACGCTGCCGAAGCGGGCAAGCAGCGCGAGCGGGCCGAAGGGCTCGTCGTTCATCGCCGCGGCCTCGATCGGCACGTCGCCGAGCACGGTGGGCTGGAAGAAGAAGCCGTCGCCCTCCCCGCGCCCGCCGCCGGCAAGCAGCTTGGCACCAGCGCTGCGGGCATTCTCCACCAGCGCCTCGATCGTGCCGGGGCGGCGCGGATTGGCGGTCGGGCCCATATTGATCCCGGCCTCGCGCCCGTCGCCCATCTTGATCCGGCCAGTGCGCTCGGCAAAGCCGGCGGCGAAGCGATCGTAGATCCCCTCCTGCACATAGAAGCGGGTCGGCGAGACGCAGACCTGGCCGGCGTTGCGGAACTTGTGCGCGACCAGCGTGTCGAGCGTCTTCTCCAGATCGCAATCGTCGAACACCAGCACCGGCGAGTGGCCGCCGAGCTCCATCGTCATCCGCATCACCGTGTCGGAGGCGAGCTTCATCAGATGCTTGCCGATCGGCACCGAGCCGGTGAAGCTGAGCTTCCTGGTGACCGGCGAGGCGAGCAGCGTGCGCGAGACGGTGTCCGGCACGCCGAACACGATCTGGCAGACCTCGCCGGGCAGGCCGGCATCCTGGAAGCACTTCATCACTGCGATCGCGCTGGCGGGCGTTTCCTCGCTCGGCTTCAGGATCACCGAGCAGCCGGCGGCCAGCGCCGGCGAGATCTTGCGGACCGGATTGATCACCGGGAAGTTCCAGGCGCAGAACGCCGCCACCGGGCCGACCGGCTGCTTGAGCACCAGCGAGCGCAGTCCGGGTGCGCGCGGCAGCACCTTGCCATAGTTGCGCAGCGCCTCGCCGGCATGGAATTCGAGCAAAGCGGCCGAATAGAGCGCCTCGCCGCGCGACTCGGCCAGCGGCTTGCCCTGTTCGAGCGTGGCGATCTGGGCCAGTTCCTCGGCGCGCTCGCGCAGCAGCGCGGCGGTACGCAGCAGCACGGCGGCGCGCTGCTCGGGGGGCGTCGCGCGCCAGGTCGCGAAACCGCGCTCGGCGGTCTCCAGCGCATCGGCCAGGTCCTGGGCGTTCGCCAGGGGCAGCTCGCCGATCGTCTCGCCGGTCGCGGGGTTGAGCACCGGCTGGGTCTCCCGCCCTGCCGGCCCGCGCCACTCGCTACCGATGTACAGGTTCAGATCGGGGAACACTCCAGCGGTCATCTCAAAAGCCTTTCGCCAACGCCCGGGAATCGATTCCGGCATGCCCCCCTTCGGCTCTGCTGGCGAGGTTGTCGAGAGCGGCGGATGCCGAAGCGATAGTCGCCGCGGCTCCCGCCACGGCAACTATCGCTTCGGGCGACGATCAGAAGCCGAACCGGATGCCAACGCGCCCGCCGGCGCCCCGACGACCGCTCCCAAAGGCGCCTTCTGCCTGGATGAACCCGGTCACCGGGCCCGTACCGCCGATGCTCGCACCAATCGATGCGCGGGCCTGATCGGGCAGTGCCAGTCCGGAGATCGTGTCGCTGGCGGTGCTGCTGAACAGCGTCGCATCGTTCTTCCCGGCGAATTCGTGCACATAATGCACGCCGGCATAGAAGGTCGCCGGCGTCGAGCCGAGATGGGTCGCCCCGCCCAGACGGGCGCCGAAGGTGCCACGCACGCTGGTCAGGCTGTCGAGCATGACCGTCTGACTCAGCGCAGCGACGTCATCGAGACTGGTATGCGACCAGGACAGCCGCGCCGAAGGCTCGACGAAGAAGGCCCCGCCGCCGAACCGAGCACCCACTTCCACCTGCGCACCGACGCTGCGCCCGGAAACATCGTCGCTATAGCCGAGCGACCGGTCGACGACCTTGAGCGAATGGAAGGCGACGCTCACCGATCCGTTGGCGAAGAAGCGGCCGCTGGACAGGCGCCCATAACCGCCAAGGTCGAAACTGTCGGCGGTGGCATGGGCGGCGCTGCCTGAGAAATTGACCTTGGAGTTGATGTAACCGCCGGTCAGGCCGAAGCCCGGCCGCCCGGCATCGCCGCCGCCAAAGTCATAGCCGATCCGTGCTTCCACTTCGTCCTGGCGATATCCGACCGCCGTGTCGCTGCCGTTGATCGAGCGGGTCTGGCGAATGCGTTCGCTGCCCCCGCCGAAAATGCCCCAGAGCGCGCGCGACTGGGTCATGCCCGCATCGCGGATGCCGGCGAGATGGGTGGCGACGGTGTCGGCGCCCCGGCTCCATGCGTTCGCCAGCGTCTCGTTCAGCTTCGCGAGGCGGTAGACCGGCGTGCCCGCGGCGTTGCGCAGCAGGAACTTGCCGCTCGCGGCGTCGAAGCCCAGATCGTAATGGACCAGGCCGATGTCGCTGTTTGCCAGGGTGAAGGCGTTGGCCGACGAGCCGGCACCGACCTGGATCAGCGCGACGGGTGCCTGGCCGGTCAGGACCGCGTTCGCGTTGCCGACATCGGCGAGCAGCACGGCGGTGGAGCCGGTCGCGGCGCCACCGATGACGAGCCGGTCGGTCGTGCCGCTACCGACATCGAGCGCGATCCGGGCACCGTTCGAGCCGACATAGTCCTTCGGCAAGGTGAGCGTATCGCCGGCATGACCGTTCGACAGGTCGATCGTGCCGCCGGCATTCTCGAACCGCTCGAGCCCGAGCAGCGTCACGCCGGCGGCAGGCGCGCCCGCCGCGCCGATGCGGACGGTGCCCTGGTTGAGGAAGCGATCGTTTCCGGTGCCGAAATCGCTGTCCGCCGAAGCCAGGAACAGGCCGGTATTGGTCAGAAGATCATCGCCGTCCCCGAGCAGCAGGCGGCCCTGGATCTTCCCGCTGTTGGCGATCGTCGCGGTGCCCGCATCGACGCGCAGCGCATAGCCGCTGCCGCCTTCGAGCAGGCCGGCATTGGTGAGAGTGAAGTGGTGCAGCGGGTCCGCGGCGGCGCGCTGGTTCTGCTCCTCGCCCTCACCTTCCTCGGGCGGCACATAGGTCTGGGCGCTGACGACGATGCCGTTCACGCCGGAGACGCTGCCGCCGGCGGCGATGGTCAGCGAGACATTGTTGCCCGTGGCGACGATCGCGTCGCCCTGCGACTTTGTCGCGCCGCGAACCGTGATCGCGACGTCGCCGCTGGCCGTCGCATCGATGGCCGTGCCCGTCGTGCTGGCCGCACCGCTGGAGATGGTCAGGTTGCCCCCGAACGCGCTGGCGGCGATGCCGATGCTGTCGGCGCCCGTGAGCGTGATGCGGTCGATCTGGACCGAGGTGTCGCCATCATAGCTGGTGACCACCGCGCCGATATTGCCGGCGCCGGAGCCGGTGATCGCGCCGGCTTTCAGCACCGCGTCTCCCCCGGCGGCGAGGATGTCGACCGCACGCGAATCCGTACCCGCGACGGTAACGCTCTGGACGGTCACGGCGGCGTTCAGGCCACCCGCGCGGATCGCATCGGTGGCCTCGCCGCGGGTCTCCACGCTGCCGGCCTCGACGCTGACATCGGCATAGGGAGCCAGCGCGAAGATGCCGGTTGCGCCGGTGCCGGTCGTCTTGACGCTGTCGGCGATGACGCGGACGTCGTCATAGATGCTGGCGGCATAGGCGCCGCGGGCATCGGTGCCCGTGGTGGTGATGGTGCCGGCATCGACAATGATCGCGCCCGCGCCGATCGCATAGACCGCGTCGGAGCGGTTGCCCGTCGTAGCGACCGAGTCCGCCTTGATCGAGATGCTGCGATCGACGTCAGAATAGATGTCCATCGGGACCGAGCGCGCAATGATCCCCTCGGAATCGTCGCCCGTGGTCTTCACGGTGCCGGCTTCGATCGTCGTCCAGCCGTCCATTGCGGCGGTGACGATGGCGGGCGCGTGAATCCCGGCGGTTGTGACGGTGTCCGCCTTGATCGCGATGTTGCCGAAATTGGCCTGGGCATCGATACCAGCGCCGCCGCGCCCCGACGTCTCGACGCTGCCCGCATCGATGAAGATCGTCCCGCTATAGGTGCTGGCGAGGATGCCCTCCGCCCACGTCGAGTGGCGGCCGCCGCCAAGGTCGCCCGAGGTGATCACCTTGTCGACATTGACCCGAACGTCGCCGACCCCGCTCGCGGAGATGCCGCGCGCGCCGCCGCCGGTGGTGATCACCGTCGTGGCGTTGATCACCACCGCGTCGCCGCCATCGAGCGCGACACCCGAGGCCGCGATGCCCTCGCTGTGCTCGCCTGCCGTGGTGATCGTGCCGGTCACGTCGATGCTCGCCTTGCCGCCGCCGGCGAGTGCCAGGGCGCCGACCGCATAGTCGCCACGCGTATCGACCGATCCCACCGTGATATGGGCGGTCTCGCCCTCGACGAAGCTGTAGGCGCCGATGCCGGTGCCCTTGCCGCCTGAGGTGGATACGGTTCCCGCCTGGACGTCGACCGAACCGCCGACACTATAGGCGACGATGCCCTGGCTGCCATAGCCGCTGACCTGCACCGAATCGGTATCGACCGAGACATCGCCGAGCGACAGCGCGCCGATGCCGATCGAATAGTCGCGGCGGGTCTTCACGTCGCCGGTCTTCACCGTGACCGAGCCGCTGCTGTAGTTGATCGCGTAAACGCCGTGCGAACTCTCGCCGCTGGTCGCGACATTGCCGGTGGTGACGGTGATGTCACCGCCGAAGCTCACTGCGTGCAAGCCCTGCGAGCCGGTGCCCAGCGTCGTCACATTGCCGGTCTCCACCGAGACATCGCCATTGCCGCCGGCATAGATGCCGAAGGAGGCGGCGCCGCGCGTGTCGACATTGCCGACATCGACATTGGTCGCGCCGTGCTCGGAATAGTTGAGCGCGACGATGCCGTCCGAAAAGGCGCCCGAGGTCGTGACCGAGCCTGCGCTCACGCTGATCGTCGGGGTGACCTCGGCGTCGCTATATTGCAGGTTGCTGCGGGCGAAGATGCCGGTGGCATAGTCGCCATTGGTGCGCACGCCGCCCGAGATGGCGACATCGACCGCGGTGCCGATCGCGGTCACCGCCGTCGCGTCTGCCTCGGTGCCGTAACCACCGCCCGAGGTGCCGACCGATTCCGCATGGATAGTGGTGGTGCCCGACGCATAGGCGACGATACCGCGCGCCGAGCCGCCCCAGGCATAGGCGGCGCCGGTCTCGATCGTGGTGTTGCCGTGACTGGTCGATGCATAAATCGCGTCGGCACCCCAGCCATAGGTGGAGACGACCCCGGTGTGGATCGCGATGTCGCCATTGGGGGTGTTCGCCCGCACGCCGAACGCCGCTTCACCGGAGGTGCTGACCTGGTCGGCCGTGATGCTGATGCCGCCGCCATTGCCGGCATCGGCGATGATGCCTTCGGCGCGGTAGCCGCTGGTGGTGACGGTGCCGGCTTCCACGGTCACGTTGCCTTCTGCCGTGACGGCGCGCACGCCGGTGCTGCGCCAGCCCGCAGTCTGCACGGTCGAGCCCGCCGCGGACACGGTGATCGCCCCGCCTCCGGTCGAGATGCTGATGCCGGCGGTCTCGTCATCCGTCGTCGAAATGACGGTCGCCGGCGGCACGATGACGGTGAGGTCCTGGGGCGGCTGGGCCGAGAGGTCATAGCGGATGCCGGTGGGATGCGCGTCGTCGGCCGGGGCGCACTGGACGGTGCCGGCGACCACCGGGCCGCATTGCTGGTCCGCCTGGGCAAGCGCCGGGCTGGCTGCGAGCAGCGCGGCGAGCGCGCCGGCGCTGGCGCCCCACAGGCGACGGCGGGACGGTCGCACGGAGTTCATATGGGGAGCAGCGGCACGGACCATGAGGGGCATCGGGATCTCCTGCGTGGACGCCCGGGGGCGCCAGGTTACGATCCTGTGACGCCGTGTCGCCGGACGAGCCTTGCGCCCGGCAACCTTCGAAAAGCCAGAAATCGCGCGATGCAAAAAAATGTCGCCAGGGGCCGATCCGGCGCAAGGTTACGACGCGATGACGGCGTCTTTCAAAATAGTGACAATCGCGCGGGCGCGACGTGCCCGCAGGCTTGGGGACGCGAGAAATGGCCACGGCGGAGAAGAACGCGGCAGGGAATGACGCACCGGTGAACATGGGGGCCGCGAGTGCGCCGGACGCGGCCCTGCCCGCCCCCGCACCGGGAACCTCGCAGATCAGCGTATCGCGCGGGCTGAGCGCCTGGCTGGCGACGCACCGCACCAGCCTGGCCTTCTCCTCCTACCAGACCGGGCAGCTGTTCCTGGTCGGCCGCCAGCCCAACGGCACCGTCTCGTTCAACCAGCAGAATTTCAGCCGCGCCATGGGCCTGTCCTGGTCGCACGGCCGGCTCTATCTGGGATCACTCTGCCAAGTGTGGCGGCTGGAGAACATGCTGCGCCCGGGCGAGCGCGGCAACGAGGCCTTCGACGTGGTGCTGGTGCCGCGCAACGCCCAGACGACGGGCGACATCGACATCCACGAACTCGGCGTGGACGGCGATGGCCGCGTGGTCTTCGTGAACACCAAGTACAGCTGCCTTTGCACGCCGGACCTGACCCACAGCTTCAAGCCGATCTGGAAGCCGCCCTTCATCTCGAAGCTGGCGCCCGAGGACCGCTGCCACCTCAACGGCATGGCGATGGCGGACGGCCGCCCCGCCTATGTGACCGCTGTCAGCCGTTCGGACGTGCTGACCGGCTGGCGCGAGCGGCGCCACGAGGGCGGCGTGATCGTCGAGGTCCAGACCGGCCGGATCGTGACCGACCAGCTTTCGATGCCGCATTCGCCCCGGATGGTGGACGGCCGCCTCTATGCGCTGGACAGCGGCCGCGGCCAGATCATCGAAGTCGATCCGCGGACCGGCGAAAAGCGCGACATCGCCTTCTGCCCGGGCTTCCTGCGCGGGATGACGATCCATGACGGCCACGCCATCGTAACCGTCTCCAAGCCCCGCGACGGAACGTTCAAGCATTTGTCGCTCGACGGCGAGCTCAAGGCGCGCGATGCCGAAGCCTGGTGCGGGCTGCTGATCGTCGACCTGGCCACCGGCAACCTGGTCGAGTGGATCCGCATCGAGGGCCATATCACCGAGCTGTTCGACGTGACGGCGATGCCCGGTGTCGCCTGCCCGATGGCGGTGGGCCCGGACACCCCCGAAATGCGCGCTACGATCAGCTTCGACGCGGCGCTGCTGGACAGCGCCCCGCTCTCGCAAGCCGCGTGAGCGCCGGGGCTCGGCCGGGTCGGGCACCTTTCGGCAATGTGCTTGACGTTGCCCGACGGAAAGGCTCTGCTGCACCGCAACACTGCGAAAGCAGGATGCCGCTGCGGGTCAATGGCGGGCGAAGGGTGCAGGGGGAAAGTCAGAACATACTGGTCGCAACCTTCATGCAGCACCGGGACGCGCTCGCCCGCTTCCTGGCGATACGCTGCGGCACCGACAGTGCCGAGGACCTCGTCCAGGAGCTCTGGATCAAGGTGCAGCAGGTGCGCACCGAAGTCGATGTTCCCCTCGCCTATCTCTACCAGATGGCACATCGCCTGGTCCTCGACACCCGCAGGGGCGCGTCGCGCGGGCGGGATCGCGAGCAGGACTGGAGCTTCACCCAGGGCATCACCGAAGCGGTGGAGGCGCCGATGGCCGAACGCGCCTTGCTCGCGCGCGAGCATCTGCAGCAGATCGAGCAGACGCTCGCCGAAGTCGGCAGCCGCGCGATGCGCATCTTCACCCGCTACCGCGTCGACGGCATCGAGCAGCGGCGGATCGCCGAGGAGATGGGAATCAGCATCAGCACGGTGGAGAAGGACCTGCGCCGGAGCTATGCGGCGCTCGCCCGCTTGAGGGACGACAGCGATGCGGTTTAGAGCGACCCATGGCGTCATCGGCGCGAGGAGATGCCGAGGATGAGCAAGCAACGGTCCGACGCCGAGGAGCAGGCCATCGCCTGGGCGATCCGCGCCGACGCACCCGGCTTCGTCGAATGGGAAGCGCTGGAACAATGGCTGGCTGCCGATCCGCATCACGCCGTGTTGTTCGATCGCGCGGCCAGCACCGCCCATGAAGCCGCCGCAACCATCGCCGCGGTGCCCGCACGCGAGCGATTCACGCTGATCCAGGGCGATCTTGCCGATCCGGTGGAGGAAGCCCCCCGCCCCATGCGCCGGCGCTGGGCGGTGGCCGCGCTCGCCGCGGGGGTAGCGGGACTGGCCTTCGGCACTTCCTGGTTCCTGCTACCACCGGGCACCGCATCCGAGCAGATCGTCGGCACCAGGGCCGGCGAAGTGCGGACGCTTGCGCTGGGCGATGCGAGCAGCGTGACGCTGCGCGGCGACAGCGAGGTCCGCTTCCTTCCGGCCAACCCGCGTGCGGTGCGCCTGACCCGCGGCCAGGCGAGCTTCCAGGTCCGACACGACGCGGCCCATCCCTTCACGGTGACCGCCGGCGATATCGAGGTGACCGATCTCGGCACGCGGTTCGACGTCGATCGCGGGACCGATGCCACGACCGTAACCGTGACCGAGGGTTCGGTGGCGATCCGCGCGGCAGGACGGCAGTTCGAGCTCCATGCCGGGCAGCGCAGCGTGATCGCGAACGGCGCGGCGCCCGGCAGCCCGACCGCCCTCGCGCCGGCGCAGGGGGCCGAACGAGGGGGTGGTGCCCTGAGCTATGAGGACGTGACCTTCGCGCGCGTCGTCGCCGATGTGAGCCGACGGACGGGGATCCGCATCCGGCTGGCCCCGGCCCTGGCGAGCCGGCATTTCGCGGGCTCGATCAACCTGGACGGGCCGCCCGAGGCGGTGGTCTCGCGGCTGGAGGCGGTGCTCGGCGTCTCCGCCCGCCGCGACGGCGATGGCTGGGCATTCGCGCCGGCATCGGACGGGGACCCGAACTAGCCACGTGACCGCGCTCCCGCTTGGCCCTCCCTGCCGCTATGCCTGTGCGCTGCTCCTGCCGGCGCTGTCGCTGACGGTCGGGGCCAGGCCCGCGGACGCGCAGACGGTCCGGAACGTCCATCTCGACCTGCCCGCCGGCCCGGTCTCGGCCGCCCTCCGTTCGATCGCCCTGCAGACCGGGGCGAGCTTCGGCACCGACGATCCCGCGCTGCTGCGCCGGCCGATCCGGCGGCTGCGCTTCGACGGCGGGATCGACAAGGCGATCGAGACCGCCCTGGCAGGAACCGGGCTGGCCGCCCGACGGGTCGCCCCCGGGATCTGGCGCATCGTCGCAGCGCGCCCCCGCGCCCAGCTCCGCCCGCCGAAACCACCGTCCGCGCCCCAGGTCGCACCGGACATCGTGGTGACCGGCAGCAAGGTGGACGCTTCCCTCGCCCATTATCCCGCGAGCGTGGCTATCCTCGACGGGAGCGAGATCGCGCACGTCTCCGGCGAGCATGGCACGCTGGCCATCTCCGAGCTCCATCCGACATTGCTGTCGACCCGGCTGGGATCGGGCCGCAACAAGCTGTTCCTGCGCGGCATTGCCGACAGCAGCTTTTCGGGCGCGAGCCCGTCGCTGGTCGGCCAGTATCTCGGCGACCTGCGCCTCGCCTATGCTTCGCCCGACCCGGATCTTCGCCTCTACGATGTCGAGCGGGTCGAGGTGCTCGAGGGGCCGCAAGGCTCGCTATACGGCGCGGGGTCGCTGGGCGGGGTGCTACGGATCGTGCCCAACGCACCCGATCCGCGGCGGGCCTCGGGCGAGGCATGGGGCGGTGCCGAGACCACCGCGCACGGCACCGGCAGCACCGATGCCGGCCTGGTCGCCAACCTGCCGCTCGGCGAGGGCGCCGCCGTCCGCGTCCTCGGCTATCGCGAGACGATCGGCGGCTATATCGACGATGCCGGGCGGGGGCGGAAGGACGTCAATTCCACCCGCGTGGCCGGTGGCAGGATCGCCTTGCATATGGCGATCGGCTCGAACTGGTCGCTGGACCTGACCGGGATCGGCCAGGACGTGCGCAACGCCGATGCGCAATATGAGCAGCGCACGCTGGGCCGGCTCGTCCGCGCCTCCGCCTTCGCCCAGCCCTCGCATCACTTCTACCGCGCGCTGGCGGTCTCCGTCGCCGGGCCGCTGGTCGGTGGGCGGCTGCAATCGAGCTGGGGGCTGGTCGACCAGCGGCTCGGGCAGGTGTTCGACGCCACCCAGCCCGGCGAGGACCCGGTCGCCTATCGCCAGCGCGACCATATCTCGCTGCTGTCCAACGAGACCCGGCTGACCCGCAACTTCGGCCAGCGCTGGGACGGGCTGATCGGCTTTGCCGCGCTGCGCTCGATCGCCAGGCAGGCACGCAGCACCGGGGCGCCCGAGCAACCGCTCAGCCTGGGAACGCTCGACAGTCGAGTGAACGAGGCCACGTTCTTTGGCGAGGCGAACTGGCATCCGGACGACAGGCTGACGCTCAGCGCCGGCGGGCGCATTTCGTTCATCGAGATGCGCGGGGCCGCCACCGGCGTTCTCGCCAAGCCGGCGCCGGGCACGACGCCGACCCCGCCGCTGCGGCACCAGCGGCTTTCCACCCCCAGCCTTGCCCTCGCCTGGACGCCTGTGCCCCAGGCGACGCTCTACCTGCGCTATGCCGGCGGCTACCGCCCGGGCGGGCTGACTGTGAGCGGTGCGGTGGAGCGTTTCACGCCGGACGCCGTCCGCACCGCCGAGATGGGATTCCGGATGCAGGCCCGGGCGCTGGCCGGCCTTCAGATCGAGGGCACGCTCGCTCGCACCGACTGGCGCAACGTGCAGGCAGACACCGTCGATGGACTCGGACTGCCCCATACCGCCAATGTCGGCGACGGCGTGGTGCGCACCGCCACCCTGCAGGTCCGAATCTCGCCGGTGCGCGGCGTCACCCTGGCGGCGGGCGGTTTCGTCGCCGACAGCGAGTTGATCGGCTGGGTACCCTATCTGGAAGAGACGGTGCGCTCGACGCTCCCCAATGTCGCGCGGCACGGCGGCGTGCTGTCCCTGGCCTATGAGGGGCGGATCGCTTCGGGGAACACGCTTCGCGCCAGGCTGAGCGCGCATTCGGTCGGCCGGTCGCTCCTCGGTTTCGGGCCGGAGCTGGCGTTCGAACAGGGCGACTATGCCTATGCCTCGGGCAATCTGGGGCTCGACATCGGCAGGGCGACCCTGTCGCTGGATGTGTTCAACCTGTTCGATGCGCGCGGCAATGTCTTCGCGCTGGGCACGCCGTTCACACTGGCAACCGGCGCGCAAGGCACCCCGCTACGCCCCCGGACGATCAGGATAGGCCTTCTGCTGCGCTGCCCCTAAGCCTGCCCGCAGGCAGAGTTACCGCAAGACGCTCAATGCTCGCGGAACGATGCCCAGAAGCTGCCGAGCAGCGGCTCGAAGGCATAGTCGAGCGCCGTGCGCTTGCGCAGCGGGATGAGGATCTGGACCGGCATGCCCGGTCGCAGGGCGAAATCCTTGCCGCGCACGTCCTGGATCAGCTTGAGCTGGTCATGGGGCACGATCACCTCGCCGGTGAAATAGCTCTGTCCGGACTTCTCGTCGGTGAAGCTGTCCGCGGAGAGCCGGGTCAGCCTGCCTTCGAGATTGGGCAGGGTCCGCTCGTGCAGGCCGGAGAACTTCACCAGGGCGCGCTGGCCGACGTGCAGGTCGTCGGCATCGTCGGGGGCGATGCGCGCCTGGATGACCAGCGAGGCGCGCTCGGGGACGATGTCCATCAGCTTCTGCCCCGGCGCGATGACACCGCCCGGCGTGAATACCGATAGCCCCACCACCGCACCGGTGGTGGGCGCCCGGATCGCGGTCCGCTCGAGCTGGTCACGCGCGGCGGTCCATTTGGGCAGGACCTCGCCCAGGCTGGTCTCGACCTCGCGCAGGTCCGATGCGGTGCGCTCGCGGAAAGTGCGTTCGGCCTCGAGCGCCTGGAGCTCGCTCTCGCGCGCCGCCCCGCGCGTCTGGGCGGCGCTGGCGCTGTACTGCCCGCCCTGCCCCTGCAACTCGGCGCGGGCGCGCTCGAGATCGCGCATCCGCGTCTGCGAGACGAACCCCTTGTCGGCGAGCGGCTTCAGCGCGGCGATCTGGTCGTCGATGATGCGCAGTTGCTCGCGCGCGGCCACCGCCTGCTCGCCATAGCCCTTGCCCTGCTGGGACGACTGGACGACGCGCTGGCCGAGCGCGCCGCGCTGCGCGGCCAGCACCGAGGTGCGGGCCGAAAGCTCGGTCTGCTGGAGCTTGAGCGCCAGCGCCGCCTCGTCGCGATCTTCGGGTGACAGCGAGGCGAACTGGGCCGGAGCGGTGATCGTGGCGCGGCCGAGTTGCTCGGCCTCCAGCCGTGCGCGCTGGGCGAGCAGCCGGATCGCCTGCGAAGCGAGCGCCCGCTCCTGCGCGCGCACCTCGGCGGCGGCAAGCTCGACCAGCAACTGCCCGCGCTCGACCCGCTGGCCCTCGCGCACATGGATCTTGCCAACCACGCCGCCATCGCGATGCTGAACCGACTGGCGCTGCCCGGAGACGACCAGCGCGCCCGGCGCATAAGCTGCAGCATCGAGGCGGACGAACGCCGCCGCCCCGAGGAACAGGACGAAGAACAGGGCGGCGACCACCACGCCCAGGCGGATGTCGCCGCGCGGATCGGCGAAGGCGCGCGCGTGCGGCGCGGACACGGCGCCGCGCGACGGCAACAGGGTCATGCTCATGCCTGATCCCCCGCGGCGGCGCGCACCCTGCCGACCGGCTGGGGCGCGATCCTGGGCAGGACTTCGTTGCGCGTGCCGAACATCTCCACCCGGCCGTCCCGCAGCACGAGGATCTTGTCGATCACCGGCAGGATGCCGAGCTTGTGCGAGACGATCAGCACGGTGCGCCCCTCCGCCTTCGTCGCCGCGATAGCGGCAACCAGCGCCTGGTCGCCCTCCTGGTCGAGATGCGCGTTGGGCTCGTCGAGGATCAGGATCGCGGGATCGCCGAAGATCGCGCGGGCCAGCCCGATCCGCTGGGCCTGGCCCGCCGAGATGCCGCGCCCGCCGAGCTTGAGCTGGTGGTCATAGCCGTTGGAAAGCCGGCGGATCAGCGTATCGGCGCCGACCTTCTCCGCCGCCGCGACCACCCCGGCATCGGTGGCTGCGGGATCCTCGCCGCGCTCGCGGGCGAAACGGGCGATGTTCTCGGCGACCGTGCCGGCGAACATCACGGCATCCTGCGGCAGATAGCCGAGATGGCGGGCGAGCATCTCGGGATTCCAGTCGCGCGTATCGGCCTCGTCGAAGCGGATCGTGCCACGATCGGGGATCAGCGCGCCGGCGATGGCGCGCACCAGCGTCGACTTGCCCGCGCCGCTGGGCCCGACGATCGCCACCACTTCCCCCGGTGCGACCTTGAGCGAGATACCGGCCAGGATCGCGCCGTCCTGCCTGTCGTTGAGCACCGTCACGCCCTCGAGCGTGATCGCCCCGCGCGGCGGCGGCAGCCGGGTCGGCTCGCTTGCCGCCATCGCGCCGTCGAGCAGCCCGCCGAGATTGTGGTAGCTCTGCCGCGCCTGGACGATGGCCCTCCAGGTGCCGATCAGCTGCTCGATCGGCGCGAGCGCCCGGGCGATCAGGAAGGAGGAGGCGAAGATCGCACCGCCCGAGATCAGGTTGTCGACCGCCAGCAGCGCGCCCAGCCCCAGCGCGAGCGACTGGAGCGCGAGGCGGGTGAACTTGCTGGCGGTGAGGAAGCCCCCCGCGGCGAGGCTCGCCTCGGTCTGCGCGCTGAGCATCGCCTCGCGCTGGCGCAGCTGGCGCTTGACCATCGCCTCGCGCATGCCGAGCGCGCGCACGCTGTCGCTCGCCGCGAGCAGGGCGTCCTGGCTGGCATAGGATGCGCTTGCGATCGCCTGGGCGCGGTCGAGCCGCTTGCGCGTCATCCGCTCATTGCCCCAGGCGAGCAGAGGCAGCGCGATACAGCCGAGGATCGCGACCGCGCCGATCCAGGGATGCACCAGGAAACAGACCAGGATGTAGATCGGCATCCAGGGCGCGTCGAACAGCGCCAATATGCCCGCGCCGGTCAGCGCGCCGCGCAGCGTGTCGAACTCGCGCAGCGCCTGGCGGGCAAAGGGCAGCTCGGGCCGGCCGAGCGTCGCATCGAGGATCAGCGGGGCGAGCGCCGCATCGAGCTGCACGCCTGCGCGCACCAGCAGCCGACTGCGGATCCGGTCGAGCAGCGAGAGCGTGCCGAGCGCGAAAAGCAGCACCAGCGTCAGGAACAACAGGGTTTGCAGCCCCTGGGTCGGCACTACCCGGTCATAGACCTGCAGCATGTAGAGGGTGGGAACGATATAGAGCAGGTTGATCAGCGCGCTGAACGCTGCGGCCGCCACGAAATGGCGCCGGCAAAGCTGCAGCGCAGCGCGCATCGTCCCGAGAGTGGCAGCGTCCTTCATCCCGTCGCCCCAAATTGCGCAACCGCGCAACCCTTTTGGATCGCACGGCGTTTACACAAATTACGCTGATTCCGGGTCAGATTCCATTCCAGCCCATGGCCCGGGGCCAGTCGATGGTCGATAGCTCGTGGAGCAAATCGCCGATCCTGTCCAGCGCTCCGCCGGCGCAGGCCTGACCTGGCATCCAGAGACCGCTGGCTTCGATCCCCACGGCATCTGAAATTAATTCCGCATAAAGAACGTTCGGAAAATTTCAGAAATATTACAGCAAAGACCCCGGCCGAAGGGCATCTGTTGCGGTTGTGCAGTGCAACATGCGCGTAAAAGGGTATCTGGGTGACAACAGTCTATATCGAAGCCGGCACACCGGGCGTGGATGACAGCGCCCGGATCATGGCAGCGCTGGCCGATCCGGACGTCACCACCGTTGTCCTCGGCCCCGGCACCTTCTACGCCGCCTCCTCCATCATCGTGCCCTCGGACAAGACGCTGACCGGCACGAGCACCGATTCCACGCTGATCCAGGCGCTCCCCGAATTCGCCCGGGACGAAGGCTCGTTCGGCGTGGTCGCCTCCGCGACCGGCGCGGAGAATGTCACCGTCTCCAATCTCAGCATCGACGCGGCCAAGCTCCTCATCGACGGCGCCCGGCTCAACGCCTGCTACATGGATCAGGCCACCGGCTTCACCGTCGAGAACGTCAACACCTACAACGCCACCGGCTATGGCCAGTTCGCCCAGGGCGATCTGGGCGCCTATCAGGCAGGCGGCGAAGCCGTCTATGCGAGCGGCAGCTACACCAATTGCTGGAGCTACAATTCCAACGTCGCGTTCGAGCAGATGTTCTGCGACGGGATCACGCTCACCAACTGCAATGCCCGCGACGGCGATGGCGACATCAACTCGGAATACAGCTTCCATCCGCTCTCGGGCTCGAAGAACATCACCTATATCGATTGCACCTCGATCAGCGCGGTGAGCGGCGGCTTCGGCCTGATCACCAGTGTCGCGGGCCTCGAGAACATCTCGATCATCGACTGCACCGTGCAGACCGGCACCTCCGCGGCGATCACCTCGGCGGGGTTCAATCCGGTGACCGGCCTCGTGATCGAGGGATCGTCCTTCGTATCGACAGCCAACGCCGCCGCCCGGCTGGGCGGGGTCAGCGGCACGATCGACGGCTCCTATTTCGAAGGCGCGGTTATCGGGGCCGAGTTCGGCTATTCTTCCGACGGCACGCCCTGCGTCCTCCTCATCACCAACACCGATGCGCTCGGCATCGTCGATCCGCTCTCGCCGGTCGGCTCCTACGGGATCAACGTCTTCGGCGACGGCATCAGCTGGGAAGGCGGCAAGATCGAGGCCTGGGGAGCGCTTGGGCTGATGTTCCCGATTTCCGGGTTGCCGCTGCTGGGCGCCGATACCGAGCTGGTCGCCAATGGCCTGTACGGGTTTCTCGGCAGCGATGCGCCGGGCGACATGATCCTCGGCACCGGCGTGGACGACCGGCTGGTCGGCACCGACGGAAATGACTGGCTCGCCGGCTTCTTCGGCAACGACACGCTGATCGGCGGTGCGGGGCAGGACCTGCTGGAAGGCGGCCATGGCAACGACACCTATTATGTCGATGCGGGCGATGTCGTGGTCGAGGCGGCGGGCGACGGCTTCGACACGATCTACACGAGCGGGAACTTCACGCTCGATCCGGATGCGGAGATCGAAGTCCTCGGCACGAGCGACTGGCGGCTGACCGATCCGCTGCGCCTCACCGGCAACGCGTTCAACAACAAGCTGGTCGGCAACAGCGGTGACAACCAGCTCTATGGCGGTGCCGGCAATGACAGCCTGGTCGGGATGGACGGCAATGACATCCTCGACGGCGGCGCCGGCTACGACCTCATGCAGGGCGGCACCGGCGACGACAGCTATTATGTCGACGATGCCCGCGACGTGGTCCGCGAGGCGGCCGACGAGGGCTTCGACACCGTCTATGCGAGCAGCAGCTTCTCGCTCGAGGCAGGGTCGAGCGTCGAGGTGATCGGGACGACCGACTGGCGGCTGACCGACCCGCTGCGCCTGGCGGGCAACGAGTTCAACAACCGCGTGGTCGGCAACAACGGCGACAACCAGATCTATGGCGGCGCCGGCGACGACACGCTGCTCGGGCTCGGCGGCAACGACATCCTGGACGGCGGTGCCGGGCAGGATTTGATGCAGGGCGGCACCGGCGACGACACCTATTATGTCAACAAGGGCGACAAGATCGTCGAATTGGCCGGCGAAGGCCTCGACGCCGCCTATGCATCCGAAAGCTATGCGCTTGAAGCCGGCGTTTCGATCGAAGTGCTGGGCACCGCCGATCCGAACGCGCTGACCGCGATCGATCTGACCGGGAACGAGCTCAACAACAAGCTGATCGGCAATGCCGGCGCGAACGCGCTCGACGGCGGCGCGGGTTCCGACACGCTGCGCGGCATGGGCGGGGCGGACACCTTCGTGTTCAGCACTGCGCTCGGGCCGACCAATATCGACCTGCTGCCCGACTTCGTGAGCGGTGAGGATCACATCGCGCTCGATTCCGCGATCTTCACCGCGCTGGGCAAGGGCGCGCTGTCGGAGGGGGCATTCGTCACCGGCCGCGTCGCCACCGACGCCGACGACCGCATCCTCTACGACGCGGCGACGGGCGCGCTCTATTATGACGCCGACGGCAATGGCAGCGGCGCCGCGGTCCAGTTCGCGACGCTCACGCCGGGGCTGCACCTGGCGCACACCGACTTCTTCGTGGTCTAGCAGGAACGGTCGGCGCCAGGCGCCGACCTTCTGGGCTTAAGTTCTTGCCTTGGAGAGCGCGAGGTCGGCGACAGCGATGGCGCCGAGCGGCCCCGCCTTGTCGCCCAGCGCGGGCGCCACGATGTATGGGCCATCGTCGGGCAGCGTCATATAGCCGTTGAGGCTGGCGCGGAGCTCGGCCTCGATCCGGCCGAGCAGGTGCGACTGGCCGGTCACCACGCCGCCGCCGATCGCGATGCGATGCGGGGCGGTGGAAGAGACGATCGCGTGGCACATCATCGCCAGCGCATGGGCGACCGGCGCCCAGACGGGATCGTCCGCGCCCACCTCGCTGATCGGGCGACCGCCCAGCCGCAGCTTCAGCGCCGAGCCCGAGGCGAGCCCTTCGACGCAATCGTCGTGGAAGCTGCAGAAGCTCGGCTGGTTGTCGCCGGCGAGGCGCGGCACGCGGATATGGCCGAGCTCGCTATGCGCGAAGCCGCGGGTCGGCAGGCCGTGCACCACGAGCCCGACGCCGACGCCGGTGCCCACGGTGACATAGGCGAAGTCGTCCATCCCCTGCGCGCAGCCCCAGGACATCTCCGCCAGCGCAGCGCCGTTCACATCGGTGTCGAAGCCGACGGGCACGTCGAAGGGCGCCGACAGGATGCCGAGCACATCGGTGCCGGGCCATGCCGCCTTGGTGGTCGCCAGGATCTGGCCGTGGCTGGCGGAACGCGGGTTGAGGTCGATCGGGCCGAAGGACGCGATGCCGAGCGCGGCGAAACCTTCCGCCGCATCCCATTCGCGCAGGATCGCGAGGATCGCGGGCAGCGTCTCGTCGGGCCGGGTGGTCGGCACGGTGCGCTGGTCGCGGATATCCTCCGGACCGCTCGCCAGCGTGGCGACGCACTTGGTTCCGCCCAGTTCGATGCCGGCCCGCAGCGGCGTAACATTGTGAACATCGCTCACGCGGGCAAGATCCGAATCGCTGCGTTCGGACCAGATTGCGACTGCATTCCCCTCTCCCGGCAATAACTTGGCGTGTTTCAGTACGCATTGCTTTTCACACGCGATGTCTGCATTAATATTTCAAATTAGATAATTCAATGATCCGGAGAGGGGTCTGCGATGGAAGCTGGAACCAGCACGCTCAATCGATCGGCCGTGGGCGCCGCCAGCCTTGGCGGCCTGTTGTTCGGGTTCGACACGGCAGTGATCGCCGGCGTCACCGATGCCCTGCGCCATACTTTCCACCTGAGCGCAGCCGAGCTCGGCGCGGCAGTCTCCGCCGCACTGGTCGGCACGCTGGTCGGCGCGCTCGGCGCCGGGCCGCCGGGCGACCGCTTCGGCAGCCGCACCATGCTCTACTGGATCGCCGGCGCCTATATCGTCTCGGCGATCGGATCGGCAGTGGCGGGCGGACTAGCGATGCTCGTCGCCTTCCGCTTCATCGGCGGCCTCGCGATCGGCGGCTCCTCGGTGCTGGCGCCTGTTTATATCGCCGAAGTCAGCCCCGCCGAGCGGCGCGGGCAGCTGGTCGGGCTGTTCCAGCTCAGCATCGTGATCGGCATCCTCGCCGCCTATGTGAGCAACTTCCTGATCGCCCGCGCGATCGACGGCGACCTGGCCTGGCGGATCAAGCTGGCCGTGGCCGCCGCCCCCGCCCTGCTCTTCCTGCTGCTGCTCCTGCGCATCCCGCACAGCCCGCGCTGGCTGGCGCAGCAGGGCCGCATCGCCGAGGCGAGTGCCGCGATCCGGACGCTGCGGATGGGCGACCCCGAGCGGCTCCTCGCCCAGTTCACCGCCGCCGCGACCACGCCCGGCAGCCCTGCCCGGCTCAGCTGGGCGCTCCACCGCCGCCCGATCCTGCTCGCGATCGCGCTAGCGCTGTTCAACCAGCTCTCGGGCATCAACGCGATCCTCTATTATCTGGGCGACATCTTCGCCGCCGCGGGGTTCAGCGCAGTGTCGGCGGACCTGCAGGCAGTGGCGATCGGCGTCGCCAACCTGCTCGCCACCTTGCTCGGCCTCGCGGTGATCGACCGGGTCGGGCGGAAGCTCCTCCTTCTGATCGGCGCGATAGGCACCGCGCTGGCGCTCGCCGCGGTCGCGACGATCTACACGCTGGGCCAGGGACAGATGTTCCTGCTGCCGGCGCTGATCGCGTTCATCCTGTTCTTCGCGGTTTCACAAGGCGCGGTGATCTGGGTCTATCTTTCCGAAATATTTCCGACCGCGGTGCGCGCGCGCGGCCAGGCGATCGGCAGTGCAACGCATTGGGGCATGAACGCAATTCTTGCTTTCGGCTTCCCGATAGTTGCGCAATATACGCAGGCCTTGCCATTCTGGCTGTTCGCCGCTGCAATGCTGGTGCAGTTTGTCATAGTCTGGCGATACTTCCCTGAAACGCGCGGCATTTCGCTCGAGCGGCTGGAAGGAACGCTTGAGGGGAAATGAGAACACGTGATGGAAATGAGCCTGGCATGACGAGCATTGCCCGCCGCGCCCGGCCGCGCCTTTCCGGCACCAATCTCGAACGTGCCGCCGATCACAACCAGCGCGTGACGCTGCACGCCATCCGCGTGCTCGGGCCGCTGACCCGCGTCGAGCTGGCGCGGATCACCGGGCTCACCGGCCCGGCGATCGCCAACATCACCAAGCGGCTGCTGCAGGACGGGCTGATCGAGGAAGCCGGCCAGCGCCGCGGCGGCCGCGGCCAGCCGCCGACCGCCCTGGTGGTGAAGCGCGACGCCTGCTACTCGATCGGCGTCAACATCGACCGCGACCACATCACCATCGTGCTGGTCGACTTCTCGGGCGAGACGCTGACGCGCACCACCGAGGAAGTCGATTTCGCCCTGCCCGACCAGGTGCGTGCGCTCTATCGCCGGTCGATCCGCAACATGCTGCGCCGCGCCGATGTCGACGTGGCCAAGGTCGTCGGCCTGGGCGTGGCGATGCCCGACGATCTCGGGCTGGTCGACCTGCCGGGCCGCCCGGCCAATTATGCCGATTGGGAACAGACGGACATCGCCGCGCTGTTCGACGAGCCGTTCGACCTGCCGGTGTTCGTCGAGAACGACGCCGCCGCCGCCGCGATGGGCGAGATGCAGCTCGGACACGGCCAGAGCAACAACAGCTTCTTCTACATCCTGCTCTCCTCCGGCCTGGGCGGCGGCCTGGTGATCGACGGCACCTATATCCGCGGCGCGGACGGGCGCAGCGGCGAGCTGGGCTTCATGCGCGCGCAGGGGGAGACGGGCGAACAGATCCAGTCGCTGGTCTCGCTCTCCGGCCTGACCCGCTGCCTCGAGGCGGCCGGGCACAGCCTGGCCGATGCGCGGGGCCGCACGCCGGAGGCTTCGGTGCAGCATTGCATCGCCGACTGGACCGAGCGCGCCGCGCACCAGCTCACCGTGCCGCTCGACGCGGTGAACTGCCTGATCAACCCGGCGGTGGTGCTGCTCGGCGGGCGCCTGCCCACCGCGCAGCTCGACGCGCTGGCGGCGCGCACCGATGCGCTGATGCGCGAGCGCGCACCGCAACTGCCAGCGGTGGCGCCGGTAGCCCGCGCCGCGCTTTCGGAGGACGCCCCGGCAGTGGGCGCGGCAATCCTGCCGTTCAGCCACTTCCTGCTGCCCAAGCCGGGCGCGCTGTGGAAGGCACAGGGCAGTGCCGATGTGGAGATGGACGGGATCGACGGTTAGGGGGCGAGCCCGTACCAGCCTGCCAAATTACTTCCGTCATCCCCGCGAAGGCGGGGATCCAGGGTAGCTAGCGACAAGCGCAGAATCCCTGCTGTCGCTTGCCGGAGAAGCCAATGCGAGCCTCGCCACCATAGCTTTTGACCCTGGATCCCCGCCTTCGCGGGGATGACGGTGAAAAGCATTGCTTAGCCCACCGGCCGCCCGAACGAGGGTGGGTGATCCACCTCATTGCCGTTGGCTATCACGCGCGCCCCGCCACCTCGGCGGCAGGCCGCCCTCAGGTGATTTAGCTGCGCCCCGGCGAAAGCCGGGGCCCAGGTTTTCTCTGCTGTCTCGCTTTGTTACCCTGGGCCCCGGCTTTTGCCGGGGAACTGGAAGAGTGAGCTAACCAGCGTGTCCGAACGAGGGCGGGCGATCGGCCTTGGCGGTACCGAAGCTCGACGGCTTGTCACCCATCTCGAAGACCAGCTCGCCGCCCTTTGCGAGGTCGGCATGGGCGATCCAGTTCTTCGTCCAGGGCTTGCCGTTCCAGCGCACCGACTGGATGTACGGACGGTCGGCGGCATTGCCGTTCGCGGTCACGCGCAGCGTCCTGCCGCCGCCCAGCGCGACCTCGACACGGTCGAACAGCGGCGAGCCGAACACGTAGAACGCGCTGACCGGATCGACCGGATAGAAGCCCAGCGCCGAGAAGACGAACCAGGCGCTCATCTGGCCGCAATCGTCATTACCGATCTCGCCGTCCGGATCGTTCTTGTACATCTCCAGGCACAGGCGGCGGACCATCGCTTGGGTCTTCGCCGGGGCGCCGGCATAGGCGTAGAGATAGGCGACGTGGTGGTTCGGCTCGTTGCCGTGCGCGTACTGGCCGACCAGACCGGAGATGTCCGGCGGCGCATTGTCGGGCAGCGTCGAGGGCGCGTTGAACAGCGCATCGAGCTTTTCCACGAACGCCGTGTCACCACCGAAATGCGCGATCAGGCCGTGCACGTCATGCTGGTTGAGGAAGGTCGCCTGCCAGCCATTCGCCTCGGTGTAATCGCGGTGCTTCTTCACGTCGTGGCCGATCTGGATCGGGTCGTAATTGGTCCACCAGCTGCCGTCCGAGAATTTCGGGCGGGCGAAGCGCGTCGAGGCGTCGAGCACGTTGCGATAGTTGAGGCTGCGCTTGCGCAGCGCCGCGGCATCGTCCTTCGCGCCCGCCGCATCGGCCAGCACTGCCATCGCCCAGTCGTCATAGGCATATTCCTGGGTGCGGCTGACCGACTCCCAGATCTTGTCGGCCGGGATATAGCCGAGGTCGTAATAATAGCCGCGGCCGAGCGAGCCGTCGCTGTCCTTGAAGGTGCGATCGAAGGCGCGGCGGCGGATGTTCGGCCAGGCGGCGGCGTAATCGGCCTTGATGCCCTTGGCATGCGCCTCGGCCAGCACCGAGACCGAGTGCCAGCCGATCATGCAGCCGGTCTCGATCCCCTGGAGCTGCCAGACCGGCGGGCCATAGGGGCTCTGCTGGGTCTGGCGGATCAGGTCACGGGTGAAGGTGGCGGCGCGATCGGGCTGCACCAAAGTGAGCAGCGGGTGCAGCGCGCGATAGGTGTCCCACAGCGAATAGGTGCTGAACGATGCCTCGCCCGCCGGCACATTATGGACCTGCTGGTCCATGCCGACATAGCGACCGTCGCGATCGGTGAAGAGCGTCGGCGCGAGGAAGCAGTGATAGAGCGCGCTGGTCAGGATCGTGCGCTGGTCTTCGGTGCCGCCCGAGACGCGGACCCGGTCGAGCTCCTTGGCCCAGAGGCGCCGTGCCTTGCTTGCCGCACCATCGAAATTCCAGCCCGGCGCCTCTTCGGCCAACGCTGCCTTGGCACCGGCGATGTCCACTGCGGAGATGCCGGTCTTGATCTGGATCGGCGCGCCGCCGGCCTCGTCGAAGAACAGGACGACCTTCAGGCGGTTGCCGGCGATCGACCGGGCGCCCTTCGCCGCCGGCTTGTTGTCGTCGCCGAAGAACTCGACGCGGTCGGGCTTGCGCGACAGCTGCATCGCGAAGTGGATCATCCGCCCCTTGGCCCAGCGGTGCACCCGGCGGCTGCCGGTGAGCACGCCGTTCGCGTCGATCGCGAGCGAGGCATTGTCGAGCGTGACGCCCTTGTCCCACACGTCGCGGATCATGTGCGCGAAGTCGATCAGGATGTGCCCGGCGCCCGCAGGGAAATGATAGCGGTGCAGGCCGGTGCGCTCGGTGACGGTCAGCTCGGCAAGCACGCCGCTTTCGAGCTTCACCCGGTAATAGCCGGGCTCTGCCGCTTCCTCGGAGAAGCGCTGGCGATAGCCCAGGTCCGGGTTCTCGAGCGTGCCCGGATCGAGCTGCAGCGGCCCGCGGGTCGGCACCACCAGCACGTCGAGCATGTCGCCGATGCCGGTGCCCGACAGGTGGGTGTGCGAGAAGCCCATGATCGACGTGTCGCTGCGGTGATAGCCGGAGCAGGCATCCCAGCGGGCATTGTCGGTATCGGGGCTGAGCTGGGCCATGCCGAAGGGCAGCGACGCGCCCGGGAAGGTGTGGCCATGCCCGCCGGTGCCGATGAACAGATTGGGCTTGCCCGGCCCTGCCGCGCCCTGGGCGCCGGCTACATGCGGCAGCGCGGTGCCGAGGGCGAGGGTGCCGGCTCCGGCGAGCAGCTGGCGGCGATTTGCGGTGATCATGGGGTCTCTTACTCTTCCTAGATCTTCTGGGCGAGCAGCGCGGGCTTGCGCCTGGCGATGTCGAGGATCAGGTCGCCGAACAGGCCGTTGGCCCAGGCGAACCAGCTGCGCGTGAAGTTGGCGGGATCGTCCTTGTGGAAGCTCTCATGCATGAAGCCGGTGCCGCCATGCGAGGCCTTTAGCCATTTGAGGCACTGCATCACCGTCGCGTCGTCGTCATGGATGAGGGCGCGGGTGATCAGCGACATCGGCCAGATCATGTCCATGCCGATATGCGGGCCGCCGATCCCCTCGCCGAACTTGCCCTTGAAGAAATAGGGGTTGCGCTCGGACCAGGCGAGCGCGGCGGTTCGGACATAGAGCGGATCGCGCTTGTCGGCGGCGCCGAGCAGCGGCAGGCCCGACAGGCTCGGGACATTGGCGTCGTCCATGAAGATGGCATTGCCATAGCCGTCGACTTCGAAGGCCCAGACCTGGCCGCCCTTGCCGTCCGGCATCTTGCCATGCGCATCGAGCGCGGCCTGGACTTCGGTGGCGAGGGCCAGCGCATCCTGCGCGGCCGCGGTGTCGCCGCGGGCCTCGTTATGGACCTGGGCGAGCATCCTGAGCGCGGAGACCGCGAACAGGTTCGACGGGATCAGGAAGGGGAAGACACAGGCGTCGTCCGAGGGACGGAAGCCGGAATGGATCAGCCCGACCTTGCGCGTGGGGGCGCCATAGCCGCCGAACATCAACGTCTCGGTCGGCGAGGGATCGACGCGCTGGAAATGATACGGCCCGGGGCCGTCCTTGCGCTGCTGCTCGCGGAAGGTCGCCACCGCCCGCGCAGCACCCTGCGTCCAGAGCGCGTCGAACGGCGTCTTGTCGCGCGTCGCGGTCCAGTAGCTGTGGGCGAGGCGCATCGTATAGGCGAGCGAGTCGATCTCCCATTTCCGCTCGGCGACACCGGGCTTCATGTCGGTCCGGTCGTTGATCGCCGAGAGGTTCGACTTGGCGGTCGGGTCGGGCGTGAACGCGTTCGCATAGGAATCGATCAGGATGCAGCGCGCCTGGCGCTGGATCGCGCCCTGGAAGACGCGGCGCAGATCGGCATCCTTGGGCGTGAGGTGGACATAGGTCTGGAGCTGGGCCGAACTGTCGCGCAGCCACATCGCGTCGATGTCGCCGGTGATGACGAAGGTGTCGGGCTTGCCGTCCACAATGCCGAGCTTGACCGTGGTGTCGAGCGTGTTCGGGTAGCAATTCTCGAACAGCCAGGCGAGCTCCGGGTCGGCGATCTTCGCCTTCACCGCCTTGATCTCGGCCTCCACCGCCTTGCTGACGAAACCGCGCTGCGCGACCGGCGGGCGCTTCGAGACGAAGCCCTCCGCCTGCCCCACCGTTGCCAAGGCCCGCACCGGCAGGGCCGCCGACATCGCCAACGCCCCTGCCCCCATCATCATCTCGCGACGCTGCATGTCTATCTCCTGTCCTGTTCTTCAGCGCGTCGCGGGCGCGCTCATCGAGAAGGGCGCATTGGCTTTCGCGATGCCCCATTTGGTGTTCGGCACCGGCCCCATCACGAAGCGCAGCGTGCCGCCGGCCTGCAGCTCCTCGCGCGAGAACCAGGGCTTGTCGTGCGCCTTGCCGTTGAGGGTGACCGACTGGATGTAGACGTTCCTGTCGCTGTTGTTGGCGGACTCGATGTTGAGCAGCTTGCCGCCCGGCATGGTCAGTCGGACATTGCGGAACAGCGGGCTGCCGATCGCGTACTGCCCCACCGTCGGGGTCACCGGATAGAAGCCGAGCGCCGAGAAGACGTACCAGGCCGAGGTCTGGCCATTGTCCTCGTCGCCCGGATAGCCGTCAGGTGCTGCCGAATAGAGCTTCTTCATCACGTCGCGGACATGCGCCTGCGCCTTCCACGGCTGGCCGGCCCAGTCGTAGAGGTAGATCATGTGCTGGATCGGCTGGTTGCCATGGGCATACTGGCCCATGTTGACGATCTGCATCTCGCGGATCTCGTGGATCACCTGGCCGTAATAGCTGTCGTCGAAGATCGGCCGGGTCGAGAAGATCGAGTCCAGCCGGTCCACGAACTTCCTGTCCCCGCCCATCAGGTCGATCAGGCCCTGCACGTCCTGCATCACCGACCAGCTGTAATGCAGCGAATTGCCCTCGGTGAAGGCGTCGCCCCATTTGTAGGGATTGAACGGCTTGGACCAGCTGCCGTCCTGGTTGCGGCCGCGCATCCAGCCGCTCTCCTGGTCGAACAGCTTGCGGTAGTTCTGCGCCTGGGCGGCGTATTTCTTTGCGTCCTCGGCCTTGCCCAGCGCGGCGGCGAGGCGGGAGAGCGAGAAGTCGGCGGTGGCATATTCGAGGGTGCGCGCGGCATTCTCGTTGATGCCCACGTCATAGGGGACATAGCCGAGCTTGTTGTAATATTCGACGCCCTCGCGACCCACCGCGCCGACCGTACGGCCGCGCTTGTCCTTCGGACGGCCCTCCGAGGTGGTCGCGTTCTTGACCATCGCCTCGTACAAGGTCTCGACGTCGAAGCCGCGCACACCGTTCAGATAGGCGTCGGCGATCAGGTTCGCCGAGTTCGAGCCGATCATCACGTCGCGGTGCCCCGGGCTCGCCCATTCGGGCAGCCAGCCGGATTCCTTGTAGGTGTTGACCAGCCCCTGCATGATCTCGCTGTCGCGCTCCGGGTTCATCAGCGCGAACCAGGGGAAGACCGCGCGCCACGTGTCCCAGAAGCCGTTGTCGGTGTAGAGGAAGCCGTCGTGCACCTTGCCGTCATAGGGGCTGTAGTGGACGGTCTTTCCGGCCGCATTGACCTCGTGGAACATGCGCGGGAACTGCAGCATGCGGTACATCGCCGAATAGAAGGTGCGGCGATTGTCGAGGTTCGGATCGCTCACCTGGACCTTGGCGAGCTCCTTCTCCCAGGTGTCGCGCGCCTTGGCGCGGGTCTGGTCGAAGCTGTCCTTGCCGATCTCGCGATCGAGATTGAGCGCGGCCTGTTCGGGGCTGATGAAGGACGAGGCGACCTTGACGCTCACCTGCTCGCCCGCGCGCGTCTTGAAGCTGACCACCGCGCCGACATGATCGCCTTCGCTGGCGTTGGCGCCCGAGACCTGGCCATTGTCGTCCCAGGTGCGGGTGACTTCGAAGTCCTTGTCGAACTGCGCGACGAAATAGCTGTGGAAATTGTCCGGCACGCCGCCGTGGTTGTTGCGGACATAGCCGATGATGCGGCGGTTCGCGGCGTCGATCTTCACCATCGATCCGCCGGCATAGCCGTCGATCAGGATGTGCGCGTCGTCGGACTTGGGGAAGGTGAAGCGGAAGCTGGCGGCGCGGTTGGTCGGCGTGACCTCGGCGGTCACGTCATAATCGGCGAGATAGACCTTGTAGCCATAGGCGCGGGCATCCTCGGCCTTGTGGCTGTACCAGGACGCGCGCTCATTCTCCTTGACCTTGAGCGGCCCGGTCTCGGCGAAGAGGCCGAACGCGGCATAGTCGTTCATCCACGGGCTGGGCTGGTGGGTCTGCTTGATCGCGTTGATCTTGTGCGCGCTGTAGGTGTAGCCCCAGCCATCGCCCATCTTGCCGGTGACCGGCGTCCAGAAGTTCATGCCCCAGGGCACCGCCACCGCCGGATAGGTGTTGCCATAGGACAGCTCATAGCTGCTGTCGGTGCCCATCAGCGGGTTGATCAGGTCGACGAGCGCGGGCTCCGCGCTCTGCGCCATCGCCGGCGCCACGAGCAGGGGCGCCGGTGCGATCAGCGCGGTGCTGACGAGCAGCGCGACGGTGCGCCGCAGCGCGGGAATGAAGGTCTTCAACGCGGGTCTCCCCCTAGAGGCCATTGTACAGGATTTGAAAGGTCGGTCCGATCTCACCGCGCCGCCTTGAACGGCCGCGGTGTCACGCCTTCGTTCGTCATCACCACCGGCTTGATCGCGCCGTCCGCGGCGAATTCCATCCGATCGATCGCCATCTCGCGATGCTCGCCCTTGTCGTTGCCCAGCGGGCGGCGATGATAGACGATGTACCAGTCGTCGGTACCCGGCACGTTGACCACCGAATGATGGCCCGCGCCGCGTGCGATCTTGAAGTCCTGCTGGAGGATCTTGCCCTTGGGCGTGAACGGCCCGAGCGCGGTCGGCCCCGTCGCATAGGCGACGCTATAGTCCGGGCCGGTCCAGCCGCCCTCCGACCACATCAGGTAATAGACGCCCTTGCGCTTGATCAGGAACGATCCCTCGACATAGCCGGGCGGCGTGATTTCCTTGTAGGTGCTGCCGTCCGCGAAGGGCACGACCGAGCGCAGGTCGTCGCTCAGCTGCACGACGTTGCAATGCTTCCAGCCGCCGTAGAACAGGTACACCTTGCCGTCGTCGTCGCGGTAGACGAACGGGTCGATCGGCTGCGCGCCATTGTGGAACTTGCCGATCAGCGGCTTGCCCAGCGCATCCTTGAACGGCCCGCCCGGCTTGTCCGAAACCGCCAGGCCGATGCCGCCCACCTCCGCATCGCTCTGGATGTCGTTGGCGCTGAAGAACATGTAGTAGCGTCCCTTGTGCTCGAGCACGGAGGGGGCCCAGATCGCATAGCCCGCCCAGGCGACATTCTCGACGTCGAGCACATGGCGGTGCTTGGTCCAGTGGACCAGATCGGGTGACGAGAAGGCATTGAAGAAGGTCTGCTGCACATAGGACGGGCGCACCGTCTTCTGCTTGCGCAATTCCGTCTGGTGCGGCGTGAAGCGCTTGGTCACGTCGGGGGTGCCATAATCGTCGGAATAGGTCGGGTAGATCCAATATTTCCCGCCGAATACGCGGATCTCGGGATCGGCATACCAGCCCGGCACGATCGGGTTCTGCGCCCAGGCGATGCCCGCCCCCAGCATGGCGGTGGCGGCGATGATGCCGGCCCGGATCTTGTTCACGCGACAATCCCCTTTTCCATCCACCCCGAATTCACGTGCCGCCGGGTTCCGAAGAATCCGGCGGCTGCATGATTGTCGTCCTCGTCCCTGCTCCCGATCAAGGGGTGGAGGTGGCCCGGGGGGAGGATGGGCCACCTCCTGAGTCAGGGGGCTGACTCATTCGATGATCAGAACTTGTACGCCAGGCCCATGTAGAAGCGGCGGCCCGAATAGACGTTCGAGATGAAGCGGTCCTTCGTGTCGTTGCCCAGGTGCTGGCGCTGTTCCGACTTGGTCAGGTTGATGACCGAGCCGGTGATCTGGAAGTTCTTGAACACATCGACCGCAGCGTTGAGATCGACCTGCTCATACGGATCGTCATAGACGTTGAGGCCGGACGACAGGCCGCGCACCACTTCGCCGCGGCGATTGTACGAAGCGCGGACCAGCACCGGGCCATGCTCGTAGAAGATCGACGCATTGATCTGGGTCTTGGCGCTGCCGACCAGGGCCGATTCACCGAGCTTGGTGCCGTTCAGCGACACATCGGCCTGCGAGGTGTCGTTATAGGTGAAGTTCACCTGCGCGCCGAGGCCGAAGTCCAGCGTGTGCTGGGCATAGACCTCGACACCCTGCGACACCGCGCTCGTGCCATTGGCCTGGGTGGCGTACTGCTGCACCGTCACGGTCTGGCCGGCGACTTCCTGCGGAAGGTCGATCACCACCGGAACGATGAAGTCCTTCACGTCCTTGCGGAACAGGGTCGCACCCAGCACCGAGCCGCGCTGGAAATACCATTCCACGCCGAAATCATACTGCCAGGCGTTGAACGGCTTCAGGTCGAAATTGCCGCCATTGCCGAACCAGCCGGCGCGGGCACCGAACTGCGCACGGTCGAACACGAACGGATCCGAGTTGAAGGTCAGCGAGCGTGCGCCCGCCAGATCGCCATAGCCCGGCCGCGCGATGACCTTCGACGCTGCAGCACGCAGCAGCAGGTTCGGGGTCACGTCCCACGAGATGTTGAAGCTCGGCAGCACGTCGGTGTAGCTCTTGCCCTCCGAGTTCGGGCTGAACAGGCGGACCTGGCGCTGCGCCTCCGGGATCACCGTGCAATTGCCGTCGGCGCCCACCGGCTTGTTCGGATCGAACGGGCCGCCCGGTCCATTGACGCAATATTCGTTCTCGTAGGTGATACGATCGGTCGAGGTGCCGTCCTGCTTGGTGTTGACCACGCGCACGCCGATATTGCCGCGGATGTTGCTCGTCTTGAAGTTGAGCTGGCCGTAGCCGGCCCAGATCCGCTCCTTGATGTTGTAGATGTTCTGCGGCTCGGGCACGCGGACCGGACCGCTATAGGTCGCGTTCAGATAGTCGATATACTTGCGGATGTTGATCGCCGGGAAGGCCGTCGTCTCGAACCCGCCGGCGATGTTGCTGAGCGAGCCCGGGTAGAAGATCTCCGGCTTGGCCAGCGCGCCGCCCGGCGTATCCTGGAAGCGCAGCGTGTTCGCCGCGTCCGAATACCATTCGAAGCGGCCGGTCTCGCGGTGGACGCGGCCGTCGCGCCACTTCGCACCGACCTGGATCGAGTCGAAGAAGGGCGAGTCGAACTTCCGGGTGACATCGACCTGCGCATAACGCTGCGAGATCGAGCTGTTGGTGAAGCCCGAGCCGGTCGAGCCCAGATCGATCTGGGCCACGCCGTTCAGCATGTTCTGGATCACGTTGGGCGAGAACTGCATCGCGATCGACTGATCGGTGAAGTTCCAGGCGCTCAGCGCATTGCCGTTGACCGTGCCGTTGCGCGGCTTGGCCTGGGCGAAGAACTGGAACGACGGGCCGCCGGTCGCCTTGGTCTTGCCGAACACGAAGTCGACATTGAGGTGGCCGACTTCCCAGTTGCCGCGCACATCATAGGTGTTGGAGACGCTCTTCTCGCGGACATAGGTGTCCTGCGGCGCCGGGGTTTCCATCGTGCACATGTTGCCCGGAACGCGGCAGCCGGTGCCCTCGGGCGGAACCTCGAACTTCGCACCGGTGAGGATCGTGCCGCTCTCGTCGAACGTCGCGCCGGTGAAGAAATTGCCGAAGCCCCATTCGGGGATCTTGATCGTGCTGCGGGTATAGTCGCCGTTCAGCTGGAAGCGGAAATAGTTGGCGGTGACCTCGAAATTGTCGAACGGCTTCATCTGCGCCGTCGCCTGGATGCCCAGCCGCTTGCGCTTCTGATCGGTGATCGTCTCGGCGACCGACTGGGGCGCCCAATAGCCGCTGTAATGCGTGCCGCCCTGCGTCGTCTGGCCGGCATTGTTGCCGCTGTTCCAGTAGGAGATCGCGGAATCATTGGCGAAGGGCTTGCCGTTGACGTCGACCGCGGGCTGGCTGGCCTTGCTGTCGGTCCACCACTGCCAGCTGTCGCCCGACGCGCTCAGCGAGCGGTTGGTGCGCACCTGATAGGTCGCACCGACCAGGAAGCCGAGCGTCTTGTCCTCGTTGTGCCAGGAAAGCAGGCCGGAGACGTTCGGCTCGATCTTCTTGGTGACGTCGGCATAGGTACCCTCGACCGACACCGTGCCCGACCAGGGCTTGAGGTCGAACGGCTTGCGGGTGTGGTTGATGATCACGCCGCCCACGCCGCCTTCGTCGAGGCGCGCCTCCGGCGACTTGAACACTTCCACGCTGCCGATCAGCGTCGAGGGCAGCAGCAGATAGTTGAACGAGCGCGAGGGATCGCCGCTGTCGGCCGAGGCGATGAAGTTGCCGTTGAGCTCGGTCAGCGTCAGGTCGGACGAGAGGCCGCGGATGCTGACCCGGCTGCCTTCGCCGCCGTCGCGGTCGATGATGATGCCCGGCACGCGCTGCAGCGAGTCCGCGACGTTCTTGTCGGGGAACTTGCCGATGTCCTCGGCCGTGATCACGTCGACAAAGGCGTTGGCCTCACGCTTCTGGTTGAGACTCTTCTCGATCGAGCCGCGATAGCCGGTGACGATGATGTCGCCACCTTGGGCTCCCGCATCCTGCTGCGCCTGGCCGGCATCCTGCCCGGCCGGGGCCGCGTCCTGCGCCTGGGCGACACCACCCATCATCATCGCGAAGCTCGCCGATGCGAGCAGCTGGCACATCAGCCGGTTACGGCCAGCCAGTGGCGTTCGTGCGCGAAAAGTCATCCCCTATTTCCCTCTCCAAGTCGGGCCAGGGCTGGCCCGGTGTTATGCGCCCCGGCTATTCCCTTGAGGCGCTCCGAAATCATAATACTTAAATCAATTTGTCAATTGTATCCGGTTGCACTGGCCCCGTTATCCCGACCAGCTGTTGCACGTTTGCGCCCTTATGAGCCGCGCTTGCGCTTCCTGGGCGGCGGCACGTCCTTCGGCGGAACGGCGGGCTTGTCCCAGAGTGGCGCCGCCATCCGGGCGAAAGCCTCGGCCGGGGCCTTGGCCACGTCGCGGTCATAGGTGAGCAGGCCGTTGATCTCGCCTTCCACATCGGTGGTCTGGGTGTAGACCGAGGCGCTCAGGCCATTCTCCTTCGCCTGGCGCACCACTTCCTCGAACTTGCGGCGATAGCGGGCGAGATAGTCGCTGGAGTCGGTGGTGACCTGGTAGCTCCAGCGCTTGTCGTTGCGCCACAGATGCCCCTCGATCGGCCAGCCCACCCCGCCATATTCGCCGAGCACGATGGCGCGGTCGCTGTGGCGGGCCGGGGTGTGCGGCACGTCCTCATAGGTGTGGATGTCGAACACGTCGGAATCGCGGCCCGCGACGTCGAGCCAGCCGCTGTCCGAATTGACCAGCCGGCTCGGGTCCATGCCGCGCACGAATTTGGTGAGCGTGGCGGAGTCATATTGCCCCCACCCCTCGTTGTTCACCACCCACAAAACTATCGACGGAAATGCCCGCAAATCGCCGATCATGCTCGACAGTTCGAATTGCTGCTGCGCCATCACCTCCGACGACAGCACCGCCTGGCTCTGGCTGGTGCCGGCGAGGAACTGGTCTTCGCCACCGCCCGAGGGCATGTCCTGCCAGATCAGCATGCCCATGCGATCGGCGTCGTAATAATAGCGGTCCGGCTCGACCTTGATGTGCTTGCGGACCATGTTGAAGCCCGCCTTCTTGAGGAACTCCAGGTCATAGCGCATCGCGGTTTCGGAAGGCGGGGTCAGCAGCCCGTCCGGCCACCAGCCCTGATCGAGCACGCCATTGTGGAAATAGGGCTTGTTGTTGAGCAGCAGCGCCGGCTGGCCATGCACCTTGCCCGGCCCGACCGAGACCTTGCGCATCGCGAAATAGGCCTTGGCGGTGTCGCGCGCGGCGCCCTCCACTTGCGCCGCGGCATAGGCCGCGCCCTCGCCGACCGTGAAACGTGAGTCATAGGCGGCGCGGTCGCGCTCCTTCTTGTCGACCCAGGGATCGCGCACCGTGACCAGCTCAGCGACGAGGTCGTAAAGGAACGGGTCCTCGGGCGACCAGAGATGCGCGTCGGGGATCGCGATGCTGACATGGCGATTGGCGCGGATGATCGTCGAGCCGATCGTCCTGCCCTGCGAGCGCACGCTCAGGCGCACCGCATCGGTGTCGCTCGCCCAGGCGGAGAGCGCGACATCGACCTCCACCGTGCCCCGGTCGATGTCCGGCGTCGCGCGCACATCGGCGATGTGGAGCGCCGGCACCGGCTCGAGCCACACCGTCTGCCAGATGCCGCTGACCGGCGTGTACCAGATGCCGTCCGGGTTCAGCAGTTGCTTGCCGCGCGGCTGGCTACCGGCGCTGGTCGGATCCGCCACCTGCACCACCAGCTCGTTGGCGCCGGGCTTGAGGTAGGGGGTGACGTCGAAGCCGAAGCGGCTCGATCCGCCCTTGTGCGCCCCGACGACCGCGCCGTTCACCCAGACATGCGCCTCGAAATCGACCGCGCCGAAGTTCAGCATAACATTCTGCCCGGCCCAGTCGGCGGGCACGGTGAAGCTGCGGCGATACCAGATCCGATCCTCCGGCTGCACCTTGCGCGCCACGCCCGACAGGCGGGATTCGACCGCGAAGGGCACAAGGATCTTGCCGTCCATCTGCGTCGGCTGCGGCATCGGCGCCGCCGCCCTGGTGATGGCATAGTCCCATTGGCCGTTGAGGTTCAGCCATTTCGCGCGCTCGAGCTGCGGGCGCGGATAGCTGCGCCAGGCGTTGTCGGGCGTCACCTCGCGGCCCCAGCGGGTGATCATGTCGCCGCCGGTATAGGTGGCGTCCGCGCGGGTAGCCGGCGCCTGCTGGGCCAGCGCCTCGGTCGCTGCACCGGAGAGCAGCAGGGCGAGCATCAGGGTTCGCATAGTCAAGTTCCTCAGTGCCGGCTCAGCGAGGGCGGCGCATCGGCCGGGCTGCTGCCCCAGGCCGGATTGGGCTTCGCGCCCATGGTCAGTTCCAGCACGGCGCCGTTCGCGATGTCGGCGTGACGGAACCACGGCCGGGTCCATTTCTTGCCGTTCAGCGTGGCGGACTGGATGTAGAGGTTCGCCGCCGAGTTGTTCTTCGCGACGATCTCGAACGTCTTGCCATTGCCCATCTTGAGCGCGGCGCGATCGAAGAGCGGGCTGCCCAGCACATAGACGTCGCTCGCCGGATCGACCGTGTAGAAGCCCATCGCGCTCAGCACGTACCAGGACGAAGTCGCACCCTGATCGTCCATGCCGGGATAGCCATAGCCGGCGGCATCGCTGCCATAGAGATCGCGCAGAATCCGGCGCGACAGTTCCTGCGTCTTCCAGGGCTGGCCGCTCCAGGCGTAGAGATAGGGTGCCTGCTGGTCGGGCTGGTTGCCCTGCACATACTGGCCGATCACGCCGGTGCAGTCGCGGCAGATGCCGGTGGGATTGTAGGGCTTGGTGAAGAATTCATCGAGCTTGGCGTTGAACGCCGCCCGGCCGCCCAGCGCAGTGATCAGCCCCTGCACGTCCTGCGGCACCAGCCACAAGGTCGACCAGCCCGAGGCTTCCTTCATCATGTGGTTGTAGTAGGGCTCGGCCGGATCGAAGGGGGTGAACCACTTGCCGTCTTCGGTCCGCCCCCGGACGAAGCCGATCGAGCGGTCGAACACGTTGCGCCAGTTGCCCGCGCGCTTGCGGAACAGCGCGGCGTCCTGCGGCTTGCCCAGCCGATCGGCCATATCGGCGAGCGCGGCATCGTCCCAGGCATATTCGAGCGTCTTGGCTGCACCCGCCTTGCCACCGGCATGGGGCGGGCTCGGGTTGCGATCCGGCACTACATCCGAGATCCAGCCGCGCGCCATATATTCGTCGAGGAAATGGCGCGGCCCCTTGGGGTCCAGCGCGTTCTTGCGGAGGAATTCGTAGGCCGACGCATAGTCGAACTCGATGCCGCGCCGCATTGCGCCCAGATAGAGGAACACCGCATTGTCGCCGTGGAACGAGGTGTTCATGAACCCGCGCTCACGGGCCATATCCAGCTCGGACTGCATCACGTCGCGGGTCAGCTCGGGCTCGAGCAGTTCGAGCAGCACGATCTGGTTGCGGCCGGTATCCCAGAAAGGCACCGGGCCATAGCGGTCATAGCTGGCGACCTGGGTCTTGCCGTTGGTATCGGTGAAATGCTCGCCCTTGCGCGCCACCAGCCGCGGGCTGGCAAAGGACTGGAACAATGTCGAATAGAACAGCATGCGCTGCTTCTCGGTGCCGCCGCTCACCTGGACGCGGTCGAGCAGCTTCGCCCATTCGGCACGCGCGGCACCGCGGATACGGTCGAAATTCCAGCCCGGGCTCTCCTCGCGCAGCCGCTTCGTGGCCGCTTCGTAGCTCGGACCATAGGCGATGCGGACCAGCACCTGCTCGCCGTCACGCGTCGTGAAATCGGCATAGCTGCCGGCGAACGCGCCTTCGATCTGCCGAGTATCCGGCTGCACGTCCTTGTCGCCGATGCCATAGCCGCGGGCGTTGCCGGGCGCCTTGCGGAAGGTGCCGAAGCGCTTGAACGGCTTGGAGAACTCCGCGACGAAATAGCTTCCGTCGCGCGCATCATTGTCGCGGTGCGCGCCGATGATGCCGCGCACCGTCCGGTCGCCGACCACTTCGACCTGGCCGCCCCGTCCCTGCAGGTTCAGGATGACATGCGCGCGCTCGGTCGCCGGGAAGGTGAAGCGCATCATCGATGTCGCCTGGGTCGCGGTCAGCTCCACCCTGGTCTTGAAGCTGTCGAGGAACACCGAATAATAGCCCGGCGCCGCGACCTCGTGTGCCTTGTCGTAATATGCCTCGGTATAGACCGGCGGCACCGTCCAGTCGCCGACGATCGGCATCAGCATCGGCGTGGCGCGCGCGCCATAGGTGGGACCGCCACCGCCCGTGAAGCCGATCATCGTGGGATTGGTGTAGTAATAGGGGGTGGCGACGCCCCAGGGATAGCTGAGCTCGACGTTCGAATTGACCGGCGCAGCCTCGACAGCGCTGTGCGGCAAGCGGGCGCCGGGCGAAGTCAGGCCCGAATAGAGCGGCTCGCCCGCAGGCGGCGCGTTGCCGATGAACTCAGGCTTGTCGAGCGGTGCCGTGCCGACCAGCGGATTGGCGATATCGACGGGCGCGCGCGCCTCGTCCCCGCTAGCGGCAGTCTGCGCGATGCCCGATGCGATGCCCAGCAAGGACGTAGCGCCGGCCAGCGCAACGAAGCGCGCGACGCGACTGCACGCAACAATGCCGATCGCGCGGCGACACGCGCGATCCTTGGGCCGCAGGTTGGAAAACCCCATTCACCCTCTCCAAGCAAGCGGTCCGCGCCGCTCATTTTCCCGTGCCGCCTTATCCGGCGGTCATGAGTCGTGATGTTGATTAAATAAATCATTTTGTCAAATGAACTCACACATTCGGGAGCGTCTGAAAGGCGCAGAATCGTCCACCCGAACCGATTCCCCTGATAAATCAGATTGATGCTGGATCTTGCTGCAACTCGCGGATTCTTCTGGCTTTGACCAGCTGCCCGTCAAATCAGAAGGGCATTGGAGCGTTCGTCGGACGCGCGGATTCGCAGCCGCCGATCTGGCGCACCAAAACAAACGTGCCGGCCCGCTATGAAAGCGAACCGGCACGGAAAGCCATCAGATCGGCAGGTCTCTCTCTCTCTGCCGCCTTGTCACGCCTAAAGGAGCAGCGTCATCCGCTCGCGAGCTGCTTGACCGCGTGATCGGCCGCTCGGGCTGTCAGGGCCATGAAGGTGAGTGACGGGTTCACGCAGGATACGGATGCCATCTGTGCGCCGTCGGTTACGTAGAGATTTGTGGCGTCGTGCGCCTGGCTCCACTTGTTCAGCACCGAGGAGCGCGGATCGGCGCCCATGCGCGCGCCGCCCATCTCGTGGATGGCGTCGCCGGGAACATGCTCGTCCTCATAGCTCTTGACGTTGGTGAGGCCTGCCGCCTTGAGCATCGCCTCGCCCTGCGACCGCGCGTCCGCCATCATCCGCAGCTCGTTCTCGCGGAAGCGTACGTCGAAGCGCATCAGCGGCACCCCGAAGCGATCGACCTTGTCGGCATGCAGCGACACCCGATTGTCCTCATAGGGCAGGCATTCGCCGAACGCGCCCATGCCGAACTTCCAGCCGCTGTACTTGCGCATGCCATGCTTCATCGACGCGCCGAAGCCCACCGGCGGCGCCGGCTCGCGGCGGGCGCTGCCCTGATAGCCATAGCCGCGCTTGAAGCCGACGCCCTCGTCGCCGCCATTGTTGCGGAAGCGCGGGATGTAGACGCCGCCAGGGCGACGGCCATATTCGATATATTCGTCCATCCCCGGGATGTCGCCGTCGATCGACACCCGGAAGATGTGGTCCATCACATATTTGCCGAGCGTCCCGCTGCTGTCGAAATGGCTGCGACCGCTGCCTGCCGGCCGCGAGTTGAGCAGGATCTGGTTCGACGCCATCGCCGAGGCACAGAGGAACACCAGCCCGGCATTGACCACTTCCGCCTGCCCGGTCTTCGCATCGATGAACCGCACCCCGGTGACGCGCTTCTTCGCCGCGTCATATTCGAGGTTGGTCACCACCGCGTCGGCGCGCAGCGTCAGCCGTCCGGTCGCCCGCGCGGCCGGCAGAGTCACCGCCTGGGTCGAGAAATAGGCGCCGAACGAGCAGCCATTGCCGCACTGGTTGCGGAACTGGCACTTGGTGCGGTTCTGATCGGGCTTGTCCTCGGTCATGTTGGACAGGCGCGTGTTGATCAGCTTCCGGCCGGGGAACTCGCTCTCGAGCCGCTGCTTGAGCCACTTCTCGGCGATGTTCATCGGCATCGGCGGCTGGAATTCGCTGTCCGGCAGATAGGGCAGGTTCTCGCGCGAGCCCGACACGCCGATATATTTCTCGACATAGCTGTACCAGGGCGCGAGGTCGTCATAGCGGATCGGCCAGTCGCCATCGATCCCGTCGCGTTTGTTCGCCTCGAAATCGGCCGGGCTCCAGCGGAAGCTCCACCGCCCCCAGATCAGCGACTTGCCGCCGACCGCGCCGGGCCGGATCCAGTAGAATTTGCTGCCTTCGTCAAAGGCATAGGGGTTGAGCCGGTCGTCATTGTAGAAGGCCCGGTTGCTCGGCTGCACATAGCCGTGCTTGGCGATGAAATAGTCGCTGTCGCGCAGGCCAGGCGGCATCATGTTGCGCGCCGGGATCTCGTAGGCGGGCTTGCCGTCATAGGTATAGCCCTCGCCATGCTCGACCATCACGCCGCGGTCGAGCATGAGGACGCGCAGGCCCTTCTCGGTGAGCTCCTTGGCGGCGAACCCGCCGCTTACGCCGGAGCCGATGACGATCGCATCGAACCTGTTGGTCGAAGCCATATTCTTCCCTCCCGAAACCTGATCAGAAACGCAGCGCGCGCAGCGTCTGGAAGCTGGTGGTGATGTCGGGCAGATAAGGCGCAGGCGCCTGGTCGTTCTCGACATAGAAATGGCGGACGCCCGCACTGCCCTTGCGCTTGAAGAGCCCCGCGAAATCGATCGTCCCCTGCCCCACCGCGGTCATGCTGCGATCGGCGCGCATGTCCTTGACGTGATAGGCATAGAGCCGCTTCGACAGGCGATCGATCAGCGCGCCGGGATCCTCGCCGGCATGCGCCGCCCAGTAGAGGTCGAGCTCGACCTTCACGAGCGCGGGATCGGTTTCCTTAAGGAACCGCTCGTACAGGCTGACGCCGCCCGGCTTCGTCGTGAACTCGAAATCATGGTTGTGATAGGCGAAGCCCAGCCCGGCCTTTTTCAGGTCCCTGGCGAAGCGGTTGAAGTTGGGCAGCGCCGCACTCCAGCCCTGCTCGGTGCGATGCTGGTCGGTCATGTAGGGCAGCACCACCGTATCGGCGCCCAGCGTCTTCGCCATCGTCACCGACTTGTCGAACTGGCCGAGCAGCGCGTCATAGCCGATGTGCAGCGACGGCGATTTGAGACCGAGCCGGTCCATCGTCTTGCGCAGCAGCGCAGGGTCCATGGCGTCATAGCCGCCCCCGCCGAACTCGACCTCGCGATAGCCGATCCGCGCGATCTGCTCGAGCGTGCCGACCGGGTCCTTCTGGAAGATGTCGCGGACCGTGTAGAGCTGGATGCCGATCGCCCCGAGCTGCGCGGCGAAGACCGGCGTGATCGTCAGGTCGGCAAGGGAAAGCGCGGCGACGCCGCCCGCGCCCGCGAGCAGGTTTCTACGGCTGATCATCATGCGGAATACACCTTGTTGACCTGGGAATAGAGGAACTCGCCGTTGTACTCGCCCGGCACCGGCAGATATTCGCGCTCCTGCGTGATGCCGATCTCGGACGTGTAATAGCCGGCGAGGACGAGCTGGCGGAATGCCTCGAAGAACACGCTGCCCGAGGGCAGTTGGCCGTTCATCGCGAGGGTGAGCAGCGCATCCTGCTGCTCCGGGGTCGCCTGTGCGGCGGACACCTTGTAATCCTGCTGGCTGCGCGTCTCGATCGCGTCGAGCCCGGCGAGGATCGGCACCCGGTCCGTCGGCCGCGCCCAGTCGGCCAGCATCTTCTCGATGAATGCCGGCACGCCCGCGGCGATCGCGCCCGGCGTGTCGGTGGTCGGCAGGACGCGCTCGCTGAGCGCGGTCATCAGCGCGCGCTGGGCCGGGTTGAACACCGCCACGCTTGGCGGCCCCTCGCTGATCACCGGGATGCCCGATGCCTTGCCCGCCTGGGCGGCACGGGCGAGCGGCGCGAATGCCGCCGCGCCGAACATGCCGACGACGCCGGCAAGCGCAGTTCTGCGATCGATCACTTCGCACCTCCCGGAAGGTCCTGCGCGATCGCCGCCTCGGGCAGCGGGCGCACCCAGATGTTGCGGAACGAGACCGGCGAGCCATGGTCCTGCAGCTGCAGCGGCGCCGCATCGCCATGCGCCTGGTAGCTGGCGACCTTGCGCCAGATCGTGGTGCCGAGCAGCGCCTGGTGGTTCTGCACCAGCACGCCGTTCAGGAAGGCCGTGACATAGGCGGGGCGCAGCAGCTTGCCGTCCGCCGCGAAGCGCGGCCGCTCGAACACGATGTCGTAGCTCTGCCATTCGCCGGGCTTGCGCGCGGCGTTCACCAGCGGCGGCTTCCAGCCATAGACCGCGCCGACCGTGCCGTCGGCATAGGTCGGGTTCTGATAGCCGTCGAGGACCTGCACCTCGTAGCGCTGCATGAACCAGACGCCGCTGTTGCCGCGATCCTGCGAGGTGCCCTTGGGCGGATTGGGCGAGCGGAACTCGAGATGGAGCTGGACATCGCCGAAGCTCTGCTTCGAGACGAGATTGCTCTCCTTGGCCCCCTGCGCGCGCGCCGGCACCGTCATCACGCCGCCCGCGACCTGCCAGGGCGCGGTCTCGGCCTGCCACGCGTCGGGCGCTAGCACCATCGCGTCGGAAGGCGCGCCGCCGGGGGCAGCGGCCGGCGTGGCAACCGTCGGCGCCGGCCGGTCGGCGTCATGGACCAGCCATTTGCCGCCGGGCAGCTGCGGCGTGTCCTTGAAGCCCGGCTTCTCCTGCGCGTCCTGTGCGCAGGCCAGCGCCCCCGTAATCGCGATCAGGCCGGCGGCAGCATAGCCCGCCATGCGCATGCGCGTCATAGTCCCTCTCCTTGTGAATCGATCTTGCGATAGGCGGCGATCAGGCGATCCTCGCCGGCGCGGCCCTTCACCGAATTGCCATGCTCCATGCCGATCACGCCGTCATAGCGCCGCGCGCGGAGCCAGCGGACGATCGCGGCATAGTTTACCTCGCCGGTGCCAGGCTCGTTGCGGCCCGGATTGTCGCCGAACTGGATATAGCCGACCTCGCTCCAGCACATCTCCAGCGCCGGTATCAGGTTCCCGGACTGGATCTGCTCGTGATAGAGGTCCGCCAGGATCTTCACCGCCGGGCTGTTCACCCCGCGCGCCACGGCGAAGCCCTGCGCGATCGTCTGCATGTACACGCCCGGATGGTTGGTCCGCGTGTTGAGCGGCTCCATCACCATCGCGATCCCGTGCGGCGCCACGATGTCGCCCGCCTTGCGCATCACGTCGATCACCCGCGCGGTCTGGATGTCGAGCGGCACCTTCTGGTCGAGGAAGCCGGTCACCACCGTCATCCGCGTGGCATTGAGCCGCTTGGCGACGTCGATCGAGGTGCGGATATCGGCGAGGAACGCCTCGCGATCGGCGTCGTCATTGGCACCGAGGAGCGGCCGCGACTGCGCCCATTTCGGCATGCTGGCGACGAACACGCCCATCTTCATGCCACGCTGGGCGAAGGCCTTGGCCATCTTCTCCTGCTCGGCCACCGGGCGGCTGCGCGCCTCATTGTCCTCCCAGGCGGTGAAGCCCTGGTCGGCGGCATAGGCGATCTGCTCGAACAGGCCGCCGCGGCTGGCGAAGCTGCCCTCGTGCGGCGCATAGCCAAGCGAGAAGCGCGCGGCGTTCGAGCCTTGCTTGCTCGAGCTCCCGGTCATCGCCATCGCCGAGGAGGCAGCACCCGCCGCGCCCGCGGCCAGCACCGTCCTGCGCGTGACCGCGCCGGTCACTTGCCGCTTCCCGCCTTGAGATAGGCGATGATCGCGGCGCGCTTGGCCGGATCGGGCATGCCGATCGGCATCCGCGATCCGGGGACCTTCTTCCCCGGCGCGGCGAGATACTCGCTGAGCGTCGCCTCGTCCCAGCGCAGCTTCGAAGCCTTCATCGCCGGCGAATAGTTGAAGCCCGGCGTCGTGCCCGCCGTCCGCCCGACCACGCCGTAGAGATTGGGCCCGACGCCGTTCTTGCCGCCCTTGTCGACGGTATGGCAGGCGCGACAGGCGTTGAACGCCGGCGGCGGCGCGGGGGCCGCGGTTTGCGCGACGGTGGGTACGCTCGCGAGTATCTGCGCCGCCGCGGCGACACTCAACGCGCCCAGGCACACGAGAAGCTTCATTCTTTCTCTCCCGGATCAATCATTGTCCATTTCGCATCCGACGCCGCATTGGCGACGACGGCCTCGATGAAACGCATGGTTCGAAGTCCATCCGCGACGCCGGGGAACCAGCGGTCGCCACCGCCGCGAATCGCCGCGGCAAAGGCACGATAGAGGTTGGCGAAGGCCTCGATATAGCCCTCGGGATGGCCCGATGGGGTGCGCTGCAGCCTTGCCGTGCTGTCCTGAAGCCCCGGCCCGCCGGCGCGCACGATCTCGGCCGGCCGGTCGAGCCAGCGCAGGATGAGCGTGTTGGGCTCCATCTGCGCCCATTCGAGGCCACCGCGCTCGCCATGGATGCGCAGCTTGAGCCCATTCTCCTCACCGGCCGCGACCTGGCTCGCCTTGAGCACGCCGCGCGCACCACCGGTGAAGCGTAGCAACGCGCTGACATCGTCGTCGAGCCGGCGGCCCGGCACATGGGTGGTCAGTTCGGCGGACACCGAGTCCACCCGCAGCCCGGAGACATGCTCGGCGAGCTGGAAGGCGTGCGTGCCGATATCGCCGAGGCACCCGCCGATCCCGGCACGCGCCGGATCGGTGCGCCATTCGGCCTGCTTGTTGCCGCCCTTGTCGATAGGCAGGCTGAGCCAGCCCTGGAGATATTCGACCTGAACCAGCCGGATCGCGCCCAGGTCCCCGCGCTCCACCCGCGCCCGCGCCTCCTCGACCAGCGGATAGCCGCTATAGGTGAAGGCCAGCGCGAAATGCTTGCCGCTCACCCGCGCCGCTTCGGCGATCGCCTCGGCCTCGGCGACGCTCATCGCCATCGGCTTCTCGCAGAAGACGTGGAAACCGGCATTCAGCGCCGCGATCGCCATCGGGGCGTGGAGATGATTGGGCGTCACGATCGCCAGCGCATCGATGCGCTCGCTTTCGGGCAGGTCCCGCTCGCCGGCGATCATCGCGTCGAGCGAGGGATAGACACGCTGCGTGTCGAGCCCGAGCGCCTCGCCGGTCCGCTGGTTGCGGCCCGCATCGGTGCTGAACGCCCCGGCGGCCAGCCACCAGTCGCCGTCCAGCGCCGCGGCCATGCGGTGGACGGCGCCGATAAAGGCACCCTCCCCACCGCCAACCATGCCGAGCCGAAGCGCGTGTCGAACCATGGTACGCCTATTCCCTAAACCGACGAGTTCGAGTTCAGTCCTGCTGCGGCGAAAGCCCCAGTAGTGTGCGGATCGCTGCCCGGTCGACGCCGCTCGCAGCGAAGTCGTCGAAGGGGCGTTCTGTCACGCGGATGATGTGATCGTGGATGAACGGGGCGCCTTCGCGGGCACCGTCCTCGGACCGCTTGAGCGCGCACTCCCATTCGAGCACCGCCCAGCCGCCATAGCCATATTGCGCCATCTTGCTGAAGATGCCGACGAAATCGACCTGGCCGTCGCCCAGCGAGCGGAAGCGGCCGGCACGGTTCACCCAGCTCTCATAGCCGCCATAGACGCCCGTCCGCCCGGTCGGGTTGAACTCGGCATCCTTGACGTGGAAGCACGAAATCCGGTCGTGATAGCGGTCGATGAAGTCGAGATAGTCGAGCTGCTGCAGCACATAGTGCGACGGGTCGAACAGGATGCGCGCACGCGGATGGTTGCCGACGGCTTCCAGGAACCGTTCCCAGGTCGCGCCGTCATGGATGTCTTCGCCCGGATGGATCTCATAGGCGCAGTCAACGCCTGCCTCCTCGAACACGTCGAGGATCGGGATCCAGCGGCGCGCCAGCTCGGCAAAGGCTTCCTCGACCAGCCCCGCCGGCCGCTGTGGCCAGGGATAGACATAGGGCCAGGCGAGCGCGCCCGAGAAGGTCGCATGGGCGTTCAGCCCGAGATTGGCGCTCGCCTTGGCCGCGAGCTTGACCTGCTCCACCGCCCAGGCCTGGCGCTCGGCCGGCTTGCCGTGCAGCTCGGCCGGGGCGAAGCCGTCGAACAGCTGGTCATAGGCCGGATGCACCGCGACGAGCTGGCCTTGCAGATGGGTCGAGAGCTCGGTCGGCTCGACGCCGAACTTGGCGAGCCTGCCGCGCAGGTCGTCGCAATAGGCCTTGCTCTCGGCTGCGAGCTTCAGGTCGATCAGCCGCGGATCGCAGGGGATCTGCACGCCGACATAGCCGAGCTCGCCCGCCCATTTCCCCAGCCCGTCGAGCGTGTCGAACGGCGCGGTGTCGCCCAGGAACTGGGCGAGGAAGATCGCGGGTCCCTTCATCGCCTTCATGCCGCGGCCTCCGTCCGGCTGTCGTCGCGGAAGAGAAGCTGGAACAGGATCGCGATGACCGCGGCCGCGATCGCCGGGTACCACCACATCTGGTGCCAGTCGGCGATGGTCGAGGCCTGGGGCAGCTGCGCGTAGAGCAGCCCGCCGATCTGCGAGCCGAGCAGCATGCCGACGCCATAGGTGAACAGGGTCAGCATGCCCTGCGCCTGGGCGTTGACGCCCTTGGGCGAGGCGATGGTGCCGGTATAGATCGCGCCGGCGACGAAGAAGAAGTCGTAGCACACGCCGTGCAGCGCCACGCCGAGATAGATCGCCCAGAGCGAACTCCCGCCGTCGCCGATCGCGAACAGCGCATAGCGCAGCGCCCAGGCGATCATGCCGACGAGCAGCAGCGGCTTCACCCCGAAGCGGCGGTACAGCCAGGGCATGGAGAACATGAACAGCAGCTCGGACATCTGCCCGATCGCCATGGTGCCGCTGACATTCTCGATGCCCGCCACGCCGAGATAGGCCGAGGCATAGGCATAGTACATCGCCAGCGGGACCGAGATCAGCGTCGCGGCCAGGATGAAGATCAGATAGGAGCGCTGCCGCATCAGGCCGAACGCCTCGACGCACAGCACCTGGCGGACCAGGCTCTCGTCGCGTGGCGCGTCCGGCGCGACATTGGGCAAAGTCAGGCTGTAGAGGCCGAGCGCGATCGAGACGACCGCCGCGACGCGGAATATCTCCGGGCTCGCCGACAGGCCGACCCATCCAATGATCAGGCCCGCGACGATCCAGCCAAGCGTACCGAAGGCGCGGACGAAAGGGAATCGGTCGGTGCGCTCGCCGAAGCTCTTCAGCGCGATCGTGTTCGCCAGGCCTACGGTCGGCATGTAGAGGATCATGTAGCCGAGCAGCACCCAGACGAAGGTGGTGCCGTTCTCCGGCGTCACCAGCGCAGGCATGACCAGCAGGATCGCGCCGCCGACCAGGTGCAGGATCACCATCAGCGCCTTGGGGCTCAGATAGCGGGTCGCCGCCATACCGAGCAGGAAGGATCCCGCGATCGAGGCGATCGGGCCGACCGAGAATGCGTTTGCGATCAGGCTGCCGATGCCGACGGTCTGCATGACCAGGCCGAGCGTGACGTTCCACGCCCCCCAGACGAAGAACTGCATGAACATGAGCGCGCTGAGGCGCCCCATGAGCATTCCCGATACCGGACGCTGCGATGCCGCGAGCGCATCCTTGCCCAAAGTGGCCATGAAGCCCCTCTCCCTTTTCCGCTGCAGTTTTCCTGCTTGCCGGGACTCAGGCTACGCAGGTCAAAAGCCGATGTAAAGGATTACATCGCTCGACATGACGGTGTAACGAGTTACATCGATGTCAATGCCGACCATCATCCAGGTCGCCGCGATGGCGGGCGTCTCCACGGCCACCGTCTCGCGCGTGCTGACCCATCCCGACCGCGTTGCCGAGGTGACTCGCCTGCGCGTGCTCGCGGTGGTCGATTCGCTGGGCTACAAGCCGAACGTCGCGGCGAGGACGCTCCGAACGCTCCGCGCCGCCAAGATTCTCGTGACGGTCCCGGACATCTCCAATCCCTTCTTCGCCAGCGTGATACGCGGCGCCGAGGAAGCGGCGCGCGATGCCGGATATGCGGTCGTCGTCGGCGACACGCGGCACGATCCTTCGATCGAGGACCAGTATGCCGACATGCTCTCCAGCCGCGAGGTCGATGGGCTAGTGTTCCTCGGGCATCGCCTGCCGGACAATCTGCGTCCCATGATCTCGAAGCAGGGCGCCCGCGCCCCGGTGGTCAATGGCTGCGAGTACAGCCCCGACATCGGCGTGCCGAGCGTGCACATCGACAATGCCGCCGCCGGCTGCGACGCGCTCGAGCATCTCGTCAGGCTCAGGCACCGCGACATCGGCCTCGTCACCGGCCCGCATGTCAGCCCGATCAGCCGCGACCGTCTCGCCGGCGCGATGCAGGCGGCCGCGCGCCATGGCCTTCGCGACCGGCTGCAGGTCCGCGTCGGCGATTATTCCGCCCAGTCCGCTGCCGGCCATGTCCCGGATCTGATCGCACAGGGGGTGACCGGGCTGTTCTGCTTCAGCGACGAAATGGCGATGGGCGCGATCAGCGCAATCCGCCAGGCAGGCCTCAGCTGCCCGGACGATATTTCGGTGGTCGGCTTCGACGACCTGCCGCTCGCCCGCTTCTTCCAGCCCGGCCTCACCACCATCGCCCAGCCCAAGGGGCGCATCGGACACCAGGCAGTCGAGCTGCTCGTGAACATTTTGCGCGGCGGCGAAAGTCTGGTGAGCCAGATTACCCTGCCCCACGAACTCGTCATCCGGTCCAGCACGCGGGCAATCGGCTAGGCGCGCGGGCGGCGCGATACCAAGGTATATGGGAGACCATGGTGCAATAGCCGCGCCTACGCCTGCGGACCCATAGTCCCGGCCGCGGGCACTCTCCTTCTTCCTGTCCGCACCCTGACATTTCGGGAGGCTGTGCGGGGATCCCTGACAGGCTCCAGCAACCAGTGGAGCATGATCATGCCTGAATCCCGTTCCTCGCTCGGCCGCCGCCAGTTTCTGCTCACTTCCGCCGCGGTAGGCGCCGCTGGCGCAGTGATGCCGCTCGCCGCGCATGCCGCCCAGGTCCCCGCCCCGGTCGCGACTGCGACGCTTTCCACTGCCAGGGCCGCATCCAGCGTCTCTGCCGCGACCCTCGCCGGCGCCGCGCTGATCGGCACCGTCGCCCCGGCCGGCTCGGACGACGACGCCAGCATCCGTCCCTTCCATTACCGGGCGAAGGACGAGGAATTGGCCGATCTCCGGCGCCGGGTCCTGGCGACCAGATGGCCGAGCAAGGAAGTCGTGACCGATACCACGCAGGGCGTGCAGCTCGCGACGATCGAGAAGCTCGCGCGCTACTGGGCGACCAGCCACGACTGGCGCAAGCTCGAGGCGCGGCTCGACAAGCTGCCCCAGTTCGTCACGCGCATCGACGGGGTCGACATCCACTTCATCCACGTGAAGTCGAAGCACCCGAACGCGCTGCCAGTGATCGTCACCCATGGCTGGCCGGGCTCGATCATCGAGCAGATGAAGATCATCGGCCCACTCACCGATCCCACCGCGTTCGGCGGCACCGCAGCGGACGCGTTCGACGTGGTGATCCCCTCACTCCCCGGCCATGGCTTCTCGGGTAAGCCGACCGTGCTCGGCTGGGATCCGATCCGCATCGCCAAGGCCTGGGCAGTGCTGATGCAGCGCCTCGGCTATACCCGCTACGTCGCGCAGGGCGGCGACTGGGGCAATGCGGTGACCGAGCAGCTGGCACTGCTCACCCCGCCGGGTCTGCTCGGCATCCACACCAACATGCCAGCGACCATTCCCGACGAGATCGCCGCCGCGCTCGCTTCCGGCAACAAGCCCGCCAACCTGTCGGCCGACGAGACCTACGCCTGGGACCAGCTCGACTTCTTCTACAAGCACGGCCTCGCCTATGCCCAGGAGATGGGCAACCGCCCGCAGACGCTCTACGCTATCGAGGACTCGCCCGTCGGCCTCGCCGCCTGGATGCTCGACCATGACGCGCGCAGCTATGACCTGATCGCCCGTGTGTTCGACGGCGCGACCGAGGGCCTCACCCGCGACGACATCCTCGACAACGTCACGCTCTACTGGCTGACCAACACCGCGGTCTCCTCGGCGCGGCTCTATTGGGAGAGCAAGCTCGCCTTCTTCGCGCCCAAGCACGTGCCGCTGCCGACCGCAGTGAGCGCCTTCCCGGACGAGATCTACACGGCCCCGAAGAGCTGGACCGAGCGCGCCTATCCCAAGCTGATCCACTACAAGCGCATGCCCAAGGGCGGGCATTTCGCCGCCTGGGAACAGCCCAAGGCCTTTACCGAGGAACTGCGCGAAAGCTTCCGGCCTCTCCGCTGAGCCCAGCACCGGAAGCTGCGGGAGCGCCGATCCCCAGAGGCGCTCCCGCCCTCTCCGGATGGGGAGAGGGAGAAGGCCTAGACGATTTCGAACACCTCATAGACCGGCCCGGCCGCGCGGCGATGGCCGGTTCCCACGGCGATAACGCGGTTCAGCCATTCGTAGCGTGGTGCCGAGGTCGCGAAGCTGGCGGTGATGCGGAAATAATAGGAGTCCGGATCGACTTCCTCGCCCCGCGCGATCGCAGCGAGCACTTCGGCCGGGCCGTGGCGGATGCCGGCATAGGTCATCGCGATCAGCGCATCGTCGTCGGTCTGCAGCACCACCCGCGCATCGAGCAGCACCGCGCCATCGCCGCGCAGGGTCTGCCAGTCGGTCCCGCCCGGCAGCACCACCCCGGATAGCCGATCGCCGGCGAAGCGCCCCGAGGGCAGATCGCCGATCCGCCGCTCGGCGCCCGGCGGGCCACCGGCGAGATGGAGTCCGTCCACCGCCACCTCGAGCGTGAACAGGGGTCGCGTGCGGATCATCTCAGCCTCCGTGCCAGGAATTCGCGGATCAGCACCGCGCAGTCTTCGAGCTTCTCGTCGAGCGCGAAATGGCCCGCGTCGAGGATATGCACCTCCGCATCGGGCACGTCGCGCAGATAGGCATAGGCACCTGCAACCGCGAAGGACGGGTCATAGCGTCCCCACAGCACGAGCAGCGGCGGCCGGTGCGCACGCAGCCAGGCCTGCCATGCCGGGTAGGACGCGACATTGGTGCGATAATCGTAGAACAGGCCCGCCTGGGTCCGCCGCTGCCCCGGCCGGGCGAGGAACGCCGCCTCATCGGTCCAGCTGTCGGGATCATAGCGCTCGGGCGACGGGCTGGTGCCGAGATGCCGCTGCCGCGCGCCCTCGAGCGAGGTGAAGGCGCCGATCACCACTTCCTCATGCGCCACCCGATCGCGCCAATAGGCCCGGCGGGATTCCCAGAGCGGCCCGAGCCCCTCGTCATGCGCCACGGCGTTCTGGATGAGGATCGCGCGCACCCGTTCTGGCCGCCGCAGCGCCAGCCGCATGCCGATCGGCCCGCCATAATCCTGCTGGAGCAGCGCGTAGCGCCTGATTCCCAGCGCATCGGCCAGCCCCTCGACCAGCTCGGCGAGCCGGTCGAAGGTATAGGCGAACGCGTCGGGCGACGGCGCGTCGCTGTGCCCGAAGCCTGGATAGTCGGGCGCGATCAGCCGGTAGCGGTCGGCAAGCAGCGGGATCAGCCGCGCCCACATCCGCGAGGAGGATGGATAGCCGTGAAGCATCAGGATCACCGGCGCGTCCGGCGGCCCGGCCTCGCGGTAGAAGAGCCGCAGCCCCGCCACCGTGGCGAAGCGATAGGCGGTGCCGGCCGGGCGGAAGGGCGGAGTCATGCCCGCGCCCTAGCCCTTCCCTGCCAGTTTCGCGCGATATTCGAGCACGGGCAGCCCGCCCCAGCCCCAATTCTCGACATCGACTTCCTCGATCACCACCCAGGTCCATTCGAGCGGCTTGCCCAGCACGTCGAGCAGCACCTGGCTCATCCCCTTGTGGATGGCCGCCTTCTCCTTGGGCGTCAGGCGGTCCGTGTCCGGCGTGGAGCCTTCGCGGGTAAGTTGCACGGTCACGATCGGCATCGCGCTACTCCCCCTCAGGCCCCGGCCGCCTGGCCGCCATCGACATGGAGGGTTTCGCCGGTGACGAAGCCGGCATCCTCCAGATAGAGCACCGCGCCGATGATGTCGGCGATGTCGCCCATCCGCCCGACCGGATGCAGCGCGGCGAGCGCGTCGTGCGTCTCCGGCGCGTGCATCGGGGTGCGGATCACGCCCGGCGAGACCGCGTTCACCCGGATGCCGCGCTTGGCATATTCGATCGCCAGGCTGCGCGTCGCCGCGTCGATCCCGCCCTTGCTCAGCGAAGCGAGCACCGAGGGCACCCTGGAGCTCGGCGCGCGAACCAGGCTGGTGGTGATGCTGACGACATGCCCGCCGCCCCGCTTCGCCATCGCCGCGACCGCCGCCTGGGTAGTGAAGTGGAAGCCGGTCAGGTTGGTCGCGACCACCCGGGCATAGTCTTCCGGCGTATAGTCGATGAACGGCTTCGCGACGAAGATGCCGGCATTGTTGACCAGCGTGTCCACCCGCCCGAACCGCGCCAGCGCCTCGGCGACCACGCGCGGCCCGGTCTCCGGATCGCCGATGTCGCCCGCCACGCTCAGCAGCGCGGGATCGTCGGAGGGCCGGATCGTGCGCGAGGTGGCGACGACCCGGTAGCCGCGCGCCAGAAAGGCGGCGACCAGCCCCGCCCCGATGCCCTGCGACGCGCCGGTGACGATGGCGACTTTCTGCTCATGCTCCATGGGAAGACCTCATCTGTGGAAGGTCCTCCGGATATCGGCGGGGTCGGTTCACCCGCCATTGTCCGATGGTGTCGCCAATACCATGGTCCAATGGAATCCGGCGGGGTCGAGCTGCAGATCGGGGGTGCGCCGGAACGCTTTCCGCCGCCCCCAGGAACCCGATCGATGCATAGTCTCCTCACCGAAGCCCTTGCCGCGCATGGCGGCCTCGAGCGCTGGCGCCGCTATCAGACCCTGTCCGCCACGATCGTCACCGGTGGCGCCTTCTGGGGGATGAAGGGGCTGGTCCAGGACAGCGATCCGCGCCGGATCACCGTGACGCTCGACCATGAATGGGCGACCCTCGCCCCCTTCGGCGCCCCGGACTGGCGCAGCGTGTTCCGCCCCGACCGGATCGCGATCTGCGACAGCAGCGACCGGGTGGTTGCCGAGCGCACCGATCCCCGCGCCGCCTTTGCCGGCCATGCGATCGACACGCCCTGGGACCCGCTCCACCGCGCCTATTTCAACGGCTATGCGCTGTGGACCTATCTCACCACGCCCTTCCTGCTCGCCGAACCCGATGTCGGGATCGAGGACATCGCCCCGATCGAGGCCGGCGGCGAGACTTGGCGCGGGCTGCGCGCCACCTTCCCCACGCGGATCGCCTCGCACAGTACGCAGCAGGACTTCTATTTCGGCCCCGACGGCCTGCTCGCCCGCCACGACTATCATGTCGATGTCGCCGGCGGCTTCGCAGGGGCGCACCTCGTCTCGGATTTCGTCGAGGTTTCCGGCTTCCGCTTCCCCACCCGCCGCCGTGCCTATCGCCGCGGCGATAACGGCGCGCCGCTTCTCGACCCGGTCATGGTCTCGATCGACCTGTCCGACTTCGCCCTCGCCTGACCGTCTAGGAGCCAGCCCGATGACCCAGCCCCGCATCGCCATCATCCTGAGCACCACCCGCGCCACCCGCTTCGCCGATATCCCGGCTCGCTGGCTCCTCGATCATGCTGCGGCGCGCGGCGACATGAATGTCGAGCTGCTCGACCTGCGCGACTATCCGATGCCCTTCTTCGACGAGGCCGCCTCCAACGCCTGGGTGCCCTCGCAGGACGAAATCGCCCAGGCCTGGCAGCGCAAGGTCGCCGGGTATGACGGCTATATCTTCGTCACCGCCGAATATAACCGGAGCATCCCCGCGGTGCTCAAGAACGCGCTCGACTATGCCTATCCCGAATGGAACCGGAAGCCGGCCGCCTTTCTCGGCTATGGCAGCGTCGGCGGCGCGCGGGCGGTGGAGCAGTTGCGGCTGATCTGCGTCGAGCTCCAGATGGCGCCTACCCGCAACGGCGTGCACCTGCAGGGTGCCGACTTCCTCGCGGCCTGGCAGCAAGGCAAGCCGCTCGCCGAGCTGCCCTATCTCGCGCCCAATGCCGCGACGATGCTCGACGAGCTGCACTGGTGGGCAACCGCCCTCTCCCGCGCCCGGGCAGAGACAGCCTGATCCATGTTGATTTGCTCCGATATGGACTAAAACCCCTTCTCTACACTATGTGCCGGATGAGACCGCTGCTCTTGGGGATCGGGCATGCTGGCATCCGTCACGTTATCCGTGTTTGCGTTAACATCGCCCGGTCTCGAAGCGTCCGCACCGGCGCGCGGGGAAGGCTATGCCTTTCCGGTCGACATCCTCAGCGGCCCGCTCGACGGCGCGCTGCAGGATCTCGCCCGCCAGACCGGGATCGAGCTGCTGTTCGATCGCGCCATGCTGCGCGGCATGCGTGCACCGCGGCTCAAGGGCCGGATGACGATCGACACGGCGCTGCGCTCGCTGCTCGGCCAGACCGACCTCGTCCACCGCCGTGCCTCCACTGGTGCCTGGGTCGTCGAGCGCCGCCCCCTGCCCGAAGCCGCGCCGCCCGAGGAGCTTGCCGAGCCCGAGATCCTGGTGGTCGGCCGCAAGACCCAGAATCTCGACATCCGCCGGCGCGAGAACGACGTCCAGCCCTATCAGGTCTCGACGCGTCCCCAGATCGTCAACGCGCACCGCAACGATCTCGAGCAATATTTTCGCAGCCGGGTCAGCGCCAACACGCAGATGTTCCCGAGCAGCTACGGACAGACCGGCGGGACCAACTCCCAGATCGACCTTCGCGGCCTGGGCACCGATCAGACGCTGATCCTGGTAGATGGCCGCCGCCTGCCTGGCATTCCGGCAAGCTCGATGGGCTTCACTCAGCCCGACCTGAATTCCATTCCCTTCCACGCGATCGAACGCATCGAGACGCTTACCGGCACGGCCGGCGGCATCTACGGCTTTGGCGCGCTGGGCGGTGTGGTCAACGTCGTGCTGCGGCGGGACCTGCACGGCCTCGAGCTCCATGGCACCACCGGGATCAGCACCCGGGGCGATGCCCGCCGAGTCAACCTGGAGGGCGGTTTCGCCTTCTCGCCGGACGATGGCGACACCAGTGTCAGCATCTACGTCGCGCATCGCTGGGAAGAGGCGCTACTCGAGGGCCAGCGCAACTATGCCCTGGCGGCCCGCAAGTTCGTCGATACGATGCTGCCTGGGGAATTCTCAGGGTCAGGCACCCGTCTTTTCAGCAATTCGATCAACGTGTTCCGGCTGTTCAGCGAAGAGCCCCTGACCTTCAAGCCGGAATATGGCGGCGCCACCATCGCCAACCATACCTATCTGCCCCGGGGCTTCTCGGGGAGCAGCGCGGACATGGTCGCAGCGCTCACCCGGGCATCGGGCAAGACCGATCTCAGCTTGTCCGATGAGCGCAACGCCAGCGATCAGGGATCCACGCCCACCACCAGCTCGGCGATGTTCAACCTGCGCCATCGGTTCGGCAGCGGGATAGAGGCCTATTTCGACGTGCTGCTGCTGCGCAATGAGGGGCGGTTCGACGGCCAGACCTCCGATGGGCAGGTGATGTTCTCACCGGCTTCACCGTACAACCCCTTCGACAATTATATCGCGCTGACCTTCCCGGGGCCGGCCGCGCCGCAGCGATACCGAATCAACCTGGCGAGCGATCGCTACACGGCCGGCCTGATCGTGCCCCTGCCCCGCCGCTGGAGTGCAACTGCCGAAGCCACGTTCGGCGCTGTCCGCTACCGGTCGAAGGGCGGGACGAAGGGCTATTTCCCCTATCTCGGGATCGTGGACGACAGCAGCTTCAATCCCTTTGGCGACTGGGACGCGCTGCAACGCGATCTTGCCAAGCTTACGCTCAGCTCGGCCGCGGAGCAGCGGTCGCACAGCCGCTATCGCGAACAGTCGCTGCGGCTCGCCGGCCCGGTCTGGCGCACCGCCGCCGGCCCCACCACTCTCACGCTTCTCCTCCAGAACCGGATCGAAGACGTCCCCGGATTCAGCATCGAGTATTTGGCCGACCTCTATGGCCCGGAACCGCTCTATTCCGACTATGCTTCCCGGACGAGCGTCACGCGCTCGCTCCACGGGGAAATCAAAGCCCCCCTGATCGCCGCGGACGCGCCGATACCGCTGCTCAAGGGCCTCGAGCTGCAACTCGCCGCCCGCTATGACGATCAGCGCTTCCGCTTCTCGATCGAACCCGACGAACCGGATTCGGAGCGCCGGCGTGCCCGGTTCCGCGCGCTTGCCTTCACTGCCGGTGCGAAGGTCCTTCCCTTCCCCTGGCTGATGCTGCGCGGCAGCTATGCGAACGGACAGCAACCGCCGCCGCTCGATTACCTCATCGAGTTTTCCTATACTTCAGGCCGCTACAGCCTCGCCGATCCCAAGCGGGGCAACCGCTGGGACCTCAGCGACAATGGCGACTATCTGGCCCGGTTGTCGGGCAATCCCGACCTGAAGGCGATCCGGGCCAACACATGGGCGCTCGGCATGGTCCTCAATCCCGCCGCCGAGCGCGGTCCGCGCCTGTCGTTCGACTATTCGCGCATCCGCAGGACCGGCGACCTGGTCGAGCTGTACGAATCGGTCATCCTGGCACACGAAGACGCCTGGCCCGAGCGCGTCACCCGGCTGCCCCTCACCGATGCCGACCGGGCGCTCGGCTATACCGGCGGCCTGATCACCATGGTCGATTCCCGGGTGATGAACGCGGGCACGCTCGACGTGGAATCGATCGACGTCAAATTCGACTGGATCCTGCCTTTGGCGGGCGGAACGCTGCGCGGCTATGCGAATGGCACCTGGCAGATGCGCAACACGCGGACCGAACCGTTCGACACGCCCGAGAATCTCGTGGGCTATCGCGGCGGCCCGCTGCGCCGGCGCGCCAATGGCGGGGCGGAGTGGACGATCGGCCGCTCGTTGATCGGCGCGAACCTACAGTATTTCAGCCGCTACCAGGTCGCCCCATCGCAAAAACTGGAATGCTGCGCCACCGGCACGGTGCGCCTGCAGGGATCACGCTATGTACCGGCGCAGACGTATGTGGATATCTATGCCAGCCGGCGCTTCAGCCTGCCCGGGCTGGGCAAGGAAAATGCGTTCAGCGTCGACCTGGGCATCGTCAACCTCTTCGACCGCCGGCCGCCCTATGACGCAGTGAACGCCTTCTACGGCAACGTGCAGAATTACAGCCCCTATGGCGATCCGCGCCGGCGCCGGGTCGAGATCGGGCTCAACGCGAACTTCTAGAGCGCCTCGCCGTCGCCGGAGAGATAGGCGAGCGCATCCGCCATCCGCACCAGGTCGGCGAGCGTGCGGACGCCCATCTTGCGCATCACCGCGCCGCGATGCGCCTTCACCGTGATCTCGCTGATCCCCAGCTCGCCGGCGACCTGCTTGTTGAGCAGGCCCTGGGTGACGAGCGCCATCACCTGGCGCTCGCGCTCGGTGAGCCGGGCATGCGCGGCGCGCAGCGCGGTGCAGTCCACCGCCAGCCGCCGCCGCGCCCGGTCCATCGCGATCGCAATGGCGATCACGTCGAGCAGGTCCTGGTCGCGCGGCGGCACGTCGAAGAACTCGATCGCGCCGGCCTTCATCGCCAGCACCGCAGTGCGCACATCGGCGCGCTCGGCAGCGACGATCACCGGCGGCAGCGCCTCGGGCAGCACGCGGCGGGCCAGCAACTCGAGCTCGGTCGAGGGCAAATGGCGGACATGGATGAGCAGGCAGGCCGGCGCGTCGGGCAGCGCCGCCTCGGCAAAGGCGTGGACGCTGGCATGGATGCACGCCTCGATCCCCGTGGAGCGGCACAGCTCGGCCAGCCGCGTGGCGGCAGCGCTGTCGTGGTGCACGATATGCGCGATCGCATGCGGGTCCTGCGCGGCGGGGTTCGGCCGCACCCGTGCCAGCGGGATGCCGGCGCTGCCCAGGAAGAGCGGCCGCTCGAAGCGGCAGCTGTCGTACGAAGCGAGCGTGGCGGTCATTGGGGTGCCCTCCGAAATTCCCGCCAAAGACGCAGCGAAATCGGAAACCCACATCTCGATCCGAAAATTATTTTCGCGCGAGCTCGATTTCGCCGACGCGGCGGATCACCCGCAGCCCGTGCAGCTCGGCGACGGTGCGGGCGAAGCGCTCCGGCTCACCCGCGCGGAACTGGCCCGAGACCCGCAGCGCCGCGACAGCGGGATCGCGGATGACGACGCGCACGGCCGCATTGCGGTTGATCTCCGCCACCGCCTGGCCGAGGGGCACGTCGTTGAGATCGACGAGCCCCTGGCTCCAGGCTGGCGTCTCCACCGGCGCCGGCACCATCGCGACCGAAACCGCGCCGTCACGTTCGGTGAAGCGCTGGCCTGGCATCAGCGTCACGGCATCGCCCTTGCCCATCGGCTCGACCGCGACCTTGCCGCGGATCAGCATCACCTTGAGCATGTCGTCGTCCAGATCGACGACGAAGCGCGTGCCGAGCGCCACCACGCGGCGGCTGGCGGCCATCACGCTGAAGGGGCGCGAGGGATCATGGGCGACCTCGAACAGCGCCCGCCCGCGCACCAGCCGGATCGCGCGGCCATCGCCCGAGAAGCGCGCCTCGGCGACGCTGCCCGCATCGAGCGTCATCACGCTGCCATCGGCCAGGGTGACGTCGCGCACCTGCCGGTCCGGCGCCGCGTAGCGCGTCCAGGCTATCTCCTGCACCGCCGGCCCGCTTCCGCCCGGCAGGAAGGACGGCATCCACCACAGGCCCGCCGTGACCAGCAGGAACATCGCAGCCGCCACCGCCGCGAGCTGCGGCCAGCCGAGCCAGCTCCGCCGCCGGGGCGCCAGCGCATGCGCGCGCATCGCTGCGAGGATCTCGTCGTCGGCGCTCGCGTCGAACGCATCCCAGCCACGCTCGGCCAGTCCGAAGGCGCGGGCGTGCGCCGGATCCGCCGCCAGCCAGTCGGCCAGCAGCCCCTCCTCCTGCGCTGTCAGCCCCTCGGCCCGGCGCACCGCGAGCAGTGCGGCGGCCTCGTCCAGCGGCATGGCCTGGAGCCGTGCCAGGGTCAGCGCCTCATGCACCATCGCGCTTCTCCATCTCCGCGCTCAGGTGCCGCATCGCGCGGACCATGTGCTTCTCCACTGCGCTGATCGAGATGCCGAGATGCCGGGCGATCTCGGCATGGCGCTGTCCCTCGAGCCTGCGCAGCACGAACACGGTGCGGGTCCTCTCGGGCAGCGAGAGCAAGGCCGCGGTGACGGCGTGGAGGTCTTCCCTGCCGCTCAGCACGCGTTCGGGATCGAGTTCGTCGTCGCCCATGCGATCGCTATCGAGCACCACGTGCAGGTCGCTCCGCCGCACCGCGCGGCGCCGCGCGCGGTCGGCCAGCACGCTCGCCGCGGTGCGCAGGACATAGCCGCCGAGATGGCCGACCGACTCCTCGCTGTCGCGCGCCACGATCCGGGTGAAGACGTCCTGCACCAGGTCCTCTACCTCGTCATCGTCGCGGACGCGGCGCCGGAAATAGCCGGTCAGCCAGCGGCGCACCGGCCCGGCTTCCCGGGCCAGCGTCTCGCGGCTGGTCTGATCCTGCGGCTTTCTCCCCATTCCGGAGCATTGTCTCACAATCACCTTAGGGTCGCCAATAGCCGCAGCTAATATCGCGCCGCGCCGAAGATCAACGGGCCGGCCCGAAACCCGATACCAAGGTCCAATCGGCACCATCGTCCAATAGCCCGGCCCGGCCCGCGGCGCGCACTATCCGGGACATCGGCAGGACATCCGCAATCGCCGGCCGGAGAGATGCGCGTCCTCCGGCGTGCGCTCGCATGTCTTCGCTCCTGACCGTCAACGCAGTCGTACCCTAGCTAAGGAGATCCTCGGATGACCCGCCTGCCCCTGACCGCGGCGCTGCTCGCGCTCGCCCCTCTCGCCGCCGCCCGGGCCCAGCAGGCCGGCGAGCCCGGCACGCCCTATGCGAACATGAACCATCTCGCCCCGATCGGTGTGCGCACCGATCGCTATCTGCCCGTGCTCGACGCCGCCAAGGGCCCGCCGGTCGATCCGGCCAGGGGTTACCGCACCGAGGATCTCGGCGGCGGTGCGTACATGGTAACCGACAATGGCTACAACTCGATGTTCGTGGTGTACGAAACCGGCGTAGTCGTGGTCGACGCGCCACCCTCCTATGCCGCGCACCTCCTCGCCGCGATCCGCGAGGTGACCGACAAGCCGGTCACCCATCTGATCTACAGCCATTCGCATGCCGATCACATCGGCGGCACCCTCGCGCTCGGCAAGGTCCCCGTGATCATCGCGCAGGAGGAGACGAAACGCCTGCTTGTCGAGGCGCACGATCCCAACCGCCCGCTGCCCACGCTCACCTTCAAGGACCGTTACACGCTCAAGGCAGGCAGCAAGACGATCCAGCTCAGCTATCCCGGCTATGGCCATTCGCCGGGCAACATCCTGATCCACGTACCGAGCGCCAGGGTGCTGATGGTGATCGACACCGTCTTCCCCGGCTGGATGCCCTGGCGCCGCCTGGCGCTGGCGCAGGACATCACCGGCCTGTTCCGGATCATGCAGGAGATCGATGGGCTGGACTTCGGCAAGCTGGTCGGCGGCCATGTCGAGCGCTGGGGCACCAAGGCGGACGTCCGCCAGCAGCTCGAGTTCATGAACGACCTCAAGGCCGCCGCGGCCACCGCGCTCAAGACCACCAGGCCCGGCGAAGAGCTGGACAGTGCCGACAAGGCCAATCCCTGGGCGATATTCGACAATTATATCGACCGTGTCGTCGTCCAGTGCATGAACACGCTCGAACCGAAATGGCGCGACCGGCTGGGCGGCTATGACGCGTTCATCTGGGACCAATGCTACGCGATGGAGCAGAGCCTGCGCATCGACTGATCCGGTTAGGGCCCGCTCGCGAAGAGCGGGCCCTAACCGTCATGCGCCCGGATCGAGCGCGACATATTTCCCCAGTTCCATCTCGACCGGCGAGCGCGTCTGCAGCCCCGCCCGCACCAGCGCCGCCGAACGCTCCCGCGCCGCCGGCCGCTGCACCGTCTCGAAATAGGCGGCGAGCGATTGCGGAAACACTGCGTCCTCGGGCAGCGACACCGCGTCCACCAGCTTCTTGGCCGAAGCGATCGCCTGCTTGTCGAACCCCGCGAGCCGGCGGGCGAAGCGATCGACGAAGGCATCCAGCTCGGCATCGGGCAGTGCCCGGTTCACATAGCCATAGCGTTCGGCGAGCAGCCCGGGGAAATCGTCCGCGCCCAGCACCACTTCCAGTGCGCGGCCCCGCCCCATCAACCCGGCCAGCCGCGCCATCGGATTGCCGCCCGGCACCACGCCCACGCCCATCTCGAACTGGCCGAGGATCGCCTTCTCGGCACTGGCGAAGCGCATGTCGCAGGCCAGCGCGAACTCGCTGCCTGCGCCTCGCGCCCGGCCCCGGATCATCGCGATGGACGCAACCGGTGCCCGGGCGATGCGCACCAGCACGTCGAGCCAGGGGTGCATCCCCGTCGGCCCTGGCGCCATCGCAGCGGTCCGCGCCTTGTCGGCCAGCACGTCGTAATGGGCGAGGAAGAAGTCGGTGTCCGCGCTGTCGAACACGATCACCCGCACCTCGGGATCGGTCTCGAGCGCGCCGATCAACTCGGCCAGTTCCCCGATCGTGTCGGGATCGATCAGGTTGATCGGCGGATGGTCGAAGGTCGCGCGCCAGAGCCCGGGCGCCGGGCGCTGCAGCTGGATCTGCTTTGGCATGACATGGCTCCTCGAAGCACCCGCAAGGGTGCGGGAGCCGCCTTCAAGCCAGAGCCGCCTGCCAGTCGCCATTGCACCATGGTGTCGTGAGACCATCGTCCAATAGCTCCGGCGCCGCTCCGGGCCGACCTTGCCCCGGCCACCCCCAACCGGAGCATCTTCCATGACCGACAATGAGATCGTGAGCTCGAGCTTCTCCGCAATCGTCAACGCGCCGTTTGAGAAGATCGACCTGCCGACCTGGGCCTTCACCCTGCCCGACGCCGAATATCAGGGCTGCTCGCCCGCCCATGTCGCCGCCGGCTTCACCACCGCGCCCGACGGCACCCGCATGTCGATCAATGTCGAGATCATCGGCGGCAGCCTGATGGTCCAGCATTATGTCGAGACGCTCGCCGAGAAGGATCACCTGATTCTCGAATCCGTCTCCGACGTGTTCACCCCGAACGGCCGCACGACCATCCATGTCCATTGGGAGCTCAGCGTGAAGGCGATCGACAGCGGCCGCTGCGAGTTCACCAACCATGTCCGCTCGCGCGCCACCGACGCGATGCTGACGCTGCTCGACAAGCAGGGCATCCCGTTCGAGGTGTTCAGGGCGCAACGCCAGCCCATGTCGATCGCCCACAACCAGGGCGAGACCCCTCTGTTCGCCGCCAGCATCGAGCGCTTCGCGCGCCGCACCGCCTGAAGGGAGCGATCGCATGACTCCCGATTATCCCAGGGGCGCAACCGGACTGGTGCTGGTCGATCCCTATAACGACTTCCTGTCCGAAGGCGGGAAGGTCTGGCCGCGCGTACAGGCGATTGCCGAAGCGAACGGCCTGATCGCCAACCTCAAGGCGATCGCCGACACGGTGCGTGGCGCCGGCATGCGGGTCTTCTACGCCCCGCATCGCCGCTGGGAGCCGGGCGATTACGAGGATTGGGCGCACCCCAATCCCACCCAGCGCGCGATCATGCACCGCCACAGCTTCGCCCGCGGCGAATGGGGTGGCGACTGGCACCCGGACTTCGTTCCCCAGCCGGGCGACGTCATCGCCAAGGAGCATTGGGCGCAGAGCGGCTTCGCCAACACCGATCTCGACCAGCAGCTGCGCCAGCACGGCATCAGCCATGTCATCCTGATCGGCCTGCTCGCCAATACCTGCATCGAATCGACCGGCCGCTACGCCATGGAGATCGGCTATCACGTCACCCTGGTCCGCGATGCCACGGCTGCCTTCTCCGAGGAGATGATGCACGCCGCTCATGCGCTGAACGGGCCAACCTATGCCCATGCGATCCTGAGCACGGCGGAGTTGCTCGAAGCGCTGTCGCGGTAGCGGGTAGCCCCCTTTCAGACAAAAGCGCGCGGCGGGGGGGACGCCCCGCGCTTCCGGTTCAGGCCGCGTCGACCATCACGATCTCGCTGTCCTCGATCGCGGTGACCTTGAGTACGGCGAGGTCGCTGATCGCCGCGCCGTCCCGGGCATTGACCCGGATGCCGTCGATCTCGATCGCGCCGGTGGCGGGGACGAGATAGGCCTTGCGGTCCGCGCCCAGCGCATATTCGGCGGTCTCGCCGGCCTTGAGCGTGGCGCCGATGACCCGCGCATCGGTGCGGATCGGCAGCGCGTCATTGTCGTTCTCGTACCCCGACGCCAACGTGACGAAATGGCCCGAGCGATCGCCCTTGGGGAAGGGCTTGGCGCCCCAGCTGGGAGCCCCGCCGTCGCGGGTCGGCACGATCCAGATCTGGAAGATTCGGGTGGTGACGTCCTCGAGGTTGTACTCCGAGTGGCGAATGCCGGTGCCGGCGCTCATCACCTGGACGTCGCCCGCTTCGGTGCGGCCCTTGTTGCCCAGATTGTCCTGGTGGGTGATCGCGCCTTCGCGGACATAGGTGATGATCTCCATGTCGCGGTGCGGGTGCGGCGGGAAGCCGGTCTGCGGCGCGATCGTGTCGTCGTTCCAGACGCGCAAATTGCCCCAGTGCATGCGGGCGGGGTCATGATAGCCGGCGAACGAGAAGTGATGCTTGGCGTCCAGCCAGCCATGATTGGCGCCGCCGAGGCTGTCATAAGGGCGAAGTTCGATCATCTTGTATCTCCTGTGGGGCAGCGCCGGCCGCCCCTTGTGAGACTGGATTTAGGGCTTGCCCGCTTGCCAGATCAGAGGGATAAAATCCGTCGAAACGTTCTAGGAAGTTGAATAGTGAACACGCCGGGCACGCCGACCTACGACCAGCTGCGCATCTTCCTGACCATCGTCGACACCGGCAGCTTCGCGGGTGCCGGGCGCAAGCTCAACCGGGCAGTTTCGGTGATCAGCTACGGCATCGCCAATCTCGAGGCGCAGCTCGGCATCACGCTGTTCGACCGCGAGGGCACGCGCAAGCCGCAGCTCACCGTCGCCGGCCGTGCGCTGCTTGCCGAGGCGCGGAGCATCTCGGACGGGATGGACGGGCTGCGCGCCAAGGTGAAGGGGCTGCTCGACGGGCTGGAGGCGGAGATCAGCCTGGCGGTGGACGTGATGCTGCCGGCCGAGCGGCTGGGCAAGGTGCTGCGCGCCTTTGCCCGCGAATATCCGACGGTGCAGCTGCGCCTGCATGTCGAGGCGCTGGGCGCGGTGACCGCGATGGTGCTCGATCAGGAAGCGGTGATCGGCATCTCGGGGCCGCTCTCCTCGGGTGTCGAGGGGATCGAGAGCATGGTCGCGGGATCGGTGCCGATGGTGCCGGTGGCGGCGCCCGATCATCCGCTCGGCCGGATGGAGGTGATCCATCCGGGCGCCGGGCGCGAATACACCCAGCTGGTGCTGACCGACCGCTCGCGCTTCACCGAGGGGCAGGACTTCTCGGTCTCGAGTCCGAAGACCTGGCGGCTCGCCGATCTGGGCGCGAAGCACGCGCTGCTGCGCGAAGGGATCGGCTGGGGCAACATGCCGCTGCCGATGATCGAGCCGGACCTGGTGGCGGGCACGCTGGTGCGGCTGGCGATGCCCGACCATGTCGGCGGCACCTATCGCTTCTCGGGCATCTGGCGGCGCGACACGCCACCGGGGCCGGCGGCGTCGTGGCTGCTCGACCAGTTCGTCCAGCTCGGCGCCGGGGATGCCGAGCTGGACGGGATGGGTGACGTCTAAGGCCGACCGTTCCAACAGCGCGCATCGAACCGACTCGGCAAAGGACAGGAAGTACACGCCAAACCTGGCTTCGGGACGGCGGAAGTTCACTAAGTTCGCACTAGCGGCGGTGCCTGTCCGGCCCACCGCGCAACATGCTTGCGCGCGCCGGATCCAATCTTTCCAACAAAGTGAAAGAGCAGCCGGCCCTGCGACCGGCTGCTCCAGCGAAACAGGCCAAATCCTACATTGCAAGGGCCTAGCCCGCGAGCGGCTCCCGTGCCGCCGGGTGGAGCGCGCAGGCCGCGGTGCCGACCAGCACCAGCGCACCGGCAAGGACCAGCGGCGGCGTGAGCCCGTAGCGGTTGACCAGCAGCGCGCCCAGCGCCGCGCCGAGGAAGATCGCGACGACGCCGCCGATGCGCCGCGCCCAGTTGGGGTTGCTGCCCCCGGCGAAGTGCGAGTCCGCGGCGAGGCCGGTGAGCGTCAGCGTCAGCACCGTGGTGGTGAGGTCGGGCACCTTGAGCTGGCGGATCGTCGCGTTGCGGAAGCCCATCGCGACGCCGGTGAGCCCGATGATCGCGAACACGCTGGCGGTGGGCGACTGGCTGGGGATGTCGAAGCCGATCGAGACGCCCGCGGCGATCCACAGCAACGCCGCCTCGACCAGTGCCGCGACGATCAGCCAATGGTGGAGCGGCCGGCCCGCATGATGCTTGCCGATCCGTCCGGCGATCAGCGCGCCGAACAGGAAGGCGGCGATCGCCGCGACGAACGGCGCGACGCGGAAGCCCGGAGTGCCGGCGGCGGCAAAGCCGAGGAACACGATGTTCCCGGTCATGTTGGCGGTGAACACCTTGCCGAGCCCGAGCACGCTGATCGCATCGACAAGGCCGGTAGTGACCGAGAGAAGCAGCAACAGCCAGGGCAGCGGCGAGGAGGATTTGGCGGCGGACATGGTGGGGTCTCCCTTTTTGATCTGGCTCTTTGATCTGGCTGTTCCCCGGCGAAAGCCGGGGCCCAGGGTTTCTCTGCCGGGTCGCTTGTGACCCTGGGCCCCGGCTTTCGCCGGGGAGCAATTAGGTCCTAACCGCCGTCCGATCTCGCAAACATCCGAATAAAATCAGCCCTATCGTTCGAGATAGTTGGAAAGTCAGAAGCGGAAATTGGCCTCCAGCCCCGCCATGCCGATCGTCTTCGCCGGGCCGGTCTCGCGGATGAAGGCGCCCGGGGCGAAGGCAGAAAGCGAGGCGGAGAGTTCGAGCTCGGCGGTCGCCTGCCAGGCGATCGTCGCCTCGGCTTCCTTGCCGATGAAGCGCGCGCGGCTGTCCCCCGGCGCGCGGATCAGATTGCCGGGAATGTCATAGACCCCGTCGGCGCGGCTGTAGCGCCAATAGGCCATGGCGGCGAGGCTGGCGGACACGCTCCTCGCCAGCGTCGCGCTGACCCGGGGATTGAGGCTGACGATGTTGGTCGGCCCGACCGGGGAGAGCTCGCCGAAATATTTCCCCTTGGGGAAGAGCGCGTTGAAGGTGCCGAGCGTGCCATTGCCCGGCTTGCCGTCGCCGCTGACGATATTGAAGCGCAGCGTCGCATCGGGCGCCAGCGGCGCATCGGGGAAGCTGTGGCCGACTTCGGTGCCGAGCGTCCAGGCAGTGATCCGGTCGCGCCCGAAGCGGCCGAACTGGGCGACGCCCTCGACATTCCAGTGCCAGTTGTCGCGCGTGCCGAAGACGCGCAGCCCGAAGCTGTGGCGCTCCTCGCGCGCGCCCACCCCGCCGAAGCGCGCCAGATCGTTGCGATAGCCGAGATAATAGAGGTCGATCCCCGGCAGCACGCCATAGGCGCCCCAGAGCGACTTGCTGTCCGAAGTCCGGTCGTCGAACGTCCCCGGCCGCGGCTGGACCGGGCGGACGGCGAGCAGGCTCAGCTTGGCCTTGCCGAGCTTCACATCGGCCCGCGCCCCGTCAAAGGCGAGCGGGACATTGGGGCCATAGCGCGTGCCGACCAGCCGCTCGGTGCCGAGCGACAGCATCTGCCGCCCGGCGCGCAAGGTCACCGGGCCGAGATCGACTTCGCCAAATCCCTGGAGCAGATCGACCCGCGTCTGATCGACCGGCCCCGCCGCCGGCGCGACGCCGACCGCCCAGGCCGCGATCGGCTGGACGAAGGCGCGCACCCGGCCGACATGGAGATCGGCATAGGGCAAAGCGCGCAGCCAGAGATAGGAATCGTCGGGCGCATCCGCCCCGCCCCAGAGATTGTCGCGGTAATTCTCGCTGCGCGCGCGCAGCTCGATGCCGGTGGAAAGCCAGGCCTCGTCGCCGAGCGGGATATATTTGAGCGGGCCGGTCCAGTGATGCGCGCGCTTCTTGGCGTCGGCGAGGTCGGACCAGTCTTCGTCGTAGCGGGTGATGCTTAGGGTTGGGGCTTGCCACGCTTCGCGCTGCTGGGCGGCGGCTGGGGTGGTGAGGAGGAAGAGGGCAACGGCGTATTTGAATAATCCTCCCCCGTAGGGGGAGGGGGACCAGCGAAGCTGGTGGAGGGGGTCTGCCACGGGCAATATCGCCTGCGGCATTCCCTCTCCACCACCGCCTTCGGCGGCGGTCCCCCTCTCCCTCCGGGAGAGGATTGGGAGATACCTACCCACGCCGCCGCTCCCGCTCCGCCACCAGCGCCACCAGCACGAAGCCGCCGATCAGGCCGAGATGCTCGAAGAACGCATTGGTCGCGCCGAAGCGCTCGGCGCTGCCCGGGGCCATCGCCCAGAAGGCATTGGCGGTGATCGCGGCGAGGAAGGTGAACACGCCCAGCATCCCGGCCCCCAGCCAGACCAGCCGGCCGCTCAGGATCAGCGCGGGGCCGACCAGCTCGACCGCGATGGTCAGCGCCGCCCAGAGCGCGGCCGGCTGCATGCCGAAATGCGCCTGTTCGGCGACCGCGCCGTGCCAGTCGGTCAGCTTGACCACTCCGCCGAGCAGATAGGCGCCGCTCAGCGCGAGCCGGACGAGGAACCAGGTCGGGCGCCAATCGAGTATGGCGGTGACGAAGCCGGGCGTGTTCATCGCTCAGTTCTTCGCCACGGGTGCGTGGATCTCGGCGATATAGCCGCCGGGGAAGCGGACGATCGCGGCGTCGCGGTCGCCTTCGCGGTGCGCCGCCACCAAAGTCTCGACGCCCGCCGCCTTGGCCTTGTCGAGTGTCACGGTGAGGCTCGACACCTCATAGCCGGTCAGTTCGCGGCCATAGGGCCAGGGCAGTTGCCCGTCCGAGACCAGCACCGTCATCTTGCCATAGCCCGAGCTCAGGCGGACACGGCGATAGGTCTTGCCCGGCTGGCCGATCTCCACGCCCGGCGCGGCCTTGTCGTCCGAGACAACCTTGGCATGGGCGTAGCCGGTCCAGCTCTTGAGGAAGGCATTGGCCGAATCCGCGGTCAGGTAGACGCGGTTCTCCGGCACGCTCGCCAGCGGAGCGTAATGCGGCTTGGTGGTGTGCCAGTAGAGCTGCATGTTCACGCCGCCCGGCCATTGCACGACGACGTCGCGGCCGATCGGATCGGGAAAGGTGGTGAGCAGTCGGCTCGCGCCGTGGCTCACCGCGGAAGTGACCGCAGCGTCGATATCGTCGACGAGATAGCCGGTGCGCTCGGCCCCGAACGGATAGGGCACCGGGGTGACGAAGCCGAACACCGAGAGGATACCGACTGGCGTGAGGACGAGCTGCGAGTTGGTCTGGCTCGTGGTCGGGGTGACCTGGAACACGCCCTTCTTGCTGGCGGTGCCGCCAAAGGTGGCGGTCACGCTCGAGACGAAGCGATCGAAATCCTCGGGCGCGACATAGACATGGGTCGAGTCATATTCGGGGCCGATCGCGTGATCGGCGCTCGGCTTGGGCCCCTGCTGGGCGAAGGAAGCGGCCGGGGAAAGCGCGACCAGCGCGGTGGCGATCAGGAGGGTGTGGCGGTTCATTTCAACTACTCCGATGGGAAGGTGCACTGCCTCTGCCGAGGGGTTTAAGTCGCCCCCGGACGCCGAACGATCCGAATAAAATCATTCGAACCGTTCGACATTCTGGAACGATCAGACCGCCCAGCATCCGCAACCGAGCGCGCCCCAGAAGCTCTGGACGTCGGCGGCGGGCACCTTGGCGCCGAGCGCGGCGGCATGGTCATGGCCGTGGACGGTGCAGGCCGAATGGCAGGCACAGGCGGCGGCGAGCTTCTTGCTGGTCTCGTCGCGGCGATAATGGCCGCCAAAGGTCGCGACCGGCGACCAGTCGGGCATCGCCTTGGGTGCCTTGGGGCCGAGCGGCGCGAAGTCGCCCTCGCCGTAAACCACCTTGCCGCCGAGCACGGTGAGCACCGAGCGGAGATGGGCGATCTCGTCTTCGGCGACGTGGAAATAGTCGTCCGAGAGCAGCGCCAGGTCGGCGAGCTGGCCGGCCTTGATCTGCCCCTTCTTGCCCACCTCGTTCGAGAACCAGGTGTTCCGCTCGGTCCACAGGCGCAGCGCGGTCTCGCGGTCGAGCCGGTTGCGCACCGGATAGAGCGTCATGCCACCGACGGTCTTCGAGGTTACCAGCCAGCTCAGCGACACCCAGGGATTGTAGCTGGCGACACGGGTGGCGTCGGTCCCCGCCCCCACCGGCACGCCGGCATCGAGCATGCGGCGGATCGGCGGCGTTGCCTCGGCCGCCTTGGCACCGTAGCGCTCGACGAAATACTCGCCCTGGAAGGCCATGCGGTGCTGCACGGCGATGCCGCCACCCAGTGCCGCGATCCGATCGATATTGCGCTCGCTGATCGTCTCGGCATGGTCGAAGAACCAGTTGAGGCCCTTCAATGGGATGTCGCGATTGACCTTCTCGAACACATCGAGGGCGCGGCTGATCGTCTGGTCATAGGTGGCGTGCATCCGCCATGGCCAGCGGCGCTCGGCGAGCAGGCGGATGACGGGTTCGAGATCGCCTTCCATCTGCGGCGGCATGTCCGGCCGGGCGACGCGGAAATCCTCGAAGTCCGCCGCCGAATAGACCAGCATCTCGCCCGCGCCATTGTGGCGATAGCTGTCGTCGCCGTCGCCGGGCTTGATCTGGGTCGACCAGGTGGCAAAGTCCTTCAGCTCTTCCTTCGGCTTCTGGGTGAACAGGTTGTAGGCGATGCGCAGCGTCAGCTCGCCGTCCTTGTGGAGCTTCTCGACGATTTCGTAATCATCGGGATAATTCTGCGACCCGCCGCCCGCGTCGATCACGCTGGTGACGCCGAGCGAATTGAGCTCGCGCATGAAGTGCTTGGTCGAGTTGAGTTGGTATTCGGGCGGAAGCTTCGGCCCCTTGGCGAGCGTGGCGTAGAGGATCGTCGCGTTGGGCTGGGCAAGCAGAAGGCCGGTGGGGTTGCCCTGCGCGTCGCGCAGGATCTCGCCGCCCGCCGGGTTCGGCGTGTTCCTGTCATAGCCCACCGCCCGCAGTGCCGCGGCGTTGAGCAAAGCGCGATCATAGAGGTGGAGGATGAAGACCGGGGTGTCCGGTGCCGCGGCGTTGATCTCGTCGAGCGTCGGCAGGCGCTTCTCGGCGAACTGATGCTCGGTGAAGCCGCCGACCACGCGCACCCATTGCGGCGGCGGGGTGTTCTCGGCCTGCTTCCTGAGCATCGCCATCGCATCGGCCAGCGTCGGCACGCCTTCCCAGCGCAGCTCCATGTTGTAGTTCAGCCCGCCGCGGATGACGTGGATGTGGCTGTCGATCAGGCCGGGGATCAGGCGGCGGCCCCTGGCGTCGATCACCTGGGCGTTCGGCGCGGCGGCGGCGCGGACCTCACCCTCGGTGCCGACCGCGAGGAACTTGCCGTCGCGGATGGCGACCGCATCGGCGACCGGGTTCTCGCGATCGAGCGTGGTCACCTTGGCGTTGACGAGGATCAGGTCTTGCGGGGCGGTCATGGCGAAGCTTTCGGTGGCGGTAAGCAGGGCAGTGGTGGCGGCGCCGGCGAGCGCCTGGCGGCGGGTGATCGGGGTCATGGCCGTTCGACCGGCCGGGTGACGGCGACCATCGCCGTCACTTTCCTGGCCAGCGGGACGATCTGCTCGCCGGCGAGGATGCCGGCGAGCCCGAGCAGGGCGATCATCGGCGGTGCGGGGGAACGGACACCAAGCAGGCTGTAGACCACGCCGACCAGCAAACCGGCACCCAGCGAAAGGAGATAGGGCTTCATGATGTCCGCTCCCTTCGATCAGCCGCGGATGAACGCGAGGATGTCGGTATTCAGCACGTCGGCATTGACCGTCAGCATGCCGTGTGAAAAGCCCGGATAGGTCTTCAGCGTGGCGTTCGGCAGGATCTCGGCCTGGAGCACGCCGGCATTCTTGTAGGGTACGATCTGGTCGTCCTCGCCGTGCAGCACGAGCGTGGGCACGGTGATCGCCTTGAGGTCGTCGGTCTGGTCGGTCTCGGAAAAGGCCTTGATGCCTTCATAATGGGCAAGTGCGCTGCCCATCATGCCCTGGCGCCACCAATTATCGACCGTGCCTTCGATCGTCGCCACGCCGGGGCGGTTGAAGCCGTAGAACGGGCCGGCGGGCAGATCGCGGAAGAACTGGGCGCGGTTCGCCGCCAGCGCGCTGCGCAGGCCGTCGAACACCTCGATCGGCAGGCCGTTCGGATAGGCTTCGGTCTTGAGCATGATCGGCGGGACGGCGCTGACCAGCACGGCCTTGGCGACACGGCCCTGGGGCTGGCCGTGCCGGGCGACATAGGCCGCGACTTCGCCGCCGCCGGTCGAGTGGCCGATATGGATCGCATTACGCAGGTCGAGATGCTCGGCGACCGCGGCGGCATCGGCGGCATAATGCGCCATGTCGTGCCCGGTCGGGACCTGGGCCGAGCGGCCATGGCCACGGCGGTCATGCGCCACGACACGGTAGCCCTTGGACAGGAAGAACAGCATCTGCGCGTCCCAGTCGTCCGACGACAGCGGCCAGCCGTGATGGAACATGATCGGCTGGGCGTCCTTGGGTCCCCAGTCCTTGAAGAAGATCTCGGTGCCGTCCTGGGTGGTGATGGTGCTCATGGGAATGTCCTTGGGATTTCGGGAAGGTGGGAAAGGCTTGGAGGGTGCGGCCGGGCCAAGGGGGCACGACCCGGCCGCGCGGGGATCAGTGACCGCCTTCGGAGGCGCCGAACATGGTCTTGGCGTAGGTGATGCCGATGCCGTACGCACCGCCCCACTTGCGGGCGACGCCTGTGGTCATGTCGTAGGTCCCGGTCCGCGCCCAGTCGCGCTGCAGCTCGAGCAGGTACTGGAGCGACGTGATCGGCTTGGCGCCCGCCTGGATCATCCGGGCGACGGCGCGCTCATGCGCTTCCTCCGAGATGTCGCCGCTCGCGTCAGTGATGACATAGGCCTCGAAGCCCTGGTCAATCGCCGAGAGCACCGGGCCGACGATGCAGACCGAGGTCCACAGGCCGGCGAACACCAGCCGCTGCTTGCCGATGCGGTTGACCTCTTCGATCACCGCGGCGTCTTCCCAGGTGTTCATCGAGGTGCGGTCGAGCAGCTTCTGGCCCGGGAAGGGATCGGTGACTTCGCTGAACATCGGGCCCGAGAAGCTCTTCTCGGCGACGGTGGTGAGGATGGTGGGGACGTTGAAGCCGGCGGCGGCATTGGCGACCAGCGCGGCGTTGTTGCGGAGAAGCTCCGGGGCGATCGACTTGGTGGCGAAGGCCATCTGCGACTGGAAATCGATCAGCACCAGCGCGTGATCGGTCGGCGAAAGCAGCGTCTTGCCCGGGGTCGGGGTGGCGGTGGCGGTCATGGTGGTTTCCCTCTTTTGGTGGTTCGGCGGCCCGGATCGTTTCCGGATGCACAGGGTCTAGGCGGCCGAAGAACTGCGATGCAGCCGGATAAGATCGTTCCAATTGTTCCATTAAATCGAAAAGACATCGACACCCGTGCGGGTCGCCCCGCACTCTCAACCGAGTGATCGCGCGCTGCCGATAAGAGGGAAGGCAGGAGGGTATCCGATCGCGCGCGCCGCCGGTGCCGCGGCCGTGAAGCGCGGCGCAGTGGGCGGAGCTGGCTGGATTAAACCCGCATGGGCACGAAGCGCAGGCGCTTCAGGCGCTCAGAACATCTCGTCCACGTCCTGGTTCACCCCGGCACGGCGCGCCTGGGCGACCTGCGCGATCAGTTCGTCGGCATCGATCGACACGAAGCGGCCGAGTTTCCGGTTGAGCGTCTCGGCGGTGAACGGCTTCAGCAGATAGTCGGTGGCGCCCGCGCTCTTGGCGTTGAGCACTTCGCCAAAGTCGCGTTCGGCGGTGATCATCAGGAACGGGATCTTCGCCAGCGCCGGATGCATCCGCACCGCGAGCAGGAGCTCGAAGCCGCTGATCGGCTCCATCCACCAGTCGGAGATGACGAGGTCGTAATGTTGCCGCCGGAGCAGGCCCAGCGCTTCGGTGCCGTCGCAAGCCTGGTCGACATGCCCCACGCCGAAGTCGTGGATCATGCTCGCCACGATCCGGCGCATCATGCGCGAATCATCGACAACCAGAAAACGAGCGCAGCGCGTATCGAGCATCCAGGCCTCCAGTTGGAACCAAGACCATGGCCTGGTCTGCGCCACCATCCCGAGATTGCGCGTAGCGCATTTGCCCTTAGCGGGCCCAGGATTCCCGCAACCCCTTGGGCATCCGCCCAAGCCGCGGCTATGACGCTGCCCGACCCCTGACCTGGAGCCCCAATGCTCGAAATCTGCATCGACACGCTTGCCGGGATCGACGCCGCCATCGCCGGCGGTGCCGACCGGCTCGAACTCTGCGCCGCGCTGTCGGTCGGCGGGCTCACCCCACCGCGCTCGCTGGTCGTGCGCGCCGCCGCCGCGCCGATCCCCGCCCATCTCCTTTCCCGGCCCCGCGACGGCGACTTCCGCTACAGCCCGGATGAGGCCGCAATGGTCGCCGACGACATCGGCCTCGCCGCCGAGGCGGGCCTTGCCGGCGTGGTGATCGGCGCGAGCGACGCGGCCGGAAAGCTCGATGCGGGCCTCCTCGCCGCCTGGGTCGCGCATGCCCGGGCCGAGGGCGCCAAAGCCGGCCAGCCGCTGTCGCTCACCCTCCACCGCGCCTTCGATCTCTGCCCCGATCCGCTCGAGGCGCTCGACACCGCGATCGCGCTCGGCTTCGACCGGATCCTCACCTCCGGCGGCCAGCCCCGCGCCGCCGACGCGCTCGACATGCTCGCCGCGCTGGTCCGCCGCGCCGAGGGCCGCATCCTGATCCTCGCCGGCAGCGGCATCGACGCGGCCAACCTGCCCGCGATCCTCGCCACCGGCGTGCCCGAGGTCCATGCCTCGTGCCGCAGCCCTTCCGGCACCCCCGGCGAGGCCGAGCAGCGCTTCGGCTTCCAGACCGGCCCAAGCCTCCAGACCGACCCCGCAAAAGTATCCACAATGCGGCGCATTCTCGACGAGCATAGAACCTTGAACAGTACCAATATATGACTTATTCCCGTCCGCTTCGATAGTAACACGGGGTGTACAGATGGGGGCTGACGAGCAGCAGGCGGGGGTGACCGCCACGCTCATGGAGACCGAGGCGGCGGAAGCCGCGGAGGCGGTGCGCCGTCTGGTCGATGCGAACGAGCCTGCCCTCACGGCGCTGGCGACGCGGCTCCGCGCCAACCCGCCCGCGCGCATCGTCACCTGCGCCCGCGGCTCGTCGGACCATGCCGCGAGCTATGGCAAGTACCTGATCGAGACCTTCATCGGCATCCCCGTCGCCTCCGCCGCCCCGTCGGTGGCGTCGGTGTTCGCCGCGCCGGTCGCCCCCGGCTCGGCGCTGTGCATCGCCATCTCGCAGAGCGGCCGCAGCCCCGATCTGCTCGCCACCGTCCGCGCGCACCAGGAAGCCGGCGCGCACGTCGTCGCCTTCGTCAATGACGAGAGCTCGCCGCTCGCCCTGCTCGCCGACACGCTGATCGGCCTCAAGGCCGGCCCCGAGCGCTCGGTCGCCGCGACCAAATCCTATATCACCGCGCTCGCCGCCTTCGTCGCGCTGGTCGCCGAATGGGCGCGCGACGATGCCCTCGCCGCCGCCCTCACCCGCCTGCCCGAGCAGCTCGAGGCCGCGCGCACGCTCGACTGGAGCGACGCCGTCACCGCGCTGCGCGACGCGACCAATCTGTTCGTGATCGGCCGCGGCTACAGCTTCGGCATCGCCCAGGAAGCCGCGCTCAAGTTCAAGGAGACCTGCGGGCTCCATGCCGAGGCGTTCAGCGCCGCCGAGGTCCGCCACGGCCCGATGGCGATCGTCGGCCAGGGTTTCCCGATCCTCGCCTTCGCCACCTCGGACCCAGCCGGCGACAGCGTCCGCGAAGCCGCCGCCGAGTTCGCCGAGCGCGGTGCCCGGCCCTGCGTTGCCGACGCCAAGGGGAACGGCAGCCTGCCCGCGCTCACCGACCATCCCGCGATCGAGCCGATCCTGATGGTCCAGAGCTTCTATCACATGGCCAATGCGCTCTCGCTCGCGCGCGGCCACGATCCCGATCGCCCGCTCTACCTCAAGAAGGTGACCGAGACGCGATGACTGCCCACGCCTTTACCAACGGGCAGATCGTCACGCCCGGCGGCGTGCTGGACCAGGCGACCATCCAGGTCGCCGATGGCCGCATCGCCGCGATCCTTCCCGATGCGCCGGCGGACGAGACCATCGACCTCGACGGCGGCTGGCTCGTCCCGGGCTTCATCGATACCCAGGTCAATGGCGGCGCCGGCGTGCTGTTCAACGATGCGCCCGATGTCGAAGGCATCGCGGCGATCGGCCGGGCGCATGCCCGCTTCGGCACCACCGGCTTCCTGCCGACCCTGATCAGCGACGTGCCCGAGGTGATCGCCCGCGCGCTCGATGCCGCCGAGGCCGCGATCGAGGCCGGCGTGCCCGGCTGCATCGGCGTCCATATCGAAGGCCCGATCATCAGCGTCACCCGCAAGGGCATCCACGACGCCGACAAGTTCCGCCTGCTCGACGCGGACCTGCTCGCGCTGCTCACCCGCCCGCGCCGCGGCAAGGTGATGCTCACCCTCGCACCCGAGATGGTCTCGCTGGAAGACATCCGCCGGCTTCACGATGCCGGCGTGATCCTCAGCATCGGCCACAGCGATGCGAGCTATGACGTCGTCAAGGCCGCCATCGCCGCCGGCATGACCGGGGTCACCCACCTGTTCAACGCCATGTCCCCCCTGCTCCACCGCGCGCCCGGCGTGGTCGGCGCGGCGCTGGAGGACCAGAGCATCTATTGCGGGCTGATCCTCGACGGCTTCCACGTCCATGACGCGCCGGTCCGCATCGCGATGCGCGCCCGGCCGCACGATCGCTTCATGCTCGTTACCGATGCGATGCCCTGCGTCGGTGCAGAGGTCGCTGAGTTCGACCTGCACGGCCGCCGCATCCTCGTCGATGGCGGGCGCTGCCTGGGCGAGGACGGCACGCTGGCCGGCTCGGCGCTCGACATGGCCGGCGCCTTCCGCAACGCGGTCAACCGGATCGGCCTGTCGCATGCCGACGCCGCCATGATGGCCGCGACCAGCCCCGCCGCCTTTCTGGGCCTCGGCGACGAGCGCGGCGCGCTCGCGCCCGGCCTCGTCGCCGACTGGGTCCAGCTGACCCGCGATCTGGAGCCCGCGGGCACCTGGATCGCCGGCACCCGCATCGCCTGACTCTCGGGAGACACGCCCTGCCCACGCAATCGCTGCCGCCGCTCGACGACACGCCCGGGGCGCGGATCACGCTCGCGTCCCCGCTCGCCGGCTGGCTCTCCGGTCTCGACGAGGTTCCGGACCCCGTCTTCGCCCAGCGCATGCTGGGGGACGGCATCGCGATAGACCCGACCGGCGATTGCCTGCACGCCCCGTGCGACGGCGAAGTCGCCGTGCTCCAGCCGAGCGGCCATGCGATCACCATCCGCGCCGCCGATGGCGTCGAGATCCTGATGCATGTCGGCCTCGATACGGTGGCGCTGAAGGGCGAGGGCTTCACCCCCTGCGTGGCGGTCGGCGACCGCGTCGCCGCGGGCGATCCGCTGATTCGCTTCGATCTCGACACGATCGTCTGCGCCGCTCCCTCGGCAGTCACCCCGGTGCTGCTGCTCGAGACGCCCTGCCATGCGCTGGTCCGCACCCGCGCGGACGGCCCGGTCCAGGTCGGCGACGCGATCCTGGCGCTCGAGCCCCGCCTCGCCGCCGATACGCCCGCCACCACGCCGCTCACCGGCGAGACGGTCGAGCGCATCGTCACCGTGCCGCTCGTCCACGGCATCCATGCCCGCCCCGCCGCGCGCATCCGCGACCTGCTCGCCGGCCTCACTGCCGACGTCACCCTGACCAGGCAGGACCGTACCGCCAGCGCGCGCAGCCCGGTCGGACTGCTGACGCTCGCGATTGCCTTCGGCGACGAGGTCCGCATCGCCGCCACCGGCCCCGATGCCGAGCAGGCCGCCACTGCGCTTGCCGCGCTGATCGAGAGCGGCATGGGCGAGAAGGGCCATGCCGCCGCCCCCAAGCCCGCAGCCCCCATCGCCGCCGCATCGCAGGTCTCCGCCCTCCCCGCCGACGGCAAGCTCAGCGGCGTCACCGCCGCCCCCGGCCTCGCGGTCGGCCAGGCCCGCCGCTTCCGCCTGCCCGAAGTGCAGATCGACACGGCCAGCAAAGGCGCTGCCGAGGAACAGGCCCGGCTCGACGCCGCCCGCACCACCCTCTCCGCCCGGCTCGACAGCGAGATCGGCCATGCCCATGGCGCCCAGCGCGCCATCGCCGAGGCGCACCGCGCGATGCTCGACGATGACGGCATCCTCGCCGACGCCGCCGAAGCCATCCGGGGCGGCGCCAGCGCCGGCCAGGCCTGGCGCGCCGCGATCGCGCCCCAGGCCGAGGCGCTCACCGCTTCGGGCGACGCCCGCCTCGCCGAGCGCGCCGACGATCTGCGCGACCTCGAACGCCGCGTCCTGCTGGTCCTCGCCGGCACCGACGAAGCGCCGCTCGCCTTCCCGCCGAACACCATCCTGCTCGCGGAGGATCTGCTCCCGTCGCAGGTGACGGCGCTCGATCCGGCGCAGGTCGTCGGCCTCTGCGTCGAGCGCGGCGGCCCGACCTCGCATGCCGCGATCCTCGCCGCCGGCCTCGGCCTGCCGATGCTCGTCTCGCTCGGCCCGGTGCTGCGCCAGATCGGCGAGGAAACCCCGCTGATCCTCGACGCCGGCCTCGCCCGGCTCCAGGTCGCGCCGGACGCAGCCGCACTCGCCGAAGCGCACCAAGCCGTGGCCGAACGTACCGAGCGCCGCGCCGCCGCGCTCGCCGCTGCGGCCCAGCCCTGCCACATGGCCGACGGCACCCGCATCGAAGTCTTCGCCAATCTCGGCTCGCGCGCCGATGCCGAGCTGGCCATCGCCAATGGCGCCGAAGGCTCGGGCCTGCTGCGCACCGAATTCCTGTTCCTCGACCGCGACACCGCACCCAGCATCGACGAGCAGGCCGCCGATTACCAGGCGATCGCTGACACGCTTGCCGGCCGCCCGCTGATCGTCCGCCTGCTCGATATCGGCGGCGACAAGCCCGCCTCCTATCTGCCGATCCCGGCCGAGGAAAACCCGGCGCTGGGCCTGCGCGGCATCCGTGTCGGCCTCGCCCATCCGCAGCTGCTCGAGGACCAGATCCGCGCGATCCTGCGCGTCCAGCCGATCGGCCAGTGCCGCATCATGGTGCCGATGATCGCCGGGATCGACGAACTGCGCCGGGTTCGCGAAATGCTCGACAAGGTCCGCGCCGATCTCGGCATCACAGAAGCGGTCGAGCTCGGCGTGATGGTCGAGACCCCCGCAGCCGCGGTGACCGCCGATCTGCTCGCCGCCGAGGCCGATTTCCTCTCGGTCGGCACCAACGACCTCACCCAATATGCCCTGGCGATGGACCGCGGCAATGCGAGCGTGGCGAGCGCGATCGACGGGCTCCACCCCGCCGTGCTGCGCCTGATCGCCGACACCTGCCGGGGTGCAGCCAGCAAGGGCCGCTGGACCGGCGTCTGCGGCGGCCTCGCTTCCGATCCGCTCGCCGTGCCGATCCTGATCGGCCTGGGCGTGACCGAGCTGTCCTCCACCGCTGCAATGGTCCCCGAGATCAAGGCTTTGGTCTCCGGCCTCACCCTCGACGCCGTCCGTGCCCATGCCCAGGCCGCGCTCGCCTGCGCGACCGCCGCCGATGTCCGCGCTCTTGCCCGGGAGTTCACCGCATGAAGTCGATCCTGGAACTGCTCCAGCCGCTGGGCCGCGCGCTGATGCTGCCGATCGCGGTGCTGCCGGTCGCCGGCCTGCTGCTCCGCCTCGGCCAGCCCGACCTGCTGGACATCGCCTTCATCAGCGCCGCGGGCGACGCGCTCTTCTCGCATCTCGGCCTGCTCTTCGCGATCGGCGTCGCCACCGGCTATGCCAGGGACGGCAACGGCGCCGCGCCGCTTGCCGGCATCACCTGCTTCCTCGTCGCGACCGAGTCCGCCAAGGTGCTGCTCACCGTGCCCGTGGACGTCACCGCCGGCATGGAAGGCCCGCTGCTCGAGCTGACCACCGCCGCCTGGAAGGCCAAGGCGATCGCCCGGCTCGACGTGCCGATCGGCATCCTCTCCGGCCTGATCGGCGGCATCTTCTACAACCGCTTCTCGACGATCAAGCTGCCCGAATATCTCGCCTTTTTCGGCGGGCGCCGCTTCGTGCCGATCGTCAGCGGGTTTGCCGGCGTGCTCATCGCCGGCCTGATCGGCCTGTGCTTCGCCCAGCTGAGCGCCGGGATCGACGGGCTTGGCCATGGCATCACCGGCGCGGGCGAGATCGGCCTGTTCCTGTTCGGCCTGATCAACCGGCTGCTGCTCGTCACCGGCCTCCACCACATCTTCAACAACGTCTTCTGGTTCGTGCAGGGCGACTATCACGGCGCCAATGGCGATCTCCGCCGCTTCTTCGCCGGCGATCCCAGCGCGGGAGCCTTCATGGCCGGCTTCTTCCCGGTGATGATGTTCGGCCTGCCCGCCGCCTGCCTCGCCATGTACCGCGCCGCGCGGCCCGAGCGCCGCAAGGCTGTCGGCGGCATGCTCTTCAGCCTGGCGCTCACCTCGGCCCTCACCGGCGTCACCGAGCCGATCGAGTTCAGCTTCATGTTCCTCGCCCCCGCGCTGTTCGCGGTGCACGCGGTGCTGACCGGCATCGCGATGGTGGTGATGGACCTGCTCGGCGTGAAGCTCGGCTTCGGCTTCTCCGCCGGCCTGTTCGACTATGTCCTGAACTTCGGCAAGGCGACCCGGCCGCTGCTGCTGATCCCGGTCGGCATCGTCTATTTCGGGCTCTATTACGGCATCTTCTCCTTCGTCATCCGCCGCTTCGACCTCCAGACCCCCGGCCGCGAGCCCGAGGCGGCGGTGCCGGCATCCTCGACCGCCATCGCCGGCGAGCGCGGCCCTGCCTTTGCCCGCGCGCTCGGCGGCGCGGCGAACATCACCAGTATCGATGCCTGCACCACCCGCCTGCGCCTGATGGTCAAGGACCAGGCCCAGGTCGACGAGCCCATGCTCAAGGCGCTCGGCGCCCGCGGCGTCATCCGCCCCTCGGCCAACGCCCTCCAGGTCGTGCTCGGCCCGATCGCGGACTCGGTCGCGGTCGAGATCCGCGACGCGCTGGCGCTGGGCGGCACCGCCCTCGCCCCGGCGCCGGTCGCAGCGCCCGCCGAACAGGCGACGCTCACTCCGGCCGCGCTGGCCGCGCTGGGCGGCGCCGACAATGTCCTCGGCGCCCGCCTCCTCGGCAACCGCCTGCGCGTCGAGCTGTGCGAGCCCGTCAAGGCGGCGGAACCGGCGCTGGTGGCGCTCGGCGTCCGCACCGTCGCCCATCCCTCGGAGGGCGTGGTCCACCTGCTCCTCGCCTCGAATGGCGCCGAGGGTCTGCTCACCGCCTGAAGCCCCTTCGTTCCCCGAACCCTTCGTTCCCCGGCGAAAGCCGGGGCCCAGGGTTTCTCTGCCCATCACCTGCTTGCAAAATAGGATTCCACCTGCTCGGCTCCCGCCGCCAGGCTACCGCCCGGCCGCTCTTTGACCGCGTAGGAAAGATAGGATCAGCCCCTCGCAAGGATGTTGCGAGATGCGCCGCATTTCCGGGAAAAAAGGGAAAATAGCCGCAGCGGAAACCCGCTCCTGGCATGAACTTAGTGAACTTTGCCGAGTCGCCCCGGCGCGCACGATAGGAAAGCGCGCAGCAACACGCACAGTGCACGACCTTAGCAATGTTTGGCGCCTCAGCGCGGCGTGATCGCCACCGTGCCGAGCAGCCCCGACGCCGCGCCAGCCGCGGCCTCGACCAGCAGCACCACCGCCCGCGGCCCCTTCCCCGGCGGCAGCGCCGCGCTGAGCGGCCCCGGCGCAGCGCCGGCCTTGGTCGCCAGCAGCGTGCCGTCGACCCAAAGCTCGGCCTTGCCGCCGATCGTCTCGAAGGCGATCACGCCGCCCTCGGCCGCCACCCGCTTCCACGGCGTCGCCCGGGTGCGATAGACCCGCCAGCCCGGCTGCGCCTCGGCCGGTGTCGGCACCCCGCTGCGGACGAAGTCCCAGCTGTTGTTGTCGCCGTCCGCCGGCGCCAGCGTCGCCGCCGGCTTCTCCGCCAGCACCGGCGAGCGCCGCCACTCGCGCAGGTCCAGGACCTGCGGCACCACCGCCACCTGTAGGCGCGGCGCCACCTCGGCCCGGGCGATCGTCAGCACCGCCGGCGCCAGCCCCTCGGCCTGTGCCCGCACGGTGATCCGCCCGCGGCCGGTGCCGGCGCGGACCAGCAGCTGCGCCAGCCCGTTGAACAGCGAGCGCGATCCCGCGCCCGGCGCGACCTGCTCGGGCTCATGGCTGTTCGGGTCGCCATTGCCGACGCCCAGGATCACCGCACCCTCGACAGCGAAGCGCGTCATCAGGTTCGCAGTCGGCACGTGCCGCCCCTTGGCATCGACCGCGTCGAGGGTGATCGCCTGGCATTCCTCGTCGTCGCCCGCCATCACGCTGCGCGCCGGGGTCAGCCGCAGCGCGACCGGCGCGCCCGCCGTCTCGTGCACCGCCCGCGCGACGACCTTGCCGCCGCGCATCGCCAGCGCCTCGATCCGGCCCGGCGCATAGGCCACGGTCCACTCGTTGCCCATGATGCGGTCGACCTTCTGCACGCCCAGTTCGCGCCCGTTCAGCCGCAGCGCGACGGTCTCGGCATTGCAGCTGACGAAGACCTTGACCGGCTCGCCCTCGCGGCCCGGCCAGGTCCAGTGCGGCGCGATCGCGACGACGTCCCTGTCGTCGGTCCAGTGCGCCCGGTGGATGTCGAACGCGGTCTTGGGGAAGCCGCACAGGTCGAGGATGCCGAAGAAGCTGGCGATGGTCGGCCAGGCATAGGGCGTCGGCTCGCCATGATAGTCGAACCCGGTCCACACGAACCCGCCCGCGACGAACGGCCGCTCGGCGATGTTCTTCCAGGTATCGCGGTGCGTCGCCCCCCAGCTCGTCGCCTCGGTGTCGTAGGAGGTGAGGACGTGCCTGGCCGGATCGCTCGCAAAGGCACCGCGCGTCTCATAGGCGCTGGTGTCTTCCGAACTGGTGATCGGCTGGTTCGGGTGCAGCTTGTGGTACTTGTCGTAATCGGCCTGGTAATAGTTGAAGCCCATCACGTCGAACTCGCCGGCGACGCTGACCTCGTTGTAGAAGGACCCGTTCATCGCGCCGGTCACCGAGCGGCTGTCGTCGAGCTTCTTCACCGCCGCGATCATCCGCCGGACCATCTCGACGCCGGCGCCGGTGCCCTGCATCGGCTCCTCGTTGAACACCGACCACAGGATGACGCTCGGGTGGTTGCGGTCGCGGCGGACCAGCCATTCGAGCTGCGCCATGTAATCGGGTGCCGGGTTGAACAGCCGGTTCTCGTCCATGACGAGGAAGCCCATCCGGTCGCACCAGTCGAGCAGCTCCGCGGTCGGCGCGTTGTGCGACATGCGGATCGCGTTGCAGCCCATCTCCTTCAGCCGCTCGAGCCGCCAGCGGTGCAGCGAATCCGGCACCGCCACGCCGACCCCGGCATGGTCCTGGTGCAGGCAGACGCCCTTCAACTTGACGTGCTTCTCGTTGACGAACAGCCCCTGGTCGGCATCGAAGCGGATCGTGCGGAAGCCGATCGCGGTGCGCCGCTCGTCGATCGCCGCTCCGCCCTGCAGCACCCGCGTTCGCACCGTGTAGAGCGCCGGTTCCTCGACCGACCACAGCCGCGGTGCCTCCACATCGAGCCGCAGCACGGCATCGGCGCTGTCGAGCACCGGCACGCTCGCCTGCACCTCGCCCCGCGCGACTTCGCGCCCCTCGGGATCGAGCAGCACCGCCTCGACCGTCACCGCCGCCGCGGTGCGCGCGACATTGCGCAACGTCGCGGTCACCGGCACCTGCCAGCGCCCGTCGACCTTGCGCGGGTCGCAGTGCACCCCGTCGCTGACGATCGCCACCGGCGCGCGCCGCACCAGCCAGGCATGGCGATAGAGCCCCGCGCCTTCGTACCACCAGCCTTCCTTGGCATCCGCATCGACGCGGATCGCGATCACATTGGTCTCGTCGCCGAAGCGGGCGAACGGCGTCAGGTCGACATGGACGCTGTTATAGGCCGACCAGTTGTGCGCGACGATGCTGCCGTTGATCCAGATCGTCGCGTTGGTGGCGATGCCGTCGAAATGCAGCTCGAGCGTCTTGCCCTGGTCCGCCGCGTCGAGCCGCAGCGTGCGGCGGTACCAGCCGATCCCGCGCGGACGATAGCCCTGCGAGACATTGGCGGTCTCGACGAAAGGCTGGGCCGCCGCCCAGTCGTGCGGCAGCCGGACTTCGCGCCAGTCGCTGTCGTCATAAGCGATCGAGGCGGCGCCGAGCGCATTGCCGGCCTTGACGCTCAGATAGGTCTCGTGATGCCCCTGCGGCTCCGGCGTTGGGATATCGCCCTCGTGGAAGCGCCAGCCGAGCTCGAGCAGGGTGCGCGAGGGATCGCCCTCGGGCAACCGTGGCGCCAGCGTGGCGAGCGAGCGCGGCATCGGGAAGCCGTCGCCATCGCCCGCGCCCTTCGCAGCCGCTTCCGCCGTGGCGATCGGCGCCGCCAGCAGCGCGCCGACGCCGACGCTCCCGCGCAGGAGTTGACGACGATCCATGGCGAAACTCCGACTGGGGCCGGCGCGCTGCGCGGCCCGATGGCAATTGGAAGAAAGGGTCAGATGTCGCTCAGCTCGGCGACGAAGTCATAGGCGTCGCCCCGATAATAGGAACGCGTGACTTCGGCGGCCCGGCCGTCGCGCAGAAAGGCGCGGCGCTCGATCAGCAGCCCGGCATGGCCCGGATCGACGCCCAGCATCTTGGCATGCTCGGTACCGAAGGGCACAGCGCGCAGCCGCTGGAGCGCGCGCACGGGGCGATTGCCGACCTTGTCGAGCGCACCGTAGAGCGAGTCCTCGACCGCATCGACCGAGGCCAGGCAATAGCCCGCGATGGTCGAGAATTCGAGCGCCATCGGCTCGTCATCGGCATAGCGGATGCGTGCGAAGCGGAGCACCGGGGCGCCCGGCGACAGTCCCAGCATCATCGCTTCCTCGGGGTTCACCTGGCCCGGCGCGCGCGAGATCCAGCTGCTGCTCGCCTTGCGGCCGCGCGCCGCCATGTCCTCGGTGAAGGACGAGAGCTTGGAGAAGCTCTTCTCGACGCGCCCGGCGACAAAGGTGCCCGCGCCGCGGCGCCGGGTGAGCAGCCCTTCCTCGACCAGCCCGCCGATCGCCTTGCGCACGGTGATGCGCGACACGTCATACTCGGCCGCCAGGTCGCGCTCGGGCGGGATCGCGTCCCCCTGTCCGAGCACGTTCGAGCCGATCCCGTCGCGAATGAGCTGCTGCAGCTGGAGGTAGAGCGGGGACGGATTGTCCTCGCGAAAACGTCCTAACTGGTCCGAAAATCCCATCAATCCTCCCCGGGCGTGCCCCCTGCGCACTCCGTTGACCACGAAGCTAATGCACCAGCCCTGCCGCGGCAACGGCATGCGGTGGATTTATATTGGTAGCTCTTATAATATCAATATTTCGCACGCTTGTCCGCCCACGCAACGCGCTTGCAAGGCGAAGCCAGGGCACGACCCTATTGTGCCACAGGACTTATATTGGTTACACCGCCCGCTCAGCCAAATGACATGAACGGGAGGAATGGATGGGCAAATCTGGGGTGCGGCAGGCGCGACATCTGGCCTGGGCAATGCTGCTTGCGAGCCCGGCGTCTTTCGCCCAGCAACTTCCGGTCACCCCCCTCCCCGCATCGGTCACGCCCGGTGCCGGCGGCTATACGGTGCGCGACGAGGCCCCGATCGGCTTCCCCGAGGGCGATGCCGGCGCGGCCGCCGCTGCCCGTCTTCTCGCGGCGCATGTGAAGGTCGAACGCGGCATCACACTCGCCCCCGGCGCCAGCCAGGCCGCGATCCAACTGGTTCGCGACACCTCGGTCACCGGCGCCGAAGCCTATCGCCTGACCGTAGATGCCAAGGGAATCCGTATCGCCGCCTCCGGCGACCGCGGCCTGCTCTACGGCGCGATGACGCTCTCCCAGCTGCTCAGCCCGGACCGCGCCCATGGCAAGCCGGTCAAGGTGCCCGCCGTGACAATCGAGGACGCACCGCGCTTCGGCTGGCGCGGGCTGATGCTCGACGTGTCGCGCAACTTCCAGCCGATCGAGCAGGTCCAGGCGATCATCGACCAGATGGCGTCGGTGAAGCTCAACACGCTGCACCTGCACCTCACCGACGACCAGGGCTGGCGCTTCGAGGTAAAGGCCTATCCCCGGCTCACCGAGGTCGGCGCCTGGCGCACCGGTCCCTCGTCCGGCGGCGCGCCGGGGCCGCGGGTCGGCGGTTTCTACACCCAGGCGCAGCTCAAGGCGCTGGTCGCCTATGCCAGCGAGCGCGGGGTGACGATCGTCCCCGAGATCGACCTGCCGGGCCATGCCCAGGCGCTGGTCGCCGCCTATCCCGAGCTGGGCATCCTCGGCGACACGCCGGCGGTTTCCAACCAATGGGGCATCAATCCCTATCTGTTCAATCCGGGCCCGAAGGGCGTGGCGTTCGTCAAGCAGCTGCTCGACGAGCTGATGGACGTGTTCCCCGGCACCTATATCCATCTCGGCGGCGATGAGGCGATCAAGGACCAGTGGCAGCGCTCGCCCGAGGTGCAGGCACAGATCAAGGCGCTCGGGCTGCGCGACGAGAACCATCTCCAGAGCTGGCTGATCGAGCAGTTCGCTACCTATCTGGGCAGCAAGGGCCGCCGGCTTATCGGCTGGGACGAGATCCTCGAAGGCGGTCTGCCCGCCTCCGCATCGGTGATGTCGTGGCGCGGGGAGAAGGGCGCCGTCGAGGCCGCGAACCAGAACCACGACGTGGTGCTGAGCCCCGATCCGGTCCTCTATCTCAATCGCCTGCAGAGCAACCATGCCGACGAGCCGCCGGGCCAGTTCCCGGTCCAGACGCTCGCCAAGGTCTATGCCTATGACCCGGTGCCCGCCGGGATCGATGCCGAGAAGGCAAAGCATGTGCTGGGCGCGCAGGGCAATGCGTGGAGCGAGTATATCGTCACGCCCGGCCAGCTGCAGCATGTGCTGTTCCCGCGCGCCGCGGCGATCGCCGAGATCACATGGTCGGCCAAGGACAAGCGCGACTTTGCCGGCTTCCTCGATCGGGTCGGGCCGCAGCTGGAGCGCTGGCGCCGCTCGGGAATGGAAGTCGCCGACGGCGCCTTCGCGGTCGAGTTCACGCTTTCGGGCACGCGTGGCGAGGTGCTGCGCGCAAACAAGGCAAGCGTCGCGCTGGCGACCCAGGCGTCCTATGGCACGATCCGCTACACCCTCGACGGCACGACGCCGACCGCCAAGTCGCCGGCCTATAAGGGGCCGCTGACGCTCGCCCCCGGCGCCACGATCCGTGCGGCGGCATTCGACAAGGCCGGCAACGCGACCGCCGCGCCGCGGACCTATGACAGCAGCCGCGCCGCGCTGCTCACCCGCACCGCTTCGGACCTGACCGGCTGCGCTGGCCGCAAGCCCTGGCTGCGCGTGCCGCTGACGGCCGAGGCGACCGCCAACGCCCCGGCGTTCAACGTCAACCCGTTCGACACCTGCTACAGCTACCCGGCCGCGCCGCTCGACGTGGCGAAGGGCTTCACCGTCGAGGTCGCCCGGCTGCCCCGGCTCTGGGCCCTGGCGCATGAATATAGCTCGCAGATCGGCCAGTTCGCAGTGAGCCGATATGGCGAACTGGTGATCAGCGCGCGCTGCAACACCGCGGACAAGACGGTCAAGCCGGTGGTGGTGGCGACCTTCCCGCTACCCGATCCTGCGACGGCGCCGACGCGCTTCACTTTCTCGGGCATGCTGCCGGCAATGCCAGGAGACGAGGATTTGTGCTTCCAGTTCACTTCGCCGCTGAGCGATCCCTTCTACGCGGTCGAGCGCGTGACGCTGCGCGAGGAGGCCGGCAAGTGAAGATTGGTGTAAAGATGCGTACCCTTGCCCTGCTCCCCGTGCTCCTCGCCGGCACCGCCGCCTGGGCCGGCCCACGCGACACCGTCTCGCTCGACGGTGCCTGGGAAGTCCGCATCGATCCCGCCGATGCGGACGCTGCGAAGACGCATCCCAGGGAAGCGAGTTGGTTCGCCGCGCGCGTGCCGGGCAGCGTCCAGCAGGATCTGATCGCCTCGGGCCGCGCGCCCGATCCGTTCAAGGGGATCAACCAGGCGCCGATCCAATGGGCCGGCCTCACCAACTGGCAGTTCCGCAAGGTGATCGAAGTCACCCCGGAAATGCTCAAGCGCGATCATGTCGACCTGGTGTTCGACGGCCTCGACACCTTCGCCACTGTCTCGCTCAACGGGCAGAAGCTGCTCACCACCGCCAACGCGCATCGCCGCTGGCGGATCGACGCCAAGTCTGCGCTCAGGCTCGGGCGCAACGAGCTGGTCATCGCGATCGCCTCGCCGATCCGCACGCTCCAGCCGATGGTGCTCGCCCAGGCGAATCCGTTGCCCGGCGAATATGATTCGGAGTTCGGCGACGAGCCCAAGGGCAAGCAGACCTCGCCCTACATCCGGAAGCCGAAATACCAGTATAGCTGGGACTGGGGTCCCCGCCTGGTCAATATCGGCATCTGGCGCCCTGCCCGGCTCGAGGCCTGGGACAATGCCCGGATCGACAATATGCGCGTCGACCAAGAAGCGCTGAACGATGCCGAGGCGCGGTTGGTCGCGCGCTATCGCATCATTGCCGGAGCCAGCACCCGGCTCACGCTGCGCACCACCCTCACCGGCCCGGACGGCAAGACGCAGACGGTGTCGCGCAGCTTCGCGGTGGCCCCTGGCGTCAACGAAGTAAGCGTGCCGCTCACCGTCGCGTCCCCGCGCCGCTGGTGGCCGGTCGGCTATGGCGCGCAGCCGATGTACGACGTGTCGGGCCAGCTCTCCGATCGCGCCGGCAAGGCCGACAGCGTGACCCGAAAGACCGGCCTGCGAACCGTCGAGCTGATCCGCAAGGACGGCAGCTTCGGCTTCAAGGTCAATGGCGTGCCGATCTTCGCCAAGGGCGCCAACCTGATCCCGTTCGACAATTTCCCGAGCCGCGTGCCGCGCGCCGAGATGCTGCACGTCCTGCAGAGCGCGCGCGACACCAACATGAACATGATCCGCGTCTGGGGCGGCGGCTATTATCTCGACGACGGTTTCTACGAGATCGCCGACGAGCTCGGCCTGATGATCTGGCAGGACTTCATGTTCGGCGGCTCGATCACGCCCCCCGATGCCGAATTCCGCGACAATGTCCGCGTCGAGGCTGAGGAGCAGGTCGAGCGGCTCCAGCCGCACCCCTCGGTGATCGCCTGGTCGGGCGGCAACGAGATCCTGGCCGGCTGGGATAACTGGTCCGATCGCAAGGCATTCAAGAAGCGCGTCGGCGCCGACGAGCAGGAGCGGATCGGCGTGGGCATGGCGGTGCTGTTCGATCGCGTGCTGCGCGACGCGGTGATCACCCGCTCGCCCGGCACGCCCTATTGGAACAACTCGCCCGCCACCGACTATGAAGCGCCGACCGATACCGACAAGGATGGCGACCGCCATTTCTGGGACGTCTGGTCGGGCTCCAAGCCGGTCGAGCGCTATCTCGACAGCTGCCCGCGCTTCATGTCCGAATATGGCTTCCAGGCCATGCCCGACCTGTCGACGATCCGCGACTTCGCGGGCGACGGGCCGCTTGCGATCGACAGCCCGGTGCTCAAGGCGCACCAGCGCTTCCTTGCCGGCGAAGGCAATGCCCGGCTCCAGCTCTATCTCGACCAGCGGCTGCGTCCGGCAAAGGACTTTGCCGACCTGGTCTATCTGACCCAGGTCAACCAGGCCCAGGCGATCGACATGGCCGCGCGCCATCACCGCGCCTGCCGCCCGGTGACGATGGGCTCGCTCTACTGGCAGCTCAACGATACCTGGCCCGCCATCTCCTGGGCCAGCATCTCCTATGACGGCCAGTGGAAGCTGCTCCAGTACGCCGCCAGGCGCTTCTTCGCGCCCCAGGCGATCGTCACCGAGCACAAGGACGGCGCCACCCGCGTCGCGCTGGTCTCCGACTCGACCCGGCCAATCGCTGCCGAATGGCGCATCCGTGCCTTCGACATGGCCGGTAAGCCGCTCGGCGAGAAGGGCGGCAAGGTCACCCTCGCCCCGCTCGGCGCCCAGGAAGCCGCCAGTATCGCCGATGCCGACCTGTTCGCCGGTGCCGCGCCATCGGCGAGCTATGCCGTGGCCGAGCTGCTAGTCGATGGCCGCAGCGTCTCGCGCACGATCGTCGAGCGGGCGCTGCCCAAGGACATGGCCTATCCCGCACCCGGCCTGACGACGAAGTGGGAGGGCAAGCGCGTGACGATCACCGCCACCGCACTCGCCCGCGCGGTCATGCTCGATTTCGGCAGCATCGCGGCACAGCCCGCCGATGACGGATTCGATCTTCTCCCCGGCGAAAGCGTGATGGTGGAGGTTCGCTCCGATTCCTCGGCCCAGACGCTGCAGAACGCCCTGACCTTGCGTACCTTAGGACCCCAGTAAATGATCCCGTTCCTGCTTCTCGCCGCCGCCGACCCAGACCCCGATGCCGTCGCCCGCGCGATCGCGACCATGACGGTCGAGGAAAAGGCCGCGCAGCTCCAGAGCACCGCGCCGGCCGACGCCGGGGCGGGGATCCCCGCCTATGACTGGTGGAACGAAGGCCTGCACGGCCTGGCCCGCAACGGCTATGCGACGGTGTTCCCCCAGGCGATCGGCCTCGCCGCGACCTGGGACGTCACGCTGATGAACCAGGTCGGCGACGTCGTCGCGACCGAGGCGCGCGCCAAGTTCAACGCCCGTCCGATCGGCGCCGACCGCCGCATCTATGAGGGGCTGACCATCTGGTCGCCCAACATCAACATCTTCCGCGATCCGCGCTGGGGCCGCGGCCAGGAGACCTATGGCGAGGACCCGTACCTCACGGGCCATCTCGGCGTCGCCTTCATCAAGGGGCTGCAGGGTCCGGATCCCAGATATCCCAAGGTGATCGCCACTCCGAAGCATTTCGCGGTGCATAGCGGCCCCGAGGCGGGGCGCGACGGCTTCGATGTCGATCCGAGCCCCCAGGACCTGGAATCGACCTATCTCCCCGCGTTCCGGCTGGCAGTGACCGAGGGCAAGGCACGCTCGCTGATGTGCGCATACAACTCGATCCACGGTACCCCGGCCTGCGCATTGTCCGACCTGATGAACACCCGGCTGCGCACCGACTGGGGCTTCAACGGCTTCACCGTCTCGGACTGCGACGCTGTCGCCAACATCCACATGTTCCATCACTACAAGCTCGACGCGGCGGCGGCTTCGGCGGCGGCGATCAAGGGCGGCAACGACTTCAACTGCGGCAACACCTATGCCGCGCTGCCTCAGGCACTGAAGCGCGGCCTGGTCAGCGAAGCCGAGATCGACACCGCCCTGACCCGTGCCCTCTCGGCCCGCCAGGCGCTGGGCACGCTCTTCGGTGCAACCAGCCCGTGGAACAGCATCAAGCCGAGCGAAGTCGGTACGCCCGCGCACCGCGCGCTTGCGCTCGACGCCGCCCGCAAGGCGATCGTGCTGCTCAAGAACGATGCCGGCCGCCTGCCGCTCAAGCCGGGCAGCCGCATCGCGGTGATCGGCGCCGATGCCGACGATCTCGGCGTGATCGAGGGCAATTACCATGGCACCGCCCGGACGCCGGTCACCCCGCTCGACGGCATCCGCCGCCAGTTCGGCGCCGCCAATGTCGTCTATGCCCAGGGCTCGGTCCTCGCCGACGGCGCACCCGTGGTGATGCCCGAGACCGCATTCGAAGCCGATGGCAAGCCGGGGCTCAAGGCCGAGTATTTCGCCAGCCCGACCGTCACCGGCACGCCCGTCGTCACCCGCCAGGATCGCCGGATCGACTTCAACTACACCCGCGTCGCGCCGCTGCCCGAGCTCGACCCCAAGGGCTTCGCCGTCCGCTGGTCGGGCGAGATCGTGCCGCCGGGCCCGGGCCGCTACACGCTGGCGATAGACATCCCTGCCTGCTGGAAGGACTGCAAGACGCATGACAGCGTGCGGCTGTGGATCGACGGCAAGCCGCTGCACCAGGGCCTGCTCGGCAAGGGCCGCGTGGAGCTGCCCTTCGCCAGCGACGGCAACCGCCACGCCTTCCGCATGGAGATGGACCATGCCGGCGAGGACGAAGGGCTGCGCCTGCTGTGGCTCCCGCCCGCCGAGCCGCTGCTCGCCCAGGCAGTGACTGCCGCGAAGGACTCCGACGTCGTGGTTGCGGTGCTCGGCCTGTCGCCCGACCTCGAGGGCGAAGCGCTGCAGGTGACCGTGCCCGGTTTCGTCGGCGGCGACCGTACCGACATCGCCCTGCCCTTCGCCCAGCAGCGCCTGCTCCAGGCGCTGCGCGACACCGGCAAGCCGGTGGTGGTGGTACTGACCAGCGGCAGCGCGGTCTCGGTCGATCCGTCGCTGGCCGATGCGATCCTCGCCGCCTGGTATCCCGGCGAGAGCGGCGGCACCGCGATCGCCGAGACGCTCGCGGGCCTCAACAACCCCTCGGGCCGCCTGCCGGTCACCTTCTACAAATCGACCAACGACCTGCCTGCCTTCATCGACTACGGCATGAAGGAGCGCACCTATCGCTTCTTCACCGGCACGCCGCTCTGGGGCTTCGGCCACGGGCTGAGCTACACCAGCTTCGCCTATGACCAGCTGAGCACGAAAGCAGGCAGCACCGCGGCTCCGGTCGACGTCACCGTGCGCGTGCGCAACAGCGGCGCGCGGTCGGGCGAGGAAGTGGTCCAGGCCTATCTCGTCCCACCGGCGAGCAAGGCACGCGGCAACGGCATGACCACCCCGGTACTCCAGCGCGCGCTGGTCGGCTTCCAGCGCATCGCGCTCAAGCCGGGCAAGGCAGGCACGCTGCGCTTCAGCCTCGATCCGCGCAGCATCAGCACGGTGGCGCGCGACGGCACCCGCCAGGTCGTCCCGGGCGCCTATCGCCTGTGGATCGGCGGCGGCCAGCCGGGCACCGCGCCGGGGCAATGGACCGACTTCACCCTGACCGGCGAAGCGCAGGAGCTGCCCAAGTGATGGACCGCCGCACGATGATCGGCGCCGGCCTCGCGCTCGCCGCCACGCCCGCTCTCGCCCAGAAGGCGACCGGCTTCACCAGCCACCGCCCCGCCCCCGCCGACCGCAAGTTCGTCAGCAAGTCGGTCGAGCGCGAGATCGTCCGCGTCTCGAAGAAGATCGGCGACGCCAAGCTGCGCTGGATGTTCGGCAATTGCTATCCGAACACGCTCGACACCACCGTGGCGATGCGCACGATCGACGGCGCGCCCGACGCGTTCGTCCGCACCGGCGACATCAACGCGCTGTGGCTGCGTGACAGCTCGGCCCAGGTGAAGCCGTATCTGCATCTGGCGAAAGAGGATGCCGATCTCCGCCGCCTCTATCACGGGCTGATCGCCCGCCAGTCGCGCTCGATCCTGCTCGATCCCTATGCCAATGCGTTCATGGAGGATCCCACCGCCCGCACCAATCTGAGCTGGTCGCTCGACGATCGTTTCCCGCTCAAGCCCGGCGTAGCGGAGCGCAAATGGGAGATCGACTCGCTCTGCTATCCGATGCGCCTCGCGCACGGATACTGGCAGGCGACCGGCGACAAGACTCCGTTCGACGCCCGCTGGGCCGAAGCCGCGCGGCTGAGCATCGCGACCTTCCGCGAGCAGCAGCGGAAAACCGGCAAAGGCCCGTACCGCTTCCAGCGCAAGAGCAACAACCCGACCGAATCGCTGATGCTCGACGGCTATGGCGCGCCCTCGCGTTCGGTCGGGCTGATCCATTGCGGCTTCCGCCCCTCGGACGATGCCTGCGTCTATCCCTTCCTGATCCCGTCCAACTATTTCGCGGTGACCGCGCTGCGGGAACTCGCCGTGGTCGCCAATGCCGCACGCGGCGACACGGCGCTTGCCACCGACGCGGTGGCGCTGGCCGATGAAGTCGATGCGGCGCTGCGCCAATATGCCCGCATGCGCCTGCCCGACGGGCGCGAGGTGATCCCGTTCGAAGTCGACGGCTTCGGCAATGCGATCTTCATGGACGACGCCAACGTGCCATCGCTTTCCAGCCTCGCCTATCTCGGCTGCTTCGAGGCGACCGACCCGCTATGGCACCGCACCGCCGATGCGGCATGGAGCGAGAACAACCCCTATTGGTCGCGCGGCAAGGTCGTCGAAGGCATTGGCGGCCCGCATGTCGGGCTCGGCCAGGTCTGGCCGATGTCGCTGGTGATGCGCGCGCTTTCGTCCAGCGACGACGCGACGATCCGCCAGTGCCTGCGCATGATCCGCGACAGCGACGGCGGCACCGGCTTCATCCACGAGGCCGTGGATGACGACAATCCCGCGAAGTTCACCCGTGAATGGTTCGCCTGGGCCAATGGCCTGTTCGGCGAGCTGATCGTCCACCTGGCCGATACCCGGCCCAATCTTCTGGCTGAGACGCTTTGACCCCTACCCGTCGCCAACTCCTCGCCTCGAGCGCCTTAGGCCTCGCCGCGTCCACGCTTCCCGCCATCGCCAGCCCGCGCGGCCGACAGGCCACTGCGCCCAATCTGTTCATCGGCACCGGCGGCACCGGCCACACCTATCCCGGCGCCACCCTGCCCTTCGGCATGGTCCAGCTCAGCCCCGACACCGGGGTCGAGCGCTGGGAGACCTGCTCGGGCTATCACAAGACCGACACCTCGATCCTCGGCTTCTCGCACACCCATCTTTCGGGCACCGGCATCGGCGACATGCTCGACGTGCTGGTGGTGCCGTCGGCAGGTCCGGTGCAACTCCAGCCGGGCACGATCGAGAATCCCGATGCCGGCTATCGCCAACGCTTCTCCAGTGAGCATGCCGAGCCCGGCTATTACCGCGTCGCGCTGGAAACGGGCGTCCAGGCCGAGCTGACCGTGACCGAGCGCACCGGCTGGCACCGCTATCGCTTCCCTGCGGGCAAGGGGCATGTGCTGGTCGACCTGTCGCATCTGATCCTCGACAAGTCGGACTCACCGCCGCTGGTCGATGAGGCACTGCTGGAGATTGCAGCGGACGGCACCCTCAGCGGCACGCGCCGCGTGTTCCGCTGGGCCAAGGGCCGGCGGATCTTCTTCGCGATGCAGCTGTCGCGCCGCCCGGACCGCATCACCTTCATCGGCGACAGTGATGTCGAGCAGCCGGCGGGCGCGACTCGCGTCGCGGGCAAGCGGCTCAAGGCCGTGCTCCATTATGACGACGCCGGCAGCGCGCCGCTGGTGATCCGCTGCGGCATCTCGGCAGTCGACGCCGCGGGCGCCCGCGCCAATCTCGCCGCCGAGGCGAAGCATTGGGATTTCGACCGCATCCGCCGCGACGCCGCTGCCCTGTGGGGCAAATCGCTCGGCAGCGTGAAGGTCGAGGGCGGCACGCCCGACCAGCGCACGATCCTCTCCTCCGCGCTCTACCACGCGCAACTCGCGCCCACGCTCGTATCGGACGTCGATGGCCGCTATCCCGGCATGGACGGCAAGACGCAGACCGTGCCCAGGGGCGGTGCCGCGTTCAGCACCTATTCGCTGTGGGACACCTATCGCGCGCTGCATCCGCTTCTCACCCTCGTCGCGCCGGATCAGACCAAGCTGCTCGTCGACGACATGATCCGCCAGACCGCCCAGTCGCGCTTCGGCCCGCTGGTCTGGCCGCTGCAGGGCAAGGAAACCGGCACGATGATCGGCTGGCACGGCGTCGTCCCGCTTGCCGAGGCGCATGCCAAAGGTATCCCTGCCGACTATGCCGCGGCCTGGCCGGCGATCCGCAAGCGCAGCTTCGATTTCACCGCGCCGGACAAGGACAACAGCCTTGGCCGCGACCTGTATGACAAGCTCGGCTACGTCCCGGCAGACAAGGTGTTCGAGAGCGTCAGCCGGACGCAGGAATATGCCTATGACGACTGGGCCTCGGCCCGGCTCGCCCGCGCCGCAGGTGCTGTCGAAGATGCCGAGCGGCTGCACAAACGCTCGGGCAACTGGCGCAACGTCATCGACGGGCAGATCGGCTTCGCCCGCCCCCGCTTCGAGAATGGCCAGTGGTGGAAGGACTATGACCCGATCCAGCTCGGCCACATGCCCAAGCCCTGGTGGCGCGACTATACCGAGGCCAATGGCTGGCAGGCCACGTTCCTCAACCAGCACGACATCTATGGCCTGATCGCGCACATGGGCGGCGATGCTGCGTTCGAGACCAAGCTCGACTCGCTGTTCACGGCGCCCTCGACGCTGCCCGACAATGCGCCGCCCGACATTTCGGGACTGGTCGGCCAGTACGCCCATGGCAATGAGCCGGACCAGCACGCCGCGTACCTCTACAGCTATGTCGGCGCGCCGTGGAAGACGCAGGCGATGATCCGCCGGCTGTGTACCGAGATGTACAAGAACGACCCCGACGGCATCATCGGCAACGACGATTGCGGCCAGATGAGCGCCTGGTTCGTGCTGTCGGCGCTCGGCTTCTATCCGGTCGATCCGGTCGAGGCCGCCTATGTCTTTGGCTCGCCGCTGTTCGAGCGTGCCGAGATGCAGCTGGGCCGTGGCCGCAAGCTGGTGGTCGAGGCGCCGGGCAACCGCCCCGATACGCCCTATGTCGCCGCGGTGAGCTGGAACGGGCGCCCGTGGAGCAAGAGCTGGATCTCGCACCGCGAGCTGGCCGCCGGCGGCACGCTGCGCTTCACCATGTCCGCAAATCCGAACCCCGCCTTTGGCCGCGCGCCCGCTGACCGGCCGCCGTCCTTCGGCCGCAGCCCCGCCTGATCCCGGAGAGAATGATGACCGATCTGTCCCGGCGCACCCTGCTCGCCACCGGCCTTGCCGCCGGCGCGCTGCCCGCCGTCCCCGTCCAGGCCGCCGCGCCGGCCAACACGCCGAAGCCCTTCGGCGCCACGCCCAGCCCGCGCCAGTGGCGCTGGCACGGGCGCGAGCAGTACGCCTTCGTCCATTTCTCGATCAACACCTTCACCGACAAGGAATGGGGTTTCGGCGACGAGAGCCCGACGCTGTTCAATCCGAGCGACTTCGACGCCGACCAGATCGTCGCGGCGGTCAAGGCCGGCGGGCTCGAGGGGCTGATCCTCACCGCCAAGCATCATGACGGCTTCTGCCTCTGGCCGACCCTGCTCACCGAGCATTGCATCCGCAACAGCCCCTACAAGAATGGCAAGGGCGACATCGTCCGCGAGATGGCCGATGCCTGCCGCCGCGCGAAGCTGCCCTTCGGCCTATATCTGTCGCCCTGGGACCGTAACCACGCCGAATATGGCCGCCCGGCCTATGTCACCTATTACCGCGCGCAGCTGACCGAGCTGTGCACCCGCTATGGCGACCTGTTCGAGGTCTGGTTCGACGGCGCCAATGGCGGCGACGGCTATTATGGCGGCGCGCGCGAGGCGCGGAAGATCGATGCGCCGCGTTACTATGACTGGCCGTCGATCGTCGCATTGGTCCACAAGCTGCAGCCCAATGCCTGCACCTTCGATCCGCTCGGCGCCGACATCCGCTGGGTGGGCAATGAGGACGGCGTCGCCGGCGATCCCTGCTGGCCGACCATGCCCAACGAGCCCTATGACCAGAAGAACGGCAATGCCGGGGTGCGCGGCGGCGCGATCTGGTGGCCGGCCGAGACGGACGTCTCGATCCGCCCGGGCTGGTTCTACCATTCGGACGAGGACTCCAAGGTGAAGAGCCCGGAACGGCTGATCCGCCTCTATGACGAGTCGGTCGGACGCGGGACCAACCTCAACCTCAACGTACCGCCCGATCGCCGCGGCCGCATTCCCGACCAGGACTTCAAGATCCTGAAGTCCTATGGCGACGCGATCCGCGCGACCTTCGCGAAGGACCTGGCTCGCGGCGCGGTGGCGCATGCCAGTCACACCCGTCCGGGTTTCGCGGCGGCGCGCGTGCTCGACGGCAATCGCGAGACCTATTGGACCACGCCCGACCGGGCGACCACGCCGGTCCTGACGCTCGACCTCAAGCCCGGCACGCGCTTCGACGTGATCCGGCTACGCGAGTATCTTCCGCTCGGCGTGCGGGTGACGCGTTTCGCGGTCGATGCCGAGTTGGATGGCACGTGGAAGACGCTGGCCGAGCACGAGTGCATCTCGGCCCAGCGGGTGATCCGTCTCCCCGCCCCGATCGCCCCGCGCCGCGTGCGCCTGCGCATCCTCGAGGCGCCCGCCTGCCCGGCGATCAGCGAGTTCGCACTGTTCGCCTCGGTCGCGCCGGTGTCCGTGCCCGCGATCGTCTCGACCGACCCGACCGTACTCGACGTCACCAAGTGGAAGGTCGTCGAGGCGAGCGCCCCCGGTGCCGGGAAGCTGCTCGACAATGAAGCGGGCACGATCTGGGTGCAGCCCAGCCCGACGCCGGCCGCTCCGGCGCGCGTCACCCTCGACCTCGGCGCGCCGACCGCGCTGGCCGGCTTCAGCCTCACCCCGTCGCGCCAGGTGATGACCGGCGCGGCACCGCCCCGCGGCTATGCCGCCGAGACCAGCGTCGATGGGACCAATTGGGAACCGGCGGCCACCGGGGAGTTCTCCAACATCGCCTATGCGCTCTCGACCCAGCGCATCGCCTTCACCCGGACCCGCACTGCGCGCTATCTGCGCCTGACCTTCGCGGAAACCGCCGTCCCCGCCGGGCGGCTGGCCATCGCCGGCATCGGCGGCTTCCTGCCCGCGCGCTGATCGCGCGCTCTCGATCCCACTCCGGCAAGGTGCCGGGGTGGGGTCGCCTGACGCCACGGCCCCAGGCCACGTCGCCCCTCATCGCAACAAATTCCCCCGTCGCCCGTTGGCGGCGAGGGAGGCGTTCGCCCTGCGCTCCCGTTGCCGGTGACGTAATTATGCAACTGGTATGCGAATTATCCGGAAACGATAACACCAAGTACGATTTTGGTATTGAAGTGATATTTCACCTATGACAATCCTACGACAAGGCAAGGACGTCTCCGTGACGATCCGAACCATCCGCAGGCGCCCTTCGGCGCTCGCATTCGGGGTTGGCTGTGATGGAAACTTCGCGTCGGAGAGCAATGGCACTGGGCATGGGCGGCGCAGCCCTTGCCGCGACTCCCTCGGCCCTCGCCCGACCAGGCGAACGCGCCCTGATCCTCTCGACCTGGGACTTCGGCGCCGCAGCCAATAAGGCCGCCTTCGCCCAGTGGAAGAAGACCGGCAGCCTGCTAGACGCGGTCGAGGCCGGCGCCCGCGTTCCCGAGGCGGATCCCGAGAATCACTCGGTCGGCTATGGCGGCTATCCGGATCGCGACGGCCATGTGACGCTCGACGCGATCCTGATGGACGATCGCGGCAACGTCGGCGCGGTCGCCGCGCTCGAGGATTTCATGCACCCGATCTCGGTCGCGCGCCGGGTGATGGAGAAGACCCCCCACACCTTCCTGGTCGGCGAGGGCGCCCGCCAGTTCGCGATCTCCGAAGGATTCGAACAGACCAAGCTGCTCACCCCCGAGGCCGAGGCAGCGTGGCGCGAATGGCTGAAGACGGCGAAGTACAAGCCGGTCGCCAATAGCGAGAACATGCGCGGGACCGCGCTCGACCATGACACGATCGGCATCGTCGCCTGCGGCCCCGACGGGCGTCTGGCCGGTGCCTGCACCACCTCGGGCATGGCGTTCAAGCTGCGCGGCCGGGTCGGCGATTCCCCGCAATCGGGCTCGGGCCTGTTCGTCGAGGCAGGTATCGGCGCGGCAACCGCCACCGGCGTCGGCGAGGAAGTCACCCGCATCGCCGGCTCGGCCCGCGTGGTCTCCTCGATGCGCGCCGGCATGTCGCCCCAGGCCGCCTGCCGCGAGGCCGTGCTGCACATCGCCAAGCTCCGCGGAGACGCCGTGCGCGATGCGCAGGTCGGCTTCCTCGCCATCGACCATCATGGCCAGGTCGGCGCCTTCGCGCTCCAGCCCGGCTTCACCTTTGCCGTGACCGACCTTGCGGGACGAACGCAAATCCGGGCCTGCGAGAGCTTAAAAAAGCCCGCGGCCGCCAAGTGACCCTAACCCATTTCCTGATTTCTAGGGGGAAGTAATGAAGAAGTTCAATGCACTGCTGCTGAGTTCGACCTGTTTCGCAGTGCTGCTCGCGACGCCGGCCATGGCGCAGGAAGCACAGCAGGACACCGGCGCCGAGGCGACCACCACCGCCTCGCAGGACAGCGGCGCGATCATCGTCACCGGCAGCCGCATCACCCGTCCGAACGCGGCCGCCGCCTCGCCGATCACCTCGGTCACCTCGGAAGCGATCCGCGCCCAAGCGGCGGTGAACATCGAGGAAGTGCTGAACCGCATCCCCTCGGTCGCGCCGGACAGCCAGCAGAACTATCAGGATTCGGATGGCCGCCAGCGCATCAAGCTGCGCAACCTCGGCTTCGAGCGCACCCTGATCCTGGTCGACGGCAAGCGCCTCGGCACGATGAACGGCCTCGACGCCAACATGATCCCGACCGCGCTGGTCTCGCGCGTCGACGTACTGACCGGCGGCGCCTCGGCCGTCTATGGCTCGGACGCCGTCGCCGGCGTCGTCAACTTCATCCTCGACAACAACTTCGAGGGCATCCAGGCAAACGCCAACTATAATTTCTACGCGCACGAGAACAAGGCGGGCCTCGTCTCGCAGGTCGCCAAGAATTACGGCTTCGCCCAGCCCGCCCAGGGCCTGACCACCGATGGCGGCCGTGTCGACCTGTCGCTCACCGCCGGCAAGAAGTTCTTCGACGGCCGCATGCACGTCTCGGCCTATGTCGATTATCGCAAGGCGGACCTCGTCCCCTACAGCGCCCGCGAGACCTCGGGCTGCCAGCTGGTCGAAGGCACCAAGGACGGCCCGCTCACCTGCTCGATCTCGAGCTACACCGGCTATGGCTATGTCTCGCCGCAGAGCGGCCCGAACGCCGGCAACGCCTATCTGAACAACCCGAACGGCACCCGCACCTTCGTGCCCTATTCGACGGCGCTCGCCGCGAACCCGTATGACGGCTATTCCTTCCAGCGCCGCAGCGAGCGCTGGAACGCCGGCGGCTTCGCGTCGTTCGAGATCTCGGACGCGGTCGAAGTCTATGCCAACGCGATGTGGTTCCGCGACAAGTCGGCCAACGTCTTCCCGGCCCGCGTCTACAGCTCGACTGCCTATGACGACGGCCCCTATCAGGTCCGCTGCAACAACCCGTACATGTCGGCCGCCCAGGCCACCGCGATCTGCGGCGCCTCGGCTGGCACCAGCACCTTCGTGCCGATCGAGCTGCGCTACCGCATGACCGGCGTGCCCGATCTCGAGGATCGCTACGCCAATGAGGGCCTGCGCATCACCGGCGGCCTCCGCGGCACCTTCGCCCAGGGCTGGAGCTACGACATCGGCGGCGTCTATTCCCGCAACGAGCAAGCCATCAGCTGGGCCGGCCCGCTCTACAGCCGGGTCAACAACGCGCTCGACGTGGTCAGCAACAACGGCGTGATCAGCTGCGCCAACGATGCCGCGAACGGCTGCGTGCCCTTCGATCCGTTCAGCGCCAATTCGGCGACCAACAACTCGACGCTGTTCAACTATCTGATCGCCGGCACCTACGGCACCTCGACCACGACCAACACGCTCTACAACGGCATTGCGACCGTCCAGGGCGATCTCGGCACCTATGGCATCAAGAGCCCCTGGGCGGACCAGGGCCTGGCGATCGCGTTCGGCGTCGAATATCGCGAGGACCAGCTCAAGAGCCATGCCGACGACATCTGGCGTCAGACGGTCAGCAACGATGCCGACCGCTTCCTCGCCCAGCATGTCTGGGAGGGCAATGTCGAGCTCCAGGCGCCGATCATCGAGCACAAGCCCTTCGCCAACCTGCTCCAGTTCAATGGCGCGTACCGCGTGTCGAAGTACAGCAGCAATCCGGACACCTTCTCGACCTGGAAGGCCGAGGCGGTCTGGGCGCCGATCCGGGACATCACCTTCCGCGCCTCGATCAACCGCGCCCAGCGCGCGCCGACCGTGGTCGAGAGCTTCCAGGGCTCGAACGTCAGCTATGGCCGGATCACCACCGCCTATGGCGATCCGTGTGCGCCGACCCTGATCCGCACCGATATCGATCCGGTCTCCGGCCAGCCGGTTCCGGTCTACGGCCCGCCCCGGGCATCGCGTGAGGCCTGCTCGGCCACCGGCCTTGCCAGCAACCTCTACAACAGCACGACCCTGCTCTGCCCGACCGATGTGGGCTGCACCTATCGTGCCGGCGGCTTCACCGTCGATCCGGAAACGGCCTACACCAAGACCTTCGGCGTCGTGCTGAAGCCGCGGTTCCTGCCGGGCTTGGTCGTATCGGCCGACCGCTATCTGATCGATCTCAACCAGTCGATCGGCTACAATGACTACAGCTACTTCTCGCAGGGCTGCCTGGCGACTGCGGACAAGTTCTTCTGCAGCATGTTCGTGCGCAACGCGGACGGCACGCTCTTCAGCAATCCGACGAGCAACCCGGCCACCGGTTATATCCGCCAGGGCACGACCAACTACTACAAGAGCAAGGCGCATGGCTGGGACTTCCAGGCCCAGTACGCGCTGCCGCTCGGCGGCGCCGGCCGCCTCGACTTCGACTTCGCCGGCACGCTGACCACCCTGGCCGGCGCGCAGGACGCGTCGTTCCTCGCCGAGCGCAACTGCGTGGGCTATTATGGCGGTGCCGGCTGCAGCCAGTTCATCGCCAAGTGGACGCACAACCTGCGCGGCACCTGGACCACGGCGGACCAGTTCTTCAGCGCCTCGCTGAACTGGCGCCACCTGGGTCCGCTGACCCGCACGTCCAACTCGGGCGAGACGGTCCTCGGTGCGACGCCCGCGGATGTCCGCTCGACCTTCTACCGGATCGACGCCTATGACTATTTCGATCTGGCGCTGAACTTCCGCGTGCAGAAGGGCTTCTCGTTCCGCATTGCGGCGAACAACATCCTCGACAAGACGCCGCCGGTGATGCCGAACTCGTATGACATCGGCCTGTCGCGCGCGAACACGATCTCCGCGCGCTACGACTCGCTCGGCCGCCAGGTCGCGTTCGGCACGACCATCAACTTCTGATCCCACACTTCCTCAGAAAAACTGGGCCCGCTTTCTCCTGAAAGCGGGCCCTTTTCTTTGCCTGCTGAAACGCTTTCGGTCAGGCCGGTTGCAGCCGGACCGCCTTGGGCTCGGCCGGCGGCAGCCCGCCCGCTTCCTCCTGGGCCATCAACTCCTGCTTGCGCGCGAGCATCTGGTCGCGCAGCGCCACCAGATCGACCTCCTCGCCCTTGCGGCACTGGGCGAACATGCCCTCGCCGCGCATCTCCTCCTCATGGACGTGATGCGTGATCTCCTCCGACAGCACCTTGACCTTGGCGTCGTAGAAATCCTCCTCGGGGCTGCCCGCCTCGATATCATTGATCAGCACCTTCGCGCCGTCATGCTCGACATAGGCTTCGTCGAGCAGGTCGTCCTCGATCTTGCCGCGATACGCAGGGTAGAAGATCTCCTCCTCGAGCGTCGTATGGATCTTGAGCTCCACGCAGATCCGGTGCGCGAGCTTCTTCTTCGCCGCCGATCCAGTGGTCTTCTCATATTGCTCGAACAGCGTCTCGACCGTGCGGTGATCGGCCTTCAGCAACGCGATCGCATCGGTAAACTCCTGGTCGGCCATGGAAATTCTCCGTGTTTGCTCCATGGCTGCAAAGCGCCGCATTTTACCCCGGTTCCTGCTGCGAACGACTCTCAGCCCTTCGTTCGTGTCCGGGCGCGAACCGCCGCGCGGCCAGCCCCGCCCGCCGGCAAGGCAAAACATAGGTTAGGCACATTGCCCCGCGCCGACCGGCCAACGCGCGTGAAATCCAACAAAACCCTTACATATGTTGGGGTTAGCCCCGTTGAGTTGGTTATTGCGCCAGGCGTAATCGAATGCGGCACCTATTGGGCGCGCGCCGATGCTTGGGGGGAAGGCTGTTTGAATAGCGTGCCGCGGGGGCGTCTTCTGGAATTTTTCGACCTGTCGGAAGAAGAGCTCGCAATGTTCGAGCAACTGCGCGGCCCGGTGCAGGACCTGTCGCGCCATGCCCGGATACGCCGGAGCGGGGACAAGGTGCAGGGCGTGTTCGTGCTCCTGCGCGGCTGGGCGTTCAGCAGTGTCGAGCTGCCGAACGGCCAGCGCCAGATCCTGAAGGTGCACCTGCCCGGCGATATCCTCGGCGCGCCCAGCATCGTGCTGCCGCGCGCGATGGAGACGCTCAGCGCGGCCACGCCGGTCACGGTGGCGCCGGTGCCGCTCTCGGCATTCGGCGTGCTGCAGGCGGAGGCGCCGCGGCTGATGGCGTCGTTGTTCCTGAGCTCGCAGCAGGAACGGGTGATGCTCTCGGACCGCCTTGCCGCCGTCGGCCGCACCCCCGCCGCGCAGCGCTTCGCCGCGCTGCTGCTCCAGCTGCACGATCGCCTCGCCGGTCCCGCTACCGGCACCGTCTCGCTGCATGTGCCGCTTACCCAGGAGGACTTCGCCGACCTGCTCGGCATCACCTCGGTGCATGTGAATCGGATCCTGCGGCAGCTCCTGTCGGCCGGGCTGATCGTCCGCCGCCAATATGACTATACATTTGATCCGGAGCGGCTGCGCGAGTTCTCGGGCATGCCCCGCCGCGAATGGATCCGCAATCCGGCCTGGCTCCATCCCGCGCCTGGCCAGGCCTGAGCCCAGGAATGTGGAAATTCTGACCGCATTACTCAAAAATTAGTCGGACTTCGCTTTTCGTCACATCTCTTGCACATAGCGCGCCTAGCGACGACCGCGCTTGCCGCCGGCAAGTCGCGTAGCGCGTAGTCGAAATGGAGTGGGAGCGGGAACATGGCGATCGATCGCAGGAGCTTCATCCTGGGTGCCTCGGGCGTCGCAGCCGCGGAAGGCGTCGCCGCGAACGGCCTGGCGCGTTCGGCCAAGGGCGGATCGATCCAGGACATCGAGCATGTCGTGATCCTGATGCAGGAGAACCGCTCCTTCGACCATTATTTCGGCACGCTGCGCGGCGTCCGCGGCTTTGCCGATCCGCGCCCGGTCTCGCTGCCCGGCGGCAAGCCGGTCTGGGCGCAGCGCCGCACCGATCGCGATGGCGGCCAGATCGCCTGGCCCTTCCGGCTCGACTATACCAGCAGCAACGCGCGCTGCTTCACCGGGCTCGACCATAGCTGGAAGGACAGCCAGGCGCGCTGGCGCAACTGGGACGTCTGGGCGGACCAGAAGGGCCCGCTGACCATGGCGCACCTGACCCGCGAGGACATCCCCTATTATTATGCCCTCGCCGACCAGTTCACCATCTGCGACAGCTATCACTGCTCGCTGCAGGGCCCGACCGGCCCGAACCGCCTCTATCATTTCAGCGGCACCAACGGCCTGAGCGTCGGCCAGGAAGGCGAATATTGCGTCACCAATGGCGGCACCGATCCCAATCCGGGCGCCGACATGGCCAAGGACGACGACAGTGAGGGCCTGCCCTGGCGCAGCTATGCCGGCCGTCTTGAAGAGGCGGGCATCTCCTGGAAGCTCTATCAGGAGATCGCCAATTATTCGGACAATCCGCTCGGCTATTTCAAGGAGTTCCGCAAGCTCGACCGCGCCTCGTCGCTGTACAAGCGCGGTCGCGCCTATGTCGACTGGATCGACGGCGTCGCGCCGAAGAACCCCGAAAAGACCCAGGCGAAGCACCTGATCGCCGCCTTCGCCGCGGACGTTGCCGCCGATCGCCTGCCCGCCGTCTCGTGGATCGTCCCCATGATGGAGATGAGCGAGCATCCCGACGCGCCGGTGCCGTTCGGCGAAGTGCTGGTCTCGAGCCTGATCGCCGCGCTCGCCGCCAATCCCAAGGTCTGGGCCAAGACCGCCTTCATCCTCAACTATGACGAGAATGACGGCTTCTTCGACCATATCCCCGCGCCGATGCCGGCGATCGCACCGCAATATGGCGCGAGCAATGTCGATGTGCGCAGCGAGACCTATCAGGGCGAGCCGGTCGGCCTCGGGCCGCGCGTACCGATGATGGTGATCTCGCCCTGGACGCGCGGCGGCTGGGTCAATTCGCAGCTGTTCGACCATACTTCGGTGCTGCGCTTCCTCGAGAAGCGCTTCGGCGTGGCCGAGCCCAATATCTCGCCCTGGCGCCGCTCGGTATGCGGCGACCTGACCACGATGTTCGACTTCGACGTGCCGCTCAAGGCCCGGCTCGACACGCGCTGGGCAGCAGCGCTGCCCTCGGTCGCGAGCTATGTCGAAGAGACCGAGAAGCTCTGCAAGACGGCGCCGCCGCCCAAGATCGCCACCAGCAAGAGCGTGCCCGTGCAGGAGCCGGGCACCCGCCCCGCCCGCGCCCTGCCCTATCGCCTGGACGTCGAGCCGGTCTGGACCGACACCGGCCTCACGCTGCGCTTCGTCAATGACAGCCCGACCGGCATCGTCTTCGGCGTGCAGGACGAAACCGCCTTCCCTGGCTGGCGCTATTTCACCGTCGCGGCGAACTCGCGGCTGGAAGAGACCTGGCCGCTTCGCCGCGACCGGCCGCACGCGCTGGTGGTGCGCGGCCCCAACGGCTTCCAGCGCGAGCTTCGCGGAGACGGCACGTCGCGGATCGAGGCGGCGGTCGCCTGGCAGGGCAATGCCGGCACGCTGCACCTGGCGAACCGCGGCAGCGAGCCGGTGACGCTCGCGAGCCACTGCGCGCATAGCGGCACCCGCCAGCAGGCGACCGTCGCGGTCGGTGCCGAGGCGCAGCTGCCGGTCACCCTGCCCGAGCATCGCTGGTACGACCTGCTGGTCACCGGTCCCGCAGAGACCCGGCTGCGGCTGGCCGGCCATGTCGAGACCGGCCAGCCCGGCACCAGCGAGCCCGCCGCCCCCTTCCCGCATCCGGCCTGACAAAAACCGTCATCCCGGCGAAAGCCGGGATCTCATGCGGTGCCATCCCATTGTCATACGCCTGTTGCGAAGCGCGCCTAGGGGCACCGCTCGACAAGGGCGGGCGTGATGGAATCGGGCGCGGCGACGGACGAAAACCTATTCAGCGCGCGCTTCCTCGCCCTGGCGGCGATGGAGTTCTGGGAGCGCTTCGCCATGTCCGGCATGAAGTCGCTCCTCGTGCTGATCCTGGTCGACCACGTGCTCGCCGGCGACCTGTCGCGCGTGCTCGGCGCGACCGCCATCCGCGATGCGAGCGCGGCATTGTTCGGGCAGGTCTCCACCACCGGCCTCGCCTCGCAGCTCTATGGCTACGCCAATGCGCTGATCTATCTGGCCGTCCCGATCGGCGGGCTGGTCGGCGACCTGGTCGGCAGCCGGCGGCGGATGGTGGGCATCGGCGGCGCCCTGATGCTGCTCGGCCTTATACTAATGCTAATCGATAGCAGTTTTCTCCTCGGCCTGATCCCCTTCGCGATCGGCACCGGCCTGCTCAAGGGCAACCTCTCGGCACAGGTCGGGCTGCTGTTCCGGGACGAGGCGCAGCGGCGGCGCGGCTATGCGCTCTATCTCGGCTTCCTCAATGCCGGCATCATCTGTGGACCGCTGGTGTGTGGCACGATAGCCATGTTTGCCGGCCCCGCCTATGCGATCGCCGCCGCCGCGCTCGCCTTGATGATCGGTCTGATCTTCTACGCACGAAGCGCTACCGAGCCGGACCCGGCGGACAAGGCGACCGACCGGTCCGGCGCGCGGACCGATCCGCTGATCGCCACGGCCCTGCTGATCGTCGCACTGGTCGCGGTCTATTTCTGCTATTCGGCCTATGACCAGCTCAGCAACATCTTCCTCGTCTGGGCGCGCGGCCATGTCGACCTGAAGCTGGGCGGATGGGCGATGCCGGTCGCCTGGTTCCTCTCGCTAGATGGCGCTCTCACCCTGGCGCTGATCGCACTGTCGCAATGGGCGATGCGCGCGCTCGAGCGGCGCGGCATCGCGATCAGCGCGGTGACGCAGATCCTGCTCGGCTGCCTGTTCTGCGCTGCCGGCTATCTGGTCCTCGCATTCGGCGTGGCGACCAGCGGCGGCGCGGCACTGAGCCTGCCCTGGGCGCTCTGCTACCTGTTGCTGATCGACGCGGCGATCGTGCTGATCTGGCCTTCGGGCCTCAGCCTCATCGCCGGCATCGCCCCCGGCCGGCTGGTCGGCCTGTGGATGGGGCTGTTCTACCTGCACGGCTTCTTCGCCAGCCTGTGGGTCGGCTTCAGCGGCGTCTTCTACGAGCGCATGGCGATCGACCAGTTCTGGCTGCTCCACGCCGGCGTCGCGGGGGCCGGCGGGCTGCTGATGCTGGCCGCCGGCCTGCCCTTGCTGCGCGCCGCCCGCAGCCGTCAGGCGACAACCACCTCGGCGTGAGCGAAGGCGCTGGCGAAATCCGCGTCGAGCGGCTTGTCGGTGACGAGGATATCGACATCGCTCAGCGCCGCCGTCTGGATCAGGGCATAGCGCCCGAACTTCGACGAGTCCGCCGCCAGCAGCACCTGCTTCGAGGTGGCATAGGCGATCCGGCTCATCTCCGCCTCGCCCGGATGGAAGTCCATCAGCCCGCGATCGAGGCTGATCCCGCCCACCGAGAGGATGGAGAGATGCGGGGTGAAGCCGCGGACATAGTCCTGCGCCGTGTGATCGGAAAAGGCACGATAGTCATAGTCCATCTGCCCGGCGGCGAGGAACAGGCGGTTGTTGTTGATGCCGCCCAGGTCGCTCGCCACGCGCAGCGAGTTGGTGATGACGGTCAGCGAGCGCCGCTCGACCAGCTGGCGGGCTATGAAGCAGCTCGTCGTGCCGGAATCGATGAACACGATGCCGCCATCGGGCACCAGCTCGGCCGCCGCGCGGGCGATGCGCAGCTTGGCGTCCGCATTCTCCTCCATGCGCTGGTGGAGGGGCCCCTCGAGCACCGGCGTGGCGATGCGCGCGCCGCCATGCTCGCGGATGATCACGCCGTGATCCTCGAGCGCGCGCAACTCGCGGCGGATCGTCTCGTCCGAAACGGCAAGGTCCGTCGCGAGCGCAGTCACCGACAATGTCCGTCCGCTGCGCAGTCGCGACATGATCTCGCGCTGGCGCTGTGATCTCTTCTCTATCGTCCCCTCCATGGCGGGTCTCCACCGGCTCCGCCGCGAGACATGCTGGTCGCCGGTGATTTTGCAAGCAGGATGTGCCGGGGCCGGCGGGAACCCGCCCCCGCGAACCAGCCTCAAAAGCCGAGGCGGGCGGTGAGCCGCATCGAGCGCGGCGCCTGGTAATTGACCGGCGAACGGTAATCGGGGTTGGTCGAGCCATCCCCCTGCTCGCCGAAATTGTTGTACGACGTCACCGACTTGCTGTTCAGCAGGTTGAAGATGTCGACGCGGATCGAAGCATCCACGCTGTACGGCAGCGGCAGGCGGAGCGACGCGCTGACGTCGATCTGGGTACGCCAGTCGCCGTTGAACGCGGTGCCGCGCGGGATCAGCTTGCCCTGACAATAATAGCCATAGCCGTGATAGGTGTTGGCATAGGGATCGACAGTGAGCGGCACTGCGCCGATGCAGCTGTAATGCTGCGGCGACTGGACCACGGCATTGGCACCCAGATCGAGGATGTCGTTCAGGCGATAGCTGCCATAGGCCTTGAAGTTGTGCCGGCGATCGCTGGGCAGATAGCCATAGGCGCCGTTGACGAAGCCCGGCGAGTCGAAGTCCGCGGTGCGGTTGATCGCGAGCTGGCCGTTCTCCGAGCGGACGCCACCCTCGTAATTGCCCTTGTTGAACGCGAGCGTGTACGAAGCCGAAAGGCTCCACTTCTGGTCGAAGGTGCGATCGAAGGTGAGCGTCACCGCGTCATAGTTGCGGCTCGGCTTGGGATAGCCGAGGTCGGACGCCTTCAGCGTCACCGTCGGAGTCGAGCCATCCGGCAGCGAAGCGAGCTGCACGGTCACGTCGCGGCCCGGATTGGCGATGACGAACTGGCGGCCGCCCGGGAACGACGCCTGGCACTGCGCCGCCGTGAAACCCTTACTCATGCAATAGGCGCGGGCGCCGATGTCGACCGAGATGTCCTCGATCACGTCCTTGAGCCGGCGATGGGTGAAATAGGCGCCGATGCGGACATGGTCGGCGAACTGGTGCTCGGCGCCGAAGATGAACTCATTGTCCGACTGCGGCTTGATGTTGCTGGCGATCGCGCCCGAGGGGTTGAACGCCGAACCGTCGGCCGAGACCTCGCAATTGTTCACCTTGGTGTCCGGGCAGGCCGTGGTGTTGGCCACTGTCAGGATCGGCGCGCCGCTGGTCGGGATGTTGCCCGCGCCGCTGGTGCCGGTGAAGAAGTTGTACCGGGTATAGGTCACCAGGCTGCCCGCGACGTTCAGGTTGATGTCGCCGGCCATGGGCAGGTAATATTGCGCATAGGATCCGAAGATCTTGGTGCGCCCGTCGCCCAGCGGATCGAACGAGGCGCCGACGCGCGGTGCCCAGAGGTTGCCCGATTCGAAGAAGGACTTGCCGTTCACGCCCTGGTTGCTGAAGCGGTCGTTGCGCAGGCCAAGGTCGAGGCGCAGCCGGTTGTCGAACAGCGACCACTGGTCCTGGATGTAGAAGGCTTCGTTGCGGACGTGCGCGGTGCCGTTCTGGGCATAGACGCGGGTGGTGTAATATTGCGTGCCGACCGCCTGGCCGATCCGCGCCGCCGATTCCGCGGTGACGGTGTAGATCTTGAACGCGCCGCCGCCGATCGTCTCGAAATTCTGGACCTGCGTGTCCTTCTCATGGTCGTAGCCGACGCGGACATGGTGGCTGCCGAGCAGGTGGAACTGCAGGTCGACATCGCCGCGATAGAATTCGCGCTCGTTGTCGGTCTTGCTGTACGCGTCGGTCACCTTGTTCAGGCCGATCTGGATGCCGGCCGGATCGGTCCGGTAATCGGTCACCTGCGGGTTGGTGATGTCGAGCGGCACATTGCCCGAGCGCAGCTTGTTGACGCCGTACGCGCCAGACACGGTAAGCCAGGGCGTGATGGTGCCGGTATAGCGGCCGACATAGTTGGCGCCGCCCGAGCGGGCATCGGTGCCGCCGGTCTTGCCGCCCAGCGTGAAATTGGTGCGGTCCCAGTTCTGGCTGCGGTTGCGGGTTTCGTTGGTGGTGTCGAAATAGGTGAATTCGAGGTGATGATCGCCGGTGATATAGGCGTCCACCTTGCCGCCCCAGAACGGGCTGGTGTTGACCGAGCTGGTCGCGTTGTTCTGGTTCGCCGACGGCGTCATCGAGCGGATGTTGCGGAAATTGTAGAGGCCGTAGACGAACAGGTGATCCTTGATGATCGGGCCGCTCGCCTGGAGGATCAGCTCCTGCCGGCTCGCCGTGGCATGGCGATAGTCCGTGGTGCGGGTCGAGGGCGAGGTGCTGCGAAGGTCGTTCGGCTCCCACAGGCCGGTGACGCTGGCATGATATTGGTTCGAGCCCGACTTGGTGGTGGCGACGACATAGCCGCCGGTCGCGCGGCCGAACTCGGCGGGGGCGCCGCCGGTCTTCACTTCGACGGTCTCGTAGAAGTCGAACGGCACTTCGGTCGGCTGGCCGCCCGAGACGAAGTCGGTGACATTCAGGCCGTTGATGAAGAAGGCGTTCTCGGTGAAGGCCGCGCCGGCGACAGAGACCTGGTTGGCGAAGCCGCCGTTCGAGGGCGAGCTGCCCTGCACCGTGCCCGGGGTCAGCAGCATCACGTCGCGCAGCGAGCGGCCGATCGGCACGCGCTGGGTGAGCGAGGCGAGGTTGATCGTCGCGCCGACGGTGGTGTCCTGGAAGTCCGCGGTGCGCTGGCGCGAACCGGTGACGACGATCTCGTTGCCTTGCGCAGCCGGTGCCAGGCGGAAGCTATTGGCGCCGCCGGTCTCGCGGGTCAGCGCGATCGCGCTCTCGCTATAGGTGGTGTAGCCGTCCGCGGAGACGGTGAAATCATAATTGCCGGGGGTGAGCTGCGGGAAGGTATAGGCGCCGCTGGAATCGGTCATCACCGAACGGCTTACGCCCTTGTCGGACGAAGTGATCTTCACCTCGGCGCCGGCGAGCGGCGTGCCGTCCTCGGCGGTCACCCGGCCCGAGGCCGCGATGTTGGTATAGTCCTGCGCGTGCGCGGACGGGGCGGTGAGGATCACGGCCGGAACCGTGGTGCTGAGCATCAACAGCGCGCGCAGGGCTGCGCGCGACGAAAGTCGCGTGTGGCGGAGCATTGGAACCCCCAATGGTGATCGAAATAGCCGCGACCGGCGGGTTACCGTGCCGCAGCCGGGGCACTATGCCGGCGCCGTGGAGTTTTTGTGACAATCGGGCAATAAATTCACAAATTCCCGCAATCAGCGAACATTTCCCCACATATACCGGACTTTGATGGCCGAACGCTTCCTCCTGCCGCGCACGACTAGCCTCGCATCGCAGCACGATCCGCGTGAGGAACCTCTATTTTCGGATACGCGTCAGGGCGTGCGCGATTCGACCGCCACGGCGCGCGGATTGGCAATGAGGTCGCGGATCGCCGCGGTATCCCCCTGGTTCACCACGCCATAGACCGGGATGTCGGCGGCGCGCGGATCGGTCAGCACCAGCCGATCCTTCGCATAGCGGTTCACCTCGGCGATGACCTCGCTCAGCGGCTCGCCTTGGAAGACGAGGCGGCCACGCGTCCAGGCGACCGCGCTGTCGGCGTCGATATCCGCGGCCTGGCGGATGAAGCCGGTATTGCCGCGCGCGCCCATGGCGACACCGAAAGACAGCCGCTCGCCCTTGCGCGCGAGCTTCTCGATCGGCTCGGCGGCGCCCGGCCGGCCGGATTCGGACAGGGCGACGCGTACCACCCCCTCGACGACCGTGACCTCCGCCTCGCCCTTGCCGACGCTGACATCGAACATCGTGCCGACCGCGACGACCTCGCCATGGCGGGTCTCGACCACGAAGGGCCGGCTCTTGTCATGCGCGACCTTGAACAGCGCCTCGCCCGAGACGAGCCGCAGGCGGCGCTCCTTCGCGACATAGGCGACGTCCACCCGGCTGTCGGCCGCCAGCGTCACCACCGATCCGTCGCTGAACGCGATGCGGCGGCGCTCGGCATGGCCGGTCGCGACGCTCTGCACCGCCTCGTGCGCGGGCTGCGGGTGCGTCATCCACACTGCCCCGCCGAACACCGCCAGTGCCGCAACTGACGCAGCGAGCGCCGGGCCCGCCCAGGCCCGCCGCTGCCGCACCGGCGCCCGCCCCGGACGCTCGAACTCGCCGAGCCAGTTCCAGAATTCGGATGCCTCCGCACGGTCGTCCGGATGCAGGTGCGCATCTCGGCCATCGAGGAAAGTCTCGAACACCGCAGGCGCGCGCTTGCCGAGATCGCGCTTGCTCATGCGCCGCGCTCCATGAGATGCGCAAGCCGGTCGTAGAGATGCGCGACCGCGTGGGTCAGGTGCTTCTGCACCATGCGCGGCGAGATGCCGAGCGCGCGGGCGATCTCGCCGGTGCCGCGCTCGTCGAAGCGACGCATCACGAACACCTCGCGGCAGCGCGGCGACAGTTCGTCGAGCGCAGCCTCGAGCGCAGCCTGAAGATCCGCCACCCGCCGCCGATCCTCCTGTGCCGGGCGTACCGGCGGATCGATCTCGGGGCTGAGCGGCACCACCGGCAGCGCCCGGCGGTGCCGATCCGCGATCAGGTTCGCGGCGATGCGGAAGAGATAGGCCCGGGGCTCGTCGACGGTGCGCTCGCGCGCGCTGGCGACCAGCCGGGCGCACGCCTCCTGCACCAAATCCTCGACCTCGGCCGCATCGTCGACCCGGCGCGCGACGAACGCACGCAACGCCGCCCGATAGGCATCGAACGCGCCGTGCCCGTCATCGGGAGCCTGTAGCATTCCAGGTCGTCCGGCGGCCAAAGCCCGCATCTCCCCCGTCGCGCGCCCTGCGCAATTTCCTCCTGCCATGACGCGCAACAATGGCAAAGGCGAACCGTGCAATCGTGCAACACCCGAAAAAATTTGATCCGCTTCGGTTCGCGGTTGTGACTTGCCCGCGTCATAAACCGTGATTGCCGCGTCCAGGCATCGATTCAGGGGGATCGATTTCCATGAAAAAACGCCAGCTTCTTCTCGTTACCGTCGCCGCCTTCGCCGCGGTCCCGGCCGCCGCCCAGGCCCGTGAGACCGTACGCCACGAGATCCACCTGCCGGGCGGGCGCCTCGACACCGCGCTGATGCAGGTCGCCCAGCAGACGGGCGTCCAGCTGGTCTTCACCGACCCTGCGATCGCCCGGCTCAAGGCGCCGAAGCTCGAGGGCCGCTACACGATCCGCGACGCGCTCGACCTGCTGCTCGCCAACAGCCGCTACACCTATCGCTTCACCGGCCCGAACAGCGTGCGCGTGATGCCGAAGAGCGACGCCCAGCCGGGCGTCCGCCCCGTCGCGCTCTACCAGGAGGCGCCCGCCTCCACGCCGACCGGCGACCAGCAGGCCGCAGCCGAGACTGCCGCCGTCGAGCAGGCAGTGAACGGCGACGAATCGGCGCCGGCGGAAATCGTCGTGGTCGGCTCGCAGATCCGCGGCAGCAAGGTGACCGCCGCCCTTCCCGTCACCGTGGTCGACGAGGCCCAGATCGGCGCCACGGGCGCGACTTCGGGCGACGAGCTGTTCCGCTCGATCCCGCAGCTCGGCGATGTCAGCTTCAACAGCTCCTATCTGCCCAACAGCTCGAACTCGGCGCGCGGCGATGTCGGCTCGATCAACCTGCGCAACCTCGGCGTCGGCAACACGCTGGTGCTGCTCAATGGCCGCCGCGTGGTCAACCACCCGACCAGCCGCGCCGACGACAATCTGGTGCCGGTACTGACGGTCAACACCAACGCCATCCCCGTCTTCGGCCTTGAGCGCATGGAAGTGCTGCGCGACGGCGCCGCCGCCATCTATGGCTCGGACGCAGTCGCCGGCGTGGTCAACACCGTGCTGAAGACCGATTACAACGGCGTCGAGCTCGAAGGCCAGGTCGGCTGGGGCGAAGGCTCGAGCTTGTTCGAGACCAACACCCACCTGCTCGCCGGCCGCAATCTGGGCGACCGCGGCAACATCACTTTGTTCGCCAGCTACGACAAGCGCGACGGCGTGATGGCCAGCGACTTCGACTATACCCGCACCAACGACCTGCGCTCGCTGTTCGCCGGTACCCGCTTCGACGGCTCGACCTCGCTCGACGGCCGCTCCACGATCACTCCCTGGGGTTCGTTCCAGACGGTCGGCAATGTCGTCGTCCGCCAGGGCACGACCGCGCTCACCAACACCTCGGGCCAGTTCCACATCCAGCCGACCAGCTTCACCGGCTGTCCGGCGGGTAGTGCCGGCATCATAAACGGCACCAATTGCGTCGCCACCGGCACCAGCTCGGCAGCTGGCATCCGCGACCTGCGCTTCGATGCGCCGCTCGCCTTCAACACCAACGTCACGCCGAACATCCGCCGCATCAACCTGTTCCTGAACGGCCATTACGAGCTGGGCGGCGGCGTCGAGCTGTTCGGCGAAGCCGGCTATTACAACGGCAAGAGCGACAGCCTGCAGGCCTCGACCGGCACGCTATCCTCCGGCCCGCTGACCATCGCGGCCAACGCCTATTACAATCCGTTCGGCCCGACCGGCAGCCCGAACCGCCTGCCCGGCATCAACGCCGCCGCGGCTGGCCAGGCGATCACCCTGTCGAGCTACAATTTCGCCGATGTCGGCCCCAACCATGTCGATGTGCTCAACACCCAGTACCGCCTGCTCGCCGGCCTGCGCTTCAACCTGCTGGGCCTGCAGTGGGAAAGCGCCGCGCTCTATTCGGAAGCGCGGGTGCGCGACACGTCGGACGGCATCAGCCAGACGCTGCTCCAGCGCCAGATCAACCTGACCACGCCGGACGCGTACAACCCGTTCAACGGCAGCGGCATCACCCCGCCGAGCGGCGGCGACAACACGCCGAGCAGCCTGGCCGCGATCAACGCGGTCAAGGTGAAGACCACCCGGGTCAGCAAATCGACGCTGGCGATGTGGGACATCAAGGGCTCGACCACCCAGCTGTTCAGCCTGCCCGGCGGCAATGTCGGCATGGCAATCGGCGGCGAAGTGCGCCGCGAGACGCAGAATGACGATCGCGATGCCCGGGTCGACGGCACGATCCAGTTCACCGACTCGATCACCGGCGCGGTCAACGGATCGGACCTGATCGGCACCAGCCCCTCGCCCGACACCAGCGGCCGCCGCACCGTCGCCGCCGCCTATCTCGAATTCGCCGTCCCGGTCGTCTCGCCAGAGATGCACATCCCGCTGGTCCGCAACATCGAGCTGCAGCTCGCCGGCCGCTTCGAGCATTATTCGGACGTCGGCTCGGTGGCCAAGCCGAAGGTCGCCGCCGCCTGGGACATCGTCCGCGGCATCCGCGTGCGTGGTTCCTATGCCGAGGGCTTCAAGGCGCCGAACCTCGAGCAGATCAACGCCACTTTGGTCACCCGCTCGAACACCCGCACCGACTATGTCCGCTGCGAGGCGCAGCTGCGCACCGGCGCGATCACCAGCTTTGCCAATTGCTCGCAGGGCTTCGCCACCACCGCGCGGCGCTCGGGCAATCCGGACCTGAAGCCCGAACAGTCCAAGACGTGGACCGTCGGCGTGGTGCTGGAGCCGCACTTCCTCGATTCCGCGATCGGCCGGATCACCTTCACCGCCGATTACTGGCATGTCGACCAGAAGGGGATCGTCGGCCTGTTCGGTGAGGGCAATGCGCTGATCAACGACTATCTGCTGCGCGTGCAGGGGTCTAGCGACCCGAACGTGATCCGCGCCGCACCCACTGCGGAGGACAATGCGCTGTTCGCCGGAACGGGCCTCACCCCCGTCGGTCGCGTGCTCTACGTCAACGACAAGTACGTCAACCTGCTGCCGCAGGAAGTCGCAGGCGTCGATCTGGGCCTCAACTGGCGCCTGCCGGACTTCGGCGCAGGCAAGATCAGCCTCAACGCCAATGCCGCCTATCTCGACAAGTTCTTCCTCGAGCCCTCGCCGCCGATCCAGAAGCTGATCGCCGCGCGCGATGCGGGGACGATCAACGCCGGCACCAACATCGCGGACGCCGGCGACCTCGTCCGCCAGAACGGCAAGCCGCGCTGGAAGGTCACCGGCTCGATCACCTGGGAGAAGGGCGCGTTCCAGATCGGCGGCTTCACCCAGTACACTAGCGATGTCGACGATACCGGCCTGCTCGATTCCGCCGGCGCCGCCTGGCTGATCGAGGACCGGATGACCTTCAACCTCTATGGCCAGGTCACCGTCGGCAAGCGTGACAATGGCGGCCGCTACCGCCTGCGCATCGGCGTGCGCAACCTCACCAACGAAGGGCCGCCGCTCAGCTCCAGCGGCTTCCTCGGCTCGCTCTACAGCCCCTATGGCCGCTACTGGTACGCCAATATGCGGGCGAGCTTCTGATGCGGATCGCCCTGATCCTCGCGCTGGCGTCGCTCGCACCGCCGGCCTTCGCCCAGGAAGCCCCGGAGGCGCCCGCCACCCAGCGCGTCTCCGGCGGCGACATCGTCGCCTATGACCAGATCCACAAACCGATAATCGGGCGCGGCGGCATGGTCGTCAGCCAGAACCGGATCGCCGCCGATGTCGGCGCGGCGATCCTGCGCAAGGGCGGCAACGCAGTCGATGCCGCGGTCGCCACCGCCTTCGCGCTCGCCGTCACCCTGCCCCGCGCCGGCAATGTCGGCGGCGGCGGCTATATGCTGATCCACATGGCGGCGAAGGACGGCAAGCCCGCCCAGACGATCGCGATCGACTATTATGGCCAGGCTTCGCGCAACACGACGCCCGACCTGCTGATTGGAGCGAACGGCAAGTTCGATGCGGCCAAGGGCTATTCGATGAAAGGCGTGGCCATCCCCGGCACGGTCGCGGGCCTGTGGGAAGCGCACAAGCGCTTCGGCGCGCTGCCCTGGGGCACGCTGATCGCCCCCGCCATCGCCATGGCCCGCGACGGCGTGATCCTGTCCGACGACGAGGCCCAGGCGAACGCCGATCAAAAGAAGGCGATGCATGACGACGCTGCGGCCCTCGCCGTGTTCTTCAAGCCCGACGGCAGCGCCTATGCCCCCGGCGAGCGCTGGAAACAGCCCGAGCTCGCCGCGACGCTGCAGCTGATCGCCGCCAAGGGGCGCGACGGCTTCTATACCGGCGCCATCGCCCGGAAGATCGCCGCAGGCATGAAGGCCGGCGGCGGCGTGATCGACGAGAATGACCTCGCCGCCTACCAACCGGTGATCTCCGAGCCGATCTGGTCGAGCTATCGCGGCATGCCGATCGCCTACATGCCGCCCACCGCCTCGGGCGTGAGCGTCGCCGAGGCGATGAACATCCTCGAGCGCTTCCCGGTGCGCGAGCAGCGCTGGGGCAGCGTCGCCAACCTCCATCTCCTCGCCGAGACGCTCAAGATCGTCTGGTCGGACCGCAAGCTGATCGGCGGCGGCCCGGACTGGCGTACGCCCGCCAAGGGCTTGGCGAGCAAGGAATATGCGGCGGAGCGCGCGAAGCTGATCCAGCCGGCCACCTCGCTTGACGCGAAGACCCTTCCGGACGGCAACCCCTATCCATGGGAGAGCAAGGACACGACGCACTTCTCGGTGGTCGATGCCGCCGGCAATGCGGTGAGCAACACCTACACCCTCTCCGCATCCTATGGCGCGCATGTGGTGGCGCCGGGCACCGGCATCCTGCTCAACAACTCGCTCGGCAACCTCGCCTGGGGCCGCAGCGGCTCGGACAGCAAGGCGACCCAGCCGGTGCCGGGTAAGCGCGTCGGCTCGACGATCACGCCGATGATCGTGTTCCGGGACGACAAGCCCTGGCTGGTCACCGGCACGCCCGGCGGGGGCTATATCATCGCGACGATGGTGCAGATGCTGTCCAACGTCATCGATCACCGCCTCAACGTCGCCGAAGCCGCCGAGCGTCCGCGCATCAACCAGTCGGGCGGCGACGGCCCGATCGAGCTGGAGGAAGGTTTCTCGCCGGATATCATTCCCCTGCTCGAGGCAAAGGGGCACAAGGTGCGCAGCTCGAACACCATGGGATCGGTCCAGTCGATCATGGTCGAAGGCGACAAGTTCCTGGGGTCGGCCGACACGCGCCGGCCCGATGCCGCGGCTGTCGGCGCGAAGTAAGGGGAGAATGCAGGATATGAGGATCAGGACCGCGCTGCTGCTGGCCAGCATGTTCGCGCCGCCTTCCGCCCAGGCCCAGGCTGTGCCCGAGGCGCAGCGCGGCGCGATCCTGGCGGGCATCGACAAGCGCACGCCCGAGCTGGAAAGCACCGCCAGGGCAATCTGGGGCTGGTCCGAAGTCGGCTATCAGGAGAACAAGTCCTCCGGGCTGCTCCAAGCCCAGCTCAAGAAGGCCGGCTTCACCGTCACCCCCGGCGTCGCCGGCATGCCCACCGCCTTTGTCGCCAGCTTCAAGCAGGGCAGCGGCCCGGTGATCGGCATCCTTGCCGAATATGACGCCCTGCCCGGCCTCGCCCAGACGACCGAGCCGACCAAGACCGCGATCGCCGGCAAGGCTGCCGGCCATGGCTGCGGCCACAACCTGTTCGGCGCGGCGAGCGTCGAGGCGGCAATCGCGATCCGGGAGTGGATGATCGCCAACAAGGTCCAGGGCGAGCTGCGCGTCTATGGCTCCCCCGCCGAGGAAGGCGGCTCGGGCAAGGTCTATCTCGTCCGCGCCGGCCTGTTCGACGATGTCTCCGCCGTGCTCCACTGGCACCCGAGCGACGCCAATGGCGTCTCGACCGGCAAGAGCATGGCCAACATCTCGGGCAAGTTCCGCTTCCACGGGGTCAGCGCCCATGCGGCCGCCTCGCCCGACAAGGGCCGCTCGGCGCTCGACGGCGTCGAGGTGATGGACGTCGCGGTGAACTTCATGCGCGAGCATGTTCCGTCCTCGACGCGCATCCACAACATCATCACCGCAGGCGGCGAGGCACCGAATGTCGTGCCCGACTTCGCCGAAAGCTATTATTACGTCCGCAACGTCGATCCGCTGATCGTCCGCGACGTATGGGCGCACGTGGTCAAGGCCGCGCAGGGCTCGGCGATGGCGACGGGCACCAGCGTCGACTACGAGATCACCGGCGGCGTCTATTCGATGCTCGCCAGCGAGACGCTCGCCAAGGTGATGAGCAGCAACCTCAACGCGGTCGGCGGCGAGACCTGGACGCCCGAGGAGATCGCCTGGGCGACCGAGCTGCAGAAGAGCCTGCCGACGCATAAGCCGCTCGACTCCGTGAAGCAGACCAGCTCGCGCGAGCGCGGCCCCGACGGGGGCGGCTCGACCGACGTGGCCGACATCAGCTGGACCGTGCCGACGATCGGCCTCGGCACCGCGACCTGGGTGCCCGGCACCCCCGCGCACAGCTGGCAGGCGGTCGCCGCTTCGGGCTCCTCGATCGGCTTCAAGGGCGCCACCGTCGCCGCCAAGACGATCGCGCTGACCGGGGCCGACCTGTTCCTCTCGCCGGAGGTGCTGAAGGCAGCCCGGGCCGAGCTCGACAAGGCGCGCGGCCCCGACTTCAAATATGACGCGCTGCTCGGCACCCGCACGCCCGCGCTCGACTATCGCAAGCCGACCCCGGCCTGGGAGGAGACGAAGCGCAAAAGCGCTAGATGACGCGCTCGGCCTCGATCAGCCGCAGCGGGCTCTCGCTGTCGCGGAAGGGCCGGCGGTGGAGCCGCGCCTCGGCCTGGGCGAGCCGCTCGACCGCGCGGGCGAGGTCGGGCTCGGGCAGGGTGAAGGGCAGGCGCAGGAAGCGTTCGAACCCGCCATCGGCGGCGAAGCGGGGACCGGGCGCGACGCGCAGGCCGAGGGTCTGCGCCATCGCCGCCAGCGCCGAGGCCTCGGGATGCGGCAGCTCGGCCCAGAGCGCCAGCCCGCCCTCGGGCATCGGCACGCGCCAGTGCGGCAGCGCCGCGCCGAGCAGGGCGATCAGCTTCTCGCAGCGCGCCCGCAGCATCGCCGGCCGGTCGCCCATGCCGCTCTCGCGCTCGAACAGCACCGTGACGGCAAGCTGCTCGAGCACCGGGGTCGCCATGTCGAGGATCGCGCGCAGGCGGCCGAGTTCGGCGATGCGTTGCTCGCTGGCGCGGATCCAGCCGACGCGCAGCCCGCCCCAATGGCGCTTGGCGACCGAGCCGAGGCTCAGCACCAGATGCCCCTCGGGATCGTGGGCGGCGACCGGCGCCGGCATTGGCGATCCGAACCCGGTCCCGGCCATCGTCTCGTCGATCAGCAGCGGTGTGCGCGTCCGCGCGGCGATCGCCACCAGCGCTTGCCGGCTCGCCGCGTCCATCAGCCGGCCGGTGGGATTGTGGAAATCGGGCAGCAGATAGGCGAGGCGCGGCCCGGTCTGGCGGAACACCGCCTCCATCGCCTCGAGGTCCCAGCCGGTTTCCGGCAGGCTTATCGGCACCGGCTGGCAGCTGTTGCGCAGGATCGCGCCCAGCGCGTTGTGATAGGTCGGATGATCGACCGCGACCCGGTCGCCTGGTCCGGTCAGGGCGCGCAAGGCGAGCGTGAGCCCGTTCTGCGCGCCGCTCGTCACGATGATCTGCTCGGGCCGGGTCGGGCAGCCGCGCCGGGCATAGTCGCGCGCGATCGCCTCGCGCAGCTCGGGCAGGCCCAGCGCATCATAGCCGATGCCCGAGAGCCAGGCCGGCAGCCGCTGCAGCGCCTCCTCATAGGCCTGCCACAGCCCCGCCGGCGCCGGCAGCGCCGCCGCTGTCCAGTCGATGAAGGAATCGCCCTCGCCCATATCGGCGACCTCGCTCGCCGCCGCGCGACCGCCGGGCAGGTGCGTGACGCTCCCCGATCCCCGCCGGCTCAGCAGATAGCCTTCGTCGCGCAGCTGCCCATAGGCGGCGGTCAGCGTCGTCCGGCTGACCCCCAGCACCTCGGCCAGCTCGCGCTCGCCCGGCAGCCGCACGCCCAGCCCCACCCGGCCGTCCAGGATCAGCAGCCGCAGCGCGCGGGCGAGCAGTCGGTACGCGGCATCCGCGCTGTCCGCACCGCGCCATTGCCCGAGCAAACGGGAGAGCGAGCCAGCCTTGAGCGATATCGCATCCATGCAATGCCACTATCATAAAATTGGATATTTCAGATAGAGCCAATTCAATCCATCTGGACATCATGCTTCGCCATGACCGCCTCCCCGCCCGCCGTACCCAGCTCCTTGCCGGCCTGTGCCTCTACGGCATCTCCATGGCGATGATGGTACAGGCCAATCTCGGCCTCGATCCTTGGGACGTGCTCCACCAGGGGCTGGCGCCCCGGCTCGGCCTCAGCTTCGGCTGGACCGTCAACCTGGTCGGCCTCGTCGTGCTGGCGCTGTGGCTGCCACTGCGCCAGCGGCCGGGCCTCGGCACCGTGCTCAACATCATGGTGATCGGCACCGTCACCGATATCGCGCTCGCGGTGATCCCGGCGCCCGAAGGCTATGTCCCCCGCTTCGCGCTGCTCGGCTTCGGCATCGTGCTCAATGGCATCGCCGGCGGCGCCTATATCGGCGCAGGCCTTGGCCCGGGTCCGCGCGACGGGCTGATGACCGGCTTCTGCCGCCGCACCGGCCTGCCGGTGAAGGCGGTGCGCACCGCGATCGAGCTGGCTGTGCTCGCCATCGGCTGGCTGCTCGGCGGCACCGTCGGTCTGGGCACCGTGCTCTACGCCGTCAGCATCGGCTGGGTGGTCCATTATGCGCTGCCGGCCTTCGCCTTCGACAAGGCAGAGCGGCAACCCCAGCCAGCCAGCGCCTAGCGGGGGCCAGCCCTCACGGTCGCCAGAATGCCAGCATCCGCCTGGTCTCGCCGGACTTGCGCCGGCGCTGCCAGTCCGGATCGCGCGACAGGAACTGGAACGGATCGCGATGCTCGCGCGCCGATTCCTCCAGATAGGCCCGCCAGCGATAATGGCTGTAGGTCTGCATCGCGTTGATCGCATAGTGCATCGCGATCCCCGGATGGCCACGGATGACGACGAAATTCTCGTCATTCTTGCTGCTCGCGGACTTGGAGAAATTGTGCGAGCCGGTGACCACGATCGGATCGTCGCCAAAGGGATCGATCACCAGCACCTTCGAATGGGTGATCGCGTTGCCGATGTTCGCCCGGAACTCGGCGGCGGTGCCCTCGACCGCCCATTCGCCCACCGTCCTGCCGACGCCCGTAGTCTGCGTCGCGTCGAGGAAATATTCCTGCGGGTCGCGTTTCAGCAGCTTGAAGGTCTCTGCCCCGGCTCCCGTGAACTGCGTCGCCACGCCGCGGACATAGAGATCCTTCTCCCGCTGCATCTCGAGCAGTGTCCTCACCGGCTCGTTGCCAGGCTGGAACATGACGAAGAACACGCCCTGCTTCGCGCCCTTCACCAGCGCGACCAGCTCGTCGATGTCGATCTCGCCGCTCAACCGGCTGAACCAGCTGTCGAGCATGGCGCTGCCCAGCGCGATGCCGCGCTTCGGATGGTTGTTCGACTCGAGCAGCGCAGGCGTCACGCCGTCCCCCGCCTCGGCAAGCAGCTGGAACTGGGCCTCGTAATGCTCGGCGACTTCGGCATTCTCGATCATGATGCCGTTGTTGAGCTGGGTGCACAGGCCCGTCGGCGTCCAGTTGGTGCTGCCCGTCCAGGCCTTTTGCGGCGCGAATGCGGTGCCCGTCCGCTGCCCGATGACGACGAACTTGTTGTGGCCGAGCGCCGCCGGCGACAGGAACCGGTCATGGACCACGCAGTGCGCGTCCTTGAGCCGCTTGCGCCCCTTCTCGTTCTGGTCGTCGCCCTGCACGTCGACGCTGCCATTGGCCAGCACCACATGCGCACGGCCCCCGATCGCGACCAGCCCGTCGATCAGCTCGGCGTCGCCGAGTTCGTAGAGCGCGGCATGGAGCTCGAGCGTGGGATCGTCCTCCACCGCCTTCATCATCGCCAGCATGCATTCGCGCAGCGTGCCGCCCAGAAACGCCCGCGCCTCGCGATCGACATTGGCGCTGACCACCACCGCAGTCGCCTTGAGCTGGGCCAGCGTGATGTGCTTGCGCTTCATGTAGCGCGCCATGAACTGCGACAGCACATAGCCGCGGTTGAAATGGACGCTGACGCCGTCGCCGCAATCCGCGCTCAGGGTCAGCATGGGCGACCATTCGCTGGCGGGGCCGTCATGCAGCTTGCCGTCATCGCCCAGCACACGCGCGACGACACGATAGGCGATGGTATCGCCGAGATCCGCGGCATGATCGGTCCAGTCATAGCGCTGGAACGGCCAGATCCGTGACGACCTGGAGACCAGCTGCTCGCCATCGTCACCCGTCTCCTCGTCATCCTCGAAGCCGACACGGTTGGAGAGATAGGCCGGATCGCCGTCGCCGCGCCTGCACTGGATCGCGAAGCCCAGGCAGCCCGGGATATCGTCGTCATGGTTCCAGACGAGATGCACATCGTCCGCATTGGAGCAAACCTTCAGCCTGATCTCTGCCATGTCCGTCCCCCTCGATGGTCGAGCCGAATGGCCGGCTCCAGCCGTTCAGATGCACACCGACGCACGGACGCGAGGCAGCGCCCGAAACGAAGATCCTCCTGGCAAGTCCATGGCCCTGCACGCAAATTGCCATTTACGCTGCACCGGACATTGCCGTGACATTTGTTCTGGATGGCGGGAATCCCGCAGCCGCGCCCCAATAGCCGCGCGCAATCTCTCGCACTTCAAAATCCGGCGCAACGGGAAGTTCCACCATATTGCCGGGATCACTGCGGACGACGCAAAGAGGCCGCACCCGCGCATGGCGGATGCGGCCTCTTGCTCAGGGAAGCCGGCACGGGGCCGGCTTCGACCAGGATCAGAACTTCGCCGAGACGCCCACCGAATAGGTGGTGTCGTCGAAGCGACGGTCGCGCGGGAATTCCGGGCGGCCATAATAGCTGCGATAATTGTTCTTGGTGATGTTGGTGGCGTCCACGCTCAGCGTGATGCCCTTGGCGACCTCGAAGCCCAGGCTGGCGTCGAGGCGGCCGCCCGGACGCACCATGTTGAGCACCAGCGGATCGGACTGAAGCGACGTGACCGGGCCGGTGGCCGGGCGGATCGTGGTGCCGCCATAGATCGCATCATAGTAGCTCGAGCGGTGGGTGTAGACCACGCGACCGGTGACGCCGTACTTCTCGTAGAGCGCGCCGACCGTATAGTTGTACTTCGACACGCCACCGATCGCCTGGCCGAGCAGGAGCGAATTGTCGTCCTCCTTGACCTCGCTGTCGGCGAGCGTGAAATTCGCCATCATGCCCAGGCCGCTGAGCGGGCCTGGCAGGAAGTCGAAGAACGCCTGGCCAGCGACCTCGATGCCCTTCAAGGTCACCTCGCCGACGTTGCGCGGACGGGTGATATTGTAGTCGAAGCCGTTGATCGTCTCGACCTGGCTCTGGCTGATCACGCGATCGGTGATGTTCTTGTAATAACCCGCCACCGAGACATAGCTGTCGCGGCCGAAATAATATTCGAGCGTGGCATCGAAGCTGTCAGACTTTTGCGGCTTCAGATTCGGATTGCCGCCGCTGCCTGCCGGCAGGATCAGGATGTTGGTCGAGATCAGGTAGCTCAGGCCCGGATTGAGCGAGCCGAAGTCCGGACGTGAAATGGCTTTGGCGTAGCTGAAGCGCGCCTGCAGGCCGCCGCCGAAGCGGATGCGGGCGCTGGCATTGGGCATGAAGTCGTTGTCGTCGGTCGAGGCGCTGTACGGCGTCAGCACCGGTGCCGGCGTCGGGTTGGCCGGCGTTGCCGCCGGCGTCACCAGCGCAGCGCCGTTGATGTCGCGGCTGGTGTGGGTGTAGCGCGCACCGACGAGACCGTCGATCGACAGCGCGCCGCCGAGCGGGATGTCATAGGCCAGCTGGACATAGCCGGAGAGCGTCTTCTCCTGGGCGCCGAAGGCGCGTTCCGGCTGGAAGGCGGGCCAACCCTCAGCCAGGCCATAGAGCTTGCGCAGCTGGTTCTGGATGGTCGGATCGCGCAGCATGTCCTGGTCCGGCGCGACGACGCCCAGGCCGTTGTTCACGGTCGGAATGCCCGAGCTGTGGATCATGAATCCGGCCGGCAGGAACGGAACGGCGGTGATCAGTGTCCCGCAGACCGTGCCGCAGGTGCCGAGCACGGCCTGCTGGTGGTCGGCCTTGTGATCTGCATAGCGAGCGCCGAACTGAATCTCCTTGAGGATCGAGCCGACCTCGTACTTGCCGTCGAACTTGGCGGCGAATGCGCTGCCCTTGTCGCGAATCGTATCCTGGTTGAGCGGCGAAAGACCGAAATTGGTCGGGTTGCTCAGCCCCGGCGACGAATAGACGGTGCCGCCATCGTCATTGAGATTGGTAACGGTGCTGACCATGCCGCCGCCAACCTTCAGCGTGTCCAGGATGAAGTTCTGCTTGCGGATGTTCGAGCTCTGGTACGAGATGTCGGCATTCAGCGTGAGCGCGCCGGTCCGGTACTTACCGCCAACCGCGATCAGGTAGAGGTCGGTGCGGTCGTTATGCGCCTGGGTGCTGGTGAAGCCGCCATGGCTGCCCACCGTGAAGCTCTTGGCGGTGCACAGGGTCTCGCGATGCACGGCCGGATTGGGGGTGCCATTCGCCTGATAGGGATTGGCGTAAAAACCGTCGGCGCCCACGTCATAGGCGTTGCAGTCGCCCGTCGCCTGGACGTTGCTGAACGGCCCGCCGAACAGGTCGTCGATCAGGAAGATGCTCGCCCATTTCGAGACATAGCTGGTGTAGAGGCCGGTCAGGTCGAGCTGGAACTCCGGCGAGACCTTCCACTGCACCGCGGCGTTGGTCTGGATGCGGCGATAATTGCCTTCGCTGTTCAGGCCGCCGACGCAGGTCGGTGCCGCCAGGCCGCCAGAGCCGCCGGCAACCGGGTTCGGCCCGTGATTGCCGCTGCGATAGTCGCAGTTGAACGCGATCGGCCGGTTGAAGTCGGTGCTCGCATAGGAAACGTCGAGCAGCGCGCCGATCTCCCCGATGCCGGTGTCCCAGCGATCCGAGACGAGCAGGCCGGCGATCGGCGTGACTTCGTTGGTGTTCTTCGAATAGATGCCGCGAGCATTGGCAGCGACGGTGAAGCCGTTGAAGTCGAACGGCTTGTGCAGGCGCAGGTCGATCACGCCGACCACGCCGCCCTCGATCAGGTTTGCCGAGCTGGTCTTGTAGACATCGGCGCCGGCCAGCGCTTCGGCCGGCAGGTCCTGATAGGCGAAGCCGCGGCCGACGCCGGTGAAGATCTCGCGGCCGTCGAGCGTGGTGAGGATGTCGCCCAGGCCGCGGATGATCGGCGCGACGATCTCGTTGTTGTCGCCCACGGTGACCTGCACGCCCGGCACGCGCTGCAGCGCGCCCGCGACGGTGCGGTCGGGGAACTTGCCGATATCGTCAGCGACGATCGAGTCGACCACATTGGCCGAGTTCTGCTTGATCTTCGCGGCGGCGCCCAGGCTGGCGCGCTGGCCGGTGACGATGATCTCACCCTCATCCTGCGATGCATCCGCCTGCGGCGCGGCCTGGCCGGCCGTGTCCTGCGCAAAGGCAGGCGCGGCGCACAGGATCAGCGCGATCGCAGTGGCGGACTTCAGGGCAATAGAACGACGCTTCATCAGATCTCCCTCCCGATTGGCGGGCACTAGCGCAGCGTGCCCTCATTAATATTATCATTCAGAACTAGCGGACCAATGGACGCCCCACAAGCCCCTTTTGAAGGACGTGGTGGACGACCCGCTCACCTGTGGCGCCGCCGCCACACTCCCTCGCGACCGGCTACAGGGTGATAAATGGGCTAAAGAACGGATTACACCGTTATATCCTATTCATCATATTTATTGACGCCTGCAGGAATGTGGCGCAGTTAGTCGGCCGCGCGATCCAGGGCGGCCGACCTCCACCCCGATGCGCGGAACCAACAGCGCCGGCCCAAGCCGGGTAGAAGGGGAGAAAACCGATGAGGTCATTGCTGCGCGGCTTGCTGCCGCGACTCCTGTGTATATTCGCGTTCCTTACCGCCGGCTGGGCCACGCCCGCGCTTGCCCAGCGCACCATGCTCGCCCAGGGCATGTACCCGCGCGCCGTCCAGCTCAGTCACAATGCGACTCCGGCGAACAACGGCCGCATCGTCGTCAGCTTCACCACGTTCACCGGCGGCAGCGGCATCCAGCCGATCTACGCCAGCGACGACAATGGCACGACGTTCAGCCAGATCGGCACGATCACCGACCCGCTCTTCGGCCGCGGCCTGTGCTGCGGCACGCTCTACGAGCTGCCCCAGACGGTCGGCGCGCTCTCGGCCGGCACCCTGCTCTGGGCCGGCTCGGTGGGCGGTGACACCCCGGCCCAGCCGATGCAGCTCCGCATCTACAAGAGCACCGATCGCGGCGCGACCTGGTCCTATCTCTCCAACTGCGCCACCGGCACGGTGAACCGTTCGGCCGGCGGCCTGTGGGAGCCCGAATTCACCATCGCCGCCAATGGCGCGCTGGTCTGCTTCTATTCGGACGAGACCATCCCCGGCTTCTCGCAGATGCTCCAGCAGGTCACCTCGACCGACGGGATCAACTGGAGCGCCCCGGTCCGCACCGTGGCCAGCGGCCTCCAGGCCGATCGCCCGGGCATGGCCGTGGTCCGCAAGCTGCCCAGCGGCCGCTATTTCATGACCTTCGAGCTGTGCGGCCCCGCCGGCTGCACCGTCTTCTACAAGACCTCGCCCAACGGCATCGACTGGACCCCGGCCGGCAGCGTCGGCGCCCGGGTCGAGAGCGAGGACGGCCACTGGTTCCTCCACACGCCCACCGTCGCCTGGGCGCCCGTCCCCGGCCTGCCCAACGGCCGTATCTTCCTGATCGGACAGATCGAGAGCGGCGCCACCGGCATCGGCTCGGGCAACGGCAATGTCGTGTTCTACAACGACACCGCCGATGGCAGCGGCAAGTGGAAGACGATGACGGCCCCCGCCCCCATCGCTGGGCTCACCGGCACCAGCAATGTCTGCCAGAACTATTCACCGCCGCTCCTGCCGCTCGCCGGCGGCACGACGCTGTTCGGCCTGACCACCGACTATGACGCATCCAATGTCTGCCGCGTCTATTTCGGCAAGGTGCCGACCTATGCCTCCTCGCCGACCCTGGCGCTGAGCGCCGACGCGATCGGCGTCTCGCTCAACCAGAGCGCGAGCGGCAACGTCACCGTCAGCCCCAATGGCGGCTATCTCGGCACGCTGAAGCTCACCGTCTCGATCCCGGGCTTCAACGGCAGCGCGAGCTTCGACCGCGACACGCTGACCTTCACCGGCACGGCGGCGCAGACGGCGAAGCTGACGCTGCGCTCGGGCACCAGCACGGCCTCGGCATCGTCCTCGGGCGGCGGCTCGGGCTTCGGCTTCGCCAGCCTGCCTGCCCTGGCGCTTGTCGGCGCCGCGCCGCTGATGCTGCTCTTCTCGGCGCTTCGCAGTGCGGTCGGCGTGCTGTCGCTCGCTGCGATCCTGGCACTGACCGGGTGCGGCAATGCCAGCAGAGGGGACAGCGCCGGCGCGATCGTCTCGCCGCCGCTCCCGACCAAGTACACCGCGACGATCACGGCGACCGACACCACCAATGCTGCGATCAAGTCGACCGTCACCACCCAGGTGACGCTCTACAACTGATCCGGGGAAACCGATCCCTGACTACCCCCGGACGGCACCGCCGCCCGGGGGTGTTTTTTTATCTATTTGCGTTCGGGAAAAGCCGCGACGATCGCGTCATATTCCTTGCGGCTGATCTCGATCATCGAGCCGTGGCGGAACCCCTCGGGCATCGAGAAACGATCCCATTCGGGCACGCGGCTGTTGCCAGAGACCTGGTACCACGGTCCCTCGAGCCGCGGCGCCTTGGACAGGCCATAGCTCGCCCCGGCATATTGCTCGTAATACATCAGCCAGTCCTGCCCGTTCGGCGCGCGGATCAGCGTAGGCGCCTCGCGGAAGTTCGGGCTGATCGGCGCGCCCGGCTCGGGATACGGCCCGAGCAGCGTGGGCCCGCAGCTGATCCGCACCGTCTTGCCCGTCGTCCAGTTGTACGAGGGATAGCGCTCGTCCTTGATGATCGCGCAATAGCCCTTGCCGTCGTCATTGGGCCGCACGAACGTGTCGATTGTCGCCATATCCCAGTTGAACAGCCGTTTGGGCGGCGCGGCGAAGGTCTTCAGGTCCTTGGACTGGACATAGAGCGTCCGCTGGCTCGCCCAGTAGCGCTCGGGATCGTCGGGCACGCCTGGCACGGTCGGCGTGTGCCAGGTCAGCAGGAAATTGCCCGAAGGCGCATCGAAATAGAGCTTGGGCGCGCCGATCCGCTGCAGCGCATTGGGCAGGCCCGGAATGTTGGACAGCTTGGGCTCATAGGTGCCGTAGGGCGTCCAGTGGATCAGGTCGGTCGAGCTCCAGAAGCGGATCAGCCTGTCGCCGTCGCTCTTGTTGCCGACCAGATAGTAGCGCCCGTCCGGCCCCTTCGCGATCGAGGCATGGCCGTGATAGTCTTGCGACACCGGCTGGCCACCGTTGAGCGCGCGCCAGTGCAGCCCGTCGATGCTCACCGCATAATAGAGCACGCCGTAATGCTCGCTGGTCATATGGGCGAACAGATAGGCCTTGTCGGGATCGACATAGGGGGTCTCGGGCGCGCCTGGCGGCACTGCGGCCGGCGGCGTCGCCTTGGTCTGGGCCAGCGCAGGCATCCCGCCCAGCCCCGCCCCCATCAACAGACTCGCCAGCACGAGCCGGCGCGCGGCCCTGCGCCCTTGGTTTCTCGGCATCATGATCCTTCCCATCCTTGCTGAACCATGGGGGTGACATTTCACGCCCCACCGCATTCATAAGATAAATAAGAATAGACGTCGAGAAAGGCGTCGCACTCAGATGTCGGTCATCGCGCTTTCCTGGCCGGGCTCGTCGATGGTGATCTCGCCCAGCCAGTCGCACAGGCACATCGAGCCCATGCACAGCGCCGGCATGCCCTCCAGCAGCACTTCCGGCGCACCAGGGAACCAGGGCGAGGTCGTCACAGGGATGCAGGGCATCGGCGTCAGCACGCCTTCCGCCAATATGGTCGCCGCCGCGACCTCCGGATTGGCCAAGCTCGAGCACAGGCCGAAGCTGGGGATGTTCTCGAGCGGCACGAAGTCCATGATCGTCGCCGCGGGCAGCATGTCGGTGAGCACCGGCACTTCGGGCGGGACGATCATCGGCATCGGCGCGGCGCCGAAGTCGCAGGAAAGCACGGCGCCCAGGCTGACGAGTTGCGGCATCGCGGCCGCGCCTAGTTGGCGACGATGCCGCTGAGCGTCAGCGGATTGTCGGGCATCAGCACCTGGGTCTGCGGCATCGTCGCGCAGGGCCAGGTGATCGTCGTCGGGTTGCCGCCCGGCCCGGGCACGAGATTCTTGAGCGTGACCACCGGATCGGTCTGCCCGTCACAGGCCAGCACCAGCGCCAGCGTGCCCTCGAACACGCCGCCGCTCACCGTGGCGACGCCCACCTCCTCGCCGGAGACGGACAGGTTGGGAAAGGCGGCGACCGTGGTCGTCACGCCCCGGCTGGCCTCGAGCGCGATCAGCGCCTTGCCGATCTGGATCTGGACCAGGTTGTTCATGGCGACACCCCCGGCGAAGTCTATCGTCACTAGCGCAAACACCGGGGGGTCTCCTGGATTCGAGGTCAGGCCGAGGCTTAGCCGGTGAAGCCGTTCAGCGTGATCTGGTCGCCCGACATCATCGTCTGGGTCTGCAGGCCGGTCGAGGTCGGCCAGGTCACGGTGACGGTGCCGGCGAAGTTGGTGACCTCCAGCGTCGGCGCGCCGCCCGGCGCGGTGACCGGCGCCACGATCGCAGCGGTGAACTGCGTGCCCGACTCGACGTTGAAGTTGATCGCGCCCGACGTGATGTAGAGCGACGAGAAGCTGATCGTGCCCGACATCGACAGCGCGCTGCTGGTGTCGAGCGCGAAGGTGCCGGCGCCGACGATGATCTGCGAGGTCGTCGTCGTCAGGGTGGCGTTCTGGAAATTGATCGTGATCGGGCTCGTCATGACACGTTCCTTTTCAAATGATGTGGCGATGGTTTTGAGACTTCGGTCCACGGATCGCCCCCCCGCGGAGTCTGTTCAGGGATCCTGGGTAGCGGCCGCGCTCACCTCGCCGGCGTAGGCGTGGGAGACCTCGCATCGGGCGTCGGGGTCGGCGTCGCGGCCTTGGGCTCGGGGGCCGGCGTGGGCGACGGTTTCGGGCTCGGGCTGGGGCTCGGCTTGCTGGTCGAAGGCGTCGGGGTCGGGGCGGACGAAGGCGCAGGCGCAGGCGCCGGTGCCGGCGCGGCAGGCTTGGCCGCCGGCTTGCCGTCGCCTTCGGGCTGGATCAGCGGCACCGCCCAATAGCCTGGGCCGACGAAGCGGATGCGCTGGGCAGCGGTTGCGATCGAGGCCTGCACATTGCCCGGCACCTGCAGCCAGCCATGGAGGAACGGGGCGCTGCACAGCACGTGGACGAGCAGCGGCAGCGTGGCGGGTGCATTCTCGATGTCGAACTCGATCCGGCGCGGCTGGATCGACAGGCCGCGGATCACCATCTCCCCGCCGCCATAGCTCGCCCCCAGGCGCACCGACGGGGTCGCCACCAGCACCGGGATCACCGCCCCGGTCTCGATCGGAAATTCGAGCCGGATCGAGGCGGAGGAAGGCAGGTCGTAAAAGGTGAGATCGAGTGCGTGCTGCAACGAAGCGCTGTTCTCGGCCGCCATGGTCAACGCCCTCCCCACCCTACAGAAAATGGTTAGCCGAACGTAATCCCTGTTTCTGTCAAGAAACGAGATCAAGCAAATGGAGTCGATATAAAATTATGCTATTGACGCACCCGCGCATCGTCAAGCACAACGTTGGACATCAGCAAGACCTAAACTTCGACACGGGGAATCCCCGACGAACCCATCGTCCGGGACGGAGAGTCAAATGGCGCTTCAGCTAACGTATCCCGGCGTATACGTCCAAGAACTCCCAAGCGGAACTCACACCATTTCGGGGGTAGCGACATCAGTAACGGCTTTTGTCGGCTATTTGACTCGCGGACCCATGAATACTCCGGTTCAATGCTTGAACTTTGGCGATTTCCAGCGCGTTTTTGGTGGCCTTGACGCCAGCAGCACCACCAGCTTCCAGGTATCGCAATTCTTTCTAAATGGCGGCACCGAAGCCTGGATCAGCCGTGTCTGCGCCAGTTCTTCACCACCGGTGCAGCCGCAGACCGAGCTTGTGGGTGCGCTTCCTCCCTCCGGTAGTAGCGGTGGCGGCGGTGGCGGCAAAGGGCTCACCCCGACAACTGGCACCAATCTGGTAGCGATCGACTCGCAGAACCCGGGCACCTGGGGCGAGAACGTGTTCGTCACGGTCGATTACATGACCAACCGGCCGAACACGTTCAACATGGCGGCAACGCTCTACTCGATCACCAGCAACAGCAATTCGTCGAGCAGCAGCTACAGCGTCGTCCAGACGCAGAGCCTGCCCGCGGTCACGCTCGACATCAACCAGACCAACTCGCTGGTCGAGGTGATGCAGTCGGGCAATCAGAACAGCGCGCTGCTGGCGGTGCCCGCGCTCACCGCGACGCCCTCGGTGCTGGTACCGTTCGCCAGCGGCACGATCCTCAACTTCACCGCGCCCAAGAGCACGGTCACCGTCACCGGGCTGACCGTGACGGTGCAGGCGCCGGGATCGGATCCGACCAAGCCGCCGGCGCCCCAGACCTTCACGCTGACCGCGAACTTCTCGGTCCAGACCGTCGGCGACATGATCGCGGCGATCCAGAGCGCCCTGGCGAGCGCGGCGGGCACAATGGGTTATCCGAGCCTGGCCAGCGCCCAGGTCCGCGCCTGCCTCTCCCCCTTCGCCTCGGCGACCGGGGCGCAGGCGCAGCTCATCCAGGTCTGGGTGCCCGATCCGGGCTTCGCCAATTATCTGGTCAGCGTGTCGAGCAATCCGACCACGCTGTTCACCGTCCAGTCGGTCAATTACCAGGCCCAGCAGCTGGTTCCGCCGGCGACGACGACCCCGCCCAAATATCCCGACGGCCAGCCGCCCAGCGGCTTCGACATCGCCGGCAACTCGACCAACCGCTCCGGCATCTTCTCGCTCGACGCGATGCAGATCGTGAATCTGATCCTGGTGCCCGACATGGCCAACATGACCACGTCGGACTATCTCACCTCGGCGACGTCGACGCTCAACTATGCGCTCCAGCGCAAGGCGTTCGCGATCCTCGACATGCCGCTGACGGTGAACAGCACGCCGAGCGCGGTGCAATGGGCGACGAGCACGCCAGGCACCTTCGGCACGGGCATCATCAGCGCCTCCACCTATTGGCCGTCGATCCAGATCCCCACGCCCTTCTCCACCCAGCTGCTCAACCTGGGCGGCAGCGGCACGATGGCGGGCGTCTATGCGCTCACCGACGTCAATCGCGGGGTGTGGAAGGCGCCGGCCGGGATCACCGCACCGCTCGCCGGGGTGCAGCAGCTCTCCTACGTCATGAACGACCAGGAGAATGGCCAGCTCAATCCGCTGGGCATCAACGCGCTGCGCACCTTCCCGATCTACGACAACATCTCCTGGGGCGCGCGCACGCTCGCCGCCGCGAATGTCGCGGACGATGACTGGAAGTACATCTCGGTCCGCCGGCTGACCCTCTATCTCGAGCAGAGCCTGATCCAGGGGCTGCAATGGGTAGTGTTCGAGCCCAACGACGCGGCGCTCTGGGCGCAGATCCGGCTGAGCGTGAATGCCTTCCTGCATCCGCTCTACCTGCAGGGCGCCTTTGTCGGCGCCACGCCTTCGCAGGCCTATCAGGTGATCTGCGATGAATCGACCACGACCCCGGAGGACATGGACAACGGGATCGTCAACGTCCTGATCCTGTTCGCCCCGGTCAGACCCGCGGAATTCGTCGTCATCAGCTTGCAGCAGATGGCCGGACAGTCTTCGAGCTAGGATAGCGACCCATGCCCAGCGTCTCGTCGACAAGCCAGTCGCCCGACCCGTATCTCAATTTCAAGTTCCGCATCAAATGGCAGGGCAAGTATGTCGCCGGCCTGAGCAAGTGCAGCGCGTTGAAGCGCAGTACCGAGGCGACTCCCTTCCGCGAGGGCGGCGACCCGAGCACGAACCGTATCCTCCCCGGCCAAACCAAGTTCGAACCGATCACGCTCGAGCGCGGCATGACCCAGGACCTCGAGTTCGAGACCTGGGCGAGCCAGGTGTGGAACTATCGCGCCGGCCAGGGAATGGAGAGCTCGCTCGCCAATTTCCGCCGGAACATCACGCTCGAATTCTACAACGCTGCGGGGCAGCTGGTGTACGCGTACAACATCTACAATTGCTGGCCCTCTGAATACACCGCGATGCCCGAGCTCGATTCGAGCTCGAACGCCGTGGCGATCCAGACGCTCGTTCTGCAGAACGAGGGCTGGGAGCGTGATGCCAGCGTCAAGGTCCCGCCGCCGCCCAGCTATTGATCATGGCGCTGCATCCGCTGACCGCCGGAGAGCTGCTGGACGCCGCCTCGGCCTGCCGAGGCCGTTCGGCGGCCGAGAAGGGTGTGTACCTGGCGGCGCTCGGCATGCCGGGCCAGTCTTTCGGCGACTGTGCGACTCTGCCCATCGGCGCGCGCGACGCGGCGATCGTCGCGCTGCGCCGGACGATGTTCGGCGAGCGGATCGAGCTCAGCGCGAAATGCCCGCGCTGCGAGGCACGGCTCGACGTCGAGACGACCTCCGACGCGCTACTGGCGATCCAGGCGCAGGCGCCGGCCCGCCTGCAGGAGATCGCGATCGATGGCGAGCGCTTCGCGGTGCGCCCCGCGGACAGCGCCGACCTGGTCGCGATCGGCTGGATCCCCGACATGGAAGAGGCGCGCGCCGAGCTCGCCCGCCGTTGCCTGGTGCCGCTGGCCGGCGCCGAAGTGCCGCCCTGGCTCGAGGAAGCGGAGATCGACGCCGTCGCGGCGGCGATGGCCGAGATCGATCCGGCGGGCGATCCGTTCGTCGCGCTCCACTGCCCCGAATGCGAACTCGAATGGGACGCGCCGGTCGACATCGCCGGCGTGCTGGCCGGCGAGATCGAGGGCGCGGCGGACGCGCTGCTCGACGAGATCCACCTGCTGGCCCAGGCCTATCACTGGAGCGAGGACGCGATCCTCGCGCTCGGCCAGGAACGCCGCCGGGCCTATCTCGCGCGGCTCCAGCAATGAGCGACATGCTCGCCCGGCTGGCGGCGCGTGCGCAGGAGAGCCCGGTCGTGCTCGGCCGCCGCATCGGCTACCGCTTCGCGCCGGTCGCGGACTATCAGGAGGCCTGGCCGGGCGAGGAACTGGTCACCAGCCCCGCCGCACCTCCCGCCCATGCCGGCGATCCGCTGGCGGAGGCGCTTGCCCGACCGGACGCACACCGGTCGCCACCGGTTGCTGGCGCCGTCGCTCGGGATGGAGCGGGGTTCGCGGATCCGGGTGCCCTGCCGGAGGTATCCGATGCCATGGCGAGAGATGCCGTGGAAGCATCGCCTCCGTCCACGCCTGCTCCGCCCCAGGCACGCAGTCCGAGACCGACTGCAGCGGCAGGGCCCGCGGCAGTCGCTTCGGCGCGCACGGAAGTAGTCGCCCAGCGCGAGCCGGCGCCGGTGGAGCAGGTGTCGGCCATCGATCCGTCGGACGATAAGCCTCCGGTCGATAGCATTTCCGCGCCTGCACCCCGCCCTTCGCGGCGGCGGAACGAAGCACGAGAAAATCGGCCACGCGGAAGCGCAGGCGCGGAGACACAGCTCGGCCCGCCGTCCGCTCAGGCGGAGATGGCGAACCAGCAACCACTGGCTACCGCCCCCACCAGCGACTTGTCCTCCGGCGACGGCGGTAACGGCACGGTGTCCCCACTTCCCCCTGCTCCTGCCTCACCCCAAGCCGAAGGAGGGCCGCGCACGGGCACACCAGCCCCCCTCAATCCCGCACCGGCACCCATCGCCGGCATCTCCTCCCGAGCCACGAGCACCCCCGTAGTGCAGCGCAAGGCAATCTCGGCAACGGGCCCCGCAGCAGAAGCCCGTGCCGCGGCTTCCCTTGCGGGCCGCATGGCTAGGCCACAGGAGGTGCGCGCCACGCCGGCCTCGCCACTCGCGGTTCAGCCCTCCGCCCCAGCATCGTCCCACGCGCCCGAAGCGCGCGCGCCTTTATCCGCCAACCGGGTGCCGGAGACGCAGCCGAGCATCGAGGCGGCAGCCCCGGTGCCGCCGCCTGTGTCGGCCTTGCTCGATTCCTCCCCGCCGCAGCCGCCTTCTGCAAGGCCGAACCGGCGCGAGCGAGGGCTGGAAGCCATGATCCCGCCAACAGGGATCGAAAGCCAGGTGGAACCCGCCCCGACAACCGAGCCTCACCGGACCTCGCTGCCCCCAGCGCGAGGAGAAGTCGCGCAACAGCCGGCCCCCACGCCTGCCCGTGCAGAAACCCTTGTCAGCCGGAGCGAAACCGAACGGCAGGCCCCCATCTCCTCCCCGCCGGCGTCTGCCCCTCTCGCGTTCCCCCGAACCGAAACCGCCGCACGGACGGCCGAAACGCCAGTCGCCGCCCGCGCCACAGCTCCGCATACCGCGCAGCCGCCCCTCAGGTCCCGGGAGATCGGCATCGCGGGCGCCCCCGAAACCGGCGCGGCAGCAGCACCCGCGCCGGTCACGCAGCGCCGCGCGACTGCCGTTCCCAGCCCCCAGGCCCGGACAACCCCGCTGGCAGCATCACCAGTAGTAGCCTCACCGATGCCCGCGGCACCGATCGATGCCCCAGGACAAGCTTCGCCAACCCGGCCCCCACACGCCACGGAGCGGTCCGAAACCGCCTCGCCGGCAAGGTCCTCCCCACAGCCCTCGCCGATTGCTTCGCCTACGGCCTCGACACGGCCCGCACCCATCGCGCCGGCGCCATCCTCAACGCTGCCTGTTTCGGTCGCCACGGCCGCCTCCACGCGCCCTGCCACCACACCCATGGCGGCGTCGGCGCAAGGACCAAGCGCTCGGCCAGCAAGTCCATCCCCCCTCAGGAGCGGTGAGCCCGGCATCCCGCCTCGCATCACCGCCTCCCGCTCGCCCGAAACCCGCACGGCGCGGCACAGCGCCGCCGCCTCGGCCGATCCCGCACCAACTCGCACGACGCCCGCCCAGCCTACAGCCGCCCCCGCCTTCACTCCCCGCCCGGTAGCGGCGGAGGTCACCCCCGCCCGCACCCCCGCCCCAGAGCCCAGGCGCCCCGCCCAGCCCTCGGGCGACATCCGCATCGATATCGGCCGCATCCAGATCGACCTGCCGCGTCCGCGCACTTCGTCGTCGCGCCCGCAACCGCCGCCGCTCAAGGCCAAGCCGCGCGGGGGGCCGGACGCATGAATTCGAGCTTCTCGATCGCCGCCTGCACCGTCGCGATCGCGGACCGGCTGCACATGTTCATCGGCGACGCCGTCCCCGGCGCGCGCGTGACCACGCTCAACCCCGGCTCGGACGCGCTGCGCACCGGCGATCCGTTCGTGAACCTCTATCTGTTCCGCACCACTCGCAACGGTTTCGTCTCGAACAACGACCTGCCGACCCGCGGCCCCCTCGGCCAGGCGAGGAACTCGCCGGTGCTCAAGCTCGACCTCGATTACATGATCACCTTCTTCGGCGACGACAGCCGGCTCGATCCCCAGCGCCTGCTCGGGCTTGTCGCCGGCGGCCTGAATGCCGAGCCCTATGTTCCGCGCGACATGCTGCGCTCGGCGGTGGCGACCACCCCCTGGCTGGCCGGCAGCGGCGACCAGGAGCTGCCGCGCGAGGAGATCGTCGTCACTCCGCTCAACATGGCGCCGGACGCGATGGCGCGGCTCTGGTCCGAGTTCGTCAACGTCCCCTATCAGCTCACCCAGCTCTACACCGCCACCCCGATCGCGATCGAGTACAAGCTCCAGGTCGAGCCGGTGCTGCCTGTGCGCCGCATCGGGCTGCGCGCGATCCCTTCCCGCGCGATCGCGATCACCGATGTCGTCAATGCCGCCGATCCCGACCTGCCGATCACCGGCGGCGGCACGCTGGCCGTGCGCATCCCCGATCCCGCCCAGCCGGGCCTGTCGGTGCTGCTCAACGGCATCCCAGCGACCGAGGTGGCCCGGGGCTTCGACGCCCAAGGCTATGCCGCCTTGCTCGTGCCGCTGACCAGCGCCCAGGCCGCGCCGCTCGCCACCGGGAGCCTCACCGTCAAGCTGGTCAAGCTCGGGCCGGACAAGAGCATCACTGCGGAATCGCCCGTCTTCGCCACCAACATCGTCCCCGGCTTCGCCACCGCGCCGGCCGTCAGCACCGACGGCAAGCAGCTCGATCTCGCCATGGCGCTGCCGGTGCCCGCCCAAGCGAGCGCCATCGCCCTGCTCTTCGCCCGGGGGGCCAAGGCGACCTCCTACAAACTCCCCTGCCTGCCGCGCACCGCGCCCGGCACGGCACTGGCAGCACCTCTCGCCGGGGTGGCGGCAGGCGACTATCTGGTCAGCGTCGAGATCGACGGCGTCGCCAGCCTGCTCGACTGGAAGGACGGCCTCTATACCGGCCCTCTCGTCACCGTGAAGGCGAGCTGATGGCCGACCCCACGCTCCACGTCACGCGCCTCCAGGAGGCCGTCACCGCAGTCGAGCGGATGCTCGAGGACTATGCCCGCTCGCGCTCGCGCACCGGCCTGCGCTACGAGCAGCCCGCGCCACATGCGGCCGGGCTCGGCGCCCCGGCGGAAGGCTCGGCGCTCGACGCGCTTGGCGGCTGGTTCTCGCTCACCCCGTTCGAGCTGGCGGTGGTCGCGCTCGCCGCCGGCTTCGAGATCTCGCCGGACATGGCCAATCTCTGCGCGCTCGCCCAGGGCGACCCCGCGGTCACCTATCCCACCTCGCTGCTCGCCCTCGCGGTGTTCGCCGATCTCGAAGGCGCGTCCCAGGCGGCATTCGCCCCTTCCGCGCCGCTGCGCTTCTGGAACCTGATCGCCGTCGAGCGCAGCCAGCCCGGCAGCCGGCTCCAGCTGCGCTTCGCCATGCCCGATGCGGTGCTGTCCTTCCTCGTCGGCCAGCCGGTGCTCGACGATGCGCTGGCCGACATCGTCCGCCCGCTCGACCTCGCGCCGCAGCTGCCCGCCGATGCCGCGCTGGCCCGCCGGCTCGCGCGGACGGTCCATGCCTCGGGCACCGACGCCACGCTCCACCTCGCCGCCGAGCCCGGCCGGCGCGCGCTCGGCGTCGCGGCGGGCGCCGCCCTGGCGCTCGGCTACCTGCCCTTCCACCTCCCCTCGCCCGCCTCACCGCCGAGGCCGAGCGCGACGGCTTCTTCCGCCTGTGGCAGCGCGACCGGCTCGCCCTGCGCGGCGCGCTGCTCGTCTCGTTCGAGGAGCCGCCCGGCGAGTTCCAGCTCAGCGCGATCTCGCGGCTGATCGGCGAAGGCGGCGGGCCGCTGTTCCTGATCGGCGCGGCCGGCCAGTCGATCGCCGATCGCGCGCCCGGCGCCGTGATCCGCGTGTCGCTGCCCAAGCCAGATCCCGAAGAGGTCGCCGACCATCTCGCCACCGGTCTGGGCCAGGACGCCACGCCGCAGCTGCGCGACGTCGCCGCGCGCTTCCGCCTGCCGCTGCCGACGCTGGAGAGCTGCGCCGCCGTCGCCCGCGCCAAGGCCGAGGAGACCGCCGCCCCCGCCCCGCAGGAAGCGATCCTCGCCGAGATGCTGCCGCTGCTCCGCGATCAGGTACGCGACGCGATGAGCGGCCTCGCCGATCCGGTGCCGGTGCGGATGACCATGGACAATCTCGTCCTGCCCGAGAATGCCCGCGCGGTGCTCGGCCAGATCATCGCCCGCCAGCGCAATCGCGCCAGGGTGATGGAGGAATGGGGCTTTGCCGGCGCCGGCGGCGGCGCGCAGGGGATGAGCGTGCTGTTCGCCGGCCCCAGCGGCACCGGCAAGACGATGGCAGCGGAAGCGCTTGCCCACACCCTGTCGCTCGACCTGTTCCGCGTCGATCTGTCGCGGATCGTCGACAAATATATCGGCGAGACCGAGAAGCGCCTCGCCGCGCTGTTCGACGCCGCCGACATGACCGACGCGATCCTGCTGTTCGACGAAGCGGACGTGCTGTTTGGCCGCCGCACCGAGGTGCGGGATTCGCACGACCATTATGCCAATCTCGAGGTCGGCTATCTGCTCCAGCGGATCGAGGCGTTCCGCGGCATCGCCGTCCTCACCACCAACCTGGCCAATGCGATCGACGACGCCTTTGCCCGCCGCTTCGCCTTCAGCCTGCACTTCGAATTTCCCTCGGTCGAGGAGCGCCAGCGCATCTGGCGCGGCGCCTTCCCCGCCGCGGCACCGGCATCCGCGCTCGACTGGGACCGGCTGGCGCGGCTGACGCTCACCGGCGGCCAGATCCGCGTCGTCTCGATCAACGCCGCGATGCTCGCATCGGAGGAGGAAAGCGACATATCGATGCGCCACATCGCCCGCGCGCTCGAAAGCGAATATGCCAAGCAGCGCCGACGCGTGCCTGCCGGCGAGCTTGCGGACTGGCCGGCATGAACCGCCTGCCCGCCAATCTCGCCGCCGCGGTGGACGCCGCGATCGCCCGCGATCCGCGCATCCGCAACCGGCTCGCCGGGCTCGACGCCGCCCAGCGCGACCATGTCCGCCGCACCATCGCCGAGGCGATCCAGGCGAAGCTGCGGGCCGGCGGAGGCACGCAATGACGCCCTATCCCAATAGTCCCCATGTCCTGAAGGCCGGGCTGATCAGCATGGGCGGCACCATTCCCGTGCCCCGGCTGATCGTGCTGCAATACAATCCCGCCGAGCTGACCCGCCAGCTCGCCCCCGACTTCGAGAAGACCGGAGACACGCCCACCGGCACCAATTTGCTTGCCGGCCCCGCCAAGGAGACGATCCAGATGACCGCGCGGATCAGCGCGGTCGATCAGCTGGAAAGCAACGACGCGACCGCGATGATGTTCGGCATCCATCCCCAGCTCGCCACGCTGGAGATGATGCTGTTCCCGACGACCAGCTCGATCGTCCAGGGGCTCGCCCAGATGGCGCTCGGCATGCTCGAGATCGTGCCGCCGGAATCGCCGCTCACCGTGTTCGTCTGGGGACCGCAGCGCGTGCTGCCCGTCCAGATCACCAGCTACAGCGTCACCGAGACGATGCACGACACGCGCCTCAATCCGATCGACGCCAATGTGACGATGGACATGAAGGTGCTGACCTATCAGGATTTCTCGCCCAGCCAGACCGGATTCTACCTCTATCTCGCCAATCTCGCCGAGCGCGAGCTGATGTCGGCGCTGGGCACGGTGCAGAGCGGCGCGAGCATCATCTCGGGAGCCCTGTCTGCATGATTGGGCGCCGGCTCACCCGCTATCCGCTGCAGATCGACCAGGCGGCGCCGGGCAAGCTGGTGCGCACCCGTACCCGCCACGTCCCGGCGGCGAGCGCGCCCACGCCGTCGCCTACCCCTACGCCGGGCCAGCCGAGCCTGGCCGATGCCAAGGACGCGGTGCCCTATCTGGCGCGCACGCTCCTTCCGCTGGCGAGCAGCTTCAACCGGCAGACCACCTACACGATCCAGGCCGGCGACCGGCTCGACAACGTCTCGGCCCGGCTGCTCGGCGATCCGATGCTCTACTGGATGCTGCTCGAGGCGAACAATGTGAGTGATCCGGCGATGCTCTGCGCGTCGCCGGGCCGCAAGATCATCGTCCCTGCGCTGGTCGGCCAGAGCGGCGATCCATTCGACCAGCCCCAGGCCTCGCGCCGCGGCACCGCCGCCGCGCCGACCGACCAGACCGACGATCTCGAGGAAAGCGCATGAGCTTCCCCGTCGGCATCCAGCTTGCGGTGATGGCGGGCAACCAGGAGGAGCCGACCCCGATCGGCCCGGCCATGGCCGATCTGCTGATCGATGCGGAGGTGACCGAAGTCGCCGACGGCCAGGCCGCGTTCCGCCTCAGCTTCGGGGCGCAGCGCACCGACAATGGCAGCGGGACGCAGGTCTCGGTGCTGTCCGACGGGCGTTTCTCGCCGGGCAATCGCGTGCTGATCATGGCGATGCAGGCGGCGCTGCCGACGGTGCTGATCGACGGGCTGATCACCGACATCTGGCTCGATCCGGCCCGGGACCCGAGCCAGAGCCGCATCGTGATCAGCGGCGCGGATCTCAGCGTCGCGATGGACCTTACCGAGAAGATCCGCGGCTATCCCGACATGGACGACGAGATGATCGTGCTCGAGATTCTCGCCGAGTATGAGCGCTTCGCGATCGTGCCCGAGACGATCCCGCCGGTGGAGTCCGATTTCCCGACGATCGTCCAGCGCACCCCGATCCAGCACGGCACCGACCTCGAATATCTCTACGACCTGGCCAACCGCTACGGCTATGTCTTCACGCTGCGCCCGGGCGCGGTGCCCATGACCAACACCGCCTATTGGGGGCCGCCCAAGCGCGTCGGCGTCCCCGCGCCCGCACTCACCATCGGCAACAACACCTTCAACAATGTCGACCAGATGACCTTCACCCAGGACGGGCGCGCCGCCTTCCAGGTCTCCGGGCTGATCCCCGGCCCGCTCGAGGCAACGCCGGCGCTGCCGGTGATGGCGCTCGAACCCACGCTGCTCCCGCCGCTGGCGCTCAAGAGCCCGTTCCCGATCTCCTCGCTGCTCGGCATGAAGCTGCCGACCGGGTCGGACGGCTTTGACGAGATCCGCGCGATGGGCTTTGCCCAGGGCCGGGTGAACAAGTCCTCCACCGCCGTCGCCAAGGCGGAGGGCGTGCTCAATGTCGAGAAATATGGCTCGATCCTGCGGGCCGGCGGGCTGGTCGGCGTGCGTGGCGCGGGCACGACCTTCGATGGCAACTGGAGCGTCTCGGAAGTACATCACAAGCTCAAGCGGAACGAGTACAAGCAGGCGTTCAAGCTCGAGCGAGACGGCACCGACCCACTGCTTCCGGTGGTGGTGCCATGAGCACGGGGCGCAGCCGGGGAGGCATGGATGAAGCAGTTCTGGGGCAAGTATCGCGGGATCGTCGTGGACAACGAGGATCCGCTGATGCTCGGCCGGCTGCAGGTGATGGTGCCGATGGTGCTGGGCGAGGTGGTGAGCGCCTGGGCGATGCCCTGCGTCCCCTATGCCGGGATGCAGGTGGGCTTCTACATGATGCCCCCGGTCGGCGCGGCCCTGTGGGTGGAGTTCGAGGGCGGCGACCCGGACTATCCGATCTGGTCGGGCTGCTTCTGGCGCGAGGGCGAACGCCCGATCGAGGCCGAGCTGCCGACGATGCGGATGATCCAGACCAGCTCGGGCAAGCTGCTGTTCAACGACCTGCCGGGCGAGGGCGGCTTCACCCTGACGGTGACCGATCCCGCCGTGGCGGTGCCGGTGGTGGTCAGCGGATCGAGCACCGGGGTGGTGATCAGCCTCGCCGAGATCCGCATCACGATGAACGAATCCGGGGTCAACATCCTCGCCGAGCCGGGCACGCTGGCGGTGACGATGGAGGGCTTCACCATCGCCCATGGCTCGGCGATGGTGAACGGCGTCGAGCCCGAGGTGACGATCAACGAGGGCGGCCTGACGGTGCTGTAGCGGCCCGCGCGCGCGTCCGGGAGGCCGTACGGTGACCGGCTATCTGAGCTTCCCCTATCAGATCGACGGATCGGGCCAGACCGCCACGACCGATCTCTCGGTCTATGTGCAGAACCTGATCCTGCTCGTGCTGGAGACCAATCCGGGCGAGCGGGTCAACCGCCCCGATTTCGGCGGCGGGCTCAAGCAGCTCGTCTTCGGCGGGATGGATGCGGCGCTGGCGAGCGCGGCGGAGACGCTGGTGCGCAGCAAGCTGCTCCAGTTCCTCGGCGACGCGATCTCGATCAACACGCTCACCGTGACGATGGGCCGGGAGTCGGTGACCGTCGATCTCACCTATTTCGTCACCCACAGCCAGACGGCGGCGGCCACCTCGGTCACCGTGCCGTTGCCCGGCCACAGCCTGAACCCGCAGGGCAGCAGCGGCAGCCCCAGCGTCTCGATCTCGGGCGCCTGAGCCATGGCGGACGATACCAGGCCCACCGTCGTCCATTCGGTGCAGAGCGCAGGCTCGCTTCAGCTGGTCGTGCAGGTGCCCCAGGCGGTGGTGCTCCCCGCGCCGCCCGCGCTGCCGGACATCGCCATAAACGTGGTTCCCGATGCCGGCGCCGACGAAGCCGCGTCCCCTACCCCGCCGCCGTCCGCTGCCGCCGTCACCACACCGATACCGGCGCTCGATCTCCTGACCGTCTCGATCGCGGACCTGTTCGGCACGCCGGCCGACGTGGTGCACATCCACACGCTCGACGCGGATTCCGGCCTGCTCCACATCCAGGCGATCCCGCCGCCCGCCGATCCCGCCGCCGACGCGCCGGCCTATCGGCTCACCATCGGCGACATCTCGACCTGGTTCGCGCCCGAGTCCCGGGCGAACATCGCCACGCCGAAGACGCCGGTGCAGCCTCCGCCCGGCCAGGCCGCGATCAACTATCTCGGCCGCGACTATGCCGCCTTCACTGCGCTGATGCGCTCGCGCGTCGCGCAGATCGTCCGCGACGATTCCGCCTGGGCGCTCGATCATCCCGCCGATCCGATGACGACGATCATCGAAGCGCTCGCATATGCCGGCGATCACCTCTCTTTCCGCCAGGACGCTGCGGGAACCGAATCCTACCTCCCCACCGCCCGCCACCGCCTCTCGCTGCGCCGCCATGCCCGGCTGCGCGACTATGCGGTCAATGACGGGTGCAACGCGCGCACCGCCCTGGTCTTCACGGTCAAGGGTAATGGCGTGATCCCACGCGGGCTGCAGGTGGTGACGCAGCAGCCCGGCGTGGTGAAGATGAATCTGCCGGTGAACCAGCAGCTCGCCGCAAGCACCACCGTGTTCGAGACGATGACCGACATCCCGGTCTCGATCCTGCGCAACGACCTGAGCTTCCCGCTCGCCCGCTCCACGACCTATACGCTGCCGGAAGGGGCGATCCAGGCCCAGCTCAACACCCCCCAGACCGGCCTCGTTCCCGGCCAGCTGATCGCTTTCGTCCAGACGATTCCCCCTGCCGGCGTCGCCCAGCCCTTCGGCGCGCAGGTGGTGCGTCTGCTCAAGGTCGAGCTGCTGCCCAATGGCAACAACCCGCCCTATGCCACGGTGATCACCTGGCACCCCGAGGATGCGCTGACCCGGCCGATGACCATCGCCGTGCAGAACCAGCCCGGCATGGTGCAGCTCTACGGCAATGTCGGGCTCGCCGATCATGGCCGTACCCAGGCGGCGACGCCGGTCCCGGATACGGTGCCGGCCGGCCGCGCCTATCGCCCGATGATCGAAGTGGAGGACCCGGTATCCGCCGCCCCGCCTCCCGGCTTCGCCGCGGCGTTCGACGGGTCGCAGGACATCACGGAATCGGCGCTGTTCGTGCCCTCGGCCAAGGCGAGCCTCACCCCCCAGCCGGCTGCGGCGAACCTGTGCGTGCGCATGGCCGGCGTCCGACCGGGCATGGCCAAGGTCGCCGATATCTGGACCGCGCGTGCAGACCTGATGAGCACGCCGGCAGCAGGCCGAGCCTTCGCGGCGGCGCCCGAGGACGGTATCGGCGGCAACCGGCGGCATCTGTTCCTGCGCTTCGGCGACGGCGCGCTCGGCGAAGCGCCGCCACCCGGCACGGCGTTCACCGCCACCGTGCGCGTCGGCGACGGGCAGAGCGGCCGGGTACGCGCCAATGCGCTGGTCCAGATCGTCGGATCGAACGCACTGATCGGCTGGGTGACCAACCCCCTGCCCGCCTCGCCGGGCGAGCCGGAGCGGAACGAGAGCGTCCGCCTGTTCGCGACGACCAGCTTCCGCACCAATCTGCGCGGCATCGAGCCGACCGACTGGGACCGCATCGCCCGCACCGATCCGCTGGTCACCGAGGTCGAGGCGCATCTGAACAACGGCTACGCCCCCTGCACCGTCGGCATCGCCACCGTCGACACGGTGATGCTGGGCAACCCGCCTTCGCAGGATGCCACCTACAAGATCGCGAAGGCACGGCTGGCGGATTATGCCGTGCTCGGCGCCCCGCCGGTGATCGAGCAGGGCACCGACGTGCCGGTCGACATCGCGCTGGTCGTCTATTGCACCCAGGGCACCAACATCACCGCAGCGCGCGAGCGGCTGCTCCAGCGGATCGGCGCGGGCGCCCGCTCCGATGGCGGCCCCGCCCATTTCCACCCGACCGCCTGGCCGCTCGGCCGCTCCGTCCTGCTCTCCGACCTGATGCAATTGCTGCACGCGGACCCCGCGGTCTCGCTGGTGGTCAGCGATCCGGACATGGATCCGCGCGTGGTGTTCCGCACGGTAAGCGGCGGCGACACCACCGAGGACAATATCCGCGCCGGCCTGATCCGTATCACCGCCACCCAGCGCGCCCGCGCCGAGAATGACCGGCTCGATCCAACGATGGGGAGCGTCCGCCTCTATGTGGCGGTGTCGAAATGAGCAGCAACGGCCCCGATGACGAGATCTCGGCCGGGCTCGGCGACTATACGCGCTTCAAGCAGGAGATGCTCGACCTGATCCCGCGCGTGGTGGTGGACACCAAGGGCAGCGGCATCATCCATCCGCTCGCGCGCCTCAACCGCAACGTCCCGAGCGATCCGACGCTCGCGATGATCGATGCCTTTGCCGAGGTCGCCGACGTGCTGTCCTTCTATCAGGACCGGGTGCTCAACGAAGGCTATCTGTCGACGGCGATCGAATATCGCAGCCTCGCGCTGATCGGCCGAGGCCTGGGCGAGAGCCCCGGCACCTTCATCGGCGCGACGGCCGAGATCGCGGTCTTCGCCCAGCCGGGCGACCCGGTGATGGTGCCCCAGGGCGCGGCGATCCAGGCGACCCCGCCCACGTCGCGCGGATCGAGCAGCGCCGCCGGCAGTAGCCCGACCGGAAGCACGGCCAGCAGCAACATCACCACCACGTCATCGTCGTCCACCCAGAGCACGTCCACCGCCCCGACGAGCGTCAGCGCCAGCACCGCAGCGGCGGTCGCCTCCGCACCGGTGTTCGAGACCGCCACCTCGCTCTCCGCCGTCCCGTCGCTCAACCAGCTCACCCCGCAGCAGACGCGTCCGGCCTGGGTCACTGCCGACGCGACCGAGCTGCTGCTCGCCGGCACCGGGCTCGGTCTCCAGGTCGGCGACTTCCTGCTCTACAAGCGCGTCACGCCCGCGCCGATCCAATGGGTGCGGCTGACCGTGTTCTCGGTCAGCGAGAACCACACGCTGTCGACCACCACCGTGGGGATCGGCGCGCCGATCGGCCAGCAATGGGGCGCCAGCGGCGCGACCGATCCGCTGCCGCCCAACGAAGCCAATGGGCTCGAACTCTACGCCTTCGATCTAACCTGCCGGCTGTTCGGCTACAACGCGGCGTCCTGGTCGTCCCAGTCCGCCGCGGTCCAGCGTGCCAACACGCCGACCGGCAAGGTCCCCTCCGAATATTCCGAATGGCCCGGCTATGCGATCGACCTGAACCAGCTCGATCTCCAGGCGGTCTATCCCAAAGTCCTCCCCGGCAGCCAGTTCCTGCTCGAGACGCCCGAGGACAAGACGCTGGGCATCATCGAAGCGGTGTCGCGCCAGAACATCTCCGAATTCAACATGTCGGGCCAGGTCACCGAAGTGGTATTGAAGCCCGATCCGGCGACCCTGCCGACCGGATCCGCGCTGATCCCCTCGCGCATGGGGCACAGCGCCACCACGCTCAGCGACGGCCGGGTGCTGCTCGTCGGCGGCATCGGCGTGCAGGGCGTGCTCGACAGCGTCGAAATCTACGATCCCACCAGCCAGCTCGTCAGCCAGATCGACAAGCTGCCGGAACCGCGCGCGCTGCACACTGCCACGATGGTCGACGGCAAGGTCTATCTCACCGGCGGCGTGAAGCAGGACTGGTCGCTGGCGGAAACGGTGATGGTGTTCGATCCCTCGACCATGCGCTTCAGCCTGGTGCAGGATGCGGCGCTCGAAGTGCCGCGCGTCGGTCATGCCGCCACCTTGCTCCCGAACAACCAGATCATGCTGAGCGGCGGCCTTACGCTCTCCACCAACCAGTCCTATGACAAGATCCAGGACCTGTTCGCCGACCTCAAGGCGACCAGCTCGGTGATGGTCTACAACCCCGCGGCGCCCGCGTGGCAGACCAGCATCAATCTCGCCCGCGCCCGCGCCGGCCACAGCGCCACGCTCTGCCCGGTGGTCAAGAGCCAGGCCGATGGTGGTACCTCGGCGACGCCGCCCGTCGCCAGCACAGTGATCTTCGCCGGCGGCCATGACGGTGGCGCCGCCCCGCCGGGCTTTCCGGACAGCGGCAAGGCCGTCGGCACGGTGTGGGACGATGTCGAGGTCACCGACACGGTTGCCTGGCAGCCAACCGGCAAATGCTACGCAATAGCAGCGAATGGCGCCACCGGCAGCGCCCGGTATGCCCAGGTCGCGGTGGCACTGCCGAACAATATGGGCTTCCTGCTCACCGGCGGTCAGTCGGCCACCGGGCCGGTCGGCGACGACTGGCTGATCGGCGCGTTCGCCGATTATCAGAACCCGGTCGACGGCGGTCCGTCGGCGGTTCCGACGTTCATCCCCGCACCGGCCCTGGCCGGCCCTCGCTCGAACCACGCCGCGGCGCTGCTCCCGGGCAACAAGGTCGCGGTGGCCGGCGGCGTCTCGGGCACGACCGTGCTTGCCACGGTCGAGACCTTCGCGGTCAGCGCGGGGGTCAGCATTCCCTTCGACGGCACCGAAGTGCTCGCCCCCGGCATCGTCGGCGCCCCGCTGCCTACCCAGCAGGGCTATCCCGCCTTCGCCGCGCTGGCGCAGGATTATCTCCTTCTCGCCGGCGGCCTCACCGCGCTGTCGCCCGATGCCAGCACGCCGCCCACCTATACCGGCGCGGTGGTCGCGCTCGATGCCGATGTCGGCACGATGCAGACGCTGCCCGGGCCGGTGCTGACCACGCCCTTCACCCTCGCGCCGACCGGGACCATCCTGCTCGCCGACGGCACGATCCTGATCGTCGGCGCGACCCAGCCCGAGCCCTTCCCCACGCCGACGACGAGTATGAGCGGCTTCTCCTGGACCTTCGATCCCGGCACCGGCCTCTCGACCGCGGCGGGTGCCCCGCTCACTCCGCGCATCGGCGCGACCCTGTCGCTGCTCGCCAACGGCACGGTCCTCTATGCCGGCGGCTACGGGATCGGCGACAATGGCTATGCGGTGCTCGACACCGCCGAAGTCTATGATCCCAAGAGCCGCACCTTCCGCAAGGTCGGCAACAAGATGACCACGCCGCGCTGCGGCCACACTGCGACAGTGCTGACCGATGGATCGGTGCTGCTCGCCGGCGGCTTCGCGGTTCCCCCGATCGTCTACGACCCGCCCGGCGTCGAGGCGATCTACGTTCCCTCGCTCGCCACGGCCGAGACCTTCGCCACCGCTACCCAGGCCTTCACCGCGATCACCACGGTCTTGAACGACGGCTTCGCGCTGCATTCGGCGACGCTGCTCGCCAATGGCGACGTGCTGATCGCCGGCGGGTTCAGCGCCTTCCAGTCGGTCGCGCATTTCGAGCGGATCGAGATCTGGCCGACCGCCCAGGCAGCGGTGTTCAACATCGCCGCCCAGGCCTTCGCCACCATCGCCGCCATGCCGGTGCCGCGCGCGATGCATTCTGCGACCTTGCTGCCCGATGCCCGGGTGCTGCTCGCCGGCGGCGCGACCGACTGGACCATGGCGCCGACCACCGGCACCGTGGTCTTCGATCCCAGCAGCTTCGCCTTCGCGACTGGCCCCAGCCTCTCCGCCGCGCGCCGCTCGCAGGGCGCGGTGCTCGTCGACGAGGGCGTGCTGATGATGGGGGGCGACACCGACTCGACCTATGAGATCGTGCCGCCGAGCGGCGTCGCCGGCGAGCCAGCCTATCCGCTGCCGATCTCGCTACCCTCGCCCGACTATCCCAATCTGGTGTCGCTCACCGAGGGCGTGAACCTGATCCCGCTCGCCGGGCACGGCGTCTACGCCTTTGGCGGCCAGGTCGGCGAGGACGGCAGCTCCACCTGCACCGCCGTGCTCTATGTCGAGGCGCCGCCGCCCGCAGACTCCGACGCACGCCGCCAGGCGCTGGTCTACACCCAGAGCGCCCGGCTCTATCTCGCACCACCGATCGACGATGCGCCGCTGCCCGGCAACACGCCGATCGGCCAGCTGGCGATAACCGACGACACGCTCGTCCTGACCGGCCTGATCGACCAGATTGTCGTCGGCCAGGCGCTGCTCCTCGCCGGCAATCCGCCACTGGCACGCACGGTGGGCGGCGTCTCCCTCGTCGGCGGCGCCAAGCTGCCCGAGGACACGCTGGTAATGGTCTATTCGCCGATCCCCCAGCGCGACGAGAGCTGGTGGTGGGCCAACCTGCCCGATACCGGCAATCTCTCGCTGGAGACCGATCCCAAGGGCGAACCGCCGTCGGACTTCGTCTACCTGTCGGGCAACGGCACCACCATCGGCAACGTCACCTCGGACGAGCTCGCGCTGTTCACCCGCCCGGTCCAGAGCGAGGCGGTGACGGTCAAGGCGATCGCCCGGTCGTCGCAGGACAATACGACGACACTGACCCTGCAGCAGCCGCTGCGCTATCTCTATGACCGCACGACTACGACGGTGTACGGCAACGTCGTCGAGGTGACCCAGGGCAGCACCGTCCCGAACGAGGTGCTGGGCAGCGGCGACGGCCAGAAGCCCTTCCAGCAGTTCATGCTCAAGCAGGCGCCGCTGACGTGGCTCGAGGATGCGGATGGCTCGATCGCGCCGCAGCTCAGCGTCACGGTCAACGGCGCGGTATGGCAATGCGTGCAGGCGCTGGGCAGCATGGGGCCGGACGCGCGCGCCTATCAGCTCACTCAGGATGCCCAGGGCCGCGCCCAGGTCACCTTTGGCGACGGCGTGCACGGCCTTCGCCCGCCGACCGGTACCGACAATATCACGGCCACCTACCGGGTCGGCGCGGGGACCAACGGCAACGTCGCCGCCGGCAGCATCACTCGCGCGCCGATGGGCGTCGGCGGGGTCAGGGGCGTGCTCAATCCGGTGCCGGCGAGCGGCGGCATCGGAGCGCCGCTACGCGGCGGGCTTCGCGACCAGATCCCCATCGGCGTCGCAGATCTCGGGCGGATCATCAACCGGCAGGACATGGTCAGCTTCGTGCTCAACCGGCCCGAGGTCGGCGCGGCGGTGCTCGATGTCGTGGTGGACGACGACACCGTCGCCCAGGAACGCCGCAACGCCTTCCTGCTCACCCTCGCCGCGCCGCAGAACGGCGTGCCCGACATGGCCTCGCCCGCCTTCAAGTCGCTCGAAGCCGCGGTCGATGCGGCACAAGCGACCCGGCTGAACATCTTCCTGCTCCCCTTCGAGCCGGTGCCGTTCAAGGTCTCGGGCTGGTTCACCGCCGACAAGGGCGCCGACGTCCATGCGATCCAGCAGTCTATCACCGACGCGATCCGCGCCGCCTATGCGCTGCCGGCGATGGCGTTCGACGAACTGGTCCGCGCCAGCGAGATCTCCCGCATCGTCAACGGCATCGCAGGGGTGACGGCGAGCGGGATCACCGATCTCTGGGCACCGACCCAGTCGAGCGGCGGCCCTCCCGTCCACCACCAGCAGGTGCTGGCACCGAAGCGTGCCCAGCTCGTCCCGGCGACCGGCGCGCAGATCCTCTATGTCAGTGCCGATGCCGACGCCGTAACCTTCACCGAATCGGACACCGGGGAGCCGACGCAATGACCGAAACGCCCCCCGGCACGCCACTTCCCGATCCGCTCTACGAGCTGCTGCCGCCGATATTCCGGATGGCGGACATCCCCCAGGGCTATCCGCTGCTCGCCCTGTGCAAGGTGTTCGATCATGTCCGCGAGGAGATCGGGGATTCGATCCGCGAGCTCGAGGACGCCTGGTTCATCCAGACCTGCCCGCTCCAGCTAATCCCCTATATCGCCGCGCAGCTCGGGCTGGAGGTGGCGCAGCCGGTACGGCCCGAGCACCGCGCGCTCGTCGCCGATGCACTCGGCTTCCGGCGGCGCAAGGGCATCGCCGCCGCCATCCCGCGCCGCGTGCGCGACGGCAGCGGCTGGTATTCGCTCTACGCGCCCGGCACGACGACGCCCTTCGCCACCTGGCCGCTGCCCGACGCCGAGCCCCAGCCGCTCGCCGACACTACGTCCGCGCCCGCGCCGACCCAGCCCGACGACCCGCCCGTCGATCCCACCGGCGAGTCCGTCGGCCTGCTCCGCGTATGGCGCCTGCCCAGCTTCGCGATGACCAGCGTCACGCCGTTCGGCGCCTCGACCCCGCACCTCTACCATTTCAATCCGCTCGGCCTGACGCAGCCGCTCTACAACCTCGCCAACACGCCGCTCGAATGGGTCGCCGCGCCGCCGGTCACCGCGCTGCCGGTGAAGCTCACCACCGCGATGCTCGCCGCCGACCTCGCCCAGTACAACCGCGTCTGGACGACGCCCGGCACCGGCCCCGGCAGCTCGATGCTCTATGGCAGTGAGCGCGGACTGGTGATCCGCTACAAGCAGACCAGCACCTCGGACTGGACTACGCTCGGCGCCGATGGCGTGCGGGCGATGCCGCTCGGCACCGACTCCGTCCAGCCTCCGGCGCCGGACTATCCGCTGCTCCAGGGCGGCGCGATAAACCTGCAATCGGTCACCGCGCAGACGACAACGCTCAACATGAACTATGGCGATGCGCATGCGGTGCTGGCGATCGATGTGCCCGCCGCGCCGTCGATGAGCCAGCTGCTCGCCCTGCTCCAGCAGGCGATCGCCAGCTGTACCGTCACTCCCGGCACCCAGGTGACCGAGGCGGACGTCCGCGCGCTGATCTGCGGCGTGCTCGGCAATGCGCTGCTGATCGTGCCGACGGTGCCCACCGCATCGCTGTCGCTGCTGCCCGCACCCGGCAGCCAGGACCCGCTGCTGCTCACCGGCAGCGCCCGCACCGGCATCGCCGCGGCGACCCTGCCGCTCGACCAGCACCTGCTCGACGTGGTCAACGGTGCCGCGCCCGGCACGGTGATGACCTTCACCGCACCGACCAAGAAGGTGCTCAACCTCAACCTGCCCTTCTCCACGCCGGTGACCACGCCGGCCGAGGCGGAGGCAGCGTTCGCGGCGAAGCTCACCAACTGCTTCGTCACTTTGGTGGGCGACCGGGTGGTGATCGTCGCCCCGGCCTCGACGCAGACGCCGATGGCCCCCACGCCGCCCGCCTGGGAGCTGGGCCTGGTCCCCGCCGCGACGATCGATCCCGAGCAGGGGCTCTTCAGCTGGCCCTCAGCCTGGGGCGGGCCTGCCGCGCTCAGCGTCGACTATGGTATCGCCATGCCCGGCGCGATCGGCGGGATCGGCCTGCGCCCCGCGCTTCCCACCCCGGCCAATGCCGTGACGCTCTATGACGCCGGCAACACCGGCTGGATCGTCAACCAGCTGAGCCTGTGGGAAAGCAACCCCAAGCCCTTCACGGTGCTGGTGCTGCAATCAAGCGCGACCCGCTACATCAACGCCCAGAAGATCGCCCCGCCACCGGGCGACAAATTATGGGTCGTCTCGGCCGCCGGCAGCCAGGCGCTCCTCAACGTTTCGAATCCGACCTCCTTCTCCCTGACCGGCCCCAGCTCGGGCACGCTGGGCAGCTTCGGCATGTCGGGGATCCTGTTCCAGGGCGCGATCTGGCTCAATGGCGGCAATCTCGAGCTCAACCTGCTCGACATGACGCTGCTCCCGCCCAGCGGCAGCGCGATCATGCCCGCCCCGCCGCCGCCTCCGCCACCCCCACCACCACCGCCGCCCGCGCCTTCCCCCTCGCCGACACCGGCCCCGACTCCGGCTGCTTCACCGACGCCGACGCCCGCACCGGCGCCGTCCCTCCCCCACCACCACCGCCGCCCTTCAACGGCAAGGCGGTGATCACCCTGGAGCGGACGATCGCCGCCCCGCTCGATTTCAGCCGGGTGGAGGGCACGGTCACTCTCGAAAGCTGCGTGCTGAGCCCGCTGCACGTGCCGCCGGACGACATGACCCGGCCGGTGCTCTATTTGCCCCTCGCCACCGCCCATATCGCCCGCACCACCTTGATGGGAGCCGCCGAGATCAGCGCAGGCGGCGACGCGCTCGACTCGCTGTTCGCCGGGCCGCTCCACTGCTCGGGCAGCATGACCTTCTCGAACTGCTACGTCACCGAGCTGCGCTATCTCGTCGCCGGTGCCGGGGCAGCCGGGGCCGAGGCGGCGCTCGACGCTGCGTCGGTGCCCGCGCCGGCACCAACACCCACGCCCACAGCGACCCCAATACCCGCACCCGCACCGCCCAGCCTGATGGTGGCGCGCTGCAAGAGCTGCGGGAAAACCAGCGGCGTGGGCGGCAGCAACGTCCTGCTGCGCCACCTCGTGCTCGGCACGCCCGCCGCCAACTACTGCAGCTGCACCACGCCCTCGGACTCGACGGTCACCGCCTGCACCACCTGCACCGATCCGAATTGCGCCCTCACCTGCCCGGTGCGCGCGACGGGGACCAGTTTCCAGTTCGGCACCGCGCCGCCGGTCTTCTTCCCCGACAACGCCTATCCGCTCCCCGATTTCGCCCGGCTCGAGCCCTATCCGGCGAACCCGCGGATCATCGATACGGGCGCGACCAACCGCGACCAGCTCGGCGCCTACAACCTCGCCGTGCCCTCCGGGCGGCGTGCCGAGCTCGCCGTCGCGCTGGAGGATGCGCTGCTCGAAGGCTTCACGCTGGACCTGAATTTCGAGAGCTGAGCGCGGCCCGGCGGCTCAGAATTCGTCCATGGCGGAGGAAGAGATGGTGGTCCTGCTCCGTTTGTGCCCGTCGACCAGGTCCTCGAAATCCTCGACCCTGTCCGGATCGATGCGCCGCCCGTCGGTGCCGACCAGATATTCGTCATCGTCATCGACGGCGACGCCCCTCGGCACGCGGGGCGGCGACATCGTCATGGCATAGTAGGAACCGGGCGTCATCGGCACCTGCATCTCGTCATCGTCCTCATCCCAGTCGTCGGGCTTCTCGACATGGACGTGGAGGCGGTCGGAGACCGGGATGTTGATCGTGGTGTGCGGCCCGTAATCGGGGATGTTGCCGTGCATGTTGTTGGCCGCCTTGAGCAGCCGCTGCACGACCGGCGAATGGAGGTCGAGAGTATCGCCCTTGCCCTTCGATGTCTCCAGAGCCCCCACGGCGGCGCGAAGTTCGTCCAGCTGGGCTTTCACCGCCTTCTTGTACCAGTCGAGCTCGTCCGGGTCGCTGATGTGCGGAACGTTCAACTGGGCGCGCTCGACCGTCGCGTCATGGAGCCGTTTGGTCCAGCGTTCGAGTGCCGCGTTGTCGTCCGTCCCGTTGAGATAGAAGCCCACACTCCGCTCGATCGCCGAATAAGGAAAGCGATGCGGCATCGCGAGGTCTTCTTCCGAAGGCTTGAGGCCCGACTGATCCGTGCCGGTCTGCAGCCCATAGGTGACCTTGGCGAGCGCATAGGCGGTGCTCGAGAAATTGGGACGCGTCTTGCCGCCGCTCTTCGCGACCAGGGCATAATTGTCGGTGAGGTGCTGATAATAGTCCTGGTCGTTCGCGAAGGTGGTGGTCGGTGCGGTTCTCGCGGCCAACTCGCCGACATGCTTCTTCCATCCGCGCTTGAGATCGTCGCCGATCGCCTTTTCGGTGTCCTCGATAAGCTTCGTGGTCGCCATGCCGCCGGTGGTGTTGTAATAGCCCTTGTGCTTCCCCGCCGAAATCTTGAGCACGCGCTGGACGACTCCGCCGGACGGCACCGGGCTCGCGATCGGCACCCGGGCGATGTCGTGGACCGGCATCGGCGCCGCCCCTGGCGGCTGGTGCAACGACACCGGCGCTTCCGCAGGACGCCCCGGCGCTCTTTGGCTTGCAGCAGATGGACTGCGACCGGGCGCGTGCAATAGGCGCATTGTCTGCGCCTATTTGATCCGCATGATCGGGATCAGCGTCAAATACGGCGGCAGCGGCACGGTGAAGGCTCCGTCGCCGATGGTGTGATGATGATTGCCGTCGTTCTTGCCGTCGCCATTCTTGGTCAGGTTGTAGCGCCAGTCCGTGTGCGGGGCATTGTCCTGGATGATGCCGGGGGACTGGTTATCGGCCGATGAGGAAGTCGTCGATCCGGTGCCGAAGCTGCCATTCTGCCAGCCATTGACGCTGTATCCCCCCGCATTCCCATAAGGGATCGTGCCGGCACCCAGGATGAAGCGATCGATCAGGCTCGGCAGGCGCGTCCCGTCGAACGGGCTGTCCTTGTCGCTCACCAGCTGTCCGTCGCACAGCACGAAGCCCGGCGGAAAGACCAGCACGAGCGGCCCGTTCTGGTCGTTCGGATTGGTCTTGAACGCGGTGGGCGGCGGATACCAGAAGAGCACCGTGCCGACGGGCGCGGCGTAGAGAATCTCCACGGGCGGCTGCGACGGGGTCGCCGGTGCCGCCGGGGAACTCGGGCTTGCGGGTGCGCTCGTCGCCATGGCCCGGAGGCTAGGATTGGGGCCCGGCACCCGCAAGGCGAATTGCCTCCGAAAAGGCCCAATGCGGCGCAGGGAGCGGGCGCGGCATGGACAAGTCCCGGCGCCACCCATAAAGGACGGCTCTCCCTTCCCGCACGGAAAGTTGCCCGGTCCCGATGTTCCGACCTCTGTACGACTGGGTGCTGCGCATGGCGCATCACCGCCATGCGCTGCCGGCGCTGTTCACCGTTTCGTTCGCCGAGGCCAGCTTCTTCCCGATCCCGCCCGACGCGATGATGATGCCGATGGTGCTCGCGCGCCGCGACCGTGCGTTCCTGATCGCCGGCATCTGCACGCTCGGCTCGGTGCTGGGCGGCATTTTCGGCTATGCGATCGGCTATTTCCTGACCGACTTCGCGAACCAGGTGCTCGAATTCTTCAAGCACAACGCGTTCCATGAATTCACCGAGCAGTACAACAAGTACGGCTGGGCGATCATCCTGGTGAAGGGCCTGACGCCAATCCCGTTCAAGCTGGTGACCATTGCCAGCGGCCTGTCGCACTATCCCTTCGCACTTTTCGTGTTGCTCGCCACGATCACCCGCAGCGCCCGCTTCTTCCTCGTCGCGACGCTGCTCAAGATCTATGGCGCGCCGGTGCAGGAGTTCGTCGAAAAGCGGCTGGACCTGTTCGCCTGGGGCTTCCTGGCGCTCATCGTGCTGGGCTTCGTCGCGGTCGCGCTGTTCTAACCGCCCTCGCAATCCCTACCTCGTCATCCCCGCGAAGGCGGGGATCCAGGGTAGCGAAGGACGGTGGATGCAATCGAGCATCGGCTAACCGGAAACACCGGAGCGGGCCGCCCGCTCCCAGCCCGTGGCCCTGGATCCCCGCCTTCGCGGGGATGACGGTGAAATAGACGTTCCGGGCTCGGTCAAACGCTCCGTTTCTTTTCCTCGCGCCGCCAGCTTGCACCCTTGCTCGCGACTCGCTAGATACAGCACCCAATCCGACAGCGTGGGTGGGAAAGCACCGGTTCCTTCAGGAAGGACCGGGCAGCGGACCCGTGCCCCGCAGGCGGCGAACTTTGAAGCGAGGATGGCCCCAGTGGCGAAGACCAGTCCGACCGAATTCGTGAAGCAGGTGCAGACCGAGGCCCGCAAGGTCGTGTGGCCGTCGTGGCGCGAGACGTTCATGACCGGCGTGATGGTCATGATCATGACCACGCTGCTCGGCGTGTTCTTCTTCGGCATCGACTCCGTCTTCGACTTCATCGTCAATTCGCTGCTGCGCCTAGCGCAGTAAGCCGCACCGAAGAACCAAAGGGAAAAACGAACGCATGGCGCGCTGGTACATCATCCACGCCTATTCGGGCTTCGAGGGCAAGGTCCGCGACCAGATCCTGGCCGACGCCGCCCGCATGGGCCTCGACCGCCTGGTCGAATCCGTCGAGGTGCCGACCGAGACCGTCACCGAGGTTCGCCGCGGCAAGAAGATCCAGTCCGAGCGGAAGTTCTTCCCGGGCTATGTCCTCGCCAAGCTCGAGATGAACGACGACGTCTATCACCTGGTGAAGAACACCCCGAAGGTGACCGGCTTCCTCGGCTCGTCGGGCAAGCCCCAGCCGATCAGCGAGGCCGAGGCCGCGCGCATCCTCAACACCAAGGACGAGGCGGCCACCGCCGCGCCCAAGGCGAAGGTCAAGGTCGACTACGACATCGGCGACACCGTCAAGGTCACCAGCGGCAACTTCGCGACCTTCTCGGGCGTGGTCGAGGAGCTCGATTACGACAAGAGCCGGGTTAAGGTCTCGATCTCGATCTTCGGCCGCGCCACGCCGCTGGAGCTGGGCTTCGAGGACGTCGAGCGCATCAAGTAAGCGCGCGCGATCCTGGGATCACGAAAGGGCCGGGGCGAAAGCTCCGGCCTTTTTCGTTGACGGCGGGAAGCGACGGCGACGCGGCGCTACCGCTAGGCCAAGCCGCCACCGTCAACCCAGCATGTTAGTGGGATGATCAGTTCGAGGATATGGCGCCGGCGTCCGCATCCGCAAGCAGCGGATAGACCAGCGCGATCTCCCGCCCGATCCGCTCGCGCATCGCCGCGCGCATGGCGTGGGAGGCGTCGCGATATTCGTCCCACCGGGTGGTGATCTCGCGGATCGTCCAGCTGGAGATATGCGTGGTCGAGGCGAAGCGATCGTGCTGCGCCCCTGCCCGCAGCGCCTCGATATCGGCCCTGCCCTGGTCGCCGGCCCGGGCGATAAGGTCGGGATAGAGCCGTTCGAGAAGCGCGCTCCGTGCCCGGCTGGCGCGGGTGAGCGCGAGGCGGACGGCGGAAAGCGCCTGCATGGGCGGCTCCGGGCGTGCCGCCAGCGCTTCCAGCTCGTCGAGCTTGGTCCCTATCTCTGCGTGCAGCCGCTGCAGCTCGTCATATGCGCTCATCGCTCAGGACAATGCGCGGCGGTCGCTTTGTATCCGGATCAGGCTTCCTTGCTGCCCCATTCGCGGTTGAGCCCCAGCGCCGCCAACGTGCAGACCGCGCCCGAGAGGAGGTAGGCGCCGACCGCCAGCAGCCCGAAACTGCTCGCCAGGAACAGTGCGGCCAGTGGCGCGAAACCGGCGCCGATGAACCAGGACGCGGTCGCCGTCGTGCCCGCGCCGGTGTAGCGGCGCTTGGCCGAGAAGCTCGAATTCACCGCGCCCGAGCTCTGCCCGAACGACAGGCCGAGCAGGATGAAGCCAAGGATCATGTACACCCACTCGCCGGTCGATCCGGTGCCGAGCAGCTGCGGCGCGAAGCCGCTATAGGCGGCGATGAAGGCGGCCGAGACGCCGAGCAGGGTGCGGCGGCCGATCCGGTCTGCGATATAGCCCGACAGGACCACCGCGATCAGCCCCACCGCGGCGCCGACCAGCTCGATCACCAGGAAATGCTCGGCCGGCTCGCCCTTCAGCACCACCCAGGAGAGCGGGAAGACGGTGACGAGGTGGAACAGCGCGAAGCTGGCGAGCGGGGCGAAAGCGCCCAGGATCACGGTGCGTCCCTCCTCGCGGAACAGCTCGCCCACCGGTGTCGGCTGCAGCTCCTGGCTCTCGTAGAGACGCTCGAACTCGGGGGTCGAGATCAGGCGCAGCCGGGCGAACAGCGCGACCACGTTGATCACGAAGGCGACGAAGAACGGATAGCGCCAGCCCCAGTCGAGGAAGTCGGCCGAGCTCAGCGCGGTCAGCAGGAAGGCGAAGACGGCGGCGGCTACGAACAGGCCGATCGGCGCGCCGAGCTGCGGGATCATCGCATAGAAGCCGCGCTTCTCGTGCGGGGCGTTGAGCGAGAGCAGTGAGGGCAATCCGTCCCAGGTGCCGCCCTGCGCGAAGCCCTGGCCGAGCCGGAACAATGCGAGCAGCGCCACCGCCACCCCGCCCGCCTGGCCATAGGCCGGCAGGAAGGCCATCGCCGCGGTCGAGCCGCCGAGTAGGAACATCGCGATGGTCAGCTTGACCCCGCGGCCATGCTTGCGGTCGAGCCAGATGAACAGCAGCGCGCCGAACGGCCGGGCGATGAAGGCCAGCGCGAACACCGCGAAGGAATAGAGCGTGCCGGTCAGCGCATCGACATAGGGGAAGATCACCGCCGGGAAGACGATCACCGATGCGATGGCGTAGACGAAGAAGTCGAAGAATTCCGAAGCGCGGCCGATGATGACGCCGACGGCGATGTCGGACGGGCGCACGTCATGCCCCCGCGCATTGATCAGCCGGGCGTCGCGCTCGAGCTGCGTCGAATTCGTCGTGCTCAGCGTGGCCACCATCCTTCGGTCCTCTTCCACTCGCCGCGCATGCACAGGCACGGATGCGCAACGACCCAGTTCCATGATAGTTTCCCGCCTAGTCTATCGTCAGTCGCGTGCCTTTGACATCGGTCAAAGGCAGAAGAGCATTAGGGGGATAGCTGGGGCGCATGCTGAGACCAGGATCCAAGCTGCTTCGCCGGGCCTTTGGGGGCCTTTCCATACTTGCCCTGCCCCTGCTTCTGGGCGGCTGCGACAAGATGGTCGTCATGAACCCGACCGGCGACATCGCCGTGCAACAGCGCAATCTCATCCTGTTCTCTACCGGGGTGATGCTGCTGATCATCGTGCCGGTGATGGCGCTGACCATCTGGTTCGCCTGGAAATACCGGCGCAGCAACCCGAACAAGACCTATGACCCCGATTTCGATCACTCGACCACGCTCGAGCTGATCATCTGGACCTGCCCGCTGCTGATCATCATCGCGCTGAGCGCAGTCACCTGGACCAGCACCCATCTGCTCGATCCCTTCCGCCCGCTCGAGCGCATCGCGCCCGGCAAGCCGATCCCCGCCGGCGCCAAGCCGCTCAAGGTGCAGGCGATCGGGCTCGATTGGAAATGGCTGTTCATCTATCCGGACCTCGGCATCGCCACGGTCAACGAGCTGGCGCTGCCAGTCGATCAGCCGGTGCATTTCTCGATCACCTCGACCGACCAGTTCAACACCTTCTACGCCCCCACCCTTGCCGGCATGATCTATGCGATGCCGACGATGAAGTCGGAGCTGCACGCGGTGCTCAACAAGGGCGGCGACAGCTGGGGCTATTCGGGCAACTATACCGGTGCCGGCTATTCGGACATGCGCTTCAAGCTGCGCGGGATGGACAAGGCCGGTTTCGACCAGTGGGTCGCCGGGGTGAAGGCGGGCGGCGCGCTCGACACCGCGAGCTATCTCCAACTCGCCAGGCCGAGCGCGAAGGTGCCGGTGATGCACTTCTCCACCGTGGTGCCGGGCCTGTTCGACAGGATCGTCAACCAGTGCGCCAAGCCCGGCAAGCCCTGCATGGTCGACGTGATGCGCGACGACATGATGCGTGCCCGGCGGAATCCCGGGAAGGAGCCGCCGCCCAGCAAGCCCACATCAGAACCGGCCGAGCCGCATCACGAGGGCATGAACATGTCCGCCCTCCCTCCCCTCCGCATGCCCGGCGCCCCGCGCGCCGCCCAGGCCTGAGCCAACGGAACCGCCATGACCGACAATCTGATCCAGACAGTGTTCGGACGCCTGCGCTGGGAGTCCCTGCCCTTCCTGCACGAGCCGATCCTGCTCGGCACCTTCGTCGTCGTCGCGCTGCTCGGCCTCGGCCTGGTCGGCGTGGTGACCAAGTACAAGCTCTGGGGCTATCTCTGGAAGGAATGGTTCACCAGCGTCGATCACAAGAAGATCGGCATCATGTACATCATCCTGGGCATCGTGATGCTGCTGCGCGGCTTCTCCGATGCGCTGATGATGCGCGCGCAGCAGGCGATCGCCTTCGGCGACAATCCGGGCTATTTGCCGCCGCACCATTATGATCAGATCTTCACCGCCCACGGGACGATCATGATCTTCTTCGTGGCGATCCCGCTGATCGTCGGCATCGTCAATTTCGTGATGCCGCTCCAGATCGGCGCGCGCGACGTCGCCTTCCCGTTCCTCAACAATCTCAGCTTCTGGCTGACGGTGGCGGGCGCGGTGCTGGTGATGCTCTCGCTGTTCGTCGGCGAGTTCGCCCGCACCGGCTGGCTCAGCTACGCGCCGCTGGCCGGGTTGCAGTACAGCCCCGACACGGGCGTCGACTATTACCTATGGTCCCTCCAGATAGCCGGCGTCGGCACCACCCTCTCGGCGATCAACATGGTCGCCACCGTGATCAAGATGCGCGCGCCCGGCATGACGATGATGAAGATGCCGGTCTTCACCTGGACCGCGCTCTGCTCGAACGTCCTCGCCATCGCCATCTTCCCGGCGCTGACCGCAGCCTTCTTCCTGTTGCTGCTCGATCGCTACGCGGGCACGCACTTCTTCACCAACGAGCTCGGCGGCGCGCCGATGATGTACTGGAACATGGTGTGGATCTGGGGTCACCCCGAGGTCTATGTCCTCGTGCTCCCGGCCTTCGGCATCTATTCCGAGATCACCTCGACCTTCACCGGCAAGCGGCTGTTCGGCTATTCGTCGATGGTCTACGCCACGGTGGTCATCACGATCCTGTCGTACCTCGTCTGGCTGCACCATTTCTTCACCATGGGCGCCGGCCCTACGGTCAACAGCTTCTTCGGCATCGCCACCATGGTGATCTCGATCCCGACGGGCGCGAAGATCTTCAACTGGCTGTTCACGATGTACCGCGGCAACATCCGCTTCGAGCTGCCGATGATGTGGGTGGTCGCCTTCATGCTCACTTTCACCGTGGGCGGCATGACCGGCGTGCTGCTCGCCATCCCGCCGGCCGACTTCGTGCTGCACAACTCGCTGTTCCTGGTGGCGCACTTCCACAATGTGATCATCGGCGGCGTCGTGTTCGCGCTGTTCGCCGGCATGGTCTACTGGTTCCCCAAGGCCTTCGGCTTCAAGCTCGACGACTTCTGGGGCAAGGTCGCCTTCTGGGGCTGGGTGATCGGCTATTGGGTCGCCTGGACGCCGATCTACATTGTCGGCCTGATGGGCACCACGCGCCGCGTGAACCATTTCGACGACCCCAGCTTCCAGCCCTATTTCGTCATCGCGATGATCGGCGCGGTGATCATCCTGGTCGGCATCCTCGGCTTCGTGATGAGCATCTTGGTCGGCTGGCTTAAGCGCGAGCAGCACAAGGACGTCACGGGCGATCCCTGGGAGGGCCGCACGCTCGAATGGTCGACCGCCTCGCCCCCGCCCGCCTACAACTTCGCGTTCACGCCGGTCATCCACGACCTGGATGCCTGGTACGACATGAAGAGCCGCGGATATACGCGCCCGACCACCGGCTTCCGTCCGATCCACATGCCGAAGAACACCGGCGCGGGCGTCATCCTCTCGGCGCTGGCGCTGGTCTTCGGCTTCGCGATGATCTGGTACATCTGGTGGCTCGCCGCCCTCAGCTTCGCCGGGCTGTTCGCGGTCGCGGTGGGCCATACCTTCAACTTCAAGCGCGACTATTACATCCCGGCCGAGGAAGTCGCCGCAACCGAGGACAAGCGCACCAAGCTGCTTGCACAGGGGGCCTGACATGACCGACCACGCACTGGAACCCCAGGCCGAGCCGGTCTGGCACCTGACCGAGGAAGAGGAGCATCACGATCACGGGGCCAGCGGCCCCACGATCCTGGGCTTCTGGATCTACCTGATGAGCGACGCGCTCATCTTCGCCTCGCTGTTCGCGATGTTCGGGGTAGTGGCGAGCGCCTATGCCGGCGGCCCGGTCCCGCGCGAGATCTTCGACCTCAAGCTCGTCGCGCTCAACACCGGCCTGCTGCTCGCCTCGTCGATCACCTTCGGGGAAGCGATGCCGCACATGGAAGCGGGCCGGGTCGGCCCCGTCCGCTTTTGGCTGGCGCTCACCGGCCTGCTCGGCGCAGGCTTTGTGGGAATCGAGCTCTATGAGTTCTCGCACCTGATCGCGGAGAATGCCGGACCGGACCGCAGTGCCTTCCTCTCGGCCTTCTTCACCCTGGTCGGCACCCACGGCGCGCACGTCACCGTCGGCCTAGTGTGGATCGTCACCATGCTGATCCAGCTCGGCCAGCACGGCCTCAACGCCGCGACCAAACGCCGACTGATCTGCCTGTCGATGTTCTGGCACTTCCTCGACATCATCTGGATCGGCGTCTTCACCTTCGTCTATCTCTATGGAGTGGTCCGTTGAGCACCCCGCACGAAACGCCCGGCACGCACGGGCACGGCAATGGCCACCGCATCGGCTCGCTGCTCGCCATCGTCCTGACGGTGATCCCGTTCTGGCTGGTGATGAGCGGCTCGCCGCTCTCGCCCGGCTGGACCGTGGCGGCGATCTTCGCCTTCGCGATCGTCCAGATCATCGTCCATGTCGTCTTCTTCCTGCACCTCGACACGCGGTCAGAGGGCGGATGGACGCTGCTCGCCTTCCTGTTCACCGCGGTGATCGTGATCCTGACGATCGGCGGCTCGGTGTGGGTGATGTACCACCTCAACGCCAACATGATGCCGATGCCGCAGGACATGGGCGGGCACTGAAAGCCCTCTCCCCCTGGGAGAGGGTTGGGTGAGGGCAGCTCGTCCGCGAGTGCTTTCGCCTGAGGCGCGCCTGCCCTCATCCCTCCCACCGCCTATCGGCGGCGGGCCATCGTTGGGCCGGCCATGCTCCCAGCATGGCCTGAACAGCGCGGGGCGCTGTTCACCCAACGATCTTCTCCCAATGGGAGAAGGGAATTAGATCGCGATCTCGGTCCACTCGATCGTCGAGCCGCCACCGCTCTGGGACTGGTTGCTGCTCGTGTTGTAGGCGCCCATCTTCGGGTAGAAATGGCGCCCACTCTTCAGGCTGCCGTCGAAGACGGTCCCCGCCTTGTCCCCGTCCGGGTTCGACTTCTTGCAGACCACGCCGTTGATCCGGTATTCCGGCGTCTGCCCGGTGCTCACCGACACGCTGACGTCATAGGAGCTGCCGATCACCACGGTCGGCGCACCACTGCAGACCTGCCCGCCCTGCACCACGTAGAACTCGAAATTGCCGCCCGACTTGGGCCGCACCGCGAGCTGGGTGATCGGTTCGGACGGACCTGAAGTGCTTCCCGCCGCAACGACGTTGAGCACCTGCATCACGCTCACATACTTCCCGCCGCTCACCAGCTTGAACCGCCCGCTCGCCGAGACGCCGGTGGTGCTGGACGTACCGCGCAGCTCCGCCCGTCCGGGCGTGCTGTCGGTCCGCTGCTGGATAGTGAAGCGCTTGCCGTTGCTGATATTGGTGATGCTGCCGCGGGCATCGACGTCAGTGGTATAGGCCCAGGCGACCCCCGCGGTAGCGAGGATCAGGCCGGTGGCCGCGAGTGCAGCCGTACGATTATGCTTGAACATGGCATCTTCTCCAGGCGCCTCCTGGATTGCCCCGGCAGTCTCATGGGAGCTTCGCTCGTGCCGCCGGTCCGGCCAGACTGGTCATGGCCGGACCGATTGGCAAGCCATGATTGATCGGAAAGGGTGTCAGCGCAGCGCGGGCGCCAGCTTCGCCTCGAACTGGGCGAGCGTGCACAGGCCCCGGACGCCCCGCGCCGCGCATCCCGGGAGCGCCAGCACCGCACGATAGGGTGCATCGGCCCCGAGTGGCCCGGCGCTGCGGATCTGGCCGAGCGTCTGCGACCGGTAGAGCGCACGGACATAGAGCGCGCCCTTGGCATCGCGCAGCCGCTCCAGCACGATCGCCCCGCCCGGCGCGGGATCGTCGGCGGCGATCCCCGGCACCTGCCAGTGCATGTCGAGCAGCCCACCCAGATTGGCGACATTGGTGTCGTGCCCCGACACGAGCGTCACCGCCGCACCACCGGTCAGTCCCTCGACCAGAATCGGCGCGATGCCGGCGAGGTGCGCCGCAGCGACGTGCGGCGGACGGGCGAGCAGGCGAAACTCGAGCGCGTGGAACGCGGACAGCGCAGCGACATCCCCGGCAGTCGCCCGGCCCCAGCCGACCTCGGCCATCGGCTTGCCCTCGCCATATTCGAGCAACAGGATCTGCGCCGCGGTCGAGGCGCGGTCGAGCCCGCCCTCCAGCTTGGGACGCCTGCCGGCACCGGCGGGAAGGATGCGCGAGGGCGAGGCGGAGACACCGCACCCGCTTGTGGCCACACCACAGAAGATCTTGTCGAGCCGGGTGAGTAGTGGATGGAAGCGCGCCTCCACTGCGGCGATGCCACCCGGCCCGATCGCCGCGGCGAGCTCCGCATTCGCAATGACGGGATCGACGCTGCCGTCGCCCGAGAAGATCGGGTCGTCCTCGCCCTGCGGCCGGTGCCGGCTGGGGATGGCGCAGCCCGGCGCGAGCGCCGCGAGCCAGGCATCGGCGGTGGCAATGGTGCGCTGGTCGCTGTCGGCGACCACGGTAACCGCGCCTTTTGCCGGGCAGCCGGTAGCGGGAAGCACCCCAAGCCGGCGCAACCGCGCACCGTCCCATCCACCAAGCCGGCCGACCGCCTCCGCCCCGTGCGGAGTGAGCCAGCCGGGCGCGACCGGCCAGCTCGGCCAGGGGTCGGCCGCCATGCCCGCGGGCATCGGCGGCGCCTTGGTCGGCGGGCGCACGCCATGCCGCATCAGCAGCACCACGCGGTCCACGGTCAGCCCCACCGGCGGGGCGTCGGCAGCGGGTCCCGCAGGCCCGTTGCCACCCAGGCTGAGCATCAGGGCGACGCCGCCCAGCAGAGTGCGGAACGTCATCGCCTTGCGCATCATCCTTTCCCCTCCGCCTAGAAGTGCAGCTGCACGCCGCCGCGCAGCAGCGCGCCATATTGCTCGCGCTCGACCAGGAACTGCTTGGAGCCGATATAGCGGCGCCACGGCGCGTTGGTCAGGTTCACCGCGTCGCCGAACACCGTCACTTCCGGCATGACTTGGTAGCTGACATGCAGGTCGAGCTGGCCATTGCCGTCGGTGAACTGGTCGCCCGAGGCGGCAGGCAGGTTGAGTGTGTCGAGATAGGACGAGCGATAGTTGAAGGCCAGCCGCGCGGCGATGCCGTACTTCTCGTAGAACAGCTGGACGTTGCCGACATTCTTCGACTGGAAGGCGAGCGGCAGGTCGCCGCGATTGCCGATGCCGTTCGCATGGCCCCAGACATGGGTGAAGTTCGCCGAGACACCGAAGCCGCTCAGCGGACCCGGCAGGAAGGTGAACTGGGTCTGGAGGTTGAACTCGACGCCGCTCAGCGTCTCGCTGTCGACGTTGATCGGCTTGGTGACGAGCGCGCTGGCATAGGTCACGCCGCCATAGACGCCGTTGGTGACCAGGCTGCCGCTCTTGTAGATCGGGTTGTCGATGTCCTTGTGGAAGAAGCCTGCGACGAACAGGCTGTCCGGGGTCGGATAATATTCGATCGAGGCGTCGTAGTTCACCGCGCGATAGGGCTTCAGGTCAGGATTGCCGAGCGCGATCGCCGTCGGCGCGGCACCGCTGTCGACGGTGATGTACGGCGCGAGATCGGCATAGTTGGGCCGGCCGATCGCCGTCGTCAGCGCGCCGCGCAGGAACAGGTTGTGCGCCATCTCGAACTTGGCGTTCAGGCCCGGGAAGAAGTCGGTATAGCCGTTCTCGCCATGGCTGCTGTAGCCATCGGCCAGCGTCGATCCGCTCTGGACGATCTTCGCCCTGATATCGTCGTCGGTATGCTCCACCCGCACGCCCGGGATCAGGGTCAGCGCGCCGAAGCGCAGCGTCGCCATCGCATAGCCGGCGGTGATCTTCTCGCGCACGTCATAGTCACTCGACAGCGAGTCCGCGAGCGTGCCGGCATTGTCGATCGCCAGGACGCCGGGATTGGCGTTGGTATAGGCCAGCGCAGCGGCATAATCGATCCGGTCGCCGAAATGGAACTGGCCGTCATAGAAGCTCGGATCGGCGGCATAGGCGACATTGGTCATCGTCCAGGCCGTGGCGCCGTTCTTGTAGTTCCGCTTGTCCTGGTTGTTCTTCTTGCGGCGGTCGAGATATTTGAAGCCGACCTTGATCGCGCTGTCCTCGCCCACCGAGATCGGCAGCGTATAGTCGAGCCGGCCCTGCCACAGGTCCTCGCTGGCTTGGCGGGTCTCGTAGTTGAACTTGGTCAGCTTGAACTGGCTCGGATCGTCGAACACCCCGGCCGAGGTGCCGCCGGGCGCCAGCGTATAGGGATCGGTGCTGTTGTCGAAGCTCGCGGACACCCCGCCCTTGCTGGTGCCGAAGGTGAACTCGCTGCGGATCGGATCGATCTTCACCGCACGGGTCCAGCCGCCCGAAGCCTCGAGCTTGCCGCCGCCCAGGTCGAACTCGCCGCCCAGCGTGGCCGACTTGGTGTTGTCGTCCTCCTCGCGGCGGCGGACCAGGATCGTGCCGGTCGCCTTCAGCGTGCCGGGAGTGAAGGTGGTGATCGCCAGGCGGTTCTGGTCGCGGGTCTCGTGATCCTGGAACTTCGAATAGCTGGTGCGCAGGTACAGCTTCACGCCGTCGCTCGGGTGCCAGTCGAAATTGCCGACCACGCCCAGCCGGGTGCGGGTGAGATTATAGTCGCGCAGGCCGTTGCCGTCAGGCGTGCCGGCGCTGTTCCACGCCGCGGAGCCCTGGTAATTCTCCGTCTCGATCGGGCGGCGCGAATAATTGACCGAGACCACCGCGCCCAGCGTGTCCGTATGGCCGCCCAGCGTGGCGTCGAGCTCCCACGGCGCCTTGTGGTTCATGTCGTAGCGGCCGATGGCGCCGCGCGCGTCGAAGAAGAAGGGGGTGCGGCTGTCGAAGCCGGTCTTCGTCCGGATATTGACCTCGCCGCCCACTGCATTGGCGTCCTGGCTGGCCAGCAGCGACTTGCTGACGGTGACCGACTGGATCATGCCCGAGGGCAGGTCGTCGAGCTTGACCTGGCGGCCCGCGGGCTCGGGCGCCGGCAGCGTCTGGCCGTTCAGCGTGACGTTGATCAGGTTGGGATCGATGCCGCGGATGATGACGTAGCGGCCCTCGCCCTGGTCGTTGGCGACCGACAGGCCCGGCAGGCGCTTGATCGCCTCGGCGACATTCTGGTCGGGCAGCTTGCCCACGTCATTGGCGTGCAGCGTCTCGACCGTGTTGTCGGCATCGCGCTTCTCCAGGTTCGCGGCGCGCTGGGCAGCACGCTGGCCGGTGACGACGATGTCCTGCGGCGCGTCCTGGGCCCCGGCTGCGGGTGCGGCCTGCTCCTGCGCGAAGGCAGGCGCGGCGATGCTCAGCGCCAGCGCGGCAAGTGCCGGGCGCGCGAGGAAACGGGTCTTGGCGGTGCGCATTTTGGAGATCCCCCCGGGGAGTTGAACGGGGGGCCGGTGCGCCGGAGCGATGACAGTTCGGCGTCATTACCAAAAGTTAATCAAGTCAGTTTGATGACACCGACGCCGGTTCGCACCTCTTCCGCATGGAAGCAATTGCACTGGAACGCAGATTGCGCTAGGGGCGCGCCCTTCCAAAGCAACAGCTACGGAAATCCGCGGGAGGTCGTGTTCGCACGGCCGCTACACCGCTCGACTTGATCAGGGGCCAGAGCCTTCGCGCAAAGGCCCCGCGAAAGAGAGTGACATGGCAAAGAAGATTACCGGCTATATCAAGCTGCAGGTGCCGGCCGGCTCTGCAAACCCCTCGCCTCCGATCGGCCCTGCCCTGGGTCAGCGCGGCGTGAACATCATGGAATTCTGCAAGGCGTTCAACGCCCAGACCGGCGACGTGGAAAAGGGCACCCCGCTCCCCACCGTCATCACCGTCTATGCGGACCGTTCGTTCTCGTTCGAGACCAAGACCCCGCCGGCGACCTATCTGATCAAGAAGGCCGCGAACCTGAAGTCGGGCTCGAAGGAGCCGGGCAAGGTCTCGGCGGGCAAGATCGCCCGTTCGGAGCTGAGCAAGATCGCCGAGGTCAAGATGAAAGACCTCAACGCTAACGATATCGAGGCGGCCACCCGCATCATCGAGGGCTCGGCCCGCGCGATGGGCCTCCAGGTTGTGGAGGGCTAACATCATGGCAAAGCTGACCAAGAAGCAGAAGAGCTGGACCATCGACAGCGAGAAGCTGCACGGTGTGGACGAGGCGATCGCGCTGGTGAAGGCCAACGCCACCGCCAAGTTCGACGAGTCGATCGAAGTCGCGCTGAACCTGGGCGTCGATCCGCGTCACGCCGACCAGATGGTCCGCGGCGTCGTCACGCTCCCGAAGGGCACCGGCAAGACCGTGCGCGTCGGCGTGTTCGCCAAGGGCGCGAAGGCCGATGAGGCTCGCGAGGCTGGTGCCGACGTCGTTGGCGCCGAGGACCTGCTCGAGATCGTCCAGGGCGGCAAGATCGAGTTCGATCGCTGCATCGCGACCCCGGACATGATGGGCCTGGTCGGCCGTCTCGGCAAGGTGCTGGGTCCGAAGGGCCTGATGCCGAACCCGAAGCTCGGCACCGTCACCATGAACGTCGCCGAGGCCGTCAAGGCTGCCAAGGGCGGTCAGGTCGAGTACCGCGTCGAGAAGGCCGGCATCATCCACTCGGGCATCGGCAAGGCGTCGTTTCCGGCGGAAGACCTGCGCGCGAACTTCGACGCGCTGGTCGACGCAGTGGTCAAGGCCAAGCCGTCGGGCGCCAAGGGCAAGTACCTGAAGAAGGTCGCCCTGAGCTCGTCGATGGGCCCAGGCGTGAAGGTCGACGTCGCCGAAGTCGCGACCGTCTGATCCAGCGTTACCGCTGAAAGAACAGGGGCCGGGGGAGCGGATCCTTCCGGCCCTTTTCTTTTGCCCGCGCATTCTTTCTCCCGCGTACGGCGGGCATGAAAAAAGGGCCGAAGACTTGCCTCCGGCCCCTTTTCGCCTCCCCCTTCGAAAGGGGCCGGCTAGACTGTCGGATCGCCTGGCAGGGGCGTTTCCGCCTTCCACACGCTGCGCACGCGCCGCGCCCAGTCATCGACCTTGCGGATCGCGTCCTCGGTCAGCGTGACGATGCCTGCTCGGTTGTCCATCGGATTGGGCGAGCGGACCACAAGCCCGGCGCTTTCGAGCAGGGCGAGATGGCGGATCGCCGTGGTCTGCGGCGCACCGCTGCCGATACAGGCACTGCTCACCGATACCGGGCGCCCCTTGGCGGCTGCCAGATAGAGGTCGAGCAAGATGTCCCAGGTCGGCTCGCGGAACTGGCCCGCGATCTCCCCGAACGCATCGTCGCGCAGCCTGCGGGAGCGGTAGATGCCCTCGACCAGGTCCGCCGCCTTGCCCGTGAAGCTCACGCCGCCCGCCGCCGCCCGGGGCGGAAGCGCCGGACGTTCGCGCAGGCGATACATGGAGTTGTCCGCCTCAGCCATGATGTGCCTCCCTTGTCAGGACCAGGAAGGATCGGCTCCGTAGCGCTTCAGCCGCTGGCGATGCCGCACCGCGCCGATCGCGATCAGCAACGGGCTGGGATAGCTCCATGCCGCGTTCGCGATCGCATAGGACCAGGGCATCAGCGCCGGCGACATGTTGAGCAGATGGGTGATCACCGTGTTGAGCTTCACGGCCGCCAGCCACATCGGCCAGTAGCGTTGTGCGCGAAGCGCGAGCGCCGTGACCGAGAGGAACAGGCACGAATCGACCATCAGCATGCCGATCTCGAGCTGGAAGAAGCGATGCACCCCCATCGAGGGCACCAGGAACGAGACGCCCACTGCCGACAGCAGCAAGGCTACGCCTACCCGCTCGGGTGTACCGCCCCGCGCAAGCGCGTAGAGGCAGCATGTCACCAGCAGGCCCAGATAGACGATCACGTTCATGCGGCATGACCGCACCAGTGAAAGTGCGCCAAGTCAATGCCCCCCTCATGCCGCGACTGCGATCTTGTGCACCAGACCCGGTTTCGGGTCGTCATGCCCGGGCGTCTCGTAGATGTCGCCCTCACCGATCACCTCGTGACGGATGCCGGCACTGCGCAGCTCGCCATGTGCCTTCTTGATGTCCGAAAGCGCACCGAACATCTTGGCCGTGGCGGCACCGACGAAATCGACGGCGTCCTGCGCCTCGAGCGGGTGAAAGGTGCCGTCGGCCCGCGCGGTGAGCACCGCGGTACCCATGGCGAGGATCTTGAGGGCAGCTTCGTTTACGGCGACCTCCGCGGGCTGGAGCGAGCGGGCGATGCGCACAGAAGCGATCTTCTTGGCAGAAGGCATGGGTCCTCCTTCGCGCAGCCACTGCTGCGACGGGATTGATGGTTGGGCTTTGGAAGAGACTCAGGTCAGCCGGTAATGTGCCAGAGCGCACCAAGACCGTTGAGGAAATTGGCCACCGCGATCAGCATCAGCAGCGCGAGGCCGATTATCCACATCAGTCGGTTGAGCGGGTCCAGATCATTGATTTGCCTCCCTTGCCTCAGAAACGGCACCCGAAAGCGATGTTCGGCTTCGGACCGTTTCGGTGGCAATGGAACCTCCGAATGCACCGTTTCGGCAAGGTCTGCCGGCTCGCCCCCCAATTTTTGGGGGGGCATTTCTTCCACCTGAACAGCCGCCGCCGGAGGGGAAGACTCGTGCGATGCAAGGACGCGCGCGGCCTCGCGCCGGGTCGAAACGCCGAGCGTGCGCACTGCTTCCTTGAGATAGCCGTCGACGGTGAGCGGGGAGAGGCCGAGCGCCAGGGCGATTTCCTTGGACGACATGCCGCGCGCGACCAGCCGCAGGCAGTCGCGTTCGCGTGCTGTTAGTTGCTCGATCGTCCCGGTCACCATCGCCGTCTGCTTTTAGCTGACGCGCGCGCGAATCCAACCGAGTTGGTGTTATTTTCAGCCAGCGGGGTCATTGGCCGGGCATAGGAGAAAATGGCCACAGGCGGATGAGAATCCAGCCAAAATGGCATGCCCTCCCACTCTTCGACCATTCGCGATTCCGGGCGCAGCCGAACCGCCATAGCGCGCTTCCTTCCCCCCGACGTAACGCGCATAGTAACGCACGGACAACGAAGGGGGATAGGCGATATGCATAGGGCCCGGATGTTTTTGGCACTTGCCCTGTTCGGGCTTCCCGCAGCCGCCCAGGCGCAGGAGTCGAATCTCCCCGCGCCGGAGTCGGCGATCGTCGTCCAGGGCATGCGCGACCGGCCCAGCAACTGGCGCCAGGCCGAGACCGACCATGTCGTGGTGATCAGCGACGGCAGCGAGAAGGAGCTGACCCGGATCGCCCATAATCTCGAGCGCCTCCATTTCCTGCTCTCGGTGCTGCTCAACCGAGTCGACAAGCCCGACAACACGCTCAAGCTGCGCATCACCCTGGTCGGCGACGGCGCCGAGTTCGACGCGATGGACCTGCGCAACCTGCGTTACTCGCCCGGCCCCTATGCCCGCGCCTTCCCCGAGCCCGCTTATTACGACCCGCGCGAGGACGGCGCCGTGTTCGCCGCGAGTCGCTTCGACCAGAAGGTCCAGCTCGAGCGCGGCCAGTCGCTCGCCGGCATCCTCCCCGACCTGATCCGTGCCACCACGCCCGAGGCGGTCGGCACGCCCGGCGTCTCCGGCGAGAATCCCGGCACGAGCACCGCGCTCGCCTCCAGCTATGCCGGCTCGATCGCCCGGTTCGGCCGCGGCGATCCCATGGCCCTGTCGGTCAACGAGCTGGCGGTGCCGCTGTCGGCGGAAGGGCGCATCTATGCCGGCTATGCGCGCCATTTCCTCGTCACCTATTTCCCGCACGCCTATCCGCGCTGGTATGTCGACGGCTTCGGCGAGGTCTTCGCCACCCTGGCGGTCGAGGGCGATGCCCGGATCGAATATGGCCGGGCGCCCGAGGGCTATCGCAAGATACTCGACAAATATGCGCGCACCCCGGTCGCCGACATCCTCACCGGCCGCAGCCTCGCGGATCGCAAGGCCGGCGAGCGGTGGACACCCTTCCACGCCTGGGCGCTCACCCATATGCTGTTCTTCTCGAACACGCGACGGGGCCAGCTCCACGCCTATCTCGCCACGATCGCAGCGGGCGGATCGATGGAGCAGGCCGCCGCCGCGTTCGGCGACCTGGGCAAGCTGCAGGCCGAGCTCACTGCCTATGACCGCGGCAAGCTGCCCTATGAGCAGATGTCCTATCCCGCCGACCGCGCCGCCGAGCCGATCGTGCGGCGGCTGAGCGAGGGAGAGGCCGCGTTCGTCAAGGGCCGGCTAGAGCTCGGCGCGCGGATCGCGATTCCCCCCGCCTCCACCGACCTGAAGAACCAGAAGCAGCGCAGCGACTCGATCGCCCGCCGCGACGACTGGCTCAGGGGCCTGCGCCGCGATGCCGCGCGCTACCCCGCCAATCTCGATGCGCAGCTGCTGCTCGCCGAAGCCGAATGCCGTAGCGACAATGGTCCGGAATGCGCGGCCGCTGCCGCCAGGGCACTCGCCATCGCCCCGGGCGACAGCAACGCGCTGGCCTGGCAGGGCATCGCGCAGGCCGAGCTCGCCCTCGCCGCCCCGGCCGGCGAGCGCGCCACGAAGCTCAAGGCCGCGCGCGTGACGATCGCCCGCGCCAACCGCACCGACAGCGAGAACCCGCTGCCGCTGCTCGCCTATTATCGCAGCTTCGCCGATGCCGGCGAGGCGGCGCCGGACGTGGCGATCGAGGGGCTGATGAAGGCGGCGGACACCGTCCCCTCCGCCCCAGCCTCCCGGCTGCTGCTCGGCCAGGCACTGGCGAAGCGCGGCAACGCCGTGGCGGCCCGAGCCGCGCTGCTCCCGGTGGCGGACGGCCCCTATGACACCCCCGAAGCGGTGCCGGCCCGCGCGCTACTCGCCGGCCTCAACCCATAGAGAAGGAGCCGGGGAGCAATGCCCCCGGCCCCTTTCCCTTTGGTATCAACCGTAGATCAGAACTGCGACGAATAGGTCAGGAACCACTGCCGCGGCGGGATCGGATAGGCCGAGTAGTTGTTGGTCGCCGAGCCCACCGAGAGCGTCGACACGCCCTTGATGTCGCCCAGATTGGTGACGTTCAGGCTCAGCTTCGCCTTCTGCATCCCGATCTTGTCCGCCGGCAGGTCCACGCCCAGGCTCAGCGAGGCGAGGAAGTAGGAGCCGACGCTGGCGTCGTTCGAGAAGGTCGCATAGCGCTTGCCGACATAGTCGCCGACCAGCTGCGCCTCGACCGGGCCAATATTGAGCGTCGCGACGCTCTTGCTCATCCATTTCGGCGTGCCCGGCAGCTGCTTGCCGCAGGTGGGGACGATGCCGGCATTGGTGCTGCTGGTCGCCACGGTATAGCCGCCGATGCAGGTATCGGTGGCCGCGCCGATGCCGGTCGCCGCCGAACGATAGTCGCTCTGGTACTTGGAGAGGTTGTACGAGAGCGCGTTGTAGAACGAGAAGGCGCGGCCGAAGCGCAGCGTGAAGGCGGCATCGACGCCATTGGTCTTCACGTCGCCGACATTCACCAGCACCGAGGTGCCGCCGGCGATCTGGCCGCCCGCGATACCGCCCGGATTGGTCGAGATCGCCAGCAGGCGGTCGCTGAAGTCGACATGGTAATAGTTGACCTGCGCGTCGAGCCCGATGCCGCCACCGAAGTTGCGGTGCGTGCGCAGGCCCGCCTCATAGGTCCAGCTGCTCTCGGGCTTGCCGTCGGTGGCGAAGGCATTGAACGCCGTCTGGCTGCCGGTGAACCATGGGCCGCCGCCACCAGCCAGATATGCCTGGTACTGGCGCAGGTTCTTCTGGACGTTGAAATAGGCTTCCTCATGCCCGTTGAAGTCCCAGGTCGCGCCGATCGCCGGCAGGAACCACTTCAGCGTGTCGATCTTGCCCTGGGGCAGGCCGCCGGTCAGGCCCGAGAGCGAGCCGAGCTTGGGCTGCACCGGATACCAGCCATTGGCCCATTGCGCGCTGGTCTTGAAGCCGAACTGGACGAGCAGCGGCTCGAACACCTGCCAGGTGTCCTGGACATGGAGCTGCAGATTGTTGATCCGCGCCTCGCCCTGATACTGGGTGAACAGCGGCTGCATCGCCTCGAGCGGGCGGATGTACGGGGTGCTCAGGCCGGGATTGCCGACGGGCACGGCGTACCAGCGGCGCCACTGGGTGGTGCTGTTGTGCTCGAACCAGCCGCCCAGCTCGATCTTGTGGTTGCCCAGGTCGATGTTGAGCGCGGTGATCGCGCCGCCGCGGTCGATGCGATATTCGGTGGTGCGGGTGATCAGGCCCGAGCCGCCGGTCGCCGCGACCAGCGCCGCACCGGCCGCCGCCGCCTGGGCAGCGTTGATGACTCCCGGGCCCGCCGGCAGCGCCGCGCATGCACCTGGCAATACGCCATTGCCGTTCGCACCGAAGCGGCAACGGGGATCGAGGCTCGCATAGTTCGGATCGAGATAGGGCTGCGCGGTCGTGATCGACTGGCCGAGCGGGCCGGCGACGACGCCGGCGCCGTCATTGTGGTGATAGTAGATCGTGTTCGACAGCGTGATGTTGTCGGCGATCTTCGCGTCATAGCGCGCATAGGTGAGATAGTCGGTGCGCTGCGCGTCCGAATAATAGTTGCGGTAGTTGCCGCCCTGCGCCGCCGGCGAATTGCCCAGCGCGTTGATATAGCTGCGATAGCCGGCGAGATCGGAATAGAAGAACGGCTTGGTATAGGGCGTGTAGAGCTGCACCGCGCTGGCGGTCTGCCCGGCCGAGGGCTTGAAGAAGACGGTGGCGTCCTCGTTCGGTTGAGTCATGTCGTTATAGTCGAAATACAGCGTCAGCTTCCCGACCGAATCGTCATGGACGAACTTGGCATTGGCCTGCCAGCCACCCTGCCAGCCGTTGAAGTCCCAGGCCTTGGCCTTCTGGCGGGCAACCGAGAGATAGCCGGCATTGGTGCCGCCGCCGCCCAGATTGCCGGTGTCGACGCGCAGGAAGGTGCGCGAGGTGTTGTAGCTGCCGATCGTCTGGTTGGCGGTCAGGCCGAACGCCTGGGCCGGGTCGGACGAATAGGTCTCGATCGTGCCGCCCAGGTTGCTGTTCGACGCGGTGGCGAGGTCGCCGGCGCCGGTCGCCACGATGACGCGGCCGACATTCTCGGAGATCACCGCGCGCTGCGGCGACAGGCCGTTGTAATTGCCATAGCTCTGGTCGCCGAGCGGGATGCCGTCCATCGTGTAGCCGAGCTGGTTGCCGGCGAAACCGTGGATGAAGATCTGGGCGTTCTGCTCGTTGTTGCCCCAGGGATCGGCGGTGACATAGAGTACGCCGGGCAGGGTCTGGATCGCCTTGAGCGGCGAGACACCGGGCAGGATCTTCTGGATTTCGCTCTGCGAGATCGCCGTGGCCGAGCGGGTCTGCTTCGCGGTGACCAGGATCGCGCCGTCCCCGGCATTCTCCGGCGCGCCTTCTTCGGCGGCAGGCGCGGCCTGGGTCTGGTCCTGGGCCAGCGCCGGCGTCGCCAGCATGGCGGCGGCGAGAACGGCGGCACAAACGGTTGCGCGAAGCGCGTGACGAACGGTCATTATTTCCCCCTGGGATCGCGGCTTCGTTGCGCCGCAGCACGGGCCCCTAGGAGGCGGATGTGGCAGTCTCGCTGCGCTTGTGCGAAACCTCGGCGAAACAAGTGTGAAACCTTGAAGACACCGCAGCGCCTCTTCCTCCGCGGGGCTGCTCGCGCCGATTGACTTATCCACAAATATCGCTATTGGCGCGCCTTCCTCCTTCGGGAGGAGACCGTCCGAGACAGCGAGTGCAGGGAATTTGCCCTGCTTAATCTCTCGCCTAGACGGGGACAGATTTTCACCGGCGGTCCGCAAGCGGAGCGCTCGGGTCATGCCCAGGGATAACCGGGCACGACGATCCTTCCCCTCGGACATTTTGTAACCGGGCGCTTCCCGCAAGGGAGACGCTCATAACGAGGAGACCGGCATGGATCGTTCCCAGAAGGCTGACGCCGTTGCCGAGCTGAACCGCACCTTTGGCGAGGTTGGCGTGGTGGTTATCACCCGCAACCTCGGGATGACCGTCAAGCAGTCGACGGACCTCCGTAACAAGATGCGTGAGGCCGGCGCGAGCTACAAGGTCTCGAAGAACAAGCTTGCCAAGATCGCTGCCGCTGGCACCGATTACGCGGCGATCGCCGACCTGCTTACGGGTCCGACGGCGCTCGCCACCTCGATCGACCCCGTGGCTGCGGCCAAGGTGGCGGTCGAGTTCGCCAAGACGAACGACAAGCTCGAAATCGTCGGCGGCGCAATGGGCACGCAGGTTCTCGACCAGGAAGGCATCAAGGCTCTCGCCTCGCTGCCGTCGCTGGACGAACTGCGTGGCAAGCTCGTGGGCCTTATCGTCGCTCCGGCGACCAAGCTCGCGACCGTCACCCAGGCACCGGCCGCGCAGCTCGCGCGCGTTTTCGGCGCCTATGCGGCCAAGGACGCCGCATAAGCGGACCTTGCAAGCTTATTTTATCCCTAAACATCTGAACTGATTGGAGTTTATCATGGCTGACCTTAACGCGCTTGTTGACCAGCTTTCGGAACTGACCGTCCTCGAGGCCGCTGAGCTCTCGAAGCTTCTCGAAGAGAAGTGGGGCGTCTCGGCCGCCGCTGCCGTCGCCGTTGCAGCTCCGGCTGGCGGCGCTGGCGCCGGCCCGGCTGTCGAAGAGAAGACCGAGTTCGACGTGATCCTCACCGGCGACGGTGGCAAGAAGATCAACGTCATCAAGGAAGTCCGCGCCATCACCGGCCTGGGCCTGACCGAAGCCAAGACTCTCGTCGAGTCGGCTCCGAAGGCTGTCAAGGAAGGCGTCAACAAGGACGAGGCCGAGAAGATCAAGAAGCAGCTCGAAGAGGCTGGCGCGACCGTCGAGGTCAAGTAAGCTTCTTAGCTTCTCGCTACTCAGCGAAACAGATCAGGGCGGTCCGGCAACGGGCCGCCCTTTTCTTTTGGCCATCCAAATCCTCCCCGAGCTTGTCTCGGGGAGGGGGACCGCGCGACGCAGTCGCGTGGTGGAGGGGCAAGCGCAACGTGCCGGGAGCCGGTGCCACTGGCCTCTCCTTGCAAATAGGATTTCACCTGCTGGACTCACCCGGCCGGCCCGACACCCGGCCGCTCTTTGACGCTGTTGGAGAAATAGGATCACGCGCGCGCAAGGATGTTGCGCGGAATGCTACTCGCCATCTGCGCCGTGCACGATGTTCGCGACATTCCGCCCGCGAAAACCCGCTCCAGGCGTGAACTTCGTGGACTTTGGCGAGACGGCACTTGCCGCTGCTATAGGAAGCCTCAGGCCGCCGCCACCTGCCGGGCGACATAGCGATGCGCCGCCAGCGGCCCGCCCGGCGCCGGCCGGTCGAGCCAGATCGGGCCGAGCTTGTCGCCCTGCCCCGCCGTGCCCAGCATGAAGTCCGCGCCGAACCGGCGGACGCTCAGCCCGCCGCGCCAGCGCAGGTCGATCAGCACGATCGGCACGAACATCGGCCGGCCGGAGACCTCGACCACGTTCACGCCGCTGCGCGGGATCGCCAGGCGTATCGGCATGCGCCCGCCACCGCCTGCGGGCAGGTCGAAGGGCGCCCCGCCCGGCTCGCCCGGCGGCCCGCCATGGAAGCCGGCGATCACCGCATCCTGCTGGGCATGCGCGCTCATCGCCGCGAAGGCGATACGGATATTGTCCGCCGATGCACCCGAGAGATTGCCGATGAGCAGCTCGAACTCGAGCACCACCTCGTTCTCGCCAAAGGCGATGCGGTGCGGCCGGAGCGCCAGCTCGAACGGCTCGCCACCCTGCGCGGCCGGCATGGGCGCGGGCACTGGCGCCGGTACCGGGGCGGGAGGCGCCAGGCAGGGCGGCGGCTGGACAGGTCGTGGCGGCGGCGGAGCGGCGACCGGCGCGCTCTCGAATATCTCCTCCTCGTCCTCTTCGCGGCGGCGGCGGAGCAGCAGCCAGCCCCCCAGCCCGAGCAGCGCGACCGCGCCGGCACCGCCCGCTGCCCAGATCCAGGGCGGCGTGGACGATCCGGGTACGGCAACCGGCGCAGCGGTCGCGACTGGCTGCGGGACGGTCGTCGCCTGAACGACCGGTGCGGACGAAGGTACGGCGACCGGCGCGGTGGCCGGGGAAGCCGAGGGCGTCGGCAGGGGCGCAGTACCGCGCTGCTCGGCCGTCGCACGCGCGACCGGCGCGGCCCGCGGCGCTGCGGGGGTCGCCCGCGCGGTCGTTTTCGGAGTCGGCGGGGAAAGCGGCGCGGGCGTCGGGCTCGGTGCGGGCGCCAGGCTGAAACGCTCGGGGATCACGCCCGGCAGCGACTGGAGGCGCTGTGTCGGCACGACCACCGGGCTCGGGCTCGGCGTCGGCGTGTCCTGCGCATGCGCCAGCGGCGCGGCTAGCGTCGCCGCGGCCAGGCCGCACAGCCAGCCAGTCTTGAGCCTCCCTGCGTTCACGGCCTTTTCCTGGCGCTCCGAAGCTGAACAATGGCTGCACATCGCGCGCCGTTCGCCGCATGTCGAGGGCGGATTGTCCCTCGGGTCTCCGTCCCTTACAGCGACGAAACACTGGGGAGACATTGGTGACTGGCGAGCGAGCGGGGCCCGGCCCCGACTATATACCGGCGATCGACGGGCTGCGCGCCATTGCCGTCACCTCGGTCATCCTCTTCCATCTCTGGCCCTGGACGCTGCCGGGCGGCTTCACCGGGGTGGACATCTTCTTCGTCATCTCGGGCTTCGTGGTGACCGGATCGCTGATCGGCCGCGAGTTCAGCAGCCTCGGCCAACTCGCCGGCTATTTCTATGCCCGCCGGCTGATGCGGATCATGCCGGCGCTGGTGGCGATGCTGCTTGCCACCCTGCTCGCCGCCCAGCTGTTCATCCCCGATTCCTGGCTGAGCAACAGCCTCCCCCAGGTCGGCCGGTTCGCCTTTTTCGGGCTGAGCAACCTGGTGCTGGCAATCGATACCGACAGCTATTTCGGCCCCCAGGCGGCGTACAATCCCTTCACCCACACCTGGTCGCTGGGCGTGGAGGAGCAGTTCTACCTGTTCTTCCCCTTCCTCCTCTGGTGGCATCACCGCCTCCATTCCGGGGCCAAGGCAGTGCGCTGGATCGCGATCCTGTCGGGGCTCTCGCTGCTGCTCTGCGCGGTGCTCAGCCTGTTCGCCCAGAAATTCGCCTTCTACCTGATCTTCCCCCGCTTCTGGGAGCTGGGCGCAGGCATGCTGCTCTGCCTGACCCGCGAGCGCTGGCAGCCCTGGGCAGCGGGGCGCAAATGGCTGGCCCCGCTCGGCGCGCTGCTGGTCGCCGCCGGCTTCGCCTTGCCCGAAGGGCCGCTCTTCCCCTTCCCCGGCGCGCTGCTGCCGGTGGCGGGCACCGCGCTGGTCATCATGGCGATCCTCGGCGGCACCGCACCGCGGGCGCTGGGCAGCCGGCCGATGGTGGCGGTAGGGCTGCTCTCCTACTCGCTCTACCTCTGGCACTGGCCGGTCTTCGTGCTGTTCCGCTGGACCGTTGGCCTTCACACGCTGAAGCACCAGCTGGCCGCGCTGGTCATCGCCATTGCGCTGGCGATCTTCTCCTACTTCCTCATCGAGAAGCCGCTGCGCTCGGGCCGCATCATCGCCGGTTGGCCGCGGGGCCGTGTCGTCACGGCGGCACTGGCAGGGGTACTAGTCGCCGCGCTCGGCGGGCAGCTGCTGATCGCGGCGCACAACCGGCTCACGCTCAGCGTCACCCGCGACCGCTTCGCCTGGTATGCCGAGCCCGGCCGGCCGCTGCCGCTCGACCTGACCGGCTGCGCGCCACTCGATGGCGAGGAGTGGCTCGCGGGCGGCAGGGTCAAGCTCTGGACCCCGCGCTGCGCCCGGCCGGAGGGCTTCACGCTGTTCGTGCCGGCGGACTCGCACGGCCTCGCCTACACTCCGGCGCTGCGCCGGCTGGCGGCCGAGACCGGCGCCAGCGTGCGCCTCTATTTCCGGCCCGGCTGCCCCTATTTCAAGCTGATCCAGACCCACGCCTCGCGCCCGCGCTGCACCGGCTGGTATCAAGGGGTTGAGAACGACATCGCCGCGCGGTCGAAACCAGGCGACGTCGTGTTCCTTCCCGGCCTGCGCGTCACCCGGCTCGCCAACCAGTTCGAGAATGATCGCGACCTGATCGGCGCGCACCCCGATACGGTTTCCCAAGGGGCACTGGACGAAGCGCAGGCTATTTCGCAGCGGCTCGAGGCAAAAGGCGCGCGGATCGTGCTCGAGGCGCCCAAGCCGGTCTTCCCCAGCCCGGTCTTCCGCTGCGCCGACTGGTTCAACCGCGCCAATCCCGCCTGCCACGGCCTGACGATCGGGCGCGAACGCATGCTCGAGCGCCGCCGCGACGTGATGCGGGCGATGAGCCAGCTCGTCGCCAGCCGGCGCTCGACGATCCTGTGGGACCCGCTGCCGATCTTCTGCCCCGGCCAGACCTGCGAGGCGCTGCCCGGCGGCCGGCCGCTGTTCTTCGACGGCGACCATCCGAGCGGCCTGGGCAACGACCTGATCTATGCGGACCTGAAGCGGACGATATTGGGCGTTCGCTGACCCGCCGCTCCAACAGCGCCGCGGCGGGCGACTCGCGGAAGTTCACTAAGTTCGTGCCCAGCACGGATTTCGCCGCGTCTTAAGTTGACCAAGTTCCCGCAAACGCACCGCATCTCGCAATATCCTTGCGAGCGCGTGATCCTATTCTTCCAACAAGACAAAGAGCGGCCGGACACCGGGGTCCGACCGCTCCAGCCAAGCAGGCGAAATCCTACATTGCAAGACGTGGCTCCCCTCCCTTCGAGGGAGGGGAATTTCTAGCTCACGGCACCGTTACCGTGGTCGTCGGGACATTGGCCAGCTCGGGCTGGGCCTTAAGCTGGGGGACGACGGTCTTGAGGTCGCCGACCACCACCAGAGTGAGCTTGCCCAGCGGATAGCCGCTGTTCGCCGAGGCCTGCATCTGCTCCGGCGTCACCGCCAGCACCGCAGGCACGTACCGCTCGGTCCAGTCGCCCGGCAGACCGAGCAGATCGCGCGTCGCCAGGGTGCCGATAACGGAGCCCGAGGTCGAGTTCGAGATGGCGAAGAGGCCGGCGAGATAGGTGCGGATTCCCTTGGCTTCTTCGGCCGGAACCGGCTCGGTCTGCATCCGGCGGATCTCCTTGAAGACCTCCTTCAGCGAATCCCCGGTATGCTCGGTGGTGACGTCCGCCTGGAAGGTCCACAGCGCCTGTTCGGGGGTGAAGCCCACGTCGGAATCCGGCGAATAGGTATAGCCCTTGTCCTCGCGGATGTTGCGGGTGATGCGCGAGCTGAACGCGCCGCCGAGCAGCGCATTGGTCACCCGCTGCGGGATGTCCCCTTCGGTGCCGGCACGGCTGGCATCGAAGCTGAGCCGCAGCGTCGCCTGGGGCGCCCCCGGACGATCGACCAGCACGATCTGCGGGCCCGGCTTGTGCGGGCTTTGCAGCGTCACCGGATCGGGACCGGCCTTCCAGCCCGCAAAGGCCTTGTCGATCGCCGCCTTCACCGCCGCCGCGTCGAAACGCCCGGCGACATAGAGATGCGCGCGCTTCGCGCCGAACTGGCCGGCATGGAAGCCCTGCACCTGGGTGATCGTATAGCCCTGGAGCTGCGCCGCGCTGGGGATGATCCGGCCATAGGGATGGCTGGCGCCATAGACGGTGCGGCCCAGCGCCACGTCCGCCAGCGTGCCCGGCTGCGACAGGGCGACCGAGAGCTGGCGGCCGAGATTCGCCTTCACCCGGGCCAACTCGCTCGCCGGCAGCGTCGGGCGGATCGCCACGTCGCTGACCAGCTGGATCGCGGCCGGGGCATATTCGGACAGGACGTTCACGCCGACCGAAGTCGACTGCATGCCGGCGCTGACGTTGAGCTGCCCGCCCATCCCCGCCGCCGTGGCCGCGAGATCGGCGGCGGTCTTGCCGGCCGCACCTTCCTTCATCAGCGCGCCGGTGACTTCGGAGAGCCACACCGCATCGCCTTCATTGACCGCGCCGGCGCGCACGCGCAGCGACACGACCGTCTTGGGAGCGATGCCATAGGGGATCAGCGTGACCTGCAGCCCATTGGGCAGCGTATAGGTCTCGGTCGCCGGCAGCGTGAATGGCTTGGGATCGGCGATCGGCGGCGCAGGCGGGAAATTGTCCTGGGCCAGCGCCGGGGTGGTGACGGCGACCAGCGCCGTGAATGCGAGGAGCGCGCGCTTCATCACTTGCCTCCCTTGGGCTGGGCGCCGGGCTCGATGACGTAGACCGAGCGGTTGGTCTTGCGAAGATATTCCTGCGCGGTCTTCTGGATCAGCGCGGGCGTCACCTTGGCGAAGCCCTCCTCGATCTTGTTCACCGCGGCGGGATCATTGTCGAACAGCGCATAGACGGCGAGCAGGTCGATCAGGCCGACCCGGCCGCCCCCGTCGATCGTACCGTACAGGTCGGAGCGCATCTTGGTACGGGCACGCTGCAGCTCGGCGGCGGTCACCGGCTTCGTCCGCAGCTCCTCGATCACCTCGTCCACCGCCTTGGTGATCTGGGCGGTGGTGTGCGTCGGATCATGGGTGAAGCTGAAGCTCCACAGCATCGGTCCGCGATAGTTGAACATGTTGCCGAGATCGCCATTGATCCCGCCCGAAAGCTCGCCGGCGATGCCGGTGTCGGACACCAGCTTCTTGAACAGCCGGCTGTCATCGCCCTGGAGCAGGATCTGGTCGATCAGCCCCATCGCATACCATTCGGGGGTGCCACGATCGGGCACGTGATAGCCGGCGGCATAGCCGGGCTTGGGCGCGAGCGCGTCGACGCGGCTCTTGAACTTCTCGGCGGTCTGGCGCGGCTCGGAGATGTCGGGCTGCTTGACCGGCGCGGCCGAGGCGATCGGGGTGAAATATTTCTCCACCATCGCCCTGGTCGCGGCGTAATCCAGGTCTCCGGCGATCACGAGCACCGCATTGTTCGGCCGGTAGAACTCCTTGGAGAAGGCCTGGGCGTCGGGCACCGTCGCCGCCTCGATCTCCTTCAGATCGCCGTAGAAATTATGGCTGTTGTACCAGTTGGTGTTGGCCAGCATCGGCAGGTCGATCCACGGCCAGGTGCTGTAGGGCTGGTTGAGGACGTTGACCTTGACCTCGTTGCCGACTACGCCCTGCTGGTTCTTCAGCACGACGTCGTCGATCACCGGATTGGCCATGCGATCGGCCTCGAGCCACAGCATGCGCTCAAGCGCGCCCGACGGGACGATCTCGAAATAATTGGTGAAGTCGAACCGGGTCGAGCCGTTGTTGACGCCGCCCGAATTGGTGATCGTGGTGTCGAACACGCCCTTCGGCGCATGCTTCGATCCCTGGAACATCAGATGCTCGAACAGATGGGCGAAGCCGGTGCGGTCCTTGGGCTCCACGCGGAAGCCGATGCCGTAATAGACACCGACCGTCACCGTCGGCGCGATCGTGTCCCTGGTCAGAACGACGCGCAGGCCATTGGGCAGCGTGAAATATTGCGTGTCGACATGCAGCTTGCTCGCCGGCGCAGGTGCGCCGGCCTGGGCGTGCGCGAGCGCCGGAACTGCGGTCGCCGCCAAGGCGAGCGCGAGACTCCACTTCCTCATCTATTCTCCCCTCGGGTGAGTCGGTGATCTAACCCACCGTCACACTCCGCAGCGCCGCTGTACAGGGGCTTTATTGCGGCGACTGGGGTGGCCGCCGCCCACGCATGTCGCAGGTAGCGCCGACCGTCTCCCCAGTCCCTTCCATGACGATGCAGCTATGGACGGGATTGCCGGGCGGGAGCGGCACCCCCTTGGCGAAGAGCAGGGTCACCGAATGCGCCCCGCCCATCCCCGGCGGCATATGCGCGATCGGCCGCACCACGCGGAAGGTGCTGCTGTCGACCTGCTGCAGGGCGCCTGATCCGACCAGCTGCGCCAGGCCCATCTGGCTGGGAAGCACGGCGTAGGGCGCGACCGATGCCTGCGCCACCACCTGGCGCGGATCGACCTTGACCAGGCCCGCCGGCCAGTAGCGTGATGCCTCGCGCCATGCCGCCGGATCGAACCCGCTGGGCGTTTCGGGCTCGCCCCGCTGCCTCACTTCCATCCTGCCCGAGGGCAGCGCCACCCGGCGCACCGCATATTTGCCGAAGACGCCGTCCGGCGCGCGCCCGAGCGAGGTCCGGAGCGCCGTGAGCATGCCGTTCGCCTCGGCCTGGCCGGGCTCGGACATGTAACCCGGGCAGCGCGTGCCGGCGATCGTCACGCGATCCGACGGGATGCCGATCACCCCCGATGCCGATATCTCGCGCCGGGCGCGGGGCGGCGGAATCACCACCATGCCGCGGGGCGCGCCGGCGGCGGGCTTGCCCGGAAAGCCGTCGGCAGCCTCCGGCGCGTGGTAGGAAGAGACGACGACCCAGGCCACGCGATTGGTCGCACCGTTCAGCCGCCAGGCCATCGATTCATAGGAAGTGAGCACCAGATAGAGCGGCGCGCTACCGGGCTCGATATCGACGTCGATCAGGTTGGTTTCCTGATCCGCGCCGCCGATCGCGGCCGACGAGATGGCCTGCCCCTCATAGGCGCCGAACACCAGCAGCTTCGCGCCGGCGGGAACTGCCGGCAGCGAGCATTTCGGTATGCTGCGAGCGACGGATATCGCGCGAACGCGCGGCATGATCGCGGCATATTCCGGCTGCGACAGCTTGCCGTCGCCATCGGTATCGATCTGGGCGAACGCCTGCTCCGCGCGTTCGCGCAGTTCCCGGACAGTGAGCTTGCCGTCATGGTTCGGATCGAGGGCGAGCAATTCCTCCAGGCGATCGTCGCTGCGATCGGACTCCTCGGCCGCTGCCGCCATCTCCGCCACGGTGATGACGCCGTCGCGGTCGCCGTCATATTCGGAGAGCTCGTTCTCGACCTGCCGGTCGCGATACGGCGCTACGGTCGGTGCGCTGCGCACCAGTTCGTCGCGGGTTACCTTGAGGTCACCGTTCAGGTCGCGCGCAAGCATCTGGCCGATGCGGCTCCCGCGGGTGCTCGCGCGCCGCAGGTCGCGCGCCAGGGCGACATCGGCGGCGTCGAGGCCATCGCCTGCGCGGTCGGCGCTGCGCAGGCGGCCGGCGAGCTGCGCGACATATTGCTCGACCACCGTGCCGGTGCTCAGCCCCTCGATCAGGATGTCGGGCACGTTGCTATCGGGCGAGGCTGGCCGGATCATCGCTATCGCGCCGCCGGCCAAGCCCAACGATGCCAGAATCGCCCAAGTCGTCCGCATGCACCCCTCCGATATCGCGCAAGGCTAGATCGGCGATGTTACGAACATCTCGCACGAGCTGGTTAACAGCCAAATGAAACGGGCCGGAGCATCGCCCCGGCCCGTCCCGAATTCCCGATGGAAAGCCTACAATTACTTCTGTTCATTCGCCGACTGATCGAGCGGCACCACCGGCAGCAGCACGTTGCTCGACTGGGCACCGCCGTACATCAAAGTCACCGTCGCCTTCTGATAGTCCTCGGGCTTGGCGAAGAAGATGTTGGGGACGAACTTCTGCGGGTTGCGGTCATAGACCGGGAACAGGCTCGACTGGACCTGGACCATGATCCGGTGGCCCGGCTGGAAGACATGGTTCACCGTCGGCAGGCGGAACTTGTACTCCTGCACCTTGTTCGCCGGGATCGCCGTCGGATGCTCGAACGAGTCGCGATAGCGGCCGCGGAAGATGTCCATGCTGATCGGCAGCTGGAACCCGCCCATCTCCTTCTTGGTGACATAGTCGTCCGGATAGACGTCGATCACCTTGACGACGAAGTCGCCGTCCGTGCCCGTCGTCTTCGCGAAGATGTCCGCCAGCGGCGCGCCGGAGACGCGGACCGGGGCGGTCAGCGGATCGGTGACATAGGTCATCACGTCCGGACGGCCATCGACGAAGCGCTGATCGGTGACGAGATAGGTCGACCAGCGGCCGTCCTGGAAGTTCACCGGCCGCGGCAGGTGCGGCACCGGCTTGGCGGGATCGGAAACGTAGCTGTCCGACCCGGCGCCGGGCTTGTCGAAGCCGAGGCCTTCGGCGGGCTTGAGGTAGATCGGGGTGAGCTTGGCGTCGCAGCCGGTCTCGCAGGCGAGCGGCCACTTGCTGAGAAACTCCCAGCGGTTCTCGCCGGTGTTGTAGAAACTCGCCTTGGCCGGGGTGAACGCCGGTGCCCCGTCCTTCAGATAAGCGTTGAAGAAGGGCAGCAGGATGTCGCGGCGGGCCTGGAGCGCGGTGTCGCCCTCGAAGTTCAGCTGGCCGAGGCTCGAGCCGTTATAGTTGAAGCCCGAATGGCGCCACGGGCCCATCAGCAGATAGTTCCTGCTGGCCTGCGGGGTCTTCTGCAGTTCCTCCCAGGCATGGATCGCGCCGTACATGTCCTCGTGATCCCAGATGCCCTGTTCCCAGAGCGTCGGGATATTCGAGGGATTGGCGGCGAGCAGCTTGTCGAGCGCCTGGCCCTGCCAGAACTTGTCGTAGGCGACGTGCTGGCTCATCTTGTTCCAGGCGGGCAGCTGGTCATAGCCGAACTGCTTGGCCCAGTCGCCGGCCGAACCGACCTTGCGGAAGGTCTCGTAATCGTCCCAGTCGGGGCGCGGCGGGGCCTTGCCGGCGCCCTTGTAGCCGGTCTGCGAGCCGATCCAGCCGATGTTCGCCAGGCGGAAGGCGCCGTGGTGGAACCAGTCGTCGCCCATCCAGCCGTCGATCATCGGGCTCTCGGGTGCTGCAACCTTGAGCGCCGGGTGCGGCCCCATCAGCGCCATCACCACGGTGAAGCCCTCGTACGACGAGCCGAGCATGCCGACCTTGCCGTTGGTCTCGGGGATGTTCTTCACCATCCAGTCGATCGAATCATAGGCGTCGGTGATGTGATCAACCTTGGTCGGGTTGAGCGGGCCGACCGGCGGGCGGGTGATGACATAGTCGCCCTCCGATTTGTACTTGCCGCGAATGTCCTGGAACACGCGGATATAGCCCGCCTTGACGAACACCTCGTCGCCTTCGGGCAGGGTGTTGATCATCTTGCCGCTCTCGGTGCGGACGACGCGGCCGGCGGCGTTGTAGGGCGTGCGGGTGAACAGGATCGGCGCGTTCTTCGTGCCCTTGGGGATGATGAAGACGGTGTAGAGCTTCACCCCGTCGCGCATCGGGATCATCACTTCACGCTTGATGTAATCGGCGGGAAGCGCAGGCGGATTGAAGTTCGGCGGAATGTCGTTGAACGCGGCCGGCGCCTGGGCGGGTGCGGGGCTTTCCTGCGCCTGGGCGGCCGTGGCAGCGAGGATGGCCGTTCCGGCGGCCAGGGCGAGCAGCGACTTGTTCATGTGATAGTATCTCCCTGAGGATGGCGTTCGATAGGCCCAAATCCCTCCGCAAGGAAAGAGCCCGCTCCTCCCTTTCGGAAGAAGCGGGCTCCTGTGTCCCCGATATGTCAGGGATCAGACGTGCTCGGGCTGGCCGTAGAGCTCGGCGGCGAGATCGTCGGTCACGTGCGGGCGCGAGGCACCGATCGCACCGATCCCGCCTTCATAGGCCGGGCGGCCGATCCGGAACGCCGCGGCGGTGCGCGCCTCGCTACCGTCCGGCAGGGTGTAGCGCGCCTCGGCGACGACGACGGGGTTGAACACGCGGCCCAGGTCGCCCTTGGGCACCGCGAGATGGGCATCGACGCGGGTGCCGTCGCCCGGCTCGATCGAGACCGGCGGGACGATGGTGTCGGCGCGGCGCTCGGTGAGCATGCGCTCCATCTCGGTGCTCTCGGCCTCGTCAGCGAGCATGAAGCTCGAGATGCGGACGTTGCGCGCCTGGGTGTCGCCCGAGTTGCCGACGGTCAGCTCGAAATCGACCATCGCCTCTTCCTCGGTGGTGCCGGCGCTCACCGGACGCAGGCCGAGCTCGATCCACGGGCGGTGCGACACCGGCGCGGCGGCATCGGCGACACCGGCAAGGTCGTCCTTGCTGGCATCGGCGATCTCGGCTTCCTCGACCTGCTCGGCGGCGACTTCGGGGACGATCGCCGGGCTGGGCTCGCGGCGGACGTTCCGCTCGTCGGCGGGCGGCACCTGGGCGATGACGGCGGCATCGGGCGCGGCGACCGGCTCGACCACCACCGGCGCGGCGGCGACGGGCGCGACGTAGGCGGGCTCGACATAGGCCGTCTCGGTGGTCACCGCCTCGTCATTGCGGCGGCGGCGCGTGAACAGGAACGCGATGATGCCAAGGCCCAGCAGCGCGAGGCCGCCGATCAGCCACGGCCAGGCGATGGCGGTGCTGCTGGTCTGGGTCGTGGTGGTGTCGGACGCTACCGGCGCAGCAGTGTCAGGCGCCGGAGCAGGCGCGGTCTCCGCCTGGGGCGGCAGCGGCGCGGGCACGGCCGACGGATCGATCGGCGGCGACGGCGGCGCTGTCGGCGTCTCGGCGGTTGGCGCCGGGGCGGCCTGGCGTGCGGGAGCCGGGGCTGCGCGAGTGGTGGTAGTGGTCCTCGTCGTCGTGGTGCGAGTGGCGGTGGTGCGGCGCTCGGCCGGGGCCGGCGCATCCGCGGCGGCGGCACCGCGCTGCTGCTCCTCGACCGAGGGGACCGACTGGACCACCGGGGCGGAGGGCTGGATCACCACCTGCGGCTGAGGCGCGGGCGCCGGGGCGGGTGCAGGCGCCGGAGTCGTCATGATCGGCGGCGGGGTGACCTGCTGGGGGGTGTCCTGCGCCTGGGCGGGCAGAGCGAGGAAGGCGGCGCCGAGAAACAGCGCGGCACGGGTGGTACGCATTACAAGTCTCTCCTTCATGTCGCAGGTTCAATGAATGGAACCCGGATTCCGTCGCGAAGGAGGCTCGAAACTGCGGTGAACTGCGCGTCATGAACGACGAACAACCGCATTCATCTGGGGTTAATTGCAGATTCACGCAGCACTTATGGGCAGGCAAAAGGTTCCGCCGTTCCCACACCTGAAGTTCACGCTGGCGGAGAGATGGGGCCGAACCCTACCCCTCCGCCAGGCGAATGGACGGATGCTTAGAAGCGTCCGGTCAGCTGCACGCCATAGAAGCGCGGCTCGGCAGGGATGAAGGTCGGATTGCCGAAGCCGCCGCCGGTGTTGCCGGCATCGAGCAGATAGCGCTTGTTCGTCGCGTTGCGGACATAGGCGGCGATCTCGTAGCGGCGCTCTGCGAAGCTGACGCCCGCCTTCGCATTCACCAGCACCACGCCGTCCTGCGAGATCGCTTCCTTGTTGGGCACTTCGAAATAGATTTTGCTGCGATAGGTCACGCTCGTCGTCGCGAAGAAGCGGATGCCATCACCAAGCTGCGCGTCGACCGTGAAGCCGGCTGCCGCCTGGACCTCGGGCTGGAGGCGGAACTTGTTGCCGGCATAGACGCCGTTCGCCTTGGTCTTGTCGATGCCGCCATCGATATAGCCGATGTTGCCGAACATGCTGAACCAGGACGTCGGACGCACCAGCAGCTCGGCCTCGACACCGAGATTGCTCGCGCTGCCGGCGCTTTCGGTGACGCTCGACCCGACCGGGCGGCCCGAGGGATCGTTCGCATCCGTGACCACGCGCGAGACCTGGAAGTTCTTGTACTTCTGGTAATAGACGCCGAGCGAGCCCGAGACGATGCCCTTGGACGCCTTGATGCCGCCCTCATAGTTCCAGACGGTCTCCTCGGGGATCAGCGAGGTGGTGCCGGCACCCTGGTTGACCGTCGGCGAACGGCGCCCCTTCGAAACGGTGCCGTACAGGTTCAGCCCGTCGCTCAGGCGATAGAGGACATTGAAGCGCGGCAGGAACGCCTGGAAGCTGTCCTGCGACCAGATCGTGCCGTTGGTCGTCACCTGGCCCGGGATCAGCGCGGCGCCGGAAAGCACCGACTTCGGCGCCACCGCATAATAGCCCGACTTGCGCTGCTCGATCAGGGCACGGATGCCGGCGGTCAGTTCCAGCCGCTGGGTCGGCATCCAGGTGACTTCGCCGAACATCGAATAGCTGTCGTTGATGCCCTTGTTGGTGAAGATCGAGCGATAGGGAATGACGGTCGCCTTGCCGCCGGTGAGCAGGCCGGTCGCCTGCGCGGCCGTGACGGTGCCGTTGGGCGCGATGCAGCCCAGGCCCTTGATCACATTGGCGGCGCACTGGAGATAGATGCCCTCTTCGGTCGAGAACGGCACTTCCTGGCGGTTGTTCTCGTGGAAGACGTTCCAGCCGAAGCTCGTGCGGAAATGATCGTCGCTATATGCGAAGCGCGATTCATGGCTGATCTGCGAGCCATAGGCGCCTTCGGCGAATTCGAGATACCAGGCAGCCGAACCGTCGGCGTCGAAGATCTCGAGCGAGTCGAAGCTGCGATAGCCATTGACGCTGGTGAAGTTCCAGCCATCGGCGAAATCATAGCTGATCGTCAGGTTGCCGTCATAGACATTGCGGTTCAGCCCCAGCTTGTCGGCGCCGAGCGCCGCCTTCGAAACCGGCGAGCCCGACAGGTTGGCGTCGCCGAACGGATTGCCCGGGCCCTTGGAGGTCGGATAGAGCTTCGAGATGAACGGCGTGCCGCTGTTGCGCTGGCGGTCATAGGTGCCGATCAGGTCCACCGTCAGCGCATCACTCGGCGTGAAGCGCAGCGAGGCGCGGACGCCGAGCTAGTTCTGGGCATAGAGATCGCCCTGCGTCGTCGAGAGATTGTGGACATAGCCGTCGCGCTTCTTCCATTCGAAGGCGACACGGCCGGCGATCACGTCCGAACCCAGGTTCAGATGGCCGCCCAGCTGCTTCTGGTCGTAATTGCCGATGCCGCCGTACAGCTCGCCGGAGAAGCCGGCGCGCGGCCGGGCCGAGATCATGCTGATAGCGCCCACTGCCGATGCCGTGCCGAACAGCGTCGCCTGCGGGCCCTTGATCACCTCGACGCGATCGAGGTCATAGACCGCCTGATAGGCGCCGCGCGACCGCGAGATGTCGATGCCGTTGTAATAGAGGGTGACGCGTGCCGCCTGCTGCGCCGAGCCGCTGTCCGACGTGATGCCGCGAATGACGATGCCGGGATTGTTGGCGCTCTGCTCCTGGATGTTGAGGCCGGGAACATAGGCCGACAGCTCGTCAAGATCGGAGACGCCGAGCTCGTTCATGCGCGCTTCGGTGAGCGCCGAGATGGTGATCGGCACGTCGATCGCGCGCTGCTCGATCTTCTGCGCGGTGACGACGATCTCGTTGCCGCCCGCGGCCTCCTGCGATGCCTCCGGCTTCGCCTGCTCCTGCTGCGCGTGCGCCACGCCCGTTGCCGTCGACGCCAGCAGCACCGCGAGCAATTTCATCTTGTTAGCCATGGAAACCAACCCCCTTCTTTGTTTACCCGAAGCGAGGCCAGTGGCGGCGGAATGTTACGCTCACGCTGCACTGCGGCATCAATTTCGTTGCAATGCAAAACGTTTTTTGGAGTGCGGCGGGAACGCGTGAATCCTGTCGAGCCCCGCCCCTTTGACAGAAGGCAACCCAGCCCCTATATCGCGCTCCTCACCACGGCCCCGGGAAATGATGCGTCGTCGCGCAACGCATCGGGCGAATTGGGGTCGTGGTCTCATAAGACGCTTGAAGCTGCCGATGCCCGAACAGGGAGTCGCGCGGCTTTTTCGCGTCTCATGGCACGTCCCGGCCCCGGATCAGGGGCACCGAATTTACTGCTGACGAGGCAAAAACACCCATGGCAACCAAGGCAATCGAGGGCGGCACGTTCAAGCGCCGCATCCGCAAGGTGTTCGGCGACATCCACGAAGTGGTGCAGATGCCGAACCTGATTGAGGTTCAGCGCGAATCCTACGAGCAGTTCCTGCGGTCCAATCCCTCGATCGGCTATGTCTCCGGCCTCGAGAAGACCCTGCGCTCGGTCTTCCCGATCCGCGACTTCGCCGGCACCGCCGAGCTCGACTTCGTGAACTACGAGCTCGAGAATCCGAAGTTCGACGTGGAAGAGTGCCGCCAGCGCGGCATCACCTATGCGGCGCCGATGCGCGTCACGCTACGCCTGATCGTGTTCGAGGTGGATCCCGATACCGAAGCCCGCTCGGTGCTCGATATCAAGGAGCAGGACGTCTACATGGGCGACATGCCCCTGATGACGGGCAACGGCACCTTCTTCATCAACGGCACCGAGCGCGTCATCGTATCGCAGATGCACCGTTCGCCGGGCGTGCTGTTCGACCATGACCGCGGCAAGACCCATGCCTCGGGCAAGTATCTCTTCGCCGCGCGCGTGATCCCGTATCGCGGCTCGTGGCTGGACTTCGAGTTCGACGCCAAGGACATCGTCAACGTCCGTATCGACCGCAAGCGCAAGCTTCCGGTGACGACGCTGCTCTATGCCCTCGGCCTGAACGGCGAGGACATCCTCAACTATTTCTACAACCGCGTGACCTTCGTCCGCGGCCCGAACGGCTGGCAGATTCCGTTCGACCCGACCAACTGGCGCGGCGCCAAGCCGTCGTTCGACATCGTCGACGCCAAGTCGGGCGAAGTGATCTTCCCGGCTGGCCAGAAGATCAGCCCGCGCGCCGCCAACAAGGCGCAGAAGGACGGTCTCGAGACCCTGCTGATCCCGACCGACGAGATCTTCGGCCGCTATTCGGCCTATGACCTCATCAACGAGGCGACCGGCGAGATCTACATCGAAGCCGGCGACGAAGTCTCGGCCGAGAACCTGGAGAAGCTGGACAAGGCCGGCATCGACCGCGTCGAGCTGCTCGACATCGACCATATCTCGACGGGTCCGTGGATCCGCAACACCCTCGCCGCCGACAAGGCCGAGGAGCGTCAGCAGGCGCTCGCCGACATCTACCGCGTCATGCGCCCCGGCGAGCCGCCGACGCTCGAGACGGCAGAGTCGCTGTTCGCCGGCCTGTTCTTCGATCCGGAGCGCTATGACCTCTCGGCCGTCGGCCGCGTGAAGCTCAACATGCGCCTCGACCTCGACGCCGAGGACACTGTCACGACGCTGCGCACCGAGGACATCCTCGCCGTGGTCAAGACCCTGGTCGACCTGAAGGACGGCAAGGGCGAAGTCGACGACATCGACAACCTCGGCAACCGTCGCGTGCGTTCGGTGGGCGAGCTGCTCGAGAACCAGTACCGCGTCGGCCTGCTCCGCATGGAGCGCGCCGTGAAGGAGCGCATGAGCTCGGTCGACGTGTCGACCGTGATGCCGAACGACCTGATCAACGCGAAGCCGGCGGTTGCCGCGGTTCGCGAATTCTTCGGCTCGTCGCAGCTCTCGCAGTTCATGGACCAGACCAACCCGCTCTCCGAAGTGACGCACAAGCGTCGCGTCTCGGCGCTCGGGCCGGGCGGTCTCACCCGTGAGCGCGCAGGCTTCGAAGTCCGCGACGTTCACCCGACCCACTATGGCCGTATCTGCCCGATCGAGACGCCGGAAGGCCCGAACATCGGTCTGATCAACTCGCTCGCGTCGTTCAGCCGGGTGAACAAGTACGGCTTCATCGAGACGCCGTACCGCAAGGTGGACAACGGCCAGGTGACCAATGACGTGGTCTATCTGTCGGCGATGGAAGAGGCGAAGCACACGATCGCGCAGGCCTCGGCCGAGGTCGATGCCGATCACCGCTTCACCGAGGACCTGATCTCGGCCCGCCAGGCCGGCGAATTCCTGATGGCGCTGCCGGAGACGGTGACGCTGATGGACGTCAGCCCCAAGCAGCTGGTCTCGGTCGCAGCGTCGCTCATTCCGTTCCTGGAAAACGACGACGCGAACCGCGCACTGATGGGCTCGAACATGCAGCGCCAGGCCGTGCCGCTGGTGAAGGCGGAAGCGCCCTTCGTCGGCACCGGCATGGAAGAGACGGTTGCGCGTGACTCGGGTGCGGCGATCGCCGCCAAGCGCGCGGGCATCGTCGACCAGGTCGATGCGACCCGTATCGTCATCCGCGCGACCGGCGAGGTCTCGGCGGAAGAGAGCGGCGTCGACATCTACACGCTGATGAAGTTCGAGCGCTCGAACCAGTCGACCTGCATCAACCAGCGTCCGCTGGTGAAGGTCGGCGAGATCGTGAACGCCGGCGACACCATCGCCGACGGTCCGTCGACCGAGTTCGGCGAGCTGGCCCTGGGCCGCAACGCGCTCGTCGCGTTCATGCCCTGGAACGGCTACAACTATGAGGACTCGATCCTGATCTCCGAGCGGATCGTGAAGGACGACGTGTTCACGTCGATCCACATCGACGAGTTCGAAGTGATGGCCCGCGACACCAAGCTCGGGCCGGAGGACATCACCCGCGACATCCCGAACGTCGGCGAGGAAGCACTGCGCAACCTCGACGAGGCCGGCATCGTGTACGTCGGCGCCGAAGTGGAGCCGGGCGACATCCTGGTCGGCAAGATCACCCCGAAGGGTGAATCGCCGATGACGCCGGAAGAGAAGCTCCTCCGCGCCATCTTCGGCGAGAAGGCCTCGGACGTCCGCGATACCTCGCTCCGCCTGCCCCCGGGCGTGGCCGGCACGATCGTCGATGTGCGCGTGTTCAACCGTCACGGCATCGACAAGGACGAGCGTGCCCTGGCCATCGAGCGCGAGGAAATCGAGCGCCTGAAGAAGGACAGCGACGACGAGCGCAACATCCTCAACCGCGCGACCTGGTCGCGTCTGCGCGAGATGCTGCTGGGCCAGGTCGCCACGGCGACGCCGAAGGGCCTGAAGAAGGGCGCCGAGATCGACGCCGATCTGCTCGACAGCGTGGATCGTCACGAATGGTGGAAGTTCGCCGTCGCTGACGACAAGGTCCAAGGCGACCTCGAGGCGGTGAAGGGCCAGTATGACGAGGCCGTGAAGCGCATCAAGGACAAGTTCGAGGACCGCCGCGAGAAACTGGAGCGCGGTGACGAGCTGCCGCCGGGCGTGCTCAAGATGGTCAAGGTCTTCGTCGCGGTGAAGCGCAAGCTGCAGCCGGGCGACAAGATGGCCGGCCGTCACGGCAACAAGGGCGTCATCTCGCGGATCCTGCCGCAGGAAGACATGCCGTTCCTCGAGGACGGTACCCCGGTCGACCTGGTGCTGAACCCGCTCGGCGTGCCTTCGCGCATGAACGTCGGTCAGATCTTCGAGACCCATCTTGGCTGGGCTGCCCGTAACCTGGGCATGCAGGTCGCCAGGCAGCTCGAAGAGTGGCGTGAGCAGAATCCGGACGCGGTTGCGGGCGCCATGCCCGATGCCGTCAAGGACCGGCTCAAGGTGGTCTATGGCGATCACTATGCCGACGAGATCGAGGCGCGCAGCCCCGAGCAGGTCAACGAGCTGATCCAGAACGTCCGCACGGGCATTCCGATGGGCACTCCGGTGTTCGACGGCGCGCGTGAGGCCGACGTTTCGGACATGCTGGAGCTGGCAGGTCTCGACACCTCGGGTCAGTCGACCCTGTTCGACGGCCGCACCGGCGACGCGTTCGACCGCAAGGTCACCGTGGGCATCATCTACATGCTGAAGCTCCACCACCTCGTGGACGACAAGATCCACGCGCGTTCGATCGGCCCGTACTCGCTCGTCACCCAGCAGCCGCTGGGCGGCAAGGCGCAGTTCGGTGGCCAGCGCTTCGGCGAAATGGAGGTCTGGGCCCTGCAGGCGTACGGCGCTGCCTATACGCTGCAGGAAATGCTGACGGTGAAGTCGGACGACGTGGTCGGCCGCACCAAGGTCTACGAAGCGATCGTCAAGGGCGACGACACCTTCGAGGCCGGCATCCCCGAGAGCTTCAACGTGCTCGTCAAGGAAATGCGCTCGCTGGGCCTCAACGTCGAACTCAAGGCTATCGACGAAGCCTCCGAGGAAGACGGCCTGGCCGAGGCGGCGGAGTAAAGGGAACCCGGGAGCATCGGTTTACAAAACCGGGTGCCCCCTCCCCTCCCCGCCCAGAAGATTTGACCCTCCTGAGGGACGAAAGAATATGAACGAACTTACCAACTTCGCGAACCCGCTCGCCAAGCCGGAGACCTTCGACCAGATCCAGATCGGGATCGCGTCGCCGGACCGTATCCGCAGCTGGTCGTTCGGCGAGATCAAGAAGCCCGAGACGATCAACTACCGCACGTTCAAGCCCGAGCGTGACGGCCTGTTCTGCGCGCGCATCTTCGGTCCGATCAAGGATTACGAGTGCCTGTGCGGCAAGTACAAGCGCATGAAGTACAAGGGCATCGTCTGCGAAAAGTGCGGCGTGGAAGTGACCGTCTCGAAGGTCCGCCGCGAGCGCATGGGCCATATCGAGCTGGCCGCACCGGTCGCGCACATCTGGTTCCTGAAGTCGCTGCCGTCGCGCATCGGCCTGCTGCTCGACATGCAGCTGAAGCAGCTCGAGCGCGTCCTGTACTTCGAGAGCTACATCGTCACCGAGCCGGGCCTCACCCCGCTCGAGAAGTTCCAGCTCCTCACCGAGGACGAGCTGCTCGACGCGCAGGATGAGTATGGCGAAGACGCGTTCTCGGCCGGCATCGGCGCCGAGGCGGTCAAGATCATGCTCATGGATCTCGACCTGGAAGGCGAGCGCAAGGAGCTCCTTGAGGAGCTCGCGGTCACCAAGTCGGAACTGAAGCCGAAGAAGATCATCAAGCGCCTGAAGGTCGTCGAGAGCTTCATCGATTCGGGCAACCGCCCCGAGTGGATGATCCTCGACGTCGTTCCGGTCATCCCGCCCGAACTGCGTCCGCTGGTGCCGCTGGACGGTGGCCGCTTCGCGACCTCGGATCTCAACGATCTGTATCGCCGCGTGATCAACCGTAACAACCGCCTGAAGCGCCTGATGGAGCTGCGCGCGCCGGACATCATCGTCCGCAACGAAAAGCGCATGCTGCAGGAAGCCGTCGACGCGCTGTTCGACAACGGCCGCCGTGGCCGCACCATCACCGGTGCGAACAAGCGTCCGCTCAAGTCGCTGTCCGACATGCTCAAGGGCAAGCAGGGCCGCTTCCGTCAGAACCTGCTCGGCAAGCGCGTCGACTATTCGGGCCGCTCGGTCATCGTGACCGGTCCGGAGCTCAAGCTGCACCAGTGCGGCCTGCCGAAGAAGATGGCGCTCGAGCTGTTCAAGCCGTTCATCTACGCCCGCCTGGACGCCAAGGGTCTCTCGATGACCCTCAAGCAGGCCAAGAAGTGGGTCGAGAAGGAGCGCAAGGAAGTCTGGGACATCCTCGACGAAGTCATTCGCGAGCACCCGGTCCTGCTCAACCGCGCGCCCACGCTCCACCGTCTGGGCATCCAGGCGTTCGAGCCGGTGCTGATCGAGGGCAAGGCGATCCAGCTGCACCCGCTGGTCTGCTCGGCCTTCAACGCCGACTTCGACGGTGACCAGATGGCCGTCCACGTTCCGCTGAGCCTCGAGGCCCAGCTGGAAGCGCGCGTCCTGATGATGTCGACCAACAACATCCTGTCGCCCGCGAACGGCAAGCCGATCATCGTGCCGTCGCAGGACATGGTGCTGGGTCTCTATTACCTGTCGATGCTCAAGGAAGGCGAGCCGGGCGAAGGCATGCTGCTCGGCGACATGGCCGAAGTGCACCAGGCACTCGAGGCCGGTGCCGTCACCCTGCACACCAAGGTGATCAGCCGCGTCCCGCAGACCGACGAAGAGGGCAACCAGTACCTCAAGCGCTTCGAGACCACCCCGGGCCGCATGCTGCTCGGCGAGTGCCTCCCGAAGTCGCACAAGGTGCCGTTCGACACCGTCAACCGCCTCCTCACCAAGAAGGACGTGGGCGACGTGATCGACGAGGTGTATCGCCACACCGGCCAGAAGGAGACCGTGCTGTTCGCCGACGCGATCATGGCGCTGGGCTTCCGTCACGCCTTCAAGGCGGGCATCTCGTTCGGCAAGGACGACATGATCATCCCGGCGAGCAAGGAAGCGATGGTCGACGAGACCCGCGCCCTCGTGAAGGACTATGAGCAGCAGTATCAGGACGGCCTGATCACGCAGCAGGAGAAGTACAACAAGGTGATCGACGCCTGGAGCCGTTGCGGCGACCAGGTGGCGGGCGCCATGATGGACGAGATCAAGGCTGTGAAGCGCTTCGAGGATGGCCCCAACAAGGGCCGCGAGAAGCCGATCAACGCGATCTACATGATGGCCCATTCGGGTGCGCGTGGTTCGCAGGCGCAGATCAAGCAGCTCGCCGGCATGCGCGGCCTCATGGCCAAGCCGTCGGGCGAGATCATCGAAACGCCGATCATCTCCAACTTCAAGGAAGGCCTGACCGTCCTCGAGTACTTCAACTCCACCCACGGCGCCCGTAAGGGCCTTGCCGACACCGCACTCAAGACGGCGAACTCGGGTTACCTGACCCGCCGTCTGGTCGACGTGTCGCAGGACTGCGTGATCATGGAGCTGGACTGCGGCACCGAGCGGGCGCTGGAAATGCGCGCGATCGTGCAGGGCGGCTCGACCATCGCTTCGCTTGGCGAGCGCATCCTCGGTCGTACGACCGCGGAGGACGTGGTCGACAAGGACGGCAATGTCGTGATCCCGACCGGCACCCTGCTCGACGAGCCGGCCGTGGCGAAGATCGAAGCCCTGAACATTCCGGGCATGAAGATCCGTTCGCCGCTGGTCTGCGAAGCCAAGATCGGTGTCTGCGGCAAGTGCTACGGGCGTGACCTTGCCCGCGGTACCCCGGTGAACATCGGCGAGGCCGTCGGCGTCATCGCGGCACAGTCGATCGGTGAGCCGGGCACGCAGCTGACCATGCGTACCTTCCACATCGGTGGTGCGGCGCAGCTGAACGAAACCTCGAACCTCGAGGCAGCTGTCGATGGTACTGTCGAGTTCCGTGACCTGCGCCTGATCGAGGACCAGCGTGGCCGCCGCGTGGTTCTGAGCCGCTCGGGCGAGATCGCGATCCTCGACATGGAAGGCCGCGAGCTGGCAGTCGATCGCATCCCCTACGGTGCGTATGTGATGTTCGACGACGGCCATATCGTCTCGAAGGGCGATCGCATGGCCGAGTGGGATCCGTTCACCATGCCGGTGATCACGGAAACCGGCGGTGTCGTGAAGTACCAGGACCTGCTCGACAACAAGACGCTGACCGAGCAGGTCGACGAAGCGACGGGCATCGCCCAGCGCGTCGTCACCGAGTATCGCGCGGCCAGCAAGTCGAAGGAGGATCTGCGTCCTCGCCTGACCCTGACCGGCGAAGGTGCTGCCGAAGCCGCCCGCTACATGCTGGCGCCGGGCGCGGTGCTCTCGGTCGAGGACGGTGCGACCGTGCAGGCCGGTGACGTTCTCGCCCGTGTCGCTCGCGAGTCTGCCAAGACCCGCGACATCACCGGCGGTCTGCCGCGCGTCGCCGAGCTGTTCGAAGCCCGCAAGCCCAAGGAAAACGCGATCATCGCGAAGGTCTCGGGCCGCGTCGTGTTCGGCAAGGACTACAAGGCCAAGCGCAAGATCGGCATCATGCCCGAGGACGGCGGCGATGTGGTCGAGTATCTGGTTCCGAAGTCGAAGGTGATCGACGTTCAGGAAGGCGACTACGTCAAGCGTGGCGACAACCTGATCGGCGGCTCGCCCGATCCGCACGACATTCTCGAGGTGCTCGGCATCGAGCCGCTCGCGGAATATCTCGTGTCGGAAATCCAGGAAGTCTATCGACTGCAGGGCGTGAAGATCAACGACAAGCACATCGAGGTGATCGTTCGCCAGATGCTGCAGAAGGTTGAGATCACCGAAGCCGGCGACACCACCCTGCTCCCCGGCGAGCAGGTGGACCGTTCGGAGATGGACGAGACCAACGAGAAGCTGGCTCCGGGTCAGGCCCCCGCACAGGGCAAGCCGATCCTGCTCGGCATCACCAAGGCGTCGCTGCAGACCCGCAGCTTCATCTCGGCGGCGTCGTTCCAGGAGACCACCCGCGTCCTCACCGAGGCAGCGGTCCAGGGCAAGCAGGACACGCTGATCGGCCTCAAGGAGAACGTGATCGTGGGCCGTCTCATCCCGGCCGGCACCGGCGCGGGCATGAACCGCCTGCGTGTCGCCGCGACGAGCCGCGACGCTGCCCTCCGCGTCCAGCAGCGTGCGCTGCAGAACGCGCTGGTGGCGCCGAACTCGGCCGCCGAGGAGCGCGCCGCCGAGCACGCCCGCTCGGCGCGTGACGCCGAAGGCACCGGCAGCGATCCGCTCGCCTCGGTCGTGCCCTCGGGCCATGGCACCGATGCCGACGCCGGCGAGTATCTGAACCAGGGCGAGTAATCGCCTGAGTTCAGCCGCTCCCAGCGCTGACTAGAAAAGACCGCCGTCCGGGCAACCGGGCGGCGGTCTTTTTATGTGCGCGCGACGCTTGCCTTTAATGGTTCGCCATGATGATATCCGCAGTGAAGCCGGAGTCTCCAAGGTCGCCACGGACTTCTCCTCGTAGCGTAGCCTGATTGTCGAAATTGCTCTTTCGAAGCGCGAAGATGATTATCTCGCGTACGATTTCGCTTGTCTGACATCACCTTCACAGCTTCTCGATCTTGGGAGAAAACCATGGGTTCAAGCTTGCACATGCTGCTCGCGGCCGGTACTTTTCTTGCCGCGATTCAATCCGCCCACGCCGACGAATGCTCGGAAATATTGCGCGACGGCGCCTTCAACACGATCTTCAAGAAGGAAGACAGCTCGACCTGGCAGCAGCTCAACGAATGGCTGGAGACCAGAAGCTTCGAGGAAGTCAATTCGATGGTCAGTGCCGGCGTGACCTTCCCGATCCAGGGCTTCCCGGTCGGCGCCAATTTCAACAAACAGAGTTTCGAGAAATTTCAGCTGGATCTGAAAGAGGGAAAGATCACTGGCTTCGATCAGAAATCCAGCCAGGAATTCGTCGAGAAGAACGCCAGCCCGCTCATCGTCGATGCCTGGGTCGCCTGCGTGCAGGCGCATGTTCCCGGCGTGCATCTGAGCGCCACGGTCAATCCCACCGAACCGTCGCAGATCAGCGTCGCCGCGACCTTCATTCCCTTCGACGAAACCACCAAATGGCCGACCGTCACAAGCTTCGTCATAAATGGCGATGCGCAGGTCGTCGCCCCCAATCCCTTCGTGCCGGGCGCGGCGATCAAGGTCCAGCCGCTTACCGCCAATGTGAAGCGCAACAAGGTCGAAGGCCCGCCCGCCCGCTATCCGGGTGTCACCTTCACGATCAACACGACGCCGACGGGCGGCGCCTCCAAGTCGGTGCCGGCCTTCGACCTGACGCCCACCTCCCCTCCGCTCAACATCCAGATCTTCCCGGGCCCGGTCTCGGCCAGCGCCGCCCATCCGGAGGCGAGCGCCCAGGTGCCCGCCGGCTTCAAGCTCATCGGCGGCGGCGCCCGGGTCAACTGGAACGGCGCAGGCAATCTGCTGACGGCCTCCTGGCCCGCCGACGGCCGCACCTGGAGAGCACGCGCCAAGGATCACTCGGTCGCTTCTCCTGCAACGATCCAGGCCTGGGCGATCGGGCTGAGCGATCCCAAGGACGAATGGGACGTCCAGATCTTCAAGGAGAATTCGGATCCGGCCGCGCATCCCGAGGTGAAGGTGAAAGTGCCCAGCGGCTTCGCCATGACTGGAGGCGGCGCGGTCGCCAACTGGACCGTGAACGGCAGCCTGCTCACCGCGAGCTATCCCGTCTCGGAAAACACCTGGATGACGCGGAGCAAGGATCATTCGGTGGCCGAAACCTCGGTCCTGACCGGCTATGCGATCGGCATCCGTCCGCGCAACAATGCCGCGGCGCCGACGGTGATGCTCACGTCACAGCAAAGCGCGGTCGCGGCGCACCCGACCGAGCGGGCCGATGTCGCGCCCGGCTTCGCCCTGTCCGGCGGCGGGGCCGAGGTGCTGTGGAGCGGCGCGGGCAATCTGCTCACGGCCTCCTTTCCCGAAGGCAATGGCTGGCGCGTCGCATCGAAGGACCACGGCGTGTCCTCACCCGCCAAGATCGTCGCCTATACGATCGGCGTGAAGCCCAGCAAGGTCGAGCAGCAATTCCTGATCCTGAAGAAGGGGCCCAAGAGCTTCACCGACCAGATCGAATGGGTGGCGGGCACCTATTATTCCCCAAGCGCCAACAAGCGGCTTCCCGTCTATGCCGGCAGGAGCCTGTCGGCCGCCTTCCTCAAGGATCTGCGCAGTTTCGGCGCCGTCACCAACGCACGCATTCGGCCGATCCGCCGGCTGCCCATCCGGCGTCCGCGATAGCTTCCTGCTACCCTGCAACCGCCGTCCGGCCAGTCCGGGCGGCGGCTTCCTTTGGGGCAAGCCGGGCGGTTTGCGCGGCCATCCGGGCCGTATGCGGTTGCCGATGTCACGGGTCTCTGGCGACATGCGTGCGGGCGGGGAGTTGGAGAGATGCATGCTTCGCCATCTGCCTGCCGCCGCCCTGCTGATCCTCGGCCCCGCCCCGCTGGCGGAGGCAAGCGCCGTGCCGGCCGCGCAGCGTAGCGGCCAATGCTCGATCGATGCGCTGCCTGCCCCGCAGAAGAAGCAACTGGTCGATGGCTATGTCGCCCGCCACAAGGCCCAGGGAAAGGCGAGCGCCGATGCCTGGGCCAAGGCGCAGGAAGATGCGATCTACAAGCAGCTGGTCGCCCAGGGCGCCTGCCCCGCCGATCGCGGTCCGGCCCGGGCGGCCACGCCCCTTCCCCGCAAGCCCGGCAAGACGATCCTCAACAAGCAGGGCAAGCCGTGCCGCAACATCACGGTGGAGAACCAGGTCTTCCCCGGCTTTGGCGGCGAACCGATGCGGCTGGCGCTGGTCCAGGTCTGCAAGGACTGACGCGGCGCGGGCCGCTCACGAAAAGCCGCCGCCCGGCATAACGGACGGCGGCTGCTTCTCGTGTCGGAGCGACGAGGCGCTTAGTTCGTGGCGGCTGCCGGAGTCGGGGCCGGAGCCTCGCCGGGCGCCAGGAACTTGATCGCGGTGCCGGTGGCGTTGGTCTTGCCCCAGCTGAACGCGCTGACGTGCGAATCGCCGTACTTGGCGTTGATCACTGCATCGGCGCCCAGCTTCTCGGCGCGCTCCCAGAGCTCGCGGTAGATCTTGCTCTGCGACGCTTCCTTGCTGAAGATCGTCGCCTTGCGGACGCCGGCCTTCACTTCGCCGATCACCTTGTAGGGGCGGTCCGGAAGGTCGGTCGCGAACACCGGCACGCCGACGTCCTCGTTGACGACGACATAGTGCTTCTGGCCCTTCTTGTCCTGCTTGTCCTGTGCCGAGACCAGCGACGGCGATGCCACCAGAATCGAAACGGCAGCGAGCGCCGCGAGACGCGTGAACTTCATGATTGTCCCCCTTGGTAACCCGAATCCCGTTCGGGTAACGCGAACCTGCCTCAAGCTTGGGAATTCGACAAGCGCTTGCCAAATGCTTTGGCAAAGGGAATATTTCCCGGAGGGGGACTTGTCATGATCTTTAGCCTGATGGCCTTTGCGGCCTTCAATACCGCTGCGCAGGATGTTCCGGCAGCAACGGCCACACCAACTCCGGTGGCGGCAGTGACCGCGCCGGCGGCCTTGCTGGTGACGCTGCCGCGCGACACGCCGGTGGAGCTGATCGCGACGCGCGAAGTCAGCACGGCGAATGCCAAGCCGGGTACGCCGATCAAGCTCCAGGTGCGCAGCGCGGTGCTGATCGGCGGCCGGACGGTGATCCCGGCGGGAACGCCGGCCTGGGGCGAGGTGGTCACCGCGAGCGACGCCGGCGGCCTCGGCAAGTCGGGGAAGATGACCGCCCGGCTGAAGCACGTCCAGCTCGGCGAGGTGGAGATCCCGCTCGACGGCGAGATCAGCAGCAAGGGCCGCAAGGGCTCGGTGGCCGGCGCCGTGCTCAGCGGCGGCCTGATGGGCCTGTTCCACCGCGGCAACAACGCCAAGATCAAGGCCGGCGAAGTCGTCAGCAGCTTCGTCGCGGAGGAGGTCGTTCTCGATTACTCGGGCGCCGGGGGGCGCCGCGCGCCGGGAGCGGTCGCGACGCCCGCCCCGGCGGCCGGCACGCGATGATCGCCGCGCTGCTGCTCGCCCCGTTGCTCGGGTCCGCACCGGTCGCGCAGTGCGAGCGCGACCTTACGCTGGCAGAGGGCACCGCGATCCGGCTGCTCACTGCGGAGCGGCTGTCGAGCAAGCGCGCCGCGACCGGCGACATGGTGGCGCTCACTGTTGCCGAGGACGTGAAGATCGACGGCGTCGTCGCGATCCCGGCAGGCACGCCCGCCAAGGGGCAGATCACCGATGCGAGCGGCACCGGCGCGCTCGGCACCTCGGGCAAGCTGGCATTGCGGCCGCTCTACCTGCAGCTGGGAGAGACCATCGTCCGGCTCGATGGCCGGGTGAGCCGCGACGGCGGCCTTCCCGCCGGGACCGCGATCGGCATGGTCGCGATCAGCGGATTGTTCGGTGGACGGACAGCGGAGGTGCCCGTCGGGTCGTCGCTCGACTCGACGGTCCGGCGCACGGTCACGCTTCATGTCACGCTGACCGAAGGCTGCTGAGCCCGCCGCGAGAAATTTTTCTCGCCCGCTGTCGATTTCCATCCGGCCCGTTCGTCGTCAGGATGCGAGGCAATGGCGCTTCGTGCGAACCATGAGGAGATGAACGATGCGGGTGATGGTGCTGGTCAAGGCGACCGCGGACAGCGAAGCGGGCCTGATGCCCTCGACCGAGCTGCTCGATGCGATGATGAAGTACAATGAGGAGCTGGTGCAGGCCGGGATCATGAAGGGCGGCGACGGGCTCAAGCCATCCTCCGCCGGCAAGCGGATCGCGTTCGACGGCCCGGGCCGCACTGTGATCGACGGCCCCTTCGCCGAGACGCGCGAGCTGGTCGCCGGCTATTGGCTGTGGGAAGTCGCGGACATGGACGAAGCGGTTTCCTGGGCGAAGCGCTGCCCCAATCCGATGCCCGGCCCGAGCGAGCTGGAGATCCGTCCCTTCTACGAGATGGCCGATTTCGGCGCCGAGCTCACCCCGGAGATCGTCGAGCGCGAGGCTCGCCTGCGCGCGCAGGCGGAGAATAGCTGACCCCGGGGGTGCTAGTCCCGATCCAGCCTCCAGGCGGCATCTAGATATCTCTCGGCCGCCGCCTTGAGCGCGGGCTCCTCGTCGAACGCCTCGGCGGGCAGCGGGGCGATGCCCAGCCCTTCCATCACCACCCAGAGCGCGAACTTGCGCGAGGGTTCCTGCTCCACCCCGAAATCGATCCGCAGCCGCTCCTCGCCGCGTTCGCGGACGGCATCGTCCAGCGCCTCGGGTTCGTCGGTGCCGAAATAATGGGTGAGCAGTGCATCGAGGTCCATGCGCCCTACTTCGGCGCACGGACCTCGATCTGCAAGCGGGGCAGTTACGCCGCCCTACCGCTCGCAAGCCATGCGGCGCATTCGGGACCGAGCTCGGCCAGCGCGGCCGCCTCGTAGCGCGCGATGTCCTCGGCGGTGAGGACATCGCGCCAGCGGCCGCTGATGCCCTTGTTGATGAAGGTCTCGGCACCGCCATCCCAGAACACGCCGCCCAGCGGCGCGACCTGGCCGGCATTGGCCTTCATCCAGTCGAAGCTGCAATGGCGCAGCACGCGCGGCCAGCTCTTGGCCGCGACGTCGATCTCCAGGAACTCGGCGATCCGGCGGATCTCGCCGGCCATGTCGCGCTTCAGCGCCTCGAAATGGACGAGATGGACATTGGGCAGGTCGCGGATCGCCCACCAGCTGCGGACATGCTCCCAGAACGGCCAGAAGGGCGCGCCATCGGCCTCGAGCCATTCGCGGAAATAGGCGGCCACATCCGGGTTCGCGCGCGGGATCGGCGGGCCGACCCGGCCCGGCGTGTCGTTGAGCGCGGCATACCAGGCGTCGGTCGCGTGGAGATGATGGTTGTGCAGGCTCCAGGCCACGTCACGCCCGTCGCGCGCGACATAGAGATATTTCGCCTTGGGGCTGAAGCGCAGCGCGTCGACCGGCAGATGCGTCTTCAGGATCCGCCGGTGCGTCTGCTCCTCCAGCGCGGCGAGCTTGGCCAGCGCCGGCGGCACGCGCAGATCGACCCAGGGCGAAATCTCGGCGACCGACACTTCGGGATCGCCGTTGAAGATCAGCTGGGCGACGATCTGCTGCGTCCAGGTCGTGCCCGCCTTGGCATAGGTCGCGACCACGACATCGTCGCGGCGAAAGACCAGGTCGTTCCACACGGTCGAATCGAAGTGATGATTGTGCACTTCGCGCAGCTTGCGCGGGGACGTCGCCGGAACACGCGCCGGCGCAAACGTAACGGGCATTTCGACAGGTCCTACATGGCCGAGGCGAGGTGAACTATGAACGCAACACACCAGCGTCAATTGTCAAATCACGCCAAGTCTTATCGAGATGGATGCAAGGCATAACCAAGTGTAATGCCCTGCATCCCTCAATACCTGCCAAATCCTATGGAGATCATCCCCTCCGCTCAATTCCTCACTTTTACGGATATACTCGCACCATATTGGCGCAATCCAACGATCAGAATTCCAGCGTCGCCCGCAACGTGGCGACGGTGACCCGCTGTGCATCCCGGTCGCCGCCACGATTCCAGATGAATTGCAGATCCGGCTGCAAAGTCAGGAACTTGGTGAGCTTGTCGGAGAAGGTGAACTCCACCGCATTCTCCGCCGCGGCGGTGTTGATGCCATCCCCGCGCAGCAGGTCGCGATAGCCTTTCGACAGATAGGCCTGGTTCACGCCGATCGAGACCTGGCTGTCGTCGCGCCCGGGCACGACATGGGTGGCGAGCACGCCCGCCTGCCAGCCGCCCTTGTAGGGCGTGGTCTTGCCATCGGAGATGCCGGCACGGACGAACAGGCTGGTGGCGAACGGTCCGTCCTGGCCGCCCAGCGTCTTCTCGGCGAGCACATAGGCACCGCGCGCCTTGCGGCGGATCGGGTCGCCGGCACCGTCGGTCTCGACGATGTCGTCCTGCTTCTGGCTATAGCCCCAGGCGCCGACGGCCAGCTTGTTGCCGTCCTTCTCCAGCCCCGCCTCGCCGATCAGCAGCGCGCCGTGATGGAAATCGAGCGCCGAGCCGCGATCGTCGCCGAGCGCACCCGCCGTGGCGTTGAGCAGCGCGACGCGCGCAAAGCCGACGCCACCGAAACGCTGCTCGATGCGGACCGCAAGCGCGGTGGTCGGGAAGATCGAGGGGCCGTTCGGGCCGGTCGCGGCGATCTCCGAACCCACGCCGAACGCCGGGGCGAGCAGCAGGCCGGACGCATCGCTGGCATAGAATTCGCTGTTGAGGTCGTAGAGGCCGGCGCGCACGGTGGTCGCGGTACCGATCTTCTGCTCGAGCCAGAATTCGTAGAGGCGCAGCTTGGGCGAGGCGACTTCGATATTGTCGACGCCCTGCAGCGTGCCCGCCACATCGTTGGGCCGGTCGCCCAGATTGTTGAGCACGTCGATATGAAAGCTCGCGCCCTTCCAGCCGATCAGTCGCTCGAGATCGCCATTCGCCTCGATGTTCAGGTCGTCGAGACCGAAGCTGCGCATCTTGCGGCCATCGGCGCCCACGCCGACCAGGTCGGCGCGATAGGTCGCACCGAAGTCGAGCGCCGGTTCCTCGGATTCCTGCGCAGCAGCCGAAGTCGAGAAAAGCAGGGCGAGCACCGTCGAGGCCCCGCCAAAAATCCCACGCATGTCCAAAAGCCCCAGTTCACGACATCCCCCGGAAACATTTGTAGAGGCTCCGAACCCCGAACGGTCTTTCCGCCTATAATTCGTGCTGGAACTGGACGTCGAAACGGCTTCGGCGCGGGAGACTTTCGTGAAGATCACTTCGCTCAACAAGGCCACGACGCAGGCGGCAGCCATCCTGATCGGCATCACCGCGCTTTCGGGCGGCACCGGGCTGTTCATCGTCGCCAAGGAAAATGCCGCGATCGCCGAGCAAGCCGCCGCAGCCAGCCTGCTCCAGAACCACATGGAAGCGGACATGATGCACGACGCGGTCCGCGCCGACGTGCTCGCCGCGCTGGTCGGCGGGGACGATGCCGCGCGCCGCGAGACGCTCGCCGACCTCAAGGACCATCTCGATACGCTGTCGAAGACGATCAACGAGGACGCAGCCTTCCAAGGCGTCGATAGCATCGTCGCGGCGACCGGCAAGCTCAAGGCGCCGATGGACGCCTATGCCGCGGCCGCGCAGAAGATCGTCGATGCCGCCGGCACCGATCCGGTCGCCGCGCGCACCCAGCTTCCCAATTTCCTCCAGCAGTTCCGCGCCCTCGAGGAATCGATGGCCGCCGCCTCCGACGCGATCGAGAATCACGCCAAGCAGGTCGCCGCCAGCTCGGCGACGCTGGGCACCGTCGCAATGGTGATCCTGTTCATCACCCTGCTCGCCGGCATGGCCGCCGCGCTGCTGCTCGCCCAGACCGCGCGCCGCCTGCTCATCCGCCCGCTGCTCGATCTTGCCGGCACGATGCGTGCGCTCGACGGCGGTGACCTGTCGGTCAAGGTGCCGCATGCGGACCGCGAGGACGAACTGGGCGGCATGGCCCAGGCGATCGACGCCTTCCGCGACAAGCTCAAGGCCGCCGAGGAGGCCAAGGAAGCGCAGACGCGCCTGATCGTCGATACGATCGGCACCAGCCTCGACGCGATGGCGCGCGGCGATCTGAGCGTCGAGATCAGCGCCGCGCTGACCGGCCCGTTCGCCGCGCTCAAGCGCAGCTTCAACGACGCCGCGCACGGCCTGCGCGCGCTGATCGGCAATGTCGTCACCGGCACCGAGAATATCCGCACCGGCGCCAACGAGATCGCCTCGGCCTCCGAGGACCTCGCTCGCCGCACCGAACGCAACGCCGCGACGCTCGAGGAGACCAACGCGGCGGTCAACGCCATCGACCATCGCCTCAAGTCGATCGCGCTCTCGGCCAACGAGACGCTGTCGCGCGCCGACGGTGCCATCGCCGTGGTCGGCAATGGCCGCGCGATCGCCGATGAGGCGGTGCAGGCCATGGGCCGAGTCAGCGAATCCGCCAAGGGCATCGACTCGGTCATCGAGGGCCTGGACAAGATCGCCTTCCAGACCCGCGTTCTCGCGATGAACGCCGCCGTCGAGGCCGGTCGCGCCGGCGAAGCGGGCCGCGGCTTCGCGGTGGTCGCCGATCTCGTCTCCGCGCTCGCCATGCGCGCCGAGGAAGAAGCCGGCCGTGCCCGCGATCAGCTCACCCACACCCAGGCCGAAGTCGTCACCGCGGTGGAAGCCGTGATGAAGGTCGATGGCGCGCTTGCCGATATCTCGGGTGATGTCGGCCAGGTCCATGCCCTGATCGGCACCATGGCCGAGGACAACAACGCCCAGAGCCACGCGATCAGCCAGGTCAGCGAGGCGATCGGCGACATGGATCGCGGCACCCAGCAGAACGCCGCGATGGTCGAGGAGACTTCGGCCGCCGCGCGCAACCTCACCCAGGAAGTGGATTCGCTCGCCGACAGCGCCGCGAGCTTCACCATCGACGCGCCGCAGGGCGGCCATCGTCCCGCCGCGCAGCGTCAGGCGTTGAACGGCGCCACGATGCACTGAGCGGACACACAGGCGCAACAAATGTTGCGCGGGCGGCACAGTCTCCGAAAAGAAACATAACCGTAACTGAAACGACTCCAAACCGCCGTGTACGGTTCATCTATGTCCTGTTGAGCGCCCGCTGAGAGCGGGGGCGGGTCGCCCCTTGCGAAAGGGGAACCAGGACATGAACGTTTCGCGCCTACTAGGCGGCGCAGCCATCGCCGTGCTCGCCACTACCCTCGCCGCCGGAACGGCGCAGGCTCAGGACAGCGCGGCCCCGGCCGATGCGTCCACGACCGAGGAACAGCGCGCCAACGAGATCCTGGTCACCGGCCAGATCTTCTTCCGCAACCGCACTGCGGACCCGAACCCGATCCTCTCCTACGACCTCGAATATTTCCAGAAGTTCGAGCCCATCTCGGTCGGCGAAATGCTGAAGCGCGTGCCGGGTGCCACCTTCACCTCGGACGTGCTCGAATATGACCAGGTCCAGTTCCGCGGCCTGCCCGGCGGCTTCACCAACGTGCTGATCAACGGCCGCCGCGCGCCCGGCGGCGAGGCCGACGGCACCTTCTTCGTCGATCGCATCCCGGCCGAGCTGGTCGAGCGCATCGAGATCGTCCGCGCGCCGCGTCCGGACCAGCCCAGCGACGGCGTCGCCGGCACGCTCAACGTCGTCACCAAGGAATCGACCAGCTTCAAGGGCGGTTTCGGCAAGATCGGCGCGCTGCTCAATACCCGCGACGGCGTGTTCCGCCCCTCGGCCGCCGCGGCGTTCGCCGGCAGGCTCAGCGAGAGCACCGATTACTGGATCGCGCTCAACTATCAGAAGCGCCGCAACCCGAAGAGCAAGGTCTCGTACCGGTTCGACGACGTGCCGGTGACCGACGACAAGCGCTTCCCGGGCGATCCGGCGAAGAGCAACTATGTCACCGACCCCGAATTCCATGATTTCGAGGCCCAGAGCGACACGCGCGACGGCAGCGACCTGTCGGGCAGCGCCGAGATCACCACGCGCTTCGGCGATGGCGGCCGGCTGCGCCTCAACGGCTTCTTCGTCGACACGCATCGCGACGAGGACGAGCAATCGGTGACGCTCGAGGATGCCGATCTCGATTTCGACGGCGTCGAGCTCCAGAAGGAGCGCATCAAGCAGCAGACCTATGCTGTCACCGCCGATGCCAAGCTGCCGGTGAGCGACAGCTTCGAGCTGGGCCTGGCCGGGGGCTGGAACCAGTATCGCGAGAACACCCGGACCTCGGTGTTCGAGGGCGACAACGAGAACGACTTTAGCGATGTCGACCTGGACGAGGAGGAAACGCTCCACATCAAGGATACCGAGTTCAGCGGCACGCTGTCGGGCAGCTATGATGGCGGCGCGTTCAAGCTGAAGATCGGCTCGGACTTCCTGTTCAAGACGCGCGATGGCCTCAACGACGGTGTCCTGACCGACATCTTCCGCATCCGCGAGAACCGCTATTCGCCCTATGTCCGTCTGACCTACGACCTGGGCAGCTCGCTCACCATCGACGGCGGCGCGCGCTACGAGATCGCCGATCGCAAGGTGACCGCGACCACCACTTCGGGCGGCTTCAACAACGGCATCCTCAACCCGTCGCTGAGCGTCCGCTGGTCGCCGACCAGCGCCGACCAGTTCCGCGCCTCGGTCGCCCGCACCATCCGCCGGCCGGACTATGACCTGCTCTCGCCGATCGAATATGACGAGACGCCGGGCGACGACGACACCACCACCGGCAACCCGGACCTCCGCAACCAGAGCGCCTGGGGCGTGGACATCGGCTATGAGCGCCGCATCGGCGGCAGCGGCATCGCCGGCGTGAACTTCTTCTACCGCGACATCACCGACCTGATCGAGCTGGTCGCGACCCGCGACAATGGCGCGGGCCAGGATTTCCGCCCGCAGAACATCGGCGACGGCCAGGCCTGGGGCGTGGAGTTCGACCTGTCGGCGCCGCTGACCTTCCTCGGCATGCCCGACACCGGTGTCTTCGCCAACTACACCTATCTCGACAGCTCGACGACCGATCCGTTCACCGGCGAGAAGCGCCGCTTCAATGCCCAGCCGCACCATGTCTACAATGTCGGCTTCATCCAGACGGTGAAGGCGGCGGACGTCAGCTTCGGCGCGACGATCTCGGGCCGCTCCAAGTCGCTCGAATCGAACTTCGACGAGACGGTGGAGCTGCGCTACGATCCGGACCTCGAGGCGTTCGTCGAGAAGCGCATCGGCAAGCACATTGTGCTCCGCGTCTCGGCACAGAACCTGCTCGACCGCGTGAAGTACGAAGAGTTCCGCAAATATGACGGCGACTCGCTCGAGGAGATCCTCCAGAACCGCGCCGCCGGCGATCTCGACGAGTACGAGATCGAGCGCGAGCATTCGGGCCCGCTGGTCCAGTTCACCATCCGCGCGGCGTTCTGATATCCCCTCTCCCTCTCCCCGGTGGGGAGAGGGAGAAGTGACCGTTGCGCAGCCGTCCCGCCAGGCCTATCTCCGCGGCCATGGCGACTGAACTCTACGACCTCACCGTCCCCGTCTTCCTCCGCGGCTTCAAGGCCATGGCGACCTTCCTCGACAAGGCGCGTGCCTGGGCCGACGAGAATGGCGTCCCGCATGCCGAGCTGCTCGAAGCGCGGCTGGCCGACGACATGGCCCCGCTCAGCGCACAGATCCAGCGCGTCAGCGACGGCGCCAAATTCGCGCTGGCCCGGCTCGGCCAGCTCGAGGCCCCGGCGATGGCCGATACCGAGACCAGCTTCGACGAGCTCCAGGCGCGCATCGCCGCGACCGTCGACTTCCTCAAGTCGGTCCCGCGCGAAGCGATCGACGGCCGCGAGGATGCCGATATCGAAGTGAAGACGCCGAACCGCAGCTTCCACTTCAAGGGCCTGCCCTACGTCACCACTTTCGCCCTGCCGAATTTCTATTTCCACATGACCACCGCCTACGCGATCCTGCGCCACAAGGGCGCACCGCTGGGCAAGATGGACTATCTGGGCGGCATCTGATGGTCCGCATCGCGGTGATCGGCGCGGGTGCCATCGGCGGCACCCTCGCCGCCTGGCTGGCCCAGAGTCATGAGGTGACCGTCTGCGCGCGCTCGCCGCTCGAGGATCTCGAGGTCGAGACGCCCGAGGGGCCGATCCGCGCCACCCCACGCATCCTCACCGACCCCGCCGAGGCGACCGAAGTCGACTGGATACTCTGCACCACCAAGACCTATGACTGCGCCGCCGCGGCCGCCTGGCTGCCCGGGCTGATGGGCGCCACCACCCGGCTGGCGGTGATCCAGAACGGCGTCGAGCAGCGCGACCGCTTCCCGCAGGTGCCGGCCCAGCGCACCGTGCCGGTGATCATCGACCTGCCCGCCGAGCGCACCGCGCCCGGCCGCATCGTCCAGCGCCGCAACGGCACCATCCATGTGCCCGAGGGCGAGGCGGGCGAAGCGCTGGTCGCGCTGTTCGCCGATACCCCGATCGACGCGCAGACGACGCCCGACTTCGTCACCGCCGCCTGGCGCAAGCTGGCGATCAACTGCTCGGGCATCGTCAGCGCGCTCACCCGGCGCCCGGCCGAAGTCGCCAATGACGAAGGCGTCGCCGAGGTAATGCGCGCGCTGGTCCGCGAATGCATCGCGGTGGGCCGCGCCGAGGGGGCCGACCTGCCCGACAAGCTCGCCGACCAGGTGGTGAAATGGACCACCCTCGCCCATCCCCAGTCGGTCAACTCGCTCCACGCCGATTTCCTTGCCGGCCGCCAGACTGAAGTCGATGCCCGCAACCGCGTGATCGTCCGGCTCGGCGAAAAACATGGCATCGACGCACCGATGAACCGTGCCCTCGCGTCTATACTGAGTGCAGCGTCCACACGGAATTAACCGTCACGCGCGCAGGATCGTCGCCATGGAGGCCGGAATTCGCACCTTGCTGTTCAATCGCAGCATCTGGTTCGTCGTCCTGCTGGCGATGGCCGGGCTCTACGCGATCTTCGCATTCGACATCATCCGCGACGAGACCTCGTCGGTCGCCGACCGCAAGCTGCGCATCGAGCTGGACGAGTTCCTGCTCTTCGCCTCGGCGCTGATCCTGCTGCTGTTCAGCTATGGCCTGAACCAGCAGCGCGCCCGCGGGCGCGAGCGCGACCGGCGCATCGCGGCGGAGCGCAGCGCCCGCGACCTCGGCTATCACGACGCGCTCACCGGCATGCCCAATCGCCGCGCCTTCGACGAGGCGCTGGCCAAGCTCAGCCCGAGCGGCCTCCATGCCGTGCTGATGCTCGATCTCAACGGCTTCAAGGCGATCAACGACACCCATGGCCACGGCATGGGCGACGCGCTGCTGCGCGTGGTCGCCGACCGCATCGCCGGCGCGGTGCGCGAAGGCGACACCGCCGCGCGGCTGGGCGGCGACGAATTCGCGGTAATCACCCCTGGCCTCGCCAATCCCGAGATCGCCAAGCTTGTCGCCGGGCGCCTCGCGGAGAGCATCGCCCGGCCGGTCTTCGTCGAGGGCCGCACACTGCATGTCGGCACCGGCATCGGCATCGCCCTGTCGCGCGCCGAAAAGCTCGCCCCCCAGGAACTCACCCGCCGCGCCGACCTGGCGCTCTACGCCGCCAAGCGCAGCGAGGGCGTGTCCTTCCGCGTCTACGGACCTGAGCTGGAGGGCTGAGGGCGAAGGCCAGAACGGGCGTCTTACTTACACCGCCCTCCCCGCCATACTCCGTCATCCCCGCGAAGGCAGGGATCGAGAGCCAGGAGTGGAGAAGGCACCGCCTGCTTTGGCATCTCCGGCAAGCATAAGCCCGATCGCTGCACTTGCCCCGGGCTACCCTGGATCCCCGCCTTCGCGGGATGACGGTGTAGGAAGCTTCGCGCTAGCTGCCCCGGCGCGGATCGCGATCTAGCCTCGGCCCAACGGCAAATTGGGTGATTTCAGACAGACAGCTTTATGGCAAGCAATCGCGATTAGCTGCCGTTCTGTTGGCCAGCTTCTATAAGACGCAGCTGGTTAGCCCGGATCATTGGCTTGCCAGTTGCGCCGTTGGGAATGACTTCGCCCGATAGGTAAACAACGGGCTGGACGAAGCCGAATCCATCCGCGCGCGCAGATTGAACAATATGATCGTAGGCCTGATCGACACTGTTATTGCCTGCTGCAAACCCGACTCCTGGGCAGTCGCGCCCGGACACCGATGCCCCACACTCAATGCAGGCGTCATTTTGTGCGTTCGCGAAGAGGACAGCGGTGCCCTCGACCTTCTCGCCAGCAGAGACAGACCAGCACTTATTCGCGCTGATTTGGACCGGCTGAGAAGCGCATGACGCAAGCACGAAAGCGCATATCAGCAAGGAAGGCAATGACCGCATTTGGGCATGGTCACAGAACCGCTCAATGTCCGCAAGTGGGGCGTTTCTGACCGTCTGCTCTTCAAAGCGATCCCCTAAATCTCCACGATCCGCGTGCCCAGCCGCTCGGCCTCGGCGCGGTCGTGCGTGACCATCAGGATCGGCAGCTGCACTTCGTCGCGCAGCCGCTCGATCAGCGTCATGATCTCCTCGCGCCGCGCCCGGTCTAGCGAGGACAGCGGTTCGTCGAGCAGCAGGAAGCGCGGATCGGAGAGCAAGGCCCGCCCGATCGCCACCCGCCGCGCCTCGCCGCCCGAGAGCGTGCGCGGCCAGCGGTCGAGCAGATGGACGATGCCGAGCAGCGCGATCGTCTCGTCCACATCGAGCCCGGCGCCGTCGCGCCGGCCATAGAGCAGGTTCGCCCGCACCCGCAGATGCGGGAACAGCCGCGGCTCCTGGAAGACATAGCCGGCCCTGCGCTCCGCCACCGGCACATCGATCCCGGCGTCCGCATCGAACAGCATCTCGCTCGCCACCCGGACATGGCCGGCATCGGGCTCGAGCAGCCCGGCGACCATGTTGAGCACGCTGGTCTTGCCGGCGCCGGAGGGACCGAACAGCACGGTGAGCCCCTCGCCCGCCTCGATCCGGCAGGCGATCTCCGTCTCGCCGAGGCGCTTGGTCAGATCGAGGTCAAAGGACATGCAGCCCCCTGCCCGCGCGCCGCGCGATCAGTTCGGAGACGAGCAGCGCCGCCAGCGAGAGCAGCACCGAGATGCCCGCCAGCCGCAGCACCTGCGCCTCGCCGTCCGGCATCTGCAGCGCGGCATAGATGGCGAGCGGCAGCGTCTGCGTCTCGCCCGGCACGCTCGACACAAAGGTGATCGTCGCGCCGAACTCGCCCAGCGCCCGCGCGAAGCCCAGAACCGCGCCGGCAAGCACGCCCGGCAGGCTGAGCGGCAGGGTCACGCTCGCGAATACCCGCCAGCGCCCCGCCCCCAACGTCGCCGCTGCCTGTTCGAGCCGCCGGTCGACCGCCTCGATCGACAGCCGCATCGCGCGTGCCATCAGTGGCAGCGCCATCACCGCGCTGGCGATCGCTGCGCCGGTCCAGCGGAACAGCACGCTCACGCCGAACCACTCCTGCAGCCAGCTCCCGATAGGCCCGGCCGGCGCGAAGGCGAGCAGCAGCAGCCAGCCGGTCACCACCGGCGGCACCACCAGCGGCAGGTGCACCAACCCGTCGAGCAGCAGCTTGCCCGGAAACCGTCCGCGCGCCAGCAGCCAGGCAAGCGCGAAGGCCACCGGCAGGCAACCGAGCACCGCCACCCCGCCCACCTTGAGCGACAGCCAGACGATGCCCCAGAGCTCGGGCGTCACGATCTCACCCGATCAGGCCCCGCCGCGCTTCACCGGGAACTTCAGCAGGCCGAAACCGACCGCGAAGCCGATCAGCAGACCGATCGCCATATTGTCGATCAGCGCGCCAAGGATGATCCCGCCAGACACGCCCATGGCGAACCCGATCGCACCGTTCTTGTTCATGCAATGCCCCCGAATATCGGCTTCGCGCCGAAGATGCCGCACTAGAGGCTGTGCAGGCGCTCGGGTCAACTGCGCCGCCGCACGGTATTTCTAGAGCGGTCGGAAGCCGAAGCGCCGGAAGATCGCCTTGCCCTCGCCGCTCAGCAGGAAGCGGCGGAACGGCTCGGCATCGGGGCTGGTCGACGCCTTGAGCCGGGCGAGCGGATAGCGGATCGGCGGATGGCTCTCCTCGGAGAACACCGCCATCACCTGCACCCGCTTCGATGCCATGGCATCGGTCGCATAGACGACGCCCAGCGGCACCACGCCGCGCTCGACCAGCGCCAGCGCCGCACGCACGCTTTCCGCCCGCACGACCTGCGGCGCCACCGCCTCCCAGCTCCCGCCATATTCGATCGCTGCCTTGGCGTAGCGGCCCGCCGGCACCGAATCCGGATCGGCCAGCGCCAGCTTCGTCCGCCCCAGCCCGCGGAACACGTCATAGGGCCGCGCGCGCGGCGTGCCCGCCGGCGCGACGATCACCAGCCGGTTGCCGAGGAACGGCGCGCGCGTGCCCGGCACGATCAGCCCGCGCTTCTCGATATCGTCCATCCAGGGCTCGTCAGCCGAGACGAACAGGTCCGCTGCCGCCCCTGCGGCGATCTGCCGCGCCAACGCCGAAGACGCCGCGAACGAGCAGACCGGCCGGGCACGGCCCTTCGCCGCCCAGGCATCCGCCGCCGCGGTCATCGATTCCTGCAGGCTCGCCGCCGCCAGCACCAGCGGCGCCTTCGCGCTCGCCAGCGCCATGCGCGGCCCGGCCAGCGCCGCCACGCCCATGCCGGCGAGCAACGCCCGCCGGTCGATCCTTCGCTCGATCGTCATGCCCCCTGCCTGACAGCCCGCGGCCGGCGAGACAAGGCCCTCACTTCAGCCGCAGCGCCCTGCGCACGTCCGCCCAGCGGACCAGCTTGAAGTTCTGCGCGGCCGGCGCGTTGTCGCCGTCCTGCGCCAGCATCAGCCCGCCCGCGAGCCCCGGCCCGAAGCCCGCGGTCGAAACCTCGATCCCGTCGGTCTCGCTCGTCGCGCCGAACTTGCCCGCCGCGATCCGGAAGCGCCCGGCATAGGCCATGTCCTTGAGACGCCACAGCGCATAGGCGTTGTCGCCCTGGCTCGACACGACCAGATAGCCACCGCGCGCGCCTTCCGCCGCGATCGCCACACCCTCGACATCGGCCACCAGATGCTTGCCGTCGGCCGCGATCACCTTCTCGCCGGCAACCGGGTCCTTGGCGTTCGCCCCGAAGCGCCACACGCCGGCATCTTCCTCACCGACGAACAGCTGGCCGGTGCGATCATCCGCCACGCAGCCCTCGGACTGGGTGGCGAGCTTCATCGTCCGCACCCGGTCCGCCTTGATCGCGCCGCCCCCGCGCAGCACTTCCATCTGCACGATCGTGCCCGCCTTGTGCACGACGAACGCATAAAGCCTGCCCCTGCGCGGCGCATACATGCACAGACCATAGGCCTCGCCCGCCCCGGCATCGAAGCGCCCGATCTCGCGCAGCGTCGCCGCCCTGGTGTCCAGCGCATAGAGCGCCAGCTTGGCCGCCGTCTTGTCGTTGCGGTCGCTCGCCGCGACGATCACCTGCCCGCCCCACACGCGCAGGTCGACATTGTTCACCCGGCCCGCCGGCAGCGTCGAGCGCAGCTTGCCCGACAGGTCATAGACGTTGAGCCCGGCCTTCTTGTCGGTAGCGACGATCAGGCTGTGCCGGGGATCGCGCGGGTTGCGCCAGATCGCGGGATCGTCCGCCGCATCCTCCAGGCTCGCCACGGCCGCCGTCTCACCGATCGCCTTCACCTCGGCCGTCGGCACCTCCTGCGCGGCGGCGGCGGGCACGGCCTGGAGCAGCATCATCGTGGCAAGCAGCATCGGGTCCCCCTTGGTTACGAAGCCGGGCTCTATAAACGCAGTGCGACGTATCGATGACAATTCGGCGACGCCTTTCGCAGGATTCGAGGGCGGATATCGCCGGTCCGGCGAGCCCCGCCCGCCTCGGTTCGTCGCAGGTCTCGCCCGAACCACCCGCTCCGGCACGGGCCTTGCCGGGGGCGTTCATCTGGCGGACAGCTTCCTCCGAACACGCAAGGAAGGCCGGCGGGGGCAGTTTTGAAGGAGGTTGCCTCAATGCGTATCATTTCCAAAAGGTCGGGGGTTCGCTTCCTGGCTGCCATGCTGGCCGTGTCTGCGTCGGGCGCTGCCTATGCGCAGGACCAGCAGAGCACGCCCGATCCCAACATCGTCGTGAACGGTCCGGCGCCCGCGGATCTGACCGAAGGCCCCGAGATCAAGGGCGTGATCACCGCGCGCCACGGCGACCGGATGAAGATCGCGACCGCCGACGGCACCACGATCGTCGCCCTCACCGACACGACGCGGATCAAGAGCGGCGGCGGCTTCCTCGGCGGTGGCCAGAAGCTTGCTGCGGACTCGCTGCTCAACGGCCTGCCGGTCACCATCAAGACGCTGCAGCCGCGGGGCGCCCAGCCGGGCGGTGAACTCTATGCGAGCCAGATCAATCTGCGGAAGAATGACCTGCGGACCGCGACGATGATCCAGAGCGGCACGTCGCAGCGCTTCGAGGAGCAGACCGCGGCCACCGAGGCACTGCGCGGGCGCATGGCCGACATCGACAAGTACAACGTCAAGAGCACGACCAACGTGCACTTCGATATCGGCAGGACGGATATCTCGGCGCAGGACAAGTCGCAGCTCTGCACGGCGGCGAACGAGGCCCAGCAGACCGAGAACGCGCTGATGCTGGTGGTCGGCTATACCGACTCGACCGGCAGCGACGATCTCAACCAGGAGCTCAGCGAGAAGCGCGCGGCGCGCGTCATCAACTATCTGCAGCAGGTCTGCGGGTGGAAACCGTATCGCATGCTCACCCCCACCGGCATGGCCAAGGCCGATCCGCTGGCCAGCAACGACACGCCCGAGGGCAAGGCGCAGAACCGCCGTGTCGCGGTGAACATCCTGGTCAGCAAGAGCGTCGACGGCCTGTGAGCCGCCGGGGGCGTGCCTGGCACGCCCCGATCCGCGCCAGATTGGCCGGCGAAATCGGGTCGGGAGCGGTCCAGCCGCTCCCGACCCTATTCCTCGCCCATCCGCAGCGCGGCGATAAAGGCTTCCTGCGGGATCTGCACCGAGCCGTACTCGCGCATCTTCGCCTTGCCCTTCTTCTGCTTCTCCAGAAGCTTGCGCTTACGCGTCGCGTCGCCGCCATAGCATTTGGCAGTCACGTCCTTGCGCATCGCGCTGATCGTCTCGCGGGCGATCACCTTGCCGCCGATCGCCGCCTGGATCGGGATCTTGAACAGGTGCCTCGGGATGAGTTCCTTGAGCCGCTCGACCATGCCGCGGCCCCGCACCTCGGCAGTGGAGCGGTGGACGATCATGCTGAGCGCGTCGACCGGCTCCTCGTTGACCAGGATGCCCATCTTGACCAGATCACCTTCGCGATAGCCGATCTGCTCATAGTCGAAGCTGGCATAGCCCTTCGACAGCGACTTCAGCCGGTCGTAGAAATCGAACACGACTTCGTTGAGCGGCAGCTCATAGGTCGCCTGCGCACGGCCTCCGACATAGGTCAGGTTCTTCTGGATGCCGCGCCGGTCCTGGCACAGCTTCAGCACCGAGCCGAGATACTCGTCCGGCACATAGATCACGGCCTGGATCCAGGGCTCCGCGATGCTCTCGATCTTGTTCGGATCCGGCATGTCGGCCGGATTGTGCAGCTCGATATGCCCGCCGCCATGCGTCAGCTCGATCTGGTAGACCACCGACGGCGCGGTAGTGATGAGATCGAGGTCATATTCACGCATCAGACGCTCCTGGATGATCTCCAGGTGCAGCAGGCCGAGGAAGCCGCAGCGGAAGCCGAAGCCGAGCGCCGCCGACGTCTCCATCTCGAACGAGAAGCTGGCGTCGTTGAGGCGCAGCTTCGAGATGCTCTCGCGCAGCTTCTCGAAGTCGTTGGCATCGACCGGGAACAGGCCGCAGAACACCACCGACTGGACTTCCTTGAAGCCCGGCAGCGGCTCGGCGGCAGGCCGCTTGGCGTCGGTCAGCGTGTCGCCGACGCGGGCCTGGGCGACTTCCTTGATCTGCGCGGTAATGAAGCCGATCTCGCCCGGCCCCAGATCGGGCAGCTGCTCGATCTTGGGCGTGAACGCGCCGACGCGGTCGACCAGATGGGTCGTGCCGGCGGCCATGAACTTGATCTGCTGACCCTTCTTGATCGTGCCGTCGATCACGCGGACCAGGATCACCACGCCGAGATAGGGGTCGTACCAGCTGTCGACCAGCATCGCCTTGAGCGGGGCCTCGGCATCGCCCTTGGGCGCCGGGATGCGCTCGACCACGGCGTCCAGGATCTCCTCGATGCCGATGCCCGACTTGGCGCTGGCGAGCACCGCGTTCGATGCGTCGATGCCGATGATCTCCTCGATCTCGTTCTTCACCTTCTCGGGCTCGGCCGAGGGGAGATCGATCTTGTTGATGACCGGGATGATCTCGTGGTCGTGCTCGATCGACTGGTAGACGTTCGCCAGCGTCTGGGCTTCCACGCCCTGCGCCGCATCCACCACCAGCAGCGCGCCTTCGCAGGCGGCGAGGCTGCGGCTCACCTCATAGGCGAAGTCGACATGGCCCGGCGTGTCCATCAGGTTGAGGATATGGCCCTTCCACTCCAGGCGCACGGTCTGCGCCTTGATGGTGATGCCGCGCTCCTTCTCGATGTCCATGTTGTCGAGGACCTGGGCGGACATCTCGCGGTCGGAGAGCCCCCCGGTGCGCTGGATCAGCCGATCGGCCAGGGTCGACTTGCCATGGTCGATATGCGCGATGATCGAAAAGTTGCGGATCTTGGAAAGTTCGGTTGCCATGATCCGCGCGCGTTAGCAGGCGCGGGGCAGCGCAGGAAGTCCCCGCATCGCGCCCAAAAGCAACGGGCCCGGCGGAGCTGAACTCCACCGGGCCCGACCTTGTCTACAGGCAGTATCGCTTAGCGGGTGCGGCCCGTCAGCGAGATGCCGATGACGCGCGGCTCGTTGAGCACTGCGGCCATGTAGTTCTCGATCACGCCCTTGAGGTTCTTCTCGTTCGTGATGTTGCGGGCGAACGCCGCGATTTCCCAGGTGCCGTTGCCCCCGGTGTAACCGATCTTCAGGCCGCCCTCGAAATTGCCCTTCGAGTAGAACTCGTCGGTCTTGTAGAGGACGTAGTTGGTGTAGCCCTGGATGTTCCAGTCGGTCGAGATGAACGCCTTGCCGCTGTCGCTGACCGGGATGTCATAGCGCGCGACTGCGCTCAGGTTGTATTCCGGCGCATTCGGCAGCGGGTTGCCGTCGATCTGGGCGAAATAGGCCGGGGCGCCGAACACGGTGCGGGTCACGATCGGATCGTTGACCGTGCAGACGAGCACGCCGTTGAGCGCGCAGGCCTGGGCATAGACGCGCTTGTCCTTGATCTCGCTGTGGAGCCAGCTGGCGCCGAAGGAGAGCGCAAGGTTGCGCACCGGACGCACGTTCAGCTCGGCTTCGATGCCATAGGCCTCGGCCTTGTCGGCGTTGAACAGGACGCCGTTGCCGTTCGAGTCATTGCCGTTCAGCTGGATGTCGTCGACCGTGTAGTAGAAGCCGGTCAGGTTGAAGCGGACCTTGTTGTCGAACAGGCTCGACTTGAGGCCGGCCTCGTACGACAGGATCGTCTCCGAGTTGGCGGTGGTGAAGTCCGAGTTGAACACCGCCGAACGGCCCTGGATGGTCGGGCCGCGGAAGCCGCGGGCGACACGGGCATACACGCTCAGATCGTCGTTCACTTCATAGAGCGCGCTCACGTCCCAGCTGGGCTGGGTGTCCGACATGCGGACGTGACGGCGGCCGGTATAGGTCGAGGCGCCGGCGACCGTGTCGGCGGTCTTGAGCAGGTCGGTGGTCTTGGTGTCCTCGGTCACGCGCACGCCGGCGGTGAGGCGGAACTTCGGGGTGAGCTGGTAGCTCGCCTGGCCGAACAGCGCCCAGCTGGTGTTGACGTCGTGCAGGCGCACCCAGTTGTTCGGGTTGCGGGCCGAGGTCGTCAGGAACCAGGCGCGCTGGTAGAACTCGGTGATGTCGCGGCTGTCGAAGTACATGCCGCCGACCTGCCACTTGAACGGGCCGTCGCCGTTGCTGGCAAGGCGGACTTCCTGAGTCCACTGGTCGAGATCGGCCAGACGGCCCATCGACTGGCCGAAGCCGTTGGGCACGCCACCGACCGGATAGTCGGCCGCAGCACCGCCGTCGGTGTCACCGCGGCTATAGCCCGACGAGGTCTCGTACGCAGTGATCGAGGTCAGCGTGACCGGGCCGAAGTCGAAGCTGTTGTTCCACGACATGCCGTAGGTGTCGTAGTCCTGCGGATTGTCCATCGCTTCGTCGTAGCGGACCGTGGTGCGCGAGACGTTGCTGACGTCGTTCGAGCCCTTCTTCAGCGCCTGGCGCAGGAACAGGGTCGAGGTACCGTTATAGTTGCGCATGTGCGCCGAGAAGAGCGAGGTCCAGCTCTCGGTCGGCTTCACCAGCACCTGGATGCGGGCATCGCGCTCGTCGAAACCGCCCATCGCGTTCTTGCGCGGGCCGTTGGTACCGTCCTGGCTCACGCCGGCATAGGCGTTGTCGACATAGTTGTCGCGGTGCTGGATCAGGCCCGAGACGCGGACCGCGACATTGTCGGCCAGCGGACCGCCGATGCCGGCGTCGAGGTTGATGCTGTTGTAGCTGCCATAGCTCAGCGTGCCGCGCGCATCGAGACCGTCCAGCGTCGGGCGGACGGTGTCGAACTTGACGATGCCGGCGGTGGTGTTGCGGCCGAACAGCGAGCCCTGCGGACCGCGCAGCACTTCGACATGGTCGAGGTCATAGACCGGGTTCGACTTGAGCACGACATGCTCGAGGACCACGTCGTCCTGGATGATCGACACGGGCTGCGAGGCGCCGAGGTAGAAGTCGATGTTGCCGAGGCCGCGGATGTAGAAGCGCGGGAAGATGCGGCCGGTGGTCGTCTCGGCGTAGAAGCTCGGCACCTTGCCCGAGAGCGAGAGCAGCGTGTCGTCGCCCGAGGCGGTGAAGTCACGTGCGTCCTGGCCACCGATCACCGCGACCGAGACCGGGGTGTTCTGCAGCGTTTCCGGGCGGCGCTCGGCGGTGACGACGATCTCGGTTTCCGCGCCGTCATCGGCGGCGGGAGCGGTGCTGTCCTGTGCCTGGGCGGTGCCGCCGATCGCGAGCGCGCTGAACGCGGCGCCCAGGAAAAGGGCAGTCTTGGTGATGCCGATCTTCATGAGGTTGTTCCCTGAAATGCGCCCAACGCGCGACTTCGGCCACGACTCCGCCCCGCGGAATCGCGCCGTCGGCACGCCGGACATTCTTGTTATCGGGGAGCTTTGCTGCCCCCTGCGAAGGGGCGGTTAGGATCGGATTGTGTACGAACTGTGACAAGGAACATTAAATTTTTGCAATGCAGCATACCCGCCACGCAATCGCGCTAAGCCGCAAATGTCAGCTCGCCTGCACAGCCTCGATCGCGGCGATGGCATTGGCGTAGCGATCCTCGCCCTGCCCCGAGACCAGTGCCCAGCGCACCCCGCGGCGCTTCAGCTCGGCCTTGCTGAGATCGAAGAACCGCTGCCGCAGCTCGGGCGTGCCGAACATCCGCGTGCCGTCCGCACGCCAGGCCATGTCGATGTCGAACAGCAGGTAGAAATCCGCATAGCCCTGCCACTCGTCGAACCAGGGATCGCGGTCGCCGAACAGCATGTCGGCCCAGACCGCGGTCATCAGCGGATCGGTATCGAGCACCAGGGGCTTGAGCCCGGCAGCGACCATCGTGCGAGTACCCGCATCATGCGTCTTGGCGATCTCGAGCAGGTCGCGCATCGTGAAGTCGATGCCGCGCGCCTCGGCATATTCGCGGCCATATTCGTCCACCACCTCACCGCCGAGATATTCGGCGATGCGTGGCGCCAGAGTCGACTTGCCGGTGCTTTCAGGGCCGTGGAGACAGATGGTGCGCAGCTTCATTCCCGTGCCTTCAGCCAATCGAACAGCCCCCAGATCGAAAGGGCAAGGAATACGCAGTACAGGCCCGCCGTAAGCCACAATTCCTTCACGGCGAACAGGGGGATTGCGAGCAGATCGACCAGGATCCACAGCAGCCAGCACTCCCAGTTGCGCCGCGACTGGAGGATCTGCGCGGCGATGCTGAGCACCGCGATGCTGCCGTCCCACCAGGGATAGCTCGCATCGGTCAGCCGGTGCATCGCATAGCCCCAGAGCAGGATCACCATGACGCTGCCCGCCACCCAGCCGGCGCGCTCGCCACGGTCCAGCGCCAGGACGCGCACCTCGCCGCTCTCGGCCCGCGAGCGCGTCCAGTTCCACCAGCCATAAAGATTGACCGCCAGAAAGAAGAGCTGGAGCAGCGCGTCGCTGTAGAGCTTCTCGTGGAAGAAAATCCAGGCGTAGAGCGAGACCATCGCCAGCGCGAACGGGTAGTTCCAGATGCTGCGCCGGACCACCAGCAGGACGTTGATCAGGCCGAGCAGGCTGGCGGTCGCTTCGATCGGGCTCACGGTTACGGCCTAGCAACAACTTGGCCGGGCCGTCGAGAGGCTTGCCCTCCCCCGGCTTGCCGCTACGGTAACGGCCTAGGATCGCGGGAGGAGAGGCCCATGCGTCATGTCGCGGTGATCGGTTCGGGTCCGGCGGGATATTACACTGCCGAAGCGTGCCAGAAGGTGTTCGGCGATCAGGTTCGGGTCGACATCATCGACCGGCTGCCGGTGCCCTTCGGGCTGATCCGCACCGGCGTCGCGCCCGACCACCAGTCGATCAAGGGCGTATCGCGCCGCTACGAGGCGGTGGCGCTGACCGACAATGTCCGCTTCGTCGGCAATGTCACCCTCGGCCAGGACGTGTCGATCGACGAGCTGCGCGAGCTGTACGACGCAGTCGTCCTCGCCACCGGCGCGCCGCACGACCGCAAGCTGGAGATCCCCGGGGCCGAACTGCCCGGGGTGGTCGGCTCGGCCGCGTTCGTCGGTTGGTACAATGGCCATCCCGACTATGCGAACCTCAACCCGCCGCTCGACGGGCCGGCGGTGGTGATCGGCAACGGCAATGTCGCGCTCGACGTGGCGCGGGTGCTCGCCAAGGCGGAGGACGAGCTCGAGGCGTCGGACGTCGTCGCCCATGCGCTCGATTCGCTGCACGGCTCGAAGGTCCACAGCATCACCCTGCTCGGCCGGCGCGGGCCGCACCAGATTGCGATGACGCCCAAGGAACTGGGCGAGCTGGGCGAGCTGGGCCATGCTACTCCGGTGGTCGATCCGCATGATTTCCCGCCGGTGGAGGACGATGCCGCGCTCGATCCCGGCCAGCGCAAGTCGATCGGCCATTTGCGCCGCTATGCCCAGGGCATGCCCGACAAGCCGATCCGCATCGTGTTCGACTTCTTCGCCATGCCCGTGGCGATCGAGGGCGACGGCAAGGTCGAGCGGGTCATCGTCGAGCGCACCGCCCTGGGCTTCGACGGCGTCGCGCATGGCACGGGCGAGACCTATGCGGTGCCGGCTTCCCTCGTAGTGAGCTGCATCGGCTATCGCACGCCGCCGATCGAAGGCGTGCCCTATGACGACAAGGCGGGCCGATTCGCCAATGTCGACGGGCGGGTGCTACCCGGCCTCTATGCGGTCGGCTGGGCGCGGCGCGGGCCGACAGGGACGATCGGCACCAACCGGCCCGACGGATTCGCCATTGCCGAGAAGATCGCCGAGGACATTGCCGAGGGCGCCGGCAAGCCCGGGCGGCCGGGGCTCGACGCGCTGCTGGGAGAGCGCGGAGTCGATCCCGTCACCTTCCGCGAATGGCAGAAGATCGACGCCGCCGAGATCGCCGCGGCCCGCATCGGGGCGCCCCGCGAGAAGTTCGTTTCGGTCGATGCGATGCTGGGGGCCACGAAAAGCTGATTCAGTGGCTTGCGTGACTCAAATAGCGTGGTTATAGGCGCCCCCTCGCAGTCGGGGTTCGCCCCGGAGGCGCCGGTCGGGGAATAGCTCAGCCTGGTAGAGCACTGTCTTCGGGAGGCAGGGGCCGGAGGTTCGAATCCTCTTTCCCCGACCAATTTATTCCCGCTTATTTCAACACTTTAGGTAAAGTGACCACCAGGGGTCACAGGGCACTTGGGTGCCCGCCTGAGTGCTGCTAGGCGCCCCATCATGCTTTCCTTCCGCGACATCACCATCCGGCTTGGCGGCCGTGCGATCATCGAGGGTGCCTCAGCGGCGATCCCGCCCCGCGCCCGCGTCGGCTTCATCGGGCGCAACGGCGCCGGCAAATCGACCCTGATGAAGGCGATCGCCGGGATGATCGAGCCCGATACCGGCTCGGTCGACATCCCCCGCGCTGCCCGCTTCGGCTATCTCCGCCAGGACGCCCCGGGCGGCCAGACCAGCGCCTTCGACACGGTGCTGGAAGCCGATGTCGAGCGCGCCGCGCTGCTTGCCGAGGCCGAGACGCAGACCGATCCCGACCGGCTGGGCGACATCTATGAGCGGCTCGACCAGATCGACGCATACGAGGCCCCTTCCCGCGCCGGACGGATCCTGAAGGGCCTGGGCTTCGACGAGGCGATGCAGGCCCGGCCGATGGACAGCTTCTCGGGCGGCTGGCGGATGCGTGTCGCGCTGGCGAGCCTGCTGTTCCTCAACCCGGACATCCTGCTGCTCGACGAACCTTCGAACCACCTCGACCTGGAAGCCGTCATGTGGCTCGAGGGCTTCCTGCGCGCGTACCGGGGCACGATCCTGCTGATCAGCCACGAGCGCGACCTGCTCAACAACGTCGCCGACCATATCCTCCACCTCGATCGCGGCCAGACCACGCTCTATCCGGGCGGCTATGACGCGTTCGAGCGGCAGCGGGCCGAGCGGCTCGCCCAGCAGGCGGCGGCGCGCGAGAAGCAGGTCGCCGAGCGCGAGAAGCTGCAGGCGTTCGTCGATCGCTGGCGGGCCAAGGCGAGCAAGGCCAAGCAGGCGCAGAGCCGCGTCAAGGCGCTGGAGCGGATGCAGCCGATCGCGGCGGTGGCCGAGGATCCGAGCATGCGCTTCGACTTCCCCAATCCGCAGGGCCTGCGTCCGCCGCTGCTGACGCTCGACAAGGCGGCGGTGGGCTATGAGGCCGGCAAGCCGATCCTCTCGCGGCTGGGGCTGCGGCTCGATCCCGATGACCGGATCGCGCTGCTCGGCCGCAACGGCAACGGCAAGACCACGCTGGCCCGGATGATCGCCGGCGAGCTGCCGGTGATGGAAGGCGAGATGACCACCGCCACCAAGCTGACGGTCGGCTATTTCACCCAGTATCAGGTCGAGGAGCTCGACCCGACCGCCACCGCCGTCGAGACGATGGGCCGGGTGATGAAGGGCGCGACGCCGGTGCAGGTGCGCAGCCAGCTGGGCCGGTTCGGCTTTTCGGGCGACAAGGCGATCACCGCGGTCGGCAAGCTTTCGGGTGGCGAGCGGGCGCGGCTGGCGCTGGCGCTGGTGACGCACAACGCGCCGCACCTGCTGATCCTCGACGAGCCGACCAACCACCTCGACGTCGATACCCGCGAGGCGCTGGTCCAGGCGCTGGCCGAGTTCAAGGGCGCGGTGGTGCTGGTCAGCCACGACCGACACATGCTCGAGCTGGTCGCCGACCGGCTGTTCCTGGTCGATGGCGGCACCGCCCGCGAGTTCGACGGGACGATCGAGGAATATGCCGCCTTCGTCGTCTCGGGCAAGGAACCGGCGCCTTCGGCCGCGGCGGTCGCCGCCCCTGCCCCGCCGGTCGACAAGAAGGAGGAGCGCCGTGCCGCCGCCCAGGCGCGCGAGGCCTCGGCCGGGCTGCGCAAGGCGGTGAAGGACGCCGAGGGCGAGATCGCCAAGGCGCAGCGGGCGCTGGCCGAGGTCGATGGGGCGCTGGCCGGGATCGCCTCGCCTGCGCTGAAGAACCTCTCGATGGGCGAGCTGATGAAGCGGCGCGGCGAGGTCGAGGCGCGGCTGGAGGCGGCCGAGGCGGCCTGGCTCCAGGCTAGCGAGGCACTGGAAGCAGCGGACTGACGCGGACGCTTTGGACGCGGAAGTTGGCGTGGTTTACGCGGAACGCCCTCCCGCCGGGGCGCTCCGCGATACGCTGTGGGAGAACGGACGGAGACGCGCGCGGACGCTTTCGCGCGCGGATGTTCGCACGAGTGCGCTGGGTTGACGGTTCAAAGAGCGGCCTTGCGGCGATCTTTAGAACATTACAGGAACATTTGGGTGTAGGAAAGCCGCCACCTCCGTCATCCCGACGAAAGTCGGGATCTCGTGCGGCTCCTTCCCCGCGCCTTCGCCTGAGATCCCGGCTTTCGCCGGGATGACGGCTTGAGGCGCGGGGTAACGGTTATCTGGCGGCCACCCACTTATCATACGTCGCCAGCGCCTTCGCCGGGCCGGCATTGTACCAGCTATAGCCGTTGCGGCGCTCCAGGCTGAGTTCGTTCACATCCGTGCGGATCGAGCGGTCGCGGTCGCCGAAGATGGGTTTGCCCGTCTTGATGTCGTAATAGCGCGACCAGATCGGGCCGGCGCCGGGCTTGTCGATCAGCTTGCGGCCGTCGGGTCCCTTCTCGAAGGCGACGCCGTGCACGGCATGCGCCCTGAGCCAGGCCACCCCGTCCGCCACCGCCGCATCGACCGTGGGCGAATGGCCCGCCTGCTTCATCAGGAAGATCAGTAGGTCGGCGCTCTCATCCGAGGACAGAGCGGCCGGTTCGAAGTTGCGGGCGCCCGCCGGGGCCAAGGTGAGCGCGTCGTGCTGCTGGCCCCAGATGGTGCGCTTGCCGTCGACGACGACCTGGGTCTTGAGGATCAGCTGGATCGCGCGGTTGCAGGCAATCTTCGCTTCCGCAGCGAGCGCTTCGGATACGAAGGCATAGTCCCCCTGGCGGCGGGCGACCTCCGCCAGCACGGTGACGACCGAGGAGAGCGCATCGTCGTTGAAGGTGAGCGCATCGTGATAGCCGCCCTGGAGCGGGTAGATCTGCGGCCAGCCGCCGTTCGGAAACTGCGCATTCAGAAGGTAGCGGATGCCCTTGAGGAAGCTCTCACGATAGGCATTGCCCTCGGGACCCGGCGCCGCGGCCTGGGCGCGGGCGAGGAAGCGCAGCTCGGCGGTGGTGGCATTGTTGTCGATCGTGCCGACATAGCTCCAATTCTCGTCCGCCATGTCCGTCTTGGCATAGGCGGGGAGCTTCTCGATCGGGACATAATGCTCGCCGCGCGCACGTACGGGACCGGTACGGTCCACATTCTTGCCCCAGCCGCCTGCCGGGGTCTGGAAGCTGACGATATTGTCGGCGACATGACGCGCCTCGGCGCCGGCATACCAGGCGGCGGGCTTGTTGTCGGGCATGCCGCTGCCGCCCGAGGGGCCGGTTGGGGGGGCTACCGGCGTGGGCAAGGTGCCGTCGGCCCGCTCGGCGGCGAGCGCGGCCTTGTCGGCTTCCATCAGCCCGACCGACTTGTCGAGATAGACGTTCCAGGCACGCTGCTGGCCGATGGGAAGCTTGGAAATCCGGGCGTGCGTGATCGGCTCGGCGGGGGTCATCTGGCCGATCACTTCGACCGCCGCATATGCCACCGGTGTCATCGCTATTGCTGCGAATAGCGCGATCTTTGCGATACGAATCATGTCCCCCTCCCGATTTTGGTGTCGGGGGAGGATAGCGCGGTGTGGGTTTGGGTAAATACCCCTGATCCGTACGTCCGTCATCCCGACGAAAGTCGGGATCTCAGGCGAAGGCGCGGGGAAAGAGCCGCACGAGATCCCGGCTTTCGCCGGGATGACGAAGATGATCCACGCGATGACGCGACGACGCAAAGAAGAAGAGAAGAAATGGTTCGCGCAGAGGCGCAGAGGACGCAGAGGGCTGTCCCCGTGGCCAGCGCAGGTGCCGCTTTGGCGGCAGGAATCGCGGAGACCTAGTAATGGAGGGCGCCGCTGGCGCGACGCGAGACACCTCTGCGTCCTCTGCGCCTCTGCGCGAACATTCTTCTTTCTCTCTTCTCCGCGTCTCCGCGTCTCCGCGTAAACCGCCTTCTCCTGGCGGATGCGCTCCTGCCTGAGATCCCGGCTTTCGCCGGGATGACGATTGGGTGCAGGACGGGGAACGAAAAACGGGCGGGGAGTTGCCTCCCCGCCCGTCTCATGCCCTGGGCTGACGCGCCTACTCGTAGCGCAGGGCATGAACCGGATTGGTGCGCGCGACGCGGAAGGCGTGGGCGCCGATGGTGAGGACGGCAATCGCCAGCGCGAGCAGGCTCGCGGCGATGAACGGCACCGGGGTGAGCGCGATGCGCGCGTCATAGGCGTTGAGGAACTCGCGCATCAGCCACCAGGCGACCGGCCAGGCGATGATGTTGGCGAGCACCACCGGGCGCGTGAACTGCCAGACCAGCAGCCGGGCGATGTCGATCGTGCGGGCGCCCAGCACCTTGCGGATGCCGATCTCCTTGGTCCGCCGCTCCGCCGTGAAGGCGGCGAGGCCGAACAGGCCGAGGCAACCGATCACCACCGCGAGCACCGCGAACATGCCGAACATCTGCGCCCGGGCGTCGAGCCGCTCATAGGCCTTGGCGATCACCTCGTCGGCGAGGATCGCGTCGAACGGCACGTCGGGCGCGTGGCGGCGCCAGACCCGCTCGATCCCCTCGCGCACCGGGCGCGGATCGCCGTGGAAGCGGGCGACCAACCAGTTGACGTTGTGCTTGTCGAGCAGGAACATCGTCGGCTCGATCGCGGTGCGGACGGTGCGGAAGCGCGCATCGGCGACGACACCGATGATGGTGAGATTCATCATCCCCCCATATTCCTCCTTCACGCCGTAGCGGATCGTCTTGCCGATCGCCTCCTGCGCGGTCTTGAAGCCGAGGCGCTTCACGCCCGCGGCGTTCAGCACGACATGGGCGCCGCGCGCGACCAGCGCCCGCTCCGCCGCCGCATCCTCGGGACGCGGGGTGGTCATGTCGTCGGCGGCGCGCTCGTCGAACACCCGGCCGGCCATGGTGCGGATGCCCATGGTGGGGAAGAAGCCGGCATCGACCGAATAGATGCCGAGGTCCACCGGATCGGCCCGGCCGGGCACCACCACCGAAGTGGTCGAGGTCTGGCCGGTAATGACGCCGATCATCGTGCGGCCGGCGGATTCGACGCCCGGCACCTTGGCGATCTCGCGGGTCAGCGCATCGGCCTGGGGCTCGAGCGTCTTCGAGCCGATGCCCTGGAGCTGGAGCAGCCCGGCGCGCTTGTATCCCGGATCGACCGTGCGGGCGTAGATGTTCTGCGACCAGACCACCGCGGTGCAGATGATCAGCCCGATCGACACCGCGAACTGGATGACGACGAGCGCGCTGCGCAGATGCCCCGAGCCTTCGGCATCCGCCGCCGACTTGTTCGCCTTGAGCACGCGGGCGGGCTGGAAGCGCGACAGGTAGAAGGCGGGATAGAGGCCGCCCGCCGCGCCGACGAGCAGCACCAGCGCGATCATCGGCAGGAACAGCCCGTCATGGCCGAAATAGCGGAGCTGCAGATCGGCATCGAGGAAGTTGCCGAACCAGGGCAGCACGATCTCGACCACCGCGAGCGCGAGGAGCATCGCGATCGTGGCGAGCAGCACCGATTCCCCCAGGAACTGGGTCATCAGCTGGCGGCGGGTGGCGCCGAGCACCTTGCGCAGCGCCACTTCGCGGGCGCGCTGGCTGGCACGGGCGGTGGCGAGGTTGGTGAAGTTGATGCAGGCCATGGCGAGGATCAGCAGCGCGATCACCGCGAAGGTGGTGATCGTCTGCACGTCGTTGCCCGGCGTCATCCCCGTGTTGCTGGCGATGCCGAGATGGATATCGGGCGCGGCGACCAGCTTGAAGGTACGTTCGTCGCCCGCATTGTAGCGGTTGCCGTTGAAATTCTCGTCGGGGATGTTGCGCTTTTCCCAGGCCGGCATCTGGGCATTGATCGTCTTCACATCGACGCCGGGGCGCAGCTTCACATAGACATAGCCCGAGGTCCAACCCCAGCTGGTGAGATAGCCATCGTCTCCCGGGAACAGGCTGGGGAAGTCGGCGCGGGCGAGCAGGCGCGCGGTCATGTGCGAGTTCTTCGGCAGGTCCTTGAACACGCCGGTGATGCGGTAATCGGCCTTCTTCCCCGCGACGAGCAGCGTCAGGGTGCGGCCGACCACGCTGGTGGTGCCGAACAGCCGGGTCGCCTCGGCCTCGCTCAGCGCCACCGTGCCGGGGGCCGAGAGCGCCTTGTTGTCGCCCTGCACCATCGGCAGCGCGATCGTGTCGAGAAAGGCGCTGTCGACCAGCCGGCCATCCTCGACCTCGGTGGCCTGGCCGTCCTTGAGCAGGGTGATGCGCGGGCCGCCGGTATAGGTGGCGCTCTCGATCTGCGGGAAGTCCTTGAGCAAAGCCGCCTTGGTCACATAGGGCGCGCCCTGGTTGTCGTACTTATCGCCGTTGGTCTTGCTCTGATAATAGACCTGGAGCTGATAGGTGCGGTCGCTGTCCGGCAGCCAGCGGTCATAGCTGCGCTCGTACTGGACGTAGAGCAGGATCAGCAGGCAGGCCGCGAGGCCGATCGCCAGGCCGAACAGGTTGATGAAGGCATAGGTGCGGTTCTTCGCGAGCGCGCGCAGGCCGACCGTGAGATAGTTGCGCCACATGGGGCTTCTTCCTTCTCGTTCTCCCTCTCCCGGCTGGCGGGAAGAGGATCGGGGAGAGGGGTGCTAGGGATCACTCCCCCTCTCCCCTGCCCTCTCCCCCGAGGGGGAGAAGGCGTTGCATCATGCCGCGCGGCGGCGTTCCTGGAGGACGCGGCCGTCGAGCATCGAGACGATGCGGCCGGCGTAGTCGGCGTGCGCGGGCGAGTGGGTGACCATCACGATCGTCGAGCCCTCGGCGTTCAGGGTCTGCAGCATGTGCATGACCTCCTCGCCATGCTGGGTGTCGAGATTGCCGGTCGGCTCGTCGGCGAGGATCAGCTTCGGAGAGGCGACGAGCGCGCGGGCGACCGCGACGCGCTGCTGCTGGCCGCCCGAGAGCTGGCTCGGCCGGTGGCGGGCGCGGTGGGCGATGCCGGTGCGGTCCATCACCTCGTCGACGCGGCGCTTGCGCTCGGCGGCGGGGACATTGTGGTAGAGCAGCGCGAGTTCGACATTGTCGCGGACGCTCAGCTCGTCGACCAGGTTGAAGCTCTGGAAGATGAAGCCGATATTCTCCTTGCGGACATCGGCGAGCCTGCTCTCGCTGAGCCCGGCGACTTCCTGGCCGTTGAACATGTACGATCCCGAGGACGGGCTATCGAGCATGCCGATCATGTTGAGCAGGGTCGACTTGCCGCAGCCCGAGGGGCCCATGATCGCGACGAACTCGCCCTGGGCGATTTCGAGGTCGATCGCGTCGAGCGCCGTCGTCTGCACCGTGTCGGTGCGGTAGACCTTGGAGAGTTCGCGCATGTGCAGCATCGGATTCCCTTTCTTTTCGGTCACTTGGTCAGGTCCAGGCGCGTCTTGTCGGTGAGGCCGGTATAGGGCGAGGTGATCACCTTCTCGCCGGGCTCGAGCCCTTCGAGCACCTCGACGAAATCGGTGTTGCGGCGGCCGAGGCGGACGTTGCGCTTCTCGGCGCTGCCGCCGCCGGGGGCGACGACGAATACCCAGGCGCCGCCGGTGTCGTTGTAGAAGGCGCCGTTCGGGATCAGCAAAGCGGGCGCCGGATCGCCGAGGGTGAGGCGCGCCTGCATGGTCTGGCCGCGCTGGAGCTGGGGCGGCTCGGTGCCGGTGAATTGCAGGTCGACCTGGAACTGGCCGTTCTGGACCTGCGGATAGATCTTGGTGACCTTGGCGCCGTAGCGCTTGCCGCCCCAGTCGAGCGCCGCCTGCTGGCCGAGCTGGACGCGGCCGAGATAGAATTCGTCCACCCCGGCGATCAGCTTGTTGCGGCCCGGGCTGTCGATCTGGCCGACGCGCTCGCCGCGGCCGAGCGACTGGCCGACCTGGACCGAGAAGCCCGAGAGCTGGCCGGCGACCGGCGCGCGGAGCTGGAGCGCATCGAGATTGGCGCGGGCGATGGCGAGGCCCGACTGCATCGACTTGGCCGCCGCCTGCTGCTGCGAGAGCTGGCTGCCCTGGAGGCGGGCGTCGGTGCTCTGGCTGCGCTTCAAGGCGGCAAGGTTGCGCTGGCTCAGCTCGTAATCGGCCTCCGTGTCGGCGAACTGCTTGCCCGAGACGAACCCGCGCCCGGCGAGCGGCTTCTCGCGCTCATATTGGCGGCGGGCCTTGTCGTAGACGGTCTCGGCGGCGAGCACGGCGCGCTCATTGGAGAGGCGGGTCTGGGCGAGCGCCAGCTCCTGGCTGCGCATGTTGTTGATCTGCTGCTCGACCTCGGTCTGGCGGGCGAGCGTGGAGAGCTGGAGCTCGGCGTTGGAAAGCAGGGCGATCGGCTGGCCGGCGGCGACGGTGGCGCCGTCCTCGACCAGCATCTTCTCGACCCGGCCGCCCTCGACCGCGTCGATATAGACGGTGAGCAAGGGCGTGACGCGGGCGCGCAGCGGCATGAAATCGTCGAACGTGCCCTTGCTGACGGTGGAGATGGTCAGCCGGTCCATGCCGACCGTCTGGCTGGCGCCCGAGGGGGCGAACCACCAGAAGCCGAATGCGGCGAGCAGCGCGGCGACCGCGCCGAGCGCGATCTTCACGCGCAGCGACAGGCTGCGTTTCTCGACGACCTGGTCCATCCCGCTGCCCGAGACGGCCCCTGCCCCCCTGTCCTTCTGCATCCGTAGCACTGTCATGCCCCCTATCCTCGCAATTGCCGTGCCAGCCGCTCCGCCTCGGGCGATGCTGCATTGGCGGCGTGGCAAGTGTTCGATTTCGGACAGGAGCGTCCGGAATCGAACGCCACCCGTAACGATATGATGCCGAGCCGGAGCACGGCCTGGCTGCCGGCGGCATCCATCCGCAGGTCGAAGCCGACAGGGCCGCGGGGCAGGCACAGGAGGAGAATCGCCACTACGACGACCGCTCCCTTCCGAACCAGACTCCCCCGAAGCTGCACGATTTCCTCCTCCGGCACGCGCGCCGTTCATCGGAGTGTCAGCATGAGCCGTGCCAATTGCGTCCACAGGGGGACCAGGGCTTGGCACGCAAATTGATTGTCCGGTTCCGCACAGTAGATGTACGGGAGTGGCCATCATGGGGGATCCGGAATTCGATTTCTGCGTCGTGATCGACGACGACGACGACATATTGATGGCCTCGCGGCTGCTGCTGCGACGGCTGTTCAAGGATGTGGAAGCGGTGCGCAGCCCGGAGGAGGCGCTGCCGCTGATCCAGGCGCGCACGCCCGACGTGGTGCTGCTCGACGCCAATTTCGCGCGCGGGGCGACCAATGCGGCGGAGGGGCTGGCCTGGCTCGACAAGCTGCTCGGCATCGATCCCGAGATGGTGGTGGTGATGATCACCGCGCATGGCGGCGTGCAGGTCGCCGTTTCGGCGATGAAGCGCGGGGCGACCGACTTCGTCTCCAAGCCCTGGTCGAACGAGAAACTGCTGGCGACGGTGCGCACCGCCGCGTCGCTGCGGCGTTCCCGGAAAGCAGTGAGCGGTGGCGGCACGGTCCCCGCCCCGGCGCAGCAGGCCGGCGCCTCGCCGCTGCTCGGCAGCTCGCCGGTGATGGCGCGGGTGCACTCGCTGATCAGCCGCGCGGCGCCGACCGATGCGAACGTGCTGGTGCTCGGCGAGAACGGCACCGGCAAGGAGCTGGTCGCGCGCGAGCTGCACCGGCAATCGCTCAGGGCCAACCAGGTGATGCTGACCGTCGACCTGGGCGCGGTGAGCGAGGAGCTGATCGATTCGGAGCTGTTCGGCCATGTGAAGGGCGCCTTCACCGATGCACGGACCGACCGGGTCGGCCGCATCCAGGCGGCGGACGGGGGGACCTTGTTCCTCGACGAGATCGGCAACCTGCCGCTCCGGCTCCAGCCCAAATTGCTCACCGTGCTCGAGCAGCGCCAGGTGACACCGGTGGGGGCCAACAAGCCGGTGCCGGTCAACATCCGGGTGATCGCCGCGACCAATCTTCCCCCCGAGAAGCTGCGCGACGAAGGGCACTTCCGGCAGGACCTGCTCTTCCGCCTCAACACGGTGGAGATCGACCTGCCGCCGCTCCGGGACCGCCGCGAGGACGTGCCGCAGCTGATCGAGCATTATCTGGAGCATTACGCCAAGCGCTATGGCCGGCCGGTGCCCGCCCTCAGCCCGGCCGCGCGGATGGCGCTGCTCGACCATGACTGGCCGGGCAATGTCCGCGCGCTGCGCCACGCCCTGGAACGCGCGGTGATCCTGGCGCGCGAGGCGGCGCTGGAGCCCGAGGACTTCGCGCTGGTCCAGGCGATGCCGCGGATCGTGCCCGTCGCCGCGGTGACGCCCCCGCCGCCGCGCCAGGGCGAGGACCTCAACCTCGAGCGGGTCGAGCGCCGGCTGGTCGAGGAGGCGCTGAAGAAGCACGGCTACAATATCTCGCTGGCCGCCAGCGAACTCGGCCTCTCGCGCGCCGCGCTCTATCGCCGGATGGAGAAGCATGGGCTTTGACCGGCGCTTCACGACGGGCCTGATCGCCTGGGTGGCCGCGCTCGCGCTCGCCCTGGCGGCCACGGTGCTGGCCTTCCTTACTCCCGGGCTCGGCGCGGCGCGGATCGTCGCGCTGCTGCTCGTCGCCGGGGCGATCTGGGGGCTGTGGCAGCATGTCTCGCGCACCAATGCCGCGGTCGCCCGCTTCGTCGAGGCGCTGCACTTCGGCGACACTTCGGCCCGCTTCGGCGGCGCGAGCGGCGGCGGGTTCGAGGCGCTGGGCACCGCGCTGGACGGCGCGATGGACCGGCTGCGCGAGCGCCAGGCCCGGGCCGCGGCCGAGACGCGCTTCCTCGAGGCGCTGGTCGACGACATGCCGGTCGCGCTGCTGACCATCGACGGCGAAGGCCATGTCGAGCCGGCCAACAAGGCCGCACGGCGACTGTTCCGCGGCGTCGGCGGCGCGCGGGCCGAGGACTATGCCGTCTATGGCGCGACGCTGGCCAAGAGGCTGGTGGGGGGCGACGCGGCCGAGGAGATCCTGCTGCTGGCGATCGAGGGCCGGACGCAGCGCGTGCTGGTCCGCTCGGGCACGCTGGAGCGGCTCGGGCGCAGCATCCGCGCGGTGACGGTGCAACCGATCCAGGGCACGCTCGATGCCGTCGAGATGGCCGCGCAGACCGACCTGGTCCGCGTGCTGACCCATGAGATCCTCAACTCGCTGACCCCGGTGACCTCGCTGGCGGCGACCGCGGCGGACCTGCTCGACGATCCCGAACTGGCCGGCAATCCGCGGATCGGCGATGCGCGCGCGGCGGTCTCCACCCTCGCCCGGCGCGCGCATGGGCTGGGGCATTTCATCGAGGCCTATCGCGCGGTGGCGCATACCCCCGAGATCCAGCGCCAGGCCTTTGCCGCCCAGCCCTGGGCCGAGGAACTGGGCCGCATCTTCGCCGCGCGCGAACCCATGGTGCCGCTGACGATCGACGTGGCACCGGCCCGGCTGGCGATCGACGCCGATCCCGACCTGCTCGCCCAGGTGCTGATCAACCTGCTCCAGAACGCCGCGCAAGCCATGGCCGGGCAGGAACGCCCGCCGGCGCTGGCGCTGCGGCTGTTCGAGGACCGCGAGGCGCTGGTCATTGAAGTGGAGGACAATGGCCCCGGCGTGCCCGAGGGGCTGCGCCAAGACGTGTTCCTGCCCTTCTTCACCACCCGCGCGACGGGCACCGGCGTGGGCCTGAACCTCGCGCGGCAGATCGTGGTGGCGCATGGCGGGAGCATCGATGTGGACGATGCGCCCGGCGGCGGGGCGGTGTTCCGGATATTGATTTAGGCCTTCAGGCGGATTGGCGGTCCGCGCCTTCAGACGCGAACCGCGTTCGTCCCTGGTCGTTCAGCGGGTTTCGGCCATCCATTGCACCGCATCCGCACCCGCCGGAATCCAGAGGGGCGCGGCCGGATCGGTGGCCGCATGCCAGACCGCCTCCGCCACATCCCCGGCATGGGTCACGGGGCCGGTATCATCGCGGAAATTCGCGATCATGCCCTCGATCAACGGCTTGTAGTCCGGGTTATCCAGCCCGCGCAGATGCGGCATCGCATTGTTGCCGAAGCTGGTTTCCGGCGAGCGGCCGGGAAGGACGATGTGCACGCGCACGCCGAACGGCTCCATCTCCACCACAAGGCTCTCGGTGAGCGCGTTAACCGCCGCCTTGCTCGCCCGATAGACGCTGACCAGGGGAAGCGGCTTAAGCGTGGCAGTGGAGGTGACGTTGATGATCGTGCCGCTGCGACGCGCGCGGAACTGGGGGAGGACCGCCTGCATCGTCGCCAGCGTGCCGAGCATGTTGGTTTCGAACAGCTGGCGCGCCGTCTCGGGTTCGATCAGCTCGATCGGGACCGCGGCACCGAACCCCGCATTGTTGACCAGCACATCGATGTCGCCGGCCTTATCGAAGGCGTTGGCGACGCTCGCGGGATCGGTGACGTCGAGCGGCAGGATGGTAAGATTGCCGGACTCCGGCAGGATACCGTCCTTGGGGTTGCGCATCGTAGCGACGACCTTCCAGCCGCGATCGAGGAACAGCTTCGCGGTTTCGAGGCCGAAGCCCGAGGAACAGCCGGTGATGAGGACAGTGGGCACGTGAAACTCCCAGATCATTGTTGGTGCACGGGAGATAGGCAGCGACAGCAAGACCCTCTATGCGTGAAAGTCTCGAATCAATTTGCAATAGTCCTGATATGACGATTGATCCGCTTGCCGAGATCGTGACGCTGCTCCAGCCTTCGGCAAGCTTCTCAAAGCTGGTCGAATATGCCGGGCGCTGGCGCATCAATCGCGACGTCGAGGGCAAGCCAGTCTTCTTCGCGGTGCTGGAGGGCGCGTGCAGGGTTGTCGCTGCGGGCCGCCCGCCCCTGATCGTGCGTGCCGGAGATTTCGTCCTGTCGCCCTTTACCAATGCCCAGGTGGTCGAAAGCATCGATGCGCCGCCGCACGGGATCGACATGATGCCGGTCGAGATCGGCGAAGGCCGGTTCCGGGTGGGACCCACGCATGCGCAGGTAAATCTCCGCATGCAGGTTGGGCTGTGCAGCTTCGCCTCTCCCGATGCGGCGCTGCTCGTCTCGCTGCTGCCGTCGATGGTGGTTGCGCGGGGCGAGCCCCGGCTGGCGCAGTTGCTTCACCTAGTCGGCGATGAGACACGTCAATCGCGGCCGGGACGTGAACTGGTGCTCGAGCGCCTGCTCGAGGTGCTGCTGATCGAGGCCCTACGGTGCGGCACCGACATCGCATCCGTGCCGAGCGTCGCGCGCGGGCTATCCGACGATCGGCTGATGGCCGCCTTGCGGGCCATGCACGCACGACCGGCGCATGGCTGGACCATCGCCGCACTTGCAGCCGAGACGGCAATGTCGCGCTCGGCATTCTTTGCGCGGTTCAGCCGCATCGTCGGGATGCCGCCGATGGAATATCTGCTGACCTGGCGGATGGCGCTCGCCAAGCGCCTGTTGCGCAGCCGCGAACTGGCGATCGAGCATATCGCTGCACGCGTCGGCTATGGCTCGGCGAGCACGTTCAGCACCGCCTTCACACGCCATGTCGGGATGCCGCCGATGCGATACGCCAGGACGGCAGCAACGGGCTGAACGGGGCGATACCCCTACCGCCCCGCGGGAAATGCCGGCGCCTCGGGCGGCACGCTCGCCCCCCGCCAGCGCTCCACCACCCCCACCGCGATCTTGCCGTCGGGGCGCTGGACGCGCTGGATCAGCACTGCGGCCTGCTGGCTGGTGCGGCCGATCGTCACGCGGGTGCGGACCCAAAAGGTGCCCGAGCGGAAGCCGGCGCCCCAGGGCAGCGACAGGTTGAGGTCCGACAGGTCCTTGAGCGTCAGCTTGCCGTTGCGCTGGCGGATCTCGGCAAGGCGCTGGGCGGCGAGCGGGTCGCGGAACAGCACGCGCAGCATCTTGGGATCGGCGGCATTGAGGTTGATCGTGGTGGTGCCGGGTAGCGCCGTCACCAGCCGCTCCATCCGCGCCGCCGCCTCGGGCTCGAACCCGGCGAGACGGATCGGGCGGACGTCGGTGAGCGGCCCGTAGAGGCGGACATAGCTGACCGCCTTGACCGCATCCTCGGTCGACAGGCCGACATCCTTGGCGATCGTCTGGAACAGCACGATCGCGCCGGCATCGCCCGCGCGCAGGCTGTTGAGGTTGAAGCGGCCCTCGGCATCGGCGATGGCGAGATCGAAGGTGCCGCCCTCGATCGGTGCGCCATTCTCCGACAGCTTGGCCCAGGGCTCGGTCTGGTTGTCCTCGTTCGGCGCGGCGATCATGTCGCGGCGGAGCGCGACCACTGCCGACAATTCACCGCCGCGGACCACCGACAGGGCACGTGCCGCCTCGCGGGTGCGCAGGGCCCGATCGAGCGCCAATTCCTCGCGATTGATTAGCAATAGCACAAGTCCGGACGCGATCGCGACGAACATCAGCACGTTGACGAGGATCATCCCGGCTTCGTCTTCGCGGCGGCTCATTGCTTGGGATACTCCGCCTGGTCGGGCAGTGTGACGACGCGGCGCAGGGCGCCCGGCGTACCGCCCGGGCCGACCGCCTGGAGGTCGATCTCGATCGCGCGGGGCCATTTGTCCTTGTCTTCCTCGCGCATCGGCCAGCGATTGGTCCAGGCGCTGCCGTCGAAGAAGCGCCAGCGTACATCGGCGACGCCGCCGACCACGGTCTGCACCATCGGACCCGATCCGCGGACCAGGTTGCCGTTGGCGACCGAATATTGCAGCGGCACCGCCGGCCCGCCGAAGCCGGGCGCTGCGCGGGTGAAGTTCAGCTTCTCGCCGCCACCCGAGACGGCGCCGAACGAGATCTGGTCGATGTCGCTCGACACCACGAACATCGCGCGCTGGAGATCGGCGAGCCGGTCCATCCGCTTCTCGGTGCGCCCCTGCACCTTGATGATGCCGTCGACCAGCGCGAGCCCCGCCACCGCGATCAGCGCGAACAGGCCCATCGAGATCATCAGCTCGATCAGGGTGAAGCCGTGCTCCCCCCAACCTTCGTCATCCCCGCGCAGGCGGGGATCCGGTGTCACGAGCGACGCCCTGCTTGGCTCTGGATCCCCGCCTGCGCGGGGATGACGGAAAAGGACCGGGCGAAGCACCTTGGCCTCACGACCCTGAGCTCGACGCCACGGGGGTATAACCGGTGGGGCCGGCGACCAGGATGGCGAAGTCGCGGGCGACCGAGCCGTCGGTGCGGAAGCGGACCGGGCCGGTGACGCCGTGGAAACCCTTGGCGTCCATCAGCCCCTCGACGCCGAGCCGGTTGTCGGCGCGCAGCGTGTTGGCGATGCCGGCGGCGTCATAGGCGAGCGCGGCGATCGTGCCGGGCTCGCCGCCGTTGCGCGCCTGGAAGGCGCTGGCGAAGGTGCCGAAGGCGTTGGGGTCCGGGCTGGCGAGCCAGGCGCCTTCGAGCGCGGCAAGCGCCTGGGGGCGGCTGTCGAGTGCCTGGAAGGTGCCGAGCAGCTGGACGCCGGTCTGCTTGAGCGCACGGGCGGCGGCAAGGACCGTCTCGCCGGCACCGGGGAGCAGCACCGCGTCGGGCGCCTCGCCCGGATTGGGCAGCGGCTGGCCCGGCTTCACCTGGAGGATGTTGACGGTGATGCCGATCTCGGCCTCGCTCTTGCCGGCGGCGATCGCGGCGGCGGCGCTCCACGGCGAGCCGTCGTCGATCATCGTGACGGTCTTCACTCCGCGGGTGCGGGCATAGCGCAGGACCGCGGTGGTCACCTGGCCGGCGGTGATCCCGAAGATCCAGGTGCCGGGCGCGCGCAGGACCGAATCGTTGCTGAAGGCGATGACGGGGATGCGGCCGGCGACGGTGCTGGAGACGGCGGGCACTTCCTCCGCCGAAAGCGGGCCGAGGATCAGCGCCGGCTTGAGCTTCAATGCCTGGGCAGCGGCAGCGGCGGCACCGGCGGCGGTGCCCGCGGTGTCGAAGCTCTGCACAAAGGCGTTGTTTTCCGCGAGCAAGGCGGCCTGTCGCATGCTAAGCCCCAGCCGCGCTCGCGGGCCCGTGAGCGGCAGCAGCAGGGCGATCGGGCGCTTGTCCTTCTTCTTGTCGGCTGCGAACACGACAGAGGGAAGCACGACCGATGCCGCTGACGCGACCAGGCCTGATTGCAGCGACTTCAGCAGGGTCCGTCGATCCATTGCCGACTCTGGGAGAGGGTAGCGGGGCACGGCGGTCTATTATCCTCTTCGCCCTGATCGGCATAGGGGCCTATCTGCTCGCGCTGCTGGTGACGATGCCGGCGAGCGTGATCTTCAAGAATACCGGCTGGCGCACCGGCGTGGCGGGAACGGTGTGGAACGGCGAAGTCGGCGTCGCGGGCGGCGCGACCTTCGCCTGGCACATGGCGCCGCTGCGCGCGCTGACCAGCCTGGCCTTTGCCGCGGACTGGAAGGCGACGGGGCCGGACACCGACCTGGGCGGGCAGATGCTCCAGCACCTGGGCGGGCGGACGGTGCTCGACCATGTCAGCGGATCGGCGGATGCGAGCCTGCTCAAGGCGCTGCAGCCGAACCTGCCCTTCACCTGCAACCTGACGATGCAGATCGAGATGCAGCGGATCGCGACCGGAAGCGGCGCGCGGATGGCGGACGGCAAGGTGACGACCGATCCGGGCAGCTGCCGGGCGAAGAGCGGCGGCGGGCCGGTGGCGGTCCCTGCCCTGCTGATCACCGCCGAGCATGTCGGCGACCGCACGACGATCCGGGTGGCGCCCTCGGCCCAGCGGCTGAAGACGCTGATGACCGCGGTGCTGCGCGAAGATGGCGCGCTGGACATCTCGATGACGCAGGAAGGTGCGGCGGTGCTGCCGTTCGTTGGGCTGCCGGGCGGGGCTACGGTGCAGGGGCAGATGTGACGCGAAGCGTCATCCCCTTCTTCTTTCCCCGGCGAAGGCCGGGGCCCAGTCTTGACAGTGCGCGGCGCAGGCGCGCGACCCCGCGCGATTTTTGAATAGGGCTGGGCCCCGGCCTTCGCCGGGGAAAGGCAAGGTCCGCCGGAATGATGCTCTAGTTCAGAGCCCCACCAGGTTGTTCAGATTGATGATCGGCAGCAGGATCGCCAGCACCATCATCAGCACCAGACCGCCCATCACCAGCAGGACCAGCGGCTCGACCAGCGCGACCAGGGTGGAGACGAGCGCGTCCAGCTCGCGCTGAAGCTCGTCCGAGGCGCGGCCGAGCGCGGGCGCCAGGCGGCCCGAGCTCTCGCCCGAGGCGACGATCGCGACCAGCATCGAGGGGAAGACACCGGCCTCGCTCATCGCGGCGCGCAGGCTGATGCCCTCCCGAACCCGCGTCGCGACGCCGAGCGCCTTTTCGCGGACCCAGCGATTGGGCGTGACCGCGGCGGCGGCGTGGAGCGCGTCGACCAAGGGCACGGCGCTTCCGACCAGCGTGGCCAGGCTGCCGGCGAAGCGGGCAGCGCTGAGCTGGCGGCTGAAGCGGCGGAACGGGCGATGCTCGGAGAAGAAGCGGTCGATACGCAACCGGTTGGCCGGCACGCGGGCCCAACGGAAGAAGACGAGCGCGACCACCGCGAAGCCGAGCAGCAGGTAGAGTCCGAAATTCTGGAGGAACCAGCTCAGCGCGATCAGCGCGCGGGTGAGGAACGGCAGGTCGGCGCCGCGCGAGACGAACACCTTCACGATGTCCGGCACGATATAGACGAGCAGCAGCGCCATCATGCCGAAGGAGACCAGCGCGAGCAGCCCGGGGTACATCAGGGCGAGCTGGAGCTTCTGGCCGTTCGCCTGGCGGTTCTCGACGAACTCGGCGAGGTGCTCGAGCACGCTCGGCAGCTTGCCTGAGGCCTCGCCGGCGGCGACCGAGGCGCGGTAGAATTCGGGGAAGGCCTTGGGGTGCTGGGCCAGCGCGGCGGCGAAGCTGCGGCCGTCGAGGATCGCGGCGCGGACGTCGAGCAGCAGCGAGCTGGTCGCCGCCTGTTCGGACTGGGTGGCGACGAGGCGGAGTGCCTCCTCGATCGCGATGTCCGAGCCGACGAGCGTGGCGATCTGGCGGGTGACGGTGGCGAGCGCCTTGGACGAGATGGTGCCGCGGCGGAATTTGGGGAGCTGGATGCTGCCGAGCCGCGCGCCCTTCTCGGCGGCGACTTCGACCGAGAGCGGCAGCAGCGCCTGCTCGCGCAGCAGCGCGCGGGCGGCGGCGGGGCTGGAGGCCTCGATGATGCCCTTCTTCGCGGCGCCGGCCTTGTCGGCAGCGCGGTAGGCGTAGGCGGGCATTCTCTAAATCCTCCCCGGAACGGGGAGGGGGACCAAGACGCGAAGCGGCTTGGTGGAGGGGTCCCGCCCTCCACGCATTAAAAGGCTGGTGGCACGCGGCCCCCCTCCACCACTCGCTGCGCGAGCGGTCCCCCTCCCCGTTCCGGGGAGGAATTTCATGCTTCGTCCCTCACCACCCGCGCCACTTCCTCCACCGTCGTCACCCCGGCCTTCACCTTGGCGATGCCGTCGTCGAGCAGGCTGGGATTCTCCTTGCGGGCATGGGCCTCGAGCTCGGCCTCGGACGCGCCGTCATGGATCAGCTTCTGGAACCTGTCGTCGACCGCGACGACTTCGTAGAGGCCGGCGCGGCCGCGATAGCCTTCGCCATGGCACTCCGCACAGCCGACCGCGCGCCAGACCTTTTTGCCCGGCTTGATCGCGCCGCCGAGCAGGAGCGAATCCGCTTCGGTAGCCTCGTCCTGCGCCGCGCAATTCTGGCAGAGCTTGCGGACGAGGCGCTGGGCGCAAAGGCCGACGACCATCGGGGCGAGCAGGTAGCGCTCGACGCCCATGTCGATCAGGCGCGTCACGGCGCCGACCGCACTGTTGGTGTGGAGCGTCGAGAGGACGAAGTGCCCGGTCATCGACGAGCGGACGGCGACCTGGGCGGTCTCCTGGTCGCGGATCTCGCCGACCATGATCACGTCGGGATCCTGGCGAAGAATCGCGCGAAGCCCCCTCGCGAACGTCATGTCGGTGCGCGGATTGACCTGGGTCTGGCCGATGCCGGCCATTTCATACTCGATCGGATCCTCGACCGTCATGATGTTGCGCTTGCGATCGTTGAGCTTGTTGAGCGCGGCGTAGAGCGTGGTCGTCTTGCCCGAGCCGGTGGGGCCGGTGACGAGCAGCATGCCGTGCGGGCGCTCGAGCAAGCGGGTGAAGACATTGCGGTCGCGCTCGGACATGCCGAGCACTTCCATGTCTAGGCGCAGCGAACCCTTTTCGAGCAGGCGCATCACCACGCGCTCGCCATGCTGGGTCGGGATGGTCGAGACGCGGGCGTCCACGTCATGGCCGCCGATGCGGAGCGTGACGCGGCCGTCCTGCGGGATGCGGCGCTCGGCGATGTCGAGCTTGGCCATCACCTTGATGCGGCTGACCAGCAAGGGCGCGAGCGCGCGGGGCGGCTCGATCATGTCGCGCAGCACACCGTCGATGCGGAAGCGGACGACGAGGCGCTTCTCCTGCGTCTCGATATGCACGTCCGACGCGCCTTCGCGCACGGCTTCGAGCAGCAACGCGTTGATCAGGCGGATGACGGGGGCGTCGTCGCGGGTGTCGAGCAGGTCGTCCACGCTGGCGGCGCTGTCGGCGAGCGCGGCGAGGTCCATGTCGCCCAGGTCGATGTCGGCGGCGGCGCCGGCACCCGAATAGGCGGCGCTGAGCGCGGCGTCGAACTGGTCGTCGGGCAGCGTGACGAAGCGCGCGGCGGGGGCGAGGCGCTGGACCTCGAGCAGTCCGTCGAGCGCGGCACCGGCCTTGTGGACGCATTCAAGCCCGGCATCGGTGACGCGCAGCAGCACGCCGTTCCTGCGCGCGAAGCCGTAGGGCAGCGTGGTCGGCGTATCGTCGGTGAGGATCAGCATCTCGTTCATGCGCCGAAGTCCACGGTGGCGCTGACCCGGCCGGGCGTGGCGGTGCGCTGGATGTCCACGCGCCGGATGCGCAGGCTGGAGGTCGCCGAGAGATCGGCGAGCCAGGCCATCAGGCTGTCATAGCTGCCGTCCGCGATCGTCGCGCGGGCGCCGCCGGTGATCGAGGCGACGGTAGCGGTGAGGCCGAAGCTGCCCGTCGAGCCGTTGATCACGTCCGCCGGCGAGCCCTGGCGGCGCTGGGGCTGGCCGGCCGAGAGCGTGCCCGCGGCGCGGATGCGCGCGGTGTAGGTCTCATAGGTGCGGATGTCCTGCAGCGCCGAGGCACGGGCCGACTGGAGCGGCTTCACCACCCCGAAGATCAGCACCAGCGCCCCGAGGAACAGGGCAAGGCCGCCGAGCATGACCTGCTCGCGGCGACTGCGGCCGCTCCACCAGGCGTCGAAGCGGATCAGCGCGGCGTCGAGCGCCGGCATGCGGGCGAGAATCAGTCTCATGCGGCGCTCGCCGTAATACGGATCGCGCCTTCGGGCGAGCGGACGACCTGCGCCCCTACCCCGGCACCCTTCAGGGCCGCCTCGATCTGGCCGGGCAGGCCGGCATCGGGCGAGGCGTCGAGATCGAGGGTGAGCAGCTTGCCTTCGAAGGTCATCGCGCGGACCGTGATCGCGCCCGAGAGCGGCCCGAGTGCGCCCGAGACGCGGTTGGCCAGCGGCAGGAAGGGCTGCGGCACCCGGCCGCCGCCGCCGCTCGGCAGCATGCCGGTGATCGAATTGGCGAGATCGTCGCCCAGCGTGACGCCGGGGGCGGCGAGCGCCGCTGTAGCCCGGGTCTCCGCCTCGCGCCGATCGGCGATATTGCGCAGCATTATCACATCGCCGAGCGCGATCACGACATGCGCGGCAGCACCGATCGCGGCGATCCAGGCGAACTTCCGCCACAGGTTGGAACCGCCGGTCTTGCGGACGGCATAGGCGCCCTGGCGGAGGTTCAGGGTGGCGACTGCGGCGCCGGCGGCGGGGCCGAAGGCAGCGGGATCGAGCGATGCCGCGTCCTTCTGCATGTCGTCGGGCAGGCGCTCGCCATAGCTGGTGATCGCCGGCCGCCCGGCGGCTTCCCAGGCAGGGCGCAGCAGCGCGGCGGGGACTTCGAAGCCGGTCCCTTCTGCATCGCGGACCGCAGCACGGCCGCCGGACTGCGACACCGCCCAGCCCTGGGCCGGGCGCGGCATGGTCAGCACGTCGGGGACCATCGCGGCATGGCCGATCCCGGCCTCCTCGGCCTGGGCGACCCAGCGGGCCATCACCTCGTGCCGGACGATTCCGACTAGATAGCGGTTGGGTGCGACCTGCTCGCCGAGCGCGAGATGCACCGAATCGACCGGCTCGGCGATTCGGTCCTCGATCGCGAAGGGCAGCGCCGCAACGCGTTTCGCGTGGCTGGGCAGCGGCAGGTCGACCGCCAGCAGCCGCACCTGTCCGGTGGGGACGAGAATGGTTGCGGGCCACTCGCGCACGGTTATGATCAGGCGGTCACCCGCCAGCGTCCATACGCCCGCGGCGGGCGGTAAATTTGGGTCGGGCGCACCCGGGGCGTTTGGGCTCATTGTCACATTTGCTTCATGGGCAGGACGCATGGGGCGGGGATGCGCATAGTTTTGAAACAGTTCCATGACATCGCACCGCGGGTGCGTACTGACATTGCACCTAAGGTGCAGGACCGCAAGCACGCCGTTCCCGAGGGCGAGGCCGGCTTGACGCTCATCGAAATGATGATCGTGCTGGTGATCATCGCCGTTGTCGCCGGAATGGTGGTGGCGAGTGGAATCCTCAGCCGCCCCGACCAGGCGAAGGCAACCACCACCAAGGCGGACCTGGCGACCATCGGCAGCGCACTGAAGATGTACCGGCTCGACAATGGGGACTATCCCACCACCGCGCAGGGCCTGAAGGCGCTTTCGGAGAAGACGAGCGTTCCGCCGCTGCCGTCCACCTTCCCGCAGGGCGGCTATATCTCGAAGCCGGCGCTGGACGGCTGGGGCAAGCCCTACGAATATACTTCCGAAGGCGGCAGCTTCACGATTCGCTCGCTCGGCAAGGACGGCAAGGTCGGCGGCGAAGGCGTGGACGCCGATATCGAAGGCAAGGGCTGATCCCCATGCGGGGGGCCGACATCGCCATCAATCCTCCCCCGCCAGGGGGAGGTGTCAGCCCACGGCTGACGGAGGGGGCGGTCGGCTTCCAACTATCGTCGTGCTTCCTCCCCCTCCGTCGCGCTACGCGCGCCACCTCCCCCTGGCGGGGGAGGATTTCTGATTCCGAAGCGGGCATGACGCTGATCGAGATGATGATCGTGCTGGTCATCATCGGCGTGATGGCGGGCGCGGTGGCGCTCGGCATGGGATCGGTGACGCGTGCGCCGAGCGTGGAGACCGAGGCGCGGCGCCTCGCGACCCGGCTCCAGGCCGCCGCCGACGACGCGATGCTCGGCGACCGGACGATCGCCTTCACCGTGCAGAAGAACGGCTATGGCTTCGCGACGATCGCCGCCGACGGCAAGGCCCTGCCCCGCACCGACGACGCGTTCGGCTTCCACAAGCTGCCCGGCGGCATGGTGATGACGCTGAGCGTCAAGCCACCGGTGGTGCTGGGCGTGGACGGCGCGGGCCGGCCGATGCAGGCGGTGATCGAGAGCGGGCCCAGGCGCTGGACGGTCGTCTATGACGGGATGACGGTGCGGGCGTTCCCGGTTGGGGCGCTCAAGCTGTGATTCGTATCAGCCCTTCCGTGCTCCTGCGAAAGCAGGAGCCCAGAGCCACAAGCGCGCCGCCCGTAACCCTGGGCTCCTGCTTTCGCAGGAGCACTGAAGAGGAAGCGGGCTTCTCCCTGATCGAAGCGCTCGTCGCGCTCGCCGTGCTCGCCATCGCCACCGTCGGGCTGATGCGCACGGTCGAATCGCATATCGATTCGACCCGCGCCATGGAACGCCGGACCACCGCCATGTGGGTCGCCGAGAACCGGATGGCCGAGCTGCAGGCCAATGCGCCGGGCCGCGACCAGGTCGAGATGATGGGCCAGCAATGGCGCGTCGCGGTCGAGAAACGGCGGACCGACGATCCCGAGATCGAGCGTGTCCGCATCCAGGTGTTCGCCGGGCAAGAGAAGAGCGCGCTTGCATCGCTCGACGGCTTCGTGGACGGACGGAAGCTGTAATGACCGCGCTCACCCTCACGCCGCGCCAGGCGCGCATCGGGCTCAACCTGTTCACCGGCGCGGTCGTCGTGTCGGTGGCGGTGGCGCTCGCCGGACTCACCTGGCGGATCGCCGGCCATGCCGGCACCGGCGCGATCACCGTCCCCTCGGGCGCCAGCGGCCCGGCCGTGACGCCCGATATCGGTGCGGCGGTGGCGCTGGCCCCGTTCGGCAAGCCCTCGGTCTCCGAAGCGGGCCAGGCGACCGCGCTTCCCCTGGAGCTGAAGGGCGTGATCGCCGCCGGCCCGGGCGACCTCTCCAGCGCGTTCATCTCGATCAGCGGCCAGCCGGCCAAGGCCTACAAGGTCGGCGACAATATCAACGGCGCGACGATCCAGGCGATCCTGCGCGACCGGGTGATCCTGGCGAACGGGGGCCGCAACGAGTTCCTCGCCTTCCCCGATCCGACGCTGACGCCCGAGCAGCGCCAGGCCGCCGCCGCGGGGCAGCCGGTGGTAGCGCCGGCCAATCCGGTGACGACCGGCCCCGGCACGCCGCCCGCGCGCACGCCGGGCGCCCCGCCCGCTCCCGCTCCGGCGCCGCCCGCCGCGACCGTGGCCGGCATCCTCCAGCGCTTCGATGCCAGCCCCGTCCAGGGCGGCTATCGGATCGGCGACAACGGCCCGCCCGGCATGGTGGCGGGCGACGTGATCCAGTCGGTCAACGGCACCTCGCTGTCCGACCCCGCCGCTGCCCAGGGCGCCTTCGCGGCCGCCCAGGCGAACGGCAATGCCCAGATCCAGATCCTGCGCGACGGGAAGCGTATCACGCTTACCGTGCCGCTCCGTTAGAAAGTGCTCCCGTGAAGATTCGCTCCGCCATCGCCGCCCTCGCGCTCGCCGGGATTGCCCTGGACACGGTTGCCATCGCCCAGACCGCCCCTGCCCCGCAGGATGCCGGCACCGGCGACGTGGTGGTGAACATGCGCGGCGTCGAGATTTCCGACGTGTCCGACCAGATCTCGCGCATCACCGGGCGCACGCTGATCCTCGATCCGGCGGTGAAGGGCGTGGTGACCGTCACCTCCTCGACACCGCTGTCGCCGCAGGGCGTGTGGGAGCTGTTCCAGTCGGTGCTGCGCGCCAACGGCTTCGCGGCGGTGCGCTCGGGCCGGGCCTGGCGGATCGTGCCGGCGGCCAATGCAGTGCGCGACGGCGGCATCCCGAGCCGCGGCGCATCGGGCCAGGAGCTGGTGACGCGGATGGTCCGCCTCCAGAACGTGCCGGCCGCCGATGTCGCACGGGTGGTGCGCCCGCTGGTCGCAACCTTCGGCAGCGTCGAGCCGCTGAGCACGCCCAACGCCGTCGTCATCACCGATTATGCCGACAATGTCCGCCGGGTGGAGGCGATCGCCCGCCAGCTCGACGGCGGCAGCGGCGCGACCTTCGTCACCTTCTCGCTGAAGAACGGCAATGCCACCGACGTCGCCCAGGCGCTGCAGGGCGTGCTGGGCGAAGGCACCCGCGTCGCCGCCGATGCGCGCAGCAACACGGTGATCGTGCGCGGCACCCCGGCCTCGGTCGCCGAGGCGCGCAAGATGCTCGTCTCGCTCGACCAGCCGGGCGGCGCGACGCCGATCACCCGCATGTTCCGCCTCAACTATGCCGATGCCGAGACGGTGACCGACGTGCTGCGCGGCGTGCTCGGCCAGGGCGAGAGCGCCGACAATCCCGTGGCGAAGAGCCTGGGCTCGGGCAGCTCCAACCCCTTCGCCCGGCTGAGCCAGGGCAACCAGAACCTCTCCGCCCTGCCCAACAGCTCGGCCTCGACCAGCGGCGGCATCGGCAGCGCGATGCAGAGCGCCAACACCAACGGCGCGACGATGCAGAGCGTGCAGACCCAGACGCCCAGGGGCTTCTCGACCCCCGATCTGAACGTGCAGCCAGCGCCGGAGCTGAACGCGGTGGTGGTGCGCGGCACCCCCGCCGCCATCGCCGCGATCGAGCCGCTGATCACCGATCTCGACGTGCGCCGCCCGCAGGTGCTGATTGAGGCGGCGATCGCCGAGATCACCGGCGACGATGCCGAGGCGCTGGGCGTGCAGTTGGGCACCAGCGGCGCGGTGCTCGACCAGGTGAAGGGCGGCGCGACCTCGTTCGACGCGACCGGAGGGCCGTCGCTCGGCACGATCCTGACCGCGCTGGGCGTGCCGGCCGGCAAGGTGCTCGGCACCGGCCTCAGCGCCAATGTGGCTATCGGCGACGATTTCTCGATCCTGGTGCAGGCGCTGGGCAGCTCGACCCGGGCCAACCTGCTCTCCACTCCGCAGATCACCGTGCTCGACAATGTCGCGGGCGAGTTCGTCTCGGGCCAGAACGTGCCGTTCCTGACCGGATCGATCCTGACCGACAGCTCGACGGTGAACCCCTATACGACGATCGAGCGCAAGGACGTGGGCATCACCCTGCGCGTGCTGCCGCGGATCAATGCGGGCGACACGATCCGGCTGCAGGTCAACCAGGAGGCCTCGTCGATCGCCGCCGCGCAGACCGCCGCGGCATCGGACTTGGTCACCAATCGCCGCGCGATCACCACCACGGTACTGGCCGACAATGGCCAGACGATCGTGCTCGGCGGCCTGACCGCGGACGACTATATCGACACGCGCCAGCAGGTGCCGATCCTGGGCGACATCCCGATCGTCGGCGAGCTGTTCAAGAGCCGGCGCGAGCAGCACCAGAAGCGCACGCTGTTCATCTTCCTCAAGCCGACGATCCTGCGCGACGGCGCCGACGCGGCGGCAGCGTCGCAGGACCGCTACAACCGCCTGCGCGCCGACGAGATCGCCAACACCAAGCGCGGCAGCCTGCTCCTCGCCCCGCCGACGCCGCGGCTTACGGTGGAGATCGACGGGATCTATTGAGCGGAGGGGCAATGCGCGGTCTGCTGGCCATCTACGGAAGCATATTCATCCGATGATCGCACTCCGCCTCATCCGCTCCCTCGCCACCCATATCGCCCTTCAGCTGCTCGCGGTGGCATGCGCCATTGCATATGTTCTCCTCGGTAACGCACTCCCCGAATTTGGAGGGCGATTGCTGGCGGGCGCTGTACTGGCCTGGCTGCTCGGCGCTTTGATTTGGCGTTTCGTCAAAGTCGCGAAGAATTTGGCCGGCCGTGTGCCGGAGGAAGTCGATCGCAGGAACTAGGCGTGCGGAGCTCTACTGGGCAGTGTTGCCCGTGTTCGTCTCGCCCCCATCCGGCCCGATCGGCAGGGGCACGCGCACCCGTTCTGCGCTGCGGGTGAAGAAGGCGGCATCGATCGCCAGGCTGGCGAGACTCCAGCCGTCGACGCTTTCCCCTATCCGGAGCGTGCGGGTCGCGCCGTCGCTCGCCTTGACCAGCGCGACCGCATCGACGTTCAGCCGGCCGACGATGCCGACCAGCTGCGGAGCGTCGGCAGGCGCCTCGGCGGGTTCGGTGCCGCCGAACAGCGGGCGCTCATAGGCGCGGGCGAGCGCGGGCATCGAGCCGGCGCCGATCGGAGCGGGCACGGGCGGCGGTGCGGCGCCCTTCCCCGCCTTGCCGGGCAGCAGCAGCGTGAGCGGCATGCCGATGGCCAGGGCACCCGCGACGCCCAGCGCGATCCATTCGGGGCGGGGCTTCACTGCCATGCCGCGACCACCTCGCCGATCAGCCGCACGCCACCGCCCTCGGGGATCGGCTCGATCCGCCAGCTGCGCATGCGCATCAGCGGCCTGCCGCGCTCCAGCGCGTCGGTGAGCGCGACCACCGCCTTCTCCGCGCCCGAGACGCGGATGCGCAGCGCCACCACGCCGGCGGGTGCCGGGGCGGTCGCGATATCCTCGACCAGCACCCCGCCCTGCCGGGCAAGGCCGTGGACGCGCTGCATGATCGCCGCCCGGCCCGCCACCGGATCCGCGACATGCAGCCCAAGCCCGGGAGCGAGCAAGGGCGGTGGGGAAGCGGGCCTGGCCGCAAGCGCGGCGAGCCTGGCATGCTCGGCGCGCGCCGCGGCGAGATCGCCCAGCGCAGTGCCGGTGGCGGGCGCCAGCAGCAGCGCCACGGCGAGCCCGGCGAGTCCGCCGATCAGCATTGGGGGCAGCTTCACTGGGCGTCCTCGCGCATCGAGACGATCATCGCCGCGTCGGTGCGGCGCTGGCTGGTGTTGCGCATGCCGGCGAATTCGGGCGCGCGGCGGATCGCGGCGCGCAAGGCGTCCGGGTCGCCGCCGGTCACGTCGAGCTCCAGCCCGCCATCGCCGGTGCGCTCGACCCGAGTGAGCTTTGCCTCGGGGGGCAGCGTGCCGGCGAGCAGTTCCAGCACCACCCCCGGCGCGGCGCGGCCCGCGGCATTGGCGAGCGCGGCACGCGCCTCGCGCGCGGCATTCTCGGTCTGGAGGCGCGGCGCGACCTGTTCCTGCAACCTCAGTGTCGCGCGTTTTTCATGTCGGGCAAGCAAGGTCGCCCCGGCCAGGGTGAGCAGCGGCCCGGCCGCGAGCAGCATGCCGAACGCGACTGCCGTGCCCCGCCTTCCACCGGGCAGACGCGCCCCGGCAAGCGCCGCGGCCAGGCGGTGCGACAGGCTGTCCGCCCGGGGTTCGGGCGGGTCGGTATCGGGCTTGCCGGCGTCCATCGCGCGCCTGCCTAGCCGCTGCGGCCGCTCCGCGCAAAGCGTCACGCGGCGGAAACACAAAAGTCACGTTAACGAAACGACAATCGCATGTGCGCGTCATGTCCCGCTTCCAAGGACCGGGCGACCGGGTCGCCAGTGACTCGGCTGCTTGGGGGTTTCCATGACCAATCTCACCGAGACGGGCTTCGGCTATACCGACGGCGACGTCGACCAGAACATCCACAACACCGGCCCGTCGCTGAACGAGCTGGCCGACCTGCGCTATTCGCGTCGCCAGACGCTGCAGCGCGGCGGCGCGGCGATCGTCGCGGCGACCATGGGCGGCTCGGTTCTCGCGGCCTGTGACAGCAAGGTCGAGGATACCGGCGCCGGCCCGACCGTGAGCGCCGGCGCGAATGCGGCCACCAATTCGGGCCGTATCGTCACCCTCACCGGCACCGCCACCGGCGGCACCGGCCTGGCCACCGCCTGGAGCCAGGTCAGCGGCCCGGCCGTGACGCTGAACAGCGCTTCCAGCACCACCGCCAGCTTCCTCGCCCCGAGCGTGAGCACCGCCACCGCGCTGGTGTTCCAGTTCGCCGCCGCCGATGCCGCGGGCAAGCCCTCGGTCGCGCAGACCACGATCACCGTCAGCCCGGCCGCGATCGGCTTCACTGCCGTCGCCAAGAACAAGAGCGACGTCGTGACCGTGCCGACCGGCTACACCGTGCAGATCGGCGCCCGCCTCGGCGACCCGATCACCGGCGGCGCCGCGGCCTACAAGAATGACGGCACCGACACCGGCTTCGCCAACCGCATCGGCGACCATGGCGATGCGCTCTACTGGTTCGGCCTGAGCAGCGCCGGCGCCCGCGACGAGACCAGCTCGACCCGCGGCCTGATCGTGCAGAACCATGAGAACATCAACCAGCAGTATCTCCACGCCACCGGCGCCAGCCAGCCCGGCGGCGTCCGCCCCGAGGCGGAAGCGCTGAAGGAGATCGAGTGCCACGGCGTCTCGGTCGTCGAATATTCGGAAGGCGCCAACCGCGCCTGGACCTTCTCCGCGACCTCGACCTTCAACCGCCGCATCACCCCGAACACCCCGATGGCGTTCAACGGCCCGGCCCGCGGTTCGGACCTGCTCAAGACTCCCTACTCGACGACCGGCGTCGCCGGCCGCGGCACGATCAACAACTGCGCCAATGGCTATACCCCCTGGGGCACGCTGCTGACCTGCGAAGAGAATTGGGCCGGCTATTTCCGCCGCTCGGGCGACAACGCCGCCCGCACCGCCAAGGAACTGACCTCGCTCGCCCGCTACGGCGTGACGAGCAGCTCGGGCAGCTATGGCTGGTCGACCGTGGTTCCCGCCAGCGGCACCAACACCACGTTCCGCCGCTGGGACGCTCGCGCTACCGGCGCGGACGCGCTCTCCGACTGGCGCAACGAGCCGAACCAGTTCGGCTGGGTGGTCGAGATCGACCCCTATGCCCCCACTTCGACCCCGCGCAAGCGCACCGCGCTCGGCCGCCTCGGCCATGAGGGCTGCTGGCCGGGCAAGTTCGTCGCCGGCACCAAGCCCGCCTGGTACATGGGCGACGATTCGCGCCGCGAGTACATGTACAAGTTCATCTCGAACACCGCCTGGGCCGCCGCGGATGCAACCGCGGCCGACCGCCTGGCGATCGGCGACAAGTATCTCGACGCCGGCACGCTCTATGTCGCCAAGTTCAACGCCGACGGCACCGGCACCTGGCTGCCGCTGGTGTTCGGCCAGAACGGCATCACCGCCGCCAGCGCGATCTACCCGTTCGCCGACCAGGCGGACGTGCTCGTCAACGCCCGCCTCGCCGCGGACGTGGTCGGCGCGACCCCGATGGACCGTCCGGAGTGGACCGCGGTGAACCCGGTGACCGGCGAGGTCTACCTCACCCTCACCAACAACAACGCCTCGCTGCGCCCGCTGAACGGCACCGATGCGGCCAACCCGCGCCACTATAACGATCCGTTCGGCGCTGCCGCCACGGCGCAGTATGGCAATCCGAACGGCCATATCATCCGCATCAAGGAAACCAGCACCGAGTCGCTCACCTTCACCTGGGACATCTACGCGTTCGGCGCGGGTGCGGACCTCGACGCTACCAACATCAACCTGTCGGGCCTGACCGCGGACAACGACTTCTCGTCGCCCGACGGCCTGTGGTTCGGCCGCTCGAGCAACGCCTCGGGCCTGGTCAAGCCGCTGCTGTGGATCCAGACCGACGACGGCGCCTATACCGACGTCACCAACTGCATGATGCTGGTCGGCCAGCCGGGCGGCGTGGGCGACGGCGGCGCGCGGACGATCACCAACACCGGCACGGGCGGCGCGACCGCGACCCAGGCGACCCGCATCGGCGCGGCGCCGGGCGCGAACCTGAAGCGCTTCCTGGTCGGCCCGGTCGAGTGCGAGATCACCGGCGTGGACTCGACGCCGGACGGCCGCACGCTGTTCGTCGGCATCCAGCACCCGGGCGAAGGCGCTGCCAGCTTCCCCGCCGGCAACCCGAACGCCCCGACCAGCCACTGGCCGGACAGCCAGGCGACCGGCACCGCCGGTGCCACGGTCCGCCCGCGCTCGGCGATCGTGATCATCACCAAGAACGACGGCGGTATCGTCGGACTCTGATCTTCCAGGATCGGTGAAACAGAGAGGGAGGCTCCCGCAAGGGAGCCTCCTTTTCGTTTGGGATCAATGCGATCCGATGCGCGCCGCACGGGTTCGCGAGGCGATTGACTCTTAAATCTACATATGTTGAAAACGCGTCATGATCCGGAAGCGGCGCCCCTCGAAACAGATGATCTCCCTCCTCGGCGTCCTGTCCGATCGGCAGTGGCGGCACGGCTATGATCTGATGAAGGCGACGGGACTGCTCTCGGGCACGCTCTATCCGCTGCTGATGCGGATGACCGAACAGGGACTGGTCGAGGCGGAATGGCGCGAGCCTGCCCAGGCCGGCCGCCCGCCACGCCACGCCTATCGGTTGACCGCCAACGGCTATGCCCTGGCCCGTGACATCGCGCTGCAGGACAGCGCGCTGGCAGCAAAGGCCGTCCGGCCATGATGCTCGCGCTCTCCCGCGCCCTGATGGCGCTCGCCTGCCACTGCCTGGGCGAAGGCCGGCGCGAATGGGCGCAGGCCATGCAGGGCGAGTTCGACGCCGCGATCGAGGACGGGCGCCCGCTGCCCTTTGCAATCGGATGCCTGTGGGGCGCGCTGCGCGAGCTGCCCCTGCGCGAAGAGGGACGGTTCGTCCTGACCAACTACACGCTGGCGCTCGGCATCATGCTACCCATGGCGGCAGTCCAGATCGGCTGTGCGGTCTTCAGCCTGCCCTATCTGTTCGCCGGGCATGATGGCCTGCGGGGCACCCTGGCGCCCGGGCAGGCGATGCTGTTCGGCGGCGCCTATCGCGCGGCGATACCGTCGCTGACCATCCTGCTGCTGCTGTCCGGCGCCGGCCAGCTGCGCATCGCCTGGCTGATGCTCGAGCGCGACTGGTCGCGCGTCACTTCCACAGGCATGGCCATCCTCGCGGCGGTCGCGACGCTGATCCTGTTCATGGGCAGCGTGTTCCTCGATGCCGGCCAGACCGTCACCCAGGGCGCGGTGCTGGCGATCGAGCTGGCGGTGCTCGCCGGCCTTTCCCGCTGGCATGCCGAGCTGAACCTGCCGCCGCCCGAACGCCAGGGCGCATAGGACGCCCCGGCGGCGCCCCTTCGTCGCATATCCCCAATGCAAGGAGAGACAACGATGCCCCAGGCACGAATGACCTTTTGCGCCCTGTTGCTGGGCACCCTCGCCGGCAACCACGCACTGGCACAGACCGCTCCCCCCGCCTGCCCCGCACCCCCTGCAGCCACGGGCGGGCCGAGCAACGTGCATACCCGCTATGTCGAGGCTAACCTCAATCCCGCGGTCCTCAAACCCGGCGCCCGGCCGTTCAGTCTTGCCGAGCGGATGCGCGCCTATGACGTGCCGGGCATCAGCGTGGCGGTCATCCACCAAGGCCGGATCGACTGGGCGCGTGGATGGGGCTTGCGGGACCTGACCAGCTGCGCGCCCGTCACCCCCGACACGGCCTTCCAGGCCGCCTCGATCAGCAAGGTGGTGACGGCGGTGATCGCGCTGCGGCTGGTCGAGCAGGGCAAGATCGGGCTGGACCGGAACATCAACGACGCGTTGCACTCCTGGCAGCTACCCCGGGATGCGAAGCTGGCGCCGGAGGGCGTCACCCTTCGCCAGTTGCTGAGCCATACGGCCGGGCTCGGTGTCCATGGCTTCGACCAGGGGTTCCAGCCCGGTGCGCCGCTGCCCACGACCGTCCAGATCCTCGACGGCCTGCCGCCCGCAAATAGCCAGCCGGTGCGCAGCATATTGCCGGCCGGCGCCCGGTTCCAATATTCCGGCGGCGGCTACATGGTCACGCAACTCGCGCTTTCCGATGTGAGCGGCCTGTCCTTCCCCGACCTTGCGCAGCGCGAGGTGCTGGGCCCGCTCGGCATGACCCGCAGCGCCTTCGCGATGCCCCCATCCCCGGCGATCCGCGCGAACATGGCCTCCGGTTCCGCCGATGGGAAGCCGATGCCGGGCAACTATGTCGTCGTCCCCCAGCTTGCGGCAGGAGGGCTATGGGCCAGCGCCGGCGATCTCGCGCGCCTGCTGATCGACCTTCACGCTTCCGGCGCAGGCGAGAAGGGGCACCGCCTGTCGCCAGAGATGACCCGCGCGATGATGACGCCGGTCAAGGACAATTGGGGACTCGGGCTCGCCCTCTACCGGGACGGCGTCCCGCGCTTTGGCCATGACGGCGTCAACCCGGGCTTCGAATCCTTCATGGCCGCCTATGTCGACAAGGGCGAGGGCATCGTCATCCTGACCAATGGTGGCGATGGCCGACGGCTGATCAACGAAGTCGTCCGTGCCGTCGCAGCCGACTATGGCTGGCCGGACATCGCCACAGCCGCGACCGAGGAAAAGGCCTTGTCCCTCGCCCAGCTGTCCAAGGCCGCCGGGCGCTTCAAGGGGGCCGGGCTCGACATCGACCTGGAAGTGCGGCCGGAGGGATTGTTCGCGCGGTTCGTCGACGCGCCCACCTCGGCTGCCGAACACCTGATCGCCCTCTCGCCCACGCGCTTTCGATCCGAATCGCTGGGCATCACGGTCGAGTTCGCGCCCGACTTTTCGAGCTTCACCTTCATCGATGGCGGTCCACCTATGAAGGTGGTGCGATCGGCGGCGGCACCCGCGGCGAAAGCGGACTGACCGGTCGTCACCCGCCCGAGCCTACCGATCCGTGCGGCTGATGATCCTCGCCACGCCGTTCTTCGGAATGCCGATCATGTAGTTCGTTCCGCCCTTGCAGGTGACGCGCCAGGTCGGCACGCCATCCTGGTCGGCGATGCGGGTCGAGCTGTCGACATGGTCGCAGGGCAAGGGCGCGTCCTGGAGCGCGCGGATGAAGGTCGCGCCGCGCTGGGCATCGTTCTGGGCAAGCACGGCGGCGCTGTAGTTCACCTCGGCCGTGTTGCCGGCGGCGGGCTCGTCGGCGGCGTTGAGCGGCTCGGCGGTCACGGCGTCATTGGCGGTCAGGTTGGTGTTGCTGGCGCCCCCGCAACCGGCGAGCGCAAGCGCGGCAAGCATCGGAACGACAATCCGCATCTTGATACTCCCCAGAAAGACGGTCCCGCAATCAATGCGGGACCGTAACCATTGTTCCCCTCAGCGCTGATAGGCCTTGGGCAGCGCGCCTTCCTTCGGGTCGAGATAGCGCTGGCGCAGGCGCGTCCAGCGGTTCTCGAGCGGCTGCTCGACCCCGTCGATGAAGACGTTGACCGCCGAGGTGCCGATCTCGAGCGGATCGCCGTCCCAGATCACCACGTCGCCGCGGCGGCCGGGCTTGAGCGAGCCGAACTCGCCGCCAAGACCCAGCGCCTCGGCCGGCTTCGAAGTGATCGCTGCGAAGGCCGCGCCCCAGTCGAGCCCGGTCGCGCCGGGCACCTTGGTCAGCGCGACCAGGTTGCCGGCGTATTGCTTCTCCCAGCGCGCCTGGCGGGCCTCGTCCTGGTTGATCGTGCCGATACCGACCAGCACGCCCGCCGCAGTCATCCGGCCGATGTTCGACTGGCTGGCGGCAAGCTGCTCGAAGCTCTCGGGCAGGTCGTTGAGCGCGGTGGCGATCACCGGCACGCCGGCGGCGGCGATCTGCGACGCGACGGTCCAGCCCTCGGTCGCACCGACGAACACCAGCTTGAGCGCCGGCATTTCCTTCTTGAGCTGCAGCAGGACGAGGATGTCCGACGCACGCTCGACATGGACGAGCAGCGGCATACGGCCCTGCACCACCGGCACCAGCGCCTCGGCATCGGCGCGGGTGAGGAAGGCGTCCTTGCCGCGATCGGTATAGCTGCCGGGCGCGCGGACATAGTCGCGGACCTCGAACAGCACGTTCTTCAGCGCGGCATAGGCGGCCGGGCGGCTGCCGCCCGCGGCGCGCGCGCCGGCCTCGCCCCATTCCATGAACTGGAAGGCGCGCGGCTTGCTGACCGCGTCCATGTCCGATCCCAGGTCGATGATCGCGCCCTGGCCGGCGAAGATCGAGCCGCGATTGTCGGGTGCGACCACGGCGCGGGTGATGCCCTCGGCCCGGTTGATCGCGATCGGGGTCGACTTGGGATTGACCGCCGGGGTCACGTCGATCGCCGCGTGGAAGGGCGTACCGCTCGCACCGCTGTCGTTGGTCTCGTCGACGCCGTCGACCTCGACGATGCCGAGACGGGTGAAGCCGGCGAAGATGCCGGGCGAGACCCATTTGCCGCCCGCGTCGATCACGCGGATACCGGCGGGCACTGCGACGCCGGGGCCGGCGGCGACGACCTTGCCGTCGCGGATCACGACGGTGCCGCCGTCGACCGGCTGGCCGCCGTCGCCGATGACGAGCTTGGCGTTGGTGATCGCCACGGTCTGGGCCGCGGCGGGGGTGGCGAACGCGACAGTCGCGAGGAGAGCAGCAGCGATAGTGCGCACTCCCTTTTCCCCGGAGAAGGCCGGGGCCCAGTCCTTGAAAGTCACGAGCCTTGGCGCGTCTTCGCGCGCACGCTTAGTCTGGACCCCGGCCTTCGCCGGGGAAAGGCTGATCGCCGAATCTGCGACGAGGCTATGGCGGAGCTTCTTCGTCATCACTTCACATCCCCCTCGCCCGGCTGGCCGAGCTCGAAATCGGAAACCGGGCGACGCTTCGGATCCTTGGAATCGTACATCAGCGCGCCATCGACCCAGACCATCTCGGGGCGGGTGTAGACGCTGAACGGATTGCCGTTCCACAGGATGACGTCGGCCATCTTGCCGGGCTTGAGGCTGCCGGTCTTGTCGGCGATGCCCAGTGCCTTGGCCGGGTTGATCGCCAGCCAGGTCCAGGCATGTTCCTCGCTGATGTTCATCCCCGCCTTGATGCCCGATGCGCGGGCCTTGGCGACTTCCTGGTTGAGGCGCTGGGTGCCGTTGCCGTCGTCCGAATGGATCATCGCGCAGGCGCCTTCCTTGTCGAGGATGGCAAGGTTCTCGGGCACCGCGTCATAGGCTTCCATCTTGAAGCCGTACCAGTCGGCCCAGACCGCGGCGCAGGTGTTGTTGGCCTTGAGCAGGTCGGCGATCTTGTAGGCTTCCACTGCGTGGTGGAACGCCGAGACGTGGTAGCCGAACTCCTTGGCCATATCGAGGACGACGGCCATCTCGTCGGCGCGGTAGCAGTGGTTCTGGATGAGGATTTCGCCCTCCAGCACACCGCGAAGCGTATCCATCGCCAGATCCCGCGAAGGCGCCTCCCCGCCCTTCTCCTCATATTTGTCCCAGCGACGCTTGTACTCGACTGCGCGGGCCCAGGTCTGGCGGTCCACCGCGATGTTGCCCATCCGGGTCGAGGGCATGCGGCCCTTCGAGCCATAGACGCGCTTGGGGTTCTCGCCGCAGGCCATCTTGAGGCCATAGGGCGCGCCGGGGAACTTCATCCCCTGCATGGTGCGCGCATAGACGTTCTTCACGACGACCGAGCGGCCGCCCATCAGGTTCGCCGAGCCGGGGAGGATCTGCAGCGTGGTGACGCCGCCATTGGCGAGCGCGCGGCCGAAGGCGGGATCCTGCGGCCAGACGCTGTGCTCGGCCCAGGCCTCGGCGGTGACCGGGCCGGTCATCTCGTTGCCGTCCGAATTGGCCTGCACGCCGGGTACCGGATAGTCGCCCATATGGCTGTGGATGTCGATCACGCCGGGGGTGACGTACTTGCCGCGCCCGTCGATCACCGTGGCACCGTCGGCGGCGAGGTTCTGGCCGACCGCGACGATCTTGCCGTTGCGGAACAGCACCTGGCCATTGTCGATCCGCCCGCCCTCGCCATCGAGCACCGTGACGTTGGTCAGCAGCGTCGGCGCGCCCGGATAGGCGTGATAGGTCGAGGGGAAGGGATCGTGATTATACCCCTTGCCCTTGCCCGGGCCACTGGCGGCCGGAGCGGGGTCGGACGATGCGGATTGCGCCCTGGTGCTGCTCGAATCGCAGGCTGCGAGCCCTGCCAGCGCACCAAAGATGATTAACGAGCGGATCAAGCGACTCTCTCCCCCTTGCGTAACGGTGCGGTGATCGCGCAGGTACCGTGCACTTGGCAAGCCATGCTTCTTCGCAAAGAGACTGAACCACTCTGGACTATCCCCATTTTCTCTTGTGCTTGATTGGTGTTATTGACAGTTCCCGGAAGGGGAAGGTGCATCGTTGCGCGTCGCAATTGACCCTGCCGAGCCGTCTCGCGTGACGGCCCCCGTGAACCGGCGGGTCGCCATCGGGCTCGCCGCTTTCGGGCTGGCATGCAGCCTGACCGCATTCGCGGGATGGGTGTTCGACGCCCCCGATCTGCGCGGCTTCGGCTTCAACGACTTCCCGATCTGGCCCTGGACCGCGATCGGCTATGCCGCCCTGTCGCTGGGCTTCCTCGCTTCCTTCGTCGACCGCCGGCGCGTGGCGATGAACCTGCTCGCCATCCCGCTGGTGATCGCCTTCGTCTCGCTGTTCGAGCGCTGGACGGATATCGACCTGGGGGTCGACCGGCTGCTCTTCCCCGACCAGATCGTCGATTTCGCCTTCCCGTCTCCGGGCCGCGTCGGGATCAACCCGGCGGCGGTGTTCCTCGTGCTCGGCCTGGCCGGGCTGGGGCAATGCGTGCGCGACCTGGTGGCCAAGGAGATGCGCAGCCTGGTGGCGATGATCGCACTGGGCCTGGCCGCGGCGGCGGCGATCATCATCCTGTTCTCGCATCCCGGCACCAGCCCCAGCGTGCCGCTGCTGACCACCTCGCTGCCCGCGGCGATCATCTCGATCTCGCTGGCGCTGGCGGCGATCGCCTGGAACAGCGGCTTCACCTGGATGCGCGCATTGGCGCGCGACCCCAGCAACCGGCGCGTGCTGCGGATCCTGCTGCCCGCCGCGCTGATCCTGCCGGTGCTGCCCGCGGTGCTGGAGCTGGTGCTGGCCCGGCGGATGGTGTTCGCGGCGGCGCCCGGACAGCTGCTGGCGATGCTCGGCAATGTGCTGATCGTCGGCACGATCGCCTATTGGGCCGTCACCCGCGTCGCGCGCGAGCAATCCGCCCAGGTCGAGCTCAGCGAGGCGATCGACGTCACCACCATGGCGCTCACTGCGCCGGATGGACGGATCGTCCACTGGTCGGAAGGCGCGGCGGAGCTGTTCGGCTGGACCGCCGAGGAGGCATGCGGGCAGAACAAATATCTGCTGCTCCGCTCGCGCTGCGAAAGCCCCGAGACCAGCCTCCCCCGTCGCCCCCAGGGCGAGGCGCTCGAACTGGTGGAGATCACCCGCGACGGCCGCGAGATCGCCATCCACGAGCGCATCCACCGGGTGGAGATCGCGGGCCGCGAGCCGGTGATCATCCACAAGATGACCGACATCTCCGACCGCGCCCAGACCGTGGCGGCGCTTCGCGAGAGCGAGGAGCGGCTGGCCATCGCCACCGCCACGCACGAGGTCGGCGTGTTCGAATGGGACGTTGCCACAGGCCGCATGAGCTGGGCGCCTGGTGCCGAGGAGCGGCTGGGGCTCGTGCCCGGCTCGGTTACCAGCTTCGACAGCTGGCGCGACCAGATCGAGCCCGAGGACGCGGAGGCGGTGATCGAGACGATCGAGCTGGCCGTCGCCGATCGCGCCCCGCGCTTCAGCTTCCGCTACCGGTTCAAGGAGCGCAACGGCTCGGTCCGCGCCGTCGAGGGTTCGTCGCGCGCCTTCTACGATACCGAGGGCAATCTGACCCGCACCATCGGCGCGATGCTCGATGTCACCGAGAGGGAGGAACGCGAGGCCGCGCTGCGCCGCCGCGAGGCGCAGCTCCGCTCGATCATCGAGACGGTGCCCGAGGCGATGCTCGCGGTGGACGAGGAAGGCACGATCCGGGTGTTCAGCACCGCGGCAGAGGAGCTGTGGGGCTATCGCGCGCATGAGGTGCTCGGCCATAATTTCTCGATGCTCACTCCCTATCCGCGCGACGACGAGGCGGAAGCTGAGGCGGAATCGCGGCTGAGCGCCTTCCTGAAGGGGGGCCAGCCGCTCGAACCGGGCCAGACCATCGCCGCCGCCGGCCTCCATCGCGAGGGCGATCGCTTCCCGATGGAGGTCCGGGCCAGCGTCGCGCAGATCGACGGGCATTCGCTCTACACGCTGTTCGCCCGCGACCTGACCAAGCAGTTCGAGGCCGAGGAGCGGCTGAGCGAGCTGAACGCGGAGCTGGCCCATGTCGGGCGCCAGTCGGCGATGAGCGAGCTGGCCGCCGACATGGCGCACGAACTCAACCAACCGCTCGCCGCAACGTCCAATTTCCTCGCTGCAGCGCGTATGCTGCTCGACAAGGGAGAGGATTTCGAACGCGTAGGCGAACTCCTCCGCATGGCCAACGAGCAAACGTTGCGCGCAGGCGAAATCATCCGGCGACTGCGCAGCTTCACGATGCGGGGCGACGTCGATCTGCGGGTGACACCGCTGGGGCCAACGATCAGAGATGCGGCCGATCTGGTCCTCATAGGAACCAGTCAGTTCAATATAAGGCTGACTTACGATCTCGACCCCGACGTACCCTGCGTCTTCGCGGATCGTGTGCAGGTGCAGCAAGTTGTAGTCAATCTTCTGCGCAATTCTATAGATGTTCTTCGCAAACAGGATGCGATCGATCGTCGGATCACGGTAAGTTCGCGCAAGTCCAGCGAAGATATGATTGCAATAGAAATCGCCGATAGCGGCCCGGGCATACCGGAACCAATGCTCGACCAACTCTTTTCTCGTTTCACGACGACGAAGAAAGAGGGTGCCGGAATGGGTATTGGACTTTCTATCAGCAAGCGTATCATCGAGGCTCATGGTGGGACGCTGAGCGCGGAAAATCGGCCAGAGGGTGGCGCGGTCTTCCGGTTCACGTTACCGACCACGGAACAGGGTGGAGAGTAGATGACAAAAACGGTCTATATCGTGGACGACGACGATGCCGTCCGTGCCTCGCTGCACAGCCTCCTTTCTCTCCGATCAGATCTGGTGATCCGGGCCTTTCGCTCGGGAGACATATTCCTGGAATCGCTGCCGGACCTCGATCCGGGCGTCCTCCTGCTCGATTTCCACATGCCGGGATCGACCGGCCTGGACGTGCTCCAGGCGGTGGGCAACGATCCGAAGTTCGTGGCGATCATCCTCACCGGACAGGGCAATGTCGGGCTGGCGGTGCAGGCGATGAAGGCGGGCGCGCTCGATTTCATCGAGAAGCCCTATGAAGCCGAGTTCCTGATGACGGCGATCGACCTCGCCTTCTCGCGGCTCGAGGAAGGCAATGAGGCGGCGTCGCGGGTCAACCTCGCCGAGACGAAGATCGGCAAGCTATCGCCGCGCGAGAGGGACGTGCTGAAGGGCCTGATCGAAGGGCGATCGAACAAGATCATCGCCTATGAGCTCGACATCAGCCCGCGCACGGTGGAAATCTACCGCGCCAACCTGATGGAGAAGCTGGAAGTGCGCAGCCTTTCCGAGGCGCTGCGCATCGCCTTTGCCGCGGGCATGTTCCCCAAGAACTGAACAGGGAGCCGGGGTCCGCAGGGACCCTGGCCTTCAGCGCTCCGGATAGCCCCAGCCGGGCAGCATCGCCTCGATGGCAAGGGCTGCGTCGTCGCGGGCAACCCGCCGCGGCGCCGCGTCGGCGGCCACACCGCCGATTACTGCGATTTCCCGCCAGCGCGTGTCGGCGCGCAGGGCTGCCTCCCCACCTTCGCGCCCGGCAAGCGCGAGGTCGTCGATGATCAGTACCGGCCCCTTGGCCAGCCAGCGCTCGACACGCGGATCGTCGATGTCATGGATCGTTACGAGGTCCGCGCCCGCCATCGACAGACGCGCGATCAGCGTGCTGCGGAGCCCCGCCTCACGCACAACCAGCACCAGCAATGGAAACGACGGGCTCACCTCGCCCTCCTGCATTTTGCGACCCGGACTTGCTGTCCGCGGATGGCGGGATGTATGCGGGATCATGCAGGTCCCACCATCCGTGGCTTCTACCTAAAGGTCTCGCCGCAATCGCGAATCAGAAGCTGAGGGTTAGATCGGCGTGCACGAACTTGGTGTCGCTGGTGCGCGGCGCATTGGGCGCGTCGTGCAGGAAGGCACCCTTGGCAAGCCAGGCCGATCCGAGCTCGAAGCGCAGCTTCTGCGGAACCAGCCAACGGCGCGCGCGCAGCTCGAACTGGACGCCGCCGAAGGTGTCGGTCTTGCCGGTCCGGTCGATCACGCCAGTCGAAGCGAAGCTGTCGACCGCCGAGGCGAGCCATGCGCCACGCACCGACGCCATCAGGTCGAGCCGCTTCGACGGACGCGCCTCGAAGCGGACGCCCGGCGAGACGATATTGGCGCGGCCGAACGCGCCGTAGAGCGAGAGCGGGCCGAAATCGGCACGGCGCGCGCCGTACAGCGTGTCGAAGCGCGTGAAGGTGTTCGGATTGGCCGTCTCGCCGCTGGCATAGTCGAACAGCGCTGCGACGCGCGGCGCCCATTTGCCATCGAAAGTCCAGCCGCTCTCGGCATGGACGAAGCCGGCGCGAACCTTGAGATCGCGCACATCGGTGACGGCGGCAGTGGCGCGGGCGAGGCCGCGCTGCAGCGCCGCCTCCACCTCATAATCGAGCGCATTCTTGGCCGGCGCCCGGCGCAGGCGCGCACCGAAGGTGACCAGGCGGCGGTTGCGCGTCGGATGGGTGGTGCGGTCATGCTCGATCAGGCGGAAGCCATAAGTCTCGAGCGAGGTGTTGCCATAGAGCTTCGCCAGCGTTGCATTTCCGCCGAAGAACTCGATGTTTTCCGTCGCGCGGTCGAGCTGGACCTTGTTGTCGTAGATATCCGCGGGGGTTTCGGGCAGCGCGGTGAAGGGGCGCGTCCAGAACAGGACCAGCTGGTTCTTGTTCCTGTCCTTCGCCTCGATCTTGGCGCCCAGATAGGTGGGCACGCCGTTCGGGAAGTCGGTGCGGCCGACCAGGCGGCTCGCGCCGATGTCCATCGCGAACTTGCCGCCGGTGACCTGCACGCCCTTGACCGGACGCCAGCCGAGATAGGCCTGGACCGGTTCGAGGTCGTTGATCTCGCTGGTGCGCACCGAGCTACGCTCGCTCTCGCCATAGCCGCGCGCATCGACCACTTCACCGACCAGCGTGAACGCGCCGATCTCCGCCTTCGCCGCCACCATGGTGCGGAACGAGAGGAAGCTGTCGCTCTCCGGCGTGTTCGGACGGAACTGGCCGCCGATCGTCTCGGCACGGACGCGGACACTGCCGGTGACGCTGAGCTTGACCTTGTCCTGCGCAAGCGCCGGCGCAGCGGAAACGAAAGGCAGGATCGCCGCGCAGGCGAGAGAGAGGTGGGCAGAACGGGACACGGGGAACTCCGGAAATGGTTACCCGTCGAATTATAGGATGATCCGTAAACTCCAGACCCCACCCTGTGGAAACTACGCAGTCCGGGAACGGGTCGCCACTTGGTCCTATAATGAAGGGTATTTTCGCGCCCGTCAGGGCTCCCCTGTCAATCGCGGTGCCCGTCACGAAGGGTGCCGGAAGCTAGTGGAATTAAGAATGCTCGGCACAATCAACAGCTGGCCCCTCGCAAAGAAGATGCTGGTGGCCTTTGCCCTTATCGGCACCCTGGTCCTTGGCCTGGGTATCAACGGCTATGTGTCGAACAAGACGCTGAGTGGCGTCGCCACCCGTCACGTCGAGAATGGCATCACCGGGCTTTCCGGCCTGACCGACGTTCTCGCCGACATCCGCGAGCTCCGCATCATCGTCTACAGCTATTACAACGCTGCGACCCCGAAGGACGAGGCGAGCCTGGTCGAGCGCCGCGCCAAGGGCGAGGCCAAGCTGCTGGCGGACATCGATGCCTATCGCAAGGTCGCGGGCAGCGACTTCAGCGCGGATGTCGATGGGCTGCGTGCCCGCGCGACCGAGCTGATCGAGGCCAACAAGATCATCTTCGACCTGCGTGCCGCGAACGACCTGGAAGGCGCGGTCAAGGCGATCAAGGGCGTCGGCAAGGAAAAGTCGCACGACGCGATCGAGGCGGCCGACAACCTGCTGACCAAGACGCGCGAGCGCTCGGCCAAGGACAATGAATATGGCGAGGGCCAGACGACCTTCGCGCTGGTGATGACGATCCTGCTCTCGCTGGTCTCCTTCGCCGGCCTGGGCGGCATCTGGCTCGCGATCAACCGCACCGTCGCCAACCCGATGGCCAAGCTGACCGAGGCGACCACCGTGCTCGCCCAGGGTGGCGAGGCCGAGGTGCCGAGCCGTGACCGCAAGGACGAGCTGGGCCAGATCGCCAATGCCGTCGAGCAGTTCCGCCTGGGTACCAAGGCCCGCGCCGAGGCCGATGCCCGCTCTGCTGCCGAACTGCGCGAAGTCATGGATACGCTGCGCGACACGCTGCAGGCGCTGAGCCGCGGCGACCTGACCGCGGAGATCACCGCCGCCTATCCGGCCGCCTATGCCGAACTGAAGACCAACTTCAACGAGGCGGTGACCAGCCTGCGCACGCTGATCGGATCGGTGATGGAATCGACTGCCGCGATCAACACCGGCTCGAGCGAGATCGCCTCGGCCTCGGAAGATCTGGCACGCCGTACCGAAGCCAATGCCGCGAGCCTCGAAGAGACTTCGGCCGCGATCGCCCAGATGGACGAGCGCCTGAAGGCGATGGCGGGCTCGGCCGGCCGCACCGTGGAACGTGCCGACGGCGCGATCACCACCGTCTCGGGCGGCCGCGCGATCGCCGACGAAGCGGTGCAGGCGATGACCCGCGTGGCGGACAGCGCCAAGGGCATCGACAGCGTCATCGAAGGTCTCGACAAGATCGCCTTCCAGACCCGCGTCCTCGCGATGAACGCGGCCGTGGAAGCCGGCCGTGCCGGTGAGGCGGGCCGCGGCTTCGCCGTGGTCGCCGATCTCGTCTCGGCCCTGGCGATGCGCGCCGAGGAGGAAGCCGGCCGCGCTCGCGACCAGCTGACCGCGACCCAGACCGACATCGTCGCCGCGGTGGAGATGGTCGAGAAGGTCGATGGCGCGCTCGCCAACATCTCGGGCGATGTGAGCGAGGTGCACTCGCTGCTCGCGGAGATGGCGACGGACAACCAGGCCCAGTCGACCGCGATCACCCAGATCAGCGCCGCGATCGGCGTGATGGACCAGGGCACGCAGCAGAATGCCGCGATGGTCGAGCAGACCTCCGCCGCCGCGCGCAACCTGAGCTCGGAAGTCAGCTCGCTCGCCGAGCAGGCCAGCCGCTTCACCGTCGGCGCCGCAACTGCAGCCCGCCCGGCGATGCGCCCAGCCCCCACTCCCACCCCTTCGCGCCCGGCCAAGCCGGTCGCCAAGAAGAACGCGACCTATGTTTCCCCGGTGAAGGCGCTGCCCATCACCACAGCTGTTGCCAGTGGTGGCGACGACGACTGGACGTCGTTCTGACGACAGCAAGCATCCTTTTCAAAGTAAACTGAGGAAGCGAGCCCCGGGGGGCTCGCTTCTTCGCAGGAGTAAAGAGATGAACCTTCTCGCGAAGTTCAAGATTCCAACAAAGATCCTCGCGCTCGTGATCATGATCGCGGGCGTGGGTTTCGCCGTATCGCTGTTCGGCACCAATTCGCTCGACTCGATCACTGCGAAATATTCGACGCTGGTCGAAGAACAGATGCCCGTTTCCACCGCGATGGCCCGCGCCAATCGCCGCGGCACCGACATCGCCTACGCCGCCTATCGCGCGCTCGCTTATGACGGCGCCTCCAGGGAAGCGCGCGAGACGGTCGGCAAGGAGCAGGCAAGCTTCGATTCGGCCAACAAGCTGTTCGACAACGCGGTGCAGCTCCAGCCGGAACTGAAGCCGCAGATCGAGGACTTCCGCACGCGGATGGCCAAGGTCCATGAACTGGCCGCCCGCGCCATCCAGTTCGGCCTGCGCAACGACAACGACAGTGCCCGCTCAACGCTCGCCGAGATGGACCCGCTGATGAACGCGCTCGCGGCGGACATGGTCAAGTTCAACGACGCGATCATCGCCGACGGCAAGAAGGAATCGGACACGCTTTCGGACTCGGCCGACGCGACCTCGACGCTGATGCTGACGATCAGCATCATCTCGACCCTGCTCGCGCTGGGCGTGGCCTTCATCGTCTCGCGCGCCGGGATCACCCAGCCGCTCGCACGCCTGCAGGACACCATGCGCTCCCTTGCCGGCGGCAACAACCGCGTCGAGGTGCCGGGCACCGATCGCGGCGACGAGCTGGGCGACATGGCCAAGACCGTCCTCGTCTTCCGCGACGCCGCCCAGGCCCAGGAAGCCGCCGCCGCCGCCAAGGCCAAGGCCGATGCGGAGCAGAAGATGGTCGTCGAGACGCTCGGTGACAATCTCGGCGACCTCGCCAAGGGTGACCTGACCGCTTCGATCACCCGCGAGTTCCCGGGCGAGTACATCCAGCTCAAGACCAACTTCAACGAAGCGGTCAGCAGCCTGCGCACGCTGATCGGCTCGGTGATGGAATCGGCCGCGACGATCAACACCGGCTCGACCGAGATCGCCCAGGCCTCGGAAGACCTGGCGCGCCGGACCGAGAGCAACGCTGCGTCGCTCGAGGAGACCTCGGCCGCGATCAGCCAGATGGACCAGCGCCTGAAGGTGATGGCGGGCTCGGCCGGCCGCACCGTGGAGCGTGCGGACGGCGCGATCAGCACCGTCTCGGGCGGCCGCGCGATCGCCGACGAGGCGATGCAGGCGATGACCCGCGTCAGCGACAGCGCCAAGGGCATCGACAGCGTCATCGAAGGTCTCGACAAGATCGCCTTCCAGACGCGCGTTCTCGCGATGAACGCCGCCGTCGAAGCAGGCCGCGCCGGTGAGGCGGGCCGCGGCTTCGCCGTGGTCGCCGATCTCGTCTCGGCCCTGGCGATGCGCGCCGAGGAAGAGGCCGGCCGCGCCCGCGACCAGCTGACTGCGACCCAGACCGACATCGTCTCGGCCGTGGATGCGGTGCAGAAGGTCGATGGCGCCCTGGCCAACATCTCGAGCGACGTGGGCGAAGTGCACACGCTGCTCGCGGAGATGGCCGCGGACAACCAGGCCCAGTCGGCTGCGATCACCCAGATCAGCACCGCGATCGGCACGATGGATCAGTCGACCCAGCAGAACGCCGCGATGGTCGAGCAGACCTCGGCCGCCGCGCGCAACCTGAACACGGAAGTGAATGCGCTTTCGGAGCAGGCCAGCCGCTTCACCGTCGGCGCCGCCACTGCGGTGCGCCCGGCGATGCGCCCGACCCCGACGCCCGCTACCCGGGCGCCGAAGCCGGCCGCGAAGAAGGCCGGCTATGTCTCGCCGGTGAAGGCGCTTCCTGCCGCCGCGATGGATGGCGGGGACGACTGGGCCAGCTTCTGAGCCCTGCCCCCAACGCAAGAAAAAGGGGCGTCCCGGCTTCGGCCGGGGCGCCCCTTTTCTGTGGGTGCCGCCTAGGCCGATCCGCTGCCTGCGTCTATCCAGCCGGGCCAGCGCCGCAGGATCGAAGGAGGTAACACGTGTCGCAGGAGGAACACACGCGTGTCATTGCTGCGAAGACGCCCGAATCCGCCGCGATGGTGGCGGCAACCAAGCGGGCGATGGCCCTCGCCGCACGGATCAACCGCCTGACCTTCGACGACGCTGCCGAGGTGCGGGCGCTGTTCGGCGAGCTCATCGGCCAATCGCTGGACGACGGCTTCCTGCTACTCCCGCCCTTCTACGCCTCGGGCGGCAGCGAGACCCGTATCGGCCGGAATGTCTTCATCAATCAGAACTGCACGCTCTACGATCTAGGCGGCATCGATATCGGCGACAAGGTGATGATCGGGCCGAATGTGAGCATCATCACCTCGGGCCATCCGCTCGATCCGGCCACCCGTCGTTCGGTCACGATCGGGAAGCCGATTTCAATCGGATCGAACGTCTGGATCGCCACCGGCGCGACGATCCTGGGCGGCGTGACGATCGGTGAGAATTCGGTCGTGGCCGCGGGCTCGGTGGTGACGCGGGACGTGCCGCCGAACGTGCTGGTCGGGGGGGAACCCGGCCCGGATCCTTCGCGCGATAGTCGACGACCAGGCCGCCTGATCATTTCGATAAAGCCCAGGCGAGGATAGCTGCTCCAAATCCAAGCTGCGCCAACGCGATCAGCCAGAGCCGGGTCGTAAAGGGCTGCTTGCGGGTCTTGTGGCGGAACAGCCGCCGCGCCGCGAACGCGCCCGGCGAGCCGCCGATCAGGGCCAGGCCGAGCAGATCGGCTTCGGGAATGCGCCGCGCGCCGGCGATCGCACGCCTTTTGTCCTGCCAGAACCGCAGGATCGTCCAGAAATTGACGAGAAGGAACCAGGTGAAGGCGGCGATGTGCATCCGCCGTGCCTAGCCGGAATCCGGGCCAACGAAAAAGGGCGCCGCGGCTTTCGCCGGGCGCCCTTTTTTCTTCAGCCGGATCGCGGGATCAGGCGGCGACGCGTTGCGGAACGCGCAGGCCTTCCATGATCATCCGGTTCACTTCGATCAGCTCGCGGATACGCTCGCGACCGGCGATCACGTCGCTGGTGAAGCGATCGACCCAGAGGCCGAGCGAGACGATCTGCGCGCGCAAATCGCGCGGCAGGCCGTTGTTGGGATCGTTGCAATCGTTGCTGAAGGCGTTCCACATCTCACGGTTGCGATGCAGCGACGGCATCAGCAGCGCGCCCTTCGCGCCCCGCTCTTCCGCTTCCATCATCTCGCCAGTGATCTCACCCAACAGCCTGAGCTCTGCCGAGCGCGGCGTTTCGGCCCGGGCACGGGCCGCCTGATAGGCACTAAGGGTCATGCTCGCTCCATTTGCTTGACCCTTCATTCTAGGACGATTGCGAACGTTCCGGGCGCGCGCATCCTATAAGATTAGTGCGCCCTCCGAAATGCGGGCGCGCATCCGGGGAAAATCATTGGCCAACACCATCCTTCCGCACGCGCTACCGACCGCGCTCGATGCGTATCCGGGCGTGACCTTGCTCTCGCTCGACTGCTTCGACACGCTGCTGTGGCGCGACGTGCACGCCCCGCGCGACCTGTTCGGCGCGCTTGGCGAAGCCAATCTGCTTCAGCGCGGCTGGGCCGAGCAGACCGCGCGGAGCACCGCCGCGGTCCGCCACCGCCGCAACGAAGTCCATATCGACGAAATCTATGCCGAGCTGCTGCCGAACGCGAGCGCAGCCGAGCGCGCGGTCGCGGTGCGCGACGAGCTCGATGCCGAGGCGCGGCACTGCTTCGCCTTCCAGCCGACGGTCGAGCTGATGCGCGCAGCCAGGGCCCGCGGCATCGAGACGATCATCGTCTCCGACACCTATCTCGACGAGAAGCAGCTGCGCGGCCTGATCGCTGCGGCGGCGGGCGAGGAAGTCGCCGGCCTGATCAGTCGCATCTTCTGCTCGTCCTTCTATGGCAAGGCGAAGAGCGAGGGCCTGTACGAGCCGGTGCTCAGGGCGCTCAAGATCGCGCCGGAGAAGATCCTGCACATCGGCGACAACAAGAAGGCCGATGTCGACGGCGTCGCCCCTTTCGGCGTGAACACGCTGCACCTCAAGCAGTTCACCGAAGGCAGCGAGCAGCGCATCCGCCTGGAAAGCGCGATCAGCGCGATCTTTCACCCCACCGAGGAGCGCACCGCCCTCACCCATCAGCCACACCGCGCGACAATCGCGGCTCATGAGCCGCAGCTCGACAACGCGGCGGAAGTGCTCGGCTACACCACGCTCGGCCCGGTGCTGCACGGCTTCGATCGCTGGCTGGCCGACGAGGCCGCCGCGCTCCAGGCACAGAATGGCGGCAAGGTCCATGCGGTGTTCCTGATGCGCGACGGCTATCTGCCCCAGCTCGTTCACGAGGCGCGCGGCGGCACTGGCCATGCCGTGGAGATCAGCCGCTTCACCGGCACCGCCTCTTCGCTGACCGATGCCAAGACCGTCGAGAACTATCTCCAGCGCGAGATCATGAGCGATCTCAACGTGGTCGCGAAACAGCTGCTGTTCCCGGCAGCAGAAGCCGCCAAGCTGGTCAAGGATCATGGACGCCCGCCCGCCTTTCTCAAGGCCGTGCAGGATCCCCAGCGCATGCGCCGCATCACCGCGGCCTCGCGTGCCTTTGGGGAGCGCATGGTCGCGCATGTCCGCAAGGCGGTTAACCCGGCCAGGGGCGACACGCTCATGCTGGTCGACCTGGGCTATAACGGCTCGGTCCAGAACGACATCGAAGCGGTGCTTGCCCGCGCCCTCGAGGTGAAGATCGCCGGCCGCTACCTGGTGCTGCGCGAGCAGTCGCGCAGCGGCTTGGACAAGAAGGGCTTCATCGGCCACGACGATTATGACTGCGCCGCGCTCGAATCGCTGTGCGCGAACGTCGCGGTGCTCGAGCAGCTCTGCACCGCCGCCCAGGGTTCGGTCGTCGATTACGAGAAGGACGGCACCTCGATCCGCCGCGGCAACTCGATCAAGTCGCGCCAGTCCACGGTCCGCGAGGCGGTGCAGGCCGGCTGCCTTCGCTTCGTGCGCGACGAAGGCAGCGTGACGATCCGCGCCGCGCGGGCGCCACACGAGACGATGATGTGGCGCCGCGGTGCCGCCGCGGTGCTCGGCCGGCTGATGTACGTGCCGCTGGAGGCCGAACTCGCGGTGCTCGGCGAGTTCGAGCACGACATCAACCTGGGCGTGGACAACACCGTCTCGCTGTTCGACGCCAGCGTCGCGAAGAAAAGCCTGCGCCAGCGCGGACTGTCCTACATGAAGGGCGCGGACCGGATGTACCTGCCGGCCGAGTTGCACGGCGAGGGCCTGGCTGTGAAGCTCAGCCTGCTTGCCCAGCGCCGCTTCGCCATGCCGCTCAAATACCAGGACTTCGTCGACAATTCGATCGCGCTGCCGCTTATCGTCGCCGACGGCAACCAGGTCTCGACGGGCAAGGTCACCGCCACCCCGACGCATGACGGCTATTATCTGGCGCCTATCCCGATCGGCGACAGCCGCTTCTCGGTGGGCGTCCAGTTCGGCCAGCTTTACGATTATGTGCAGGTCGAAAGCGCCAGCTTCATGCCGGTCGATCGCTTCCTCAGCGACAAGCAGCACGCCGATGGCAACCAGGAGATCGATGCCCTGCCCTCGCTCGAGGGCATGGAGCAGGTCGCCCCGCATCTTTTCCGCTGCGAGAACGAGTTCGGCTTCATGATGGTCCCGCCGCCGCCGCGGCAGGGGGACCGGCCGATGATGCTCGCGCTCGTGTTCCGCCCGATTGCCGCGCGCCAGGCCGCGGTGCCCCAGACTGCCCCCCACATCTTCGCAGGAGCCCACGCATGACCCTTCTGATCCATTCCATGTCGGAATTCTCGGACATCATCCTCCACGCCCTGCAGATCGCCGGCGTCCGCCACATCGCCGAAGTCGGCGCCGAGTTCGGTGGCACCTCGCAGCAGCTCGCCGCCTATGCCCGCGTGGCCGGCGGCAGCCTGACCAGCATCGATCCGGCGCCCAAGAACGAGTTCCTCGCCTGGGTGGCGCAGACCCCCGAGGTGCGCCACATGCCGGAAGCCAGCCATGACGCGATGCCCAAGCTGTCGAACATCGACGCCTGGGTGATCGACGGCGATCACAATTACTACACCGTGATCGAGGAGCTCCGCATCGCCAACCGGCTGGCGCTCCGCGACGGCAAGCACCTGTTCGCGCTCATGCACGACGTCTCCTGGCCCTGCGCCCGCCGCGACTGCTATTATGCGCCTGACCGTATTCCGGCCGAGCATCGTCACCCCTATAGCTACGAAGCGGGCGTGACCCTCGGCGATCCGCAGCTGCACAAGGATCGCGGCTTCCGCGGCTGCGGCAGCTTCGCCTGGGCACTGCACGAAGGCGGCCCCCGTAACGGCGTGCTGACCGCGGTCGAGGACTTCCTCGATGAGGCGCGTACCGAGGAGCGTCCGCTCGCCTGGGCGCATGTGCCCGCCGTGTTCGGCCTGGGCGTCCTGTTCGACAGCTCGGCGCCCTGGGCGCCGGCGCTCGCCGAGATGATCGTGCCCTGGCACAACAACAAGCTGCTCGACGCGCTCGAGACCAACCGGCTGCGCAACTACCTGGCCGTCATCGACTGGCAGGACCGCACCGCGGCCGCGGCTTAACCAATTTGCCGGTGCGGGCGCACCGCACCGGCAAATCCTTCCTATAATTCTGGAAACAACAGGGACATCGGGCGAACCGCCATGCTAAACGGCGTAGGTTTCATCATCATTCTCGTTTGCGTGTTCGGCAGCTTCATGATGTCGGGCGGCAAGTTCGAGATCATCTCGCATGCGTTGCCGCACGAGATGATGGCGATCGCTGGGGCCTCCATCGGGGCCTTCATCGTCGCCAATTCGATGTCGACGGTGAAGAAGGCCGGCGCGGGCATCATGCGCTCGTTCAAGGGCGGCAAATGGAAGGCGCAGGACTATAAGGACCTGCTCACCCTGATGTTCACCGTGCTCTCCACCTTCAAGAAGGGTGGTGCCACGGCGCTCGAGCCGCATCTGGACAAGCCCGAGGAGAGCAATCTCTTCACACCCTATCCGCGCCTGCTCAAGGACCATCACCTGATCGAGTTCATCTGCGACTATCTGCGCATGATGACGGTCAACTTCGAGGATCCGCATCAGATCGAGGCCGCGATGGACGCGGACATCGAGAAGCATCACCACGAAGAGGCCGGCCCGCAGCACGCGCTGCAGATCATGGCCGACGGCCTGCCCGCGATCGGCATCGTCGCCGCGGTTCTGGGCGTCATCAAGACCATGGGCTCGATCGATCAGCCGACCGAGATCCTCGGCGCGATGATCGGCGGCGCGCTCGTCGGTACCTTCCTGGGCGTTCTGCTGAGCTACTGCGTGGTGGGTCCTCTCGCCTCCAAGCTGCTCGAGACAATCGATGCCGACCACAAGCCCTTCCAGGTCGTGAAGACGGCGATCGTCGCCTACGCCCAGAACCAGCCGGTCCAGGTGGCGATCGAGATCGCCCGCCGCATGACCCCGTCGGCCTATTCGCCGACCTTCCAGCAACTCGAAACCGCACTTGACGAGGCCAAGAATGGACCAGCCCCTGCAGCTGCCTGACGCCGAGGAGCGCGCGCTGCGCCTTCCCGCCCATGGCACCACCGTTACGGCCGAAGATCTGCGTGTGCGCCTCGTGCTCGCCGCGGACCTCGACGACACGATCGAAATCGACGCGTCGGAAGTCGAGAGCGTCGGCCAGGCCGTCCTCCAGCTCCTCGTCGCCGCGCGCGCCGAGGCCGCGAGCAACGGTCAGCTATTCCGTATTGCCAACCCCAGCCCTGCATTTGTCGATCGCGTGAACCGCTGCCAGCTGGCTGCGGCGGTCGGCCTCGATACCGGAGACGTCCAGTGAGCAAGTTGATCCTTACCGTCGACGATTCGGCGAGCATGCGCATGCTGCTCAAGACGTCGCTGACCGCGCAGGGCTTTCGCATCGAGAGCGCCAATGACGGCGAGCACGGCCTCGAGCGCATGCACGAGGTGAAGCCCGACCTGCTCATCACCGACATCAACATGCCGAAGATGGACGGATTCGAACTGATCGAGGCGGTGCGTGCGCTGAACGAGTTCCGCGGCACGCCGATCCTGGTTCTTTCGACCGAATTCTCGGACGAGAAGAAGTCGCGTGCCCGTTCGGCCGGCGCGACCGGCTGGATCACCAAGCCGTTCGAAGCCACCAAGCTGGGGGCGGCCATCCGCCGCGTGTGCCCGTGAGCGACGAACTCGACGAAATCCAGGCGATCTTCTTCGAAGAATGCGCCGAAGGTCTGGTGACCGCCGAGCAGGGCCTTTCGGCCATGCAGGCCGGCGACGTCTCGGCCGAAGTCATCGCGGGCGTGTTCCGCGCGGTCCACTCGATCAAGGGCGGCGCCGGCGCGTTCGGCCATGCCGACCTGACCGCCTTCGCGCACAAGTTCGAGAATGTCCTCGACGAAGTGCGCGGCGGCAAGATCCCGCCGAGCCCCGGCGTGGTCAAGGTCATGCTGAGCGCCTTCGACATCCTGACGGACCATGTCGAATCCGCCAAGGGCCTGGCCCCGCGCCCGGCCGACGAGGCCGCGCTGGCCGCGCTCGAGCAGGTTCTCGCCAACAAGGGTGCCGATGACGGCGCGCCCGCCGCTGCCCCGGCCCCTGCGCCCGTAGCGGCAGCGGTCGAGGCTCCGGCTGCACCCGCCGCCGCCGAGGAAGCGGACGAGTTCGGCTTCGTGCCGATGGCCGTCTCGCTCGACGATTTCGACGCGCCCGCCGAGGCTCCGGCCGCGGACGCCGCGTGGATCGTCACCTTCAAGCCGTCGCGCGCCGCGCTGGCCAATGCCGGCGAGCCGCTGCTGATCATCCGCGAGCTGGAGACGCTCGGTGCCGAGATCCTCTCGGTCGACACCGAGACGGTGCCGCCGCTGCGCGACCTCGATCCCGAGGACGCCTATTTCACCTGGACGCTGCGCGTTCCGGGCGAGATCTCCGAGGGCGACATCAACGACTGCTTCGACTTCGTCGCACCGGATTCGGTCGTCGAGGTCCGCCGTGACGAGGCCCCTGCCCCGGCCGTCGCGCCGGTGGCCGAGGCGCCCGCCGCCGACACCGGCGCCGACGAGTTCGGCTTCGTGCCGGTGAGCGCTCCGATCGAGGACTTCGCCGCCGAGATGCAGCGCGTCGTCGAGACGATCGCCGCGGCCTCGCCGCCGATCGGCAGCGTCGAGACGCCCTCCATCGCCCCCAAGGCAGGCGGCGATGCGGCCCAGCAGACGATCCGCGTGGATCTCGGCAAGCTCGACCTGCTGCTCAACCTGGTCGGCGAGCTGGTGATCCGCAACTCGATCCTGGCCGACCGGCTGTCGCCGGCCGATCGCCAGCGCGTGGAACTCCCGGAACTGGCCCGCCTGACGCGCCAGATCCAGGACAATGTCATGTCGCTGCGCGCCCAGCCGATCAAGCAGGCCTTCAGCCGCGTGCCGCGCATGCTGCGCGACCTCTCGGTCGAGACCGGCAAGACGATCAACCTCGAGACGTACGGTGAGACCACCGAAGTCGACAAGGGCGTGATCGAGAAGATCGGCGATCCGCTGACCCACATGATCCGCAACGCCGCGGACCATGGCCTCGAGAGCGCCGAAGAGCGCATCGCGGCGGGCAAGGATCCGGCCGGCACGATCAAGCTCTCGGCCGAACAGCGCGGCGCCCGCATCTTCGTGCGCGTCCAGGACAATGGCCGCGGCATCAACCGCGAGCGCGTCAAGGCCAAGGCGATCGAGAAGGGCATCATCAGCGCCGATGCGGTCCTCTCCAATGAAGAGATCGACCAGCTGATCTGCGCGCCGGGCTTCTCGACCGCGGAGACGATCTCGAACATCTCGGGTCGCGGCGTGGGCATGGACGTGGTCCGCTCGAACGTCGAGGCGCTGGGCGGCCGCGTGGAAATCCACTCGGTCCCGGGCGAAGGCACCACCTTCACGATGATCCTGCCGCTCACCCTGGCGATCCTGGACGGCATGATCGTCCGCCTCGCCGGCCAGCGCTTCGTGCTGCCGCTCGCGCATGTGCTCGAGACGGTCCAGCCCGAGCCGGGCCAGGTGAAGCGCACCTCGCCGGACAGCGAAGTGATCGACATGCGCGGCGAATATGTGCCGGTGAAGCGTGCGACCGAGATCTTCGGCCTCAACGACGACCGCGCGGTCGAGGACAGCCTCGTCGTGATCGTCGAGAGCGAGGCGCACGGCAAGGTCGGCCTGGTGGTCGATACGATCGACGACCGCCGCGAAGTGGTGATCAAGAGCCTCGACCAGAACCTGCACCCGATCCGCGGCCTGGGCGGCGCCACCATCCTGGGTGACGGCTCGATCGCACTGATCCTCGACATCGAGGCGCTCGTCGCCTCCACCAACCGCTACACGCCCAAAGGAATGGCAGCATGACCACCACCAACGACAACGCCGGTACCGACCGCAAGATCGTTACCTTCTCGCTCGCCCAGCAGACCTTCGGGATCGACATGCGCGCGCTGATCGAAATCCGTGAATGGGACGAGCCGACGCCGCTCCCCAACGTTCCGGGCTTCATCAAGGGCGTGACCAACCTGCGCGGCAACGTGATCCCGGTGGTCGGCCTTGCCGAACGCCTGGGCTGGGAGCCGAGCGCGATCCACGCCCGCTCGTGCGTGCTGGTCGTCAACATCGCGGGCAAGCAGGCCGGCTTCCTGGTCGACGAAGTCAACGACATCGTCGCGATCGGCGAGACCGAGATCCAGCCGGCCCCCGAGGTCGAGACGATCGAGCCGAGCGTGATCGCCGGCCTGGTCCGCATCGCCACGCGCCAGAAGGACGGCACGCGGGACGAGAAGGGCACCATGGTGCTGCTGCTCGACCTCGACGCGCTGAGCCTGACCAAGCATCTGGATCTCGCAGCGTGACCGCCGCCGGGGGCGCCCTGGCGCCTGCCGGCGTCGCATCGGCCATGTCGGCAGCGAGCAACGCGGAGCTCACGCCCCGCGACTTCGCCGCCATCGCCGCGATCATGCACGAGGATGCGCGCATCGCGTTGAGCGAGGCGAAGACCACGCTCGTCCAGTCGCGCCTTGGGCGCCGGCTGCGCGAGCATGGCCTGGCCAAGTTCTCCGAATATGTCGCGCTCGTGCAGAGCGACCCGGTGGAACGCCATGCGATGGTGGTGGCGCTGACCACGAACCACACGCATTTCTTCCGCGAACCGCATCACTTCGATCATTTCCGCGAGACCGTCCTGCCCGTGCTCAAGCGCAAGCAGGGTCCGATCCGGATCTGGTCGGCGGGCTGCTCGTCGGGCGAGGAGGTCTACACGATCGCCATGTGCCTGCTGGGGACGGACCGCACGTCGGCCACCTGGCTGCGCAACGCCGATGTCCGCCTGCTGGCGACCGACATCGCGCCGCACGTGGTGGAATCGGTGCGTCGCGGCTTCTATGCCGACAACGTCGCCGAAGCCGTGCCCGAGCCCTATCGCTCCACCTGGATGAAGCCCGTGCAGGGCGGCTACCAGATGGCCGACGAGGCGCGTTCGCTGGTGACGGCCAAGGTGCTCAACCTCTTCGAGCCCTGGCCGCTCAAGGCCGCGTACGACGTGATCTTCTGCCGCAACGTGATGATCTATTTCGGGGATCCCGCGAAGGAAGAGCTGGAGGCGGGCTTCGTCAACCAGCTGGCTCCGGGCGCGCACCTGTACATCGGTCATTCCGAGCGGCTGATTGGCCCGGCGGCACGCCACATGCGTTCCTGCGGGCACACCATCTACCAGAAGCCGGAGATACACTGATGGCGCCGGTACGCACGCTGATCGTCGACGACAGCGCCTCGATGCGCGCGACGCTCAACCGCATGCTCTCCGCCGATCCGGCGATCGAGGTGGTCGGCATGGCCCCCGAGCCGTTCGCGGCGCGGGAGATGATCAAGACGCTCAACCCCGACGTGCTGACGCTCGACGTCGAGATGCCGGGAATGGACGGGCTGTCGTTCCTCGAGCGCATCATGCGCCTCCGGCCGATGCCGGTGGTAATGTGCTCGACGCTGACCGCCCGCGGCGCGGAAGTGACGATCGAGGCGCTCCGCCTGGGTGCGGTCGACTATGTCACCAAGCCCAGCGGCACGCCCGAGGACATCGAGCGCGACGCGGTGCTGCTCTGCGAGAAGGTGAAGGCGGCTGCCCGTTCGGTCGCCCGCGCCGGGCCGCAGCGCCTGCCCGTCCAGCCGACCATCGCCGCCGGCGCGGTCGGCGAGCGGATCATCGCGATCGGCTCGTCCACGGGCGGCGTCGAGGCGCTGTTCTCGCTGCTGCCGGCCCTGCCGGAGAACTGCCCGCCGGTGCTGATCGTCCAGCACATGCCGGCCGCTTTCACCCGCAATTTCGCGGAGCGGCTGAACGGCGAATGCCGGGTCCAGGTTGTGGAAGCTACGGATGGCGCGCCGGTCCTGCCGGGAACCGTCTATATTGCTCCTGGGGGGCAGCGCCACATGGAGCTGCGCGGCGGCATCCGTGGCCATATCAAGCTGCGGGACGGCGACCCCGTCTCCGGCCACCGGCCCTCGGTGGACACGCTGTTCAACTCGGTGGCGCCGCTCGGCAAAGCCGCGGTGGGCGTGATCCTCACCGGCATGGGTGCCGATGGTGCGCAGGGCCTGCTGGCCATGCGCCAGGCCGGGGCCCGCACTTTGGGCCAGAGCAGGGAAACCTGCGTGGTCTGGGGAATGCCGCGCTCGGCAAAGGAGCTGGGTGCGGTGGAACATGAAGTTGGTTTGTCGGGCATGCCTGAGGCGATCCTCAAGGCCTGCCGAGAGAAGATTGGGAGCGTCTGATGCCTGCTGCTGCAGCGATCAAGGTGATGGTGGTCGATGACCAGACCAGCATGCGCGCGATGATCCGTCGCGCGCTACAGGATCTCGGGTTCAAGGACGTGCGTGACAAGCCCAGCGCCCCGGAAGCGCTGGCGGCGGTCAAGGCTGACCGCGTCCATCTGATCATCTCCGATTACAACATGCCGGAAATGGACGGCCTCCAGTTCCTGGAAGCGGTCCGCACCGACGCGGTGATCGGCAAGACGGTGTTCATCATGCTCACCGGCTCGTCGGACAAGGAGATCGTCCAGAAGGCCGCGGCCCTTGGCGTGAACAACTATGTCGTGAAGCCCTTCGCGCCGGCGGCGCTGAAGGAGAAGATCGAGCGCGTCTTCGGCGAGCTGACCTGATGCGCCGCGTCTCGATCGTCCAGGGGGAGAATGCGATCGTGGCCGAACCAGGCGTCGTCGTTTCGACGCTGCTCGGCAGCTGTGTCGCCGCATGTCTCTACGATCCCGTGGCCAAGGTGGGTGGGATGAACCACTTCCTCCTCGGCGAACCGGGCGCGGACCAGCGCGTCTCCGCCGGAGACATGCAGCGCTATGGCGTTCATGCCATGGAGCTTCTCATCAATGGGCTGATGGCGCGGGGCGCGATGCGCACCCGGCTGAAGGCTCATCTGTATGGCGGCGGCAACATCGTTTCCGGTCTGGGCGGCATCGGGACCGCGAACGCGGCGTTCGCGCGCCGCTTCATGGCGGACGAAGGCATCGAGGTCGCGCACACCGATCTCGGCGGCACTTCGGCGCGCAAGGTCGAGTTCCTGCCCCACGAGGGCAAGAGCCGCTGCACCAAGGTGGCGGACCGCGTTCCCGATCGCCCGCCCGTCCCCGTCAACCTGCCGCCCGCCGGCGGAGACCTGGAGCTTTTCTGATGTCGTGTATGCCCGTGCCCGCCCAGCCCTTTCAGGCCGAGCCGCTGCCCGGCTACGACCCCCATGCGAGCATGCTCCACAGCGTGATCGCCAGCGAGTTGCGCGAGATGCGCGAGATGCTCGAGCGGCTGGCCGAGGTGCTCGTCGCCGACGAACAGTTCGCGCACGACCATATCGAGCAGCTCCAGTCGTTCGACTATCTGATCCAGCACACCGACGAGTGTGCGAATCTGCTCGAGCGGATCGCCGGTGGCGAGGACTCGCTGAGCGCCGTCAACCACGTCCGCCTCGCCGAGGTGCAGGAACGGCTGCGCGACGCGCTGTCGATGAACGAAAGCTTCGGGGGTAAGTGGCATGGCTTCGATTCCAAATGACCGCCCGATCGTCATAAAGCGGGTCAAGAAGGTCGCCGGCGGCCATCACGGCGGCGCCTGGAAGGTCGCATACGCCGACTTCGTGACCGCGATGATGGCGTTCTTCATGCTGCTCTGGCTGATCGCCAACCCCGACAAGCAGCGGCTGAAGGGCCTTGCCGCCTATTTCTCGCCGACCATCTCGGACACCGCGCCCTCGACCCCGGTCATGGGCACGTCCGAAGGCGCCGGCGGCCAGGCCCGCCGCTCGTCGAATGACAGCAGCCGCGCCAACGGCACCCCGACCACCGAGGCGGCGACCAACGGCGCCTCGCGCGGCGGCACCGCCAATGTGCCCGACACCTCGATGCGCGTCCTCGCCAGCGAGCTGCAGGTCGCGCTCGACAGCGTGCCGCAGGACCAGGGCCGCAAGAACGTGCAGCTCGAATCCGATCGCAGCGGCATGCGCATCACGCTGATGGACACCGACAAGCAGTCGATGTTCCGTCCCGGTACCGCCGAGCTCAATCCCTTTGCCCGCTCGCTGCTCGCCAAGACCGCGGCCAAGCTCGCCCAGCAGGGCGGCCAGATCGCGATCGAGGGGCATACCGATGCCTCCGGCGGCGGCCAGAGCGATGCCAACTGGCAGCTCTCGGGCGCCCGCGCCCTTGCCGCGCGCCAGGCGATGATCGCATCGGGCATGACGCCCGACCGCTTCGCCGAGATCGTCGCCATGGGCGGCACCCGCCCGGTCTTCCCGGGCCAGCCCGATCGGCCGGAGAACCGGCGGATCACCATCGTCCTGAAGGCGGAGGCCTCGTCGCTCCCGACCGACAGCAGCTTCAAGTTCTGAGTATCGCACCATGAAGAAGATGCTGTTCCTGATCGTCGTGGTGCTGGCCGGTCTCGGCTTGGGCGGCGGTGCCGCGCTCGCCACGCTGGTGGTGCTCGGCCCCCGCCCCGCCCAGGCCGCCAAGGCATCGGCGGAAGAAGAAGTGGAGACGGCGTTCGTGCCGGTCGACAAGCTGCTCGCGCCCTTGGTCTCGGCCGAGGACGGGCGACTGACCGGCTATGTCCAGTTCCAGTTCAACCTCGAGGTTCCCAGGGACAAGTCGCCGGAGGTGACCAAGCGCCTGCCGTTGCTGCTGCACGCGATCAACATGCGTACCTTCAAGACGCCGCTGGCGGCCGGCAAGGACGGGCTGCTGCCCAGCCTCGACCAGTTCCGCAAGGTCGTCGAAGCCGCCGCGCCCGAGGCGTTCGGCGCCGGCGTGGTGCGCAAGGTCGCGATCACCCAGGCTACGCCCGCCTAAAATCCTGCATCTGCGTAAACTACGTAATTTATGTGGTTAACGCCCGGCCGGGCGCTCGTCCTCCCTATAAAACAGGCAGGACCAATTACTCATCGAGGACATAGTGGAAGCCATCCCCGCCAGCGCAGCCGAGACTCGCGAAGAGTGGATCGAGCGTGCCCCGCGGGCGGTCGCCACGCTCCTCGTCGGCAAGCTCAGCCATGAGGGCAATCCCGGCCAGCTCTGCCGCGTCCGCAACATCTCCGAGCACGGCATGCAGATCGACACGATCGCCTCGCTGCTGCCGGCGATGCGGATCAGCGTGGAGCTGCGCGGCGGCCAGACGCTGACCGGGGCGATCGCCTGGACCAAGGGCGGCCGCGCCGGGGTGCGCTTCGATACCCCCGCCGACGTCAACGCCATCCTCGGCAAGCCGCAGATCGAGGCGGCGACGGTCCGCCCGCGCTCGCCGCGCTTCGCCGCCGACATCCCGGCGCGGATCAGCTCGCTTGGCCGCTCGATCGACGTGGTCGTCGCCGATCTCTCCCAGGGCGGCGCCTGCCTGCGCCTGCAGCGCACGCTGCGCGCCGACAGCGAAGTGATCCTGATGATCCCGGGCCTGCCGACGCGCCGCTGCACCACGCGCTGGAGCAACGACGAATTCGCCGGCGTCTCCTTCCACGATCCGATTTCCTACGCCGAGCTTTCCGCCTGGCTGGACAGCCCCGCCGCGCGCGGCTGAGCGATTCTCGACCTTAACGCAGACTGGGCGTCCGTGTTGCGGCACGGGCGCCCATTTTTGCTGACCGCTCCGTGCAGTTCGGAAGCTAGATGGGCTTTGGTGGCACCAATCGGGTCAACCGCTGGATCTCGAGAGACCGGGCCCGCATGTCGGTCTCGTAGCTCGCATCTATCCAGCTGGGGTGAATGCTGATCCCGCAATCGACTGGCTTTTCTTGGATCAATCGAAAACAGTCGGTCCAAAGCCCCGCCCGCGCGACCAGGAGCCATCTGGCGTCTGGCGACAGGACGATCTTCTCGCCACCGATGAAACGCCCGTCTTCCGAATAGTCGAGGTGAGCGACCTCCCGCCACCAGAAGCCCCCGAAGCCGGACGGCTGGTAGAGGGTATACACGGAATCCGTGGGGATGGGCTCGAGGGCCAGCACATATTGCGTGCCGCTTGGCAGGCCGGCGCTTCCGAGGGCGGCCGGCCCCCCGGCGCTCGCGATCAGAACTGCGAGCAAGGTGACCGGCACCATGACGATCAGGCCCACCCCGCCTAGTTTCCGCAGCAAGGCCGACGGCAGGCTGCGCTGCATGAAGAGGCCGATCGCGATCAGGGCAAGCGGTCCGAGCACCCCGAGTACCCGCCATCTGTCAGCGGGAACGTACAATATGGCGTGACCGCTTCGGGCCTGGGTTCTGAACTCCTCGGCAAAACTGCTCAGCACCTGGTACTGCGCAAAAATCAGAGCGGCTGCTGCGCCCCATAGAAGCAGAATTGCCAGCCCGGCCCCTTGCGGTTTCGAGATGCGACGTCCCGGCTTCATACCGCCACCGTACCAAAAACATGACGCGACGGACATCAACAAAAAGGGCGGGCGCCCCCGGCACCCGCCCTTCTTCCCTGAACATTGGCCGCTCCGCGCTATGTCGCGAAACTCTTGACCAGCGACCCGGCGACCAGCGCCCAGCCATCCACCAGCACGAAGAAGATAATCTTCATCGGCAGGGATATCGTTGGTGGCGGGAGCATCATCATGCCCATCGCCATCAGCACCGCCGACACCGCCAGGTCGATGACCAGGAACGGCAGCAGCAGCAGGAAGCCGATCTCGAAGGCGCGGCGCAGCTCCGAGATCATGAAGGCCGGCGCCAGCGTGGTCAGCGGCGTCTCGGCACGGTTCTGGATCGGCTTGCCCCCCAGATCGGCGAACAGCTTGAGATCGCTGTCGCGCACCTGGCTGAGCATGAACTTCTTGAAGGGCTCGGCGGTCCGCTCGAAGGCGACCTGCTCGGTGATCTTGCCCTTGGTATAGGGATCGACGCCCTGTTCCCATGCCTTGTTGAAGGTCGGCGCCATCACGAAGAAGCTGAGGAACAGCGCCAGGCTGATGATCACCGGGTTGGGCGGCACGCCGGGCGCGCCGATGCCGGTGCGCAGCAGCGACAGCGCCACCACCATGCGGGTGAAGCTGGTGACGGTCATCAGCAGGCCGGGGGCCAGGCTGAGCACCGTCAGCATCAGCACCAGCTGGATGGCCTTGGCCGACAGCGCGCCGTCGGCACCGGTGGCTCCGCCGATGTTGATCGTCGTGCCCTTGGACTGGGCATAGGCCTCAGCCGGCGCGAGGATCAGGACGGCGACCGCCGCCGCGAGGAGCTTACGCATCGAGCGCGGCCCGCACCGCTGCGCGGTTCCACCGCGTGGTGTTGCGCTGCTCGCGGACCCGCTTCGGGGCACGCGGCGGCTGCTGGGCGGCAGCAGCGGCGGCGACCACGGTGGTGACGCGCGCATTGCCGGTGGCCGACGTCTTGGCGGCACGGCGCACGGCTGCCGGCAGCTCGAACTTGGTCGGAAGCTCGATCTTGGGCAGGTCGATCTTCTTGGGCAGCTCGACCAGCTTGGCGAAGTTGCCGCGCAGCGCGGCGAGATCCTCGGCCAGGTTCGCGGCCGGTTCCGGCGCCTTGACCAGCTCGGGCTCGACGGGCTCGGGCGCGGCGATGCCGGTCTCGATCGTCGACTGGCCCTCGGGGCCGAACATCACGAGATGCTCCATGCCGTCGCGACGGATCAGCGCGACCGAGCGCTTGGCGTCGACCGACAGCCGCTCGACGATCTCGATCCGCTTGCGGCGCGTGCTGGACACCCGGCCGGGCAGCTTCACGTCATAGCGCTTCACGAACCACAGCGCGCCGGCGAGCATGCCGAGCACCATCCCCAGCGCACCCAGGGTGCGCAGCATCGACAGGATATCCATCAGTGGCGCTGCTTCTTCACGAGTTCGGTGATCTCGAGCGACATCACTTCGCCGTCGACCAGGACGACGCCCTTCGCGACCAGTTCGTCATTCACATATACGAGCGAGGGATCATCCTGGCTGCTTTCCAGCGGGATCATCGCGCCACGGCTCATCTGCAGGACCTGCCGGATCGGCACATTGGCCGAGCCCAGCACGATCGACATCTCGACCATAATTCCTTCGAGCACTGACATGCGTGTTCCTTTCAGGAGGACTTATAGGAACCTTTTTTCCGTGCCCGGCGCCCACCCCGGCAATTTTTGCCTACAATGGAGGAAACGGCCTTCGCGGCCCTCTTGGAAGGACGATCATGGACCTCAAGACCTCGCTCGGCATCTCTGCCTCGGGCCTGCGCGCGCAGTCGCTGCGCATGCGCGTGATCGCGGAGAATCTGGCGAACCAGGACTCGGTTTCGGACACGCCGGGCGGCGATCCCTATCGCCGCCGCGTCGCGAGCTTCAAGGCCGAGGTCGATCGCTCGAACGGCGGCATGGGCGTGAAGGTCAAGGCGATCGAGAACGACAAGTCGGACTTCACCAAGGTCTATCAGCCCGGCCACCCGGCCGCGGACAAGGACGGCTATGTCCTCAAGCCCAATGTGAACGGCCTCATCGAGACGGCCGACATGAAGGCGGCGCAGCGCAGCTACGAAGCCAATCTCAATGCCATCGAGGCTGCCAAGAGCCTGACGATGCGCACCATCGACCTCCTCAAGTAAGGGATACACAGAATGTCCATCGGAGCACTTGATGCGATGTCGGCCTATGGCCGCGTCGCCGGCATTGGCGGTACCAACAGCAAGACCGACCCGATCAAGTCGGGCGGCAGCGCCGGCGGCTTCGGCGCGATGGTCGAGGACATGGTCACCGGCACCGCCGACCAGCTTCGCACCGCCGAAAAGGCCTCGGCCCAGCAGGTTGCCGGCAAAGGCGACCTGATCGACGTCGTCACCGCGATCGGCGCCGCCGAGACCGCGCTCGACACGATGGTCGCCGTGCGCGACCGCGTGGTGAACGCCTATTCCGACATCATGCGGATGCAGATCTGACCGCGCTGTCCGCTTCTCCTGGTCCCTGGCGCTCGCCGGGGATCAGTTCGAGCCTTTCTCCGAACATGGATCGGTCCTAGTCACGATGCTGCCGTCACAGGTCATGCAGTTGGCGCAGAGCGCGCTGATGCTGGTGCTCACCGTCGCGGGTCCGCTACTGCTGACCTCGCTGATCGTGGGCACCATCATCGGCCTGCTCCAGGCATTGACGCAGATCCAGGAAACCACGCTCACCTTCGTCCCCAAGCTGCTCGCCATGGGGCTGGTGCTGCTGCTGATGCTGCCGACGATCGGCGCGGCCCTGAACGATTTCATGACCAAGATCAGCAGCCTGATCGTGACCGGCGGATGACGCTTCCACCCGATCTCGCCCTGCAGGCCTCGGCCTTCTTCATCGTCTTCGCCCGTGTCGGCGCAGTGCTCATGCTGCTCCCCGTCTTCGGCGACGAGGCGATCCCCGGCCGGGTCCGGCTGCTGATCGCCTTCGGTCTGTCGGCGGCGATGTACGGCCTGGTCGGCGCCCCTGCCCGCGTGGCGGTGGAATCCGGCGCGGCGCTGCCCGCGGTGCTGGTCGCCGAGCTGATGACCGGACTGGCGATGGGCATGATCGTCAAGATCCTGTTCTTCGCGGTCTCGATGGCGGGTTCGGTGATCTCCACCCAGATCGGCCTGTCCTCCGCAGTGATCTTCGATCCCGCGCAGAGCGGCAGCGCGCCGATGCTCTCCAAGTTCGTCGCCATGGCGGCGGCCCTGGTCTGCATGGGCATGCAGGTCCACCATCTCTGGCTGGGCGCGATCGTCCACAGCTATCAGAGCTTCCCGGTCGGCGGCCTCCCCCCGGCGCACGACTTCGCGATGCTCGCGGTCGAGGCGATCACTCGCTCGATGACGCTTGGGCTCAGCCTGGCCGCGCCTTTGCTCATCTACGGCATCGTCTTCAACGTCGCGCTCGGCATCTCCGCCCGCGTCGCCCCGGCGATCCAGGTCTTCTTCATCGCCCAGCCGCTCAACCTGCTGCTCGGCATCAGCCTGGCCGCCGCCACGCTCGGCACCATGCTCACCTTCTTCGCCCGCGCGATGGGTGACGCGATGCAGGGAGGCTGGTGATGTCCGGCGACAGCGACCAGGAAGACAAGACACACGATCCTACAGACAAGAAGCTGGAGGATGCCCGCGCGAAGGGCGACGTGCCGATGGCCCCCGAGATGAAGCATGCCGCGATGTTCATCGCCATGCTCGTCGTGATGGGGGGCATGGGCGCCTATACGATGCAGCTGATGGGCAATCTGTTCGTCCGGCTATGGGGTAGCGCCGACGATTTCCGGATGGAGCCGACCGGCGCTGAGGACTTCGCGACCGGTGTGATGAGCGCGGTCGCCACTGCCCTGCTCCCGATCCTCGCCACCTTGTTCGGCATCGCGCTGCTCGGCGGCATCCTGCAGGGCCGGCCGATGCTCAGCTGGAGCCGGGTGAAGCCCAAATGGTCGAAGCTCAATCCGATGAGCGGCGCCAAGCGGCTGTTCGGCAAGCAGGCGATGGTCGAGTTCGCCAAGACGCTGGCCAAGCTCTGCCTGATCGGCGGCGTGGCGGCATATCTGGCATGGCCCCATGCCGCCACGGTGGATTCGATGGTGGGCGCCGACCTGCAGCAGGTGGGCAGCGCAACGCATGGCATCGTCTATTCGATGCTGCGCCCGATCGCGATGCTGGTGGGTGCGCTCGCCCTGTTCGACTTCGTCTGGCAGCGCCGCGCCTTCATGAAGCGGATGCGGATGAGCCTCCAGGAGATCAAGGACGAGCACAAGCAGAGCGAAGGCGATCCACACATCAAGGGCAAGATCCGCCAGATCCAGATGCAGCGCTCGCGCAACCGCATGATGCAGAACGTGCCCAAGGCGAGCGTGGTGATCACCAACCCGACCCACTATGCCGTCGCGCTGCAATATGATCACGGCCAGATGGCCGCACCGGTGGTGGTTGCGAAGGGTGTGGACGCGATCGCGCTCAAGATCCGCGAGATCGCGACCGACAACAACATCCCGCTCGTCGAGAACCGTCCCCTCGCCCGCGCCCTCTATGCCAGCGCCGACCTGGATCGCCCGATCCCGGTGGAGCATTATGCCGCGGTGGCCGAGGTGATCAGCTACGTCCTGAAGATCTCGAGGAAGCGCGCCTGAGCGCGACTTCCCCGCGATCCTTCAGACGATATCAGAACTTCAACCGCGCCCCGGCGGTGAGCACCACCGCGCTCGCATTGCGCAGTTCGCCATCGGTTAGGATCGGCGTCTGCGCCGCAGTGCCGGCATAGGCCGCCGTCACCCGGTCGATCGGCGCGTCGGCGAAGGTGACGTAGTTGGCGGCGACATCGAAGGCGAGCTTCTTGCTGGCCGCGTAGCTGCCGCCCAGGCCGAAGTTCCAGCGGTTCGAATCCGGCACGCGGGCGTCCCGCTCGCCGTCGCGGGTCGGGGTGAGCGCGCGCTGGACGCCGGCGCGGACCGTGAGCTTCGGGCTCAGCGCATAATCGAGGCCGCCGGCATAGCTCCAGCTGGTCCGATAATTCTCCGGGATCGCGGTGTTGAGCGGCACGCCGAGGCGGATCGCGTCGAACTTGTCCCAGCCATAGCGGACCACCTGCGCGTTGAGCGTGAGCTTGCTCGTCGCCGCGAAACGCACGGCGCCGATCGCCTGCGACGGCGTGAAGAAGCGCGCGGTCACGTTCGAAAGCTGGAGGTTCGAGCCGGCAAGCGGGCCGACCAGGCCAGTGATCGCGAGATCGCCCGTCAGGTTATGCTCGATCGAGGACTTGTAGCTCAGGCCGAGGGTGATCGGGCCGGTGTGAACCTGCGCGCCGGCGCTCCAGCCCGTGTCCCAACCCTTGCCCTTCAGTTCCTGATGCCCGTCGGGCAGCGTCGCCAGGACGTTGGGCAGCGCATTGCCGAGGCTCGCTTCGGTATATTCGACGTTGAGGCCGATGCCGAGACGCAGCCAGTCGGTCGGCGCGATCGCGACGGTCGGCTGGATGTCGATCGTGCGCAGCCGGGTCTTGTCGGCGCTGTAGCGCGCCCAGCTGTCGGCCGGATAGTCGGTGGTGAAGCTGAAGGGCGAGGTGACCGACACACCGAAGGCGATGCGATTGGTGATCGGAATGGCGATCGCGCCCGAGGGAAGCACGCCGTTGTTGATCGGATTGCGGGTGACGCCGTTGCCGCCGACCGGCGCGGCCGGCTGGCCCGGGCGGACGATCAGCGTGCCGTTGTCGACCACTTCGCCACGGGGCAGGATCAGCGATGCGGAGAGCGTCGCGTCCCCGTCCTCGATGCCGCCGATCGCGGCGGGGTTCCACCAGATCGAGGCGGAGCCGGTGTCGGCCGCCTCACCCGAAAAGGCGCGGCCGGCGCCGCGGGCGGACTGTTCCTGGAGGTAGAAGGCCTGGGCATGGGCAGCCTGGGAGAAGCCCGCAAGCGCGATCAGCGCGCTGCCGGTGGCGAGCGAAAACTTGATGGGGGACATGGGGTAATCCTTGTACGCGGTACTGAACTCGAACGCTGGAACTCGGAAACGCGTATTAACGCACGCGGGTCCAGGTCTGGGTACGACAGAAGGGCTTGAACACGCAGCCACGCAGATTGAGCTGGTCGTTGCCGGTCATGGTGATCTCGGCGCTGTAGGTCTTGCCGTCCTCGGCATTGTAGATCTTGCCGCCATACCAGCCGCCGCCCTGCAGCTTGAAGCCGGACAGGATCTGGAGGCCCATCAGCCGGCGGTTGCGCAGCTTGGTGTCGCTGTTCCGGCCATCGGCGAGATTGGGATTGGTGCGCAGCTTGTCCGATCCGACGATCTTGCCGCAGATCGACGCGCCGCAGCGCGAGATCTCGACGATACCGTTATGGACCGGGGTCTTCCAGCGGCCGACCACGGCGTCGCCGGACTGGGGTGCAGGGGCGACTGCGACAGCGAGCCCCAACAGCAAAGCCAACATAGGCATACTCTCCTCGAGGGGGTCTCCATGCCGCGCTCTTCCGGGCGGTCATGGGGGAAACGGTATCGCCCTTTCGAACGCGAAACCGCTGTCGCCTCCCTAGGTTCCAAAAACCGGGTATGCAATTACGTTCGGATTTGAAACGGAAAAGCCGAGGATGCCGTAACGGCAGGCAGGAGCCCGAATCAGGCCCGAAGATCGAGTTTGGCGAGCTCGACTCGGACGCGCACCTCGATGTCCGACAGGATCGAGGCCAGCACGGGGTCGTCGGAATGCTGGAAGGTCTCCGACCATTCGACGATCTCGCGCAGCCGCTCGGGGGCGACGACGCCTGCGACGAGCTCGCGGTGGAGGCCGTCGAGCATGTCGATGCCGCGCTGGGCGTCGACTGCCTGCTTGCGGCGACGCTCGATCGCAGGATCGGCGGCGGCGAGCGTGACGAGCATCGCGACCGAGGGATTGAGCGCCTGGGCGGCGCCGGTGCCCTGCGGCATGGGCGCAGGTGCAGCGAGCGCCTCGCCCTCCTTCACCGAGAAGCCGGACGCGACCTTGGGCAGCGCGGCCATCAGGCTACGCAGCAGGGGCGCTTGCAGGTTCTCGATACGCACGAAATCTCGTCCTCGGGCACTTTTTGCCTACCTCCATTCTATAAGAGAATTATCGGAAATTTTCCAGTTCCAGGGGTTATATGCTGCGCTTCGCCGCTCCCATGATCGCCCTGCTCCTGAGCATGGGGCTAGCGCCCTCGGCAATGGCCCAGACGCGGATCAAGGATGTGATCAATGTCGAGAACGTCCGCGACAACCAGCTCGTAGGCTATGGCCTCGTCGTCGGCCTGGCCGGCACGGGCGACCGGCTACGCAACACGCCGTTCACCGAAGAGTCGATGCAGGCGATGCTTGAGCGCATGGGCGTGAACATCCGTGGCACCGAGATGAAGACGCAGAACGTCGCGGCCGTCTCGATCACCGCGACGATGCCGCCCTTCTCGCGCTCCGGCTCGCGGATCGACGTCCAGGTCTCGGCGCTGGGCGACGCGACCAGCCTGCAGGGCGGGACGCTGATCGTCTCCTCGCTGCGCGGCCTCGACGGCGAGATCTACGCTGTCGCCCAGGGCAACGTCGCCGTTTCCGGGTTCAAGGCGCAGGGCGCGGCGGCCAATGTCAGCCGCGGCGTGACCACCTCGGCGCGCATCGCCGGCGGCGCGATCATCGAGCGCGAGGTTCCCTATTCGCTGCTCTCGGCCAACAGCCTGAAGCTCGCCCTCAAGAACCCCGACTTCGCCACCGCCGACCGCATCGCCGCGGCGATCAACGGCAGGTACCCCGGCAGCGCCACGGTGCTCGACCCGGCGACGGTGCAACTGACCCCGGGCCAGAACTTCGTCGGCAACGTGATCGACCTGGTCACCCGCATCGGCGAGCTGCAGATCAAGGTCGACCAGCCGGCCCGCGTGGTGATCAACGAAGCCTCGGGCACCGTCGTGATGAACGCCGATGTCCGCATCACCCCGGTGGCGATCGCCCAGGGCGGCCTGACCATCACGGTGACCGAGAGCCCGCAGGTCTCGCAGCCCGCGCCCTTCTCCAACGGCCAGACCACGGTGGTGCCGCGCACCAATGTGCAGGTCGATGACGGCAACGGCGCCAGCCTCGCCATGATCGACGGCGCCAGCCTGCAGACGCTGGTGAGCGGGCTCAACACGCTGGGCGTCAGCCCGCGCGACCTGATCACCATCCTTCAGGCGATCAAGACCGCCGGCGCCCTCCAGGCCGACATCGAGGTACAGTGATGCAGAACGTGACCAATGCGCCGGGGCCCCAGGTCCCGGCCACCACGAACAATCCCAAGCTCGACGCCAAGAACCGCGAGACCGCGAAGAATTTCGAGGCGGTGTTCCTCGGCCAGATGACCCAGATCATGCTCGAGAGCGTGCCGCAGGGCGAAGGCGAATTCTCCGGCGGCCATGGCGAGGAGATGTTCCGCGGCATCATGGCCGAGAAGCTCGGCGCCTCGATCGCCGACCGGGGCGGGATCGGCCTGGCGCCGGTCGTGCTCGACCAGATCATCAAGCTCCAGCAGGGTAACAAATAATGACCGAGCAGCTCATCGACGCGATGGTGTCCCTCACCCACATCATGGAGGAGGAAAGCGAGCAGCTGGCCAAGGCCCCCTATTTCCCCGAGCTTCCCGAGATCGCCGCGGTCAAGCTGCGCCTCACCGGCCGGATCGAGGCCGAGGTGGCGCGGATGAAGCGCGAGGCGCCGGACGACTGGGCCGAGCGGCTGGCCCCCGAGGCGCGCGAGCAGCTCGCCGAGGCGAGCCGCTGCCTGCGCGATGCCTCGAGCGTCAACGCCCAGATCCTCAAGCGCCAGATCGAGCTTTCGACCGAGATGATGGGCGCGATCGCCGCCGAGGCGCAGCGCCTGACCGGCACCCGCAACACCGTCTATGGCGCGTGCGGCGCCCTGGCGGCGAGCGAGGCCCCGGCCCCGATCTCGATCAACGCGCGGCTGTAAGCGGCGCCCAAAGTACACGAAGTACACGCCAAAGCGCGTTTCTCGCGGCTGGGGCTCGTCCTACGCCGTGGGGGATGCCGGCGCGGAAAATCACAAAGGCCCGGCACCCACGACAGCGTGGGGGTCGGGCTTTTTGTTTGGTTCTTGCGGGAGTTTGGGCGGGGGGATGTCCTATATTTCCTACCGGCCGAGGGGAGTCTCACCCGAGCTGCGCCCACATTTCCCCGGCGATGGCGGGGGCCCAGACTTGAAAGTCGCGCGCCTCTTGGCGCGTCTTCGCCGCGCACTGTTTAGTCTGGGCCCCCGCCGTCGCCGGGGAAAGAAAGGAGTAGCCCCAATCCGTCACCCCGGCCCTGTGCCGGGGTCCACCGTGAGGCAAGTGCAGACCGAGAAGCGATAGCGCGGCCTTCGCGGCACAGTGGATCCCGGCACAAGGCCGGGATGACGAAATAAAGACCGGCCCGCCAACAAGAAAGGCCCGCGATCGCTCGCGGGCCTTTTCGATTCCGACGTGGAAAGAAGCGGTTACTTCCCCACGGCGATCTTCAGCATGTTGATCTGCTTGCGGTAGAGGTTGGTCATCGCGGTGAAGTCCGCCTGGACCTGGCCGAGCTTGAGCAGCTGGTCTTCGAGCGTGACGTTGTTGCCGTCGGGCTTGGTCTCGCTGATGTCCTTGTCGAGCACGATGCCGGCGCCGGCCGGCTGGATCGCGCCCAGGCCCTTCATCCCCGCGGTCAGCTGGACGCGCGGCTTGGCGATCGAGATGCCGCCGCTGCTGCCGACCAGGTCGGAGAAATCTGCGTTCTCGACCGTGCGCGCCTTGAAGCCCGGCGTCTCGCTATTGGCGATGTTCTGGGCGATCACGCGCTGGCGATCGGAGAGATTGTCCATCTGGCGGCGGATGCCGGCGAGGATCGGGGGCATGTCCATGGATCAGAATCCGTAGCTGGAAGGAGTGGAGCTGTTCAGGCGATCGAGCGCCGCCTGGTAATTGGCGAGCTGGGCGTTCACGATCGCGGTGCTTTCGGTGCCCGTCGCGGAATTGCGCTTGGTGCCGTCGACGATCGTCGCCTTGCCATCGTCCCAGTAGAGCGAGCGATAGGCGGTCTGCGTCATCGAGATCGCATCCTTGATCTTGCCGAGCGCGACCTTGGCCATGTCGATATTGGCCAGGCTGAGCCCTTCGCCCAGATCGAGGCCGAAATTGCCGCCCGGGCGCACCTTGGGCGCACTGCTCGACACGGGCGCCGGGCTGGAGATGCGCTGCGGCTCGATACCGAGCTTGGCGAGCGCATCGGTATCGCCGCTGCCGGGAAGAAGCTGGAGCTCGTGCCCGGACTTCATCGTGATGCGCAACTGCTGGACGCCATCGACCACGGTGGCGGTGACGGTGCCCTTCGAGGCGCCGATATTACCCTGCAGGCGGGTGGCGATCGACTGGAGCGTATCGTCGGCAAGGATGGTGAACTTGCGGAGCGCCCCGTCATCGGCCTTGAACGAGAAGGTGTCGCCGGCCTTGAGCCCGGTCTGGGTGGTCACCTTGTTCGAGGCGATCGCGTTGATCGTGCCGCGGCCGAAGCCGAGCGCCGCGACGGCGCTGGCGCCGCCGGTATCCGCCGAGACGCGGACGGGCTCGGTGCGCAGTTGCGCCTGGCCGAACTGGCTGGTGTTCTCGACCGCTCCGGTGGTGGCGTCGATACGCGACACGAAGCCGTCGGTCGGGCCACGGCGGGTCGCCGCCAGGTCGCCGGTGGTGCGGCCGCCGGCATAGAGATCGCCGTTCATGAAGGCGATGCTGTCGACCTGGTCGTCGGCCGAGGAGCCGATATAGGTGGTGCTGGCGCCGGACAGATTGGCGTCGATCCGCGTGACGAAGCCATCGCGGCCGCCGCTGATCGCATTGGCCTGGCTGCCGGCAATCGCCGTCGAGGTCGCGCCGCCGACGCCGATCGTGCCGTCATCGGCCACGGCGAGCACGCGGGCATCGGCGGTGCCGAGGTTGAGGCTGCCGAGATCGGTGGCCAGCGAATTGCCGTCGAGCTTGCGCAGTTCCGCGGTGCCGTCATGCGAGACGAGCGCGAGGAGATTGCCGTCATTGTCGACCGCAAGAGCATTGACGCTGTCGCTGCCGGCACCGGTGATGGTGCGACGCTCGGCGATCTTGCCGCTGGTATCGATCTTCGCGATGAAGCCGTCGCTGCCGTTGGAGATGCGGCCGCCGACATAGATCGAACCGTCCGCGCCGACCGCGACCGCCTTGGCGGTGTCCGGCGTCGCGCCGGTCGAGCGGACCACGGTGGAGAATTTCTCGTCGCCGTTCGCGGCATATTTGGCGACGACCATGTCGCCATCGGTGGAGGCGCCGCCGAAGCTGCCGGTGACGGTGCCGGCGACGACGATGCTCCCATCGGGAGCGAGGCTTACCGCCGCGCCGGTCGAGGAGCCGGTGGCGCCCAGGCTGCGCTGCCACACGACATTGCCCGATCCGTCCACCTTGGTGAGGAACAGGTTGTTGTCGCCGTCCGACAGGTTCGCGCCAAGATCGCCCTTGGTGGTGCCGACGATATAGGAATTGCCCTGCGCGTCGGTGACGACCTGCGCGGCATCGGTATTGGCGTAGACGTTGCTCGTCTCGGTCTTGACCGTCTTCACCTTGCCATCGAGATCGGTCGTGGTCGTGGTGATCGTGGTCGTCTTCTTGGCCGCGACATTCTGCGCGGTCGCCTGGCGATCGAGCGCCTGGATCGTGCCCATCGCGGTGCGCGTGTTGGCACCGGTGGGATCATCGAAGCGGAAGAGCTGGGTCGAGCTGGGCGCATCGAGCGCGGTCTGGCCGGTCGCGACGACGATCGCGTCCTTGGCGTTGGTCTGGTCGAGCGTGACCTGCTCGAACCCCGTCGGGTTCGACAGGGTGAAGCCCCATTTGCCGTTCTCGTTGGTGACCTTGAAGCTCGCCTTCCAGCGCGGAACCTGATTGCCATTGGCGTCGAGCTGCGGCGTGCCGTCGGTATTGAGATTGGGGATCGCCTGGATCGCGGCGTTGAACTGCGCGGCGACCGAGTCCAGCGTCGGCGGCTGGGTGCCCTGCGACAGATCGACGGTCACCGTCTGCGCAGCGACGCCGGGCTTGCTCAGCGTGATGGAGAATTGCTCGCTGCCGGTGAGGCCCGGGACCGCTTCGGTGCGCGTCTTGACCAGACCCTTGCCCTCGGTCTCGAAGACGTTGGTCGCGACCAGCTTGTTCGACAATGCGGTCGAGGCGGGCTTGCCATAGGCGAGCGTCACTAGGTCCGACGGAGAGGTGCTCAGATAGGTCTGGAGATCGTCCATCCCCTTGAGGAAAGTCTTCTGGAGCGCGGCACGCTGCGCGTCCGACGTGGTCTTGGCGCCTGCCGTCTCGGCCAGCACGCGCAGCTTTTCGAGCGCCTGATAGGCAGTGAAGCTGGTCTGGACGTCCTTGGGCAACAGGCTGCCGCTGGCGTCGGTGGTCGAGGGCGTGATGATCGAGCGCAGCGCGGTGATCTTGGCGACCTGGCTGGCGTTGACCGGCAGCTCGTCGGTGGTCTTCCACGGCGCGACGGTGGCGGCGAGCGTGAACTGCGCCTTGGCTGCGCGCACGGCCTTGCTGTCATAGGGGATCGTCGACACCGCCGAGGTCATCGTCGAACTCGACCCCGTCAGAATACTTAACCCGATCAGACTACCCGACAAATTAACCGTCATCGCGCTCCGCCTCGCTTTGCTTGGTCCTATAATAGAGGGAAAGCCGCTCCCACCCGTGTGTGCGGGCGCAATTTTTTCGCGAGGGAAACGAAAAAAATGACGATGATGGCCCCGGTAGCCGAACCGCCCGAACTCAAGCGCTTCAGCGGCCCGCAGCGCGCCGCCGCCCTGATGCTCGCGCTGGGCAAGGAACATGGCGCACCGATCTGGGAACAGCTCTCCACCGACGAGGTGAAGGAATTGTCGTCGACCATCGCCGGGCTGGGCCGCATTCCGGCCCCGGTGGTGGAGCATCTCCTCGTCCAGTTCACCAGCGAGATCGCATCGATGTCGTCGATGCACGGCAGCTACGAGACCACCGAGCGCCTGCTCGCCGGCATACTGCCGAGCGAGAAGGTGAAGGAAATCATGGAGGACATCCGTGGTCCCTCGGGTCGCACCATGTGGGACAAGCTGTCCAACGTCAGCGAGACCGTGCTCGCCGGCGCGCTGAAGCACGAATATCCGCAGACCGTGGCGGTGATCCTCACCAAGCTGCGCCCCGACCATGCCGCGCGCGTGCTCGCCGAGCTGCCGCGCGAATTCTCGGTCGACGTGGTGATGCGCATGCTGCGCATGGAGACCGTGCAGAAGGACGTGATCAACCAGGTCGAGCAGACGCTGAAGAGCGAGTTCATGACCAACCTGTCGCGTTCGCAGAAGCGCGATCCGCATGAATCGATGGCCGAGCTGTTCAACTCGCTCGACCGCTCGACCGAGGAAGCGATGCTCAACGCGCTGGACAACAAGGCGCCGGAAAGCGCCGAGCGGATCCGCGCGCTGATGTTCACCTTCGAGGACCTGGGCAACCTGCTGCCACCGGCGATCGCCGCGATCGTCCGCAGCGCCGACAAGCGCCAGATGGCGCTGGCGCTGAAGGGCGCTCCGGAGAGCCTGAAGACCTTGTTCTTCGGTGCGATGACCGAGCGTGCGGCCAAGCTGCTGCGCGAGGACATGGCGGGCATGGGCCCGGTGCGTGCCCGCGATTGCGAGGAAGCCCAGTCGGCGCTGGTGCGCCTGGCCAAGGACCTGGCGGACCGCGGCGAGATCCTGCTCGTCGACCCCAAGTCCGACGACGCGATGATCATCTAAGGAACAGGCGCGATGAGCATGCATGCCCATGTGAATGTCGAGCGTTTCGGCTTCGATCGCATCTTCGCGGTGCCGCCGGGCAAAAGCGGGCCGATCGGTCCCGACGCCACGCTCGAGGTCGCGACGCTGCGCGCCGAGCTGGCGCTGCTGCGCAACGAGCAGGAGTCGGCGCTCGCGCTGGCCCGGGCCCAGGGCTATGAGGCCGGGCTCGCCCAGGCACGGGCCGAGCGCGAGGTCGCGCTGCTGAGCGCGGTCGATGCGCTGCAGGCGGGCATCGAGGGCATCGACGCGCAGTTCGGCAAAGTCTCCGAGCGGGTGACCGGCGAGGCCGCCGAAGTGGCGCTCGCCGCCGCCGAGCTGATCGCCGGCCGTGCGCTCGAAGTGGCGCCGGGCGCGGCGATCGACGAGGCGATCGGCCGGGCACTCGGCCAGGTCGCGCGCGGCACCGAGCTGCAGATCCGCGTCCATCCCGACCTGCTCGACGATATCGAGGGCCGCATCGCCGACCGCCAGTCGCGCGACCGCCGCAAGCTCAACCTGATCGTGGTGCCCGACGAGACCATCCCGGTGGGCGACGCCCGTATCGGCTGGGAGGAAGGCGGTCTGGCGCTGGATGTCGCGGCACGGCGCGAGGCGGTGCTGAGCGAGCTCGAGACGCTGCTGAAGGCGGCGTAAGCTTCACATTGCTTTCAACGTCATCCCCGCGAAGGCGGGGATCCAGAGCCAAGGGCGACACGGCCCGTAACCCTGGATCCCCGCCTTCGCGGGGATGACGATTCTGGGGAAAAGCGCATGGGGACAACCCACTAGGCAAAAATTTCCCCCGGCAAAAACTGCCGCCTCCCCCACCCCTCTATAATGATCGCAAGGGGCATCCGCCTCACCAGTTCTACCCAACGGGGCGACATTGGAAGCGATCAAAAACCTGGTGGGCCAGATCGGCCCCAAGCGGCTGATGCTGATGGGGGGAGTGGCGCTCGCGCTGCTCGCCGCCCTCGCCTTCGTCGCCACCCGCGGCTCGAACCCGAGCATGGGTTTCCTCTATACCGACCTCGACCCCTCGGCCGCCGCGGCGATCACCGAGAAGCTCAAGGCGCAGAATGTCGAGTTCCAGCTCTCGGCCGACGGCACCTCGATCATGGCGCCGCAGGACAAGCTGGCCGAGCTGCGCATGAGCATGGCCGGCGAGAAGCTGGGCGGCAAGATCGGCTATGAGGTGCTCGACGAGGAGCAGCCCTTCGGCGTCTCGGCCAGCCGCGCCAAGATGAACGAGACCCGCGCGGTCGAGGGCGAGCTGGCCAAGTCGATCCAGACGATCCAGAACGTCAGCGCCGCGCGCGTCCATATCGTGATGCCCGAGCGCGCGATGTTCGCCGAGGAGAGCCGCAAGGCCACCGCGGCGGTCACCGTCAAGACGCGCGGCCGCATCCCGAGCGAGACCGTCGCCTCGATCCGCTACCTCGTCTCCTCCTCGGTGCCCGAGCTTTCGCCCGATGCCGTCTCGGTCGTCGACCAGACCGGCGCGCTGCTCGCCCGGGCCGGCGACCCCAGCACGGCCAGCGCCGGCGATGCCGACCAGCGCCAGCAGGCGGTCGAAGGCAAGCTGCGCGACGAGATCGAATCGCTGCTCGAGCCGATCGTCGGCCAGGGCAAGGTCCGCGCCGAAGTCTCGGCCCAGATCGACCGCGACCAGTCGCGCGAGGAATCGAACGTCTTCGACCCCGACAAGCAGGTCATCTCGCGCCAGGTGAGCGTGGAGACCGGCGAGCAGAACCGCGAGACCGATGCCGGTCAGCAGACCGCCTCGGTCGGCAACCAGCTGCCCGCCGCGCAGACCGCCGCCGCAAACACGCCGGGCGCCTCGCGCCAGTCGGGCAGCAACCAGACCTCGGAAGACACGACCTACGACAACAGCTCGACCAAGACGGTCACCGTCCGCACCCCGGGCAAGGTGACCCGCCTCAGCGTCGCGGTGATGGTCGATGGCGGCGAGAAGGGCCTGCCCCAGCCGCAGATCGACCGCCTCCAGCGCCTGGTCGAGAACGCCGTGGGCGCCGATAGCGAGCGGGGCGACAGCGTCGTCGTCGAGAGCATGAAGTTCAACACCGGCGAGGCACCTGCCGACGCCACCACGAGCTTCCTCTCGTCGCTGCCGATGGACCGGATCTGGGGCCTGCTCCAGCTCGTCGTGATCGGCGTGGTCGGCCTGGTCGCCATCCGCATGCTGAAGCCGAAGGCCGTCCCCGCACTGGAAATGGCCGAAGCCGCCCCTGCCCTGCCGACGCACTCGCCCGAGATGCTCGCGCTCGCCGAGCGCGCCGCGGACGGCGACACCGAGGCGATGGCCCAGCTCGAGGCAATGACCCCCGACGTGCCGCAGCTCGATCAGGAGATCGCGCTCGCCCAGGTCGACGGCCGCATCAAACTCTCCGCGCTCAAGCGCATCGGGGACGCGATCTCCGCCAGCCCGCCCGAGGCGGCCTCGGTGATCCGTCAGTGGATGAACGCATAGGACTGTGACCATGGATATCGAACCCCACGACATCATCCCGACCGAAACCACCGCGGATCAGCCCGCGCCGGTGTTCGAGGATTTCGACATCAACCCGAGCGGCGAAGCCCCGCAGGGCACCGAGGGCCTCGAGGCCGTCCATGACGTGCCGGTGCGGGTGCAGGCAGTGCTGGGCCGGGCCCGCATGCCGATCGGCGAGCTGCTGCATTTGGGTGCCGGCACCGTGGTCGAGCTCGACCGCCGCGTCGGCGAGCCGGTGGACATCTTCGTCAACGACCGGCTGATCGCCCGCGGCGAAGTCGTCCTGATCGACAATGCCCTGGGCGTGACGCTCACCGAGATCGTGCGGGCCGAGCATTGAGCATGGGACCGATCCGGATGCTGCTGATCGGCGCGCCGGGCAGCGAATTTCGCCGCGCCGCCGAGCTGGCGCAGGGCGCCGGCGCCGAGGTCACCATGGCCGACGCGCCCGCCCCCGCGCTCGAGACGCTGCGCGAGCAGGGCGCTGACCTGGTGATGATCGACGTGCTGGAAGACGCCGTCGGCTTCCTGGGCGACCTGCGCCGCGAGCGCTTCGTCGTTCCCGTGCTGGCCTGCGGCATCTCCGCCCCGGCCGAGCGCGCGGTGGCGGCGATCCGTGCCGGCGCCCGTGACTATGTGCCCCTGCCCCCGCAGCGCGAGCTGATCGCCGCCGCCATCGCTTCGGTGGTCGAACGCCAGGCGCAGGTACGCATCGGCGGCCACCCGGTGCTCGAACGGGCCATGGCGCTGGGCGCCGCGGTCGCGCCGAGCCCCGCCCCGGTGCTCGTCACCGGCGGCAAGGGCAGCGGCAAGGAGATGATGGCGCGCGAGATCCACCGGCTCTCGGGCCGCGCGGACCCGCTCGTCTCGGTCGAGTGCGCCGGCGTCGCCGCCGACGTGCTGGAGTCCGAGCTGTTCGGGCACGAGGCGGATGCCTTTCCGGGCGCCGCCGCCCGCCGCGTCGGCCGCCTCGAAAGCGCCCGCACCGGCACGATCTTCCTGCGCGAAGTCGGCGCACTGGCACCGGCCACCCAGGCCCGGCTGCTCGCCGCGCTGATCGAGAAGCGCTTCCGCCGCCTCGGCGGCACCGAGGACGTGCCCTTCGAGGCGCGGCTGATCGCGTCGACCGGCATGGACCTGGAGCTGGCGGTGGAAGCCGGCAGCTTCCGCGAGGACCTGCTCGTCCGCCTGAGCCTGGCGCGCATCGAGGTGCCGCCGCTCACCGAGCATGGCGACGACATCGCCGCGCTGGCCGAGCATTTCGTCGCGCAGTTCGCCGAGGCCGACGGGCTTCCCGCCCGCCCGCTCTCGCCGGCCGCGATGGCGGTGCTGCGCGCCTATGGCTGGCCGGGCAACATCCGCGAGCTCAAGGAATGCATCCACCGCGCCGCACTGCTGGCGCGCGGGACCCGCATCGAAGCCGAGGACCTGACCCGCGCCGACGGCTCGCCCCTGGAAGCGATCGTGTCGCTGCCCGCGGCGGACGGCCGGATCGAAGTCGACAGCCTGATCGGCCGCACCGTGGAAGAGGTGGAGCGCGAGCTGATCCTCGGCACGCTGGAGCGCTGCCAGGGCAACCGCACCTCGGCCTCGAACATCCTGGGCATCTCGGTGCGCACGATGCGCAACAAGCTGCGCACCTTCATCGAAGGCGGCATCGCCGTGCCGCCCGCGGCATGAGCCCGCGTCCGCTCTTCGCCATCCAGAGCCTCCGCCTGCCCCAGGCGGAGGCTGACCTGCCGCAGGTGCTGCCCAGCGCAGCGCTCTGCCATCGCTTCACGCTCGGCCAGTCGCCCTCGGCGCCGGCCAAGGCTGTTTGGAAAGCTCGCCCCTGATGCCTCCCGTGATCATCAACTTCATGCAGAAGATCGGTGCGAACCGCGACATGGCGCTCGCGGTCGGTGTGATCGCGATCATCGCGATGCTCATCCTGCCGATCCCGGGCTGGCTGCTCGACCTGGGCCTGGCCCTGTCGATCACCGTGTCGGTGATGATCCTGATGACCGCACTGTTCATCGAGAAGCCGCTGGAGCTCAGCGCCTTCCCGACGATCCTGCTGGTCGCGACGATGCTGCGGCTGGGCCTCAACCTCGCCTCGACCCGCCTGATCCTGACCCACGGCCATGAGGGCCACAATGCGGCGGGCGGCGTGATCGGGGCCTTCGGCGAGTTCCTGATGGGCGGCGAGGTCATCATCGGCCTGACCATCTTCATCATCCTGATCGTCATCAACTTCGTCGTCATCACCAAGGGCGCCGGCCGTATCGCCGAAGTCGCCGCGCGCTTCAGCCTGGACTCGATGCCCGGCAAGCAGATGGCGATCGACGCCGACCTTTCGGCCGGCATGATCAACGAGGACCAGGCCAAGGCCCGCCGCGCCGAAGTGGAAGCCGAGAGCGGCTTCTACGGCTCGATGGACGGTGCCTCGAAGTTCGTGAAGGGCGACGCGATCGCCGGCCTGCTGATCACCGCGGTCAACATCGTCGTCGGCCTGACCATCGGCGTCGTCTCGCACGGCGTGCCGATCGGCGAGGCGTTCCACACCTATACCGTGCTGACCGCCGGCGACGGCCTGGTCAGCCAGATCCCGGCGCTGATCATCTCGATTGCCGCAGGCCTGCTCGTCTCCAAGGGCGGCGTGAAGGGCAAGACCGGCACCGCGCTGGGCGAGCAGATGGGCCGCTACCCGAAGGCGTTCGGGATGGTCTCGTTCCTGATGGGCGCGCTGGCGATCATGCCGGGCATGCCCTTCCTGCCCTTCGCCATCTTCTCGGCCGCCTCGGGCTTCGCCGCGTGGAAGATGAGCCGCAACGCCGCCGCCAAGGCCGCGATGGAGAAGCTCGTCGAGGCACAGGAGCAGGCCGCCACCGCCGTGGTCGAGCAGCCGATCTCGCAGACGCTGGCGATCGACGCCGTCCGCATCGAGATCGGCTATGCGCTGCTGCCGATGATCAACGAGGCCGAGCGCGAGCCGCGCCTCGACGACCAGGTACGCGCGCTGCGCCGCCAGATGGCGACCGATTTCGGCTTCGTCCTCCCCTCGGTCCGCATCATCGACAATATGGGCTTGAAGCCCAACGAGTATGTGATCACGATCAAGGAGACCGAGGCGGCGCGCGGCGAGATCCGCATCGACAAGCTGCTGATGATCAATCCGGGCGGCGGCCCGGCCGGCCTGCCCGGCGAGCCGACCACCGAGCCGGTCTTCGGCCTCCCCGCGCTGTGGATCGATCGCGAGCTGCGCGACGAGGCGGGCTTCCGCGGCCTGACCGTGGTCGAGTGCGGCACGATCATCACCACCCACCTGACCGAGCTGGTCAAGGAGAACATCGCCGACCTGCTCTCCTATACCGAGACGCAGAAGCTGCTCACCGAAGTCCACAAGGAATCGGAGAAGCTGGTCGCCGACATCGTCCCCAGCAAGGTTTCGGTCTCGAGCGTGCAGCGCATCCTGCAGAACCTGCTTTCGGAGAGCATCTCGATCCGCGACATCCCGACGATCCTGGAAGGGATCGCCGAGGCGGCGCCGCTGACCAGCAACCTGACCCAGATGACCGAGCATGTCCGCTCGCGCCTGGCCCGGCAGATCAGCGCATCGCAGGTGCGCGGCGAGGCGATCCCGGTCGTCACCCTGTCGCCCGAATGGGACATGGAGTTCGCCGAGAGCATCCTGGGCCAGGGCGACGACCGCCAGCTCGCCATGGCGCCCAGCTCGCTGCACAAGTTCATCCAGCATGTCCGCGAGACCTATGACCGGCTGGCGCAGGACGGCGAGATCCCCTGCATGCTGACCAGCCCGGCGATCCGCCCGTTCGTCCGCTCGATCATCGAGCGCGTGCGCCCGGCCACGGTGGTGCTGTCGCAGAACGAGATCCACGCCCGCGCCCGCATCCGTGCGCTGGGGACAATTGGATAGGGTCCCGACCCGGTTGGTCGCGACCGTCCTATAAGGAATAATGCGGGCCCAGACGCCCGCCCATGAGGCGCCTGAATGCAGATAAACAATATCGGGTTCGCTGGTCTGCTCGGCGCCGGGGGCGCCAACCCCGGCGATGCCGGCACCGGCTTCGCCCAGACGCTCGGGCTGATGCTCGGCGCACCGTCGCCCATGGGAACCCCGGCCAAGCTCGCCGTGCCCGCCACGGGCGCGACCCCGACGGCCGCCAATGACGCGCTTGCTCCGGCGACCTCGCTGAGCATGGCGCAGCTGCTCACCACTGCCGCCCCGGCCGCCATCGCGACGGCTCCGGCGACCGAGACCGCGACGGCAATGCCCGCGCCGGCCGCCGATGCGCTGCCCGAGACCCTCGTCCCGGCCGCACCGACGGCGCAGACACCGGTAGACGCATTGCCGGTCACGGCGGAAGAACCCGCCGCTGCCCTGCCCGCGACCCCGGACAAGCCGGTCGTCGCGACGCCGCCCTTCGAGGCCAAGCCCGCCAAGCCGGGCAAGCCCGCCGCAGCGGTGCAACCCGATCCCGCCACGCAGGGTACCCTGCCCTCCCCTGCCGAACCGGCAGCCGAGGTGAAGGCCGAAGCGCCGGCCGAGGAGCCCAAGGCCCCGGTCAAGCGCGGCCCGCGCCTCGCCGGCGACGACGCGGCATTGCCCCCGGCCGATACTGCGATGATCCCGGCCGATACGCCAGCCGTCGACATGGTCGCGGTCGCCGTTACCCAGGCGCCCGTGCAGCCCGAAGTCGCGGTGAAGCCGCAGCCTTCGACCACGCGCCAGTTCGGCGACGTCTCGACCGGTACGCGCAAGGCCGATGCCAAACTGGCTTCGGCCGACGCAAAGGGTGCTGAGCCCACCGTGAACGACAAGCTCGAGGCCGCGACCTCGGCGATCGCCGGCAAGTCCGGCCAGAAGAACGACAATGCCGCCGGCGACGAGCGCGGCCAGGCGCCGGCGTTCACGCTGCGCCAGGACTCCGCCGCCGTGCCGACGCCGACCCATCACGCCACCGAGGCCGCCCGCACCCAGGCCGCGCCTGCCGTGGCCGCGGCCGAGCCGGTGATCGCGGCGCGCCCGGGCCATCTCGGCCAGCAGATGGGCGTCGAGATCGCGCGCAAGGTGGAGGCCGGCGAAGATACGCTGCGCGTCCGCCTGAGCCCGGACAATCTCGGCAAGGTCGAAGTGACGCTGTCGTTCGACGACAGCGGCAAGATGCACGCCACGGTGCGCGCGGAGAGCCAGCACGCACTCGACCTGCTCCGCCAGGACGCGCCCGATCTCGGCCGCGCGCTCGACCAGGCGGGCATTCGCTCCGACGCGCAGAGCTTCCGCTTCGAGAGCCGCGGCGAAGGCAGCAACGCACAGGCCCAGCAGCAGCAGGGCCAGAACAATCGCGGCGGCCAATTCGCCGGCAATGACGAATCCGAAACCGCCCAGCCGGCCTATCGCGAAATCCGCGGTGACGGCCAGGTCGATCTCCTCGCCTAGGAGCGCTTCAGCATGACTACCGTCAATACGAACAACACCACCAACACGACGACGAACACGGCCAATCCGAACAGCACTGGCCTGAACGCCGACTTCACGATGTTCCTGAAGCTGCTGACCACGCAGATGCAGAACCAGGACCCGCTGAGCCCGATGGACACCAGCCAGTACACCCAGCAGCTGGTGCAGTATTCGCAGGTCGAGCAGTCGATGGCGCAGACCTCGACGCTGAAGGACATCCTGTCGACGCTCGGCACGCAGAACCTGACCCAGGCCTCGTCGCTGATCGGCCGCGCGGTGGAAGTGGACACGCCGGTCTCGGGCCTGAGCGACACCCAGGCCGCGCAGTGGAGCTGGACGACCCCGCGCACCGCCACCTCGGTCGTTGCCACGATCACCGATTCCTCGGGCAAGGTGGTCGATACCCGCACGGTGGAAGTGAAGGGCGACCAGGGCACGCTCGCCTGGGACGGCCTGACCTCGGACGGCAAGGAAATGCCCGCGGGCAAATATTCGCTGTCGATCAAGGCGCTCGACGCCTCGGGCACCGAGATCACCAACACCACGGTGCACAGCATCGGCGTGGTGAACGACGTGCAGCTCGCCAACGGCTCGGTCCTGGTGACGGTGAACGGCAACGAAGTGGACGCGAGCAAGCTGATCCGCGTCGGCGCCGCGCCCGCCACCGGCGGCACGGGCGGCACCGGCACCGACACGGGCACCGGCGCCTAGGGTTTTTCCGGAGGCGGTGGCGTTTGGGCCGCCCCTCCCCTCTTCCTATAATGAAAGAAGAGAGGCGGGCGGACGTATCAATCCCCTCGCGATCCGTCCGCCTCTCCACCGGCGCCCAGGCGCCCTGTTTTCCTTTCGCTTAAAAGAGACGGGCCGGTTCCTCCTCCACCGGCCCGTCTTTTTTTGTGCGCGCGAGACGCGCCGACCGGCGGGCGGCATCACGTCCGGGCAACCGAAAACGGGGCCCCGAAGGACCCCGTTCGCTGTTCCGGAAGATGGATGGTTCAGGCGTGCGCGGCGCGCAGGACCGGCTGGGTGGGCAGCTGGATGATCTGCACCGGTGCCAGCTCGAGATCGGCCTCGATCACTTCATAGGCGTCGAGCGCGCAGCCCGGCAGCGCCGCCGGCGCGGTGAGCATCGCGATGCACTCGGCGATCGACGGATCCTCGCGCGGGCCGATCGTGTCCAGCACGTCCGCCAGCGTCATCCCCGGCGCGGCCAGCGCGCGATCGGCAGCGGCCGCCCAGAGGGCACGAACATCTTCGACCTTGAGAGTGAGCGACACCGTGAAGCTACCCGAAGCTACGGAACCATACGCCATTTCACTTACGCCCATTTGTCTGCCCCCGACCCGTTCGTGTGAATTTTGTCCTAGATGCCGCAAATGCGGCCCCCGGCGAAGTACGGGCAAGCCCGTATGTGGTTTTGCGGAATCAATGGACCCGCGCCTCGGCGCGGCGGCCGAGCTCGCGGGCGTGCGCCGCGACCAGGCACAGCTCGGCATAGAGCCGGTCCCAGAAGGGCGCCGGGATATCCAGCGCCGGACCGCCCGATTGGGCGAGCGCCAGCTGCGCGCAGGGATCGAGCCCCAGGCGGAAGCGCGTGGCGAAGACGCCGTCGATATGCTCGTCCGGAAGCCCGTGCGGCACGGCCAGGCGCGCCGACATGATGTAGCCCGACAGCACGTCCACGCCGTAGCCGTCGAGCATGATGCGCGGCCGGCCGGTGATGTCCGGACGCTCGAGCACGACGAGCGCGCCCGACGGATGCTCCTCGACGCTCACCTGCAGGCGGCCGCCGAACGCATCGGTGATTTCTCTGATCCTGGGAAACAAGACCTATTCTCCTCTTGGGATCATTATAGAGGCGTCAACCAAGAGAGACGCGCGAACGCGCCGAAACCGACCCAAAGGACACAAAAAAAGGAGGCCGGGGCTTGCGTCCCGGCCTCCTCGTCAGGGCCATAGACTCCAGGGAAAAAGTCTGGCCTTAACGGAACAGCGACGTGATGGTCGACGGCGCCTGGTTGGCGATCGACAGAGCCTGCACGCCGAGCTGCTGCTTGACCTGAAGGGCCTGCAGCTTCGCCGATTCCTTCGCCAGATCGGCGTCGACGAGGTTGCCGATGCCGCCTTCGATCACGTCCGAGAGCTTGCTCGTGAAGGTCGACTGCGCGTCGATCTTGCGCGAGGCAGCGCCCAGGGTGCTGAGGCTGGTCTTCAGGTTCGACTGGGTGGTGGTGATCGTGTCGATCATCGCCTGGGCAGTCGCCTGGGTGCTGATGGTGGCGCCCGAAGCGATCGTCACGGTCGCGCCGCCCAGGTCAAGAGCCTGGTTGGCAACGCTGAGCGAGTCCGGATCCCAGGTGGTGGAGCCGGTGTTCGAGTCCTTCAGCGACTGAAGGGCCGAAACGGTGCCACCGCCGGTCTTCAGCAGGTTCGTGCCGTTGAAGTCAGACGAGTTCACGATCGTGGTGATCTGGTCACGCAGGGCAACGAAGTCCCCGTTGAGCGCGTCACGGGTCGCCGTGTCGATACCGGAGTCGGCAGCCTGGTAGGCCTTCGCCTTCATCTGGTTCACGACGTCCGAGATCTGCTCGGCGCCAGCCACCGCCACGTCGGTCACGCTCTTGGCGCGGCTCAGCGACGAAGACACGGCAGCGAGGCCGCCCATGTCGCCACGCAGGCCCTGAGCAATGGTGTACGAAGCCGAGTCGTCCTTGGTCGACGCAACCTTCAGGCCGGTGTTGATGCGGCTCTGAACCTGCGACAGGCCCTTGTTGGTCTCGTTGAGGCTCTGGAGAGCCGCCATCGCACCGACGTTGGTGTTAACCGAAAATGCCATGTTACTATCCTTCTTGGATCGAGGGGCTGCTTCTGCGGCCCGAACCGGAGACGCCGGTTCGCGACGGAGACATGATCGGTATGTCCCGCATGTTCATTGTGGGAAAAATTATAGGATGACCCAAATTATCCGGAGAATTTAAATGGTTAACAGATAGTTAACGGGGATTTTGGCCTCCACCGTCATCCCGGCGGAAGCCGGGATCTCATGCGGCTCCTTCCCCGCGTTCGCCTGAGATCCCGACTTTCGTCGGGATGACGGCCTGGGGAGGCGGGAGAGCAAGGGGAGATGCGAAATCTCCCTCTCCCCGCCAGCGAGGAGAGGGAGAAACGAAAATCGCCCCGCAGCACGGGCTGCGAGGCGATCCTCATGTCAGGCTTGTGGACGAACTCAGAACGGGAAGAGCGCGTCGTAGATCTGCTGGCCCCAGCGCGCCTGCTGCGCGTCGGTGAGCTGGCCCTTGCCGCCATAGATCACGCGCGCCTCGGCGATCTGCGAGTGGCGGATCGAATTGTCGCGGGCGATGTCCTCGGGCCGGATCAGGCCGGTGATGATCAGCTCGCGCATCTCGAAGTTCACGCGGACCTCCTGGCGGCCCTTGATCATCAAATTGCCGTTGGGGAGCACCTGGGTGACGATGGCGGCCATCGTCATGTTGATGTTCTCCGAACGCGCAGTGGTGCCGCCGCCGGCATATTTCGAGCCCGAATTGGTCTCGAGCGCGGCATTGGCGTCGGCGCCGAGCAGCTTCTTGACCGGGCTGATGTTGAGCAGGCCGCCCAGGCCGCCGCTCTCGCTGCCGCCGCGGGTGCGCGAGGTGTTGTTGCCCAGGTCCGCCTTGTCGGCGATGTTGATCTTGATCGTCAGGATGTCGCCGAGCTTGTTCGCGCGCTGATCGCGGAACAGCGCGCCGGCACCGGTGCGGAACAGCGAGGCGCTGCTGCCCGGCTGGGGCTGCTGCATCGCCACCGTGCCGTTGGCGGTCGCGCCGCGGACGCGCTCCGACGGCATCGCCAGCGACGGCTCGATCTCCGGTGCAGTGACCGGCTGGATCTCGGAGAGCTTGGGGGCCTTGCCCACCTGCTTCAGGCGCCCGACGGCGCCGCAACCCGAAAGCGTGGCGGCCATCGCCGCAATCAGAATGATCTTACGCATGCTACTTTCCCTGTAAGCTGCAAGTTCAAGGCGTGACGATCCGCACGATGCCCGAGGCCTCGATGACCCCGTCCAGCGTGCGGTTGGTTGCATTGGCGACGACACGCACGGCCTCGCCCTTGGAGCCGCCGGCGAGCGCACGGCCCGCCGCGGTTATGATCAGCGGGCCGCTGACGATCCGTATCGTCACCGGCTCGCCCCGACGGACCATCTGCGGACGCATCAGGTCTGCCTGGCGCACCACCGTGCCCGCGGGCAGGTTGCGCGCGGCTTCCATGCCGGAAGCCTGATCGATGGTGAGCGCACCGCGCGCCGCAGCAGCGGGGCGTGGCTCGACCGAGAAATCGCCCGCCTCGATGCGGTCGCCCTTCTGCACGGCGTGGCCGAGTACGGCGACCGGTACTTCCTCGGGGGTACCGAAGGCGAGCAGCGCGAGGCCGAGGATGCTGATCATCAGCGCAGCTGGCTGGTGGTGGCCAGCATCTCGTCAGCGGTCTTCACCACGCGGCTGTTCATCTCATAGGCGCGCTGCGCCGTGATCAGCGCGGTGATCTCGGCCACCGGATTGACGTTCGAGGCCTCGACGAAGCCCTGCATCAGCGTGCCGAAGCCGGGATCGCCCGGGGTGCCGGTGATCGGCGCGCCGGAAGCCGCGGTCTCGAGGAACAGGTTGCCGCCCTTGGCTTCCAGGCCGCCTTCGTTGACGAAGGTGGTGAGCTGGAGCTGGCCGATGGTCTGCGGGGTCGGATCGGCGCCGCCCAGGACGACATCGACCTGGCCGGTCTTCGAGACGGTGACGCCCACCGCGTTCTGCGGCACGGTGATGCCCGGCTGGACCGGGAAGCCGTCCGAATTGACCAGCTCGCCCTGGTCCGACACGCCGAACGAGCCGTCGCGGGTATAGCCGGTCGAGCCGTCGGGCAGCGTGATCTGGAAATAGCCATGGCCCTGGATCGCCAGGTCATACTGGTTGTCGGTCTGCTGGGTCGAACCCTGCTCGTTGATCCGGTAGATCGCGCCGGTCTTCACGCCCGAGCCGATCTGGATGCCGGTGGGGCTGCGGGTCTGGGCGCTGGTCGACGAGCCGGGACGCACGACCTGCTCGTAGAGAAGGTCCTGGAACTCGGCGCGCTGGCGCTTGAAGCCCGTGGTGTTCATGTTGGCGATGTTGTTCGAGATCACATCGACATTGGTCTGCTGCGCGAGCATGCCCGTCGCGGCGATGGAAAGCGTACGCATGGATCAGTTCCTTATGCTTGTGGCGGGGGGTCAGCCGACCCGACTGAGCTTGTCGATCGCCGACTTGCGCATGTCGTTCATGCTCTGTGAGAGGTTCTGGCTGGTCTGATAGGCGCGCAGGATCTCCACCATGTCGGTGGTTTCCTGGATCGCGTTGACGTTCGAGCCTTCGAGGCCGCCACCCATCAGGCGCGTCTCGCCCGAGGGCAACTCGCGGCCGCCGGTGCCGGCAAACAGGCCGTCGCCGCGCGGATCCACGCCGGCTTCGTCGAACTGGGTCACCGTCAGGCGGCCAAAGGGCCCGCCGGGGCCGTTGATCGTGCCGTCCTTGCCGATCGACACCTGGTTCGCGGCCTCGGCCGGGATCACGATGGGCTTGCCGCCCTCGCCCAGCACGCGGTTGCCGCTGGAGGTGGCGAGCTCGCCCGAGGGCAGCATCTTGAGCTGGCCCGCGCGCGTATAAGCAGTCGAGCCGTCCGGCGCCTCGACCGACAGATAGCCCTGCCCCTCGATCATCACGTCGAGCGGGTTGCCGGTCGGCTGGAAGCCGCCCTGGCTGAAATCATGGACCGCGCCGTAATCGAGCACGAACGCCGTCTTGTTCGCCGGCTTCACCGCGCTCTCGGTCTTCTCCACATATTCGCGGAAGACCGGCTGCTCGCGCTTGAAACCAACCGTGTTCATGTTGGCGAGGTTGTTCGCCGCCACGTCCATACGACGGCGAAGCGCCGTTTCCTGGCTGAGCAGCACATAGGAAGAAATGTCCACCGGACGGATCCTCAAAAATTCGCACTAGGCAACAATTGCCGGGCGCTGATCCTATAATAGAGGGAAATGCACCGACGCGGTGTCGGCGTGCAGATTTCGGAAGGTCACCAGGGAATGTCGTCTCCGGAAATCATCGAGGAGGGCGCGGAGGCTGCGAAGGCAGCCAAGCCCAAGTCGAAGAAGAAGCTCATCATCATCGGTGCCGCGGCGGGCGTGCTGCTGCTCGGCGGTGGCGGTGGTGCCGCTTTCCTGTTCTCCGGCCCCAGCGCCAAGGCCGAAGGGGCCAAGGACGCGCATGGCGAGGAGAAGAAGGAAGAGAAGAGCGCCGAAGGCGGCCATGGTGAAGGCGGCGAGGCCGGCGGCAAGGACGCGTTCGTCGACGTCCCCGCGATGATGGTCAACCTGCGCTCGCCGGACGGCCAGGCGCGCTTCCTGAAGCTGCACTTCATGATCGTGCCGGGCGACGGCGTCACCGCGGACGAGCTGAAGGAGAAGCTGCCGCTGGTGCTCGACAGCTTCCAACCCTTCCTGCGCGAGCTGCGCCCCGAGGACCTGGCCGGATCGGCCGCCGTATTCCGCATCAAGGAAGAGATGATGGTCCGCGCCACCGCCACGCTGGGCGATGGCAAGGTGAAGGACATTCTGATCCAGGATCTGGTGCAGCAATGATCGATCTCGAGGATTTCGACCTGCCGGATCCGCCTGCCCCTCCGGGTGACCTGGTCGGCGGCAGCTTCGACCAGGCGGACATCGATGCGCTGTTCGGCGATTTCGGGCCCACGGTGGGCAAGAAGGGCCTGCGCGCCGTCATCGAATCCAAGGTCATCAGCCATGAGCGTCTGCCGATGCTCGAAGTGGTCTGCGACCGGGTGGTGCGCACCTTCGCCAGCTCGATGCGCAACCTCACCTCGGACGGCGTCGACGTCAGCCTGGAGGAAGTGACCTCCACGCGCTTCGGCGAGTTCATGAACCGCGTCGCGCTGCCGGCGATGGTCGGCGTGTTCAAGATCGAGGAATGGGAGAGCTACGGCCTCGTCACCGTCGATTCCAGCCTGATCTACTCGGTGGTCGATGCGCTGCTCGGCGGCCGCGGCGGCGGTTCGCCGGTGGTGATCGACGGCCGCGCCTTCACCACGATCGAGACCGGCCTGGTCTCGCGCATGCTGACGCTGGCGCTGAACGACTTCTCGGAGGCGTTCGCGCCGATCGAGGAGGTCAACATGAACCTCGAGCGTATCGAGACCAATCCGCGCTTCGCGGCGATCGCCGGCGTGTCGAACATCTGCGCCACCGCGACCTTCCGCGTCGACATGGACGGTCGCGGCGGGCGCTTCACCCTGGTGTTCCCCTATGCGACGCTCGAGCCGGTGCGCGACAAGCTGCTCCAGCGCTTCATGGGCGAGAAGAGCGGCCGCGACAGCATCTGGGAGGCACACATGGCCGCCGAGGTGCGCAAGACCAGCGTGTCGATGAACGTGCTGCTCGGCGAGAAGGCGATGTCGATCGCCGAGCTGCGCAACCTCGAGATCGGCCAGACCATCGCGCTCCACAAGAGCCCCGACGATTCCCTCGATATCGCCTGTGGCGGCGTGAAGCTCGCCCAGGGCCAGATCGGCCAGCGCAACGGCAAGGTCGCCGTGCGCCTGGTCAACGACGTTTCCTCCGACAAGAAGGTGAAGCAATGAGCATCGCGCTACTCGCCAATGTGCTGACGATCATCCTGTGCATGGCCGTGCTCGTGCAGAGCGTGCGGATGATGAAGAGCCTTCGTACCGTGAAGGACGGCGCGCTGACCCAGGTGGTCGAGGCGCTGCAGGTCGCCACCGTCCAGGCCCGCGCGGTGCTGTCGGACATGAAGCACACGCTCGGCACCGATTGCGCCCGCCACGCCCAGCTGGTCGAGCGCGCCCGTGAGCTGCGCGACGAGCTGAGCCTGATGACCGGCATCGCCGACGCCGCCGCCGAGCGGATCGTCAATGCGGTCGGCATGGCCAATGCTCAGCGCGACGATACCGGCGAGATCAAGGCCGAGGGCGACGCGAAGATGGCGGAAGCCGCATGATGGCCCGCCCTTCGCTCCTTCTCCTCACGGCTGGCGTGGCCGGGCTAGCGGCGGTCGCCAATGCGGCGACGATCGCGACCGGGCAGCAGGACACGGGCGGCCAGACCCGGCTCGGCAACGAGATCACCCAGGACATGAGCGCCCGCGACGCCGCGGCCGCCCGCCGCAAGCGGGGTCTCGACCTGCGCGAGCAGGCGGCCAAGGCTGCCTCCGCCCGGCTCGCCGCCGATGCGGAGGCGCGCAAGAAGCAGGACGAGGCGCAGCAGCAGATGGCGGGCGGCCCGGGCGCGGCCAATCCGGCGGACTCGCAGTTCGACGAGCTCGCCCGCATCTATCAGGCGATGAAGCCCAAGGCCGCTGCAGTGGTCTTCGAGCAGCTCGACATGGAAGTCCAGATGAAGGTCGCGCAGCGGATGCGTGAGCGCTCGACCGCGATGATCATGGCGGCGATGACGCCCAAGGGTGCGGCGGCGCTGAGCATGGCGATGGCGCGGCGCAATGCCGGCGCGCGTCCGGCGGGCCAGCCCCAGACCGCGGCGGCGCGTCCCCAGGGTGGAGCACCTGCCGCCCGGCGCTGAGCGCGCAGGAACGACAAGAAAAAGCCCACCCCGGCGCGGTGCCGGGGTGGGCTTTTTCATGTCCGTCGGGGAAAGGGTTCAGCCGGTGCGGGCTTCGACCTCGACGATCAGCACGCGGACCAGGCCGGGCTCGGCGACCTTGAGCGCGGCGGTGAGGTCATGGTCGAGCTGCTGGGCATCGACCGCGCGCAGCGCCGAGGCGTTGAGCCGCGCGAACTCGAGCCCGGCGGCGACCGTCGCGGCGCGCAGCACCGGCATCTCGCCGTTCAGCTTCGTCGCGACCTCGGCCGAGCCGGCGTCGATCACCAGCTTGAAGCGCAGCGCACCGTTCACCCGATCGGAATCGATGATCGGCACGGTGACTTCGTCCATCGTCACGAGATGCAGCCCTTCGCCGGCAGCGCCACCGCCACCGCCCGAAGCCTGCGCGCCGCCCCCCAGCGGCAATGCCGCCAGACCCAGCGCAACCAGCGTTTCGCGTCGCAACATCTCGTCCTTCCGAATCCGTTACCCGACGCCGCAACAGCGCCCACCCCTCTATAATAGAATGGAATCAGCGAGCAGGTGATGAGTTGAGCCACGATCAGCGCCCGGGAAAGATGCGTGTCGTCCGTGATGCGGGCCCCAAAGTGCGGACCACCATCGAGGGCACGGCCGAAGTCGTGCGCCCGTCGGCACCCGCCGCGGCACCAGCGGCCAAGGCCGGGCTGCCGATGATGCAGGCCGTCCTGTTCCTGCTCGCCTGCATCGGCGGCAGCGTCGCCGTGATCATCATCCGGCCGTTCGGGCTCGGCTGATGCGTACCCTGTTCCTCGCGCTTGCCGCCGGCGCCACCACGACCGCGCCGACCGTCCCGCCCCACGGCACGCCGGCGCCTGCCGCGACGCCTAGCGCAGCCACCGCGCCGGCCACGACGATCCCGAGCGTCGCCCTGCCCCGCTTCGCCGCCACCCTCGCCCAGATGCCGATGATCACCGGCGGCGACGGCTGGAGCGGCGTGACCGGCACCGAGGCCTGGCACCAGCTCGCCACCGCGACGCCGGACACGCGCCAGTCGATCCGCTGGAACTATGCCAAGGGCCTGATCGCCACGGACCGCGGCGGCGAGGCGATGGGCGTGCTCGAGGCGATGCGCCTCGCCGATCCCGACCTCGCGCTGGTCGCCCCCTTCCAGCTCGCGCGCGGCGCGGCGCTGACCCTGCTCGGCCGCGATGCCGAGGCAGTGGAATCGCTCAGCTCGGCCGAACTGGCCGGCAATGCCGAGGCCTGTGCCTGGCGGATGCGCGCGCTGGCCCATTCGGGTGCCGCGCCCGAGGCGGTCGGCCAGATCGAATGCGCCCGCGGCGCGATCAATGCCCGTGCGCCGCGCGACCGGGTACCGTTCATGCTCGCCGCCGCCGGCGCCGCGATCGATGTCGGCCAGCCGCAGCCGGCGCTGCAATGGCTCCAGCTGTTCAGCGACCGCAATCCCGACGCCAACCTGCTGCGCGGCCGCGCCCTGCTCGCCCAGAAGGACCTGCCCGGTGCGCGCCTGCGCTTCGAGCGCGCCGCGCTCACCGGTTCGCCCGAAGTCAAGGCCGGCGCACGGCTCGGCGCGATCGAAGTGTCGATCGCCGGCCATTCGATCGCCCCGTCCGAGGCGATCAAGCAGCTCGACGGGCTGCGCTTCGGCTGGCGCGGCGGCGCGGTCGAGCGGCGCGCGCTGACCATCGAATATGGCCTGGCCAAGGAAGCGCAGGACCTGCGCGCCGAGCTGAAGAGCGGCGCCACGCTGCTGCGCTATTTCAAGCTGGGCGGCCAGGCGGGCCCGATGCTCGCCGAGCTCCAGCAGACGCTGAGCGCGGTGCTGGCGCCGGAGAGCGGCGTGCCGCTGCCCCAGGCGGCCGGCCTCTACTGGGATTTCCGCGAGCTGGCCCCGGCGGGCGGCGACGGCGACGTGCTCGCCAATCGCCTGGCCGACCGGCTCCAGGCCGCCGGCCTCTATGCCCGCGCCGCCGAGCTGCTCTCCTATCAGCTGACCCAGCGCGCGCAGGACGTGGCGCAGGGCCCGCTCTCGGTACGCGTCGCGATGCTCCAGATCCTCGCCAACCGCCCGGACCTGGCGCTCAAGGCGCTGCAGGGCAGCGAGCAGCCGAGCTATTCCCCGCAGATGCGCTGGGATCGCAAGCGGATGGAAGCCGTGGCGCTCCATCGCCTCGGCAAGGACGATGCCGCCGCGGCGGCGCTGGACGGCGTGCCGGACGGCGCGGCGGTGCGCGCCGAGATCCATTGGCGCACCCAGGATTGGGGCAGCTTCGTCACCGAGAGCGAGAAGAGCCTGCCCGGCGCCAAGGCCGGGCTCGGCGCGCCGCAACAGGCCGCGGTGCTGCGCTATGCCGTGGCACTGGCGATGCTCAACCGCGAGGACAAGCTCCGCGGGCTGCACGGCCGCTATGCCGCGGCCTTCAAGGGCCAGCCGACCGCCGGCGCCTTCGACATGCTGACCGCGAGCATCGACAAGATCGATCCGGCCAAGCTCGATGCCGCGATCGGCGCGATCCCCGAGGCGAGCCCGGCAGGCTCGATCGGCGACCTGCTCGACGCCGGGGGCTGAGCCTCCGCGCCCCAAACATCGCGAAGGTCGTACACAGCGAGGACGCGGCGCGTACTATTATTACGCAGCCGCGATCCTATATTTCCAACACATGGAAAGAGTGGCCGGGTTCAAATCCGGCCGCTCGAGCCGATCAGGCAGGATCCTACATTCCAAGCGCCCTGCGGCGCTGAGGCGCTCTATTGCGTGGCAAAGGCATCGCATTCGATCGACTCGACCGGTTTCTCCGACACCATCAGCACGATGATGCTCCGGCTCTCGCGGTCGAGGCCCATATGATCCGTGCCAAGCCGGACCTCGCTTGCCGCATGTGGAAAGGATGCCGCAAAGGTCGAGTAGTTCGACAGCCCCTCATGCACCTCGCGCGTGATGACGGGGTCCGAAAGGATCCGGGCCGAGACCAGATAAGGCATAGCGAAGATCGGTATCGCCGCGAATATAGCCCTTGCTCAGAGACGTGCGCGACTTGGTGAAGTCGAACGCGACCGGCCGCAAGCTGCATGGCGCCATATCGGCGAATTTGGACGAATCCGCCCATTCGAGCGGGAATATCCTGGCGCGATTGACCGGCGGGAGGGCATCCTGTGCCAGCAGTATCCACGATAGCAGCAGCATGAAGCCCCCCAACCAGGAGGCGGTATTCTAGGCATGCCACCGGGAAAAGAAAAACCCCGGAAGACAGTGTCCTCCGGGGTCCATCCTTGCGTTCGAAGGCGAGGCCTATTTCAGATAGGCGGTGAGGTTCAGGCCCGAGAGCTGGGCGAAGACCGAATAGCTCGCCTCGAGCACGCTCTTCTGCTGGGCAAGGTCGATCGCGACCTGGCCGAGATCGGCGTCCTCATTCTCCTGGATCACGTTCTTGAGCACCAGCCCGCGCTCCTCGCCGCGCGAGGTCAGCGTGTCGACCTGGTTCTGCTTGCGACCATTCTCCGCGTTGACGGCGCGCAGGTCGCCCAGGCCGGTATCAAGCTGGCTCACCGCCTGCTTGACCGCGTCGAGCTGGGTGCTGGTGAGCTTGGTGCCGATCGCGCCGGCACCGCCGAGCGTGCGGAACGCCTCATAGAGATTGGCGCCGATCTCGCTGGCGCCGACGCCGTACTTGACGTCCACGCCTTCCCCGACACGGGCATTGGCGCGCACCGTGTCGTTGTGGAAGGCGGCGCTACCCGGGGTGGCGACCGCATCGGCGAGCGTGTCCACCGAGAAGGGCGGCTGGTCGATCTGGCTGCCGCCGAACAGCGGCGTGCCGCCCTCCGAGGCGTTGAGCGAGGTGCGGAACTGGTCGAACGCCTGCTGGATCGCTTCCTGCAGGCCGGCGGCATCGCCGGTGCCGACGGCGTTCATCAGGCTGGAGCGCAAGTCCGTGGTAGCGTCCTCGATGCCTTCCATGTTCGCCTGGTAGAGCGAGAGCGTGGTGCCGACACGCTTCGAGACAGTCGACTGCGCTTCCTGGCGCGCGAGCAGCGTATGGGCCGACAGGTTGCGCACGGACTCGGTGCCGAGATCGGCGAAGGTCGCGGCCTTCTTGCCGGTCGAGAGCTGGGTCTGGGTGTTGGCGAGCCTTTCCTGCGCGCGCATGATCGCGCTGGACATGGTGCTCTGGAGCGGAATGGTGGCGACGCGGGTCATGGGTCTTCCCTTCTTTCTGGCCCTTAGCGGAGCATGCCGAGGAGCGTGTCGTACATGTCGTTGGCGGTGGAGATCACCCGCGCAGCGGCCGAATAGCTGTTCTGCAGCACCACCATCTGCGAGAGTTCCTCGTCGATATTGACGCCCGCGAAGCTGTCGCGGCGGTTGATCGCATCGGCGCTGCGCGCCGAGGCATCGGCGAGCCGTCCCTGGGCCTGGTTGGCGTCGAGGCCGATCTTGCCCATCAGGTTGCTGGCAAAGGCATCGACGGTGGACTTGCCGTCCTTGCCGAGATCGATCGCGCTGCCGAGCTTGTTGACGAAGGCAGTCGCGCCGCGCGTGTCGCCCGAGCCGAGCGCCTTGGCGCCGACCGCGACGTCCTGCAGCTGGGCAAGCCCGAGCTTCGACGGATCGGCGAGAATCTCCGGCCGCACCTGCGCCATGCCGAGCCCGCTCGATGCGCCGGTGAGGTTCATCATCTGCGAGAAGGAACGGCCGGTGCCGAAGCGGTTGGTCGAGTCCGCCGGGATCGACAGCGTCGCGCCCGCGACGTTCGCCGAAGGCTGGAAGCGCATGCGGCCGGCATCGTCGAGCGAGAAGGTGCCGAAATTGGCAAGCGGACTGGCGTTGAGATCGCTGACCATATCGCCGACGGTGCCGCCGGCGGCGGGCGACAGCGTGTAGCTGGTCAGCGCCCGGCCCGAGCTGTCGCGCAGGACGATCTGCGCCGTCTCGCCCGCAGCAAAGCCATGGGGGTCGCTGCTTGCGAGACCCGAGGGGACCAGCGAACTGCTATCGCTGCGGACGAGATCGTTGAGGCCGAAATATTGCGAGACGCCCTGGCCGGCGCGCGCGCTGGGCTTGGTCGCGTCCTGCCCGATCGCCACGCCGTTGCCGGCGCCCGCCGCGGTGATGGTCAGCTTGCCGTCGACGAAGCTCGCCGTGCCGGCGCCGCCCAGGCCCGAGTTGATCGCGCTGACCATGTCATCGACCGTCGCGGTCGGGCCGAGCGCGTCGAAATCGACCTTGGTGCTGGCGACGAGCGTGCCGTCGGCCTTGGTCACCGCGAAGGTGGCCGCGCCGGTGAAGCCCAGCCGGTCGGTGCCGACCAGGCCGCTGTTGCGGCCGGTGAGGCTGGCGGGCGGCGGCACGGTGCTGCTGGCGTTCGAAACTGCGTTAAGCGCCTGGGACAGGCCGGTGAACAGCGTGCCGAGCTGCTCCTGGACCGCCGGCAGCGCACGATCGCGCAGATCGAGCAGGCCGCCGAGCTTGCCGCCGATCGCGGCGGAATCGATCTTGTCCCCCGTCGCCGCATCGGGCTGGGCAAGGCGGATCTCGATCGGGGGATAGGTGGCCTGCGAGACCGAGCCGCTGCTCGGATAGTTGAGCTGGCGCAGGCGCTTGTCGAGCAGGGTCTGGCCATTGGCGGTCTCGATCGAGACGCGGCCGTCCGGCTGCTCGCGGATGTTCACCTGCATCATGCCGCTCAGTTCCTCGAGCGCGCTCATCCGCTGGTCGGCGGCACCGCCGGCGCTGCGGCCGAGGCCGGTCGCCTGGGCAATGGTGCCGTTCAGGTCGTGGATGCGCTGGAGCAGCGTGTTGATCTTGTCGACCGAATAGCCGACTTCCGACTCCACGTCGGAGCGCAGCTGGGACACGTCCTTGTCCATCTGCTGCATCGAGGTGATCGCGTCCTGCACGTCGTTGGTGAACTGTGCCACCGTCTGCGTGGAGGCGAGCGAACCCGTCATCGCCACGGCCGAGGCCGAGACGTCGTCGAGGCGCGCGGACAGGCCGGACTTGCTGCCGGGCTGGCCGAGCAGCGCCTGCATGCGATCGAGATAGTTGGAGACCACTTCCGAGCGGCCGAAATCGCCCGCGCGGCTATAGACCGTCGCTTCGAGGAACTTGTCGGCGACGCGGGTGGGCTCGCCCACCACCACGCCGCTGACCTGTCCGCCGACCACGCCCGTGGTGAGGCTGACGCGCTCGCGCGCATAGCCGGCCACCCCGACATTCGCGATGTTGTTGGAAACCGAGCGAAGACCGGCCTGAGCAGCGTTCAGGCCGGTGATCGCGGTACCGAGAATGTCGTTGAGTCCCATGATCCCCTGCGTTCAGTCTTGAGCGTGATCCGACCGGGATCAGATCACGCTCAATTTTGCCTTCCGCATTTTCCGAGCCGCCGGGCGATTCCGCCCGACTGGAAAATGCTTCGATATTTAGCGCTTCAGGTCGCTGACTTCGCGCAGCATGTCGTCGACCGTCGTGATGATCTTCGACGACGCGCTGTACGCACGCTGGAAGCGGATCATGTTGGTGAACTCGCTGGCGAGATCGACCGTCGAGGCTTCGAGCGAGTTCGGCGCGATGGCGCCCGCGCCCAGCTCGCCCGGCTCGTTCAGCGTGAAGCCGCCCGAGGTACGGCTGGCCGTATAGGCGTTGCCCGACACGCGGGTGAGACCGTCCGGGTTCTGGAAGGTCGCCAGCGGGAGCTGGAACACGGCACGGGTGGTGCCGTCGTCGAACACCGCGTTGACCACGCCTTCCTTGGTGATCTCGATCTGCGACAGGTTGCCCAGCGTGCCGCCATCGGTATTGCCCGAGATCAGCGAGCTCGGCTGGCCGAACTGGGTGAGACCGTCGATCTTGCCGTCGCTGCCAAGTTCGAGCTTGATCGGCACCGAGGATGCCTGGTTGGCATAGGTGACGTTCAGCGCGCTGTTCAGCCAGCTACCCGACGGAAGGTCGAGGCTGCCGTCCGGCTTGAAGTTGACGTCGCCGCCGGCGATGAGGCCGCTGGTGCTGGGCACCGCCGGCGTCACGCTGGTGTCCATGATGTCGCTGGCCGGGACCGAATAGACTTCCGCCTTCCACGCGTTCGGGCCGGTCTTGATGAAGGCCATGTTCAGCGTGTGCGAACCGCCCTGCTGGTCATAGACGGTGAACGAGCGCTGGAACTGGTTCTCGGTCTTCGGCGTGTAGCTGCTGTTCGCCGCATACTTCGCCAGGTCGCCCTTAGTGTAGCCGGCAGCGGCCGGCGAAACCTCGGTCGCGGTGTTGAGGTTGATGCGGGCCTGGATGCGCGACGTCGCCGCGGCGGTGCCGGTCAGGTCGCTGACGCGGATCGCTTCGAGATCGTCGATGTTGCCGGTGTTGTTGTACTTGCCCTCGGCATCGAGGCGATAGCCATAGAGGTACAGGCCGGTCGCCGGGTTCTTGAGGAAGCCTTCCTCGTCGGCGCGGAACGAGCCAGCGCGGGTGAAGGCGACTTCGCCCTGGCCGCCCGAGGCGGTGCGGGTGACGAAGAAGCCCTTGCCGTCGATGGCGATGTCGGTGCTGCTGCTCGAGGCCTGCATCATGCCCTGCTTCGAGATCATCGCGGTCGGCGCGGCGACGACGCCGCCGGCGGAATAGCTGGAACGGGCGCGGCCGTCCGTGACCATCGTCTTGAACTGGGCTTCGACGCCCTTGTAGCCGATGGTGTTGATGTTGGTGATGTTGTCGGCAACCGCTGCCATCGCGCTGGACTGCGCGTTGAGACCGGAAACGCCGGCGTAGAGAGCGGAATAGAGGCTCAAGACGTATACTCCCTCGATGCCCGCGAAACGCGCGCAGGCCCACGCCCCAATTGTAGGATAAGGAAAGCGGAGAGCGCCGAAGGACGTGCAAAAAGATCGTGCTGGGCAAAAATTGCCGGGTGCGGCGCCGGTGATGCGAAAGGCATCCTATAATGCAGCCAAACGAACGAAAGGCTGTATCCCAATGCTCCGCATCACCCTTCGCGACGGCGAGAAGGCGATCGTCAACGGCGCGGTGATCCGTGCGGTGGGCCGCACCCAGATCGCCGTGGAGAACAAGGTGTCCATCCTGCGCGGCCGCGAGATCATGCGCCCCGAGGAAGCGACCACCCCGGCGCGCCAGCTCTATTTCTCCGCCATGCTCGCCTATATCGACCCGGCCAGCCGTGACAGCCACCACGACACCGTGGTCGGCCTGGTCGGCGCGCTGATCGGCGCGTTCGAGACGCAGGAGGCCAAGGCGGCCTGCATCCGCTTCGCCGGCGAGATCGCCCAGGGCGAATATTACAAGGCGCTCGCCAGCGCGCGCGAAGTGATCGCGTTCGAGGACGCCGTCATCGCCCAGCAGGCGGCCTGAGGACCTATAAGGTGCAGACGCTTGCCAGCGCAGCCCGTGCGATCCGGGACATGATCCCCGACCGCCGCTTCGGTCGGGTCGTCGCCGTGCGCGGCGCGCTGATCGAAGTGGAAGGGCTCGCCGGTGCCGCGCAGATCGGCAGCCGCATCGAGATCACCTCGCCCAATGGCATCGTCCAGGCCGAAGTGACCGCGCTCGACCGCGAAGTCGCCCTGTGCCTTCCTTTCGTGGACCCGCAGGGCGTGGGCCTGGGCGCGCGTGCCGAGCTCGGTGCCGGCCAGTTCAGCGTCCGCCCCTCCCAGGCCTGGCTCGGCCGGATGATCAACGGCCTCGGCCAGCCGGTGGACGGGCTCGGCCCGCTGCCCAACGGCGCCGACCCGCAGCCGATCAAGGCCCCTCCCCCCGCCGCCGCCAACCGCGCCCGCGTCGCCGAGCGGATCGAGACGGGCGTGCGCACGCTCGACCTGTTCGTGCCTTTGTGCCGCGGCCAGCGCCTCGGCCTGTTCGCGGGCTCGGGCGTCGGCAAGTCGGTGCTGCTCTCGATGCTTGCGCGCTGGACCCAGTGCGACGTCGCCGTCATCGGCCTGATCGGCGAGCGCGGCCGCGAAGTGCAGGAATTCATCGAGGACGATCTGGGGCCGGAGGGCATGGCCCGCTCGGTCGTCGTCGTCGCCACCTCGGACGAGCCGGCGCTGATGCGCCGCCAGGCCGCCTGGACCACCCTCGCCGTCGCCGAGCATTTCCGCGACCAGGGGCTCAACGTGCTGTGCCTGATGGACTCGGTCACCCGCTTCGCCATGGCGCAGCGCGAGATCGGCCTTGCTTCAGGCGAGCCGCCGGCGACCAAGGGCTATACCCCCACCGTCTTCGCCGAGCTGCCCCGGCTGCTCGAGCGTGCCGGCCCCGGCGAGCCGGGCAAGGGCATGATCACCGGGCTGTTCACCGTGCTCGTCGATGGCGACGACCATAACGAGCCGGTCGCCGACGCGGTGCGCGGCATCCTCGACGGCCACGTCGTGATGCGCCGCGCGATCGCCGAGCGCGGCCGCTATCCGGCGATCGACATCCTCAAGTCGGTGTCGCGCACCCTGCCGCACTGCATGAACGACGAGCAGAACGACATCCGTGTCGGCGCGCGCAAGCTGCTCTCCACCTATTCCGACATGGAAGAGATGGTGCGGCTCGGCGCCTACAAGGCCGGGTCCTCGCCCGAGGTCGACCGCGCAGTGGCGCTCGCCCCGCGCATCGAGGCGATGCTCAACCAGGGCAAGAACGACCAGGGCAGTGCCGACGCCGCCTTCGCGGCGCTTGGCGAAGTCGTCGCGCTGAGCATGGAGATGGGCGAATGACCCCGTTCGATACTGCGCTGCGCGTCAAGCGCCGCGAGGTCGATGCCGTGAAGGTATCGATCAGCGTCGAGGTCGAGACGATCACCACGCTGGACCAGCAGACCCTGGCGCACGAGATCCGCATGCGCGAGGAGCGCGCGCTCGCCCTCACCGTGCCGGTCGCCAGCGACGCCTGGCGGCTACGGATGAAGGCGGAGCGCGCCCGGCTCGACCAGCAGTCCCAGCTTGCCAATGTGCGGCTGACCACGCTGCGCGCCCAGGCCGTCGAGGTCTATGGCACGATGCGCGCGATCGAAGGCGCCGCCGGCCGGTTCAAGGACGAAGCCGAGCGCGTCGCCGCCGGCGCCGAGCAGGCGATGATCGACGATATCGCCGCCGCCAAGCTGGTCATCGCGCGCCGCGCTGCGGAGCGCAACGCATGATCCCGCGCGCAGAACTCGCATCGCTGAGCCCGGCCAACCGCGCCAAGGTGATCTATAGCGAGGCGCAGACTGAGCTCGCCAGCCGGTTGTGGCGCGCCGCGCTCGGCGATGGCGACCGCGACGACAAGAAGAATGGCGGCATCGGCCAGAACGGCCTGGCCGGGGATTCGCTGCTCGAGCTGCTCGGCAAGCAGAACGGCGTGCAGCCGGGCGCCGCCCAGGGCTGCCACTGCGCCTGTGCCTGCTCGTGCCACCAGAAGCCCGCCAGCGCGAGCTTCGCCAGTGACTGCGTCGAGGATTTGCGCGACGCGATCGGCGATTCCGCCGAGCAGGGCAGCCGCCGGATGGCGGCGATGATGAGCACCAACGCGACCGTCTCGGCCGCCAAGGGCGCGGTGGACTCCGGTCTCGCGCTCGGCGCCAACAGCCGCTTCGCCCCTGCCCTCGCCATGGCCGAGGCGCGGACCGGCATCCCCGCGACCGCGCTCGCCGCGATCGTCGATGCCGAGGCGGCCAAGGGCCGGGACGGCAGCTGGAACACCATGTCGCGCAACCCGCGCTCGAGCGCTGCCGGCCTCGGCCAGTTCCTGAGCGGCACCTGGGAGCATCTCGCCGAGACCTCGGGCACCTGGCTCAACCAGGTCGCCGGCGAGCGCGGCTGGCTCGACGGGCGCGGCAAGGTGATGCCCGGCGCGCGCAGCGAGCTGCTGGCGCTGCGCTATGACGGCCAGGCCTCGATCCTGGCGGTCGCCGACTTCGCCAAGGTCAACCTCACCCGGCTCGAGCAATCGGGCATCCGCGTGAACACCGATGCCGAGACGCTGGCCAAGTCGGCCTATCTCTCGCATCACCTCGGCCTGGGCGACGCCAGGAAGTTCCTTGCCGGCGGGATCGAGCCGGGCCGCGCCCGCATGCTGCTGGCCGCCCAGATCGGCGGCGGCGCGGCCGAACAACGAATCGCCGCGGCGGGCAACGCGACTCAGGCGCACCGCCAATGGCTGCTCGGATTCATTGATCGCAGAATCCGTCCGGAACAGTTCGCAGGGTAAATTTTTTTATCCTATAATGTTTTTGCCGCAGCCTTCGAGGCGCGGAAAACCGGATAAAAACACATATTTTCCGACTTTTATGGTTAACGTGGAGCCTTAGAGGGATTCCACGATTGGTAGGACTACATATAGGAATTTAAGGGTTCTGTTAAAGGATTAGAGACCATGTTGCCCCTGTCAGCGGCGGCCGAAACCGGCAGTCGACGAAACAGGGGATTTGCAATGTCGAAGATCACGATCGCGCTGGAAGCAGCCGTCGCCACCGTCATCGAGAATACGCCGCAAGACGGCGCCGCTCGCAGCAACCGCCAGCGTGTCTATGTCGATCGTGCCTTCGCCCAGATCCTCAAGCTGATCGCCCCGCGCATCCGCCACTTCGTCCGCCAGTACGGCCTGACCGCGCACTGGGAAGACGCCGAGCAGTGCTGCGCCATCGCCGTGCACCGCGCCATCGAGGCCTATGACCCGGCCAAGGCGCAGTTCACCACCTTCGTGAACTGGCAGATCCGCGGCGAGCTGCAGAGCCTGCGCTTCCGCCTGATGACCGACCAGCGCCCGTCGGCGAAGAAGGTCGAAGCCACTACCGTCTCGCTCAGCGCCCTTGCCACCTCGCCGGACGGCGACGAGATCTCGCCCGAGGCGATGATCGAGGACGAGGATGCCCTGGCCCGCACCGAGGCCGCCGCATCGGACTATCTCGCCGAGGGTGCCGTCTCCGAACTCATCGACGCCTATGTCGACCAGCTCCGCAAGGTCGGTGTCGAGGCGCTTCGCCGCCGTCCCCGCCCGAAGCGCGCCGAAGCCGCGCTGCGCCGCGCCGAGGGTCCGCGCCTGCGCTCCGCCACCCATGGCATCGATCCCGCCGAGCTGGAGAAGCTCGAGGCCAAGCTGGCCCGTGACCGCGAGATCGTGGAGCGCCGCGTGTTCCAGACCGCCACGCTCGACGACCTGTCACTCGACACCGGCGTGACCAAGGAGCGCGTCCGCCAGATCACCAAGCGCGCCGCAAAGGCGATCGCCGAGATCGCAGCCAAGGATCCGCGCTTCGCCGTGATGGCCGAATATGGCCAGCCCGGCACCCCGAAGCGTCGCCCGGCCCCGGCCGCGCGCACCACGCCGATCCTCCCGGACGCCAGCCTGCCGCACAACCGCCTGGCGAGCGTCCGCGCCGTGGACCCGTCCACGCTGTCGCCGGTCATCGCCACCGCCGCCCAGCAGGGCGAGCGCGTCGAAGCGGTCCAGCTCACCGTCGCCCCGGCGCCCTCGACCGCCTCGCTCCACTGATCGCATCGGAACGCCCGGCGTTTCCAACCCCATCCTATAATGCCCCTGAGAGGGTAGGAGGAACCGATGCATCGCAATTACGACTGGAACGGCAGCGGAGAGGCACAGGGATCCCTGCCGCGCCCCAACCGTCGCCTGACCGCGCTCGCGCAGGACGCGGCGCGTCTGGCCCAGCCGCTGTTGCCCGCCGGCAATGACCTGATCCTGGGCCTGGAAGCGACAGCCGACGGCCAGATCCACCTGATCTGGTGGCGCCGGCACGACTTCAAGCGCGTTGCGGCGATCTCGGCCGCGCCCGATGCCTTCTGTCCCGAGGATAGCGACGAGGGCGCGCTGCAGGACGCCGCCGCCGCGCTGCTCGACTATCTCGCCGGCCGCTGGCCGAGCCCGCCCGCCGCGCTCGGCGTGATCACCGACGGCACCGGCGTGGCCTTCGCCCCCGATCATCCGGCTCCTTCGGCCGAAGGCTGGCTGCTGCGCCACGCCATCGGCGAGAGCACGCTGGCGATGATCCTGGACCTCGATCCGACGGGTCCCTGCGGCCTGCTTTCCGGCAGCCAGTCGGCCGGATCATTCCATTAACGAAACCCCGTTTACCTTGTATTATCCTTGAATTGCTTCAAGGTACGCCGAGTCTCTGGGGAATCGGCATGGCAAGCGCGAACGGGAAGGGTAAGATGCGGACGGGATCCGCAGGCCAACCCATGATCGACTTCTATCGTGCCATTGTCTTCCCCAACCGGGTGCGCGAGCAGCGCCAGTGGCGCGGCTTTGCCAAGCTGCTACGCCTTTCGACCAAGATCCCCGAGATTCCCTATATTCGTCTTTCGAAGATCGAACGCGGCGAAGTCGTGGCGCGCCCGGACGAGCTGCGCCGCGTCGCCGCCGCGCTCGATCTGGCACCGACCGACCTGCTGATCGACATCGACGCGCCCGATTTCGACATCGCCGCCTGGGCCGAGCCATTCAGCGACGGTGCCGCGCTCGACCAGGACGAGGAGCGCTTCGCAGTGCTGCTCGGCGCCGCGCTGCGTGCCCGTCGCACGCTCGACCCGGCGCTGACCATCGCGGTGATCGAGCGCGACTATGGCCTGCCGCCGGTCAATCTCTCGCGGGTCGAGAATGCGCAGAAGCCGTTCGCCCGCTGGAACATGGCGGTACAGACCGCGCTGTTCGCGCTGTTCGACGTCGCCGACGAAGCGGGACTGCGCGCCGAAGTGGAGCAGCGCCACGCCGCGGGGACGCTCGATGCCTTTCTCGCCACCATCGCCAATCCGGAGACGCGCATCGCGCGCACCCGCGAGCGCATCGCGGAGCTGGTCGCGGCACTGAACGAGGAGGTGCCTGTCGCTTCCGCTCCAGCGGCGGTACCGCTGCCCCTGCCGGGCACGCCTGTGAGCGCAATCCGCCTGCTGCCGATCTTCGGCATGCCGCTGCCCCAGGGGCTGATCGGCCACCAGCCGACCGGCGAGACGGTCGAGGCGCCGCATATCGCCGGGCCGCGCGCCTTTGGGCTCAAGGTGTGCCGCGCGACGCTGGGCGGCGGGCTGCCCGCCCAGGCGACGGTGGTCGCGGATCCCGATCGCCTGCCGCTCCCCGGCGGCCTTGCGGCGCTGCGCGAAGGCGAAGGCTGGCGGCTGCTCTCGGTCGCTTCGGGCCGCGACGGGCGGATGATCGGCTATAGCGTCAATCCGGACATGGAAATCCCGCTCGACGATTGCGATCCGTCGAGCCTCGCCGCGATCGTCTCCGCCGTCTTCCTCTGATCGCGGCGCCCGTGCTAGGGCGCGGGCCCATGGGGATCATTGTCGCGATCGAAGGCGCCGACGGCGTCGGCAAGAACACCACCTCCAGGCTGCTCTGCGAGACGCTCCAGGCCGCAGGCAAGACCGCCACGGTGATCGGCTTCCCGCGCTATGGCGAGACCGTCGCCGGCGTGACGATCGGCCGCTATCTGGCGGGCGACATGCCCGTGCCGGTGAGCCCGCATGCCGCCGCGACCCTCTATGCGCTCGACCGCTTCGAGTGGCGCGCCGAGATATTGAAGGCCGTCGCAGCCCATGACGTGCTGATCTTCGACCGCTATGTCGCCTCGAACATGGCCTATCAGGGTGCGCGCGTGCCGGCGGAGGAGAGCCGCGCGCTGATGGAGTGGATCCTGGCGCTGGAGACCGGCCAGTTCGCCCTGCCCGTCCCGGCCCTCTCCATCTATCTCAACACGCCCTGGGAGCTGGCCCGCGCACTGATCCTGCAAAAGGCCGAGCGCAGCTACACGAGCAAGAGCTTCGACGAATATGAGGCCGATGTCGCGCTCCAGCAGCGCGTGCGCGGCAATTACGAGTCGATCGTCGAGGCGGGGCTGTTGGGACCTTGGCAGATGGTCCATGCCAGCACGGGCGGGACGATGCGCCCGCCCGCCGAGATCGTCGGCGAGATCGTCGCGCTGCTGGAAGCGGTTCCGAAATAACCCCTAAAGCCGCGCGACACGCTTGACAGCGCTACCCGCGCCCCGGCATGGTAGCGCTATCACAAGCTAATATCGAGGCGAGAGGATTTTGAAAGCGTCCCCGGCGGAAATGCTGCCTGCCGATCATGAGCAGGCAATTCTGGTTGGCCGTGTCCTGACGGAAGCGGGCCCCAGCCCCGTGATCCTCCGCGGCGGACGAATCTATGACGTCTCGGCCAGTGCTGCGACCGTGTCCGACCTGCTAGACCTTGCCGACCCCGCAAGCGTGACCGGCACCGACATCGGTGCCGTGTCCGAACTTGGTAGCGATAACGGCCTTGCCCTGCTCGCGCCGATCGACCTGCAATGCGTCAAGGCGTGCGGCGTGACCTTCGCGCTTTCGGCGATCGAGCGGGTGATCGAGGAGCGCGCGCGCGGCGACGCCGACAAGGCGAACGAGATCCGTGGCGACCTGGAAGCCAAGGTCGGATCGGGCATCCGCTCGGTGGTGCCGGGCACGCCCGAGGCGGCGAACCTCAAGGCCGCGCTGATCGAGGCGGGCATGTGGTCGCAATATCTCGAAGTGGCGATCGGGCCCGATGCCGAGGTGTTTACCAAGGCGCCGGTCCTCTCTGCGGTGGGCGCGGGCGCCGATATCGGCGTGCGCTCGGACAGCGACTGGAACAATCCCGAGCCCGAGGTGGTGCTGATCGTCGACAAGACCGGCACGCCGCGCGGCGCGACGCTCGGCAACGACGTCAACCTGCGCGACTTCGAGGGGCGCAGTGCGCTGCTGCTCGGCAAGGCCAAGGACAACAACGCCTCGACCGCGATCGGGCCGTTCATCCGCCTGTTCGACGCCGGCTTCACGATGGACGATGTCCGCGCGGCCGAGGTCGACCTGGTCATCGACGGGCCCGAGGGCTACCGGCTCGAGGGCACCAACAAGATGAGCCAGATCAGCCGCGATCCCACGGACCTGATCCGCCAGACGCTGAGCGAGCATCAATATCCGGATGGCTTCGCGCTGTTCCTCGGCACGCTGTTCGCGCCGATCCAGGACCGCGACCATGTCGGCCGCGGCTTCACCCACAAGGACGGCGACGTAGTGCGCATCTCGAGCCCCAAGCTCGGCGCGCTGGTCAACCGGGTCACCACCTCCAAGGCCGCAGCGCCCTGGACCTTCGGCATTCGCGAGCTGATGCGCAACCTGGCGGGCCGCGGCCTGCTGTGAGCGCCGCGAGCGGCCACCCCCTTATGTTTTTCCAAGGTAATTCATTCTCATGTCGGAAGCTGATCCCATGCACGTGACCCAGACTCGCGATCAGCGTGCCATCTATCCCAGCCTGAAGGGCAAGCGCGTGCTGATCACCGGCGGCGGCTCGGGGATCGGCGCGGGGCTGGTCGAAGGCTTTGTCCGCCAGGGTGCCGACGTCACCTTCTTCGACATCGCCGATGCGGATTCGCAGCAGCTGGTCGCCAGCCTTTCGGGGATCGGCCAGGCGCCGGTCTACGAGAATGTCGACCTGACCGACATCAAGGGTGCCAAGGCGAAGATCGCCCAGCTGATCGAGGATTTCGGCAGCTTCGACATCCTGGTGAACAACGCCGCCAATGACGACCGCCACACCATCGAGGAAGTGACGGAAGACTATTGGGAAAACCGGCTCAACGTGAACCTGCGCCACCTGTTCTTCTGCGCCCAGGCGGTGATCCCGGGGATGAAGGCCAAGGGCGCCGGGGTGATCATCAACCTGGGTTCGATCTCCTGGCACCTCGCGCTGGAGGGGCTGACGCTCTACCAGACCGCCAAGGCCGGCATCGAGGGCATGACCCGCAGCTTCGCCCGCGAGCTGGGCCCGGACAATATCCGCTCGGTCTGCATCGTGCCGGGCAATGTGAGGACCCCGCGCCAGATGAAGTGGTACACGCCCGAGGGTGAGGCCCAGATCGTCAAGGCGCAGTGCCTCAAGGACCGGCTGGTGCCCGACGACATCGCGGCGATGGCGCTGTTCCTTGCCTCCGACGACGCACGGCTTATCACGGGCCATGAGTATTTCGTCGACGCAGGCTGGAGGTAAGCGATGAGCGTGGTGACGTCGGCACCGGAGAGTGTCTGGCCGCTTGCCGCGCCGCTGCTCGAAGGGCCGGTCTGGGTGGCGCGCGACGCCGCGCTGTGGTTCGTCGATATCAAGGGCCACAAGGTCTATCGCTACGACCCTGAAACCGGGGACAAAAGCAGCTGGGACGCGCCGGCGCAGGTGGGCTTCGTGCTGCCGGCCGAGCGCGGCGGCTTCGTCGCCGGGCTGCAGACCGGACTCGCCCATTTCGACCCCGTGGACGGCAGCTTCACCCCCCTCACCGACCCCGAGCCGCATCTGCCCGGCAACCGGCTGAACGACGGCACCGTCTGCCCCGATGGCCGGCTGTGGTTCGGGACGATGGACGATGCCGAGGCGGCCGATACCGGCATGATCCACCGGCTGGGCGAGGACGGGCTGTGCGTGCCCTCCAGCCCGCCCTATTCGATCACCAACGGCCCGGCGCTGAGCCCGGACGGCCGCACCCTCTACCATGTCGATACGCTGGGCGGGGTGATCCATGCCTGCGACGTCGCCGAGGACCGCAGCCTGACCAACCGGCGCGAATTCGCCCGCATCCCCAACGACCAGGGCTATCCCGACGGGCCGACGGTCGATTCCGAGGGCTGCCTGTGGATCGGGCTGTACATGGGATCGGCGGTGCGGCGCTATTCGCCGGCCGGCGAACTGCTTGAGATCGTGGAGTTTCCCGTCGACGCGATCACCAAGGTCGCCTTTGGCGGGCCCGAGCTCAAGACGGTCTATGCCACCACCGCCAACAAGCACCTCTCCGCCGAGGCCAAGGCGGCGAACCCGCGGGCGGGGGACCTGTTCTCCTTCCGGGTCTCGGTGCCCGGGGTGGCGGGGACGCTGGTCCGCGAAGGGGTCTGAAGCGGACAGTTAAGTTGGCTAAGGTTACGCCGGAAGGGCATTTGGGCGGGGCATTTAGTCAATTTAATTGACTATCAATATTTTGGACTGTAAAGCGATCCTTGTGATCCCCGCCTTCGCAGGGATGGCCAAAGGAAGCTTGTCCCATGTCCGACGATACCCCCTCTCCGCTCCTCGAAGTCGCGCTGCCTGCGCTGCTCCGCCATGCCCGGCACACCTATGGCGCGGCGATGCGGGCGGCGCTGGCCGCGCGGGGCTATGACGACATCCCCGGCAACGGCCTGTACGTGATCGGCGCGCTGGCGCTGGGCGAGGCGCCGCTCAGCCAGATCATCCGCGAGCTGCGCGTCTCCAAGCAGGCGGCGGGGCAGCTGGTCGATGCGCTGGTGCTGCGCGGCTATCTCGAGCGGCAGGTCGATGCCGAGGACCGGCGCCGGCTGACCGTGACGCTCACCGAACGCGGCCAGGCCGCGGCGGACACCCAGAAGGCGGCGCGCGAGGCGATCGATGCCGAGTTGCTGACCCGGATGGGCGACGAGAAGCTGCTGCACGCCCGCGAAGTGCTGGCCGAGCTGATCGAGATCGGACGCGAGCAGGCGCCCGCGGACTGAATCCGCCCCGGAAGTTGGCAGGTGTCCGCCTCAGGCAGGCGCGAGCACCGTGATGTGGATGTCGGCGCGCCAGCGATAGCCGAGCCGCTCGTACAGCCCGATCGCGCCTGCATTGTCGGCATAAGCGTGGAGAAACGGCGTGTCGCCGCGCGCGACCATGCGGGCGGCGGCGACGCGCATCAGCTGCCCGGCAAGGCCCTGGCCGCGGGAATCGGGGTGCGTGCAGACACCGCTCACTTCCGCGTATCCAGGGACCGCCATGCGCTCGCCGGCCATCGCGACCAGCCTGCCGGCGCGGCGGATTCCGATGAAACGGCCGAGCGCGTGGGTGCGGGTGAAGAAAGGACCGGGCTCGGTGAGGGTGGCGAGCGCGAGCATTTCGGCCGCGTCGGCATCGCCCAGATCGAGAAAGGCAAGATCGGCGTCCGCTGGGGCCGGATGCTCTGCGACCATCTGGACGGCCATGCGGTGCTTCTGGACGAGCGTGCCCGGGACCGGCGGCAGCGGCGCGGCTTCGGCGATGATGGCCGGTCCGGTCTCGGAAATGAGCGCGGCCAGCGCGGCGAGGGCTTGCGGGCCATGGTCCGGCGTGGCGGCGAAGATGGCGTGGTCCTGGTCGTAGCGGAGCGCCGGGGGCTTGCCGCGAGCGAGGTGGCGCTGGCTGGTGGTGAGCGCGGTCCAGATGGGGTTGTCGAGGGGTTGCATGGGCGGTGTTTGGCGCGGTTGGGGCGTGGGGGCAAACGCTTGCGTCATGCCCTACTTCGTCACCCCGGACTTGTTCCGGGGTCCACCGGTAGGCGGGCGGTGGGCAGGAGGCTCGAAGGGTTGTCGGTGCGGCACCGTGGACCCCGGCACGAGGCGGGGGTGACGGTTTGGGGTGAGGGTTGCGCGCCTTCGCCTGAGATCCCGACTTTCGTCGGGATGACGGTTTGGGCGCGCGGGATGATGGTTGAGGGGTGGGATGGCGGTTGGGGGGGCGACCGCCCTCCCCTTCTTCGTCACCCCGGACTTGTTCCGGGGTCCACCGGGAGGCGAGCGGTGGACGGGAGGCTCGACGGATTGTCGGTGCGGCACCGTGGACCCCGGCACAAGGCGGGGGTGACGGCTTTAGGGTGGCGGTGCGCGCCTTCGCCTGAGATCCCGGCTTTCGCCGGGATGACGGTTGGGGGCACGATTGGGGATGGGATGATGGTTTGGGTGGGGAGGAGAACCCATTCCTACCCGAGCTTGTCTCGGGGAGGGGGCGGCGGGACGCCGTCTTCGCGGCGGGCCCCTCCACCACCCGCTTCGCGGGCGGTCCCCCTCCCCCAGCGAGCTGGGGGAGGAATTATGAGGGGGTCAGTGGTTATGCCGGGGGACCTTCTCGCTGGTCTTGCGGTACTTGAGCGCGAAGTCGAGGACGCCGCCCTCGCCCAGCTGGCCGACCTTTTCGCGGTAGAGCTCTTCCCAGGGGGTGTTGCTCTCCGGGATCGGCGGGGCGGGCTCGGCCTTGCGGCGGGCGATCTCTTCGGCGTCGACCAGCGCATCGCAGGTGCCGTTGTTGAGATCGACGCGGATCACGTCGCCGGTGCGCAGCCAGGCGAGGCCGCCGCCCGCCGCGCTCTCGGGCGAGGCGTTGAGGATCGAGGGGCTGTCCGACGTACCCGACTGGCGGCCGTCGCCGAGCGTCGGCAGCGACATGATGCCCTTCTGGATCAGGTGATCGGGCGGCTGCATGTTGACCACCTCGGCCGAGCCGGGCCAGCCGATCGGTCCCGAGCCGCGGATGACGAGGATACAGTTCTCGTCGATGTTCAGCGCCGGATCGTTGATGTTGTGGTGATAGTCGTCCGAGCCGTCGAACACGATCGCGCGCCCCTCGAACACGCCTTCATGGCCGGGGCGCGAGAGATAGCGGGCGCGGAAATCCTCGCCGATCACGCTGGTCTTCATGATCGCGATGTCGAAGAGGTTGCCCGACAGGACGAGGAAGCCGGCCTTATCCTTGAGCGGCTTGTCCCAATCGAAGATCACCGCGCGATCGGTGACGCCGTGGCCGGAGACGTTCTCGGCCAGCGTCCTGCCGGTGCAGGTCATCACCGAGCCGTCGAGCGCGCCATTGGCAAGCATCTCGGTGAGGACCGCGGGGATGCCGCCGGCGCGGTGGAAGCGCTCCGACAGGAATTCGCCCGCCGGCTGCATGTTGACGACGAGCGGCAGGTCATAGCCCGAGCGCCAGTCATCCGGGGTGATCTCGATGCCGGCATGGCGCGCCATGGCGACGAGGTGCGGCTGGGCGTTGGTCGAGCCGCCGATCGCGGTGAGCAGCTTGATCGCGTTGAGGAAGTTCGCCTTGGTCAGGATCTTCGACGGGCGCAGGTCCTCATAGGCCATCTCGACGATGCGCTTGCCGGTCTCATAGGCGATCTGGCCGCGCTCGCGATAGGGCGCGGGGATCATCGCGCAGCCGGGGAGCGACATGCCGAGGCCCTCGGCGATGCTGTTCATCGTCGAGGCGGTGCCCATGGTGTTGCAATGGCCCGACGAGGGCGCGCTTTCCATCGCGCGCTTGAGGAACTCTGCTTCGTCGATCTCGCCCGCGGCCATCTTACGGCGGCTGCGCCAGATGACGGTGCCCGAGCCGACCAGCTCGCCTTCGTGCCAGCCGTCGAGCATCGGGCCGCCCGACAGGACGATCGCCGGGATATCGACGGTGGAAGCGGCCATCAGCGAGCTGGGCGTGGTCTTGTCGCAGCCGGTGGTGAGGATGACGGCGTCGATCGGATAACCGTTGAGGATCTCGACCAGGCCGAGATAGGCGAGATTGCGGTCGAGCGCCGCGGTGGGGCGACGGCAATTCTCGAAGATCGGGTGGAGCGGGAACTCCATCGGCACGCCGCCCGCCGCGAGGATGCCGGCGCGGGCGCGCTTCACCGTCTCGAGATGGATGCGGTTGCACGGGGCGATGTCGGACCCGGACTGGGCGATGCCGATGATCGGCTTGCCGCTGGTCAGCTCCTCCGGGGTGATGCCGTAGTTCATGAAGCGCTCGAGATAGAGCGCGGCCATGTCGGCGCGGCCGGGCGCGGCGAACCATTCGCGCGAGCGGAACGGACGGACGGGTTGGCGGGTGGTCATCTAATCACTCCAGGTCAAATACGCGTCATCCCCGCGCAGGCGGGGATCCAGAGCCAAGAACGACGTCGCTTCGTTACTCTGGATCCCCGCCTTCGCGGGGATGACGAAGAAGGAGAAAGGAGGGTTCCCCCTCCCCTCTCTTATCCCTCCATCGCCTCCAGTTCCTTGCCCTTGGTCTCGTGGATGAACTTCTGGACGAGGAAGAAGCTGATCACCGCGCAGACGGCGTAGAAGGTGTAGGCGCCGGTGAGGCTCCACTTGGCCATGCTCGGGAAGGTCTGGGCGATGACATAGTTGGCGCCCCACTGCGCGAAGCCGCAGACCGCCAGCGCCGAGCCGCGGATCTGGTTGGGGAACATCTCGCCGAGCATCACCCACATCACGGGCCCCCAGCTGACGTTGAAGAAGACCACATAGAGATTGGCGGCGATCACCGCGACCATGCCCATCTCCTTCGAGAGAACGAGCTTCCCATCGACCAGCGTGCCCTGGCTGAAGGCAAAAACCATTACGAACAGGGTGATCGCCATGCCGGCCGAACCGATCAGCAGGAGCGGCTTGCGCCCGATCCTGTCGATCACCGCGATGGTGATGAAGCAGGCGGCGATCGAGACGGCGCCCGAGACGATGTTGATCAGCAGCGCGTCATTCTCGGTGAAGCCGGCGAGCTGCCACAGGGTGGCGCCATAATAGAAGATCACGTTGATGCCGACGAGCTGCTGGAACACCGCGAGCAGCAGGCCGGCCCAGACGATCGCGCGGATGCCGAGGAAGCCGCCCGGCGCGAAGATGTCGGCGAGGCGCGGACGGTGATCGGTCGAGAAGCTGGCCTGGATCTCGGCGAGCTTGAGGCCGCCCTCGGTCGCGCCGAACAGGCTGGTGAGCACCTTCAGCGCTTCGGGGTTGCGCTGCTTGGCGACGAGGTAGCGCGGGCTCTCCGGGATGAAGAACAAAGCGATGAGGAAGACGCCGGCGGGGATCGCCTGCATCAGGTACATCCAGCGCCATGCCTCGATCCCGCCGAGCTGGCCGAGCGAGCTGCCGGCGGCCTGGGCGAGGTAATAATTGACCACGAAGGCGGCGGTGAGGCCCGAGATGATCATGATCTGCTGCACCGTCGTCATCCGGCCGCGGATGTTCGCGGGGGCGACTTCGGAGATATAGGCGGGCGACAGCACCGAGGCGGCGCCGACCGCGACGCCGCCGATGATGCGGGCGATGACGAAGATCGTGTGATCGTGCGCGAAGCCCTGGACGAGCGCGCCGCCGAGGAAGAGCAAAGCGGCAAGGCGCATGACGTTGCGGCGGCCCATCGAATCGGCGAGCGTGCCGGCGAAGAATGCGCCGAACACGCAGCCGATCAGCAGCGAGCCGACGGTGAAGCCGAGCCCGGCCTCGTCGAGCGCGAAGGCGTGTTTGAGCCCGTCCTGCGTGCCGTTCACTGCGCCACTGTCATAGCCGAAAAGCAGGCCGCCGATCGTCGCCACCGCGACGATGGCGCCGATCAGGCCGATATTGGCCTTCTGCGCCGTATCATTCATTCGCTCTATCCCCTCCATCGCGGCCCCGTCCGGGCGGCATTGTTAGCGGTAACGGTGGCTCGATCCGACGGGAAAAGCAAGTGGGGTTACACCGGAGGAGCGACTCTGTCCCGCGTTGTCATGCTGGACCTGTTTGGGCCGGGGGCCAAGCCTTTATGCTCCCCTCCCTGGAAGGGAGGATCATCAGGCCGGTCATGCCCCCGGCATGGCTTGAACAGCGCGGGGCGCTGTTCACCTGATGATGGGGTGGGTTGCGCCTCAGGCTTCCGGAGGCGCCTGGCGGGACGGCAGACTTAAACAGAAAAGGCCGGGCATCGAGCCCGGCCTTTTCTAACCCACCCCTAGCCCCTCCCTTGCAGGGAGGGGAACTTTTAGCGCCGGACCGGCTTGGTCGGCGCCGGCCTGCCCGCGCCCGGGGGCGGGCCGCAGGATTCGCGCTGGATCAGCTCGAAATCGAGGACCTGCTCCTCAAGCTTGTCGGTGGTGCCGGCACGGTGGGCGCGCAGGCGAGCGAGGAGCAGGGTGAGCGCGCTCTCGGCCATGGCGGCGATCGGCTGGCGGACGGTGGTCAGCTCGGGCCACATAGTGGTGGCGAGCGCGGTATCGTCGAAGCCGACGATGCTGATGTCCTGCGGCACGTGCAGCCCGCGGCGGTGCGCGACCCCTACGGCAGCCGCGGCCATGTCGTCGTTCGAGGCGAAGATCGCAGTGGGCGGATCCTTGCGGTCGAGCAGCCGCTCGGCAGCGACGATGCCCGAGCGGAAAGTGAAATAGCCCTGCTCGACCGGCATCGCCTTGATGTCGAGCCTGGCGGCCTCGACCGCCTCGACGAAACCGCGATGGCGCTCGGCCGACGAGGTCTGGTTGGGGTTGCCGCGGATGAAGCCGATGCTGCGATGGCCGAGGTCGATGAGATGCTTGGTCATGGCCGCGGCCGCGGCGGCGTCGTCGATGCGGACGTTGAGGCTGCGCTCGGGCGGCAAGCCCATGGCGACCGAGACCCAGGGGATGCCGGCGGTCTCGAGCTCGGCGCGGACGGGCGCGGCCTCGGACAGCGGCGGCGGCAGGATCACGCCCTCGACGCTGGTGGCGGCGAACTGGCGGGTGGCCTCGGCCTGCTCGTCGGCACGCTCGCCTTCGCAGGCCTCGAGCACCAGGTGGCAGCCGGCGCGGCGGGCGGCGGCCAGCGCGCCGATCAGGAATTGCGAGAGATAGGCCGCCGACGGGTTCGAATAGAGCAGGCCGATCTGGGTCGCCTCGCCCGCCGCGAGGCTGCGCGCCGCGCTGTTGGGCGAATAGTTGAGCTTGGCGATCGCCTCGAGGACGGCCTCGCGGGTTGTTTCCCTGACATTGGATCCGCCGTTGACCACGCGAGACACCGTCATGGCCGACACGCCGGCGGCGCGTGCGACATCCTGGACGGTGACCGTGCCTCGGCTTCTGCGGCTGGGTCTGCTCATCGTTTCGGGGATATGCTGCGGTTACGGTAAATGCAATCGGCATGGAAACGGTTCGAATGGCCCGGTTGACCGCCGCGGATCTACGCTGATACTGATAGCGCTACCATAATGTACCAGACCGGCGCCCGAGCGCCGCAATCCAGAGGGAGAGGACCTTGCGCAATTTCCGCCGCATCGCCGCGCTTGCCATCGCCGCCACGGCGCTGACCCCGGTGCTTGCCGCCCCGGCCCAGGCGCAGACCGCGCAGGCCGGGAAGCCGCTCTACAAGGATGCCGGCCAGAGCGTGGATGCGCGCGTCGACGACCTGCTCGCGCGCATGACGCTGGAGGAGAAGGTCGCCCAGCTGGTGGCGATCTGGCTGAAGAAGGACGCGATCCAGACGCCGTCGGGCGATTTCGATCCGGTGAAGGCGAGCCGGTCCTTCCCCAACGGCCTGGGCATGATCTCGCGCCCGTCGGACCGCAAGGGCGTGGCGACGGGCACGGTGAATGCCGGTGCCGATGCGGCGGGGGCGAACCGCAATGCGGTGGACACCGCGACCTATATCAACGCCGCGCAGAAATGGGCGGTGGAGAAGACCCGGCTCGGTATCCCGATGATCATGCACGAGGAAGCGCTGCACGGGCTGGTCGCGCCGGGGGCGACGAGCTTCCCGCAGTCGATCGGCCTCGCCTCGACCTGGGATCCGGCACTGCTGGAGAAGGTGTTCAGCGTCGCCGCGTCCGAGGCGCGGGCGCGCGGCGCCAACCTGGTGCTGGCGCCGGTGGTCGACGTGGCGCGCGATCCGCGCTGGGGGCGGATCGAGGAGACCTATGGCGAGGATCCGTACCTGGTCAGCGAGATGGGGCTGGCGGCGATCCGCGGCTTCCAGGGCACGACGCTGCCGCTGGCCAAGGACAAGGTGTTCGTCACGCTCAAGCACATGACCGGGCACGGCCAGCCGGAGAACGGCACCAATATCGGCCCGGCCTCGCTCGGCGAGCGGACGCTGCGCGAGGACTTCTTCCCGCCCTTCGAGAGCGCGGTGACCCAGCTGCCGGTGCGCGCGGTGATGGCGAGCTACAACGAGATCGACGGCATCCCGAGCCATGCCAACAAGTGGCTGCTCCACGACGTGCTGCGCGGCGAATGGGGCTTCAAGGGCGCGGTGGTCAGCGACTATTTCGCGGTGCGCGAGCTCGTGACGCGGCACCGGATGTTCAAGGACGTCAAGGATGCCGGCGCGCGGGCGATCGATGCGGGCGTCGATGTCGAGACGCCGGACGGGGAAGGATTCAATTTCCTCATCCAGCTGGTCCGCGAGGGCAAGGTCAGCCAGGGCCAGATCGACAATGCGGTGCGCCGCGTGCTCGAGATGAAGTTCGAAGGCGGGCTGTTCGAGAACCCCTATGCGGATGTGAAGACCGCGGCGAAGAAGACCAACACCCCCGAGGCGATCGCCCTCGCCCGCCAGGCGGCGCGGGAGTCGGTCGTGCTGCTCAAGAACGCCAATGGCCTGCTGCCGCTGGATGCTGCCGGCATAAGGAAGATGGCGGTGATCGGCACGCACGCCAAGGACACGCCGATCGGCGGCTATTCGGACGTGCCGAACCATGTCGTCTCGGTGCTGGAGGCGATGCAGGCCGAGGGCAAGGGCAAGTTCCAGGTCGACTATTCGGAAGGCGTGCGCCTGACCGAGGGCCATGTCTGGGCGCAGGACAAGGTGGTGCTGACCGACGCGGCGACCAACGACAAGCTGCGCGCCGACGCGGTCGCGGCGGCGAAGGACGCCGATGTCGTGGTGATGGTGCTGGGCGGCAACGAGGCGCTGAGCCGCGAAGCCTGGGCCGACGAGCATCTGGGCGACAGCGACACGCTCGACCTGCCCGGGCCGCAGGACCAGCTGGCGAAGGAGATTTTCGCGCTGGGCAAGCCGGTGGTGGTGATCCTGCTCAACGGCCGGCCCTATGCCGTCAACTATCTCGCCGAGAAGGCGCCGGCGCTGATCGAGGGGTGGTACCTGGGCGAGCAGACCGGCAACGCGCTGGCCGATGTGGTGTTCGGCCGGTTCAACCCGGGCGGCAAGCTGCCCGTGTCGATCGCGCGCAGCGTCGGCCAGCTGCCGATCTACTACAACAGGAAGCCCACCGCGCGGCGCGGATACCTGTTCGGCGACACCAGCCCGCTCTACCCGTTCGGCTATGGCCTGTCCTATTCGAGCTTCGAGGTGGGTGCGCCGGTGCTGGGCACGGGCACGATCGGGATCGCCGACAATGTGAAGGTGAGCGTGGACGTGACCAACACCGGCAAGCGCGCCGGCGACGAGGTGGTCCAGCTCTATGTGCGGGACGACGAGGCGAGCGTCACCCGGCCGCTGATCGAGCTCAAGCGCTTCCAGCGAGTCACGCTGCAGCCCGGCGAGAAGAAGACGGTGTCGTTCGAGCTGACGCCGAAGGATTTGTCGCTGTGGAACGTGGCGATGAAGCGGGTTGTCGAGCCGGGGACGTTCACGATCTCGGCTGGGCCGAATTCGGTGGATCTGAAGAGCGTCACGCTGACGGTGAAGTAGGCAAATCCTCCCTCGCGCAAGCGGGGGAGGTGGCGCGCGTAGCGCGACGGAGGGGGCATCTCAGCGGGCGACGCGCTCGCGGCCAGGCCCCCTCCACCACCGCCTTTGGCGGCGGTCCCCCTCCCCCGCTTCTCGAGGGAGGATTTACTCAGCCAACCAAGCCGCCACCCATACCAGCGGCGCGTTCCAGTTGATCGCGACTTCGTTGAGCGCATAGGCGTGGACGTCGTCCGCCCAGCAGCGCTGGGGTGCGCAGCGGCCCTTGAGCTTCATCGCGACCGGATCGGCCATGGCGGTGGCATTGGGGCCGCCCGAGAGCACGCCCGGCGGCGGGCCGGGAAGTTTCGGATCGAGCGACGGTGCCCAGAAGCGGTGATGCGGGTTGCGCATCGAGACGCTGCCATAGCCGCTGACATAGGAGACGCGGTTCGGATTGCGGCCGAGCAGATAGTCGGCAACGTCGATCACCCCTGCCCGGTATTTCGCGTTGCCGGTCAGGTCGAAGGCCAGGCCGAGCAGCATCGCGCGGTTGAGCAGGTTCGAATTGGAACCCCAGCCATAGCGATTGGGGAACGGGATCCGGTAGCCGCTGGCCCGCGTGTCGGCGAGGAAGCGATCGGCGGCGGCGACCAGGCTGGCGCGCAGGCGATCGGTCTCGGCAGCGGGCAGCAGGTCGGGCTGGGTCGCCAGGGTGATCGTGCCGAGCGTCGCGACCTGGGGCCAGCCGGGCTCGCCGGCTTCGCCGCGGAAATGGGGCGAGGCCTCGACTACCGCGCGGTACTCCGGCTTGCGGGTGGTGGCGAACAGCTCGGCCGCGGCCCAGTAGAATTCGTCGGACACGTCATTGTCGCCATAGCCGCCCGAGCCGGTGAAGCTGTTGGTGGCATAGACTTCCGGGTTGCGCTTCGCCGCGGCGAAGGCGCGCTCGGCGGCGATCAGGCAGCGCGCGGCGAAATCGGGATCCGCCTTCCGCCAGACCCGGGCGCATTGCGCGGCGGTGGCGGCGAGGTTGAGCGTCGCGGCGGTGGTGGGCGGATAGAGCAGCCGCTCCTGGGTGTCGCTTTGCGGCGGGGTGGGCAGCGCGGTCCAGGCGCGATCGGCGACCTTCTGGTGCGCCATGCCCGAGGCCTGGATCTCGGCAAAGGGCGGCGGCGCGGTTTCCCAGGCGGGCTTGCCGGGCACCGGCCGGGGCTTGCCGACGGGCACGCGCAAACGGGTGCCTTCGGGGACCTGCATCCTGAGCAGGAATTCCATCTCGTAGCGGGCTTCGGCGAGCAGGCCGGCGGCGCCATTGGCTGGCTGCCGCAGCGCCTGGGGATTGCCCTCATAGGCATTGAGCAGCGTCCATAGCGAGATGCCGCCATTGACGACGTACTTGCCGTGGTCGCCGGCATCGTACCAGCCGCCGGTCACGTCGAGGCTATAGGGGCAGCCGGTCCATTCGGTGCCGCGCCCGTCCTTGCCGGCGAAGCATTTCGCGACCTCGCGGACATGGCCGGCGGGGCGCGCCCATTTCTCGCCGACGATGCGCGCCTCGATCGGGATGCCGGCACGCTGGTGGTAGAAAAAGGCGAGCGCGTCGCGGGCGAGCGGGCGGTAGAGATTGGGGCGGATGTCGAAGGGCGCGCTTTCGCTGGCGCCGATGCGGATCCGGTAGCCGCTGCCGGCGGTGCCGAAGCTCGAGAAATCGATGCGCTGGAGGGTGGCGCCCGAGGCGGCGTCTGGGCCGAAGGGCTGCGCCTTGCCGCTGGCGACGGGGTTGCCGGTGGCGTCGATCAGCTGCCAGTCGAGCGGGGCGCCTTCGGCCTCGACGATAGCGGTCTTGGGGTCGCCGGGCCGGAAGCCGAGCTGGTTGAGGTTGATGACCGGGCCGGGTGCGGCGGCGGCGGTGAGGAGCAAAGGGGCGACAGCGAACGCCAAATCGAGACGGCGCGCCACCTCAATCCTCCCCCGCCAGGGGGAGGGGGACCAGCGAAGCTGGTGGAGGGGGAGGTAAGCAACCAACTCCCGATTTGCTTACCTCCCCCTCCGTCGCGCTGCGCGCGCCACCTCCCCCTGGCGGGGGAGGATTTAAAAGGCTCCTCACTCCCCTGCCCCGGCGAACAGGCCGAAGACCGAGCCGACGAAACCGCCGGCGACCTTGGTGGTCAGGCCGTCGGTCTCGACCTTGCCGAGCGGCTTCCAGGCCGGTCGGGCGCCCGGCGCGGCATAGCTGAAGGCGTAGTTGCGGCCCTGCACCGCGATGCGCAGCCTGACCGTGCCGACGGGCGCGGCGGCGGTGAAGAGGGTCTTGCCGAGCCTGGGGCTGTCCGGCCCTTCGCGCTGGTCGACCGTGATCACGTCCTTGCCGTTCACCCGCTTGCGGCCGACGAAGAACCAGTAGTCGTCGTTCTGGAGCACGGCGAGGCCGGCGCGGTCGCCTTCCTTCTCGGGGGCGAACTGCACTGCGGTCTCGGCCACGGCATTGATGTGCTGCTGGCGCCGGGCGAGGAAGCTTGGGTTGGCATTGTCGCCCAGACCCACCGGCCGCGCCTTGAGCATCAGGCCGGCGGCGCCGGTGCGATACCAGTCGTCGCGGGGATTGCGCAGCATCATCCAGTAAGCCGGGAGCTTGCCGCGGAAATCGTCGCGCAGGGTGAAGGCGCCCGTGGTGGGGATCGGGGCCTTGCCCTGGGGCAATGCAGGCCTGACGTGCGTCCAGGGGATCGCGGTGGCCGGCGGGAGGATCACTGGCCAGCCGTCCTTCCATTCCACCGGCAGCAGGAAGGTCTCGCGGCCGGTGGTGTAGAAATCGCCTGCATAGGGGCGCACGGCGAGGAAGGTCGCCCACCATTTGCCGTCGGGGGTGGTGACGAGCTGGGCGTGGCCGGCCGAGGTGATCGGCATCGCCCGGTCAGCGGCCAAGTCGCGCTGGGTGAGGATCGGGTTGCCGGACCAGGCCTCATAGGGGCCGGTGACGTTCTTCGAGCGCAGGATCACCTGGCTATGGCCCTCGGCAGTGCCGCCCTCGGCGCAGCTGAGATAATACCAGCCATCCTTCTTGAAGATGTGCGGCCCCTCGATCCAGATCGGCTTCTTCGCGAGGTCGATGCCACCGTTCACCAGCACCTTGCGCGGGCCGAAGGTCCTGTTCGCCTTGCGGTCGAACTCCTGGACCCAGATGGCGCGGTGGCCCTGGTAGAGCGGCGTGCCTTCGGGCGGGCCGTTATTGACCACCCAGGTCCGGCCGTCGTCATCGAAGAACATCGAGGGATCGATGCCGCCTTCCATGTCGGGCAGCCAGACAGGGTCGGACCAGGGGCCTGCCGGGTTCTTCGCGGTGAGCAGGAAATTGCCGCCGCAATCGACGCAGGTGTTGAGCAGGTAGAAAATGCCGTCCTTCGCCTGGATCGACGGCGCGAAGACGCCGCGCGACAGGCCGAGCTGCTTGAAATCGAGCATGCCGGGCCGGTCGATCGCGTTGCCGATCTGCGTCCAGTGGACGAGGTCGCGGCTGTGGAAGACCGGGATGCCGGGGAACCAGCTGAAGGTGGAATTGACGAGATAGAAGTCGTCGCCGACCCTTGTGACGCTGGGATCGGGGTAGAAGCCCTTGAGGACCGGGTTGCGATAGTCGTTCGGGCCGGCGGTGAGCAGGTCCGAGGCGTCCTTGCCGCTATAGGTGAAGCTGGAGAAGGTCGCGACCGGCTGGGCGATGGCGGGGGGCACCATCGCCATCGTCATTCCCGCCACCCCTATCGTCATCCCCGCGCAGGCGGGGATCCAGAGCCCCAGGCGCCGCAGCAGAGAAACCCTGGATCCCCGCCTGCGCGGGGATGACGAAGAAGAAAAAGAGATGCTCATGCTGCGCAATTGTCCCGGATGAAGTCGCGGTGTTTGGGCATGTAGGCGGCGCTATTGGCGATCGCCTCGCGGATATGGGCGAGCCGGTCGCGGGTCTCTTCGAGCGACATGACATCGGCGACCGGATCATGGCCGGCCGGCTCCATCAGCTGGCCGAGCATCACCGCGAACCAGCTGGTGTCGTTGAACAGCTCCTCATTCTCGCGAAAGGCGCGGCCATGGGTGCGGAACACGCGCATCTTCTCGGCGAGCCGCTCGGGGATCTCCATCGTGCGGCAATAGTCCCAGAAGGGGGAATCGGTGCGCTCGGTGGCGTGGTAATGGAGGACGAGGAAGTCGCGGATCTCCTCATAGTCGGTCTGCATGATGCGGTTGTACCGGTCGATATCGGCCTGGTTGAAGTCGCGGTCGGGGAACATGGTCAGGAAGCGCGACAGACCCGACTGGATCAGCCAGATCGAGGTGCTCTCCAGCGGCTCGAGGAAGCCGCCGGACAGGCCCATGGCGACGCAGTTCTTGACCCACATCTTGTTGCGGTGGCCGGTCTTGAACGGGACGGTGCGCGGATCGGCGAGCGGCTCGCCGTCGAGGTTCGCCATCAGGATCGCGGTCGCCTCGTCGTCGGACATGTAATCCGAGCAGAAGACATGGCCGTTGCCGATGCGGTGCTGGAGCGGGATGCGCCATTGCCAGCCCGCGGTGTGGGCGGTGCTGCGGGTATAGGGCGTCCAGGCGTCGACGCTGGCGCAGGGCACGGCGATGGCGCGGTTGCAGGGGAGATATTGCGACCAGTCGGTGTAGCCGGCCTTCAGCGCCTGCTCGATGATCAGGCCGCGAAAGCCCGAGCAGTCGATGAACAGGTCGGCCTCCAGCTGGCTGCCGTCCTCCAGCTGGACCGACTGGACGAAGCCGTCCTCACCGCGCAGCTTCACATCGACGATCTTGCCTTCACGGCGGGTGACACCCTTGTCCTCGGCATAGCGGCGGAGGAACTTGGCGTAGAGCCCGGCGTCGAAATGATAGGCATAGGCGATTTCGGAGAGCGGGGAGTTGCCCGCGTCGATCGAGCGCATGAACTTGTCGTCGCGCGCCGCCATCGCCTGGAGCGACCAGTCGTCCACGTCCGGCGCCTCGCCCAGCTGGCGGAGGCGGAGATAATAGGCGTGGAAGGACACCCCCTTCATGTCGAGGCCGTATTTGCCGAAGGGGTGGAAATAGCGGTGACCGATGCGGCCCCAGTTCACGAACTGGATGCCGAGCTTGAAGCTGCCCTTGGTCTCACGGACGAACTGGTCCTCGTCGAGACCGAGCATGCGGTTGAAGGTGGCCATCTGGGGGATGGTCGCCTCGCCGACCCCGATGATGCCGATCTCGTCGCTCTCGACCAGGGTGATCTTCGCATAGTCGGGGCCGAGGATGCGCGAGAGCGTGGCGGCGGTCATCCAGCCGGCGGTGCCGCCGCCGACGATGAGGATCGAGCGGATGTTGCGGTTGTCGGTCATGCAGGGGTCCTTGCGGGCGCGTTGCGGGCGAGCCAGTCCTCGTGGCGGGGCATCGCCTGGGCGGCGCGGGCGAACATCTCGTGGATGCGGGAGAGGCTGAAGGCGAGCTTGTCGTCGTCGAACGCGTCGGCGAGCGGGTCCCAGCCCTGGGGGACGATCCCCTGCCCGAGCAGCACCGCGATCCAGCTCGATTCGGCGAAGAGCTCGTCCTCGTAGCGGAAGAAGCGGCCGCGCCCCCGGAACAGATCGAGCTTGCGGCGGAGCGTGTCGGGGATCGCCATCTCGCGCATGCGGCGCCAGAGGTCGCCGTCTTGGCGCTCATTGGCGTGGTAGTGGAGGATGATGAAGTCGCGGACCTGCTCCATCTGGAGGTCGGTCAGGCGGTTATATTCGTCGCGCTCGACATGGCCGAAGCCGGTGTCCGGCAACAGCGCCATCAGCTTGTGGATGCCCGACTGGATCAGGTGGATGCTGGTCGATTCGAGCGGCTCGAGAAAGCCCGAGGACAGGCCGAGCGCGATGCAGTTCCTGTCCCAGGCGCGCTTGCGGCGGCCGGCCTCGAAGCGAAGGAGGAAGGGGTCGCGCAGGGGTGCGCCGTCGAGATTGGCGAGGAGCGTCTCGCGGGCCTGGTCGTCGGAGAGGTCGGCGCTGCAATAGACATGGCCGTTGCCGACGCGGTGCTGGAGCGGGATGCGCCATTGCCAGCCGGCCTTGTGCGCGGTGGCGCGGGTGAAGGGGGTGATCTCGGGGCCCGGGCTTGCGCTCGGAACGGCGACGGCGCGGTCGCATTGCAGCCAGTGCGCCCAGCTCTCCCAGCCGGTGTGGAGGGTCTGCTCGATGAGCAGGGCGCGGAAGCCGGTGCAGTCGAGGAACAGCTCGCCCTCGATGCGGCGATCGCCTTCGAGGACCACCGCCTCGATGAAGCCGTCCTCGGCGCGGAGCGGGACATGGGCGACCTTCCCCTCGACGCGCACGACGCCGCGATCCTCGGCATAGGTGCGGAGGTATTTCGCGTAGAGCCCGGCATCGAACTGATAGGCATGGGCCATGCGCGACAGGATCGAGCCGGGATCGGTCACCGGCGGCTGGTAGCGCCCCGCCTGCATCGCCAGCGCGCAGACATTGTAATCCTCGATTCCACCGGCCCGTCCGGCTTCATGCAACTTGCGCCAGACCTGGTGGAACTTCACGCCCTCGATATCGAAGCCGAACTCGCCGAAGGGATGGACATAGCGGTGCTGGTCGCGAGTCCAGTTCACGAACTCGATGCCGAGCTTGATCGTGCCCTGCGTGGCGGCGAGGAAATCGGCCTCGTCGATGCCGAGCAGTGCGTTGAAGCTGCGGATCGGCGGGATCGTCGCCTCGCCGACGCCGACCGTGCCGATCTCCTCGGATTCCACCAGCGTGACCGCGACGCCGGAGGGGACCAGCCGGGTGAGCGCGGCGGCGGCCATCCAGCCGGCGGTGCCGCCGCCGACGATGACGATGCTGCGGATCGGCGCGGGGGCGGTCATGGCAGCAATCCTTCCTCGCGGAGCGTCGCGCCATGGTGCGGCATCCGGCGGACCGCGTCGACGATGACTTCGCGGATGCGCGCGGCATGGGCGCGGAGTTGCGGCTCGGGGATCGCGTCGGCGAGCGCATCGTGGCGGCGGGGGCGGACACCCTGGCCGTCGAGCACCGCGATCCACTCCTCGGGGTCGAACAGCTCCTCGTCATAGACCGGCAGGCGGCCGCGGCTGGCATAGAGGTCGAGCTTATGGGCCAGCGTCTCGGGGACGGGCGCGGCGCGGGCCTGGTCCCAGAGGGGCTCGCCGGTGCGGCCATTGGTCTTGTAGTGAAGGATCGCGAAGTCGCGGACGCGATCGGCCTCGCTGGCGGCGAGGCGGTTATACTCGGCCGGCTCGGAACCGCCCGGTGCGGCGGGTAGCAGGGCGACCAGACGGGTGAGCGCGTTCTGGAGCAAGGCGAGGTTCCAGCCGTGGAGCGGCTCGACCAGCACGGCGGCGCCGCCAAGCGCGACGACATCGCCGGCCCAGGCGCGGGTGCGGCGGCCCTGGGCGAAGGGAATGGCTCCGGGCTGGTCCGGGAGGAACGACGAGGCGTAGAACAACGCCCCACCCTGCCCGCCGATCAAGGGCACGGTGCGCTGCCAGCCCGCCTCGAAGGCGCCGGCATGGGCATAGGGTGGTGGCACGCCCTCGACTGTGTTCCAGGTCTCTACCGCGCGGTCGACGGGGAGCCATTCGGCCCAGCTCTCCCAGCCGCTGTCGCCAGCAAGCAGCCCGGCCGGGCCCGAGCAATCGAGCCAGAGATCGGCGGCCAGGCAAGTGCCGTCCTGCAGCGTGACGATATCGTCTTCAAAGGCGCGGAAGCGGCCGGCGGAGGCGAGGCCCGAGGCGAGGCGCAGCGTCTCGGCCAGGCCGGCGCGGTCGAGATGGAGGCCGTATCCATAGCTCGACAGCACCGAGCGCGGATCGAGGCTCGGCCGGGCGAAGCGGCCCGAGGCGGCGGCGATGGCGGCGAGCGAGAAATCGGCGAGGCGGAGCGCCTGGCCGCCCTCTCGCATGCGGGCGGCGAGCTGGTGGAAGGCGATGGTGCCGATCGGCGCGCCGATCGTGCCGAAGGGCAGGAACCAGTCGGTCTCCTGCCCCGCCCAGCCGGAAAAAGCCGTGCCGAGCGAGAAGCTGCCCCGGGCGGCGCGAAGAAGCGCACCTTCGTCGATGCCGTGGTCGGCGAGCCAGGCTTCGAAGCCCGGCAGGCAGGTCTCGCCGGGGCCGAAGGGCCCCAGGCTCCAGTCCGGGCCTTCGGTCTCGACGACCGAGATGCTGGCGCCAGGCAGCGCTCGACGGAGCGCCAGCGCCGCCATCCAGCCGGCGACACCCGCGCCGACGATGCCGATGCAGCGGATCATGCGCCCATCCCCAGCGCCGCCTCATGGCGGGGCATCGCCTCGGCAGCGGCGGCGATCTCGGCGCGCATCGTGGCAAGCGCGGTGGCGATGCCCTCCCCGCCCGCCCGCGGATCGGGATGGCGCGGGGTGACGTGCTGGCCGAGATAGACGGCGAGCCAGCTCGGCTCGAGGAACGTGCCCTCGCGATACTGGACCACCACGCCGCGCTCGCGGAACAGCTGGAGCTTGTATGCGAGCGAGTCCGGCAGGGCCATGTTGCGGCAGTGGCGCCAGAATTCGGAATCGTCGCGCTGCGTGGCGTGATAATGGAGGATCAGGAAGTCGCGGACGCGCTCATATTCGAGCGCCATCGCCCGGTTGAACTCGGCGGCGTCGAGCGGATCCCAGTCGCCGGTGGGGAACAGATCGAGCAGCTTGCCGATCGCGACCTGGATCAGGTGGATCGAGGTGGATTCGAGCGGCTCGAGGAACCCCGAAGACAGGCCGATCGCCACGGTGTTGCCGACCCATTGGCGCTTGCGCTTGCCGGTGACGAAGCGGAGCCGGTTGGGATCGGCGAGCGGTTCTGCGGGAAGCTGGGCGAGCAGCACCTCCAGCGCAGCGTCATCATCGATGAAACCGCTCGAATAGACATGGCCGTTGCCGGTGCGGTGCTGGAGCGGGATGCGCCAGCACCAGCCGGACTGCTTGGCGGCGGCGCGGGTGAGCGGCGCGAGCGGCCCGTTATTGGCGCAGGGAATGGCGATGGCACGGTCGCAGGGCAGCCAGTGCGTCCATTGCTCATAGCCGGTGTGGAGCGCCTGCTCGATCAGCAGGCCGCGAAAGCCCGAGCAATCGACGAACAACTCGGCTTCCAGCGTCTCTCCGCTTTCGAGCGTGACCGAGCGGACGAAGCCGCTTTCGCCGTCCAGTGCGACATCGACCACCTTGCCCTCGCGCCGGACGACGCCGCGCGCCTCGGCATAGGCGCGCAGATATTTGGCATAGAGCCCGGCATCGAACTGATAGGCATAGTTGTAGGGATCGCCATCCGGCTGGCGGAAGCGACCGCGGCGGGCGGCCTGGATCGGGAGCGAATAGTCCTCGAACGCCCCTGCCCCCTCCGTCGCCAGCCATTGATGGTGGAAGGGCACGCCGTCCACGGACTCGCCGAACTGCGCGAAGGGGTGGATATAGCTGTCGCCCTTGCGGCCCCAGTCGACGAATTCGATGCCGAGCTTGTAGGTGCCCTTGGTCGCGGCGAGGAAATCCGCCTCGTCGATGCCGAGCGTCGCGTTGAAATGGCGGATGTGCGGGATCGTCGCCTCGCCCACGCCGACCGTGCCGATCTCCGCCGATTCGACCAGCGTGATCGCCAGATTCATGCCGGCGAACTTATGCGCGAGCGCGGCGGCGGCCATCCACCCCGCAGTGCCCCCGCCAACCACGAGTATGCGCCCCACCAGCATTCTTGCGATGCCCCTCTCCGGCGTGAATGTTAGCGCTCCCGTCGCGAAATCGTCAATCGGAAGACGGCACGACTCGCGGCCGGATCGGCCCTTTCGCACCTGCGAAAATCACGCCGCAGTGCAGCGAAGCCATTGCAAAGCACAGGAAATCATCGGTTTTCGCAAATCTGCAACAAGGCGCTTGATCTTTTCATAACTCCTACTTTAGGTTGGACACAAACAAGAAACGCGCATTGAAATGATAGCGCTAACAACGGGAGGGGACAGCTCGATGCGAAAGCACGATTCTATTCATCATGCGGACATGGCCGGCCGGTTCCGGACGGGGGCGCTGCGCGCCGGCGTCTCGGCAGCGGCGCTTGCCTGCTTTTCGGTGGCAGCGCCGGCCTGGGCGCAGGACACCGCCCCTGCCGCGAGCGGCGCGCAGGATGCGCCGGCCGAGGATACGATTGTCGTCCAGGGCTATCGCCAGTCGCTGCAGAACGCGCAGGCGCTGAAGAAGAATTCGGACGTGATCGTCGACTCGGTGACCGCCGAGGACATCGGCGCGCTTCCCGACCGCTCGGTCACCGAGACGCTGCAGCGCATCCCGGGCGTGTCGATCAACCGCTTCGCCGCCGGCGTCGATCCCGACCACTTCTCGGTCGAGGGCTCGGGCGTGGTGGTCCGCGGCCTCACCTATGTCCGCTCCGAGTTCAACGGGCGCGAGGCGTTCAGCGCCAATAACGGCCGCTCGCTGAGCTTCGCCGACGTGCCCGCCGAGATGATGGGCGGCGTCGACGTGTTCAAATCGCCCTCGGCCGACCGCATCGAGGGCGGCATCGCCGGCGTGGTCAACCTGCGCACCCGCAAGCCGTTCGACGCCAAGGGCCTGGTGATCGCGGCCTCGACCGAAGTGAACTATGGCGACTTCGCCAAGAATCCGGGCGCCAACCTCTCGGCCGTGATCAGCAACCGCTGGAACACCCCGATCGGCGAGTTCGGCTTCCTCGCCAGCGCGTCCTATTCGAACCTGAAGAGCCGCGCGGACCGCCTGCAGATCTCGAGCTTCCGCCTGCGCAACCTCTATTCCGACGGCGACGTGAACGCCAATGGCGGCACCACGGTGAACAAGCGCGTGCTGTTCCCGCGCGGCGCGGCGATGGGCAGCCAGGAATTCGACCGCACCCGCTATGGCTATTCGGCCGCGGCGCAGTGGCGCAGCAATGACGGGTCGATGGAAGCGGTGGCGCAGTTCCTGCGTTCCGACGCGCGCCAGGCCTGGACCGAGCACGCCATGGAGATCGCGACCGACAACGTATCGTCGAACGGCGATTCGCGGCGCGTGCCGGGCACCACGCTCAACTTCGACAGCGACGGCATGTTCACCAGCGGCACGATCACCGGCCCGACCGGCTGGCGCGCCGACCAGAACAGCGGCGGCGACGCCCGCGTGCCGATGCTGGGCCTGCAATCGAACAACATCGCCCGCGCGCATGACGAGCGGCTGGTGACCGACGATTACAGCTTCAACTTCAAGTGGGACGTGAACGAGCGGCTTGGCGTGGTGCTCGACTATCAGCACGTCAATTCGAAGACCAACCTGATGGACAACGGGTTGTGGAACTCGACCTATCAGAACGCCTCGATCCAGCTGCGCGGCAGCGACTATCCGATCGTGCAGTTCCTGCCGCCGCAGGTGTGCAGCGGCCCGGCCGCCAATTCGCAGGACCCGCCGGGCGGCGACAATGACTGCGCCGGCTTCGGCGCCCGGCCCGCGGCCGCGCCGGGCTCGCAATATTCGCCCAACTACTATGGCGCGGGCCACACCAGCTTCACCGATCCGTACAACAGCTTCCCGCGCGCGGCGATGGACCATATCGAGGACAGCGACGGCAATTCCGACGCCTTCCGCCTCGACCTGGAATATACCCTGCCCGAGAACGGCTTCCTCAAGTCGATCCGCGTCGGCGGACGCTGGGCCGATCGCGACCAGATCTCGCGCTTCTCGACCTATAACTGGGGCGTGCTCTCCGAGCAGTGGGGCAATGGCGGCCCGGTCTGGCTGAGCGACAATGTCGACGGCACGACCGGCGGCAATGGCGGCTCGGCGGTGCTGGGCAACTACAACGCGCCCTATTATTTCAGCAACTTCTTCCAGGGCCAGGCGCCGAACCCGCTCGCCGGCCAGGGCCGGATGTTCTACACGCCCAACTCGACCGCCGATTATGCCGCCTATGTCGCCTATGCGAACATGGTCGGCCGCGAGTGGCAGCCGGGCGTGGCGAACTGCCCGTCGGACACCGTCGTGCGCAACGGCGGCTGGAACGCGCTGGCCGCACGCTGCGGCGTGATCGCCGGCACGCCCTTCCTGCCGAGCGAGATCAACCCGATCCGCGAGACCAACAAGGCCGCCTATGTGATGGCGCGCTTCGACACGCAGCTTGGTGGGCTGCGCCTGACCGGCAATGCCGGCGTGCGCTACACCACCACCAACCGCGACTCGCAGGGCGTGCAGCAATATACCTATGGCAGCGTCTACCTGCCGACCGAGGCGACCTGCCTGGCGCCGCCGGCCGACGCGTCGGCGGTGGTCCAGGGCTTCTGCGCCATGCCCCAGGCGACGCGGGACTCGGTGCGTGCCTTCCAGAACGGCGCGCTCGTGCCGACCCCGGGCAAGACCAAGTACAGCTACTGGCTGCCGAGCCTGAACCTGAAGCTCGAAGTGGGCGGCGGGCTGCAGTTCCGTGCGGCCTATTTCAAGGGCATCTCGCTGCCGGCGACCGGCCTGATCCGCAACTATGGCGACATCCGCGTCAACGCGGTGCAGAACACCAATGCCGACGGCACGGTGATCCCCGGCAGCTTCCGCCTCCAGGCGACGGTCAACCGCGGCAACCCGTTCCTCAAGCCAGTCGAGGCCGACAATTTCGACCTGACCGCGGAATGGTATTTCTCCAGCGTCGGCCAGCTGACCGTCTCGGGCTTCTACAAGCGCCTGAAGAACGTGGTGACCAACAACACCGAGCGCCTGAACCTGACCAACAACGGCCAGACGTTCAGCACGGTCTACACCAAGCCGGACAACGCCACGGAGACCGGCACGATCAAGGGCGTCGAGGTCGCCTATCAGCAGACCTTCAACTTCCTGCCGGGGCCGCTCAAGGGCCTGGGCCTGCAGGCCAACTACACCTATATCGAATCGAGCGGCGTGCCGCAGAGCACGCTGTCCGAGACCGATCCGGACGTGGGCGCGGGCCGGGTGACGACGGTGCGGCTGCAGGACCTGCCGCTCCAGGGCCTGTCGAAGCACCAGGTGAACATCACGCCGTTCTTCGACTATGGCCCGCTGTCGCTGCGCGCGACCTATTCGTGGCGCTCCGACTTCCTGCTGACCATCCGCGACGTGATCGTGCCGAACGACCCGATCATCAACAAGGCGACCGGCCAGCTCGACGCGTCGATCTTCTATTCCTTCTCGCCGCAGGTGAAGATCGGCGTGCAGGCGTCGAACCTGCTCAACGAAGTGGTGCGCACGACTGCGATCGTGACCGACGCGACCGGCAAGAATGTCGAGGTGCCGCGCGGCTGGTACATGAACGACCGGCGCTTCGCCGCGATCATGCGCTTCAACTTCTGACCTGAGACACACCCTGCCTGGCGCTGCCGGTTCCCGCCGGCGGCGCCATTTTTTTGTGCGGCGTACGGAAAGTCATGCGACATCATGGACATGCGGGAGACATGAACCGCCGGGACTATGCCCGAACATTGTCGGGGACAGGAAGCATGACGCCGCTGCGGGAGATGGAGGGGCCGCTCGACGCACCGGGGCTGCGCGCGTTGATCCAGGGCTATGTGCCGGTGGTGCTGCGCGGCGTGGCGAAGGACTGGCCGCTGGTCGAGGCAGGCGCGGTGTCGGCCCAGGCGGCGTGCGACTATCTGCTCGGCTTCGATCACGGTGCGGCGGCCGAGGCGTTCGTCGGCCCGCCGGCGATCAAGGGCCGCTTCTTCTATTCGGACGACATGCGCGGCTTCAACTTCGAGCGGCGCAAGGGGCGGTTCGCCGACCTGCTCAGATATCTGCTGCAGCTGCAGGGGCGCGAGGAGGTGCCCGCCGTCTATGCCGGCGCGGTGGGGACGGCGCAGGCACTGCCGGGCTTTGCCGGGGCCAACCAGCTCGCCGCCCTGTTCGGCATGGGCGCGGAGCCGCGCATCTGGGTGGGCAACCGGACCAGCATCAGCACCCATTTCGACGCATCGGACAATATCGCCGTGGTCGCGGCAGGACGGCGCCGCTTCACCCTGTTCCCGCCCGACCAGACCGCGAACCTCCATATCGGCCCCCTCGACCATACGGTCGCCGGCCAGCCGCTGAGCATGGTCGATCTGGCCGAGCCCGACTTCGAACGCTTCCCGCGCTTCCGCGACGCACTGGCGGTGGCGCAAGTGGCGGAGCTGGAGCCGGGCGACGCGATCTTCATCCCCGCGCTCTGGTGGCACCATGTCGAGGCGCTGTCGGACTTCAACGCGCTGGTGAACTTCTGGTGGACGGACTCGCCCGACCAGGACGCGCGGTTCGACGCGATGATCTATGCAGTGCTGACGCTGAGCCGCCTGCCGGCCGAGCGGCGTAGCGCCTGGTCAGAATATTTCGACGCCTTCGTGTTCCAGGAACATGGCGACCCCGCCGCGCACATGGCCCCCGAGCATCGCAGCGTGCTGGGCGAGCCGACGCCGCAGCTGCGGCAATATATCAAGCAGTATCTGATGCGGGGATTGCAGAGGCCGTAACTCCCTCTCCCCTTCAGGGGAGAGGGTCGGGGAGAGGGGAAGTGCGGGGCCTTATCGATAGCCCCTCTCCCCTGCCCTCTCCCCGTGAGCGGGGAGAGGGAGTTATTACTTCCCCTGCCCGGGGGCGTAGGGGTTGGTGATCGCCTTGTACCAGTCGAGGTCGTGCGCCGGGGCGGCGTGTCCCGCCGGCAACGGGCGCTTCGAGATCGACTGGAAATAGGCGATCGAGGCATCGCGCCACCAGGTCGCTTCCGCATGCTGGATCGCCAGGAAATCGCGGACCTCGGCCCAGCGGGGCTCGTCGACCTTGCCGCGCAGCCCGGCCCAATCGGCCTGCATCCTGCCGACCGCGCCGACGCCCGCATCATAGCGGGTGACCAGCTCGTCCCACAGGGTGCGGCCCGAGCGGGTGCGATAGTCCCAGGGGAGATGGTGGAACCAGAGCAGCAGCTTCTCGGGGATCGTCTTCGTGCTGCCCCAGGCCTTGACGATCTCGGGCGCATATTGGCCGAGCGCGTCGCTGCCGCTCTTCGTCCGGTCGAAGCCGATGCCCGCGGCGTCGGCCTTGTGGTAATAGACCGGGTTCCATTCTGGGCGGGCGAGATCCGAGACCCAGGGGCCGGGGCCATAATGGTGGCTGGTCGCCATCAGATGGCCGAGGCCGAGCGGGGTCATGTAATCGACCACCGCCTCGCGCGAGCCCATCATCATCGAGACCACCGTGTCGACCACCCGGGGATCATTGCCCCAGGTCATCCGCGCCCAGTCCCGGGCTATGACCTCGGCCTTGGCATCCGGATCCCAGGCGAAGCGGCCGAACGCGTACCAGTTGGCCTGGTCGAACTGCGAGCCCGACCAGTTGCGGTCGTTGCCGATATTGGCGACCCCGGCCATGCCGGTGGCGGCGCCGGCATCGATCGGCGTCTCGATCACCTTGGCGACGGTGCTGCCCTTGCCCGGCCGGAAGGTATCGGCCTCGAGCGCCTCCTCCCACATCGTGCCCAGATAGGCGAGATGGGTGGCGAAGCCGAGATATTCCTTGGTGATCTGGAATTCCATCATCAGCGGCGTCTTCGGCATCGCGCCGAACAGCGGATGGAAGGGCTCGCGCGGCTGGAAGTCGATCGCGCCGTTCTTGACCTGGACCAGCACATTGTCGCGGAACTTGCCGTCGAGCGGCTGGAACTCGGTATAGGCCTGCTTGTGCCGGTCCTCGGCATTCTCGGCGGCATAGACGAAGGCGCGCCACATCAGGATGCCGTGATGCGGGGCGAGCGCATCCGCCATCATGTTGGCACCCTCGGCATGGGTGCGGTGATAGTCGGCCGGGCCGGGCTGGCCTTCTGAGTTCGCCTTGACCAGCAGCCCGCCGAAATCGGGGATCACCGAATAGATCTCGTCGATCTTGGCTTTCCACCAGGCCCGGACCGCCGGATCGAGCGGATCGGCGGTCTTGAGCTTGCCGAGCTCGATCGGCGCCGAGAAGCGCGCGGTGAGATAGACCTTGATGCCGTACGGCCGGAACACTTCCGCGAGCGCCTTCACCTTCTGGAGGTAATCGGGACGCAGGATATCGGCATTGGCGTTGACGTTGGTCAGCACCGTGCCGTTAATGCCGATCGAGGCATTGGCCCGGGCATAGTCGATATAGCGCGGGTCCTTGTGGAGCGGCAGCTTCTGCCAGTCCCAGATCGACAGGCCGGAATAGCCGCGCTCGACATGGCGATCGAGATTGTCCCAATGGTTGAGGACGCGGACCTTGAGCTTGGGCGAATCGGTGATGTCGAGCTTGTCGATGGCCGCGCCGGTCTGGAGCAGCTTGAGCAGGCGGAACACGCCGTAGAGCGCCCCCACATCCTTGTCGGCGAGGATGAGGATGGTGCGCTTGCCCTCCACCATCATGGTGCGGATCGCATAGCCTTCGTCGCCGAGGCTCCGCGGCAGATCGAGCGCGGCCACGTCGAGCGGCACGGCGTCGGAAGTGGCGATGAGGATGCCCCCCGCTTCATCGATCCTTCCATGCTGGCCGGGAACCGCACCGAGCATCCCGCCGAGCCCGCGCTTCAGCTCGTCCGCCGCCGCGGCGATGACCGGGCGATCGGTGGGCGCGACGAAGTAGCGAACCGCCGGCGCGACACGCGCCTTCGCGCTGGATTCGAGCGGCTGATAGCGCAGCCAGAGGTCATATCCGTCCTCGGCATGCACTTGATTCGCAAGGCCGAAACACATAAACGCAGACAAAATAGTCAGCAATTTCCGAAGCATCGCTCTTCCTACCTGCAAACGGTCAAACGCCGCCGTTGACAAGCTTGTAACAGGGCAACAATGGTAGCGCTACCAAGCAGATAGGCGCGCCGAGCGATGCGCCGGAACAGGAAGGGGAAACAGAGACGTCATGGCCGAGATCCTGTCCGCGCGCGTGATCGTCACCTGCCCCGACCGCAATTTCGTGACACTCAAGATCGAGACTGCGGACGGCGTCACCGGCATCGGCGACGCGACGCTGAACGGGCGTGAGATGGCAGTGGTCGCCTATCTGCAGGATCACGTCATCCCCTGCCTGATCGGGCGCGACGCGCACCGGATCGAGGATATCTGGCAGTATCTCTACAAGGGCGCGTACTGGCGGCGCGGCCCGGTGACGATGTGCGCGATCGCCGCGGTCGACATGGCGCTGTGGGACATCAAGGCCAAGGTCGCCGGCCTGCCGCTCTACCAGCTTCTCGGCGGGGCGAGCCGCGAGGGCTGCATGGTCTATGGCCACGCAAACGGCGCGACGATCGAGGAGACGATCGAGGAAGCCGTCCGGCACGTGGAAGAGGGCTACAAGGCGGTGCGGCTCCAGGCGGGCGTGCCGGGGCTCAAATCCACCTATGGCGTTGCCAAGCCGGGCCAGCGCTACGAGCCGGCGGACGGAAGCCTGCCGACCGAAAGCCTGTGGTCGACGGAGAAATATCTCCGCTCGGTGGCGCCGCTGTTCGAGAAGGCGCGCGAAGTGCTGGGCTGGGACGTCCACCTGCTCCACGACGTCCACCACCGGCTGACCCCGATCGAGGCCGGGCGACTGGGCAAGGAGCTGGAGCCCTATCGGCTGTTCTGGCTGGAGGATGCGACGCCGGCCGAGAACCAGGCCGGCTTCCGGCTGATCCGCCAGCACACCACCACCCCGCTGGCGGTGGGCGAGATCTTCAACACGATCTGGGACGCCAAGCAGCTGATCGAGGAGCAGCTGATCGACTATGTCCGTGCGACGATGGTCCATGCAGGCGGCATCACCCATATGCGCCGGATCGCGTCCTTCGCCGATCTGTACCAGGTGCGCACCGGCTGCCACGGCGCGACCGACCTGTCGCCGGTGTGCATGGCCGCGGCGCTGCACTTCGGCCTGTCGGTGCCCAATTTCGGCATCCAGGAACTGATGCCGCACACGGCGAAGACCGACGCGGTCTTCCCGCACGCCTATGGCTTCAAGGACGGAATGATGCACCCGGGTGATGCTCCGGGGCTGGGGGTCGAGATCGACGAGGAACTGGCGGCGAAATACGAGTACAAGCGCGCCTATCTCCCCGTCGCGCGGCTCGAGGACGGGACGCTGTTCAACTGGTAAGCGGGGAGAGGCTGGCCATGACCGAGATTACACGCCGTGGATTGCTGGGTGCGGGTGCGGCGCTGGCCGCCCTGCCCCTGCCCGCCATCGCCCAGGCCGCCGAGGGGCTGAACGCCGTGGCGAAGACCAAGGGCATGCGCTTCGGTTCCTGCGTCGCTTGGGGCCCGCCGGGGGCGGATCGCGGCTCCTTCGCCAATCCGAAATATGCCGAGCTGCTCAAGCGCGATTGCGGCGTGCTGGTGGCGGAGAACGAGTTCAAGTGGCAGGCGATCCGGCCCGATGCCAAGACCTTCAACCTCGACCATTTCTCCGACATGATCGATTTCGCCGAGGCGAACGGCATGGCGATGCGCGGCCACACGCTGCTGTGGCACAAGACGCAATATTTCCCGAAATGGCTGAACGAGCATGACTTCGGCGCCAGCCCGGTGAAGGAGGCCGAGAAGATCCTCGGCACGCACATCCGCACCCTGTGCAAGCTCTATGCGGGGCGGATCACCAGCTTCGACGTGGTCAACGAGACGGTGGAGGAAGGCAGCGGCGCGCTGCGCACCTCGTCGCTGTCCAAGGCGTTCGGCGGGACCGAGGCGATGCTCGACTTCGCCTATCACACCGCCCGCGAGCATGCCCCGGGCGTGGAGCTGACCTATAACGACTATATGAGCTGGGAGCCGGGCAACGAAGGGCACCGCTACGGCGTGCTCAAGCTGCTCGAAGGTCTGCGCAAGCGCGGCGTACCCTGCGACACGCTGGGCGTGCAATCGCATATTGGGCTGACCGATGGCGGCACCGTCGGCGCGCTGGTGGGCCGGCAGGAAAAGCCGTGGCGGACTTTCCTCGATACCGCGGTGCAGCTGGGCTACCGCCTAGCGATCACCGAGTTCGACGTGAACGACAAGGTGCTGCCGACCGACGCCAAGCTGCGCGACGGGATCGTCGCCAATTATGCCGCGGCCTATCTGGAGATCATGTTCTCCTATCCGCAGCTGCGCGACGTGCTCGCCTGGGGCATGTGTGATCGCTTCACCTGGCTCAACGGCTTCACCCCGCGCAAGGACAAGACGCTGCAGCGGGCGACGCCCTATGATGACAAGTACCAGCCCAAGGCGCTCTACGGGGTGATCCGGGATGCCTTTGCGAGTGCGCCGGCGCGATAGGTCGATCTTGTTCAAGATCGTTCAGAAAACTCGTGCTAGGGGCTGATTCGACGAACCTATTGCGGGAGTGGAACGATGGCGGCGGCAGCCGCGAGCCAGGAACCGAGCTTCGAGGCGCTGCTTTCCGGTGACCTCGACACGGGCCAGCTGCACGCCCTCGCCGATCGTATCGCCGCGCTCCATGCCGCCGCGCCAAAAGGGGACGGCGCGTCCTTCCGCAAGATGCTCGCCCTTGCCGCGACCAGCGAGGCGCAGAAGGCCGAGCTTGCCGCGCACCAGGACTCGATCGCCCGCCGCATCGCCACCGGGCGGATGCGCGCGGTGTTGGGCGAGCCGATGGACATGCTCTACGACCTTGCCCGGCCGGTGCTCGACGTGATGCGGGGCGGCATGGCGGGCGAGGCGAACACGCTGGCCAACCGCTATCTCGACATCGCCCCGCAGGGCGCGACCGGCTGGGCGCTGCTCCCGCTCTATCTCTCGCTGCGCGCCAGTGCCGATGGCGATACCGAGCTGGCCGACAGCCTGCTCGCCCCGGCCCAGCCGCGGCTGGTGGTGATCGGCGGGCTCTCGGGCACCGGCAAGTCGACGCTGGCGCGGCTGCTGGGGAGCCGGATCGGCCGCCTGCCCGGCGCGCGGGTGCTGCGCTCCGACGTGTTCCGCAAGCGCCTCGCCGGCGTGAGCCCGGAAACCCGGCTGCCGCCCAGGCATTATACCCGTCGCAATGACGACGAGACCTATGAGGCGCTGTTCGAATCCGCGGACGATCACCTGGCCTGTGGCAACAGCGTGATCCTCGACGCGGTATTCATGGCGCGCAGCGAGCGCGACGTGGTGGAGGCGCTGGCCGACCGCTACCGTGCGAGCTTCACCGGCATCTGGCTGGAGGCCCCCGAAAAGGACCGCATCGCCCGGGTAAAGTCGCGCGAGAACGATGCGTCGGACGCGACCGAGAAAGTGGTGCGCGAGCAGTCACGCCGCTCGGTCGGCGAGATCCACTGGCACCGCATCCGGGTGAACCGCCCGCAGGAGCTGATCGTCGCCGCCGCGCGCGCCGCGCTGGACCGGGCGCGCTGATGGCGATCGCCACGCTGACGCTCAACCCGGCGCTCGACGTGACGACCTGCACCGAGAAGGTGCGGCCCCAGCACAAGCTGCGCTGCTCCGCCCCGCGCTTCGATCCGGGCGGCGGCGGGATCAACGTGGCGCGGGTGGTGACGCATCTGGGCGGCATGGCGACCGCGGTGTTCCCCAATGGCGGGCCGGCAGGCGCGACGATCGTCAAGCTGCTCGAGGAGCAGAAGATACCGATCCTGCCTGTGCCGATCGCCGGCGCGGTGCGCGAGAGCTTCACCGTGGATGAGGGCCGGCCGGGCGACCAGTATCGCTTCGTGCTGCCCGGGCCGGAGCTGAGCGAGGACGAGCAGGCGGCACTGCTCGATGCGCTGTTCGGCGTGGCGGACGTCAACCACATCGTGGTGAGCGGCAGCCTGCCGCCGGGCTGCGACCCCGCCATCCTCAAGCGCATCGCGGAGCGCTGCCGCGCCGCGGGCGTGAATCTGGTGATCGACACCTCGGGGCCGGCGCTGGCTGCCTGCGAGGGCGCGGAAGCCTGGCTGATCAAGCCGAGCCTGCGCGAAGTCGCCGACCTGCTCGGGCGCGAGATCGCGAGCGAGGCGGACGAGGCGGCGGCCGCCAAGGAGCTGTGCGACCGCGGCTTTGCCGAATGGGTGGTGGTCTCGCTCGCCGAGCGTGGGGCGCTGCTGGTCGGCAAGGACAAGGAATTGCGCGTGGCGGCGGTGCCGGTGGAGGCCAAGGGCACGGTGGGCGCCGGGGACTCGATGGTCGCCGCGATCACCCTCGCCGCATCGCGGGGCAAGGGGATCGAGGACTCGTTGCGCTATGGTATCGCCGCCGGCGCGGCGACGCTGATGACTCCCGCGACCGAACTGGCGCGCAAGGAGGATGTCGAACGGCTTTACGCCGGAATGGCTTCCTGAACGCGCTCTGCTTCTGCCGCGTCCTGCTTGTAGAACAGGCCGTACATCGCCTCGAGCATCTGGCGCGCCTCTTCGCTGGCGAGCGTGTAGAAGATCATCTGGCCGTCGCGGCGCGCGGCGACCATCCCTTCGCGGCGCAGGAGCGCGAGCTGCTGCGACACGGCGGTATCCCGCGCACCCGTGAGGCGTGCGAGCTCACCCACCGACTTCTCGCCATCGAGAAGGTGGCACAGCAGCAGAAAACGGCTTCGACCCGATAGCGCCTTCAGGAACGCGGAGGCGCGATCGACAACTGCGATCATTTCATTCTTCACGGGGCGGACAGCTAGGGTGCCAGGGCACCGGTTGCAACCGGTATCGCGCGGGAAATGCAAAGGAATTTTATATAAAGTTGAAGATATTCATCTGTGGCAGCGCAAGCAGGCGATCCCCATATCCGGTTCGTGTCCACATTGTTTCCAACACTTTTCGAAGAGCCCCTGCCCGCCGGCGTCGAACAGGTGAAGAATATCATTTCACCTATGGAAGAAGCGGAACTGATTCGGGCCATCGACACGGCGGACCTCGAGCCGTTCCGATTTCAGCAATGGCTGGGCAAGCGGCTGACCCGCAGCTTCGGCTGGCGCTACGACTTCACCGATTCAAGCTTTGGCGAGACGGAGGCGCTTCCCGACTGGCTGTTGCCGCTGCGTGCGCGGGCGGCGGAATTCGCCGGGCTGGCGGCGGACGCGCTCGTCCAGGCGCTGGTGATCCGCTACGATCCGGGCGCCGGCATCGGCTGGCACCGCGACCGGCCGGTGTTCGAGCATGTCGTCGGCGTATCGCTGGGCGCGCCGGCAGTGCTGCGGCTGCGCCGGCGGCGGGCGGACGACGGGAAGTTCGACCGGGCGGAAGTGCCGCTGGAGCCGCGCGGGGCGTACCACCTCTCCGGCGAGGCGCGGCATGTGTGGGAACACAGCATCGCGCCGATGGACGCGCCGCGGTGGTCGGTGACGTTCCGGAGTTTGGTGGGCTAGCTCCACTCCCTGAAAGGGAGGGGTTGGGGGTGGGTCGATATACGCGATACTGCCGGCGCCTGGACATCGGCCACAGTATCGCCAGGCCTCCACCCACCCCTAGCCCCTCCCTTTGAGGGAGGGGAATCAAAGGGCGCTGAAATCGATCGGTCCGTCCTTGTCGAGCGTCTTGGACTGGTCGGCGAGCGGGTATTTCAGCCCGGTCGCGCAGTTGAACAGCAGCACCTTCTCCTCGGGCGAGACCAGCCCCTCGGCCAGCGCCTTGCGCCAGGCCGCCAGCGTCGCGCCGCCCTCGGGGCAGAGCAGCAGTCCGTCCCGGCGGGCGGCATCGTCGACTGCCCGGGCGATGCTCTCGTCGCTCACCGCCATCGCCACGCCGCCGCTCTCGCGCACCGCATCGAGGATCAGGAAGTCGCCGACCGCCTGGGGCACGCGGATGCCCATCGCGATCGTGTGGGCGTCCTCCCAGCGGGTCGCGTGGCGCTCGCCGGCCTCGAAGGCGCGGACCATCGGGGCGCAGCCTTCGGCCTGGACCGCGATCATCCGCGGGCGCTTCGCGCCGATCCAGCCCAAGGCTTCCATCTCGGCAAAGGCCTTCCACATGCCGATCAGCCCGGTACCACCACCGGTGGGATAGAAGATCACGTCGGGCAGCTCCCAGCCGAGCTGCTCGGCGAGCTCCAGGCCCATCGTCTTCTTGCCCTCGATCCGATAGGGCTCCTTGAGCGTCGACAGGTCGAACCAGCCGCGCTCCTTGGCGCCCTGGCCGACAAGTTTGCCGCAATCGTCGATCAGGCCGTTGACCCGGTAGACGCGCGCGCCCTGGGCGGCGATCTCGCGGACGTTCACCTCGGGCGTGTCGGCTGGGCAGAAGATCACCGACTCGATCCCGACCCGGCTGGCATAGGCAGCCGCGGCGGCGCCGGCATTGCCGTTGGTCGGCATCGCGATCGTCTTCACACCCAGCTCCTTGGCCATGGCGATCGCCATGACCAGCCCGCGCGCCTTGAACGAGCCGGTGGGCAGCCGACCCTCGTCCTTGACCCAGAGATGCTTCGCCCCGGCTTCGGCGGCCAGCTTGTCGAGCGCGATGATCGGCGTGGCGATCTCGCCCAGGCTGACGATGTTCTCCGTGCGGCGCACGGGGAGCAGCTCGCGATATTTCCACAGGTCGGCCGGGCGCCGGGCGAGTTCGTCGCGGGGCAGCGCGGCCTTCACGCCTTCGAGATCGTAGCGCACCAGCAGCGGCCGCCCGACCCGAGACAGGCCATGAAGCTGGTCCGCCTCGTAGCGCTCTCCGGTCATCGAGCATTCGAGATGGGTGACGAAGGTCTGGCGGTCGGCGGTGATATTGGCGTCGTGGCGCAACTTGCTACTCCGGTCGGGCGAGCGATTCCTCCACCGGCGTATAGGCCGATCGTTTCCCGGGCACATCCGGAACATCGGTGGCGAAATAAACCATGCCCGTCCCCGCCGCCCGATCGATCCACAGGCCGGACTTGAGCCCATAGGCGTCGCCCGAATGGCCGAAGCGCCTGCGGCCGTCGCCGACCGGATCGTCGCGACAGCCCGGCGCGCCGGTGGCGGTGAACATGACGGCGAGGCCATAGCCGCAGGTCGCCCCGCCCGTCGGCACCGCGACCGAGATGTCGCCGCCGATATCGCCGTTATGCCCGTCATAGGTCCAGAGTGGCGTCTCCAGCATGCGGACCGAGGACGGGCGGAGGATCCGCACCCCGTCGAGCCGGCCGTCGTTGAGGAACATCCGGCCGACCCGCGCCAGCCCGCGTGCGGAGATGCGCAGCCCGCCCTGGGGCGAGAAGATCGCGCCGTTCCTGCCGGGCAGCCAGGTCGAAAGGTCGCAGCTACCGTTGCCGGCGGGTGTGACAGCACAGGCGGGCGTGGTGCTGCGATTGTCGTCCTTGACCGGCTGGCCCTCGCGATACTGGACGATCGCACGCGCTGCGGTCTCCGGCTTGCAGCTGGCCCAATTGTAGCAGGCATCGAGCTGCATCGGCCTGAGGACGAGACGGTCCATCAACCGGTCGAAGCGCTCGCCGGTGGCGCGCTCCATCACCGCGGCGATCACCGGGAAGTTGAAATTGGTATAGGCCCACCAGCTGCCGGGTGCGTGCTCCGCATCCCATGCCCTGGGGTCCTGGAGCACCACGCGCATGTCTGCATCGAGCGGCAGGACATAGTCCACCCGGTCGGTGAGGCTCGAGCGGTGCGAGAGCAGCAGGCGCAGGCTGATCGGCCTGTCCGGAAAGGCGGGATTGCGCAGCTTCCAGCCGAGCCAGCGCGAGACGTCGGCATCGAGATCGAGCCTGCCCTGCTCGACCAGCCGCAGCACCCCGATCGCGACGACGAGCTTCGAGATCGAGGCGATGCGCACCGGATCTTCGGCGGTGACCGGCCTGGACGAAGCGACGTCGGCCAACCCCTTCAGGCTGACCGACGTCTCTCCTCTCCTATCGAATGTCACGCGGACCGCGGCGACCGGGTCCGCTGCCGCTGCAAGCAGGAGCGCGGCGGCGATCATGCCGGCTCCATCATAAGGGATGGAGCCGGCATGAGGATCACTTCAGGCTGATGCGGATGCCGGCGCGGAACTGACGGCCGAGCATGTCCGAATAGGTGCTGTTCGCGGCAAGGCCGGTTTCCGGCACCAGCAGCGGCCAGCGGTTGAACAGGTTGGTCACGTTGATGAAGAACTGCGCCTTGTTGCCGCCGAAAGGCACGGTCTGGCTCAGGTTGAGATCGACGTAGAACAGACCCGAGACCTGGTTGTTGTCATAGGTCTGGAACGTCGAGGTAGTGGTGGTGACCGGGCAGCTGGTGGTGCACTCGATGCCGGTCGCCGAATACTTGCCCGCACTGACGCCGCGGCCGGTGACGGTGGCCGAGAAGGTCTCGCTCTCATAGGTGGCGCTGCCGCGGAAGATCCAGGTCGGCGTGCTGGCCTGGCCGCCATTGGCGCCGACGGTGTTCACCGCCACCTGGCCGACGATGCCGGTATCCGACAGGTTCTCGATATAGCGCGTCGCGACGCCCTTGAGGGTGAAGGCGCTCCCCCCGCCCAGCGGGATCCGATAGGCCGCGTCGAAGTCGATGCCGCGCACCAGCTTGCGCACGAAGTTGAACGGCTGGCTGCGGATCAGCTTGTACGGCGCTGCAGGCGTCGAACGGACCGGATCATCGCTGATCGCGGCGCAATATTCGGCAATGCCCTCGGCGCAGCGGTTCATGATCTCCTGGGCGCTGATCGAGTCGATCGCGCCTTCGAGATCGATGCGGAAATAGTCAGCCGACGCGGTGAAGCCCGGCAGGAAGCGCGGCGAGACGACGGCGCCGATATTCCACGAATTGGCGATTTCCGGACGCAGGTTGGGATTGCCGGTGACCAGGCCCGAATAGCCGAAGGTCTGCGGCCCGTTCAGGCCGTCCGCGGTGTACTTCGGGTTGCGCACCGAGTCGCTGTTGGCGGTGCCTGCCTGGTACAACTCGTTGAGGTTGGGCGCGCGGATGTCACGCGAACGCGTCACGCGGAAACGGATGTCCGGGATCGGCGCCCAGGTCGCACCCAGCTTCCAGGTGGTGACGTAGCCGGCGTTCGAATAGTCGGTGGCGCGAACCGCACCGTTGAACTCCAGGCCCAGGCCGAGCGGAACCACCGTCTCGAGATAGGCTTCCTTCACGCTGTATTCGCCGGTGAAGGGCAGGTAGTTGCCGACCGACCAGGCATTGGTGGTGCCGGTGGTGGTGATGACCGGCTGGTATTCCTTCGGCACGCTGCCGCGGATCTTCTCCTTGCGGACTTCGCCGCCGACCGAGACGCTGACGTCCCCGGCCCAGGTGGCGAACGGCGTGACCGACCAGTTGGTGCCGGCGACATATTGCTCGAGCACCTGGTCGCGATACGGGTTGCCGAGCACATAGTTGATCGCCGCCTGGTCCGCGACGCCGACGCCGAGGCGGTTCAGCGGCACGCAGTTCGGATCGTCGTTGGTGGTGCTGGCATCGACGTTGATCAGGCACTGGATCGAGCCGACGGTATAGCCGCGGGCATTGCCGGCCGGCGCGAAAGCCGCGGCAGTGGCGTTGGCCATGCGCGTATTGTGCATGATGTTGCGCAGCTGCTCGCGCACGTCGGAGCGGCCATATTGGGCATAGACTTCCCAGTGCGCCGCCTTGCCGAACGCGTCGAAATCGCCATTCGCGCCGACGACATAGCGCTGCACCTTGCGCTCGTTGTCGATCGCGCGGAAGGGCAGGTCGGCCGCGGTGGTCGCCACCGTGACGCTGGTGACGCCGGCGAGGCGCGACGCACCGAGCGCCTGGAGCGCGAAGGCGTTGCAGGTCACCGGCACCGGCACGGTGGTGCAGCCGGTGGTGTTGTAGGTGATGCCGGTCGACAGGTTCGGACCCGCGTTGAAGAAGACCTTCTGCTTGTTGTACGAGCCCTCGGCGAACAGCTCGACGCCGTCCATGACCTCGAAGCTCAGCCGGCCGAAGACGCCCCAGCGATCGTCCTTCGGCATCAGGCCGATGCGGCGGCCGGAATCATTGACCTGCCACGATCCGTTCTGCGTGACGCTGGGCGCCGAGGAACCGGCCGCCCGGGTGAACGCCGGGAAGGTGAAGGTACCGTAGTCGAAGGTGTTCACCGCGCCGCCCTGGCCGAAATACAGGCCGCGAAGCGCATTGGCGGTGGTGCCGGCCGAACCGGTGATCAGGCCGCCCGGCGCCGAGTTGGACGCGCCGACGTTTCGCAGCGTGGTGAAATAGCGGTTGAACGTGCTGACGCCCGACACCCAGGCCGGATTCTCGGCGCGGACATAGCCGGTGTGGTTCCACTCGCGCTCGCGCCCGACTTCGAAGATGCCGTCCTGGTGATCGATGTTCGCCGCGAGCAGGACATGGCCGCGGCCGCCGGCGAACGACTTGCCGCCCGCGATGCTGCCCGAATAATTGCCGCCGTCGCCATAGGTGGTGACGCCGGTATCGGCCTCGATCTTCAGGCCTTCCAGCTTCTTGTTGAGGATGAAGTTGACCACGCCCGAGACGGCGTCCGAACCATAGGCCGACGAGGCACCGCCGGTGACGACTTCGACGCGATCGACCAGCGCCTGCGGGATCGTGTTGATGTCCACCCAGCCATAGATGGTCGAGCCGACCGAGCGGCGACCGTCGAGCAGGACCAGCACCCGGCCTTCGCCGAGGTTGCGCATGTTGAGCGCGTTGATGCCTGCCGAGCCGTTCGAGAGGTTGAGGCGCGAGTTTGCCGGCTTGGTCGAGCCGGCGAGCTGCGGCAGCTGGTTGACGAAGTCGGCGATGTTGTTCGTCGGCGACGTGTTCTGGATGTCCTGCTGGGTGAGGACGGTGAGCGGCGTCGGGTTCTGGAACCCGTCGCGGCGAATGCGCGAGCCGGTGACGAGAATTTCGCCTTCCTCGGCCGGTGCCGCCTGTGCCGGCGCTTCCTGCGTCGCCGGAGCGGTGGTCTGTGCCCAGGCCGGCATTGCGAGCGCGATCGCCGCAAATGCCGAACTGCTGGCCAGAACCTTCTTGAACGCCCTTGCTTCGATCATGTCTCGAACCCCCTGAATCCCGCAATATCCCGCGCGGTTGAGAGGGCATTAGGTACCAATAATGTTGCGTCGCGCCATAGTTTCTCTTCCCCGCGCCATAACCCGACGGCATCAAATGTGACGAATACGCGTCAAAGCGTGACACGGCTGCAACACAAGCCTGCCAGCATCGCCATTGACTGCGCGCCCGACCCGTCCGAGCCTTAGGCGAACAGGACGAGGAAGGCCCTTCATGACCCGTTTTCACCCCGTGACGCCGCGTGACTGAAGCTCCGAGTCCCGCCACGCCGGCGATCCGCCCGGGCTTCGGAAGGCTCGCGCTGTACCTGCTGCTCGGCTTCGCCGCGGGCCTGCCCTTCTACATGTTCAACGCGGTGCTGCTGCTGCGGCTGGCCAAGCATGGCGTGGACATCGTGACAGTGGGCTTCTTCGCCTGGGTGGCGCTGCTGCCGACCTTCAAATTCGCCTGGGCGCCGCTGCTCGACAAGTATGACGTGCCCGGCTTCGGGCGCTTCTGGGGCAAGCGCCGCGGCTGGATCATGCTCTCCCAGCTCGGCATCTTCCTCTCCACCGTGGCGATGGCGTTCACCTCGTCCGACGCCAACCTGCAGGTGACCGCGCTGTTCGCGGTGCTGCTCGCCTTCTGGACCACCACGCTGGAGGTCGCCGCCGACGCCTGGCGCATCGAGCTGGCGCCGACCGCCGAGCAGCAGGGCCCAATGGTGGCGGCGAACCTGTGGGGCTATCGCAGCGCGATGGTCGCCGCGGGCAGCGGGGCGATCTACATCGCCGCGAAGAGCGACTGGACCACCGCCTATCTGGTGATCGCGGCGGCTGCCTTCCTCCCCTTCCCGATCCTCGCCTGCATGCGCCCCGATGGCGGGCATGGCGGCGGCCGGGCGACGGCGCTTGTCACCGGCATCCTGGCGAGCGCGGTGGTGCTCGCCGGCAGCCTGGTGATTACCGCGCTGGTCGGCTGGACGCTGCTCACCGCGATGGGATCGGTCGGGCTCGATAACCCGGACATCGTCAAATATTGGGTGTTCGCGGTGGCGCTGCTGCCCTTCGTCGCGCTCGGCGTTGCGGTACCCTGGATCAAGGGCTTGCCCGGCAACCACCGGCTGCTCACCACCTCGCCGCTGGCCCCCTATCTCAACGTCGCCTGGCGCTACGGGCTGGTGGTGATCCCGATCCTGCTGTTCGTCTCGGTCTACCGGATGGGTGACGTGATGGCGCTCACCCTCTCCCACCCGCTGTTCAACGCGCTGGGCTATAGCCTGGAGGCAATCGCCGTCGCCGATGGCGCGGTGGCGTTGCTCTCCTCGATGCTCGGCGTGGCGCTGGGCGGCTGGCTGGCAGCCAAGGCCCCGATGGGCTGGGCGCTGGTGATCGGCGCGATCATGTCGGCGCTGAGCAACTGGATCTTCGCCTGGCTCGCCTATCAGGCGCCGGGCGGGCCGGTATGGTTCTCGCTGCTCGGCGTGCAGGTGACCGCGGGCGATTTCGACCTGTATCTGGCGATGGCGCTGGATCAGTTTGGGCATGGATTCGAAGGCGCGGTGTTCGTGGTCTATTTGTCGATGCTGGTGAACCCGCGTTTCCCGGGTACGCAATATGCGCTGCTCTCGGGGCTCGCCTTCCTGATCCCCAGGCTGCTCGCCGGGCTTTCGGGCGTGTTCCAGAAGGCGATCGGCTATGACGGCTTCTTCATCATGGCCGGCACGATGAGCGTCGCGGCGCTGATCTTCGTACCGTTCATCGTGCGGGCGAAGGCGCGGCCGGACGGCGAGGCGGTGACGGCATGATCGAGGCCGCTTTCGCACCCGCCGCGGACGCAGTCGCCTCGGGCCGCATCCCGGGCGCGACGCTGGGCGTGGTCGCCGCGGACGGGCGGCGCTGGGTGACCCACACTGGCATGGCTGCGCTCGTCCCCGAGCCCGAGCCGCTGACGCTCGACCATTGGTTCGACCTCGCCTCGGTCTCCAAGGTCATCGCGACCACGACGATGATCCTGCGGCTCGCCGAGGAAGGGCGGATCGATCTCGACGCGCCGCTGACGACGGCGATCCCGGACCTGCGCCAGTACGACGTGGCCGGCGCCTATGAGCGCACGCTCACGTTCAGGGATTGCCTGGCCCACCGCACGCTCTTCCCCGCGGTCGAGCCGATCTACACTTATGGGGACGATCCGGATCGCCTCCGCGCCTTCGTGCTGCAGCGCGAATGGAAGCACATTGCCGAGCCGGTCTATTCGGACATCAACTTCCTGCTGCTCGGCATCGGGATCGAGCGGGTGACCGGCGCACCCTTAAGCGAATGGCCACTCGGCCCCGGCCTCAGCTACGGCCCGCCCCCTGGCCCCGCCGTCGCGACCGAGCGCTGCATGTGGCAGAACCGCGTGCTCAGGGGCGAGGTGCATGACGAGAATTGCCGGGCGATGGGCGGGCAGACCGGCCATGCCGGGCTGTTCGGCACCGTCGCCGGGGTGCTCGACTTCGCCCAGGGCGTGCTGAGCGGCAGCTTCTCGGACACCATGCTCGCGGCGATCCGCACCCCGCAATACAGCCACCGCACCTGCGGCTGGGAGCGCAAGTTCGCCGGCTGGTCGGGCGGCCAGGCCTGCTCGGACGAGACGATCGGGCATACGGGCTTCACCGGCACCGGGCTGTGGATCGACTTCGAGCGCGGGCTCGCCTGGACCCTGCTCACCAACCGCGTCCACCCGACGCGCCATTTCGACAGCGGCATCTTCGTGCTGCGCCCCGCGACGGGGGATGCCGTCATCGAAGCGTTCGACGCATGCTAGAGGCAATCCCCCCAGACCGGCTTTCCCGGCCGGGCGAGGACCTTTTCAAGGTCCCGGCGCATGCCATCGATGTCCTGGCTACGGGCCGGCCCATAGAAGCCGCCCGGCCCCTCAGCCTTGCAGAACTCCGCATCGGGCATGTCGGTACCGGTCTGCTCCCGCTTGAACTTGTCGAGCTGCGCTTCGGTCAAGCCACCCTTGTCGATCAGGACGCGATCGAGACGGCCCGCGCCTTCCGCGACGAAGGCCTGGAGCGCGGCATCCTCTCCAGAGTGGCAGCGCTTACCAACCTGATCGAGCGTATTGTAGATCGCCCAAAGGCAGACCGTGCCAACGGTCGGCTCCTCCCCCGATCTGGGGGGTACGTCCTGCACCGCCATGGCGAGCGGCGCGGCAAGCGCGAGAATCAGACGAACGATCATGGATACAGGCTGCCGATGGCAAGCCGCGGAATCCAGCACTAAGCTTTTTGGAAAACAGGAGTTCCCATCATGCTGTCTCTCCTCGCCCTCGCCATCGCCCTGTCCGGGCCCGATGGCGACACCCCCTCCCCGGCCGACCGGCTGGCGCACCAGCAGATGCTGGTGCTCGACACCCATCTCGACACCCCCGAGCTGTTCGAGCATCCCGGCTGGAAGTTCGACGAGTGGCACGACCGCGACTTCGACAAGAGCCAGATCGACCTGCCGCGCATGGAGCAGGGCGGGCTCGATGGCGGCTTCTTCGTGATCTACACCGGCCAGGGCCCGCTGACCCCCGAAGGCTATGCCAAGGCGCGCGATGCCGCGCTGACCCGCGAGATGTGGATCCAGCGCGTCGTAGCGGCGAACAGCGACAAGATGGAGCTCGCGACCACGCCGGAGGACGCCTATCGCATCGCCAGGGCCGGCAAGCGCGTCGTCTTCCAGTCGATCGAGAACAGCTATCCGCTGGGCACCGACCTGACCCTGCTCAAATGGTATCACGACCAGGGCGTGCGGCTCGCCGGGCCGATCCATTTCCGCAACAACCAGTTCGGTGACAGCGCCACCGACAAGGTGAAGCAGTGGAACGGCCTGAGCCCCTTGGGCAAGCAATGGGTCGCCGAGATGAACCGGCTGGGCATGGTGATCGACGTGAGCCACTCGTCGGACGATGTGTTCGACCAGGCGCTGGCACTGTCCAAGGTGCCGATCATCGCCTCGCACTCGGGTCCGCGCGCGATCTTCAACCACCCGCGCAACCTGGACGACGAGCGCATGCGCAAGCTCGCCAAGGCGGGCGGCGTGCTGCAGGTCAACAGCGTCTATCTGGTCGAGGGCGACCATGACGATGCCCGCAACAAGATCTCCGACCGCCAGGACAATTGGCACGCGCTCTCGGATGCCGAGCAGAAGAAGCTGATCGCCGACAAGGCAAAGGCGGACGCGACCAACCCTTATCAGGGCGCCGATTTCGAGCTGTTCATGAAGAGCCTGCTCCACTGCATCGCCGTGATGGGCGTCGATCATGTCGGCATCGGCGCCGACTGGGACGGCGGCGGCGGCGTGCGCGGTATGGAAGACATCACCGCGCTGCCCAAGATCACCGCCCGGCTGCGCCGCGAGGGCTTCTCGGATGCAGACATCGAGAAGATCTGGAGCGGCAACGTGCTGCGCGTGCTGAAGCAGGCGGAGGACTGGGCAACGAAGGGGAAGTAAAGAATAACCGTCATCCCGGCGAAAGCCGGATCTCATGCGGCGGCGCGATGCGGCCTGAGACCCCGGCTTTCGCCGGGGTGACGGCTAGGTCAATTCCCCGCCGCCACCAAATTCAGCGCGTCGTCCATGTACTTCGTCCCGCTCGCGTCGCGTGGCACGTCGTTGGCATAGAAGGCGAAGGTATAGGTCCGGCCGCTCGCGCCGGTGAAATAGCCGGCCAGCGCGTTGGTGGCGTTGAGCGTGCCGGTCTTGGCGAAGACCCTGCCCTCCAGCGGGGTGCCCTTGAAGCGATTGCGCAGCGTGCCGTCGACGCCGCCGATCGGCAGCGTCTCGCGATATTGCGCGCCCCAGGGCTGGGCAGCGATCCAGCGCAGCAGCTTCACCGTGCCGCGCGGCGCGACGCGGTTGTAGCTCGACATGCCCGAGCCGTCCGAAAAGTCCCAGGCAGTACGCGGCACGCCGGCGGCACCGAGCATCTTCTCGACCTGCGCGATGCCGTCCGCGATCGAGCCGCTGCCCTGCAGCGACGCAACGCGGCGCAGGGTCAGCTCGGCATGGAGGTTCTGGCTGACCTTGTTGACGTGCTTGAGGTCCTCGGCGAGCGGCGGCGGGGTCAGGCCGGCAAGGACCGGCTCGCCCGGCGCGGCCTGGACCACGGGCAGGCCCTTCTTGGCGCGATAATCGGGATCGTCCTGCGGGGTGAGCGCGCGGTGGCGGACCTGGACCTGGCCCTTCACCTTCACCCCGCGCGCCTCGAGCAGCACCTTGAGGCGCCAGGCGGCATAGTCGGCGGGATCGTCGATGCCGAGCTGCCAGCTCTTCGGCTTGGCATCGGCGCCGATCGTGCCGGTGATGCGGAGCTGCTTGCCGTTGGGATCGCGGTCCCAGCCCAGCTCGGTCTCGGCGCCCGGCACCGTCCTGGCCTGGTTGTCGACGGTGAAATAGGGCCAGAGATCGACCTTGGCGGGCTCGCCTGCCTTGGCCGGGGTGATGGTGAGCTTGAGCTCATTGTCGTCCAGGGTGAGCGCCGAGGCGCCGGTGCCCGAGGAGCTGGGGATGTTGTTCCAGCTCATCCCCGGGCCCCAGCGCTGATCGGGGAAGAGCGTGTCGTCGCCGATGACGTTGCGGACATGCTTTGTCTTCGCGGCAATCGCATCGGCGAGCGTGGCGAGGCAATCGACGGTGCAGTCGTCGGCGCTCGACAGGCGGGCGTCACCCCGCCCGCGCAGCACCACGTCCTCGCCCCGCAGCGCCACGGTGGCGCCGCCGATGGTGTCGGGCTGGTTGATGCCGGGCAGGTTCGCGAAGGCGGCCGCCGTCGTATAGATCTTGGTGTTCGAGGCGGGGATGAAGCGCCCGTCCGGGTTGATCGCGACGATCTCCTTCCCCGTATCGTCGACCACCACCAGCCCGAAGCGGGTGCCGGTGGGCGCCTCGGCGAGCTTGGCGGCGACGCGCTGCTCCAGCGTCTGCTGAGCGAGCGCCGGCGTGGCGAGGACAAGGGCGATGCCGAGGGCGATATGCTTCATGCCGCAAGCGTAACTCTCGCCGGACGCAGTGCAAACCCGCGATCATTCAGAGGAGTCGCCCGGGCATAACCGCCGCGCATGCCAGCATTGTTTGGGCAACATAGGCCCGGCACGCTGGCGTAATGAAGATGATGCGGACCGCCCTCACCCTTAGCTGCACCGTGACGCTGGCCCTTGCCGCGCCGGCGCTGGCCCAGACCGACGACCTGGCGGCAGCGCTCGCCTTGCCCACCGCCAGCCAGATGGCGGGTGCGCGCGACGTGCCGCGCTTCGCCTGGGTCGAGAACCGCGCCGGCACGCGTAACCTCTGGGTGGCCGATACGGGGCAAAAGGCCCGGCAGGTGACGCATTATGCCGAGGATGACGGCATGATGCTCTACGACCTGGCGCTGAGCCCGGACGGACGGCGCATCGCCTTCGTGCGCGGCGGGGACGACGAGTTCCCCGACGGCAAGATTCCCAATACCGCCTCGGCAATCTCGACGCCGGGGCAGCAGGTGTTCGTCGTTGAAGAGGGCGGAGATCCCTTGGCCGTAGGAGACGGACACCTGCCCATCTTCTCGCCCGACGGGCAGCGCATCGCCTTCACCCGGCGCGGCGAGCTGTGGCTGTGGCAGGGCGGCAAGGCGGCGCGGATCGCGACGGTGCCCGGCGAGGTGACCGACCTGAAATGGACGGCGGACGGCCGCAAGCTGCTCTTCGTCGACAATCGCAACGACCATGCGTTCGTCGCGCTGCTCGACGTGGACGGCGGCAAGCTGACCTATATGGAGCCGGCGCTCGGCTATTCGGTCGAGCCGGCACTGTCGCCCGACGGCACGCAGGTTGCCTATATCCAGTATCTCGACCCACCTTCGGGCGCGGCGCGGGACGGCGGCCCCTATTGGTCGCTCCGGGTCGCCGATGCGGCGACGGGCAAGGCGCACACGGTCTGGACCGCGCCGCAGGGCATGGGCGGGCGTTATTACGGCACGCGCCAGCATAATCTCTACTGGAGCAAGGCTGGCCAGCTGCTCTTCCCCTGGGAGCGGACCGGCTTCCTCCATGTCTATGCGATCGATGCGGCCAGGGGCGGCGAGCCGCGCGAGCTGACTCCGGGCAAGTTCGAGGTCGAGACCTTCCTCCTCGGCGCCGACGACGTGGTGACCTTCGCCGCCAATGCCGACGAGGCCGACCGGCGGCATTTCTGGCAGGTGCCGGCGAATGGCGGCGCGGCAAAGCGGATCACCGATGGCAAGGGCAGCGAGAGCCTGCCGCTCTTCGCCGGCGGGCAGCTCGCCGGCATCGGCGCGGATGCCAGCCACCCGGCGCATCCGGTGCTGGCCAAGGCGCTGGCGCCGCTGGGTGAAGTCGCCGAGCTGAAGGGCGCGATCGAGCCCGAGGCGGTGACCTATGCCGCTGCGGACGGTGTGACCGTCCATGGCCAGCTGTTCCGTGGGCGCGGCAAGGGTCCGCGCCCGGCGCTGATCTTCGTCCATGGCGGGCCGCGCCGCCAGATGGTGCTCGGCTTCCACCACAGCCAATATTATTCGAACGCCTATGTGATGAACCAGGCGCTGGCGGCGAAGGGCTATACGGTGCTCTCGGTCAATTACCGCAGCGGCACCGGCTATGGACAGGCCTTCCGCGACGCCCCGGAGATCGCCCGCGACGGCGCCAGCGAGTATCGCGACGTGCTCGCCGGCGGGCGCTGGCTGGCGGCGCAGAAGGACGTGGCGCCGGAGAAGATCGGCATCTGGGGCGGCAGCTGGGGCGGATATCTGACCGCGCTGGCGCTGGCGCGGAACAGCGACCTGTTCAAGGCCGGCGCGGACTTCCACGGCGTCCACACCCTGCTCCGCAATGTCGACAACAGCGTCGCGCCCGACCGGCAGGCGGCGGTGCGCCAGAAGCAGTGGGAAAGCTCGCCGATGGGATCGATCGAGACCTGGCGCTCGCCGGTGTTGCTCGTGCACGGTGACGACGACCGCAATGTCGACTTCGGCCAGTCGCTGCTGCTCGCCCGCGAGCTGTTGGCCCGCCGCATCCCGCATGAGGAGCTGGTCTTCCCCAATGAGCGCCACGAATTCTTCCGCTATGCCGACTGGCTCACCGCCTATCGCCGCACCATCTCCTTCTTCGACGGACATCTGAAATGAGGTGGCTGATGGCAGTGGCGGCTATGGCCGGAGCGGGCAGTGCACAGGCGCAGGAGCGCGCGACGCTGATCCACGGGGCGCGGGTGTTCGACGGCACCGGCAAGCCGGCGAAGATCGCCGACGTGCTGATCGAAGACGGCAAGGTCGCGCGGGTCGGCAGGAAGCTGCGCGTGCCCGAGGGCACCGAAGTCATCGACGCGACCGGGATGACGCTGATCCCCGGGCTGCACGACCTGCACATCCATACACGGCGCGAGGCGTTTACCGACGCGGCGTCGCTCCATCGCTTCTACCTGCCCTATCTGCGCGCGGGCGTGACCAGCGTGAACGAATTCTCGGTCTCGGGCGCGATGATGGCCGGGATCCGGGCGCTGCAGGCCGATACGCCGCGCCTCACCCTGGCGGTGCGGCTCGGCGTGCCCGACGGGCATGGCACCGAGAGCCAGTTCACCAATTCGATCACGATCCAGGTCACCACGCCGGCCGAGGCGCATGCGGCGATGGCCGGGGCGCTGGTGTTCAAGCCCGACATGGTGAAGGTGTTCAACGACGGCTGGCGCTATGGCGACCCGGACCGGCCCGACCGGCCGAGCATGGACGAGCCGACCCTGGCCGCGATCGTCGCGGATGCGCACAAGGCGGGCATCAAGGTGCTGACGCACACGGTGACGCTGGAGGGCGCCAAGATCGCTGCGCGGGCGGGCGTCGACTCGGTGGCGCATGGGGTGGGCGACGCGCTGGTCGACGACGAGCTGATCCGCCTGATGAAGAAGCACCGCATGGCCTATGTCGCCACGCTGGCGACCTATGAGCCGCTCGAGGCGCGGGTGCTGGCGCCCGAGGAGCTCGCCTTGCTCACCCCCGAGCAGCAGGCGCGCGAGGCGGCGCGGCGGGCCAAAAGCGAGGCGATCGCGCCTTACGACAGCAGGCGCTGGTCGATCATGCGCGACAATATCCGCCGGCTTAAGGCGGCCAGGATCCGCATCGGCGTGGGCACCGATACCGGGATCGAGGGCGTCTATCCGGGCTTCGGCGCGCTGCGCGAGATGCGCATCCTGACCGAGCTGGGCTTCACGCCGGCCGAGGCGATCGAGGCGGGAACGAAGGTGAGCGCGGGCATCATGGGACGGAAGGACGAAGGCGTGATCCGCAAGGGCGCCCGGGCCGACCTGGTGCTGACCGGCGGCACGCCGGACGTGAGGTTCCGGGACCTGTATTCGGTGAAGCGGGTGTGGGTGGCGGGCAAAGAGGTTTCGCTGGACTGACTCAATCCTCTCCCGGAGGGAGAGGGGGACCGCCGCCGAAGGCGGTGGTGGAGGAACGCCGCAGGCGGTGTCGCCCGTGGCAAGCCCCCTCCACCGCCTTCGGCGGTCCCCCTCCCCCTCCGGGGGAGGATTTATGGATCACGCCAGATCCGCCGCCTTGTAGACTTCCTCGTCCAGCTCCCCTTCCCAGCGCGCCACCAGCGTGGCGACGGTGAGGTTCGCGCTCGCGCTGGGCACCGTGCGGGTCATGTCGAGCAACCGGTCGAAGGGCAGGACGAAGCCGACCACCAGAGCGGTCTGTTCAGGCGAGACGCCGACCGCGCTCAGCACCGCCGCCAGCATGAACAGCGAGGCCGAAGGCACCGGCGCCGTGCCGAAGGCAGCGAGCGCGCCGGTCAGCAGCACGGTCGCATAGACGGTCGGGGTCAGGTGCACGCCGAAGGCCTGGAGGGCGAACATCGAGAGCAGCCCGACATACATCGCGGTGCCGTCCTTGCCGATGCTCGCGCCGAGCGGCAGCACGGTCGAGAAGACCGGCCGGCCGATGCCGAGATTCTGCTCGGAGACGCGCATCGCCACCGGCAGCGTCGCGCCACTCGAAGCGGTCGAGAAGGCCACCGCCAGCGCATCGACGATGCCGCGGAAGAAGGGCAGCAGCGGCAGGCGGGCGACGAAGCGCAGGAGCAGGCTATGCACCACCAGCATCTGCAGCAGCGAGCCGAGCACCACCGCCAGTGCCAGCCAGCCGACATGGACGAACACCGCCGCGCCGTTCGCCGCCACCGCATTGGCGATCAGCGCGAACACGCCGAAGGGCGTCGCTTCCATCACCAGCCCGACGACGCGCAGAAGGACAGCGGAGGTGGACTGCAGCAAATTGGCGAAGGGCTTGCCCGCCTCCCCCGCCACCACCGTGCCGCAGCCGATCAGGATCGAGGTGAAGATCAGCGCGAGCATGTCGCCCTTGGCCAGCGCATCGAAGATGTTGGTGGGGATGATGTTGATCAGTTGCTCGTAGGGCGTGACCGGCTTGCCGAGCACATGCGCCTGGGCAGTGCCGAGCGGCGCGCCGATGCCGGGCTGGACGATCGCGGCGACCAGCATGCCGATCGAGACGGCGATGAAGGTGGTCAGCGCGAACATGCCGACGGTGCGCCCGCCCAGGCTGCCGAGCCGCTTGGGATCGGCGAGCGTGGTGATGCCAGAGGCGATCGTCACCAGCACGATCGGCGCCACCAGCATGCGGATCGCGCGGACGAATAGGTCGCCGATGAACTGCACATAGGGCGTCGCCTGGGGCGCCACCAGCGCGAAGACCACGCCGAGTGCGAGGAAGGCGAGGACGCGCTTCCATAGAGCAATCGCGAACCAAGTTTTCATGCTACCCACCCCTCCACCGTGCTCCTGCGGAAGCAGGAGCCCAGAGCCCAAAACGATCCGCCCGTTGGCCTGGGCTCCTGCTTTCGCAGGAGCGCGGGCGGGCTCTTGTCTGTTAGCCGCACGTACCCGGCGTCGGCTTGTGCGCCAGCGCGCGGCCTGCGGCCTTGCCGGTCATCGCGCCCTTGTCGACTGCGACCACGCCGTTGACCACCACTGTCCGCACGCCCGCGGCCAGCTGCGCCGGATCCTCGTAAGTGGCGCGCGAGGCATAGGTCCTGGGATCGAACACCACGACATCGGCAAAGGCGCCGCTGCGCAGATGCCCGCGCCCGGTGAGCCCGAAGGTGTCGGCGGTCAGCGACGAGCTGCGCTCGATGAACTGGCGCAGCGTGATCACGTGATCGGTCTTCACGTACTTGTCGTACTTGCGCGCGAAGCTGCCATAGACGCGCGGATGGCCGCCCGAGGCGTCCGATCCGGTCATCACCCAGGGCTGCTTCATGAAGGCGGCGATGTCTGCCTCGCTCTGGTTGAACGAGACGGTGCCGGGATCGCCGATGCGGATCACCGCGATCGCGGCATCGACCGGCGCCAGGTTCATCTCCTTGGCGACGGCGTCGAGATAGCGGTTCTTGTACTTGCCCTCGACGATCAGCAGCTTGTCCGCACCGCCCCGCTTGCGCAGGTTCTCGACCATGCCGTCATGCATCTTCTGGGTCAGCGACGGATCGTCGAAGCGCTTGAGCAGCGCCGGGCGGCCGCCGTCCTGCGCCCAGAGCGGCACCAGCGAAGCGACCAGGCTCGTGCCCGATGCCGACCAGGGGTACTGGTTGGCGGTCACCTTCTCGCCGCGGGCGCGCGCGGCCTCGACCATCGCGATGATCCTGGGCGCCTGGCCCTGCACGTCGACACCGAGCGCCTTGATATGGCTGATATGCGCGGGCAGCCCGCCCTCGCGGCCGATGCGGATCGCCTCGTCGATCGCGGCGACCAGGCCGACCGTGTAGCTGCTCTCGTCACGGATATGGCTGTCATAGCTGCCGCCGCGCTTGCCGGCTTCCTTGGCAAGCTCGATGACCTCCTCGGTCTTGGCGAAGCTCTGCGGCGCATAGAACAGGCCGGTCGAGAGGCCGAGCGCGCCGTGGCACATCGCATCGGCGACCAGCCCCTTCATCCTGGCCATCTCTCCCAGCGTCGGCGCGCGATTGTCCTCGCCCACCACCTTCTCGCGGATCGCGCCGAAGCCGACCCAGCTCGCATAGTTGATGCCCACCGGCTTGGCCGTCGCACTGCCCAGCACCTTGGCGACATCGGGATCGCCGCCGCCGTCATTGCCGATGAAGGCGGTGGTGACGCCCTGCATCAGGAAGGCGGGGACCAGCCGCCTGGCCTGGTCGTCCGAGGCAAGGTCATCGCCCATATGCGTGTGCGGATCGATGAAGCCGGGAGCCACGATCATGCCCTTCGCATCGATCACCCGCGCGGCAACCACGTTGGCGCGCTTGCTTACCGAGACGATGTGATCGCCGCTGATCGTGACATCGCCGATGAACGGCGCGTCCGATCCGGTGTAGATCGTGCCGCCACGGATCAGCAGATCGACCTTCTGCGGCGAGGCCGGCGCGGCGGCGCCCAGCGAGATGGCGGCGATCCCCAGCAGCAGCGCGGTCTTCATCATGTTCCCCAAAATCCCGGAAGTGGCGGATAGAGCGTGCCATCGCGATCCTCGATACCGCCCGGGCGATCCTTGGCGAGCCAGATGGGACCGTCAAGATCGACGAAATCGGACATACGGGCGATGTGCAGCGCCGCGGCGATCGACAGCGACGAGCTGACCATGCAACCGGTCATCAGCCCGAGCCCGCGTTCGCGAGCGGCCTGCGCGAGCTTCAGGCCTTCGGTGAGGCCGCCGGACTTGTCGAGCTTGACGTTCACCACCTGATAGCGGCGTGCGATCACCTCCAGTTCCGCGCTGGTGTGGATCGATTCATCCGCCGCGATCGGCACCAGCGGGCGGAACGTCTCGAGGCAGGCGTCGATCTCGGCGGCGACCGGCTGCTCGAGCAGGTCGACCTTCAGCTCGGCCAGCACCGGCTGCATCGCCTCGACCAGCGTGGCGTCCCAGCTTTCGTTCGGATCGACGATCAGCCTGGCATCGGGCGCGCCGGTGCGGACCGCGCGGATCTGGGCATCGGGCAACCGCGCGTCGACCTTCACCTTGAGCAACGGCACATGGGCGAGGCGGCGGGCGGCACAGCCCATCATCATCGGCGTGTCGATCACGATGGTCAGCGCGCTGGCGATCGGGCCCGGCTCGGGTGCCCCGATCAGCGCCGCCACGCTGGTGCCCGCCAGGCGCGCCTCCAGGTCCCAGAGCGCGCAATCCATGGCGTTGCGGGCGGCACCGGCCGGCAGCAGCGCCAGCAGCTCCTCGCGCCCCGCCCCCGCTTCGATCGCCGGGCGGATGCCCTCGATCGCGGCGCGCGCGCTCTCCACGCTCTCGCCATAACGGGCATAGGGCACACCCTCGCCCCAGCCCTCGACATCCCCCGCATGGATCGTGACCGTGACCACATCGGCCTCGGTCTTCACCCCGCGCGAGATGCGGAAGGGCCTGGTCAGCGCGAAGCGGTCGTGGCGGACCGAGAGGGTTCGCTGCATAGCAATTCGTCGATGATCGCCTCGACCCCGAAGGCGATCGGATCGGTGCAGGGAAGGCCGAGCTCGGCCTCGATCTGGCGGCACAGCGCCAGGGCCTCGTCCTTCTCCATACGGGAGGTGTTGAGGCAGACGCCGACGGCGCGGACGTTCGGGCTGGTCAGGCGCGCGGTCTGGAGGTTGGCCTCCAGGCATTCCTTCAGCCCCGGCAGCGCCCGGCCCGGAAGGCCGCGCATATGGCTGCGGCTCGGATCATGGCACAGCACCAGCGCCTCGGGCTGGGCGCCGTGGAGCAGGCCGGTGGAGACGCCGGCGAAGCTCGGGTGGAACAGCGAGCCCTGGCCTTCGATCACGTCCCAGCCGCCGTCGGTGCGCTCGGGCGCCAGCGCCTCGATCCCGCCCGAGATGAAATCGGCGACGACCGCGTCGATCGGCACGCCCGATCCGGCGATCAGGATGCCGGTCTGGCCGGTGGCGCGGAAATCGGCCTTCTCGCCCCGCGCCTTGAGCGCATCGGCGAGCGCGATGGTGGTGTACATCTTGCCGACCGAGCAATCGGTGCCGACGGTGAGGATGCGGCGGCCGGCCCGGGCATAGCCATTGCCGACCTTCATGTCCGCCGGCGGATCGCGCACGTCAAACAGCTGCAGGTTCTTCTCCCTGGCCAGCGCGGCCAGCTCGGGCACGTCGCGCAGCCGCTGGTGCAGGCCGGCGGCGATGTTCATCCCCGCATTGAGCGCGGCCATCGCATCGCGGACCAGGTCGCCGCCCATGACGCCGCCCGAATTGGCGATGCCGAGCACGAGCGTCCTCGCCCCCGCCGCCGCGCCTTCCGCGATGGTCATGCGCGGCAGGCCGAGCGTGAGGGTGGAATCGTCGTGGCGGAACTCGCCCACGCAATCACCCCGCCGGAACTCGGCGAGGCCGCGCGACGTCTTGATGCCCACGAAATCGGTGCTGTGACCGAGGTAAAGGAGGTAAGGTGCCGGTATCATTGGGTGATAACGCTATCGCCCCGCCACCGGCACCGCGCATAGCGAGTGCGCCGCTCGGCATAGCCTGTCGTTATGGCACGTGCCTGCGCGCCCTCAGGCGTCGATCACCTTGGCGAGCGTCTTGAGGAAATCGGTGGCCAGCGCGGTGGGCGGCCGGTTGAGCAGGAACATCGCATGGACGTCGAAGGTGAGCTGCGGCTTGAGCGGCCGCATCGACAGGCCGGGGACGAGCGAGGCCTGCGCCGTGAAGCTGTCGACCACCGTCATCCCCACCCCCTGCGCGACCAGCGCGGTGGCGATGTAGAAGGTGCGCGCCGAGATCACCTCGTCGAGATCGAGCTCGAGCCGCGCGCATTCCTGGCTGAACAGCTGGCCGATCGGGCCCGAATTGGCGAGGCTGATGAACGGGCGGCCGCGCAGCCGGTCCAGCTCGATGCGCGGCGGCGCGTCGGGCATGTCCTCCTCACGGTAGAGCACCACCAGCTCGCCCTCGCCCAGCCAGCGATGGCCGATCGGCGCGGCGTGGGGCACCTCGTACGCGATCGCGACATCGGTCTCGCGCTCATAGAGCTTCCGCAGCAGGTCGTCGTGATGGACGGTCTGCAGGTCGAAGCGCACGCCCTCGTGATTGCGCATGAAGCGCGAGACGGCGGTAGGCAGCGCGTTGAGCGCCAGGCTCGGCAGCGCCGAGATGCGCAGCATGCCGCCGGCGCCGCGCTTCAGGTTCCGCCCCGCCTCGCGCAGCGCATAGACGCGGTCCTGGATCTCCGAGACTTCGGTGAACAGCGTGTGCGCGTCCTCGGTGGGGACGAGCCGGCCATTGGTGCGGTGGAACAGCTGGAAGCCGAGCAGGCTCTCGGCATGGCGCAGCATCTTGGAGACCGAGGGCTGCGACACGTTGAGCGCGCGCGCCGCCCCGCTCACCGAGCCGTTCACATAGACGGCGTGGAAGATCTCGATGTGCCGCAGGTTCATCGCGTGCAGAGTATAGCGGTTTGCGAAAAGCGAAAGACCCGGATTGGGGCAATTGTCCCATTGCCTTCGTCATCCCCGCGAAGGCCGGGGTGACGGTCGTTGTTAACGGCGATGGCGGCCGAGAACTATCCCCCCGGCGTGAACTCCGCGACCAGGTCGTAGCGATCGCCCGGGAAGGTCTGGCGGACGAAGGTCACCGCCCTGCCGGTCCGCCAGGTCCAGCGCTCGACCTGGAGGCAGGCGGCATGCGCGTCGAGCTTCATCCGCTTGGCCAGCGGCCCGCCGGCCGGGACCGCGCGGATGCGGTGACGCGCATCGGTCCAGGGGACATGGTGGAGCAGCCAGGAGCCGGGCGCCTCGCTCTCGAACGTATCGGCGCGCGGCACCGGCACGGTGTCGAGCGCGATCAGCCGGCGCTCCATCGCGAAGGGCTGGCCGCCGGCGAAATGCACGCCCTCGATCAGCAGCGCCGGCGCCGGGATGCCCGAGACTTCGATATCGGCATCGCGATTGACCACCCGGCAGGTGTCGAGCTCCCAGCGATATGCCTCGCCGCGCGCCGCGATCAGTTGGGCGAGGTCGGGCACTTCGAGCACCGCGGCATGAACCTGGGGATGCGCGACGAACGAGCCGACCTTGCGGCGGCGCTCGATCAGCCCGGCATGGGCGAGCCGTTCCAGCGCCTTGCTGACCGTGGCGCGCGCGCAGCCATAGTGCGCGACCAGCTCATGCTCGAACGGGATGCGGTCGCCGGGGCGCAATTCCCCCGAGCGGATGCGCTCCTCGATGTCCGAGCGGATGCGTTCCTGCAGCGTCACCCGAGCAGGCGCTCCAGGATTTTGTGATAATGATTAGCAATAACCTCGCCCGCGCGGTGCCTGCCGCGAACGACTTGCAACTGGCCGGCACGCCAGACGCAGTCGATCGCACCGGCGCGGCCGGCGAAGATCCAGCGATCGAGGATGGTGTCGGCGGAAGCGCCGGCGAAGCTCGGATGGTCCATGTTCAGGCTCACGATATCGGCCGGCGCGCCGGGCGCAATACCGGTCGCGACGCCCAGCGCCTGGCCCGCCCCGGCAAGCGCCGCGCCGAACAGCGTCTCGCCGACCGATGCCCCCTCCGGTGAAAGGATCGCGCGGCGGCGCAGCGACAGCCGCTGCGAATATTCGATCGAACGCAGCTCGTACGCGGCGTCGATCTGGATGTTGGAATCGGTGCCGGTGGCGATCCGCCCGCCCGCCGCGAGATAGGCCTCTGCGGGGAAGATGCCGTCGCCGAGATTGGCCTCGGTGACCGGGCACAGGCCGGCGACCGCGCCCGACCGGGCCAGCCGGTCGGTCTCGGACGCGTTGAGGTGCGTCGCGTGGATCAGCGTCCAGCGCCGGTCGACCCCGGCATTGTGAAGCAGCCACTCGACCGGCCGCGCGCCACTCCATTGCTCGCAGGCCTGGACTTCCTTGACCTGCTCGGCGGCGTGGATGTGGATCGGCCCGTCGGTGAGCGCGGTGACGGCCGCCAGCTCCTCGGGCGTGACGGCGCGCAGCGAGTGCGGGGCGACGCCGAGCACGGCATCGGCGGGAAGCTTCGTCCGGCTGGCCTCGACCAGCGCGGCGAAACCGTCGATGTCGGAAATGAAGCGGCGCTGGCCGGGCTTGGGGTCCTTTCCGCCGAAATCGCTGTGCGCGTAGAAGACCGGAAGCAGCGTCAAGCCGATGCCGGTCTGCTCGGCGGCGTGCACGATCGCGCCGGCGGTCTCGGCCGGATCTGCATAGCGGGCGCCGTCCACGTCATTGTGGAGATAATGGAACTCGCCGACCCGGGTATAGCCGGTCTCGAGCATCTCGACATAGGCCTGGGCGGTGATCGCAGCGATGTCGTCGGGGGTGAGCCGGTCGAGGAACCGGTACATGATCTCGCGCCAGCTCCAGAAATCGTCATCGGGCCGCCCGCGCCGCTCGCTGAGCCCGGCCATGCCGCGCTGGAAGCCGTGGCTATGGACATTGCCGAGGCCGGGGATGGCGACACAGTGGCGCTCGGCCTCGGGAGTGGGGTCGGTGCTCGGGAGGATCTCCGTAATCCGCCCGTCCGCGATGCGCACGGTGACGCGCTCCGCCCAGCCGGTGGGGAGTAACGCGGTTTCGAACCAGAGATCCATGCCCAGCTTTCCTCATAGCCGTCGCCCCGCCACCATTTCCGTCATCCCGGCGAAAGCCGGGATCTCAGGCGATGGCGGGTAAAGAGCCGCACCAGATCCCGGCTTTCGCCGGGATGACGGTTGAAGTGTGCGACGCGCCTTTGATTATGTCTAGACATAACCAGCCCCACAGGCAAGGATGCGCGCATGGACCGACTCTGGACCAACGCACGGATCGCGACGATGGCGGGGCCTGGCCTCGGCACGATCGAGCATGGCGCCGTCGCGGCCAAGGACGGGCGGATCGCCTGGGTCGGCCCGGCCAACGAAGCGCCTGCCGCCGCCGAGACGATCGATTGCGAAGGCCGCTGGATCACCCCCGGGCTGATCGACTGCCACACCCACCTCATCCATGGCGGCGACCGCGCGCACGAATTCGAGCTGCGGCTGCAGGGTGCCAGCTATGAGGAGATCGCCCGGGCCGGCGGCGGCATCGTTTCGACGATGCGCGCCACCCGTGCCGCCAGCGAGGCCGATCTGGTCGCCAGCGCCCTGCCCCGGCTCGACGCGCTGATCGCGGAGGGCGCGACCACCGTAGAAGTGAAATCCGGCTATGGCCTGTCGCTCGACGACGAGCTGAAGATGCTGCGCGCCGCCCGCGCCGTGGGCCGCGAGCGCCCGGTGCGGATCGCCACCACCTTCCTCGGCGCCCACGCCCTGCCGCCCGAATATGCCGATGACCGCGCGGGCTATGTCGATCTGGTCTGCGAGGAAATGATCCCGGCGCTGGGCGACCTCGCCGACGCCGTCGATGCGTTCTGCGAGGGGATCGGCTTCACGCCTGACGAGACCCGGCGGGTGTTCGAAGCAGCGAAGGCGCATGGCCTGAGGGTGAAGCTCCACGCCGAGCAGCTCTCCAACCAGCATGGCGCCGCCTTGGCAGCCTCCTATGGCGCGCTCTCCGCCGACCATCTCGAATATCTCGACGAGGCCGGCATCGCCGCGATGGCCGAAGCAGGCACCGTCGCCACCCTGCTTCCCGGCGCCTATTACTTCGTCCGCGAGACGAAGCTCCCGCCCATCCAGGCGCTGCGCGACGCCGGCGTGCCGATCGCGCTCGCCACCGACTGCAACCCCGGCACCTCGCCGCTGACCAGCCTGCTGCTCGTCATGAACATGGGCGCGACGTTGTTCCGCCTCACTGTCGAGGAATGCCTGGCCGGCGTGACCCGCGAAGCGGCGCGCGCGCTGGGCCTCCACACCGAAATCGGCACCATCGAACCCGGCAAGGGCTGCGACCTCGCGATCTGGGACATCGAGCGGCCGGCCGAGCTTGTCTACCGCATGGGGTTCAATCCGCTCCATGCCCGCATCTGGAAGGGCGAATGACCGAAATCCTGCTGATCCCCGGCGACGTGCCGCTGGCCGAGTGGCGCGCGATCTGGCGCGGCGCGGTGCCGAAGCTCGATCCCGCCTCCGCCCCGCGCATCGCCGAGAGCGCCGCCGCGGTCGCCCGCATCCTCGCGCATGGCGAGCCGGTCTACGGGATCAACACCGGCTTCGGAAAACTGGCCAGCGTCAAGATCGAGGCCGAGGACCTCGCCACGCTCCAGCGCAACATCGTGCTGAGCCATGCCGCCGGCATCGGCGCCCCCTCGCCTGCGCCGGTCGTCCGGCTGATGATGGCGCTCAAGCTCGCCAGCCTGGCGCAGGGCGCCTCGGGCGTGCAGCCGGCAACCGTGGAACTGCTTGAGGCGATGCTGACGAGGGGCCTTACCCCAGTGGTACCGAGTCAGGGTTCTGTCGGTGCCAGCGGCGATCTCGCCCCGCTCTCGCACATGGCAGCGACGATGATCGGCGTCGGCTCGATCGAAGTGGATGGCCGCGTGCTTCCCGCCGAACAGGCGCTGGCCGAAGCCGGCCTCGCCCCGGTCACGCTCGGCCCCAAGGAAGGCCTCGCGCTCCTCAACGGCACGCAATTCTCCACCGCCAATGCGCTCGCCGCCCTGTTCGAGACCGAGACTTTGTTCCAGGCCGCGCTGGTCACCGGTGCGCTCTCGACCGAGGCGGCCAAGGGCACCGACGCCCCCTTCGACCCGCGTATCCACCAGCTGCGCCGCCACCCCGGCCAGATCGCCGTCGGCGAGACGCTGCGCACGCTCATGCAGGGCTCCGCGATCCGCGCCTCGCACCGCGACAATGATCCGCGCGTGCAGGATCCCTATTGCCTGCGCTGCCAGCCCCAGGTGATGGGCGCGGTGCTCGACCTGCTCCGCCAGGCCGGCACGACGCTGGAGACCGAGGCGAACGGCGTCAGCGACAACCCGCTGATCTTCCCCGAGACCGACGAGGCGCTGTCGGGCGGCAATTTCCACGCCGAGCCGGTCGCCTTCGGGGCGGACATGATCGCGCTGGCGATCTGCGAGATCGGCTCGATCGCCGAGCGCCGCGTCGCGATGCTGGTCGATCCCGCCCTCTCCAACCTGCCCGCCTTCCTCACTCCCCAGCCGGGCCTCAACTCGGGCTTCATGATCCCCCAGGTGACCGCCGCCGCGCTCGTCTCCGAGAACAAGCAGCGCGCCACCCCGGCCAGCGTCGACTCGATCCCGACCTCGGCCAATCAGGAAGACCATGTCTCGATGGCCGCGCATGGCGCCCGGCGCCTGCTCGACATGGCGGCGAACTGCGCCGGCGTGATCGGCATCGAGCTGCTGGCGGCGGCACAGGGCTGCGATTTCCATGCCGGGCTCACCTCCTCGGAAGCGCTGGAGCGCGTCCGCGCCCGCCTGCGCCAGGATGTGCCGACGCTCGACCATGACCGGCATTTCCACCCCGATATCGAAGCCGCGACCGCGCTGGTCCGCGCCGGCGCCGTGGCCGAGGCTGCAGGGATCGCCCTGCCGGGCGTCGCATGAGCTGGCTGGAGATCCATCGCGGCGAGGCGCCGCTGATCGTCGCCTTCCCGCACACCGGGACGGACCTGCTTCACGATCTGAAGAACCGTTTCGTCTCGCCCTGGCTGGCGACAAAGGACGCGGACTGGTGGATCCACCGGCTCTACGACTTCGCCGCCGGGCTGGGCGCGACGACCATCCGCACCAGCATCTCCCGCAGCGTCATCGATGTAAACCGCGACCCCTCGGGCGCCTCGCTCTACCCGGGTCAGGCCACGACGGAACTCTGCCCGACGACGACCTTCGACGGTGTCCCCCTGTACCGCGATGACGTGCCGGACGCCGCGAACATCGCCTGGCGGCGCGAGCATTATTTCGATCCCTATCATGCCGCGATCGAGGTCGAGATCGCCCGCCTCCGCGCGATCCATCCCCGCATCGTCCTCTACGACGCCCATTCGATCCGCAGCCATGTCCCCCGGCTGTTCGACGGCGAGCTGCCCCAGTTCAACATCGGCACCAATGGCGGCACTACCTGTGCCCCCGCCCTTGCCCGCGCGGTGGAAGCCGTCTGCGCCGCCACGCCGTGGAGCCAGGTGACCGACGGTCGCTTCCGCGGCGGCTGGACCACGCGGCATTATGGCCGGCCCGAACAGGGTGTCCACGCCATCCAGATGGAGCTGGCCTGCCGCGGCTATATCGACGAGCCCACCAGCTTCGACGAAGCGCACTGGCCCACGCCCTACACCGAAGCCCGCGCCGCCCCGATGCGCGATGCCCTCACCCAGATCCTCACCGCCTGCCTCAATTTCGCCGGAGCCCCGGAATGACTCGCCTCGACAACAGCCGCATCATCAAGCCCGCCACCGGCACCGAGCTCAGCGCCAAGAGCTGGCTCACCGAAGCGCCGCTGCGCATGCTGATGAACAACCTCCATCCCGACGTCGCCGAGCGGCCCGAGGAGCTGGTCGTCTATGGCGGCATCGGCCGCGCCGCGCGCGACTGGGAGAGTTATGACCGGATCGTCGCAGCGCTGCGTGATCTCGAGGCCGACGAGACGCTGCTGATCCAGTCGGGCAAGCCGGTCGGCGTGTTCCGCACCCATGCGGACGCCCCCCGCGTCCTGCTCGCCAACTCCAACCTGGTGCCGCACTGGGCGACCTGGGAGCATTTCAACGAGCTCGATCGCAAGGGGCTGGCGATGTACGGCCAGATGACCGCCGGCTCGTGGATCTATATCGGCACCCAGGGCATCGTGCAGGGCACCTACGAGACCTTCGCCGAGATGGGCCGCCAGCATTATGGCGGCGACCTGAAGGGCCGCTGGCTGCTCACGGCCGGCCTGGGCGGCATGGGCGGCGCGCAGCCGCTGGCGGCGGTGATGGCCGGCGCCTCGTGCCTCGCCATCGAGTGCCAGCCCAGCCGGATCGAGATGCGCCTGCGCACCGGCTATCTCGACCGCGCCGCCGAGAGCATCGACGAGGCGCTGGAGATCATCCGGAATTCGGACAAGCCCGTATCGGTCGGCCTGCTCGGCAATGCCGCCGAGCTGCTCCCCGAGATGTTCGCCCGCGGCATCCGCCCCGACCTGCTCACCGACCAGACCAGCGCGCATGATCCCGTCAACGGCTACCTGCCCGTGGGCTGGACCGTCGACGAATGGCTCTCCGCCCGCGAGCGCGATCCCGAAAGCGTGGCGAAAGCCGCCAGGGCATCGATGGCGCAGCATGTGAAGGCGATGCTCGACTTCCACAAAGCCGGCGTGCCCACGGTCGATTACGGCAACAACATCCGCCAGGTCGCGCTCGACGAGGGGGTTTCGAATGCCTTCGACTTCCCCGGCTTCGTCCCCGCCTATATCCGCCCGCTCTTCTGCCGGGGGATCGGCCCGTTCCGCTGGGCGGCGCTGTCGGGCGATCCCGAGGATATCGCCAGGACCGATGCCAAGGTGAAGGAGCTGCTGCCCGACAACGCGCATCTCCACAACTGGCTCGACATGGCCGCCGAGCGCATCCACTTCCAGGGCCTGCCCGCGCGCATCTGCTGGGTCGGCCTGGGCGACCGCCACCGGCTCGGCCTCGCCTTCAACGAGATGGTGGCATCGGGCGAGCTCAAGGCGCCGATCGTGATCGGCCGCGATCATCTCGACAGCGGCTCGGTCGCCAGCCCCAATCGCGAGACCGAGGCGATGCGGGACGGGTCGGACGCAGTGTCCGACTGGCCGCTGCTCAACGCGCTGCTCAACACGGCATCGGGCGCGACCTGGGTGTCGCTCCACCATGGGGGCGGCGTCGGCATGGGCTATTCGCAGCATGCCGGCATGGTGATCGTCGCCGACGGCACGCCGGAAGCGGCGAAGCGGCTCGAGCGGGTGCTGTGGAACGATCCTGCGACGGGGGTGATGCGGCATGCGGACGCGGGCTACGTCGAAGCCTTGGACTGTGCGCGTGAGAAAAGGCTCAACTTGCCCGGTATCTTGTAGGCAGTCCTTCTTTCCGGAGACCGAGAGACTGGAGGCGGGCTGTGCTGCAACCACAGCCCGCCTCTGGCGTTTTGGTCGCAGGCAAACGCCCCACCCTAACCCGTCACCCCGGCCTTGTGCCGGGGTCCACCGGGAGGCGAGCGATGTGCAAGAGGCGCATGGGGCAATGCGCGCGGCACAGTGGACCCCGGCACAAGGCCGGGGTGACGCCTAAATTTAGGCCAACGCCTTAGATCTCCACGAAGCGGCCGGCCTCGCGGTCCTTCACTACCTTGCCGGCCTCGAACACGGTGCCGTTCATCGTGATGTAAACACCAGGCTTCGCGACCTGCACCGTGGCGAAGGCCATGCCCAGGTTGAAGGTCGCGTCGCTCTCGGCGAAGCGCGCCGGCGCCAGCGCGCCGACCAGCACGATCGTCTTGCCTTCGATCCCGGCCAGCGCCTTGGCAGTCTCGGTCATCGTGTCCGTGCCATGGGTGATGACGATACGCGCGGCATCCGAAGCGGCGACGCGGGCGGCGATCTTCGCGCGGTCGGCGTCGTCCATCTCCAGGCTGTCCTTGCGCATCACTTCCTCGACCTGGAAGGGATGCAGCACCCGGCCGAGCTCGAGCAGCCGCGTCACCACGGTGCCGACGATCGTGTACTGGCTCGAGGCGTCGAAATATTGCTTGTCGATCGTGCCGCCGGTGGTGAGCACGAGGATGGGCTGGGTGCTGGTCATGCGCGGCCCCTTACGCCGGTTCGTCCGCAACGTCATCCCTAGTCCGTCACCCCCGCGAAAGCGGAGGCCCATCTCCGAGACTATCCCGACGCACGACCGGTGTGATTGGCGAGAGCATGGGAGATGGGTCCCCGCTTTCGCGGGGATGACGGCGGGAGCTTGGACAAAATGCCCATGGCCGCCAGCCCATTCCAGACGTGACAGCTCGCCCAGAACGGCGTAGCCCGACCGTCCATGGGGGCATGGCGCGTCTTCCTGAAAGAACATCGCTGGCTGGCATTGTGGCTGATCGCCGCGGCGCTGGCGGTGAAGGCGCTTGTGCCCGCCGGCTACATGCTCGCCGAAACCGGCGGCAAGACGCTGACCATGGCGATTTGCGACGGCAACGGCCCCGCGACGATGACCATCGACATTCCGATGGACCCAGACCATGCCAAGGCCCCCGACAGCGGCAAGCAGGACTGCGCGTACTCCGGGCTGGGCCATGCCATGCTCGGCGGCACCGACCCGGTGCTGCTGCTCGCCGCGATCGCCTTCCTCCTCGCCCTCGGCTTCGCGCCCGCCGCGCAGCCGGTGGTGCGCCGCCGCGCCTTCGCCCAGCCACCGCTCAGAGGACCGCCTGCCCGCACCTGAACCGCGTCTTTCCTCGTTCAGGTGAAATCCCATGTCTTCATACCGCCGCGCGCGCATTGCCGCGCTGCCGCTGCTTTGCATTGCCGTTCCCGCCCTCGCGCAGGAAACGGACGAACCTTCCATCCTCGTCATCGGCCAGAAGGATGCGCCGATCAGCATCGATCCGCGCGGGCTCTCGGTGAGCCTGGGCGACGAACAATTCGCCGGCATCAACGCCCAGAATGTCGAGGATTTGATGAAATACGCGCCCGATTTCTTCGTGCGCAAACGCTATGCCGGCGATTCCAACGGCGTACCCGGATTCCGCGGCACCCATTCGATGCAGAGCGCCCGGTCGCTGGTGATGGTCGACGGGTTCGTCGTGTCGAACTTCCTCGGCAACAGCTTCGCCTTCGCGCCCAAATGGGGCGTGGTCGGCCCGGGCGAGGTCGAGCAGTTCGACATCGTCTACGGCCCCTATTCGGCGCGCTATCCGGGCAATTCGATGGGCGGGATCGTCAACATCACCACCCGCTCGCCCGAGAAGACCGAAGCGTTCGCCACCGTGCAGGGGCTGGCACAGCCCTACGACCAATACGGCACCCACGCCACCTATTGGGGCTGGTCGGGCGAGGCAGGCCTGGGCTGGCGGCAGAAGGATGGCCCCTGGTCGGCGCGGATTTCCGGGCGGCACTTCCGCAACACCGGCCAGCCGATGAGCTGGTATGGGCTCACCCCGGCGACGGGTGCGGCGGGAACGGTCGTGACCGGCGCGGTGATCGACAAGGGCCAGGCGATCCCCAATGCGCCCGGCACCGCAACCAACCCGATCTTCGCCGCGCAGAGCCCCGCCGCTACCACACAGGACCAGGCCAAGCTGCGCATCGGCTATGACGGTGCCTCTGGCATCACCGGCGAGCTGTTGTTCGCATATTGGCACAATCTCGACGCGCAATACGCGCCCGACTGCTATCTGCGCGACGCGAGCGGCAACAAGGTCTGCGAAGGCCGGGTGACCACGCTCGGCCAGACCTGGACCGCCTCGGGCGCCCGCTGGTCGCGGACGGTGCGCGACGAAGTTCTGGCGGGCGGCAAGATCGCCGCGCCGATCGCGCCGGACGTGACCGCGAAGCTCAACGTCTCGACCTATCAGGTCGCCCGCTCGGATGGGTTCACCTCGGGCAGCTGGGCGGCGGGTGCGTCGAATGGCGCCGGGACATTGGCGCGGCAGGGGCCGACCGGCTGGTACACGGCGGAGTTCTCGCTGGATGCGAAGACCGGCCCGCTCGACCTTGCCGCCGGCGCCAGCGCCAATCTCTACCAGACCGACCTGACCAACTACACGCTACCCAATTGGCGCGGCAATAGCGGCCGCGCCTTCTCCACCCGCACCTTCGGCAAGACGCGGCTGCTCGCCGGCTGGGCCGAGGGCCGGCTGCGGGCCGATGCGGTGACCTTCACGCTCGGCGCGCGGTTCGAGAGTTGGCGGGCATTCGACGGCGGGCTTGGCCGTGTCGGCACCTCCGGCACGCCGGTCACCAACCGCTATGCCGCCCGCAGCGACACGGCGTTCGATCCGAAATTCTCGGTCGAGTGGCATCGCGGCCAGACCAGCGCGCAGCTCAGCCTGGCCGAAGCGACCCGCTTCCCGACGGTGGGCGAGCTGTTCCAGGGCAGCCTGAACGGCGATGGCAGCTTCAACCCGAACAGCTTCGATCCGAACCTCAAGCCCGAGCGCTCGCGCGACGCCAACCTGCTGGTGGCGCATGATTTCGGGCGGCTGAAGCTCACCGGATCAGCCTTCTGGCAGCGGGTGAACGACACGATCTTCTCGTTCGTCGGGTTCAACCAGAACGGCATCACCACCTCGAACTACAAGAATATCGATGTGACGCGGCAGGTCGGGCTCGAGCTGATCGCCGAAGCCCGCGATGTCGGCATTCGCGGACTCGACATCGACGCCAACGCCGCCTGGATCGACTCGAAGACGGTGCGCAACGACAGCGCGCCCGCGGCGGAAGGCGTGCAGTTCCCGCGCATCCCGCGCTGGCGGTTCAACGCGAACCTCCGCTATCAGGTCACCCCGCGCGTGCTGACCTCGATCGGCGTGCGCTATGCCACGCGGCCCAATACCGATCTGTTCGGGCTCCAGCGCGGCGATACCTTTGGCTATACCTCCGAGCTGTTCGCGCTCGATGCCAAGGTGAACTGGAAGATGACCGACGATTTCCGGCTGAGCGCAGGCGTGGACAACATCACCAACAACCGCGCCTGGGTCTATCACCCCTATCCCCAGCGCAGCTTCCTGGTCGAGGCGGGGTGGATGCTGTGAGCGAAACGACGACCCGCCACGAACGCTGGTTCCGCGCGGTGTGGCGCTGGCATTTCTATGCCGGCATCTTCTGCGTGCCCTTCATCCTGTGGCTGTCGGTGACCGGCGGCATCTATCTGTTCAAGCCGCAGATCGAGGGCTGGCTCTACGCGCCCTACCGCCATGTCGCGCAACCCGGCGTGCCGATTCTCGCCCCCGAGAAGATCGTCGCGGCGGGCACCGCGGCGGTGCCGGGGTCAGTGCTGCACAAATATGTCCTGCCCGAAGCGCCCGAGGATGCGGTCCAGCTGCTCGTCGGCGCGGGTGCGGAGGAGACCCGGGTCTGGGTCCATCCGCAGACCGGCGCGGTGCTCAAGGCGGTGCCCGAGGAGGATCGCTTCATGCGGGTGATCTTCCGCCTGCACGGCGAGCTGCTCGCGGGCGACTGGGGATCGGCGCTGGTCGAGATCGCCGCCTGCTGGACGATCGTGATGATCGTCACCGGCCTGTTCCTCTGGTGGCCACGCGGGCGCAGGGGCAAGGGCCTGGGCGGCATCCTCTGGCCCCGCCTGGGCGGCGGCAAGCGCGTCTTCTGGCGCGACATGCACGCGGTGACCGGCCTGTGGGTGTCGATCGGCGCGGTGTTCCTGATCGCTTCGGGCCTGCCTTGGGCGAAGAACTGGGGCGACTACCTCAAGCAGGTCCGTGTGGTGACCGGTACCGCCGCGGTCCGGCAGGACTGGTCGGCGGGATCGGTGGCCGATGCGCAGGCGCGCGCCGATCTCGACAAGGGCGTCCGCGCGATGCTCGACGAGCATGCAGAGCACAAGGGCATGACCATGGCGCATGTCGCCCCCAAGGGCCCGGCGCTCGACCGGGTGGTCGACAAGGCGATGACGCTCGGCCTCGCCGCCCCGGCCGAGGTCAGCCCGCCAACCAAGGCCGGCGGCCGTTGGCTCGTCCAGTCCCAGGCCGAGGACCGCACGCGGCGCGTCTCGGTCGAGATCGGCGACGATGGCGCGGTCATCGGATCGCAGAGCTTCGGCGACCGCCACTGGATCGACCGTGCGGTGGGCTTCGGCGTGGCGGTGCATGAAGGCGCGTGGCTGGGCCTGCTCAACCAGCTGGTCAATCTGCTCGTGCTGATCGGATTGGTGACGCTGGCGGTGTCGAGCGTGGTGCTGTGGTGGCGGAGACGCCCCGAAGGCGCGCTCGGCGCACCGGCAGCGAAGGACCCGCTAAGGCACAGATGGGCGCTGGTCGGGCTGACCGTGGCGCTGGGCGTGCTGATGCCGCTGTTCGGGATCACCCTCGCCCTTGCGATGACCTTCGAAGTCATCGCGCGCCGGACGGCGCCGGAGCTTTCCCGCTGGATGGGTCTCCGCCTGTCCAAATTGTAACCCGCCGGCCAGCGCCGTTACATCTTGCAGGGCCTATCTCCTGTCTCACGGTCGGCAAGCGAACCGTCGAGACAGGAGACAAGAGATGGCCAATCCCCGCATTGCGATCGCGCTGCTGGCGCTGGCCACGCTCGTCTCCGGTACCGCCGCCCTGTCCACCGCCGACGCCCGCATCGCGCAGGTTTCGGCAGCGGCACACGCACATCGCTGACCCCGCATTCGGCATCGCCCGACTTACCCTGTTCCGGGCGATGCCAGCGGGTGCAGGCAACCCTCTTTAGCCTGCACCCGCAACATCTGAACGGCCGGCGCGCTCCCTTCGCGCCGGCCGTTTTGTTTTCCGGAAAAGCGGACATGACAGGAAGTTAATGCCGCGGGCAGGTCCGGGAAGGACTGGCGGCGCTATCCGGGGAGGGCAGGCCATAATCGCGTTCATGGCCGGCAAACCAGCGGCGCCCGGCCCTCCTGCACTCCTCGGGCCGGGCGTCGCACCACCCAGACATTGCAACCAGGGCAGCACAGGCGATGGAACGTCCGATCTTCTTCGATGCGAGCGGCAAGCGGAATCGCTGGACGATGCGCGCCTTCTTCGCGCTGCTGCTGGTGATCGTACTGGCGGCCGGCGCCTTTGCGATGACGGTCGTGCGCGTGCCGATCCCCGGCCCGCTCGCCCTGATGCGCGAGCATCCCCAGCCCCGCTCGCTGAAGCAGCAGGCCAATCACCTGCGCCACAGCTTCGCCTCCTGGCTGCCCCGCGGCAAGGCAAGCGCATCGAGCGCGCCGCTCTCGGTCGGCTTCTACGTGCCCTGGGACGATGCCAGCCGCGCCTCGCTGCGCCGCCATGTCAACGATCTCGATTGGGTCGTGCCCGCGCTCTACAGCGTCACCGGCGCGAAGCACGCTGTCACGGTCACCCCCGATCCGCAGTTCGACACGATCATCGCCGCCGCGACGAAGCGCCCCAAGGTGCTGCCGATGGTGCAGAACGCCACCGGCGACAATTGGGACAGCGCCGGCGCCGCCGCGCTGCTGCGCGATCCCAAGGCGCGCGCCGCCTTCCTCGACGATCTCCAGCGCACCCTGGTAGCACGCAAGGCCGATGGCGCGGTGTTCGACTTCGAGGAGCTGCCAACGGCCGCCCAGCCCGGCTATCTGGCGTTGCTGCGCGACGCCCATGCCCGTTTCGCCGCGGCGAAGATGAGCGTCTCGGTCACCGTGCCGGCCCAGGACGACGACTGGGACATGAAGGCCTATGCCGCCGCTACCGACAAGCTCGTCCTGATGGACTATGACGAGCATGCCCCGGTCACCGCGCCCGGCCCGATCGCCAGCCAGGCCTGGTTCGTCAACCAGATGAACGCCGCGCTGAAGCAGGTGCCGGCCGACAAGCTGATCGTCGGCGTCGCCAACTATGGCTATAACTGGACCGCCCCCGGCAAGGCCGATCCGATCTCGATCGAAGAGGCCTGGCTGATCGCGCATGACAGCGAAGCGACCGTCACCTTCGACAAGGCGAGCGGCAACCAGAGCTTCGCCTATGAGGAGAATGGCGTCTCCCACACCGTGTGGATGGCCGACGCCACCACCGCCTGGAACCAGTTGCGCGCCGCCAACATCAAGGGCGTCGGCGGCGTCGCGCTGTGGCGCCTCGGCTCGGAAGACTCGAACTTCTGGCCGGCGCTGGCCGCCGCGCATTCGGGCAGGATCCCCGATCTGCGCCGGATCGAGGCGGTCGGCGACGTCGATGTCGAGGGATCGGGCGAGATTCTGCGCATCGCCAGCACGCCGAGCACCGGCACGCGCACGATCGTCCAGAACCCCAATGGCCTGATCGTCGACGAGATCTTCCAGTCGCTGCCCACCCCCTATGTCGTCACCCGCACCGGCTACATGCCCGGCAAGGTCGCGCTGACCTTCGACGACGGCCCCGATCCCGAATGGACGCCGAAGATCCTCGACATCCTGAAGGCGAAGCAGGTCACCGGCACCTTCTTCATGATCGGCGAGAATGCGATGGCGGAGCCCTTCCTCGTCAACCGCGTCGTCGACGAGGGCAACGAGATCGGCAGCCACACCTTCACCCACCCGAACCTGGCGCTCGCCTCGGCGCGCGGCACCCGGATCGAGCTCAACGCCACCCAGCGGCTGATCGAGGCCTATACCGGCCGCTCGGTCCGGCTGTTCCGCGCGCCCTATTTCGGCGACGCCGAGCCGACCACCGCGGACGAGCTGATCCCCGCGCTCACCGCCCAGCGCGCCGGCTATACCAATGTCGGCCTCCACGTGGACCCGAACGACTGGCAGCGCCCGGGCGTCGACGCGATCGTCGACACGGTGCTGCGCGAGGTGCAGGCCGGCAACTACGAGCAGTCGGGCCAGATCATCCTGCTCCACGACGGCGGCGGCGACCGCTCGCAGACCATCGCCGCGCTGCCGCGGATCATCGATGCGCTGAAGGCGAAGGGCTATCAGTTCGTCCCCGTCTCGCAGCTCGCCGGCCTCAGCCGCGACCAGGTCATGCCCAAGGTGCAGGGCGCCGACCTCGTCGCCGTGCGCACCGATGTCGGCATCTTCCTGGTCCTCGCGATGATCGGTTTCGCGCTCAAGTGGCTGTTCTTCGCCGCGATCGCGCTGGGCATCGCCCGCGCCATCGTCCTCGCCGCGCTGGCGGTGAACGGCAACCGCAGGAAGAACCGTCCGGTCGCCCCGGCGATCGACCCCGGCCGCTTCGTCTCGGTGCTGATCCCCGCCTATAACGAGGCCAAGGTGATCGAGAGCTCGATCCGCCGCGTCCTCGCCAGCGAGCGGGTCAATGTCGAGGTCATCGTGCTCGACGACGGCTCGAAGGACGGCACCAGCGACGTCGTCCGCGTGGCCTTCGCGAGCGAGCCGCGGGTCACGCTGCTGACGCTGGAGAATGGCGGCAAGGCGCGCGCGCTCAACCAGGGGCTGAAGTTCGCCAAGGGCGACATCGTCATCGCGCTCGATGCCGATACCCAGTTCGAGCCGCTGACCATCGCCCGCCTCGCCCGCTGGTTCGAGGATGACGAGATCGGCGCGATCGCGGGCAACGCCAAGGTCGGCAACCGGATCAACCTGGTCACCCGCTGGCAGGCGGTGGAGTACGTCACCTCGCAGAATCTCGAGCGGCGCGCGCTCGCCAGCCTTGATGCGATCATGGTCGTCCCCGGCGCGGTCGGTGCCTGGCGCAAGGCGGCGCTGGACGATGTCGGCGGCTATCCGGTCGACACGCTGGCCGAGGACCAGGACCTGACCATCGCGATCCAGCGCAAGGGCTGGCGCGTCGGCTACGACATCGAGGCGGTTGCCTGGACCGAGGCGCCGGAGAGCTTCGGCGCGCTAGCCAAGCAGCGCTTCCGCTGGGCGTTCGGCACGCTGCAGTGCCTGTGGAAGCACCGCGCGATCCTGCGCACCCGCAAGCCCGCCGGGCTGGCGCTGGTCGGCATCCCCCAGGCCTGGGTGTTCCAGATCGCCTTCGCGCTGATCTCGCCGCTGATCGACGCGGCGCTGGTCGCCTCGATCCTCGGCACCGCGCTCCGCGTCTGGCAGCATGGCTGGGCACAGACCGAGAGCGACGTGATCCGCATGGGCATCTACTGGATCGCCTTCACCGGGATCGATTTCCTGTGCGGCTGGGTCGCCTATCGCATGGAAGCGCGCGAGAAGCGCTATCCCGGGCTGCTGCTGCTCGCCCAGCGCTTCGTCTATCGCCAGCTGATGTACTGGGTGGTGATCCGCGCCGTCGCCAATGCGCTGCGCGGCCCCTGGGTCGGCTGGGGCAAGCTCGAGCGCAGCGGCCGGGTGGAGGCCCAGGCCGTCGCCGCGCCCGAGGGCAAGGAGGAAACCCGGGTCCCGGTCGCCGCCGAGTGAAGGGACCGCCGCAGGAGCATCGCAGCGCCTACACGCTCGACGAGCGTGCCTGCCGGATGATCTGCCCGATCGCGGCGGCGATGGTCGGCGTATGCCTCACCGCGATCGGCATCCTCCGCGTGGTGATCGCGGTGCGCAAGGCCAACACCCTGGCCGACGACATGCTGGCGCTCGACGCGGTGCTGTTCCTGATCGCGACGCTGACCAGCTATTTCGCGATCCGCCACGGCCCGGCCAAGCGGCTCCACGAGCTGGAGCGGGTGGCGGACGTCACCTTCATTGCTGCGATGTCGCTGATGACGGTGGCCGCGCTGGTGATCACCTACGCGCTGGCGGTGTAGCGGAAAGAAGTAGACTTACTATTTTCCTCGGCGAAGGCCGGGGCCCAGACTAAATAGTGCGCGGCGAAGACGCGCCAAGGCGCGTGACTTTCAAGGCTGGGCCCCGGCCTTCGCCGGGGAAAGAAGAAACACAGCCTAGAACCTGATCACCGCCCGCAGCCCCGGCCCGGCGTCCTCCAGCGCGAAGCTGCCCTGGTGCAGCCGCGCCACCGCCTCGACCAGCGACAGCCCCAGCCCGGAACCCGTCTCGTGCCGCGCCGGATCGAGCCGGCCGAACCGGCTCATCGCCTCGGCCCGGCGTTCCTCGGGAATGCCCGGCCCGTCATCGGCCACCGAGAGCGCGATTCCCCCTCCCTCGCGTACGGCACGCACGACGATATGGTGTCCGCCCTCGGCATATTTGGTCGCATTCTCGATCAGGTTGCCCAGCGCCTGGCCGACCAGCTCGCGGTGCAGCGGGGCGTGCAGCCCGGGCTCGGCCTCCACCGCGATCTCGAAGCCGCGATCCTCGGCCAGCGGGCCATAGACCTCGGCCAGGTCCCCGAGCAGCGCGGCGATGTCGGTATCGACGAAGCGGTCGCGCCCGATCCCCGCCTCGGCCCGGCTGATCAGCAGCGCGGTGGAGAGCATGCCGAGCAAGGTCTCCGCCTCGCCCGAGACGCGCTCCAGCGCCGCCAGCGCGGTCTCGTCCTCGGTCTCGATGATGGCGCGCTCCAGCGACACCTTGATGCGGGTCACCGGCGAGCGCAGGTCGTGCGCCAGCCCGTCGGTCATCATCCGCAGCTGCGAGACCAGCGCCTCGATCCGGTCGAGCATAGCGTTGACCGACTCGCCCAGCGCATCGAACGCATCGCCGCTGCCGTCGGTGGGCACGCGGCGGCCGAGCCACCCCTCGCCCACTTCGCGCGCGGTGGTCACCACGCCCTGGATCTGGTTGGAGAGCACCCGGCCAATCAGCAGCGCGCTCAGCAGCGCGAAGATCACGCCGATCACCAGCGCCGCCGTGATCGCCTCCTCGTTCACTCGCGCCAGGCGGACGCTCGAGCTGATGACATGGCCGGCCAGCAACAGCTCGCCGTTCGGCAGCGTGGTCGAGGATACGCCCATCAGCTCGGGCCGGTCGCTGCCGGTGCGATAGAGCTCGATCGCCTGCCAGTCGGTCTCGGCCGGGATCACCGTCGGCCAGTCGCCCAGATTGCCGCGGATCGGATCCTGCTTCGCGGTGGCGAGCAGGATCACCGGCGGGCTGGCGTGCGCCTGCTCCAGCCGCACGTCGATGATCCGCCGCAGCCCGGCATCGCCGCCGGCATGCCAGGCCGAGACCAGGTCGTCGCGCAGCTCGGTGACCAGGGTCTTCTGCTCGGCGGCAAGCGCGCGCTCGCTCGATTGCTGGACGAACAGCAGGATGCCGCCGGTGACGGTGAGCTGCACCAGGAAGGCGACGATCACGAAGCGCGCAGTCACCGAGCGCGCAAGCTGTCCCCAGCGGAGAGTCACGTCAGGCCGCCGGGCCCAGGCGATAGCCGGCGCCGCGGATCGTGTGGAGGATCGGCTCGCCGCCATCGTCCAGCTTCTTGCGCAGCCGGCTGATATGGACGTCGATCACATTGGTCCCGGGATCGAAATGATAGTCCCACACGCCCTCGAGCAGCATGGTGCGGGTGATCACCTGGTCCGGATGGCGCAGGAAATATTCGAGCAGGCGGAATTCGCGCGGCTGCAGGTCGATCACCCGGGCGCCTCGCTTCACCCGGCGCGAGAGCAGGTCCATCTCGAGATCGGCGGAAGTGAGCTTGGTCACCGCGCCTTCTGCGGCGCCGCGCTTGCGCAGCAGCAACCGGACGCGGGCGAGCAGCTCGGCAAACGCGAAGGGCTTCACCAGATAATCGTCGGCGCCCGAGGTCAGGCCGCCGACCCGGTCGTCGGGCGTGCCGAGCGCGGAGAGGATGATGACCGGCGTCTCGATCTTGGCCGCCCGCAGCGCACCGAGCACGGCCATGCCGTCCATGCCGGGCAGCATGCGATCGAGCACGATCGCGTCGTAGCTGCCGTCGCTGGCGAGGAACAGGCCATCGCGCCCATTGTCGGCACGGTCGACCGTGAATCCCTCTTCGGTCATTCCTTTGACGATGTACGCGGCGGTCGCCTCGTCATCCTCCACCAGCAGCAGCTTGTGCCCCATTCTCTCCACCTGCGGTTCGCAAGAGCTTGAGATGGCGTAGCTGCTTTTGGTGGACCAAGTCGAGATATACGTCTGGATGATGGTCGTCGCGCAGGTAGCGGCGGGCCTGGTCGAGCGTGTCGACGTTGCGGCCGTCGATCGCGACGATCGCGTCGCCCACTTCCATGCCGTCCAGCGCCGCCTCGCTGCCCGAGCGCAGGCTGGTGACGATCAGGCCGTGCGCGGCGTCGCCCGGCGTCTCGGCGGTGAAGCCGGGGAACAGGCTGGCGCCGGTCTGCGCGGCGAAGATGTGGTTGACGCCCGATCGCCAGGCCCAGCCCAGGATCACCATGGCGCTGAGCGCGAAGGATAGGACCAGAATCAGCACGAACCCGTCGGTCCCGCGGCTCACGCGGCCCTTCGTCGTGGCATTTTCCGGGATGTCGGTACTCGTCATTGCAGCGTCGGGATGCCCCTGGGGCGGAGCCAAGTCACGTTAAGCTTTGGTCATGATCCGGTCACCGGAGCGCGAGCTGCGACGAGCTACACGGCGTGGAGTTTCAAGGAGTTCGCGCATGCGCCGCCATCGCAAATTGAAGGTCACGCTCGCCGCGCTGGCGCTGCTGCTCGCCGCGTTCACCGGCTGGCTCGGCTATATCGGCTATCTGGGCGGCCCGGTCTATTTCGACATCGCCCCCACCCGGCCGACGCCGCCCGCGGCCAAGGGGCTGGCGGTAGTGCTGGTCTCGGGCGACATGGGCTTCAGGATCGGCATGGGGCCGGAGATCGCCCGGCGCTTCGCCGACGAGGGCGTGCCGGTGGTGGGCGTCAGCTCGCTCGCCTATTTCCGGCAGGAGCGTACCCCCGCCGAGGTGCAGGCGCTGATCGCCGATGCGGCGCGCCGCGCGCTGGCTTTTGGTCACGCCGACCGGCTGGTGCTGATCGGCCAGTCCTTCGGCGCGGACATGATGCATGTCGGGCTGACCGGCCTGCCCGCCGACCTGCGCGCGCACGTGAAGATGGTCGCCTTGGTGGTGCCGACCGACACCGTCTTCTACCGCGCCAGCCCGTCCGAGCTGTTCAACTGGGCCAAGCCCGATGCGATGGCGCTGCCCACCGGCCGCCAGCTCACCTGGGTGCCGACGCTCTGCGTCCAGGGCGTGGAGGAGAAGGACAGCCTCTGCCCGATGCTGACTCAGCCCAATGTCCGGCGCGTCGCGCTGCCCGGCGGGCACATGCTCCACCATGATCCGGAGACGCTGTTCAAGACGCTCCGCGCCGGCATCGCCAACATTACCAATATTTAGGTTTGGGATCACGCGGCGGACAGCCGCGCCTAGCTAGAGCGGGCCGCGACAACGGACAAACAGAGGGAATTCGACATGCGCTTCGGCAAGATCCTGGCCGGCATCGGCCTCGCCGCCACGGTGCTGGGCACCGTGCAGGCCTCCGCCCAGGCCCCGGTCGCCGCAGCCTCGACCGGCGTGGTCGGCACCTGGGTCAATCCGCGCGGCACCGTCAAGGTGCAGACCGGCGCCTGCGGCGACAAGCTGTGCGGCTGGGTGGTCTGGGCCAATGCCGAGGCGCAGCAGGACGCCAAGGACAGCGGCGTCGCCAGGCTGATCGGCACCGAGCTGCTCCAGGACTATCATCCCACCGGCAACGGCAAGTGGCAGGGCCGCGTCTTCGTCCCCGACATGGGCCAGACCTTCTACTCGAAGATCGAGCAGCAGGGCCCGAACAGCCTGAAGATCAGCGGGTGCATCCTCGGCGGCTGGATCTGCAAGTCGCAGGTCTGGCAGCGCGGCTGAACGCCGTGACCCTGCGCCCCGCCCACAGGACCGCGCTGCAAGTCGGCGCGGTGATCGGCATCGTCGCGCTGGCCTTCGCGGCCTTGCGCGGCCTCCTCCACGAAGTCCGCTGGCACGACGTCCGCATCGCCTTCCACGCGATCGGCGCCTGGCAGGTCGCCGCCGCGCTGGCGCTGACCGCCGGCAGCTATGCGATGCTGACCCTGTACGACGTGCTGGCGCTGCGCATCATCGGCCGGCCGCTCCCCTATCGCACCGCCGCGCTCGCCTCGTTCACCAGCTACACGCTCAGCCACAATCTCGGCTTCGCGCTGCTCACCGGCGGATCGGCGCGCTACCGCGTCTACCACGCCGCCGGGCTCGACACCGCCGAGGTCGTCAAGGTGATCGCGACAGCCAGCATCACCTTCTGGTCGGGCGTGGTCGTCATGGCCGGCGCCGCGCTGGCGCTGCACGGCGGCGGGCTCGAGCTTGCCGGCATGACCATCTCCGCCGGCGTCCAGCGCGGGATCGGCATCGCCATCCTCGCCGCGACCCTAGGCATCCTCGCGCTGCTGCGCGGCCCCGCCCGCGAAGTGAAGCTCTGGCGCTGGCACTTCCGCGCGCCCAGCCTGCCCCAGGCGCTGGGCATGATCGCCACCTCGGCGGTCGACCTGGCTCTGGCCAGCGCCGCGCTGCTGGTCCTCGTCCCCGGTGCCGGCCTCCACGCCTTCCCCACCTTCTTCCTCGGCTATGCCCTGGCGATCATCGCCGCGCTGGTGACCCATGTCCCCGGCGGCGTAGGCGTGTTCGAGGCAGTGATGCTCGCGGTGCTGCCCGGCGCCGATCCGTCGCGCATCCTCGCGGCGCTGATCCTCTACCGGCTGATCTACTACGTCCTCCCGCTGCTCGTCGCCGCCGCCCTGCTCGCGGTGCACGAGCGGCGCCAGCTGCGGAAGCCGCTCGCTGCGATCCGCGCGGTCGGTCTGGCGATGCACGGGCTCGCCCCGACCTTCCTGGCGGCTCTGGTCTTCGTCGGCGGCATCGTCCTGCTCGTCTCGGGCTCGCTCCCGGCGATCCCGGCCCGCCTGCGCGACCTCCACGCCTTCGTCCCCCTGCCCTTCGTCGAGGCCTCGCACATCGCCGCCAGCCTGGCCGGCACCGCGCTGCTGCTGATCGCCCCGGCGCTGTACCGCCGGCTCGACGCAGCCTTCCACCTCTGCCGCACCCTCCTGCTGGCCGGCGCGCTGTTCTCGCTGGTCAAGGGCGTCGACTATGAGGAAGCGGCGATCCTGCTGGTCATCGCCGGGCTGCTCCAGCTCTCGCGCACCGCCTTCTACCGCAAGACCGCGCTGACCAGCGCGCTCACCGGCCGCGCCCTGGTCTCGGTCGCGGTCGCCGCCGGCCTCGCCACCTGGATCGGCTTCTTCGCCTTCAAGCACGTGCCCTATCAGGACGATCTCTGGTGGGAATTCGCCTGGCGCGGCGACGCCTCGCGCTTCCTGCGCGCCAGCTTCGCCACGGCGGTCGCGCTGACCTGCGTCGCGGTCACCCAGTGGTTCGGCTATGCCCAGCCGAAGCGCGAGGAGCATGCCCCCGATACCGAGCTGCCGCGCACCGCCCTGGTCCATGCCAACCGCACCGACGCCTTGCTCGCCTATGCCGGCGACAAGCGCTTCCTCCGCTCGGAGAGCGGCGAGACGCTGCTGATGTACCAGGTGCAGGGCCAGAGCTGGATCGTGATGGGCGATCCGGTAGGCCCCAAGGAGGAATGGGGCGACCTGCTCTGGCGCATCCGCGAGATGGCGGACGCCGCGCAGGGCCGGCTGCTCCTCTACCAGATCTCGGCCGAGGCCCTGCCGATCGCGATCGACCTCGGGCTCCAGTTGGTGAAATATGGCGAGGAAGCCCGCGTCTCCCTGCCCGGCTTCTCGATGGAAGGCTCGGAGAAGCGCTCGCTGCGCCATTCCGAGCGCCGCGCCGCGCGCGAGGGCGCCAGCTTCGAGATCGTCCCTGCCGCCGAAGTGCCCGCGCTGATGCCCGAGCTGCGCGCCGTCTCCGACGCCTGGCTCAGCGACAAGGGACATGGCGAGAAGACCTTCTCGGTCGGCCGGTTCGACCCCGCCTATCTCGCCCGCTTCGATTGCGCGCTGGTCCGCCAGCAGGGCCGGATCGTCGCCTTCGCCAATGTCTGGGCGACCGAGAATCGCGAGGAGCTGTCGGTCGACCTGATGCGCCACCTCGCCGAGATGCCCTATGGCACGATGGACTATCTGTTCGTCCAGCTGATGCTCTGGGGCCACGACCAGGGCTATCGCTGGTTCAACCTCGGCATGGCGCCGCTGTCGGGCATCGAATCGCGCCGCCTCGCGCCGATGTGGGCGCGGATCGGGGCGCTGCTCTACCGCCACGGCGACGCCTTCTACGGCTTCGAGGGCCTGCGCGCCTACAAAGACAAGTTCTCCCCGGTCTGGACCGCCCGATACATCGCGGCGCCGCCGGGGCTGGGGCTGGCCCGCGGGATGATCGACCTGCAGACGCTGGTCGGCGGAAGCTCGCGGAGCGCGGCGCTGAAGAGGCGGCTGCGGCTGGTGGCGTAATGAAACTCCCCTCCCTGGAAGGGAGGGGTCGGGGGTGGGTCGATGTACGCGTTACGGCACGACCAGGGCCAGCGACGGCAGTATCGCCAGGACACCACCCACCCCTAGGCCCTCCCTTCCAGGGAGGGGAACAGGGTCAGTACCGCCCCCAAACGAACCGCGACGACAGCGCGAAATTCCACACCGCCGCCACTGCGATCCCGGCCAGCGCCGACACCCGCCAGTCGCCATGCTGGACATTGTGCAGGAACGCCGCGACGCCGACGTTCGCGGCGGCTCCCGCGCCGCACACCACGCAGAAGCGCGCCCAGCCGCGCAGCAGCTTGCCCGCACCCTTCAGCCTTTGCTCGCGATAGGTCAGCGCGTTGTTGAGCAGGAAGTTGAAGGTCATCGCCCCCAGCACCGCGAGCATCGTCGCGCCGACAAAGGTCCAGCCGAACCCGCAGAACAGCGCGGACAGCACCGCGAAATGCACCGCTGCGCCCAGCCCGCCGATCGCTGAGAACATCGCGAAGCGCACCGGCACGACCTTGCCGAACATCCGGTCGTAGAGCGCGATCAGATATTCCATCGCCACGACATGATCGAGCTTGCTCTCGCCCAGTGCCCGGGTGCGGAACACATAGGGCAGCTCGCGGAACCTGAGCGGCCGCGGCGAGGCGGTCATGATATCGAGCAGGATCTTGAACCCGATCGCCGAGAGCCTGGGCACCAGTTCGCGCACCACGCCGGCGCGGATCATGAAGAAGCCGCTCATCGGGTCGGACAGGTCGGCCTTGAGCACATGGCGCGAGAGCCGGGTCGCGAGCGCCGACTTGGCCACCCGGTCGTCGTCCCATTCGCCGGTGCCGCCACCCGCGACGAAGCGCGATCCGATCACCAGGTCGAGGCTCGCATCGCCCGCCAGCGCGTCGAGCATCCTGGGCAGCAGCGTCTCGTCATGCTGCAGGTCGCCGTCGATCACCGCAACGATCGGCGCGGCGGTGGCGCACATGCCCTCGATACAGGCCGAGGACAGCCCCCGCCGGCCGATCCGCTGGATCACCCGCACGCGCGGGTCGCGCAGGCCGAGCGCACGCGCCGCATCGGCGGTGCCGTCGGGGCTGTCATCATCGACGAAGATCGCTTCCCAATGCCGTCCGGCCAGCGCCGCATCGAGCTTCTCGATCAGCAGCGGCACATTGGCGCGTTCGTTGAAGGTGGGGATGACGACCGCGAGTTCGAGGGCGGTGCCGGGGGCGACGCGAGCGAACCGTGCGATCTCGCTGTCGAGGAAGAGCTTCATGCGATCCCTTTATGGGCCCGTTCTATCGGGTCCCGAATGGGCCCCGGGAGGGGTACGCGCCGGGGCACAGATACGCATGGCGCGGCCCTCCCGGGGGTCGAAGCAGGCCATCGATGCCGGGGGACGACGCTCGTGGCTTGCCTCGGGGGCATGGTTGAGACGGAGCAGGTGTGGCGATCCCGCAACGCCGCGCGAAAAAATTTCGGAAAAGGTCAGAAGCCGATTTCGACGCCCAGCCGCACGGTGCGCGGGCGCAGCGGCGTCACCTGCTTCTCGTCGCGGATCAGCAGCGGCGAGCCCAAGGCGAAGCGGTTGCCGCGGGTGTCGAGCAGGTTGGTGGCGGTCAGCGTGATCGCCCGCCGCCCATGCTCCAGACGAAGCTCCATTCCGGTATCGACATAATCGCCCTGCGGCCGGCCGAGCACCGGTCCGATGCCCAGTGTCGAGCGGCCGACATAGCGGAGATAGGAGCTCGCGGAGAACTCCACCGCGTCGCCCAGCGCGTGGCGATAGGCTGCACCAAGCCGTCCGCTCGCATCGGCGACATTGGGCAGCCGGTTGAAGTCCGACGGTCCCTCGGCCAGCGGAAACACCGCCTGGGAAGGATCGGTGACCTTGCTGTCGTTCAGATAGAGCGAGCCGTCGAGGTCGAGCCCGGGCAGCGGCTGCCAGCGCACCGCCACGCCGAGCGACAGCACCCGCCCGTCGCCGATATTGGCGGTGGTCGGGAAGCCGAAGCCGTCGATCAAATCGGCCTGGATGCTCGTCCACCAGGTCATCGAGGCGTTGGCGGAGACCGAAAGCCCGCTCTCGGTATAGCGCCCGCCCGCCTCGACGGTGGAAAGCCGGTCGCCCTGGAAGCGCTGGATCACGTCGCGGCGCACCGCCAGGCCGCCGGGGCGGAAGCCCTGCTCGAACCGGCCGAACAGGGTCAGCCCGCCTGCGGGCCGCCAGGCGATCGCGGCGGAGGGCAGGAAGCGCGTCTCGGTGCGCGCCGCCCGGGCGCGCGGATCCTCGCGAAAGGCGAGATAGCGGTCCACATCCTCCGAATTGCCGGTCAGGTGTGAATTGGTCAGGCGCCCGCCCGCGGTGATCGTCACGCCGCGCACCGGCTCGATCGTGCCCTCGCCATAGAGGGTCGCCTCGTCGACGCTGTTGCGCACGCCGGTCAGCGCCGCGCGCATCGCGCCGAAATTGCGGTTTACCCGGCCGCGATTCTGCAGGAAGCTCACCCCGATCAGCCAGCCCGTGCCGCGCGGCCCGCGGCGCGACAGCCGCGTCTCGCTGGTCAGCATGCTGACCCGGTTGATCTGGCGATAGCCGATCAGCGGCGCGCCGACCGCCGGCAGGGGAAAGCCCTGGCTGATGTCGGCGACCGAGGCGCCGGCGAACACCTCCGACACATATTGCCTGGCATAGGCCGCGGCCGAGCTCAGCTCCAGGTCGCCCCAGCGCTTGCGGACGACGAGCTCGCCCAGCCAGAAGTCGTTCTGGAAGGGCTGGGCGATGGCGCTCGATCGGGTGAGCCCGTCGCCGTCGCCGTCCGAATATTGCGCGTCCCGGCCCTCGATGCTCTGGCCGACGCCGCCCAGGTCGAAGGTCCAGCCATCGAGGTTCCAGCGCAGCGCCACGCGGGCGCCGGTGGTGCGCACGCGGTTGACGTCGTTGAGGCCGCGCTCGCGGTCGTCGATATAGCCGCCGTCGAGCGCGCTGAAGACGAGCGCACGCAGCGCCACATCGCCTTCCTTGATCGGCAAATTGACGATGCCGCCGACGTCCCAGCCCGGCGCGCCATGCTCGGTGACCGAGCCGCCGCCCCAGACCTGGCCGCCGCTGGCAAACAGGTCCGGCACGCGCGGCACCACGCGGACCACGCCGCCCAGCGATCCGGCGCCATAGAGCGTGCCCTGTGGCCCCTCGAGCACTTCGACCCGGCCGATATCGTAGAGCTTCAGGTCCGGATCGGGCGCGCTGTAGGTGATCCGGCTGTTGCCCCAATACTGCCCGACGGTCGCCTGGGTCGGGCCGACGAAGCTCGAATCGGCAATGCCGCGGATGAACAGCTTGTTGCGCCCCGGCCCGAGATGGGTGGAGGCGAGGCTCGCCACCCGGTTGGCGATCACGTCGCTGCCCTGCCCGCCTTCGGAGACGGGAATATCCTCGCCCTCGACGATCTGCACGCCGCCCGGATAGGCCTTGAGCGGGATGTCGCGCTTGCTGCCGGTGACCAGGATCTCGGCCGGCGGGGCGTCGGGCTCCTCGGGCGGCGGCGCGGGGCGCGGCTTGGGACGCATCGGCGGGGCGCGTTCGATCAGCCAAGTGCCGGGGGCGACACGCCGGGCGCGGGCATTGCTGCCCCTCAGCATCTCGACGAGCGCGCCGTCGATCGTATGCTTGCCCTTGACCGGGCGGACGGTGATCCCGCCGAGCCCGGGCTCGCGCAGCCCGATGCTGCTGCCGGTCTGGCGGCCGAGCGTGAACACCGCGGCGTCGAGCCGGCCGGCAGGCACGGAGACGCTGTGCCGCTTCTCCTGCGCCAGCGCGGGCGGAGCGGCCAGCAGCGCCAGCGGAAGGATCAGATCAGCGCGGCGCACCGTCGATCGTGTCCAGCATCCATCCATTGCCTGCGCGAGTCGCCCGGGTGCCGGTGAGCGCAGCGATGCGCTCGATCACGGCACCGGGGCCGCCCTGGGTCGAGATCGTGCCGGTGAACGGAATGCCCTCCGTCCCCTTGCCCACCCGCAGCCGGACGCCGAGGTTGCGGGACACATCGGCCGCGACGCGTTCCAGCGTCGCGTTGCGATAGACGAGCTGGCCGCCGCGCCAGCTACCGACATCGGTGGTGACGGTGCGCGTCACTTCCGGCTTGGTGCCGCCGGACACGCTCAGCGCGTCGCCCGGCGTCAGTCGCACGGCATCGGCCTGGGGCTGGTAGATCACCGCACCCTCGGCCACCGATACGCGCAGCCCGGTCGCGTCGCGCACCACGTTGAACACGGTGCCGGCATCCTCCAGCGTCACGTCGCCGGTCTTGACGATGAACGGATCGGCGGCGTCGTGGCGCACGGTGAACAGCGCCTCGCCCTCGATCAGCTCGGCATGGCGCTTGTCGAGCATCGCGACACGGGTGGCGCCGTTCAGCACCATCTTCGATCCGTCGGCCAGCGCGACTTCGCGGCGCTCGCCGGCGCGCGTGGCATATTCGATCCGCGCGCCCGGGCCGCTGTCCAGGCTGGTCCAGCCGATCACGCCTGCCACCGCGGCGGCGATGGCGCCGCCGGAGATCAGGAACAGCCGCCGCGACGGACGCGCCGTCACCGGTTCCGCCTCGACCACCGGCACCGACACTGGCGCGGGCGGCAGGCTGAACAGCCCGGCCATCGCCTCGTCGGCCTCGAGCGCGGTGTTATAGGCGGCCAGGTGCGCGGGATCGCGCTCCAGCCAGTCCGCGAAAGCGTCCCAATCGGCGAAAGCCGAGTCCTGCAGCCGGATCACCCACCCCCGGGCGTCCTCTGCCAGAATATCCGAAACCTGCCCGTTCATGCCCACCTCGCATCAACGACGGAGACGATGCGCTCATTCCGCATCGAACTTGTCCTTGAGTTGCGCGAGGGCCCGATAGGCCTTCTGCAGATCCTTCTCCACGGAGCTCAAGCTTATCCCCAGTTCGCGAGCAATCGCTGCCTGGCCGAGCCCATCCAGCCGGTAGCGTCGGAAAATCTGATCGACTCGCGGGCCGAGCGCAAGCAGCGTCTGCTCGGCCTCGCGCAGTCGCTGGCGCGCGATCAGCACGCGCTCGCCCTGCGGCGCATCGTCGCTGTTGGCCAGGTCCTGCCATTCATGCTGGCGCCGGTCGCGGCTCAGCGAGGCACGCTGGCGGTCGCGCAGCACATTCTCGGCGGCGCGGAACAGGTAGGAGACCGGGTCGGCGACCGGCCGCGCCTCGGCGCCCGAGATCTTGTGCCACAGGTCCTGCAGCACGTCCTCGGCGTCGTCCCCCGCCCCGCGCGCGGCAAGGAAGCGCAGCAGCCGCGGCCGCTCGCTCTCGAGCACGCGCTGCAAGCCGCTGGTCGACGCGAGAGAGGTCATGCCCGATGCCAAAGCATTGCGCGCTTCTCTTGCCAAGCCTTGGCTGAGAGATGGCGCAATTGCGGCGACGGAAAGGAGCTCAGGCACCCGGCCGCCGCCGATAGACGACTCGGTTGCGCCCCCCCACCGGCACCTCCAGCGCGGGCGCATAATCGCGTGCCAGCAGCCCGGTCATGTAGTGCAGCACCTCGGGATTGAGGTCGCGGTCGGGCCGGGTGTTGGCGACGACGAATTCGGGCCGCGCCGCCATGATCCGCTTCACCTCGGCCATCGGATCGGCGCCGATCGCCCGCGATTCGCGGGTCAGGCTCAGATGGCTCGGGAACGGCCAGCGTGTCGGCAGGCAGCTGCCGGTCAGCCGGTAGAGCGCCGGCTCGCCGTCGAAGACGTACAGGCAGTCCTTGAGCTGCGGCCGGATGAAGTCGGCCATCTGCTCCACCTGCGGCCCCCAGCCCCGGGACCGGCGATTCTCGTTGACGATCTGCAGCGAGATCAGCGTGACCAGCGCCATCATCGCGATGCCGGCGGGGATCCGCCAGCGCGTCCGGCCCGAGGCGAGCACCAGCCCCGCTGCGCCGTCGCCGAACCACGCCGCGGCGAGCACGCAGAGCGGTGCGATCAGCGGCAGGGCATAATGGTCGAACCAGGTGCCGAACAGCAGCACCCCCACGATCGCCGCGATCGCCCAGCCGTCGAGGAAGCGCCGCACCTCGTCGCTCGCCGGGCGCGCCATGCCGCGCCCCAGCCAGGCGGCGAGCCCGAGCGGCACCAGGCAGGCGATCATCCAGCCGAGCCGCTTGAGCGCGATGCCCAGCCCGTCCGAGCTGCGCTCGAGGATCGACAGGAAATTGGCCTGGACGAAGGCTTCGCCCTGCCCGATCGAGGCATACCAGCCCCAGGCGGCGAGCGTCGGCAGCAGCGCCGCGGCGATCCAGGCCAGCGCCATCGCGCCCAGCATCGTCCAGCCGAGTCCGCGCTTGCGCCCCAGCCAGAGCAGCGCCAGCCCGAAGAACACGCCTTCGAACAGCGCGGTGTATTTCACCTGCATCGCCGCGCCGGCCAGCAGCATGACGAGCAGCCCGCCCGCAAAGGAGACCGCATCGAAGTTCGGCCGCCGCACCACGCCGACCATCGCCCAGGCGCCGAGCGCGACGAACAGGTTGTAGAAGACCGGCGACTGCCCGCCCTCCCCGCCGAAGATGCCGAGATAGAGGATATAGACCACGCCCGCCGCCGCCGCACCGTGCGGGCCGGCAAGGTTGCGGGCTATCCGCGCGACCACCAGCGCGGTCGCCACCGCGAACAGCGTCGCGACGATCTGATATTCGATCACCCCGGCACCGCCGAGCAGCCGGATCGCGGCATAGATCAGGAACAGCCCGATCGGCTTGCGGTCCCAGATATCGACATAGGGCAGCGCGCCTTGCAGCATCCGGTCGCCGGTCAGCAGGTAGAATTCGTCATCGACCTGCACCACCGGATTGCCGAACTGTGCCGCGCGCGCCGCCACCGCGACGACGAGCAGCAGCGCGGCGAGCAGCGCGGGATTGCCCACCCAGGCTCGCGTCGCGGCGGCAAGCCGTGCCGTCCACGGCACGTGCTCGGGCTCGACCAGGCGAAGCTGGCGGAAGGTAGAAGCCTCGGGCCAGGCCCGGGCTGGAGAACGCTGCATACTCACGACCCGATAAATGGCTGCAGGTCGTGACGGAGCCCCGGCGGCGATTCCGCAACGCGAACGCGACTAAACGGGTCGCCAGGACGATGGGCGGCCTGGGCTGCCCCTAACCCAGCCGATAGGGCCTCTCCGGCACGGGCACCGGCGCGCCCGGCGCCGGCTTCTCCAGCGGCACCGCCCCTGCCAGGCCGGTCCCGCTCACGTCGAACAGGCTGAGCAGCGGCCCCTCTTGCCCGGTCACCGCGATGTCGCGCAGCTTCGCGCCGCGGACATGCGCCAGCGCGATCCCCTTGCCGCAGGTGCCGCGGATGCCGGCCAGCACCAGCCCCTCCAGCGGACGCTCGGGATCGATCTCGCGGCCGTCGACCAGCATCGGCACGCCGTGCACCCGCACGTCCGAAAAGGCGAAGCGCGCCACCCTGGGCCGCCCCGCCAGTCCCTGCACCGGATATTCGTCCTGCTTGCCGCTGCTCAGGAAATTGAGCCGCAGGAAGCCCTGGCCGACGCCCGACACCTCGAGGTCGCGCATGACGATGTCGGTGATGAAAGCCCCGCGCCCCGGCCGGCTCTTGACATAGACCGCATGCGTCTTCGCGCCCAGGAAGCGGCAGCGCTCGACCAGCACCCCGGCGATCCCGCCCGAGGTCTCGCTGCCGATGCCGATGCATGCCCAGTGCGCGTCGCGGAAGCTGCAGTCGGAGATGCGCACGTCGCGCGTCGGCCGGGCGATGCGGTTGCCCTCCTCGCCCCGGCCCGACTTGATCGCGATGCAGTCGTCGCCGGTGTCGAAGCTGCACCGCTCGATCACCACCCGCTCGCAGGAATCGACGTCGATCCCGTCCGCCCCGCCCTCGACCACCATGTCGCTGAAGCGGATATCGCTGCAGAAGATCGGGTGGATCGACCACATCGCATTCTGCCGGGTGAAGACCTCGCGGACGTGGACGTGCCGGCACGAGACCAGCTCGATCAGCGCCGGGTTGCGGTTGCCGGTGGCGCGGTCGATCCGCGTGTCGATCGCCGGATTGCCGAGGATGCGCCCCTTGCCCGCGATGCCGAGATGCTCGGCATTCTCGGCGGAGATCAGGCCGATATGGCCCCGGACGAACTTGCCTTCCCAGCGCACCTGGCGCAGCGGATAATCGGCCAGGTCGGGCGAGCCGAGGATCGTCGCCCCCTCCAGTACGCGCAGCAGCGTCTTCGATCCGATCGTGATCGCGCCGGTCAGCCAGGTCCCGGGCGGCACCGCCACCTCGCCCCCGCCGAGCATCGCGCAGCGGTCTAGCGCCTGCTGGAAGGCCAGCGTGTCCTTGCCGCCATCGCCTTTCGCGCCGAAATCGCGCACATCGAGCGAGACGCCCGTGGCCGGGGCACCGTCACGCCCGGCCCGCGCCAGCGGCACCGCGCCCGCCACGCCCAGCCCGCCGGCCAGCTTCAACACCGCACGCCGCTCCATGCCCTCTCCTCTCGCTATCGGTGCCGAGCCTAGCGCATGACACCGGTAACATCGAGAGGGTGCAGCTCAACTCCGCGGCGGCTTGGCGTAGGGTACGAACGCGTCCAGCCCGACCCAGCCGGTCGTCATCCGGATGCCGGTGTCGTAGAGCTTCACCACGTCGATGCTGCACAGCTGCGAGGTGAAGGTCTCGGTCACCAGCACGTCGGTCCAGTCGAGCGATTCCGCGCCGCTCCTGGGCCGGTTCACATAGATGGTGCCGTTGTTCATCTCGTAGACGATCGCAGTGCGGTCGATGATCCGCGAGGAGCGGATGTTGCGCAGCTGAATGCAATCCACGGGCTTTCCGGCGGTGCGGCCGGCAATCGCCTTGGCGAGCTCGGCCTCGCCGTCACGCGGCGCCGCGGCGGCCGGCACGGCCAGCGCTGCGAGCAGCGAGGCGCCGAGCAGACTCATCGAGATCCTGTTCATGGCTCAGTCCTTTCGATCCCCCTTCAGGGGGATGACGGAGTATATAGGCACGAACCGTATCTACATCATCGGGCGAGCGCCGGAAATCGTCTCGCGATCCGCGCTCACGCTTCGGCATTCTCCAGCCTGGCGGCCGCATCGGCCACGCTATAGTCGCTGCGCGCTGCCACCGATGCCGCGCCGGCGGCATGGAGCAGGTCGCGCACCCGGTCGTGCATCCGGGCGTAATGGACGCGGAAGCCCTTGGCCTGCATCGCCCGGTCGAAATCGAGCAATGCGTCGAGCGCGGTGCTGTCGATGTCGATGCTCTCCTCCAGGCTGATCACCACGGCCCGCACGCCCGGCTGGGCGAGGGTGCGCGCGGCGATCTCGGCGAACATCCGCTCGGCATTGGCGAAGAACAGCGGCGCCGCCGGCCGCCAGATCGCGATGCCGGGGATCGGTCTGGCCTCGGGATGGCGATCGGCATCGACGAAGTTGTGGCTGTCGCCCAGCCGGCCGAGCCGCCCGAGCTGCGCATTGCCGAAGCGCTGCACCAATGCCGCGAGCGACAGCAGGATCGCGCAGAGCATCCCGTCGAGCACACCGAGCAGCAGCACGCCCAGCGCGGCTGCCAGCGCGATATATTGGTCGCGGTCGAGCGCCCAGAGCCGCCGCAGCGGGCGCGGGTCGAGCGAATGGGCGAGCGCGGCGATCACCACCGCGGCCAGCACCGGCTGGGGCAGCAACGCGACCAGCGGCATGGCGAACAGCACCAGCGCGCCCAGCGCCGCCGCCGCGATCGCGCCCGCCACGCGCGATCCGGCTCCCGCTGCCTCGTTCGCCGCGCTGGCCGAGAGCCCGGCACCGACCGGCATGCCCTGGACCAGCGCCGCGCCGAGATTGGCGAGGCCGAGTGCGCGCAGCTCGCGGCCGGGATCGAGCATGTCGCCATGGCGGAGCGCCAAGGCGCGCATCGTCCCCCAGCTCTCGGCGAGCAGGATCAGCGCCAGCGGCACGGCAAGCTGCGCCGCCTCCAGCATCCGGGCATAGGAAAGTGCCGGCAGCGCCAGCGCTTCCGGCGTCAGCACGATCGGCCCGACCACCGCCACGCCGTGCCCGGCAAGATCGAGCAGGCCCGATGCTCCGACGCCCGAGACCAGCACGATCAGCGCGCCCGGCACCATCGGCAGGCGGCGCAGCACGAGCAAGATCGCCAGCGCGACCAGCCCCACCGCCAGGCTCAGCCAGTGCCAGTGCGGCGCGGCCCGCAGCACCGCGATGCCCGTCTCGATCAGGTTGCCGGCGGGCGGGTGCGTGCCGGTCAGCACCGGCAGCTGCTTCACGCTGATCGTGATCGCCAGCCCAAAGGCGAAGCCGCGCAGCACCGGGTGCGAGATGAAGCCGGTCAGCCCGCCCAGCCGGCCCGCCCAGGCCACCAGGAACAACAGGCCCGTGATCGCCACCGCGCTCACCATGAACAAGGTGCGCATCCCCTCCCCCGCCGGCAGCGTCGCCAGCGAGGCGGCAAGGATCGCCGCGGAGGAGGAGGTCGCGGAGACGATCGCGAAGCGGCTGCGCCCGGCCAGCGCATAGACCAGCGCCCCGGCAATCGCGGCAAGGATCGCATGCCCCGGCGCGACGCCGGCGATCGAGGCATAGGCCACCGCCTCGGGCAGCATCAGCCCCGAGATGGCAAGCCCCGCAACGATGTCGGCACGAATCTTCAAACAGCCCTCCCGGAGCCGGCCATGCTGCGCCCGGCCGCAGCGGATGGGAAGCGAGATCAAGTTCCCCTCCCTGAAAGGGAGGGGCTAGGGGTGGGTTAGGAAAAGCCGGGCTCGATGCCCGGGTTTTCCTTTCTTCACTGCAGATTGGCCGGGCTCGCTGCGCTCGCAACCCACCCCCGACCCCTCCCTTTCAGGGAGGGGAGCAAGAAGCTACCGCAACTGCCTTTTCTCCAGCTTCCGCGCCAGCGTCCGCCGGTGCATCCCCAGCCGCCGCGCGGTCTCGGAGATGTTGAAGTCCGTCTCCACCAGGGTCTGGTGGATATGCTCCCACTCCACCGTCTTGATCGACGAAGGCCGGCTGGCGAGCGGCGCATCGACATCGCCTTCCTCGCGCCCGAACGCCGCCTCGATATCGTCGGTGTTGGACGGCTTGGCGAGATAATAGGACGCGCCCAGCTTGATCGCCTCCACCGCCGTCGCGATGCTGGCAAAGCCGGTGAGCACGACGATCTTCATCCCGGCATCGGCCGCGCGCAGCGTCTGCACGCAGACCAGCCCCGAAGCGCCGCCCAGCTTCAGGTCGACCACCGCATAGGCCGGGTGGAACTGCTCCATCAGCGCGGTCAGGTCCTCATGGCTCGCCGCCACCTCGACCATGTATCCGCGCCGCTCGAACGAGCGCCGCAGCGTCCGGGCGAAGGACTCGTCGTCCTCGACGATCAGCAGCTTGCGAACCGCGCTCATGCCTGTTCCTCCCCGCCCCGGGCGATCGCGTCAAGCGGTAGGCGGATGCGCACCAGCGCGCCGCGCGGCACCCGGTTCTCCGCCTCGGCGGTGCCGCCCAGCTTGCGCAGCACGTTCACCAGCAGGAACAGGCCCAGCCCGCCGCCCGCCTTGCCCTTGCTCGATCGATAGGGCTGGCCGAAGCCCGCCAGCATCTCGGGCGCGAAGCCCGGGCCGCGGTCGGCGACTTCGATCACCATCTCGTCGCGGTCGCGCAGCAAGGTGATGCCGATCCACTCGGGCGAGACCTCGGCGGCATTGTCGATCACGTTGCTCAGCACCTGGCGCAGCGCGGTGTCGGAGACGATCGCCAGGTCCGGCCCGAACCGGTCGGCATATTCCAGCGTGCCGGTCAGCCGGCTGTCGCGCCAGTCGGCGACCAGGTCGTCGAGGAAATGGCGCACGGTGGTGAATTCCGACGCGATACCCCGCGCCTCGCCGGCCGAAGCCAGGATGCCGCTGACGATCGTCTTGCAGCGCGCCACCTCGGCCTGCATGTCGGCGACGTCCTGCGCCAGGTCCTTGTCGCCGGCGATGCGCGGCATGTGCTGCCAGTCGCCCAGGATCACCGACAGCGAGGAGAGCGGCGTGCCCAGCTCGTGCGCCGCACCGGTGGCGAGCAGACCCATGCGGACGATATGATCCTCCTCCGCCGCGCGCTGGCGGATCGCGGCGCGCTCGGCATCGCCTTCGCGCAGGTTGCGGGCGATGCGGGTGATCAGCAGCACCAGCAGCACCGCGATCAGCGCGAAGCAGATCAGGCTGCCGGCCAGGTAGAGGCGGAACGGGTCGCGCGAGCTCGGCGGCAGGTCGAGCGGCACCGGGTTGATCGCGATGGTGAACAGCGCGAGGCTCGCCGCGCCGACGATCATCCAGCTCGATCCCGGCTGGAGCAGCATCGCCCCGGTCACCACCTGGAGCAGGAACAGGAAGGCGAAGGGATTGGCGAGGCCGCCGGTGAAGTGGAGCTGCCAGGCCAGCGCGCCGACATCGGCGAGCATCGCCACGGTCAGCTCCCAGTTGGTGATCGCGGCGCGCCGGTCGAGCAGCGGATAGGTCGCCAGGTTGATCCCCGCCAGCAGCAGCGGGGCGATGAACAGCGGCACCAGCGGCAGGTGCACGCCCATCACGAAATGGACGAAGCCGATCGTGGCGAGCTGGCCGCCCACGGCGATCCAGCGCAGCTGGACGAGCAGCCACATGTTGCGCCGTCCGGGGTCGGTGTCCTCCAGCCCCCCGGCGTGGATCATGCGGCGGCTCCGCGCCGCCAGCCGATGAACCAGGCGCCCCACAGCGCCATGGCGGCGAGGCCGAACCAGGTCAGCGCATAGACCAGGTGGTTGTCGTTGAAGCGTATCACGGTCAGCCCGCCCGCCGGCCAGCCGCCGGGATTGGGCGTGGCGTCCGCGTCGATGAAATAGGGAGCGACCTGTCCGAGCCCATGGGCGGAGGCGATAGCCGCGACGTCACGCGAATACCAGCGATTGGCCTTGGGGTCGTTCGAGCGCAGGAAGCCGCCGCCCGGCTCGGTGACGCGCAGCAGGCCAGTCACCTGCATATAGTCCGGCCCGGCGGGGATGCGCTGGCGCATGGTGTCGGGGATGAAGCCGCGATTGACCAGCAGGGTGAAGTCGCGCGTCCGGAGCGGGGTCATCACCCAATAGCCCGATCCGCGTTCGGTCACCGCCTTCACCAGCGTGGCGCGGTCGTTGAGCAGGGTGCCGGTGGCGGTGACGCGGCGATAGGCGTCGGTCCTGGCGGTGATCCCGCTCCAGGCATCGGGACCCGGCGCGGCGGCCGGAGCGGCGTGGATGCGGGCATCCACCGCCGCGATCAGCTCATGCTTCCAGGCCCGGCGCTCGAGCTGCCAGATGCCGAGCCCGGCCAGCAGCCCCGCGCAGACGAGCATCGCCGTGGCGATCACCCATCTCGCGCGGGGCCGCGGGTCGTCCGTCACGGAAGCTGGCTCGGGTCCATCATCGGCATCATGTTCGCGTTCAGGTGGTACATCACCCACAGCGAACCCGACAGCATGATCGCCACCACGATGATGGTGAACACCAGAGCGGTCATCGTCCAGCCACCCTCTGCGCTCGGCTTGAGGTGGAGGAAATAGACCATGTGGACCAGGATCTGGATCACCGCGAAGCCCATGATCGCCGCGGCGGTGACGCCGTTCGAGAAGGGACGCTCCATCACCAGGTAGAAGGGGATCGCGGTCAGGATCACCGACAGCACGAAGCCGATGACATAGTCGCGCATCGAGCCGTGCGGGATCTCGACGCCATGGCCGTGATCGCCATGATCCCCGTGTGCGTGCGCGTCGTGCGCGTGCGGATCGTGGCTCATCGCAGCATTCCCATCAGATAGACAAAGGTGAAGACGCCGATCCAGATGACGTCGAGGAAGTGCCAGAACAGGCTCAGGCAGGCCAGGCGGCGCTGGTTGGCGGCGGTCAGGCCGAAGCGGCTCACCTGCACCATCAGCGTGATCAGCCAGATCGAGCCGAAGGTGACGTGCAGCCCGTGCGTGCCGACCAGGGTGAAGAAGCTCGACAGGAACGCGCTGCGCCAGGGGCCGGCGCCCTCATGGATCAGCTCGCTGAACTCGTAGAGCTCGATGCCGAGGAAGCAGCCGCCGAACACCAGGGTGATCGCCAGCCAGATCAGCACCTGGGTCTTGTTGCCCTTCGCCATGCCCAGCATCGCGAAGCCATAGGTGATCGACGAGAACAGCAGCATCGCCGTGTTCAGCGCGACCAGCGGCAGGTCGAACAGGTCCTTCGGGCCGGGGCCACCGGCGAAATTGCCGCCGAGCACGGCGTAGCAGGCGAACAGGATCGCGAAGATGAGGCAGTCGCTCATCAGGTAGATCCAGAAGCCCAGCATCGTGCTGTAGCCTTCCGGGTGCGGATGCTCGTCGAAGTCGTAGAAGCGGACCGGTTCGTCCGCGGCGGGGATCGTCGTGGTGCTCATCGATCAGGCTCCGGCAAGCTGGCGCGTGCGCGCCGCCTCGGTCTCGGCCACGGTTTCGGCGGGAATGTCGAAATCGCGGTTGTAGTTGAAGGTGTGGAAGATCGCGCCGCCGATCAGGGCGACGAAGCTCACCCCGACCAGCCACCAGATGTGCCAGATCAGCGCGAAGCCGATCAGGGTGCTGATGCCGGCCAGGATCACGCCCGCGCCGGTGTTGCTCGGCATGTGGATGTCCTTGAAGCCGGTGAGCGGACGCTCGCAGCCGCGGCTCTTCATGTCGTACCAGGCATCCAGGTCGTGGATGACCGGGGTGAAGGCGAAGTTGTACTCTGGCGGCGGCGACGAGGTCGCCCACTCCAGGGTACGGCCGCCCCACGGGTCGCCGGTCACGTCCTTCAGTTCCTCGCGCTTCCAGATGCTCACCGCGAACTGGACCAGCATCGCGCCGATGCCGGCGGCGATCAGGGCAGCGCCGAGCGCCGCGACGACGAAGAAGATCTGCAGGCTGGGATCGTCGAACACCCGCATGCGGCGGGTCACGCCCATCAGGCCCATGATGTAGAGCGGCAGGAAGGCGAGCCAGAAGCCGGGGACCCAGCACCAGAAGCTCACCTTGCCCCAGAACTCGTTCAGCTTGAAGCCGAAGGCCTTGGGCCACCAGAAGTTGATCGCCGCGAACAGGCCGAACAGCACGCCGCCGATGATCACGTTGTGGAAGTGGGCGATCAGGAACAGCGAGTTGTGCAGCACGAAGTCGGCAGGCGGGATGGCGAGCATCACGCCGGTCATGCCGCCGATCGCGAAGGTCAGCATGAACGCGATCGTCCACATCATCGGCAGCTCGAAGCGGATGCGGCCGCGATACATCGTGAACAGCCAGTTGAAGATCTTGGCGCCCGTCGGGATCGAGATGACCATCGTCGTGATGCCGAAGAAGCTGTTGACGCTGGCGCCCGAGCCCATGGTGAAGAAGTGGTGCAGCCAGACGAGGTACGACAGGATCGTGATGACGATCGTGGCGTAGACCATCGACGAATAGCCGAACAGCTTCTTGCCCGAGAAGGTCGAGGTGACTTCCGAGAACACGCCGAACAGCGGCAGGATCAGAATGTAGACCTCCGGGTGGCCCCAGATCCAGATCAGGTTCACGTACATCATGGCGCTGCCGCCAAAGTCGTTCGTGAAGAAGTTGGTGTGGGCGTAGCGGTCGAGGCCGAGCAGCGCGAGCACCGCGGTCAGCACCGGGAAGGACGCGACGATCAGCACGTTGGTGCAGAGCGAGGTCCAGGTGAACACCGGCATCTTCATCAGCGACATGCCGGGCGCGCGCAGCTTGAGGATCGTCACGATCAAGTTGATGCCGGAGAGCGTCGTGCCGACACCCGCCACCTGCAGCGCCCATAGATAATAGTCGACGCCGACCCCGGGGCTGTAGAGGATTCCCGAAAGCGGCGGATAGGCCAGCCAGCCGGTCTGGGCGAACTCGCCGACGAACAGCGAGGCCATCACCAGCACCGCGCCGCCCGTCGTCATCCAGAAGCTGAAGTTGTTGAGGAACGGGAACGACACGTCGCGCGCGCCGATCTGCAGCGGCACGATGTAGTTCATCAGGCCGGTGACGAACGGCATCGCCACGAAGAAGATCATGATCACGCCGTGGGCGGTGAAAACCTGGTCGAAGTGATGCGCGTTCAGGTATCCCTCGGACCCGTTGAACGCGAGCGCCTGCTGGAGGCGCATCATCAGCGCGTCGGCAAAGCCGCGCAGGAACATCACGAGGCCCAGGATCATGTACATGATCCCGATCTTCTTGTGGTCGACACTGGTGAACCAGTTCTTCCACAGATAGCCCCAGAGCTTGAAATAGGTGAGCGCGGCGACGAGGCCGATGCCGCCGAGCGCGACGCCACAGAAGGTGGCGACGACGATCGGCTCGTGCAGCGGCAGCGCGTCGAGCGACAGCTTGCCCAGGATCGGGCTAACGGGTGCGGGTTGCGGGATCATATCTGCTTCGCAATCAGGAGAAGGGCCGCGGCCGGGTTTCGGACGCGACGCTGGGAGCGATCGGAGTAGGCTTGGCCGAGGGCTGCTTGAGGCCCGCGCCGGTGAGCGTTGCCTGCTTCACCGGCTTGGCCGTCTGGGGCTTGGCACCGACGGCGACGTCCTGCTGGTCGGCGCAGAGCTCGCCGACGAAGCTCTTGCCGCCATGCATGTGCGTGCCGGTGGCGCTGGTCTTGTCCTCGGTGTGGTGGACATTGTGCAGCCCGGCCTTGCCCGTGCCGCCCTGAGCATCGAGCATCATCATCTGGTGCATGCACATCTTGCCCTGCTGCACGCACATGTTGACCACCCGGTCGAACAGCCCCGCCTCGACGCCGGCGAAGCGGCGGACCGGCTCGCCTTCGCTCGGGCGCTCGAGCTGGAGATAGCCGGCGCGGTCGAGATTGCCGCCCGCCTTCTTGGCCTCGGCCACCCAGGCGTCGAAGCCGGCCTGGTCCAGGCTGTGCGCCTTGAAGCGCATCTTCGAGAAGCCGTGCCCGCTATAATTTGCCGACAGGCCCTGGAACACGCCGGTCTTGTCGAACACCGCGTTCATCGGCGTCTCCATCGCCGGCATGGCGTAGATCTGCCCGGCCAGCGCGGGGATGTAGAAGGAGTTCATCACCGACGAGGCCGAGATCCGGAAGCGGATCGGGCGGCCGACCGGGGCCGCCATCTCGTTCACCGTGGCGATGCCCTGCTCGGGATAGATGAACAGCCACTTCCAGTCGAGCGCGACGACCTGCACCTCGAGCGGCTTCACATTGGCCGCCACCGGCTGGTTCGGGCCCGTGCGCGACAGCGGCCGGTACGGATCGAGCAGGTGGGTGCTCACCCAGGTGATCGCGCCCAGGCAGATGATGATCAGCAGCGGGGCCGACCAGATCACCAGCTCCAGGCTGGTCGAGTGATCCCAGTCCGGCGAATAGGTCGCTTCCTTGTTCGACTCGCGGTAGCGCCAGGCGAACAGGACGACCAGCGCCATCACCGGCACGATGATCAGCAGCATCAGCAGCGTCGAGACGATCACCAGGTCGCCCTGTTGACGGGCGACGTCGCCGGCGGGGTTGAGCACGACCATGTCGCATCCGCACAACAGCGCGAAAGCCGGCAGGGTCAGCAGCGCACGGAGGCGTGCGGAGAGCGGACGGGGTCTAGGCATGGCGGGCGCCTAGGCGTCTCATGTTGCAGCGCACATAGGACATTTTGTCCAATCCCCGCTTTGTCTGCTATGACGCAAATGCGCCGCGCCGGGAACTACCCGGCCCTCCATGGCATTAGGAAACGCGCTTGCGCGGCGCGTGTTGCAGAAAGTTCCAATTCGATGAGCGGCGATACCGTCCCCACCCTTGAAGCCGAACGGGATGCACGCGTCCTCAACGCCTCGCACGGCCACGGAATCCATCCGGGCGAGATCGCGATCGGCGTGATCATCGGCCGCACCTCCGAATTCTTCGACTTCTTCGTCTACGCCATAGCCTCTGTGCTGGTGTTCCCGAAGCTGTTCTTTCCCTTCCTCGATCCGCTGCAGGGCACGCTCTGGTCGTTCGCGATCTTCGCGCTGGCCTTCATCGCCCGTCCGTTCGGCACGCTGATCTTCACTGCCGTCGACCGCGCCTATGGCCGCGGCGCCAAGCTGACGATCGCGCTGTTCCTGCTCGGCGGCTCGACCGCGGCGATCGCCTTCCTCCCCAGCTATGCCGATGCCGGCATCACGGCGGCCTTGCTGCTCGCGCTGTTCCGCATGGGCCAGGGCGTCGCGCTCGGCGGCTCGTGGGACGGCCTCGCCTCGCTGCTCGCGCTCAACGCGCCGGAGAACAAGCGCGGCTGGTATGCGATGATCCCGCAGCTCGGCGCGCCGCTCGGCCTGTTCGTGGCCAGCCTGCTGTTCGCCTTCTTCGTCAGCGCCCTGCCGGCCGAGGACTTCCTGGCCTGGGGCTGGCGCTATCCGTTCTTCGTCGCCTTCGCGATCAACGTGGTGGCGCTGTTCGCCCGCCTGCGCATCGTGGTGACCCCGGAATATGCCCGCCTGTTCGAGGATCGCGAGCTCCAGCCCGCGCCGATCTCGGAGACGGTGCGCGCCGACTGGCGGATCGTGGTGATGGGCGCCTTCGCCCCGCTCGCCAGCTTCGCGATGTTCCACATGGTCACCGTGTTCCCGCTGTCCTGGGTGTTCCTCTACACCCAGAACAGCCCGGTCGACTTCCTGGTGATCGAGGCGGTGGCCGCCGTGGTCGGCACGATCGCGATCGTCCTCTCGGGCACGCTGGCCGATCGCGTCGGCCGCCGTACCCTGCTCGGCAGCTCGGCAGTCGCGATCGCCGTGTTCAGCGGCTTCGCCCCGCAGCTGCTCTCCGCCGGCGAGCTGGGCGAGATCGTGTTCATGCTGTTCGGCTTCGCGCTGCTCGGCATCTCGTTCGGCCAGTCCTCGGGCGCGCTGTCGTCGATGTTCCAGAAGTCGCACCGCTACACCGGCTCGTCGCTGACCTCGGACCTCGCCTGGCTGTTCGGCGCCGCCTTCGCCCCGCTGATCGCGCTGTGGCTAGGCGCCGAGTTCGGCCTGCTCGCCGCCGGCGCCTACCTCCTCTCGGGTGCGATCGGCACCCTGGTCGCCCTGTGGTTCAACCGCGAGCTCGCCAAGACGATCGATTGATCCGGACACTCCGGACGGAAAACGAGAGAGCCGGCAGCCCCCAGGGGGTTGCCGGCTCTTTTCGTTTGGGGAAGCGGGGGACCCCTCCCATCCCTACTCCGTCATCCCGGCGAAAGCCGGGATCTCAGGCGATGGCGCAGAACGCGGGACAGGAGTCGCACCAGATTCCGGCTTTCGCGGGGATGACGGTAAGGGCGGTATCACAGTCTAAAGCCCCTCCCCTTCAGGGGAGGGGTTTGGGGGGGGGCATGTGTCTCACCGAGACCGGAAGCCCGCTGACAGGCCCCCCCCCCAACCCCTCCCCTGAAGGGGAGGGGCTAGCCAAGCCTCACTTCGTCCCCGAAGGCACCTTCTGCGGTACGCCCTCCGGCACCGGCAGCCCGAAATCGGGCCGCCCGTCCGCGGTCCAGCCGAACTTCTGGATGTGCGGTGCGCGCTTCAGCGTACACTTCATCCCCGCCGCCGAATTGGCGTGGTAGATGATCCAGTTCTCCTTGCCGTCGGGCGACTTGAAGAAGCCGTTATGGCCGGTCGCGTACACTCCGTTCCCCTTGTGAAGCACCGGCACGGGCGACTTGCTCCAGGCCTTGGGATCGAGCGGGTTCGCGCCCGGCGCCGCACGCAGCAGCCCCAGCGCATAGTCGTCGGACCAGCAGGGGCTCGCCGAATAGGTCAGGAACAAGTCGCCCTTGGGGCCCTGCAGGAATTCGGGCCCTTCCAGGATCTGGCGGCCGTCGAGCCGTTCCCAGGGCTGGTCGGGCATGGCGATCACCTGCTCCTTGCCCTTGAGCGTCCAGGGGTTCGCCATCTCGGCGATCGCAAGGCCCGAGTCCGGGCCGAGATAGGGCGAATAGACGAAATAGCGCTTGCCCCTGTAGGCGAAGCTGGTGCCGTCGATCCCGGCATGGGCGGTGTTGATCCGGCCGCGGTCGATCCAGGTCCCGCTGAGCGGATCGGACGCCTTGTTCTCCAACACGAACACTGCCCGGTGGGCGTCGTCGCTGAAACCGCTTGCGGTGGCGGTATAGTAGAGGAACCAGCTCTTGCCGATGCGGTGCAACTCGGGCGCCCACACCAGATGCGCGTTCGGCCCCTCCTTGGGGGGCGTCCACACCAGCTTGCGCTCGGCATGGGCCAGGTCCGCGATGTTCCGCGTCCGGTGGAGCGTGATGCCATCGCGCTGGGTGTGCATGTAGTAATAGGTGCCGTCGACCTGGGTGATCCAGGGGTCGGGCCCCGAGGGGAGCAGCGGGTTGGTATAGGTGGTGCCAACTTCCGTGGCCGGAGCGTCCTGCGCGGATACGGTCCCGGTGCCAAGGCACAGGGCCGCGCCGATCATCGCCCCGGTCCAGAGGCTGCGCTTGGTCATCTCGTCTCTCCCATTATCTGAGATGACTTATCATATAATATTGGCGCCGGAGCAACCCGCCGGCGCCACCTTGGCGAACTTAGGTGTCCGCGTCAGTCCGCCAGCGCCGCCACGAAGGCCCGGGCGTTCGTCCCCACCTGCTCGGCGGTCATCCCCACCTTGTACAGCGCCGAACCGAGCCCGAAGCCGGGCGCACCGGCGGCCCGCCAGGGCGCCATGGTGTCGGGGGCGATGCCCCCCACCGGCAGCACCCGCGCCTCCCTGGGGAGGACGGCGCGCATCGCCTTGAGAACATTGGGACTTGCCGCCTCGGCCGGGAACAGCTTGAGCGCCGTCGCGCCGGCCTCGAGCGCGGCGAAGGCCTCGCTCATCGTGAAGATGCCGGGCAGCGAAACCAGCCCCCGCGCGGCGCTGGCGGCGATGACCTTGAGGTTGGCGTTGGGCGAGATGATCATCGTGCCCCCGGCGGCCTCGACCGCGGCGACCTGCTCCACGGTCAGGACTGTGCCGGCGCCGATCTGGGCCCGCCCCGCGAACCGCTTGGCCAGCCGGGCGATGCTGTCGAGCGGATCGGGCGAGTTCATCGGCACTTCGATCAGGGTAAAACCAGCGGAAACAAGCGCTTCGCCGATATCCTCGACCTCGTCCGGCTTCACCCCGCGCAGGATGGCGACCAGCGGGCAGCGGGCGAAGGCGGTGTCGAAGGCGGCGATATGGCTCATGTCATGCTCCCGATTGCGATGATTCCGGCGATGAAGGCGGCGTGGCTGTCGACCAGCACGGCGCGGCGCCCATGCGCCTCGATCGCCGCGACATAGAGACCCCCGAGCATGCGGTCGGCAAGGATATGGACTTCGTCATGTCCCACCCGCTCGAGCCGGGCGGCGACGTCGCTGCCGATCAGCAGCCCACTGGCATAGCTCGCCGCGTCGGTATCGGCCCGCTCGCCCAGCAGCTTGGCGGCGCGGATGCCGAACAGCGAGGCGGCGAGGTCGCGCTTGCGCCCCTCCTCCACCCCGTCGAGGAACGCCCGGCCCGGCGTCACCTCGTCGCTAAGCTGCGAGGAAAGCAGGCCATATTTGCGCAGGAGCGCGAACAGCTCGCCGGTCATCGCGGTGGTGAAGCCGGCGATGCGCCCGCTCTCCATCTCCGCCCATTTGCAGTGCGTGCCCGGCTGGGCGAGCAGCGAATTCCCCGGCACCAGCCCGGCCGCGACCGCGCCGAGCAGCTGGACCTCCTCGCCCCGCATCACGTCCGCCGGCCCGGTGACCGAGACCCCGGGGACGATCGCGGTGCGGTCGTCGATCCGCAGCAGGTTGGCGGCAAGGTCCTCGATCCCGGCCGGCGTCGGCACATAGGGCGCCGCCTGCCAGCCGATATTCGATCCGACCATGCCCGCCATCAGCATCGGCAGGTCGCCGAACCGCTCGCGGATTCCCGCCGCCTCGGCCGCGAAGTCGCCTACCGAGGTGACGCCGCGGTCGTCCCGCTCGGTACGGACGACCTGGCCGCCCTCGACCAGGAAGACGCGCCTGTTGGTCGTCCCCCAGTCGACGGCAAGGAAGGTGCCGGAGAAGCTCACCACCACACCGCGTACAGCGCGATGAGGATCAGGATCACGCCCACGCCCGCCACGTTGAACACGTTCGGCGTCTTGAAGCTGACGCCCTCCATGGTCACGCGATTGGCGTCGCCGCGCCCCTTGAAGGCAAGGCTCACGATCATCGCCAGCGCCAGGCTGACCAGGAAGACGAACAGCATGCGGTTCATGAACGGGAACAGCCAATCGTTGAAAGCATCGGGCAGAAAGGCCGAGGGAATCGTCTTCTTGAGGAGGAACGAGAGCGCCACCGACGTCACCGCCGCGACGATCGCGCCCGCTTCGGTCGCCCGCTTCCAGAACAGGCCGAGCAGGAAGATCACCGTGATGCCCGGGGTGAAGAAGCCCGAGAATTCCTGGATGAACTGGAAGGCCTGGTCCGACTGGCCGATCAGCGGCTTGGCGGCGATGATCGCGATCACCACGGCGACCGCGGCGACGATGCGGCCGACCAGCACGAGATGCTTTTCCTGCCCGGTCTTGCCGGTGCCGTTCTCGCCGCGCGTGTTGATCCCCCGGGCCTTGGCGTAGAGGTCGAGGGTGAAGATCGTGCCGATCGAATTGATCTTGGAGGCGGTCGATGCGATGATCGCGGCGACGAGCGCTGCGAAGACCAGGCCGAGCAGGCCCGGCGGCAGCAGCTTGAGCATCGTCGGATAGGCTTCGTCGCCCACCGCCAGGTTCGGCGCGAGCATCACCGCGGCGATGCCCGGCAGCACGATGATCACCGGCATCAGCAGCTTGAGGTACGCCGCGAGCGTGATGCCCTTCTGCGCCTCGCCCAGGCTCTTCGCCGCCAGCGCACGCTGGATGATATACTGGTTGAAGCCCCAATAGCTCAGGTTCGCGATCCACATGCCGCCGACCAGCACGGCGATGCCGGGCAGGTCCTTGTAGAAGGGATTGTCGGGCGAGAGGATCATGTCGAACTTCTCGGGATGCGCGTTCATCAGCGTGTGGAAGCCGGCGAACACGCCCTGCCCGCCGCCGATCTGGTCGAGCGTCAGGTACGAGACGATCAGCCCGCCCATCACCAGCAGCGTCACCTGGACGATGTCGGTCAGCGCCACCGCCTTGAGGCCGCCGTACAGCTGGTAGAGCAAAGCGAAACCCCCGAGCCCGATCAGCGCCGCGGTCTGGTCGACGCCCGCCACCTTGTGCACCGCGATCGAGCCGAGCCAGATGATCGAGGTCAGGTTCACGAACACGTAGAGCGCGAGCCAGAACACCGCCATCAGCACCGGCAGCACCTTGCCGTACCGCTGCTCGAGGAACTGCGGCATGGTGTAGATCTGGTTCTTGAGGAAGATCGGCAGGAAATATTTGCCGACGATCAGCAAAGTCAGCGCCGCCATCCACTCGTACGACGCGATCGCCAGGCCGATCTTGTAGCCCGATCCGGCCATGCCGACGATCTGCTCGGCAGAAATATTCGCTGCGATCAGCGATGCGCCGATCGCCCACCAGGGCAGCGCCTTGGAGGCGAGGAAATAATCCGACGTATCCTTGGCATGGCCCGCCTTTTCGCGGCTAACCCATTGCGCAAGGCCGAAGATTCCGATGGCGTAGATGACGACCACGATCAGGTCGATTTGCGACAGACTCGTCACGGGCACTCCCTCCCTCAGCGCCGCGCGCTATTGGGCGGCCTTGATGGTTCATTTATCGTATTAATTGGTCTTGTCTAGCTACGAGTTTGGGATACAGCTAGGAAGCAGAGGGCAAGCGACGATCGTCGCCTCGACAGAAAAGGAAAACCCGCGCGTGGCAACGTCTTTATCCAGGTCCAGCGACGAGATGCGGCCCCAGCTCGGCCGCAACCTCACCTATGGCCTGCTCGACCGGCTGGGCCGGGCGATCGTCACCGGCCAGTATGAGAGCCAGCCCTTCCCCACCGAGGCCGAGCTGACCAAGCAGCACGGCGTCAGCCGTTCGGTTACGCGCGAGGCGGTGAAGATGCTCACTGCCAAGGGCCTGCTCAGCGCCCGACCGCGCCAGGGCACGGTGGTCGAGCCGACCTCGTCCTGGAACCTGTTCGACACCGATGTGCTGCGCTGGCTGCTCGAGCGGCAATTCTCGGTCGATCTGCTCAAGCAGTTCAACCAGCTCCGCGTCGCGATCGAGCCCGAGGCCGCCGCGCTCGCCGCGCGCTTCGCCGATGATGGCGACATCACCGTGATCGGCGAGGGCCTCGCCCGCATGGAAGCCGCCGAGAAGGGCCTGGACGACACGCTGGAGGCGGACATCGCCTTCCACGTCTCGATCCTGCGCGCCTCGGGCAACCCCTTCTACGTCCAGTTCCGCGACGTGGTCGGCACCGCGCTGCGCACCTCGATCCGCTTCACCAACCGGGTGAAGGGCCGCACCGCCAATGTCGCCGATCACGGGCGCGTGCTCGAGGCGATCAAGGCCCGCGACCCCGATGCCGCCCGCATCGCCATGCGCGCGCTGATCTCCGACGTGCTCGAGCTGATCGACACCTACGAGAACACCGCGGGCTGAACTCTCCAGGCCAGGACTGGCCCCCGCCAAATCCGTCACCCCGGCCTTGTGCCGGGGTCCACCGGGAGGCGAGTCATGGACAAGAGGCTCACCCGCGTGACGGGAGGCTTAGTGGACCCCGGCACAAGGCCGGGGTGACGCAGGAGGGGCCGGCGCCCCTTCTCCATCTCAGTCCATCTTGATCGGCAGGATCGAGCCGTCCTTGCCGAAGGTCACCGAGGTGATCGCGACGCGGCGCGAGCCGGTATAGGGGCCGTCGTGCGGCTGCCCTTCCCAGCGGTGATAGGCGATGTACCAGCGCCCGTCCTTGGGATCGCGCAGGAAGGCGTGGTGGCCCGGCCCCTTGTACTTGGCGTCGCTCACCAGGATCGCCCCGCGATATGTCCACGGCCCCACCGGCGTCGACGCCGTGGCGTAGTGCACCGAATAGGTCGTGTCGCGGAAATTGCCCGAGGAATAGGACAGGTAATAGGTGCCCTTGCGCTCGAACATGAACGAACCCTCGGTGAAGTGCGGCGGGGTCTTCACCTTCACTTCGCGGTCGATGCTGACCATGTCGGGCTTGAGCAACCACACCCGCAGCGTAGAGCCGGCGCTGCCGCCGGCATAGAGGTAGCGCTTGCCGCTCTTGGGATCGGTGAACACCGCCGGATCGATCGCCTCGAAGCCATGGCCGCCGTCACCCACCAGCGGCTTGCCGCTGTCCTTGCACGGCCCCGCCGGCCCCTCACAGGTCGCCACGCCGATGCGGCTCGGCGTCGGGTTCTGCGGGCCGATCGAATAGTAGAAATAGTAGCGCCCGTTCGCGCGGACCATGTCCGGCGCCCACAGCCGATGCTCGGGCGCCTTGTCGTCATTGATCCAGGGGATCATTGAATGGTCGAGGAGGACGGGCCCCTTCTCCCATTTCCGCATGTCGAGCGAATGCCAGGCGACCAGGGTCTTCCCGCCAAAGGTCGGGTAGAGCCAGTACTGGCCCTCCGCGACCTCGAAGTCGGGATCGGCGCCGTCGAAGAAGGACGGCGCGTCCTGGGCATGCGCGGGCAGCGCGGCGAGGACGAGCCCCGCCAGCGCCGCCTTCACCAGGTGCCGCATTACTTCGCGGCCGGAGCCGCCGGAACCACGCCCTTGGGCGCCGCCGACATCCGCTTGATCAGATCGACCTCGGCCTGGCGATAGGGCCTGCCGTCGAAATACAGGATGTCGTGGAACCAGATGGTCGGCTCGTCGAAGGTATAGGGCTTCTTCCAGCTGTCCCAGGGCAGACGCGTCTGCATCTTCCCGTCGACGAAGCCCCAATTGTACATCGCGATGTTGAGCTTCTTCGCGATCGGCAGCGAGCCGTCGAATGTCGAGCCGTTGCCCCGCGCCATATATTCGGTGCACCAGACCGGGCGGCCATAGCTGAGCATCTGCCTGGCCCGCTTCTCGAAGGTCTCGGGCCAGTTGTAATCGTGGAAGCTCAGCACGTCGGATTCGGCGATCTGGATCTTCTCGACCGCGTCGAGCTTGCTCTGGTCGTCCCAGTTCTCGCCGATCCACACGCCCGAGGTGAGCGGCTGGATCGGATCGGCCGAGCGCGCCGCCGCGAACATCCGCGGGAGCAGCGTCGCGACGTATTTGTTCTTGTCCTTGGTCGGCTTGTAGCTGCCGCCGCCGCCATTGTTCGGCTCGTTCCAGACGTCCCAGCCGATCACGCGCTCGTCCTTGGCGAAGGTCGTCACCAGGTCCTTCACATAGGCCTCTAACTTGCCGTACTGCGACACGTCCTTGAGCCGAGCCTCGCCCGGCGACTGGACCGAGCCCGAATTGTGCACGCCCGGGATCGGCGGATGCTGCGGCCCGGCGACCGGGTTCGGATCCCAGCAGCTGTCGAAGAAGATCCACAGCGTCTTGATCTTGTGCTTCGCCGCGATCGTCATGAACTCGTCCATCCGGCGCTTCAGGCCGGCGGCGTCGGTTTCCCAGAGCAGGTGGTGCAGGTTCACCCGCATCACGTTCATGCCCATTGCCTCGGCCCAGCCGAGTTCCAGGTCTATGCGCTTGGGATCCCAGGTCTCGGCCTGGAACATCTCGAGCTGGTTGATCGCGGTGGCCGGCGTGTAGTTGGCACCGACCTGCCAGGGCTGCTTGGCGTGCCAGGCATTGGCCTGGGCCGCAGTCCACTGGTCACGCGCAATGGCCGGGGTCGCCGCGAGCATCGTCGCGGCGAGGAACAGGATTCTGGTCTTCATTGCATCCTCTCTCAGCGCTTGGCCGCCTGACCCGTGGTCAGGCGATAGGTCATCACGTTGCGATAGGTCTGGCCCGGCGCGAGGCGCGCGTCCGGGAACCCCTTCTGGTTGGGCGAGTCCGGGAATATCTGCGGCTCCATCACGATGGCATCGCCTTCGCGATAGACCTTCTTCGACTTGCCGTAGGACGTGCCGTCGAGGAAGTTGCCCGAATAGAATTGCAGGCCCGGCTGGTTCGACCACAGCTCGAAGCCGCGGCCCGAGGCGGGGTCGTAGACCTTGGCCATCAGATGCTGGGTCTTGGTGACTTCGCGGCCGATCACCCAATTATGGTCGTAGCCGCGGCCCCAGACGATCTGCTGGTCGCTGGCGTCGCGGACGCGCAGGCCCACGGCAGTCGGCTTGCGGAAGTCGAACACGGTGCCGGCGACGGGCTTGAACTCGCCGGTCGGGATCGCGCCGTCGTCGGTCGGCAGATAGGTCTGCGCCGGGATCGTCACGACATGCCCCATCGCCCCGTTCGACGAGCCCTCGCCCGACAGGTTCCAATAGGCATGGTTGGTCAGGTTCGCGATCGTCAGCTTGTCGGTGGTCGCGCTGTACTCGATCGTCAGGTTGTTCTGCTCGTCCAGCGAATAGGTCGCGTCCACGGTCATCGTGCCAGGATAGCCCTGGTCGCCGTCCGGACTGACATAGCGCAAGGTCACCGAAGCGGTCGGGCCGTTCTTCACCGAGACGACGTCCCACAGCACCTTGTCGAAGCCGGTGGTGCCGCCATGCAGCGAGTTCTTCCCGTTGTTCACCGGGGTCTGGTAGGTCTGGCCGTCGAGCGTGAAGCGGCCCGCCGCCAGGCGGTTGCCGAAGCGGCCGACGATCGGGCCGAAATATTGCGGCTTGGCCAGATACTGGTCGATGCTGTCATAGCCCAGCGCGACATCGGCCTTCTTGCCGTTGCGGTCGGGCATGATCACCGACTGGATCGTCGCGCCCCAGGCGATGATCTTCGCCGAGACGCCCTTGGCGTTCGACAGCGTCACCGCCTCGACCGAACGTCCATCAGGCAGCTTGCCGAAGCTGCCGCGCTTCGCGGTCGCTGCCTCGGCGTTCGATGCGAGCGCGCAGGCGAGCGCCGCTCCCACAAGCAATGCGTTCTTCCGCAGGGTCATCCCTTTCCTCCTCAACCGCGATAGAGTTGGGTCGCCAGGCCGCGGCAGCCCGGGTCGACCTCGAACAATGCGCCGCCCTGGGGCTCGTCCACCCCGTCGCTCGCCGATGTGACGAACATACGGTCGAGCGCCGGCCCGGCGAAGGTGCAGCTGGTGATCTGGCTCGCCGGCAGCGCGATGCTGCGCTCGCGCGCGCCCCCGGGCGAGAAGCGCGTCACGCAGCTGCCGCCCCAGCAGGCGACCCACAGACAGCCCTCGGCATCGAAGGTCATGCCGTCGGGATTGCCCCATTCGGGCTCGAACGCGATGAACGGCGTGCGCGGCCCCAGCGAGCCGTTGTCGTTGATGTCGAAGCGGAAGATCGTGGCCAGCGCGGTGTCGGTATGGAGCAGGAAGCTGCCGTCCGCCGCGATCGCCGGGCCGTTGGCGATCGTATAGGGACCATCGACCCGCGTCGCGGTGCCGTCGGTGTCGAGCCGGTAGAAGCTGCCGGTCGGGTCCGCGCAGTTGATCGACATGGTGCCGGCCCAGATCCGGCCCTGCGGATCGGCCTTGGCGTCGTTGACCCGGTTGCCGAACCGGTCCGGCTCGGGCGCGGCGACTTCCCGGGTCACCCCGGTCTCGGGATCGAAGCGCATGAACCGGCGGCCGAGCCCGAGCACCAGTCCGCCCTTCTCGCGCTCGACTGCCCAGCCGAGATATTCGTCGAACTCCCAGCTGCGCACCACCCCGCTGTCGAGCGACAGCCGGTTGAGCCGATGCGAGAGGATGTCGGTCCAGTAGAGCGCATTGTCGCGGGCCGACCAGAGCGGCCCCTCGCCCAGCCGGTCGCGCCGGTCGCGCTCGACGATGCGGAGGAGCGACATCAGTGGCTGTCCCGGGGCACGCCGTATTTCTGCGCGATGCGCTGGTACTTCACGGCATTCTCGAACACCGCGCCGCCATCGAACTGGCCGACCAGGTCGCGGTGGATCTCCTGCCAGGGCGTCTGCGCCTCGGGCACATAGTCGATCGCCAGCGCGGCGCGGCGGGCGGCCAGTTCGGCGTCATCGACCAGCATGTCGGCGGTGCGGTTCTTCAGGTCGATGCGGATGCGGTCGCCGGTCTTCACCAGCGCGAGCCCGCCGCCCACCGCGGCCTCAGGCGCGGCGTTGAGGATCGAAGGGCTACCCGACGTGCCCGACTGGCGCCCATCGCCCAGGCAGGGCAGCGCATGCACGCCGGCGCGGATCAGCGCCACCGGCGGGCGCATGTTGACCACCTCGGCGCCGCCCGGATAGCCAACCGGGCCCGCCCCGCGCATGATCAGGATCGAATGATCGTCGGCACCCAGCGCCGGATCGTCGATGCGCCGGTGATAATCCTCCGGCCCGTCGAACACGATTGCGGTGCCCTCGAACGCATCGGGATTCTCGGGGTCGGACAGATAGCGGTTGCGGAACTCGTCCGAGAGCACGCTCAGCTTCATCACCGCATTGTCGAACAGATTGCCCGAAAGCACGGTCAGGCCGGCTGCTTCCTTAAGCGGCGCCTCGAGCGGGTAGATCACATCGGGGTCGCTCGCGGTGGCGGTGGCGATATTCTCTTCCACCGTCTTGCCGTTGGTGGTCAGTGCGCTGCCGTCGAGCATTCCGGCGCGGAACAGCTGCCCCATCACGGCGGGTACGCCGCCGGCGCGGTAGAAATCCTCGCCCAGATACTTCCCCGCCGGCTGCAAATTCACCACCAGCGGCACGTCGGCGCCATGCGCCTCCCAGTCCTCAAGCGTCAGCTCGACGCCGATATGGCGGGCAATGGCGTTCAGGTGGATCGGCGCATTGGTCGATCCGCCGATCGCCGAGTTGACGCGGATCGCGTTGAGGAACGCTTCGCGGGTGAGGATGTCGGAGGGCTTGCGATCGGCATGCACCATTTCGACGATCTGCACGCCGGTGTGATAGGCGCATTCGGCGCGGTCGCGATACGGCGCGGGGATCGCCGCCGAGCCCGGCAGCGACATGCCGAGCGCCTCGGTCAGCGAGTTCATCGTCGTCGCGGTGCCCATGGTGTTGCACCAGCCGGTCGATGGCGCCGAGCTGGCGACCAGCTCGATGAAGCCCTTGTAATCGATCTCGCCGGCCGCGAGCATCTCGCGCGCCTTCCACACGATCGTGCCCGATCCGGTACGCTCGCCCTTGAACCAGCCGTTGAGCATTGGCCCCACAGAGAGCGCGATCGCCGGAATGTTCACCGTCGCCGCCGCCATCAGGCAGGCCGGCGTGGTCTTGTCGCAGCCGATGGTCATGACGACGCCGTCCATCGGATAGCCGAAGATCGCCTCGACCAGGCTCAGATACTGGAGATTGCGATCGAGCCCCGCGGTCGGGCGCTTGCCGGTCTCCTGGATCGGGTGGGTCGGGAACTCCAGCGCGATGCCGCCCGCATCACGAATGCCCTCGCGCACGCGCTTCGCCAGCTCGAGGTGATGGCGGTTGCACGGGGTCAGGTCGCTGCCGGTCTGGGCGATGCCGATGATCGGGCGGCCCGACTGCAGCTCCTCCAGGCTGATGCCGAAGTTGAGGTAGCGCTCTACGTACAGCGCTGTCATGTCGGGGTTGGAGGGGTCGTCGAACCAGGCGCGCGACCGCAAATTGGTGCGCTTCGCTTCGACTCCACCGGCCCCGGCCATATACTACCCTCTTCCCAAATCAGCCGTCGTCGCTCGGCTCGTTCAAATGCGTGTCGCACTTGATAGAGTGGTTCGCCGCGGATAGGAAGCATATATATCGTATAAAAGGGAGTTAAGGGTGCACCGCTTTCGCCTAGGCCTGGTCGGCATCGGAAAAATCGCGCGTGATCAGCATCTTCCGGCCATTTCCGGGAATGATCGCTTCGAGCTGGCGGCGATCGCCAGCCGCCACGGCCGGGTCGATGGCGTGCCCAATTATCCCGACACCGCGGCGATGATCGCCGGCACCGAGCTCGATGCCGTCTCCTTCTGCACCCCGCCCGAGGGCCGCCACGACCTTGCCCGTATCGCCATCGCCGCCGGCAAGCACGTGATGTTGGAAAAGCCGCCGGCCGCGACACTCTCGGAGATCGAGGCGCTGGCCGAGTTCGCCCGCGAGAAGGACGTAACGCTGTTCACCAGCTGGCATTCGCGCGAGGCAGCTGGTGTCGGCCCGGCGCGCGCCTGGCTGTCGCGCCGCGAGATCAAAGCGGTGCGGATCGACTGGCGCGAGGACATCCGCCGCTGGCATCCGGGCCAGGAATGGATCCTCGCGCCCGGCGGCTTCGGCGTGTTCGATCCGGGCATCAACGCCCTGTCGATCGCCACGGCGATCCTCCCCGCCCCGCTGTTCGTCGAGGCTGCGACGATGGACGTACCGATGGGCCGCGCCGGCCCGCTCGCCGCCGAGCTGCAGCTGCGCTGCGGCGATGCGAAGGGCCGCGCCTCGTTCGACTTCCTCCAGACCGGCCCGCAGACCTGGGACATCGAAGTCGACACCGATGCCGGCACGCTGCGCCTGTCGCTCGGCGGCAGCGTGCTCCAGCTGCCGGGTGAGGCCGAATGCACCGAGGCGGACCAGGAATATCCGCGCCTCTATGCCCGCTTCGCCGAGTTCATCGCCAACGGCACCAGCGAAGTCGACGTCCGCCCGATGCGGCTCGTCGCCGACGCCTTCCTCCTCGCCGAACGCCGTGAGACCGAGCCGTTCAGCTTCTAGAGCGAACCAATCGTCATCCCGGCGAAAGCCGGGATCTCGTGCGGCTCCTTCCCCGCGTCCTCTCCTGAGATCCCGACTTTCGTCGGGATGACGGAAGGGCCAGGCCGGGTTGCAATGTAGGATTTCGCCTGCTTGGCTCACGTGGTCGGGCTCGTCACCCGACCGCTCTTTCAAACCGTAGGAACAATAGGATCCCGCCCACGCAAGAATCTTGCGAGATGCGGCGCGTCTGCGGGAACTGTGTCAACTTTGGCGCCGGGAAAACCCGCTTTGGGCGTGTACTTCGTGTCCTTTAGCGAGTCGCCCGGGCGCCAGGCGTAGGAACAACAAAAAGGCCCCGGCAAAGCGCCGGGGCCTGAGTGTGGAGCCGACGGAGAGGCTCGGTCCGGTATCGGGGATCAGCGCTCGATCTGGGGGACGCGGATGCCGTCCTCGCTCACTTCGATCGGCACCAGGCCGAAGTGGCGGCGCCAGGGCGCGGTCGTGTCGTTGCCGAACAGCGTGTACCAGAAATGGCCCTGGGCATCGCGGAAGGCAGTGCCGTGCCCGCCATGCGGTACGGCGAGCCGGCGCTTGCTGTACGGCCCCATCAGCGACTTCGACGTGCCGTACATCATGTCGTACGTCCCGTCGGTGCGCAGCGGCCCGTTCCACTCGGCGCCGGTGAGGAAATAGGTGCCCTTCACCTTGATCAGGCCGTTGCCCTCATAGCCGACATTCTCGCCGTCCGTGTCGACCAGGCGCTTCACCTCGCCCTCGAACCCGTCGCGCTTCGCGTTGAGCTTGCCGATCCGCCCGCCGCCCCAGAGCAGGTAGAAGCCGCTCTCGTCCTCGAACGGGAAGGCGTCGATGCCCTCCACGGCGTAGCTGGCACGGGTGTTGACATAGGGCCCGATCGCCTTGCCGCTGGTCGATCGGAACAGCCAGGACTTGCCCCCTACCCCGCGCTCCATCACCGAGAAGGCGAGGTAATAGGTCTTGTCCCGGGCCGACCAGTGGATCTCCGGCGCCCAGAGCTCGGCGACGTTCTTGAAGTCATAGCCAAGGCCCTTCCAGTCGAAGATCATCTTCTTCTGCGAGACCCAGGTCTTGAGGTCGGTCGAGCGATAGAGGTTCACCCCGCCGTCCGGATATTGGAAGCCGAAGCCCTTTTGCGTGCCGACCAGATAATAGGCACCGTCCCCGCCCATCGTGACCGAGGGGTCGCGCATCATCTCGTCGGTCACCAGCGCCTGGCGATCGGCGACCGCGCTGTTCTCGGTCAGCACCGAGGCCGCCTGGCGGATGCGGCCATCCTCGGCGCGCTCCAGGGGCACGAGGCCGATCTGCTCGCAGAACATCGCGAAATCGTCCTCGCAGCGCGGATTGTAGCTGGCGACCAGCTTGCCATCCCGCGTGCGGATCACGTTGCTCTGCCCGGCATGCGGCACGGCGAGCATGCGTTTGCTGAACGGGCCATAGGGAGAAGGGCCGGTCGCCATGTAGAGGTCGTCGGTGGCGGTGCGCATCCGGCCGGTCACTTCGCTGGCGGTGATCACATATTGGTCGCCGTCCCGGAACATCGAGGCGCCGGCCTTGCCGATGCGCAGCCGCACGGGCCAGTCCTTGCCCGCCGGCGGATCGACCTTGAACAGCGCCGGATCGGGCTTGAGGAAGCGCGATGCCTCGGCAAGCTTCGAGAAGTCGGGGGCGATCCTGGCGATATGGCCGCCGCCCCAGAGCAGGTAATTGGCGCCATCCTCGTCGATGAACGACGAGACGTCGGCCACGTCCGGCACCAGGCACGGGCTCTCGGCAAACCCGCCCTTGAGGTTGGCGAGCGAGCCGCGGGCGATGTGCGCACAGCCATTGTCGTCGGCAAAGGCGAGCTGGACGAGATCACCGCGGATCTGGATGTCCGGCGCGACATAGCGGTGACCGGCACCATGGACGACGCCGAGCGCGGTCCAGTGCTTGCCGTCATCGGGCGAGGACCAGAGCTGGATGCCGTCGCGCCGCCCGTCGCGGATCACCGTGCCGGTGACGAACCAGCGCCCGTCAGCGGCCTGCGCGACCGAGGCGTCGGTGATCGCGTGGGCATTGAAGAACGACCGCACCGGCATCGCGTCGGGCGCCGGCATCACCGTCGCGTTGCGGTCCTGCGAAGGGTGATCGAGGAAGATGTCGTCGGCGGGCGGCCGCGCCGCGGGCGCCGCCTGCTGGGCAAGTGCCTGTGCCGGGATCAGCGAAGTGGCGGCCAGCGCCGCGGCCAGAAGATGCTTCACGCTTGCTTCCTCATGGGTGTTCGAACGTGGGGCGGCGCCGCTCGGGAAAGGCCTTCCCTCGCGACGCCGCCCATTGCCGGTTATGCGGCTCAGAGCCGGAAGCGGACGCCCAGGCGGTAGACGCTCTCGAGGAAGCGCGTCTGCCACGGATAGACGTCGTCCGGGCTGTTATAGTCGAACTGGCGGCTGTTGGTCGCCGCGGTGCCCAGCAGGTTCGACACGCTGAAGTTGATCGCGATCTTGCTGGTGGGATTGAGCGTGGCGGAGAGGTCGAGCGTGCCACGGCCCTTCTCCTTCACCGGCAGCGTCGGCCCGAGCGCGTTGTTCAGCGCCGGGTCGGCGACCTGGCCATAGCTCACTACGAAGTCCGACCGGTAGTTGTACGCGGCGCGCAGCGACAGGAAGCGGTTCTCGTAGAAGATCGAGGCATTGGCGAGGTGCTTCGACACGCCGGAAAGCGGCTGCATCCCGGGCAAGGTCTTCGCCAGCGTCGGCGCCAGCTCCGACTTGTGGTCGAGATAGGTATAGTTCGCCAGCACGCCGAAATCGCGCGTCCACTTCGGCAGCCAGGGCGCCCGGAAGAAGGTACGGAAGCCCGCCTCGATGCCGCGAATGTGCCCCTTGCCCCCATTTTCCGGGCGGGTGATGTTCAGGCGGCCATAGGTCGGGTCGATGACTTGCGTGGTGGTGCTGTTGATGAAGCCGGTCAGGTCGCGGTGGAACGCACCCAGCGTGATCGAGCCGTCGCGGGTGAAGTAATATTCCCACGACGCGTCATAGTTGGTCGATTCGATCGGCTTCAGGTCCGGATTGCCGCCCGACGCGGTGCGAAGGCAATCGGCGCTGGTCGGCTCGGTAGCGCAGATCGTCGAGGGTGCACCGACGGTGACTGAAGGGTTGAGGCTACCGAAGCCGGGGCGCGTGCGGGTCTTGGTAAAGGCGACACGAAGCTGCAGTTCGCGCGAGAATTTCAGGCGCGCGCTGACGTTGGGCAGGAAGTCGGTGTAGCTGTTGTCGCGTGCAATCGGCGCGTTGGTCGTCACGCCCGCCGTCGTCACCGTGGCGGTACCGTTGATCTGGTCCTCGGTACGAACGGCGCGCAAACCGATGAGGCCGTCGACCGGCACCCCGATGTCGAAGGCGCAGCGCGCCTGGACATAGCCTGCATAGGCTTTCTCATTGCCGGTGTAGGTCGGCGCGTTCCAGCCCGGGCGGCCCTTGGTCAGGCCGGTGAGGGTACGCAGATAGTCGACCTGCGCGATGATGCTGTCGCGCGTCGGCGTCAGCCAGGAGCGGACGGTCTCCGCCTCGTCGCCGCGGAAGCCGCCCGGCACCGAGCTATATTCCAGCGGCAGCACCGAGAAGAACTGGTTGGCAGGCGCCGTGCCGGTACGCGTATAGGCGCGGGAATCGGCGTCCCGGCTGTTGAAGCGGATGCCGGCCTGAAGGTTGGTGATGCCCTCATCCCCCAGCGCATAGTCGAAGTCCAGCCGCGCCTGGATGTCGCGCCCATGCGTGCGCGTGCCCGAGTCCGTAAAGGTGGTCAGGCGATAGAGCGAAGGATTGAACAGGTCGAAATTGGTGAGCGTCACCACGCCGCCGCCGGCACCGGCGGGGGTGTCGAAGTTGAAGGTGCGCGTGGGCTGGGTGGTCAGCGTGTAATTGAAGTTCAGATTGTTCTGCGTGTAGGTCGAATCGGTCCACGCCACGTCGCCGGTGACCTTCAGCCGGTCCGCCTTCCACACGAAGCCGCCGCCGAACTGATAGGTGTCGGTGTTGGCGTCGATCGCATTCTGCTGCCCGGTCGGCAGCGCGCCCGCGGTCGCGGTCATGCTCTGCACCAGATTGGTGCCCGGGAAATAGGTGACGTTGGAGAGATTGGCCGCCACACCGCTGCCGATGGTGAGGTTGCGCCCCGAACCCCGGCCGCGGAACCCCTGGAACAGGCCGTCGAGATAGATCTCGAGATTGCTGCTGGGCCGCCACTGGTACGAGGCATGCGCCGACGGACGCCAGCGCTTGGCAGTGGCATAGTCGATGTTGACGAACGACGGGTAGCGGATCGGCGCGGCGACCGAGCCCGGCGTGGTGGTGCGATACAGGATCGACTGGCTGACGTTGCGCGAGGAATCGAGGAAGTTGACGTCGGCATAGGAGCCTTCGATCAGCAGGCCCATCTCGCCCAGACCGGTGTTCCAGCGCTGGCTGACCAGCAGGTTCGCGTCGAGCCCGAGCTTCTGCGACTGGTACCAGTGCACGCCCGTGACGCTGCCGGCGATGCGGCCGGTCTTGAAGTCGAACGGCATGCGCGAGCGTACGTCGATCAGGCCGGCGATGCCCGGCTCGATCAGATTGGCGCTGGCCGACTTGTAGACGTCGATCCGTGCAATGCTCGCCGACGGGAAGTCCTGGAGCGCCACGGCGCGGCCCTCGGCGGTGAAGATCTCGCGGCCATTGTAAGTGGTGGTGAGGTCCGGCAGACCACGCAACCGGGTGCCCGAAGCCTCGCCCTGCGCACGATCGACCTGGATCCCGGTGATGCGCGCGAGCGATTCCGCCGCAGTCACGTCGGGAAGCTTGCCGATATCCTCGGCGACGACCGAATCGATCATCTGGTCGGAGTTCTGCTTGATCGCCGCAGCCGTCTCCAGGCTGCGACGGATGGCGGTGACCACGATCTCGCCCGATTCCCCGTTCTGCTGGGCCGGCACTGCCCCCGGCGCTTCCTGCGATACAGCGATATTCGGAATGATCATCAAGCCCAGCGCCGAGGTGGTCGCGAGCAGAAAACGTGCCTGATTAGTCACTTAGCCTCCCCCATATATTCTTCTTCTTGAAACTTATCTATCGTAATTATCATACCACAAATCTTCTGACAAGCTGGCCCATTCCGGACCGATCGCCTGGACAGAAGTCCAATGAAGAGGTTGCGTTGGCTGGTCGGAGTCACCTGAAAGAGGTGACGTCCCCATCGCTTCCAGAAGCCACGCCCAAAGGCGCGAGGACATTGCGCGGGTACCAAACGGCAATGCCCCACTGCGCCGCACGTGAGGCACTCCGGCACCCGCGACGAAGAGCCCACCCTTGCCGCCTGACGAGCATGCCCCTCAAACAAGCTTTGCTTTCGTGATATGATAATTTGCTTGTGATCTTATAAATAGTATCGTTTGCTTATAGTGGGAAACGAGGGAGAGGATCGTGAAGGCAGCGATGACACGTCGCGGAATGTTGCTCGCCAGCGCGGCGGCAGTTGCCCTGCCCGGTGCCGCGTTCACCGCCACGCGCAAGCCGAACATCATCATGCTCTATGCCGACGATCTCGGCTATGGCGATCTGAGCTGCTACGGCTCGACCACGATCCGCACGCCGAACATCGATCGCCTAGCGGCGGGCGGCACGCGCTTCACCAACGCGCACTCCCCCTCGGCCACCTGCACGCCCTCGCGCTATGCGTTGCTGACCGGCGACTATGCCTGGCGCGCTTCGGGCATCCAGATCCTGCCGGGCGATGCACCGGCGCTGATCCGTCCGGGGAAATTCACCCTGCCGACCATGCTGCGCCAGACGGGCTACGCCACCGGACTCGTCGGCAAATGGCATCTCGGCCTTGGCGACGGCAAGGTCGACTGGAATGGCGAGATCGCCCCCAGCCCGCTCGACATCGGCTTCGACTATGGCTTCTTCATGCCGGCGACGCTCGACCGCGTGCCGACCGTGCTGATCGAGAACCGGCGCGTGGTGAATCTCGACCCAGCCGATCCGATCCAGGTCAATTACCACGAAAAGATCGGCGACGAGCCCACCGGCTTCGATCACCCCGAAATGCTCAAGTTCGGCGCCGATCCCGAGCATTCGAACACGATCGTCAACGGCATCAGCCGCATCGGCTACATGACCGGCGGCAAACGGGCGCGCTGGAAGGACGAGGAACTGAGCGACGTGCTGCTCGGCAAGGCGATCGACTTCATGGCGGCGCGGAAGGACAAGCCCTTCTTCCTCTATTACGCCGTCAACGAGCCGCACGTGCCGCGGGCGCCGCATCCCCGCTTCGTCGGCAAGTCCGGCATGGGCCCGCGCGGCGACGCGATCGTCCAGCTCGACTGGACGGTGGGCGAGCTGCTCCGCAGCCTCGACAAGCTGGGCATCGCCAACGACACGATGATCCTCTTCAGCAGCGACAATGGCCCGATCCTGTTCGACGGCTATCAGGATCAGGCGGTCGAGCGCGCCGGCAAGCACCGCCCCGCCGGACCGTTCAGCAGCGGCAAGTACAGCATCTATGAAGGCGGCACGCGGGTGCCGATGATCAGCTGGTGGCCGGGACATGTGCGGGCCGGCCATGTATCGAGCGCGCTCGTCGACCATGTCGACCTGACCGCCTCGCTCGCCAGGCTGGTCGGCGGATCGATGCCGCAGGATTCCGCAGTCGACAGCTTCGACATGCTGGCGCCGCTGCTCGGCGAGACCGATCGCGGCCGGGATCATGTGATCGAGGATACCAAGCTGATGGTCACCACCGGCGCCAAGGTGGCGAGCAGCGGCGCGCGTATCCTGGCAATCCGGGCGGGCGACTGGAAGCTGATCCGCGCCAGCGTCGAGCCGCACGAATTCCATGGCAATGCGATCGGCACGCTGCCCCGCCACCAGCTCTACAATCTGGCGCAGGATCCGGGCGAGCGGGTGGACCTCGCGACGAAGGAACCGCGGCGCACCGCGCGCATGGCCGCCTGGCTCGACAGGATCGAACGCACGGGCCGCAGCCGGCCCTGAGCGAACGCAAGACCGGCAAAGTTGATACAGGGAGAGAGATACGATGCGGAAGCTTCTGGCAGCGGGTGCCGCTGCGCTGCTGAGCCTGCCCGGCGGGGCGCTGGCCCAGGGTGCGCTCGGTGCCAATTACAACGAGCATTTCGAGGACATCGACTATCGCGACCTCGACAAGGCCGACGCCCGGTGGCTGCGCCTGTTCGTGCCGATGCCGCAGCTCGACCGGGGTGCCGCCGAGCACGGCGCGGTGCGCGCGGTACTCGATGCCGGGCAGCATGGCCGCAAGACCATCCTGTCGCTCAAATGGCCCTATATGCGTGGCGACTTCCCCAGAGCGGGCACACCCGAGTTCGAACGCGAGATCGCGCGCCTCGACGCGCTGCTGCCGCTCGTGATGGGCAAGATCGACATCCTGGTGATCGGCAACGAGCCCTATATCGAGAGCCGCGAGCAGGATCGCGACCTCGACCTCAACGCCTTTTACGAAGCCATGGCGGCACATGTGATCGCCTGGCGCACAGCCCACTGCGCGAGCGGCTGCAGGACAAGGCTCTATATGGGCTCGCTCACCCGGCTCGACCTGGCGAAGAACCGCACCCAGTCGGTCGAGCGCTGGCTCGAATATGTGAAGGCGACGCCAGAGATCGACGGCGTCGACATCCATCCGCACCTGCCGGCGATCGAGGCGGCGAGGCCCTTCCTCGACTATATCCTGCCGCGCATGCGTCCCGAGCAGAAGTTCCTGGTGACCGAGTTCTCGCTGGTCTGGTGGTGGCAGGCCAATATGCAGAAGCCGGTCCCGCCGGCCTTTGCCGACAAGTACCAGGCGCCGCGCAACGCGCAGAACTGGCAGATCATCAAGGCCGCGCTGGAGACACCCTTCCCCAGGCAGCAATGGGACGACTTCCTGTCGATGAGCCCGTGGTTCGAGGGGCGGAAGCATTATCTGCGCAACCAGGTGAAGATGTTCCGCGACACCGGCCGCCTTGCCGTCGCCACCTATGGCTTCAAGCAGGGCAGCTCGATGTCGGCGGACTTCGGGCCGCAGAAGACGCCCTGGCTGCTCAACAGCGTGTTCGCCCCGCGCACGATCAAGCCGAATGCCGATGGCAGCGCACAACCCAATTATGCCTGGATCGACGACTTCAAGGCGCTCCAGAAGTAACCAGCTCGGGCGGAGGGAATGAGGTGCGCCCCTCCGCCCACCCTGGATTTCTCCACCTTGCAACAAACCGAAATTCCCGCGTGAGACCGCTTCCCGAAAGCAGCCGCTGAGCTTTCACGGGGGATTTGATGCGAGGTTCGAAACCCGGCGCGGTGCGCGCCCTTCTGTTCGGCGCGGCGCTGACCATGGCGGCGCCGGCCTTCGCTCAGATGGGGCCGGGCGGCGGTGGCGGCGGCTTTCCGGGCGGTGGCGGCGGAGGCCCGGGCGGGCATGGCCGCGGCGGCCCTCCCGGTGGTCCGGGCGGCCCGGGTGGCGGGCGCCCGAAGATGATGAAGCCGGTCAAGCGCGAGAAGCTCGACAAGGTGACTACCGAGATGTTCCGCATCGCCGACAAGAATGGCGACGGGCTGGTCACCTTCGAGGAGCTCAAGTCGGTGATCGACACGCGCCGCGACGCGCGGATCAAGGCACGGTTCGAGCGGATCGACAGCGACCACAATGGCAGCATCAGCGCCGCCGAGTTCTTCGCCTGGCAGCACGATATGGGATCGGTCGCGTCGTCCGAGCACCAGCCGGTTGCCGAGATCGGCGGGCCGGTCTCCGAGAGCATCGCGCCGGACCTGGACGAGGACGACATGGCGCTGCGCCGGCTGATCGAGCCGCTCAACGCGATGGTGATCGTCAATGCCAATACCAATTACGACAATGGCGTCTCGCTCGACGAGCTGCTCGCCTATGAGCGCAAGAAGTTCGACGCGGCCGATGCCGATCATGACGGCATGCTGACCATGGAGGAGCTGCGCGCCCTCGAGCCGCGCGACCGCGGGCCCGGTGGTCCGGGTGGGCCTGGTGGCCCGATGGGACGTCCTCCACGCGACGAAGACTGACGTCATGCCCCATTGCCGGAACATGCTGCTCGCAGGCGCAGCCCTGGTGGCGCTTGCCCCGGCGGCGCACGCCCAGGACAAGCCTGCGCCCAAGCCGCAGGAGGACGAGATCGTCGTCACCGGCAAGGCGCCGCCGGGATCGGTGATCGGCGACATCCCGCCGGAGAATCGTCTCGGCCCGGCCGATATCGCCGCGTACGGCGTCGGCACGGTGAGCGAGCTGCTCGACGCGATCGCCGAGCAGACCGCGAGCGCGCAGGGTCGCGAGGACGAGGGCCCGGTGGTGCTGGTCAACGGCAAGCGCATCTCGGGCATCAACGAAGTATCCGACCTGCCGACGGAATCGATCGTCCGCGCCGACATCCTGCCCGAGGAAGTCGCGCTGAAGTACGGCTATGACGCGCAGCGCAAGGTGGTGAACATCATCCTGCGCCGGCGCTTCGAAGGGCGTGTCGCCAACCTTGCCGGTGGGTTCGCCACCGAGGGTCAGGGCGAGAACGAGAGCGGCGACTTTACTTATACCCGCATCCGCGACAATGACCGGGTGAACATCGCCGCGCGGGCGAAGTCGAGCGCGTCGCTGCTCGAGAGCGAGCGCGACCTGGTGCCGGCAACCACGGCCGGCGACGGCACCGACGACCAGAGCTATCGCACGCTCAAGCCGGCGACGCGGAGCTACGGGCTGAACGCCAATCTGGCCCATCAGCTGAGTGCCGGGACCAATCTCTCGGTGAACCTGCGGGGCGACTATTCGACCAGCGACGGGCTGAACGGCCTCCCGCTTGGCGCCACGACCTTCCTCTCGGACGATCCGCTGCGTCAGGACAGCCGCACCACGACCGTGGGTGGCGGGGTGACACTCAACCACGACCTGTCGAAGCGCTGGCGGCTGTCGGCGGTGGCGAGCTACAGCCATGCCGATACCCGTCGGGATACCGACCGCGCGGATGCGGGGCTGATCGGCACCGACCGGGCCAGCACGCTGACCGACACCGGCGATGCCAGCCTGCTGGTCAATGGCAAGCTGCTCGGCCTGCCCGCCGGCGATGCGGCAGTGAGCCTGAGATTGAGCAGCGATTTCAGCGCACTGAGCACCCGCAGCAGGCTGGGCGGCATGGCCACGTCCGGGGATAGCAGCCGGACCAACGCGGGCGGCCAGATCAGCCTCGACCTGCCGCTTGCCAGCCGTGCCAGGGGCGTGCTGCCCTTTCTCGGCAAGCTGACCGCCAACCTCAACGGCGGGATCACCCAGGTCTCCGACTATGGGACGCTCGGCACCTTCGGCTATGGGCTGAACTGGACCCCGGTGACCGGCCTCAGCCTGATCGCGGCGGTCAACGAGGACCGGGTGGCCCCCACCCTCGCCCAGCGCGGCGACGCGTTGGTGATCACCGACAATGTCCGCGCCTATGACTATGCCACCGGCCAGACGGTGACTGTCAGCCGGATCTCGGGCGGCAACCCGCTGCTCAAGGCCGATGACCGGCACGTGGTCAAGCTTGGGCTCACCGCCAAGCCCTGGACCAGGCTCAACCTGAGCTTCACCGCCAACTACAACAGCAGCCGTACCGAGAATGCGATCATCAGCATCGCCGATGGGTCCGCGGCGCTTGAGGAGGCTTTTCCCGAGCATTTCGAACGGGATGCCGCCAGCCAGCTGACCAGCATCGACACCCGCGCAGTCAATATCGCTCGCGAGGACCGCGAGCAGCTGCGCTGGGGCATCACCTTCACCCAGGTCCTGCGCGCGCCCAGGCGACCGACGCCCCCTCCGGGCTTCCGGCCGCCCTGGATGCGCGACCGGCCCGAGGGCGGACGGCCGAACGGGGAGACCCGCTACGACGGCCCGCCCTTGGGTCCCGATGTCGGGCGCCCGCCCGCCGAGGATGGCGATATCGTGGTCAATGGCCGCGAGCTGCGCGACCCCTCCGGCCCCGGCCGGCCGGGCGGTTTCGAGGGGCCGCCGGAGGGCTTCGGGCCGCCCCCGGGAGGGCCGCCGCCCGAGGGATTTGGGCCGCCTCCGGGCGGGTTCGGGCCGCCGCCGGGCGGCTTTCGTGGCGGGCCGATGGGCGGGGGCAGCGACAATGGCGCGCGGCTGCAATTCTCGCTCTATCACAGCGTCATCCTGAAGGATGAAATCGTGCTGCGCGAAGGACTTGCGCCGATCGACCTGATGGACGGCGGGACGCTGGGCGGCACCCCGCGGGCGCGGCACAATGTCCAGCTCAACACCGGGGTGATCGACAATGGGCTGGGCGTGCGCCTGTCGGGCAGCTGGAAGAGCGCGGCCGAGGTGACCGGCACCTCGCCGGCCGGCGACCTGCGCTTCGGGGCGCTGGCGACCCTCGAGCTGAGGGTGTTCGCCAATCTGGCCAACCGCTTCCACGGGCAGGGCTGGGCGCGCGGCACCAGGGTGAGCCTGTCGATCGCCAACCTGCTGGACACGCGGCAGAAAGTGACCGACGCCAGCGGGGCGACCCCGCTCGCCTATCAGGGGGCCTATCTCGATCCCGAGGGGCGGACCCTGCTGCTGTCGGCGCGGCGGATCTTCTAGCTGCCCGTATCGGGCGGGGCCGGAGCCGGGCCCGGGCTCCAGGACATTGCGGACACCAAAGGGCGCTAAGTTGGCGCCGGTCGACTGTCTGGACCCACATATTCACTCATGAGTGAATTAGTATTGCAAGCCCTTCGGCTTTGCGGCATCCTTCCCGCCATCGCGACGAAGAGCGCGTCTGGAGATGGATGTGGGAGGGACCCGAATGAACTATCGCCCGTTGCTGGCCGGCGCATCGGCGCTGGCCCTGGTCTGGAGCGGCGCGGCCGCGGCGCAGACCGTTGCCCCCGAACCGCAGGATGCCCCTGCACAAGCGAACACTTCGGACACGGAAGATGGCGAGATCGTCGTCACCGCGCAGCGCCGCAACGAGAATCTGATGACCACCGCGGTCTCCGCCTCGGTCCTTTCGGGCACCCAGCTGGACAACAAGGGCGTCGCCAATGTCGACGCGCTGCAGTTCGCGATGCCCAGCGTCGTCGTCAATAATTTCGGCCAGGGCAACGACTTCAACGTCCGCGGCATCGGCAAGGCCGAGCACAACACCCAGACCACCACGGGCGTGATCACCTATCGCGACGGGGTACCGACCTTCCCGGGCTATGTGCAGGGCGAGCCTTACTACGACATCGCCAACATCCAGGTCCTGAGGGGACCGCAAGGCACGATCGTCGGCCAGAACGCCACCGGCGGCGCGGTGTTCGTCAACACCAATGACCCGATCATCGGCGGCGGCATCCACGGCTATTTCAACCTGAACTATGGCAACTACAACGACGCCGGCTTCCAGGGCGCGGTCAACCTGCCGCTGAGCGACACCCTGGCCGCGCGCGTCGCGCTCTACGCCTCGCGCCGCGACACCTTCTACAACATCACCGGCCCGAACGGCGCGCCCTACCCGTTCGACAAGGGCAATGTCGGCATCATGGCCGGCCGCATCAGCTTCCTGTGGAAGCCGACCGACCGCCTGTCGATCCTGTGGAAGACGGATCTCGGCCATCTCGACATGGGCGCCTATCCGGCCACGCCCTTCTCGACCTATTTCGAGACGCTGCCCGGCACCTCGACGCCCAACCCGAACCACCGCGACCTGTTCGACGTGTCGTTCAACGCGCCCCAGGCGGCGCGCGACGAGTTCGTCCGCTCGACGCTGAAGGCCGAATATGAGCTGGGCGGTGGGATGAAGCTGCGCTCGGTCTCGAGCTATCAATGGGCGAACACCATGTACCGCGCGGACCTGGACGGCACCGCGACCGGCATCAGCACCTTCTATGACAGCGTCGACGAGCAGCAGGTGACCACCGAGCTCAACCTGATCTCGCCCGATACCGGCCGCGTCACCTGGCTGCTCGGCGCCTTCGGCCTGTGGAACGACTATTATTTCCGCAGGCCGTACCAGTTCATCATAGACACGGCCTATCCGTTCAACCTGCCGCAGTTCCAGTACAAGCTGCAGGGCACCAACCCGACCCGCTCGCTGGCCGCGTTCGGCCAGATCGGCTTCGCGATCACGCCGCGGCTGAAGATCGATGCGGGCATCCGCTACACCGCCAGCCAGTCGACCAACCATGTCGATGTGCAGCAGTACGGCACGTACATCCGGCAGGACCAGCAGGTGAAGTCGGACAACGTCTCGTACAAGGTCTCGCTGGGCTGGAAGGCGAGCGACACCCAGTATCTCTATGGCTTCGTCGCCACCGGCTTCCGCCCGGGCGGACTCAACGTACCGGTGGGCCTGGGCAATCCGGCGCCGTTCGAGCCGGAGGAAGTGACGTCCTACGAAGCCGGCTGGAAGGCGAACTGGGCGGGCGGCAAGGTCCGCACGACGATCACCGGCTTCTACAACGACTACAAGAACTTCCAGGTCATCATCGGCTATCCGACCTTCCCGACCTTCGGGATCGAGCTGAACGTGCCGAACAGCACCAAGATCTATGGCTTCGAAGCCGAGGCCGAGTTCCATTTCGGCAAGCTGCAGCTCGATGCCGGCGTCAACGTGCTGAAGAGCGAGCTGGGCACCTTCTATGCCAGCGATCCCCGGATCGCAGCCGCCGGCGCCTGCGATCCGCGCACCGGCAGCCCGACCAATGCGGCCAACTGCATCAACCTGAACGGCCGCCGCCAGACCTATGCGCCCAACCTGACCTTCAACCTGGGGGCGCAGTACGAGGTCGAGCTGGGCAATGGCGACAAGATCACCCCGCGGGCGAATTTCGGCCATGTCGGCGACCAGTGGGCGACGCTGTTCCAGAACGTGTCGCGCGGCGACCATCTCGAGGCGCGCAACATCCTGAACGCGCAGCTCGCCTATCAGCACAAGAGCTGGACCGTGACCCTGTACGGCACCAACCTGACCGACCAGCATTATCCGGCGGCGCTGAACTCCGGCCTCTACTTCGCGGGCCCGCCCCGCCAGTATGGCGTCAAGCTGCTCAAGACCTTCTGATCCCACCCTGGCCGCCGGCGCCTCTCCGGCGGCCTTTCCTTCTGTCGAAAGCGTCCCAGACTTCATGCAGCCCTTCGGCCTGACAGTAGACAAGTTCCTCGATCATGCCGCCAAGTGGTTCCAGGACTGCGAGGTCGTCGAGGCCGATGCGGGCACGGTCGTCAGGCGCTCGACCTATGCGGCGCTGCGCGAGCGGAGCAACCTTATGTCGGGCGCGCTGGCCGCGCTGGGGCTGCGCCAGGGCGAGGTGGTCGGCACGCTCGCCTGGAACACGATCCACCATTTCGAGATCTATTATGCGGCGATGGGCATGGGGCTGGTGTGCCACACGCTCAACCCGCGGCTGACCGCGGCGCATCTGGCGGCGATGGTGAACGAGGCGGAGAACCGGGTGCTGGCGGTGGCCGCCGACCTGGTGCCGCTCGCCGCCGAGCTGATCCCGCACTGCCCGACGATCGAGCATGTGATCGTTCTGGACGCACCGGCCGCGGATATCGGCACCCTCGGGTCGCACCGGGTGCAGGTCTGGCATCATGACGCCTTGCTGGAGGCGCATGGTGCCGCGGCCGCCTGGGGGGCGTTCGACGAGAACGCCCCCGCTGGCCTTTGCTATACCAGCGGCACGACGGGCAGCCCCAAGGGCGTCGTCTATACCCACCGCTCCAACTATCTCCACACGCTGCGCGCGCTGCAGGCCGACGCGGTGGCGATCACCGCGCGCGACACGTTGCTGCTCGGCGTGCCGATGTTCCACGCCAATGGCTGGGGCATGCCCTTCGCCGCCCCGGCAGCGGGGGCCAGGCTGGTGCTGCCCGGGCGGACGCTCGACGGGCCGAGCCTGGCGCGGCTGATCCGCGACGAAGGCGTGACTGTCGCTGTCGGCGTCCAGACCGTCTGGTTGACCCTGGCCGACCGGGCCGAGGCGAGCGGCGAGGCCTTCCCGACGCTGGAGCGGTTGCTGATCGGCGGATCGAGCTGCCCCGATGCACTGCTCCGCCGGCTGGAGGAGAAACTTGGCGCGCGGGTGCAGACGAGCTGGGGGATGACCGAGCTCTCGCCGGTCGGCGCGATCGCGCCAAGGGATCTGCCCGAGGATGCGGCGCCCGCTTCGGGGCGGCCGATCATGGGGCTGGACCTGAAGCTGACCGATGCGGAAGGCAACACGCTCGTGCCGCAGCGCAACGTGCTGGGGCACCTCAAGGTGAAGGGGCATAGCGTGATCGAGCGCTATTTCCGCGCCGAGGAAAGCGCGTTGGATGGCGAGGGCTATTTCGACACTGGCGACCTGGCGATGATCGACACCGCCGGCAACCTGACGATCTGCGGGCGCGCCAAGGACCTGATCAAGTCGGGCGGCGAGTGGATCAATCCCAACGAGATCGAGGCGATCGTCGGCACGCATCCGTCGGTGCGGCATGTCGCGGTGATCGCCCGGACCGACGATAAATGGGGCGAGCGGCCGGTGCTGATCGTCGAGAGCCAGGGCGAGGATCCGCGCGCGCTGCTCGAGATGCTGCGAGGCAAGGTCGCCGACTGGTGGATCCCGGGCGAGGTCGCCGAGGTGCCGGCGATGCCGCTGGCGGCTTCGGGGAAGATCGACAAGAAAAGGCTGCGGGAGGATTTCGCGGAGGGGCGGATCGCTGGGCGGAAGGTGGGGCGGTAGGTTCCCTCCACCCGTCACCCCGGCCTTGTTCCGGGGTCCACCGGGAGGCGAGCACTGGACAAGGGGCTCGCAGACAGGAATTGCGGCACAGTGGACCCCGGCACAAGGCCGGGGTGACGATGGGTGGTGCTGGCCCCTTCCCGTCATCCCGGCGAAAGCCGGGATCTCGTGCGGCTCCGTCCCCACGCCATCGCCTGAGATCCCGGCTTTCGCCGGGATGACGGTTATTGGGTGGAGTGACGGTTGCGTCGTACGCCACGCCTTGAGGCTGGATGGTGCGGTAGCCCCTCCCCTTTCCCCGGCGAAGGCCTGGGTCCAGTCCTTGAAATCACGCGCCTTGGCGCGTCTTCGCCGCGCGCTGCTTAGTCTGGGCCCCGGCCTTCGCCGGGGAAAGTCCGTTACTTGTCTCCTTAAGCCCCTCCCCTTCAGGGGAGGGGTTTGGGGTGGGGGCTGTCCGCGGGCGAAAGTCTCGGTGAGACACATGCCCCACCCCAACCCCTCCCCTGAAGGGGAGGGGCTTTTTTTGAGGATCAATCGCAGCCCTTGGCCTTGGCCGGGAGCTTGGGCGAGGCCAGGCCGACATTCCAGTTCCACGCCACCCCGGCCGCGCGGCGGCGGCAGACCACGGCTTCGTATTGGTCGTACATGCCGGGCATCAGGCCGGTCTCGGCCTTTGGCGCGTCGGTGATGTGGAGATAGGCCCGGTCCTTGCCGAAGGCGGGCCAGGCGGTGCCCGGGTTGCCACTCTTCACGAAGCTCGCCCAATGGCCGAGCATCGCGTCGGACAGCGGGCGGTCGCTTTCGGGGATCTCCGGCCAGAGCGGCGGCAGCGGGGTGAGGTTGCCGAAGACGTACGGCAGCTCGCTGGCGTGGAAGGCGTGGAGGTCCTTGCCGTCCATCGCCGGATAGCCGTGGTCCCACAGGTACACATAGGCCGGCTTGCCCAGCGCAGCCTGCCTGCGGGCGAGGCGCTCGCTGGTCCAGCCATAGAGCGCGTCGCGGGTGGTGGCGAGGATGCTCTCCCTGTAGGTCGCCGCCGGGTAGAGCTTGAGGAAGGCGTCGGCGAACTCGCCGTACTTCTCGCGAATGGCCTGCTCATACTCCTCGGGCGTCGCCGGGGCCTTGGGCGCGAGCATGCGGAGCGAGCGGATCTCGCCCTGGTTGAAGCCGGTGAGGATCGGCACCGGGGCCTGCTTGCCCTGGTCGAACGCCTCGACCATCTGGCTGGGCAGGACGAGGCCGTCGACCACGCCGAAGGGAAAGAAGCCGAGCTTGGCGGCGCCGTCGGTGATCGCCTGGGCGTCCATCCCGCGCAGCGCGGCGAGGTTGGGCGCCTGGAGGCCGGCGGAGAGCATCGTGCCGATCGCCTCGGCCGAGGGGGTGCCGTACGCTTCCTTCCTGAGGTTCGGCATCGTCACCATGTACGCGCTCTGGGCGATCGCCTGGTGGAAGGTGCCCCGGGCGAGCGGGGATTCCATCAGGAACATCACGCTGAGCCCGCCGGCGGACTCGCCTGCGATCGTGACCTTGGCCGGATCGCCGCCGAACGCCGCGATATTGTGCTTCACCCAGGCGAGCGCCGCCATCTGGTCGAGCAGGCCGTAATTGCCCGAGACCTTTTGCGGGGATTCCGCCGAGAGCTGCGGATGGGCGAGCCAGCCGAGCACGCCGAGGCGGTAGTTGATCGAGACGACGATCATGCCCTGCTCGGCGAGCTTGCGGCCGTCATACATCGGCTCGCGGCTGGAGCCGCCCGAGAGCGCGCCGCCATGGATCCAGAAGAAGACCGGGGCCTTTTTCGCGTTCGCCGGTGCCCAGATGTTGAGCGTCAGACAATCCTCGCTCACCGGCATCGGGGCGGGCGGGGAATAGACCGAGGTCGGCGTCTTGGCCTGGGGCTGGACGCAGGCGGGGCCGAACTCCTTCGCGGCGCGGGTGCCGGTCCAGGGCTGCATCGGCGCGGGCGGGCGCCAGCGCATGCCGCCGACCGGGGGCACGGCATAGGGAATGCCCTTGAAGGCGCGGATGCTGCCCTCGAGCGTGCCGCTCACCGATCCCGAGGGTGCGTCGACCACCGGCTCCTGGGCAAGCGCGGTGCCCGAGAGCAGCAGCGCGGCGGCGAGGGCGGCGTGGCGGAACGGCTTCATGCAGGCACCTTTGCGGTCTGCTCGGCGCGGAGGACCCGGGCGAGCGTGAGGAAGAGCGCGATCGCGATCAGGTAGAAGGGCGACAGGGTATAGAGGGCGAGCTGGAGGCCGTGTTCATGGCCGTGGTTTTTGAACCAATCGCTGGCGGCGCCCACATAAGTGGGCCCGAGGCCGAGGCCGATGAAGTTCATCACCAGCAGCAGCAGCGCGCCCGAGAGCACGCGCTGGTCGGGGCGGACTTCCTCCTGGACCAGCGCGACCGAGGCGGAGAGGTAGAAATAGTTGAAGCAGTTGACGATGGTCAGCAGCAGCAGCGCGAGCGGCCAGGCCGGCGCCCAGACGAACGCCAGGTAAAAAGGCAGCGCCACGGCGAGCGAGATCGCCGGGCCGAGCGCATAGACGGTGCGGCTGCGGCGGCTCAGCCGGTCGATCACGCGGCCCGAGATCAGCATCGCGGCGCCCATGCCGATGGCGACGACCAGCGCGTACCAGATCGCGATCTCGGGCAGGGTCATGCCCTTTTCGCGGATCAGGAACAGCACCGCGAAATTGCCCAGGCCATAGGTGACGAACTGGGTGGCGCCGCTGCCGAGGGCGGCGAGCATCAGCACGGGGTGGCGGAAGAACATCGTGCAGGTGCCCCAGAAGGGCGCCTTGGCAGCAGCGGGCTGGACGGGGGCGCCCAAGTCGGTCGCGCCGCGCTTCGGCTCGCGGACGATCAGGGGCACGAGGATCGCGGTGACCACGCCGACCGCGCCGATCGCGATGAAGGCGATGCGCCAGTCGAGCAAAGCCGCGATCGAGGCGCCGAACGCGATGCCCAATGCCGCGCCGATCGGCGGGCCGAGGTTGAAGATGCCGAAGGCGGTGCCGCGCTCGCCGGGCCGGAAGGTGTCGGTGATGATCGCGTAGCTGGGCGGCACCCCGCCCGCCTCGCCGAAGCCGACGGTCATGCGCGCGACGACCAGCTGGGTGTAGCTGGTCGCCAGGCCGCAGGCGATCGTCGCGGCGCTCCAGATCGCGCAGGCGAGCGACAGGATGGTCACGCGGCTGGTACGGTCGGCAAGCCAGCCGACGGGGATCGCGATGAAGCAGTAGAACATCGCGAAATAGAGCCCGCCGATCAGTCCGAGCTGGCTGTCGGTGACGTGGAGCGAGTCCTGGATCGGCTTGGCGAGAATGCCGAGCAGCTGCCGGTCGAGAAAGTTGAGGACATAGACGAAAGTGAGCGTGACGAGCACGATCCAGCGGCGGGCGCCGCCTGCCTGAGTTTCCACGCGTCCTCTCTCCCTGGCGGGTTTTCCGCCTTGGATGCATCATGCGGGCAAGCGCGCGACGCTGTCAACATACACTATCACGCGTGTGAATATCCGCACGAAGGCTTGACGATGGCCGCGCCAGACGGGATGGACGGGAGGTGACCGAAACCGCCAAGCCCGTTCGCCGCTCGCGCAAGGCCGAGCAGCGCGCCGAGACGATGGAGCAGATCTACGACGCTGCCGAGGAGTTGTTCTCGCAGCACGGGCTCTATGGCGTCACGCTGAAGGACGTCGCCAAGCAGGTGGGCGTCCACCACACGTTGCTCAACTACTATTTCGCCGACAAGAAGGCGCTGTTCGACGCGGTGTTCGCCAGGCGGGCGGTGGTGACCAGCGAGCGGCGGATGCAGGCGCTCGACGCCTATGAGGCCGAGGCCAGGGGCAAGCCGACCGTCGAGGGGGCGCTGCGGGCGTTCCTCGACACCGACCTGGACACCTATATCCAGGGTGGCGAGGGCTGGAAGAACTATGCCAAGCTCGGCGCGCAGGTCGCCAACACCCCGGCCTGGGGCGCCGACCTGATGGACGCGCATTTCGACCCCGTCGTGCTCCGCCTGATCGGGCTGCTCAAACAGGCCCTGCCCGACTGTGCCGAGGAGGACATCTTCTGGGGCTATCACTTCGTCACCGGCGCGCTGATGCTCACCCTCGCCCGCACGGGCCGCATCGACAAGCTCTCTCACGGCCTGTGCCATTCGGACGACTTCGCCGCGGTGAAGGAGCGGATGGCCTCGTTCATGGCCGCCGGCTTCCTGGAGATCTGCAGGCGCGGGAAATAACCCGAACCGCTTCGCTCTCTTGCGAGTGAATGATTGCAGCGCTACGAAGCCTCCCGTCAAATCAGGAACGGAGAGCGGGATGTCGCTGGCGGGTCGTGTAGCAGTAGTGACGGGTTCGGGCGGGGGACTGGGGCGCGCGCATGCGCTGTACCTGGCGAGCAAGGGCGCGAAGGTCGTGGTCAACGACCTGTCCCAGCCCGCTGCAGACGCGGTCGCTGCCGAGATTCGCGCCGCCGGGGGCGATGCCCTCGCCTTTGCCGCATCGGTGACCGACGAGGCGCGCATCGCCGCGATGGTCGCCGAGACCGTCGACCGCTGGGGCCGGATCGACATCCTGGTCAACAATGCCGGCATCCTGCGCGACAAGAGCTTCGCCAAGATGAGCATCGACGATTTCCGCCTGGTGGTGGACGTCCACCTGATCGGCGCGGCGATCTGCTGCAAGGCGGTGTGGGAGCAGATGCGCGCGCAGAATTACGGGCGGATCGTGATGACCACCTCCTCCTCGGGCCTGTACGGCAATTTCGGCCAGGCGAATTACGGCGCCGCCAAGCTGGCGCTGGTCGGGCTGATGCAGACGCTGGCGATCGAAGGCGAGAAATACGGCATCCGGGTCAACAGCCTGGCCCCCACCGCCGCGACCGGCATGACCGAGGGGGTGCTCTCGACGGAGAGCCTGGAGATGCTGGCACCCGATCTTGTGAGTCCCGGCCTGCTCGCCCTGGTCGGCGACGACGCCCCTACCCGCGCGATCCTCTGCGCCGGCGCCGGGCATTTCGCCGCCGCGCACATCACGCTGACCGACGGCATCCAGATAGGCCGCGCGGCCGATGCCGGCGAGCAGGTCGTCGCGGGCTGGGCCGACGTCGTTGACCGGACCGGCGAGATCGTCCCTGCCTATGGCTTCACCCAAGCCGAGCGCGAAGTGGCGGCCGCCACCGGCAAGGCGCCGGTCGCAGCGGCGGTGCGTTGAGCGATCCGCTCCGGCTGGGGCGGCGCGCCCTGTCGGCGGTACCGGATACAGAGGGTAACTAGCTGTTCCCCGGCGAAAGCCGGGGCCCAGGGTTTCTCTGCCGAGTGCCAAGATTGAACAGGTCCAGCAGATGTTCGAGCCGATGTGCTTGTGACCCTGGGCCCCGGCTTTCGCCGGGGAACGGAAGAAGAAGGTCGATACGCCCTACCCCGCAGCCGGACGGGTCCGTCCCCTTAGCCAAGATCCGCCCCCGAGGGTAAGCCCCAGGCACGCCGCATAGACGGCCGCGCCGCCGGCCACCATCTCGACCAGGCCGAGCAGCCCGGCCCAGTCGGAGCTGCGCAGGAACGCGGCAAGCGCCAGGCTCGACAGGCCGGCGCACAGCAAGGTGCCCGGCGGGAACGGCACCTGCAGATGCCGCCGGCCGAGCAGGATCATCAGCACCAGCGCGAGCGCATAGCAGCCGGCGGTCGTCCAGGCCGCGGCGATGAAGCCGTAGCGCGGGATCAGGACCAGGTTGGCGACCAGATTGACCAGCGCGGCGGGGGCGATGGCGGCGATGGTCCAGCCGGTCTTCTTCGAGAGCTGGAAGGCGAGCGCGAAGTGGAGCACCGTCAGGCAGGAGAGGAGCGAGCCGATCGCGACCCAGGGCATGACCTGGGCGGCCATCGCCGACAGGGCCGGGCCGACCAGAATCGTGGCGATCCGGTGCGGCGCCGCGATCAGCGTGGCGGTGACCGGGAAGCCGAGCAGCATGAACCAGCGGGCATCGCGCGCGAGCAGCGGGCGCGCGGCGGCGAAACCCTCGGCCTCATAGGCCTTGTAGAGCCTCGGCTTGGAGGCAAGCCCGATCGGCTGGAGGATCAGGTTGAGCGGGCGCTCGGCCAGCGCATAGCCGACGCTATAGGCGCCGACCGCGACCGGCCCCAGCAGGCCGGCGAGCAGCAACCGGTCGGACAGCGCGAGCATCGTCGCGGTGAGCGAGACCAGGGCGAGCGGTGCGCCATAGCGCCAGAAGGCGCGGACCTGCTCCGCCGACGCACGCAGCCGCACCGGGCCGAACGCGAGGCCGGGGGTAAGCAGCGCAGCCAGCGCAGCCGCCGCCACGGCGCCGAGCAAAGGCGCGCTGGGATCGGCCGGGTGCAGCCAGACCGCGGCGGCGCCGAGCAGCAGCCCTCCCCCCGAGGCGGCGACTTCGCTGGCGGCATAGCGCCAGTCGCGATGATGGCCGCGGTTCCAGGCATTGGCGAGAGTCAGCCAGCCGCGCAGCACGAGCAGCAGCCAGCCGAGCAGCATCACCGCCACGCCGGCCGAGGCGAGCAGCCAGGCGGCGATACAGATCCAGGCGAGCGAGGCGAAACCGGCGCAGAGCAGGTAGCTCGCGCGGATCGCCGAACCGAACTGCGCCGCGTCCCGGTCGATGCCGATCCGGCTGTGGAGGCGGAGCGCGGCGCTCTGCAGCCAGAAGAAGGCGAGGTTCTGGAGCAGCAGCACCGCGGCGATGGCCGAGGCGTAGACGCCATAGTCGTGCGGGGTGAGCAGGCGGGTGAAGAGGAAGACCGATCCGATCGCGGCGACGCCCGCCACCGAATTGGCGATTGCGAAGGGAAGCGCGGAGGTGCGGAGCAGGCGCCGCGGATCGAAGCGCCCGCCCGCGCCGCTCACGCCGCCTCCCCGCGCCCGCCCTGCGCCGGACGGGGCTGCCACTCGACCAGCTCGGCCGGCACCTTGCCGGTGCGGGCGTTGCGCAGCCGGATCATCGTCACCAGGAACCAGCGCATCGATCGCGGCGCGAGCGTGCCCCACAGGATCGAGGCGCCCGCGAGCAGCGACCGGAAATCGAAGCGCAGGTCGATCCTGCCGGCCATGCGCCGCGCGACATCGGGGCGCTTGCCCGCCCAGACCGGCACCGCGGCGCGATAGGCGAAGGTGAGCGGCAGCAGCTTGCGCGGTGCGCCTGCCTGGCGGGGCGCCGGCAGCGGCAGCTCGGCCGGGTCGCTGCCCGCGCGATAGGCGATGAGCGAGCGGCAGAAATCGTCGACCGCCGCATCGACTTCGCGCAGCCGCGCCTCGCCCCGGCTGCTGCTGGTCGAGTGGCGCACGGTCATCAGATTCTCGGGCAGGACGAAGAGCCGCCCCTCGCCGGCCAGCCGCCAGTAGAGATCGGTGTCCTCCCAATAATCGGCTTCGGCGCGGTAACCGCCGACGCGATCGAAGGCGGTGCGGCGCAGCAGGATCGTCGGGTGGCAGAAGGCCGGGGTGGGCGAGATGCCGCCGACGCGGAAATAGGCCGGCGGGCGCACGGGGCGGCCGGCCTCGTCGATCGTGTCGAACAGCGTGCCGATCAGGCAGGCATCGGGCCGGCGCTCCATCGCGCGGACCTGGCGGAGCAGCCGTTCGGGATGGGCGATGTCGTCGGCGTCCATCCGCGCGACGAGCTCGCCCCGGGACTGCTCGACCACCCAGTTCGAGCTGCCGGCGGGGCCGAGGCGGCGCGGATTGTGGAACAGCCGGATGCGCGGATCGCGCTGCGCCCAATATTCGAGCCGCTCGGTCGTGCCGTCGACCGAGCCATTGTCGCCGATCACGAACTCGAAATCGGCGAAGCTCTGCGCGAGGATGCTCTCGACGCTCTCGTCCAGATAGGGGAGCGCGTTGTGCACCGGCATCACGACACTGACACTGGGTCGCGACACTAGCTGCCCTCTTCCTGCAACCGGGCAAGGAAGCTCCCCGGAGGTGCGGGCAGGTTCTTGAAGGCAGCGATGCGATCGTTCCACAGATGGACCGCCACCGTCTCCGGCCCGACCTTGTCCTCCAACGCAACCGACGGATCGAGGATCCAGCGCGCATCGCGGTAGCTGACCGGGCAGAAGGCTTGGACCGGCAGGGCGAGCCTGGCGACGCCGTGCCGGGCGGCGAGCGCGGTCAGCGCCTTGGGCCCGGCCGCGCCCCAGGGCATGCGCTCCACCATGGTGCGGCCGGTCAGCGCGCGCCGCAGCCAGGCGAGCGCGCGGTGGCGCAGCGGCAGCCAGAAGGGAATCTCGCGCTGGTCGAAGATGCCGATCAGGTCGGCGAGCAGCGGCGAATCGCCGGGGATTCGGAGCACGCCGGTGTTGATGAAACGGTCGTCCTCGCGGCCGAACACATAGGACTGTGCCGGGTCGAGCGGGCCCAGGAAATACATGTCGCAATCGATCCAGGTGCCGAGATCGCGGCGCTGAAGCTCGAAGCGGAACAGGTCGGAGAAGAGCGCGAGGCTGCCGCTCTGGTGGCGGATCATCCGCTCGGCGGGGACGATCGCGGCGCCGTCACGCAGCACGACGCCCTCCGGAACGCCGGTGACGGGCTCGTAATGATAGAGGGTTACAGCATGGTCGTGGCGCAGCGCCGAGCGCAGGCAGGCTCGTTCGACGGGGCCGAGATGCCCCCCGACCCACAGCGCAACACATTCGACCGACACAGGAACCCCATTGCCTAACCCCATGTTCACATTGCACGAAGGCCCAGCGGCCTCAAGCTCGCTCCTGTCGAATTGACATCGATTCGGTTCCGGGGTTGAGGACGTTCATCTTTACGATACGGGGCATCGATTGTGTTCGACTTCCAGTTCAACCAGGTCCGCAAGGCGCCCTTCGACCATATCCTGGTCGACGACTGGCTCGAGCCCGATCTCTATGCGCGCCTGCGCGATTCCTTCCCGAAATGCCCGGCCAATACCGGCCCGACCGGCTACACGCTGTTCTGGGGCGATGCCGAATATGACCAGCTGGTCGAGAACGACCCGAGCTGGCGGGCCATGTTCGAGCGCTTCCATTCGGACGAATTCATCCGCGCCTGCCTCGCGGCGTTCCCGGAAGTGTTCCGCGACGAGACGATCGTCGACCTGTCGGACGCCAGCTATGTGCCCTTCCTCGAGAATCGCGAGGACAAGCAGAAACTCGAGCTGACCGGCCATGACCTGGAGGCCGACAAGCTGTGGGTGCGGCTGGACATCATGCAGGGCCTGGCCGGCTATCGCCGCCGCCCGCACCTCGACCATCGCCGCCGGGCGATCTCGCTGCTGATCTATTTCTGCGACGCCGAGGAGAATGCCATGGCCGGCGGCGACCTGGTGCTGCACGGCGCCGGGGACGAGACGCTGGCGGTGCGCCCGAAGCACAACCGGATGGTCGTGTTCCCGTGCAACGAGGCGTCGGTCCATTCGGTGTCGCCGATCCGCCGCCAGCGCGCGCCGCGCAACTTCGTGCAGGTGACCGTGTCGAGCACGCGGGACCTGTGGCAGGGCGGCGCGGGGCCGCAGCCGACGCGCTGGGAAGCGCTTCAGGACCGCGTCGAGAAGGCGGTCAGGCGGCAGATCCAGCGATAAACGCCTCGCACTGCGCCTCCATCGCCGCGGCGAGCGGGCGGAAATCGTCCGGATTGGGCGGCGGGTCGAGCGGGTCATAGCCACCCTCCCCGGCCAGGAATTCGGCCGCGGTGCAGTTCCGGGCAAGGTCGAGCGCGGGCTGGACACGGCTGTTGGCATCGCCCTTGTTGACGAACAGCACCGGGGTGCCGAGCGCCAGGCAGGGCAGTGCGCAGTGCAGGCGCGTGGTGACGACGCAGGCCGCGCCGGCGTAGCGGTCGAGCAGCGCCTCGGCCTGCTGCACCCGCGCGTCATGGTCGAGGCCGCCTTCGGCATTGTGCGTGACGATCACAGGCTTGCGGCCGATCCGGCGCTCGAGCTCGGCGAGCATCGCCTCGGAAAGGTCGACCGCGATGACCTCGCCCGTCTTCGGTACGTCGCGCGGCGGCAGGGTGAGCGTCAGGCAGCCGGAATAATAGGCATCGACGCCCTTCGCCCGCAGCGCCGCCAGCGTATCCCGGTCGCGCGCGCCGATCGGCTCGTGCGCCTTCAGATAGGCGAGATGGCGGCCGAGGATCAGGTCGCGCGGACGCGTGCGGGTGAGCAGGCGGCGCAGCCCGCCGGAATGGGTGACATGGAAGGAGACGAACAGCGGCTCAATCCGCGCGTGGGGCGGCCAGGCGCGGGGCTGGTGCATGAACCAGCCGTTGAGGATCAGCCGGATCGGCCCATTGCCGGCGATCGCACGGTCGCTCGCCTCGCGCGGCACCAGGTGATCGACCCGCGGCATGAACCGGCGCGCCGCGATCGTCTGGATCTCGTCCCCGAGGTTATCGGTTTCGTGCTGCAAGATTCCGAATTCCATCATGCCCCCAATTGCGCCATGGCGGCCGGCCCGGCGCGCCGCTGCTTTCGGGCCCAACCTGCCGAGGATCAAGGTGTTAGATCGATTTCGCGAGAAGTTTCCGAATGGCCTGCGCCGCGGTGCCCGGCTGGTGCTGCGCGGCTGGCGCGAGCCGGCGGCGGTGCGGCGGGTGGTGTGGGACCAGCTCAGCTATAGCGGCGGGGACACGCTGACCGAGCTGCACGACGAAGTCCGCCGGGTTGACCGCGAGGACGTGGCGGGCGTGATCCTGGAGGCCGGCTGCGGCAGCGGCGGCTCCGCGCTGGTGATGGCCGCGGCCAAGGCGCCGGACCGCGAGCTGCTGGTCTTCGACGTGTTCGGCATGCCGCCGGGTCCGAGCGCGAAGGACGGCCCGGACGTGCATCGCCGCTGGGACGAGATCGCCAGCGGCCGATCGGGCGGCATCGGCTCCCGGCCCTATTATGGCTATGTCGACGGCCTGCTCGACACGATCGTCGCGACCTTCCGCCGCTATGGCCTGCCGCCCGAGCGGAACCGGATACGCTTCGTGAAGGGGCTGGTGCAGGATACGCTCGACGGCGACGAGCCGGTCGCCCTCGCCCATATCGACTGCGACCGCTATGAATCGGTGCGCACCTGCCTCGAGCGGATCGCCCCGCGCCTGGCCTCGGGCGGCGTGATGGTGGTGGACGATTACGACTTCAAATCGGGATGCAAGCTGGCGGTCGACGAGTTCCTGAAGGGCAATCCGGCCTTTGCGGCGATCCGCAGGACCCGGGTGCACATCGTCCGGCAATGATGTTCTCCAGCTGCCCGGCCAGCCTACCCTAAACGAGCGTATGATACCGCCGGGCCGGCGGATGCGGGATTTCTCCTTGCAGAAATTCCCTCGGAGGACGGTCCGATGCTCGACATGGCCAACCCGGTTGCCGACAGCGGCACGACGATCGAAATCCTGCCCGCCGCCCGCCAGGTGAGCGAGACGGACGAGATGAACCACCGCATCGCCAACAGCCTGCAGCTGCTCTCGGCGATGGTCTCGGTCGAGGCGCGCGGCATCGCCGACCCGGCGGCGCAGGCGGCGCTCGACATGACCCAGCGCCGCATCGCCGCGGTCGCCAGCGTCCACCGCCAGCTCTACCAGGCGCATGAGAGCCGGACGGTCGACCTGCGCGCCTATCTCGAGAGCCTGGCCGCCGACCTGGAGGCAAGCGCGACCGGGCGGCCGGTGCTGGTCGATGCCACCGCAGTCTCGGTCCGCTCGGACGAGGCGACCTCGATCGGGATCATCGTCTCCGAGCTCGTCACCAACGCGTTCAAATATGCCTATGCCCCCGGCGCGCCGGGCAAGGTGCGGGTGATGCTGCGCAGCCTGCCGGTGGGCGGCTACCTGGTCGAGGTGTCGGACCGCGGGCGCGGGCGGCTGCCCGACACGATCCGCGGCACCGGCTTCGGCAGCCGGCTGATCGAACTGATGGCGACGCGGCTCGGCGCCCGCTGCAGCTATCACGATGCCCAGCCGGGTACCCGCTGCCTGCTCTTTGTGGGTGCCCGTTGAGCTTCATGTTGCAGGGCATACGCAAGTCGTTCAGCCTTCTGTACTGGTCCGATTCCGACGGATCGATGCAAGAGGGCGAGATGGGACACGAAGCCGAGCGACGGCGATTGGCGGCGCAGGCACAGTCGGTGGCGACGGTGCTGCTCGCGCTCGGCATCTTCGCGCTCGACGTGCTGAGCCCGCTCCAGGGCGCGGTGGCGGTGCTCTACACCACCGTCCTGCTGCTCGCGACGCGGGCGCATTCGCGCGAGCTGACCCTGTCCGCCGGGTTCGTCTGCGCGCTGCTGGCGGTGGCCGGCTATTTCATCAGCCATGACGGCGAGCCGCTCGGTTCGCCCGCGGTGCGGCTGGCGGTGAGCCTGGTCGCGATCGCGGTCACCACCCTGGTCTCGGTGCGGCACCAGGTGGCGGCCGAGCATCGCCGCATCGCCGACCAGCGCTACCGCACGATCTTCAACGCCGCCGGCTTCCCGATCTGGGAAGGTGACTGGTCGCAGGCCTTCGCGATGCTGCAGGACGGGCGAACCCCCGATGCCGAGGCGATCGACCTGGCTGCGCGCACCGCCGTGATCGGCGACGCCAACAACGCCGCCGCCGCGCTGTTCGGTCTCACCCGGCGCGAGGAGCTGGTCGGCGGCACGCTGCTGCCCTTCCACACGCCGGCTGCCGAGGCGACGCTGGGCCGCATCCTCCAGGCGATGATCGCCGGCCAGACCGAGATCGAGGAGGAGACCCGCTTCGTCACCGCCCAGGGCGAGCCGGTCGACGTACTGCTGCGCGTGACGCTCCCGCCGCACCGCAAGGAATGGAAGCAGGTGCTGGTGATGGCGCTCGACGTGACCGAGCGGAACCAGACCCATGCCCGGCTCGCCCAGGCCCAGGCGCAGCTCACCCATGTCTCGCGGATCACCACGCTCGGCCAGCTCGCCGCGTCGATCGCGCACGAGGTCAACCAGCCGCTCTCGGCGCTGATCACCTATGCCAAGTCGGGCAAGCGCTGGCTGGCGCGCGAGGCGCCCGATGCGGCGGAAGTGGCCGACTGCCTCGACCATGTCGTGTCGAACGGCACCCGCGCCGCCGATGTCATCGCCCGCATCCGCGCGCTCGCAAGGCGCGCCGATCCGCGCCAGGACGCGATCGACCTGGGATCGCTGGTCGCCGAGACGGTGGAGCTGCTTCGCCGCGACCTCAATACCCATGACGTCACCGTCGCGGTGACGATCCCCGACGCCCTGCCCCCGCTGACCGGCGACCGGGTGCAGATGCAGCAGGTGCTGATGAACCTGATGCTCAATGCCGAGCAGGCCATGGCCCAGGTGGCGCCCGACGCGCGGATCCTCCGCGTCGAGGTGGTGACCGAGGCCGGGGGCGTCGCCGTCCATGTCCGCGACAGCGGCAGCGGCATCGCGGTGGAGCCCGAGAGCCTGTTCAGCCCCTTCTTCACCACCAAGGCGGACGGCATGGGCATGGGCCTGTCGATCTGCCGCTCGATCATCGAGAGCCATGGCGGTACATTGGGGGCCGCCAATCATCCCGAAGGCGGCGCGGTGTTCAGTTTCCGCCTGCCCCTGGCCGGCCAGTTGGAGAGTGCGGCATGACCGATGTGCTTGAGACCATCCTCGACGGCTGCGTCTGCGTGATCGACGACGATGCGGAGATCCGCGGCTCGCTCGACAGCCTGTTCCGCTCGGCGGGGCTGGCGGTGGCGCTGCACGACAGCCCCGAGGCGTTCCTGATCGCCGGCCCGCCCGAGGGCCCGGCCTGCCTGGTGCTCGACGTGCGCCTGCCCGGCACCAACGGGCTCGACTTCCAGGAGCGGCTGGCGGCCGAGGGCAAGGACATCCCCGTGATCCTGATCACCGGGCATGGCGACATCCCGATGACGGTGCGCGGCATGAAGATGGGCGCGGTCGACTTCCTGCCCAAGCCGTTCAGCGACGACCAGATGCTCGCCGCCGTCGCCACCGCGCTGGCGAAGGACCGCGAGCGCCAGGCGGGCGCGCAGAGCGATGCCAGGCTGAAGGACTGCTATGCCCGGCTCACGCCCCGGGAACGGGAAGTGCTGGGGCTGGTCGTCGCCGGGCTGATGAACAAGCAGGTCGCGGCTAAGATGGAACTGTCCGAGATCACGGTGAAGATCCACCGCGGCAATGTGATGCGCAAGATGGAGGCGCAGTCGCTCGCCGACCTGGTCCGCATGGCCGAACTGCTCGGCGTGCGCGACGCGAAGGTCCAGCGGTTTAACATCTGAGTATGATGGCGTGTGTGGGCCGACTAGCCCAAATGGGTAGTCCATAGAGCTATTCGAGTAACCAGCGTGACCGACCTGTCTCCCGCCCCGCTTGTCGCGGTCGTCGATGACGACCCCGGCATAAGGGGAAGCCTCAACAGCCTGCTGCGTTCGGCGGGCCTTGCCAGCGTGTCGTTCGAGAGCGCCGAGGCGCTGCTCGCCGACGATCCCGCGCGCTTCGGCTGGATCATCACCGACCTGCACATGCCGGGGATGACCGGGCTCGAGCTGCAGGCCGAGATCGGCCGACGCGGCTGCGCCTGCGAGATGATCGTGATGACCGCGTTTCCTACTCCCGCCTCGCAGAGCCAGGCGCTGGGCGCCGGGGCGCGGGCGTTCCTGACCAAGCCGATCGACGCGGACCTGCTGCTCGAAGCGATCGAGGGGGCGGCCTAACCCCGCTACGCCGTGTTCCTGCGAAAGCAGGAACCCAGGGTTGTCCGGTACTTCGCTACCCTGGGCTCCTGCTTTCGCAGGAGCGCTGAAAAAGGGGCGGGAGTGCAAGTACCTCGCCTCCCCACATCAACAGCCCGTCCGTCATCCCGGCGAAAGTCGGGATCTCATGCGGCTCCTTCCCCGCGCCATCTCCCGAGATCCCGGCTTTCACCGGGATGACGGAATTGGGCGGGAGCGATCTTCTCCCTCTCCCCTTCAGGGGAGAGGGTTGGGGAGAGGGGCATGACTTCGCCGCTTCCCCGTCGCTTGCGATTCAGGACACACTCCCCTCTCCCCGACCCTCTCCCCCGAGGGGGAGAGGGAGATTCACCTCACTCCACCGGATCGAGCGGATTCACCCGCGACACGATCAGCGGATCGACCGGCGTGACCGGCAGCGCCGGCATCGCGTCCGGCCCCATGCCGAAGGTCGCCGCCAGCACTTCGCTCGAGAAGGACGAGACCGCCGCGCGATAGCCGACATCCTCGGGCATGGGCTGGTCGAAGAACACCAGGAAATGGATGTCGTCCTCGCCCAGCACCTCGATCTGGTGCGGATAGGAGCGCGGGATGAAATAGGCGTCGCCGGGCTCGAGCAGATAGGTGTCGACGCTGCCGTCCGGGTCGAGGATCGACATGCGGGCGCGGCCCTTGTGGACATAGCCCATCTCGGCCGTGTTGGGATGCCAGTGCGGCTCGCGCATGCCGTTCTCGCGCACGTCGATCGAGTACATCGCCAAATGCTTCAGCGCCGGCCAGAATTGCGCGCGGGCGAGCTGGGCGGTGCCATAGGGGAAGTCGATCGGCGGGGTCTGGGTGGCGACGCTGAACTTGTGCGGATCGGGGAAGGCGGCCGATTCCGGCACTTCGACCGGACCGGTGCGCTTGACCAGATAGCGCGCGCTCGACGTGTCGCGGCGGATCGGGGCGAAGTCCGCGGCCGGCAGGGTGAAGGTGTTGCCGAGCACCGCGTCGCTCATCGCGCCGAACGCGGCCTGCAGGGTGAAGTCCTCGGGTCGCTCGTTGCTGAACACGATGATCAGCTCGGCCTCGGCGTCGCCGACATTCTCGATCGTATGGAGCGAGCCGGTGGCGATGTGGAACATCTCGCCGGCGGAGATGGTGAAGCGGCCGAAGACATCGGCATTGTCGAACACCGAGACGAGCAGCTCGCCGGACAGGCAATAGGCCAGCTCGTCGGCATTGGCGTGCCAGTGCGGCTCGCGGATCGCGCCGGGGGCGATCACCAGCCGCTTCATCGCTATCCGCCTGAGCAGCGGGAACTCGTCGGCAGTTAGGCGCCGGGCCGAGCCGAGATCGCCTTCATAGGCGGGGACGGCGTGGAGCAGCGAACGGACATGCCGGGATGCGGCCATGGTCTTCCTCCTGGGACATTGGCCGCGCCTCACGCGCGACCGGAGCGCCAGAGCTAGGCTGCGAGGCACCGGCTCCCACCCCCTATCAAGGTAGGGCAAACCTTGGTTTGGATCGGGGCAGGCGGCGGGCCGCCCCGCCATCAAAACTCATTAATACAATGGTTTATGCAAACCATCGTATTTCTGAACACCCGCGTTTCGCTCCCCTATCTCCGCCGTGCCAACCACGGTTTTGGAGGAATTTGAAATGGGAATGATCAAGCACGCCACCCTCGCCATCCTCGCCTCGGCCGCCTTTGCGGTGCCGGCGATGGCGCAGGACTCGACGCGCTTCACGGGCCCGCGCATCGGCGTCGAAGGCGGCTGGAGCCGGGTCGGCGGCGAGCACCGCGCGGGTGGGGACGGCTTCACCTATGGCGCGACGCTCGGCTATGACGTTGCCGCCGGAAACCTCCGCTTCGGCCCCGAGATCGAAGTCTCGGACTCCACCCAGAAGGAATGCCGCGCGATCACCACGGGCGGCAGGGACTGCGAGCGTTCGGACCGCGACCTCTATGCCGGCGTGCGCATCGGCTATGTCGCGGCTCCTTCGCTGCTCCTCTACGGCAAGGGCGGCTATACCAATGCCCGCTTCTCCGACCGGATCGAGAATGCCGGCGCGGGCGACATGGACAGCGCCGACAACCGCAGCGGCTACCGGATCGGCGCGGGTGCCGAATATGCAGTGACCCGCAACGTCTATGTCTCGGGCGAGTATCGCTACTCGCACTGGTCGAGCAGCATCCACCAGAACCAGCTGCTCGCCGGCGTCGGCCTGCGCTTCTGACCCCCTCCCCAATCCCCCAAGCAAGGAGCAAACCATGAAGCAGATGATGATCGCCGCGGCCCTGTTCGCGCTCGGCACCGGCATTGCCCAGGCACAGGACGTGCCGCAGAACGCCCCCCAGGATGCCCGCATCTTCACCGACGCCAGCGGCTTCCGCGCCGAGGAGACGCCGGGTGGCTACCAGCCGGCCAGCTCGCCCTTCTCGGGCCCCGTCACGCCGACCACCCAGGTGGTGTTCGTGCCGCAGGCGCTGACCCCCAGCCAGGCCTATCCGGCACCGGCGCCGCTCAAGGCCTATCCGGCCTGCAAGCCCGGTCGTGAGGACAATTGCCGCCAGCGCCAGTGACCTGACGCACAGGCGGAACGCGCGGCGCGCCGGCGGCCCAGGGCTTCCGGCGCGCTTTCGCGTCTGCTCGTCGCGCAACCGAAACTAGCGTATGATGGCCGTCACTTTCGCCATGTCCGATATCGATTGCGCCGGCCGGGGTTCCCCGCCCCGGCTTCGCCCAATCTCTGACGCTGGAGTATTCGACATGGCTACCATCACCACCCAGGACGGCACCGAGATCTTCTACAAGGACTGGGGCCCCAAGGACGCCCAGCCGATCGTCTTCCACCATGGCTGGCCGCTGTCGTCGGACGACTGGGACGGCCAGATGCTGTTCTTCCTCGCCCAGGGCTTCCGCGTCGTCGCGCATGACCGCCGCGGCCACGGCCGCTCGGCGCAGGTGAGCGAGGGCCATGACATGGCGCACTACGCCGCCGATGCCTCGGCCGTCGCCGAGCATCTCGACCTGCGGGGTGCCGTGCATATCGGCCACTCGACCGGCGGCGGCGAAGTCGCGGCCTATGTCGCGCGCCACGGCCAGCCCCAGGGCCGCGTCGCCAAGGCGGTGCTGGTCAGTGCCGTGCCGCCGATCATGCTCAAGACCGAAGCCTATCCGAACGGCCTGCCAATCGAAGTGTTCGACGGGATCCGCGCCGGCCTCGCCGCCAACCGCGCCCAGTTCTTCCTCGATTTCGCCTCGGGCCCCTTCTACGGCTTCAACCGCGAGGGCGCGGCCGTCTCGGAGGGCGTGATCCGCAACTGGTGGCGCCAGGGCATGATGGGCGCGGCCAATGCCCATTATCTCGGCATCAAGGCCTTTTCGGAGACCGACCAGACCGAGGACCTGAAGGCGATCACCGTGCCGACTTTGGTGCTGCAGGGCGATGACGACCAGGTCGTGCCCTACAAGGAAGCCGCGCTGGTCCAGGCCGAGCTGATCCCGAACGCCCAGCTCAAGATCTACGAAGGCTATCCGCACGGCATGCTGACCACCCATGCCGATGTGATCAACGCCGACCTGCTGGCGTTCATCAAGGCCTGAAGCTCCTCAGGGCTCCAATGGGAAGGGTCCGTCCTGCGGGGACGGGCCCTTTTCCTTATCCGGCGGATCGATCGCTGCTATGCGGGCGGCATGGTTCCCCTGCTTGCCCTTTCCGCCCTCGCCCTCCTCCCGCTCCAGGAGGCGCCCGATCCGGCCCGGATCAGCGAGACGGACGCGATCGAGTGCCGCATCTCCGTGCCCGACTATAACGGCTTCGCCCTGTCGCTGGGCGAGGCGGACGGCATCGCCCAGGCGCGCCACTGGAAGAAGATCGATTCGGCCAATCCGTTCCTGAGCGAGTATGAACTGCCCAGCCCGATCACGGTCGCCGGCAGCTATCGCACCACCCGGATCGCCTTTTCCGCCAACGCGATCCTGGCGATCCTCGACGTCGCCGACCCGGCGGTTATCGCGCGCGGGGAGAACGTCCCGAACGCGATGGACCCCGACCCGATGATCGAGGACCTAGCCCGCACGAGCGGCAAGCGCTATGCGGAGGTCGCGGCGGAGATGAAGTTCCGCAAGTTCCTGGGCGAACGGATCGTTTCGGAGAAGACCGAGCCCGCGAAGGGCGAGGAATTCGGCACCCACATGGTGGTGGCGCGCAGCATCTCCAACGCGACCAGCCATCCGGGCAAGACGCTCTATGGCTGCTCCTACCGGATGGAGATACTCGACAAGGACGGCAAGCCGCTCTGATGCGCACGCACAAAAGGCCGCCGGCTTGCGCGGGCGGCCCTTCGTGCCGTGAGGCGAACGAAGCCGCTTACACCATCTCGGGCGTGCGGCAGGCCTCGTAGAGGAACCAGGCGCGGCGTTCGCTCTCGTCTATCCACACTTCGAGCAGGCTCGTCGTCGCGACGTCCGAATAGGCGTCGCACAGCTCGTGCACGCGGCGCAGCGCGGCGACCAGCTGCTTGTTGTCGCCATGCAGCTCGGCGAGCATGTCCTGCGGATCGACATAGGCCTCGTTGTTGTCGAGCAGCCGCTGGTTGCCGGCGATGTCCGAGATCGAGCGGATCGTGGTGCCGCCGATCTTGCGGGCACGCTCGGCGATCACATCGGTCATCGCGAAGATCTGGTCGCCCTGCTCGTCGAGCATCAGGTGATAGTCGCGGAAGTTCGGGCCGCTCATGTGCCAGTGGAAGTTCTTGGTCTTGAGATAGAGCGCGAACACGTCGGCGAGCAGCTTCTTGAGCCCGGCCGAGATGTCGCGGGTGGCGCTCTCGCCGAGGTCGGTCAGCGTGCCCAGCTTGCGCTCGGCGGCGGTGATGAAGGTCATTTCCGGTCTCCTTGGAAGTCGAGCGGGAGATCGGGAGGTGCCGCGGGCGCGCCAACCCAAACCATGGTTTGGTCCCTTGGGGACAGACCTGGGCACAACATCTTCGTATGATTGGCCGCCGCCTTCGCAGCTGCGAGAAAGCGGTGGGACATATCGAAAGGGCGCGACCATGGAATGCCGGCACGTGATGACCGTCAACGAAGTCACGCCCAGCGCCCGCGGCTGCGAGGAATGCCTGAAGATCGGCAGCGAATGGCTCCACCTCCGCCTGTGCCGCGCCTGCGGCCATGTCGGCTGCTGCGACCAGAGCCCGCACCGCCATGCCACCGCGCATTTCCACGCGACGCGCCACCCGATCATCGAAGGCTATGACCCGCCCGAGGGCTGGGGCTGGTGCTATGTCGACGAAGTGGTGGTTGATCTGCCCGACCAGACACCCCAGCTGGGGCCGATCCCGCGCTACTATTGATCCCCTCGGAGACATTCATGAGCAGCACCGCCCCCCAGGCCGCTACCGCGGCACCGGACGCGCTCGGCCGTCCGCTGATCTTCGCCATGGCCGCCGCGGCGGGCATCGCGGTCGCCAACATCTACTACAACCAGCCGATGCTGGGCGTGATGCAGCGCGACCTGCCCGGCAACGCCACGGTGCTGGTGCCGACCGCGACCCAGATCGGCTATGCGCTGGGCCTGTTCCTGCTGGTGCCGCTCGGCGACCTGGTCGAACGCAAGCGGCTGATCGCGATCCAGTTCGTCGTGCTGGCAGGCGCGCTGGCGCTGGGCGCCATCGCGCCGAGCGCGGCGATGATCATCGCGGCATCGGTCGCGGTGGGCTTCGCCGCGACGGTGGCGCAGCAGATCGTGCCGCTGGCCGCGCACCTCGCCCCGCCCGAGAAGCGCGGCGCCGTGGTCGGCACCGTCATGGCCGGCCTGCTCTGCGGCATCCTGCTCAGCAGGACGCTGGCGGGCTTCGTCGCCGCCCATGCCGGCTGGCGCGAGATGTTCTGGCTGGGCGTGCCGCTGGCGCTCGCCGCGGGCGGCGTAATGGCGCTGATGCTGCCGCACAGCGCTCCGGACTCGGAGCTGCGCTATCCCCAGCTGCTCCGCTCGCTCGGCGGGCTGTGGCGCGAGTTCGGCGCGCTCCGCCACGCGGCGATCACCCAGGGCCTGCTGTTCGCGGCGTTCAGCGGCTTCTGGACGATCCTGGCGCTGCGGCTGCAGGAGCCGGCCTTCGGGCTCGGCTCCGAGGTGGCCGGCCTGTTCGGCGTGATCGGCGCGGTGGGCGTGCTCGCCGCGCCCATTGCCGGCCGCATCGCCGACCGAAAGGGACCGCGGCCGGTAATCCTGCTCGGCGCGGTCTGCGTCCTCGTGGGCTGGGCCTTCACCGGGCTCTGGGCCTCGATCGCCGGCATGGTGATCGGCGTGATCCTGCTCGACTTCGGCGTGCAGGGCGCGCTGGTTTCGCACCAGCACATCGTCTTCGCGCTGCGGCCCGAGGCGCGGGCCCGGCTCAACACCATCTTCATGGGCGCGATGTTCGTCGGCGGCGCGGCCGGCTCGGGCGCGGCGACCTGGGCCTGGTCGGTCGGCGGCTGGAGCGCGGTGTCGGCGCTCGGCGCGGCGTTCGCGGCGGTGGCGGTGCTGATCCAGTTCACGCACCGGCAGCCGCACTAAAAGCCCTCTCCCCAAACACTCCCGTCATCCCCGCGAAGGCGGGGATCCAGGGTAACGGAGCGACGTCCTTCCTGACTCTGGATCCCCGCCTTCGCGGGGATGTTAAGTTAAGCTTCCCGCACCCGCAGCGTAGCCAGCGCCGCCAGCGCCATCACCGCCGCAGCAATCGCCATCGTCCAGATCGGCTGGCCCGGGAAGACGTGCCGCATCACCGTGCCGATCACCGTCGCCACCAGCAGCTGCGGGATGACGATGAAGACGTTGAACAGGCCCATATATACGCCGAGCTTGGCCTGGGGCAGCGACGAGGCGAGGATCGCATAGGGCATGGCGAGGATCGAGGCCCAGGCAATGCCGATGCCGATCTCGGCGAGCAGCAGCGCATTGGCGTCACGGATCACCAGGAAGCTCGCATAGCCGAGCGCGCCGAGCCCCAGCGCAATCGCATGGGTCCGCGTCTTGCCGAAGCGGCGAGCGAGCGGGCGCAGCAGGAACAGCGCCGCCAGGGTCGCGACGGCGTTCTGGGCGGCGAGGAGGATGCCGACCCAGTTACCGGCTTCATTGTAAAGGGCACCGGTGGTGTCCGGCGCGTGGAAGACATATTGGGCGACCACCGGCGTGGTATAGACCCACATGATGAACAGCGCCGACCAGCTGAAGAACTGGACGAGCGCAAGCCGCTTCATCAGCGGCGGCATCCCGGAGAAATCGCCCATCAGGTCGCCGAGGATGCCGGCATGGGTCACCGCCGTGATCATCCGGGCAATACCGAATGCGGCAAGCAGGCCGGCGAGCAGGTACAGCTCTTTCTCGAGCCCGGTAGCGAAGACCAGCGTACAGAGTGCGATGCCGGCGATCAGCCAGGGCACGCCCGCGCCGATGGTGGCCGGCGGCGGCGGGGGCAGCGCTTCGACAGGGCCATCGAACGCCGCGATCTCCTCCGGCGAATATTCGCGGGTGGTGAACACCGTCCACAGCACCGCCAGCAGCAGCGCCGCGCCGCCCAGGTAGAAGCTCCAGCGCACCGTATCGGGCAGGCCGCCATTCGGCGCGACGTTCGACACGCCGAAATGGTCGAGCAGGAACGGCGTCGCCGACCCGATAACCGCGCCCGCGCCGATGAAGGCGGTCTGGATCGCATAGCCCGCCGTGTGCTGCTCCTTGTCGAGCATGTCGCCGACGAATGCGCGGAACGGCTCCATCGAGACGTTGAGCGAAGCGTCGAGCACCCAGAGCAGCAGCGCCGCGACAAGCAGCACCGGCGCATTGGGCATGCCGATCAGCGCCAGCGTCGCCAGCACCGCACCGGCGAGGAAATAGGGGCGCCGCCTACCGAACCGGCCCCAGGTCCGGTCCGAATAATGGCCGATGACCGGCTGGACGAGCAGGCCGGTCAGCGGGGCGGCGATCCACAGCAGGGGGAGATTGTCGATGCTCTCGCCCAGCGACTGGAAGACGCGGCTCATGTTCGCGTTCTGCAGCGCGAAACCGATCTGGATGCCCAGGAAGCCGAAGCTGATGTTCCACAGCCCGGCAAATCCCTGGCGTGGTCGCCCCCCTGCCTTGCTCACCGGCGGCGAGCCTTCTTGCCCGGGGCGACGAAGCGGATCGCCTCGCCGCCACCCGGCGCCAGCGCGATGCTGAGCGTGTCGCCTTTCTTCACCTGCTTCGTCTCGATCGTGATCGAGTGACGCGCATCGGTGCGGTAATCGGCACCCGGGCCGTCGCGATAGATCTCGGCGGTGTAGGTCTTGCCCGCGTCGAGGAAGTCGAGCGTCACGGTCGAGCTGCGTGCCTCCTCGTCACCGACGGCGCCGAGATACCAGTCGTCGCTGCCCTTGGCCTTGCGGACGATCGTCGCATAGTCGCCGACTTCGCCGTTCAGCACGCGGGTGTCGCTCCAGTCGGTCGGCACGTCGCGGATGAACTTCATCTCGCGCGGATACTTGGCGTAGTTCTCGGGCGTATCGGCAGCCATCACCACTGGCGAGTAGAGCACGACGTACAGGCCGAGCTGCTTGGCGATGGTCGACTTGATCGCCGACCCGTTCGAGCCGCTGAGGCTCAGCACGCCCGGGGTGAAGTCCATCGGGCCGCCGAGCAACTGGGTGAAGACCATGTTGGCCTCATGCTCGGGCGGGTTCTTGCCGCCCTCCCAGGCGTTGTATTCCATGCCGCGGCCGCCCTCGCGTGCCACCCAGTTCGGGTAGGTGCGGCGGAGACCCGTGTCCTTGACCGGCTCGTGGCTGTCGATCGAGACATGGTACTTGGCGGCGGTCTCCACCACACGCAGATGGTGGTTCACCATCCACTGGCTCTCATGCCATTCGCGGTGCTGCGAGCCGTCCGGGTCGACGCGCTCGATCTGGCCGGCATCGGTGACATAGCCGGTCTTCACCACCGGGATTCCATGATCCTGCGCATATTTGAACGCACGGTCGAGCTGGCCGTCATAATGGCTGGCGGAGCCGCCGGTCTCGTTATGGCCGATCAGGTACACGCCCTTGGCCTTGGAATAGCGCGCCAGCTCGGCGGCGTCGAAATCCTCGGTCGGCTGGTCGAAGTTCATGTCCTTGCCGTTGCCGAACCAGTTGCCGTCCCAACCGACATTCCAGCCCTCGACCAGCACACCGGGGATGCCATTGGCGGCGGCGAAATCGATATACTGCTTCACATGCGCGGTGGTGGCGCCGTGCTTGGGCCCACGCGACCAGGTCCATTCGCCCTTGATCATGTTCCACCACACGCCGACGAACTTGCCCGGCTTGATCCAGGAGACATCGCCGAGCTTGTTCGGCTCGTTGAGGTTCAGTGTCATCCGGCTGGCGGCGTAGAGGCCAGCAGCGTCATCGGCGATCGCGATGGTGCGCCACGGCGTCGAGAAGCCTGCATCGCGCGAGACCTTGGGAGCGCCGGCGCCCGGGGTGAGCGAGGCCTTGAAGCTGTTCCCCTCGGCCCGCTGCAGGTTCATCGCGGCATAGTCGACCAGCGCCGCCTCGTGCAGCGCGACATGGGTGCCGTCGGCGAGCTTGACCGTCATCACCGTCTGCGCGGTGCCGACCGCGTCGAGCGGGGTCTTGTTGTAGAGATATTCCTCGCGGTTCCACAGATAGGCCGGCTTCCACCAGGCGGTGCCCGGCCCGGCAAAGGCGAACTCGGTCAGCTCGTCGGCGATGTTGGCGTGCTTGAGATTGGCCTGGGCCGGCAGCGTGTAGCGGAAGCCGACGCCGTCGTCGAAGATCCGGAAGGTGACGTCCATCTCGCGCTTGAGATCGGACTTCTCCTGCAGGCGGATCGTCATCTCGGTGTGGTTGTCGCGGATCGTCGACCATTCACCGAAGGGCTGCGCCCATGTCGTATCCGACTTGTCGCGCTTCACTTCGACCACGCGCATGCCCCGGTCCAGCTTCGGGGCATCGGTGAACAGGAAGCCGAGGCGGCTGTCGGTGAGCAGCGGCTTGCCCGCGCGCTGGACGGCGTAGCTCGCCCTGCCCTCGCCATCGATGCTGATCGTGACGGAGATCTTGCCGTCGGGCGACGCCGCACGGGCAACCGCATTGCCTTCCAGCTTCTGCGACAGGTCGTCCTGCGCCAGCGCGGGCGGTACGAAGCTGAAGGTGGCGAGCGCCAGCGCGAGGGGGGCGAGTTTCATGGGGTACTCCTCAAGCTTCGGTGCGGGCGATCAACCCGGAATAGGGGGCGAAGGTCCAGTCGGAGACCTCGCCGGTCGAGAGCAGCGGGCGCCACTGCCCGGCATCCGCCGGCGTGAATTGCTGCGCAGTGTCGCCCAGATTGAACAGGCAGAGCAAGCGCTCGCCCTCGCCTTCGCGCTCGAAGGCGAGCAGTCCGCCCGGCGTGTCGAGAAAGGCGATGTCGCCGGTCCGCAGCGCGGGCGAGCCGTTGCGGAGCGCCAGCACCTGGCGGGTCCAGGCGAGCAGCGAGCCGGCATCGGCATTCTGCGCATCGATCGCCAGCCGGGCGTGGTTGGGGCCGACCGGCAGCCAGGGCTTGCCACTGGTGAAGCCGAGCTGCGGCGCGTCCGCTTCCCAGGGCATCGGCGTGCGGGCGCCGTCGCGGGAGAGGGTGCGCGGCCAGTTGGCGATCGCCTCGGGATCCTGCAGGTCCTCGAACGGGATATCGACCTGGTCGAGGCCCAGTTCCTCGCCATAGTAGAGGAAGATATTGCCGCGCAGCGCCGCGAGCAGCAGCATCTTCATCCGCGCGAATGCATCGGCCTGCTCGGGCGCGGCCCAGCGCGAGACGGCGCGCGGGGCGTCATGGTTCTCGAACGCCCAGCTCGGCCAGCTGCCGCCCGAGGGCCAGTTCTCCAGTGCCTCGCGCACCGCCGATCCAGTCAGTTGCGACGCGTAGAGGAAGTCGAAGCCATAGGCGGTGTTGAGCCGGTTGTTGCCGGCGGTGAACAGCTTCATCTCGCGGTCCGCATCCGCACCGCCCACTTCGGCGACGGTGAAGCGATCGGGATATTCGTCGAACACCTCGCGCAGCCGCTCGAGGAACGGCGGAATGTCCGCATGGCTCTGGTTGTAGATATGCAACTGGAAGTCGAACGGCCGCGTACGAGGCGTGTTCGAATCCGGCGCCGGCGGATTGTCACGAAATTCCGGGTCGTGCATCGAGAAGTTGATCGCATCGATGCGGAAGCCGTCCACCCCGCGATCGAGCCAGAAGCGCGTGATCGCGAGCAGCTCTTCCTGCACTTCCGGCAGGTGGCAGTTGAGCTGCGGCTGCTCCTTGAGGAAATTGTGCATGTAATATTGGCCGCGGCGCGCGTCCCAGGTCCAGGCCGGGCCGCCGAACACCGACTGCCAGTTGGTCGGCGGCGAGCCATCGGGCCTGGCGTCGTGCCAGACATACCAGTCGGCCTTGGGATTGTCGCGGCTGGCTCGGCTCTCGACGAACCAAGGATGCTGGTCGCTGGTGTGGGCCCAGACCTGGTCGATCAGCACCCGCAGCCCGAGCGCATGGGCGCGGGCGATCAGCGCGTCGAAGTCGGCGAGCGTGCCGAAGATCGGATCGACGTCGCGATAGTCCGCCACGTCATAGCCGAAATCGGCCATGGGCGACTTGAAGAAAGGCGAAAGCCAGATCGCATCGACGCCCAGGCTCGCGACATAGTCGAGACGCTGGGTAATCCCCGGCAGGTCGCCGATGCCGTCGCCGTTGGAATCGAAGAAGCTGCGCGGGTAGATCTGGTAGATCGAGGCGCCCTTCCACCAGGGTTGGGCATCACGGGGTTCCGCTTTCGCGGCAAGCTGGGTCACTTCTGGGTCTCCGCCGCGCACACCGCATAACCGAGCGGTGGCAGGGTGATGGTCAGGGAGCCGGGGGCGCTGGCGCGAGGCGCGCAGCTTCCGGCGAGGGAACGGAAATTCATTGATTTCACTTCGACTTGCACCTGACGGGTCAGCGGCTCGGTCGAGGTGTTGAAGGCGAGCAGCACTTCGGCGCCGGTGGCGGGATCGAAGCGCGAGAAGGCGAGCAGGCCGGGCTTGTCCTCGCGGGCGCGGAGCAGCTGGCGACCACGCGTGAGTGCGGGCGTCGCGGTGCGCAGCCGGGCGAGTGCCGCTATCTCCTTGAAGATGGGCCCATTCTCGTCGAAGCGCGGGGCGGCGGTGGTAGCGTCGCTGCCGACCAGCTTGCGAGCATTGTACTGCGCGACCTTGCTGCCGAACTGGTCCTCGCGCGCATCTATGTCATTGGAACCGCCGGAAAATCCCTGCTCGTCTCCGGCATAGATGGTCGGCACGCCGCGCAGGGTCAGCAGCAGGGCGTTGGAGAGCAGCACGCGCCGCAATACCTCCGCCTCGCTTGCCTCCGGGAACGCCTTGCGCACGAAGAAGGCGAAGCGGCCATTGTCGTGATTGCCCGAGAAGGTCGGCAGAATCGCCGCCGTATCAGTGCCTTGCGCGTAGAGCACATCGCCGTCGAACAGCTTCTCGAACACGTCGGTGCCCCTGGTCCCTGCGACGCTGTCGAGCAGCGCCTGGCGGAAGGCGAAGTCGAGGACCGAGGGCAGTTTCGCGGTGATCGTGTGCGCGGCCTGGGCGGCCGGATCGGCGACTTCGCCGAAGATGTGAAAATGCGGGATACGGTTCGCCTCGGCACGTTCGCGCATTTTGGGCACGAACGCGGCCCAGAACTCCGGATTCACGTGCCTTGCGGTGTCGATACGGAAGCCGTCGACCTTGAACCGGTCGATCCAGCCGCCATAGATCTCGACCATCCCCTCGAGCACGCGCGGATGCTCGGTCATCAGGTCGTCGAGCCCGACGAAATCGCCCATCAGCGAGCTCTCGCCGGCGAAGGTCGAGTCGCCGCGATTGTGGTAGTAGATCGGGTCGTTGAGCCAGGCCGGGTGCTTGATCGCCTTCTCGCCCTCGGGGACGAAGGGGGTGTAGGCGTAGCTCGGATCGGTCAGCCTGGCGAAGTTCTCCGCAGTGGCGACATCGTCGCCGGCGAAGCCCGGGTTGATCGGTGCGCCGCCCATCCCGCCTCGGCGCTGGTACGGATAGTCCGCCCGGCCGCGATAGGCGCAGGTGCCGCATTCGCGATACTGGATAACGTCGGCCGTGTGGTTCACGACGATGTCCATGTAGACTTTCATGCCCCTCGCATGCGCCGCTGCGACCAGAGCGGCGAAATCCGCGTCGGTGCCGAGATGCGGATCGACATGGGTGAAGTCGGTGATCCAATAGCCGTGATAGCCGGCGCTCTGCTGGCCCGGCCCGCCCTGCACCGGCTTGTTCACGAAGATCGGCGCGACCCAGATCGCAGTGATGCCGAGCTTCTGGAGATAGGGGAGCTTCTGGGTCAGGCCCTTGAGGTCGCCGCCATGATAATAGCGGGCGTCGCTGGGATCGAAGCCGGTTCTGCTGCGGTCGCCGGTGAGGCCACCACGGTCGTTCGAGGGATCGCCATTGGCGAAGCGGTCGGGGAGGACGAAGTATATCACTTCGTCCTGGGGCAGGCGGGCGCGGAAGTCCTGCGCGGCAGCGGGAGTTGCGGCGAGGAGGGCAAGGGCCCCCAGCTTTCCACATACCCCCGTCATCCCCGCGAAGGCGGGGATCCAGGGTGGCAGAGCGCTTCCCTTGGCGACTCTGGATCCCCGCCTCCGCGGGGATGACGATGGGAATTTGGGGGAAGTCGATGGGGTTTTCATGCCGCCGCCCCCGCGCAATGCTGGGCGATGAACGCCGCGTGATCCTGCATCTGCGCGACTTCGCGGGCGCCAAGCAGCTCGATCAGCTCGAGATATTCCGCCATCTCTTCATGCGAAGGCGCATCGGCCAGCGGGTGATACCCCTCCGCCGTAATCCCCTGCCCCGCCAGCACCTGGAACCAGGCAACTTCGCTGAACAGGTCCGCCTCGCCACGGACGATCCCGCCCGAGGCGCGCCACAGCGCGATCTTGTGCTTCAGGCTCTCCGGCAGCGCTGCCGTGCGCCGCTCGGCCCAGAAGGGCTCGTCGCGGTCGTTCGCCCAGTAATGCAGCACCAGGAAGTCGCGGATGCGGTCATATTCGAGATGCGCCTGGCGATCATATTCGTCGCGCTGGACCTGCGAGACATGCCGGCCAGGCAGCAGCTTGAGGATCCGCTCGATGCCCGACTGGATCATGTGGATGCTGGTCGATTCCAGCGGCTCGAGGAACCCGCTGGCGAGCCCCAGCGCGATGACATTGTGCTTCCAGAAGCCCGTCCGCTTGCCCGCGGTGAAGCGCAGCGGTCGCGGATCGCCCAGCGGCTTCTCGTCCAGCCCGGCGAGCAGCCGCGCCGCCGCCTCGTCGTCCGACAGATGCGCGCTGGAATAGACGATGCCGTTGCCGGTGCGGTGCTGGAGCGGGATGCGCCACTGCCAGCCGGCGCCGTGCGCGGTGGCGCGGGTATAGGGGGTGAAGTCGCGGGCGCGCTCGGACGGCACCGCCATCGCACGGTCGCAGGGGAGCAGGTCGCTCCACGCCTCGAACCCGGCGCCCAGCGTCTCGCCGAGCAGCAGCGCGCGGAAGCCCGTGCAGTCGATGAACAGGTCGCCCGCCACCTCCCGCTCGCCGTCGAGCTTCAGCGCAGTGACGTCCCCGCTCTCGCCGTCGCGATCGACCGAGACGATCCGCCCCTCGATCCGCTCCACGCCGCCACTCTCGGCAAGCCCCCGCAGGAAGCGCGCATAGAGCCCGGCGTCGAAGTGAAAGGCATAGGGCATTTCGGGCAGCAGCTTCGCCGTCCGCGCCGGGCCGCGCTGCATCCGGTTGGCCAGCGCCGCCTGGTTGTTCAGCGAATAGGCAGCGAGCGGCTTGGCCACGCCTTCCGCCTTCCCGCGCAGCCAGCTGTGCTGGAAGGCGAGCAGGCCGTTCTCGCGCCCGACATCGCCGAACGCATGCATGTAGCGCCCGCCCTTCGTCCAGCCGACGAACTCGATCGCCAGCTTGAAGCTCGCCTGGGTGGCGGCCATGAACCGGTTCTCGTCGATGCCGAGCCCAGCGTTGAACAGGCGGAGCTGGGGGATCGTCGCCTCGCCCACCCCGACCGTGCCGATCTCCTCGGATTCGACCAGGGTGATGCGGTGGCTCTTGCCCAGGAAGCGCGCGAAGGCCGCCGCGGCCATCCAGCCCGCGGTGCCGCCGCCGGCGATCACGATCCGGATCGGCTGCTCAGTCTGCACGTCGGCGCCCTCTAAAAAACAGGTGGCCCGGCCGGGAAGCCGGGCCACAGCTCGGGGGGATCAGAACTTGTAGGTCAGGCCGAGATAATAGTCGCGGCCGTAGCGCTGATATTCGCGCACCAGGCGAGGATCGGTCGCCTCGGTGGTGACGAAGGGCTGATCGGTGATGTTCTTCGCCTGGGCGAGGATCGAGAGGCCGGCCAGAGGACCGCTCTTGAACTCATAGCCGATCTGCGCGTCGAGCACGCCTTCCGCACGGCCCTGGCGATATTCCGGGTTGGCCGAGAGACCCGCCAGTTCCGCCAGGAAGCTGTCACGCCAGCGATAGGTGGCACGCGCCTGGAAGCCGTTCTTCTCGAAATAGGCCGTACCGGTGGCAACCCACTTGGACTGGCCGGGCAGCGTGATCGGGTTCACGTTGTTGGCGTAGCGGATCTTGCTGTCGACATAGGTGCCGCTGGCGAAGACGCCGAAGCCGTCGAGCGCGCTGCTGAACACGGTGAAGGGCAGCGAGGCCGTGGCTTCCACGCCCAGGATGTCGCCCCGGCCGGTGTTCGCCGGCGAGCTGACCAGGCCGAACTGCGCGTTCTGGCCGCGGACGATCGCCTGCTGCGCCGGGGTGAGCGCCGGGAGCAGCGCCGAGAAGTCGTACAGCACCGAGTTGTTCGGATCGACGAAGTCGGTCAGGTGCTTGAAGAAGCCGGTCAGCGCCAGATAGCCGCCGCTGTTGCCGAGATACTTCTCGAACGAGATGTCGATATTGGTCGACTGATAGGGACGCAGCCGCGCATTGCCGCCGTTCGAGCTGAACGGGCTGTTCTGCGGCAGGCTGCCCTGGCCGATCTTCGAGATGTCGATCGACACCGCCTGGGTCACGCGCTCCTGGTCGAGACGCGGGCGCACCATCGTCTGGGCGGCGCCCAGCTTGATGAAGAAGTTCGGCTGGAGCTCGAGGCTGAACGAGGCCGAGGGCAGGAAGTTGGTGTAGCTCTCCGAGCTGTTCACCGGAGAGATCGTCACCACGCCGCCGTTCAGCGCGGCGATCTGGCCGTCACCGCCCTGCTTGGTGTGGACCACCTGCAGGCCGAGCGAGCCGCGCAGCGCCTTGCCGCCCACCGTGCCGTCGATGGTCAGCTTGGCATAGCCGGTCAGCACGTCCTCGGTGACGGTATTGTCGCGGACCAGCGAGTCCGGACGGTTGTCGAACACCGAGTTGAGCAGGCCGTAGACCTTCATCGGATCGACGGTCAGCATCTGGGGAACGCCCAGATAGTCGAGGCTCACCTTCTCGCCGAGCAGCACGTCGTTGGGCACCGCGAAGCTGGTCGGCGTGCCGCTGGCGACGGTGCAGCCCGTGCCGCCGCCCTTGGGGCAGAGGAAATAGCTGGTGTACTTGCTCTGCTTCTCGCGCCGGCTGAAATTGCCGCCGACTTCCCAGGCGCTCAGCACGCTGCCACTGATCTCGCCCTTGAAGCTGGCGCGCAGCGACTTGAGGTCGTCGGTGAAGTCGGGCCGGTTGAGGAAGCCGGCCTGCACCACCGCGGTGGTGCCGTTATAGCCCCAGCCGCGCGGATCGGTCAGGCTGATGATGCTGGTGTTCGAATAGTCGAGCGTCGGCACGATGTTGAAGGTGCCGTCGCTGTTCTGGTGGATCTTCACCGTGTCCTTGACGCCGGACGAATTGTAGCCGGTGCCCGAATAGGTCTCGAGCAGGAAGTCGGTGCGGGTGGCGCGGCTCCAGCTGGCGTCCACGTTGAAGTGGATCGTGTCGCTCAGCTTGAAGTCGTTGTTCCAGCCGAGCGAGATGTTCTCGGCCTTGCGCTCGTTCAGGTCGTTGCGCTGGACGTTGACCAGGTTGCTGATCGTCGCATCGGTGACCAGCCCGTTCTGCACGGTATAGCCCGGCGCGATCACGCCGCTCGAGCCCCAGGTCGGCGCGATGCCGAACTCGATGCCGCGCAGGTGCTGGGTTTCCTTGAAGTTCGAATAGAGCGCGTCGAAGGTCGAGTGGAAATTGTCGCTCGGCGCCCATTCGATCGTCGCGACGCCGCCATAGCGCTTCAGCAGGTTCGACTGGACATAGGGCTTGGCGCCGCCGAGCAGCAGGTTGCCGCCGACCGCCGGATCGTTCGGGAAGCCCCAGGCGGCATAGCGCTCGATCTGGGTGGGCGTGTTCTGCGCCGACAGGCCAATGGCGATGCCCAGCGTGTCGTTGGCGAACTTGCCGACGTACGTAGCGGAAGCCTTATAGCCGAAGCGGGTGCCGTCCGGGTTGAGCTTGTCGGTCTCGTTCATCTGGCCGCGGGCGGAGACGACGAAGGTGTTCTTCTTCTGGTCGAGCGGGCGCAGCATGCGCAGGTCGACGGTGCCGGCGATGCCCGCGGCGATCAGCGAGGCGTCGGCCGACTTGTAGACATTGACGTTCTTGAAGAACTCGGACGGATACTGGTCATATTCGACGCCCCGATTGTCGCCGACGGTGACCTGCTCGCGGCCGTTGAGCAGCGTGGTCGAGAAGTCGGGGCCCAGGCCGCGGATCGACAGGCGCTGGTCGCGCCCTTCGAGGCGCTGCGCGGTGACGCCCGGGATGCGGGCCAGCGAGTCGGCGATCGAGACGTCGGGCAGCTTGCCGATGTCTTCCGAGGAGACCGAGTCGACGATGGTGACGTTGTTGCGCTTGATGTTCGCCGACGAGGCCAGCGAGGCGCGGATGCCGGTGACGACCAGCTGGGCTTCGTCGCCCGCCGGCTGGTCGGCCGGGGCCGGCGCCGGATTGGCGTCCTGCGCGAAAGCCGGGGTCGCGCCCAGCATCAGCAGCGCGGCGCCGAGCGTGCGGGTGCTGGCACCCATCGAAAGCATACGCAGAATCGCTGCGTGATTGGACAAAGCCATCTTCAACCTCCCCAATATCCGCATCGCCTTCACTGGCGACGGTTTTTCTAAGCCTCCCCCAATTCGGCGCATGCGGCGGACAAGGGAAGGCAAGCGCATACGTATTCAGCAGCGACTTCCGATTTGGGGACAGGCAGGGTAGTTCAGGGGAACGCGCAGACATTGCGCGGCACGGGAGACGGAAACGGCATGGCCTCGCCGGACAAGCCGACATCGTTCGACATCGCGGCACTGGCGGGAGTCTCGCAGCCGACGGTGAGCCGTGCCCTGCGCGGCGACCCCACCGTCAACGAAGGCACGCGCAAGCGGATCGAAGCGATCGCCGCGCAGCTGGGCTACAAGGTCGACAAGAACGCATCGTCGCTGCGGCGCGGGCAGAGCAGCACGCTCGCCCTGCTGTTCTTCGAGGATCCGCTGCCCGACGGCACCGCGATCAACCCCTTCTTCCTCGCCATGCTCGGATCGATCCTGCGCACCTGCGCCAAGCGCGGCTACGACCTGCTCACCTCGTTCCAGCAGCTCTCGTCCAACTGGCACAAGGATTATGAGGACGCGCGCAAGGCCGACGGGCTGATCCTGCTCGGCTATGGCGATTACGAGCTGTACCGCGCCCGGCTGCAGGATCTGGTGCGCCAGGGCACGCATTTCGTCCGCTGGGGATCGGTCGAGCTCAACGGGCTCGGCACCACGATCGGCTGTGACAACATGCTGGGCGGGCGGCTGGCGGCGGAGCATCTGCTCGAGCGCGGCCGGCGGCGGCTGGCGTTCATCGGCGACGCGACCAGCCATTATCCCGAGTTCCGCGACCGCTATCACGGCTTTTGCGACACCCAGCTCGCCGCCGGGATCGAGCCCGATCCGCGGTTGCAGATCGGCGCGCTGTCGATCGAGGAATCGGGCTATGTCGCGGCGCAGGAGCTGCTGTTGGGCGGCGTGCCGTTCGACGCGATCTTCGCCGCATCGGACCTGATCGCGATCGGCGCGCTGCGGGCGCTGCAGGAAGCGGGCAAGTCGGTGCCGGGCGACGTCTCGGTGGTCGGCTTCGACGACATCCCGGCCGCCAGCCTGACCCACCCGCCGCTCACCACCGTCGCCCAGGACTATAACGCGGCGGGCGAGATGCTGGTCGACACGCTGATCGGCGAGATCGGCAACCATTCGTCGGAGATCCAGCTGCTGCCGCCGAAGTTGGTTGTGCGCAGGACGAGCTAGGCGCCTCTGTTCCCCTCCCTGCAAGGGAGGGGCTAGGGGTGGGTTAGAAAAGGTCGGGCTCGATGCCCGGCCTTTTCTGTTTTCGGCCAACGGCTCGTTGGGCTCGCTACGCTCGCAACCCACCCCCGGCCCCTCCCTTTCAGGGAGGGGAGTGAGAAAGGCGAGCCGCATGGGCCTCTTGCGGTTTACTGCGCCCCCCTTGTCTGACCATAAAGCAGCCGATGACGAAGAAGACCGCCAAGGAACGCTCGCCCAAGCCCGGTGCCCGGCTCACCATGCAGGACATCGCGCGTCTGGCGCAGGTCTCGACGCCGACCGTGTCGCGCGTGCTGAACGGCAGCCCGCTGGTGACCGAGGAGACGCGCGAGCGGGTGATGGCGGTGGCGCAGGCGCATGGCTATGCGGTCAACCGCAACGCCGCCAAGCTGCGCCACACGCGGACCAATACCGTGGCGGTGATGCTCGATTTCGGCTCGCACCGGCATGGCGCGATCGGCGATCCGTTCATCTTCGAGCTGCTCGCCGGCGTGTCCGAGGCGCTGTCGATCCGCAACCAGGACCTGCTGCTGTCTCCGCCCGGCCTGGAGGACGTCCGCGCCTTCCGCGACTTCTACCAGGCGCGCGGGGCGGACGGATTCATCGTGCTCGGCCAGGGCACACGCGACGCGATGCTGCGCGAGCTGGGCCGTGCTGATGTACCGCTCGTGGTGTGGGGTGCGGTCGCCCCGGACGCCGGCTATTGTGCGATCGGCAGCGACAATTTCCTCGGCGGCGAGCTGGCCGGGCGGCACTTCCTGGCAAAGCAGCGCAAGCACTGGCTGTTCGTCGGCGACATCCGCCACGAGGAGCTCCGCCTGCGCTACGAGGGGCTGTGCGCGGCGGCGAAAGAGCAGGACGACGTCACGGTCGACTTCCTGCCGATCGCCTCGATGGCCTTCCACGCCACTGCCGACACGGTGACCGCCTATCTCGCGGCCGGGCGACTCCCGGATGCGGTCTTCGCCTTCTCCGACACCGCGGCGATGGCGGTGACCGGCGCGTTCAAGGAGCGCGGCCTCACCGCCCCGCGCGACTATGCGCTGGTCGGCTACAACAACATCCCGCCGGCCGCGCATTTCAGCCCGGCGATCACCACGATCAACCAGAAGACCGACGTCGCCGGCGCGCTGCTCGTCGAGAAGCTGATGCAGCAGGTCGACGGCGGCCGCGCCCGCTCGACTACCCTGCCGACCGAGATCGTCGTCCGGGATACCTGAGGCGCATCCGCCCGCCCCAAGCCGCCATCCCGTCCCTCCCCGTCATCCCGACGAAAGTCGGGATCTCGTGCGGCCCCTTCCCCGCGGCTCCGCCTGAGATCCCGGCTTTCGCCGGGATGACGGGATGGGTCGATGCCTTTGTTCTTGAAAACGATATCAAAGAGCCTGTAACGCAACTTTCCATGAGTTTGGGGAGCGGGTGTTGGCTCGACTATTGAACGGCGCGGACGATGGGGTGCTCTTCGCGGAGGATGGCTGGTCGCTCGATGTGATCGGCGACGACCCCGCGCGCGAAGGCTGGGCCGCGACGATTCTCGCCCTCTCCAACGGCGCGCTGGGTGTGCGCGGGGCGATCGAGGAGCGGGCCCAGGCCAGCACCTTCCTCGCCCATACCTATGAGCAGGCGGAGATCCATTACCACGAGAAGCTCAAGGGCTTCGCCACCCGCTCCGACTCGCGCGTGCCGGTGGCCGAGGCTTTGGGGCTGGAAGTCCGCCTCGACGGCGAAGCAATCGATTTCACGCAGCTCCGCTCGGCCACCCGCCGCACGCTCGACCTGCGCGCCGGGATGCTCCGCCGCGAGACGCGCTGGTCCTTCCCCGACGGCCGCCTGCTCCGCATCCGCAGCGAGCGCATCGTGCCGCTCGACGGCAGCACCCTGCTGCTCCGCCGCTTCCAGGCCGAACTCGACGGCGAGGGCAGCATCACCCTCCACCCCCGCCTCGCCCCCGCCCCGAGCGGCGCCACCCAGTCCGACGACCCGCGCATCGGCGTGAACCTCGCCTCGCGCGGCTTCGCCACCGAGCAGGCAAGCGACGCGCAGGTCGTCGAGCGCCTGCCGGGCAGCGGCATCGGCGTCGCCGCCGTCCAGCGCACCCGCGAGGAAGACGGCTGGCTGCTCGTCGCGACCGGCTATGCCGCGGGCCACGACGCTTCGGAGACGCTGGCCGCCGACGCCGGCGCCCTTGCCGGCACCGCGCTCTCCGAAGGCTTCGATGCCGCCGCCACCGCCCAGCGCACCCTGCTCGACCGCTTCTGGGCCGCTGCCGACCTGACCATCGCCGGCGAGCCGCGCCTCGCCGCGACGCTGCGCGCCAACCTCTTCCACCTCTTCGCCTCGGCCGGCCGCGACGGCCGATCGAGCGCCGCGGCCAAGGGGCTGACCGGCGAAGGCTATGAGGGCCATTATTTCTGGGACACCGAGGCGTTCATGCTGCCGGTGCTCTCGGTGCTGGCACCCGACATCGCCCGCGCGATGCTGGTCTACCGCGCCGGCACGCTCGACGCCGCCTTCGCCAATGCCCGCGCGCTCGACCACAAACAGGGCGCGCTCTACGCCTGGCGCACGATCGAGGGCCGCGAATGCTCGGCCCATTATCCGAGCGGCTCGGCGCAGTACCACATCAATTCGGCCATCGCCTTCGCGATCGGCGCCTATGTCGACGCCACCGGCGACGAGGGCTTCCTGGTCGAGCATGGTGCGCGCATGCTGGTCGAGACCGCGCGGATCTGGCTGGCGCTGGGCGACTGGGCCGACGGGCAGTTCCACCTGCGCGGCGTCACCGGCCCGGACGAATATACCGCGCTGGTCGACGACAATTGGTACACCAACCGGATGGCGCAGAAGCATCTCCGCCTCGCCGTCTCGGCCGCCGAGCGCGTCGCCGGGATCGACCCCGAGGCCTGGGGCTGGCTCGCTGCCGAAATGGAACTCGCCCCGGCGGAGCTCGCCGAGTTCGCCCGCACCGCCGACGCCCTGCACCTGCCCTTCGACGCCGCCCGCGACCTCGACGCGCAGGATGCCAGCTTCCTCGACAAGCCGCGCTGGGACGTCGCCGGCACGCCCGCCAGCGAATTCCCGCTGCTGCTCCACTATCACCCGATGACGCTCTACCGGCACCAGGTGTCGAAGCAGGCCGACATCGTCCTTGCCATGGTGCTGGGCGGCGAGGAGGTCTCGCCGGAGCGCAAGCGCCGGGTGTTCGACCATTACGAGCCGATCACCACGCACGATTCCACCCTCTCCGCCTCGACCTTCGCGATCCTGGCGAACGAGGTCGGGCACGAGGCGCAGGCGCTGAAGTTCTTCGCCGAGACCAGCCTGGTCGACATCGACGACCGCCACGGCAATACCGGCCACGGCGTCCATATGGCGGCGCTCGCCGGCTCCTGGCTGGCACTGGTCTGGGGGTTCGCGGGTTTCCGTCCTCATGGCCCGCAGCTCCGCTTCCGCCCGACCCGCCCTGCCGACTGGCAAGGCTACGCCTTCGGCCTCAGCTGGCGCGGCACTTTGGTGCGCGTCGAAGTGGCGGGCGACCAGGTCACCTATCGCGCCGTCTCCGGGCCCGACATCGTGATCGGCCACCACGACAGCGAGATCCGCCTCGCCCCCGGCGCAAGCTGGACCGGAGCGCTGGCCGCATGAGTTTCAGGGGCGTCGCCTTCGACCTCGACGGGGTGCTGACCGACACCGCCCGCGCCCATTACCGCGCCTGGAAGCAGCTCGCCGACAGCCTCGCGATCCCGTTCGACGAGGCAGCAAACGAGGCGCTGAAGGGCGTCGACCGGATGGGCAGCCTCGCGCTGATCCTCGGCGACCGCCCCGGCTATGACGATGCCGAGCGCATCCGTCTCGCGACGCTGAAGAACGACTGGTATCTCGAGGAAATCGCCCATTTCGGCCCCCGCGACCTGTTCCCCGGCGCCCGCGAGGCGCTCGAGCAGTGCCGCGCCGCCGGGCTGGGCATCGCGCTTGCCTCGGCCAGCCGCAACGCCCCGCTGCTGATCGCGCGGATGCAGGTGGCCGAGCTGTTCGACACGATCATCGACCCGGCCAGCCTCGCCGCCGGCAAGCCCGCGCCGGACATCTTCCTCGCCGCCGCCAAGGCGCTGAACGTCGATCCGTCGGCGATGCTGGGGGTCGAGGATGCCCCTGCGGGCGTGCAGGCGATCCATGCGGCCGGGATGAAGGCGCTCGGCGTCGGCGACCGCGCCGCGCTGCCCGATGCCGACTGGATCATCCCGGCGATCGCGGATTTCGATCTACGCAACTACCCCTTCTAGCTCCCCTCCCTGGAAGGGAGGGGTTGGGGGTGGGTCCTTGCACGCGATACGGTGAGACTGGGAACATCGGCTACAGTATCGCCAAGCCTCCACCCACCCCTAGCCCCTCCCTTCCAGGGAGGGGAACGGGACTCACCCCCGCGTCAGCCGCTCCAGCCGCACCAGCGCCGCCGCGATCAGCACCAGCGGCACCAGCACGAGATAGAACGCCGTCTGGCCCGAGAAGCGGTCGAAGGTGAAGCCGGTGATGAACGATCCGATCGTGCCGCCCAGCGCCGAGAAGATCACCATCAGCCCGACCATCGAGGCATGGCGCTCGCGAGGCAGCGCGCTCAGCACCACCGAGGATACGATCGGGTAGATCGGCGCCATGAACACCCCGATCAGCGGGAAGATGTACGCGGCGATCGGCGCGTCGAACCAGCCCATCTCGGCGCGCGGCTGCAGCCCCCGGGTGGTCGGCAGGGTGAGCAGCACCAGCACCGCGATCAGCGCCAGGCAGCCGAGCAGCAGCCTGAGCCAGCCGAGCCGGGCAACCAGCCCACTGGCGCTCAGCCGGCCCACCGCCAGCGCCGCGATGAAGATGCTCGATGCCTGCACGCTCATCGCGCCCGGCAGATGCAGCACCTGGTTGTTGAAGGTCGGCAGCCAGGTGCCGACGCCCTGCTCGATCAGCACATAGAGGAAGATCGCGGTGAGGAAGGCGATGGTCGAGGGCAGCACGAGCAGCGCCAGCGCGTCGCGATAGCCGGCACTCGGCCGACCTTCGACGGCCTTTGCCGCACCCTCGTCGAGATCGGCGAACCACCAGAGCACGGCCGTGGCCAGTGCAAGCACCGCGACGACGCGGTAGACGCCCAGCCAGTCATGGCCCGTCGCATCCTCGCCGATGAACCAGCCGAACAGCCAGATGCCGGCCAGGATGCCGACCATGAACACGCCCTCGATCAGCGAGGTCAGGCTGGCATGGCGCGCCGGATCGGGGCGGACCAGGCCGATCGAGCTGTAGGTCGCCACCTTGGCGACGCCGAAGCACAGGCCGACCAGCACGAAGAAACCCTGCATCGCGACGAAGCTGTTGGCGAAGGAGATGGCAAGCGCGCCCGCCGCCACCGCGAGCATCACCCCGATCTGCGCGCGCCGGAAGCCGAAGCGCGGCAAATTGGTCGCGAACAGGAAGGAAGCGAGGACGACCGAGAGGTCCTTGCAGGCCTCCAGCGTCGCGGCATGCGTCTTGGTGACGCCGTAATGGGCGATCGACTGGAGGATCACCGTGCCGACGCTGTTCATCAGCAGCCCGAGCAGGGCGTAGCTGGTGATCAGGGCGGGCACCGCCCAGGCTGCGCGCTTCATAGGGATCCTCTCTGCCTTTTCATGCGTCGCCGGCGAAGCCGACCCGCTGATGCAATCCTTTTCAACGGATACACATGGCAAGGCCCGCTGAAAACCGCGGAATCAGGCAGTGTTGCGCCCTGGCACCAGCCCCCACAGAATTTTCGTGACAGTTGCAGAAAACGATTTCATTATGCCCCCGTCGCGACTAGTCGAGCGGGATCAACCCGCCGGACAGTCCGGCATAACTCGGTTGGGGAGGATATATGTTGCTTTCCGCTCGCGCTGGCGTTCGCGCCGCGCTTCTGGCCAGCGCCGCGCTGCTGCCGTTCGCCGCCCAGGCGCAGACCACGGCCGCCGAAACGCCCGCACCGGCCGCGCAGGACGATGCTGCCGCCGATGAAGGCCAGATCGTCGTCACCGGCCAGACCACGCCGAACCGCCCGCTGATCACCGCCTCGGCCGACATCACGCTCGCCAATCGCGAGCTGATCGACCAGAAGGCCCCGCGCTCGACCGCCGACCTGCTCGAGATGGTCCCGGGCATCTTCGTCGAGGCGACCGCCGGTGCGGTCTCGAACAACTATTCGGTCCGCGGCCTGCAGGGCGGCGGCCAGCGCTTCGTCCAGCTCGAAGAGGACGGCATGCCGATCCTCTATGGCGGCGGCGGCGCCGACTTCTTCTTCGACCAGGACCTGACCATCGATCGCCTCGAAGCGGTCAAGGGCGGCTCGTCGGGCGTGCTCACCGTCAACGGCGCGGGTGCGACGATCAACTTCATCTCGAAGGCCGTGAACCACGAGCAGGCCGAGGGCGCAGTCCGCTTCACCGGCTATAACTACGGCCTGAAGCGCGCCGACGGCTATTATTCGCAGCCGATCACCGACAAGCTCGCCTTCAGCATCGGCGGCTATTTCCAGTCGAGCCCGGGCGTTCGCAAGAACACCAACGACTATACCGGCTGGCGGTTGAAGGGCGCGCTCGAGTACAAGTTCGACGACGGCGGTTACATCCGCCTGTCGGGCAAGGGCGGCAACCTGAAGAACGCCTATTATGCCGACCAGCCGTACAAGTTCACCGACGGCGAGCCGGGCAGCGTTCCCAGCCTCGACACGCAGTTCGGCAATGTCGGCGGCCGCAGCTTCTCGAACATCGCCGTGCCGGTTTCGACCTTCGCGCATTCGAGCGGCTTCCGCGAATTCAACTATGACGACGGCATCGTCTCGAAGACCTGGCAGGCCCGCCTCGACTTCGAGAAGCCCGTGTCGGACTCGGTCACGCTGTTCGGCCATGGCCGCTATCTCGACTATAGCTACGACTTCAACGGCCTGTTCCCGGGCTCGGGTACCGGCAATGCCGGCCTGACCAGCGCGGTGAACTATCTGACCTACACGCCCAACGGGGTGCCGGCCGTTTCGCCGATCAACGACCTGCTGACGCTCGGCCAGGCCGCCTTCCCGACCACCGTGCGCTACGGCATCAAGAACCTGCGCACCGGCCAGGTGATCGGCGCGGACCAGACCGCGCTGCTCAACGCGCTGAACGGCAACGGCTTCCTGCAGCGCACCACGCTCAACCACGACGCCATCGACGCCCATGACCTGGGCTTCAACGTCGGCGGCCGCTGGAACTTCGAGAGCGGCAGCTTCAAGAACTCGCTCACCGCGGGCGTGATGTACTACAAGACCAAGCGCGACCAGGACCAGTCGGCCACCGCCAGCGTGGTCAACGACGTGCGCACCAACAGCGACGTCTATGACATCGTCGCGCTCAACGGCTCGAACCAGGTGATCGGCACCCTGTCGGACAACGGCCTGGTCTCGTACGGCGACTGGGGTGCGGGTATCCGCAGCCGCCAGGATTCGAGCCTGTCGCTCTATGTGAACGACGAATTCTCGATCGGCGACCTGCACGTCGACGCCGGCGTGCGCTGGGAGCATGACAGCGCGACGGCGTGGGACGGCAACCAGGCCGCGGTGAACCAGCCGGTCCAGCCGGGCACCGGCGGCGTGCTCACCACGGTCGGCTCGACCTGGGACGGCACCTACACGGTGCGCAAGGCGAACAAGAAGGCGGTGGCCTACACCGTCGGCGCGAACTACCTGATCACGCCGAACTTCTCGATCTATGCGCGCTACGCCAACGGCTTCCAGATGAACAATGTCGATCCCATCACTGGGATCGAGCTGTACGAAGCCGGCCTGCGTTACCAGATGGGTCGCCTGCTCTCGGCTTCGGCAACGGTGTTCCGCACCAACTTCCGCAACCAGAACTACAATTTCGCCGATCCCGTGAACCCGTCGGTGCAGAGCAACATCAATGCCGACCTGCGCACCAACGGCGTCGAGCTCAACCTGAACCTCCGTCCGGTCAATGCCTTCAGCATCGACTTCCAGGGCGTGTTCCAGGATCCCAAGCTCGTCAACCTGGCGATCAACGGCGCCAACCAGGCCGGCTTCGAGGGCAACCGCCCCGAGCGCACCCCGGCGCGGCTGTTCACCATCACGCCGAGCTACAAGCTGCCGAACGGTCTCGGCGAGATCTATGGCCGCTACAAATATATCGGCAAGATCTACGCCGATGCCGGCAACGGCGTGGCGCTGCCCAGCTATGGCGTGACCAGCGTGGGTGCCTCGTTCAACCTCAGCAAGCAGCTGCAGGTGAGCGTGAACGCGGACAACATCTTCAACGTCATCGGCCTGACCGAGGGTAATCCCCGCCAGGGCCAGACGCAGGCGATCACCGACGGCTATTTCTATGCCCGCGGCATCGTCGGCGCTACCTATGGCGGCTCGGTGACGTTCAAGTTCTGATACCCCGCAAGGGTCGCAAAGGGAGGGCGCGGCAGCTGAAAGGTTGGCCGCGCCTTTCCATATCAATCAGTCCCTCTCCCCTCAGGGGAGAGGGAGGGAGCCGACGAAGTCGGCGGAAGGGAGAGGGGCAGAAGCGGTAGTCGGCGACTGCCCCCTCTCCCCGGCCCTCTCCCCGATGGGGAGAGGGAGGACATAGGTTCGCCCAAGACTAGAGGAGAGACGGATGCGAGGTTCGATGCGGTTGCTGCTGGTGGGCGGGCTGCTGCTCGCGGGCACGAGCACGGCAGCGCTGGCGCAGAAGCGCGCCACCAGGGCGCCGGAGCTGGCCTACAGCCTGACCGAGGGGCAGAATCTCAACGCGTTCGTGCGCGAGGGCAAGGTCGCGGCGCATCTGCTGCTGCGCAACGGCAGCGATCCGCGCATCCTCGTCGCCTTCCCCGCCGGCAACAGCGGCGTCGGCCTGTGGTTCCAGCCTCTCGAACGGCCCGCCACCTGGCGGCTCGACCAGGCGCCGCGCCCGGTGAATTTCGCCGACGGCAAGGGGCGCCCGCTCCACGGCATCGAGAGCATCGCGACGATCGACGCGCCTCGGCTAACACCAAAACAGGCCGTGCTCTCCAATGTCCGCTTCCTGCGCGACCATCAGTCGGTCGGCCGCTTCCCGGCCGAAGTGGCGGCCCCGGTCCGCATCGAAGGCAACCGCATCCTCTACGCCCGCGACCGGGTAGACGGCGCGCCGGGCTATAGCCTGGAGATCCAGGTGCTGAGCGGCCGGATCGACAATGGCGCGATCGTCGCTGGCGCGAATGGACGCATCCAGGTGCGGATCGTTGCAGCGACCGGCGACACGCCGCTGACCGGCCTCAGCAAGGCCGAGCTGCTCAATAGCAAAGCAGCCGCCGATCCGGCGGCGCGCAACGCGCTCGCTTTCCTCAGCTACCGCGAGAAGTTCCTGGCCGGCTCGTGGCGCTTCGACACCTATTTCGGTCGCGACACGCTGATGTCGGTTCGCCTGCTGATGCCTGCGCTCAAGGGCGCTGCGGTGGAAGCAGGCCTGGGTGCGGTGCTCGCCCGGCTCGACCGCGATGGCGAAGTCGCGCATGAGGAGGGGCTCTCCGAATTCGCGCTGATCGACCATGCCCAGCACAAGCAGCCGGGCGGTGCCGCTGCGACGCTCGATTATGGTATGATCGACGACGATTACATGCTCGGCCCCGTCTCCGCCGATTATCTGCTCGGTTCGGCCACGCGTGCGGACGCGCAAACTTTCCTGGCAAAAAGGATCCGCAGCGAAGCGAATCCGGCTGAAGCCGAGGCGGCCGGAACGCTCCTGGTGCGCAACCTTCGCTACGTTATCGATCAAGTGAGGCCGTTCGCCGAGGATCCGCGCTGGAGCAACCTCGTCGCGATCCACAAGGGCCGCCTCACCGGCGAGTGGCGCGACAGCGAGGAAGGGCTTGGCCGTGGTCGCTATCCCTATGATGTGAATGCGGTTTTTGTCCCCGCCGCGCTCGAGGCCGCCGACAAGCTGCTCCGCGCCGGCCTGCTCGACCGCTTCCTGACCCCGGATGACCGTGCCGCGCTGGAGCGTGCCCACGCCATGGCCGCCACCTGGCGCAGCAAGGCCCCCGGCCTGTTCGCCGTCGAGACCCCCGGCCCCGAGGCCGCGGCCCAGGTCCGCGCCTATGCCGCCCGTGTCGGCGTCCCCGCCGCCCCGGCCCTTGCCGCGCTCAAGGGCCAGGCGCTGCGCTACCATGCGATCGCACTCGACGATCACGGCAAGCCGGTACCGATTATCAATTCGGATGAAGGGTTTAGCCTGCTGTTCGGCCATCCCGATCCGGCCGATCTCCAAGCCTATGTCGGCGCGCTGGCGCGGCCCTTCCCGGCCGGGCTAATGACCGATATCGGGCTGCTGGTGGCCAATCCTGCGCTGGCCGGCACCGAGGTCCAGGACCGCTTCACCCCGGCCGCCTATCACGGCGCGGTGGTCTGGTCGTGGCAACAGGCCCTGTTCGCCGCCGGCCTGGAGCGCCAGCTCGCCCGCACCGACCTGCCCCCCGCCACCCGCGCGGTGCTGAAGGACGCGCAGGCGAAGCTGTGGCGCGCCATCCAGGCGACCCGGGCGACGCAGAGCTCCGAGCTCTGGTCCTGGGCCTTCGAGAATGGCCGCTACAAGGTCGTCGCCTTCGGCGCCGGCAAGGCCGACGTCGACGAGTCCAACGCCGCGCAGCTGTGGAGCACCGTCTATCTCGCGGTCCAGCCACCAAAGGGGGCACCGGCGAAGCGTAAGCGCTAACCCAACACCCCACTCGCCCGCCATTCCTCCCCGGGATGGCGGGCAATTTTTCAGCTGGCCGACAGAAACGCCGTCACGGTCAGCCGCCCGGTCGCCGGATCGCTATCCAGCACAGCCCCGGGCGATATCGCGCCGCTGTGGAGCAGCGCGCTGCGATAGATCACCGCGCGATTATAGCGCGCTTCGACACCGGCGATCCGCTCGAACAGTGCCGTATCCCCGAACGGATAGGCCGCCGCCGGCGGATCGGCCTGCAGCTCGGCATTCAGCGCCGCCAGATAGCCAGCCGAGCGCACTGCATCGATTGTCTCGAAGCCCGTCGCGCGGTGGCGGAAAAAGGCGGTGCCGTCGCCTTCCGAGAGATAATGGACCAGGGCGATCCGCCCCGGCTGCACCGCATCGACATGCGGCAGGCGCTGTTCAATGGCCAGCTCGGCCGGCGGTGTCGTCACGATCGAGAAGCTGGCGTCGAGCAGCTCGACTCGGTTCGCCGCGCCCAGCACCTCGCGCAGCACCGGCGCCAGCGCCGGGCGTACCTTGGCGAAATAGTCCGCGGGGAGAGCAGCACGAATGCCCGGATAATGGTGACGCCCTGGCTCGAACGCCGCCGCCAGCGCGGCTGCCCGCAGCGAATCCGGATCGGGATGGAAACCGTCGACGATCGCGATCGGCTGGCCTTCCGCCCCGATCCGCCGCGCGACGATGTCGGGCTTGATCACCCCTGCCCCATCGCCACCGCCAATGCCGCGTCGTGCAGCGGCAGGGTCGGCGCGGCGCGCTGGATCACTTCGGCAAGCTGGCGGAGTTGGGCGGCACTGGCCGCGCCGTCGAGCACATCGGCGAGCGGGTTGTAGTCCTCCGCCACGATCTCCTGCCCATTGAGCACCGCCAGCCAGCTCGCGTCACGGAACAGCTCCTCGCTGCCCAGCATCAGCCGGCCCGATCGGCGATACTGGTCCTCGCGCGCCATCAGGCTCTCGGGCAGTGCCATCTCGCGCCGCTCGACCCAGAACGGCTCCGTCCGGCCGGGATTGGCGTGATAATGCAGGATCAGGAAGTCCTTGATGTTGTCCATGTCGGCATTGAGGAGCGCGTTGTACCGATCGGCCAGCGCGGGGTCCATGTCACGGTCCGGGAACAGGGTCAGCAGCTTGGCGATGCCACTCTGGATCAGGTGGATCGAAGTCGATTCCAGCGGCTCGAGGAAGCCCGAGGACAGGCCAAGCGCCACGACATTGCCCACCCACGCCTTGCGCCGCGTGCCTGCCTTGAAGCGCAACGTGCGCGGCTCGGCCAGCGCCTCGTCGTCGAGATTGGCCATGAGGATGCCGGTCGCCTCGTCCTCGCTCATGAAGCGGCTGGAGAAGACATGGCCGTTGCCGATCCGGTGCTGGAGGGGGATGCGCCACTGCCAGCCCGCCGGGCGCGCGGTGGAGCGGGTGAAGGGCGTGGTATGCTCTACCCTCTCGCAGGGCACCGCCACCGCGCGGTCGCAAGGCAGCCAGTGCGACCAGTCCTCGAAGCCACTCTGCATCGCCCCGTCGATCAACAGCGCGCGGAAGCCCGAGCAGTCGATGAACAGGTCGCCTTCCAGCCGGTCGCCGCGCTGGGTGGTAAGCGCAGTGACGTTGCCGGTCGCGGCGTCGCGCTCGACATCCTGCAGCTTGCCCTCGACGCGGGTAACGCCCGCCGCCTCGGCCAGCCGGCGCAGGTGGCGGGCATAGAGGCTGGCGTCGAAATGATAGGCATAGCCGAGCGTCGAGAGGATCGAGCGGGCATCGCCCGTCGGCATGGCGAAGCGGCCCTGCTTCGCCAGTTCTTCGGCGAGCGAGAAGGCGGAGAGCGGCAGGTCGAGCCCCTCGGCCCGCGCCTTGATCCAGCGATGATGGAAGGCGACGCCCGGAAAGGGCACGCCGAACGTGCCGAACGGATGGAAATAGCGATAGCCCGGGCGAACCCAATCGACGAACTCGATGCCCAGCTTGAAGCTCGCCTTGGTCTCGCGGAGGAAGGCGCCTTCGTCGAGGCCGATCAGCTGGTTGAACCAGTGGATCGTCGGGATCGTCGCCTCGCCGACGCCGACGATGCCGATCTCCTCGGATTCGAGCAGCGTGATGTCCAGCGTCCGCCCGAACTGGCTGGCCAGCGCAGTGGCGGTCATCCAGCCTGCCGTGCCGCCGCCCAGGACGACGACGGAGCGGACGCGCCGTGTGCCGCCTGCCTTGGAGGAAATCGCGTCGCTGGGTGCAGGCATCGGGCTTCTCGCTTGGTTCGAAGCCCGGGATTAGCGCGCCGCGCCGATCCTTGAAATGCATTTCTTCCGCGAGGGGATCACCGGAGCGGACCAGCCGCTCCGGTGAAATCACCCCCTCCTGCAGGTCTGCGCCTGCCTCAGAAAGCCGCGCTGACCGAGAATACCACCGCGCCGTCCGCAATCGACTTGCCGTCCTTCACCCGCGAGAAGTTCGGCTGGATATAGGCGGAATCGGCCGCGCTGATGTCGGTGTCGACATAGGCGATGCCGAGCGTCAGCGGGCCGACGGCGGCGTCGGCGCCGATCAGCCAGTCGAGATACCTGCCGGTGGGCGCGACGCTGGTGCCGTTCGGGCCAAGGCCCGGATTGCCTTCCGAATAGCCCAGATGCGCCTTGAGCGTGATCGGGGTCTTCGGGATGCCGCTGCTGATGTCGGCCCAGAGATAGAGATTGTCCTCCTTGTCGCCGGCCTTGCTCTCAGGCGTGTTGCTCCAGTTACCCAACGCCTCCTGCGAGGGCGCATAGGCGACGCCGGCGAGCACCGAGACCGGGCCGAGCGAGCTGCTGAGCTTCACATAGGGCTCGGCGAAGTCGGTCTTGTCCGCGCCCGAGGGGTACATGTACCAGGTCAGGCCGACATCGACCGTCAGGCCGTCGGTCAGTTCCCTCTTGTAGCCGGCGATCAGGTCCAGCTCGGTGTTGGAGCCGCCGAACGTGCCCCAGCCGGCAAGGTTGGAGGCCCAGACGCCGCCATAGAGGCCGCTTTCATGGCTGACGGTGATTCCGCCTTGGACGGCGATGCCCTTGTCGCTCTGCGAGACGCCGCGGAAGCGATAGTCGGATACGAGAGCGATGTTTCCGGAAACGGTTACCGGCTTGGGCGGTGCTTCTTCCTGAGCGAAAGCCGGAGCGGCCGTGCAGCAAAGCACGGCCGCGATCAGGTACTGTTTCATGCGGGCATTCCCCTTCAACTTGAGAATGTTCCCGCCTGCGGTCGGAAAGTGCGGCCCTCTCATCCGGGATGGAGTGGACGGGGGACGCTGCTTTCCGACCTTCAACATGCCGGCCCAGTCAGGCCGGCGGGTTGCTCCTTCGTAAGGAAGTGTTGCTGGACGTCAGGCCGGCTGGAGCTTGCGAAGCTGATCGGGGTTCCCGCTCAGCTCCACCTTGAGGCCCCGTGCCCGGCGGCGCTGCACCCAGTCGCGGAGGGTTTCGGCGCTGGTGTGGTCGATCGCCGGCACCTTCTCGAAGTCGAGATGGACCGGCTTGTCGCCGGGCACCGCGTCGAGCGCGCTGTTCAGCTTCGGCAGCGTGACGAAGGTCGCCGCGCCGTCGAGGTTGATACGGTGCGCGTCCTCGCCATGCTCGGCATCGACCTTGAGGCGCAGGCGGCGGAAGTGCGGCAGCAGTTCCAGCACCGAGAGCGCCAGGCCGACCAGCACGCCGGTCAGCAGGTCGGTCGCGATCACCAGCACGAAGGTCACCGCCCAGATCGCCGCCGGCAGCAGGCCGTAATGGTGGAAAAGATGGCGAACATGACTCACGCTGACGAGCTTCCAGCCAGTGACGACCAGTACCCCACCCAGTGCCGCCATCGGGATCTCGCGCAGCAGCCAGGGCAGCAGCGCGGCGAAGCCGAGCAGCCAGGCGCCGTGCAGCACCGCCGACATGCGGGTGATCGCACCCGCCTGGACGTTGGCCGAGCTGCGGACGATCACGCCGGTCATCGGCAGCGCGCCGGCGATGCCGCAGAGCAGATTGCCCACGCCCTGCGCGCGCAGTTCCTTGTTGTAGTCGGTGCGCACGCCGTCATGCATGCGGTCGACCGCGGCGGCCGAGAGCAAGGTCTCGGCGCTGGCGATGAACGCCACCGCAACCGCGGCAATGATGATCGTCGGGCTGAGGAACGAGCCCAGGAAGTCGTTGCCCGGCAGCGTCACCGCCGAGGCGAGCGAATCCGGCACCGCGACGCGGACCACGTCGAGCCCGAAGCCGAAGGCGACCAGGGTCGCGCCGACCACGCCGACCAGCGCGCCCGGGATCAACTTGAGCGCAGTGGGCTTGAGCTTGTCCCAGCCGATCATCAGCACGATCGTCAGCACGCCGAGCGCCAGCGCCAGCTCGGTGCCTGCGATGTTGGTCGGCTCGAGGCCGAACAGCCGGCCCGGCAGCGCCGCGAGGTTCCCAAGGCCGCTGGAGAGCGGCTTGGCGTCGAACAACGTATGGAACTGGCCGACCACGATCAGCGCGCCGATGCCCGCGAGCATGCCGTGCACTACCGCGGGCGAGATCGCGCGGAACCAGCCGCCGACCTTGACCACGCCGGCCAGCACCTGGAGGGCGCCGGCGAGCACGAGGATCGCGCCGAGCGCGGCGAGGCCATGCTCGCGCACCAGCTCGAAGACGATCACGGCGAGGCCTGCCGCCGGGCCGCTCACCTGGAGCGGCGAGCCGGCGATCAGGCCGACGACGACACCACCGATGATGCCGGTCAGCAGGCCCTTTTCGGGCGGCATGCCCGAGGCGACGGCGATGCCCATGCAGAGCGGCATCGCGACGAGGAAGACCACGATGGAGGCCGTGAAGTCACGGACCACCCACCCCTTGGGGAGCGCGGACGTGCTCATTCGGCGGCTTCCACCAGCTCGAAATCGGCAGCGCGGCGCTGGGCCGACTTCACCGCGACGGGGAGCGGCGTATCGTCACGGACGACGACGAAGCGGTTCGTCTCGCCATCCAGCGCCAGGATCTGGCCGGCATGGATGTCGACGAACCAGCCGTGCAGCGCGATCTCGCCGCGCGCGATCCCCGAGGCGACCGAGGGGTGGGTGCGGAGATGGGCGAGCTGCGCCACGACGTTCTCAAGGCTGATCGCGCGGACGCGGGCGTTCTCGTCGAGGCCCGGATAGGCGTCGGCGACGACCTTCTGCGCGGCATCCGAATGGTTCAGCCACACGGCGACGTTCGGCATGGCGGCGACCATCTCGGGATGGGCGACCGCCTTCATCGCGCCGCAGTCCGAATGCCCGCAGACGATGATGTCGCGCACGCCGAGCGCCATCACGGCATATTCGACCGTCGCCGATACGCCGCCGATCTTCTGCGCGAAGGGGGGCACGATGTTGCCGGCGTTGCGGCAGACGAACAGGTCGCCGGGCTGTGCCTGCATGATGTGCTCGGGCACGACGCGCGAATCGGCGCAGGAGATCATCAGCGCCTTGGGGCTCTGCCCCTGGGTAGCGAGCTTGCCGTAGAGGTCGCTCTGGTTCGGGAAGACGGTCTTCTCGAAGCTGAAGACCCGGCCAATCAACTCGTTCACGGTTGCAACTCCTTTTTACTCGGAGTGCAACCTAATGGGTCAATCTTGCCGCAGCGCAGCGCTACTGTGAGGAAGTGTTGCCGTCAGCCGGGCAGACGGATTTCCGCGATGAGTCCCGTGTTCGGGGGGCTTGCATTGGTGAGGCTGAGCCGCCCCTTCTCCAGCGCGACGGCCTGTTGAACGATGGCAAGGCCAAGCCCCATGCCCTTGGTATTGCGGCCCCGTTCGACGTCGAGGCGGACGAAAGGCTGCAGCGCCTCCTCGATCTTCCCGGGCGGAATGCCGGGGCCGTCATCGGCCACGCAGAGCACCAGCTCGCCTTCCTCCTGCGCCACATGGACCTGCACTGATTTGCCGTAATGCAGCGCGTTTTCGATCAGGTTGCTCAGCGCCCGGCGGAGCATCGAGGGACGCACCACCCATTCGAGATGGGGCGGCCCCGTATAGGCCGCATCGCGCCCGCGATCGGTCGCGTCCTCGACCAGAGTCGCCGCCATCACCGCGATGTCCACCGCCACCGCCGGCTCGGGATCGTCCTCCCCCTTGAGGAAGGTGAGCAGCGAGGCGATCATGTCGTCCATCTCGCCGATATCGTCGAGCATCGCGCGGCGGCTCTCCTCGTCGCGCACATCCTCGAGCCGCAGCTGGAGCCGCGCGAGCGGGGTGCGCAGATCATGCCCCACCGCGGCAAGTGCCTGGGTACGGTTCTCGATCAGCTCGTGGATGCGGCGCTGCATGCCGTTGAAGGCGTGGATCAGCCCGCGGATCTCGGCGGTCCCCTCTTCCTCCACCGTCACGCGCTTGCCCGAGCCGACATGGCCGATCGCATGGATCAGCTTGCGCAGTGGCAACAGCGTGCTGCGGATCAGCAGCGCGCCGAGCGTGAGCAGCAGCAGCGCCGGCACGAGCGCGACAAAGGTGCGCTCGATCGCGAACTGCCAGACCTGCACCGCCTCACGCGTCTTGAACACGATCCAGCTGCCATCGGGCATGCGCATCTCGCCGGCGACGACCTGGCCGTGCGCGCTAGGCGCCAGGCGGAGCTGGAGATGCGCTTCCTTCAGTGCCTTCTCCCAATTGGTCACCTGCGCCTCCATCCGCTTCTGGCGCGGCGGAAAGGCGGGACGCTGGGGGATGGAGGGCGACCAGCGGACGATATAGCGGTCGGTGGTCAGCTCCTGCGCCGCCTCGGCCCGGGCGGCGGGCGGGCGTTCGGAGAGCAGCTTCTCGGCGATCACCAGATGCTCGGCGAGCCGGTGCGCGTCGCTTTCCTCGATCGAGTAGCGCGAGGCACGCTCGTACAGGAAGGTGCTCGCCCCGAACTCGATCGCGACGGTGAGCAGCAGGATGAGCAGGATCCTGCCGAGCAGCCCCAATGGATGGCGCGGCAACAGGCTCAGGAGCGGGTTACCTCCGCCCGGAAGATATAGCCGATGCCGCGCACCGTGCCGATCGGCGGCTCGTGCCCGGCGGCGGAGATCTTGCGCCGCAACCGGCTGACCAGCACGTCGACGCTGCGGTCCGAGCTGTCGCCGAGGCGGACGCGGGACAGCTCGACGAGGCGCTCGCGGGCGATCACCCGCTGGGGCTGGCCGAGAAAGGCGGCGAGCAGGTCGAACTCAGCGCCGGTCAGTTCGACCACCGCGCCGCTCGGCGACTTCACTTCGCGGCGGGGAAAATTGACCGTCCAGCCGTCGAAATGCGCCTGGGTCTCGCGGTCGCCGCCCGCCATCCGCTCGAGCCCGCCGCGGCGGAGCACCGCGCGGATCCGGGCGATCAGCTCCCGGGTGCTGAACGGCTTGGCGAGATAATCGTCGGCGCCCAGCTCGAGGCCGAGCACGCGATCATGCTCGTTGCCGCGCGCGCTGATGAAGATGATCGGCACGTCGCTCTTGCGCCGCACCTCGCGGCAAAGGTCGATGCCGCTGGTGCCGGGCAGCATGATGTCGAGCAGGACGAGGTCGACCGGACCATTGTCGAACGCCACCCACATCTCGGGCGCAGTCGAGGCCAGGCGGACCGAATAGCCGTTTTCCTGAAGGGCGCGGGCGGTGAGGGTGCGGAGCGCGGGGTCGTCCTCGACCAGAACGATGACGGGCGCGGTCATTTCATGGTCTCGCATGCATTCATGGCTGGCACTTAGGGCTCCTGCCCTTTCTGCTCAAGAGAGCCCCTGTCGGGCAATGCTTTGTCACACGAGAGCAGCGCTTCGTAACGCACGGGAAAAGCTTCCTTACAGCCGCGCAAAGCGCCGATCGGACGCGCGCTTTATTTCGGGCTGCAAAAGGAGATTCCCCATGAAGTTCATCCTCCCGATCGCAGCCGCCGCCTGCCTGCTCGCCGCCCCCGCCGTCCAAGCCCAGTCGCTGCACGAGACCCACCAGCTCGTCTGGGCGCCGTCGGGCAAGACGCCCGGCGCCCATTGGCGCCTGCGCGACCGCCCGGCATGCCAGCCGGTGCAGAGCCATCACCAGGCCGGCAAGACCGCGCTGCCCGTGCGCGCGAAATGCGCCGTCCAGGCTACGCCCTCGACCGGTCGCTGAACCCACCCTTCCTACACACCAATTGCAAAGCCCCTGGCCCGCGGGCCGGGGGCTTTGTTGCATTTTCCGGCGGCCGCAAATCTATGAGATACCGCCCAAAAACCACGGGAAACGTAGCGGAAATGCTTTTGGATACGCCCCGGTAACGAATCGTTAACGCGCCCTGCTGCACCGCGAGACCCGAACGTTTCGCCTGAGTCACGAGGAGTGCAAGGGGGCGGTATCCAGGGGCCGCAATCCGACTTCGTACCATCGATAGGTTCGTCAGATTCCTGCGCACTCTGCCGTTCGGTGGGGTGTTTCGTCACGTCCGCATGCCGTCGGGGAGTAAGCTTATCATGATCACGAACGCGAAGCCGGGCCACGAGATCGACCATGCCGCCGCTGGCCGCCGCCGCAAGCTGCGGGCTGGCGCGGGCGGCGCCGCGCTGGCACTGGCGCTCGCCCTCCCCTCGGCCGCCTGGGCGCATGACTATACGGTGAGCACCGAGGCGGAGCTGCGCCAGGCGATCCTCGACGCGAATGCGGACGGCGATGCGACCTCGACGATCACACTGACCGGCAACATCGCCATCGTCGCCGCGCTGCCGACCAGCACCAAGACGCTGATCATCAACACCGCCGGCTTTGCGACCAACGGCGTCACCCCGCAGGGTATCGTGACGCTGGCCGGCACGATCACGGGCAGCAACGATGTGGCGGGCGGCAACGGGCAGGCCGGCCTGACCATGACCGGCATCGCGACGACGACGGTCACCAACAACGCGACCATCACCGGCGGCGATGGCACCGGCGCGAGCAACACGGGATTGGGGGTAGATCTTCAGGACGGAACCCTGACCAACAACGGCACGATCACCGGAGGAAGCTCCGGCGGGCCGGCGTCCACCCATGGTGGCAATGGCATGCAGGTCACCCGCACCGCCACGGTGATCAACAACGGCACGATCCAGGGCGGTACCGGCCTGGGCGTGACCGGCGGCACCGGCGCGTTCATCGGCGTCAGCCCCAGCGCCGCGCAGACCTTCACCAACAATGCGACGGGCGTCGTCCGGGGCGGCGACGGCACCGGCGGCGCGCTGGGCGGCGTCGCCATCGAGGTCAAGACGATCTCCGTGCCGATCGTCAATCACGGCCTGATCGAAGGCGGCAATGGCGCGATGGCGATCAAGAGCGGCCCGAACCTCAGCATCGTCAACGACGGCATCATCCGGGCCGGCGCCGGCGGCACGGTCGCGATCGACGCGAGCACGTCGCAGCTCACCGTGGTCGAGCTGCGGGCGGGGTACAGCATCACCGGCCAGGTGATCGCCAATGCCGGTGCCACCTTTGCCCAGACGCTGCAGTTTGGCGGCGATACCGATACCAGCTTCGACATGTCGCTGGTCGGGCTGACGGCGCAGTATCGGGGCTTCAATCGCATCCTGAAGACCGGCACCAGCATTTGGACCCTGACGGGTGATGTCGCCGGCATGCCGACGAGCCCCTGGAACCTCCAGCAGGGCACGCTGCTGTTCGACAGGAACACCGCTGCCGGCGCCATCCCGGCTATGATCAACGGCGGCAGCGACAATGCCGCGCTGATCTTCCGGCAGGACAGCACCCTGTCGGTCGGGAGCCTCAACGGCGCCATATCGGTCCTGCAGAACGGGCTGGGCACGACTGTCCTGACGACGAACAATCATAGCCTGGGCACGACGCTCGCCTCCGGCACGCTTTCGATCGGCACCGAGCAAGCGCTCGGGTCGGGCGCGTTCACGATCACCGGCGGCAAGTTCCAGTGGAGCGGCAACGGCAACATCGCCCGTTCGATCAACTGGGCGGCGAGCGGCGCCGAGATCGAGGTCACCGGCACCTCGCTGACCCTAGCCCAGCCGCTGCTCGGTGGCGGTGCACTGACCAAGTCGGGGACAGGTACGCTCATCCTGAGCGGCGACAACAGCTATGCCGGCGGCACGGTGATCACGGCCGGCACGCTGCGGGTCAACGGCTCGATCCTGGGCGATGTGCTGGACAACGGCACGCTGATCTTCGGCAATTCCACCACCTATGGCTATGCCGGGCTGATCACCGGCACCGGCAGCCTCAACGCCGCCGGCACTGGCCTGCTGACCCTGACGGCGGACAGCAATTATGGCGGGACGACCACCGTCAGCGGCACCGGCGGGCTTCTCGTAACCGGCGGGGCCGACATCGCCTATGGCGGCGCGACGGCCGTTTCGGCCGGCCAGCTTCTCGTCAACGCCGGCAGCACGATGACTTCCGGCGGCGCGACGGCGATTACGTCGAACAACGCCACGCTCACCATCGACGGCACGGGCTCCGCCTTCACTACCGCCTCGATGAACGTGGCAGGAAGCACCGGCCGGGTGATGGTCGTCAACGTCACCAATGGCGGCCTGCTCAGGCTGACGGCGGGCGGCCTTTCGCTGCGCACCCTGCTCGGCACGGCGCGGCTCAACATCGACGGCGCGGGCTCGCTGTTCGACATGACCGGCGGGCTGACCCTCGCCGGCGCGGCCAATACCGGCGGCGCCTTCACGATCAGCGGTGGCGGCGCGATCCGCACCGCGGCCGCCAGCACGATCGGCGCGGCGGCGGGCAATACCCAGAACGGCACCACCCGCCTGCTCGACGTGACCATCACCGGCGCCGGCTCCAACTGGACGAGCACCAGCACGCTGCTGGCGACCAATGGCAATTTCACCGTGCAGCAGGGCGGCGCGGCGAGCTTCGCCAGCGCCATCTTCGGCACCGTCTCGCCAGCGTTCAAGGCGGTGCTGTCCGTCTCGGGCGCCGACTCGCGCTTCGCCACCACCGGCGGCGACCTGGTGATCGGCAGCGGCGCGGGCACCGGCGAGCTCGTGCTCAGCAATGGCGGCGCGGTGAACCTTGCCGGATCGCTGGTCCTGGCCGATGCCGGCACCGCGACCGGCATCCTCAGCATCGGCGGTGCCGAGGGGCAGGCCGATGCCGCGACGGGCGCGTTCACCGCGCCGACGGTCACGCTGGGCAGCGGCACCTCGCGCCTCAACTTCAACCATACCGACAGCGACTATCTGTTCGCCGCCGCGATCTCGGGCGCGGGGGCGATCAACCAGGTGGCGGGCACCACCAACCTGACCGGCACCAGCAGCGCCTTCGCGGGCGTGGCGAACGTCACGGGCGGCACGCTGCGGGTGAACGGCACGCTGGGCAATGCTGCAAGCGTGGTCAATGTGCTGAACGGCGGCAGGCTGGGCGGCGCCGGCACGATCGGCGGCAGCGTGATCGTCGCCGACGGCACCATCGCGCCGGGCAACAGCCCGGGCACGCTCACCATCGCGGGCAATCTCACGCTCGGTACCAATTCGCTGCTCGACTATGAGTTCGGCCAGTCGGACGTGGTCGGCGGCCCGATGAACGACCTGATCGAAGTGGGCGGCGACCTGCGGCTCGACGGGACGATCAACGTGACCGTCACGCCGGGCGGCGAGTTCGGCGTCGGTGTCTACAGGGTGCTCAGCTATGGCGGGACCCTGGACGACCAGGGCCTGGCGCTCGGCACGACGCCGGGGAGCATCGTCCAGGTCCAGACCGCGGTGGGCGGGCAGGTCAACCTGGTCAACTATGCCGGCGCGGCGCTCAATTTCTGGGACGGCAACGGCGGGCGCGGCGACGGCACGATCACGGGCGGCACCGGTACCTGGCAGGCAGCGACGGGCAACGACAACTGGACGCTGTTCGACGGCTCGATCAACAGCCCCTACACCGACGGCAATTTCGCGATCTTCATGGGCGCGGCCGGCACGGTGACGGTCGACAACAGCCTGGGCGCGATCAACGCCTCGGGCATGCAGTTCGCGCGCAGCGGCTATGTGATCACCGGCGGCACGATCGGGCTGAGCGCGCCGCAGTCGATCATCCGCGTGGGCGACGGCACCGCGGCGGGCGCCGGCTACAGCGCGACGATCGCCAGCGCGCTGGGCGGATCGGGCCAGCTGGTGAAGACCGATCTCGGCACGCTCGTGCTGACCGGCACCAACAGCTACACCGGCGGCACCGCGATCAACGGCGGCGTGCTGCAGGTGGCGAGCGACGCCAATCTGGGCGACGCCGCGGGCGGGCTGAGCTTCAACAACGGCACGCTGCGGATCACCGGCGACATGACCTCGAACCGCGACATGGTGCTGGCGGGCGCGGCCACCGTCACCACCACCGCGGGCTCGGACTGGGTGCTGGGCGGCGACATCGGCGGCGCCGGCGCGCTCACGATCAACACCAGCAACACCGTGACGCTGACCGGCGATGCCACGCACAGCGGCGGCACCACGATCACCGGCATCGGCACGCTGCTGATCGGCAATGGCGGCACCAGCGGCACGATCGCGGGCAACATCGTCAACAACGCCAATATCCGCTTCGACCGCTCGGATGCCTCCACCTTTGCCGGCTCGATCAGCGGCTCGGGCAGTTTCAGCAAGGCGGGCGCCGGGCAGCTCAACCTGACCGGCAACAGCAATTGGGCCGGTTCGGCGCAGATCCAGCAGGGTGAGCTTCGCATCGCCAGCGGCAACACGGTCACCGCGGCGAATCAGACCAGCTTGAGCAATGGCGGCACCCTGACCGTCTCCGGCATCGGATCGACCTTCACGACCGGGTTCATCACCGCATCGGGCACGAGCGGCGCGGCAGCGACGATCAATGTCGAGAATGGCGGCGTGCTGCGAACCACGGCGAGCGGGCTGGCGCTCCGCTCCGGCCCCACGGCGCCCCTCGCCGCGGCGAACCTGAACGTGACCGGCGCGGGCTCGCTGGCCGACCTGCTCGGCCCGCTCGCCATCGCCAGCACCGCTGGGACGTCGATCGCGAACGTCACGATCAGCGGCGGCGGCACGCTGCGTTCGACCGGCGCTAACCAGATGGGTGCCGCGGTCGGCAACGTCACCGCCCCCACCCTGACGATCACCGGCGCAGGCTCGAACTGGACCAGCACCGGCACGCTGGCGATGACCAATGGCAGCTTCTCGCTCCTTAATGGCGGCGGCGCGAGCTTCGCCTCGGCGGTGATCGGATCGGCGACCACGCGGCCGGCCGCGCTGCTGGTCTCGGGGCCGGCGTCAGTCTTCACGACGAGCGGCGACCTGACCATCGGCACCGGTGGAGGCACCGGCGTGCTCACTTTGGCCGATGGCGGCAGCATCGCAGTGGGCGGCACCTTCACCCTGGCCGACAATGCCGGGGCGACCGGCGTGCTCAACATCGGTGGCGCCGAGGGCGCGGCGGCAGCAGCCGCCGGCCTGTTCACCCTGCCCGCGCTGAACCTGGGCAGCGCGACCTCGCGGATCAACTTCAACCATACGAACCCGGCCTATGCCTTCGCTGCGCTGATCAGCGGCACGGGCAGCCTCAACCAGACCGCCGGCACGACGATCCTGAGCGCCGCGAACAGCTATAGCGGTGCCACCAACGTCACCGGCGGCACGCTGCTGATCAACGGCGACCAGTCGGCGGCGACCGGGCTCACCACCATAGGTGCGGCGGGCACACTCGGCGGCACCGGCATCATCGGCGGCAATGTCGACATGAGCGCCGGCGGCACGCTGGCGGCGGGCTCGAACGGCGTCGGCACGCTGACGATCAACGGCAATCTGACGCTCGGCGCTGGCTCGCATCTCGGCTTCGAACTGGGCCAGGCCTATACGGTGGGCGGGCCGCTAAACGACCTGGTCGATGTCGGCGGCAACCTCACGCTCGACGGCACGGTCGACGTGACCACCTCGGCGGGCGGCAGCTTCGATGTCGGCATCTACCGGCTGCTCAACTATGCCGGCGCACTCACCAACAACGGGCTGGTGGTGGGCACCCAGCCGGCGGGGGCGGAAGCCTTCGTCCAGACCTCGGTCGCCGGGCAGGTCAACCTGGTCAATATCGGCGGGCTGACGCTGAACTTCTGGGACGGCGCCGCCGGACCGAAGTTCGACGGCGCAATCGCCGGCGGCACCGGCATCTGGCAGGCGCACACCGGCAACGACAATTGGACCGACCTGAGCGGCGCGCTCAACGCAGGCTTCTCGGACGGCGCGATCGCGATCTTCACCGGTGCTGCGGGCACGGTGACGGTCGACAACAGCCTGGGTGCGGTCACCGTGTCGGGCATGCAGTTCGCCACCAACGGCTATGCGATCACCGGCGACGCGGTGACGCTGACCGGTACGCAGGCGGTGATCCGCGTCGGCGACGGCACCGCGGCAGGCGCAGGCTATACCGCGACCATCGCGAGCGCGCTGACCGGCGCGAGCCAGCTGGTGAAGACCGACCTCGGCACGCTCGTGCTGACCGGCGCCAATGCCTATACCGGCGGCACGCGGATCGAGGGCGGCACGCTCCAGATCGGCAATGGCGGCAGCATCATCGGCGACGTGGTGAACAACGCCGCGCTGGTGGTGAACCGCACCGGCACGCTGACGCTGGGCGGCGCGATTTCGGGCAGCGGCACGCTGACCCAGGCGGGCGGCGGCACGCTGATCCTGGGCGGGGCGAATAGCTATGTCGGCGGCACCACCGTCACCGGCGCGAGCATCCTGCAGATCTCAAGCGACGCCAACCTCGGCAACGCGGCCGGCGTGCTGGCGCTCCAGGGCGGCACGCTCCAGGCAGGTGCCTCGTTCAGCTCCAGCCGTGCGATCACGCTCGGCAGCGCCACCTCGAACCGCATCGACACCCAGGGCTTCGACGTCACGCTCAGCGGCGTGATCGGCAACGGCGCGGGCAACATGCCGGGGAACTTCCTCGACAAGCTCGGCACCGGCACGCTGACTCTGAGCGGCGCCAACAGCTATTCGAACCGCACCCTGATCGCCGCCGGCACCCTCGCGCTGGCGGGCAACGGCACGATCGGCGCGGGTAATCTGATCGTCGGCGCGGGTACGGTGTTCGACATCTCGCAGACCAATGCCGGCGCACGGGTGATCCAGCTGAACAGCGGCGCGGCGGGCACGATCGCGCTCGGCTCGAAGGTGCTGACGCTGGGCGCCACCCTCTCCTTCTCCGACTGGTCGGGCAGCATCGCCGATGGTGGCATCGGCGGCGGTACCGGCGGCAGCGTGGTGATCCAGGCGCCGAGCGGTGCGGTGCGCTTCCTCGAGGCCCAGAGCTACACCGGCGGCACCACCGTGAGTGGCGGCACGCTGGCGCTGGTCGGCAATGGTGCGCTCTATGCGGGTGGCGCGGTGACGGTGAATGCGGGCACGGTATTCGACATCAGCGGCCTGGCCGGCTCCGGCACCACGATCGGAGACTTGTCGGGCGCCGGCGCGGTCGCGCTGGGCGGCAAGACGCTAAGCTTCGGCACCGCCGACAGCACCAGCTTCACCGGCACGATCGCCGGCAGCGGCGGGCTGGTGAAGTCCGGCACGGGCAGCTTCACCCTGACCGGCGCCAACAGCTATACCGGCACGACCAGCGTCACGGGCGGCACGCTGCTGGTCAATGGCGACCAGTCGGCGGCGACCGGCCTCACCACCGTCGGCAACGGCGCGACGCTGGGCGGATCGGGCATCCTCGGTGGCGACGTGCTGATCGCGAATGGCGGCACGCTGTCGCCGGGCAACAGCCCGGGCACGCTCACCATCAATGGTGGGCTGACCCTGTCGGCTGGCTCGACCCTCGCCTATGAGTTCGGCGCGGCCAATTCGGTCGGCAGCCCGCTCAACGACCTGGTCAATGTCGGCGGCAACCTGGTGCTCGACGGCACGATCAACGTCTCGGTCTCGGCCGGTGGCACGTTCGACATCGGCCTGTACCGGATCGCCAATTATGGCGGCACGCTCACCAATAACGGCCTCGCCATCGGCACGATGCCGGCGGGTGCCGAGCTGACCGTGCAGACTTCGATCGCGGGCCAGGTCAATCTGGTCAACACCGGCTCGGCCGTGCTCAACTTCTGGGACGGAAACACGGGTCCGAAGTTCGACGGCGCGATCGCCGGCGGCAATGGCGTGTGGCAGGCGACGGGCACCGACAACTGGACCGACGTCAGCGGCGCGGTGAATTCGGCGTTCGACAATGGCGCCATCGCGATCTTCGCCGGTTCGGCCGGGACGGTGACGATCGACAACAGCCAGGGCCAGGTGACCGCTGCGGGCCTGCAGTTCGCGGCCAACGGCACCTATGTCCTCCAGGGCGGCGCGCTGACGCTCACGGGGCCGCAATCCGTTATCCGCGTCGGTGACGGCAGCGCCGCGGGCGCCGGCTATATCGCCGACATCCAGTCGGCGATCACGGGCACGACCCAGTTGGTGAAGACCGATATCGGTCGCCTCATCCTTTCGGGCACCAACAGCTATACCGGCGGCACGGCGATCAACGGCGGCGTGGTCCAGATCGCCAGCGACGCCAATCTGGGTGCCGCTGCGGGCGGCCTCAGCTTCAATGGCGGCACGCTCAACACCACCGCCGACATCGGGTCGGCACGCGCCGTCACGCTCGACGGCCAGGGCGTGTTCTCGACCGATGCGGGGACGACGCTGACCCTGAGCGGCGCGATCACCGGCGCGGGCAACCTCGCCAAGACCGGCACCGGCACGCTGGCGCTCGGCGGCACCGGCAGCTTCACCGGCGGCACCCAGGTCGCCCAGGGCACGCTGCTGGTGAACGGCAACTTCGCCGCGGCCACCGGCGTCACCACCGTCGCGGCGGGCGCGACCCTTGGCGGCACCGGCACGATCGGCGGCAATGTGACGCTGAACGGCACGCTGTCGCCGGGCGCCGGCGGCGCCGGCACGCTGACGATCGGCGGAAATCTGTCGATCGCCCAGGGTGCGACGCTCGCCTATGAATTCGGCTCGGCGAACGTCGCCGGCGGCGCGCTCAACGACCTGGTCAATGTCGGCGGCAACCTGGTGCTGGACGGCACGATCAACGTGTCGGTACCGGCCGGGGGCGCCTTCAGCGCCGGCATCTACCGCGTGTTCAACTATGGCGGCACGCTCACCGACAATGGCCTGACCCTCGGGGCGCTGCCGGCGGGAAGCAACGTGGCCGTGCAGACCTCGGTCGCCGGCCAGGTCAACCTGGTCAACTTCGCCGGCCTCACGCTGAACTTCTGGGACGGGGCCGCCGGCCCGAAGAACAATGGCACGATCAACGGCGGCACCGGCATCTGGCAGAACGGCACCGGCAACGACAACTGGTCCGACGCCTCGGGGGCGATCAACGCCGCCTATAGCGACGGCGCCTTCGCAGTGTTCGGCGGTACGGCAGGCACGGTCACGGTCGACAACGGTCCCGGCCAGGTCGCCGCTTCGGGCATGCAGTTCGCTGTCGGCGGCTACACCGTCACCGGCGGGTCGATCGCGCTTGCCGGCGCGCAGGCGGTGATCCGGGTCGGCGACGGCAGCATCGCGGGCGCGGGCTATACCGCGACGATCAACGCAGCGCTCACCGGTGCGAGCCAGCTGGTCAAGACCGATGCGGGCACGCTGATCCTCGGCGGCACCAACAGCTACACCGGCGGCACGCTGGTTACCGGCGGCACGGTGCAGATCGCGAGCGACGCCAATCTGGGTGCGGCTTCGGGCGGGCTCACGCTCGACGGGGGCACCCTCACCACCACCGCGACGCTGTCCAGCACGCGGAACCTGGTCCTGCAGGGCGCGGGCACCCTCTCGACCGCAACCGGCACGAGCTTCACGCTGGGCGGCGTGCTTTCGGGCACGGGCAACCTCACCAAGGCCGGCACCGGCACGCTGGTGCTGAGCGGTGCCAGCGCCGGCTATGCCGGTGTGGCCCGGATCGCGGCAGGCACGCTGGCGGTGACCGGCGTGCTGGGCGGCTCGGTCAATGTCGATACGGCGGGCCTCCTCGAGGGCACCGGCTCGGTGGGCAATGTCACCAATTCCGGCACGATCGCGCCCGGCCTCTCCGGGGTCGGCACGCTCACCCTCACCGGCAGCTATACCGGCGCCAACGGTACGCTGGAGATCGAGGCGGAGCTGGGCGGCGACGGTGCGCGTTCCGACCGGCTGGTGGTGGGCGGTTCGACGGCAGGCACCACGCTGGTCAAGGTGACCAACTTGGGCGGCACCGGCGCGCCGACCGTGGAAGGCATCAAGATCGTCGATGTGGCGGGCGCCTCGAACGGCGTGTTCACGCTCGAAGGCGACTATGTCTTCGAAGGCGCCCCGGCGCTTATCGCCGGCGCCTATGGCTACCGGCTTTACAAGAACGGCGTCGCCAACCCGACCGATGGCGACTGGTATCTCCGCTCCGCCCTGCTCAGCCCGGTCGCGCCGCCGGCCACCCCGCTCTACCAGCCGGGCGTGCCGGTCTATGAGGCCTATGGCCAGACGCTGGCCACGCTCAATGCGATCGGCACGATGCAGGAGCGCGTCGGCAATCGCCGCTGGTCCTCGGGCAGCGACGGTATCTCGGGCATCTGGGGCCGGATGGAGAGCGCCCGCTCGCGTCCCAACGCCGTCCAGTCGACCAGCCTGTCCGACGTGAATGTCGACAGCTGGAAGGTCGAACTCGGCGTCGACCAGGCCGTCAGCACCCGTAGCGACGGCTCGACGCTCGTGGTCGGCGTGCTGGGCAGCTATGGCGAGGCGCGGGCGAGCATCGCCTCGCCCTTCGGCAATGGCAGCATCAGGACGCGCGGCTATGGCGCGGGCGCGACGCTCAGCTGGTTCGGGCAGGGCTTCTATGTCGACAGCCGGGCGCAGTTCACCTGGTTCGACAGCAAGCTGAAGTCGAGCGTGCTCGGCAAGCTGGCCGACGGCAATGACGGCACCGGCCAGGCCTATAGCGTCGAGGTCGGCAAGCGTTCGCCGCTCTCGAGCAAGCTGTCGGTGACGCCGCAGATCCAGATGGCCTATTCGACCGTCGGCTTCGATCGCTTCACCGATCCGAACGGGGCGGAAGTCTCCTCGCGCCTCGGCGACAGCCTGAAGACGCGCTGGGGCATCTCGCTCGATCGCCAGGATGCCGGCAGCCATCTCTATGCCGTGGCGAACCTCAGCTATGAGTGGCTGGACGGCACGGTCACCCAGGTCTCCGGCACGCCGATCGCGCGCAGCAACGAACGGCTATGGGGCGAGCTCGGGCTGGGCGGCAGCGTGCAGCTCGGCAGGGTGACGCTGTACAGCCAGGTCTCGGCGGACACCGCGCTGCGCGACTTCGGCAAGAGCTACAGCCTGAAGGGCACCGGCGGCCTGCGCCTCGCCTTCTGATCCGGCACGGCCGGTCGCCCTCCCCGGGTGGCCGGCCGCCGCTTGCGTTCGGGACTTGGCATCGGCGCGGCGCCGGTCCACAAATTGCAAAATGATGGATTCTCCCAATCTGGCCCGATCTCCTTGTCGGGTTTCCACCTCTCACACGTCTAGCTAGCCGGGAAGCCCGTGCGGGACCTTGCGAACATGCTCGCCAAGGCAAAGCGCGCGGTCGTGCGGCGTGGCATCGCCGAACAGGATGCGGACGAGCTGGTGCAGGAGGCGTTTCTAAGGATCGAGCGCTACGAGCGCGACCAGACCGCCCGCTCACGCGAGGCGCTGCTGGTGACGGCCGCGGTCAACCTCTCGATCGACCGCCGGAGGCGCGACGCGCGCGCGCCCTTCGCCGATGTCAGCGACCTCGCCAACATTGCCGACTCGACACCGAACCCGGCGCAGATCATGGAGCAGCAAAAGCGGCTCGAGCATGCCAAGGCGGGTCTGGAAACACTGCCGGAACGAACCCGCCGCATATTGCTGCGGCGGCGGCTCGAGGGAAGCAGCTACGCCGAGATCGCGGCGGACGAGGGGATGAGTGTGGCGGCGGTGGAGAAGCAGGTGGCGCGTGCGACGCTCCAGCTGATGCAATGGATGGACGGCTGGTGAGCCAGTCCCCTCCCCGTGCCTCGGCCGAAGCCGCCGCCTGGCTCGCCCGCCTTCAGGGCGATGCGCGCACCGCCGCGCGCGAAGCGGCGTTCAAGGACTGGCTGCGCGCCGACCCCGCGAACCAGAAGGCGTTCGAGCAGGCTACCGACATCTGGGCCGACCTGCCCGGCGCCGCGGCGCTGCTCGACGAACGGCCCGCGCCTCGGCCCCTGCCCGCGCGGCGGCATCTGCCCATCCGCGAGTTGGCCCTTGCCGCCTCGCTGCTGCTCGCGATCGGGATCGGTTCCTTCTTCTGGCTGTCCGAGCCCTCGGCTTACTCCACCACCATGGGCGAGCAGAAGGTCGCGACGCTTGAGGACGGCAGCCGCATCGCGCTCAATACCGACAGCAGCGTCGAGGTGCGCTACGATCCCGCCCAGCGGCTCGTCGAGCTGGACCGCGGCGAGGCGATGTTCGAGGTCGCGCACAACAGCGCCCGCCCGTTTATCGTGCGCGCCGGCGACAAGCAGATCCGCGCGGTCGGCACCAGCTTCGTGGTGCGGCGGGACCGCGGCGAAGTGATCGTCACCCTGCTCCAGGGCAAGGTGGCGGTGACCGACATCCGGCCCGCGCCGGTCAAGCTGCCCCCCACCTATCTCAACCCCGGCGACCGGCTGCGCGCACCGGTGGAAGGCCCGGCGCGGATCGACGCGCAGACCGCCGACGCCGCCACCGCCTGGCGCCGCGGCCAGGCGATGTTCGCAGACACGCCGCTGGGAGACGCGGTGACCGAGCTCAACCGCTATGGCGGGCCGCGCCTCGTCGTCGACGATCCCCGCCTTGCCGGGCTGCGCGTCTCCGGCGTGTTCGCCACCAACGACACAGCGGAATTCGCCCGCGCCGTCGCCGCGCTCCACGGGCTGCGGGTCGAGCAGAATGGCCAGACTATGCACATCGTGCGCTGATTTCGCATGCAGTGACATTTTTGTTTCTTTGCCATGTCGGTTTCGCAACGCAGCATCGTCTAGACCCATGAGGGAGCAAGCGAAGGGGTCGCGCTCCCGGGGGGAAAGCAATGCCGTCCAAACTCACGCTTGCCATGCTCGCAGCCAGCAGCTGCGTCTTCGTCGTCCCGGCCGCCCAGGCGCAGACGCGCTACAGCTTCGACATGGCGGCACAGCCGCTCGAAGCCGCGCTCCGCTCGGTCGCCACGCGTACCTCGACCAACATCATCTTCGACGGCCCGTCGCTGCGCGGCCGCGCCGCGCCGGCGCTGCACGGGGAATTCACCGCACGTGACGCCTTCCAGGCGCTGCTCCAGGGCTCGGGCCTGTCGCTCAACGTCACCCAGGGCGGATCGTACATCGTCGTCGCACCCGCCGTGCAGAGCCGCACCAGCGGCGACAAAGGGTCGATCTCCGGGCACCTGACCCGCGACGAGGGTGGACGCGCCCTGGCCGGCGCCTTGGTCCGCATCGTCGAGACCGGCCAAACCACCACCGCCGACGACAATGGCGACTTCAACTTTCCGAGCATCGCGCCCGGCCAGTACACAGTGGAGATCTCCTTTCTCGGCTTCGAGACCCGCACCCAGTTGGTGGCGGTCGGATCGGGAAACGCATCGACCGTCGACCTCGCGCTGAACGAGGGCGCTGAGGAAGGCGTGCCGATCGTCGTCTATGGCACGCGCAGCGCCCGCGCCAATGCGCTCAACCTGCAGCGCTCGGCCGAGAACAACACCGAAGTCGTCTCCGCCGACGACCTCGGCAATTTCACCGGCACCACCTTTTCCGATGCGCTGCGCCGCACCGCCGGCGTCTCGTTCCAGCGCGACAGCGTGACCGGCGACGGCACCAACGTGATCGTCCGCGGCCTCGATCCGGACATGAACAACGTCAAGCTCAACGGCCTGCAGCTGCCCGTCGGCAACGGCACCGGCCGGTCGGCCGACCTCAGCAACCTGCTCGCGGATTCGGTCGGCAAGATCACGATCAGCAAGAGCCTGCTCCCCAGCCAGGACAGCGCCGGCACCGGCGGCCTGATCGAAATCGAGACGCTGTCACCGCTCAACCGGCCGCATCGCTATGCCAGCCTCCAGGTTGAAGGCGGACTGAGCGGCAAGGACTTCAGCAAGGACTTTCTGGTCTCCGGCACCGTCGCCGGGCGTTTCGGCGCGCAGGACAATTTCGGCCTGAGCGCCTCGGTCCAGTATCGCCGCAACTCGGTGCGCAACATCTCGTACAACACGGTGACCAAGTTCGGCGCGCTCCTGCCCAACGCCGCCAACGGCACGCCGACGCTGACCTCGCCCGACGCGGTGGATCCGCACACCAGCTTTCCCTACGTGCCGGGCGACGACGGCGCCTATGTCACCCAGCTCTTCGCGAGCTTCAATCACGTGAAGCAGACCACGCTGGCGGCGACGGTCTCGGCCGAATGGAACATCGGCAACCACACCAACCTGAAGTTCGACTTCCAGCACGCCGAGAGCGACCGCACCTATTATTCGATAACCGACATCTTCGGCGGGCTCAGCAAATATTCCGACGTGCCCGGCGGCGACGCCGTCTCCGCGCTGAATCTGAGCCTCGCGCCCGGCAATGCCGCGATCCAGCGCGAGCAGCAGTACAGCTATGACCCGAACGCCAAGACGATCACCGACACCTACAGCTTCTCGGGCAAGAGCACGGCGGGCAAGCTGACCTTCAATTATCTCGCCGGCTATGCCCATGGCAGCGAGAACCACGAGCGCAACACCACGCTCGACCTGCGCATGCCGGACAGCGATGCGACCGCGGCACTGTTCCAGCCCGGCGCCACCGATGCCAAGCTCGGCTATATCGTCACGCCGTTCGGCCGGCGCAGCGGCCGCGACATCCCGATCCCGCTGCTGAGCAGCGCCGGCTGGGCGCTGATCAACGATCCGTCACGCTACACCATCACCGTGGGGACCGGGGGGATCGACACCACCACCGGCAGCAACAATCGCTATACCGGCGATGTCAGCCTGCGCTGGGACATGGACTGGGGCTTCCTGAAATATGTCCAGGTAGGCGCCCGCTACGAGCGCACCGAGTTCAGCAGCAACCTGCTGCGCACCCAGTTCGGCGGCAGCGCGTCGATCAAGGACCTTGGCCTGCCCTTCTCGCCTACCGACCTGACCCGGGTGGGCGTCACCGGCGCCAACTTCACGGCGATGAGCGAAGGCACGGCGATCGGCTTCTTCAACAACATGCGCGATTATCTCGCCAAATATCCGCAGTTCACCCTTGCGCCCATCGCCCCGGCGATCGGCCAGGACAAGCAGGGCACGCGCGAGGACAATTACGCCGCCTATGTCCAGAGCCGGCTGCAGTTCGGCAAGCTCGAGGTGATCGGCGGCGTGCGCTACAATCGCACCGACCTGCGCGCCAGCAACCTGGTGTTCCCGACCTATGTCGGCCCGTTGCTGAACAGCGGCATCATCGGCGCCGACGTTCCGTTTCAGAACGCGTTCAGCAAGCTGGTGACGGAAACGGCCAAGTCCGAGGATTTCCTGCCGCGCGTGCTGTTCAACTTCCGCCAGAGCGACAATCTGATCTTCCGCGGCGGCTATTTCCTGTCGGTCGCACGGCCGCAGATCGGCGAACTCTCGTCGCAGACCCGGATCGCCTTCATCAACCTGCCGATCCCGGGGCCCAATGGCATACAGCCGCGACTGCAGATCGATTCGGGCAATCCTAACCTGAAGCAGGCGACCACGCACAACTTCGACCTGAGCGCCGAATATTATCACAAGATCGGCATCATCAAGCTGGGCGGCTTCTACAAGCGGATCGACAACCTGCTCCAGTCCAACCGGACCGATGGCCCGGCCAACCTGGCCAATGTCACGCTGCCCAATCACCCCTATTTCCAGGGCGCGCCCTATTTCGATCCGGCGCATCCGGAGAATTACTTCATCACCGGCGGATCGCCGATCAACAGCCCCCACGCCGCCACTATCTGGGGCGTGGAAGGCCGCTTCGAACGGCAGTTCGAATTCCTCCCCGGCGCACTGGCCGGCCTCGGCATCATCGCCAACTATACCTACACCAAGAGCAGCCGCTATCAGCGCTACAGCTGGGCCTATGCGCCGGCCGGCCAGGACGCAGTCTATGAATTCGGCGGCCTGCCGTTCAACCAGCAGCCCAAGCATTCGGGCACCGTCGCGCTGACCTATCAGAAATACGGCTTCGACGGCACGCTGGCCTATAGCTTCCAGTCGAAGTCGCTGGACAATTTCTACCCGCGCGGCCTGTCGGTCTACAATCAGGGCGTCCGGACGCTCGACCTGCGCGGCGAATATTACATCGACAAGGGCCGGAAGTACCGAATCTACATCGAAGGTTCGGACCTGCTCAAGGGCACCGAGACTCCCGATGTCCAGCAGCTGATCTACGGCACCTATACCCGCGCCACCTATCTGGGCGGCCGCAAGTTCAAGATCGGCGCCGCCGCGATCTTCTGACGACTGCACGCTCCTGCCGGCTCCCTCGTGCGCGGGGAGCCGGCTCTCTTCTGCTCGAGGATATCCCCATGAAGGCCACAAGGTTGCTCCTTGCCGCGGCGACGTTCGCCATTGCCGCGGCGCTTCCCGCCAGCGCGCAGGAGCTCGTTCCCTATCAGCAGTTCACGCTGCCCAACGGCCTGCGCGTCGTCGTCCATGAGGACCACAAGACGCCCAAGGTCGCGGTTGCGGTCTGGTATCACGTCGGCTCGATGAACGAGCCCGCCGGCAAGTCGGGCTTCGCCCATCTGTTCGAGCATCTGATGTTCAACGGCTCCGAGCATCACGACAAGGAGTATATGCCGCCGCTCCAGGAGATCGGCGTATCCGGCGTCAACGGCGCCACCTCACTCGACCAGACCTATTATTACGAGATCGTCCCCACCGGCGGGCTGGAGCGCGTGCTGTGGCTCGAGTCCGACCGCATGGGCTATCTCTCGGGCGCGATCAGCCAGGCCAAGCTCGATGAGCAGCGCAAGGTCGTCCAGAACGAGAAGCGCACTCGCGAGAACACCCCCTATGCGCTGATGGACCAGCGCGAGGCGGCGGCGCTGTTCCCGCTCGGCCATCCCTATCACCATCCGACGATCGGCTCGATGGAGGACCTGAACGCCGCCTCGCTCGACGATGTGAAGGGCTGGTTCGGCCAATATTATGGCGCCAGCAACGCCGTAGTCTCGCTCTCCGGCGACGTGACGCTGGAGCAGGCCAAGACGCTGATGGCCAAGTATTTCGGCAGCGTGCCCGCCGGATCGCCGGTCAGCCGCACCACCGAATGGGTGCCCGCGCTCGAGCGCGACAAGAGCGAAGTGATGCAGGACGACGTGCCGCAGCTCGCCATCGCCTGGAATTGGGCGGTGCCGGGCAATCGCTCGCCCGAAGCCCAGGCGCTGCAGCTCGCCGCCCAGGCGCTTGGCCGCGGCAAGACCTCACGGCTCCACCAGGTGCTGGTACAGGAGAAGCAGCTCGCGACCTATGCCTCGGCGCAATATGCCGGCTATGCGGTCGCCGGCGTCTTCTCGGTCGATGTGCGGCTGAAGCCCGGCGTCGATCGCGCCGTGGCCGAGGCGGCTGTGAAGCAGGTGATCGACCAGTTCCTCGCCAAGGGGCCGGCCCCGGCGGAGCTCGCCCGGGTCAAGGCGAGCGGATCGGCGGACAATGCCCGCGCGATGGAATCGATCTACGTCAAGGCGATGGCGCTGGCGAGCGGCGCGATGTTCGCCGACAATCCCGGCCAGTATGCGGTGGACGACAAGCGCTTCCAGGCGCTCACCGCGCCCGAGGTCCGTACCGTCGCCAGCACCTGGCTGGGCAAGCCCAGCTACAAGCTCACCGTGCTGCCCTTCGGCAGCCACAAGGTCGTGGCGGACGGCGCCGACCGGACCAAGCTGCCGCCGCTCGGCCCCTCCCCCGCACTCAAGCTGCCCCAGGTGCAGGAGGCGAAGCTCTCCAACGGCATCCGCGTCCTGTTCGCCGAGCGGTCGGGGACCGCGACCGTCGACATGACGATGGTCTTCGATGCCGGCCAGGCGGCGGAAAAGGGCGCGAAGCATGGCGTCGGCGGGTTCACGCTCGGCCTGATGGACGAAGGCACGGTAACGCTCACCGGCCAGCAGTTCGCGGAGCGCCAGGCGCTGCTCGGCGCGCGCATCTACAGCTATAGCGATGTCGACACGACCGATTTCATGGCCTCGGCGATGACCAGGTCGCTGCCCGACACCGTGGCGCTATGGGCCGATTACATCCGCAATCCCGGCTTCCGGCCCGCCGACCTGGAGCGCGACCGCCAGCAACATCTCTCGGGCCTCTCCCAAGCGCTGGTCAATCCGGACGAGATCGCGCAGCGGACCTTCACCAGCATGGTCTATGGCCCGGACCACGCTTACGGCCTGCCGCTCGCCGGCCGGGCGGAGACGATCAAGTCGATCAGCCGCGAGGACCTGGTGGCGTTCCACGACAGCTGGATTCGCCCCGACAACGCCGTGATCTACGCGGCGGGCGGCACCGATCTCGCCACGCTCACCGCCGCGCTCGAAAAGGGCTTCGGCAGCTGGAAGGCCCCGGCACGGGCCAAGGGCAGCAAGCATATCGATCCCGTCCCGTCCGCAACTGCTTCGCGCGTCGTGCTGATCGACAAGCCCGGCGCGATCCAGTCGGTGATCCGGGTCGGCGAGATCCTGCCCGACGGCACCGATCCGCGCAATTTCGAGATCGGGGCGATGAACGACGTGCTGGGCGGCGGCTTCACCGCGCGGCTCAACATGAACCTGCGCGAGGGCAAGGGCTGGACCTATGGCGCCAATTCCTATGTCGCCGAGGCACGCGGACCCCAGGCCTTCGGCGTGGCGACCGGCATCCAGACCGACAAGACGGCCGAGGCGCTGAGCGAGATCGACAAGGAGATCCGCGGCATCCGCGGCGCCAGGCCGGCAACCCAGGCGGAGCTCGACCTGCTGAGCAAGGGTGAAGTGCTCTCCCTGCCCGGCCGTTTCGAGACCAACAACGCGATGGTCGGCTATCTCCAATATGTGAACCGGCTCGGCCGCCCGTACGACTGGATCACGACCCTGCCCGAGCAATATGCGGCGCTGCGCACCGACACCGTCACGCGCACCGCCCAGCTGCTCCATCCGGATGCGATGACCTGGGTCGTCGTGGGTGACCTGTCGAAGATCGAGACGAAGGTCCGCGCGCTCAACCTCGGCACGGTCGAGATCTGGGACGCGGAGGGCCGCAAGCTGCGCTAGGCGTCAGCACTCGGGATCGGTGCAGCGGGCGACTGCTTCACCGTCCCCGGTGGTGGCGGGGGTGTCGGGGACCAGGACAGTCCTCGCCGGTGGCCTGGCGGGGGCCGCCGGGGCTGCGGCAAGTCGGACTTCGCGGGTGCCGCCGGGCGTGGCGAAGGTCGCCGATCCCGAGTCCAGCGCAGTCAGCGTCCAGCCGGGTTGCAGGAGGGCGTGCAATCCGATCGTGCGCTCGCTGCCATCGGCGAGGCGGAACCGCCCGGTGGAGCGCGGGCCTTCCACCACGACGCGGGTCAGCTCGGGTGGGGCAAGCATCGGCTCCGGCACGGGGGCTAGGGCTTCGGGTGTTGCGGCCACCACCACCTCCCCGCTCGCGGGCGGCGTGTCGGCGGTACGGAACAGGAAGGCCAGCAGTACCGCGGCCCCCAGCGGCGGCACGAACCACAACAGGCGCTTGCATGTCATGCGCGATCTCCGGAAATCGGGGCGCCCCGGCCTATTTCTGCCGGAGCGCCCGTTCTCGTCAGGGCAGCGTGTTGCCGATGCTAACCACATAGAGACGGCCGCGATTGGCATCGATCTCGCTCGGTGCCGCGGCGTAGATCACGTCCTCGGTTGTCGATTTGAGGATGCCCGAGATGCGAGTCACGCCGCTCTGCGCCGGCGCGACCTGGCGGACCGCCCAGCTTGGACTCTCCGCCGCCATCAGGCCGCTGCCCGATACGGTGAAATAGACCCGCGCACGCGTGCCGTTATGCGTGGTCTCCACCGCGGCGGGGACGTTGTTGTTCGCGGTGTAGATCTTCACCCGGTCGACCCAGGCACCGTTCCAGCGCACCCGATAGACGTCGAAATTATAGGCGTTGGCGCCGCCGGCGGTGCGATAGCGATAGGCGATGCTCGGCCGGGCATATTGGTCGACCGTCAGGCCCGCAGCCTGGATGCCGACACCGTCGTTCGAGTTGTTCCACACCTCGCCGGTCCCCAGCCCCTGGAACAGAACATTGGGCGTGGTGCGGGTAGCAGGGGCGCTAAGCGCGACGCCGTTGGCAGTGCGGAACACGCCGGCGGCGACGTCATACTTCAGGTAGGAGCCGTAGTGGCGCAGCGAGCGGGGCGTACCATAGGCCCATTCGAAGGCGATATGGACATTGCCGGCATCGTCGATCTTCAGGTCGTCCGGATAGACATAGTTGGTGTTCTCGCGCGCGAAGATGCCGATCTTCGACCAGCTGTTGGCGGCATTGTCCCAGCGATAGAGCTCGCCCTGCCCGGCGTTGCTGTAGTGGTTGCGGATGATCAGGTAGATGTCGCCATTGGGCGCGTCCTCGGCGATCGGATAAGTCGCGCCGACGGTGCCCGGCATGTCGCCGATACGGCGCAGCATGCCCGTCGGATCATTCGGCGCGCTCGAGCGGAAATAGCGCCAGTCGTCGACATGATGGTCGGTCCAGACATGGATATAGCCGTCGCCGTCGACCGCGATCGTCGGCTGGTCGTGCCCGACATCGTCGGCATGGCTCCAGACATTGCCGTTCTCGTCCTTGAGATAGTCGATCGTCCAGGCGCCGCTCCCCACTTTGACGCCGATCTTGATCTTGTGGGTGCCGGCGGCATCGCCGGGCGCGTTGAACGCGACATAGGTGGTGTTGCCCTTAACCACCATCGGCCGCCACCAGGCCGCGGCGTTGGAGGAATCGGTCTCGGCCGGGACCATCTCCACGGCCACCTGGGCGTGCGAGAGGACGGGAGTCAAAAGGGCAAGCGGGCACAGCAACGCTGTGCGGGCAATCAAGCGCAAGCGCATGGCATTCTCTCCTGATCTTTGTTTTGGTTACTCGGTACGCGTCTCCTTGAACCGGGTGCGTCGGGCGGATCAGCCGCCCGTCAGGTCAATCGCGAACAGCCCGCCACTGGCGGGGAAAGCCTCGAGCTGGGCAGGCGAAAGCCGCATGCGCGAGCTCGTGACGTAGAGCGTGTCGCCGGCCAGCGCGGCGCTGCTGAGATGCGGCGCGGGCACCGGGATGCTGCGCAGCAAGGCGCCGTCGGGAGCGAGTTCGGCGATACAGCCGCCGCCCCACATTGCGACGAAGAAGCGGCCATCGGGCGCGCGGGCCATGCCGTCGGGCTTGCCGGGGACGTTCATGAAGTCGCTGACGATCACCGGCTCGCCGAGCGTGCCCGCTTCGATATCGGCCGGATAGGCGATCAGGGTGCGCGAGAGCGTGTCGATGACGAACAGCGTGCGGCCGTCGTCCGAGAAGGCCATGCCGTTGGGCACGCCGAGCCCCTCGGCCACGCGGCGGGGCTCGGCTTCGGAGCTGGCGGCGTGGAAGATCGCGCCGCGGCCGGCGAGGATCGCCTTGTGCATCACCCCTCCCCACAGGCCGCCCCTGGGATCGACGGTCAGGTCGCTGAAGCGGCAGCCGGGGCCGATCTCTGCGGTGGGGCCGGTGATCCCGTCGAGGGTGCAGAAGGCGCTTTCGAGGGTGCCGGCGATGCGGCCGTCGGGCAGCGGGACGAGACCGAAGACGGGCTGCTCGGTCTCCCGTTCAGCCACCTGACCCTCGGCGAAGCGATAGACTCGGCGGCGGACGGGATCAGTCCAGCTGACCGTATCCCTTTGTATTACCGGCGATTCTCCGATGATCGCGCCCGGATTGGCGAGAAGCCGGGGGCGTGGGGCGTGGCGGATTGCGTGGACGAGCACCTTCGCGCGGGTGCCGACTTCCTCGGCGGAGCGGCCGGGCCTGTAGAGGTCCGAGCCGATGCCGAAGCCGGCGCAGCCCGCCTCGCGCAGTGCCGGGATATTGGCGGGACCCACGCCGCCAACTGCCAGTATCTTCAGATAGTTAGGTAGCACGGTGCGCAGCGCGGCGATGTCGGATTCATGGCCGGCAGCGGGGAAGAATTTGAGGTGGCGCGCGCCGGCGGCCAGCGCGGAAAAGGCCTCGGTCGGGGTCGCACAGCCTGGGACGGGAACCACCCCGATACGGATTGCCTCCGCGATTATTGCGGAATCGGCGTTCGGCGACACGCAAAGCGACGCTTCGCACGCCTTGAGCCGGCGGACCTGGTCGACTTCGGTGACCGTTCCCGCCCCAATCGCCATCCTGTCGCCGAATGCGCGGCAGAGCAGGGCAATCGTCTCGAACGGATCGGGCGAGTTGAGCGGCACTTCCGCCACGCGGATGCCGGCATCGTAGAGCGCGCCGACCACCGCCACCGCTTCCTCGGTGCGCAGTCCGCGCAGGATCGCGACGACCGGCAATTCGGCCAGCGCCGCGTCGAGCCGGGCGGCCGCGCCGTCGCTCATCCGACCGTGGCCCGGTGGATCGCGCGGAAACCGAGCAGGCAGGCCCGGCGGGATTCGACCAGCTCGGTCCCGATCCCGATCGAGCCGAGCGCAGCGGCGTAGAGGCGCGAGAGCGGGCCGTTGCCGATCAGCGGCACCACGCCCTCGCCCATCTCCGGGAAAGCAGCGAGCGCATCGGCGATCTCCGAGCCGATCAGCAGCCCGCGGATGTAGGACGCAGAATCAGCGCGGGCGAGCTCGCCGCGGATCACCCGGGCACGGGCACCGAAGAGCACGCTCGACAGGCCGAGCCCGCCGGCCCTGCCCCGCGTCACGCCCTCGCGGAAGGCCGGCCCATCAGCCGCCTCGCCCTCGACGATCGAGGCGAGCAGGCCCTGGCCGGTCAGCCGGTCGAAGATCTCGCCCGACATGGCGGTGAGGAACTCGCCGATACGCCCGCCTTCACGGCGGACCCATTTGGTATGTGTGCCGGGCAGCGCTGCGACGCCGTCCCCCGGCGCCAGCTCCATCAGCCCGAGCAGCTCGGTCTCCTCGCCGCGCAGGATGTCCGGCGCGTCGTCGAAGGCACGGCGGCAGGCGATGCCGGGGACGATCCGCATCGGGCTGCCGCCGATCTCGACGGGGATCGCCGCGCAGGCGAGACCGGTCATGCCGGCCGGCGCGATGGCATAGGGCGCCTCGGCCCAGCCGATGTTCGAGCCGATCATGCCCGCGGCGTAGATCGGGCCATGACCGGGCCAGCGCGCAGCGAGCGCAGCCATCGCCTCGGCCATGCCCTCGCGGCCCAGCCCCGCGACGCCCTTGGCCGCAACGATCTCGTCGAGCACGCTGCCGTCGCCGGCGATGCGCCAGGCGCGGAAGTTCGAGCTTCCCCAGTTGATGCCGACGATCTCGGCATCAGCGGCGTGTGACACGTGCACCCCCGTCAATTGGATGAATGGCCCCGGTGATCCAGCTTGACCGGTCCGAGGCGAGGAAAAGCGCCAGCTCGGCGACGTCCCCGGGCATGCCGAGGCGGCCAAGCGGATGGCGCAGGATGTTGGCGGCACGTGCGACCGCCGGGTCTTCGGCGCGATCGAAGGAATCGCGCAGCAACGGCGTATCGACCGAGGCCGGCGCGATCGCGTTGACCCGGATGCCGTCGGCCGCGAACTCAAGCGCGGCGGTGCGCGTCAGGCTCTCGATCGCCGCCTTGGACGCCGCATAGGCGGCGAGTGTCGGCGTGGCGAAACCGGCGTTGATCGAGGAGAGCAGCAGGATCGAGCCCCTGCCCCGCGCCTGCATTGCCGGCACCACATGGCGCATCAGCCGCACCGCGCCGATCACGTTCACGTCATAGATGTCGGCCCAGGCGGCGGGATCGGTGTCGATCGCCCCGCCATGGACCGAGATGGCAGCGGCATGGACGAGGATGTCGATCTCGCCCAGCCCCGCCATTGCCGCGGCTCCGCCCGGATCCGAGCGGAGATCGGCAACCAGCGCCTCGTCCACGTCGGCGGCGGGCTGAAGGTCGAGCCCGACGACCCGCGCCCCGGCGGCGCGGAACCGCCCGGCAATCGCCGCACCGATCCCGCTCGCGGCACCGGTCACCAGTGCCACGCGTCCGCCCAGCTCCAACTCGCTCACTGTCGATCTCCCTCCGGCAGGCCAGCGTCAGAACTTCACGCTGATGCTGGCCTTGTACATGCGCCCGAAGAACAGGTTCGTCCGGAGCGCCTCCGAGGAGCCGTCATAGGTGCGCTGGTGCTCGTTGAGGAGGTTGTTCGCCTCGAGGTTCAGCGAGAAGTTCTTCGAGATGTCGTAGCGGAAGGTGGCCGACAGATCGGTATAGGCATCGTTGTAGATGCCGGTGTTGGCACCCGACAGGCCGACCAGATAATCGTCGCGCCAGTTGTACGCGAGGCGGAACGAAACCGGCCCCTTCTCGTAATAGCCGACCAAATTTGCGTTGTTCTTCGACAGGCCCGGGAAGGCGAGCACACGGCCCACCGCGTCGCGGATCGGGGTGGTCGAGTCGATGTAGGAATAGGTGGCGACGATGCCGAGCCCGTCGAACGGCCCCGGCAGGAAGTAGAAGGGCAGCTGGAGCAGCGCTTCGACGCCCTTCACCTTGGCGCCGTCGCCATTGATCTTGCGGTTGATCAGATAGTTGACGTTGTTGAACGTCTCCGCGCTCTGCTTGGCGACGATGAAGGTCGAGACGTCCTTGTAGAAGAGCCCCACCGAGAACAGCGCCTGGCGGCCGAAATAATATTCGAGCGAGGCATCGAACTGGTTGGCCTTGAACGGATTGAGATTCGGCGCGCCGCCGCTGCCGGTGCCGGGCGAGACCTGCACGCCGCCGACGAAGATCGCGGTGTTGTTCAGCGTCACGCCGTTGTTGAGATCGGCGGTGTTCGGGAAGGCAACGACCTTGGCCGCGCCCAGCCGCAGGATCATGCCCTGGGCCAGGTTCAGCTTCACCGTGGCCGAGGGCAGCCACTCGTCATCGGTACGATCGAAGGTGGCCGGCGTGACTCCGCCGGTGGCACCGATCAGATTGCCGATCGACGTCATGTCGCGGTGGAGGTAGCGCACGCCGATATTGCCGGCGAGATCGAGGCCGCCCTCAAGCTTGAAGTCGAGCTTGGCATAGCCCTCGGTGAAATTCTCCTTGATCCGGTAGGTGCCGGCGAGCGCAGTGGCGGTGCCGGTGGGATTGAGGCAGGCGGCGGACTGCGACACCGCCGGGACCGTGGTCCAGACGCCACAGCCCCCGGCGATGCTGTCGTTCGCCGCGAGGAAGCTGCGCGGCAGGCCGGCGAAATCGCCCTGGGCGAAATCGGGGTTCGAGTGCAGCGTCAGATATTGCGCGAGCGAGGTCGCGACCACGCCGCCGGTCGGGCGGATATCGGCGAGCGACGGGTTGACCCGCGTGTCGAGCTTCTGCGCGCGCAGGCCGATGTTGAGCTTGTCGAGGAAGCCCTCGCCCAGCTTCATGCTCCAGTCGGTACGCGCGGCGGTCGCCTCGGTCTTCGCGCGGTAGAGATTGTCGAACAGGATGGTGAAGCGCAGCTGCGCCGGATCGCTCAGGTTGATGCCGCTGATCGAATAGGCGCCAAGCTCGCCCTTGGAGAAATCGAAGGTCGTGCTGGGCGTGATCGTGGTGAGCGGCTGGAGCCGGAGATAATTCTGGTCGTAGCTCGAGGTGGAGCGGTTGTAGGAGACCTCGGCGCTGGCCTGGATCCGGTCCGAGATGTCGAACTTGCCGTTGAGGGCCGAGGACCACGTATCCGCCTTGGTATAGGCGAACTCGCTGTTGGTGAGGATCGGTGCGGTCGAGGTGCCCGAGATCAGCACATTGTTCGGCGAATAGGTGGCGTTGGTCAGCCCGGTCTGCGGATTGAACGAGATCCAGTAGCGCTCGCGATCGGAGATCAGCTTGGAATAGAAGCTGTCGAGGGTGATCTCGACACCCGGCGCGGGCTTCCACTGGATCACGCCGTCCAGGCCGAACTTGGTGCGCTTCTCGGTGATTTCCTCGGGACGCACGTCCGAATGGCCGAAATGGGTGGCGCCGCCGGAAGTGAACTGGGTGTAGCCCGAAAAGGTATCGAGGCCCTGCTGCGACAGGCGGCGGCGGCCATAGGAGGCCGAGACCAGCACGCCCAGCGTATCGCCGGCGAATTTCTGCGAGACCAGGCCGAACAGCTCGTAGCTCGGCTTCTCGGTCAGGCTGTCATAGCTGGCGCCGGCGCGGGCGGCGATGCTGTTCGGGCCGTCGAGCGGCTTGCGCGTGTTGATGTCGACGATGCCGCCCAGCGCACCGGCAATGTCGTCGGCGCCAGCGAGCTTGGTCACCTCGAGACGCGAGATCAGCTCGGAGGGGACCAGCGAGAGGATGCCATAGGTCGAGCTGCCAAGCTGATCGAGACCGACACCGCCGCGCCCCGTCGCATCGACGATCTCGCGGCCGTTGAACAGATAGACGTTCTGGCGAAGGCCGCGCACCGAGACATTGGTGCCCTCGGCAATGCCGCGATCGACCTGGATGCCCGAGACGCGGGCCAGCGATTCGGCGACGTTGCGGTCGGGCAGCTTGCCGATGTCGTCCGAGACGATCGCGTCGACGAACTGGACGGCTTTGCGCTTGATGTCGCGCGCGGCGCCGAGGCTCTGGCGGATGCCAGTGACGATGATGGCGCCGTCGTCCTGCTGCGCCTGCGCCGGATCAGCGGCCTGGGCGGCGGGCGCAGCCGAGTCGGTCTGCGCCGCGGCCGGCGTCGCGCATGCGGCGGCCGATGCCAGAACGGTGGTCACCAGCAGGCGCTGGACGATGCGATTCTTCATATCCTCTCCCCTTATCAACCCGGCGGTTGGCGGGCCCGGACTTTATGCCCTTGGCCTCCGCTTGACGTATCTACTAAAGCAACAATATGGATCGCGCAACACCCTCGTTCAGCGAGGGAATAGCCGTGACAATGGCGCAACACTGTGATTGACAAGGGGTGAGAACCGCGCGCATATGACAAATATAGCAACAAAATATTCCGGAGGGGATGTGACCCAGCTGCAAGGCGTGCTGCCGATTCTGCCGACGATCTTCACCGAGTCGGGCGCGGTGGACGAAGCGGGCATGCGCCGCGTCCTCGACTATATCGTCGCGGCCGGTGCGCAGGGCGTGGTCTTCCCCGGCCTCGCCAGCGAATATGACATGCTGAGCGTCGAGGAGCGGCTGCACCTCACCGCGCGGATCGGCGAATGGCTGGACGGGCGCGTGCCCTTCGTCGTCGGCGGCAGCACCGGCGATACCAATGAGGCGATCGCCTATGCCGAAGCCGGTGCGAAGGCCGGGGCTTCGGCGGCGATGATCCTCACGCCCAGGACCTTTGCGGGCGACCTGCCTGCGATGGCGCGCTTCTTCGAGGCGGCGCATCAGGGATCGGGCATCGCGATCATGCTGCAGAACGCCCCTGCCCCGATGGGCATCGGCATGCCGCTCGATCAGGTCGCCGAGCTGGCGCACCAGGTGCCGGGCATCCAGTACGTCAAGGAAGAGGCGCCGCCCTCGGGGCAGCGGATCACCCGACTGACCGAGCTGGCGGGCAACTCGCTCGAGGCGGTGTTCGGCGGCGCCGGCGCGCGCTACGTGATCGACGAGCTGGCGCGCGGTGCGCGCGGCACCATGCCGGCCTGCGAGATCACCGAGCTGCACGTGCGCATGCTCGCCGATTATGCGGCGGGCGAAGAGGACAAGGCGCGCGACCTGTTCGAGCGCACGCTGCCGCTGCTCAACATGCAGGCGATCTTCCGCTGGCGGCTGACCAAGGCAGTGCTCCAGCGCCGCGGGCTGATCGAGAGCACCTATGTCCGTGCGCCGGGGCCGGAGCTCGACCGCTACGACCAGGCGGAGCTGGACGCGCTGCTCGCCCGGCTGGCAGACTTGCTGCCGATGGAAGCACCCCAGGGGGCACTCGCCTGACCATGCGCATCGCCGCGATCGACACGTTCATCGTCACCGTCCCCCGCGACACGCCCTATCTGGGACCGCTCGCGGAGGGCGAGCGCGTCAATGCGCGCGGCTATATCGTGCGCAAGGGCAATGGCACGATCTACCCGACGGTGGATCGTTCGATCGTGGTGCGCGTCACCGCCGAGGATGGCAGCGTGGGCTGGGGCGAGACCTATGGGATCTGCGCGCCGCGAGCGACCTGTGAGATCGTCAACGATCTGCTCGCGCCGGTACTGATCGGCGAGGACGTGACCGATATCGGCGCGACCTGGGACCTGCTCTACGGGCTGATGCGCGTGCGCGGTGCCTGGGGTGGCTTCCATGTCGATGCGATCGCGGCGATCGACATCGCCTTGTGGGATTTGAAGGGCAAGGCCGAGGGCAAGCCGGTCCGCGAGCTGATCGGCGAGACGGCACATGCGACGATCCCGAGCTATCTCTCCGGGCTTCCTGCCGCGACGCTCGAGGGCCGCGTGGCGCTGGCGAAGCAGTGGCAGGCACGCGGGATCGATGCGTTCAAGTTTGCCGCGGTGGTCAGCCATGAAGGCATCGTCGCCGAGATGGCGGCGCTCCGCGAGGCGCTGGGCGACCGCGCCGAGATATTGATCGACCTGCACTGGAAATTCTCGCCTGTCGAGGCGGCCGCGCTGATCGACAAGCTCGCGCCGTATCGCCCCGGCTTCGTTGAGGCGCCGGTCAAGCCCGAGGACATTGCCGGGCTCGCGGAGCTTGCCGCGACGAGCCCGGTGCCGGTCGCGGCGGGCGAGGAATGGTACACCGAATATGAGGCGACCAATCGCCTCACCGCCGGGCCGCTCGCCTATATCCAGCCCGAGATGGGGCATACCGGCATCACCCAGTTCGTCCGTATCGCGCGGCTGGCGGCGGCGAAGCGGGTCGCGGTGGCGCCGCATGCGACGGTGGGCACCGGCATCTTCCTCGCCGCCAGCCTCCAGGCTTCGGCGACGATCCCGGGCCTGTGGAAGCATGAGTGGCAACACTCGGTGTTCGAGCGGAACCTGGCGCTGCTCGATACCGACATGGGGCATGGCGCAGGCGGCTATGCCCTGCCCACCGCCCCCGGGCTGGGCGCCGAGCCCAATGCGCGGTTCTGGGACCACGCGGAGCTGGTAGCGTGAGCGGATTGGCGGCCTGCACGCGCGGGTGCATAGGATGCGACCATGCGCGCTAAACCCAATGCCCAGCCGAACCAGAGCCTGATCGACGGCATCGCCACGCTCCAGGCGCTCGCCACTTCGCCCGAGCCTGTCGGCTGCCGCGAGCTTGCCCGGCGGCTCGATGCCGATCCGACCAAGATCAACCGGCTGCTCAAGACGCTCGCCTATCTCGGCATCGCCCGGCAGACCGCCAACCGGAAGTACACCGCCGGCGCCGGCATGCATGTACTCGCCGCGCAGAGCCTGTTCGCATCGGGCCTGATCAACCGCGCGCTGCCGATCCTCGAGGGACTGCGCCGCTTCGGCCATACGGTGGCACTCGGCGTGCTGTGGGGCGACAGCGTCAGCTACCTGTTCCACGCCCCGCCGGGGATCGAGGCGTCGCGCGGGCTCGGCCGTATCGGCCTGTTGCCGGCCACTACCAGCGGCATCGGCATGGTGCTGCTCTCCGAGCTCGACGATGACGAAGTCCGCGACATCTACCGCGACAAGGACATCCCGATGTTCCCGGAAGGGATCGAGCAGCTGCTCGCCAAGCTCGGCGAGATCCGGCAGCTCGGCTATGCCCGCGTCCATGTCGCCGACGAGCGCGACCATCATGTCGTCGCCGTCTCTACCGGCGATCCCGCCCATGCCGGCATCGCGCTTTCCGGCTGGATTCCCGAAGCAGCAACCGAGCCGCTCGTCGCGGCACTGCGCGAAGCAGCACCCGAAATAGGAGGCTAGATTGTCCGAGCAGGCCGTGCCCGTCGGCGAGACCAGATCGCCGAACCCTTTGCGCTGGGCGATCCTCGCGCTGCTCTTCGCCTCGACCGTGCTCAACTATGTCGACCGGCAGACGCTGTCGATCCTCGCGCCGATGGTGCAGCGCGACCTCAAGATCGACGACATCGGCTATGCCCATGTCGTCCAGCTGTTCCTGATCGCCTATACGATCGCCTATCTCGTCGCGGGCTGGCTGACCGACAAGCTGGGGACGCGGACCGCGCTGGCGTTGTTCGTCGGCTGGTGGTCGCTGGCCAATATGGCGACCGGTTTCGTGCGCAGCGCCGCGGCGCTGGGCGGCGCCCGCGCCATGCTGGGCCTCGGCGAGGCGGGCAACTACACCGCCGGCCCCAAGGCAGTCTCCGAGCATTTCCCGCCACGCGAACGCGGCTTCGCCTTCGGCACCTATACTGCCGGCGCGATGGTGGGCGCGACGATCGCGCCGCCGCTGATCGGCTGGCTGGCGCTGAGCTATGGCTGGCGCGAAGCGTTTGTCGCGACCGGCGCGATGGGGTTCGTCTGGCTGATCGCCTGGCTCGCCATCTATCCGCGCAGCAAGGAAAAGGCGACCGGCCCTGCCGAGCCGACGCCGTGGCACGCGATCCTGCGCGAGCGGCCGCTCTGGGGCTTCGCGCTCTCGCGGATGCTCGCCGACCCGGTCTGGTATTTCTACCTGTTCTGGTTCCCCAAATACCTCGCCGACCAGCGCGAGCTGGGCTTGATGACGATCGCGGCGACCGCGTGGATCGTCTATCTTGCCGCGGACATCGGCAGCATTGGCGGCGGCATCTTCTCCGGCCAATTGATCAAGCGCGGGATGACGCCGCCCAACAGCCGCCTGACCGGGATGGCGGCGGCGGCGGTGCTGGCGCCGGCGGGGATGCTGATCGCAACCAATCCGGGGATCGAAGTAACCTTCGCGCTGGCGGCGCTGGTGGCATTCGCCCACCTGGTATTCCAGATCAACATCAGCACCCTGGTGGTGGACCTCTATCCCACGCGGGTCGTCGCGACGGTGTTCGGCATCGTCGCGGCGGGCAGCGGGCTGGGCGGCATCTTCTCGACCCAGCTCGTCGGGCATCTCGCCCAGTCGGGCAATTACGGGCAGATCTTCCTGCTGATGGGCTGCCTCCACCCGCTGGCGATGCTGGTCGCTTTCCTGGCGCTGCGCAGCCAGCCAAGGTCGGAACTGCGGCCGGCCTAGCCGTGCTGCTCTTCCAACATCGGCTGCGGGTGCGACCCGCGAAAGTTCACTAAGTTCACGCCAAGAGCGCGTTTTTGCCGCGCTTATTTTCCCTATTTTCCCGGTAAGGGCGCGCATCCCGCAACATTGTTACGTGCGCGTGATCCTATTTTTCCTGCAGAGTCAAAGAGCGACCGGGAGCGATCCCGGCTGCGGGAGCCAAGCAGGCGAAATCCTACATTGCAAGGGGGCCCTCTAGGCGAGACTGTTCCGCTGCTGCCAGCGCCGGGCGAGGCTGGGCCAATCGGACATCGGCCAGGCCGGGTCGCCGCGCAGGCCCAGGCCGTGGGCGCCGTCCTCGAACAGGTGCATGTCGATCGAACCGCCTGATCCACGCACTGCGCCGAACAGCGCGAGCGCGTGGTCGACCGGCACCACCCGGTCGTGCACCGCATGGGCGAGGAAGATCGGCGGGGTGATCCCCGGCACGCGCTGGTCGAACGACCAGGCGGCGATATCGGCGGCGGTGGCGTCCGGGCCGAGCAACGCCGACCGCGAGCCGGTGACGGCAGCGCTGCCCCCCGCCCCCATCGACACCACCGGATAGAGCAGGATCGCGCCGTCGGGCCGGGTCAGCAGCCGGTCAGCCGCATCGATCACGGGATAGGTGCGGTCATAGACCTTCACGCACAGGCTGATCGCCAGGTGTCCGCCTGCCGACCCGCCGAGCACGGTGACGCGCTTCGGATCGACGCTCCACTTGCCGCCCGCCCGGATCAGCCGCATCGCCCGCTGCGCGTCCTGCAACGCGACCAGCGCGCCGCCGCCCCAGCGATCCGCGGGCAGCCGGTAGCGCAGCACGAAGGCGGCCACGCCTTGCGCATTGAACCAGCGCGCCGTCTCATAGCCTTCACGGTCGATGCCCACGCGCGAATAGCCGCCGCCGGGCAGGATCAGGACCGCGGCACCCGTCGGGCTGGCCGCCGCAAAATAGGAGAGTGTCGGCCGGGTGACATGCTCGGCGACCCGGTAGCGCAGGCCGGCATTGTCGGTCTGGTCGTCGACCCGTTCGGTGATGCCCGGAACCGGCCCGCCGGGCATCTTGCCCTCGGGCCAGAGCGGCAGGACCAGATCCGGCTCGCGCGCATCCCGCGCGAAGGACAGGAAGTCGGCCGATTGCGCCGCCTGCGCATGCGCCACTGGCGTCGCCGCAGCCACGCCAGGCAGGAGCGCCGCTGCCTTCAGGACGGTCCGGCGGCTCGCCCCTTCTCCGACGCGCGTCATGGCTTCCCTCCATAGATGGCCGCTTTGCGCGGCCTGAATCAGATACGTTGCATTCATAGCAACGTCATTTATCCAATTCCTACAGAGATAGGCTGAACTTCGTCAAATCCAGCAATCAGGCGTTGCTATAATTTAAGAATAAACGCGGCGCGGGGGAAGTGGGATCCCAAACCCCGCGCCGCGTCGCGGCTCCTAGAAGCCGATCTTCACGCGCACCGAAGCGCGGCCCTCGCGGGTCTTGTCACCGGCCGCCGCTTCGAGCGCGATGCCGAGGCGGACATTGTCGCTGGCATGCGCATCGATGCCCACACCCAGCGTGCCGAGCACCGGTGCCATGCGCGCGCCCTCGACGAGGAACGCGCCGGTCCCGGTCGGTGCGCCCGCGAAGCGCATGTTGCCCAGGCTGTCGAGATCGCCCGAATTGTAGCGCACGCCGGCACTGACCCAGGGCATCGCATAACCGCTGCCGGTCTTCACCTTGGCGGCGAGGCGCAGCTCGCCGGTCGCAGTGAAGACGTCGCGGCTCGCCTTGGCCACGCTCAGCCCCAGCCCGCCCGAGGCGCGCTCGGTGAAGCCGTCGCGGCTGTCATGCGTCTGGCTGACGCTGGCGACGATCGCCGCACGCAGCCCCCCGCCCAGCTCGGCGCGATAGCCCGCCGAGGCACCGAAGGAATAGCCATCGGCATGCGCGTCACCGGTCGCCAGGCTGGTGCTGCCGCCCAGCGCGATCGTCCGCTTCGTGTCGAAGTCCGACGAATACCAGGTCCCCGAGGCGCTGACGAAGAGGCTGCCGGCATCGTAGCTGGCATAGCCGCCCAGCTGATACTGGTTGCCGGTCACCGTCGAGTTGCGCGCATTCACATCGCCGTCGATCTCGGCGACGCCGCCCGCCACGCCGGCGGTGAAGCCGTCGAGCCGCAGCTCGGCGCCCATCGCGACGCCGGCGGTGGTGTTCTCGACACCGACATGGCCAGCGCCGCCGAGCAGCTTCTGATAGCCGCCATAGGCCTGGCCCCAGATGCCGCCGCCATTGCCCGAGCCGCCCGGCGCATCGGCATTGGCGAGGCGGCTGGCGAAGCCGGCGCCCGCCGTCGCGGTCGAGCGGACCTGGGAAAGGCTGGTGTCGCCGAAGCCGCCGCCGACCAGAGAATCCCCGCCATTGCCGACACGGTCGCGCAGCAGGTCGGCGAACAGGTTGTTCGCGGACATCGTCGCCGTGGAGATGTCGGTCAGCGCCTCGCCGCTGAAGCTCTTGTACGCCTGGATCCGCTGGGCCTGGCTGAGCGCTGCCAGCGTGTTGAGCGTGTTCGAGAACTCATCGGTGGCATTGCCGGTGGTGGCACTGGTCAGCGCCCCCGCGACCGCGGAGAGATTGCCCGAGCCCGCCGGCACATCGGTGGCGAAGTCGACATTCTTCTGCACCTGCAGGACGACCGCATTGGCGAGCAGGTCGTAGCGCAGGCGCCAGCGCAGGTTCGGGTTGTTCGCGACATTGGTGAAGGTCGCGCCATTGCCGAAGGTGCCGGTGAGGCTGCCCGCCTGGACGATCGTGTAGAGCTGGTTGAAGCGATAGTCGCTCGCCGCCTGGCTGAGCGAGTTCACCGTGACCGTGCCGCCCGACAGTGTCGCCGCACCGGTGACGCGGATGCTGTCCGATGCGAAGTTCAGGCTCGCGCCGCCGAAGTCGAAGGCCAGCGTGCCGCCGGTGACGTTGAGGCTGCCCGCAGTGAACGAGCCGATCGGCTGGATGGTCGAGCCGACCAGGCCGGTGGCGAGACCGCCCGGCGAGAAGGTGCCCGAGGCGACCGTGAGGTTGCCCGCAAAGCTGCCGCTGCCGATCAGCGTGCCGCCCTGGACCCGCATGCCGCCGGCGCTTGTGCCGGCATAGACGAGCGTGCCGGCAGTCAGGTCGATCCGCCCGGTCATCGCCAGGTTGCCCGCCAGGGTCAGGCGGCCCGTGCCCTGCTTCTCGAACACGCCCGAGCCGGTGATGTTGCCCGAGAAGCCCGAGTCCGCATTGCCCGAAAGGACCAGCTTGCCGGCGCCGAGCGCCAACGTGCCGCCCCCGCCCGCGCCGTTCGACAGGCTGGCGATCGTCTCGGTATAGCCCGCCAGGTCGAAGACGGCGTTGGTGTTGACCGACACCGCCGCGTTGTTGGCGAGGCGCTCGCTGGCACCCAGGCGCAGCGTGCCCGCCTGGAGGATCGCGGTGCCGGCGGCGGAGGTGCCGTTCAGCGTCGAGACGCCGCCGACATTGAAGACGGTGCCCCCGGCCAGGTTGGCATTCACCGTCGCGCCGCTCAGCTGATACTGGCTAGCCGTCAGCGTGCCGGTGCCGGCCAGCGTGCCGCCGATGCCCGCCAGTGCCACGGTCTCGTTGAACGCGCCGAGATCGAAGGTAGCGCCGGTGCCGATGTCGAGCACCGCGGCATCCGCGATACGGTTGGCCGCGCCGAGGCGCAGCGTGCCGGCCTGGACCACGACGTCACCCGCCGCGGTGCCATTGAGGGTGGAAGTGCCGCCAAGGTTGAAGACGGTGCCCGCAGCCAGGTTCGCGTTCACCGTTGCGCCGGTGAGCTGGTACTGGCTCGCCGTCAGCATGCCCGTGCCGTTCAGCGTGCCGAGCAGCGCAAGCGCGCCGATCGTCTCGTTGAAGGCGCCGATATCCAGCGTCGCCCCCGAAGCCACCGCCACCTCTGCGGTGTCGGCGAGGCGGTTCGCAGCGCCGAGCGCCAGCGTGCCGGCCTGGACCGAGACATTGCCGGCGGCGGTGCCGTTCAGCGTCGAAGTGCCGCCGAGGTTGAACACCGTGCCCGCGCCGAGATTGGCGTTCACCGTCGCGCCGTTCAGCTGATACTCGCTGGCGATGAGCGTGCCGGTGCCGGCCAGCGTACCGCTCAGCCCGGCGAACGCCACCGTCTCGCTGTTGGCGCCCAGGTCGAAGGTCGCGCCCGAGGCGACGACCAGCGTGGCGGTATCGGCCAGACGCTCGGCAGCACCGAGCCTGAGCGTGCCGCCGTTGACCAAGACATTGCCCGCCACGGTGCCGTTCAGCGTGGAGTCGCCGCCGAGATTGAAGAGGGTGCCTGCACCCAGGTTCGCATTCACCGTCGCGCCGGTGAGCTGGTACTGGCTCGCGGCCAGCGTGCCCGAGCCGTTCAGCGTGCCGAGCAGCGCGAGCGCGCCCACCGTATCGCTGAACGCACCGATATCCAGCGTCGCCCCCGAAGCAACCGCCACCGTGGCGGTGTCGGCAAGACGGTTCGCCGCGCCGAGCACCAGCGTGCCGCCCTGGACCGAGACATTGCCGGCGGCGGTGCCGTTCAGGGTCGAGGTGCCGGCAAGGTTGTACACCGTGCCCGCGCCCAGGTTGGCGTTCACCGTTGCGGCACCGAGCTGATACTCGCCGGCGGTCAGCGTGCCGCTGCCGGCCAGCGTGCCGCCGATCGCCGCGATGCCGATGGTGTCGTTGAACGCACCGATATCGAGGGTCGCGCCACTGTCGATCAGCACCGTGGCGGTGTCGGCAAGGCGGTTCGCCGCACCGAGCACCAGCGTGCCGGCTCCCACTTCGACATTGCCCGAAGCGGTGCCGTTCAGCACCGAAGTGCCGCCGATGTTCATCACCGTGCCGCCCAGGTTCGCGTTGATCGTCGCACCGTTCAGCTGGAGCAGGTTCGCGGTGAGCGTACCCGTGCCGTTGACCGTGCCGAAGACCACGCCGGTGCCGATCGTGTCGCTATACGCGCCGAGATCGAGTGCCGCGCCGGCAAGGATGCCGAGCTGGGTGTTGTCGGCGAGCCGGTTCGAGGCGCCGAGCGCGAGCGTGCCGCCGCGGATCGAGACCGAGGAGAAGGCCGCGGTGCCGTTCAGCGTCGAGGTGCCGGCATCCTGGAACAGCGCGTCGCCCGCCAGGTTGGCGTTGACGATGCCGCCGGTCAGGGAGGCATTGCCCGTGGTGGTGAGCGTGCCGGTGCCGTTCAGCGTGCCGGCGATCGTCGCCTCGGCAACGGTGTCGTTGCCCGCGCCGAGATCGACGGTGCCGCCGGCCTGGATCGACAGCGACGATGCGTCGGCCAGCAGGTTCGACCCCGCCAGGGTCAGCGTGCCGCCGACCTGGGTTACGCCGGTGTAAGCCTGGGCGCCGGTGAGCGTGAGGCTGGTGCCGCCGAAGATGGCGAGGCTGCCGGTGCCCGAGATCGTGCCGCCGAAGCTGCTGCTGGTGCCGCCGCCGAGCATCAGCGCGTTCGCACCGAGCTGGATGGCGCCGCTGCCGGCGATGTTGCCGACCTGCTCGCTGGCGAGCAGCTGGAGCGTGCCCGCTGCCGCGATGGTGACCAGCGCGCCATTGCCGATCGCGGAGCCACCCGAGGCTGCGAGCGTGCCCGAATTGACCTGCCAGGCGCCGTTCGAACCGTCGCTGCCGGTGAGCGTCCACACGCCCGTGCCGTTCATCGCGCGGGTCTCGAAATTGAGCGCCGTGCCGATGTCGAGGCTGGCATTGCCGGTGCCGGCGAGCACCAGCGTGTCGCTGCCGCCATTGCCGTTGAACATCGAGCCCGCACCGATCGTGGCGCCGCTGTCCAGCGTCAGCATGTCGTCGCCGGCGCCGAGGCCGATGATGCCGGTATAGTTGCCCGCCACGGTCACGCTGGCGGCGTCGCTGCCGACCACCTGGATCGCGCCGTTGGTGGTCGAGCCCGCCTGCAGGTCGATCGTCGCGCCGCCGAAGCTGAGGATCGCGCCGCCCGCGCCGCCGATGCTGCCCCCAGCCTGGTTGGTGAAGACCAGCGTGCCGGTCGAGTTGACGCCCCAGCCGTCGTTGGTGCTGGAACCGCCCTCGATGCTGCCCGAATTCAGGATCGTGCCGCCCGAGAGCAGGCCGATCGCGTAGTCGGTGCCCGTGCTGCGGAGCGTGCCGGCATTGGTGACGCTGGCGACGGCGTTTGAGAGGATCGCATTGCTGCCCTGGATCGTCGCGCCGGCCTGGTTGTCGACGGTCAGCGCCCCGGTGCCGGCATTGTAGACTGTGCCGTTGATCGTGCTCGTGTTGGTCACGCCGGTCGCCGCCGCGCCGGTGCTGCGCACCTGGCCGGTGACGGTGCCGTCATTGGTGAACGAGCCGCCATTGGCCAGGGTGACGCTGGTGCCGCCCGTCGCGGCAAGCGTGCCGCTGTTGATGATGGCCGAGCCGTCGAGCACGGTGATGCCGCCGGCCACCGTGTTGCTGCCGCTGAAGCTGAGCGCCTCGCCAGCCTCGAGGCCCGAGACGCTGACCGTCCCGTTGCCGGTGATGTTCTGCCCAACGGTGCCGGAGAGCGGCTGCACATAGGCGAGCGTGCCGTTGGCGACGATGCCGCTGCCCGAGATGGTCGCGCTGGTGCCCTGGAGCGTCGCGCCGGCATTGATGATCGTGGAGCCGCTCCAGCTGTTCGCGGCATTGGTGAGGACGATCGTCCCCTGCCCGCCGATCACCAGCTGCTGGTCGGGATCGACGCCCGCGCCGGTGCCGGTGGTGATCGCGCCGGTGAGCGTGGCGATCACGCCGGCAGTGGTGTTGAGCGTCGACGGGTTCGCCGAGGACGGGGTGACAACTTCGAGCGAGATGTTGTTGGCATAGGTGCCGGTGGCGGCGAAGGTCGCCGTCGGGTCGATCATGTGGATCGTGCCCGAGCCGAAGGCGCCCGCGGTGTTCGCGCGGATCGAGCCGCCATTGACATAGATGTCGCCGGTCAGGTCGCCCGTGTCCTGGAAGGTGATGGTGCCTGCCGGGTTGCCGTTATAGCCGGCATAGATCGCCTGACCGGTATTGGTGCCCGTGCCGGTGAGGGTGACGTCGCCCGAGGTGAGGCCGAAGCCTTCGAAGTTCGAGAAATTGGCGAGGCTGACATCGTAGCTCGTGCCGGCGCCGAAATCGGCGAACAGCATGTCGCTGCCAGCGCCGCCATCGACCATGCCGGTGATGTTGCCGCCGATATAGACGAACGTGTCGTCGCCGTCGCCCAGGTTGACGTTGGCGATCGTGCCCGAGCGGAGGGTGACATTGTCGACGCCCGCGCCCGAGGTCGCGTCATAGTCGCCATAGACCACGCCCGACAGGTCGATATTGCGGGTGCCGTTGCCGGTCGAGACGATGCTGCCGTACATGTACGAGCCGGCTTCGTTGGTCATGTTGACCGTGCCGTCGCCCGAAAGCAGGGCCGCGCCCGTGCCGCCGACGAGCGCGCCGCCATTGTGGTTGGTGATCGTCGAGGTCACGCCGCCGGCGGTGTCGATCGAGATGCCGTAGCCGCTATTGCCCTGGAGCGTGCCCGAGTTCTCGATCGTGGCCGCGCCGCCCGAGATGGTCACGCCATTGGCGCCGCCGACGATGATGCCGGTGGTGTTGCCGTTGACATAGCCGCCGACGTTGGTGACCGAGCCGCCTGCGGTGAAGCGGACGCCGTCGCCGGTGCTGAGGTTGGCATTGGTCTGCCAATATGCGGTGGCGTTGTCGCCGGCGGTGCCCGCGACGATGACGCCCGTGTTGGTCAGCGTCTGATAGTCGTCGCTGCCCATCACGCCATTGGCCTGGCCGGCGATGACGCCGGCATTGGTGAGCGTGGCGCCCGCGGCCTGCAGCGTGACGCCGTTGCCCGCCGCGATGATCCGGCCGCCGGCCTGGTTGTCGACGGTGCCGCCATTGGTGATCACGCCGTCAAAGCCGCCGGTCGACTTGATCAGGCCGGCATTGGTCACGCTGCCGCCGGCGAACGCGGCGACGCCATAGTCGTCATGGGCGATCAACTGGCCGCCGGCGCTAACGGTCAGGCTTGCGTTGGCGTCGACGAGCGTCACCCCCGTGCCGGTCATCTCGAGCTTCGCGGTGCCGCCGAGCACGAGATTGCTGCCGGTCACGCGCCAGCCGCCGTCGCTCGCCAGCTGCGTGCCCGTCAGCGTGAGCGTGTCGCCGCCGTTCAGGCTGTGCTGTTCGAAGCCGGTGAGGGTGGAGAGGTCGAGCGTCGCCGGGGCGGAGACGGTCGCGGCGAAGCGGTCGTTGCCGCCCTCGCCATTGATGCTGGTGAAGCTGCCGCCATACCAGTTGAGCGTGTCGTCGCCGTTGCCGAGCGCGATCGCGCCGTTGGTGGTCGAGCCGGCGAAGAGGCTGACCGTGTCGGCGTTGGTGCCGGTCAGGTAGATCGCATAGGTGCCGCCGGTGATCGTGCCGGCGTTGCTGATGTTCGCCGCGGTGGTGCCGCCCGAGGCGACACCGTAATTGCCGCCGGTGACGGTGCCGGTGACGTTGTTGCTGAAATAGCCGCCGTTGAACACGACGCCGTTGCCGGTGCCGTTCACCGTGAAGGTGCCGGTGGCGCCGCCCGAAAGCGTGCCCGAGCCGATGAAGCCGCTATTGTTGATGTTCGCGGTGGTGGCGACCTGGATGCCCCAGCCCTGGCCGACGATCACGCCGTCCGCCTGGTTGGTGACGATGGCGCTGCCGCTCGAGAAGTAGATGCCGCGGCTGCCACTGTCGAGGCCGACGATGGCGCCGCCATTGTCGATGCTCACGCCGGTAGCGGCGCCCGCCAGGAAACCGCCAGTGCCGCCGCTGATCAGGCCGTTGGTCTGGTTGTTCAGGCTGCCGGTCGAGGTGCTGGTGAAGCGCACGCCATAGCCCTGGGTGGCGTTGCTGCCGCCGGTGAGCGTGCCGGAGTTGTAGAGCTGGTTGCTGGTGCCCGCGACGTTCACGCCGGCATTGGTCGACGCGATGATCGTGCCGCCGCTGTTGTTGAAGTTCAGCGTGCCGGTCGCGCTGACGCCGGTCGCGCCGGTGATCGTGCCGGTGTACTGGTTGATGACCGTGCCCGAGGTGAGCGTCACGCCGATGCCGGTGCTCGCGGTATAGGTGTTGGCCAGGGAGTCATAGGTTGCGGCGGCGATCAGGCCGCTGTTGTTCACCGTGCCGCCTGCGGCCAGCTTCACGCCCACGCCGCCGCCGAAGATACGACCACCGGCATTGTTGGTGACGGTGCCGGCGCCTTCGATGCCGTTGACGCTGTAGCCGGAGATCGTGCCCGTGTTGGTCACCGAGCCGCCGCTGCTGAGATAGACGCCGTCCCAGCTGCCGGTGATCAGGCCGGTCGCGTAGTTGGTCACCGTGCCAAGGCCGCTACCGATGTAGACGCCGTTGGCGCGTGCGGTCGAGGTCGAGCCGAGCGACGCACCGAGGATCTGGCCGGAATTGTTGACGGTGGTCGCCGCGAACGAACTGATCGCGTTGGTGTCGGTGCCGCTGCCGTTCAGGAACGAGCCTTGGATCACGCCGCCGGCTTGGTTGGTGATCGTGCCGCCCATGGCCTGGATGCCAGTGCCGCCGCCGGCGGTGAGCGTGCCGCTGGTGCCGCCCGAGAGCGTGCCGGTGGCGATCGTACCGCGGTTGGTGATCGCGACCGAGCCGCCGGTCGCGATGCCGTTCGAGCGGCCGACGATCAGGCCGGCATTGTCCAGGCCGAGGGTGCCCACGCCGCCCATGCCGATGCCGTTGCCGCCGCCGGCATTGCCCTGGCCGACGATGCGGCCGGTGGCATAGTTGTTGATCGAGAGGTTGCCCGAGCCGCCCTGGTTCTCGATCGCATTGTAGAGATTGCCGGCGATCAGGCCGTAATTGTTCACGTTCAACGCGCCGGTGGCGACGATGCCGCCCGAGGCGACATGGTTGATGCCGGCATTCTGGCCGCTGATCGACGCGGTCGAGTTGCTCGCCGAGCCGTTGTTGATCGTGCTGGTGCCGGTGGTGGCGACCACGGCGATCGCGGCGCCATAGCCATTGTCGCCGCCGGTGCCGATGTTGGTGATCGCGCCGAAATTGTCGACGCCGTCGTTGACGCCGTCCAGCCGAACGCCGACATACTGGCCGCCCGCGACCGAGCCGCTCAGGCCGACGCGCAGGATGTTGCCCGAGCCGCCGAGGTAGACGCCGCTCGCGTTCGCGCCGCTGCGGCTGCCGGTCAGCGTGACCTGGCCGCCGGTGGCCGAATCCACGGTGAGGTTGCCGGTATTGGTGATCGCGCCGCTCAGCGAGACGGTGCCGAGCGTCTGGACATTGCCCGCGCCGCTGATCGCGCTGGTGAAGTCGTAATTGTCGGTGCGGTTGAAGATAAGCGTACCGCCTGAATCGACCGTGATCGCGCCGGTGATGCGCCCGCTCGCGGCGCCATCGCCCACCTGGAGGCTGCCGCCGGCAACCGTAGTGCCCCCGGTATAGGTGTTGAATCCGGTCAACGTGACCTGGCCACCTTCCACGCGCAGCGCGCCGCTGCCCGAGATCACCTTGCCGATCGAGCTGGCGCCCGACTGGACATAGGTGAGCGTGCCGTTGTTGGTGATGCTGCCGCCCGAGATCGCGCTGGTCGAGCCGCGCACGGTCACGCCCGAGTTGATCGTCGTGATGCCGGTCCAGCTGTTGCCGGTGCCGGTGAGGTTGAACAGGCTGCCGCCGACGCCGGCGAAGGTCACCGCCTGCGAAGCGCCGATCGCCTGGCCGGCCGCATTGGTCCCGCTGCCCGAGGTGATGCTGCCGCTCAGGATGGCGTTGCCGCCGAACAGGTTCTCGAACACCGCCGGCTGGCCGTTCAGCACTGCCGGGACGTCGAGCACGAAGTTGTTGGCATAGGCGCCCGAGGCGGCGAACTGGACGTTCGACGAGAGCAGGTGGACGACCGCGCTGCCGAACGCGCCGGAGCCGTCGGCGCGCACGATTCCGCCGTTCGCGTTGATCGTGCCGATGCCGCTGGTGCCCTGGAACAGCAGGGTGCCGCCATTGGAATTGACGGTGATCCCCGGCACCACTGCCGCGCCGGAGAGCCTCCAGGTGCCGCTGTCGAGCTTGGTGATCGTCTCGGCACCGGTCGCGGTGGCGAGCGAGAACTCGCCCTGCGTCACGCCGTTGCCGGTGCCGCGCAGCTGCAGCGTATCGCTGCCGCCGCCCAGGTCGACCGTGCCGAAGGTCGCCGCCGCCAGCGCGCCGCTGTTCTGCAGCGTCACGGTGCCGGCCGAGCCGGTCACGGCGTTTGTATAGCCCTGCGTCACCGCGCTCGCGTTGGTCTGGCCGGTGTAGATCGCCAGCGTGTCGTTGCCCGCACCGCCGGTGATCCGGCCGCTGGCCGAGCCGGCGAACAGATTGATCGTGCCGCCGGTGCTGCCGGTCAGCACGGTGCCGCCGGTCCCGCTGCCCGCCTGGCCGTAGTTGTTGAAGGTGGTGCCGCCGTTCAGGAACACCGCATAGCCGTTCGTCGCATCGCTGCCGCCACCGAGCGAGGCGCCCACCGCATTGGTGACGGTGCCGCCGCCGGTGGCGCTGATCGCGAAGTTCGTCCCTTCGCTGATCGTGCCGGCATTGAGGATGCTCGCGACACCGCCGACATCGACGGCATTGAGGGCCAGCGTGCCGGTGCCGACGCCGTTGACCATGCCGATGTTGACGAGGGTCAGCGCGCCGGTGGCAGCGATGCCGCCCGATGCGCCCCGGATCGAGCCCGTATTGGTGATGTTGGCGGTGCCGGTGCGGATCGCCGTGGTGGTGCCGCCCTGGACATAGTTGTTCGAGCCGTCGAGCGTGCCGGTGCCGATCGTGCCCGAATTGCTGAGGCTGAGCAGGCCGCTGCCGGCATTGTATATGCCGGCGGTGCCCGCGCCTACGATCTGGCCGGCATTGGTGACCTGCACCGCGCCGCTGTTGATCAGCAGGCCCGAACCTTCACCGGTCGCGCCATAGATGCGGCCGGTGGCGTTGTTCTGCACGACGCTGATGCCGGTGATCTCGACGCCGGCGAAGCGGTCGCCCTGGATCAGGCCGTCATTGACGATATAGGCGCCATTGTTGGCGCGCGCGCCGTCCCAGCGGCCGATCAGGGTCGCGCCGCTGTGGTTGCCGAGGCTGAGCTGGTTGGTGCTGGCGAGGACGCCGTTGCCCTGCGTCGTGATCGAGCCGCCGGCGGCATAGGTGATCGTGCCATAGTTATCGACCGTGCCGCTGCCGATCGCGATGGCCGAGGACGCGCCGGTGCCCGAGGTGATCGTGCCGCTGTTCTGGATGTTGTTGCCGGTGCCGCTCGAATAGATGACATCGCCGCTCGCGCTCAGCTGCGCGCCCGACTGGACGAACATCAGGTCCGGGGTGGTCAGCGTGACCGCGACGCCCGCGATGTTGGTCAGCGAGCCGTTGAGGATGAACGTCGTCGCGTTGCCGCCCGCCACGGTCCAGCCCGCGCCGCCGTTGCGGCTGCCGGTCAGGGTCAGGTTGCCGCTGACCAGGCTGTAGGCGTCGAAATTGGTGAGGTTGGCGAAGTCGGTGGTGAGATCGAGCGTCTTGTTGGTCGACGAGCCGACATCCACCGCGAAGGTGTCGGTGCCGGCGCCGCCGTCGATCGTGCCGCTGAAGGCGCCGCCGGCCCAAGTGAAGGTGTCGTTGCCCGAGCCGAAATCCGCGCTCTGCATCGATCCGTTGGCGCCAAGTCGGAAGTTCTGGGCGCCGGTGGAGCCGCTGCCGTCATAGTCGCCGACAAGCGCGCCGGCGAGGTTGACGGTGGTCGCACCGCTGCCGAGGACGCTGATCAGGCCGCTCGTCTGCGAGGTGGCGTTGAGGTTGAGCGTCGAGGCGGTGGTCGCGTCGATCCGGATCGCGCCTGCGCCGCCGCCGGTGATCTGGCCGTCGCTGTTGACCGTCTGGCCCGGCGAGAAGGTGCTGCTGTCGAAGCGGATCGCCCAGCCATTGGCGGCCGAGCCACCGGTGATGTGGCCGCTGGCGTTGTTGGTGATCGTGCCGCCACGGCCCGAGATGATCGCCGAATTGTTCGTCGCGGTGATGATGCCCGAGTTGGTGACGTTGGTCGTCGCCGCGCCCCAGACCACGACGCTGCCGGCGGTCATCGTGCCGTTGTTGGTCACGGTGACCGTCGAGGGACCCTGCGAATTGCGCACGCCGGTGCCGCCGGCGGCAGTCGCGCTGATCGTGCCGTTGTTGACGATGGTGACGTCGTGGCCCGCGCCGATCGCGCTGCTGCCCTGGCTCGATACCGTGACGCCGGATGCGACGTTCACCACCAGGTCGGTGTTGGTCCAGCCCGATCCGATCGCGTAGCTGCCATTGCCCGCCAGGATGTCCGCATTCGCGTAGACGGTGTTGAGCCCACCGATCGCGCCGGCGGTGTTGAACAGGACGCCCGCGCTCGGGCGGGTCGAATTGCCGATCGCGGCGCCGACCGTCACCGTGTTCGTTTGCCCGGACTGCGCCGATTTCATCTGGATGCCGACGCTGCCGCCGTTGATCGTGCCGCCAGCCGTGGTCGTTACGCTGTTGGTCGTGTTGCTCGACGTGACGTTGATGCCGATGCCGGTGCCGCTGGTGGTGATCGCGGAGCCCGAGGTGACGTTGACGGCGGCGATGGCGTTGCTGGCCGAAGCGGCGATGCCGGTGCCGTTGGCAAGCGTGGTGATCGTGCCGCCCGTGGTGGTGACATTGGCGCCCGTGGCGGACAGGGCGTTGATGCCGGTGGCGAAGCCCGAGATCGTCGGCGCCTTGAGCGATAGGTCCACCGTCGCGGTGGTGGAGGTCGCATAGATGCCGGTGTCGCCGCTGATGCCGGTTACGTTGCGCAGGCTGCTGACCGTGCCGAAATCGACGACGTTGATGAAGCCGGTGGCGACCAGATAGGCGCCGAAGGTCGCGTTCAGGTCGGTGGTCGAGCTGGTGTCGGTCTGGCCGATCGCCCAGGTCAGGTTGCCGCCGCCGGCCTGCATGAACAGCGCCGCGCCGTTCTGGTCGCTGCGCAGCGAGTTGGCGCCTGCGGTGTAGAGGACCGCGCTCTGACCGCCGGCGGCGTTCTGCCTATAGGCACTGCCATTGGGGTTGCCGGTGGTGTTGTTGATCGTGACGCCGGTCATGGTGACGCCGGAGCTCTGGGTGTTGTCCACCATCACGCCGCCATTGGCCGCGGTATCGTCGGTATAGGTACCCGAGCCCGAGATCGTGCCGCCGCCGGCGGGGCTGGTCGATTGGGCCAGCGCCGGCGTCGCCAGCGTGATTCCGATCAGCGCGGTCGAGCCGAGCAGTGCCTTGCGCAGCAGCGCCTCACGACCCACGCGCACCGAACCACGCGACGTACCCACGCCGTTACCACGACCAACCATCTGGAAACCCCCGAAGAATGTAAGCGCCCAGGTGCAAGGAACACGCAACGCCGTGGGCGATAGGGGAAATCCCTTAGAGCATGTTCGCCGGATAGCCGTTGAACCGATGTTCCACCGATTTGGATGGATGTCGCAAAGGAAGACGCCCTCCCGTTACGGGACAGCAGCACATCTTAATCTAGGTTAGTCCGTCCGCCGCAGCTCGGCCAGGTCGATGCCCAGCCGGGCGATCTTGTCGTACAGCGTCTTGCGGGGCACGCCGAGTTCGTCCAGCGCCCGCGCCACACGCCCGCCATGCCGCCGCAGCGCGTCCCGGATCAGATTCTCCTCGAACCTGGCAAGGCGCGTCGGCAGGTCCTGCCCTGCCCCGGCCTGGGCCTCGGCACTGCGGCCGGACGCGACCTCGAAGGCGAAGTTGCGCAGCTCGCGGGCATTGCCCGGCCAGGGATGGCCGGCGAGATGGGCGTGCGTTCCCGCGTCGAGCGCGACCTCGCCGACGCCGAGCTGCTGCTTCGCCTCCTCGATGAACGCGGCGAACAGCAGGAACACGTCGCCGCCGCATTCGCGCAGCGCCGGCACGCGCAGCCGCATCGTCGCCAGCCGGTAATAGAGGTCGGCGCGGAACCGCCCCTCGGCGACCGCCCTGCCGACATCCTCCTTGGCGGTGGCGATCACCCTGAGATCGACCGCCTCGGGACGCTCCGCCCCGATCGGCTGAACCTCGCGCTCCTCCAGCACGCGGAGCAGCCGCGCCTGCATCGCCAGCGGCATCGAATCGATCTCGTCGAGCAGCAGCGTGCCCCCGCTCGACGAGGCGATCCGCCCGACGCGCGAAAGTCGGGTATGCGGCACGCTGTCCGCGGCGTGGCCGAACAGCTCGATCTCGGCGATCCCCTCGGGCAGCGCCGCGCAGTTGACCGCGACGAAGGGCTTGCCGCGCCGCCGGCTGCTCCGGTGCAGCATCCGCGCGACCAGCTCCTTGCCCGTGCCGGTCTCGCCTTCGAGCAGGATGTCGACATCGGTCTCGCCGAGCTGGCCGATCATCGCCCGCAGCCGGACGATCGCCGGGCTCTCGCCGATCAGCGGACTCTCCTCCTGCGCCACTGCCGCCGCCGCCGCGCGCAGGCGGCGATTCTCCATGACCAGCGCGCGCCGGTCGAGCGCGCGCCGCACCGCGATGAGCAGCCGCTCGGCCGCGAAGGGCTTGGGGATGAAGTCGAACGCCCCGTCGTGCAGCGCCGAGACTGCCATCGGCACGTCGCCATGCCCGGTGACGAGCAGCACGGGAATGTCGGCGTCGATCGCACGGATCCGGCCGAGCAGCTCGAGCCCGTCCATCCCCGGCATGCGGATGTCGGATACGACCACGCCGGGAAAGTCCGGCGCCAGCCGCGCCAGCGCCGGTGCGGCGCGGTCGAAGGGCAGCACGTTCAGCCCGGCCAGCTCGAGCGTCTGCACGGTGGCGAGGCGGAGCTGCTCGTCATCCTCGACGAACATCACGCTGGCGTTATCGGGGGCGAGCATCATGCGGCCTTCAGCGAGAGGTGGAAGGCCGCGCCACCGCCCGGTGCCGGCACATGCGCGATGTCGCCGCCGAACTCTCGGGCAATGTCGCGGGCGATGGCAAGGCCAAGCCCGAGCCCGCCTTCCTTCGCCGAAGTGAAGGGCGTGAACAGCGTTTCGGCGATCTCCACCGGAACGCCGGGACCATTATCGACCACCGAGAGGCGCACCGTGTCGCCCTGGCGCACGCCCTCGACGATGATCCGCCCCTCCTTCGTCCCCTGCACCGCGTCGAGCGCGTTCTGGAGCAGGTTGATCAGGATCTGCTCGAGCCGAATCCGGTCGCCGCGCACGACGACCTGGCGCAGCGCCTTGGCCATCTTGAGCGTCACCACGCCGCGCGCCCGCTCGCCGAGCAGCAGCAGCGCGCCGTCGAGTACCGAGCCGAGCTCGGCGCTGCCCTCGCCTGGCGTCTTGCGCCGCGCAAAGGCGCGCAGTTCCGAGGTGATCGTCCCGATCCGCTCGGTCAGCGAGACGATCTGCTTCAGGTTCGCGCCCGCCTTGTCGGGTGCGGCGCGGTCGAGGAAGGTCGCGGCATTCTCGGCAAAGGTGCGGATCGCCGCGACCGGCTGGTTGATCTCGTGCGCCACGCCCGCGGTGATCTGGCCGAGCGAGCCGAGCCGGCTGGCCTGGGCGAGCTCCTCGCGCGCGGCGCGATAGCGGCGATCGGCCTCGATCCGCTCCTCGGACTCGACGATCAGCCGGGCATTGGCGTCGCGCAGCTCGGCGGTGCGGCGCTCGACCTCGGCTTCCAGCCGCGCCTGGTGATGGCGCTGGAGGCGGCGCTTCTCGGCCGAACGCAGCGCCAGGCCGAGCAGCATGCCGGCAGCGAGCAGGATGGCGATCGCGATCAGCAGCGCCTGGGTACGCGCGGCGGCGAGCGGCGGTTCGAGCGGTGCGAGATGGACGAGATGCGCGCCGGACAGCGGCGCCGGCTCCGACACCGCACGATAGCGCTGCGCCTTGCCGCCGGCTTCGACCTTCGCGTCGGTGCCATCGACCGAGACCGGCGCACGCCGAGGTGGCCGCGCGCCGAACTGCAGCGTGCGGCGGGCATCGGCCAGCGTCGCCGCATCCAGCGCGCGGGTCGTCTGGAAGCGCCAGGCGGGCACCGACGTCACCAGGATCACGCCGTGGGCGTCGGTGACCACAGTGATCCCCGGCGCACGCGCCCAGGCGGCCTCGACGTCGTCGAACTCGACCTTGACCACGACGACGCCGAGCGCCTGGCCGTCACGGTCGACGCGGCGCGCCAGATAAAGGCCCGGCCGGCCGCTGATCGTGCCGAGCGCGAACAGCTCCGAGCCGCCGCGCTCCATCGCGTCGCGGAAATAGGGGCGGAAGCCGTAGAGCTGGCCGACAAAGCTGGTCGGCTGACGCCAGTTGCTCGCGGCGACGGTTCGCCCGCTGCGATTGATGACATAGATCGCGGCGGCGTCGGTGCGGGCGGCGAGCAGTTCGAGCGTGGCGTTGAGGCGCCGCTCGGCGACCGGATCGCCGCCGCGCAGCGCGGGCGCGATCTCGGGATTCTCGCTCAGCACGAGCGGCAGCAGCCGGAACTTCTGCAGCTCGCTGTTGAGCAGGCCGACATGGGCGCGGGCGGTCTGCTGCGCCACCGCGTCGGCCCAGGCGAGCAGCGCAATCGTGGCGATCATCGTGCACGCGAGCAACAGGCGCCGGCGGCTGAGAAGGGCGCGAATCCTCATTTGTGCGGTTTTTCGCACATTCTGGGAAAAAGCGCGCGGAATTTCACACGGTTTTGCGCGGCCGCTCCGACGCCATTTCCGAATGAATACATGAATATCAAATACTTATCCAACAGCAAGCGAAGCACTGGAGGGCTTCGGCGAGAGGGATATGGTGCACGACCAAGGCCCCAGCACAAGAGGCCGCCGCGCCAACCTGGCGCGACAGAGGAGAGTATGATCATCCAGTCGATTCCCGACGGGCAGCCCATCGCTGCGCGCAAGCCCTTTTACCGGCACCTCTATTTCCAGGTGCTGGTGGCAATCGCGCTCGGCGTGACGATCGGCCATTTCTGGCCGGCGACGGGCGAGGCGTTCAAGCCGCTCGGCGAAGGCTTCATCAAGCTGGTGAAGATGGTGATCGCGCCGGTGATCTTCCTCACCGTGGTCAGCGGCATCGCCGGCATGCGCGAGCTCGGCTCGGTCGGCCGCGTCGCCGCCAAGGCATTCGGCTATTTCCTGTTCTTCTCGACCCTCGCGCTGATCCTCGGCCTGATCGTCGCCAATGTCGTCCAGCCGGGCGCGGGGATGAACATCGATCCGCGCACGCTCGATGCCGGCGCGGTCGCCGGCTATGCCCACCAGGCGCACGAGACCACGGTCACCGGCTTCCTGATGGGGATCATCCCCACCACCCTGGCTTCGGCACTGACCGAGGGATCGATCCTCCAGACCCTGTTCGTCGCCGTGCTGTTCGGCATTGCCATGGTGCTGGTCGGCAAGCCCGCCGAGCCGCTGCTCGACCTGGTCGAGCGGCTCGCGCTGGTGGTGTTCCGCATCGTCGGCATCCTGATGCGCGTGGCCCCGATCGGCGCGTTCGGCGCAATGGCCTTCACCATCGGCAAATACGGCGCTTCCAGCCTGATCAACCTCGGCACGCTGGTCGCCACCTTCTACGCGACCTCGCTGTTCTTCGTGCTGGTGATCCTGGGCGTGGTCGCCCGGCTGCACGGCTTCTCGATCCTGCGGCTGATCGCCTATCTCAAGGCCGAGCTGCTGCTGGTGCTCGGCACCTCTTCCTCGGAAGCCGCCCTGCCCAGCCTGATGGCGAAGCTGGAAGGCGCCGGCTGCGAGAAGGGCGTGGTCGGGCTGGTCGTGCCCACCGGCTATTCGTTCAACCTGGACGGCACCAACATCTACATGACGCTGGCGGCCTTGTTCATCGCCCAGGCATGCGGCGTGCACCTGAGCTGGGAGGAGCAGATCCTGCTCGTCCTCGTCTCGATGCTCAGCTCGAAGGGCGCGGCGGGCGTCACCGGCGCCGGCTTCATCACGCTGGCGGCGACGCTGTCGATCGTGCCGAGCGTGCCGGTGGCTGGCATGACGCTGATCCTCGGCGTCGACCGCTTCATGAGCGAGTGCCGCAGCCTCACCAATTTCGTCGGAAACGCAGTGGCGGCGATCGTCGTCGCACGCTGGGAGAACAAGCTCGATCGCGAAGCACTCGATGCGGCGCTCTCGGGTCGCAATTTTTCAAAACCAGAAGACCTAGAACAAATGGAGCAGGGAGAGAGGGCATGAACAAGAGCTACAGGCAGATCGCCTTGGCCGCAGGCAGCGCGCTGAGCGTGCTGATGATCGCACAGGCGCACGCGCAGGAGGTTCCCGCCGCCCCGCAGGACGCCCCGGCGGCGCAGGAAGGCAGCGAGAAGACCGACGAGATCGTCGTGGTCGGCACCCAGATCAAGGGCGCCAGCACCACCGCCGCCCTGCCCGTCTCGGTGATCGACGCCAACCAGATCGACGCGACCGGCGCGCTTTCGGGCGACGAGCTGTTCCGGTCGATCCCGCAGGCCGGCGACGTGGCCTTCAACGAGGCGAACAACCCGCAGACCAGCAACGCGGCGCGCGGCGACGTCAACTCGATCAACCTGCGCAACCTGGGCGTGGGCAACACGCTGGTGCTGCTCAACGGCCGCCGCCTGGTCAACCACCCGACCAGCCAGGCCGGCGACGGCAACGTGCCGGTGCTCGGCTACAACGCCAATTCGCTGCCTGTGGCCGGCATCCAGCGGCTCGAGATCCTGCGCGACGGCGCCGCCGCCATCTATGGCTCGGACGCGGTGGCCGGCGTGGTCAACACGGTGACCAAGGACAATATCAACGGCGGCTCGCTCGACTTCCGCTATGGCGGCGCCGAGGGCACGCATCGCCGCGAGTTCCAGGTGACCGGCACGGTCGGCGACAACTTCGCCGATGGTCGCGGCAACATCTCGCTGTATGTGGACTATACCCACCGCACCGCGCAGCTGGCCGAGGACCAGCCCTATACGGCGACGGACAACCTCATGTCCTATTTCGCCGACGATCCCGCCTTTGCCGGCAACCTGACCGCCGACGGCCGCGCCACCCAGTCGCCCTGGGCCAATCTCGCCGTGGTCAATGGTCCCGGCACGATCCGCCGCAGCCCGGGCAACCAGGCGCTGACCTCCTCGGCCGGTGCCTTCCACACCCAGTCGAGCGCCAATCCGGGCTGCCTCGTCGCGATCAACGCCGACACCTGCCTGGGCAGCGGCACCCGCGCGACTGCATCGACGCTGCGCAACGAGCGCTTCGACACGCGCCCCGGCACCACGGTGACGCCGAGCATCGACCGCTACAACAGCTTCGCCAGCGCGCATTACGACATCTCGGACAGCCTGACGGTCTATGGCGAGGCGGGCTTCTATTATGCCGAGACCACCCGCATCCAGCCGCCGACGATCAACCTCAATGCGATCGTCGTCCCCGCTTCCAACTATTGGAACCCGTTCGGCCGCGCGGTCTTCGCCAACGGCCAGGCCAACCCGAACCGTATCGCGGGCCTGACCAACGTGCCCGCCGCCGGCCTGGCCGTGCGCCTGTCGACCTATCGCTTCGTCGATGCCGGCATGCAGACGGTGAACGTCACCAACTGGCAGTCGCGCTTCCTCGGCGGGCTCAAGGGCCAGATCGGCAGCTTCGATTTCGACAGCGCGATCCTCTATTCGGCGGCGCAGGCGACCGACGTCTCCAACGCCATCAACATGACCAAGCTGCAGCAGAACCTCGCGCTGTCGACCCCGGACGCGTACAATCCGTTCAGCGGCGGCTGCGCGGCGACGCCGAGCCTGGGCGACTGCTCGCCGGCCTCGGCCACGACGATCGACTCCTTCCAGTTCGACCTGAAGCGCCGGTCCAGGACCACCCTCGCTCTCGCCGACTTCAAGGTATCCAATAGCCGGCTGCTCGCCCTGCCGGGTGGCAACCTGGGCGTCGCCTTCGGCATCGAGGGCCGCCGCGAGACGCAGCGCGACGACCGCGATCCCAATCTCAACGGCACGATCGGCTTCGTTGACATGGTGACCGGCGAGACCAACCTCTCCAACGTCGCCGCGGTCAGCCCGACCCCGAGCAGCAAGGGCGCCCGCACCGTCTTCTCGGCCTTTGCCGAACTCGCCGTGCCGGTGGTCTCGCCCGACATGCACGTGCCGCTGATCCATCGCCTCGATGTCCAGCTGGCCGGCCGCTACGAACATTACAGCGATTTCGGCTCGGTAGCGAAGCCCAAGGTCGCCGCAGCCTGGGACCTGGTAGACGGATTTCGAATCCGTGGCTCCTGGTCCCAGGGCTTCCGCGCGCCGAACCTCGAGCAGACCAACACCGTCGCCTATTCGCGCCTCGGCTCGAACAACGACTATTATCGCTGCGCCGTCGACCTGGCGAAGGGCGCGATCGCCAGCATGGCCAATTGCGGCCGCAGCAGCAGCTATTCGATCTTCGTCAGCGGCAATCCGGACCTGAAGCCCGAGACCAGCACCAACTGGTCGGTGGGCACGGTGATCCAGCCCAAGTTCATCCCCGAAAGCGCCGGGCGGCTGACCCTCACCGCCGATTTCTGGTCGATCCAGCAGACCGGCATCGTCGGCCAGTTCGGGCCGCAGAACGCGCTGGTGCTCGATTACCTCCTGCGCATGCAGGGCTCGAGCAATCCGAACGTGGTGCGCGCCGCGGCCAATGCCGACGACGTGACCTTCTTCAACGGCAGCGGCCTGGCCCCGGCCGGCGCGGTGACCCGGATCAACGACCAGTTCGTCAACCTGCTGCCGCAGACGGTGCAGGGCATCGACCTGGCGCTGCTCTACAATGTCCGCACCGGCATCGGTAAGTTCGACTTCGCCCTGAACGGCGCGCGGCTGACCAAGTTCTCGCGCGATACGCCGCCGGCGGTGCAGGAGCTGTTCGACGCGCGTTCGGCCGGCGACATCGACGTCGCCACCCCGCTCACCGATGCGAGCAACCTGATCCAGCAGCGCGGCAAGCCCAAGTGGCGCGTCACCGGATCGCTCACCTGGTCGCTCGACGGCTGGCAGGTCGGCGCGTTCAGCAACTATATCAGCTCGGTCTACGACACGAACTTCCTTGATGCGAACGGCAACCCGTACAAGCTCGACGGGCAGACCACCTACAATCTCTACGTCCAGTACCGGTTCAAGGGCGGCATCCTCGACGACACGCGCATCCGCCTCGGCGCGCGCAACATCTTCGACAAGCAGCCCCCGATCACCGCGGACGGCTATCTGGGCTCGCTCTACAGCCCCTATGGCCGCTATCTCTACATGACGATCGGCAAGAGGTTCTGATCCCGATGCGCCTGCTCCTCTCCCTCGTGGCCGCGATCTTCGTCGCGGCCACACCCGCCCTCGCCCAGGACCAGCTGGGCAAGCCCGAAACCTATGCCGTATGGCCGGGCAAGGCGCCCGGCTTCGGCAAGCCCTCGGGGCCCGAGAAGGTCGGCAACGAGGGCGGGCAGACGGGGTCGTACTCGAACATCTCCGAACCGCGCTACGAGGTGTACCGCCCCAAGCATCCCAATGGCACGGCGGCGCTGCTGCTCGGCGGCGGCGGCTATTTCCGCATCCAGATCGGCTCGGCCAGGGATGTCGCGGAAAAGCTCGCCGCCGCCGGCATCACCCCGGTGATCCTCTATTACCGCCTGCCCGGCGACGGCTGGAATGCCGATGCGCCGTTCCAGGACGCCCAGCGCACGCTTCGCCTGCTCAAGGCAGGCGCCAAGCGCTGGGGCCTCGATCCGGCGCGGATCGGCGTGGTCGGCATGTCGGCCGGCGGCCACCTTGCGGGGATGATGGCCACGCAAGGCGGGCATGATTTCTATCCGGCGATCGACGAGGCGGACAAGCTGAGCGCCGCCCCCGCCTTTGCTGGGATGATCTATCCCGTCGTCTCGATGCGCCCGCCGATCGACACGACCCAGACGCGCAAGAAGCTCTCGACCCTGCCCGACTATCGCGACTTCTACTCGGTCGAGGCGCAGGTGGGGCCGGAGACGCCGCCGGTGTTCCTGGCGCATGCCGCCGACGATCCGATCGCCAATGTCGAGCATACATTGCGCATGTTCGCCGCGATGCGCGCCGCCGGGCGGCCGGTGGAGATGCACGTCTTCGAGAAGGGCGGGCATAGCTGGGGGGCGGGCAAGCCGGGCACGCTGGTGTCGCAATGGCCGGAGCTGTTCCTCAACTGGCTGCGCGCGCACCAGCTGATCCCCGCGGGGAAATAGGCGCGTCTGATCCTCGACGGATGAAAAAATGGCCGCGCTCCGCAGGACAGGAGCGCGGCCAAGATCCTGAGCCGGGGGGAGGGGATACTCCTTGCTCGGGTCGCGACGAAACCGGGAGAGCGGCAACCGGCTTCGTCAGCACACGCAAAATTCCTATCAAATAAGTATGCTTTACAAAGCAACTTCGGCTATGGGGCGCTAAAGCTCATCTCTGGCGCGTTCGGGCGAAGGGCCGCTATCCCGGCGGTTTGCCCTCCTGCCCCGACTCCCCTACCGGAATGCCATGACCTGTCCCGCCCCGCTCGCCGAGCATCCTGCCAGCTTCCTGCCGCTGTACGCAGCCCGGGAGATCGCCGCATGATCCGGCTCGAGAACGTCCACAAGGCCTTTGCCAATGGCCATGCCGCGCTGGCAGGCGTCGACCTGGAAGTCTCGCGCGGCGAGGTATTCGGGATCATCGGCCGCTCGGGCGCCGGCAAGTCGACGCTGGTGCGGCTGCTCAACGGGCTCGAACGGCCGAGCGCGGGCAGCGTGGCGATCGACGGCACCGACGTCGCCAGCCTGTCGGGTGAGGGCCTGCGAACGCTGCGCCGGCGGGTGGGCATGATCTTCCAGAATTTTGGGCTGCTGAGCGCGCGGACGGTGTTCGACAATGTCGCACTGCCGCTGCGCATCGCCGGGGCCGACAAGGCGCGGATCGCCGAGCGGGTGCCCGAGCTGCTCGCCCGGGTCGGGCTGGCCGATCACGGCGCCAAATATCCCGCCCAGCTTTCCGGCGGGCAGAAGCAGCGCGTCGGCATCGCCCGCGCGCTCGCCACCGGACCCGACATCCTGCTGTGCGACGAGGCGACCAGCGCGCTCGATCCGGAGACGACCCGCAGCATCCTGGCGCTGATCGCCGACCTCAACCGCGAGCTCGGCCTGACCATCGTGCTGATTACCCACGAGATGGAAGTCGTCCGCCAGGTGTGCGACCGGGTCGCGGTGCTGCACGCCGGGCGCGTGGTCGAGACGGGCAGCGTCGCCCAGGTGTTCCTCGACCCTAGGGCCGCGGAGACGCGCGCGATGCTCGACGAGGGCGGCGACCAAGGCCCGATCGCGTTCGACGGCCCGATCGTCCGGCTCACCCTGCGCGGCGATGCGATCCTGCAGCCCGTGCTGACCCGCATCGCGCGCGAGACCGGCACCGACTTCGCGATCCTCGACGGGCGGATCGGGCGGTTCAAGGATGCGAGCTTCGGCCAGCTGACCCTGGGCCTGGCCGGCGGCGACGCCGTGGCCGCGCTCGCCGCGCTCCGCCAGCATGGGGAGGTTTCGGAATGAGCGGCTGGTTCGCCAATGTCGACTGGAGCGAGATCGGCCAGGCCTGTCTCGACACGCTGGCGATGCTCGGCGGCTCGCTGCTGCTGACCATCCTGCTCGGCCTGCCGCTCGGCGTGCTGCTGTTCCTGACCAGCCCGGGCCAGGTGTGGCAGAACCGCGCGATGAGCGGGGTGCTGGCGCTGGCGGTCAATCTGCTGCGCTCGGTGCCGTTCATCATCCTGCTGATCGTGATGATCCCGCTGACCGTGCTGCTGGTCGGCACCTCGCTCGGCGTGGCGGGCGCGATCCCGCCGCTGGTGGTGGGCGCCGCGCCCTTCTTCGCCCGGCTGGTCGAGACCGCGCTGCGCGAAGTCGACCGCAACACGATCGAGGCGGTGCAGGCGATGGGCGCGACCACGCGCGACCTGGTGTTCCGCGCGCTGCTGCCCGAGGCGCTGCCCGGGATCATCGCGGCGGCGACGGTGACCGCGATCGCGCTCGTCTCGTTCACCGCGATGGCGGGCGCGGTCGGTGCCGGCGGCCTGGGCGACCTGGCCATCCGCTTCGGCTATCAGCGCTTCCAGACCGACGTGATGCTGGTCACCGTCGTGCTGCTGCTCGTCCTCGTCCAGTTTCTCCAGACGGCGGGAGACCGCCTCGTCCGCCACTTCACGCGCCGATAGGAATGACCATGCAACGCCGCCTCCTCCTCACCGCCCTCGCCGCCTTCGCGCTCGCCGGCTGCGGCAAGACGGCCAGGACCGACGATCCGGGTACGCTGGTCGTCGCGGCCACCGCCGTGCCGCATGCCGAGATCCTGGAGTTCGTGAAGCCGGCGCTGGCCAAGCAGGGCCTGAAGCTCGATGTCCGGGTGTTCAACGACTATGTCCAGCCCAACGTCCAGGTCGAGGAAGGGCGGATCCCGGTTAGCTATTTCGAGACCAAGCCCTATCTGGACGAGTACAACAAGGCCAAGGGCAGCCATCTGGTGACGATCGCCGGCGTCCATGTCGAGCCGTTCGGCGCCTATTCGCGCAAGTGGAAGTCGCTCGCCGAGCTGCCCGAGGGCGCGACCGTCGCCATCCCCAACGAGCCGAGCAATGGCGGCCGGGCGCTGCAGCTGCTCGCCAAGGCCGGGCTGATCACCCTGCTCGATCCCAAGAGCGCAATCGCCACGCCCAAGGACATCGTCGAGAACCGCAAGAACCTGAAGTTCCGCGAGATCGAGGCGGCGACCCTGCCGCGCGTGCTGGACCAGGTCGACCTGGCGATGATCAACACCAACTATGCGCTCGACGCCAAGCTGAACCCGACCCGCGACGCGCTGGCGATCGAGGACAAGGACAGCCCCTATGTGAACTTCGTGGTGGGCCTGGAGAGCGCGAAGAGCGATCCGCGCGTGCAGAAGCTGGTCGCGGCGCTGCGCAGCCCCGAGGTGAAGGCGTTCATCGCGCGCAAATATGACGGGGCGGTGCTGCCCGCCTTCTGAGCTCAGAACGCCTTCAGCTCGACCAGCCTGATCCGCTTGCCGGGAAGCTTCCGCATCACCACGCGAAGCTTCCCGGCGCTGATCGGCCCGAAGGAAGCGGTGGCGACGCCGTTGTCGCCCTTGCCCGTGAAGCGGGCAGCGACCGGAAGCCATTCGCCGTCGCGCAGATATTCGAGCCGATAGTCGCGCGGCGCGGCGAACTCCCCGCCGGCGAAGAAGGACAGCTCGGCACCGGTGAGCCGGACCGGCGCGCCGAAATCCACGGCAAACCATTGCTCCGCCGCGTCCGACGCGGAGTCCCACCCATTGGGCAGTTCCGGGAAGAAGGAGACGCGTCCGTCGATCGCGTCGTGCAGCCGCTCGGGTTCGGCGCCGCTGGACGCCTCGGCACGCGGATAGGCCGAGCGCACGAGGTTGGCCGCACGGTTTGTCGGGCGCACGATCGGGGCATTGGCGCGCGGCGCGATCGCGGCACTCAGCTTGCCGAGTGTGCCGCGGCTGCCGGCAAGCACCCCATCGACATAGAGGCGCAGCCCCCGCCCCTCGCGGTAGCGCGTGCCGTCCTCGTCATAGAAGACCGAGACCAGGTGCCCGTGATAGGGCAGGTCCTGCAGTGCGAAATAGCGGATGCGGTCCGGTCCGCGCGCGCCGGCCGGGATCAGCGGGTCGATAGTGAGCATGTCGTCCGCCGAAGGCTCGATGCCGACCAGCCCGGTGATGACGAGATCGTCGAACCCGCTGTGGAAATAATGATGGCTGCGCGCGAGCCCGACGATCGGCTTGCCGCTCTCGGGATCATAATCCTCCTCGAGATCGAGCCGGTCGCCCTGATAGTGGAGCTGGGCATATTGGCGCAGCAGGCGGAGGTAATCGCCGCGCCCGATCACCGATTGCGGGGTGCCGTGCTGGAGCAGTCGTGCCAGCCCCATCAGCGCCTGGGTGGTCTGGAACGGCCAGGCGGGACCGTTCCACTGGCATTCGCGCCCGCCGGTCGGCGTGTCGTAACGATACTGGCGCATATAATATTGGTAGCTGGGCTCGACGGTGCGCATGCCCGCCGCGCCGGCAAAGCCCTGGGGCGAGATCAGATGCGTCCAGGCGCTGGTGAACTCCGCCCGGTCGTCGAGCATGCCGAACGCCCAGGGCAGATAGCCGACCAGCTCGCGGGCGCGGATCGGCGTCCAATATTTCACGAACTCGTTGTCGACCTTGTAGCGGTCGATGAAATGGCCGAGCGGCGCGCTCCACAGATCCTCGGTCACGCGCTGCTTCAGCCGTTCGGCGCGGGCAGCATAATCGCGTGCGGTAGCCGCATCCCCAGCCAGTGCCGAGAGCTGGGAGATCGCCCGGGCATTGGCGAACATGTAGCTGTTGATCGACGGGCGGAAGGCATCGCCACCGCGGAAGCCGTCCTTGCCGCCCGAGGCGTCGATCGAGGAGACGGTATATTCGGTCGCGTCGAGCAGCGGCTCGATCCAGTAGAGCCCCTTGGCGAAGTCGAAGCGATCGTCCCACAGGCCGTAGATGTGGCGCATCGCCGGCAGGTGACGCAGGGCCCCTTCCCGGTCGCCATCGACCTGATAGCGCGCCCAGACCGCATCGGCGATCGCCTCGCTGAAATGGCGGTCGTTGCCGCCCTCGTCATATAGGAAGCGGATATAGTCGTCGGCGAAGCGGCGGTCGCGCAGCCAGCGGCCCTCGTAGAGGTGGAAGCCGGTCGCGTCGTTCAAGCTGGCATAGGGCTCGCGCTGCCAGCCGACATCGTCGAAGAATTCGGTGGTGATATAGCCCTTGTCGCCAAGGTCGCGCTGATGCGCGCGGTATATCGCCCAACGATAATAATAGACCGCGTCGAGCTTCGCGTCCGAGCTCTCGAACAGCGGGATGCGGTCTGCATACCAGGCCGCGTCATTGCCGTAATGGCTGGCCAGGATCGCCGGGGCATCGAGCCGGGGCGCGGCACTTGCCGCCGAAGCGAGCGCAGGCGCCGCCGCCAACAGCCATGGCAGCAGCGCCCGCGAGGCGAGCCGGAACCGGCGCCCCATCGGAGAGGGAGATGGGGACCGGACCGGCTCTGGAGACCTCACTTGAAGGTGAAGCGCGCGCCGAGCGCGAAGGTACGCGAGAGCAGGGTCGTCCCTAGGTTGAACTGGCTCGGACCGCCAACATCGGCGAACTTGTAATAGGTCTGCTGCGTCGAGTTGGTCAGGTTCACCGCGTCGAAGGTGATGCCGATGTCCTTGGTGACATTGTAGGTGAGCTGCACGTCGAGGCTCTCCTCCGGATTGCGCCACACGCCGATCGGATTGGCGAACAGCCGCGCCTCGTTGTTGGCGAGGAACTCCTTGCGCCACACATAGGAGACACGGGCACCCACCGGTCCACGCTCATAGGCGAGCGTCGCGTTGTAGGACAGGTCCGACACGCCGAAGAAGGACGATTCGTCCTGCCCGACCAGCGTGCCTGCGCTGTCGAAGCGCGGGATGTTCTGCTTCGAGTCGAGCACCGTCAGGCTGCCGACGAAGCCGAGGCCCTTCAGGATGCCCGGCAGATAGTGCGGGAAATAGGTGACGCCGACTTCGACACCCTTCAGCACGCCGTTTGAGGCGTTGAGCGGACGGGTGATCGCGAAGTAATCGGTCGCGCCCGCGACGATACCGTTGTTCGGGATATATTCGCGGACCGTGGCCGGCACCACCAGCCCGTCGATCTCGCGGCGGAAGCCGGTGACGGTGATCGCGCTGTCGCGGTCGAAATACCATTCGAGCGCGACGTCATAGTTGCGCGAGTGGGTCGGCTTCAGGTTTGCCGTGCCGGCGGTGCCGCTGCCATAGCCGAGATTGGTGAGGTCGCCGGTCAGCGAGTAGTTCGGGTTCACGTCGCTGAAGTTCGGGCGACGCAGCGTCTCGCCATAGTTGAAGCGCAGGCGCAGATTGTTGGTGAACGCGTAGCGGGCAGTGAAGCTCGGCAGGAAGCGCTCGGCATGGTTGGACGCCCGGGTGAGCGCGCCATTGTTGTAGCGATCGTAGAAGCGCGAGTCGGTATCGACGGTGACGTAGCGCACGCCGCCTTCGAGCTGCAGCGGCCGGCCGAAGATCGAAACCTCCGCGTTCGCCATGAGGTAAGCCGACATCGTGATTTCGTCGATGTCGAAGGTCTTCTGCAGCACCAGCTGGTCCGACGTCTTCAGGCCGTAGAGCCCGCGTACCTTGTCGGCATTGTCGTACAGCCAATAGCCATTGGCGAGCACCCAGGTGGTCGGCACATCGGCGCGGCCATCGAAAAAGCCGCTATTGGTGAACTGCGCGTCGGTGCCGAGCGTGGCCAGGCTCACGCCGAGATTGCCGGCGTCCTGGGTGCGGACCGAGCTCGAGGCCTTGCGGTCATCGACCCGCAGGCCCGCCTTGATCCGGCGGAGGAAGCCCTCGTCAAACTTGTACTCGCCGTCGAGCGTGCCGGTGAGCGCACTGCCCTTGTCGCGGCCGCCATTGTCGTAGAGCTGGGCGACGTTCCACCGGCTCGGATCGGTCAGCTGGGTATCGTCGTTGAAGTGGAAGGACGGGATGCCGCCACCCGCGTTGAAATCGACATTGATCGAATCCGCGACACGATCGGTACGCATGGCGATGAACGCGGTGTTGTAGGTGCTCGTCTGATAGGCGATGTCGGCGACGATCTTGCCATGGCCCTCGGCCACGTCCCATGCGCCGTTGAGCGCATAGACATAGCTGTCGGTCTTGTTCTTGGTGAAATCGCCGCTGTTGAAGCCATAGACCGAATTGGCGACGCGTGACTTCACGATGTTGGTGCCGTCATAGAGCGTCGGCGCCTGCGCATTCGCCCAGAAATCGACGAAGCTGAACTGGAGGCTGTTGAACGTCTCGCCGCGGAAGCCCGTGTAGAAGGCCTCGGCGGTGTAGACCGAGCTCTCGTTCGGCGCCCATTGCAGCGCGATATTGGCGCCGAGCCGTTCGCGCTTGCCATAGAGATCGGAGCTGAACACCGCGTCACGCGACAGATAGTAAGGTGTCGCGACGCCATTCTGGTTCAACGTCGATCCCGCCGCCGTCGACAGGCCGCGATCGAGTCCCGGCGTCCAGTTCATCGTCCCGTCGGCATAGGTGATCGGGAAGATGCGCTCGAACGGGGCAAGACCCGAACCAGCTGGAGGCGTCATCGTCGCGAAGGGGACCAGCGCGCCGGCGGTGGTGGTCATGTCGCGATATTTGGTGCGGCTGTAGCTGACATTGGCGAGGATGCCGATGTCGCCGATGCCGGTGTGCCAGCGGTTGCTGACCAGCAGCGCGGCATTCGGATTATAGCTGTCTGCCTGCTGGTTGTAGATGCCGCGAGCGAGGCCCGAGATCGCGAAGCCGTCGAAGTCGAACGGGCGGCGGGTCTTCACATCGACCTGGCCGGCAAGGCCGGTCTCGATCTGGTCGGCGGCGCGGGTCTTGTAGACATCGACCTGCTTGACGAGGTTCGCCGAGATGTCCTGCAGCGAGAAGGCCTGGCCGGCCGCGGTGAAGATGTTGCGGCCGTTGAGCGTGGTGAGCGCATCGGGAAGGCCGCGGATCGAGATGCCAGCCGCTTCGCCGCCGGTGCGGTTGGTGACCTGGATGCCGGTGACGCGCTGGAGCGCCTCGATCACATTGTTGTCGGGCAGCTTGCCGACATCCTCCGCGACGATCGAATCGACGATCTGGGTGGAATTCTTGCGGACGTTGAGCGAGCCGACGATGCTGGCACGGACGCCGGTGACGATGATCTCGCCTTCCTGCGCGGCCGCATCCGAGTCGCTGGACGCCTGCTGCGGGTCCGCAGCGGTGGCGGGCGCCGTCTGGGCGAGCGCCGGGCTGGCGATCAACAGGCTCAGCGCCGAAGCCGAGCAAAGCACGATGGACTTTCGCATATTCACACCTCCCCTAGCCTAGCCGTCATTTGCGGCTATTTAGTCTGACATATTTTGAGGTGACTTACCGGTGTCACCGAGATGACGTCAAGGCATATAGGAAGCATGAGCGTAAAATAGTCAGACTAACTGTGGCCAGGCTGCATCACCTGCAGCAGCGCCGCGCCATGCGCCGGGAGCGTCAGGCGCACCGCCTCGGCGGTGTCGGGGAGCAGCTTTCGCGCCCAGAGATCGCGCACGGCGCTCCCCCGCGGCAGCCCAAGCGGGGCCAGCGGCAGCCCGACCTGCCTGGGCTGGCCGGAGCTGTTGAACAGCGCGACATAGCGGCTGCGCCCGTCCGCGGCACTCGCCGACCAGATGCGCGCCTGATCGGTGAGGAAATGCGGGCGATTGCCGCTGCTCGCCTGGTTTACCGCGATCACTTCGGGATTGGTCAGCAGCGCGAGCGTCGGCGCGTCGAGATGACGCAGGTCCCCGCCCATGATCAGCGGAGAACGGGCGATCGCCCAGAGCGTCATCAAAGTCCGCTGCTCGTCCGGCGTGAAGCGCGTGTCGCGCGCGCCCAGCGCCAGCCGGCCCAAAGGCAGCATATCGGCATCGGGCCAGCGCCCGCCGCCGATATGCGAGCTCCAGTTCTCGAGCCGGGTGAACTGGGCCTCGAGCATCGGCCACTCGTCCCAGAAATCGTCGGAGATACGCCACATCTCGGCATGGCGGCGGACATGATCGGCACGGACCAGCGGCGTCTCGCCGGGCGAGAGGCTCAGGACCATCTGCCTGCCCGAGCGGCGGATCGCCAGCGCGATCCCCTCGATCTCAGCGGCATGCGCGTCATAGGGCCGGCTCATGTCGTCGACCTTGACGAAGTCGACGCCCCAGGCGGCATATTGCGCGAACACCGCGTCATACCAGGCCTGGGCACCGGGCTTGCGCATGTCGACGCCGTACATGTCGGGGTTCCAGGAGCAGATGCTCGTGGTGTCGGCGACGTCGCTGGCACGGACCTGGGTGCCGGGCACCGGCAGGTTGCGCTCCACCGCCAGCCGCGGAATGCCGCGCATCACATGGATGCCGAAGCGCAGCCCGAGCTTGTGGACGCGCGCGGCGAGCGGCGCGAAGCCCTTGCCGCCGGCGCTGGAGGGGAAGCGGTTGGGGGCGGGCTGCAACCGGCCCCATGCGTCCATCGCGGGGACCGGCGCGGCGCTATAGGCATAGCCCGTCGCGCCGGGCTCGTACCACTGGATATCGACCGTGAAGACGTCATAGCCCGAGGGCAGGAGCTTCTCGGCCATGATACCGGCGGTCTCGAGCGCCTGCGCCTCGGTGATCGTCGTGGCGAAGCTGTTCCAGCTGTTCCAGCCCATCGGCGGGGTCGGCGCGAGCAGGCGCGGCGCCTCCCCTGCCCGCGTGGCGGCGTGTGCGCCGGCGGGCAGCGCCAGCCCCGCCGCGAGCAGCGCGCGGCGGGCGATCCCGCTCACCGCAGCGGCCCGTTGGCGACCGGCTCGCCGAAATCGGGCGTGCCGTCGGGCCGGTAGTGGATCGGCTGGACGCGGGTGTGGCGGTTGGGATCGAACAGCGGGTCGCCCTCGATCTTCTCGTAATCGCGGCCGTGGAAGACCAGCATGTCGCGGCCGCGCTCGTCGGTGGTGAAGCTGTTGTGGCCCGGGCCCCAGACCTTGTTCTTCGGCGAGGACTTGAACACCGGCACCTGCGACTTGGACCAGTTGGCCGGGTCCATGATGTCCGCATCGTCGCGACAGGTGAGCATGCCCATGCAGTAGCGCGCATCGGTCGCGCTGGCGGAATAGGTCATGAAGAGCTTGCCGTGGCGGGCGAGCAACGCGGGCGCCTCGTTCACCTTGAAGCCCTGAATCTCCCAGTCGAGCGTCGGCACCGACAGGCGCGCAGGCTTTGCGGCCAGCGTCAGCGGCGTCTTGAGCGGGGCAAGATAGAGATTGCTGTTGGTCTCGATCCCCGGCTCGCGCTGCGCCCAGGCGAGATAGCGCGTGCCGCGATGGACGAAGGAGGTCGAGTCGAGGTTGAAGCTGTCCCAGGGCGTCTCGAGCTGGCCGAGCACGCTCCACTTGCCGGTCATCGGATCGGCGCCGTCGCAGACGACCGCATAGGTGCGGATGCGGAACACATCCTCGCCGCCACCGCTCGGGCCCGCCGCGAAATACATGATCCAGCGGCCGTCGATCAGGTGCATCTCGGGCGCCCAAATGAAGCCCGACAGCGGCCCGCTTGGAAGGTGGCGCCAGAGTACCCGCTCGGGCGCGGTGGCGAGGCCGGCGAGCGTCCTGGAGCGGCGGAGGACCAGCCGGTCATATTCGGGGACGGAGCCGGTGAGGTAATAGCTGCCGTCGGTGTGGCGGAACACCTGGGCGTCGGCGCGCTGGCGGACCAGGGGATTGATAATGCCGGGCTTCTTGGCGAGCGCGGGGGCGGCGGCGAGCAGCGCGGCGCTGCCGGCGAAGCCGCGGCGGGTGAGCAGGGTCATCGGGTCAATCCTCCGCTATGGGCCAGCCGTCCTTGCCCCAGCGGATCCGGGCGATCCGCAGGGTCGGCGCCCCTTTGTTTTCAACGTCATAGGCATGGTAGACGACATAGTCGGTGCCGTCCTTGTCGTGCAGGAAGCCGGGATGGCCGGGGCCCCGGAAGCGCTGCTTCTCGGGCAGGTCGGCCCGCAGGAACACGGTGCCGCCGCCCTGCAACATGGGGCTGCCGTCTTTACCCCGATACGGTCCCTTGAGGGACTTGGCGCGGGAAACGACGGTATAATAGGTGCTGTTCGCGCCTTTGCAGCAATAGTCATAGGAGGCGAACAGCCAGTACCAGCCACCATGCGCGAGGATGAACGGCGCCTCGACCGGCGCCGGCGCACCCGCAGGCACGAGCCGCCGCGCGATCGCCAGCGGCGCAGCCTTGGGGTCGAGCGGCTTGCCGGTCCTGGGATCGAGCCGGACGAGCTTGAGCCCTCCCCAGAAGCTGCCGAAGGACAGCCAGTGCCGCCCCTCGCGATCGACCACGAAATTGGGATCGATCGCGTTGTAATCGTCGCCGGGCTTCGACTGGAGGACCAGCCCCTCGTCGCGCCAGCCATAACCGAGCGCGGCGGGATCGAGCGTCGGGCTGGTGGCCAGGCCGATGGCGGAGCGATTCGAACCGAAGGTGGAGACGGCGTAATAGAGGCGCCAACGGCCGTTCACGAAGGAAATGTCGGGCGCCCAGGCGTCCTTGGCGCCGGGGATCGCCTGGGTTGCCCATTCGGGCAACGCGTCGAACAGGCGCTTGCCGGCGGTCCAGTGGACCAGGTCCCTGGAGGTCTTCGAGCTCAGGCCGGTGCCGAAGACGTAATAGGTGTCGCCCTCGCGCGCGATCACCGGATCGTGGGTGGGGGCGATGTCGCCGCTCAACCGGGCGTTGAGCGGCGACGCGTCCTGCGCGGCGGCGGGCGCCGCGAGCAGCAGCCCCGCGAGAGCGAGAGCGGACCCGAAGCGCATCACTTGAGGTCGAGCATGACCACGGACTTGGCCGGCAGCGTCACCGTCAGCACGCCGCCGCTCACCTGCGCGCCGCTGAACGGCACCGCGGTGACCGCCTCCGGCGCGCCGAAGTCGTTATAGGCGTTCATCGCCGGCGCCGTGATGATCCGGCCCGACACGGTGCCCGCGCTCACCCCGGCGAGCGACACGCGCACCGGCACGGCGCGGTTCGGATCGAGATTGGCGAGACCGACATGGACCTGCCCCGCCTTGTCGCGCACCGCCGAGGCCGAGACCGAGGGCATCGTCCAGCGATCCTTCGCATACCAGGGGGACTTGACCTCGATCGGCAGCACCGTCGCGTCCATGTACGGCTTGTAGAGCTCGAACACATGATAGGTCGGCGTCTTCACCATCTTCGCGCCGTCGGTGAGGATCATCGCCTGGAGCACGTTCACCATCTGGGCGATCGCGCTCATCTTCACGCGGTCGGCATGCTTGGCGAAGATGTTGAGATGGATCGCGGCGACCAGCGCATCGCGCAGCGTGTTCTGCTGGCGCAGGAAGCCCGGATTGGTGCCGGGATCGCCCTTGTACCAGGTGCCCCATTCGTCGACCGCGAGGAAGACGCGCTTCTGCGGATCATATTTGTCCATGATCGCCGAATGCTTGGTGATCAGCTCGTCCATCCGATTGGCTTCGGACAGCGTCTCCGCCCAGCCGGCCTCGCCGAAATCGGTGGCCGAGGCACGGGGCGGCCAGCCGCCGGGAATGGTGTAGTAATGGAGCGACAGGCCGTCGACGAGATTGCCCGCCTCGCGGATCATCGTCTCGGTCCAGCGATAATCATCGACATTGGCGCCCGAGGCGATCTTGAGGATCTTGGTGCCGGCCGGCGCCTTGATGAAGGTGACGTAGCGGCGCGTCTCGTCCGCAGCGAACTCCGGGCGCATGTTGCCGCCACAGCCCCACAGCTCGTTGCCGACGCCGAAATAGGGCACCGCCCAGGGCGCCTTGCGGCCGTTCTTCGCGCGCTCGTCGGCGAGGCTGCCGGCGGGCGAGGTCATGTACTCGACCCACTCCGCCATCTCGCGCGCGGTGCCGTTGCCGACATTGCCGGCGATATAGGGCTCGGCGCCCATCTGCTCCATCAGGTCCATGAACTCATGGGTGCCGACGGTGTTGGGTTCGGTGACGCCGCCCCAATGGGTGTTGATCTTCACGGGGCGCTGGGCCTGCGGGCCGATGCCCTCGCGCCAGTGATATTCGTCGGCGAAGCAGCCGCCCGGCCAGCGCACCACGGGCACGCCGAGCTGCTTGAGCGCCGCGACCACGTCGTTGCGAAAGCCGCGGGTGTTGGGGATCTTGGAGTCGCGGCCCACCCACAGGCCGCCATAGATGCCGTTGCCGAGATGCTCGGCGAACTGGGTGAACATGCGACGGTCATAGACCGGGCCCGGCGTGTCGGCGTGCAGCGTGGCAGTCGCCTCGCCCGGTGCGGGCGCATCCTGCGCAAGGACCGGCGTCGCCGTCGACAGCAGCGCGACTGCGATCGCGCTCCAGAGCTTCTTCATCCCTCTTCTCCCAACATTCTGTTCTCGGAAAAAGCCGCGGCAGGCCGCGGCAGCCTTCATTCGACGAACGGCTCAACCGACTTGCGGTGCGCACGCAGGAACGCGTCGGCGACCAGGCGCAGCGGCGCGGTATCGACATCGCGCGCACCCGCATGGACCAGATCGGCGAAGCGGGCGTAGAGGCCCGGATATTCGCGATCCTCGGCCACCTGCGGTTCGCCGCCCGGCAGGGTGAGCACCGCCCCGCCCTTTTCCAGCCTGAGCGTGCCGGCATCGGTCTCGACGCTGATGTCCCAGCTCTGCGGGCCGGTCTGGCGCCAGTCGAGGTCCATGGTCACCGGCGCGCCGGCAGCATCGCGGAACTTCAGGTCGGCGGCGATCGGCGCCTCGCGATTGGCGGGCAGCGACAGCGTGCCGTCGACCAGGAAGAAGGCCGGCAGGATCGCCGTTGCGATCGACAGCGCGTTGATGCCGGGATCGAACACGCCGAGCCCGCCCGGCGCCCAGATCCAGTCCTGCCCCGGATGCCAGACGCGGACATCCTCGCGCCACACGATCGCGGCGCTCAGTATCCTGCGATCGGCGAGCCAGGCGCGGGCCGGGGCCACGCCGGCGGCATAGCGCGAATGCCAGCTGGCGAAGAGCGTGACGCCGGCTTCGGCCGCCTGCGCCTCGAGCATCGCCACTTCGGCGAGCGTCGCGCCGGGCGGCTTTTCGAGGAAGACATGCTTGCCGGCCGCGATCGCCGCCGAAGCGAGATCGTAGCGGACCTGCGGCGGGGTGCAGAGCGACACGGCATCGACCGCGGTGTCGCTGGCGAGCAGCTCGTCGAGCGTACGGTAGTGCGGCAGATCGCCCACCCCCTCCCCGCGCGAGCTGACCGTCGCGACGAGCGCGAAGCGGGCATCGCCCGCGATCGAAGGAAGATGCTGGTCATGGGCGATCTTGCCCATGCCGACGATCGCGATGCGGATCGGCGCGGCCATCAGAGCGCCTTCACTTCGACCGGCGCTTCGTCGCCGCGGGCGAGCGCATTGCGCAGCGGCAGCGTGAAGGGCGCGGCGTCGATCTCGAACACGTCGCCCGGCTCGGTGCGCACGCCATCGGCGAAGGACAGAGTCGCGGTGCCGAAGAAATGGACGTGCACGTCGCCCGGACGGCGGAAGCTGGCATATTTGAAATGGTGATGCTCGAGATTGGCGAGGCTGTGCGACATATTGTCCTCGCCCGACAGGAACGGCTTCTCCCACAACACCGCGCCGTCGCGCAGGATGCGGCTGGCGCCGCGCACGTCGCTCGGCGCCTCGCCGACCAGCAGCTCAGGGCCGAGCGCGGCCTGGCGCAGCTTCGAATGGGCGAGCCACAGGTAATTATGCCGCTCGGTCACATGGTCGCTGAACTCGTTGGCAAGGCACAGGCCGAGGCGATGCGGGGTGCCGTCCGGGCCGATCAGATAGATGCCGGCCAGCTCGGGTTCCTCGCCGCCATCCTGGGCGAAGGCGGGCATGGTCAGCGGCGCGCCGGGACCGACGAGCTGGCTGCCGTCACCCTTGTAGAACCATTCCGGCTGCTGGCCGACCTGGCCGGGCGCAGGCTTGCCGCCCTCGACCCCTTCCAGGAACATCCGCATCGAATCGGTCTGCTTCTCGGCGGACGCCGCCTCGCGGTGCATCTTGTCGCGGCCCTCGGCCGAGCCGAGATGGGTGAGGCCGGTGCCGGTCATCACCAGATGCGCGGGATCCTCATGATCGATCGGCGCGAGCAGGCGGCCGGCAGCGAGCTCGGCGGCCAGGTCGATCTCCGCGCCTTCGCCGCGCGCTGCCACTGCCTGGGCCAGCGTCCGGCCCTTTGCGATCGCGTCGAGCGCCAGCTCGCGCACACTCGTCACGCCCGGAACCCGAATCGCCCGTGCATCCCGCGCCGCGATCACCGACCGCACGCCTTCCGAATCACGATGCTGCAACAGGCGAAAACGCATAACCTCTCCTAGATGGACCCTGCGCGGCCAGCTTTACCCGGTCGCTTTGACTCGATTATTAGTCCGACATATTTAAGCCGAGCGCCAGAGGCAATCTTTCGTTCCGCTTGTTCGTCGCGGCTGTTAAGGGTGCCGGGAGAGGGCAGACAACGACAAATGACGCAGGACGAAGGCCAGGATAACGAAGGCGAAAAGCCGAAGCGCGGCACCGGACGGCGCCTGCATGGCGCGATCGCGCACAAGCTGGGATCGGCGATCGTCTCGGGCGAATATGCGCCGGGCGACAAGCTCGAGGCCGAAGTCGCCTTTTCCGAGGCGCTGAACGTGTCGCGCAGCGCCTATCGCGAGGCGGTGCAGGTGCTTGCCGCCAAGGGGCTGGTGGAAAGCCGCACCAAGGCCGGCACCCGCGTACTGCCGCGCAGCCGCTGGAACCTGCTCGATCCCGACGTGCTCGCCTGGGCGTTCACCGGCGAGCCGGATATCGAGTTCATCCGCAACCTGTTCGAGCTGCGCGCGATCGTCGAGCCCGCTGCCGCCCGCCTGGCGGCCGAGCGGCGGACCAAGGACGATTTGAAGATCATGAAGGCGGCGCTGACCGAGATGCGCCAGAAGACGCTGGCCACCGATGCCGGACGCTCCGCCGACCGCGACTTCCACAATGCGATCCTGCACGCGACCGGCAACGACGCGCTGATCGTGCTGAGCGCCAGCATCGGCGCGGCAGTGGCCTGGACCACCCAGTTCAAGCAGCGCTCGCGCACCCTGCCGCGCAACCCGATCCCCGATCACGTGCGCGTTTATGATGCGATCGTGGCGGGCGACGGCGATGCGGCCAGCGATGCGATGCGCCTGCTCGTCGACCTGGCGCTGGACGATACCCGCAGCTCGATGGGCTGAACCCTATCGAGGACTGAACCGAAAACGCCCCGCCGTTGCCGGCGGGGCGTCCTTGTTTCGGGCTACACCCGGATCAGGCGGCGTGCTGATCGGGCAATGCGTTGGTCGGCTTGGCGCCCCAGAGGGCGTAGAACAGCACATAGACCTCGCACAGCGCAGTGAGCAGGAAGGACAGCTGCAGGCCATACTGGTCGGCGAGCCAGCCCTGCACCACCACCAGCGCGCCGCCGGCGATCGCCATGATCAGCAGGCCCGAGCCTTCCTCGGTGAGCGGGCCGAGGCCGCGGATGCCGAGCGTGAAGATGGTGGGGAACATGATCGAGTGGAACAGGCCCACCAGGATCAGCGACCACATCGCGACTTCGCCATGTGCGAAGACCGTGACGAGCATCACCGCGAAGGCGCCGATCGAGCAGCCCGCCAGCACCGTCTCCGCCCGGATGCGCTGCATCAGCGCCGACCCGACGAAGCGGCCGACCATCATCCCGCCCCAGAGGAAGGTGAGATACTTGCCCGCCTGCTCATGCGTCAGGTTGGCGATGTCGGGCTGGCTGACGAAGTTCACGAACAGGTTGGCGACGCCGATCTCGGCGATCAGATAGATGAAGATCGCCGGCACGCCGAACACCAGGTTGCGGTGCTTCCACAGCGAATGCTTCTTGCGCTCCTCGCGCGAGACGCGGCTGGTCGCCGATCCGATCGCCGGCAGCGGGAAGCGCGCGATGACGACCGCGAGGATGATCAGCACCACGGCGACCAGACCATAGGGCAGGATCACCGACTGGGCGTCGGCCAGCCGCTCGGCATGGGTCAGCACCGTGCCGGATTCGGCGGTGCCGCCCTTGGAGCGGCCGAGGATGAGATAGGCGCCGAACGCCGGGGCGAGCATCGTGCCTGCCGAGTTCATCGCCTGGACGAGGTTGAGCCGCGACGACGCGGTCTCGGGCTTGCCGACCACCGCGACATAGGGATTGGCCGCGACCTGGAGCAGCGTGATGCCGCTGGCGATCACGAACAGCATCGCCAGGGTGACGCCATAGGAGGGGATGCTCGCGGCGAGCATCATGCCCAGCGATCCCGCCGCCATGATCAGCAGCCCGATCACCAGCGACTTCTGGTAGCCGATGCGCTCGATCAGCTTGGCCGAGGGAATCGAGGCGACGAAATAGGCGATGAACCAGACGCTCTCGATCAGCGTGGTCTGGGTGTAGCTCAGCTCGAACACGCTGCGCAGGTGCGGCAGCAGCGTGTTGTTGATGACGGTGATGAAGCCCCACATGAAGAAGAGGCTGGCGAGCAGCGATAGCGCGGGGCCGTAGCCGCCGGCCCGCGGCACCGACTGGGTGCCCGCCGCCGGGGCTGCATTGATGGGCGCTGGCATTTTCCTGATCTTCTCCTGTGTGGGACCGGCTGGTCGAGCGTTCGCATATGCGACTTCGAGCCAGCTTGCGCTTCTATTTTTTGTCAGACTATAAAGAGCCGTGGCGCGCGTCAACGGGCGCGCATTCGGACCATTAGGAGAGACTATGCGTCGCTTTGGCAAGGCAGCACTGGCAACGACGGCCCTGGCGGTGCTGGCATGGGCGGGGGCCGCGCAGGCGGCGGACGCCAGGCGCGAGAATGCCGGCAAGCTCAAGGACGGCACGGTGGTGGAGGCGGTGACCCTCTCCAACGCGCACGGCGTGTCGGCGCGGATCCTCAGCTATGGCGCGACGCTCCAGTCGTTCAAGGGACCGGACAAGGCGGGCAAGATCGCCGATGTCGTGCTCGGCTATGACGATGCCGAAGCCTATGAGAGCCGCCCGAACTATTTCGGCGTGACCGTGGGCCGCTATGCCAACCGCATCGCCGGCGGCAAGTTCTCGCTCGACGGCAAGAGCTACCAGCTGCCGCTCAACGACAAGACCAACTCGCTGCACGGCGGCGGCAAGGGCTTCGACAAGCAGGTCTGGCGGATCGTCTCGGTGAACAGCGGACCGAGCGCCAGCGTGGTGTTCGCGCTGACCAGCCCGGACGGCGATTCGGGCTATCCGGGCAAGCTCGAGGTGAAGGTCACCTATGCCCTCGACGAGAGCGGCGCGCTGACGATCAGCTATGACGCGGCGACCGACAAGCCGACGGTGGTCAACATGACCAACCATGCGATCTTCGACCTGGCCGGCGAAGGCTCGCCGAGCGGCGCGATGGGGCACCTGCTGACGATCCCGGCCAGGGCCTATACCCCGGTCGACTCGAAGCTGATCCCCACCGGCGAGCTGCGTGCCGTCGAGGGCACGGTGTTCGACTTCCGCAAGGCCCGGCTGATCGGCCAGGACCTGCGCGACGGCCGCGACGAGCAGATCCGCTTCGGCCTGGGCTACGACCATAATTTCGCGCTCGACAAGGGCGTGACGGCGAAGCCCGAACTGGCCGCGCGGCTCGAGGATCCGGCCTCCGGCCGCGTGCTCGAAGTGCTCAGCACCGAGCCGGGCGTGCAGTTCTACACCGGCAATTTCCTCGACGGCACCTTCTACGGCAAGTCGGGCCATCTCTATCGCCAGGGCGACGGCATCGCGCTCGAGCCCCAGAAGTTCCCCGACGCCCCCAACCAGCCGGGCTTCGTCTCCGCGCGCGTCGACCCCGGCAAGCCCTATCGGCACGTCATGGTCTACCGCCTCTCGGTAACCCAGTAACGGAATTGGCATGACCTCTGACACCCAGCCCAAGCTGCGTTCGCGCGCCTGGTTCGACAATCCCGACAATATCGACATGACCGCGCTCTATCTGGAGCGCTACCTCAACTTCGGGCTGAGCCTGGAGGAGCTCCAGTCGGGCAAGCCGATCATCGGCATCGCCCAGACCGGCAGCGACCTGAGCCCCTGCAACCGCCATCACCTGGTGCTGGCGGAGCGGGTGCGCGAGGGCATTCGCGAGATGGGCGGCATCGCGCTCGAATTCCCGGTCCACCCGATCCAGGAGACCGGCAAGCGGCCGACCGCGGGACTCGACCGCAACCTCGCCTATCTCGGGCTGGTCGAGCTGCTCTACGGTTACCCCCTGGACGGCGTGGTGCTGACCGTGGGCTGCGACAAGACCACCCCGGCCTGCCTGATGGCGGCGGCGACGGTGAACATCCCGGCGATCGCCTTGTCGGTCGGCCCGATGCTCAACGGCTGGCACAAGGGCGAGCGGACCGGCTCGGGCACGATCGTGTGGAAGGCACGCGAGATGCTCGCGGCGGGCGAGATCGAGGCGAAGGAGTTCATCCGCCTCGTCGCCAGCTCGGCGCCCTCGACCGGCTATTGCAACACGATGGGCACCGCGACGACGATGAACTCGCTGACCGAGGCGCTGGGCATGTCGCTCCCCGGCTCGGCGGCGATCCCGGCGCCCTACCGCGACCGCCAGGAAGTCGCGTACGAGAGCGGCAAGCGCATCGTCGAGATGGTCGCCGAGGACCTCAAGCCCTCGGACATCCTGACGCGCGAGGCGTTCGAGAACGCGATCGTGGTCAATTCGGCGATCGGCGGTTCGACCAACGCGCCGATCCACATCAACGCGATCGCCCGCCATATCGGTGTCGAGCTGCCGCTCGATACCTGGCAGGAAAAGGGCCATCACGTACCGCTGCTGGTCAATCTCCAGCCGGCGGGCGAGTATCTGGGCGAGGATTATTACCGCGCCGGCGGCGTGCCGGCGGTGGTCGCGCAGCTGATGCGCCAGGGGCTGATCCACGAGGGCGCGGTCACCGCCAACGGCAAGTCGATCGGCGACAATTGCCGCGATGCGACGATCGAGGACGAGAAGGTGATCCGCCCGTTCGAGGCACCGCTCAAGGAAGAGGCCGGCTTCATCGTGCTGCGCGGCAATCTGTTCGACTCGGCGATCATGAAGACCAGCGTGATCGATGCGGCGTTCCGCGCGCGCTACCTCTCCAATCCCGAGGACCCGGAGGCCTTTGAAGGCCCCGCCGTGGTGTTCGACGGGCCGGAGGACTATCACCACCGGATCGACGATCCCGCGCTCGGCATCACGCCGGAGACATTGCTGTTCATGCGCGGCGCCGGGCCGATCGGCTATCCGGGCGCGGCCGAAGTGGTGAATATGCGCCCGCCCGCCTATCTGATCCGCGAGGGTGTCCACGCCCTGCCCTGCATCGGCGACGGCCGCCAGTCGGGCACGTCGGGCAGCCCCTCGATCCTCAATGCCAGCCCCGAGGCCGCGGCAATGGGCGGACTCGCGCTGATTCGCACCGGCGACCGCGTGCGGATCGACCTGCGCAAGGGCACCGCCGATGTGCTGATCCCGGACGAGGAACTGGCCGAGCGCCGCAGCGCGCTCGCCGCGGCAGGGGGCTTCCCCTACCCGGCCTCGCAGACGCCCTGGCAGGAGATCCAGCGCGGCATCGTCGGCCAGATGGAGACGGGCGCGATCCTCGAAGGATCGGAGAAATACCAGAAGATCGCCCAGACCCGGGGTCTGCCCCGCGACAATCACTGAGTCATCAGCCAGTTCGCCCCGCGACTCGGGACGGCTGGCGACTCGAAAACCGGCGTGACCAGGGCAAAATCCGCCACGGTCACGCCGAGTTTACTGTGCGAATTGGTTAACCGGGCGCGGAATCACGCATCCTTTCGTAGCAAGGCCGCAAAACAGGCCCGAACAGCACTGCACCATTTCGGCGGAATTTGAGTTTCAGGTTTGCACCGATTCGGGACGCGGTTCTCCCCGGGATTCCGGGCTCGACCTTAAATCCAGCAATCTCAAGATATTATCCCGGTGTATTAGTCGCGCACTACGCAATTACCGACATGGGAACAACCACAGGTTCCACCTAACAGTTTGTTCACCATTCCTTCTGTCAGACGCGGTGCCGATGGCCTCGCGTACCAGAAGGGTGAGGACATGCGCACACGTACGCATCTGGCAATCGCGGTATGCACGACGGCGTGGATCAACGCCGCCTCGGCCCAGACCACCGCTTATTCGCCTGACTCGGGCCGCACGCCCAATCAGATCGTCCTGTCGATCCCGGTTACGGCCTCGGTCGGCGGCCGATGCGGCTTCGCTAGCGCCCCGAACGGCTCCTTCAACCAGAATGATTTCGACGTGAACGGCCTGGCGCACGACTTCTCGTTCGTGCTCGACTGCACCGGCCCCTCGCGTGTCGCAGTGGTGTCGCAGAATGGCGGACTCCTGACCACGGGAACCGCCCCGACCGGATACACGGTCCTCGCACCCTATAATGTGAGCCTGCACTTGGTCGGCACCGGCGGCGGCACGACGGCGGACGCCACCTGCCCCGCATCGACGCTGCCGACCGGGTCAAGCTGCAGCTTCCGCGGCCCGGCGAACACCTCGCAGGGACTTCGCCTCCCGGCCCCCTCGACGATGCAGGCGGGCTCCTACCTGCGCGTCGCCGCCCCCCCTTATGCCGGCGCCCTGGCGCTGGTGAACGGTACCTATTCCGACGTCCTGACGGTGACGCTGAGCGCATCGCCCTGACGGCGACCTGCCGGTTCGGCCCGGCGGCCGGCGCCAGATACCCCGGGCTTCTAAGCAAGTGAAAATGACAGTCGCGCCAGCCCCGGCCTCGTCTGTCCGACTTCAAAGGAGAGCAACATGAAGAAGCTACTGTTCACCGCCCTTCTCGCCGGTTCGGCGTTCGCGGCGGTCCCGGCAGCCGCGCAGAGCGTGTCGGGCAATGTCACGGTGACCGGCACGGTCGCCGCCAAGTGCACCTCGGCGGGCGGCCTGAACGGCAGCATCAACCTGGGCGAGCTCGCCGTCGCCGACGGCAAGGTCAACCCGACCTTCTCGGGCAATGTCGGCGGCCTGAGCCGTTCGTTCACCGTCACCTGCACGAGCGCCAATCCGCAGATCTCGGTCGATGCATCGGCGCTGGTCAACTCCGCGATCGTCTCCCCGACGGCGGGCTACACCAACACCGTGCACTATACCGCGACGATGGCCGCTTCGAAGGCAGGTGGCGGCACCACCTCGGCGATCGACACGTCGAACGTCGTCGGCGCGACCACCGCGCTGGTCGGCGATCACCTGGCGAATACCGCGAGCAACATCACCGTCACGGTTTCCAACGGCAATACCACCAACGCCACCGACATGCTGGAAGCCGGCAATTACTCAGGCGTCATTGCGCTCACCGTGAGCCCCTCCGCCTGACCCGTGCTGGGCGAGGGAGGCCGCCCCCTCTCCTCCCTCGTCCAGACATTTCCTCTGGGAGAACGACTATGCGCATCTCTTTCCTGCTCGCCGTTCCGGCCGCGCTGGTCGCGACCCCGGTAATGGCACAGTCGAGCGGCACGGTGAACGTGAACGGATCCGTCGCCGATCGCTGCCTCTTCACCGTCCCCTCCGCGGTCATCGCGCTCGGGGAAATCTCGCAGAGCGGCACCGGCGCCGCGGCCGGCAAGCTCGACACGACCCGTGTCGACAACCAGTTCCGCGACCTGGTCGGCTGGTGCAACGGCACCGCCGCGACGATGACCGTCGAGGCGCAGCCGCTGCTCAACCTCGATTATGGCGGCCCGGCGATCTCCGGCTTCGACACGCGGGTCGATTATCTCGCCACCGCCGCCGCCAACAGCACGTCCGCGAACGACAGCTCGCTGGCCGCGAGCCCGGGTGCGGGCAGCGCCGTCAATGTCGGCCTCTTCTCGGGCAACATCCGGGTGACGCTGTCCCAGTCCTCGACGCCGGGGAGCGGCCTGCTCGTCGCCGGCAACTATGGCGGCCAGGTCATCGTGACCCTCACGCCCAACTTCAGTGGCGGCGGAGACTGATCCCGCCGGGCACCGCACCAGACCGCCTTGGGAGGCAAGCATGAACAAGCATATGATCTTCCGCGCTGCCCTGACCGCCTCGCTGGTCACCTGCGCGCCGGCAATTGCCCAGACCACCGGCACCACGTCCACCGGAACGGTGACCGTGACCGGCACGGTGCCATCGCTCTGCTTCGGCGGAACGCTGACGGGCGGTAGCAACATCGATCTCGGCGTGCTCATCGACACCACGACGGGCCTGCTGCGCACCGACCTGCCCGCACCGACCCGGACGCTGACCGGCGCCTTTTGCAGCAGCCGCAGCGTGATCTCGGTAGATGCAACGCCGCTGCTGACGCAGAACGCCACGGGCACGCCGCCCGCCGGCTTCTCGCGGACGGTGAACTATCGCGCCACCGCCAGCGGCTGGAGCCCGACATCCGCGGTCTTCACCACGGGCGCCGCCACCAATCCAGCCGCCTCGCAGAACCGCGACACCGCGTTCCAGAGCGACATCACCATCACGCTCGACAACTTCCTGACCGGCGGAGGCACCGGGCTGCGGCTCGTCTCCGACCCGCTTTATCGCGGCGCGGTCACGGTGACGCTGTCGGTGGCCGATTGAGGGAGTGCACCACATGCGCCGTCTCCCCTTGTTCGCGATCGCGGTCCTGCTCCCGCTCCCTGCGGTCGCGCAGACGGCCAGCGAGGTCCGGCCGTTCGACGTCACCGGCCAGGTGCCCGGCACCTGCACGCTCGGCGCGCCGCGGCTGGGCGGCGCCCAGGCCAATTTCCGCGGCATCAACGGCAACAGCCTGCCGATCGACCAGCTGGTCGACAGCACCACGCTGTCGACCCGGCCGGCTTCGACGGAGATCAGCTTCGACGCGGTCTGTGCCTTCCCGCACCTGCTGCGGGTGGAGAGCCAGAACAACGGGCTGTGGCGCACGGGCGAACGCAGCGGCGGCGCACCCGACGGGTTCGGCGACGCGGTGCCCTATCGCGCCACGCTGCTCTGGGCCTCGCAGACGCTGGCGCTGTTCGCCGATGCCCGGCTGCGCCGGATGTCCGAGAGCACGCTGTTCGTCAGCGATACCGCGACCGGCACGCTGCAGCTCCGCCTGGAGATCGATGCCGGCGCCACCAACCACCGCGCAAACGCGCCGCTCGTCGCCGGCACCTATGGCGACACGCTGCGCATAACCCTGGAGCCGCAGCAATGATCAGGACCCTGCTCCCAGCAGCGCTGGTACTGTTTCCGGCGACTGCCCTGGCCCAGAGCCAGCCCCAGCCGGTCACCGCGCATCTCGACCTCATCGGCGAGGCGCCGGCCGCCTGCCTGATGAAGCCGCCCGCCGGCACCGGCGGCACCAATGCCAGCTTCGATCCCGTATCGTCCGGCACCGGGCGCATCCGGATCGACCAGCTCGCCAGCCTGAACGACGCGACGCCGCTGGCGGCCGCGATCCAGGTCGCCCTGCCGGTCATCTGCAACGCGCCGCACCGAATCATCCTGCGCAGCGGCAATGGCGGGCTGCGTCGCGAAGGGGCCGCCGTGGCCAGTGTCGCGCCCTTCCGCCAGCTGCTGCCCTATCGGCTCGGCATCCGCTGGGGTGCCGACCAGACCGATCGCAACACCGATGACGGCACGCCGATCGTGATCGACGCGAGCGGCCCCCGCTCGGGCGAGCTCGCCGTGCTCTTCACCCTGGCCAGCGGCGGGGCTCCGCTCGTGGCCGGCAACTACACCGACGAGATCGTCCTCGAGGTCCAGGTGGCCGACTGAGGCTCCGTTACCGTTCCCAGGAGAAACCCAGATGAAGAAGTGGATCCATGGTCTCGCTCTCGGCACGGTGCTCGCCGCCGCAATGCTCGCGAGCAGTCCACTGGTGAAGGCGGAGACCGTGCAGCCGGTGGTGATCGACCTGTCCACCACCGGCAGCGGGATGAGCCAGACGATCACGGTGGAGAACACCTTCACCCAGCCGCTTCCCGTCGAGCTGCGCGTCGAGGAACTGACCTTCGATCAGGCCGGGCTGCACGGCACCGGCAAGGACACGGGCGACCTGCTGATCTTCCCGCCCCAGGCGATCATCCAGCCGGGCCAGACCCAGTCCTTCCGCGTGCAATATATCGGCGATCCTGCCCTAGCGCGCAGCAAGCATTATTACGTCACCGTCGCCCAGCTGCCGGTGCAGCTGCCCCAGGGCCAGTCCGCCATCCAGATCCTGTACAATTTCCAGGTGCTGGTGAGCGTGAAGCCGGCGGGCGCCAAGGCGCAGCTCAAGATCACGCAGAGCGAGGTCGCGCGCGACGAGAAGGGCCAGCCGGTGGCGGCGATCACGCTGAGCAACGACAGCCCGGCGCACGGCTATCTCTCCAAGGGCCGACTGCGGATCGTCGAGCGCGACCGCAGCGGCAAGGAAGTCTTCCGCCGCACGCTCGCCGGGCCGGAAATCCAGCAAACCGTAGGCTTCGGCCTGGTCGGTGCGGGGCAAACCCGTCGGCTGCTCATCCCCGTCCAGCTCCCCACCAGTGAAGGCACGATCGATGCCCAATTCACACCCGAAGGCTAAGCGCTCCCTGCGCTGCGCGGCACTCGCCCTCCTGGCGGGCTGCGCACCCCTGGCCCTGTCGCCCGCCGCCCGCGCCGCCGACGAGGACAAGCAGACCACGCAGGAGCAGGAACGGCACATCGTGCTGCCGAAGCCCGCCTCCAGCGGCAGCGAGCCCCAGGCCCGGATCAACCCGACCGGCAAGCCAGTGACGCTGACCGTCGCGGCCAAGGACGGTCCGGTCTATCTCGGCGATGTCGTCATCACCATTCAGCCCGACGACTCGATCGAGTTCTCGTCGCGCCGGCTGATCGACCTGCTCTCCAACGTGCTCGATCCCGAGGTGCTGCGGAACCTGCAGGCGAGCTTCGCGGGCAAGACGGCGATCGGGCCGGAGGCGTTCCGGGACTCGGGAATCCAGCTCCGCTACGATCCGCAGCAGCTGGCGATCGCGCTCGACATCGCCAGCGAGCGCCGCGCGAGCCGCACGGTGCTGGTCAGCCCGCTCGAGCGCGACCGGGTCGGCACCTATGTGAAACCGGCCGAATTCAGCGCCTATCTCAACGTCCGCGGCAATGTCGATTATCTGTGGAGCGGGCCGGACAAGGGCGTCCAGTCGCCGGTGCTGTTCCTCGACGGCGCGGCCCGTGCGCTGGGCGCGGTGATCGAGAGCCAGGCGATTTGGCAGCCCGGCAGCAACGGCACCGATTTCCAGCGGCTCGGCTCGCGCCTGGTCTATGACGATCCCAAGCGGCTGGTCCGCTGGACGCTGGGCGACCTCCAGCCGGTGACGCGCGGCTTCCAGTCGGTGCCCGACATCGCCGGCCTGTCGGTGTTCCGCTCCTACAGCGTGCTGCAGCCGCAGGAGATCGTGCGGCCGCGCGGCGACCGCAGCTTCCAGCTCACCCGCTCGTCCACGGTCGAGGTGTACGTCAATGGCGAGCTGGTGCGCCGGCTCCAGCTGGCGCCGGGCACCTACAACCTGCGCGACTTCCCCTTCACCCAGGGCGCGAACGACATCCGCCTGAACATCCTCGACGATACCGGCCGCAGCGAGGTCCTGCGCTTCAACGTCTTCCTCGACCAGTCGCAGCTGGCGTCGGGGCTGAGCGAGTTCGGCCTCTATGCCGGCGTGATGGCGCCGCTCCAGGCCTATGGCCCCAACTACACCAGCAAGCCCGCGGCCTCCGCCTTCTTCCGCCACGGCATGAGCGACGCGCTCACCCTGGGCGCCAATATCCAGGCCGACAGCCGGGTGGTGATGGGCGGCGTGGAAGCGGTGTGGGGCACCAAGCTCGGCACCTTCTCCGGCAGCTTCTCGCTCTCCCAGATCGACGGTATCGGTGCGGGACGCGCAGCGCTGGCCACCTTCCAGCGGCTGATCCAGCGCCCCAACGGCCGCTCGGACTCGATCACGCTGTTCTTCGAGAGCCGCAGCCGGAATTTCGGTCCGATCGGCACGGTGCTCCCCCGCAACCCCTTCGCCTGGGAAGCCGGCGGCGGCTATTCGCACACCTTCACCGACTATATCTATGGCGGCATCGACGGGCGCTATTCGCGCGGCCGCGACAGCCAGCGCGACCTCTATACCGCGCGCGCCACCATGGGCTGGCGGATCAACGACCGCCTGACCGTGACCGGCGACCTGCGCTACGAGCGCGACAATGTCCGCAAGGGCCTCGGCGGGCTGCTCAGCCTGACCCTGCGCCTCGGCCGCTATTCGAACCTGCGCGCCGATTACGACACGCGGACCGAGCGGGCGCGCCTGTCGTACAACATGATGCACGGCCAGGGCGTCGGCTCCTACAACCTCGCCGCCGACATCGAGCGTGACCGCAACGGCGCGGGCATCAGCGCCGCCGGCAATTACGTCAGCAACCGCGCCGACCTGGGCTTCAGCCATTTCGGCACCTTCGATAACGATTTCGGCCGCTCCACCGGGCAGCGCACCTCGTTCCGCTTCGGCACTGCGATCGCCCTGGCCGATGGCGCGCTGACGATCGGCCGGCCGATCTATGACAGCTTCGCCGTGGTGAAGGGCCATGACAGCCTGAAGGGCGCCAATATCCGCGTCGACCCGACCGAGTTCGGCTATGTCGCCTCGACCGGCGCGCTGGGCACCGCCCTGCAGCCGAGCCTCAGCTCCTATGCCGAGCGCACGGTCAAGATCGACTCGCCCAACGCGCCGTCGGGCTATGACCTGGGCCAGGGCGCCTATCGCCTCTTCCCGCCCTATCGCAGCGGATACCGGCTCGAGGTCGGCTCGGGCTACAACCTGACCGCGATGGGCCGGATGACCGATCGCAACGGCGATCCGGTCTCGCTGGTCACCGGCAAGGCGACCGAGCTGGCCCATCCGGAGCGTGAACCCGTGGTGGTGTTCACCAACCGCGAGGGCCGCTTCGCCGCCACCGGCCTGGCTGCCGGGCGCTGGCGGATCGACATGCTCGACACCGAGAAGAGCAGCTACGTCATTGATATCGCGGAGAGTGCCGAAGGCGTCGTGCGCCTTGGCGAGCTCACGCCTGCAGCGAAGGACGGGACCAAGCAATGAGCAAGAAGCTAAAGCTGATCGCAGCTGTCTGCGGCGTCCTCTGCGTCGCCGAAGCCGCGCCAGCCTGGGCACAGGGAAAGGGGACGTGCGGCGTATCCGGCCAGGCGCTGGCCTCGCCGACGATCACCTATGACCCCTTCTCGCCAAGCGGGCTGACCCAGGTGACCATTCCGCTGATCCTGACGCGCTTCGGCACCGGCGCGGCGAAGACCCAGACGGTCAATTTCGTGCTGATCAAGCCGGTGGGCACGCCCAACTACCAGATCCTCTACAACGGCACGAGCATCCTCTACACAGAGGGCAACACCATGGGCCACCCGACGATCAACTCGCAGTCGGCGGGCGAGATCAACTATAATTTCGGTGGTGCCTCGCAGCCGGACCAGTCGACGCCGTTCAACCTGGTCGTGACCGTGCCGGCCAATGTCGACCTGTCGGCCGGGCTGCCGATCGATTTCGACATCCTCTATGTCTGCAACGGCACGGGCGGCATGGCCGATGTCGTCACGCCGACCAAGCTGGTCAGCGCGATCCACATCAACGTCAATGTGCTGAGCGCGCTGCAGGCCAGCTATGCCGGGCCCGCCCTCGATTTCGGGGAAGTGGGCGACAAGACCGATACCGACGTGACGACCACGCCGATCATCCGCACCGGCTTCGTGCGCGTCGCGAGCTCGGGCCCCTATTCGATCCAGATGACGTCGCAGAACAACTACCGGATGACCTTCTCCGGCGGCAATCCGACGAACCCGACCCAATCGCTCGGCTATTCGGCGACCTTTGTCGCGCAGACGCGCAACCCGACGAACACGACGCCGATAACCAAGACCTGCACGCGTGCCGGCCTGGCCGGGTCGCCGCCGAACCAGGGCATATTGCTGCCCCTGGAAGTGCGGTTGCTGGAAGGAGGCCAGACGCGAACGCCGGCCTCCGTTTACCAGGACATCTTGACCGTCACCATCTCCCCGCTGGCCGCGGGTACGCCGGGGACGATCTGCTCCTGATCCAGCTAGAGCCGGATCAGAGCGCGATTACGCGGATCGACAGGGTGCCGTTGGCCTGGCCGTTCTCGGTGACCAGCGACACCTTGTGCGCCGCGATACCCGGCTGCGAAGCACCCGAAATCACGGTCGAGCCGGCATCCGAAAGGCGCACGGCATTGCCGTCGATCATCAGAGTCGCGCCGGCCAGCTCGGGCGAGTGATCGACCGTGACCTTGTAGCCGTTCGCGCTGTTGCAGAACTCGTGAAGCGTGCCGAGATCGACCTGGTTGCCGCCCGACGGCGCGACCATGGTGTCGAGGTTCGCACGGCAAACCACGGGGACATAACCCGAAACCGTCAGGCGATAGCCGTCCTGCGTGGTGTCGGCGAAGGCCGTCGGCGCCACTGCGAGCATCGCACCGAAAGCGGCGACCGCGCCGGCGCGGCGCACGAAGGAAGAAACGCTGTTGTTGTACTGCATGATAAGGAACTCCCGCCAGAACGGTTCCTTTTCCCTCAAAGGCAGTTGACGACGGGTTAAACCCGCCATCCGTAACCTGACGCATTGGATTCGCGAGAGCGGGTTCTGCAGTTTGCGGGGCCTGAGAGCCCTTTATCCTCCCCCCCCCGGGGGCGGGGGACCGCCGAAGGCGGTGGAGGGGAGGTAAGCGGTCAACTATCGGCTCGCTTACCTCCCCCTCCGTCGGGCTGCGCGCCACCTCCCCCTGGCGGGGGAGGATAGACGCGGAACCTACTGCCCCGGCGATGCGGAAAACGACGCGCGCCCCTGCCCCATCCCCGCCGCAAAGGCGATCCGCAACGCATCGGACAGGCTGCGGGCGTGGAGCTTGGCCATGATGTTGGCGCGGTGCACCTCGACGGTGCGCGAGCTGATGCCCAGGTCGAAGGCGATCGTCTTGTTGGGCAGCCCCCGCGCCAGGCCCTCGAGCACCTCGCGCTCGCGGCAGCTCAGGACGCCGAGCACCACCCCTGCCTCGGCGACGCGCGCGCTGTATTCCTTGCCGGCAGCGACCCTCGCGAAGGCGCGGTCGATCGCATCCTGCAGCGCGTCGGTGTCGAAGGGCTTCTCGAGGAAATCGACCGCCCCCGCCTTCATCGCCTTCACCGCCACCGACACGTCGCCATGGCCGGTCAGCACGATCACCGGCATCGTCACGCCGCGGGCGTTGAGCCGCTGCTGCACCTCCAGCCCGTCCATCTCGGGCATGCGGATGTCGAGCAGCACGCAGCCCGGCTCGGCGTGGCGGACCTCCTTCAGGAACGCGATGCCCGACGACCAGGTGCGCACGGCATAGCCCGTGGTGGTCAGGAAGAATTTCGCGCCACGGCGCACGCTCTCCTCGTCGTCGATGACGTGGACCAACGGTTTGTCATTCATTCCAGGGCCTCCGTGTCAGCACGAACCAGGGTGAATATGAAGCGGGCACCGCCATCCAGGGCGGGCTCCATCCAGATGCGGCCGCCATTGGCCTCGACGATCGTCCGGCAGATCGAGAGCCCCAGCCCCATTCCGGTCAGCTTGGTGCTGTGGAAGGCGCGGAACAGGTTCTCGGCGATCTCCGGCTGCACGCCGGGGCCGGTGTCGGCGACGATCACGCGGACGAACCCGGGCTCGTCGGGCACGGTGGAAACGGTGAGCGAGCGGCGCGGCCAGCCGGCCATCGCCTCGATCGCGTTGCGCATCAGGTTGATCAGCACCTGCTGGATCTGGATCCGATCGACCAGCACGCTGTCGGCGCCGGGATCCAGCCTGAAGCTTGCTTCCACGCCCTTTTCCCGTGCGCCGATCAGGGCCAGCTCGGATGCGTCCTCGACCAGGGTGGCCAGCGACTCGATCGTCTTCTCGACTTCGCCGCGCGCCACGAATTCGCGCAGCCGACGGACGATGCTGCCGGCACGCAGCGCCTCCTCGAATGCCTCGTCGAGCCCCTCCTCGATCATGTCGCGATTGTCGGGATCCTCCTCCCGCAGCAGGTTGCGGGCGCCGCGCACGAAGGTGACCACTGCGGTGATCGGCTGGTTGAGCTCATGCGCGAGCGTCGATGCCATCGTGCCCATCGCGCTCACCCGCGAGGCATGGATGAGCTCGGACCGGAGCGTCTCGATCCGCTCCTCGTCCGCCACCTTCTCGGTGAGATCGCGGATGAAGCCGATGAAGACGCGCCCGCCCTCGGCCACCGCCTCGCCAACCGACAGGTCCATCGGGAAGGTCGTTCCGTCATGGCGCCGGCCCAGCACGATGCCGCCGACCCCGATCATCCGCGCCTCGCCCGTCGTCAGATAGCGGCGGATATAGTCGTCATGCCGCTCCCGGTCCGGGGACGGCATCAGGCAGCTGACGTTCGCGCCGACGACATCCGCCTCGCGCATGCCGAACATCTTCTCCGCCGCGGCGCTGAACGAGAGGATCTTGCCCGCCTCGTTGATCACCACCATCGCGTCGGGCACCGCCGCCAGGATCGAGCGGAACTGCGAGGCGCTGGCCTGGAGGTGCCGCTCCGCCGCGCGCTGCTCGGTCACGTCGCGGATCACCTTGGCGAAGCCGCGGAGCGCGCCCCGCTCGTCATAGAGCGGCGTCAGCATGATATGGGCGAGGAACTCGGAGCCGTTCTTGCGGACGCACCAGTCCTCTTCCTCCAGCCCGCCCTCGGCACGCGCCTTGTCGAGATCATGCTGCGGCTTTTCGACCTCAACCGCGACATCCGGATAGAAGATCGAGCAATGCTGCCCCACCACCTCGCGCTCGCTCCAGCCCTGGATCCGCTCGGCCGCCTTGTTCCAGATCGTCACGTGGCCCTGGGGATCGAGCATGTAGATGGCGCAGCCCTCGGCGCCGTCGATCAGCAGGTTGAGCGTCTCGGCGAGATCGTCCGCCCGGCTCGCGCCGCGTTCCGCGACCTGCTCGGTGGTGCGCAGCCGCCACTGCAGGCGGATGATGTAGGACACAACGATGATGATGACCGAGGAGGCCAGCAAGAAGACGATGCGTTCGACGAGCGCCATCTGGCCGCTCGCCCAACCCGCCAGGGTAACCGCCAGGACCGAGGCGAGCGCGGCGGCAAGCGCAGGACCGGCACCGGCGAACAGGCCGGTGGCGAACACTGCCGCTGCGTAGAGCAGGAAATGTCCATAGTCGCCCAGCCAGGGCGCGAGCGCCCAGCGCAGCAACGTGGCGACAGCGACCGAGCCAACCACCACCCCGCAGGCGGCAACCAGGTCGCGCGCCGATGAACCAGGGGCATCGGCCACCGCAATCTCCCCCCGGACGATGGTGATGCGCGTGATAGCGCACCTGTCTCATCGCTCAGGTAGAAGGACGATAGCATGGAAGAAATTCATCGGAAATGGTGCAGAAACATCGTGGAAACGGAAAAATCGGGCCGTCGCGGTGCAGAAATGAGACTGATCTAGGAAGTTTCCGCGACTTGTACCTGCGACTCGACCTCGATCGGCACTGCCTTGGCAAGCACTTCCAGCAGCGAGTCGTCTCGGAACGGCTTGGGCAGCACTGCCGCGAAACCTGCCAGGATCGCCTCGGCCTGCAGGGCTTCCGAGAAGAATGCAGTGATCAGGATGGCGATACCTTGCCAGCCCCGTGCGCGCAGCGTCTGCAGCGCCGCGATCCCGTCGCAATCCGGCATCGAATACTCGACCACGACATGCGCCGTCTCCACCGAGGCGGGATCTGCCAGCGCTGTCACGGCATTGGCAAAGGAATGGACCTGATAGCCCTTGCCTTGCAGCAGCAGCTGCAATCCCCGGCGTACGGCAGCGTTGTCCTCGATGAGGAGAAGGGGCAGATTTTCCTTCCGCGACAGTAGCACGCCCTACACCCTCTCTGCAGGTTTGACGCTGGCGGGGCCGTGCGGTCTGGCGGTCCCGTCGATTGCAGCGCGGCGCGACCATATCAGTCTTCGAGGGTGGCCGAACAGACCCAAGACCATTCCAATCTGTCCCATGGTCATGCAGTCGAGCGGGCGATCGGGCACCGAAGCAATCTCCTGCAGCGGCGTGGCCCCGGCCCGGAGGCGCATCCCGCCCACCCCGGCGAAGGTCAGGCCCTTGCGAGGTCATGGGGGTGCCAACGATCGAGCGGCGGGCAGCGTCCGCCGGAGTATCACACCGAAGTTCCTGTCGGGATTGGCCGGGCGCCTGCCCGTCTTCTCCCAGCCCCCCGCCGCGGCCCGCGGCGCGTTGGCACCCTAGGTCGGATGCCCGGCGGACGGCGATTCGTAGTCTTACTTATTGGTCGGACCAAAGGTCGGTTGCGCTCGGGGCGTCGCGTCGCTCGTCATCGGCCCCGCGGGCGGCTATCGGCTGGCAAACATGCCCTGAACGTTCAACAAGGCGCGGCGTTGACTGCGTTTCACCAGGATTATGCTTTGGAAACCCTGTCGATCATCCTCTTCCTCCTCCTCGCGGTAGTGGTCAGCGGCGCGCTTGCCCGCATGCTCCCCTTCGCGGTGCCAACGCCGCTGGTGCAGATCCTGCTCGGCGCAGCGATCGGCCTGTCCACGTCGCACCGGGTGGTGCTCGATCCCGAGCTGTTCCTGTTCCTCTTCCTGCCGCCTTTGCTGTTCCTCGACGGCTGGCGCATCCCCAAGGACGAGCTGTTCAAGGACCTTCCCACCGTGGTCGAGCTCGCCCTGGGCCTGGTGCTGCTGACCGTGATCGGCATGGGGCTGCTGATCCACTGGATGATTCCGTCAATGCCGCTCGCCGTCGCCTTCGCGCTCGCCGCCGTCGTCTCGCCGACAGATCCGATCGCGGTGTCGGCGATCGCCGCGCGCGTGCCGATCCCGAAGCGGATGATGCACATCCTCGAAGGCGAATCGCTGCTCAACGACGCCTCGGGCCTGGTCTGCCTGCGCTTCGCCGTCGCCGCCGCGCTGACCGGCAGCTTCTCGGCGGGCGAGGCCGCCCTCACCTTCGCGTGGGTCGCCGGCGCTGGGCTGGTCATCGGTGTGCTCGTCACGCTGGCGGTGTCGCGCGCCAAGGCCTGGGTCACGCGGCGCTGGGGCGAGGACACCGGCTCGCAGATCTTGGTCAGCCTGCTGATCCCGTTCGGCTCGTATCTGCTTGCCGAGCATCTCCACGCCTCGGGCATCCTCGCCGCAGTGAGCGCGGGCGTGACGATGACCTTCGCGGAGATCTCGCGCCAAGCGATGGCGGTCACGCGGATGCGGCGCAACTCGGTTTGGGACACGCTCCAGTTCACCCTGAATGGCGTGATCTTCGTGCTGCTCGGCGAGCAGCTGCCCGGCATCGTCGCGGGTGCGAAGCAGACCGTGCTGCTGACCGGCCACCATTCGCCCTGGTGGCTCGGCATCTATGTCGTGGCGATCGTCGCCGGGCTCGCGGCACTGCGCTTCGCCTGGGTGTGGACGTCGCTGCGGCTCACCATCCTGCGCAAGCGCGAGGAGCTGGCGGAGCGGCGCAGCCCGAACTGGCGGCTGGTCGCGGCGACCTCGTTCGCGGGCGTGCGCGGCGCGATCACGCTGGCCGGCGTGCTGACCCTGCCGCTGGCGCTCAACGACGGATCGCCCTTCCCGGCCCGCGACCTGGCGATCTTCCTCGCCGCCGGGGTGATCATCGTGTCGCTGGTGATCGCCAGCGTCGCGCTGCCGATCCTGCTTAAGGGCCTTGTCTTGCCGCCCGAGCCTTCGCGCCAGGCCGAGGAGGACGCCGCGCGGATCGCCACCGCCGAGGCCGCGATCCGCGCGGTCGAGCGGCGCCAGCACGCGCTGGGCGAGGAACATGACGATCCGGATCTCTATGCGGGCGCCGGCACGCGCGTGATGGACTTCTATCGCGAGCGGATCGAAGGGCTGGGCGACGGGCGCGGCGGCGAGGCGCGGGCGCAGGAGCGGCTGGTCAGCGAGCTGCGACTGGTCGGCATCCAGGCCGAGCGCGCCCGCCTGCTCGAACTCGCCCGCAACCGCGCGGTGGGCAGCGAAACGGCACGCAAGCTGACCCGCGAGCTCGATCTGGCCGAGACGCGGCACCGGGGCTGAAGCAAAGATGGCGAACATCGCGCACTGCGCGGCCGCGCGGCGCACAAAAAACATGCCAGCCGGTCCCTTTGACCGCGGCTCGGCGTAAGGTTAACCATGGTTTTATTGCAATGACTTAGGAAAAATTCTTGCCGAAATTCAGCACTGGGACACCCCACCCGCCCCACTGCACCCCCCATATGGTATATTGACTTCATTTCGCACTCGGTTCTCGGGTTTTCCGGGGGGAACCAATATGCCGAGCAATACCGAGTCGTTCGCAATCTTCAGCGCTGCCGGGAAGCGGGCGCGCAAAACCAGGCGGTCGATCCGCTCGGTGACTGCCCTGAGCGGCGGCCTGGCCGCGCTGCTGATCGCGACCCCGGCCTTCGCCCAGCAAGGCGGCGCGGGTGGTTCCGGCGGTTTCGGCGGCGGCGGTGCAGGCGGCGGAGCCGGCCAGCCGGGCGGCACGGCAACCTGCTCGATCATCCCCGTCGCCGCCTGCCAGACGACGGGTGGCGCCGCCGGTACCGACCCCGGCGGGGACGGCGCCGATGGCAACGTCAATAGCGGCGGGCCCGGCGGCGGCGGCGGTGGTGGCGCCAACGGCTCCCTGGCCACGCCGATCGGCGGCAATGGCGGCAATGGCGGCAACGGACAGGCCGGCAATTACAGCACCGGCGGCGGCGGTGGCGGCAGCGGCGGCAACGGCATCGTCCTGACCGGGCTGCTGACCAACGGCGCGACCGTGACCGGCGGCAATGGCGGCAATGGCGGAGCCGCCGGCGCGACGTTCTTCTCGGGCGGCCCCGCCAATGGCGGCGCGGGCGGCGACGGCGGTACGGGCATCATCGCCAGCGCCGGCGCGGTGATCACCAACCTGTCGTCGGGCTCGATCACCGGCGGCGCCGGCGGCCTGGGCGGCGCGGGCTCGAACGGCGGCGGCCTGGCCGGGGCCGGCGGCGCGGGCGGGACCGGCATCCGCGGCGCGGACATCACGATCGAGACTGCCGGCAGCATCGCCGGCGGCACGGGCGGCGACGGCGTGACGCGCGGCTATGCGCTGCACTTCACCGGCGGCAGCAACACCCTCGGCCTGCTCGCCGGATGGAGCATCACCGGCGGCATCCAGCTCGACAGCGGCAGCAGCCTCAGCTTCGACGTGGGCGGCACCGAGACGCTGGGGAACGTGATCTCCGGCGCCGGATCGATCGCCAAGACGGGCGCCGGCACGCTGATCCTGACCGGCACCAACAGCTATTCCGGCTCCACGGCCCTGAACGGCGGCACGCTGCAGATCGACGATCCCGCGAGCATCAGCGGCGGCCCGATCGAATTGAATGCGGGCACGCTTCGCACCAACTTCGACGGCGCGCTGGGCAACAATCTCTTCTGGAACGACGGCGCGACCGGCACGCTGGCCGCGGCGACGGGCACGACGCTGACACTTACCGGCACGCTGAACTATGGCGGGGATACCGAGGTCCGGTTCGGCAGCGCCGCCGACACCGGCACGATCATCGCTTCCTTCTCCACCGGATCGGTGAGCGGCGGCCCGCCGAAGCAGGCCATCTTCGGCGGCGGAATCTTCCGGGCCGGGACCGGCTTCATGAGCTTGTCGCTCGCCAATTTCACTTCCGTGCAGATCGACGCAGGCGCGACGCTCGACATCAACGGCGTGCAGCCCGTCACGACGCTCCAGAACCTGGAAGGCGCCGGCACGCTGCAGAACGACGGCGCCACGACCCTGATCTATGGCGGCGATTTCGCCGGCACGATCACCGGCTCGCAGAACATCCTCAAGGTCGGCGGCAACACGCTGATCCTCAGCAGCGACAATGATTATAGCGGCACCACGATCGTCAATGGCGGCACGCTGCAGATCGGTGCCGGCGGCTTCACTGCGGCCAGCGGCACGCTGGGTACCGGCAACGTCACCATCGGTAGCAACACCAGCCTGGTCTTCGCCCGCGCCGACTCGTTCAGCGTGTCGAACGCGATCGACGGGGACGGGTCGGTGGTGCAAGGCGGCCTGGGGGTGCTCGAGCTGACCGGCGCCAACAGCTATACCGGCGGCACGCAGATCTTCGCGGGCCTGATCCGCTTCACCGGCAGCGGCAATTTCGGCAGCGGCAACATCACGCTGAACGGCGGCGGGCTGCAATGGGCGGCCGGCAACTCGACCGACATCTCCGCGCGCCTGGACCCGATCGGCAGCGCCGGCGGTGTCTTCGACACCAACGGCAACAACGTGCTGCTGATGAGCGCGCTCTCGGGCAGCGGGCTGACCAAGGCCGGCAGCGGCACCCTGACGCTGGCTGGCAGCAACAGCTTCACCGGCACGATCACGATCAACGACGGCACCCTGTTGCAGAGCAACGCGAACGCGCTCGCCGGCGCGGACATCGTGCTGGGCGGCGGCACGCTCGATATCGGGAACTACGACCTGTCGCTCGGCCAGGCGCTTGGCGTCACCGGCACCGGGACGATCGAATCGTCGGGCACCGGAGCCCTGACCACGATCGCCGGCGAAAGCGCGGTGTTCGGCAGCACCGGCGGCGCGATCGCGTCGGACCTAGAGATCACGGTCGCCAGCGGCAGCACGCTGAGCCTGTTCGGCAACAACGCGCTGACCGGCACCATCGCGGTGAACGGCAAGCTGGTGATCGGCGAGACCGGTGCGGCGGGCGCCTCGAACAATACCATCGGTACGGTAGGCCCGGCCAGTTCGGTGATCAGCTTCGCCGACGGCGTCGACAATGCCCCGACCATCCTGCTCGCCTCGAACGCGATGCAACTCGAAGTGTTGGGCACCGATGTCGCAACGCAGAGCGGTGCGATCACGGGGATCGCCAGCGGCTTCGGATTCGAGAAGATCGGTAGCGGCACGCTGAACATCACCGCCGTCAACGCCTATGACGGGACCACGCTGGTCACGGGCGGCACGCTGGCCTTCAACCAGCAGGGACTGAGCTTCAGCCCGCTGATCGCGATCGACAATGGCGCGGCGGTCCGGCTGCTCGAGGACGTCGATCATGATGGCGGCGTGACCATCCTGGCCAATGGCGGCACGATCGATACCGACACCTACCGCTTCACCGTGTCCGGCGCCGTCGACTACCAGGGCGAGCTGACCAAGACCGGATCGGGCACGCTGGAACTGCGCGACGAAAACGACGCGGGCACCGGCGCCGGCGGCATCAACGTCGTCGCCGGCACGCTGGCGCTGGGCAGCGATACCGCGGCGGGCACCGGCACGATCAAGCTGGCCGACGCCACCACCCTGCTCAACGCCTCGTGCGGCTGCGCCCCGCTGACGCTGACCAATGCGATCCAGATCGCGCTGGGCGGCACCGCTACGATCGACGCCGACGGCTATGAGACGGTGTTGGGCGGCAACATCACCGGCGGCAACCTGATCTTCGCCGACAGCTATGGCGGCGGCACCACCAGGCTGGCCGGCACCAACAGCTATGGCAACACGGCGGTGGGCCTGGGCGCGACGCTGATAGTCGGCGATGGCGGCACCGCCGGCACGCTCGGCACAGGCACGATCACCACCGACGGCATGCTCGCCTTCGACCGGTCGGACAGCGTCACGCTGGCCACCGCGGTAGGCGGTAGCGGGCTGCTCGGCCAGTTCGGCACCGGCACGCTGATCCTCACCGCCAGCAACAGCTATTCCGGCGGCACGCTGATCCTCAACCCCACGGGCACGATCCAGGTGGGCGATGGCGGCACCACCGGCACGCTCGGCACCGGCGACATCGTCATCGGCGGCGGCACGCTGGTCTTCAACCGCTCGGACGACCTTGTCGTCGCGGACCAGATCGCCGGCGACGGCCTGATCACCAAGCTCGGCGCGGGCACGCTGACGCTGAACGGGGACAACCTCAATGGCCTGTCCGGCCCCTATGTCGGCGCGATCTCGGTCCAGGCCGGCACGCTGGCGGTGGGCGAATTCGGGCTCGGCGCCAGCCAGATGGTCGATATCGACAATGGCGCGACGCTGAAGGCGATCAAGAACGCCTATGCCGGCGACATGACGATCCTGTCGGGCGGCGGCACGATCGACACCGGCAACTTCACCTTCGAGCTGCTCGGCTCGATCGACTTCCAGGGCGCGCTGACCAAGACCGGATCGGGCACGCTGCTGATCGACGACACGTTCGAGGAAGGCCTGGGCGCCGGCGGGATCAACGTCACCGCCGGCACGCTCGGCCTGGGCAGCGACTATGCGGGCGGCACCGGCCTGATCAAGCTGGCGAACGGCACCACCCTGCTCAACGCGGCCTGCGGCTGCACCCGCCTCGACATCGACAACGAGATCCAGGTCGCGCTGGGCGGCGCGGCGACCTTCGACGGCGGCGGCAATAACACCGACCTGAACGGCGCGATCAGCGGCGGCGATGTGCATTTCACCACCAGCCTCTCGGCACCGTTCGCGGGGAGCATCTTCCGGCTCAACGGCGCAAACAGCTATGGCGCGACGCGGATCGGCCCCAATGTCGCGCTGATCGTCTATGACGGCACGCTGGGCACCGGTGACGTCACCTTCGACGCAGCGCCTTCGGACCCGACCACGCCCGCCGCGCTCGTCTTCCAGAACGACACCGACTACAGCTATGGCGGCAAGATCATCGGCGCGGGCATCGTCAGCGTCGAGACCGATTCCAACGCCTCGGTCACGCTGACCGGCTCGAACAGCGCCACCGAGAATTTCACCGGCGCGGTGGAAGTGCTCAGCGGCCGGCTGGTGATCAACGGCAGCTTCGGCGACGTGGTCAACAACAGCGCGACGCTGCTGGTCGACGACAGCTGCTTCTGCGGCGGCACCGCACCGTCGCTGGGCGGCAGCGGCGTCTTCCATGGCAGTGTCGAGCTGGGCAATACCCAGCTCAACCCCGGCAACAGCCCGGGCACGCTGGTCATCGCCGGCAATTTGACGCTCGGCGCGGGCACGATCCTCAACTTCGAGCTGGGCGAGCCCGGCACGCCGGGCGGGGCGAACAACGACCTGGTCACGGTGGGCGGCAACCTGACGCTCGACGGCACGCTCAACACCATCGCCTGGGGCGCGGGCTATGGCCCCGGCTATTACCGGCTGTTCAACTATGGCGGCACGCTGACCGACAACGAGCTGCTGATCGGCTCGATCGCCGGCGGCCTCGACGCGACGGTGCTGACCAACATCAACGGCCAGGTGAATGTGCGCCTGGGCGGCGCGCAGGCGGTGCAATATTGGGATGGCAGCGATGCCGGCGCCAGCGCAGCGGCCGGCGGCAATGGCGGATCGGGCACCTGGCACGCCGCGAACACCAACTGGACCGGGCCGACCGGCTACGCGATCAACGACAGCTGGAAGAGCCAGGTCGGCGTGTTCGCCGGCGCGGCCGGCGGCACCGTCACCGTCGAGGGCACCCAGGCTTTCGAGGAGCTGCGCTTCGAGACCGACGGCTATGTGCTGAGCCCGTCGGATGCCAGCGCGCGGCTGAACACCACCGGCGGCTTCTCGATCATCGACGTCGCGAGCGGCATCACCGCCGATATCGGCGTGGTCATCCAGGGCGGCGCGGGCCTGAACAAGACCGGCGCGGGCACGCTGATCCTCTCCGCCGCCAACACCTATAGCGGCGCCACCGATGTGGCGGCGGGCACGCTGCGGCTGGGGATCAACAACGCGATCGCGAACCAGTCGGCGCTCAACGTCCAGGCCGGCGCGACCTTCGACCTCGACGGCTTCCAGACCCAGATCGGCTCGATCGCGGGTGCGGGCGCCATTACGCTGGGCGGCGGCCGGCTCGACACCGGCTACAACAATATATCGACGCTGTTCGGCGGCACGGTCACGGGCGCCGATGGCAGCGAATCGACCTTCACCAAGAACGGCAACGGCACGCTTAGCCTGGCCGGCAGCATCGCGCTGGGCAATGGCGGGGGAGCGTTGAAGTCCTTCGCCCAGGTCAATGCCGGCACGCTGGAGATCACCGGCACCGGCAGCCTGAGCGCCGACCTGATCCAGAACTTCTCTATGATCGAGAACAGCGGCACGATCACCGCCTTCGTTACCTTCCAGACCTTCGGCACGGTGGTCAACGCGGCCACCGGCGTGATCAACGGCCAGACCCAGAATTTCGGCAGCTTCGACAATTACGGGACGATGAGCGGGCTGCAGTCGCTCGGCGGCACCGCGGTCAACCACGGCGTGATCAACGGCAGTGTCCAGACCTTCAGCAGCTTCACCAGCACGGGCATCATCAACGGTGCGCTCGGCAATTTCGGCACGGCGACGATCGCCAACCAGGTCAATGGCGAGCTCTCCAACCAGCAGGTGGGCGCCACGATCACGCTCAGCGGCGCGGTGACCGGCATCACCAACTATTTCGGTTCCTCCGGAACGCTGCTCGATCTCGCGGACTTCGACACGGCGATCGGCGCGCTCAACGGCAATGGGGGCACGGTCCAGCTGGGCACGGCCCGGCTGACGGTGAACAATGCCGCCTACTCCACCTTCGACGGCGTGGTCACCGGCAGTGGCGGGCTGACCAAGACGGGCATTGGCGAGCTGCGGCTGAACGGCGCCAGCGACTACAGCGGCACCACGCTGATCAGCGGCGGGATACTCGTGCTGGGCGAAGGCGGTGCGATCGGCGCGGGGACCGTCACCAACAATGCGGCGCTGGGCTTCGACGGCGCGCTCGACCGGACCTTCGCCAACACGATCCAGGGCAATGGCGCGCTGGTCAAGACGGGCAGCGGCCTGCTGGTGCTGACCGGGACGAACGGGTCGTTCTCGGGCACGGTCGACGTGCAGGGCGGCGCGCTCGGCTTCGACAAGGGCCAGGCGCTGGGCAGCGGCGCGGTGACGCTGGGCGCCGGCACCTTCCTGCGCAACCTCCAGGGCGTAACCGCGATCACGCTGGCCAATGCCATCCAGGGCACCGGCACGGTGACGCTGCAGGGCGTGGACGGCGCGAACACGACCTTTGGCGGCGCGATCAGCGGCGGCACGGTGCGGTTCGGCCTGTCGGGCGGCGGGTCCACTGCCTTCACTTTGGCCGCAGCCAACAGCTATGGCGATACGCGGATCGGCGGCGGCGTGGCGCTGACCGTCGGCGCGGGCGGCACGCTCGGCACCGGCGATACGGTGTTCGAGGCGAACCCGATCCCTTCGTCGCTGACCTTCGCCAATGCGACCAACTACAGCTATGCCGGGGTGATCTCGGGCAGCGGCTCGATCGTGGTGGACACGGCGGCGGGCGCCTCGGTCACGCTGACCGGCTCGAACGGCAGCGGCACGGACTTCACCGGCGCGGTGACCGTCGATGCCGGCAAGCTGGTGATCAACGGCGCGTTCGGCGACGTGGCGAACAACGCCGCCAACCTGACGCTGAACGGCGGCACGCTGGCGGGCAGCGGCACCTTCCACGGCGACGTGACCGTGGGCAATGCCGCGCTCAATCCGGGCAACAGCCCCGGCACGCTCAACATCGGCGGCAGCCTGACGCTCGGCGCGGGGACGATCCTCAATTTCGAGCTGGGCGAGGCCGGCACGGTCGGCGGGGCCAATAACGACCTGGTCAATATCGGCGGCAACCTGACGCTGGACGGCACGCTCAACGTCCTCGCCCAGCCGAGCTTCGGCGAGGGCTATTACCGGCTGTTCAACTATGGCGGGACGCTGACCGACAACGGACTGGCGCTCGGCGCGCTGCCGGCGGGCTATACCCCCACCCTGCTCACCAACATCGCAGGCCAAGTGAACATCCTGTTCGCCAGCAGCCCCCAGGCGATCCAGTATTGGGACGGCAGCGACCTGACCGGCGCCTCGACCGCGACCGGCGGCGACGGCGGCGCAGGCATCTGGAGCACGGGCGGCACCAACTGGACCGCCCCGACCGGCTATGGCGTCAACGATGCCTGGCGCGGGCAGGTCGCGGTGTTCGGCGGCGGTGCCGGCGGCAACGTCACCGTGCAGGGCACCCAGGCGTTCCAGGAGCTGCGCTTCACCACCAGCGACTATGTGATCGCTGGCGCGACCGCGGCGGACGGGCTGGCGACGACGGGCGGCTTCTCGGTGATCGACGTCTCGGGCGGCGTATCGGCGACGATCGCTGCGGCCATCTCGGGCGCGGGCGGGCTGACCAAGACCGGTACGGGCACACTCAGCCTGGGCGGGGCGAACAGCTATGCCGGCACGACCACGGTCGCGGCCGGGCAGCTCGACCTGCTGGCGGGCGGCTCGCTCGCCGGCGGGGTGGTCAACCAGGCGGTCTTCACCAATGCCGGCACCGTGACCGGCGCGGTGCAGAACGACGCGACGCTGACCAGCACTGGCACGCTCGCCGGCGGGCTGGCCAACAACGGCACCGCGACGCTGGCCGGCACGGTCGGCACCGGCATCGTCAACAATGGCGCGGTGACCTTCAGCGGCACCGCCACGGTCGCGGCGCTCCAGCAGGTCGCCACGGGTACCTTCGACCTGGCCGGCTTCGGCGTGTCGCTCGGCACGCTCACCGGATCGGGCACGATCACCCTGGGCGGCGGCGCGCTGAGCGTGGGCGCGGGCAACGGCAACTCGTCCTTCGCCGGCACGATCTCGGGCGCGGGCACGCTGACCAAGGCCGGGACCGGCACGCTGGTGCTGACCGGCACGACCACCCCGACCGGCGGGACGACGATCGCAGGCGGCACGCTCCAGATCGGCGCGGGCGGCACCACCGGCTCGCTCTCGGGCGCGATCGCCAACAATGGCGTGCTGATCCTCAACCGCAGCGACGCGGTGACCTTCGCCAACGCGATGACGGGCAGCGGCGGCTTCGTCCAGGCGGGCAGCGGCACCACCACGCTGACCGGCGCCAACAGCTATGGCGGCGGCACGATCGCCGCCGCCGGCAGGCTGCGCGGCGACACCGCCTCGCTGCAGGGCGCGATCCGGATCGACGCTGCCCTGGAGTTCGCCCAGTCCGGCGCCGGCACCTATGCCGGCAGCCTGTCGGGCGCAGGCCTGCTCGAGAAGAGCGGCACGGGCAATCTGAGCTTCACCGGTGACAGCTCGGCCTTCACCGGCGCGACCAGCGTGCTTGCCGGGCGGCTGGCGATCAACGGCCTGCTCTCGCGCTCGGTCGTCACCGTGAGCAACGGCGCGACGCTGGGCGGCACCGGCACGGTGGGCGGGCTCGTCGTGCAGAGCGGCGCAACGATCGCACCGGGCAACAGCGTCGGCACGCTGAATGTCGCCGGCAATGTGCTGTTCCAGGCCGGCTCGCTATTCGCGGCCGAGGTCCAGGCCAGCGGCGCCGACCGGATCCAGGCGAGCGGCAGCGCGCAGTTGAACGGCACGCTGCAGATCCTCAACCTGGGCGGCAATTATGCGATGAACAGCAGCTTCGTGCTGCTCCACGCCGATGCCGGGGTGAGCGGGACCTTCACCGTCAGCGGGCTCAACAGCTTCGGCCTCGCCTTCCGGCCGAAGATTATCTACACCGCCAACGAGGTTCAGCTGTTCCTCGCGCCGAACCAGCTCTCTGCGGTCCTCGGCACCGGGGTTCCGCTCAGCTACAACCAGCTGAGCACGATCACCCGCCTCGATACCGCGGTGATGAGCGGCAACTACGACCCGACGCCGCTGAGCGCCCTCTACAGCCTCGCCCCCGCCGCGATCCCGGCGGCGCTCGACCAGCTTTCGGGCGAAATCTATGCCGACGCCACCCGCGCTGCGCTGGAGGACGAGCGCATCGTGCGCGAAGCGGTGATCGGCCGGCTGGCCGCGGCGGCCGATGCCGGGCTCTCGGGCAATGGCGGCTGGGGCCAGGTGATCGGCAGCTGGGGCAGCGTGGACAGCGACGGCAACGCCGCCGGCTATGACGTCGAGCGCACCGGCATGATCCTGGGCATGGACGCGGGCGCGGCGACCGAGGACGGCTCGTGGCGCGCCGGCGTGATGGGCCATTATACGCGCATCACCGTGCCGGCCACCGCACGCGGCAGCCGCGCCACGATCGACCGGACCGGCGGCGGCTTCTATGCGGGCGCCGCGATCAACGGCTGGCGCTTCCGCGCCGGCGCCTCGCTCGCGCTGCTCGACCTCAAGGCCCGGCGCCAGATCGTCGTGCCGGGCTTCACCGCCAGCGAGCGCGGCAAGGTGCAGGGCGTGATGCTCCAGACCCTTGCCGAACTGAGCTACCGGATCGAGACCGGCGCGCACGGCTTTGTCGAGCCCTATCTGGCCGGCAGCGTCAGCCGGGTGCGGTTCGGCCGCTTCGCCGAGACCAGCGGCCCGGTTGCGCTCATCGTGCGCGACCAGAAGAGCGTGCTGGGCATTGCCGAGCTGGGCCTGCGCGGCGAGGTCCCGCTGGCCGGCGGCGACACCGGCGGCGTGCGGCTGGGCGGCAATGTCGGCCTGCGCACCGCCTTTGGCGACCGCGCCGCCAATCCGCTCATCGCTCTGACCGCGGCGGCGGACCAGGCGTTCACCGTCCGCTCGGCGGAGATCGACCGTTTCGCGGCGGCGGCGAACCTCAACCTCATCGTCGACCTCAGCGACAGGCTCGACCTGCGCATCGGATATAGCGGCATGCTGGGCAGCGGGGTGCGCGAGCATGGCGGCCGGGCGACGCTGAGCCTGAAGTTCTGATCCGGAAAGGGGGCGCGAGCCAGCCGTCGGCATGGCGGCGCTCGCCCCCCGGAGCGTATCGATATTCAGCTTTTCAGTTCCCCGGCGAAAGCCGGGGCCCAGGGTCACAAGCGATACGGCAGAGAAACCCTGGACCCGGCTTTCGCCGGGGAGCAGCTAAACCACCCGCTGCACCTGGATGCTGCATGCCCCCTCGCACGAACCGGTCCGTAACGGGCCGGTCGGGCGGACGACCCGTTGCAATAAGGAAATTCGCCGGTCAGGTATCTGAAGGTGCGGACAACAGAATCCGCACGAGAAGAACGAAGACCAGGAGAGATCCGACGAAGAAGGGGGCGAACTTCGAGCGCCGCCGCCTGAGGGCGATCTGGGTGGCAGAAACGGTGATCCCGTACGAGGGCACAGTACGGGCTTGGCTTGCCCGTGCCCGTGTCTCGGAGGAGGACATCGATGACATCGTTCAGGAAGCCTATTGCCGCCTCGCCGCGCTCGACACGGTCGATCATATCACGCGGCCCGGCGCCTATTTCTTCTCGATCGTCCGCAATCTCCTGCTGCAGCGGATCAAGCGCAGCCGGATCGTGTCGATCGACATGATCGCCGAGATCGAAACCTATGCGATCGACGACAGCCCCTCGCCCGAACGCGAGGCGGCGGGTCGGCTCGACTATGCCCGGCTGCGCGCGATCATGGCGGGACTTCCCGAGCGCTGCCGCCGCATCGTCGAGATGCGCAAGATCGAGGGCATTTCCCAGAAGGAGATCGCCAGGCGCGTCGGCGTGACCGAAAGCGTGGTCGAGAATGACGTCTATCACGGCGTCCAGACGATCCTGCGGATCTGGCGCGACGAGGACAGCCGGGTGACTGCGTGGCTGAACGGCACGCAGACCGGCAAGCCGCGCATCGATGCGGGGCGCCGGTCATGACGCACCAGAGCGCCCGCGAGATTCAGGACGAGGCCGCGCGCTGGGTGGCGCGGATGGACGGCGCCGAATGGAGCGAGGCGGACGAGGCCGAGCTTGCGCGCTGGCTCGACGTCGATCCCCGGCGGCAGGGCGCGCTGCTCCAGGCGCAGGCGGCCTGGGCGACGCTCGACGAACTGGCGACGGCTTCCAACGACGACGATGCGGACGGCCGCGTCGCCCAGCCCGGCAGGCGGCGCTTCCTGATCGGCGGCGGCGCGGCGCTCGCCGCATCGGTCGCGGGGAGCGCGTTCCTGATCGGCCAGGGCGCACGCTACGGCACCGAAGTCGGCGAGATCCGCCGCGTGCCGCTCGCCGACGGATCGACCATGGTGATCAACACCGCGAGCCAGGCGACGGTTGACCTGGAAAAGGCGCGCCGGCTCGTCCGGATCCGGCAGGGCGAATTGTGGTTCCAGGTCGCCAAGGATGCGAAGCGCCCCTTCCTGGTGGAAGCCGGGCGGATCCGCGTGCAGGCGGTGGGCACGGCCTTCGCCGTGCGGCGGCGCGAAGCGGGCGCCGACATCTTCGTGACCGAAGGCGTGGTAGAGGCCTGGGCGGAAGACGCCACGGCACCGCACATCCGCATCGCGGCCGGCGAACATGCATTCGTCGCCGACAATGCCGCGGTGCTGCGCAGCCCGGCCAGTGCGACCTCGGTCTATCGCGCGCTCGCCTGGCGGGAAGGCAAGATCGATCTTGCCGGCGTGTCGCTCGCTGACGCCGCGGCCGAGTTCAACCGCTATAATCACCGCCAGCTCGTCATCGTCGATCCGAACATCGGCAAGGAGAGCTTTGACGGCACACTGCGCACCGACGACCTCGAGGGCTTCGCGATGGCGGTCCATGAGAGCCTCGGCGTGCCGATCGACCTGAGCGACCCGAACGAGATCCGCGTCGGCCGGCCGCGAAAATAGAAAAAGGAAAAATGTCCCCGCCGACTCTTGTGGGATGACGGGCGAAAAAGCCCGCAAGGGAGAGGGATAGCATGGGCATTGTGAGGGGGCGGGCCGCCTTGTTGGGGGCGACCGCGTGCGTTTTCGTGATGGTGGCGCCGCCGGCTTCGGCGCAGAAGCGCAGCTTCGACGTATCGGCACAGGCGGCGGAAACCGGGATCGTCGCGCTCGGCCATCAGGCCGACATCCAGATCATCGCCGCCCGCAAATATACCAGGGGCAAGCGCACCGCGCCGGTGCGCGGCGAGATGGGGATCGACCAGGCGCTCCGTTCGCTGCTCCAGGGCACCGGGCTGGTCGCACGCCAGACGGGCGCCAAGACCTATGTCGTCGTTCCCGCGGCCGGGGCCGTCGCCACCACCTCGAGCACCGCGCCCCTGCCCACTCCCGCCCCGGCGGCCGGCCAGAGCAACACCGGCAGGCCAGCCGCGCAGGATGATGCGCCGACCGAGATCATCGTCACCGCGCAGAAGCGCGAGGAATCGATCCGCAACGTGCCGATCGCCGTTTCGGCATTCTCCGCCGAAGCGCTGAACGACAAGAAGATCGAGGGCGGTTCCGAACTGCTGCGCGCGGTGCCGAACGTCACCTTCTCGAAGAGCAATTTCAGCATGTACAATTTCTCGATCCGCGGGATCGGGACGAAGGCGGTCTCCGCCTCGAGCGACCCGGCGGTCGCGGTAAGCTTCAACAATACCCCGCTGGTGCGCAACCGGCTGTTCGAATCCGAATTCTTCGACCTCCAGCGCGTCGAGGTGCTGCGCGGACCCCAGGGCACGCTCTATGGCCGCAACGCCACCGCCGGCGTGGTCAACGTGCTGCCGGCGCTGCCCGACGAGGACCTTGCCGCCGAGCTGAAGCTGGAGGGCGGCAATTTCGGCTCGATGCGGGCGCAGGGCATGGTCAACGTGCCGATCGGCGATACGCTGGGCATCCGCGTCGCGGGCGCGTGGACCAGCCGCGAGGGCTTCGACTACAACAGCTTCACCGGGCGCGACGTCAATGGCCGCAACCTGTGGTCGACGCGCGCGATCGTCCAGTGGAAGCCGAGCGACCGGTTCCGCGCCAACCTGATCTGGCAGCATTTCGAGGAGAATGACGACCGGGCGCGGACCGGCAAGCAGCTCTGCACGCCCGATCCGGGGCCGACCTCGGTGGGTGGCGTGGCGGTGACCGATCCGCTCACCCGCGGGCGGCTGAGCCAGGGTTGCCTGCCCGGCTCACTCTATGACGATGCCGCCTATGGCGCGCCCAACGGCAATGCCCTGTCCTATGTGCTGGTGCCCAACACGATCTCGATCGGCAACGATCCGGTCACCCGCCGTGCCGTGACCGTGGTCAAGCCGGGCGACCCGTTCGCGGGCGTGGTGCAATCGCGCAACCTGCGCGAGATCGCGACGAGCTATGACCCCGTCTTCCGGGCGCGGAACGACCTGGTGCAGCTCAACCTCGAGTTCAAGCCGTCGGACGGACTGAAGCTGGTGTCGCAGACCGCCTATGCGCGCGATCGCTTCTATTCGACGCAGGACTATAACCGCTTCGTATCGGCGCCGATCTTCAACGATTCCACCCAGCCGCTGCTGAGCTCGCTCAACCGGCCGATCGATCCGGTCGCCTTTCCGGGGCCGACGCCGGGCGGCAAATATTGCGATCCGCAGCTGGGCTGCTCGGACCGGCTGCTCTCCGCCGATCTCAGCCGGTCGGCGAACCGGCAATGGTCACAGGAAATTCGCCTTCAGTCCGACTTCAACGGCCCAATCAACTTCAATATCGGCGCCAATTACCTCGATTTCAAATCGCAGGATGACTATTACGTCTTCAATAATCTCTTCACGTTGATTGCCGAATACTTCTACGGCGCTTCGATCGTGAACGGAGTCCGGGTCAAGAGCGTCTGCCCGCTGGGCAGCGAGGCTCGGGAATGCGTCTATGTCGATCCCAACCCGATCGGCAGCCTGAACGACCAGGGCCATAACTATTTCCTGAGTAAGAACGGGATCCGGATCAAATCCTCCGCGGCGTTCGGCGAGCTCTACTGGAACCTGTCGAGCAACCTGAAGTTCACCGCCGGCCTGCGCTATACCCAGGACAAGAAGGTCTCGACCCAGATCCCGAGCCAGCTGCTGCTCGGCGGCGGGACCCAGTCGCCACTGCCCGGCCAGAACACCGGCGGGCGCGTGAACAGCGGCTATCCCGCGCTGCCCGACATCGAGCAGCAGTGGAAGGAATTCACCGGCCGCGCGGTCATCGACTGGAAGCCCGACCTCGGCTTCACCGACAGCACGCTGATCTATGCCTCGGCCGCGCGCGGCTACAAGGGCGGCGGCGCCAACCCACCGCGCGTCGATATCAACCCGGCCATCGTCCAGTACCAGCCGCTGGCGCAGACCTTTCGCCCCGAATATCTCAACGCCTTCGAGATCGGGACGAAGAACGGCTTCGACGGCGGGCGCATCACGCTGAACGCCACGGCCTTCTATTACGACTACAAGGACTATCAGATCTCGCAGATCGTCGATCGCATCGCGTTCAACGAGAATTTCAACGCGACGAGCTGGGGCCTGGAGTTCGAGGCAGCGTGGCGGCCGTCACGCGCCTTTCGGATGGATGCCAATCTCGGCTATCTGCGCACCCGGCTCAAGGACGGCTCCCAGTCGATCGACGTGATGGACCGCACCCAGGGCAATCCGGACTGGGTGGTGCTGCGCCCCTGGCTGCAGGCGCCGTCGAACTGCGTCGCGCCGCGGGTGTTCGTGGAGCGGGTGCTGCGCTCGCCGGCGGCCCTCCAGAATCTCGCGCTTTCAGCACTCTGCCCCGGATCGAACCGGCTCGGCTCGTACAATCCGGGCTTCCCCGGCGGCACGCCCTATTACGCGCTGATGGGCTTCACCTATGACCCGTCGGCGCCCTACAATCCCGCCACGGTCGGGCTGAACATCGCCCAGGGCGGCAGCGGTGCGCCCAATGGCGGCCGCGGCTTCGCTGCCGATCTTTCCGGCAACGAGCTGCCCAACTCGCCGCGGTTCACCTTCAATGTCGGCGCGCAATACACCTTCTTTCTCCATGGCAGAGACTGGGAACTCACCTTTCGCGGGGACTATTACCGCCAGTCGAAGAGCTTCGCCCGCATATACAATACCGAATATGACCGGCTAAAAGGCTGGAACAACGTGAATACCGCCGTGACGCTCTCGCGTCCGAAGTCGGATCTTACTTTCCAGATCTATGTGAAGAACCTCTTCAACGACGCGCCGATCACGGATTTCTTCACCAACGCCGACGACACCGGCCTGAGCGCAAACATTTTCACGCTTGATCCCCGGATCATCGGGTTCAGCATGTCGAAGCGATTCTAATAAAACTCAGATAGTTGAATATTATTGAACCGAATCCATAGTATTAATCCAAGATTCATATTGTATTGAATCACTTGAGAACTATCATTGTCATACGATATCGAGTCGATTCTCTAGATATCGACTTGGCATCGTGCAAACTCCATAATGAAATACATATAGGAGAGAGAGCATGATTAAGGTTCTTAGCACCGCCGTGGCCGCGCTTGCCTTCATGGCTTCGCAAACTGCCTATGCCCAGACGTTCGCGTCCACCCCGGGCACCTATGTCTTCTCGGGCGGCGGCGTCCTGGTGCAGAAGGGCAGCGGCCCGCTGCTGTCGTGCGACCTGAGCGTCACGATCGTGAACAACGGCTCCACCATCACCGCCACGCCGAGCCTCACCGGCTTTTTCGGCTTCTGCAACACGGTGGTGTTCACCGGCGCGCCGTATAACGTCGTCGTCTCGGGCGCGAACGTGACCTTCCAGAACGTCTATGCCGACACGACGATCACCCCGGGCGATTGCGCCGGCGACATCACCGCGACCTGGTCCGCCGGTCCGCCCGAGAACCTGACCGTCAGCACCACGCTTCCCGAAGTCGGCGCCGGCACCGGTGACTGCACCATCTCGGGCAACATCTCCCTCTGAAGTAATGCGGCGAGCGTACGGTAATCGTGCGCTCGCCCATTTCCTGAAAAAGCCGTGAGATCGTATCGGGCTTTATTTGCGTATCCCTCTGCCCGGCCCTAGTTTCGGCACCACGCGCGATGGCGTCTGCCCGCGCGCGCTCGGGGGCGGGAATCGTGATGCGTATCGTTCATCGAAGCCGAGCCCCGGCAGCTCCGACGCACCGGTGATGCGCGCGGCCCGGCTCGGTCTTCTCGGCATCGCCCTCCTGCCCCTGGCCTGGTGCCCGGCTGCCCGGGCGCAAGCCGAGGCCGAGGCGCCGCCACAATCCAGCCCGGCCGCGAGCGAAGCAGGGAAGGACGGCGAGGTCCGCAAAGAGAATGAGATCGTCGTCACCGCCAACCAATATTATGGTCAGGCCAGCGTCGCGACCGAGACCGAGTTCGGCGAGGCGGAGATCGCCGGCCAAGGCGCCGACACTATCCAGGGGCTGCTCGATCGCCTGACGCCCTTCATCGATCCCGCCGGTAACGAGCCCGTCCTCCTGATCAACGGGCGCCCCGCCGAAGGCGATCGCTCGATCCTTTCCTACCCACCCGAGGCGCTGAACCGTATCGCGGTGCTCAAGCCCGATGCCGCCGCGCGCTATGGCTATGCTTCCGACCGGCGCGTGGTGAACCTGGTCCTGAAGAAGCACTTTTCCAGCATGAACCTCGATGCCGGCGGCTGGACGGCAACGCGGGGCGGCCAATATGGCGGCGAGCTGTCCGCCGGGCGGGTGGCGATCGACGGGCCGTCACGCTGGAGCGCCACCGCCCGGATCACGCAGGACAGCGCGCTGCACAAGAGCGCGCGGGACATCGCGCCCGCCCCCGGCATCTTCGACGGAACCGGCATGGTCACCGGCCCGGCCGGCGGGGAGATCGACCCGGCGCTCAGCCTCGCCGCCGGCCGTCCCATCACCCGCGCCGCCATCCCGTCGGGCGCGGAATGGCAGCAGCCCGGCCTCGCGGATTTCGCCGCGGCAGCCGACCGCACCGCCCCCGTCGATCCCAACGCGTTCGAGACGCTGCTGCCGTCGAAGCGCGCGCTGCTGTTCAACGCAGGCGTCAGCCATCCGCTCGGCGCATTCACCGCATCGCTGAACCTCAATGCGAGCAGCACGGAGACCAACGCGCTGCGCGGCCTGCCGATGGCCTCGGTCGTGCTGCCCCCCGGCAATCCCTGGTCGCCCTTCTCGGGCGACGTCCTGCTGGTCCGCCCCCTGGCCGGCACGCGCGCGCTGCGGAACGACAACAGCGCCCGGATGCTGGGCGCCGCGCTGAGCCTGACCGGCCGGGTTTCGGGCTGGCAGCTGGCGCTGTCCGCCAGCTATGCCCGCAACTGGAGCGACAGCCTTCTCGAGCGTGGCATAGACGTGCCCCAGGTGCAGGGCCTGCTCGACGCCGGCGAGCCCGGCTTCAATCCCTATGGCCCGTGGAGCAGCAAGCTGCTGCTGACCGACCGCAACCATTCGCAGGGCGAGAGCATCTCCGCCCGGCTGAACGCGATCGGGAAAATGCTCGACCTGCCGGCCGGGCCGCTCACCGCGAATGCCACGATCAATCTCGGCCACAACACGCTGGAAAGCAGGATCAGCACCTCGTCCGCCGACACGCTGGTCATGACCCGGCAATCGAGCCGGATCGACGGCCAGCTGTCGCTCAACCTGCCGATTTCGAGGCGCACCAGAGGTGCGCTCGGGCCGCTGGGCGACCTGACGATCGACCTGATCGCCGGGGGCCAGGCGATCTCGGGCGCCAGCCTGCAGAAGCGCTACGGCGCAGGCTTCACCTGGGCCCCCGCCCGCTTCGTCCAGCTGCGCGGCATGCTGGAGAATGTCGATGCGGCGCCGACGCCCGAGCAGCTCGACGCGCCGGTGGTGACGACGATCAACCGGATCTTCGACTATGCGCGCCAGGAAGCGGTGGACGCGGTGTGGATCCTTGGCGGCAATCCCAGCCTGCGCCGCGGCACGCGCCAGAACCGTTCGCTGACCGCGATGCTGCGCCCCCTTTCCGACCAGATTCTGACCCTGAACTTCGGCTATGCGGAGCAGGTCGCGAAGGGCGGCGTGGCGCCCTTCCCCGAGCTGACCCCGGCGATCGAGGCCGCCTTTCCGGAGCGCATCGTCCGGGACGCGACGGGCCGGCTGGTCTCGGTCGATGCGCGCCCGATCAACCTGGTCGGCGAGACCAGCGCCGACTTCAGCTCGGGCGTCGCGCTGCGCCTGCCGGGCCGCCGCGCCGGCCCGGCTCCGCAAGCCGCCGCCGATCCGATCAACTGGACGCTCTCGCTCAACTATCGCCGGCGCCTGAAGAGCGAGTTGCGCACCCGCCCGGGGCTTCCGGTGATCGACCAGCTCGGCGACGACAGCGGCCAGTCGCGGGACCGGCTGTCGCTGCAGCTCAGCGCCGGCAAGCGGGGCATCGGCGCCAGCCTGAACGGAAGCTGGAGCAGCGCCGCGCGCCTGCGGAACCGCACCTCGCCCGGCAGCGACTATCGCTTCTCCGCCTGGTCGACCCTCAATCTCTCGGCCTTTGTCGAGCCGGAACATCTGCTGGCAAAGACCGGTCACGCTTGGCTGAAGGACATCAAGCTCTCCTTGGAGATCCGGAACCTCTTCAACGGATATCGCCGGGTACACTTGCCCGACGGCAGCATTCCGCTGGGATACAGCCACGACGAGATCGACCCGCTGGGCCGGACCGCGCGCCTCACGCTCCGCAAGCGCTTCTAGCCGGGCGCCTCGTCCCGGTACGTAAATCTACTGCGTTAAGCATCAGAAATAGAACAGCAAATCCGCTACCTCCCCGGTTCCTCTATCAGGGAAGAGAGGGGGAACGTCTGGTCCGGCCGGCCGCGCGGAGCCCTTCGCAAGGAGTGCAAGGGGCGAAATGCCAGCGACGAGATCCCGAAGTCTGTTTGTGAAGGCGGTGCTCCTGCCCAGCGCCGGAGCCGTGCTGCTCCTCGCGCTGATGGTGGGTGCGGTGCTGCACTTCGCGACGGCGGGCTCGGATGACGCGGCCGAGCAGCGCCAGGTGCGGATTGCCACAATGGCGGTCGCGAGCGCGGTGGTGGCCGTGCGCAAGGATCAGGAAGCCTCGACCTATTGGGACGATGCCGTCCGCCAGGTTCGGCACAAGCCCCTCGACCTTGGCTGGATCGACCAGAATCTCGGCATCTGGTTCCACAGCTATTACAAGCATGACGAGACCTATCTGCTCGATGCGGGGGAACACCCGATCTACGCGATGCGGAATGGCCGGCGCGCCAGCCTGGCAGACTTTGCACAGGTAGCACCGCGCGCAGTTCCGCTCATCCACACCCTGCGCGCGCAACTGCGCCGCGGCGATCTGCGCCCCGCCAGCGACCAGGAGCAGACGCCGGGCGCCAGCACGATCGCAATCGTGCGCGGCCATCCCGCGATCCTGAGCCTGAAGCCGGTCATCTCGGAGACGGGCAAGCTCCCGCAAGCGGCCGGCTCCGAGCATCTCCATGTGAGCGTCCGCTATCTCGACGGCAGCTTCCTTGGCGAACTGGCCGTGCGCTACGGTATCGAAGGCGCGCATATTCTCGCCCTGCCCGCCACCAGCGCCAGCGTTCCCCTGCGCAACGCACAGGGAGCGGTGATCGGCTATCTCGCCTGGCATCCGTTTCGTCCCGGCCTGGCGGTCGCGCAGCACATGACGACCGTCCTTCTGCTCGCCCTCGCGCTTGTCGGCGCGATGTTGGCCTGGCTGCTCGGGCGCAACCTGCGGGCCCGGCTCCAGCTCGAGACCAGCCGCGCCCAGGCGCAGCATCTGGCGTTCCACGATCCGCTGACCGGGCTGCCCAACCGCACGCTCTTCAACGACCGGCTCGACCATGCGCTGGCCCGCGCACGCCGCGGTGGCGGCGCCACCTTGCTGTTGCTCGACCTCGACCGGTTCAAGCATGTCAATGACAGCTTCGGGCATCAGGCAGGCGACGCGCTGATTCGCGAATTCGCCAGCCGGCTGAGCGGCCTGCTTCGCGAGGAGGACACGATCGCGCGGCTGGGTGGCGACGAATTCGCCATCCTGCTGCCGACGCTCGCGGGGGGCGACACGATCGACCGGCTGTGCCAGCGCATCCTGAACGCCGTGCACCTGCCGTTCGAAGTGTTGGGCAACCAGGCATTCGTCGGCGTCAGCATCGGGATCGTCCAGGCGCCGCTTGCCGGATCGGAGCGGATCGACCTGCTGCGCAAGGCCGATATCGCGCTCTACAGCGCCAAGGCCGAGGGCCGGGACTGCTACCGCCATTTCAACGCATCGATGGACGCGACCGTCCAGCTGCGCGGCGCGGTCGAGGAGGATCTCCGCAGCGCGCTGGCGACCGGCGACGGGCTGGCGCTCCACTACCAGCCGCTGGTCGATGCCGAGGGCGCCATGGTCGGGGTCGAGGCGCTGATGCGCTGGACCACCACCGCGCACGGCCAACTGCCCCCCGCCCAGGTGATCCCGATCGCCGAGGAGACGGGGCTGATCATCCCACTGGGCGAATGGGTGCTTCGCGAGGCCTGCACGGTCGCCCGGCGCTGGCCCGACCTGTTCGTCGCGATCAACTTGTCCCCGGTCCAGTTCCGCACGCCGGGCTTTGTCGACCGGGTCCTCGATATCGTCCGCTGCTCCGGCGTGCGGCCCGAGCAGCTGGAACTCGAAGTGACCGAGGGCGTGCTGATCGACGATGACGATCTGGTCCGCGCCGGGCTTTCCCGATTGCGTGGCGGCGGCCTCCGGATCGCGCTCGACGATTTCGGGACCGGCTATTCCTCGCTGAGCTATCTGCGCAAGTTCGAGGTCGACAAGATCAAGATCGACCGCAGCTTCATCCAGCATCTCGGGCACACGGTCGATTCCGCCGCGATAATCCATGCGGTGGTCACGCTCGGCCACGCCATCGGCCTGACCGTCACCGCCGAGGGTGTGGAGACCCGCGAACAGCAGCGTTTCCTCACCCAGGCCGGCTGCAACCAGATGCAGGGCTATCTCTTCTCGCAACCCGTGCCGGCGGACGAGATCGAGAAGCTGCGGACCGCGAACGCCGCGCTGCGCGCCGCCTGATGGATCTGCGCCCCGCCGCCCTGTTCCTCGCCGCGGCCGGGCTCGCAGCGCTGCCCGGCCGCGCCGCTGCGCAGGTGGAGGCGAGCGGCGAGGCGGCCCTGGTGTCGGACTATCGCTATCGGGGCGTCTCCCTGTCCGGCGACCGTCCGGCGCTCCAGGCGAGCATCGAGGCGGAGAGCAGCGGGCTGTATGTGGGCGCCTTCGGATCCTGGGCGCAGGGCGGGCAGAAATCGGCCAGGCTCGAGCTCGATGGGATGCTGGGCTATCGCCGCGCCCTTGGCCAGCGGCTGGCTATCGACGCCGGCCTTGCCTGGTATCACTACCCCGGCGCGCCGGACTGCGACTATGGCGAGGCGACGCTCGCGCTGAGCCGGGAGCGCGGAGGCACGGCCCTTCGGGCCGGCATCTCCTATGCCCCACCCCAGCCCGCGCTGCTCGACGCCAGCGGCAGGCGGCGCGGCAATGCCTATGGCTTTGCCGGGCTCGACCAGGCGGTAGCGGGCACTCCGCTCAGCATCGGTCTTCGTGCAGGCTATGAGTCCGGCCCGTTCGACGGCAGCGCCCGGGGTGGCAAGCTCGACTGGAGCGCGAGCGTCACGGTGACGCGCGGCCGGTTCCGCCTGTCGGGCAGCTATGTCGGGGCTTCGCGCGCAGACGCCGCCAGCGGGCGCCGCTCCGAACGCGCACTGCTATTGACGCTGGGGCTGGGTCTTTGACTGGGCTGCCGAAGTGCGCGTCGCGCGGCTCTTATATTCTCCCGAGATTAACGCATTGTCGTGGAGCGATTTTTAACCGCTCTACTTCTATCGAAGTTCTTGGAGGGGACTGCGACCAGCGAGTGTCGAATGGAAACGCATGATTGGGTTCCGGGCCAGGGCGAGTATCTTCACCGGTCTGACATGGCCGAATTCGTACCGGTGCCGCCCGCCCATCTGGATTCGCGTTCCGGCACCGCGGACGGCGACGATCTGAGCCTTTCGCCCGAGGATCTGGAAGAGGCCTTCGCCATCGCACAGATGGGCGTCTGGCGCTGGCGGGTCGGGACGCGCGAATTCGCCTGGTCGCGCGAGCTCTTCCGCATCGCCGGGCGCGATCCCGGCAGCTTCACGCCGACGCTCGACAACACGCTGGCCTGCATCCATCCCGAAGACCGCGAGCCGGTGCGGGAACGGCTGCTCGCCGCGCTGAAGGAATATGATCGCATCGGCCGCGAATTCAGGATCGTGCGCCCGGACGGCAGCGAGCGCCATTGCTGGGCGCGGATCAGCCCGATCAGCCGGAACGGCCGGGTGGAAGCGATCCGCGGCGTGCTGCTCGATCTGACCGAACGGCGGCTGGCCAACCTGGCGCTCGAGCAGAGCGAGGAGCATCATCGCAACACGGTCGAGCTTTCGCCCCACATCCCCTGGACCGCCGATCCGGCGGGCAATGTCCTCACCGTCAGCGGGCGCTGGATCGCGCTTACCGGCCTTCCCGAGGCGGCGGCGCTGGGGACGGGCTGGCTGGAGAGCATCCATGAGGAGGACCGCGCGCAGTTCGTCGCGGCCGTCGCCCAGTCGCTGGCCACCACCGCGCCGCTCGACGTCAAGGCGCGCCTGCTCTGCGGCAATGGCGAGGTGCGCTGGCTCCGCTCGCGCGCCTTTCCGAAGCTGGATGCCGCCGGCCAGGTGGTGCGCTGGTACGGGCTCAGCGAGGATGTCGACGCGCAGGAGCAGACGCTGACCCGGCTGCGCGAGAGCGAGGAGCATTTCCGCTACACGGTCGAGCTCAATCCGCAGATCCCGTGGACCGCGGATCCGCAGGGCAACATCCTCGACGCCGGGCCGCGATGGGACGAGCTGATCGGCATGCCGCCCCAGCGCTGGGTCGAGGCGCTGCATCCCGACGATGTCGACGCCACCCTCGCGCAATGGGGGCATTCGCTGTGCACCGGCGCGCGCGTCGACCTGCGCTATCGCCTGCGCGGGCGGGACGGCAGCTATCGCTGGTGCCGGGTCCGCGCCGGGCCGCGCTATGCGGAGAATGGCGAGATCTTCCGCTGGTACGGCGTGGTCGAGGACATCGACGAGCAGACCGTGGCGCAGGACCGGATCAGCTGGAGCGCCAGCCATGACGCGCTGACCCAGCTGCCCAATCGCGGGCTGTTCGACACGCGGCTCGCCGAGCAGCTCGCCATGGCCGACGCCGAGGGCGAGGCGCTCGCGCTGTTCGTGCTCGACGTCGATCATTTCAAGCAGATCAACGACACCATGGGGCATGATGCCGGGGACGTCGTGCTGCGGACCCTGGCCGATCGGCTGCGTGCCTCCGTCCGCCCGATGGACACCGTCGCCCGGCTGGGCGGCGACGAGTTCGCGCTGATCCTGCCGGGGGTCGGCACGCGCGAGGAAGCCACCGCGATCTCGGAGCGCATCCTCGAGCGGCTCCGCGATCCCGTCTTCCATCGCGGCGCCAAGCTCGACTGCCGCGCCAGCATCGGGGCGAGCCTCTTCCCCGCCCACGGCACGACGGCCGGCGACCTGCTCAAGCATGCCGATCTTGCGCTCTACTCGTCCAAGGCGCTGCGCCGCGGCGAGCTGCTCGTCTTCGCGCCGCACATGCGCGAGGAGATGCAGCAGCGGGTCACGATGACCAATATCGCGCGCACCGCGCTGCAGGAGGATCGCGTCCGGGCCTTTTATCAACCCAAGGTCGATCTGCGCACCGGCGAGATCGCGGGGTTCGAGGCGCTGGCTCGGTGGGTGGACGACAGGGGCAAGGTCCATCTGCCCGCGACCATCGCCGCGGCGTTCGACGACCATGAAGTTTCGACCGCGCTCACCCAGCGCATGCTCCGGCTGATCGTCGCGCAGATGCGCGACTGGCGCGACCGGGGCATCGCCTTCGGCCATGTCGCGCTCAACGCCTCCACCGCCGACCTCCAGCGCGCCGATTTCGGCGATTCGATCCTCGAATTGCTCCACCAATCCGGGCTTTCACCCGCACTATTGCAGCTCGAAGTGACGGAAACCGTATTCCTCGCCCGAAACCCCGAACGCGTCGAAGCCGCGCTGCGCATGCTGAACCGGGAGGGGATACGGGTCGCGCTCGACGATTTCGGGACGGGCTATGCCTCGCTCAGCCATCTCAAGCAGTTCCCCGTCGATATCATCAAGATCGACCGGAGCTTCGTCTCCGACGTCCGCAGTGACGCGCAGCATTCGGTCATCGCGGAAGCGGTGATCTCGCTTGGCAGGAATCTGGGCATCGAAGTGGTGGCCGAAGGCATCGAGACCCAGGCCCAGGCCGACTGGCTGTCGGAAGCGGGCTGCCGCTTCGGCCAGGGCTTCCTCTTCTCGCCCGCGGTGCCCGCCGGCGAACTGCGCTATCTCACCGATAGTCCGGCGATCCTGGTCCCACACCCATAGCGTACAGTCCTTTCCTTCCTCAAAGGAAGCAGAGGGCCAAGGCGACGGCGGTCATCGGCATCCACGGTGCCAAGGCGCGTGCCGGCCAGCGCGAAAGCACGAGGACGAGGACCACGCCGCTCACCGACAGCAGGGCAAGCCACGCCGGGACAACCTGGTAGGGGCCGAAGCGGAGCAAGGCGGCGATGAAGGAAGCCAGGAGCAGGAGCCAGCCGATGATCCGCGCGCGCGATCGCTCCGCGGGCGCCGTACGCGCCTTCCGCCCCCTGCTCCGTGCGAGATTGGCGAAACCGGCATAGCCGAACAGGGCGACTTCAAGCGACATCCATGGCCTCCCGGACCTCAGGCACGGCAAGGGGCACGCGCCGGCGCGGCTGGGCCGCATCGGCTGGCCGCCGGGCCAGCCGCCAGGCCGCGAAGCCGAGCACCGCCGCAAGCAGGCCCATGGTGCCGTCGAACGCGAGGAAGAAGCCGTCAAACGCTCCCCGGCCCAGAGTGGCCAGATCCACGATCGGGATCGCCGCGAACAGCAGGGCGCTGAGCGCCAGCGTCTCGATCCAGGCCCGACGGGCCGGACGCAGGAGCGACAGTCCGGCGAGCCCGAACCAGGTCCAGAACATGACGGAGACTTCGAGGTCGGCGCGGCCAGCCAGCGTCGGCGGCAATAATCGGTTGGCGAGCAGGAATGCGGCCATCCCCGCGGGCAGGCACGCGATCGCACCGATATTGAGCCGATCGACGAGCGACAGGCCGAAAAAGGGCTTCGCGCCCGGCTTGCGCCGCTTCACCGCCCATAGCACCAGGCCCGTTGCAACCATCGCGCAGCCGGTCAGGCCGAGCAGGAAGCAGACCCAGCGCAGCAGCGGCCCGGCGAACCAGCCCAGATGCAGGCCAAGCATCACGCCCGCAGTCTCTATCGCCGGACCCGGCGGAGGAGACGCGGACAGGCGCTCGCCGGACACGCCGGCATAGGTGATCGATGCGCTGCGAGCGTTGAGCCTGTCATCGCTCGAGCGGAGCAGCGTGACGGTGGAGGACGCATCGTCGGGATTGCCGATGATGATACGCGAGACGCGGGCGCCCTGCCATTCCGCCGACGCCGCCTCGACGAACCGCCCCATGTCGGCGAGCTGGCCCAGCCGGCCCGAGGCCTTCTGGTTCGCGGTATCGGCATAGAGGCTCGCGGAGAAGGCCGCAGGCTGGGCATAATTGGCCAGGATCGGCCAGGGCATGTACATCACCACCAGCGTGATCAGCCCGGTATAGGTGATCATCGCATGATAGGGCAGCGCCAGCACCGCCGAGACATTGTGCGCATCGAGCCAGCTGCGCTGCCCCTTGCTCCAGCGCAGCGTGAAGAAGTCGGCGAAGATGCGCTTGTGGGTGATCACGCCCGACAGGATCGCGCCGAGCATGAACATTGCGCACAGCCCGGCGAGCCACCGGCCCCAGGGGTGCGGCAGCTGCAGCTGGAAATGGAAACGATAGAAGAACTCGCCGCCGCGGGTCTCGCGTGCCTCGACGGGAACCCCGGTGGCGGGATCGAGGCGCGTCTCGGGCCGGCGCGGGGCGCGCGGTGCCTTGGGGTCGGGATTGGGCCGGGCGCGCGTGAAGACCCGGGTCGCGAGCGTCCGGTCGTTCGGAAGGTAGATCGTCCATTGCTCGTCATGCGCCGCGTTCTTCTGGAGCCAGTCGACAGCTGTCCGCGCGGCTTCGGCATTGGCGACGGGGCGCGGCCGATACTCGGGCTGCATCCAGCGGGTGATCTCGGGACGGAAATAGCTCGCGGTGCCGGTGACGAACATCGCGAAGAGAATCCAGCCGGCGAGCAGCCCCAGCCAGCCATGGATCCACGCCATCGACTGGCGCACGCCATTGCCCTTCACGGCCGGACTCCCAGCAGAAAGGCCGCCCCCCCGGCGATCACGGCCGTGCCCCAGATCACGCCGGCGACCCGCGCGAGCCGTGGCTCATGGAACGCCCATAGCCCGAATGCGCCATAGAACAGGAAGGAAAGGATCATCCCCCAGCCAGTCGCCTCGACCCGCGCGACCGGCAGCAGCCGGGCCAGCAGCGTCGCCAGCCCCGCCGCAGCGGCATAGCCGCCGACCAGCGCGGTCAGACAGCGCCCCGCCATCGACCATCCCTGCCCGCCAAGCTGGGCGCTCGCCATTCCCTTCCCCTTTTTCCCGTCTTGCATCGGCTGCGGTTCGTCTCTAGCGGCAATTGCAAATCGTTAGCAATAACAAAGGGGGTTTTGTGACCGGTAGTTTCCGTCGCTCGATGTTCCGTGGGTTCCTGATGCATTCGGCGCTGGTGCCGGCGCTGGCGCTCCTGCCGGCCCCGGCCCATGCCGAGGACGGTCCGGAGGATGACAAGGCGCAGGATTCGACGATCCTGGTGACCGGCCTGCGCGAGAAGCAGACCGGTTCGGGCACCAAGACCGACACGCCGCTGATGGAAACGCCGCAGACCATCACGGTGATCGACAATGACGAGCTGGTCCGGCGCAACGCGCTGTCGATCAACCAGGCGCTCGGCTATGTCGCGGGCGTTGCGCCCAACCAGCGCGGCGGCATGGTCACGCGCTACGACCAGCTCATCCTGCGCGGCTTCGCGCCGGGCGTGTATCTCGACGGCATGCGCCTGCTCGCGGGCCCCTATTCGACCCCGCAGATCGACTTCAACCGCATCGACCATATCGATGTGGTGAAGGGCCCGGCGTCGGTGCTTTACGGCAACTCGACGCCGGGCGGCCTGGTCAACCTGACCAGCAAGATGCCCGAGAAGATCGCGTCCGGCCGGTTCGAGCTGCAGCTCGGCAATTACGACACGATCCGCGCCGTGGCCGATATCAACCAGCCGCTCGACGCGGATGGCCGGTGGCTCGCCCGCATCGTCGGCGGCTGGCAGAAGGGCGACGGGCTGACCCGCGGCACCTTCTCCGAACGCTATCATGTCAGCCCGATGCTGACCTTCGCGCCCGACGATGCGACCAGCCTGACGCTGATCGCTTCCTATCAGCGCTCGCCGAGCGGCGGCGGCTATTCGGGCGTCTCGGCTTATGGCTCGGTGCTGCCCAACCCCAATGGCAAGCTGCCACGCGACATCAATACCGGTGATCCCGGCTATGAGCGCTACGACCACCGCGCCAAGTCGATCGAGGCGCTGTTCCGCCACGATTTCAACGAGCATCTCTCGTTCCGCTCGAGCGCGCGCTTCCAGAACAACTGGCTGAGCTATCGCCAGCTCTATGTGGCCGGCTTCGCGACGACCGGCACGGGCGTGAACCGCAACACCGATTATTCGACGATCATCCGCGGCGGCGGCGGCGCGGACGAGAATTTCGACACGCTGACGCTAGACAACAGCTTCAACGCCAAGTTCGAGACCGGGCCGCTCAGGCACAATGTGCTGGCGGGCATCGATTATCAGCATATCGCCGGCGAGAATTTCCAGCAGTTCAACACCGGCGTGACGGCCAATCCGGTCACCAGCATTCCCAATCTCAACCTGTTCAACCCGGTCTATGGCGGCACGCTGCCGAGCTTCGACCTGACCCAGCTGTCGGGCGCCTATACCAACAGCTACAGCAAACGCGACCAGGTCGGCGTCTATCTGCAGGACCAGATCGCGATCGGCCGGCTCCAGCTGATCGCGAGCGGGCGCTATGACTGGTACGACCAGACGACGCTCAACAAGCGCAACAATGCGATGACGCCGTTCAGCCAGACCGCGTTCACCGGCCGGCTCGGCGCGCTGTACGAGCTGCCGTTCGGCGTCTCGCCCTATGTCAGCTATTCGGAATCGTTCGAGCCGCAGACCGGCGCCACCTGGGACGGGGTGCCGTTCGATCCGGTCACCGGGCGCCAATATGAGGCGGGCATCAAGTTCCAGCCGCGCGGCACCAATGCGCTATTCACCGTCTCGGCCTATGACCTGCGCCGCCAGAAGGTGCCGGTGGGCGACCCGCGCGCCGGAACCAACGGCATCCCCTCGACCGCCCAGATCCAGATCGGTGAGGTACGTGTGCGCGGCCTCGAGTTCGAGGGCCGCGGCGAAGTGACCCCGGGGTTCGACGTGGTGGCCGCCGCGGCCTATACCGACGCGATCATCACCCAGGGCGCGCCCGCCGTCGCGCCAACCGCGACCAACAGCGGCACGCCGACCACCACCGGGACCCGCCAGCTCGGCACGCCCGAATGGACCGCCTCGACCTTCCTGTCCTATGATTTCGGCAAGAGCGGCCGCGTTGCCGGTCCGCTTGCCGGGCTGAAGGCCGGCTTCGGTGTCCGTTATGTCGGCGGATCGGACGGCACGACCGCCTACAAGGTGGTCAGCAACGTCACGACCTTCGAGCGCTTCACCACCGAGAGCTTCACCCTGGTCGATGCGATGCTCGGCTATGATCTGGGCAAGGCGACGCCTGCGCTGGGGGGCTTCTCGCTCGCGATCAATGCATCGAACCTGTTCGACAAGAGCTACATCTCCGCCTGCCCGTTCAGCAACAGCTGTTATTTCGGAGCGGGACGGACCGTGATCGGATCGCTGCGCTTCCAGTGGTGAGCGGGGCATCGGGCGCGCGGCCCGGTCCCTCAACCCCTGACGCGCAAGCTCCTGGGCAGCCGGATTCCGGCTTCCCAGGAGCACGCGATCGGGTTTTGCCGGTCACCCGTCTGGGCATGACGGTTATGCGACCCGGCTCCCCGACTGGAAACCGGCGGCGGGGGACATCCGCCGCCGATCGGGTTCAGAAGCGCTGCGTCAGGTTGGCGTAGAAGGTGCGCAGCCGCGGGTCGCCGCTGGGCGCATAGCCCATGGTCCGCGTCACATCGATGGCAGGCTTGGTGTTCAGGACGTTGTTGAGGCCAAGGCCCAGCTCGGTCTTCCGGAAGATCCGCACGCCGCCATACAGGTCGAAATAGGTCGATGCCTCCACCCGGTTCGAACCCTGTTCGGGGATGATCGTGTGGGTGTTGTTGACATAATAGCCGCTGAAATGGCGCATCCGCGCGCCGAGGTTCCAGCGTTCCGCCGTGTAGCTCGCCGAGAGCACGCCGCGGAACTTCAGGCTGTCGCCTCCGCCGAAGAAGTTGCCGGTAGAAACCACGCCGGTGATGTCCTGCGCGGGCGCCGACGCGGTGATCTGGGTGGTCAGCTTGAGCAGCAGCGTGGCGCTGCCGCGGATCTCGAGCTGGCCCTGGCCGATCTTGCGCACATAGCTGCCCGAGAAGTCGACCGCTTCGCTGAGCCGGCGCGACAGGTTCGCCGTGGTCGCGTCGACATAGATGATCTTGCCGACACTGTAGGGATCGCCCGGCGCCACCGGCGCGCGCCGGAAGCGATCGGGATAGGCGGCAAGGAAGTCGGCGAAGGCCGTCGCCGCCAGGTTGGTGGTGTTGTTGAGCAGGCCCGACGGATCGAAATAGGCATTCTTGATGTCGATCCTGGTCCAGTCGGCGCGCAACGTCAGCCCGCTGAGGAAGCGCGGCGTCAGGATCGTGCCGAACGACCAGCTGGTCGACTTCTGCGGATCGACGTTGGGATTGCCGCCCGACAGCCCCTCGACCAGCGAGAAGAAGCCGAAATTGGTCCCGATCGGCTCGTTGCCGCGCAGCGGATCGCGAGCGGCGAGACGGATGGCGTTGGTAAAGCCGAACAGGTTGAAGCCCGTGGCCTCGACGACATTGCTGAGCTGCGGCGGGTTATAGCCGGTCGAATAGGAGCCGCGGAATGCGATGTCCGGCGTCACCGACCATTTCGCGGCGACCACCGGGTTGAACGAGTCGTTCTTCACCCGGCGATAGGGGATGACCACGCCCGGCGCGGGACAGGGATCCTGCTCCTCGGCGGCGGTCAGGTTGCCGGCATGGCTGTTGACGCACTGGAAGCTCGTGTTGGTGCCGCGGCCGTTATAGGCGTCGTAGCGGCCCGACAGGCGCAGCTCGAGCTCGTGGATCAGCGGCACCTTGTTGCTCGCGCCGATCACCGGCAGCACCAGCTCGCCATAGGCGCTCCGGGTGTTGAGGCTGCGCTCGGGCGAGTAGGAGACGCCGGCGAGGCTGGGGCCGTCGCTATAGGAGACGCTGTCGCCGAACCATTGCCGCTGCATTTCGCCGACCAAGGTCACCACCGGCTTGCCGCCCCAGAGCCGCGCGAAGCCGATCGGCCCCGCCAGCTTCAGCGTGTAGGAGGTGAAGCTCGACTTGGAAGGCGAGCGCCGCGTGTAGTTGCCCTCGGTGTCGTACTGATAGGCGATCGGATAGGCGAGCGTGTCGAGCAGGACGTTGACCGTGCCGTTCCCGTTGGGGACCATGCTCGCATAATAGGCGGCCGAGAGCTGCCGCTTCGCGTCATAGGAGTCGGCATTGCCGATGCTGGTGTTGACGTCGAAATTGGCCTGCCAGTGCCAGGGCAGCTTCACGATCGCGCCGCCGATGAACTGGGTGGTGTCCGACCGGGCCCGCTCGGTCGCCATCGGCTCGTTGCTCGGGAAGGAAACCGTGATCTCGGTGGTGAACGGGTTGAGCGGATTGTTGGCCGCATAGTTGATCGAAGTCGGCACCGGGGTGGTCCGGTACTCGGATTCGACGCGCGAGAAGCTCGCCGAGCCATAGAGGCTGAGCCAGCTGGTCACGTCGCTGCGGATCGTCGCGGTGCCGCTCCACACGGTGCTGCCGTAGAGCAAGGGGAAGCGGTCACCGAGCAGCGGGCCGCCGGTGTCGGCGGGGCCCGGCTGGATGTTCTGGCGGCCGGCATTGGCAAGCAGCGCCGCCGCGCCGTCCTGCCCGATGCCGCGATAGCCGGCGGGCAGATAGGTGATCGAGGAACCCAGCGCGGTCACGCCGTTCACGGCATATTGCGGGCGCAGCACCAGGTTGCCGCCATTGGCGCTGCGGATGTTCGGCGTGGTCGCGTAGATGAGCGGCGCAGTCTCGAGATAGCGCGGATTGTTCTTGAGGATGAAGTCGAGGCGATCGTTGATGAAGTCGGTATCGCCGGCGAGCAGCGGATCGGACTTCTTCCAGCTGCCGCTCAGCGTGAGCGTGGTCTTGGGGAGAAGCGGAAAGGTGGCATTGGCGCTCAGCCTCCGCTCGATCGCATCACCCTTGGTCGTCCCGCCTATATAGGCGCTGGTCTCGATGCCGCGAAAATCGCGGCGCAGCACGATGTTGATTACGCCGCCCACCGCGTTGCTGCCATATTGGCCCGCCGCCGAGGAGGCGAGCACCTCGACGCGCTCGATCTGGTCGAGCGGGATGCCCGAGATCGAGGACTGGACGAACGCGCCGGTGACGCCGTTGTTGGGCTCGGCATAGCGGCGGCCATCGACCAGGATCAGCGTCGAGTCGGCACCCAGGCCGCGCAGGTTGATGACAGAGTCGCGGGTGGTGACGCCCCCGCCCTGCGCCGAGGTGCGGACATTGGTCATCGCGCCGAGATTGTCGCGCAGAAAGTCCTCGAGGTTCATCGCCCCCGAACGCTTGATCTGCTCGCGCGAGAAGACCGTGTAGGGCTGCGCCTCGTTCTCGGTGCGCGGGATGTCGGTGTTGAGGGTCAGTGTGCGGCGACCGGTCACCAGGATTTCGGGGATGTTGGGATCGCCGTTGACATAGCCCTGGTCGTTCTCGAAATCGGCGATGACGCGCTTGGCCTTGTCCAGCGTCGCCTTGGTCGGGCCGCCGACGACATAGGAGCCGTTCTGCATCCGCTGGACGCGCAGCCCGGTGTCGCGCAGCAATCGGGCCAGCGCCTCGTCCACGGTGAAATTGCCCTGGAGGCGCGCAACCTTCCGGCCGGCGACACGGTCGGGGAGGAACGCGATCTGCACCTTGGCCTGGCGACCCAGCGCGATCAGCGCGTCGCCGAGATTGCCGGCGGGAATGTCGATGCCGAGCGTCTGGCGGGCGGCCGTCCCCTGCGCCGTCGCCATGCCGCCGTGCAGCGCGCAGCTCGCGGCGCCGACGGCGAGCGCCATTTTCAGAACCCGCACCTTGTTCGCGAAACCAGCCATCCTAACCCCCTGTGTCTTTTCCCCGGGGCCATTTCGGTCCCCGGAGCTTCAGACGAAGGTCAGAAACAAATCCACATCGGACCGGTAAAAAAATTGTCGCAAAGGCCGGCGCTGCGCAGCATCACTGCGCTTTGCCCTCGCTCGGATAGAGTTCGATTTCACCGCGATTGGTGTCGCGTGCCGCGACCGGCAGCATCGTCGAGACCAGATCGGCAAATGCATTGGGATCGCCGGTCTTGTAGACGCCGCTGATCCGCATCCGGCCCACCCGCGGATCCGCAATCACGATCGGCTTCAGCGAATAGCGGTTGAGCTCAGCCACCGCCTGGGACACCGGCGCATCGTCGAACTCGACGAGCTGCTGCCGCCAGAGCAGCTGGCGGTTCACGTCCACGGCATGGACCTCGGGCGCGCTGCGCACGGTGACGGTGAATTGCTGCCCCGGCGCGAGATAGGTGGGCGCCTGCACCGCCGGAAGCGCGGTGCCGGTGGTCGTAGCGACGGCACGCGGCGGGTCGATAACCACCTTGCCGCGCATCAACGTGACGTGCAGCTGGCCCCGGCCGACCTGCACCTCGAACATCGTGCCGAGCGCCGTGACCACCCGGTCCCCGGCGGCGACCGAGAAGGGACGCTTCGGATTGTGGGCGACGTCGAACAGGGCCTGCCCGCGAACCAGCCGGACGATCCGCCGGTCGGCACGGAAATCGACGGTGACCTGGCTGCCGGTGTTCATCGTGACCCGCGACCCGTCGGCGAGCACGAGCACACGCTGCTCGCCGATCGCGGTGGCATAGGCCCCGCTCGCGGCCGGCGCGGCGACTTCCGGAATGCTGGGTTCGGCCTTGGCCACCTGCGGGGCCGTCGCCTGCGGCGCGCCTACCGGCTGGTCGAGCAGGGTGAAGCCGAGCACCCCGGCAACGCCCGCCGCGATCGCCCCGCCCGCCGCCCAGGGCAGCCAGGGCCGGCGGGTGCGGTGCACTTGCGCTTCCTGGCGCAGCGCATCGAGCCCGGGAAGGTCTATGCCGTCCAGGTCGTCGAACACGTCGAGCGCGTCGCGCGCCCGCGCATAGGCGTCCGCGCTGCCCGGCTCGGTGAGCCAGGCCTCGAACTCGGCCTGCTCCGCGGCATCGAGCGCGTCCGCATCGTCACGCACCGCCCAATGGGCCGCGCGGTCGAGCGGCGTATCTGCCCTGTCGGGGACAAGTCGCGGACCCATCACTCCTCAAGCCCCCTTGCCAGATGCGCGACCGCGCGCTCCATATGTTTCTCGACGGCGCTGACCGATATGCCAAGCTGCGCCGCTATTTCCCGGTATTTGACACCTTCGAGACGTCTAAGCACGAAAATAACCCTGGTACGCTCAGGCAGCACCTGCAGCAATTCGATGACGCGTGCGAGGCGCTCCCGCTTCATCAGGACGTGCTCGGGCGAGAAATCCACATCGCCGTGCAGCGCTTCGTCGAAACTTTCGTGCGCCTCGCCGTGCCGGCTGCTGCGATTGCGAAGATAGTCGGCGAAGACGCTGCGCGCCGTCTGGAACACATAGCCGCCGAGATGGTCGATCGACTCGATCTCGCCGCGCCGCAGCAAACGCTCGAACACCTGCTGGGTCAGGTCCTCGGCCGCGGCGGCATCGGGAACGCGCCGGCCGAAATAGCGGAGCAGGGACGCGCGATAGTTCCGGTGCAACGCATCGAATGAGACGTTGCCCGGTGGATCAGGCGACAATTCCCCGCGTGCGGACAGCGGTGATCTCCTTGCGCAAATCTGTAACATTGAATGAACCAAATCGGAGCGACGTCAAGCCGTGCATCTCCGCAGATCCTCACGCGCGTGCGGGATACGCATGGGGTGCGAAAAAATGCGCCGATCCGGAATTTTTCAGGACGGGGATGGGGAATTCCGATCGGCTTCCGTCTTGGCTGCTGATGGGGACGGCGCGCGGGAAGCTTGCGCCGGCTGCCAGTCAGGGAGGGTAAGTTAATGCGGAATTCTGGTCGCGGGCGCCTGCTTATCGGCGCGTCGGTGGTGAGCCTCTTGGTGGGAACGGGGGCGTTCGGCGAGGACCGGGCGGGCGCGGGGGCGCCAAAGGCCGTTGCGGTCCAGGCGGGCGCCGATCGTGCCGCGCCGCCACAGGATGCCGCCCGTCCCCAGGACCCCACCCCGCCTTCGCAGCCCTGGGCGCACGAGAAGAGCGACGTGCCGGTCGATCCGACGATCCGCTACGGCACGCTGCCCAATGGCGTCCGCTATGCGATCAAGCGCAACGCGACGCCGCCGGGCCAGGCATCGGTCTGGCTGCGCATCGATGCCGGCTCGCTGATGGAGAAGCCCAACCAGCTCGGCCTTGCCCATTTCATGGAGCACATGGCGTTCAACGGCACGGCCGACATCCCGAAGAACGAGCTGATCCACGAGCTCGAGCGGCTCGGCCTGCAGTTCGGCGCCGACCTCAACGCCGCCACGACCTTCGACCAGACCTTCTACCGGCTCGACATGCCGCGCGTCGATGACCAGAAGCTCACCACCGCGCTCCACGTGCTGCGCCAGCAGGTCTCGGCGGCGACCATGGATCCCGCCGATATCGACGGCGAGCGCGGCGTCATCCAGGGCGAGGAGCGGCTGCGCAACTCGCCGGCGGTGAAGGTGAGCCTCAAGCAGCTTTCGGTGCTCGGTGCCGGCACCCTGCTGCCCAACCGGATCCCGATCGGCGACATGGAGATCATCAAGACCGCGCCGCGTGAGCGCTTCGTCGATTTCTACGCAACTTACTACCGGCCATCGCGTGCCACGGTGATCGCAGTCGGCGATTTCGACGTCGATGCGATGGAGGCGAAGATCAAGAACGCCTTCTCCGACTGGCAGCCCAAGGCGCCGGACGGTCCCGAGCCGGATCTGGGGACGCTCGCCAAGCATGGCCAGGAGGCGCATGTCTATGTCGAGCCCAGCCTGAGCCCGGCGCTGACCATTGCCTGGGTGAGCCCGCCGCGCCTGCTCGACGACAATCTCGCCAACCGCCGCGCCGAATGGGTCCGCCAGATCGCGCTCGCAGTGCTCAAGCGCCGTTTTGCCGAGCAGAGCCGCTCGGACAATCCGCCCTTCGTCAATGCCGATGCGGGCGATTCCGATCTCTTCCGCAGCTTCCACGCCTCGACGGTCAATGCCACCTATTTCCCCGGCAAGTGGAAGGACGCGCTGGCCTCGGTCGAGCAATCGGTGCGGCAGTTCGCCCAGTTCGGAGTCAGCCAGGCGGAGATCGATCGCGAGATCAACACCTTCCGCACCCGGCTGGAGAGCGCAGTCAAGAACGCGCCGACGCGCAACACCGTGCAGCTGGCCGGCAGCATCGAGAACAGCATCAACGAGCGCGAGGTGACCACCACCGCCGAGACCGACCTGCAGATCTTCGAGTCGGTCGCCGGCAAGCTCAATCCGGCGCAGGTCAACCCCGTCGCCAAGACGATCTTCGTCGGCGAAGGGCCGATCGTGACGCTCAACTCGTCCGACCCGGTCGAAGGGGGCGACGCCGCGCTCGCCGCGGTCTTCGATGCCTCGAAGACGGTTGCGGTCGCGCAGCTCCAGCCGCCCGCCGCCAAGCCCTGGGCCTATACCGATTTCGGCGTACCCGGCCAGGTCGTCAGCCGCTCGGCGCCGGACAAGCTCGGTGCAACCACGGTGACCTTCGCCAACGGCGTCAAGCTGACGGTCAAGACGACCGACTATAGCAAGAACGAGATCCAGGTCGGCCTGCTGACCGGCATCGGCGAGCGCAATTTCGGCCCCGGCGCGCTGGACCCGCGCGCCGCCGCGGTCGGCAATTTCGTGCCCGGCGGGCTGGGCAAGATGACGACGGACGAGATCAACCGCGCGCTCAACGGACATGTCGTCGGCGCCGGCCTCTCGACGCTGGGCCAGCGCTTCCTCTTCTCCGGCGGCACGCGCCCGAGCGACCTTGGCCTGCAGATGCAGTACATGACCGCCTTCGTCACCGACGCCGCGTTCCGCCCGGCGCCCTTCGCCAAGGTGATCGCGACCGCACCGGCGGGCTGGCTGCTGGCCAATTCCTCGCCGATGGGCGTCTACGGAATCAAGGTGAAGCCGGCGATGGCGAGCGGCGACCAGCGCCTCGCCGCCGCGCCGCCGGAAGTGACGTCCAAATGGACGATGGATCCGCTGCGCGACGACGTTCGGGGCATGCTCGGCAAGGGCCCGATCCACATCGTCATGGTCGGCGAGCTGAGCGTGGACGACGCGATCAAGGCCGTCGCACCGACCTTCGGCGCGCTGCCGGCCCGGCCCGACTATAATCCGTCCGCCCCCGGCGCCGACCAGCGCCGCTTCGCCGCGCCGACGCCGACGCCGCTGACCTTCACGCACAACGGACTGAAGGAACAGTCGCTGGGCGTGGTGGCCTTCCCGACCGTCGACGTCACCGGCAACCGCAAGCTCGCCCGTCAGATCGGCGTGCTCAAGGCGGTGGTCCAGCTGCGCGTGCTGGACGTGATCCGCGAGGAAGAGGCGCTGGCCTATTCCCCGGGCGTGAAGGACGATTACTCGCCCGACTACAAGGGCTTCGGTACGCTCGAGATCTATGCCGCGACCGCGCCGGAGAAGCTGCCGGCCTTCTATGCGGCAGTCGAACGGATCGTGAAGGGCCTCCAGGCGAAGCCGGTGACGGCCGACGAGCTCAAGCGCGCGCGCCAGCCGATGATCGAGCATTCCCGGCAGAGCATGAACACCAATGGCTTCTGGTTCAGCGCGCTGCTCGGCGAAGCGTATCGCCCCTCCAGCGCCGACGACGCGCTGACGCTCGAGGCGGATTACAACAGCGTCACCCCGGCGATGATCCAGGCACTCGCCCGCCAGTATCTGCGCATGGACAAGGCGTTCAAGGCCTCGGTGCTGCCGAGCGACCAGGCCGAAGGGAGCTGAAGGCCGGGGCCGGTGGCACGAACCCTCGTGTCACCGGCCTGGCGACAGGCAATCAGCCGGCGCCGCTGATCGCCTTAAGCTCGAGATGGTCCTCGATCCCGAACACGCCATATTCGCGGCCGATACCCGACTCCTTGAAGCCGCCGAACGGCGCCATAGGTTCGTGCGCGAACCCGTTGATCGCCACCCGTCCCGCATCGAGCCGCCCGGCGATCGCCCGGGCGCGGGCGACGTCGGTGCCGAGGATATAGGCGTGCAGGCCATAGGGCGTGTCGTTCGCGATGCGGATGGCGTCCTCCTCGTCCGCATAGGTCAGGATGGCGAGCACCGGCCCGAAGATCTCCTCGCGGGCGATCGTCATGTCCGGCGTGACCTGGCTGAACACCGTGGGCCGGATGAAATAGCCGCGGTCCAGGCCCTCGGGTCGGTCCTCGCCGCCAACGAGCAAATGCGCGCCCTCCTCGATCCCCTTGCGGACATAGCCGCGCACGCGGTCATATTGGCGCTGGTTGACCAGCGGGCCCATCGTCGTCGCGCTTGCGGCGGGATCGCCGACCACCGTCTTCCCGATCGCGGCGGTCACGGCCGCGCAGAACTCGGCGAGCTGACGGCGGTGCACGAGAATCCGCGTCCCTGCGATGCACGCCTGACCGTTATTGGCGAAGCCGATGCCGAGCGCGAGCGCGGCGGCCTGGGCGAGATCGGCATCCTGCATCACGATCGTCGGCGCCTTGCCGCCCAGCTCCAGCGTGACGCGCTGCATCCGGTCCGCCGAGCCGCGCAGGATCGACTTGCCGACCGGGGTCGAGCCGGTGAAGGAGATCTTGCGGACATCGGGATGCCGGGTCAGCGCTTCGCCGACGACATTGCCGGTGCCCGAGACGATGTTGATCAGCCCCGCGGGCGGGTTCGCCGCGTCGAGGCATTCGGCGAACAGCCGCGTCTGCCAGGCGCTGAACTCGCTGGGCTTGACCACCACCGGGCAGCCCGCAGCGAGCGCTCCGGCCATCTTCACGCTGATCGCATTGTAGACGCTGTTCCATGGCACGATGTGCAGCGCGACTCCTGCCGCCTGGGCGACGACTTCGGTGTGGTTGATCCGGCGGTTGAACGGGAAATCCTCGAGCAGCTTCGCCGCGATCCGGAAGTTCGCCGCGGCAAGGCCGGCGCGCCAGCGGGCCTGCTCGATCGGGCCGCCATATTCGGTGATCGTCGCCTCGGTCAGCGCATCGGCGCGCGCCTCGACCGCGTCGGCAAGCCGATTGAGCAAGTCCATCCGCTCGGCCGGGGTGGAGGCGGCCCATTGCGGCAGGGCCCGGCGCGCGCTGCGGACGGCGAGGTCGGCATCTTCCTCGTCCGCCAGCCTCAGCGTGCCGATCTGCTCCTCGGTGGTGGGATTGATCAGCGGCAATTCCTCGCGGCCGCGCGTCTTCTGGAAGCCGCCGTCGATATAGCTTTCGTCAAAAATGCGCATGATCGGCTCCTTGATCGATGGTGAAATGCGCCGCCGCCGGATCGCGGGCAGGCAGGGGGATCTCGTCATAGCTGTAGCGCGGGGCCAGCCGGCGCCGCTCGATGCGCCACCCCTGTCCCGTCCGGATCAGGCCGAGCAGATAGCGCCCGCCGAAGACGCTGCGCGCAGGCTCTACGGTATCGGCCAGGCGCCGGGCGGTCACGACGACATCGATGCTCGCCGATGCGCGCTCGCCGTAGACATCCAAGTCGATCACCGGATTGCATAGCTTGTGATGGGTCCAGCGCGTGCCGGCCAGCCGGCGCATGGCATCGCGCGCGTAGCTGTCGGCAGCGACCGGCGCGGTTTCGCCCGGGGATCCGGTCCAGACCGTATCCGCCAGGCATGCCCGATAGCCAAGCAGGTCCCGGTCGTCCGCCGCCTGGGCCAGCCGCGCGGCGAGCTTGAAGATCGCCCATTCGTCGATGTCGTTCGCCATCGCATCCTACTCCGGCAGGGAATCCGATGGAGCAAAGATAGGCCTGGCGCCGGCGCAGGCACGTTATCGGCGCGCAGGCGATGTTAGCGACCGCCAGAGAGGCCCGGCGTCGCTGCGCTAACGGCCGCTCGCGCAAGCTAACGGGCGCTTTTCCGCAGTCTCCACCACATGGCGTACCAGGGCGGGTTGCCGCGGAGACCGGATGTGATCTGGAAGTTGATGGCCATGATGCCGGCCCCTCGGAACGGGCAGCAATGACGGAACCGGCCTTGCCCCGGGTGGCAGAGCTTGCCCGTTCGGTCCGGATGCTCGCCGCGATCGGCGCCGCCCTGAAGCTTCGCTCGCTCGCGGACATGGATGCGGAGATGCGCGACCGGATCGAGCGTGCGGCCGGGCTCGCGCTCGGGACCGCGCCGTCGTCGCTCGCCGAGGCGGAGCTGCCGCAGCTGCGCACCATGATCGCGATGGCCTTTGCGGAAGGCGGCGAATTGCTGCGCGATCCCGCTCGCGGGCCGGGCTGGCAGGTCACCGATCCGGAGATACTCCAGGCCCAGGGACAGGCTTCGGCAAGCGTGTTCGACCGGATCCTTGCGCTGTCGGAAACTCGCCCGCTGCTCAGGCAGGCCTTGTCCGGTCGCTTCCTTGATGTCGGTACGGGCGTCGGAGCTATCGCCCTCAGGGCGGCGCAAGCCTGTCCCGCGCTGGAGGTGCACGGCATCGACATCTGGCCGCCTGCAATCGCCATCGCAGAGCGCAACGTCGCCGCTAGCCCGTTCGCGGCACGCATCCGCATCGACCCGCTCGACGTGGCCGATCTGCCAGCGCGGCCCCGCTATAGCCTGGCCTGGCTACCGACCATGTTCCTGCAGCGCGTGGTGGTGCGCGAGGCGATCGCCCGGATCGCCGCTGCCTCCCGCCTCGGCGCCTTTCTGGTGGCCGGGCTCTACACGGTGCCGCCGGATCCTTTCCTCGCCGAATTCACCGCACTGCGCACGCTGCGAAGCGGCGGCGAGATCACCGACAGCGCCGAGCTTGCCGCGATGCTGGAGCGCGAGGGCCTTGGCGACATCGAAGTCGATCGCGGCCCGGTGGCGACCTTCGTGGTGGCGAGAACTAATTCCCTGCCGGATGCCGATCATCCGGCGTGTTCGTAAGGAAGCGTAAATGACCGACCATTCCCGATCCGAGCTGCTCAGCCCCGGCGCGCATGCCATCGACCTGCTGGGTGTCCGGCAGGCCTACACTATTGCCGGACAGGGGTCGCTATGCGTGGTCCACTCCGGAGGGCCCGGGATCGGCTGGCGCTATCTGCGCATGCCGGCGCTCGAGCAGCATTTCACCATGTTGTACCTGGAGCCGATCGGCACCGGCAATTCCGGCCGCCTGCCCTCGCATCCGGGCGGCTATAGCGTTGTGCGCTACAGCGAGCAGCTCGGTGCCCTGCTCGACGCACTCGACCTGCGGGACGCGCTGCTGCTCGGCCATTCGCATGGCGGCTTCGTCGCGCAGCACTATGCGTTGCAGCAGCCGGAGCGGCTGAAGGGAATCATCCTCTACGCCAGCGCCGCGGTCACCGGCGGGGCGTTCATCGGTTCGGCGGGACAGAATGCAGCTGCCTTTGCCGCCCGCCACGCCGGCGATCCGCTGGCGGAGGATGTGCTGGCGGCATGGCAGAGCCTCGGCTCGATGCGGAGCGACGCCGATTATCTCCATGTCCTGCAGCGGCTGTTGCCCGTCTATTTCGCCGATTTCCGTCGCCCCGACCTGCATTTCGAATCGATCCGGGATGCGATCACCGCGACCCTGCTGATCGGCGACGGCGCGCCGTTCGACGTGACGGCGGAGCTGCCCGGCCTGCGCGTTCCGGCGCTGGTGCTGGCGGGCGAGCAGGATTTCATCTGCGGGCCCACCCATGGCGAGATCATCGCATCGCTGGTACCCGACGCTCGGTTCCTGCGCTTCCAGGATGCCGGCCATTTCATCCATCTCGAACAGGCGGACGGCTTCAATGCGGCGGTGCTGGGGTTCGGCCTGGGCGGTTGATTGCCAGCCTCCCTCCCCTCCTCCAGCGTCCCGCAACGAATGGCCCCGCGCATGTCCTATCCAGAACAATTCACCGTCCCGAAGCGCGAGATCCGGCGCGAGCAGCGCTTCACCGGCAAGATCGCGCTGGTCACCGGCGGCAGTACCGGCATCGGTGCTGCCGTGGTGCGCAGGTTCGCCGAGGAGGGGGCATCGGTCGCCTTCACCTATTTCGCCTCGCGCGATGCGGCCCGGGAGCTTGAACGGGAGCTGCTCGACGCTGGGCGGACCGCGATGGCGATGCGGGTCGACGCTCGCTCCGAGGAAGAAACCCGCGCCTGCATCCGCGAACTGGTCGAAGGGTTCGGTCGCGTCGACATGCTGGTCAACAATGCCGGGCTGGCCCGTGCAGGCGCGATCGAAAGCTATGATCTGGGCGCGCTCGAGGAAATGGTCGCCGTCAACGTCAAGGCGCCGTTCCTCGCCATCCGCGAGGCCCTGCCGCACATGCGGGCGGGCGCGCGGATCATCAATGTCGGCAGCGTCAGCAGCGACTATATGCCCTATCCCGGCCAGGCGGCGTACACGATGACCAAGGCCGCGATGACGGGATTGACGCGCGGGCTGGCCCGCGAGCTGGCAGGGCGCGGCATCACCATCAACACGGTGCAGCCCGGGCGGGTCGAGACCGGCCTGCTCCGCCAGGTGCTGGGCGACGCCTATGAAACGGTGCGCCGCGACACTCCGATGGGCCGGTTCGGCAAGGTGGCGGAAGTCGCCAGCGTCATCGAGTTCCTGTGCAGCGACGCCGCCGCCTATGTCACCGGCGCGCATATCCGGGTCGATGGCGGCGTCTCCGTCTAACCGCAATTGACACGCGCCATACCGCCACGCGGCAGCGCATTCTCCGGCTTCGGCCGTCCAGGAGTTTACCCCATGTCGAGGAATATTCTGATCATCGGCGCCGGCATCGCCGGCCTGGCACTTGCCCGCGCTTTCGAGCGCCAGGGCATCGCATTCGACATCATCGACCGTGCTCCGAGCCCTCTGACCGGCGGGGCCGGCATGTTCCTGCCCGGCAACGCCATGGTCGCACTGCGCGGACTGGGGCTGGGCGAGCAGGTGGCGGACATCGCCTGGCACAATCGGCGCCAGACCATCCTCGATGCCGGCGGCGGGGTGTTGCACGACATGGATGTGGACAGCTTCTGGGAAGATGCCGGCCCCTGCCTGTCGCTCACCCGGGCATCGCTGACCGGGATACTCCGGTCGGGCGTGGAGGCGCAGGTCCGCTATGGCACCTGGACCGACGCTATCGCGATCGAGGATCACAAGGCGCGGCTGACCTTCTCGGACGGAGCCGAGGCTGTCTATGATTTGGTCATCGGCGCCGACGGCTTCACCTCCGCAACGCGCACCCAGCTGTTCGGATATGAGCCGCCCGAAATCTATCCGCGCACCTGCTGGCGGACGCTGGTGCCGAACCGCATCGGCTTGCGCCACTGGACGGTGATGCTCGGCCATCGCCGCGCGCTGCTCGGCGTTCCGGTCGAGGACGGGCTGCTCTATCTGTACGGAGACGCGGACAATGTGCTGCTTCCCGCCCATCCGACCACCCATCGCCAGGGCCTGAAGAATCTATTCGGCGGTTTCGCGGCACCTCTCGCGCCGGTCGTCGCCGCGCTCGGGCCGGACGACCGGATCGACAAGGGCATATTGGGCGAGGTCGCGGCGCGCGACTGGAGCAACGACGCTGCGGTGCTGATCGGCGATGCCGCTCATGCCTGCTCGCCGAGCATGGCACAGGGGGCCAGCATGGCGTTCGAGGACGCGCTGGTGCTCGCCGATTGCATTGCCGGTGCGCAGGACCTCCGCGGAGCGCTGGCCGAATTCAACCGGCAGCGGCTGGAGCGCGTGCGCTGGATCCAGAAGCAATGCCGCGCGCGGGATTCGACGCGGTCGCTACCCCGGCCGCTCCGCATCGCCATCCTCCGGCTGCTCGGCGACCGCCTCTATCGGCGCAGCTATACGCCGCTCCTCCTCCCGTTCCGGAGCGGCGGCGCGGATCGTGTCGACCAGCGCGCGTAGCGCCGGCGAGGTGTTCCGGTTGTGCGGATAATAGAGGCATAGCCGGGAGGATCTCGGCATCCACGGCTCGAGCAGCAGCGATAGCTGCCCCGCCTCGATCGCATCGCTGCAGATCGAACGCGCGATATAGGCGATCCCCATGCCCTCGATCGCGGCCTTGAATAGCAGCAGCTGGTTGTCGAGCGTGAGATTGCCGGGCACGTCGAGCGCGAGCGCCTCGCCGCCGCGCTCGAATTCCCAGCGATAGGTCCCGCCGCCGGGCAGCACCGAGCGGATGCAGCGATGGTGCAGCAGGTCCGCGGGAACGCCCGGCGCGGGGTGTTCGCGCAGATAGGCCGGCGCGGCGACCACGCAGAAATCCAGGCCGAAGGGCAGCGGCACCGCGACCATGTCGGCGGGGACGGATTCCTCCAGCCGGACGCCGGCGTCGCATCCGTTCAGCACGATGTCGACGAGCCGCGTCTCGGTGGTGAGCTCGATCGAGACCAGCGGATGGCGCCGGCTGAAATCGCGCAGCACCGGGGCCAGGACCTGATGCGCCCCGGTCACCGAGCTGTTGATGCGCAGCAGGCCCGAAGGTGCGCCGGCGCGGCTGCCGGCTTCTTCGGCGGCACGCTCGATCTCGGCGAGCGCCGGCGCCACCCGCGCGATGAACTCGGCGCCCGCGGCGGTCAGCGAGACGCTGCGCGTGGTCCGGTTGAACAGCCGTACGCCCAGCCGGTCTTCCAGCGTGCGGATATTGCTGCTCAGCGCCGTAGGCGAGATGCCCAGATAGTCCGCCGCCGCGCGGAAGCTGCGCCGCTCGGCAAGCTGGATCGCTGCCATGAGCTCGCCGATGCTGTTCCGGCTGATTGTACCGTTATGCCGCATAACCCATCCCGATTGCGCAAGCTAATCAAGGTAATCATCTGGGCCCATCTTCGATGCATCGCAAGCATCAGGAGATTTGAGGATGAAAACGGAACTCGAAACGCGCCGGGCACTCGTCACCGGCGCATCGTCGGGCCTTGGCGAAGCCATTGCGCGCATGCTCGCCGCCGAAGGCGCCGCCGTGGTCGTGCACGGCCGCGACGAGGCACGCACCCGCAAGGTGGCGGCGGAGATCGTCGCGGCCGGTGGCACCGCCGATGTCGCTATCGGCGATCTGGCCAATGACGAAGGCGCCGAAGCCGTCGCCCAACAGGCCTTTGCGGGCGGCGCGATCGACATTCTCGTCAACAATGCCGGCTACTACCATCATCTCGACTGGCCCAGCGCGACGCCGGACAAATGGGCCGAGACCTTCGAGGTGAACGTCTTCTCGGCCGTCCGGATGATCCAGCGCATCGTCCCGCCGATGGTGTCACGCGGCTGGGGACGCGTCATCCAGATCGGCGGCGGGCTCGCCGAGCAGCCGGCGACGATGCATCCCGACTATCAGGCTTCGCTCGCCGCGCGCCACAACCTCGCCGTGTCGCTCGCCCGGCAGTTGAAGAACACGGGCGTCACTTCGAACATCGTCGCGCCGGGCGCCATCCTGGTGCCGTCGGTGCGCAAGCTGCTCGAGGAGATCGCGCCGAAGCAGGGCTGGGGCGAGAGCTGGGAGGAGATCGAGCGCGGCTGCGTCAAGGATCTGGTGCCGAACGATGTCGGTCGCCTGGGCCGGCCGGAAGAGATCGCGGCTGCCGTCACCTATCTGGCCAGTGGGCTCGCAGCCTATGTCAGCGGCGCGACGATCCGGGTGGATGGCGGCACGGTACGCTCGGCGTTCTGACCGCGAGCGGAGATGCCTCGCCCCCTTACATGGTTGAATGACCGCTCCGGACGTCCTTGCTATGCATCGCGGCGGGAATGGCGTTTTGCCGATGAGGGGGCCCTTATGATCCGGATCGCCTGTGTTTCGATTGCGCTGCTGACCAGCGGGACTGCGGCCGCGCAGGGCCGCATGTCCGACTATGTCCGCGGACTCTACGAGGAGCGCTGCCTCAAGCAGGAAGTGTCGGCGTGCCGCGAACTGATCGCGGCCGATTTCGGGGTGCCCGATGCGACCCGGGCCCGGGCGCTGGCGGTTCGTGGCGCGGCCCTGTTGCGGAACGACGCGGCCGACGATGCGGCGGCCGACTTCACCGGTGCGCTCAAGATCGCCGAAGCCCAGCAGGATCCGGCGATGACCAGGCTCGATGCTGCGCGCGGCGTGTCCGGCTTCACCGCCCAGTGGCGCAGCATGGTGCATGCAGGATTGGCGGACGCCCAGCTGCGGCGCAGCGACAAGGCCAGTGCCCGTATCGCGGTGGAGAAGGCAATCAAGCTCGATGCCGGCAACGGCTATGCCTATTCGGTCCGCGCGCGGATCGTCGGCAGCGAGCAGCAATGGCCGGCGGCGCTCGCCGATTTCGACCGGGCGATCCAGGCGGGCATGGCGGATACGGCCGAACGCGCGCTCACCCTTTATCGTCACGGCATCGTCCGCGGCGTGCTGAAGCAACCGGCCGAAAGCCAGATCGCCGATTTCACCGCCGCGCTGGCGATCGATCCGACCCTTGCCATTGCGCTGGAACGGCGCGCGGGCCTTTATCAGGACATGGGGAAGCACGAAGATGCGGTGCGCGACTATGATGCGCTCACGTCGCGCGCACCCAAATACGCCGTCGGCTTCAATTCGGCCTGCTGGACGCGTGCCGCCTATCTGAAGCGCGAGTTCGACAAGGCCCGTACGCAATGCGACCAGGCCCTCGCCCTGGCAGCGGAACCCAACAGCTATGACAGTGCCGGCCTGGTCGCGCTCCAGCAGAGGCGGTGGCAGGATGCCTGGGCCTTGTACGACAAGGCAGTAAAGGGCGACGCGAAGATGGCGTCCGCGCTCTATGGCCGTGGGATCGCGGCCAAACGCCTCGGCCGGGCTGCCGAGGGGGAGGCGGACCTCGCCGCGGCATCGCGCATGGAAGCGCAGGTCGCGGCGGACTACGCATCCTACGGCCAGACGCCCTAGACGCTGCCGATCAGCAGGCTGCCAGCAGCTCGCGATAGAGCGCGCGCACCTCTTCGAGGCGCTCCTCGCACGACCAGCGCTCCAGTCCCTCCTCGAGCCGGCTTGCCAGGTCGCCGAGTTCCGGCTGGCCGAACATGCCGGCGATCCCGGCGAGCTGGTGCGCCAGGGCGCGGATCTCGTCGCTCGCCGCGTCGCTGATCGCGCCCTGTTCGAGCGCGGAGGCGATCTTGGTCAGCGTGGCGATCTTGCGCGCGAGATAGCGCGCCTCGAGCGAGGGCTTGGGCGCCGCGGCCGGCGTCTCCGCGACAGCCGCCTCGGGCCGCCCCTCCTCTTCCGCCTGCGGCAGCTGCTCGGCGAGCACCCGTTCCAGCTGGCGTTCATCCAGCGGCTTGGTGAGCTGGTCGTTCATGCCGGCCTGGCTGCACCGATCGAGATGCGCCGCCTGGGCGCTCGCGGTGAGCGCGACGATCGGCACCGAGCTCTGCGGTGCCTGCGCCGCGCGGATCGCCTTCGTGGCCGCAAAGCCGTCCATGACCGGCATCTGGCAATCCATCAGCACCAGATCGAAGCTGCCGCTGAGCACGGACTCGACCGCCTCGGCGCCATCGGCCGCGAGCGACACGTCGAACCCGTAGCGCGACAGCGTCGCCAGCATCAGCTCGCGGTTCAGATCGACATCGTCGACCACCAGGATCCGCTTGCCGGAGAAGTCGAGCAGGGGCCGCCGCTCGGCCTTGCCCCGCACGGCGATCGGGCGCCCTTCGCGCAACGGGATCTCGAACCAGAAGGTCGATCCCTGGCCGACCTCACTCGACAGGCCCATCGCGCCCTGCATCAGCTCGATCAGCTGGCGGCTGATCGCAAGGCCGAGGCCGGTGCCGCCATAATGCGCGCCGATCGCCGGCCCCGCCTGGACGAACCGGTTGAACAAAGTCGCGGCCTTTTCCGCCGGAATCCCAGCACCCGTGTCCCGCACCTCGACGCGCAGGCGCTGGGCGCCCCGCTTCCCGGTCGTCCAGGCGGTGAGCGTCACCGAGCCTTCATGGGTGAACTTGATCGCGTTGGACAGCAGGTTGAGCACCACCTGACGCAGCCGGGCATCGTCGCCCTCCATCCAGGCCGGGACGTCCGACCCGACGAGCGCACGCAGATCGATGTCGCGGGCGGCTGCCTGCGGTTCCATCAGGGCCACGGTCTCTCGCACGAATGCGTGCAGGTCGAACGAGACGGAGTTCAGCTCGAGCGCCTCCGCCTCCAGCTTCGAGAAGTCGAGCACATTGTCGATCACGCCGCGCAGCGCCTGGCCGGCATTGTGGATCAGCCGCACGCGCTGCCTTGTCTCGTCGCGCAGCTCCGGAGCCTCGTCGAGCAGGCGGGAGAAGCCGATGATGCTGTTGAGCGGCGTCCGCAACTCGTGGCTCACATTGGCGACGAAGTCCGATTTCGACCGCACCGCCTGCTCCGCCTTGAGCGTCGCCGCGGCCAGCGCGTCCTCGCGCCGCTTGCGGTCGGTCACGTCGCGGACGACATCGATGAAGCCGGTCATCGCCTCATCATGCGCGTCGTGCAGGATGCCGATGCTGGATTCGAGCCAGATCCACTCGCCATCGGCGCGCTGCGAGCGCCAGCGCACGCGCTCCGCGCTGCCGGTGCGGATCAGCGTTCCATATTCGCGACGCAGCGCCGGCAGATCCTCGCCGTGGACGAAGTCAAAGGCCGGCCGGCCGAGCAGGTCGGCGGGGTTGAGCCCCATGATCTTCTCGCACGAAGGCGAGATGAAGGTGATCCGTCCCTCGAGATCCGTCGTCGTGATCATGTCGGTCGAGTTGCGCGCCATCAGCCGGTAGCGGTTCTCCGCCTCGCGCTCGTTGGTCAGGTCCTCGACCTGCGCGATGAAATGGGGCGGATTGCCGTCCTCGGCCTCGACCATGGACACCGAGAGCCGCACCCAGACCTGGCGCCCGGTCTTGTGGACATAGCGCTTGTCCATCTTGTAGCTGCCGATCCTGCCGGCGATCAGGTCGCCCAACTGGGCAAGATCCGACTCCAGATCGGCGGGATGCGTGATCGTCTGGAAGTCGAGCCCGGCGATCTCGTCGGGCGCATAGCCGACGATGCGCACGAACGCTTCGTTGACGCGGAGGAAGCCGCCCTCGGCCGATACCAGCGCCATGCCGATCGGCGCGTGATTGAACGCGTTCTCGAACTGCTCGGTCTGCTTCCTGCGCTCGGAAATGTCGTGGAGCAGCGCGGTGAATTCCCAGCCCTCCTGGGTGTGCGCCGCGTTGATCGCGAGCTCCACCGGCATGGACTTCCCGGTGCGATGCAGCGCCTGGACCTCGATCCGGCTCCCGATCAGCGTGCCTTCGCCGGTTGAGACGAAACGGGAAAGCGCCGCACGGTGGCTGTCCCGCAATTCCGCCGGGATGATCAGCTCGGCCAGGTCGCGCCCGATCGCCTCCTGCTCGGACCAGCCGAAGGTCAGCTCGGCCTGGCGGTTCCAGCAGGTGATAATGCTTTCGCTCGTCATCGTGATGATCGCCTGGTGCGCGTTGCCGATGATGCCGGAGAGGCGCTCTTCCTTCGCCCGCAGCGAAGCCTCGAGGGCAGCGCGCTCGCCGACTTCGCGGGAGAGCTGTTCCACGGCATCCGTCCGCTGCGCGAGATCGCGCTCGGTTTCGTCGAAGCGGAGCTGCTTGCGCATCTCGGCGGAGAGCATGGCGCTGAGCAGGCGCAATGCCTGGACATCGTCCTCGCCGAAGCGATGCGGCGTTGAGGCACAAACCTTGACCACGCCGCGTGCCAGTCCTCCGTCCAGAAGCGGCGCGCAGATCATCGCCCGCACGCCGGTCCGCTCGCAGGCCGCCTGATCGACCCGGCCATCCGTCGCGGTGTCGTTGCTGAGCAGCAATTCCCCCTGCGCCGCGCAAAGGCCCGAGAGGCTGCCCGCCCGCTTCACCCGCAACCCGAGGAACGTTCGCATCGACGGGCTCGCCGCGGTGTAGACGAGGTCGCTGCCATCGACGAGCTCGACGACCACGCCGGCCCCTTCGATCAGGAGGCTGAGTTCTTCGACCACCACCTGCATGAAATGGTCGAGGTCCAGCTGCGTCTCCGCGAGCCGGACCTGCGCCCGGGCAAGCGCCTCGAGCCGCCTTACCCTGTCCCAGGTCGGCGGCGTGCTGGTGTCGTGACTTTCGGCCCGTTCCGGGGGGAGCGCGTGCTGAAGCATCGAAAACCAGTAAATTCAGTGAGATGAACGGATTGATAAACTGTGCTTCGGTGCCACTACGGATAGCATTATCCGAATCCGGTGCTCCGGCGGCCGGGAAGACCACGACCTGCGTCCCCGCGCGACGTCCCTGCCCCCTTTCCGGGCGCTCGCGGTGCGGGTGACGAGCGCGACAGGGTCGCAAAGAAAAAGGGCCGGCGGACGGACGATTGCGCGTCCGGCCGCCAGCCCAGGGGTTGGAGGGTTAGAAGTTCACATTGACGGTCGCGAGCAGCTTGCGGCCGTTCTTGTAAACGCCGCGCGGCAGGCGCTGCGTGTTGGCATAGGCGTAGTACTGGCTGTCGGTCAGGTTCATGCCCGAGACGGTCAGCCCGATCTCCTTGGTGATGTTGTACGTCGCCGACACGTCGATATTGGCGCTGTCGCGGACGTACATCTGATCACCGCGGTCGATGCCGGTGAAGTATTTCGAGCGCCAGGTGTAGGTTGCGCGCAGGGCGATCGGACCGCTCTCGAAGAACGGGCTGAGGCTCGCCTGGTGCTTCGAGTTGTAGGGCAGGTCCGCCCCTTCCTCGCCCTTGCCGTCGGCATAGGTGTAGTTGGCGAGCAGGCCGAAGCCGAGCGGCAGGCTCTGCTGATAGGCGATCGCGAAGCCCTTCACATTGGCCGAGCCCGCATTGAACGGCCGGCTGATGTTGTAGGTGGTCACGGCGCCGACGAACTGGTTGAAATACTGCTCGCGGGCGGTCTTCTGCAGGATGTAGTTGCCAATGTCCTTGTAGAACACCTCGGCCGCCAGGATCGCGCGCGGCGCGAAATACCATTCGAGCGACGCATTGTAGTTGGTCGATTCGTACGGCTTCAGGTTCGGGTTGCCGCCGCCGCCGGTGCCGATCTGGTCCGACAGCCAGAAATAGTTCGACATGTCGGCATAGTTCGGCCGTGCGATCACCTGCGCGGCGGCGAAGCGGAAGGTCAGGTCCTTCTGCAGCGCGATCGCGATGTTCACGCTCGGCAGGACATTGTCGTAGGACCGGATCGTGGTCTGCCAGACCCAGTCGGCCTGTGCATTGCACGCGGCACCCGGCTTGCAGACAAAGCCCGCGCTCTCGGTCTTGGTGTGGACATAGCGCGCGCCGATATTGCCGCGCAGGGCGCCCTGCTCGAAGTTGATCTGGCTGTAGAGCGCCTGGATGTCTTCCTTGATGTTCCAGTTGCCGGCGGTGAACTCGGCGGCGGCGAACATCGACGGGGTCGGCAGGTTCGGACGGCCCTGGACATAGTCCACCATCGAATCGCCGTTGATGATGAAGCGGCCGGCCATCTGATCGTTGATGCCGTCAAAGCCCGACAGGTAATTGTCCTTGACCGGGCGGGTGTCGAAATTGCTCGCCGGCACCGAAAGGCCGGTCAGCGCGATGCCGGCATATTCCTGGCCGGTCTCGTGGTGGCGGTACTTGTAGCCGAACGACCAGCGCTTCAGCGAGCCGTCGAACTTCAGGCCGAGGTCGACCTGGCCGTAGCGCTCCTTGTCGGTGGTCGGCTTGTTGACGAGGTTGCCGCTCCAGCCCGGATCGGTGGCGAAGGCCGCCGGATTGCCGAGCACGTTGGTGGCGTAGTTGAGCGTGCCGGGCTTGTCCGGCGCGCCGCTGATGTCGACGGTATAGTCGGCCCAGTTGAGGAACTCGAGGAACACCTGCTTCTTGGTGCCGCCGTCCGCATCGGACACGCCGCCCTCGACATTCAGGTCCCAATGCACGTCGTCCCAGCCGATCTGGCCGCGGAAGGTCTGCGAGTGCATCTCGGCGACACGGTACTGGGCATCCAGCACCGACAGCGCGTTCTTGAAGCTCGCCTTGGTGACGATGCCATTGTCGACGGTCAGGCCGGTCAGCGCACCGGCGCTGTTCCAGACATTGCCCGGGAAGGCGTACATCGACTGGTTGAGATTGTCATAGGTCGCGTCGATGCGCAGCCAGTCGGCCGTGATCGTCAGCTCGTCGACCGGCTTCCACTGGGCGGTGGCGGAATAGGTCAGGCGCTCGCGGTTCTGCTCGAAATAGGAAGTGCCGAACGCGTTGGGGAACTTGGCGCCCGGGTTCGCGGTCAGCGTGGTCGCACAGGTGGCGGTGCAGTTGCCCGTGGTGATCGAGCTGGTGCCGGCGTCGTTCTTGCCGGCCCAGAAGTCCGCGGTGATCGTGCCATAGCTCTCCAGGCCGTCGCGGCGCAGTCGATCCTTGGCGCGCTGGAACGAGGCGAGGATGCCGAAGGTCTTGCTCTCATTGTGCCAGCTGACCAGCGCCGAGCCCTGGACGTCGCCCTTCTCCGAGCGGTCATTGTAGAGATAGCCGAGCGAGCCGGCGACCACGAAGGGCTTCAGCTCCAGCGGCTTGCGGGTGAGCACGTTGACGGTGCCGCCGATCGAGCCTTCGTCGATGCGCGCCTCGGGCGACTTGTAGACATCGACGCGGTTGACCAGCTGCGGCGCGAGCAGCGCATAGTTGAAGGTACGGCCCGGCGAATCGAGGATGAACCAGTCGGCCGAAGCCACGGTCTGGCCGTTGAGCAGGGTGCGGTTCAGCGCCGGATCGGTGCCAAGGATCGAGACCTTCTCGCCCTGGCCGAACTGGCGATCGACGGTGACGCCCGGGACCAGCGTCAGCGCTTCGGCGACGTTGGTGTTGGGGAACTTGCCGACATCTTCCGCAGAGACCGAGTCGATGATCGAATCTGCCTTGCGCTTGGCATCGATCGACTGGGCGAGCGACGCGCGGAAGCCGGTGACGACGATCTCGCCTTCATCGGCGGGCTGGGCAGTGGTGTCGCTGGTCTGTGCATGTGCGGCGCCGGTGAGCAGCGCCATGGCGCTGGCCGTGCCGATAAGAAATCCCCGGATCCCCATGTCTCATCCCCTTGGTCAGATGTTTCTGAACTTGCTTATGCTTCTTTTGATTCTTTGTGGTACGTCATCGGTAGACCAGTCGCGTACCAATACCCGTACCATTCCTCAGCCAATGGGGGTCGTCAAGACGGATTCTTACATTGGGATTACAGTCCAGTGCAATTTTCTGCTGACAATGGTACGTTAGTGGTACTAGTGTTGCATAAGGCGCACAGCCGATTATGGGGAAGCGATGCCGCTGCTGGCAGAAAAGATCAGGCCGCTCGATGGCCCGGGGAGAGGGCCGCTATACCGGCAGCTCGAGAACGCGTTGCGCGAGGCGCTGCGCGACAATCTGCTCAAGCCCAATGAAGCGCTCCCCGCCGAGCGGGACCTGGCCGCCGACCTCTCGGTCTCGCGGATCACCCTGCGCAAGGCGATCGACAAGCTGGTCGACGAGGGACTGCTGGTCCGCCGCCACGGCGCGGGCACCTTTGTGGCGAGCCGGGTCGAGAAGCAGTTCGCCAAGCTCTCGTCCTTCTCGGAAGACATGGCCTCGCGCGGGCGGACGGTACGAAGCGAATGGCTGATCCGCGCGGCCGGCGCGGTGACGGGGGAAGAATCGCTCACCTTCGGCCTCAGCCCCGGCACCGAAGTCTATCGCTTCCACCGCATCCGCTATGCCGACGAGGTGCCGATGGCTCTCGAGTTCGCGATCATTCCCGGCTTCGGCCTGCCGGGGATCGAGGCGGTCAGCTCCTCGCTCTACGCGGCCCTCGAGGCGACCGGCAATCGCCCCGTGCGCGCGCTCCAGCGGCTGCGCGCCGCCCTGTGCGACGCCGAACGGGCGGCATTGCTCGGCGTCGAGGTGGGCGCGCCGGTTCTCTACATCGAGCGGCGCGGCTTCCTGGCGGATGGCCGGGTGATCGAGGCGACGACGAGCTGGTATCGCGGCGACGCCTATGACTTCGTCGCCGAACTCGACACGCGCGGCTGAGCCGATGATCCTCTCCGACCCGCGCGGCGGAACCCTCCGCACGTGCGCCGCACACGCCGATCAGCTCGCCCAGGCGACCGGGAAGCTCCGATGCGGGCGCTGATCCCCACGCGCGTGCTGGTGGACGGCGCGCTGCAGGCCGGCATCGCCGTGCTGGTCGATGGCGCGCGCATCTTCGGCCTGGTCCCGGTCGGCGCCCTTCCTCCGGATGCCGAGCAGGAGTCGCTGCCGGGCACATTGGTCCCCGGCTTCATCGATACCCAGGTGAATGGCGGCGGCGGGGTGCTGTTCAATGATGCGCCCACCGTCGAGGGCATCGCCGCGATCGGTGCCGCGCACCGGCGCTTCGGCACCACCGGCTTCCTGCCAACGCTGATCAGCGACGATCTCGAGGTGATCCGCCGCGCCGTGGCCGCGGTCGACGCCGCAATCGAAGCCGGCGTCCCCGGGGTGCTCGGCATCCATATCGAGGGCCCGTTCCTTAACGTCGATCGCAAGGGCATCCATTCGGCCGAGAAGATCCGAGCGCTCGATGCCGAAGGGATCACGGCTCTTACCGGGCTCAGGCGCGGGCGTACGCTGGTGACGCTGGCGCCCGAACGAGTCGCGATCGCCGACATCGAGCGGCTGGTCGCCGCGGGCGTGGTGGTGGCAGCGGGCCATACCAATGCCAGCCATGCCCAGGCCAAGGCGGCGGTGGCCGCCGGCATGCGCGGCGTCACCCATTTGTTCAACGCGATGTCGCCGCTCGGTTCGCGCGAGCCGGGAATGGTCGGCGCGGCGCTCGATTCGCCTGAACTGACCTGCGGCGTGATCGTCGACGGCCATCACGTGAACCCCGCGACGCTTCGCCTGGCGCTGCGTTGCAAGCCGAGCAGCGGCTTCATGCTGGTGACCGACGCAATGCCCTCGGTCGGCTCGGACGCGAGCGCGTTCCTGCTTCAGGGGCGCCGCATCACCGTGCAGGACGGCGCCTGCCGCAGCGACGACGGGACGCTGGCCGGCTCGCATCTCGACATGGCCGCCGCCGTGCGGAACGCGATGTCGATGCTCGATGTCGACCTGGCGACGGCAGTGGAGATGGCAAGCGCGAGCCCGGCGGCGCTGATCGGCCTGGCCGAGACGCATGGCCACATCGCCGCCGGCCATACGGCGGACCTCGTGCTGCTCGACGATGCGGGAAAGGTCATCGCGACCTGGATCGGCGGGCGCTAGCCCCTCCCCGCAGCCGAACCGGATGCGGAACGGGCCCGATCGATCACGACCGGACCCATTTCCATCGATCAGCGCGGATCGCCGAAGCGCTTGCGGAAGCCGGTCAGGTCGATCCTGAAATCGTCCTCGCCGTGAAAGGCCTCGTCGCTCAGCTTCGGCTTTTCCGCCGCCTTGTACCACGCGGCATATTCGGCGGTATCGCGGCTCTGCTTCTTGTAGTGGGTCGAATAGGTGCGCACCTGGATCGTCGGGGTCGCGCTGCCCATGTCGAAGCGCATCAGCCGCAGCCAGCCATCGCCGATCCCCTCGCCCGGCCCCATCTTCGCGCCCGCATCGATCGCACTCTGGCGGCGGTCCTGATAGTCGGCGAGCACCTGCCACACCGGGTTGCCGGCGCGGTTGTTGTCGATGCGCATCGCCTGGCCATGCTCATGGCCGCACAGCACCAGGAAGATCTGGTCGTGCTGGCTGATGAACTTGTCCCACACCATCTGCGGGCTGTTGTCCTCCGCATCCACGGCATGGCCGTCGATGATCGGATTGGGGACGCGCGCGCCTTCCTTGGTCATATAGTCGTGCGTCGAGACGATGGTCGGCAGACCGGGATGCTCGGCGATCACCTTGGCCGCCCACTCGAGCGAGGCGTTGGGCGCGTCGAACTGCAGGCCGATGTGCAGGAAAGTATAGCCGCCCGCCTTGAAGATCTGGGCGCTGTCGGCACCGCCATCATGGCTGGCGACGTACCAGCTTTTGTTCTTGAAGAAGGGCTTGTCCGCGCCGAACAGCGAGCGGAAATTGTCCAGCCCGCCGGGATGCAGCATGCCCAGGCTCGACATGTCGGTGAACTTCGCCGCCGGCGGGTGGCTGGAGTCAGTCCACATCGCGTCGTAATCGTGATTGCCCGGCACCACCGAGAAGGGCACCTTGCCCGCGATCATCTCGTATCCCTTGCGCGCCGTGGCGATCTCGACCGTGGTCACCTTCGGCGTCGGCGCGAAATGCGCGTCGAGGATCGGGTTGGCGACGCGCTTGAACCCGCGCGCGGCGTGGCCCGGATCGATGGTCAGCGTCTGGTGCTGCCAGACATCGCCCAGCGCAGTGACGAAATCGATGTCGCCGCCATTCGAGCGGAGGTTGGCGGCGATGTACGCCATCTGGTCGAGGAACATCCGGTCCGCGTCGAACTTGAAGCCCTCGGCGGTCTGGTGGGTATAGTCGGTATAGTTCTGCGTGTCCGGGACCGCGGCGATCGTGAAGCTGCGGTCCTGGGCCAGCGCCGGCACCACCGCCCCGATCAGGGCGGCTGCGGCGAGAAGTGCTGCTGTCTTGCGCATGGTCTTGCTCCTGAGATGCGGGATCAGAACTTCACGCCGAATTCGGCGCGATAGGTGCGGCGGGTGCCGGCGATGAAGGTGGGGATGCCGAAATTGTCGCCGGTATTGCCGGCATCGACGATGAACTTCCGGTCGGTCAGGTTGTCGCCCACCAGCGCGAAGGTCCAGCGGTCGCCGGTGCCGGTGAACGACAGGCGCGCGCTCAGCAGGCCGAAGGCGCCCTGATATTCGTCGACGACGCGGTCGCTATAGGCCGCCGGGGTGCGGACCTGCAGGTCCGGGCGGTCGTTATTGTCGTCGAAGAACATCTTCGATTGCCAGCTGTAGAGCGGCGCGAAGCTGAACCGCCCGCCCTCGACATCGGCATAGAAGTCCGCGCCGATCGCATATTTGTTGTCCGGGCTGTTGCGGAAGCGGTTGCCGTCATAGATGCCGTTCTTGAAGCGCGCCTTGTTCCAGCCATAGCTGCCGAACAGCCGGATGCCGTTGAGCGGCGTGTAGCTCAGCTGTGCCTCGATGCCGGTCGCGTCCGCCTTGCCGGCGTTGATCGTGCCGATCGTGCCGTTGACCGTGCCCAGCGTCTGGAAGTTGCTGTATCTGTAGTGATAGATCGACAGGTCGCCGGTCAGCCGGCCGCCCAGCGTGCGGGTCTTGATGCCCGCCTCGACCGACTGCAGCGATTCCGCCGGGATGATCTGGGCCAGGCCGGTGTTGAGCAGTTGCACCACCTCCGGCCGCTTGCCGATACCGTAGACGGCATAGAGGTTGACGTCCTTGCTCAGCGAATAGCGCAGGCCGGCGCGGCCGGTCAGCGTGTTCGAACGGTTCTCGCCTTCGACCACGGACCCGCCCGGCGTCGGCTGCAGCAGCAGGCCGCGTCCGGTCAGCCGGCTGACGCCCAGCGGCGTCAGGCCCTGCAGCGACGCTTCCTTCTTGTCGAAGGTCACGCGGCCACCGCCGAACAGCTGCAGCCCTGGCGCGAGATCGGCGGTGACGTCGGCGAAGAGGTCATAGGTCATGATCTTCGCGTGCGAGATCTGCTGATCGACATGGAACGGCTTGAGCGCCGCCGCCGTCGGCCCGAGCAGCGCGTTGATCTGGGCATTGGTCAGCCCGCGCGGCGCGAGCGCCTGGAGCTGGCCGCCGAGCAGCAGCGCCATTGCGCGTTCGTCATAGCCCAGGCTGAAGTCCATGCCGTTGTCGGCGCGGAAGGCGCTGGCGCCGACAAAGCCCTGGAACGGGCCGACATCCTTGAAGTTCAGCCGCAGCTCCTGCGACACCTGATAGCCGTAATTGCGCTGCTCATAGGCGATGATGTTGGTCGGCGTGCCGTCATTGTCGCCCGACTGGAACGCGTCCGCCCAGCGGAATCCGGTGATCGAAGTGAGGCTCAGCCGGTCGCTCAGCTGCCAGTCCAGCGTGCTGCTGATGTTGACGATGTCGCGCTTGAACATCGGCTCGCGGAAACTGCCGAAGGTATCGAGATGGGTGGGCGTCCAGAAGTTCAGGTCGCCGACGATCGCGCCGGTCTTCTGGTCGAGCGGCAGGAAGGTGCGCGACTTGAACGGCACGCCGCCGCGCGTGTCGTCGCGGTCATAGGTGGCGATCAGGTTCATCTCGAAATCGTCGCTCGGCGTCCAGCGCGCGGCGAAGCGGAGCGCCTGGGCGTTCACCGCATTGTAGGTGCGGTCCGACTGGGTGTCCGAGACGAAGCCGTCGCGCTGCCGGGCGAGCCCGCCGATGCGGACCGCGAAGGTGTCGCTCACCGGCAGGTTCACCACCGCCTGGGCCGACCAGTAATTGTAATTGCCGCCGGCCACCTTGGCCTCGACGCCGAAAGTATCGGCAGCACGCTTCTGGTAGATCGACACGCCGCCGTTCAGCGCCGAACGGCCGTGCAGGGTCGATTGCGGGCCGCGCTCCACTTCGATCCGGTCGATGTCGAACAGCTCGGTATAGGAAGCCGTCGCCTGGGTGACGGGCACGCCGTCCTGAAACACCGCGACGCGCAGTTCGGCCTGGGGCTGGAAGTCGTTCGAGGTGATGCCGCGCACCGAGAAGCCCGGCGCGAACTTGTCCTGGAGCTGGATCACGAAGCCGGGCGTGATCGCCGAGACCTTGCTGAGCTCGGTGCCGCCGATCTGCTCGAGATTCTCGGCGCTGTATGCGCTGATCGCCATCGGCACGTCGGTGATCCGCTGCTCGCGCTTCTGGGCGGTCACGACGATGTCGTCCCCCATTACGGTGTCATCGCCGGCCGACGCCGGCTGGGCCGCGGCACCGTCCTGTGCCACCTTCACCGGCGAATCGATGCGATTGGACTCGTTGCGAACCTGGGCATGGGCCTGCGCCGCACCGAGGATCAACATGCTGGAACAAAGAAGAAATCTATACATGCTTCCAACCCCGCTTTATTTATGAGACGGTCACGTATCGATATTCCGTGACAGAATTGCTGCAGGAGCGAGAAGAATCTTGAATGCCGAGAATGAAGGCCTGCGCGGCCGGGGAAGGCCGCGTGACGGAGAGATCGACGCCAATATCCGGGACACGGCCTGGGCGCTGCTTGCCGACCATGGCTATGAGGGGCTGACCTTCGAAGCGCTGGCGGAGAGCGTGGGCTGCAGCCGCGCGACGCTCTACCGGCGCTTCGCCTCCAAGGACGCGCTGCTAGCGACCATCCTCGACGAATCCTCACGCGCGGTGGAGCCGGTGATCCTGCCCGAGATGACGCCGCGCGAGGCGTTGCTGGCGCATGCCATGGCGTGCCGTACGCTGATGTCGGGCCATCAGGGCCGCGCGCTGCTGAAGCTCGACGCGACCCTGCGCGCGAATGCCGAGCTGGGCGCCGCGACCGAGCGGCAGATGGACCAGGAGATCGACTATTATCGGCGCGAGCTGCTTCGCATCGATCCCCGGGCGACGCGGGCCGACCTGGACTTCGCCAGCCATACGCTGGTCGGCAGCATCATTTATCACGCTGCGCTGCTGCGGCGCGAACTCCAGCCCGAGCGCGTCGAACAACTGGTGGATCAGGCGATCGCGCTGGTGGAGGCCCGCCGCACAAGCACTGCGTAAGCGCGGTCCAGACAAACGGAGATACAATTGCAGGTCATCGGGTAGTCGCCGACCGACGCGGCGCGACAGCTGCCGCGAACCAAGGGCGCCGGAGCCAACTATACAGTCGGCCCCGGCCCGACGAGCCCAGCTGGTCATTCAGGCCAATCTTCATCGCAGGCGAGTTATATTGCGCCCCCAGCAGTGCTGAAATTCGTATTACTTTAGCTTGAACAGCTTCCTTACGAACTCCATCACCCAGACAGAGATTACCGATATGCCAATTAAGCATATGAAGTATCCAATATATACCAATATCGGATAATCCATACCATGATGAGATATGAAGACCGCGCCAAATATTATTGCCAATCCGACAATAATCGCAGAAAATCCAAAAACGATACTCATGCAATCACCAATATATTTATCGAATTATACACCGAGGCCTATCGGTTGCTCCGATAAAATCCAAAGCCTTGTCCGCATATTTTTCAGCAGTCTTTTTGTACATGAAGCTCATTGGCAGAAAATCAACCATAACCTGCCGGCCAAGTTTCCTGACGGACGCCCCTCCAGCCAAGGCCGTGACGGCACCTGTAATACTCATCAGGCGGCCTCCGCTCGAAAGAAGCGCCCCACCAGCGGCAACTGCGCCACCAACGCTACCACCCGCCGCTGCTCCGACCGGACCGCCCAGCAAAGCGCTGGCTCCGGCGATGCCGCCGCCCACCATAACGGCAGTATCGCCGGTCTTCTTCGCCGACATGCCCACATGCGTAGCCGATAACCCGACGACCTGCGTAATAGCCTCCGTCTTCGTGCAAGGGCGGATGGTGCTTTGCCGCCATGCGGTATCGGTCAGGACCGGCCCTCGGCCAACGGGATCCCGGGGAGCGCCACCGCCGCCGGGGCCAAAGAACCCAACCGGAAACCAGCCTCCGGAGAAGATGTCAACACAGCGCCCATTCTGATAGATCTTGCTCTGCAAGGCGCACATCCGAAACAGATCCCCCTCGACGGTGATGCTATTTTCCGGATCGTCGACGCCGCCATCACCACCGATGAGGCCGGTCGGGTCCGTGAAATTGATGGGATCACCCGAGACATAGTTATACCAATTGAGGCCGTCCCCGTATCCGATCGGATCGGTCTGCATGAAACGGCCAAGGGTGGGCGAGTACATGCGGGCCTTGTAGTAATAGACCCCCAGCTCGGGCATCCACGCCTGCCCCGTATATTGGAAGCGCCCGATATTGCTCGCGGCAGGAATGCCGTACTCGTCATAGCGGTTGACGCCGACGACATTGCCCGAACCATCGGTCGCAGCCACCACCGAGCCGCGTTCGTCGGCATGAAGCCAGCGACGGTCGCCGGTGCCCGAGCCCTCGTACCACACCAACGGCTCGTCGCCGTCGGGACCCCAGACATAACGGCGCAGGATCGTCCCGCTGGTCGAGTTGTACTCCGCCGTCATCTGACTGCCGGACCATGAGAAGCGCGTATCTCCCGAAGGACCGGTATAATATTGCAGCAACTGCCCGCCCGCCGGCTCATAGACCATGGTGACGCCCGGCGCGGACGACATCCGGTTCTCCGAGGTATAGGCATAGCCCGAGCTGCCAGAGCTGGTCAGATTGCCGCGCCCGTCATAGCCCAGCGACGTGCCGCCGGCGGCAGTCACCTGATTGAGGCCGTTGATCGAATAGGGCCGATCCACATTATAATGCCCATTCCAGGCATAGATGTCGTTCGAAAGCGTCGATGATGCGATCTGGCCTGCGGGATTGTAGGTGAAACCGGTGGTGAAGTCATAGGCACCGCCACCCAGGTCCTGGGTCAGCGACGAAAGGCGCGATCCCGCGTCATAGCCGTAGCCGGTGCTGGTGCCGTTGCCGCGCGTGATGCTCGTGCGCCGGCCAAGATTGTCATAGCTATAGGTCGCAAGCACACCGGCGCCAGAGGTCGCCCCATTCTCGCGGATTGCAGTGACTTCGCCGGTTACATTGTAGTCATAGTCTACACGGAAGCCGTCGCTCCAGGTGATCCGCGTCTGGCGCCCGGCAAGATCATAGGCATGGAGGGTGCCCGCGTTGTAGTTTTCCTCGTTCACGACGCGCCCGAGCGCGTCATAGGTGAACGCGTTGACGGCATAGCCATTGCCGGTTGCCTTGGTCAGGCGCCCGAGCAGGTCATAGGTATAGGTCACGTCCCAATCGAGATATGCGTCGTTCGGCGTGACCTTGCTCGCCACCCGGCCAAGATTGTCATAGCCATAGGTGATCGTCTGGCCATCCCGCAGGCGACCGGTGGTTACCCGCCCTGCCGCATCGTACCCAAGCTGCTCATAATCCCCTGGCGAAGTTGCGCAGGCGCTGCTCGAGGCCGTCTGGAAGCAGGTGCGCCAGGGACGATCGAATCCGTCATAGGCATAGGAAGTGACGTTGCCGTTCCCGTCCGTGACGCTCGCCAGTTCGCCGGTCGCGGTCTGGAGCGATGTCTCCGTCGCGGCATCGGCCGTCCCATAGGCACTGGTGACGCTCGTCCAGGCCGGGTTGCCCGAGCCCGGCGCGCCGTACTGGATGACCGAGACACTGTCCGGGCCGAAATCCGGATCGGAGCCCCCCACACAGGCATCTCCCGGAGCGCCCAGAACCGCGGACCGAACTCGCACCGCAACACAGGTCGAACGGCCGGCGGCATCATATGCGTAGTCGACACGCGAATAGGTCGTGCTACCGGACGAAAGCGCAGACGACTGCACGCGACCAGCGGCGTCCAGGGTGCTCGTCTCCACCTGAAGCACAGCCATGTTGGCAAGCGCGGCGTCTCCCTGATCCGACGCCGTGCCCACCGAAACCGTAGTCGCCCGCCCCTGCGCGTCATAACCGATGCGAGCCGCGCGCCGCAGCAGGGCACCACTGCCATCCGGATCCGGCCCCACCGAACCGAGCGACTGGCGCGCCGCGTCGTAATAATATCGCGTCGTATCGTCCGCACCCGGCAACGGACCATCCGCGGTCGAGACGTCCCCCGCCGCGGTGTAGGTGAGGCTGGTGGTCGCCTGGAGCGAGCCATCGCCGGCACCAGTGGTGACCGACTGCGGCAGGAGATTGGCATTGTAGGTCGTAGCCGTCTTCACCGCGTCGGCAGTGCCTTCGCAATTCGCCTGGGTCCGGCAGCTCCAGGTTGAGCTTTGCAGCCACACCCCGGCGATCTGCGAGTATCGCACCTGGGTGCTCGGATTCACGCCGCCGGAATTCTGCGTGGTGATCGACGTGACGCCGCCATGGGTCGCATCGTAACCATAGGTGGACACGACGCCCGCAGCGTCGGTGCTGGTCGCCATTCGGTTGCAGGTGCCGACAATCGTGCAGCTATAGTCGTTGTAGGTGGCCGAGGTGACCAGCGTGGCCCCTCCAACCGCAGTGACTGTGGTTTTCTGCAAGTTGCCCTTGCTGTCATATTCGTAGGTGGTGACCTGATTACCCGGTGAGGTAGCGGTCTTCAGGCGCCCCGAAGTATCGTAGCTATAGGCGGTAACGCGTCCATATTCGTCCTCGATCCGGGTCGGCAAGCCGACCGCAAGATCAGACTGGTACTTGCGGACACGACCGACCGGATCGGTCACCGTAAGCGCGGATGTCGAGGCCGTGGGATTCGTAAACGAATAGGTCCAGGTCACCCCATCCCGGACAACCGAGCTAACCGCAGCAACACCCGTGAAGTTGATCCGAAAATTATCGGAACCGCTGCCCGGCCGGCGCACCGCATCATAGCTGCCGGAGCCACCCAGCTGACGGGTATAATGCCAAACGCGGCCAAGCCCGTCCGTCACGTCATCGGTATAGACCGTGCCATTGGTGATCGCGGTGGTCGCGAAGGCATAGGACGCGCTCGGCAAAACCCCACTGCCCCCTTGCGAATTCGATCCCCCTGCGCTGACCAGCCGCTTCCAGCTGGATATCTGCGTCGCCGTCGGCGCCGAGAAGCCATTGGACACCGACGAACCCGCATAAGCGTAGTTGATCCCATAACCGGCGCTGTTCGATACGGACGTCAGCCGGGTCAGCCACACCTGCGGCGCCGGACCAGCGCTCACATTCGGCGTCAGCAGGCAAACCACGTCGTCAAGTTCCTGACGGTTCCGACCAAGCACACAATATGTGTCCGCCTGCCAATTGAGGGTGGTCTTCAGTCCGTCGGGATATTCAATCGTGGTCAGATATGCATAGGCATCATAGTTCGTCTGACGGCCATCCCGATGCACCGAGGCCTTTTCGATGAGCCCATATGTGTACTTTGTCCCGTCGAGCAGCTTCAGCTGGTAGTAGTTGCCGACGATCGAAAGCGTGGCACCGTCCGAAGCCGCCACAAACGCGCTGCCATTGCGCGCGAAATTGTAGGTCTTGTCGCCCGTGGAAACCGGCAGGGGCGACCCAGCGGGAGTCGCATAGGGATTTGGCAGGGTAATTCTGGCATCTTGCAGCGTCTGACGCCCATAGATCCGCGTCTCCGTAAGAGCGCCAACACCAGACCCAACGGTGAAACTGTCCCGAGGAAGCCGGTACTGGCCGGTTGCCACGTTGACGCCGTTCTCGTCATACAGCACGCGCTCCGGCGCGGGCACTTCACCCGCAGTCTGCGCATAAGCCAATGTCGGCATGGAAACGGACGCACACAGGAGAGCGCACGCGCCAACGGCACGCGCAGAAGAATTCAGACGCATTGAGAGCCCCCGCTAAGCTTGGACAGCTGGAATGTGAGAGGTTGGCGAACTGCCGGCTATTGCGGCGCGTTCGCCGAGCCGGTGGTGACAACGCGCTTGCGGTTGCCGGCCTTGTCATAGGTATATTGAGTGACGACGCCGTTATTGGCGCTGCCCGAGCGCGCCACTCGCACGACGCGGCCCTTCGCATCATAGGTGTACGTCACGGTTTCGCCCGCGGATGCCCGATGCGCAAATGAGAGCCCGCCGGCCAGAACCAGAATCGCAGACAAGAGACGCATGATTGACCCCCTGGAACGCAGAACACGAACGACAAGCATCACCGAATGCGACCCGCAACACTTCCTCCGCCGAGGACAAATATTCCTCAGCAGCCGCCCGCAATATGTTGCGATTCAACAATAAGACTCGGTTCGTTGCCGCAATAGTTGACCGGACCCCACGCCCCCTGTCAATTGCGAAAGATGCGAAAATGAAACTAATTTCCAAATTTGAAAATAATTTCCAAGGCCGCTACCAAGGTCACGCGCTCTGGGTTGAAGTGCCGCGCAACGTCCGGGAATGGCGAAGCTGCGGCCAGGTGCATGCCGGGTGATTTCGCGTGGCTTGCCTGGCGCCGTTGCGGCCCTGGATCTGTTTCAGGCGCTGGCCGAGCCATCATTCTCGATCCACCGGCCAAATTCACAGCCGGGCAGGTCGAGACCATCAATGAGTATTTCGGCCTTTGGCGCGCTCGCGCGGAACTGCGTCACCTTCCGATGCAACGTGTCCGGCCAAGGGGTAGTCCGGGGACAACGCGAGAGCTGAGCGCGGACGCGCTGGAACTGCTCGAAAAGCGCGGCATCATGGCCATCGCGCCCGACAGCACCTATCCATTCAGGGAGCTCAACGGACAATCGATCCTTCTCGCCATTATGCAGCTCAACGAACAGCTCGAGGGCAGGCGCTGGGGCATTATCCGTCCGCTCGAAGACGAGTTTTGCGCTCCTGACGTGCCGATGCATGGCGTCATTCCCATTTCGCCCAAGCTCGCCCTGGCTTTGGACGCAGACAGCGGCTTCATCACGCGAGACAATCTGGCACGCATCAATTCGCTGATGCGGCAATCCGCGCGGGAGTATGTTCGGGCGCGCGCTCAAGGCGTGCCCGGGCGCGATGCGCGCTCCCCCTTCAATTGTGTCGATGGTCAGCCCAGGTCCGAACCCGGTTCGACCGAATTCGGAACGCCCATATAGGACCGTATATTTTGCAGTGACTTAAGACCGATCGCGAGGATCGGTTGGCTGGGGCGGAAGGATTCGAACCTTCGGTACACGGTACCAAAATCCGAATGAACTAAATACCAGACAACCGAAAACCGCAGATTTCTGCGGCTTGGACAATTGTTCCGAGTTCAACAAAATACGTCAAGGAAAATCGGGATACAAATTGGGTTACATGACATTCGCCTATCCTTAACGAGAACGCGTTCGGGCTGTCGCGCACGCGATAACAGGCAATCTTTCCAACCTGCATCGCCATGTCGATAATCGGAAGTCGATGCCCTCAGCCGCCAAATCACGGCCCTCCAGCAGGTCAGCCCCGAGCAGGTCGTGATCGGCGAAATGCTCGAGCCCCTCGGCTTGTATCTGGCCAGGCAGCGCAGCGGCGGTACCATCGACTATTCCTCGCCGGGCTATACCGCACTGTTGGATTCCGCCGCGCCGCTGGGTGGCAAGGGCGTAGCCATCCCGCTTGACGGCAAGCTGGAAAATGATCTCCCGGCGCTGTCGGCAACGATCGACGAACGCACGCTCGCCGTATCGCTGGTCAACCCGCACAACCCGTCGGGCACCCTGAGCGATGGTGCCGCGCTCGATAGGTTCATCCTCGATGCCGCGAAGCGCACCCTCATCGACGAAGCTTATCTGGAATATGACGATCTCGCGCGGCGGAGCGCGATCCGTATGTCCGCGCAGGTGCCAATGTCCTGGTGTTTCGCACACTTGCCAAGATCTATCGGCTGGCAGCCCTTTCGATCGGCTATGCCGTTGCGCCCGCGCCCCTAGGCAAGGGCCTGCGAGGTGCGGGGATCGGCGCACCACATTCGCTATCGCGCTCGGCCCTGGTCGCAGCGAGCACTGCGCGCAGACCAGGGGCATGTCCGTTTCGTCGACGATGCCGTCGCGCGTGAGCGCGAACGCCTCCACCACGAGATCGACCGCCTCGGTTGGCAACGGACGGACAGCCGCGCCGACTTCATCTTTCTCAGGCCCAAATCCGCGCCTGACCTCCGCCAGGCATTCGAGCGAGCGCATATCGCCATAGCCCACCCGTTCCCACCGCTGGGCGACTGAATCCGAGTGACGATCGGGACACCGGCAGAGAATGATGCGGTGCTCGCGGTACTGCGGAGTAAAACACGCTAGCGGGCATCGTTCATTCAAAACCTAGCCGCCCGGACTGGTACTTACCTCGAGCAGTCCCTGCACCCTTCGGGGAGCCGCCAAGGGTCCTCGAAGCTGGGACCACCCCGCCGCCATAGTGTCGTGCCGCACGCTGCCGGTCATGCGTGCGGTGGTCTCGGGCGTGGAGGTCAGGCCGCTGGACTACCCGCTTGCGCGCGTCGGATCGAACCGGCCGGCGATTTCGGCAGATCGATCGCGTTGCGGCCTCACCACAATGCCCGTGTCTCCAGCCAGGCAAGCACATCGGCGCGCCGGAAGCGGGGGCAGCGGCGGTGCTTACTGGAGGAATCTCCAAGCTCATATTCGCGTGGGAAGCCGGCCGGCCTGCGTTTCCGCAAACGATCGATCTGGCGACGCGAGAGGCGAGCAAGGGCAGCGAACTCTTCCACGGTAATGAAGACTGGGGCTGGCGCACCCGCTTGTTTGGCAAAGGCCATCTCCCGCTAGCTCCGTGCGGCCGCCCGCGCCGTAGAAGTCTCATCATGGGCGCTGTAGTACATCGGGTTCTTGAGCCAATCGGTGATCGCAGACTCCCGCCAGCCCGCGCAGCGGGTGCTAATCTGGACGTTCCTGGGGAACCTGCCGTTCTGCATCTTGCGGTACATGGTGGAGCGGCTGAGGCCGGTGTGCTCGAGCGCGGCCTTGATGCGGAGGATGCGGTCTGGTTTTTTTGTCTGCATTGATATCACCTTGCATCTAGTGTCTGCGAGTGGTGCTCCCCGGGGTGAGTTGGGCAGGAATGGTGCGCGGTGAAAAGAGGCTCTCTAGTGCCAGTAGGGGGCTAGCGTGCAATTGGCGGTAGTTGCGTAGACTAGCGTAGGTCGCTGGATTCAGGGCTGTTGTGTCAGGGCGTCCCACACTGCGCGTGGCCGCGCTCTCCGCCGCTTACCCTCGACCAAACCTCTCTGGCGCGGATCGCCGCGACGAACGGCATGGGGATCGGCTACTTCATAGAGACAGATGTGCGGGAGGACACCGCGGTCGGGCGACCGGTTGAAATCTTGGAAGACTGGACGCCGCTGCTTGCACCGTTGTGTCTCTATTACTCCAATCGGCGCAATTCCTCCGCAGCCTTCCAGGCCTTTATCACGCTCGCGCGCGATTTCGCTGTCGACAAGGAAACTTGACTTCGTAGAGCGGCATTGTCGCACCGGAACGGATTGCGCGCATTCCCACGGGTACATTCTGGTCCGGCAGGCCACTTTGCGCGTTCAGCTAGAAGCCGTTGCCACGGGCCGCCCGAGCCAACGCGCCGCGATTGCGGCCACCGAATGGCTTCTTGCGGCAATTGCTATCCGTATTTGCACCGATGAAAGGCTTATCAATCCGTTCATCCGACTGAATTTACAGGATTTCTATGCTTCATCATGCACCCAGCCCCGATCCGGCGGACTGTCATGAGACCCACGCCATGCGGGCCGCGGACCGGGAGCAGCGGCTGGAAGCGCTGGCCCTCGCCCAGGCGCGGCTGGCGGAAACGGATCTCGACCTAGATCGCTTCATGCAGGTCGTGGTCGACGAGCTTGGCATCCTCGTGGAGGGCGCTGGCGTGGTGGTCGAACTCATAGACGGAGACTCCCTCGTCTACAAGGCTGCCAGCCAGGCGATGCAGGAATTCCTGGGGCTGCGCGTGGGCCGCACCGGCAGCTTGTCGGGGCTCTGCGCGTCAACCGGCGAGCTGCTCATAAGCAATGATACGGCGAAGGATGAAAGGGTCGATCGCGAAGCCTGCGCACGCACCGGCGTGCGCGCGATGATCTGCGCCCCGCTCCTGAGCGCGGAGGCAGTGCGCGGCGTTGTCAAGATATGCGCTCCCACGCCCGGCAGGTTTGGCGAGGACGACGTGCAGGCAGTGCGCCTGATCAGCGCGATGCTGTCCGCCGAGATGCGCAAGCAGCTCCGCTTCGTCGACACGGAGCGCTACCTCGAGGAACGGACGCGTGCCGTCGAATCCCTGTCCCGCGAAGTCGGCGAGCGGACCGCGCTCGAGGCATCGCTACGGGCGAATGAACAGCGCCTCTCGGGCCTCATCGGCAATGCGCATCAGGCGATCATCACCATGACGAGCGCCGGCGTCATCACCTGCTGGAATCGTCAGGCAGAGCTGACCTTTGGATGGCCGGAACAGGAGGCCGTCGGCCGGGACCTGGCGGACCTTATCGTCCCGGCCGCCCTGCGCGACCGCCACCGCGCCGCGCTGTCGCGCTTCCTGGCGACGGGTGAAGGGACGCTCATCGGTAGCCGCATCGAGGCCCAGGCGTTGCACCGCAGCGGCAAGATCATCCCGGTGGAACTCGCAATCAATGCTGCAGCAACGCCCTGGGGCTGGGAATTCACTGCGCTCCTGCACGACATATCGGAGCGCCTGAAAAGGACTGAGCAGTTCGAGAATGCCTTCAATCACGCGCCGATCGGCATGGCGATCGTCTCGCTCGACGGCGCGTTTCTCCGGGTGAACGAAGCATTTGTGCGGATCGTCGGCTATTCTCCCGACGAGATCGCGACGCTGAACTTCCAGACGATCACCCACCCCAATGACCTGGAGGCGGATCTTGCCCAGCTCTCCGAGCTGATCGCGGGCAAGATCGGCAGCTACAAGATCGACAAGCGCTATCTGCACAAGACGAGCCGCGAAGTCTGGGTCCGCCTTTCCGTGTCGATGATCGAGGCAGAGGACGGCAATCCGCCGCACTTCATCGCACAAGTCGAAGACCTTACCAGCGAGCGCGAAGCGGAAAACCGCTATCGCCTGATGGCGCGCAATTCGACGGACATGATCACGACGACAGACCTCGGCGGGCGCGTCACCTTTATCTCGCCATCGTGCGAGAAGATCATGGGCCTGAACCCGGTCGATGTGCTGGGCCGGCAAGCGTTTGACTTTGTGCACGGTGAGGACCTGCCCGCGCTCCGCCGCGAATATGCGACGCTTCTTCGCACGGGCAGTGCCAAGCGAGTGCGCTGGCGCTCGCAGCGCACAGATGGCGAATGGATCTGGCTGGAATCGAGCATCGGCATCCTGCACGATGCGCATGGCGAGGCCATGACCGGCTTCATCGACGTGGTGCGCGACATCACCGACCGCAAACGGCGAGAGGATGCGCTTGCCGCCGCGACGCTTAAGGCCGAACAGGCGGTGAAGTCCAAGTCCGACTTCGTGGCCAATGTCAGCCATGAACTGCGGACGCCACTCAACAGCATCATCGGCTTCTCCCGCCTCCTGGATGAGGCGCCGGAGCTCAGCGATACGACGCGGCAACGCGTGCGGCTCATCCACAATGCCGGGCAGGCGCTGCGGGGCGTGATCGACAATGTACTCGATTTCTCCAAGCTCGAGGCCGAGGCGCTGGAGCTGGATTCCGCTTCGTTCGACCTGCACGACTTCATTCGGCAGACCGTCGCCTTGATGGAGCCGCAGGCAGCGGCGCGTGACATCGAGATTCGCGCCCTTATCGGATCGGATGTCCCAGCCTGGATGGAGGGTGACGACGCAAGGCTTCGCCAGGTAGTGCTCAACCTGCTGTCGAACGCAGTGAAGTTCACCGATGAAGGGTCGGTCACGCTGACGGCCTGGACGAGCGGAAAGCGCGGCGATCAGCGCCTGCGCGTCGAAGTTCGGGACACCGGTGCCGGCATCCCACCGGAGAAAGCGGCGACACTGTTCAATCGGTTCGTCCAGGCGGGGCCTGCAGTGGGCTCGAATTATGGCGGTACGGGCCTTGGCCTGGCGATCAGCCGCCAGCTCATCGAGCTCATGCAGGGTAAGATAGGCCTCACGAGCGAAGAGGGCCAGGGATCGACTTTCTGGTTCGAGATCCCCTTAAGTGAAGGCTGCCCTGCCGCAGGCCGCGGAAAGACCGAGGGGTCCCCCTTGCTCGACTTCTCCGGCAGGCGAGTCCTCGTAGTCGACGATGTCGATCTCAATCGGGAACTCATGCTCGCCACGCTGTCGCGCTATGGCCTCGACGTTTCGCTTGCCACCAACGGCGCCGAGGCGGTCGATGCGGTGCGCAACGGAAGCTTCGACCTGGTACTGATGGATTGCCAGATGCCGATAATGGACGGCTTTGCCGCAACCCATACGATCCGCGAGCTGGAAACGCCGCAAAGGGCGACCCCGATCGTCGCACTCACCGCGAGCGCGCAGGCCACGCATCTCGACCGCTGCACCCGCGCCGGTATGGACGACCAGCTTACCAAGCCGCTAGATGACCGGCATCTGGAACGCGTGCTCTCACGGTTCCTCGCCTCGGCGGCCGAGGGCGCCGGCACAGATATCCTCGGTGCCGAAACGCCGGCGCCCTTGCCCAAGCCATCGCTCGAAGCGCGCTACCTCGCGCGCAAGGTCGCCACCTTGACCAAGATTGCGATCGTTCTCGACCAAGGCGAGGTCAGTGACATGGCCCGTGACGAAATCCAGCAGTTGGCGCACCAACTGGCCGGAATAGCCGGGATGTTCGGACAGGTCGAGCTCGGCGACCTGGCCAGCAAGCTCGACGAAGGGCTGGAGCACTGGGCGCTCGAAGAGCGCGTCGACGAGCTTCGCGCCCTCTACCGTCAGCTGCTGGCCGCCGGCTGACTCCGGCAACCATATATCGCATGCCACTGCCTCGCCTGCCCGCATTTGGAGCGAGGCGGCATGGGCCGACTTCTTCTGGAGCGCAGGGATCGGGTTGCAGTTGACCGTTGGCTCCGGACGCCACCGTTCGCTTAAGGTCTAATGGGAGACCGACGCAGAACCGCTGTCTCACATCCGGCCGGCAGCTGCGTCGATCAGGCCGCGATTGGAAGCGCGGCCGTCTCGCCCAGATCAGAGGCATCCTGGTAACGGGCCTGGATGCTATCCAGATAGGCAAAAAGGTTGACTACGGCGGCTTCGGCGTTGCCAAAGTCGTGGCGCCTCGTCTTGAGGACACCGCCCTCCATGAGCGCCTCGACCGCGAGGCGCGCACGCGACACGCGGCTTTTGACCGTGCCCACGGCAACGCCGGTGATCTCGGCCACCTCTTCATAGGACATTCCGGCAGCCGCCACCAGGACGAGAGCCTCGCGCTGATCGGCAGAGATTTGCTGGAGCGCTCGCATAACGTCCCGGAGTTCGACGGACTTGTCCTGACTCGCGGGCGCGGTAAGGACCCGGTCCGCGACCAGATCGTTCCACTCACCCGTGAAGCGTTTGCGCCGCGCCTCACTGAAGTAGATGTTCCGCAGGATAGTGAAGGTCCAAGCCTTGAAGTTCGTCCCCGCCTCGAAGCGGCTGCGTGCGGCCCATGCCTTGAGCATCGTATCCTGAACGAGATCGTCCGCTACATCCCGACTGCCGCTCAGACTCCGCCCGAAGGCACGGAGCTGCGGAATCGCCGCAGCTAACTTGTCCTTGAACTCATCATCGGAAAGTGTCGCGAGGCGCGCTTCATTCGACTCAGGCTCTTTCATGCATTCCCCGACTTGCGATAGATTCGCCAGGAGAACATTTTGGAATGGCGGCTGTTCCATCACGCCAAAGGCGCGGGGCCTCGAAGGCACGTGGCAATGCGCCGGGTACGTCCGCCACGCGCGGCAGGCTGCTGCCCCGCGGGCCGTGTCAGTTCCCGACGCTATGGACCAGTTTATCGGAGGTTTCCCAGAGGGCCCGCGCGGCCGTCCGGTCCAGCGCAGCCGGTGGGATCCGCGCCGGTGCAGGATATCCGCGCGTCTCGCCCAGTGCATCCGGCCCGTAATAGCCGCCCGGTTCGGCATCGGCAGACGTTGCCGCGAAGAGCGTCGGGAGCGCCCCTTGGGGGGCCGGCTGGAAGAGGAACCATAACAGTGTCCGTGCCAGGCCCATTCCACTCCAGCGACCGGGAGCATTGTGCAGGAGGTCGGTACGCGCGACGCCGGGATGCGCAATGATGCTCTTCACGCCCCAACCGCCCGCGATGCTGCGGCGCTGCAATTCGAGGCCGAACATCAGGCAGGCGAGCTTGGACTGGCTATAGGCCGGCATCGGCCGGTAGCTTTTCTCGGCGTTGAGATCGTCGAGGTCGATCCCGCCGCTCCGCGCAGCGACACTGGAGAGCGAGACCACCCTGGCATCCCCTGCCCTGCGCAATTGGGGAAGCAGCAGCTGCGTCAGTGCGAAATGCCCGAGGTAGTTTGTTCCGAACTGAAGCTCGAACCCGTCCTTCGTAACCTCCCGTCTTGGTGGGACCATCACGCCTGCGTTGTTGATCAGGAGATCAAGCTTCTCCTCACGGTCCGCCAGTCGCGCCGCAAACGCCGCGACCGAAGCCAGACTCGCGAGATCGAGCAACTCGAACCGCACATGCGCGGAGGGAAGCTCTGCGGAAATTCGAGCAGCCGCGTCCGCCCCCTTAGCTAGGTTGCGGCCCGCGATGATCGTCTTCGCGCCCGCGCGCGCCAGGGCCAGCGCCGTCTCGAACCCCAAGCCGCCGGTTCCCGTCACTACCGCAGTGCGGCCATCCTGCGGAGGAATGTCCGCAGCCGTCCATTTACGCATTTCGCATCCGCCCATATATCTGCACTGAGTGCAGAATAATATTTGCACTCAGTGCATATTTCAAGAGGGCTATTTTCCGATGTCATCCGTCAAAGAGGATTCAGGGGAAGGCCTGCGGGCCCGCAAGCGACGCGAGACGATGCAGCGCATTACGGACGCCGGGATACGCCTTTTCCTCGAACGTGGGTATGATGCGACCACGTTGGACGACGTCGCTGCCGCTGCCGCAATATCGCGCCGGACTTTCTTTCATTATTTCAAGTCCAAGGACGACATACTCCTCTCCCTGCAGAGCGGTATGGGCGCGATGATCGCCGATGCAGTGCGGAAAGCCGCCCCTGACAAGCAACCGATCGAGGCCGTGCGCAACGCTGTCCTTGAGGTGTGTGCCGCGGTCCCTCCCGACGACATGCTCGCGCTCGATCGACTGATGCGATCGAGCGAGACCGTGCAGGCCCGAAAGCAGGCCAGCTATGTCGAGCATGAAAGAGTGTTGCTCGCGGCACTGCGCGAGCGCTGTCCCGGCCCGGAGCGGGAACCCGCCCTTAAGCTGGTCGCGATGATCGCGATGGGCGCCATTCGCTTGTCCACGGAGACGTTCAACCGCGAGGCCGGCGCGCGCACGATGCCAGCGCTGCTGCAAGAGACATTCGCAACCCTGGAGAGCGAGCTGCGCCCGCGATCCTGAGCCGGGAATCCACCATATCGGTCTCGAGACCTGGACGGTAGCCGTTCCGACGTTAAACATGCGCGGTGCTCGCCATGATGAACCGGGCATCGGGAGCATGCGCCGTGCCGCGGCAATCGGGCTTTGCGTTTCCTCGGGGTTGCTTTTCCGGATCAGGTCCGTGTCGGCGGTACGAAATACGCCGCCAGATGTACAACCGCTGAAACGCCCTCGGCCGCCCTGGGCAAGCGCATGGCAGTTAAAAGCTCCCCTCAAGAACAGGGGCATCGACGGTGTCCGTCTTGCCAGTTCGAACCAATGCGGCGCGGGTCCAAATGGGATTCCGTACCCGCGCCACACTACGGGTTCGTTAGAACCCGATCTTCACCCGAACCGACGCGCGGCCCTCGCGGGTGTTCTCGCCGGCTGCACCTTCCAGCGCGATGCCCAGGCGGACATTCTTGCTGGCCCGTGCGTCGATGCCGAGGCCCAGCGTGCCGAGCACCGGTGCGATCCGCGTGCCCGAGACACCGAAGGCACCCGTGCCGGCCGGTGCACCCGAGAAGCGCATCGCGCCCAGGGTATCGAGGTCACCCGAATTGTAGCGGACGCCCATGCTGATCCAGGGCATCGCCGTGCCTGCGCCGGTCTTGACCGTGGTGCCGAGGCGAAGCTCGCCCGAGGCGGTGAATAGGTCACGGCTCGCCGAGGCGACCTGGAGGCCGAGGCCGCCCGCTGCGCTTTCGGTGAAGCCGTCGCGCTTGTCGTTAACCTTGCTGGCGGTGCCGATCAGGGCGAGGCGCAGGCCGTTGCCGAGTTCGGTGCGGAAGCCGCCGGTGAGGCCGAACGAATAGCCCTTCGAGCTGACGTCACCGGTGGCCAGGCTGGTGGTGCCGCCGAGGAACAGCGTGCGCTTGCTGTCGAAGTCGCCCGAATACCAGCTGCCCGAAGCCGCGACGAAGAGGCTGCCGGCATCATAGCTGGCATAGCCGCCGAGCTGATACTGGTTGCCGCTCACGGTCGAGGCCCGGCTGTTCATGTCGGAGTCGATCTGCGCCACGCCGCCGGCGATGCCGAGGGTGAAGCCGTCCAGCTTCGTCTCGATGCCCATGGCGACGCCCGCCGTGGTGTTCTCGACACCGGCATGCGGGCCGTTTTCAGCCAGCTTCTGGTAGCCGCCATAGACCTGGCCCCAGATGCCGCTGCGGCTGGTGTCATCACCCGAACCGGTGCCCGGCAGGGTCGCGCCCGCCAGCGCGCTGGCGAAGTTGTTGCCCGCCGTGGTGGTGGTGCGGACATCGGCCAGGCTCGAGTTGCTGAAGCCGCCGCCGACCAGCGCATCGCTGCCGTCGCCGACGCGCTGGCGCAGCAGATCGGTGAACAGGTTGTTCGCCGAGATCGTCGCCGTCGAGATGTCGGCCAGTGCCTCGCCCGAGAAGCTCTTGAACGCAGCGACGCGCTGGTTGGTGTCGAGCGCGGTGATCGTGTTGAGCGTCGCTGCCCACGCGTCCGAGGCGTTGCCCGTGGTCGAGTTGCTCAGCGCATTGGCCACCGCCAGTGTGTTGATGTCGCCTGCCGAGACACCGTCGTTGAACTCCATGTTCTTCTGGACCTGGAGGACCACGGCGTTGGCGACCAGATCGTAGCGCAGGCGCCACTTCAGGTTCGGGTTGCTCGACACCGTGGAGAAGGTGCTGCCGTTGGCGAAGGTGCCGGTCAGGCTATTCGCCTGGACGATCGTGTAGAGCTGGTTGAAGCGATAGTCGCTCGCCGTCGAGGTCAGCGCGTTGACCGCCACGGTGCCGCCCGAGAGCGTCGCGGTGCCGTTCACCTTGATGCTGTCCGAGGCGAAGTTGAAGCTCGTGCCGCCGAAGTCGAAGAGCAGGTTGCCGCCGGTGGCGACGAGGCTGCCCACGGTCCAGTTACCGATCGGGTTGATCGCGCCCAGCGCACCCGTGGCGAGGCCGCCCGGCGAGAAGGTGCCCGAGTCGATCGTCAGCGCGCCTGCAAGCGTGCCGCCGCCGATCAGCGTGCCGCCCTGGACGCGGATGCCGCCCTGGCTGGAGCCCGAGAAGGCGAGGGCGCCCGCCGAGACGTCGATCCGGCCGGTGTTGGCGAAGGTGCCGGCCAGCGTCAGCGTGCCGGTACCCTGCTTGTCGATCGTGCCCGCGCCGGTGATCGCACCGCCGAAGCCCGTGCTGGCGTTGCTCGCCAGGGTCAGGCGGCCTGTGCCCAGCGCGATCGTGCCGGTGCCGGCCAGGCTGGCCACGGTCTCGTTGTAGTTGGCGAGGTCGAAGGTCGCACCCGAAGCGACGCCGAGCACTGCCGTGTCTGCCAGGCGGTCGCTGGCGCCGAGGCGCAGCGTGCCGGCCTGGACGGTGACGGTGTTCGCCGCCGCCGTGCCGCTCAGCACCGAAGTGCCGCCCATGTTGGCCAGCGTGCCGGCGCCCAGATTCGCATTCACCGTTGCGGCGGTGAGCTGATACTGGCCGGCGGTCAGCGTGCCGGTGCCGGCCAGCGTGCCGCCTAGCGAGAGAGCCGCGACGGTATCGCTGTTCGCACCCAGGTTCAGCGTCGAGCCGGTGGCCACCGAAACCGTAGCGGTGTCGGCCAGGCGGTTCGCGGCGCCAAGCGTCAGGGTGCCGGCCTGGACCGAGACATCGCCCGCGGCGGTGCCGTTGAGCATCGAAGTGCCGCCCAGGTTGAACACCGTGCCGGTGCCAAGATTGGCGTTCACCGCGGCGCCGGTCAGCTGGTACTGGCTGGCGGTCAGCGTGCCGGTACCGGCGAGGGTGCCGTTCAGGCCGAGCAAGCCCACCGTGTCATTGAAGGCGCCGATGTTGAGCGTCGCGCCCGAGGCGACCGCCACTGTGGCGGGATCGGCCAAGCGGTTCGCCGCACCGAGCGCCAGCGTGCCGCCCTCGACCGAGACGTCGCCCGCGGCAGTGCCGTTCAGCGTCGAGGTACCGCTCAGGTTGAACACGGTGCCTGCGCCGAGGTTGGCGTTCACCGTCGCGCCGGCCAGCTGATACTGACTGGCGGTGAGCGTGCCGGTGCCGGCGAGCGTGCCCGCCAGGCCGAGCATGCCGACCGTGTCGTTGAAGCGGCCGATATCGAGCGTGGCGCCCGATGCGACGGAGACATTCGCAGCGTCGGCCAAGCGGCTCGATGCGCCGAGCGCCAGCGTCCCGCCATTGACCGCGACGTCACCGCCAGCGGTGCCGTTCAGGGTCAGCGCGCCGGCCTGGACGACGAGGCCGCCCGCCGCATTGCCGTTCAGCGACGACGTGCCGCCCAGGTTGAACACGGTGCCCGCGCCGAGGTTGGCATCCACCGTCGCGCCGGTCAGCTGGTACTGGCCGGCGGTGAGCGTGCCGGCGCCGGCTAGCGTGCCATTCAGCGCGAGGGTGCCGATAGTGTCGCTATATGCCCTAAGGTCGAGGGTCGCGCCCGAGGCGACTGCCACCGTGGCAGTATCGGCCAGGCGGTTCGCGGCACCGAGCGTCAGCGTGCCGCCATTGACCGCGACGTTGCCACCGGCGGTACCGTTCAGGGTCGAGTTGCCACCCAGGTTAAAGACGGTGCCTGCGCCCAGGTTGGCGTTCACCGTCGCGCCGGTCAGCTGATACTGGCCGGCGGTGAGCGTGCCGGTGCCGGCCAGCGTGCCGTTCAGCACCGCAGTGCCGACCGTGTCGTTGAACGCCTGCAGGTCGAGCGTCGCGCCGCTGTCCAGCTGCAGCGTGGCAGTGTCGGCGATGCGGTCGTTGCCACCGGCCAGCAGCGTGCCGCCGCCGACCAGGACGTTCATGTTGGCGGTCCCGACCAGGGTCGAGGTGCCCGAGACCTGAGTCAGCAGGCCGCCGGTAAGGTTGCCGTTCACCGTGGCGCCGTTCAGCGCGGTGGTGTTCGCGGTCAGCGTGCCGGTGCCGTTCAGCGTGCCATCGAGGCGCGCCGCGCCGATGCCGACGCTGGTCGTGCCGAGGTCGAGCGTGCCGGCGCTGCCGACGAGCAGGGTCGAGGCGCTGTTGACCGTCGCGCCCGGCGTGAGGGCGAGCGAGCCGCTGCGCACTTCGGTCAGGCCAGCATAGTTGGCCGCGCCGCCGAAGCTCAGGTTCGCGCCATCGATCAGCAGGCTGCCCGTGGTGCCGCTCAGCGTGCCGGTGAATCTGCCGGTGCCGTTGGTGAGCGCCAGAACGCTGGTCCCGAGGTCGGCGGTGCCGGTGCCGTTGCCGGTCAGGATTCCGATCGCTTCGTTGCCGTTCAGTTGCAGCGAGCCGCCGTTCAGCGCCACCGAAGCGGTGTCGGCAATCGCGCCGCCGTTGGTGGCGAGCGTGCCGCCGGTCACCGTCCAGGCCGCGATGTCGGTCGGGCCGGCCAGCGTCCAGGTGCCGGTGTCCGACTTGGTCGTGCTGGCGATGTTGCTCACCGCGCCCAACGTTGCTGCGCCGGTGCCGGTCAGCTCCAGCGTGTTGTTGCCTGCGCCGCCGTCGATCGCGCCGTTCACGGTCGCGCTGGTGCCGAGCGTGATCGCATCATCGCCCGCGCCGCCGGCATAGTTGCCGTTCAGCGTGCCGAAGATGTTGATCACGCGGGCGCCGTTGCCGAACGAGAAGATCTTGTCGGTGGTCGAGCCGGCCTCGAGGTTGACCGTGATCAGGTCGGCGCCGTCGAGGATCATGCCGGCATTGCCGCCGGTGATCGTGCCGCCGGCCTGGTTGGTGAAGGTGCCGCCGGCACTGGTCCAAAGGCCAATGCCGCTTCCGTTCGCCGTGATGCTGCCCGAGTTGGTGACGGTGCCGCCGCTCGCCAGATAGACTGCGGTGTCCGCGGTCGAGGTGATGCTGCCCGCATTGGTCAGGCTCGAGCCGGCGCCATACACCGCGATGACCGTTCCGTTGCCGGTGATCATACCGCCGGCATTGTTGGTGATCGTGGTGGCGCCGCTGGCCGAATAGATGGCCGGATAGCCGGTGAACGCTTCGATCGTGCCCGAATTGTCGATCGTGCCGCCGTTGCTCATGTACACCGCCTGATAGGTGGTGCCGGTGAGCGTGCCGCCCGCGCGGTTGATCAGCTGGGCGTCGGTGGCATTGGTGGAGAAGGCGCGGATGCCGGTGATGCTGCCGCTGTTGTCGACCAGCACATTGGCGCCGGTCATGGAGATCGCGTAGCTGCCATTGCTGGTGATCGAACCGAGGTTGAATACGCTCTGGTTCGCACCCGAACCGGTCACGGCATAGCCGTTGCTGGTCAGGCTGCCCGTCGCCGTCACGTCGAGGCGGCTTGCGCCCGAGCCCATGTCGATGGTCGCGACGTTGCCAGAGCTGGTCGCGCCGCTGATCGCGACATTCGACGCGTCGGCGATCTGAATCGTGCCGTTGAAGCTGTTGGTGCCGGCGAAGGTGAGGACGTTGCCAGCTGCAAGACCGCTCACGTTGACGTAGCCGTTGCCGGTGATGTTCTGAGAGACGGTGCCGCTATAGGCCTGCTGGTAGGCGAGCGTACCGTTGTTGAGGATCGCCGAGCCCGAGATCGTGTCGCTGGCGCCCTGGAGCGCCGCCCCCGAGTTGATCGTGGTCGCGCCGGTCCAGTTGTTGGCGGTATTGGTGAGCACGATCGTGCCCTGGCCACCGAACACTAGGTCCTGGTTCGGATCGACGCCCGCTGCGCCGCTGGTGGTGATCGCGCCGGTCAGCGTGGCGATCAGGTTGCTATCTGCGTTCAGCGTCGACGGGTTGGCCGAGGAGGGCGTGACGACCTCGAGGCTGATGTTGTTGGCATAGGTGCCGGTCGCCCCGAAGGTCGCGGTCGGGTCGATCATGTGGATCGTGCCGGTGCCGAAGGCGCCCGCGGTGTTCGCGCGGATCGAGCCGCCATTGACATAGATGTCGCCGGTCAGGTCGCTGGTGCCGTCGAAGGTGATCGTGCCGGCAGGCGCGCCGCCAATGCCGGCATAGATCGCCTGGCCCGGATCATTGCTCGGGCCGGTGAGCGTCAGGTCGCCCGAGACAAGGCCGATGCTCTCGAATCCGGTAAACGTGGCCAGGCTGACATTGTAGCTCGTACCGGCGCCGAAATCGGCGAACAGCTTGTCGTTGCCCGCGCCGCCATCGACCAGACCACCGATCGCACCGCCGAAATAGGTGAAGCTGTCATCGCCATCGCCGAGATGGACGTTGGAGATCGAGCCACCCGAGCGGAAGATGACGTTATCGATGCCCGCTCCCGACGAGGCCTCATAGTCGCCATGGACGGCGCCGGAGATATCGACGTTCCGCGTGCCGCTGCCAGTCGCGCGGATGGTGCCGTTAACCGTCGATCCGGTATCCAGGTTGAGCGCCACCGTACCGGTGCCCGCGAGCCAGATCGCTCCCGCAGTCCCGCCGTTGATCGTGCCACCAGACTGGTTGGTGATGCTGGCATCCCCGCCCTCGACCGCGACGCCGTAGCCGAGCGTCGCGTCGCTTCCGCCGGTGATCGTGCCCGAATTGGTCAGGCTGCCGCCCTGCGCCAGGCGCACGCCGACAAGCTGGTTCGCGGCGATCTGGTTGGTGTTGACGACTGCCCCGGTGCCGCTGTCGACATTGACACCATATTCGGTGCCGTTGATCGTGCCGCTATTGTTCACGGTGAACGTCAGGCCAAGGCCCTGGAGCCAGACGCCGCTCCCGGCGGAGATCGTGCCAGAGTTGGTCACCGTGCCGTTGCCACCGGTGACGAGCACGCCCCAGGCACCGTCGGCACCGAGCGCGTTGATCGTCCCGCTGTTGGTCGCAGACCCACCATTGCCCAGCGTGATGCCGTTATCCACGGTCGCATTGATCGTGCCGGCGTTGATCGCGGTGCCGTTGAAGCCGCCGAGCACGATGCCGCGCTGGCCGTTGATCACTCCGTTCTGCTGATTCTCGACATAGCCACTGGTGCCCGAGAGATACACGGCGCCGTTATACAGCCCGCCGCTCGTCGCGCCGGTGATCGTGCCGCTGTTGACCACACGCGAATTCGCCCCCGACAGGTAGACGACCGAATAGTTTCCGGTCGTGTTCGAGGTCGAGATCGTGCCGAGGTTGGTCACCTGCGCGCCGTAGCCCGACAGGTTAACGGCCGCATAAATCGAGGCGACGGAGATCGTGCCCTCGTTACGTACCTGCGCGTTGGCGCCGGTACCGGTGATCACCCATGTATTGCTGGTCACGTCGCTGCCCGCCGCGACATTGACCTTCGCACCGTCGCCGTTGAAGGTCGCGGCGCTCAGAACCGTGCTCCAATGTGCTGCCTGACCGGTAGCGCCGATGTTCAGCGTGGTGGCGTTGCCGAGCCCCCAGCCATATTGACCGGACCGGGTGCCGGTCAGCGTCAGGCTGCTCGTGACGAGATTCTGGACCTCGAAGCCACTCACCGACGCCAGCGACAGGGTCGTCGCCGTGCCGCGGTTCAGATAAAGCCCGTCATTGCCCGTACCACCGTCGAGCGTTCCCGAGATCGTGCCACCGTTCCAATAGATGGCGTCGCTGCCGTCGCCGAGTGCGACCGAACCGGCGATCGAACCGCCGTTCATGATCAGCGCATCGTTGCTGCCACCGAGCGAAAGTCCGCCGGTGACCGTCCCGGAATTGGTGATGGTCGCCTGGCCCACCGCAGAGATAGCGGTGCCACCGGACGTGATCGTGCCGATGTTGTCGACGGTCAGCGATCCCCCGCTCTCCGAACGGATCCCGATCGTGCCGATGCCCTCGATCGTGCCGCGATTGGTGATCGTCATCGCGCCGGTGCCGCGGTTGTAGATTCCGGCCACGCCTTCGCCGTGGATCGTGCCGCCCGCGTTGTTGTTGACGGTGACGCCGTCGCCGCCGTTGATCAGCAGTCCCGCGCTCGAGCCGCCCACGCCGCGGATCGAGCCGCCGATATTATTGGTGATCGTCGCGTCGCCGCCGATCTCGACGCCCGCGTACAGATTGCCCAACAGGGTGCCGCTGTTGCTGACGGTACCGCCGCTTGCGAGGAACAGGCCGTCCCACCCACCGGTGATCGTCCCCGTGTTGGTGACCGTCGACACATCAAATGCGAATACGCCATTGTTACGCACGGTCGCGGCCGAACCGGCGGGAACGCCGAAGATGTTACCGCTGTTCGTGAGGGCCAGTGCGCCAGCTGCGTAAATGCCGTGGCTGCCGTTGCCGCCCCCCTCGAACCCGCCGCTGTTGATCGTGCCGGCATTGTTGACGGTCGCGTTTGCCGCGCTGGCATAGACCGCCGCGACGTCGGCGCCGCTCGTCGCGGTCGACGTGACCGTGCCACCAGCGACAATGGAGAGCTGGACGCCGTCTGCGGAGAGCACGACTGCGCCGGGTGCATGGCTGTTCGACACGCTGCCCGAAATCGTCGCGTCAGCGCTCAGCGTCAGGCCGCCGGCATTGGTAAGCGTGCCCGAGAAGGTCACCGGCGCGGTCACGCCCGACACGGCAAGTCCGCCGGTGCCCGAGACGCCCAGGCCAAAATTGCCGCGGGCCGCCGTCATCGTCAGCGTGTTGGCGCCGAGCACGAGACTGCCCGACCCGGTCAGGCTCGTGACACTGGTATTACCGGCAAGCCCGGAGATGTTGAAGGTCGCCCCGCTCGCCACGGAGACACCCGAGGAGGTTGCGATCGAGGCATTGCCGCTCAATGCGAGCGCCCCGCCCGAAATGGTGGTGCTGCCCGTATAGGTGTTGGTCCCGGCCAGCGTCTGGGTGCCGGTGCCCGTCTTGATCAGGATGAGCGGGCTGTTGGCATTGGTGCTGTCCGCGAGGAGGCCGGTGAAGACGCCGCCGCCATTGTCGACGCCGAGCGTCAGGCTGCCCTCTCCGAAATAGCCGTTGCGGACGGTACCCGCCCCGGTCAGCGCATCGACCCGGATATTGCCCTCGACACCGTCAAACGTCGCCCCAGCCGCCACGTTCAGGTCAGCGAGATTTCCCGTCCAGAAGCCCTGACCCGAAGCACTTCCGGCGACGATTCCGCCCTGCACGTCGACCAGGCCGCCCGAGCCAAGCGAGAACGTCACGTTACCCGCGTTACCGAGGATCGTCACTGCACCGGCGTTGCCGGTGAAGCGGATCGTACCGGCGCCGGTATAGGTACCCGATTTGATGCTGAGGCCACCGCCCGTCTGATTGTCGAACTGCAGCGTCGCGCCGCTCGCGATGGTAACATCGCCGCTGCCGAGCGCGCCAGCAGTGTTGGACTCGATCACGGTGCCGGCGTTGATCGACGTCAGGCCGGTATAATATCCGTAATTGGTCAGGATCGCAGTGCCGAGCCCGTCGAACACCAGCGGCTGGGCGTTGCCGCCGTCCTCCGAGATCGTCCCGGTTAGAGTAGCGGTGACGCCGCTGTCCACCTGGATACGGGTCGGATCATTGGCCGGGTTCGTAGACTGCAGGATGATATCGTTGGAATAACTGCCGGTCGCGCCGAACTGGATAGTCGGGTCCGTCGCGTAGATCACGCCGTATCCGAACGCATTTGCGCTGGTCGCGCGGATGATCGCGCCATTGACGTTGATGTCGGCATAGAGATTGCTGGTGTTGTTGAACACGAGCGTGCCGGCGGCCAAGCCTGTGCCGGCGTTGATCTGGGTGATCCCCGACAGGTTCGCATTTCCGGTCAGCGTCCAGGTGCCGGTATCGGCCTTGCTCAGCGTGCCCGCGTTGCGGACATTGCCGAGCGCAAGCGACCCGGCGACGCCGTTCGCGGCGCTCCCGTCGCCGCTGCCGCGCAGGACCAGCGCGTTGGTACCGCCGCCGAGGTTGACTGAGCCAAAGCTCGCCGACGCCAGCGTTCCGGCATTCTGCAAGGTGATTCCGCTCGGCAAATCGACGATCGCGGCGCCGCTCGTCCCACGGCCGTTGTAGATCGACAGTGTGTCGTTGCCGCTGCCAAGGGCGATGCTGCCGGTGGTGGATCCGGCGAAGAGGTTAACCGCGCTGTTTCCGTTACCGGAGATGCCGGCGCTCGCACCGTTGGTCGACGAACCGTAATTGTTGAAAGTGCCGCCCGCATCGAGCACCATGCCCGGGCTGGACGCGCCGACGAGATGGCCTGCGGCCGCGTTGGTGATCGTGCCGCCACCGCCGCTGTAGATGCCTGCATAGACGCCACCGGTGATCGTGCCGGCATTGAGGATGTTGGCCGCGCCGAGAACCGTGACTCCGTCGAAATTGCCGGTGCCGGTGCCGCGACTGGTGATCGTGCCGCTGTTGGTCAGCGTGAGCGCGCCGGTCGCGACCACGCCGCCGGCTGCGCCGTTGATCGTGCCGCCGTTGGTCACGGTCCCGGTTACGATGGAAATCGCATTGCCGGTGCCGGCGGGGGTCAGGACTCCACCCGACACCGAACCGGTTCCTACGATGCCACTATTGTTGAGGCTGAACGTGCCGCCGGTGGCACTGATGGCGTTGGTGTAGCCGGTGATCGAACCGGTGTTGATGATGCTGACCGTGCCGGCGCTCTGGCGAACGCCGAAGCTAGCGGCGTCGGTCCCGCGAATCGTACCGGCGTTGGTGACAACCAGACCCGAGCCCGCCACAAGAAGCCCGCCCCTGCCTCCGGTGCTGGTCGCGCCATTGGCAACTGTCAGCGTGCCGGAAGATCCTCCCGCCGCTTGGACGCCATAGCCCCAATTGACGTCGCTGCCGCCTTGGACGGTGCCGCCGTTCAGGTTTAAGCTGCTGCTCGCGCCGGTGAATGCGACGCCCGAGGCGGTGGCAGCAATGATGGTGCCGTCATTGACCAGCGTCAGCCGGCCATTGGCAGTGATCGCGTCATATCCGCCGGTCGCCGCGGTCGAGATCGAACCGCTGTTGTTCACGCTGATTGCGCCGGTGCTGAAGACGCCGGCTTGTCGCGCGCCCGCGACCTGGCGGATCGTCGCGCCGGCGGCGTTGTTCAGCGTGCTGCCGTTGCTTAGAAGAACGGCATAGGGACCGCCGGTGCTCGACTGGATGATGCCGCCGGCATTGTTGTTGATCGTCACTGCGGCACCGGTGGCGCTTACCGCCGTGCCGATGTTCGAGCTCGTGAAGCTGCCGCCGGTGATCGTGCCGCTGTTGGTCAGGGTGCCGCCGCCGTTGAAGCTAACGCCGCCATAGCTTGCCGCGGTCATCGTCCCCGTATTGGTCACGTCCATGCGCGAGCCGTTGGACAGGAAGACGTTGCCGTCGACGCTGATCGTGCCGGCGTTGCTGAACGTGACCGGGTTCGAGCCGAAAGTCGCGGCGAAATTGTTGAGGCCGCTGACGGTCGCCCCTGCGAGCACGTTTACCGCGCCGCCATAGCTCATGACGGCATAGGAGCCGCCCGCGACGTTGAACGCACTGGTATTGAAGTTCAGCGTCGTGCCGTTCTCGACCTGCCAGCCATAGCCCCCGCTGCCGCTGGAGCCGGTGAGCGTCAGCGTGCCGCTGATCAGATCGCGCTGGTAGAAGTTGGTGGTTGCGTTCGCCGCGAGCGAGGCGCTGTTGCCGGCGCCGAGCTGGGCGTTGAAGTAATTGAGCCCGCCGCCGCCATTGACGGTGCCACCGACCGTGCCCCCGTTCCAATTGAACGTATCGCTGGCGCTACCCAACGTCACGTTGCCGGTGATCTGACCGGTGGAGGCAAGCGTGACGTTCTGCACGCCCGTACCGGAAGAGCCGGTAAAATTGCCGGTCAGGGTGCCGGCGATCGTCGTGGTTGCCGTGCCCGAACCCGCCACGACTACGTTCCCCGTCGTGATCGAGCCGAGCGCTAGGTTCAGCGTCGCCGCCGCGGTTCCCGACACCGAGACTGCGGTCCCGCCCGCACCGGTCAGCGACGAATTGTTGATCAGGCTGCCGCCGCCGCTAAGCGCGACGCCGACGCCATTGGAATAGATGTTGCCGTTGTTGACGATCGAGCCGCCCCCGCTGTCGCTAACGCCGTAGCCGGAGTTGCTCATCGCGTTGATCTCGCCACCCGACTGGACGGTGGTGACGAATGCCCCGGCGCCGGTAGCCACGCCACTGTCGCCGCGCAGATGTGCGCCGATCGTGATGCTGTTGGTGCCGCTGGTGCCACCCACGGCATCGATGCCGGTGGCGAAATAGGTGCCGAGCCCGATAATGCCGGTCGTGGTGATGTTCACCGATCCGCCGCCTCGAGCGTAGATGCCGGTGCCGCCGCTCTGGGCGGTGCTGTTCATCGTGCCGCGCGCGGCAATGGTGACATTGTTCGCCGCCTGGGCGTCGATCCCGGTCGTCGCGGTGATCGTCGAGGCTTCGTCGATCGAGACGCCGCCGCTGGAGGCGCTGCCCTTGATGCCGGTACCGTTCGCCAGGGTGGTGATCGAGCCGCCGAGCGAGGTCATGCTGGCGCCGCCGGTCGAAGCCAGCGAGATGCCCGTGGCGAAGCCCGAGATGGTCGGCGAATCGAAATCGGCGCCGATGTTGGCGGCGGTCAGGTCGACGCCGGTCACCTGGGTACCGTTGCCGATATAGGTGTCCGAGCCGCCGGTGCCCGAGCGCTCGTAAAAGATCGCGCCGCTGGAGACGTACCGCTCGCCATAGCTGCCGGTAAAGACGTTGCCGGAGACCGTGTGGCCGATGCCGAGATTGGCGCCGGTCTGCGAGATATAGGCGGCGGCGCCGCCATTCTGGGTGGTGGTCAGCGTGCTCGCGTTGTTCGCATAGGAGATGCCGAAGCCGGTGCCGCCGCTGTTCTCGAGATCCAGCGCATTGGCGTTGGGGGTGCCGGTTGTGTTGCTGACCGTCGCGCCATCTACCGTGACGCCGCCGGCACTCGAGAAGACGGCCTTAACGCCCTGGTTCGCGCCATTGCCGGTGACCGTGCTACCGGATGCCGAAGTAACATGGCCGCCATTCGCGCTGGTCTGCGCCACAGCAGGCGAAGCGATCGCGACCCCCACCAGGGCGGTCGAGCCAAGCAGCGCCTTGCGAAGCAGCGCTTCGCGACCCACGCGCATCGAAACCACCCCCCGCGCGCGCGCGCCATTGCCACGATCGATCATTCTGGAAGCCCCCGGAAGTCTGGAACAGCGCTCCGACTCGGCGGGAACGCTGCAGAAACAGGGCTGTAGCTAGCATGGTAGACGGCACTTCCTCTTGGACGAGCGTCTCACGAAATTGGAGCAGTGTCACATCACGGCACGAATCCCCTTTTGGGAATCAGATATTTAGCGATGCCCGCGCGCGACAATCGCGCGGCGTTTCGCCGAAGCGCGCCTTGAACAAGCGGCTCAGATGCCCGGCGTCGGTGAATCCCAACCGCTCCGCGACATCGCCGATGCGTTCGGCGTTCCCCGGATCGAGCAGCGCCTGGCGGGCGCCGTCCAGCCGCAGGTCGCGGATATAGGCTTGCACGCCACCGCTCTTGTCAAACAGGCGATGCAGCGTGCTCCGTGAAATGCCCAGGCTGCGGCACAGCTTGGCCGCCGTCAGCCCTGGTGACCCGAGACTGGACTGAATCTCCTGTCGCGCACGCAACATCAACGTCGCCGGATCCTCGCGGAAGCCCCGCGTGTCGCTACGCTCCGCCGCCTTGAGTGCCAGTACCAGCAGGTCCAGCATCGACTGCCCGACGCGCGGCGCGTCTTCTTCCGAAAAGCGTGGGAGGGCGTCCCGCACCTGGAGCATGTGCGAGGCGAGCATCATGCTTTCGGCCGGGCTCAGGACCATCCCGTGCAGCTTGGCCACATCCAGCCCGGCTTGGATCGCCAGGTGCCGCGGTACGGAAAAGCCGATGCTTCGGCCTCCTGCGGAATCATGCAGAGACGTCTGGCTATGATCGACAATCACCGTGGCGCCAGGCATCTGCACCCAGTCGCTTCTACCGGCGATGCCGGCGGCCTTGCCGTCGAGGTTCACGACCACGGCCATGGTGTCCGGCCCCTGATCAATGCGGCGCTTGTCCCGCTTCCAGCGCTGCGAGGCAATGTCGGTGTACATAAAGCCGATCTCGCCCAGTTGCACGAATTCGCTGGACACCCGGAACGCCTCGAGGGGCTCTGTCTCGAACAAGTTGCCCATGCCTGCCCAACCGCTCCGCCAGGCATCAAAGCGGTCTGCCGACGGAATGTCGGCGGTCGAGTAGCGAAGTATTTTGACAGGGGGCGGCGCCAAGACGGACTCCAGAGCATTCGGGTTCCGGATTTCGCATTATGTTTCCGACAGTTGCGTCCGCTTGTCTAGGCCTGGCAATATTTGTCCCGCAGGTTTCCGAGCATCGACTTGATCCTGAGGTGCTGTGCTCATTCCGGCAGACTGGATCATCAATGAAATCGCCGGGGCCGCCTCTGCCTTGAGCATTCGCCACTGCCGCATTGCTATGGGCTGTCCACCCACGCGCGGCTCAGCATCGCCGGAATGGCTTTCGGGTCCTCTAGTGGCCGCCCACCCGCGTTGGGGTAGTACGATCTGCAGGCCCTTGTCCCGTTCGGCACGCGACTTTGCCATCCTGGCTCGGCGATGCGCCAGCTTGTACGTCGGAGCGACTGCCTTTCCGCATCAGCATCGTCAACGGCAGGCCACGGGCGAGCGCGGAGGGCCGCACCAGGACCTCGACAGCGGACCATGCGCCGCCGAGCGCGCCCTCTCACCGCGAACGCAGGAGTTCGACTCCTCTACGGTTCACCAGTGATTTCAACCACTTGTCTTGATTGATGGTTGCAAAAACACTGCGGCTTTACTGCAAAATCGTAGCCGGAAATCGGCGGATTTTCACGGATTGTTTCGGATTGGATGCGCGCGAACGAGAGCATTCGCTTACCGCAGGGGACGGCTCGGGGCGATAGGTGCTCTCGTCCAGCGACTTCGGTTCTGGTCGAGCCTGCGGCGGGCCATGAACCCTGACTTTTGTTGATGCACAGCTTGTCATCTTGGTTCGGACCAGCCGGGGGAACGCCCAACCGCGCGCCGGCCTCTCCCTTTGTTGGACCGGCGCGCGTCCCCTGTTCATCAGAGGTCAGGGGCGTTCCCGGTTCCCAGCATTGAGCCAAGCCACAATCTGCAGGGAATGGCGCCGCAGGCAGTTCGGTTCCTGGATTAGGGCAATCACCGCGCGGCCCGGGTCCCGCTCGGCGATCGCCCCCAACTCGCCCAAGTCACCTCGGTAATGGCGGGCGATCCTGATCGCTTGACGCTCCAAACCGAGCTTCTCTTCCTCTTGCACCTCGAGAGCGCGCTTGTAGATCACACCTGCACGACCGGCTGTCACACCGAGAACCTCGGCGATGGCCTGGAAGGTGGCACCCTGTCCGCGCATTCGCAGAACAAATCGATGTCGGTCGAGCACAGCCCAGCATAGCGGCTTAGCCGGGCTTAACCAGCGGAGTTGGTAGCTGCCAGGCAGCTAACGCTCCAGTGGCGGACAATTCAGCATGTCCGACCGGTAGCTCCTGCACCGGCAGGCGATCCACAAGCCGAACTGGCACGATGGCCGTCAACTCGCGGCAATATGCCGCGCGGCGCGCTGACAGAAGTGGACTGGTCACCTTCGTCCGCACCACCAGCGGGTGGCTTGTATTCGTCAAATGAGGCGGCGCACCTCCCGCCGAAAGCCTTTGATCTCCCGGGAGTAATCGCGGATAGCTGCCGCGACTTTCCAGGAGCAGATATCCGATGCAGTCCTTCGAGCGTGACGTGCCGGCGCCCAGGTCGGGCCTAAACCTGGGTGTCGGCATCGGCCTTCTGCTCGTGGTCCTGTTCTTCCTCGCCAGCGGCGCCATCGCCTATCGAAATGTCACGATCTTGCGCGACAGCGATGCACGCATCCGGCACTCGCACCAGGTCATCATCGGCCTCGATGAAATTCTTTCAACGATCCAGGACGCCGAGACCGGCCAGCGTGGCTTCCTGCTGACCGGGCGCGACCAATATCTGGCGCCTTACAGCGAGGCGGTGGCTCGCCTCGGCTCCAAAGTCGATGCCGTCGCGGCGCTCACCCAGGACAATGCGAGCCAGCAGGCCCGGATCGAGCCGCTCAGGCGACACATCGCCGCCAAGCTGGCCGAGCTGCGACAGACGATCGAACTGCGCCAAGGCGGAAATACGGCTGGAGCGCTCGCCCTGGTCAACAATGATCGGGGCAAGATCGAAATGGACGCGGTGCGTGCGCAACTCGACCTGATGCAGGAGGAGGAAGCAAGGCTGCGCCAAGCCCGGCTGATCGAGATGGCGGATGCCTATCAGACGGCACGCCTCACCGGTATTCTGGCAGCGGCTGTCGGCATCCTGCTCGCGCTCGTCATCGGCGAGCTGCAGCGGCGGTCGAACAGGGCGCGCAGCCACCAGCAATGGCTCGAGGCGGGCCAGGGTAGACTCTCCGCGGCGATGCTCGGCGACCAGCAGGCCGAGGAACTAGGCGAGAATATCCTCGGCTTCCTTGCCAAGTTCCTGGGCGCGCGCGGCGGCGCGATCTTCGCGGGGGATGGGACCCATTATCGCAGGATCGCCATGCTCGGCGTAACCGACGAGGACAGCGTCCCTGCGCATTTTGCTCCCAAGCAGGGGTTGCTGGGCCAGGTGGCCAACGAACGCGCAGCAATGCTGATCTCGGATATTCCGGACGGCTATCTGACGATCGGCTCGGCGCTCGGCCGGGACAAGCCCCGGCATCTCGTAATCGCGCCGGCGCTTGCCGACGACGCCGCACTGGGTGTTGTGGAACTGGGCTTCCTCGAGCCGGTCGGCCCCGACGTGATGACGTTCCTGGAACAGGCCGCCGATGCGATCGGCGTGGCGCTGAGATCGGCGCAGATGCGCTCGGAGCTTCGTGACCTGCTCGGGCGCACCCAACGCCAGTCCGACGAACTGCAGGTGCAGACCGAAGAGCTGCGGGTCTCGAACGAGGAACTGGAGGAACAAGGCAACGCGCTGAAGGAACAGCAGGCGCGGCTCGAGCAGCAGCAGATCGAGCTGGAGCAGACCAATGCCCAGCTCGAGGAACAGGCACAGCAACTCGAGACCCAGCGCGACGATCTCAGCCGCTCCAACGCGGCAGTCGAACTCAAGGCACGCGAACTCGAACAGGCGAGCCGATACAAGTCGGATTTCCTCGCCAACATGTCGCACGAGCTGCGCACGCCGCTCAACTCGTTGCTGATCCTCTCCAAGCTGCTGGGCGACAATCCCAAGGGCAATCTCAGCGAGGAGCAGGTCAAATATGCGACGACGATCCAGTCCTCGGGCAACGACCTGCTGCAACTGATCAACGACATTCTCGACCTGTCCAAGATCGAGGCGGGCCATGTGCAGATCCGGCCAGAGACGATTGCGCTGGAGCGCCTGACAAAGGACATGCGTCAGGTCTTCGAGCCCATCGCCGACGAGCGCGGGCTCGCCTTCGAGATCCGGCTGGCCGAAAATGGGCCAGCCACGATCGACACCGATCGCCAGCGGCTCGAGCAGATCCTCAAGAACCTGCTTTCCAATGCCTTCAAGTTCACCGAGCAGGGCAGCGTCACCCTGGAGATTGCATCCACGGCCGCAGGGGAAATCACGCTTGCCGTGGCCGACACAGGGATCGGTATCACGGAAGACCAGCAGCGCGAGATATTCGAAGCGTTCCGCCAGGCCGATGGGACCATCAGCCGCAGATATGGCGGAACCGGCCTCGGCCTGTCGATATCGCGCGAACTCGCTCGCCTCCTTGGAGGCGCCATCCAGCTGACGAGCACACCGGGCAAGGGCAGCCAGTTCAGTCTGACCATCCCGCTGCGCTACGATCCCAGCCTGGTCGCCGAGCGCGAAGACCAGCCAGGGTCCCCTGCCCGCATCGAGCCCCTGCCCGTCCCTGGCTCCGCTCAAAGGCCCCGCCCAGCGGCACGTCGTGTCGAAGACGACCGCGACACGCTCGGGACGGCCGAACGTATCCTGCTGGTCGTCGAGGATGATGGCAGCTTCGCCGCGATCGTACGCGATCTCGCGCATGAAATGGGTTTCCAGTGCCTGGTCGCGGGAACCGCCGAGGAGGCGCTGGAGCTGGCGCGGCAGTACAAGCCCAGCGCGGTGGTCCTCGATGTCGGCCTGCCCGACCAGTCCGGCCTGGCCGTTCTGGACCGGCTGAAGCGGGACGTGGAGACGCGGCACATCCCGGTCCACATCGTCTCAGCAGCCGATCACAGCCAGACCGCCCTGTCGCTCGGCGCGATCGGCTATCTGGTGAAGCCGGTCAAGCGCGAGGACCTGGCCGGAGTGCTGGAGACGCTCGCCGCCAAGCTGTCCATCAGCGCCCGGCGCGTGCTGATCGTAGAGGACGATGCTGTCCAGCGCGATGCGGTTGCCAGGTTGCTCGCTTCGGGGGATGTCGAGACCGTCGGTGTCGGTACGGTGGCCGAAAGCCTGGAGTTGCTGAAGATCGAGACCTTCGACTGCATGGTTCTCGACCTCAGCCTTCCCGACGCATCCGGCTTCGCGCTCCTGGAGACATTGCAGCAGGACGAGGCGCACAGCTTCCCGCCGGTGATCGTCTATACCGGCCATGATCTTTCGACGGACGACGAGCAGCGACTGCGGCGCTATTCGGACTCGATCATCATCAAGGGCGCACGGTCGCCGGAACGCCTGCTCGACGAAGTCTCGCTCTTCCTGCATCAGGTGGTCACCGACCTGCCGGCCGAGCACCAGCAGATGATCCAGGCGGCCCGCAACCGGGATGCGATCCTGGAAGGGCGTCGGATCCTCATCGTCGAAGACGATGTTCGCAACGTCTATTCGTTGACCAATATCCTCGAGCCGCACGGCGTTTCGATCGAAATCGCGCGCAACGGCAAGGAAGCGATCGAGATGCTGGAGAAATCTGCCGGTGTCGGCAGTTCCGCCATCGACCTTGTGCTGATGGACGTGATGATGCCGGTGATGGATGGACTGACGGCGACCCGGGAGATCCGCAAGGACGCGCGCTGGAAGAAGCTGCCGATCATCACGCTCACCGCGAAGGCGATGCCCGATGACCAGGAACGCTGCATCGAGGCGGGCGCCAGCGACTATATGGCGAAGCCGCTCGACGTCGACAAATTGCTTTCGCTTGTCCGTGTCTGGATGCCGCGCTGAGGATCACCGGCTTGTCAGACGCCATCGAAGATATCGAAATCCGGTTGCTGCTCGAGGCACTACACCAGCGCTATCATTACGACTTTCGAAATTACGCCCAGGCTTCGATCCGGCGGCGGCTCAAGCAGGCGCGGCAACAGCTTGGGCTGCCGACCTATTCGGCGCTGCAGGAAGCATTGCTGCACGACGACAAGATGCTGCCGCGCCTGCTTTCCTACATGACCGTGCAGGTCAGCGACATGTTCCGCGATCCTTCCTACTTCCGCGCGATCCGCGAGAAGGTGGTTCCAGTCCTGCGCACCTATCCTTCGCTCAAGCTATGGATCGCGGGCTGCAGCGGCGGCGAGGAGCTATATTCCTTCGTCATCCTATTCCGCGAGGAAGGGCTGGAGGATCGCACGATCTTCTATGCGACCGACATCAGCCAGGATGCGCTGGAGACGGCCTCGCGCGGCATCTATGCGCTCGACCGGGTCAAGGGCTTCACCGAAAATCACCGGCTGTCGGGCGGCAAGTCGTCGCTCTCGGACTATTACACCACGGGCTATGGAGGCGCCGTGTTCGACAAGAGCCTGCGCGAACGCGTCGTGTTCTCCGACCACAGCCTGGTGACCGACGCCGTTTTCGCCGAGATGCAGCTGATCTCGTGCCGCAACGTGTTGATCTACTTCAATCGCGAGCTTCAGGACCGGGCCATCGGCCTGTTCCGGGACTCCCTGGTACGGAGTGGTTTCCTGGGGGTCGGTTCGAAGGAAAATCTGCGCTTCTCTGACCATGCGGACGGTTTCGCCGATTTCGTCCGAACCGAGAAAATCTATCGGAAGCGTGACGCATGAGCGCGAAGCCGCCGCGGGCGGTGGTTATTGGCGCCTCTGCGGGAGCGATCCAGGCGCTGTCGCTGATCCTGCCCGAACTACCGGCCGACTTCCCGCTGCCAGTCCTTGTGGTCGTCCATGTACCGGCGGACCGGGACAATATCCTGGCTCCCCTCTTCGCCGCGCGGTGCGCGATGGCGGTGCGTGAAGCGGAGGACAAGGAGCCGGCGCTAGCGGGCACCATCTATTTCGCCCCGCCCGACTATCACCTGCTCGTCGAGACCGACGGCAGCCTGGCGCTTTCAAGTGACGAGCCCGTGCTCTATTCGCGCCCGTCGATTGACGTGTTGTTCGAGAGCGCGGCGGACGCCTTTGGCGATGCCCTGCTCGGCGTCATCCTCACCGGCGCCAGTGCCGATGGCGCCCAGGGCTTGCGATCGATCTGCCAGGCGGGCGGGCGCGCACTCATCGAAGAACCAGAGACATCCTATGCGGATACGATGCCGCGCGCCGCGATTGCGGCCTGCCCCACTGCACGCATCCTGACCCTTGATGCTATCGCCGAATATCTGACGAAAGACCTCGCAGCATGACCAGCCAGCCGGTTAAGTTTCTGCTCGTTGATGATCGCAATGAGAACCTCCTTTCGCTGGAGGCACTGCTGCGCCGCGACGGACTCGACATTCTCAAGGCCCGATCGGGAGAGGAGGCACTCGAGCTGCTGCTTCAGCACGAAGTCGCCCTGGCGCTGCTCGACGTACAGATGCCTGGAATGGACGGGTTCGAGCTCGCCGAGTTCATGCGGGGCAACGAGCGCGCCCGGCACATCCCGATCATCTTCGTGACGGCCGGGACCGCTGATTCCCAGCGCCGCTTCCGTGGCTATGAAGCGGGCGCGGTCGACTTCATCCAGAAGCCGATCGAGGCCGACATCCTGCGCAGCAAGGCGGACGTGTTCTTCGATCTGCACCTCCAGCGCCAGATCGTCGCTGCCCAGCGCGATTCTCTGGAAGCCGCAACACTGGCGCTCAAGGAGGCTGATCGCCGAAAGGACGTGTTCATCGCGGTCCTGGCGCATGAGCTGCGCAACCCGGTCGCGGCACTCCAGGCCGGTATGCATCTGCTGCAGAAGCGCGACGACACCGATCAGGCCGCCTTTATCCGCGAGCGTATGGAACGACAGCTTGCGCATCTCGGAAGGCTGGTGGACGATTTGCTGGACACCTCGCGGATCGCCGAAGGCAAGATCACGTTGAAAAAGGAGTGGATCGACGTGGGTACGATCCTGCGTTCGGCGATCGAAGCCAGCCAGGCCAATATCGATTCCGCGGGACACCGCTTTACGACGGATCTCCCCGATATGCCGGTCTGGCTCATGGCGGATCATACCCGGATGGCCCAGATCGTTGCCAATCTCCTCAACAACGCAGCGCGCTACACGCCCCCCGGCGGAAATATCCATCTGGCCGCGCGTGCGCGGGACGACCAGTTGCTCATCGAAGTTCGAGACGACGGCGTCGGGATAGCACCGGAGATGCAAACGCGCATTTTCCAGATCTTCGCCCAGGGCGACAGACAACAGGATCGTGCCAATGGTGGCCTGGGCATCGGACTGGCACTGGTCCGGCAGCTGGTCGATCTGCACCACGGCTCGATCGGGGTCACAAGCGAAGGCGCTGGACGAGGAAGTTGCTTCACCGTGCGGATTCCGCTTTCGGAACAGGAGGCATCCTTCGAACAGCCAGCTCCCCTGCTTATCGACTGAACTGCCGATCCTGGCACTCGCAGGTGGCGCCCGCAGGCCGGCGGGACAGTACCCCGAAATTATGGCGTCAGAACAAAGCGATGCCGATACCGTTCCCGTTTCGAAGAATGGCTCACCGCCCAAGACACACTTCCGTAGACCGACACCAGAGGCACAGCCCGATCGTTCGATCTCGCGGCGCCTTTCCGTCAGGCGGCTTTTGGGCCGGTTGCGGACTGGCTGCTCTAGGGATCGCAAGGGACCAGAGCGGACACAGTTGAACAGCGCTCGATAGGCGGAAGGTGGCCGCGAGCAGCTGAATCAATTGAAGACGGCTGCGGTTCTTATACTCCGTGCGACCACGAGATTCGCCCTGCGTGAGTGTGACGAGGGCAAAGCGGTGAGAGGCGGGCAGGTGCGAACCCAGCCCAATAGCTGACCTAGTCCGGTTACAAGCCTAACTATCTAGATAATTCCCACCATTTCGGTAGGTTTTTGGCGTAAGCAAAAAGGTGGGTTGCGCGTTTCTGCAATGATTCTCTGAAGGGATGATAATTCCGCACCGTGAAGCCCATTAGCTGGCTTCGCGGATGAGAAGTTGTGCCGAAATAATTTGGATCAACCCGCCTGGTATCTATCAGGGGGATAGCATAGTCATGCGTTATCAGAACTATAATGCTCTAGCGGCGCGTGCTGGCGCTGGCAGAACCCGTCTTCGATTATTTGATGGGGTCGCCGTCACTGCGATGACGGCGCATCTTGTGCTGATCGCCCCCGCCCAAGCGCAATCCGGCGCGACCGGAGACGAACAGGAAGCCATCGTCGTGGTCGGCTCGCGCAGCGGCAACAAGGCGCTGGAAAGCTCGGCGCCTGTCCAGCTTGTCAGCGGCGAGGACCTTCAGGCGACCGGTGCGCGCACCTTGTCCGAAGCGCTGCAGCGGCTGGTCCCCTCCTTCAATTTCCCTACATCGGTTCCGTCGTCGAACGCGGCCAGCTTCGTCAAGGGCGTGTCGCTGCGCGGCCTCGCCGCTGACGAGACGCTGGTGCTGATCAACGGCAAGCGCCGCCATGCGACCGCTCAGCTCAACGCCGGCAGCGGCGTCGCCAAGGGCGCGCAGACCGTCGACCTCAACAGCATTCCGCTGAGCGCGATCGAGCGCGTCGAGGTGCTGCTGGACGGCGCCTCCGCGCAATATGGCTCGGACGCGATCGCCGGCGTGGTCAACATCGTGCTGAAGAAGCAGGCCGGGCACGGCAATCTCGCGGTCCAGTATGGCGTCAACGACAAGGGCGACGGCGAGAGCAGGAGCATCGAAGGCTCGATTGGCGCCAAGCTGCCGGGCGACGGCTTGGTCACGCTGGCCTTCGACGTGTGGGACATCGGCCGCACCCGGCTTTCGGGGCGCGACAATCGCACGATGTACTTTGCCGGAGACCCGCGTGAGGCGAGCTTCCCCAACCGGAACTGGTTCTACGGCAGTGGCGCCACCAAGCGCGAGAACCTGCTGCTCAACGCCGAAAGCACCGTCGGCGGGGTGACGCTGTATCTGACCGGCAGCTATGGCTGGCGCAAGGACGAGGGCTTTGGCAATCTTCGCCAGCCCAATGCCGACCAGACCGTCCGCGCGCTGTTCCCTGATGGCTTCCAGCCTTTCCTGCGCGTCCATTCGCGGGACGCCTCGATCGGGGGCGGAGCGCGCTGGTCGGGCAAGGCCGGCGATTTCGACCTGGGTGCGAACTATGGGCGCAACCGGGTGGAGAGCCTGGTCTACAACACCAACAATGCCAGCCTGGGCACCGCCAGCCCGACCTCGTTCAACACCGGCGACCTGCTCAACGAACAGGCAAATGTCACCTTCGACTGGAAGCGGCCGTTCGAGACCGATTTCCTGCGTGCGCCCCTCACCGTCGCGGCCGGTCTGGCCTATCGCCACGAGGCCTATCAGGTGTTCGAAGGCGATTATGGCTCCTGGGCCAATGGCGGCGTGCCGATCCTCGACGGCCCCAATGCCGGCAAGGTGGCGACGCCAGCCTCGCAGGGTTTCGGCGGCTTCTCGCCGGACGATGCCGGGCGCACCACCCGTGACGTCGTCGGCGGCTATCTCGAGCTCGAGACCGAGCTCGCCAAGGGTCTGCGGGTCACCGCGTCCGGCCGCATCGACCACTATTCGGACTTCGGCACAACCGCGAATGCTCGCCTGGCGCTGCGCTATGAGATCACCCCGAAGCTGGCCTGGCGGGGCAGCGCCGGCACCGGCTACCGCGCGCCGTCGCTCGGCCAGTCGGTCTATTCGCGCACCATCCCGAACATCACCAACGGCGTGCTGGCGACCAACAAGCTCGCCCGGGTGGACAGCGCGGTCGCCCGCGCGCTTGGCGCCACGCCGCTCAAGCCGGAAAAGGCGACCAACCTTTCGACCGGCCTGGTCTGGACGCCGAGCAGCGACCTGTCGGTGACGGTCGATCTCTACCAGACGACGATTGACGACCGCATCGCGCTGTCCGAGACGCTGACCGGCGCGCTCGTCCGCCAGGTGCTGACCAGCGCCGGCTTCCCGACCTATTCGGGCGCGCAATATTTCACCAACGCCGTCGACACGCGGACCCGCGGCATCGATGCGACCGCGCGCTATCGCTGGCGCCTCAGCCAGGAGCAGAAGCTCGACCTGAGCGCAGGCTTCAACCTGAGCGACACCAGGATCACGCACATCAAGGCGACCCCGGCGGTGCTGGCCGGCAGCGGCCTGACGCTGATCGGGCACGAAGCGCGCGGGCTGATCGAGGAGTGGAACCCCGACACCTTCGTGCGCCTGGCCGCCGACTACAGCAATGGCGGGTTCGACGCCCATCTCTCCGGCACGCGCTATGGCATCTATTGGGCGCGCAACGCAGTGGTGGCCTATGACCAGCGCTTTGGGCCCCAGGCAGTGGTGAACTTGTCTGCCGGTTACCGCCTGTTTGCCAACGCCCGTGTCTCGGCCGGCATCAACAACCTGCTCGACAGCCATCCCGACCAGGTTCTGCCGGCAGCCCGCAATCCCGTGGTCGCGCTCTACTCTGGCTTGTCGCCTGAGGGTGGCGCCGGCCGCACCTATTTCGCTCGCCTCGACCTGTCCTTCTAAGGAGCCAGTTCCCATGAAATCCCGATATCTCAGCGCGCTGCTGATCGCTGCTGCCGGCCTGTCCGGTGCTGTCAGCCTGTCCTCCATTCCCGTCTTGGCGCAGGAGCGTGCGGCGGCGGTCGAGGAGCGTGGCCCCGCCGCGACCCGCACTGCCGTGATCGCGGCGATCGACGCCTATCGTACGGCGGTGGTGAAAGGCGACAGGGCTGGGCTCGACGCCGCCTTCCACCCGGACCTTTCCTATGGCCACACCGATGGCGCAGTGCTGGGCAAGGCCGAGCAGATCGACCGGACGCTGGCGCCGGGCAAGCGCTTCACCGCGGTCGACATCGCCGATGCCAGCGTCCGCAGCTACGGCAATGTCGCCTATGTCACCGCCAGCTGGACGTTCCACCTTAGCAAGGACGATGGCACCACCAGCACCGCACGGCTTTCAGGCCTCGACGTATGGACCAAGGGACCGCGCGGCTGGCAGCTCATCGCCCGCCAGCTGACCCGCCCCGCGCAGTAATCCCCTTTCCCAGCGAGACATTCCATGGCCCGATTTTCCTTTCGTTCGAAACTGCTCCTGCTGCTGGCAGGGGCTGCGGTGCCCTTTTCCGGCGCGCATGCCCAGAGCTTCACGCCGGAGCAGCTTCAGGCGGCAACCGCGCTCCAGGAGCGCATCCCCAATCTCGACAACCATCTCGACATCCCATTCGACTTCGGCACCGGCGCGCATGACCCCGGCCAGGACGGGCCCGACCAGTTCGACTTCGTCAAGGCGAAGCGCGGCCGGCTGAAGGGCGCGGTGCTGGCAATCTTCGTGCCGCAGAATGCGCGCACCCCGGCCGGCTATGCGGAAGCCGCGGCCAAGGGGCAGCAGAAGCTGGATGCGATCCAAGCCGTGGTCCGCCGCTATCCGCAGCAAACCGAGATCGCGCGTTCGCCCGAGGAACTGCTTGCGATCGAAGGCTCGGGGCGCGTCGCGATCATCCTGTCGATTCTCAACGGCAATCTGATCGGCAAGGACCTGAGCCAGCTCGACGCCTGGCACGCCAAGGGCGTGTCGATCTTCGGTTTCACTCATGCCGGCAACAACGACCTGGCGGATTCCGCCCGGCCCAACCTGCTGCGCGGTGACAAGCTCAATGAACATGGTGGGTTGTCGCCGCTGGGTCGCCAGGCAGTGGCGCGGCTCAACGATCTCGGCGTGGTGATCGACGTGTCGCAGATCACTGCCCAGGGCGTCCGCCAGGTGCTGGAGCTGAGCCGTGCCCCGGTGATCGCCTCGCATTCGAATGCGCGCGCGGTGATCGACCATCCGCGCAACCTCGACGACGAGACCCTGCGGGCGATCGCAGCCAAGGGCGGTGTCGTCGCGATCAACGCCTATAGTTCCTGGGTGAAGGCCTTCCCGCCGGAAGCGCTGGCCAAACTCAACGAGATTCGCCGCCGCTACGGCATTCCCGAGGACAAGACGCCGGCGGGCATCCAGCCGCTGTCGGACAAGGGCGTGAAGGTGCTCCCGCCCGAGGTCTTCGCGAAGTACAGCGAGGAATTCCACGAAATCACGGGCGGTCCGGACTATCGCGCGTCGCTCAAGGACTATGTCGACCAGATCGATTATGTCGTGAAGAAGATCGGCATCGACCATGTCGGCATCTCGTCCGACTTCAACCATGGCGGCGGCGTGATCGGCTGGAACGATGTCGGCGAGTCCGTCAACATCACTGCCGAACTGCAGCGCCGCGGCTATAGCGAGGGTGATATCGCCAAGCTGTGGGGCGGAAACTTCCTGCGCGTCTGGGGCCAGGTGCAGGCTCTGGCCAAGCCGAAGGCCAGCCAGTGAGGATCGACCGCCGCGCCACGCTGGGGTTGCTTGCCGCCGCCCCGTTGCTTCCCGGGGCTGTTCGCGCCCGTCCAGTTGCACCCGGCAGCCGCACCGCGATCGTGATCGGTGCAGGGATCGTGGGTGCCGCAATCGCCTATGAACTTGCCAAGCGCGGCGTGGCGGTCACAATCCTTGAGAAGTTCAAGCCCGCGGCGGGCGCGACGGGCGATTCCTTCGCCTATCTCAACGCCTCGACCAAGACCGGCTCGCGGCCCTATTTCCAGTTGAACTGGCTGGGCATGGCCGGCTGGCGGATCTGGCAGCAGGAGGCCGGCCCCGCGCTACCCCTGCAATGGGGCGGCGCCACCTATTGGCGCGACAGCGAGGCCGAGGCGGCCAGGCTGGAGGCCAGCCTCAGGATCGCGCAGGCATGGGGCTATGCCGGGCGCGCGATCGATGCGGACACGCTCAAGACCCTGCTGCCGGGTCTCGGCATCGGCCCGGTCTCGGCGGCAGCCTTCTTCCCCGAGGAAGGTGCAGTGGATCCCGCCGGTGCGGTAGCCGCATTGCTTCAGCGCGCGGGGAAGCTCGGCGCGAAATTGCGGGCGCCGGTCGAAGTGCGCTCACTGCTCGTCCGCGGCGGCAAGATCGCCGGCGTGCAGACGGCGGAGGGCGTGATCGAAGCCGATACCGTGGTGCTCGCGGCCGGCCTTGGTAGCGAGGCGCTTGCCGGGCAGGCCGGCATACGGCTGCCGCTCACCGCCTCGCCGGGCGTGCTTCTCCACACCCGTCCACAAAGGTCGGTACTCGACCGGGTCGTCTTCGCCCCGCATAGTACCTTCAAGCAGATGGCGGATGGCCGCTTCGTCGCCAGCATCAGCGGGCATGAGGGCGGGGCACCGCAAGGAGCGGGGGTCGAAGCCTTCGGACAGGCAATCCAGCGCGCGGTGACCACCTATCTGCCGGGCGTCGTAGATGCCGGGATCGAGCACGTCAGCGTCGGCCAGCGCGTGGTGCCGGCGGATTCCTTCCCGGTCGTCGGGTTCGCGCCGAAGCTTGGCGGGCTCTACGTCGCCGTCACCCATAGCGGCGTCACGCTCGCGCCCGCATTGGGCCGCCTCGCGACCGTGGAGATTTTTGATGGCGTTGAGGTCGAACCGCTGGCGATGTTTCGACCCGATCGCTTTATCTAGAGGCTGTTATGGGCGTGTTCTCGACCTCGCGCTGAGCGAACTGAATGAACGACTGTTCCGGGGCCATCAGCCGAAAGGTTGAATTGCGGCTGATGGGGCGAATTGCCGACTGGCAGGTTGCGCGAAAGCTGCCCGGCAGACCTTGGGCCGATAGCGGAGAGGCAAGTTCGGTAATTGACACAACCAAAGCAGAAGTTCCGGTCGCCGACAAAGCAGTAGAGTCTATGTGCGGTGGACTACACCACGCTTGCCCATCGTGTTTGCATCATCTTAAATCAGTCGACGAACGATAGATGCGCGTCAAACTGCAAACTAGCAGCGGATTCACCTATGATCGTGTTCGGCCACGAAATGACGTTGTGCAAGTGAGCGAGCGGTGCCCGCTCCCTGATTCAGCTTCAAGCTCAGCTTGCTCCCATAGGCGCGACGCTCCACTTAGCGGGCACGCGAGCCAGAGTCCCCTCATTTCATGAACTATTCGACGCCCGAGCCATTCCCGCGCATCCTGACGTCGAGCGCCGGGAGGAACTGGAATGGCCTCGAAGCGGCGTTCGTGCAAATCCCGCGCGGCAAGGCCGTGGTTCCGGGCGGTGACGAGCACGTGCTGGGCATGCATTTCGGCCGCCCAGTCAATGCCGACTGCCGTATCGGCGATAAGACAAGTCGAGCGGTGCAGAAGTCGGGCGACATGGATTTCGTGCCGGCGGGCTTTGACGGTGCTTGGGAAGACGATGCCGAATGCCACGTCCTGCGCCTCAGCCTGCGGCGATCGCTGCTCGGCAAGGTGGCCGAGGATCTCGGCCGCGACCCCGCCACCATGGAACTGGTTCCGCGGCTCCGGATGCGAGATCCCGGCATCGAGGCGATCCTCTGGGCGATCAAGGCGGACCTCGATGCGGCCACGCCCGCCGATCCGCTCTTTGTCGCTCATCTCGCCAACGCTCTGGCGGTCCGCCTGATCGAAATGGCCAGCGCGACCCACTTGGGCCCGCACGATGACGCCGACTCGCAGCGCCTGCCAGCGCGAGAACTCGCCTGGCTCGTCGAATTCATCGAGGCGAATCTCGACCGCAAGCTTGGGCTCGCCGACCTGGCAACGGTCGCAGGCGTCAGCGTCACGCGGCTCAAGATCCTGTTCCGCAACAGCACCGGGCTGCCGGTCCATCAGTATGTCGTGCGTCGCCGCGCCGAATATGCCCGCACGCTGATCGCCACCACCCGGATGCCGGCTAGCGAGATCGCGCTTGCCGCCGGCTTCTCGCATCAGAGCCATATGGCCTCGACGATGCGGCGCTTGTTCGGGCAAGTGCCCAGCGACATTCCTCGCCCGCAACGCGCGCCTGGTCCGAATTTGCGGAGATCGGGCCAAATCTGAGCGCATGGCGTCATCGCATTTCCTAGGTGTAGCTCGGCACAACGAGGAAATGATCATGTTCGCAATCATCGGCGCCACCGGCAATGTCGGCTTTTCTACAGCGAGGGCGCTGCGTGACGCCGGCGCGCCGGTTCGTGCGATCTTACGTAATGCGGCCAAGGGCGAGCGACTGACCGCCATCGGTTGCGGGCTAGCCATTGCCGATCTTCAGGACAGTACCACGCTGGCAAGGGCCATTGCCGGCGCCGATGCCGTCCAGATCATCATCCCGTTGCACTTGGAGACTCCCGACCCGGCGCAGGATATGCGGAATTCGATCGCCAGCATCATCGTGGCGCTGCGCCAAGCGGCGCCCAAGCGCGTGCTGGCGATTTCCGATTATGGCGCGCATGTCGACCGCGACATCGGGATGCCGAGCATCTTCCATAGCCTGGAAGCCGAGCTGCACGCGCTCGGCGGCGACGTGACGATCCTGCGCTCGGCCGAGCATATGCATAATGCAGCACGCGGCATCCCGGAGGCCTTGAAGTCGGGGACGATGCTGGGTTTCCAGGACCCCGTCGACAGGGCGCAGGCGACGATCGCCGCGGAAGATCTTGGCCGGATCGCGGCCGAGTTACTGCTGCGGACGGATGCCCCGGACGGTGTCGAGATCGTCCATGCCGAGGGACCACGCCGCTACAGCGCCGCCGATGTGGCGGCGGCGCTGAGCGCGCTTTCTTCTCGAACGATTACGGCGGTCGCGGTACCCCGTGAACATTGGGAAGGCGCGTTTGCGAAGATGCCCCCGAGCCTGGCCGATCTTCTCATCAAGGCGAGCGACGCCAAGAACAAGGGCGGTCTGGTCGATATCGAGCCCGATGTCAGCACGGTTCGCTACGGCCCGACCGAATTAATTGACGCATTGCGATCGCTTTTGCCGCGGTGAGAGCGCGAAAGCGTCCAGCCGTCAGCCGGGCTCGCGGGGATCGTCCCGCGAGCCCGGCTTCAGATCGAACCCTTTCGGAAAGAGACCGACCACGCAGTCGGGAGAGGGGCCGGACGTACAGCACCACGAGCGGTTGGGCTCAATAGAGCGTCGACAGCGGCATGGAGCCGGGCGGATATCTTCCAATCTTGTTAGAAAGGAATTCGGAACAGCGTACGCTTTCGGGCGGGCGCCAGCGATTGCCAACGACCGATATTGGAGCGCATTGCCGACCGGCAGGTTGTGTAAGCAGCGGCCTGGCAGCAACTGGGCCGGTTTCAGACTGACAGGTTTCAGACGATCGACGGCGGAAGCTGCCGTTCTGAGCTTAGCCACACGCCCACCCGCTTTCGACCAGTTCCCGACGTTAAGCTTGGCTCAGGGCTTGCCGAAACTTGCTGCTGGCATCTGCCGGAATGGCTGATCCTGAGGAACCTCCCGCCCGGCAGCCATCGCCCCCCCGACGCGGGTAAGTCCCGCCCATAAAAGTGCCAGTTGATCGAACTTCGACAGCGCGTATCAGTCCCAATGGGCTTTGACGAACCGGGATATCTCCGCCGCTAGCTCATGGTCCTCCGGCGTGTTTCCCTGAAATCCACCGTGCGGCATGGCCTCGAAGACGTGCAACTCAGCGTCCACGCTCGCACGGCGCAACGCGCGGTGCATCCGAACCGCATTGGACAGGAAAAGGTCACGGGTGCCTGACTGAAGCAAGGTTGGCGGAAAGCCCTTTAGATCGCCGAACAACGGGGAAAGATAAGGGTGCGACAGGTCGGCCCCGCTGGCGTACAGTTCGTTGTTTCGCATCAGCGAGCCAGGCAGCACAACATCTACCATTTGATTGACCTGAAAGCTGTCACCAGATTCGGTCAGGTCCACCTGAGGGGAGAGCAGGATAAGCCCTGCGGGTAGAGGAAGACCTTCGTCGTTCGCGCGCAGGAGCATCGCAGCTGCCAGATTGCCGCCCGCAGATCGGCCGCCGACGACGATGCGCGACGGCGCATGGCGTTCCAGTACATGGCGATACGCGGTCACCGCATCGTCCAGAGCCGCGGGATATGGATGCTCCGGCGGCATCCTGTAGTCGACGCCGTAGCAGATTCCCCCGTGCTGATCCGCCTGCATTCGCGCCTGCGCGCGACAGGCCTCGCCGCCACCGAACACCAGTGCGCCACCATGAAAGTCCAGATAGGCGCAGTCCGGCTTGAGCATAGTTTCGGGCGTCGCGACATGAATGATGGCGTCACCGGTTCGGATCGTCTCGACGCCTGCTCGCAGCGTGCCGGCGAGCCCCTTCACCGCTGCCGCATATTGTTGGTCCGCCGCAGCTTTGATCTTCAGCCAGCTGGCATGATCGTCAGGCGGCGGCATCGTGTACAGCGCGTTCAATGGAATGCCATCCTCATTCACGAGGCGTGCGAGGCTGGCGCGCGCCTGCGCGCTGATCGACGAAGGAAAGGGGATCATACGGCTATGAACCGCTACGCCGTTTTTCTGGTCACTCATATCGGTACGCTAGCGCTCCCTGCTTCATTTCGGCAAACTACGGCCCGGCGCAGCAGCCAAGTGGGGATGGATCTCGTCGACCCACCGGCAGCCAGGGTCAAACTCTCGACTGCGCGACGCATCAATCCGAATCCTCCCGTCCGAGCAGCAGACGCATCGAGCGGAAATCGAATGTGTAGCTGCCTTTCGCAGTCAAACCAGGCTGCCCAAGATTACCGAGAATGGGGGCCGCCTTGTCCCCGTCCAACGTGACGGCGACATCGTGTTCGATGACTGTTGCCGCGCCCGCTGTGAATGTCAGTTGCGGCTCGACCGCCACATCGCCCTCGAAGCTGCCTCCCAGGCCTAGGGAGGTGTCCCGTTTCTTCGACCAAAGGCCCGCGCGGTCAACGAACCGGGCAGCATAGCTCGCGTAGAGGGTGGTCCAGTTCGCTCCTGTGTCGACGCTCAGCAGACTTTTACGACCCGCGATCTCCACCTCGGCCAAAGGCGTTAACTGGTTCATGTAAAGCCTCGCCCCCGACCGCAGCAAAGGCGCTTCCCGATCGATTGCGAAAGTACCGTCGGGATCGATCCGGAAACGACCGAGCTGCACCAGCGCCGGATAGCCGAGTATCGCCTCGATCTGGTAGTCCCTTCCCGGAGGCCGGATACGCAGTGCGGCATCCGGCACGACGATCACCACTACGTTCCGAAGTATGATGCCGCCAACCGGAAGCCGGTCTATGACGCCGATCCGGGTCGGAACTGAATGGCCTGTCGTTCCGGCCACCTGGTAGCTGGCATCACGAACCGCCAGGTGCATCCGCCTGGCGGCGCTCTCGGAAACGACGGAATAGTTGGCGCCAGTATCGATCATCCATGGGAGCGTTATGCCGCCTACGGTCAGATCCACATTCCGCGTGCCCAGCACATTGAGGTGGCTGCGTAACGTTGCGACCCTGCTACCCGTCGCGCTGGGCCTGGACAGATCACGCAGCATTGCCGCCGTTCCGAGTTCGTTGCGCAGATCAGCCAGTTTGTCGGGGTCGTTGCGATCCTCATGCGCGGCGAGCCATCGCACGATCAACCGATATTCCCGCTCGTACTCGCCACGACGGCGATAGGTGTCGAGTAGTGTCTCAAATGCTTCCTGCGCTCGAGGAGATCGGGCTCGCTCGAGCACCGCCAGGCATGGCGGAAGCAATCTCGCCGCCTCATCAAGTCGATTGTCGCGGTTTGCGATAATGCCTTTCACGACGCAGCGATCGGCTCCCTTCGGCATCGCCTCGGCAACAACGCGCGCCTCGGCCATGTCCCACCGCGCGAGGGCGGCATCGACAGGCGACACGGGCGCGGACAATGAGGAAGCAGTCTGGGTAGCCAGAGCGGCAACCGGAAGTATGAAAATGCTGAGCGGCGACATTCGATAAACTCCGAAAAATCAGTGCTGACACGCCCGCGCGCGCGCCTTCGTTGAGGACGCGATAGTATTCCGCCGAGATCTCCCAGCTCATGTCACCGATGAGGCCAATCATGCCCATCATGCGCTTCCGTCCCAGGGCTGAAGATCGAGCAGTAGTGTCGGGATCAGCTCCGAGACGGTGGGATGGATCGGCACCGCCCAGCGAAGCTGCTCGATCGGCTGGTCGGCGTGCATCATGTCGAGGATGCCGTGGATCGCTTCATCGCCGCTCGTGCCCAGTATCGCCGCGCCAAGAATGCGGCGGGTTTCAGCATCGGCCACCACCTTGATGAACCCTTGGGTCTCGCCTTTCTCGACCGCACGGCCGACACGGGACATCGGCCGCTTTGCGTGGAGCAGGCGTCGCCCGGACTTGAGCGCATCCGCTTCCGTCATCCCGGCCCGCGCGAGCGGAGGATCGATGTACAGGGCGTAGCCCGGCAGGCGCTGGGTGACGCGGCGGTCGTCCCCGTCGAGGAGGTTCGCGGCGACGATCTCGAAGTCGTTATAGGCGGAGTGCGTGAAGGCGCCCCGGCCATTGCAGTCGCCCAGTGCCCATATGCCGGGGACACTGGTCTCAAGCCTGTCATCCACGGTGATGTAGCCGCGCGCGTCGACGGCGATGCCCGCCGCCTCCAGTCCGAGGTCGTCGGTGTTCGGCCGCCGCCCGACCGCCATCAGGACGTGGCTGGCGACGACCGGCTCGGCGTTCTCGGCACACTCCACCCGCACCTCGACGTCGTCGCCGCGCCTGGCAAAGCCGATGCAGTCCGCACCCGTCCGGACCGTAATGCCCTCGGCCTCGAGGATCTGCCTGACGGCATCCGACACGTCGGGATCCTCCCGCGCAATGAGACGGTCCATGCGTTCCACCACCGTGACCTGAGCGCCGAAGCGCCGATACATCTGGGCGAACTCAAGCCCGATGTAGCTGCCGCCGATCACCACGAGGTGCCGGGGAAGCACGTCGAGCGAGACCATGTCGGTGTTGGTGAGGATCGGGATCTGGTCCGCGCCGGGCATGTCCGGCACCACGGCCCTGCCGCCGACGTTGATGAAGATGCGCGGCGCTGTCAGCTGCTCGCCATCGACCGAAACGATATTAGGCTCTTCGAAGCGCGCATGTCCCCGGATGAGCTCGACATTGGTCATGCCGAACAGCCAGTTCTCGTTGCCCGCACGTCCATCCCGGATGATCCTGTCCGCCCGGGCGGCGACCGCCTTCATATCAACATCGACAGCTCCGGCGATACTGAAGCCATAGTCTGCGCCGCGACGCGCGGTGTGGATCGCATAGGCGCTCGCCACGAGAGCCTTGGTTGGCCTGCAACCGGTGTTGACGCACGTGCCGCCAACCAAGTGCCGCTCGATGATGGCGACCGATTGGCCCGCCTCGCTCAGTCGGCCGGCGAGCGCAGGTCCCGCCTGGCCGGCGCCTATGATGATCGCGTCAAAGCTGCGCATGATTCAGGATACCCTTGTCTTGTTGGGGGTCGCGAGAGGCGATGCGTTAAAACCATGGGGCCCGCACGTGGCGGGCCCGACGAAGATCAGATAACGCTGAGACGCACGTCGATATTGCCGCGCGTCGCGTTCGAATAAGGGCAGGTCTGGTGCGCAGCTTCGGCCAGACGCTGCGCATCGCCACGGTCCAGGCCAGGAAGCGTCACGGCGAGCTCGACCTCCAGGCCGAAACCGTCTTCGGATCGCATGCCGATCCCGATCGTGGCCGCAACCGTCGTATCCGCCGGTATCTGGACCTTGAGCTGGCCTGCGGCGAACTTGAGCGCCCCCAGGAAGCACGCGGAATATCCTGCGGCGAACAGCTGCTCCGGGTTGGTCCCCTCGCCGCCGGGTCCACCGAGCTCCTGCGGGATGGACAGTTGCACATCGAGCTTGCCATCATCGGTGCGCGCGCGGCCGTCACGCCCCCCGGTCGCAGCGGCGGTGGTGCGATATTTGACATCGACGGTCATGATTCAATCCTTCCGAAAAATGCCGCGGACCCTGCCGCGGCGATTGCCGGGCCTTGATCAGGCTGCAACGACCCGGGAGCGGCGATACGCACTGACCGTCAACGAGACCGCCGAGATGAGGAAGTAGAAGGCGCCGAAGGCGGCGTATGGCGCGATGTCGGCGATGCTGACCGGCGCCGTGCCGGCGGCCTTGCTGAGCATGTGCGCCCCGGCGAGGCCGGACTGGGCGCCGCTCAGGATCATCGCCCACTGGGCGCCATAGGACTTCCAGCGCCGCACGCCGGTGATGAGCTGGAAGAGGCCGGACAGGACAGCCCATATGCCGAAGATCTGAAGAACCGCGTGCATGCCATGCGGAATGGTCGCTGAGACGGCGACGGCCGTCACCACGCTGACGACGAAGTTCAGCATCTGGCTCTTGTTCTTGGCCAGGCCCCCGCTCCGGCTGGCGTCGAGGTAGTTCGCCAGGGCGTCCCAGGCGGGATAGGCGACGAGCATCACCGCGGCCAGCGGCGGCATGGACTTGGCTACCGTGAAGGCGAGCACGACCCAGATCGCGGAGACGGCGAAGCGCAGATAATAGTAAGTCTTGAGCCAGTCCCGGTCCGGGGACTCCGTGTCGGTAATGGTCTTCATGGCATGGTTCCTTTCTGTGATGCAGGCACACGTCTCCCGTCCCGGAATCGGGTGGGTCGGTGACCGGTGGTTCAGGCGGTGCGCGGCTCGCTATTTGCCGCGTCGGTTCTGGTTAGAGGTGGAAGCGTCGCGGTAGCCGCCATCGGGCCGCGGCAGCCACGGCGGCGCACCCGACGGTGTACCAGACCACCACGTAAAGCGGGTCGTTGAAGGGGCAGCAGAACGCGAAGACGAAGGCGCCGCACGCGCCTGCGGCAATGCCCGAGGCTAGTGCACTGAGCCGGGGCTGGGTCGGCGCGGCCCTCCGCATCAAGACCCCGAGCAACGTGACGATCGGCAGCGAGAGCACGAAGATCGATATGGCGCACAATATTCCGCTTGCCGGTTTGATGCGGTCGATCAGCGCGTGATCGCTCACTCCCTCGGGCGCGACGAAGGCGCCTCCGACGATGGCCAGCACCGCAAGAGCGCATGCGATCATCAGCCCGCGCCGGGGCCGCGCGGTCGGCGAGAAGGACCGGACGGCCAGCACACAGGCTGCCACGGCCAGAAGGCCAAGGCTTCCCACGCGCCACATGAGGTAAGGTGACGCGTCCATGTGACTCATGTCCGGCCGCATCGCGCCCAAGCCGAGGAAAAGCGCGAGCTCCACCGCGCAGAGCGCGAGGACGAGCACGCCTTCACGCACCGTACTGCGGCGCCGAACCGGCGCGAGGTCGGACGACAGGTCCAAGATCAAGGCTTCATTCGACATCGGGGGTCTTCTCAATCAATGCCGTAAGGCGGGCGAGGCCACGGTGGATGTTCATCTTCACTGCGGACGGCGAGAGTCCGATCCGGAGCGAGGCATCATCGACGCTGAAGCCCTGCACCTTGACCAGCAGGATAGCCTGGGCTTGCGCCGGGCGGAGTTCCTCCAGAAGGCTGGCGAGCACGGAACTGCTGATCACCGCCGCTTCATGATCCCCAACCGCAATATCCTCCGACAGCTCGTCGATCGGGCGCCGCACAAGGCTGCGCAACTGGTCGACCCACTTGTTCTTGGCGATGGCCGCCAGCCAGGGTCCAAATGGGTATTGCGGATCGTAGGTATGCCGCCGCCGATGAATGGCCAGCAACGTTTCCTGGACGGCATCGTCCACGTCGCCCGGCGGCAGCCGCCGCTCGAAGTAGCGCGTGAGCCATTCCGATGTCTCCCCGAGGAGCCGCCTATAGGCACCGCCATGGCCATTCTGGGCAGCTTCCATAAGGCTGCTCCAGCTGTCCGGTGCGGTCCGGGATGGCCGCTCACGACTGACCGGCGCCGCGCCAGGCGACGATGCTGAGATAAATCTCGACAGAAAGTCCGAGCGCATGACCTCTTATTCGCGCGCCAAGCGATGTTGGTCACTCCATGTCGAACTTTTCTGTCGAAATTCCCTGCAGCCTGTGTCCCTCTCGCTGCGGTCGGCCCCGACTTCGGCCATGGTGCCAGCCTGGCAATCGGCGGGGATGGAAGGCGGAAAGATCGATCCGCGATTGTTCGAAGAGACGCCGGGCTCTACCCGCAGTACAACGCGTGAGGGCATGAGATGGAGTGGAGCGACGTTCGTATCTTCCTGGCCGTGGTGCGGGCCGGCACGCTGGGCGGCGCTGCCCGCTCGCTGCGTCTCAGCCATCCCACAGTCGGCCGGCGCCTCCGCGCGCTCGAGGAGGCGACCGCCCAGACGCTGTTTCAAAGGACTGCCGATGGGCTCATCCTGACGGAGGAAGGGAGCGCCATCGTTGCGCTGGCGGAGCAGATGGAAGAGGGCGCACTGGCCATGGAGCGGCGACTTGCCGGGCAGGAGCAGAACCTGCGCGGCTGCCTGCGCATCTCCTCGGCCGATTGGTTCGGTGCCTATGTCCTGCCCCCCATCATAGCCGAATATACGAACGCCTATCCGGGCGTGGATGTCGAGATCCTTACCGGGACGCGCCTTTTCAGCCTCGCGCAGCGCGAATCGGACATCGCTTTCCGGATCGTGCCCTTCGACACCTCCGACATCGTGCAACGGCGGCTCACCCGGCTGAACTACGGCGTATATGTCGCTGCCGGCGCAGCCGAGCCGGTATTCGGCGACGGGACGGGCTTCCGCCTTATCACCCATGACACATCGACGGGGCAGTTCCCCGATATCGCCTGGCTGACCGAAAGCTTCCCCAATGCGACGCCGGTGATGCGTTCGAACAACCGGAATGTTCAGGCGCGCATGTGCAGACAGGGCGTCGGCATCGCCGTCCTTCCCCGCGCTGTCGGTAACCAGACTCCGGGACTGCGCCTGCTCGACCTCCCCTCAGAGCCGCCAAGCCGCGACATCTGGATGGGCTATCATCGCGATCTCAAGCACCTGCAGCGCCTGCGCGCTTTCATCGGGGTGGTGGAGGATCATCTGCGAGAGGTGCTGCCGTGATCCCACGCCGGGTCAATCCATGCCGGTAACGGCGGGAGGCCGGCGCCCGCCCTCTTCTCGCCGCGCCCGGAGCGGCCAGGCCTAGGTTGCCAGAAGGATGAACGGCTTGTCTCGGTAAGAGACGTCCTTGACAGGACGAACGCCCAGCCGCTCCGCGAGTTTCAACGAGGGAAGGTTGATCGGCTCTATCAGGCAAGCGACGCGATCATGGCTTGTTGCATGCTCGATCCAGCGCAGCAGGCCGGACATCGCTTCGAACGCAAAACCCGATCCTCTGTATGCGGAGGAGAAAAGCCAGGAGGTCTCGGGCAAGCGGTCGAGCAGCGGATCGACGCCGCGATGGAAAAAGCCCGCACCGACCTCTCCGAGAAGCACGCCACTCGTCTTCTCTACGACGGCGAATGTGCCGCAACCGAAGAGGCTCCAATGGCCCGCGCAACGCAGCAACCTTGTCCATGCGGCTTCCTCCGAGTCCGGCAGATTGCCGATGAATTTGCGGACGACGGGATCGGCGGTCAGCGTCAGGATCGCAGGAACGTCGTCGGGTTCATATTGACGAAGGAGGAGCCGTTCAGTCTCGATCATATGCCTCCGGAATGATTATGGCGCAAAAGCCTCAGGTTTGCCGCCGCGCGGTCGATCCGACGCGGCTTTGAACGCGTCGAACCTCCCGGCGGGGCCTGCATCGCGACCACTCGACCGAAGCAGATCCGGTTTCACGCTTTGCTCAGTCCTCGTCCTGCCACCGGCGCAGATCCGTCTGGTCATGATAGGCCATGCGGTCCGGCGTGGTGATGAATTCCATCGTCGTGCCCCAGGGCATGCGACAGTAGCAGACCTTGTTGCCGGGGCCCTTCTCCGTTGCATAAGGAATGGCGCGCGGCGCGGTGAGAGCTGTGCCTCCCGCCTTCTCGAAGCGCTCGACGGATGCCTCGATATCGTCGGTGTAGAGCGCGAAGTGCGTGATGCCGAAGTCGCTCGCCCGGATTGGCTGGGCTTGTTCCGGCCCATGCATCTCGAACAGCTCGATGTCCGGCCCGGTCCCGATCTTTACCATTGCCTGACCACGGACGACCGTTCCAGGGAAAGCACCGACCGCCCGCTCGAATTCCGGACCCTGCCGCGGCGGATCCTGGGGGCCGAAAGACTGGTAGATAACCTGGCCGCCAAAAGCCTCCACCAGGAACGATTTTGCTGCTTCGATATCGGGCACCGTGATGCCGATATGATTGACGCCGCGAATGACGGGTGCGGTCATGACAGTCTCCTTTGCTGTTGTTCGGCCCATTGCGATCGCCGCCGGTGCAATTCCCCCGCGGCCTCGCGATCCGACGGGGCCTCGATTGCCCAGGCGCCGAATTTCAATCGACCTAGAGGAACTCGATCAGGGCGGCTGCGACTTCAGCCGGCCGTTCGTCCGCGACATAATGGCTGCATCGTGCGATCGAGCCGCCCGTCACATTGGTGGCGAACTCCTTGAGCATCGGCACCATCTGCGCACCGAAGCGCTGATCCCCACCGAGGCCCAGCACCGGTATTTCGAGCGGTTGCTTCTTGTATTCGAGCGCGACCGCGTGGTCGACATCCAGGGTGCGGTACCATTCCATGCCGCCGCGGGTGCGGCCAGGGAGCGCCATCGCCCTGGCGTAGATCTCTACGTCTGCCGGATCGAACGTGCTGTGATCGTAGAACCGCTCAGCCATGAAGGTCGAAATATAGTCATATTCACGGCCATGGATCAGGCGCTCGGGCAGATCCCGGTTCATGTGGAAGCTGAAGTGCCAGAGCCTCGCGGTCGTCGCCTCCCATTTGGTCCAGCCGGGAAGCGGAACGTCGAGGACGGCCAAGTGAGTGACCGCTTCCCGATAGATGGCTGCCTGCGGCAAGGCGACCATTCCGCCGATATCATGTCCGCACACGGCGTAGTGTTCATGCCCGAGGGCAGTCATGACTTCGTGGGCGTCGCGCGCCATGGTCGCCTTGTCATAGCCGTCCAGCGGACAGTCGGAAAAGCCCGCGCCCCGCAGATCGATCGCCACCACGCTGAAATGCTCGGCAAGGAGCGGCATCACCTTGTGCCATTCCCACCAGGTTTCCGGCCAGCCGTGAAGTAGCAGGACCGCCGGGCCGGAACCTCCTGTGACGGCGTTGATCTTGATGCCATTCACCGGCACCAACTGCTGGGTAAACCCGTTCAAAGCTGCGATCATCATCGCTTCCAATCAGATGTGGACGTTCAGACAGAGCTAGGGTCCAGCCCTCGGGGGTGGTCGAAATCGGTGGCGATCGTGACGTCGCGCCAAGCGTCGATATCGCTGCGGAAGGCAGCCAGCTTTCGCTCGGCGATCGCATGCGCGATCGGGCCGAGCGGCAAATGCAGGGGAGCATCATCAGCATCGACCGCCTGCAGGATCACCGCGATGGCCTTGTCGGGGTCGCCCGCCTGATTGCCGTCGTTGGTTTCGCGGTAGTGCTTGCGCGAGCTCGCGGCGTATTCCGGCATCTCGTTGACGGCCATCGTGATCGAACGGCCAAGAAAATCGGTGCGAAACGGGCCAGGTTCGACGATCAGCACGCGAATGCCGAACGGCGCCAGCTCGCCCGCGAGCGCCTCGGAAATCCCTTCCACGGCAAACTTGGCCGCGTTGTAATATCCGCCGCCGCCGCCGCCCGCGATTCCCGCGCCCGACGACATGTTGACGATCGTTCCGCCCGAGCGTCGCAGGAAAGGCAGGGCAGCTCTGGTCGTCTCGATCAGACCGAAGACGTTCACCTCGAACATCGGCCGATATTCCTCTGGCGTACCTTCCTCGATCGCGCCGAACAGTCCGTAGCCGGCATTGTTCACGAGCACGTCGAACCCGCCAAAGCTCTCGACCGCCTTTGCGACCGCCGCCTGCGCTGCCGCCGCATCGGTCACGTCGAGTGGCAAGGTGATCATGCGGCCGCCGAAAGGCTCGGCGATCTGCTGGATCGTCTCGACCCTGCGGGCGGTTGCGATGACCTGATCGCCACGCTGCACGGCAGCGAGCGCAAGTCGCCGGCCGAAGCCGCTCGAGCAGCCTGTGATGAACCAGGTTTTCACGACCGCTTCTCCGCGCTGTTTCCGGACGCGGCAACGCTGTCGCCACCACGAACCGTCATATCGGCCATGATCGACCAGTCCTTTTCGCCGAAGCCCGCCGAGACGGCTTTGCCGAGTCCCTCGCGGACAGCTTCGAGCATCGGGAGCGTGCGTCCGATGTCGTTGCCGGCCTCGGTCGCCAGACGCATGTCCTTGATAGCGAGCCTGGCTTTGAAACCCGGCTCGAAGGAGCGTTCCGTGATCTGCGCGCTGTAGCTCTCATAGGCGCGGCCCGAGAACAGGGTGTTCAGGATGAGTTCGAAGAAGTCCGCACGGTCGAGGCCGACGTTCTCGGTGAGCACGACACCCTCGGCCATCGCTTCGATAGCCATGGCGATCATCATGTTGCAGGCGAGCTTCGCCACATTCGCCCGAGCCGGGTTCTCCCCCAGCTTCCAGACCTTCTTGCCGAGTGGCGCGAGCAGCGCCTCGATCGCGGCAATTGCATCCGCCTTCCCGGCCGCCAGGATGTTGAGCTGGCCGCTCGCAGCCACATTCGGTCGACCCAGGACCGGTGCGGACACATAGCCGATGCCCGCCCCCCTCGTGCAGGCGCTCCAGTTCCCGTGCGAACGCGACCGAGATCGTCGATGTGACGACATGGGTCAGCCCTGGTTGCGCGCTTTCGAGGAGGCCGGCATCGACAATGACCTCCCGGATGGCGGCATCGTCGGACAGCATCGTGAAGACTGCATCAGCCTCAAATGCATCCGCTGCGAGTTCGACCAGGGTCACGCCTGGAACACTATCCTGGGCGACCTTGCTACGATTCCAGGCCCGAACATCATGGCCTGCCTTCACCAGGTTCAGGGCCATTGCCGAGCCCATACTGCCGAGACCGATGAATCCGATCTGCATGTTCTGTCTCCTGTTGTTCGGATGAGAGATGTTCGCGGGATCGGCGCGGCCCATGCTGTTGGACCGATCGACCCCGTCCGCATCCCCTCCTAGACCGCTCGGTGAACGTCGGAAGTCAGGCGGCGAAACCGCCGTCGATCGTGTGCATCGCGCCGGTGATCCCGCGAGCCTGCGATCCGGCGAGATAGAGCGTCAGGCTCGCGACTTCGTCGGCGGTGCCGTAGCGCTTGATCGCCATCGGCTCGAGCATGCCAGCCGCTCGCGGACCGTCGGCCGGGTTCATGTCTGTGTCGGTCGGTCCTGGCTGGATCACGTTGACCGTGATCTCGCGCGGACCCAGATCGCGTGCTAGGCCCCGTGCCATGCCCTGCATCGCCGCCTTGGTGAGCACGTAGGCCGCAAGGCCCGGAAACGGCATGCTGTCGGCAGTATTGGATCCGATGACGAGGATGCGGCCGCCTTCGGGCATCAGGCGCGACGCTTCGACGCTTCCGAAATAGGCACCCCTGACATTGACGTCGATCATCCGGTCGACGTCATCGGCGTCGAGCGTCAGGGGATCCCCGAACACCAGCAGGCCGGCATTGTAGACGAAGATGTCGATCGGACCAGCGTTACGGATCGCCGCGATCAGCTCGTCGCGCGCGCCCGCATCCGCCCGTAGCGCCTGCGCGCCCGTCTCGGCGGCAAGCTGCTCTGCAGCGCCGGCCGAAGCGGCATAGGTGAACGTCACCGTTGCGCCGGCGGAAGCGAATTGCCGCACGATAGCGGCCCCGATGCCGCGGCTGCCGCCGACGACGAATACCTTGCGATCAGAGAATTTCATGGTGCTTGTCCTTCAACTGGAGAAAGGATGTCTGCGCGTGCCGTTCGCGGTTGCCCGAGCAACGCGCGATATTGTCAGAGCGTAGTGCCCACAGTCCGAGACACGGTCGCATCGGTGCAGCGGGGAACGTCGGCCATCACTTCTGCTGTCTCGGCAGATGCGAGCGCTGCATGCAGAGCGTCCTCGTCGCGGAAGCGGTAGATGCCCACGGAAACATCCGCGGCGTCGGCATCACGTGGGAAGAAGGCGGAGGCGCTCTCCAGCCCGTGTGGCTGCCAGCAGGCAAGCGCCAGGGGAAGATGGACATCGACGTAATGGTCGCGATCGAAATAGGTGCCGCCGCTGCACGTGACTGTGAGGATTGCGTGTGCCATGGGCGAGCATGTGGGCCGATCAACAATGATCGTAAACTTACAGGATTGAACTCTCTCCGTTCAATATTGTGGGTCGCTCAGCGGCCGTTGAGGCGCTTCAGGTCAGCTTGGTCGGAACACGCCGGTCCCAGCCATCCTGGTGGGAAGCGTGTCGTCCTGAAAAAGAGTGATAACGAATGTCATCCAAGGTATTTGCTGCTGCGGCCCTGCTCCTGACCTTCTCTCCGATATGGGCACAAGCACAGGTCAGTCCCGTCCAGACCGGCAGCGACATCCCAAAGGAGTGGCACGAGCCCGCCAGCGACCAGGATTTCGTCAGGCGTGAGGTGATGATCCCGATGCGCGACGGCGTGAAGCTGCATACGGTGATCGTGCTTCCGCGTGGCTCCGCCCGCGCGCCGATATTGCTTGAACGGACGCCCTATGACGCGAGCTCATTTCTTTCAGGCAACAGTCCCAGGCTCCGCGATCGGCTGTTGCCGGGCGATCGAATTTGGGCGGACAACGGATACATCATGGTCGCGCAGGACATGCGCGGCAAATACGGGTCCGAAGGCACGTATGTGATGACTCGGCCTCCGATCGGTCCGCTCAATCCGACGAAGACCGACGATACCACCGATGCCTTTGACACGATCGACTGGCTCGTGAAGCATGTCCCGGAAAGCAATGGCCGCGTCGGGATGATCGGGTCTTCCTATGACGGCTGGGCAGTGGTGATGGCGCTCCTGGATCCCCATCCCGCATTGAAGGTGGCAGCACCCGAAAGCCCGATGATCGACGGCTGGATGGGAGACGACTGGTTTCAGCACGGCGCATTCCGACAGAAGATGTTCGACTATTTCGCCGAGCAGACCAGCGCGAAACGGGAAGGCAGCGCGATCTCCCGGACCGGTCGCGACGACTATCAGGAAATGCTCGATGCTGGCTCGGCCGGGGCCTATGCTTCGGCCCACGGCATCGATCGGCTGCCCTGGTGGCAACGCATGTCCGCCCACCCCGCCTATGATGCGCTTTGGCAGGGCCAGGCCCTGGACAAGATCATCGCCGCACGTCCTTCCTCCGTTCCGACGATGTGGCTGCAAGGGCTATGGGACCAGGAGGACATATACGGGGCCGTCCACAGCTGGGAGGCGCTGAAGGCGAAGGGCATGGCGGCGAACAACCATCTCGCCATGGGGCCCTGGTATCATAGCCAGATCAACGGACGCGGCGATGCCCTGGGGCCCCTCAAATGGAGCGGCGACACCGCCGCCTATTTTCGCCGCGAGGTGCTGGTGCCGTTCTTCGACACCTATCTGCGCGACAGGAAACCCGCGCAGCCTACCCCGCATGTCATTATCTATGATCCGGCGGAAGACAGATGGGACAGGTTTGCCGACTGGCCCGGTGCCGGTCCCGAGGCGCTGACGCCGATGTATCTGCAACCGGGGGGCGGCCTGGCGCACACCCGTCCGGCATCGGGACGCCAAAGCTATGTATCCGATCCCGCCAAGCCGGTGCCGTTCGAGCAACTTCCGGTAAGGATGGGCGACCATGCAAGCTGGTCGACATGGCTTGTGCAGGATCAGCGCTTCGTATCCACGCGGCCTGACGTGCTGAGCTACCAAACACCGATCCTTGAAAAGGCGGTGCGCGTCCAAGGCGCGCCCTTCGCCGACATCTTCTTGAGCACCACCGGCAGCGACACCGATGTCGTGGTCAAGATCATCGACGTGTATCCGGCGACCAATGCCGACGCGCCCGAACTCGCCGGCTACCAGCTTCCCGTAAGTCTCGCGATCTTCCGGGGCCGGTATCGCCAAAGCCCCGAACACCCGACCGCAATTCCCTCTGGCGTAGCGCAGGAATACAAGTTCAGGCTGCCGACGGTGAACTACACGTTCAAGCCCGGTCATCGCATGATGGTCCAGGTGCAGTCGTCGTTGTTCCCGTTGTACGACCGAAACCCACAGACCTATGTGCCCAACATATTCTTCGCCAAGCCCGATGATTATCGGCCCGCGACCATCACGATCGAGCACGGCATGTCCGGCGCGAGTGCCGTGTTAATGCCGATCGTCGCGTCATCAACAACCGCCGAGCCATAAGGCACTTTCTGGCGCGCGATTATTTCGATCGAACGCTGCGTGACGATGTGCGCCAGCCTCCAGTGCGGCACTCGTGTCGAGCGATCTCGAACGCTGTCGAGATCCTACCCCGTATCACCGTGTAAAAAGTCCAGCGGTCGCCACCTCGACCCGCCTTCGGGCGGCGGTCTCGTCATCCCCGAAGCGGTCGACCGCCCACGAAAGCGCCGTGACCAATTCGAACAGCTCGGTGGCTGAAACGGAGCCGATCGCATCGCCCGCCCTGTGCGCCCGTTCGGCCAAAGCGCCGGTCTGCGCCACGAGCATGGAGACGGCCGGGTTCATCGACGAGTCCGGCGCGATCTGGGCTTCTGCCACGCATTGCGGCAGATCGTGCCAGATCCTCAGCCGCCACGTCAGCCAAGCCAACCACTCGGCCAAACCCTGACGCGGAAGCTCGTCGCGCATCAACGCCTCTGCCTTTGCCCTCGCGTCGGCGAGATCCGCCTCCATGACCGCCGCCAGCAAATCTTCTCGGGCGGGGAAGTTGCGGTAGAGAGTCGCGTTCCCGACGCCGGCCTTGATCGCGATCTTGTCGATCGAAGCGAGCACTCCCTCAAGTTCAAAGATGTCGCGTGCCGCGCGCAGGATCGCATCGCGATTCCGACGCGCATCGGCCCGCAGGGGACGGGGCGCTGGCGCACCTGGGTCAACCGTCATCATCCGCCCTTGAATAAGTGGGGATAGTCCCCAGATAAATGCGGGGACGATCCCCACTTAGATTTGGAGTAGCGCATGACCCTATCCTCAAGCAAGCCGGCAGCGACGCTCGACGGCCGAGTTGTCCTCGTCACTGGAGCCAATGGCGGGCTAGGCGAGCAATTCGTGTGGCAGGCGCTCGAACGCGGCGCGGCGAAGGTATATGCAGCGGCGCGGACGCCCAAGAATTGGCCCGATCCGCGCATCCAGCCACTGGCTCTCGACATCACCGATGCCGATGCCGTCACCAACGCGGTCGCAGCCGCAGCCGATGTAGACATGCTCATCAACAACGCCGCGATCGCACCGGCGGACGACACCCTTTTCGGCCCGGAAGAGGAAGCCCGTCGCATCTTCGATACCAATTTTTTCGGCACACTTCGGCTCGCGACCGCCTTTGCGCCGGTGCTGGCCGCCCATGGCGGCGGCACATTGGTCAATGTGCTGTCGTCGTCGGTGTGGGTCAGCCTTCCTACGTCCTATGCCGCCTCGAAAGCAGCGGCCTGGTCAGCCACCAACGGCTTGCGCTTCGCGCTGGAGCAGCAGGGCACACAGGTCGTTGGGCTTCTGGTCGGCATGATAGACACACCGATGTCCGCGCAATATCACGTGCCGAAGAGCAGTCCGGAAAGCGTCGTGACCCAAGCATATGACGGGATCGCGGCGGGGAAGCTTGAGGTGCTCGCCGATGAGCAGACCCGCGACCTCAAATCCAGGCTGAGCACCGATGCCGAAGATCATTATCCTTGGCTTCATGGTGCGCTGAAGGCTTACTTCGGATCGTGACCATCATCAAAGCTGGTTAGATTCCCAGCCGTGCGGCAGCTTGCGACCTCCCAAATCTGCAAGCTGCCCGGCAGCAAAATCCCCATTCCCGCCGCTCCTGCTGCCGCCTAGAGCCAGATGAAAGAACGGCGGCTTCTCGGAGATGGGGGCCGGCTGAACGGCCACTTTTGAGGCGCTTAGCTGACCGGCGGATTACGCGGGAGCTCTCCAGCGGCGTGCCCAGTAACAGATCTAATAATTGCGTGGTCAATATCCGCCGAAGCCTTCCGGCATTGGCAACCCTGCTCTGACAATGCGGACCAAGTGGCCCAGCGCGCCAACCTCACGCTGTGCCTTCCACGCGGCGCCGATGCTCCAGGCCCCTTCCTTCCCCTCCACAGGCAGAAGCCTCAACCGGCCGGGAAGCAATGCTTCCGAACTGACCGGCACGATGGCGCAGCCCAGCCCTGCTGAAACCAGTGCGAGGACCGTTTGTATATCATCGGCTTCCTGCATCACCTTCGGATCAAGAGCGGCGGAGCGACACCAGACTCGAACTTGGGCGGCGAGCCCAGGTCCGCGTGCCTCCCGCAGCGCAATGAAGTCCTGTGTTGCGAGCCAACTTCGCAATCTCGCTCCCGAGGGGATGTCCAGATTCTGAGGAACTGCGATCGCAAGACGGTCGGATGCCAGCGGACACGCCGTCAGGTCCGGTGGCGCGGGCAAACGAATGAAACCGAGATCGAGTTCGTCCCTTCTAAGTCGGTTGACCTGCTCCTGCGAAGAGTAGTCATCCATTGATACGGACACGCCGGGATGCGCGGCACGAAAGCGAGCGATAAGCCGGGGCGCGACCGCGATCGTCGACAGCCCGAAACCAATATTCAAATGGCCGATCTGACCATCGACGGCACCACGCGCATCGTGCAGCAAGGCATCCGCATCCCGAACAAGCCGCCGAACCTGAGGAAGGAGAAGGGTCCCGAGCGGAGTCAGGCGCACGGGCTGCCTGTCACGATCGAAAAGTTGACCGCCGATTTGCTCCTCGAGCGCTCGGACCCGTTTCGTCAGCCCAGGCTGGGTAATGTGCAGTCGCTCGGCGGCATGGCCAAAATGCCCCTGATCCGCAACCGCCAGAAATGCGCGTAGTCGCTCAACGTCCATTCCAATCAGCTATCACAGGCGACCATATCTTTCATTGGAGTTTTGCAGCGCGAAGCTGGCATCGGTGGCTCAGGAGGCCCCATGACCAGAAATCTTTGCGTTGCGACTATCCAGTTCCAGCACCGAGCAGGAGACAAGGACCATAATCTTTCTCGAATAGAACATTTTGCCCGACAGGCGGCGACCTCGGGTGCCCAACTCGTATGCATGCCGGAGATGTGCATTTCCGGCTACTGGCATGTGCCTTTCCTCAATGAGGCAGGACTGCATGCAATCGCGGAGCCGGTGGACGGCCCGAGTGTGGTGCGTGTGGCTTCACTCGCACAACATCTCGATCTGGCAATTGGCGTCGGCTGGCTCGAACTCGGCGAAGACGGATGCCTCTACAATGCCTATCGGGTGTGCTTTCCGGATGGCAGCGGCCACACGCATCGCAAACTCCACGCCTTCGAGCATCCGCTGATCGCGTCCGGCGAGCGCTACACGGTTTTCGACACTCCCTGGGGTGTGAGACTGGGTATTCTGATTTGTTGGGACAACAATCTCGTCGAGAACGCACGCGCTTGCGCCTTGCTCGGAGCCGAAGTCCTGCTGGCACCGCACCAGACAGGGGGAACCAACTCACTCAGCCCGCGAGGCATGAAACCCATCCCCGTCGAATATTGGGAGGAGCGCCATCTCGAACCCGAACGGTGCAAGCAGGCATTCGCGGGCCCAAGCGGCCGAGCCTGGCTTATGCGATGGCTCCCTGCGCGTGCGCATGACAACGGGCTCTTCATCGTTTTCAGCAATGGCGTAGGCCGCGATCAGGACGAGGTTCGCACGGGACACGCGATGGTCCTCGATCCCTATGGAGACATTCTCGGGGAGTCGGCTTCCCTGGACGACGACATGGTCGTGGCCCAACTTGACCTGGACCTGATTGCTACGAGTAGCGGGCGGCGATGGATGCGCGGACGCCGACCAGAGCTCTATGCGAGACTGACCGAACGGGACGGAACCGAGTTGTCGCCACATGCGACCCGGTTCGGAGGCGACGGCCACGCCAAGGCATCGGCATGCTCAAGCGAGTATCCGAGTGCCCTGCCCCGCGTCAGCGGGTGCCAATAGGGCGCGTGGCGTTTGGCGAGCAGCGCTCGCGCGCTTCTGCTGTCGAGCAGTTGGTTGCGAACGATACGCGCTTCGCCGGGAGCGACGCTGCGCAGTTTTAAAACGTTGCCCAGTCCTGCGACATCGCGGCGGAGGAAACGGGTTGCGGAAAACGGACCTGGGCGGCAGCGCCCGCCCGGATGACGGTTTCGGTTCGGCCGGTCGCCCGAGTACCCAGATCGAACTTCGATGCCTGCTGGCCAAGCGCGGTCACTTCGCTCGACAGATTACGAGCCGCCGCTGACGTCTGCTCGACCATGGCGGCATTCTGCTGGGTCGTCTGGTCCATCGTCCCGACCGCCGTCGCGATTTCGCTGATCGCCGTCGACTGGGCCTGGTTGTCGGATGCCATCTGCGCGAGCAGGGTATGGACCTCGCCGACATCGGCGGAGATCCCGGCGAGCGCGCCGTCGACGCGCTGGACCATCTCGACGGCCGAGACGATGTCGCTCTGCGTCGCGGTTAGCTGGTCGCGGGCCCGCCCCGCTTCTTCCTCGGCGCGCATCGCCAGCGCGGAGACCAGGTCGGCCACGACCGCGAAGCCGCGCCCAGCCTCGCCGGCACGGCCGGCCTCGACTGCCGCGTTCATCGCAAGGACCCGCGTCTGGAACGCGATTTTGTCGAGGCCCTCGATCACGCTGTCGATGCCCTTGGCCGAGTCTGCAACCCGCGTCATCGCCTGCACCGCGTCGTCGGCGATACCGCGCCCGCCTGCGACCGTGGCGATGGCGCCATCGGCCCTGGCCACGGTACGCTCGGCCGCCTGGGCGGTGGCCTTGAGGCGACCGTCCATCTGGCTCACCGCCGCGGAAGTCTCCTCGAGGCTGGCCGCGTTGGCCTCCGTGCGCCGCGCGAGGTCCTCGGAAGCCTGGGCGATCTCGCCCGAGCCGGTCTGGATCGTGGCGGTGCTTTCCATCACGCGGCCAATCAGCGTGCGCAGTTCCTGCAGCGCGGCGTTGAAGTTGGTCTTTACCGATTCATAGGCCGGCGAGAAGCTCTCGACGATCTCGCTGGTCAGGTCGCCCTGCGCGAGCTTGCCAAGATTGACCGCAAGCGTCTCGACGACCTTCTGCTGCTCGGCATCGGCGGCTTGCTTGGCCACATCCGCGGCTTCCTTGACGATGGCGGCATCGCGGAATACCAGCACTGCCTTGGCCATCGCGCCGATCTCGTCGCCGCGCCGCGTGCCCGGCACGTCGATACCGTTGTCGCCACCGGCAAGCCGGTTCATCGCACCGGTCATTTCCGCGACAGGCTTGGCGATGCCGCGCGACAGCAACCAGCCGAGCAACCCCGCCAGGGCGAGCGAGATCGCACCGCCGACCCATATCGCCCAGAAGGCGCTCGCCGCCGCCGCGTCCTCGGCCTCGATGCGCATGTCGACGCGCTGCTGCTGCGTCGTGTCGATCGCGCCCACGGTCGCGCGGATGTCGCCCAGCATCTTCACCCCCGAAAGCCGCGCTGCCTCCGCGCGCGTCGCCGGGTTCCTGGCAAGCGCGATGACCCGGTCGAGCTTCTCGCGCAGCGCCTGTACGTCGGCGACCAGCTTGTCGACACGGCCAAGCTGCTCGGCCGAGGTCGAGTCCTGCCTGAAGGCAGCCACCGCCTGCTGGAACTTCCCGTACCCGGCCCGATAGTCGTCGACAAAGGCCTCGGTCCCAAGCAGCGCGAAGGCCCGTGCGGCATTCTGCTGCTCGAGGACGTTGCTCATCATCGTCTGGACATGCGCCATCGCCCGCAGCGAATGCTCTTTGTCGTCCGCGGCGCGGCGCAGGCCCGACAGGTTCGTGACGACCACGGCCCCGACCAGCCCGAAGACCGCGAGAATTCCGGCGAAGGCCAGCAGCAGCTTGCGTTTGATGGGGATGTTGTCGAGCGACACGCGCGATTCCCTTGTTCTTGGACCCTGGTCAATCCGACCCGCCGCCGTGGCCCGTTCCCGGCATCAGGAAGATTACCCAATGTAGAGGGGCGGAAGCGCCGACCGTTCTTGTGAACAAAATTTCATCCAGAATGGATCTATGCCGGTGCCCGCCTCGGATCGCGGGCTGTTGCGCTCCAGGCATCCTGCTCGGGACGCTCACCTGGGCGATCGACTGCTGAATCCGGTCGGGGCGACCGTCCTCTATAATGGAGTATAGCTAACCCATTGATTTGAGACGAACGACGTGCGGCAGCCGATCATTGCAATCGCTCGGGCGCTTCGGTTGCTGGCCCTCAGCGAAGAGCCCGAAGTCATCCTCGCCCAGCACCGTGAAGTCACGCGGCAGGTCCCGTGGCTCTATTCGCTGCTGATCGTCAACACCGCCGCGGTCGCATTCACGCACCGCGAAGTGGCACCCGCATGGCTGACGCTTGCGATGCCGCTCGGCCTTTGCACTATCTCGTTGCTGCGTATCGCCAAATGGCTCCTTATCGGGCGAACGCCGGTAGCGGTAGCCGGCGCCCGCAGCCAGCTGAAGCGCTCGATCGCCTTTGCCGGTGCCTTCGGTCTTGCCTCCGTTGTATGGTCGCTCAGTCTCACGCAGTATGGCGGGCCGTTCCAGCAGGCCCATGTCGCGGTGTATATCGCCGCGACGGTCATCGCCTGCATCTTCTGCCTCATGGCGCTTCCCCAGGCAGCCCTTCTCGGCTGCCTGCTGGTAACCGGTCCCTATCTCGCCCATTATCTCCTCCAGGACAGCGCCGTCTGGAGGGCGATCGCCGTCAACATCGCCCTGGTGTCGCTGGTGATGATACGCGTACTGCTCAACAGCTTCCGTGCGTTCGTCGAGCTCGTCCGCTCCCAGCGCGACATGGTCGCCAAAAATGCGGAGACCGAGCGGCTCGGCGAGGAGAATGCCCACCTCGCCATGACCGACAGCCTGACCGGTTTACCCAACCGGCGCTATTTCTTCATGCGGCTGGAAGCAGCCATCGAGGCGGCGCGCCATGCCGATCTGCGCTTCGCGGTGGGCGTGCTCGATCTCGACCGCTTCAAGCCGGTCAACGACACTTATGGGCATGTGCTTGGCGACCAGCTGCTCGTCGAGGTCGGGCGCCGGCTTTCCGTCCTTGCGACCGACGACATGGTGGTGGCCCGGCTCGGCGGGGACGAGTTCGGGGTCATCCTCTTTGCCGGTTGCGACGGGGCACAGGCAATCGGCGAGAGCCTTTGCCACATGATCCGGCAACCCTATTTGATCGAGGATCTTCGCCTCTCGATCGGCTGCTCGGGCGGTTTCGCGATCTTCCCGGACGCCGGGCATTCCGCGCATGCCGTATTCGACCGCAGCGATTTTGCGCTCTACCATGTCAAGTCCGAGGCGCGGGGCCAGTGCGCATTATTCTCTCCAGCCCATGAGGACAGCATCCGGTCGAAGCACAGTATCGAGGCCGCGCTCCAGGCAGCGGACTTCGATCGCGAGCTCGCGCTGTATCTGCAGCCGATCGTCACGTTGGACTCGATGCGCACGACCATGGCGGAGGGTCTCGCGCGCTGGCGCAGCCCGGCGCTCGGCAATGTCCCGCCCGATCTCTTCATCCCGGCGGCCGAGCGCCTGGGGCTGATCCACAAGGTCACCCGGGCGTTGTTTCGCCAGACCCTGGATGCCCTGGCCGCCCTTCCCGATGGCTTCCGCATCTCCTTCAACCTATCCGTCCACGACGTGGTCTCGACGGATATGGTGGCTTTCCTGCTCGCGGAGATGCGCCGCCGCGCGGTCGCGCCCACGCGCCTGCAATTCGAGCTCACCGAGACCGCGCTGATGCAGGACTTCGAGCAGGCGATACGCGGCATGCATGCACTCAGGGACGTCGGCTGCACCATCGTCCTCGACGATTTCGGAACCGGCTATTCGAGCCTGAGCTATCTGCGCCGCTTCCCGGTCGACAAGGTCAAGGTCGATCGAAGCTTCGTGACCAGCGAAGGCGGCTGCGACAAGGACGTACTCGCTGCCATCAAGGGGCTATGCGACCATCTGCGTCTGGGTTGCGTCGTGGAAGGCATCGAACGGCAGGGGCAGCTCGATGTCGTTCGGGCGCTCGGCTATGGCGCGGCGCAGGGATATCTGTTGGGCAGGCCGATGCCAGCCGCCAAGTTCCTGTCCCGCATCTCCGCGCCCGTCGCGCGGGATTCGGGCCGCGTGGCGGCCTGACCGCCTCGCAGCGTCGGCGCAAAGCGCGCCGCTAGATGTCCGAGGCGGCACGCAGGGCGTTCGCGTCCGGTGCCTGCTCGTGATTGTCCGCCGCGTTTCCGTCCACGCAAATCCCGTCGCCGGTATGGTCCGCGCAGCGTGGGCCGCATCCGGGCAGGGCAAGGGCGCACAATGCAAGAAGGGCAGCTCGCCCCATGATCGCCTCCGACTAGCTATCCCCGGCGCGCCCGGCGAATCGCCGGAGAAGCACGCACGGGTTTCCATAGCCGGGAAATGTTGAATCAAATTATCCGCAAATCCAGCGCAAGTCGCGCAACCTTTTGAAAACCGATCCGGTATAGTGGAGATCGCGAGAGGTCTTTCATGGACTGGAAAACACTCAGGAGTTTCGTCATTCGCCATCGCATGGCCCTGCGCGATATTGGCGTGGTGCTTGCCGCCATGGCAGCGCTGACCTACTGCGCGTTCGCCTTCGACATCTTCGAGAACGAACCGGGCATCGGCATCAGGCAGGCGGAAATCGAGCTCGACGAGGCGCTCCTGCTCGGCATCTGCCTCGGTGCCGGCCTGCTGCTTTTCGGGATATCCCAATATGTGCGGCAGCGGCGGGAGATGTCCAAGCGGCTCGCCGCCGAACGCGAGGTACGCAAGCTCGCCTATCAGGACGTGCTCACCGGCTTGCCCAACCGGCGCAAATTCGAGGACGCGCTGGATGCTGCGATCCACGCGCCGCCGCGCGCCGGCGCCGCGCATGCCGTGTTCCTGATCGACCTTAACGGGTTCAAGTCGGTCAACGACATTCACGGCCACGGCGCGGGCGACGCGCTGCTGCTGGTCGTCGCGCAGCGCCTGCTCGCCGCGATGCGCGACGGGGACATCGTCGCCCGCTTCGGCGGAGACGAGTTCGCGATCCTCGCCACGCATCTTGCCGACCCGGAGGCGGCGGCGAATATCGCGCTGCGGGTCATCGAGGCCCTGGACGAACCGGTGAACGCTGCGGGTGCGTCGCACCGCGTCGGTGCGGGCATCGGCATCGCCCTGATGCCGACGGACGCCGCGACCGCGGAGGAGTTGTTGCGCAAGGCCGATGTCGCGCTCTACCGCGCCAAGGCCGAGCGGCGCTCCGCCCTGCGCTTCTTCGAGCCGGCCATGGATGCGCGGCTGCAGGAACGCGCGGCGCTCGAGGCCGGCCTGCGTACCGCGCTCGACGAAAACCGGATCGAAATCGCGCTGCGCCCCACCCGGGACCTGCGAACCCACGCCGTCACCGGCTTCGACGCGGCACCGCGCTGGCTCGATCCGCGGAACGCCGGCATCGCACCCGAGCGCTTCCTGGCGATCGCGGAGGAAGTCGGCCTGATCCACGCACTGGGCGAACGCATCCTGCGCCTGGGCTGCGCGGCCGCCCGGGCCTGGCCCGAGCAGGTGACACTGGGCGTCAGCCTCCATGCGAGCCAGCTCAGGGATCATTTGCTGGCCGCGCGCTTCCTGCGCATTCTCGGTGAGGCCGGTATCGCCCCGTCCCGGTTGGAAGTCGCCATCACCGAAAGCGCCTTCGTCGCGGACCTCGACAATGCCCGCAGCAGCCTCGGCGCGTTGCAGAATGCCGGCATCCGCATCGCGCTCGACAATTTCGGCACCGGCTATTCGAGCCTCTATCATCTGCGCAACTTCCGGCTCGACAAGGTTAAGATCGACCGCAGCTTCGTCCAGGCGATGACCGAGGAACGCGAGAGCGCAAGCATCGTGCGGGCATTGATCGGTCTCGGCAGGGGCCTTGGCTTCACCGTGGCCGCCGAAGGCATCATCGCCAGCGACCAGGAAGGCGCCCTGCTCGGCACCGGGTGCGAGCAGGGCCAGGGAGACCTTCTCGGCACGCCGCTGGGTGCCGAGGAAGCGGCCGCGCTTTTCCCACAGGCCCGGATCGGCCAGGCCGGCTGAGACCGGCGGGCACCCGCGTCCCGTTATGCCAGTGACGAAGGGCAGGCGTACATTTGCGTCGGGCTGGCATCGCGAAGCTCAGTCGGGTTCGTGCCGCGGCAGCGCCAGCGACACGATCGCCCCGCCCGAAGGCGCGTTTTCGGCCCGCAGCGATCCCCCGTGCGACTCGACGATGGTGCGCGAGATCGACAGGCCGAGGCCCATCCCCTCTTCCTTCGAGGTCAGGAAGGGTTGGCATATCTTCTGGAGCAGTCGGTCGGGAAAGCCGGGTCCGTGATCGCGCACCGCGATCACGATCATCTCGCCTTCGATTCTGACATCGATTTCGGGCGGGCGCTCGGAAATGCCCTTCTGCGCCTCGCAGGCGTTACGGACGAGATTGAGCACGACCTGCTGGATCTGGACGCCGTCGCAAAGCACATAGGCGGGCTCTTCGGGAAGGCGGCACGGTACCTCGCCGGCACAGATGCGAAGCGCCGAGATCGTCGCGAGCGCTTCATCGAGAATCTCCTCGACGGACACGATGGCCCGTTCGCCCGATCCTCCGGAGACGAGCCTTCGCATGCGCTGGATGATCTCCCCTGCCCGCTTGATCTGGGTGCCGGCATGGGTGAGCTGGTCGACGATCACCGGCCCAGGCTCCACCGTCATGCCGGCGGCCAGGAAGCGGCCGGTGCTCAGATAGTTGCTCGCGGCAGCGAGCGGCTGGGTGAGTTCGTGGGAAAGGGTCGCGGCGAGCGAGTTCATCGCGCCGATCCGCGCATAATGCGCGAGTTCGCGCTGCAGCGCTTCGTGCCTCTTTATTTCCGTGATGTCCTGCGTGGTCCCGTGAAACCCGGTGATCGTCCCGGCCTGGTCGCGCGTCGGCACCGCCGACAGGCGATGGATGCGATTCCGCCCGCTCGGCAAGCTGACCTCCAGCTCCCAGGTCGCTGGCAGCCCTTGCTCGATGAGCCGGGCACGCGCCTGCCGGTCGGCTTCGATCGAAGCCTCGGAGAACATCGACGGCGACGCCTCGGTGAGCGCGCCGAGCGCCGGATCCCGCTCGTACATGGCATAGAGCTGGGGCGACCAGGTGACGCTGTTGTCCCGGAGATCGAGGGCCCAGTCGCCTATCTCGGCGATCCGCTGTGCTTCCTCGAGCCTGGCCCTGGCCGCGGCGGCTTCGGCTGCCCTCGTCTCGCGGTCGCGGATCATCCGCACCAGCATCCAGGCGAGCAGGATCGTGGCGGCGGACAGCAGCGCGCCGCCGATCGCGAAGAGCCGGGCGCGGCCGCGGGGCTCGCGCAGCACCTCGTCTTCGAGGATGCTGTAGCTCACGAACAGCGGATATCCCGGCACCCGCCGGTGACTTACCATGCGCAAGCGGTGATCGAGCGTGCCGGGCCCGGTGAAGCTGCCGGCCTGGGTCGCTCGCTGCTTCTGGAAGAGCAGCCCGCCGCGGACGTCCTCGCCGGACGTGGTCTTGTCGCCGGTGGCACGCGAACGTATCGTCCCGTCCAGCCCGACCACCCAGGCGGATTCGGATGGCTTGACCGCCACCTTGCCGAAAATCTCGGTGAGCTGGGAAGGCTCCATCGCGATCAGGATCGTATCGCCGCCGCTGCCGCCGGCTTTAGTGCCGGCTTTGGTGCCGGGCACCTGTTTCGACAGCCAGATCAGGTTTTCGCCGCGCGAAGGCGCATAGATCGGCTTGTTGACTTGCAGCGTGTCGTCTGCGGTGCCCGGATGCGGCAGGGCGTTGAAAGCCTGGATGGCCTCTGCCCGCTGCCCGGGCTCGCGCAGCGTGGTGGCAACGAGCCTCCCCGCCGCGTCGAAGATTTCGAGATTGGCGAAATCCTCGTCATTGGCGATGGCGTCGGAGAGTAGTCGCGGGCCTGCCGCATCCTCCTGCCGCTCGAAATCGCCCGCTGGCCGCGCCGAAAAATGCAAGGCGGCGTGATCGGCATTGTCGAGGGTCTGCGAGACGAACTGCTGCAGCATGAGCACCCGGTCGTCATTCTGCTCGCGGGCAAGATCGAGTGCGGTCTCGCGCTCAAAGGCTATCTGGCGTCCGATCAGGCCCCATATCAGCAGCAGCAGGGCGGCGGCGACGCCCGCGACGAGAAGCAGGGAAGGAACTCCCGAAGAGGCTTTCTGAACTTTCGGAGGAAGCTTCCGGGTATCGGACATCGCTGGCAATCATCCTGTCGCGGGCAGCATGTAACGCACCAGTTTCGAACATGGATGATCCTTGCCGCGCAAGTCCGGGCTCGCCCTGGTGCGGGCCCGCAGGATGGCTGGAGACTTGGGAGCTGCTCGGAGGTGTCGACCCCGCCCGGGCATCGGTACTTCGTACCGTCCACCGCGAGTTGCCCGGCAGGCGACGAGGCCCATAAGGGCTCGTCGCGCAATCACGAACTCGCCGCGGCGCCGGGCAGCCCGCCGCGCGTGCGGTTCGGTCTCGCGTACCGCACGCGCCGAGGGGGGCTTCGGGGTCGCGGCAACCGTCGCCAGGCTCTTCGGCACCGGCATGGGGCTGAGCGCCAGGCACCCTGGCCTGGGCAACACCGATCGCCGCCGGCGACGCCAAGTACCGCAGGCCGCCCGTTGCCGCAAAGATGCGGCGATGCCCGATGACGCGCCCGTGGATCCACCTCACCGGCCCGCTGAAACCGCGGGCCGGTCACCAGCCCCCGCCGTCAGTCACCCGCCTTGCCGGTCGCGACATCGCCGCTTGTCGACGCCAGCACGATCTCGCCGGAATGGCTGGCGTCCACGTCGCGGCCGAACAGCGCAGCCAGCCGCCGGGCCAGCAGCTCGGTGTCGTCGACCCGGAACCGCCCGGACACGCGCTGCCCGGCGAGCGCGGCATCTGCCAGCCGGATCGGACGCCGGGCGCCGCGGTTCGCGAGCGCGACAAGTTCGGCGACCGGGGTCGCCTCGAAGTCGCGCGCAGCGGCCGAGGGCGAAGGCGCGGCGCCTGCCGGCGTAGCCGTCGGCTCGGGCGATACCGGCTGCGCCGCGAAGGACACGCCCTCGCCCGTCGCGAGCCTGCGGATCGCCGGCTGTATGTTCGACACCGGGCGCGGCAGCGCGACGTCGACCGCGCCCTGCAGCAGGCGGACATCGACCTTGCCTGCGCGGGTCAGCGCCACTTCGAAGATCGTGCCGCGCGCGGTGACGCTGCCGCCACCGGCCTGGACGATGAAGGGACGCGGCTCGTGCGCGACTTCGAACCGTGCCTGGCCCTGGAGCAGCCTCAGGTTGCGCTGCCGGACGGCGATGTCCACGTCGAGCACGGTCCCGTCGCCGAGATGCACGGTCGATCCGTCCGCCAGCCGCACGACGCGCGTCTCGCCGGCGATCGTCGAGATCCTGCGATGATCGGTCGCGGCGGCGATGCTTTCGGTAGGATTCGGAGCCAGTCCCGAGCGATGCAGCGCGGTCCAGCCACCGATGCCGGCCACGCAGGCGGCCACCGTCGCCAGCGCCCATGCCGGCACCCTGCGCCGTCGGGCCGGTGCCGGTAGGGGAACCGACTGGTACGGCTCCGACAGCAACTTTCCCATAGCAAAGATCTCGGCGGCGCGGTTGTACGCGACCAGATGCTCCGGATCCTCTGCGAGCCATGCCTCGAACTCGGCGCGGCTCTCCCCGGCATCGGGGCTGCGCATCCGCGCGAACCAGTGCGCGGCCTCGCGGGCGAGTGCCTCGCCATCGTCCTCCGCGCGCCCGTCGGCGCTGGTCATTGCCCAAGGTCCTTGCCGATCCGCACCAGCGCTTCGCCGACATGCCATTCCACCGTGCGGATGCTGATGCCGAGCTGAGTCGCGATTTCCTTGTAGCCCAGGCCATCGGTGCGGTGGAGCAGGAACACCTCGCGCGTACGCGGCGGCAGCGCGTCGACGGCGGCCCGGTAGCGCTCGCGCAACTGTGCCAGCTCGATGCCATCCTCCTGGGTTGCGCGGGTCGCGGGTTCGTTCGCTTCGTCGATCGGCACGTGCGGCGTGCGGATCGACAGCCGGCGCGAGCGGTCGATCATCAGGTTGCGCACGATCCGGTTGAGGAACGCCTCGGGCTGGCGAACCTCCTGCGAGGCTTCGGACTTCAGCAGGCGCGCGAACGCATCCTGCACCAGGTCGCCTGCCTCCTCGCTCGAGCGCAGGCGCGCGCCCAGCCAGCGCCGCAGGCGCGGCGCCTGCTCGCGGTAGAGCATATCGAAGCGTGCCTGGCCGCTGCCCCCACCACCGGGGGCCTCGCCAGGGTCGTCGTCCGGCCGCCGCATCCGCGTTACCGCGTGCAGCTGCCGCCGCGCGGGGCGCGGACATGAATGGTCGATCGCACGAGCGCCTGTCTCGTGCCGGGCAATGCCTCGGAAGATTACCGCCGACCGTGATGGCCGGAAGCGCTTGATGCCTGGCGGTCAGTCCGCAGCGGGCTGCCGGCTCGATACCGCGCTGCGGCCCGAGTCTGCGTCAGTTCGCGGCCGTTCGCAACAGCTGGCGGACGGCGCTGGATTCTTACTCCTCCGCCAGGGGGGCCGGACGCCGCCTGTCGGGCGCGCCGCGGCGCCCCGCAACCCGGCGATGCCGGGTGCTCCGCTGGCGCTTCGCCCTTCGGTGCGGGCCACCGCTTGTGGCGTGCCCGGTGTGCGTCGCTGCCGGCCCCTCCTGGCCGGCGGAAGGAGCAGATCATGTCCGACGACGAAGCCACCCTGAAGCGCGACATGCGCGCCGCGGTCGCGGCGCTGCCCGAGCTGGAGCGCTCCGTGTTCCGGCTGTGCGCGGTGGACGGGCTCGACTATCCGGCGATCGCCGAGCGGCTCGGCATCGATATCGAGCAGGTCGAACGACTGCTGGTCGCGGCGCTGATCGCCATCGATCGCCACCTCGACACGGCGTCGCGGGCGCGCAGTCTGGTCGAATCCGGCGCCAAACGGCCCGTCACCCGGTTGCATCGCCTCGTGCGGTGGCTAGGGTTGGATTGATGCGTACCGACCTCGATCATCTGCCCCCGGCCAAGCAGCGCGAGCTGGAGCGCGTGGTGCAGATCCTGTTCGAGGAATTCCGCGACGCGACCGCGACCGCCACGGTCGACTGGAAGCGTCAGGCGCGCATCCTCAAGGTCATCCTCTACGGCAGCTATGCGCGCGGTGGCTGGGTCGACGAGCCGCATACGGCGAAGGGCTACCAGTCCGACTTCGACCTGCTGATCGTCGTCAACCACGAGAAGCTTACCGATCGTGCCGCCTTCTGGACGAATGCCGAAGAGCGACTGAACCGAGAGTTGGCCGTCACCAAGACGCTGCGCACACCGGTCAACTTTATCGTGCATACCCTGCATGAGGTGAACGACGGGCTGGCGCACGGGCGTTACTTCTTCATGGACGTCGCCCGGGATGGGATCGCTCTGTATGAAAGCGACGGCACGGAGCTGCACAAGCCCACGCCGAAGACGCCGCAGCAGGCGTTGGCGATGGCTCAGGAGTACTTCAGCCAATGGTATCCAAGCGCGGGCGAATTCTTTGACGACTTCAGGTCGAATGCCGATCGAGGCCGCAACAACAAGGCTGCGTTTGAGCTCCATCAGGCCACGGAGCGCCTTTATCACTGCGTGTTGCTGGTGTGCACCTTCTACACACCGCATGTGCACAACCTAGGTTTCCTACGGACTCAGGCGGAGCGGATCGATCCGCGGCTCATCGATGCGTGGCCGCGCGACACCCGAGCAGACCGCGGACGCTTCGAAAAGCTCAAGGAAGCATACGTGAAGGCGCGCTACTCAAAGCACTATCGCGTTAGTGTCGAGGAGTTGGCTTGGCTCGGCGAGCACGTAGAAGAGCTTGGCCGAACTGTTCAAGTCATCTGCGAGGAGCACATCGCAGCTCTTGAAAGAAGCGCGGCGGCGTAGAACAATCGACCCCCAGTTGATCCGGGCTTGGCGCGGCAGTTTTGCGCCCCAAGAGCGGTCATTCGGCACCATTTCAGCGCACCCCGAAAGCGGACTGTCGTTCATGCAGGCGCTAGACATCCTCTATTGGGTGGCAGCTGCCGCATCGCGGCGAAGCCAATTTGGGTCAACGCGTTCACTCAGCGGCCAATTGTGGCCGTGGAGACGAACAATGGGACACTCACATTATGATCCTGTCGCGCAGTGCCGGCCTGCGTGGAACGCCGGAAAGACCGTCGGTGCCAAGCGACCGCTGACACAGAAGCAAATCTGGGCCGTTCGTTTCTTCCTGGATCGTGAAGGCCGCGTCCGCGACAGGGCGCTGTTCGACCTGGCGATCGACAGCAAGCTGCGGGGCTGCGACTTGGTGAAAATCAAGATTGGCGATCTCGTATCTGGAGCTGACATCAGGACAAGGGCGATCGTCATCCAGCAGAAGACCGGAAAACCCGTGCAGTTCGAGCTGACGGCCGATGTCAGAGCAAGCTTGTTCGCTTGGTTCGAACGCCGCGGCGGCACAATCCACGATTATGCTTTTCCAAGCCGAGTCGACCATGCCGGCCACCTCAGCACGCGCCAATACGCTCGACTTGTCGATGAATGGGTGGAGGCAGTCGGACTTCGCCGTGCCGAATATGGCACGCACTCGCTACGGCGCACGAAGGCATCGATGATCTACAAGGCCACGGGCAACCTTCGCGCGATCCAGATTCTGCTAGGCCACACGAAGATCGAGAACACTGTCCGATATCTCGGCGTCGACATTGAAGATGCTCTGACCCTTGCTGAACGAACGGAAATTTAAGGCTAGGGCGGCCCATCCGTGCTCAGGATGGGCCGCTCTGATGCCGGACTACTATGCGCCCCAGTAGTTTCATCACTGGCCCACGTGCCGACGGACACGTCTTTTCGGCACCGAATTGCCGGCGCACATGACCGCAGGCCGCTGAATACGGCTGGCGAGCGCCGAACGTGGCGTCGGCTGCGGGCCGGGTTTGTCGATGCAGCTTGACGCGAAATGTGCTGAATAGCCGCCGTGAATTTCATGCAATTCCTCAAGTCGCTCGACGACCTGCTCTACGAGATCATCACCTGGCTGGTCTTCTATCCGGTCACGCTATGGCGGACGATCAGGCATCCTTTCGCGATGATGGCCTATGCCGACAGCGAGCTCGGCGATACGCCTGAGCAGCAATATCCCGACGTCCTCAGTCCGCCGATCTTCCTGCTTCTCACGCTGCTGCTGAGCCACACGATTGAGCTCGCCCTTGTCGGGCAGAGTGCGATCGTGGCCGAGAAGCAGGGGCTCGCGGGATTGATCAGCGACGACACCAGCCTGCTGCTCATGCGGCTTCTCTTCTTCGCCGTCTTCCCGCTCATCATGGCGGTGGCGATGCTGCGGTGGCAGAAGGAGAAGCTGACTCGCGACAGCCTGAAGCCGCTATTCTATGCGCAATGCTATCCCGCCGGCGTGTTCGCGCTGGTGCTCGGTATCGGCGGGGTGTCGACGCAATTCCACGGGAACCAGGCATTTCAGGTCGCCGGGCTGGGAATGACTCTGAGCGCCTTCCTCTGGTACGGCGTGCTGCAGACTTTCTGGTTCGCCCATGCGTTGCGCATCTCCAGGCTGCGCGGCTTCGGGATCGCCACGTTGACGATGGTCGAGTGCCTGCTGGTTTTCGCGCTGCTCGCCGCCTTGCTCGCCTAGAAACCGCCGCCGCCGCGCCAGTCGCCCGCGTCACAGCGGCCGTTGAAGCTGGTAGCAGCCTTGATGCGGATGATACCGGTGCGGCGATCGATCTCGAACCGCGGCTTGTTAAGCCCGTTCATCCGATATTCGCCGGTGATGCGGTCGGGTGTGACTACCAGGTTCTGAATGTCCCACCATCCGTTGTCGCCGCCGCTGTGGATCGGTGAGACCAGCTTGCCCTCGGGCCGGATGCGGCCGCGACCGTGCCAGATTTCGATCTGGAGATCGGAGGAGAAGCCGTCGCGGCCGAGCGTCGTGCCATATTGCGGCTCGAAGCGATGGCTGCGCGAATTATAGACATAGCCCGATTGATATTGCGCACTGGGCGTGCTGCCGCCGCCATAGCAGACGAGCGTGATCGACGGGCCGAACCGATCGCCGGCTCCCGCTCCATAGTCGGGGCCACCCGGACGCGTCGCAGACGGAGCATAGTCCGGACGGGAAGGCTGGCCGCCGCCGCGATTGCAATTCGCCTCCGGTACCCGCTCGATCGCTGCATAGCGTCCGTCGGAAGTCGCCACTTGGACGCACTGGCGCTGGCGATCACTCCACCACAGGGACCATTTGGTATCGCGCACCGTGTTGACGGTGATGAAGGCATATCCTCTGGCCTCAAGCTGGGTCTCCCCGCCGGCCGCACGGGAGCCTACCAGATCGGCAAGATCCGGAGCGGACTGGGCGGAGGCAGCACAAGGCGCAAAGAGCGCGATCGCAAGCAGAGGTGCAAGGCGTTTCATCACAATCGCAATCTCCATGATCGTGCAGTCGATATGTCGATAGGGCCGGCGTTCCGACGTGAGAACGCGCCCACCGGCCGAGCCTACCAGTCCTCGGAGCGAAGGATAAGCCCGGTCTGCTTTCGTCACAACGCCGGCGCGTGTGGAATGCGGCCGCGATGGCGCGGGCGAAGAATTATCTTTAGCGGGAATGGCACGCGCGCTGCAGCGCGTGCGTTAAATCGCAAACAGCCAACAATGGGTCGCAAATCGATGGACCGCAACGAACGCATCGTTGCCGTGGGGCTACTCACGGCCAAGGACCTGGAGCGGCTCGGCAAGGGGTTCGACCTCGCGTTCGCGATCAAGCCCGATGCCGATTTCGATGACCTGATCTCCCAGCTCGAGGCAATCGAATGGAGGGGAGGCAAGCCGCCTGAATGACGCGTTGCCCGGGCAGAGGAAGATTGCCTGCCTGGGAGAAGTTGTCGCTGGCCGGCTATCGGGCTCCGCCTTGACGTTATCGCAGATCGACCTGAACGGATTGCGCGTTCATCGTGGCATTGCCGAAAGCGGTCAGGAAAGCGACGTCTGCCGCGTCGCGGCCGATGCCGATCTTGGCCATGTCGCTCTCCCTCGCCATGCCGGTCGCATCGACAAGATGCCACGCCCCGCCGACGAACACCTCGGCGACCGCATGGAAGTCAGGAGGTTCGACGCCAGGCGCATAAACGCTCGCCATCCTGGCGGGCACTCCGGCGGCGCGTGCCAGCACGATCATGACGTGCGCGTAATCACGGCAAATGCCTTGTCGTTTGACGAACGTGTCGAGGGCAGTGGTCTCGGCGTCGCTTGCCCCGGGCACATAAGAGAAGTGGCCGGCAATCCAGTCGCGCATCGCCATAATCTTGGCGCCGCCTTCGATACCGCCGAACTCGGCATCGACGAACGGCTGAAACTGATCGGACGGACAGTAGCGCGATGCCATCAGATATTGGACCGTTTCGCCGGGAAGCTGGTGAGGCGGGATGATCGGCAGCGACAGGCAATCGTCCAGGTCGCGCGCGATCGTCACGCGCGCCTGATAATCGACCAGCAGCCGTCCCTCGACGCGGAGCCAGATGCGCTCTCCGATCATGTCCTGCGCAGGTACCCGGGCAAAATGCTCGGTCGGCGAAATATCGAGCCGCGCTGTCTCGATCACCTGCTCCGGTATCGCGGCTGCCTCTATCTGCAGAAGAACATCGGTTGGGCAGTCGAACCAATAGTCGAGCCGGGTCCGTATCTCGATACTCATCTGCGTCCCGCATTGCCGAGCCGCCGCGCATTTCCGGTCGCGGTGCGATGAATGGGGGCAAGGGCAGCCTCATATAGTTTGGCGGTGGCGGCGACTGCGTCCAATGCATAGTCGGCGCTCTGGCTTGCCAGAGCGGACGCCTCCGCGAGCGTTGGCGTCCTTCCAGAAAGCATGGCCAGGCCGACCCGTTGCATCTGGCGCATCCAGGAAGCCTGCATCTTCGCCGTGTCACGCATGACCGCGCCGGCGCTTCGCCCGAACGCGTCGACCTTCTCGGGACCCATCCGCGCATATTCGGAGAGATCGGACTGTGCCGGCCTTCCCGCGTCACGGCGCATCATCTCGCTCCGCGCGCCGATCACCGTGCCTGACGCCTGGAGCGTCTCGATGCCCCGCCACCAGGTCGATTGCATCTCGAAGCCCGCCGCGGCGACGCGCGACCAGGCAGTGAAAGGGTCAATCATGGCCAACTCCCTTACTGACGGTCACGCGAGGGTACGAAGCGAGGGCTCGCGTGGGTAGAAGCGCTGGCTGGCAGCCTTGATGAAAGCGGCGGTCAGGTCGGTCACGCCTTCGTCCGGTACGACGCCGGCCTTGTCGAGGAGCGGCTTCGCGGCGGCGCTGGCGCCGATCGCCTTGAGGTGGCCGAACGCGTTCATCACGAACTCGACCGCGGCGCCCTCCTTCAGAAGCGCGGCGCAGCCCGCCTCCGACAGGACGATCGCAACTGCGTCGAAAATCTGGCTCGGCATCCCCGCCAGCTGACCATCGGCCTTTTGCTGCGATCCATCGGACAGCTTCGCGCCGCCGACCTTGGGTGCGACGATCACCGGCTTTCCCTTAGCCTTGTCCACCGCTGCCACCAGCGCGGCGAGTTCCCCGGCGTCGGTTCCATCAGCAATCAGGATGCCGACAGCGCGTCCCTCAAGCGTCGTCTTCATGTTCTTGTGGATCGACAGCGCGTCGGAAGGGGCCATATCCACCGGCTCCCGGGCAGCCGGCGCCTTTTTGGGCAGGGGGATGCCAAGGCCATCGGCAACACGCTTCGCCAGATCCTCATCGACGTTTCGCAGGTTTGCCACCATTCGCGGCGGCACCTGATCGAGCAGGCCGACCTTGGACAGCTCGAACACGAACGACGAAGCAATATGCGCTTTCTCGCTTTCGGTCTGCGACAGGAAGAAGAGTCGCGCCTGGCTGTAGTGATCGGCAAAGGTCTCTGCGCGAACGCGCAGCTTCTCGCCCTGCTCGTCCGGCCCCGAACGCTCGTCGGTAGTGACAAACCCCGTGGCGGGGCTCTCGCGCGGGCCACCCTCTTCGCCATGATCGGCCAGGCTGTTGGGCTCGTAGTTCGCGCGGCCCTTGGGAACCATCGTCTGCATCATGCCGTCGCGTTGGAAATTGCCAAAAGGGCAACGCGGCGTGTTGATAGGGATCTGATGGAAATTGGTGGTGCCGAGGCGCGATTTCTGGGTGTCGAGATAGCTGAACAACCGGCCCTGAAGCAGCGGATCGTTCGAGAAATCGATGCCGGGCACGATGTTGCTGGGGAGAAAGGCGACCTGCTCGGTCTCCGCGAAGAAATTGTCGACGTTGCGGTTGAGCGTCAGCGTGCCGATCAGGCGGACGGGAATGTCCTCCTCGGGGATGAGCTTGGTCGCGTCGAGCACGTCATAGGGCTGCGCGTCAGCGAAGACCTGGTCGAACACCTGGATGCCCAGATCCCACTGCGGAAAAGCGCCGGTGTCGATCGCCTCGAACAGGTCGCGGCGGTGATAGTCATTATCGGCGGCCTGAAGTTTCAGCGCTTCGTCCCAGATCGTCGACTGAAGCCCAAGGCGCGGCTTCCAGTGGAACTTGACGAAGCTGGCCTTGCCCTCGGTGTTTACCAGCTTGAAGGTGTGAACGCCGAAGCCTTCTATCATGCGAAGCGAGCGCGGCAGCGTGCGATCCGACATCGCCCACATCAGCATATGGGTGGTCTCGGGCATCAGCGAGGCCCAGTCCCAGAAGGTGTCGTGCGCGCTGCCGGCCTGCGGATAGCCGCGATCGGCCTCCATCTTTACGGCGTGGACGAGATCGGGGAACTTGATCGCGTCCTGGATGAAGAAGACGGGGATGTTGTTGCCGACCAGGTCCCAGTTGCCCTCCCGCGTGTAGAATTTCACTGCAAAGCCCCGCACGTCGCGCGGCGTATCCACAGAGCCGGCGCCGCCCGCGACGGTTGAGAACCGGACGAACACCTCGGTCTTCTCGCCTTTGGTGAAGACCGCCGCTTTGGACAGATCAGAGATATCGTCCGTCGCCTCGAAGACACCATGGGCGCCCGAGCCGCGCGCATGCACGATCCGCTCCGGGATGCGCTCGTGATCGAAATGGAAGATCTTCTCGCGAAGGACGAAATCCTCGAGCAGGGTCGGGCCGCGCGTGCCAGCTTTCAGGCTGTTCTGGTTGTCGCTGATCGGAACGCCGTGGTTCGTCGTCAGGGCGGGGGCATCGCCCTCAGCGCGCTGATGGGTTTCGCCGCCGTTGCCGGCGTTGCGCGTGTCTTTGATTGCCAATGGGAATTCCCTTGTCGCCGATGATCCGGCAAGTCGGGTTGAGAACGCGCCGGCGGCAGGGAATGTCCGGCTGTGCGAGAAGATATTGCGAATTGGCGGGCCGCCCTGTTTGCAGCACTCGTAATACGCGCACGACACCCCATATGATGCGCATCGCTCCACCTTGCCACGAGCATGGATGCGACTGAGAGATGGTTCGTGCTCCCGCTCTGCGTGGAGCCGTGCATGCCCCAGATCTCGCCATCGCCTCTTCTCCGCTCGCCCGAACCCGATCCGAAGATCGTCCGGCCGAAGCTAACCCTCCTTTCGCGAGAGGCCGCTCCCCCATCCGGCTCGGGGAAACCATCGTGACGCGCGCTGTCAACGTCGATGCGGCGATCGATCACGTCATTGCCACTTCAGCCAGGCTCAACGCGGTGATCAGCGCAATCGAACCGCTTATCCCCAGCGGGACGCGAGTGGTCTTCGTCAATGCGGATGACGCCGCGGCTGTGACACGCGCCTATGGCTCGAAGGTCCTGATCGGCACGGTCACGCGCAGTCACTGGGCCCAGCGGCGCGTCAGCTGACTTCTCTTCGGCTATCAGCCGCACCAGGGAATTCCGAATGAATACCGAATTTGCTGCCGTGCCACAGCACGATGCCCAGAACGCCGAAGAACTGATGGCGGCCTATGGCATCGAGTGCGTGCCCGTGGCGTATTTCCATTGGAACGGTTATCGCTACACCACGCTCAAGGACGCGGTCGCGGCCGCGAAGCGGGCGGCGGCCGGTGGAAGCGCCGCCGGTGCTTGATCTCCTCCATCGGTTGTTCGGGAACCATGTTCCCGCCGGCCCGCAATCATTGGGATCGCGGCCATTTCACGAGCGCGTGCACGCGGTGCGGGGGACATGGTGCGTCGGCCCGGCCTGCCCTGGCGCGCCGGCCGTGCCGAATAATCTGATCCCACCCTACACAGCCTTCCCTCTCGAAAGGACAATCTGATGCAACCCACCGCCATCATGTGCCGCGCGCAGCAGGCTCGCCAGCTTACCCTTGCCGCCAATGCCGTGCTGCCCAATGTTCGGGCCATTGCGACGACCGCGGCGGCGGCCTGGGCCAAGGAGGCGCTGGACGCCGACAAGCGCGACAAGCGGGCGGCCGTGCGACAACAAGGCGCGACGGATGCTGCGAAGGCGCTCGAACTGGTCGCCCACAAGGATCGCGGCCTCAGCGAGAATCCCGATCGCGGCTTCGCCGATGTGGGGAATATTGAAGTCTAGGTTGCATATCGCAGACGGCACCCCATATCCGTATTGCTATCGTCGCCTGCGACGGAAACCGACGCTTCCGGGCCGACCCTTCCTTTTCTCGCTTCTTGGCTCTGCGCGCAGCTGCGCGCGGACAATCCCATGTTCGCGAAAGGAACATCCCCATGCCCATCGGCACCGTCAAATTCTTCAATATCGACAAAGGCTATGGCTTCATCTCGCCCGAGGGCGGCGGCAATGACAGCTTCGTCCATATCAGCGCCGTCGAGCGCGCCGGTATGGCGACGCTGAATGCGGATCAGCGCCTGTCGTACGAGATCGAGAACGACCAGCGCGGCAAGTCGTCCGCGGTGAATCTCCAGGCGGCCTGATCAGGCCTACTGAAATGAATGGGGCGGGTCCGGCGTGCGCCGGGTCCGCCCTTTCGGCATCTGTTGCAGAAAGTCCAAGATGACAGCCTATCGAGCACCCGATTTCAACGAGCGCGCCGCGCTTTCCCGCACCGCCAAGCTGAAGGCGCTGGCATTGCTGCGGGCCAAGCCCGCACCCAGCGAGGCGAAGCTGGCCGAGCGCAAGGCCGCCGGACTCAAGCGTGAGACCGCGCAGGCCGCCCGGCGTGCCCAGCGCGCCGCCGAAAAGCAGGCGGTGTGCGATGCCCGCGCCCAGGCGGCCGAGATCGCTGCCAGTGCTGCGGAGGAAATCGTCCCGGCGAAAAGCGACGCCGAGCGAAAGGCGGAACGCGATGCACGCTACGCCGCCCGCAAGGCGCGCAAGTAACTCGCTACTTGGTGGCGATTTGGTTGGCTTCGGCGCGATATTCCTCGCGCACGAACGCCTTCGCCGCGGTTTGTGTCTTGAACGCGTCGTCCAGGACTTCGGCCGAGACCAGCGGATAGCCCTGTGAATTGAAGCGTGTGGTCCGCACGGTGACGCGGAAAATGCCTTCCTCGTCCTTGGTAACGAGATAAGGGCGAAGGGGAACTCGTGACATTGTATATACTCCTGGGATTCGTGGCCGGCGGATCAGAAGCCGGCTGGTGCCATCGTCTGATTGGTAGGTGAGTTTTTCGAGCTGCCGACGATCGCCACCTCGGTGGTGAGCAGCAGCCCAGCGACCGACGCGGCGTCCTGCAATGCCGATCGGACGACGAGCGTGGGATCGACGATCCCGGTAGCAACCATGTCCTCGTAGCGGCCGGTCTGCGCATTGAAACCGACATCGCGGTCGTTGCCGTCGATCAGCCGGCCCGCGATCAGGCCGCCGTCGTGTCCTGCATTTTCTGCGATCTGGCGAAGGGGTGCCGATAGAGCCCTGCGGATGATGTCGATGCCGCGGGTCTGGTCGTCGTTCTCGCCCCTGATGCCGTCGAGGCCCCGGGACGCATAGAGGAGGGCCACGCCGCCGCCGGGCAACATGCCTTCCTCCACTGCGGCGCGCGTCGCGTGTAGCGCGTCGTCGAGCCGGTCCTTGCGCTCGCGCATCTCGACTTCGGTCGAGGCGCCGACCCGGATGATGGCGACGCCGCCGCCCAGCTTGGCCATCCGGTCCTGGAGCTTGCCCTCGTCATATTCGCTCGTGCTGAGTTCGATCTGTTGCTTGAGCGCCGCGATGCGACCGGCGATCGCCGCGGGATCGCCCGCGCCGCCGATGATCGCTGTGTCGTTCCGGTCCATTGTCACCCTGCGGGCGGTACCGAGCATGTCGAGCGTGACGCTGTCCAGCTTGATGCCGAGATCCGGCGCGATCAGCGTGCCCCCGGTCAGGATCGCCATATCCTCGAGCACGGCCTTACGCTGAGCGCCGAAACCGGGCGCCTTCACCGCGGCGACCTGGAGGCTCCCGCGCATCTTGTTGACCACCAGCGTGGCGAGCGCCTCGCTTTCCACGTCTTCGGCGATGATCACCAGCGGGCGGCCCGACTGCGCGACTGCCTCCAGCACCGGAAGCAATGCATGCAGGTCCGACAGCTTCTGCTCGTGGAGCAGGATGTACGGCTCGTGCAGATCGACGGTCATCTTGCCCTCGTCGGTGATGAAATAGGGGCTGAGATAGCCGCGGTCGAATTCCATTCCCTCGACGATTTCGAGCTCGAACGCGGTGCCGCGCGCATCCTCGATCGAGATCACCCCTTCCTTGCCGACCTTATCCATGGCCGCCGCGATCATGTTGCCGATCTCTGCGTCGCCATTGGCGGAGACGATGCCGACTTGCGTGATTTCTACAGTGCTCGAGACGGGGCGCGAACGGGCCTTCAACTCCTCGATGACGCGCGCGACGGCGATGTCGATGCCGCGCTTGAGTTCGATCGGGCTGACGCCTGACGAAATCGACTTCATCCCCTCGCGCAGGATCGCCTGCGCGAGCACCGTCGCGGTGGTGGTGCCGTCGCCGGCATGGTACTGCGTTCGCGTGGCGACGGCACGAAGCATCTGCGCGCCCAGGTTCGCAAATCGGTCGCTGAGATCGATCTCCTTGGCGACGGTGACGCCGTCCTTGGTGATGTGCGGGGCGCCATAGCCCTTGTCGATCACCACGTTGCGGCCTTTCGGCCCGAGCGTTACGCGTACCGCGTCGGCCATCTGGTCGACGCCCCGCGCGATGCTTTCCCGCGCGTCGCGCGAGAAGCGTATGTCCTTGGCTGCCATGGATGGGGACCGATCGGGTCGCTGGGCCGCGACGGGGCGTCGCTGTCACAACCGGAAGCCAGCGCCGCCGCTATGCGAACGGGCCCGCTTCGATCGCAAACCCATAATCCAGCATGTGGGCCCGCCCGTGCCTCGTGGCAAGTGGCCGTGCGGGATTACCGATTGTCGGAGGCCAGCGCGGCGGCCAGATCGTCAGCGTCTACGGTGCAGACGCGGATGCCCGATGCGGTAGGGACGTAGAGGAGCGTGGCAACTCGCCGAAAGACGGTGCGCTCGTTCCCTTCCATACCTTCCTCATCGGTCTCGACCCGGTAGGTGCCGGGGGGAAGGAGTTCGTCGACGCCTTTCAGCCGAAAGGGCGAAGCGAACGTGGCCGTGCTGGACGTGGTGCGGATCGACACGAGGTGCTCCTTGAGATCCCCGGCTCGCCGGCTTTGTAGCATGGTCAAGCGCCAGGCATGCTGCTATATATGCAGGATCGTCGCAGATTCTTTTGCAAGCACGCGACGCCAGAGAGAAACGGATTGCTCCCGCTTGTTCGATGGGAGAATCATGTGTCCGCCAGCATGGCACTTAGCGAATTCGCTCCGCCGCGCCGTGATGCCGGGGAACTGCCCCGGGACATCACCGCAGCCCTGTTCCGCATCGGCCGTTCGCCGGACGCGCCATCCAATAGCGAAGGCCAGCTTCACCCCGAGGCGGACGGCGAGCCCTATTTCGAGATCTATCGAGCCGAGCGCGTCAGCCTTACCTCAATCCTGTTCTCCGGCGGCGACTGGCGGTGGCGCTTCTGCTCAGCGAGCGGCGTGCCGATTGCATTGAGCATCGGCTATTCCAGCGAGCATGCATGCGCGGCGGCGGTTTCGGCACTGCGCAACGGCGCCGCCGCAGCAATGGTGCGAGGTTCCCCGGACTGAGCCGACGAATATACCGGCAACTGTCCGCCCGTCGCTGAAGGGAAGTCCGGCTACCTGCCGGCGAAACGCGACTGACGAGGAAAAGTCGAGCGACCATTGCCGGTGGCGTGCGCCGTTCCCATATTAAGAAAGCTATCGTCGCCTGCGACGGACTTGAGGTCTCTCGGGACCGGCATCTCCCTTTCACGCTGCCTGGCTCTGCACGCATGTCGCGCGCGGAACGGACGGTTATCCCGGAGGCGCCGAAGATGATGCGACTCACAATCTGGCATGAGACAACCTACCGTTATGCGCGGGCGGTGACGTTGCTTCCGCACCGGATGATGCTGAGCCCGCGGGGTAGCCATGATATCAAGCCGGTGAGGACGCTGCTCAGTTGCTCGCCTCCTGCCGATATCGAATGGACACAGGATGTGTTCGGCAACCTGATCGCGACCGCCAGCTTTTTCGGAATGGCCGACACGCTTATCGTGACTGGCCAGCTGGTGGTCGAGCAGGACGCGGCCGCCTGGCCGGTATTCCCGATTGCTCCGCACGCGCACCATTATCCCTTCGCCTATTCGCACGACGAGCGCGTAGATCTGGGCGCATTGCTGGTGCCGGAGCATCCCGATCCCCAGCGACGGCTGCGGGACTGGGCGCAAGCCATCGTCGCTGCGGAGCGGACCGACACGCTTGCCCTGCTACAGGACCTCAACAGCGCTGCCCGCGCCGGGATCAACTATGTCGAGCGGCGCGAGGAAGGCACACAATCACCCTTGGAGACGCTCGATCACGCATCCGGCGCCTGCCGCGATCTCGCGACGCTGTTCATCGAAGCGGCGCGCCATCTCGGCTTTGCCGCGCGAGCAGTCTCCGGCTATCTCTACGATCCCCCCACCCCCGGCGACGGGCAAGTGCCACAGCATGGCGCGACGCACGCATGGGCGGAGGTCTACCTGCCCTGTGCGGGCTGGATCGCATTCGATCCTACCAACGGCAAGATGGGCCAGGCGAACCTGGTGCCGGTCGCGGTAGCGCGGAACATTGCGCAGATTCCGCCGCTGGAGGGCCGCTATACGGGGAATGCGGAGGATCTGATCGACATGACGGTGAAGGTAACGGTGAGCTCCGGCAGCGGCCTGACCGCACAGCCGGGCCTGGAGGTGCGTGCGCCCGCCTAGGCGCGAATGGCATCCTTACCGGAGGCCGGCGCGCATATGCGGGCGGCGGAGATATGAAATGGAACCGAGACTGATGGTCGCCTATACCCTGATGCTGCTCATGGCGCTGCTCCTTGCCGCGTTCGTGGGTTACCGAATCTACCACACGCACGAGCGGCAATATGCGCGCAGGCTCCGCCGCGAAGCGCGCGCCCATGCCCGGGCGCAGCTGCCCGAACAGGATCCGCCGCATCCATGAGCCACTAGTGACGAGGCCGGGATTTATCCGCCTCGCGGTTGCCTGGACCACCGTGGCCGCGATGCTGCTCGCCGACCCGGTGCGGCTAGTCGGCGCGCATCCGGTGATCACGGCGCTGCTGTTCGCGTGGCTGCTGGCGGTGATCCTGTGGTCAGCATTCGGGGTGGTGCATGAGGCCGAGGAAGTGGCCGGGCGCCTGGGCGAGCCGCTGGGCACGCTCGTGCTCACCTTGTCGATCGTCATCATCGAAGTGGCGTTGATCGGCGCGGTCATGCTCAGCGCCAAGGCCGTGCCGACATTGGGACGCGACACGATGTTCGCGGTGCTCATGATCGTACTCAACGGCGTGGTCGGCTTGTGCCTGCTGGTCGGCGGGCTGCGCTTCCACCAGCAGAGCTACAATCTTCAGGGCGCGACAGCCTATCTTGCGGTAATCATCCCGCTGAGCGTGATCGCGCTGGTGCTCCCCAACTTCACCACCTCGAGCGCGACAGGCATGCTGTCTTTGCCACAGGCGCTGTTCTTCTCCGCCTTCACCTTCGCACTCTATATCGGCTTCCTGTGGCTCCAGACCGGCAGGCATCGCGGCTTCTTCGTCGCGGTCGGGCAGCAGGCCGGGGAGGATGTCGCAATCCTATCACCCCATGGTGAGCGTGCGCCCGGCTCGAATACCAGTCGGGTGTTGCTGCTTCTCGCGAATATCCTCCCGATCGTGATCCTGTCGAAGGATCTGGCGAAGCTGCTCGATCATGGAATCGCAGTGCTGGGCGCACCGACCGCCCTGGGCGGCATCCTGATCGCGCTGATCGTGTTCACGCCGGAGGGCATTTCGGCGCTGCGCGCGGTCGCGGCCAACCAGCTTACGCGGGCGATCAACCTTTGCCTTGGAGCCGCCACCTCGACGCTGGGTTTGACGGTGCCCGCCGTTCTGTTCATCGGCCTGGCAACGGGTCAACCCGTGATCCTGGGCGTCTCGCCCGCCAACATGGTGCTGCTCGGGGTAACGCTGATGCTCAACACGCTTACTTTCTCCGGCACGCGGACCACCATGCTGGAAGGGGCGGTGCACCTCTCGTTATTTTCGGTCTTCCTCGTGCTTGTGTTCAGTCCCTGACGGTTCAGGCGACTTGCTTCGCCGCTGCCCCCAGACCGGGATTATCGCGCACGAAAGATCAGACCTTCACCATGTCGCGAACGCGATCGAGGAGCCCTTGCGAGGACCACGGTTTGCGCACGAAGCGGGCGGTCCCGGGAACATCGCCATCCTGCAGCCCGTGCTGGCCGGAGGTCAGCAGCAGATGGATCGACGGCCAACGTTCGCAAACCACACGGGCCAGGTTCAGGCCGTCCATGCTGCCCGGCATGTCGATGTCCGAGAACAGCAGCTGCACGTCGGCCCTATCGCTCAGAATGACGAGCGCATCGTCAGCGTTGGCTGCTTCAAGGACGTGAAAGCCGCCATCCCCCAGGATGTCGACCCCATGCATGCGGATCAACGCATCGTCCTCGACCACCAGTACGGTCATTGCTCCATGATCGATCGACATTCCCGGCTCTCCGCCCGGGAAGTGCCCGGCCATTTTGGTTGCTCCTCAACGCGGGAGCGGCGCTTATGGGTACATCACTCGCCAGGTTCCTCGACTTTGGCGAGCGGCATGGTGAAAAGGAAGGTTGTTGCGTTCTCATCGGAGCGGGCGACCAAGGTGCCGCCATGGGCACGCGCGATTTCCGAAGCGATGTGCAATCCTAGACCGAGACCTTGTCGGACCCTGTCATGACCGCGGAAGAAAGGCTGAAACAGCTTCTCGAGTGCGGCAGGCGGGATCGGTGCACCGCCGTTCGAAACCGATATGGTGAGGTCACCCAAAGCGGTGGAGGCATCGACCCGCACGGGCTGATCTTTCGCGCCGTGGGTGAGCGCATTGCCCAGGAGGTTCGACAATAGCTGGCCAATCCTGACGCGATCACAGATGATCGGTTCCACCAACGCATAGCTCGTGTCGATCTCCTGATCCGGCGAGATCGACTGAAGTTCCGATACGACCTGGCGAAGAATGGTTTCGAGCGGCTCGCTGGCGCCCAAGGATAGCGTAATGCCACCGCCTAGGCGGCCGCGGGCAAAATCGAGGACATTGTCGATAAGCGCTGCGGCGCGCACGACGCTGCCACTCATCAGCGCCACGACCTTGCTGCCGCGTTCGCTCAGACCCTCCTTCGCCAGGATCTGAATGCCGCTGCTGATGGACGCCAGCGGATTGCGCAGGTCATGGCCAAGCACCGCAATGAATTGTTCGCGGAGATCGGATTCCGCGCGCTCGTTGGCGATCGTCGCTTCCGCCTTGTCGCGGGCCGCGATCAAGCCGCGTTCGTACCCGCGGCGCTCGGTCGCCATGAAAACGGCGAAACGGACCTGGACATCCTTGCCCTCGGCACCGCGCGCCTCGGCGGCGTTGACCAGCACCGAGAGCTTGCGCTGGTCGGCGGTCACGAGGTCGAGCGCGATCTCGTCGAGACGGCCCTGCATCCGCAGTGTCGGCGCGAAATGAGTCTCGTAGAAAATCCTGCCTGGAACCGTGAGAATGTCGGGGAGGCGCTTGCCGCGAAGCGCTTCCGGGCTGGACCCGACCCAGTTCGCGAAGGTCCGATTGACGCGCACGAGGCGGCCGTCGCGATCGGTCAGCAGATAGCCGCACGGGGCCGTCTCGAACAAGTCTTCGAAGTCGATGGCACTGTCGGTGTCGGCCTGTTGGTGCCCGGTTTTAGACAAAGGCTTGGATCGCCGCGATCGTGGCTTCCGGTGCACTCAGGTTGGGACAATGACCCGTCGCATCGAGCGTGACCAGACTGCTACCGGGGATGGCTCGCTGGACGAAGTCGCCGACACACGGCGGCGCGATGACGTCCTCGCGGCACTGGAGAACCAGCACGCGCGCATCTACCGCGCCCAATTCGGCGCGGCTGTCCGTCAGGAAGGTGACGCGGGCGAACCGTTTCGCGATGTCAGGATCGGTGCGGCAGAAGCTGGCGGTGAGCTCGTCGCCCAATTCCGGCCGATCGGAATTGCCCATGATCACGGGTGCCATCGCCTGCGACCAGCCCAGATGATTGCTGTCGAGGAACTCAAGCAGCTCGTCGATCTGCTCGCGGCTGAACCCGCCCACATAGTCTCCGCAATCAATGTAGCAGGGTGAAGGGCCGACCAGCACCAAGGTCGAGAAGAGATGGGGCGCGCGGCGCGCGACGATCAAGCCGATCATCGCGCTCACCGAGTGACCCACAAACACGCCATCGGTGATGCCGAGGGCGCCCGCCAGATCGATCACGTCGTCGGCATAGCCTTCGAGCGAGCCATATTTATCAGCGTCATATGCCGAGATATCGGATCCGCCCGCCCCGATATAATCGAACAGCACCGTCCGAAACTGACTTTCAAATGCGGGCGCGACCAGGCGCCACATATTCTGGTCACACCCATAGCCATGGGCGAATACCATCGTTCGGTGCCCCGCTCCGCCTATCCTGACATTCAGGCGGTCGAGCGTGCGCTGGCTATCTGGCGCATCACGCATCATGCCGTTCGCATCTCGAGTGAATATTGTCATCGGCGCCTCAACTTCGGTCCGTCTGGCCGAGATTTCTCGTCGCCATCTGGACAGATAGCACATGGTCAAGCCTCTAAGAACCCGAGTAAATCGCGCCCTTGGCTTTATCTGGTCGATGCCGGAGACGCCTCCCTAATCTTCGCCTTGCAGGCTGGCTTGAACGGGCCTGATTGATCCAACGCATCGCCATGCACCAAGCTCGCGCCGGGGTCTCAGGTGAACGGTCTGGCCATTGGCCGATCAGTCAGGGATGGCAGAAGTCGGGCCGACGAACTGCCGTCCCGCCAAGATGGAGGCGGACGCGGAAACGTCCGCTTTCCGGGAGCGTCCACCGGAAGCTGCCGGTCCGCTTCCGGCCCAGAAGCTGCTGGTTTCGGTGCCAACCGCCGGTCGGAAATGTGCTTCAAAATGCTCGGCCGAGGCCTCATCGCCCCGGCGAAGGCGGCCTTAGTCACGATCCGGCCGGCGCAGCCATACGTTCTTTCCGCAACGAGATCCCGCGGGCGGCTACGATCTGCCGTTTCAGTTTGAATTGCGAGACTCGACGCGGTTTAGCTCCGACGGCCAGGTGCCTGACGAAACGAACGATTCTCCCGCGAACGTCAAATTTGAGCTATCCCTGCGGATGGGGCGGCTGGCACTCGAGTGGTTTGCTGAAGAATGGGGAGGATGGCGCGATGCCGCTTGCGATCAAGGATGAGCCCGGCCCGCCATGGCTGCAGAAGGCGATAGCGCGTTGTCGCACTGCGCTGCAGGCTGCGGATTCCTCGGCAGATCGCTTGGCACTGATCCGATCGCTCGTTCGATTGCTTGGCGGCCGGCTTGACCTAGCTGCGGAATCGGTCTCCATCGCTTCGTTAGAGGCAGATTTGGTCAGCCGCTTCGGACTGGCCTTGACCAACAATGGGGAGAGCCTTCGCCTCATAGACGAAGATGATCTGCCAGATCTCCAAGGCCTCAATCACACGCTTCTGCTCGATAGCCGACCGCGTCAAGTCTATGTGCCTGGCACACCGGACGCCGCGTTGCTGCGCCACAGCAATCACGCTCAGTATCGTACCGCCGCTCAAAAGGCCGCAGTTCGAGCGCTCCTCACGCAGCCGCCCGGCTCCGGGCTCATGGTCAGCATGCCGACCGGTTCGGGCAAAAGCCTGCTCTTCCAGCTCGCTGCCAATCTTGAGCGTGAAAGCCAGCCCGGCGCATGTGCTATCGTATTGACCCCTACTGTAGCACTCGCGCTCGACCACGAGCGCACCCTGTCCGGAATGAAGGGCCTGGAGAATAGCCGGGCACTGGTCGGCGATACGCCACCTCAGGAAGTAGAAGCGATCATCAATGCGTTCAGGCGGGGCACCGTACCTGTCCTGTTGCTCTCGCCCGAAAAGGCACTGCATCCCGGGACGCTGGCTCATCTCGTCGAAGCGGCCGAGCCGCGATCCGTCGAGTTCGGCTTGGAAGCTCGGCTGACCCATGTCTTCGTGGACGAGGCGCATATAGTCGAGAGTTGGGGGCGCAGCTTTCGTCCGGACTTCCAGCGACTTCCCGCCCTGCTCCAGCGCTTGCGGCAATCGAACCCCTCGATACGCGCCGTGCTCTTGTCCGCGACATTGTCGGATAGCGCCAGGCGAGTGCTGCGAGATGGCTGGCGGCAAAGCGGAGAATGGCTTGAGGTCGATGCGCGCACACCGCGCTATGAGCACGATGTGGTGATCGGCCATTTCGGCTGGGATAGGCAACGCCAAGCCGCACTCGATCACGTCATCGACCGCGCGCCGCGGCCGCTCATCCTCTACACGACGGAAATCCAGGCAGCGCGAGATCTGTTTGATCGACTGAGACAGGAAAGAGGCTTTGGCCGGCTCGCCCTCTTTACTGGAGATACGCCAGCCCGAAGCCGCAAGCAGATTGTCGAGGATTGGGCCGCGGATCGATATGACATCATAGTCGCGACGTCCGCCTTTGGCATGGGCATCGACAAACCCGATGTTCGCTCAGTGATCCATGCCTGCCTGCCCGAAGGGCCAGCGCGCTGGTATCAGGAAATCGGACGCGCTTCGCGCGATGGGGGCCAGGGGCTGGCCGCCTGCCTGTTCACCGGCAATAATCGCGAGGGCGACATCAAACAGGCCTATGGCCTGGCAACGTCGGGCTGGCTGACACACGAACTTGCCGAGGCCCGTTGGGCAGGGCTGCTCGATGCAGCCACGAATGCACGGTGGTCGAACGACGGCAAACGGCAATTGACGATCAATCTCGACGCGTTCCGCGAGGGCCTTAAGCCGGTCGTTGGGGACTGGAACCGCGGGTGGAATATGACCCTCCTGACACTGATGCAGCGCGCGGGCGTATTGACGATCCTCGACGTGCCGAACCAGGGCGATCAGGCTGAATTTACCTGGGACATCGAGATCCTCGACTCGCAACTGCTTGACGGCCTCAAGGGCGCGAATTGGGACAAGGTAAGTGCGGTGCGCGACGCCGAAGTCGCGGACGTGCGTGATGACATGCATGTTTTCGTGGACGCGATGACCAACCCCGAGGCGACCTGCATCACGCGCGCAGCTTTTGAGTTGATCGAGCCCAAATCTTATGCGCCTCCTTGTGGACGCTGTCCCTCCTGCCGCGCGGTCGGCCTCCCGCCTCCCTCTGTGCTCGAGACTTCGGGGCTCGAAAAGGCTTGGGAAGCCCCCTACCCCCTGCAAACTGCACTACCGCCCCAGACCACGCTGATAGCTCCCACGGACCCCGAGTTTGAAAAGGGCCTAACAAGGCTTGTCACCGCATTGGCTAATGCCGGAGTGGAACAAATTATTGCGCCGAATGCCCTAGCAAACCGCATCGCTCAGGATATGCTGCCCACTGGGGCTCGATTTGGATTGGTCTTGAGCATGGGGGAATGGATTGGTGAAGCGACCTTGGCACGCCTGCCAAGCGCACTTCTATTGCCAGACGACGACAGACTAGCTGAAGCAGCACTTTCTCGCGTTGCCGCCTTTCAAGAAAACGCGGCAGTTCCCATGCTCATCGTCGCGCGCGCCGAACGAACGCTGCGCGGACGCCCCCTCCACCAGACCGTCTCGCATTACGCCTATTATGGCGAGGCGACACTCGCTGAATGGGCGATCGGATCGGACGCGGTGCAATGAGCCTGTTGTCGAGCCCGCAAGGCACGCCGGAACGCGTCTGGTCGGTGGTCGCCGGCTTGCATGCGCTTGGCGGTGACACCGACCGTGCGACATTCAATGCACTTCTCAACCCGGGCTACATCAAGGACGGGGAGGAAGTTCGCGCGAAAGACCTCCTGGCCGGCGATGCTTCGAACGCCGCTTCAGCGCTGGGCCTTATCGATCTTGCCCGCGACCAGGTGAAGCTCGGCGAAGGCTACAGCGTCACGGACTATGCGGCGCTCGCCGACCATGTTCATGATTATCTGGTCGATCTTCCCAGCGAGGACATCGAAGCGACGCTGCTCGAAGCCTATGCATGGCTCGCAGCGGAATGCGACCGGGTCGGCAATCTCGGCTGGTTTTACGACTGGCCGCAGAAGGACTTCGCCGAAAAGGCCGGCAGGGAAGGCCGCAGCGATACGAGCTTCAAGGGTTCGATCAACCCGACCAACATAACGGCCTGGCGCCGCTGGCTCACCTTCATTGGGCTCGGGGTCCCCTTGCCACTCCATCAGACCCCCGAACTGCCTGTCCCGACAATCCGCCTCGCCCGCGAGCTCGAGCGCGCATCGACCAGCGGCGAGATCAGCGCGGGAGCGGAGATCACAGCCGAAGCCTTCCTGGCATTCATTGCCAAGCACATGCCTTATCTCGACCGCGGGCGCTTATTCGTAGCGGCCTGTCAGCGCATCGGTCACCCCACACCGGCTCGCCAGGCTTCGCCCTTGCTAAGCTTGGCGCTGCGCGACCTGCACGATGAAGGTACGATCCGCCTCGCCCTGGCGGGCGATGCCGGCACCCATATCCGCCTTACTCCCGATCCCGCGCATAAATTCCAGGCATTCACTACAGTCATTGTGACGCCGGAGACGGCATCATGAACGCGTCAGTCGCTGCTTGCTGGCGCGCCGAGGATGCGCGCGCGATCTTCGTCACCGAAGCACTTGAGGGTAATGACGCGATCTTTCTCGCGACCCATTCGCCTATCGAAGGATTCAATATTGCCGGGCGCGACGCCGGCGAGATCCGCGACAGTGACGAACATGCCGTACTTGAAGCCCTTGCCGATCCGACACGCGAACATGCCTTTTGCGTGGTCCAGGGAGAGCCCGGGTCTGGTAAATCGCACCTCATTCGATGGATCGCGGTCAATTGGCCCCATGCGAACGACATCAAGCTGCTGCTGCGTCGTGCCGATGGCAGCCTGGAAGGTGCACTCAATCAGCTGAAAGGCCGCTTGCCGGCAGAGTTCGCGCCGCTTTTCGAAAATCTCGGCCGCGCGCAGCGCTTCTCGATGCAGGGCCGCGCCAATGTCTTTCTGAGCACGCTTGCGAACACCCTCGAACCCGGCCAATTCGAAAAGCCGCTCGAAGACGAGGACTGGTGTCGCCAGAATCATCCGGCCGAACTCCTGAGCCAGCCCGCGGTGAAGGCGAAATGGGCCGCGCCCGGTGCCATCCTGAGCTTGCTCGAAGGCGCCAAAGGCGAACGCAATTCCGCAACCGCGTCATTCGACCTGTTCCATATCCAGGAATTGGCCGAGATCGTCGCGACGCTGAAAGGCAGTGCCGCGATCGCCTATTCGCAGCCGCTCGCCAATCGCCTGGCACGGGAAGCGGAAGAGATCCGCGCCTATCGAGAGCAGCAATGGCTGGCAGCCGAACTCGCGAGCACATACCCCGATCGCTTCGAAAACAGCTTGATGCTGATGAACGCGCTCAACCGGCGGCGAAACGACGCAATCCAAAATGTGCTCGGCGTATCGGCGCAGGGCCTCAAGACCCTATTCCGGCAAGTCCGCGAAAAGCTCGCCGAACGCAGCCAGCGCCTCATCCTGCTTCTCGAGGATATCACCAGTTGGGAAGGCTTGGACGACAGCCTGATCGACGTGCTTGTGGTCAACGCGTCGGCGCGCGGCGACACCGAGAAGCTGGTGTGCCCGCTTATCTCTGTCGTTGGCGTGACCCCCAACTATTATGACAAGCTTCAGGGCAATTACCGCCAACGTATCACGCATGAAATTCAACTCGGCGAGGTGACCGGCAGCCTCCAAGATGTTGCGACCCTGCGCGAGAGCGATAATCGCCGACAATTCGCGGTCCGCTATTTGTCCGCGGTCCGCTCCGGTCCTGCCGCTCTTGAGCGCTGGCTCGTCGACGCGCGCGACGATCACACTCTGGCGCCTCCCAATCGCTGCGAAAGCTGCCCAAGGCAGGATCAATGTTTCGCGACGTTCGGCGCCGAGGGCTCGATCGGTCTATTTCCCTTCACCGCTCATGCCTTTGATCGCTTCTTCGAAGCGCTCAAGGACAACGACAATGGCCAGACCTGGAAAACCCCGCGCGGAATCTTGCAGGCAATCCTCAATCCCAATCTGATCCAGCCCGATACGCTCGAGGCTGGGCTCTATCCGAATGCTACGATCGAGCCTGAGGCCTTCAGCCCGGACCGGCGCTCGGCCAGGGTCATAGCGAACCGTCTGGACAAGATCGTCGAGAACGCGATCCCCAATATAAAAGAAGCTGCGCGGATGCGGCGCATGCTCGCTTATTGGGCGGACCCCGACCGCGCCGACGTGACACTGGTCGAAGGCAAGCCTGCTTTCGCCGGTGCTCCGCGCAGGCTGTATGAGGCATTTGGGCTTCCCTGGATTGGCGGGGACACTGCCAGTGCCGTGGCGCCCGTGTCGCCCTCCGAGAACTCCTACCAGAACGCAGGCTCGGATGACGGCGTGCTTGGAGAGCGCCTTCGAGAAGGCCAGGGCCCTATCCCCCCCGCCGAGGGAGAGCCCGGTTTCGGCTTGTTTGTCGTACCTGGCGCAGAGCAGCCCGAGCAGCCGCCTGCCGCAAATCCGTCGGGCTTAACCACCGCGTCGACCAGCGGCCCTCGTACGACAAGACCTCCCCTGACGCCGCCCAAGCCGCAGCGGCTCATGCAGAAGAAGAGCCAGCTCGAAACCATGCGGGATCAGATACGCACCTGGGTAACGGGTGAACGTATCGATGATGCCAATCAATGGAATCAGCTGCTCTATGATTTGATTTCCAGTCTCGACCCGCGCCGGCTCGGATACCCCCGCGCGCTGATCGCCAAGGTGATCACCACGGAAATGGTCAAGCTGGAGGGCACAACCAGCGGCGCGCGCGACTATTTGCTCATCAAACCCGAGCCCTGGGTACGCGATGGCCTTGAGGCCTATCTGGCCCTTCGGCTCGATGCCGGGCGATCAAGTGACGATGACGCCTTCCATCGAGGGCGCCTGGCAGCGCTGATGCGCGGATTGGAGACGCAAGCACGTCGCTATCTTGCCCGCCGCATTCCGTCAGCCGGCGACGGTAGCCTCTGGTCGCCCGTCGCCACCTTCGCACAGATCTTGCTCGCGCGTGCCTGGGCGCGCGGTACGACACGCCCGGACGCTCCAATCGTTGAGCAGATGCGTACGGTTCTGAGCGATGAAGCCGATCCGGAAAGCGGTATCGCCAGCCGCAGCGCACCATGGCAAGACTGGCTAAGCGCCACTCGCAGAGCCCAGGAACCGCTCCTCGCGCATCTGCGGATCATGGTGGGCCTCGGGATTTCGGAAGGCAGTGGCGGCGCTCCGCTCACGGACGCGAGCGAACTTGCCGGCGCAGTGGTTCGCCTCGCACAGACCGGCAAATTCGACCCGTTCCCCGACGCTGAGGCAGCGCTCCCTGAACCCTTCGCCCGCGCTCGCGATCTCGCTCAACACTGGTCCGAGAAGCGCGCCCAGATCGAGCGCACCGAGTTCGCGCAAATAGAGAATCGTGCAAGCAGCCTGGACAAGCTGCTGCGCAACAAGAGCGTTGCTGCCCATCTCACCAGGCTGGACGACTGCATCACCGGTATCTCGAATTTGCTACCAAGCGCAGTGCCGGACCGTGTCACCAACTGGAAAACCATATATCCTCGCGTACAACAGCGGCTCGAAGACGGCGCCGGCCGCCGTGTCGAAGATTTGATCATCGCTCTGGAAGCGGAAGAAGCACCCACCAAGCCCACGCTTCGCCTGGGCTGGCTGGCGGCCGCCCCTGCTCGAGATTTGGAGGATTTGCTCGGGGCGGCAATGACAGGCGAGAAACTCGTTGAATCGCTACGAGACTTTGCCCGCGATTGCGTGTCGGAAGCCGGCGGCATGGGCTCGCTGGCCCAGGTAAAGGCTGCCGGGCGGGCCATCCGCGCCGCCGTTGGCGACATCGAGAAGGCTGAGGCAGCCGAATGAGCGATATATTGGAAGATGCCGAGAGGCTGCTCGCGCAATTGCCTGACGCGGTCGATCGGCGCCGCCTTGGGCAAAGGCTGAGCCAGGCGCTGGTATCGCTGCGAACCGTCGATCATCAAGTCGCACGGATGACCGCACTGATCGAACTTGCACCGATGATCGAGTTCGGCGCTACCGAAGAGCAGCGCGAAGCACGCGAGGAAATGATCGAGATCGCGACCGACCTCGGTGAAATGCTCGAGAAAGCCGATAGCGAGGAGGCGCTGCGGCTCGCGATCCATGAATATGACAATGGCCTGCCGCCGGCGATCCGCGGGTTCGAGCAGCATATTCGCGAGCGCTGGCGTGTCGTCGTCGGTGAACGCTTCGCGCCGATGGTTGGCATAGGCCAGCTACTCAGCGCGATGAATGTCCCCGACGACCTTGGCGGACGGCTCGCTGCCTGCGGCAATCAGGCAAAGAACACCGCAAGCCTCGGCACGGTCACTGACCTGCTCCCACAGGTCCGCTGCCTGATGAACGACTACGCGACACTTCAAGCCGAACGTGCGCGCGAGATCGGTGAGGACGAAGTGGGCGAATTCATCAACGCGCTCGCTGAGCGACGCGCAACGCTCGCGATGGTCACAGACAAGGTCCGTGCCTGGCTCGAAGCGCATGAGGCGCTTGATAGGCTCGGCGTCAACACGCGCTAGACGGCATCAACAGTCCGGAAGCCACGTCCAGACTAGCTTTTGATAGCTGAGCTTCCGGGACGATATCAGGTCCTCTAGCCCAAGAACCGCGCCAGCAGGCTGCGCGATACACTCGCTTCCATGAGGCTATCATGCATCAGGTCGCTGGGCTGGTGCACGCAGGCGCGGCAACCATCGACGCAAAGCGGCGCACCGAGCCGGAATACCTGCTCGGCAAGTTGCGCATCGGCACCCAACGATCCCTGCGCATTGGGATCGAAGGCTTCGAAGGCTGCACGGAGCCTCTGCAACACCGGCGCTGTACCGGCGATCGCCTCGCCGACAGCGGCCGACGCGAGTTCCCAGCCTTCCAGCGGACGCTGCAATCTGCCGGCCAGTCTCGCCCGCACATTCTCTAGGTCCTCGGCGATATCATAGAGCGCGAAGGGCTCCGCCTCGATCGCCTCCCGATCGAAAAGAATACGGACCAAAACGGCGGGAAGCGGAGCGTCGGTGCCGAGTTCGGCGCCAATCGCAGCGAGTGCCGCCGGATCGCGGGCATCGGCCTCGCGCCAACGCGAATGCTCATCGTGCAGCGACCAAAAGCGGCGAACCAGCGCATCCTCTTCCGCATTGCGGCATGCTTCCAAAAAGCCGCGCGCGACCAAGGCCTGAGCTTCATCCCATCCGTCGATAATGCCGCGGATCGTTCCGTCGCCACCCGCCCCTGCTTCGCAAACCGTGATCACCGTGCCCGCGTCTGAATCGAATTGGAGCGGCAATGCCACATGGGCGAGCAACTTGCGCTCATCGCCTTGTCCCACCTGAGAAACCAGCGCTTTCAATCGCAGGGCCAGGCTATGAAGCAGCGCGCTGCGAAGATAAGCCGGCAAGGCCTCATCATCGCGAATTTCCTGAAGACTCTCTTGCAGCAGTTGCTGGAAATCATCCGTCGCAAGTAGATCACCCGCGCGGCGGACACGTGCCTCCGTCATAAGCGGATGCTGGCCCAGCAGCTGATTGCGAATATCGAGGAAGAAGTCACGAAGTGCCGTGCCTTCCCAGAATCGCAACAGCCGCACCAATTGCCCCCTCAACTGGCTGTCGCCTATCGCTGCCGCAATCAAAGTGGCGGCAAGGCGCAAATCATGACCAGGCAAGCCGATCGCGCGGCCGCGGCTCTCTATCCGAAATCGAAGGAGCCGCGCCTTAACCGCTTCGCGTGCGCCTGGCGCATCCTCGAACGAAGCCATGACAGCGTCGACCGTATCGGTGACCCGCCCATCATCGACGGCAATTCGTAGCCCCTCGGTCTCCACTCGGTACCCATGGAGAAGCGGCAAGCCATCCTTTGGATCAGTGAAGATCTGCGATCGCCCGAGCGGAGGCGTCTTCGGCACGTCAAATCGCAACTCGCTGTCCGCACCCCAGAATACCCGCGCGACACGCAGACCAGCGGTCCCGGCACTAGCCGGTCCACTGATATGCGCATCCGCCATGAGACGCCCTGGTTCGCCCAAAATGCCTACTGCGCGCGCAAGCTTCGGGTCAGCTTCCACCAGCAGAAAGCCGCGCAAAAAGGCGTTGCTGTCATGGCGCACCGGCAAGTCGCGCTCCTGGATCGGCCGAAGCTGCGGATCGGCATCGGGTGCGAAGCCAATCTCGGGCGTCCAAAAGGCGCCCGCCATCCAGCCGACGCGTTCGAGCGTCGCCTGGGTGGGGCGACAGAGCGAAATATGGCATTCGCCAAGTTCGGCACGCGCCTCGATCGGTAATTGGGACAGAACCGCTTCGCTTGAATCAGCGAGCGCCTGCCGCTCAGCATGGTTATAATCGTCCGCGGCCAGCCAGGGCGCCCTGCCATCGACAGGAGGCCGCCAATGCACGACGCCAGCACTATAGCGCCGGGTCGCGTTGCCAGGAGCAATCGTCGCGAGCGCCAGACCGATATCTTCGGAGCCACCGCCCGATACTTCCGGCCCGATGACCCGAACTGCCGGCAGATTTATGGTGTCGAAGAGCAAATTTGGCACCCAGACAAGCGCCGCGCGCCAATCACTGAAATATCGCGCCTGAACCGGTCCTTGCGCGGCAAGAGCCAAGGCCCAGAAAGCCTCCGGGTCAGCCGCGCCGAATTCTCGCCAGATCCCCTCGCCCAGGCTCGCTTCGACGAGCAAACCTGCCTGACGCAACGCCGATGGGCTGAACGGCCTGGACGGATCGGCACTATTTTGGGCAAGTCCGTCAAGCAAAGCGCATAGCGCCTGGCCGCGCCGTACGAAGAAATTGTCCGCATTGAGCGGAATTTGAAACCCGCTCGGCGCAATCATTTCGGCAGGACGGCGGAACCACCAATTGTCGCGAGGAGAGAAAATCGACAAGGTGACCGCGGTGGTCGGCCGATCGTCCAGACCGCGGCCGCCGCGCCCCTTACGCTGCACGAAGCTCGCCAGATTCTGGGGCGCATAGTGCTGGTACACCAAAGTGATATCGGGATCGTCATAGCCGACCTCGAGCGAAGATGTCGCGAACACGACATCGGCACCCTTTACCAGCGCTTCCGCATCGCTGCTGGTACCAGAGTAGATTGGCGTACGCGCAACATTGAGCGGGTCCCCGGGCGCCCGGTGGCCCAGGGCGCCGCACTGACGAGCATCATTGGCAGCGAACCACCAGCATTCGCCATCGGCGAAGCGATCGCAGCCGATCGGCTGTCCGCAGCAACGCGTCTGCGGCTGCCCCGTCGGATCATCGCCATAGTTGGTGGTGCGTAGCGAGGCCAATTCCTTGCCCTCTTCGGCATCGCTATAAGCGCCGTGCAACCGTCGCATCTTGTCGATCGAGTCGAAGAAGACGAGACTGCGATATCCTCCCTCCGAGCCTGTCCGACGGCGCATGCCGTGACCAAGGCACATCAGGCTTTGGATAGTCGTCGATGCACCCGCGATATCGGCGCCGCGGGATTCGACTTCGGGCTGGATGAAATAGAAAGTCTCGCGGCCCCGAGGATTCTCTTTCTGCTCCTCCATCTCGGGTCGAATGACGCGCACATCGTCGCGTCCGATGAGTCGCCCCCAAGCCTCACCGGGCTCGGAGATGGTCGCACTCATGCCAATCGCGAGCATATCGGGCGCGTTCGGCGCATTGCGAGCCGCGCGCGCTGCCAATCTACGTAGCGTCAGCCCGACCTGAGCACCGTGGATATGGGTGTAGAGGTGGATCTCGTCGGCGAGCAGCGCACGTGGAGGTGCAAAGCCGCTGTGATCGCCGAACAGGGAGCCATAGCGTGGATCGTGCAGCCATTGATGAAGGCTGTCGGTCGTCGGGAGGAACAAGGCAGGCGGTCGTTCACGCAATCCCTGCTTGGAGCCAACCCAGCCATCAAATCGCCAGTCGCCCTTTCCGCAGACCAGCGCATCCGCCCCTTCCCGACCTGCGCCGGGCCGCAGGTGGAGCGCATGCCCGCAAGACGGACAAGCAAAGAAGGGAAACAGAAATTGATCGGGCCCAGCGCTGCGCCAGGCCTCGTGATAGCGCGCATGCATGCCTGCGAAGCTGTCAGGCACATCCGAGACCTGCAGACCCAGAGTCAGCAGAGGCATATTGGGTATGCTTGCTGTGGCCGCGAGATAGCCGGCTAGGCGCTGTGCCTGGTTAGCCGCGAGCCTGACGCGCGGATAAGCCAACACGGCGCGCGTACCCTGGATGCCGGCCAGCCGATCGGCCAGGGCACCAGCAATAAGCGGCAAGGCCGCGGCTTCCGTCTTGCCTGATCCGGTGTCGGCCGCGATTGCGAGGCTCGCGCTACCGTCGCCGCGCCATGCCGCCAATCCTTCGATAAGCCCCTTCGCCTGAAAGCGCGCCAATGCCGCGCCCTCGCCCCAGATTCCGCCCAGGGCGCGTTCGAGCCCCAAAAGGGCTTCTACTTGAGTGGCATTCGCGCCTTCGCGAGCCGCTTCGAATACGCTCTCAAGCGATTCACTGCGGTCAGGCTTACGACGATTGCGAAGCTCGAGCTTCAGGTTACGAACGAGGAAGGGCCGCGTTGCGGCGTCGTCGGCCTTGAAGCGCTGCTTGATGTGCCGGACTTCGCGGGCGAGTTCGCCTACCCGGCTGCGCACGCGCCCATCTTCGGCTAGCATGAGATAGCCCTGAGCCTCCAGGCGTGACAGCGCCGCCAAGGCTTGACCGGCGGAAATCCCTGATTGCCTCGCCAAGTCTACTACCGAGACCCATGCATCGAATACGCCGAAATTGATCCGCGCCGCTTCGATATCCTCGAGTCGGTTGAGCAAGATGAAGTCTGCGGTATCGAGTGACGGCGCAGGATCTTGAGATTCAGCAGGCAACTCGGTAGCGGCCTTCGCCATCGCCAAGGTCGTACTTCCATTGACCGTGTCTAGGATCACAAGCCCTTCGGCTTGAAGGAGTTGGATCACGGGGAGCAGTGAATCGCGACCGGCCTCGTCCATCCAGGCGAAGCGGTCGCGGACCCGGTCATAGAAACAATGCTTGCCCGAGCGCTCCTCGCGAATGAGCCCGGCGACACGAAGGCGAACCGTTCCGATATCGACAGGATAGACTTGGCGCGCCCTCTCGAAGGGTCTGGCCAGCCAGAACTGGCCCTTCTTACCGTCACGCTGGTGCAGCGAAATCCAACCCAAGCTATGAAGGTGCCGGCAGGGCTCGAAAGGCTCGAGGGAAAGCGCCATCGCGCGCTTGACCTCGAACAGTGCAGCGGAGGCGAAATCGCCCCGCGCCACGACCCCGCGTATCGCCTGCAAAACACCTTCGAGTTCCGGTGTCATAGTCAGGCTGGGCGGCGGCACCGCGACATCAGGCGTCAGATCGACATCGTAAGTCGCCCCCTCAAAGCCGCGGGCGCGCAGTTGCGCTTTGATCTGCCGACCCTGAGGCCCTTCGAGCACCGTATCGGCAAGCGGTTCGCATGCGAAGACGAACTCACGCAGGAGCTCGGCCTTGTCCATCGTCTCCTGCTCACCCGGAACCGCTTCGAGCAAGCGCCGGCTGATCAGCAGCACGAGCTTGTTGCGCGCGCGTGTCGAAGCGACGTTCAGCCGCTCCGATGAGAAGATAAACTCACCTTCTGCAACGGCGAATTCGGGATCGGCGACGCAATAAGAGAGGATCACCGCATCGCGTTCTTTGCCTTGGATGCGGTCGACCGTCTCGACAAAGGCGTCGCTGCGCAGATTCTCTGGCAGCAACCCCCGGATCGCAGCATTTTGTGCCCGGTGCGGGCTCACGATGGCGGCGATCTCTTTCCAGAACCTGTCGGCATCCGGCGGGCTCCCGTTTCCACTGTCGATGCGTTCGGCAAGTGCCTGGGCGATCCGCGCAGCGATGCGCGCTTCGAAAGGGTTCGACGTCGCGGCCGCCGGGCCATCATGAACCAGCACCACGATCGGCAAGGCCGGGTCAAGTGCCACGCGCGTGACAAGATCCAACCCATCTGACCAATCGGGCAATAACGCGAGCCTGGCCTCGGGGACGGCGGACACATATCTGCCCGGATAGAATTTGCGCTCAGGGAAGTGTGCAAGCGGCGCGTTCAGCCGAAAAGTCTCTTCAAGCGGGAACTCGGCGACTTCGGCCGATTTGAGAAATGCGTAGAGCGATCCCCCGACTTCGCGCCCCTCGACCTTTGTCGAGCGCATCGCGCGTACCGGCGGCAATTGCTGATCGTCACCTGAAACGACGATGCGGCAGTCAGGCGCCATCCCGGCCAGCGCCATCAGTCCCTGACCAAGCACGAGCTGAGACGCTTCGTCGATGCAAATGAGATCGAACAGCGGCGCGGTATAGCCATCGGCGCTCGCGACCGCGCCCGAGCCGATCAGACGATAAAGGGACCAGATCGTTGCACCGATCACCGCACGGCCAGTGGCAAGTGCCGCTGCGACTTCGGCCTCGTCACCTCGGCCAATGTGCGCCACGCCCGGCGACAAGCCACTCGATGGGGGATCCCCATAGAATATTGGCGGCGGTGCGCTCGGATCGTGGAGCGCTTGGCGCTTGGCGACCGCGTCCAGCACATTGCCCACAGCGTTTTTTGTGAATGCCGTGACGAAGGTCCGCGCCGGTTTATCCGACATACCGCGCACCGCGCCATGACCGGTGATCAGCCAGGACAGAAGGTGCGTCTTGCCGGTGCCCGGCGGGCCAAGCACCAGCCCTGCCCTGTTGGTGGCCAGCCCGCGCCAGGCCGCGTCCTGTGCGGGGCGCAACGACCGGTCGCCATTTGCTTCGATCGAAGGGATCGCAAAGTTGACGAGCCCGTCGGTCCAGAGTTCGGGCTCGCTGGCCGTTGCCGCGAAAGCGCGCGGATCACGCAGAAAAGCGAGGACGTCGTCGCGCGTGGTCATGGATTGGCGCCCGTACCAAGAAACGAGAGATAGGCGTCGGCTTTGGGAGAATTGTAATCAACGAAGCTTTGGTCGAGCCACCAATTCTGTTCGCCGGCACGCTGACGCAGGCCCTGGAACACCGCCCCTCGGAAATTGCCGATAAAGACACGAACCCGCAGGATATTAGCTCCGTCGCCCGTCCCCGCATCGAGCAGGTCGCAACCGACATTGCGCCACAGACGTGGCTCCAGCAGCAGGTCCGGTTCACCGTCGGTCAGAATCAATCCCATGGCGCCGCTTGCAAGATCAGCATCCTCGCATTCGCGCGGGATCGCGAAGGTAAGATAGGCGAACCGCCCCTTCTCACTCACGCGCAACAATCGCATCGGTCCGATCGAACGGCCAGCGTCCCGGCGAACGCGCGCGGGCTGAGCAAGCTTGATCATCGTCTCGAGCAGGCCGGATCGGTTTTCCAGAAGCTCGAATGCGCGCAAGACGTCGAGGTCGCCGGCGTCGAGAGGATCAAAGCTCGCCTGGAGCCGGAACGGCTGTTTTCGGAGGCGGAGCATCTCGGGATCTCCGCGCTCGACGCGCTCGCGGTGCTCGGCGAGCAGCCATTCGGCGATCGCTTGCGTGGCATTGAGACGCGCGGTGACATCGCTGCGAACCTTTTCCGCATCGACGGTTTCGCGGCCTTCGCGCAGATCGCGGCTGATATCGAGCGCGAGCAATGCAGAGAAAGGTCGCTCGAACCCAGTCTGCGGAAAATAAGGGGCAGCGATACTCCCCTCACGCGCCAACGCCTGGGATACCTGCCGCAGATCATAGGAGACCGTCACCGGCACGGCGATCAACTGCTCGACCACACTGCGTAGTGCGGTGGCAGGTAGATGCTGCATGCCTCGAAATTCGGGCTCCGGAATTACTTCCTCGGGGGGAAAGAGGCGGACCATGTGTAGCAGGCCGCCCCGGACTCGAGGATCGCCCAGATGGCGCTTGACCGCATTTTGCAGTGAAACCGCTTCGCTCGCCTCATAGAGGAAGATGTGCGCGAACTGGGCCGCCGGATCGGAGTCGGCCAGCCCGGCATTGTGCGCATCGATCGCTTGCAGGTCCGCGATCAGTCTCGAAAAGATCCGCACCAGGGCATCGGCTTCACTCGCGCGGTCAGACGCCGCGAGAACTTCGATATGATCGACCACGCCGGTGTCATCGACCCGGCGATAGCCCAGCGTCACCAACGTGTCGTCGACGGGATCGTTATCGGCGACGAGATAGATCGCAGTATCGACGCGTGGCGGCATCAGAAAACTATGCGGCTCGCTTCCGGGCCCGATCCTATCATCGCGCAGGGCCTTAGCTCTGGCGATCAGCGTATCGGCACGCTTCGACAGAGACCAGCCCGCGCCATCAATTCGGCCAAGGGCACTGCCCATGCTGGCAAGGGCCTGGACAGTGCCGACGCCATTGGCGAGCAAGGTTCTCTTCGCCTCATGGCTAAGCCCGGCTACTGCCGATACGTCACGGCGTTCTGGCCGGCGGTTCGGGCCGACGGCCTCGCCGCAATGGGGCAGGTAGCCGCACTGCTCGCATTTGAAATAGACGTGGAAGAAGGTCTCATCGTCCCCTGGCACGACTTTTCGAGCGGCAATCCCGGGCAGGGTATTTGTGCAAAAATCCTGGACGAGGCGAACATAGGGAGCGAGCGCAAAACTGTCTTCGCTCCATCGATCCCCTTCCGCTGACCCATCATCTGGTATGCGCCAGATTTGGCCTTCGACATCGATCGCCGCGGCAATACCCAGTTCTTCGAGCATCTCCCGCAGCAGCAGCACATAGAAGGCGACTTGCGTCTTATGAAAGGCCCGCGCCGCGCGCGTCGCCTTGATATCGATGACGCGGAAGCGGAGTCCGTCAGGCGTCTTCTCGCGACGGATCAGGTCCGCATAGCTGTTGCGCATGCGGATATCGCCCGTGCCTCCAACAAATCTGGGCCGGCGCTCAGGGCGCAAATTGACCTGGGCTGCATATTCCGCACTGCCTTCACCACGGAGAAAGGCAATCGTCTCGTGCGCGGGGAGACCACCATCCTTGCCCCGCGGCGGTCGCAAGACGCCAGTCTGCCGGGCCAGCCGCGCGACGACACGATCCTCGAAATCGATCCCCAGAACGGCCCAGGGTTGCTCGCGATCGTCTTTGGCGATCGGGATCGCGGCGAGTTCTTTGGGGTCCATGATCTCGTAGCGCGTCTTGCGCTCGCACCGATACTGGAACCAGGATTTGATTGTGGAGCCGCTTAGCCCGGTAGCCATTGTCCCCCCTGCCCTTGGCAGAAGGTTCTAGCGCAACGCGTAGGATTTCCAACCATTTGCGCGAAGATCGCAGGCCGGACAGTCGCCGCAGCCATAGCCCCAGGCGTGGAGCACATCATGCTCGCCCTTGTAGCAAGTATGGGTGGCGGTCCGAACGAGTTCGACCAACTCCAACCCACCTAGCTCTTCCGCCAAGGACCAAGTCGCAGCCTTGTCGAGCCACATCAGCGGCGTCTCCACGATGAAGCGACTATCCATGCCAAGATTCAAGCTCACCTGGAGTGACTTGAGGGTGTCGTCGCGGCAATCAGGATAGCCCGAATAATCGGTCTCGCACATGCCACCGACCAGATGGCGCAGATCCCGGCGATACCCGAGGGCCGCGGCCAGCGTGAAGAACAGCAGGTTGCGCCCAGGCACAAAAGTGTTGGGCAACCCGTCTTCCCGCATCGCGATCTCTGCGGCGCTGGTAAGGGCCGTATCGCTGATCTGCCCTAGGATCGAGAGATCGAGCATATGGTCGGGCCCAAGCCGCGCACCCCAATCGGCGCGAAGGCCAGCCAGGCTCTCCCGAAACGCAGCTCTGCCCTCCAGCTCGATGCGGTGGCGCTGGCCATAGTCGAACCCGATCGTCTCGACCCGCTCGAAGCGCTCAAGCGCCCAGGCAAGGCATGTCGCGCTGTCCTGTCCGCCAGAGAAAAGAACCAGGGCCCCTTCGCTCATGCGACGGCTTCCTCACCCCAATAGCTGCAGGCCTCGCCGCTCGAGTCCCGGTAGACGCTGATTTTGTGCAGATTGGCGATAGCCGGGCGCAAGCGATCCCATATCCAACGGCTGAGATTCTCCATTGTCGCCGGGCCGAGATCATTAATCTCGTCAAGGAAGCGATGGTCGAGCGCATCACGTGCGTCTTCCATCGCGCGCTGGAGCATACCCAGGTCGATGAGCATCCCGGTCGTGGGGTCCGGGCGTCCGCGCACGGTAACTTCGGCGCGGTAGCTGTGGCCATGGATGCGGCGACTGGATTCGGTCTCAATCGAGCGCTCCAGGGTGTGTGCGGCGTCGAAGCGGAACTGCTTGCTCAGTTCAAACATCAGCGGATCCCGATCATTTTGTGCGACTGAATAGAGAGCCTCCAGCGCGGGTTTTCGGTGCAAAATGCAATCGCCGCGGCCAGATTGGCATCGGCCTCGGCAGAGTCCATCGGCTGCAGAAAAAAGTGGTGGAAATCGAGATGTTCGAAGCGGCCGGGCGCTGCCTTGGCCTGGGGATAAACGAGCTTCAATTCATGGCCCGCGGTCAGGACGATTTGGCTGTCTGCCTTAGGCGACACGCAAATCCAGTCGATGCCGGCGGGCGCGACCTGCGTCCCATTGGTCTCGACGCCGATCTCGAACCCACTGTCGTGCAATGCGGAGATGAGCGCGTCATCGACCTGGAGCAAGGGCTCGCCCCCGGTCAGCACGACGTAACGCCGGACCGGGCTCTCGCCCCATTCGTCCGCGATCGCTTGCGCCAGGCTTTCGGCGGTAGCGAACCGCCCCCCGCCGGAGCCGTCCATCCCGACAAAATCGGTATCGCAGAAGCTGCACTGAGCCGTCGCCCGGTCGCGTTCCAGGCCCGACCACAAATTGCAGCCCGTGAAGCGGCAAAAGACCGCGGCACGGCCGGCCTGGGCGCCTTCGCCCTGCAGCGTCTTGAAGATCTCTTTGACCGCGTAGCTCATTGGCTTGCAGCCTCTTCCGGCGGGCCTTCGGCGCTGGCTTTGGCGCGACGGCGCAGGTCGGACTTCACGATACCCACCAGGTAATGTTTGAGCAGCGCGATATCGTGGTTGAGATTCTGGAGGCTGTTCCAACGCCTGATCTCATCGCCGAAGTCCCATTCGCCTGAGGTCCAGGCAGTGCGCCCGCGAAGGCACAGGAGACCCTCTTCGAAATCGCCGATCGAACGCGCATCAGCACGCTCGGCGAGGACCTCCATGACATCGCCAAGAGCCTGAATGCCCGCCCCGTGGAGCAGGCGCGACGTCGCAGGCTTATGGCCGTGCCAGTCACCTGGAAACACGCGTTTTACCGCGTCGAAGAAGTTCGACATGATCTCCACGCATTTCTGCTCACCACGGGGCATGTTGATAAAGTCACGCATCACGCCGTTGGTGAGCGATTCCATCACGACCTTCTGAATAAGCGTGTCTGCAATTATCCCATCGGGCATCGTATGCTGTTTGATACGGCCCTTGAGCGCGGTCTTCTCGTTGTTGAGGCGCGCCGTAATCGAGGCCGCGGTTGAACGTCGGGCCATGCGCGGCGGCAAATCATCCACCGTCGGCAGCAGCTCGTAAATCAGGGATTTCGGCAGAGGCTTGGTGTTATTGATCAGCACAAACTGGCGCCGGAGCTCGGCCTCATCGCGGCAGATCAGCGCCGAGACAAACACCTCGAACTCGCGGTCGAGTTCGGCAAGGGCCGAGAGCCGCTGCTGACCGTCCACGACCAAGCCTGGTGCGCCGTCGCTGACATCGATGCTCAGCATCGCAGCGCCGTCCTTCGCCGAGACCGTGACGCCATCGATAAACGCAACCACGATCGCATTCGGTAGCACAGCATTCGGCTTTTCGAGATAATCGCGGATCTCGCGGATATGCGCTGCGACCTGAGGACGCTGGAACCCGCTGAGCTCCCCTTCCGCGTTGCGGCCGATCCGGTCGATCGTCGCAAAGCGCAGAATGTCACCGGCCTTAGCCGCGAAAGTGAAGAGCTGATGCTCAACGCTCTGTCGCGCACAAACGGCGAGGTAAGTCATCGGATCGGTCAATTGCACGCTTCAAATCCAATCGTTCGATATGGTCGTGGTAGATGGCGAGGTTATGGATACCGCGCCGCTTGTTTCGGTTGCTGCCCCGGAAGATGATCACCTCCACCCCGGCAGTGGTGCAGATCGAGCAGCCGCATTGCTTCCAGGGCTTCTCGGTCAGGGTTTCGCGATAGCGCTCGCCCAGCCGGGCAAGCGCGACGCTGCCCGTACAGTCGGGATAGGGCTTCTCTTCGACGAGCGGCGCGCTGTAGACGAGGACTGCCTGCAGGACGTCCTCGATACTGGCGCCGCCAGCGTCATAGGCCCTGAGCGCCGAAAGCGCGGCGCTTTCCATTACCACCAGATCCTCGGCACGGAACTGGCCCTTCTTGACTGCGCGCTGGAGTTTGGGGTTCTCGAGGGCCTGCGGGATGCGGATCGAGGTATAGTAACGCAGCCCACCGCCTGCGCGCGGCAGGTAATAATTTTGTTTCGCATCCTTGAACGCGCGGATTAGCGGCGAGGTCGTGTCGAAGCTCGAAATGTCATAGCCGTGGAAGCTGTCGATATCCTCCGCCTTGGCGAAGCCGAGAATATGGATGCGGGTCTCTTGCGGGATCGTATCCCGGATTGCCTCCAGGCAGAGCTTGATCTCGGGGGATTTGAGCGGGACCATGCCGCCCAGCGCCAGATAGCCATAGCCCATCGCAACCAGGCGTCGCGCGGCCTCAGCCATGCTATCGGGTGACCAGCCCTGGACGACACCCATCGGGGTGAAGCTCGCATCCATCGCCAGCGCCTCGCGGCGGAAGGCATCGGCGTTCTCCAGCGTGATCTCGAACCGCGCCTTCGCATCGTCGCTGCCGCCGCCCATGCCCTTGGCGGCCGGGTCGAAGTCGAAGATGATATGATCGACCGACGCGCCGTGGGTGAAGCCGCATTCGTCGTAGAATTCGGCCATTTCCACCGCGCTGTACGGGGGCCGCTCCTCCTGGACATAGGTGAAGGCGCCGCAGTCGCCGAAAATATCCAGATCCTTGAACTGCGGCTTGTCGAGCCGAAGGAATTTTCGGGCGCCGACGAGGTGGAAACGCCGGGCCTGACTCGAAGTGTATTTCCCCTTGACCCTGTGGTCGCCGATGATCCCGCGCGAAACCAGCACGCCGTCATACGGTGCATAGCCGAGAATCTCGTGCGGATAGGCGTCGTCCCAATAGGGCTGACGCTCGGCCGGGCTGCGATCGGCAATGAAGTCGAACGCCGGATCCACATAGTCCAAGCTGTCGGCGAAAATGAACTTCATGCTTTCACCCGCGCCAGCTTACGGTCGATGCGGCACAGATGCTCGGCGAGCTTCTGGATTTCGTTGGTCATGGATTGAACCTGATTCCATTTCAGGCCAAGTTCCTCCCACACTCCGCTCGTCCAGCGACAGTGCGGCGCCAAGCGCTCGAGCGACGCGCGAACCTCCTTTTCGGGGTCCGCGGTGCTATCCGCCCGAACCATGATCTGGTCCATCAGCACGCCCATCGCGCGAATGCCCGCCGAGTGCATGAGCCGGCTTTGGGTCGATTTCTTCCCCCAGGCCTCGGGAAAGGCGTCGCGCACCGCGCTCCAGTAGGTGAACAGCGTCCGGTACATCGCGTCGGTATCGACCTCATCGCCGCCGCGATATTGCGACAGCGCACCCATAGACGATTTCAGATTCTGACCAATCGCCGCGCGCAGCGAGGAATCGGTGATGACGCCCGCATTTGCCGGGTCGGACTTGCGCTTTAGCATCTTGTAGAACGGCGAGTTGGGATCCTTGGCCAGCTCATCGGTGAGCACGCTCGGCAGTCGGCGCTCCTCCAGATCCTGCGGCAGCAAGCCCCCGACTTGAGGCAGCAATTCGTCGATCAGTCGCGCCGAGAGCGGCCTCGCCTTGTTGACGAGGATGAACTGCTCGCGGGCGGTCGCAAGGTCCGCGCTCAAAAAGCCCACGACCGGCACGACATGCGTATCATTCCTGGCCTGGGCGAGCGCAAGTGAGCGCTGCTGACCATCAACGATCCACGCGGCGCGCTTTCCCTGATCGCGCACGGGGATGGTGATCACGCCGCCATCGCTGATGTCCGAGCAATCCTTGACCCCGCGTCCGCGGACCGCTCGAAAAGAGACATCCGACGAGAAGGCCAAAATGATCGCGTTGGGGAAGAGCACGGAGCCCGAATCGAGAAACTCGGTGATCGAGCGGACATGATCCTTGATCTCCGGTCGCTGAAAACCCTCGAGTTCGTCGTTCGAGCGCCCGACACGGTTGATGTCGGCGATCCGCGCCACATCGGCGCCGCGCAGAAAAAACGAAAAGACCTCGATGCCGTCGCCTTGGCGGGTGCGCGTCGCCCGGACCCGCAATTTTTCCTGCGTCTTCTTCATGCGCCCCCGCTCCGCGCCGCACGCATATCGCGCATCAGGCCGGCGAACCGGCCTTGCTCGCAGGCTATCCCCAGATCGTCGCGAAGGAGCCGGAGCATCCGGGTGGATCGCCCGCCTGTCGCATCCCAATGCGCACTTAGAATATCGCGAAGCTCCGCATCGGTCTTCCGGGCACCCATGGTCCGCGACGGGAAGGTCCAATCTGCCAGCGCATTTTCGACCGCCGCGGCATGCCGCTCGACCGTTTCGCCCTCTTTACCTGGCAGGAGTTGCGTCGCGAAATGCCGCATGGCTCTCGGCGCGAAGTTCGATCGCGTGCCTCTGAACGGGCTCGAGGGGCCGTCCAATCGATCGTCATAAGGCATTTGCAGATGCGCAAGCACTCGCGGCACGCGCGATCCGGAGAATAGGCGGACCCGACCGAGCACATCTTCCGGGAGGGACAACAGGTCATCCCGCACCATCTCGAGGTACGCCTGCGAGAGCCCGATAAGGCATGGACCGTCGATTGACTGAATCGCAGCCTTGAGAGATCGGGCAAATGGCGACCGTTCTTGTAGCCAGCGCCACCACAAACTCGCCTTGGCGCCGTCGCGAAGCTTAGCGAGAATATCATCCTCGCCCATCAGCACCGAAGCCGCATAATTCGGAACCCGAGCGTCCGCCGAAATCAGCCCGAGTCCGGCCGAGACGATTAGATGGGGATAACCTGAGTCCAGCGCGGCGCGCCGGCTTTCGGCGTGGCTAGCGCCCTGATAGAGCTTCGCCGCATCCGTCAGCGCCGTGACCCCGCGCAGTGCGGCTATCCAGTTGCCGCCGACGACTTCCAGCGTGCCAGAGGGCATATCCGCTGCGCGCACCTGTGCCCCACCCATCTTTTTCTTGGTACAGGCACTGACGACAAGAGGCATGGCATAAACTACGGCAAATTCGAGCAATGCAATGTCATATACTCGATCAGTCGTGCAATCCAGTCTGCATTTACTCCTCTCCTTCGCGATTGGCAGGGCCACTTTACCGCACAATGGACTTGGAGTGCGTCGCACAACCAAGCGAAAAGAGCGAAAAGATCGCCTAGGATGTGCGGACACGTCGTCGGTGGCAGCCGCTTCGAGCCGAGGTGGTTCTGGTCGGCGTCGGCGAGGATCAGCTAGTGCGCATGGGGTCGTCAAACTGGTCAATCTCGTGGCGGCCGGCCAGGACCGGCAGATACCAGCCCCAGCAGGTCGACGAAGACGGCTTACTGGCTTCGAACATAGCGCGCATCACGGCAGTACTGGGGGCGCTGGCGTCGTATTGGATGAACGACGGGTCGGGCTCGCCCGGCTGTGGCGGGTCGATACTGCTCTTGGGCGCAGTGGATGACCACTCCCCAGAAATGGGGAGTTTACCTGCGCATCGCATCTGTGAAGGTGAGCGCCCCGTCATAGAGGGCGTGGATCGCGAGCTGGTCTCGTTGAAGAAACAGTAGCGCTTCCGCGCCTCTTTCATGTGTTGGAGCCGTCCCATGGCCGATGCCGAGAATCTGCGCCGTCTCCCCCTCCGACTTGCCTCCGGCTGCCCGGTAGATGCAGTCGCGCTGGCGATCGCTGAGCCGCGGACGGACGGCATCGGTTCGCTGGATGTCGGACAGGCGACGCGCGCCGTCGAAATTCGCGGTTTCGATAGGGGTGGCGAACTCTCGTGCTGTCGCGCCTCCCGTGGGCAACGCGATACCGATGAAGGACGTGCCCCGAGCTGCTGTGTCGGTGACCGAACCCTGCGCTGTCCGCGCCCGGCGCATTCCCGTCGCCGCCGCGGTCGGACCGATAGGACGCCGCGCTTGATCCGGTTCTGGGGGCTTGGCGAATGCGCTTGGCAAGAGCTGGAGCCTAGTCGCTTGGGCACAAGGCTTTTACTCCGGCATGCCGGCAATGGCGCCGGCGTCTGACCGTCGTCCTGACTGGCGGGACAGCGCGCCCTACCGCGCGCTGGCCGGGATCGATCGCGCCGGGCTCGCCTGGGAATGGCTGCGCCGCGATCCCGCCTATGTGGCGCTCAGCGCGCGGCTGCGGCGCGTCGGGGTCGGGACGCCGCTGCATCTGGAAATGGAGGCGGACGCCCGGGCTTTCGGCCTGTGCTTTCGCCGAGGACGCCGACCGTCCGGCGCCCGAGGCGCGCCTGTTGTGGCATGCGGACCTTGATCCCTTCGTGCTGCGGGTCCGCGCGGTGCCGAGTGCTGGCTCGGATCCCGAGGCGATCGACCTTGCCCGCTTGGCGCGCTGGGCAACGATCGTGCGCGGCGGCGGCCGCGAGCATGTCGCCCTGTCCGATGGCTGGCACCGCATCCGGATCGATGTGGTCGAAGGAACGCTCGTCGAGGAAGGACCGGCCCGGCTCGACTATCTGCTATCGGGACTGACCCGCGTCGAGGCGCCGGTGCTGACCCTGCGGCGCATGCTGGGCCTGTGGCGCACCGGCCGGTTCGCGCGGCTGCTCTATCCGACCGAGCCCGGCCTGCCGCGGCGTCTCGAGACGCTTCGGGTCGGGGACGCGATCGCCGCGGGCGCCTCCTATCGCGAGATGGCGGTTGCGCTTTATGGCGAGGAACGGGTTCGCTCGGAGTGGAAAGGGCGCTCCGATTTCCTGATGTCGCGCGTGCGACGGCGCGTGGCCGAGGCCAGGGCGATGGCGGCGGGGGGATGGCGGGCACTACTTGGCACTTGATGCGTGCCCCTGCCTGGGTCGGGGCGAAGGCGGTACGCCAGCCGGGCCGGGGGCGCTTCGCGGACAAGGCCGATACTGTGCCGGGTCGGGCGGGCGCTGTGGGCGGCACAGGGCTCGCGAACTCCTTCTGCCTCTACGGCACATCTGTCTGGACAGGCGGACGATTCGTACCGTTAGGGTTATCCCTGCATCGCCAAGTCGCAAGTCCGCGCGGCGCAGGTCGCGCGCGCCAGCTCGACTGCGGCGAACAGCCTGAGCCGGTGATGGATCTGCGGGTTCCAGCGGATGGCCGGCCCGGCATGGGTCGTCCACAGGCCGGCACGCGCCGCCGCCGCCAGGATCTTCGCCACCTGCATGCGCGAGACGTGGAGGCGGCGCGCGAGATCGCCGACCCGGATCGCGACCGGCGCGCCCGGTGGCACCTGCTCCGACAGCGCCAGCAGGTGGAAGAGCAGCATATAGCCTGCCACGCGGTCGGCGAAGGGCGCCAGCTCGGGAAAAGCCTGGCGCGGCATGCGGTTCTCCTCGAGGAGCGGCGCGACCAGCTGGTCGAGATAGACCGGCACTATCCGATCGGGCCGCGCCGCGGCGGCCGGCAGCGGGCCGAGCAGGGCCGCCGCGTCGAGCCGGGCGACGAGGCCGGCGACCAGATAGTCGGTCAGCGGCCCTGCCGGGACCAGGCGCCGCGACCGCGCATCGGGCAGGGCCGCCTCGCAGACGAAGCCGAAATGCAGCAGCACGTCGAGGATCGACCCGATGCCCCGGCGGGTCCCCAGCCCCGCCCGCTCCGCCAGCCCGGTCAGCATCGCCCGGGTCGGCGCCGGCCCGAGCGCGCTTCGGAAGCGACCGTCGAAATAGACGACCAGCGCCGCGACGCCGTAGCGGCGATGCTGCCCGATCGCGCGGGCGCAGGACCGGTTCGCCTCGGAGATCGCGAGCAGGTTGCCGCCGAGACGGACGAGCGCCGCACCGAAGGCCGGATGCGAGAAAAGGCGCATTGCCTCCTCCATCCACTCCGCTGCCCGCGCGAACACAGGTGCGGGCGCGCAGGTCGCCGTCGCGTCGTCTGCCGCGGCGGATATGCCACCAAAGTTACGTTGCAGATCGGTCCTCCGCACGTAGCATGTGCCGGTCGACCAAGACTATTGCCCGCCGGAAAGCCGGGCCAGACCAGTTCATGATTGGCGGGGCCTTAAGCACCGCCCGACGATCGCGGCGGCTCGTTATCGCCGAACCCGTCGGCGGGTCGCGGACGGGTGGTGCGGGGCGCCCGGACACGGGAACCGCGTCGTGCCGCGGGGTGCGCCGACGGCGCCGGGCCTGGGTCCTTCGGCCGGGGGACCGGCACCGGCCATGCCGGGTGCTTCGCCGGAGCTCGAATATTTGATGCGGCGGCTGCGCCGTCGCCGCGCTCCAACCGAGGAAAGGACAGCCATTCATGCGTGCCATGCTGCCAGCGACCCTGCTTCTCGCCCTGGCCCCGGGCGTCGCGGCCCCGGCCACCGACCCGGTCGAGTCCTTCCTGCTCGGCCTGCCGCGCGATGCGACCCGAGTGCTTTCGCTCTCGGCACCGGCCGTGCCGCCGGCTTCCCGGCGCGAGACGAACGTGCAGACGATCGTCTGCGAAGCCCAGGAACTCAGCGGCAGCCAGCTGGAGGATTCCTTCGCGATCCTCTCCGCCGATACCAACCGGATCTACCCCGGGGCGATCCTGGTCGTCGACGAGCGGCTCGCCCAGGGCCGGCCGACCGTCACCAGCTACCCGCGCCCGCCCCTCGCCCTCAACATCTCGCTGCCCGGCCTCGGCGCCGATGCGCGATTCCTGGTCCCGCAGCCCAGCGCGGGCACGGTCCATGCAGCGGTGGACGGCGTCGTCAGCACCTGGCTCTCCGGCCCGGCAGGTCGAGGCTATCAGGCGCCGGCGATCGTCAGCTACCGCAGGACGCGCTCGTACAACGCGCAACAGGCAGCGGCCGGCCTCGGCTTCAGCGCGCAATGGGCCGGAGGCCGGGCATCGGCGATGCTGTCGGCGTCGAGCGACCAGTCCCGGGCGACTTACCTCGCGGTCTTCCGGCAGGTTTTCTATACCGTCGGGGTCGACCGTCCGCGCAACGTCGCCGGCTTCTTCCGCAGGGACGTCAGCGTCGCGCGGCTGCGCAGCGACTTCGGCCCTGCCCGCTTGCCCGGCTATGTGAGCAGCGTCGCCTATGGCCGGCTCATCCTGGTCAGCATGGAGACCGAGGCCTCCGTCAGCGAAGCGGATGCGAAGGCCGCGCTCGACTATGCGACGGGCGGGACCGGCGCCGAGGGGCAGGTCAGCGCGCATGCGCGGCGCGTGGCGAACGCTTCGCGGTTCGGGGTCATCGTCCTCGGCGGCGGCGCCGAGCATGCGGCGCGCGTCGTCGCCCAGGGCCCCGACAACGACCGGCAGGTGAAGGACATCATCGAGCGCGGCAGCCAGCTCGCCCGCGACAATCCCGGCCTGCCGATCGGCTATACGGTCAATCTGCTGACCGGCGAGCTGGCCCATGCCCGCTACGACGGTCCTTTCGCGGTACCGAGCTGCAGGACCCTCGACAATTACGCGATCGAGCTGCGCCACGATGGCGGCTATCGGGGCCGGTTCATCGTCAGATGGCAGCAGCCGCGTGGCGTCGGCGAGGGGACCGAGGACAGAAGCTGGCACAGCGGCGTCCAGACCGCGGGCTGGCGGCGCACCATCTCCGTTCCCGCGGACGCCCGGGGCCTCACCGTGCTCGGCGAATTCGATTTCTTCCACAATGACTGGCGCCAGGCTGGCTACTGGAACGACATCCCCAGGCGGCGCGCGGGCACTTGCCTGCGCATCGCCGGGACGACCGTGCAGCCGCAGTCCGGCACCTGCTGAGCATTTCGATCCCATGCGTGACCGCCCGATCCCGGGCGAAGGAAAGGAGAAACTCCATGGCGAAGGTTCGATATGGCTGGGTCGTGTCCGACCAGGCTGCGGCGCTCCCCGGAATCGCGTTCGGGCCCCGGTGGCTCAAGGGTGGCAGGCGAAGCGGATCGCTCACCGTCCTGCGCCGCCACAACCTTCTCTTCAAGGATATCGTCTTCGAGGGGAGAGGCACCCACGCGCTGGAGGCGGTGCTCCGCGAAATGGCCGGCCACGAGGAGCGCTTCGTCTGGAGCGGGATCGCCGCCGGTGCGAAGATCGAGGAATTCGTGCCCTCCCCCTATGGCGGGCCGGACGAGCAGGTCATTCGCGTCAATGAAGTCGATATCCCGAGCGACTATCACGCGCATGCCTTCATCCCGGACAAGACCTACAGTTTCGACGGCGTCCTCACCAGCTTCGTGACCCCGTTCACGGGCTTTGCCGGGACCCCGGGCCTCGCCGGTCTCGTCAGGAATGCGATCGAGGGGGTCGGGGAAATCATCGACCGGGCCGGCGAGATTCACGAATCCCAGATGCCCGCGGTCAAGCGGCTGGCCGCATCGAAGCACGTGGTCGTCCTGCTGACGGCGCGCACCTTCTCCGCGCCGCCGCTCCTGACGCGCCAGGGCGAGGAAAGCATCGCAGCGATCGGTCGAAATCTGGCCACTCGTCTCGGTGTCGCACTCGCGCCGAAGGACCAGAAGGCGGCGCCGGCCGCCAAAAAGCACCGGGCGCAAGCGCCGTTGACCGGGCTCGCGCGGGGTGTTCGGCACGTAGAAGATCCTGCCGGCCCGCGCGCGGCATCGCGCGCGGCACACCCTGCATCTGTGTATCCGCCATAGGGGGCCTCGTCGTCGCCGACGGGACGGTCGAGCGATCGGCCCCGGCAGCCGACGTGATCCGCGGGCTGCCTTGTTCGCCGTCGCGGTGCCCGCGGCCTGACCAGGGTTCGCGTCGCAGTTCCATTGCTCGCCGCGACGTACCAAGGACCTATTTTTCGAACGATAGCGATGTAATCGCCGACCACGGAATGACGATGACGTGCGAATCTCCGGCAGCGGGCTCCGCGGAGATACCGAATTCATCGGCCGACTTCACGATGAGGCTTACGTGTTTGGTTTGACCTGCAAGTAGGACCACGGCTTTCGCAGCTCCGGCCTTACGCACGATCGCCTGTTGTGCCGCCACCAGCATCGAGTTCACCCTCCTTCTTCAAAGTAGAGCTATGCAGTCTCTGCGACCCGGCCATATGGTGAGCGGCCAGGCTGCTCGCAACTTCGCCTCGCGTCGATTACAGTGGGAACAGGTTGGGCGGCTGATTAAGGCTTCTTGCGGTTGCCAGCCTCAAGTCGGCGATGATTTTGTGCGCGTGCCGACGAAGGCAATTAGTCCTGGCTCGGTAGCATAGACGCGTACCTGCGCTTCTCGCTCAGCGAAGGATGCGATGCCATTAGCCCATCCGGCAATACTCACGGCGGGCAAAACCTGTCTTGATATCTCGTGCGTTAGGCGAAACTATTGGGCCCAGGGGAAGTTGGGATCGATTGAGGAACTTCGCATTGATCGAACAAGCGCGCGAATGTAACCCGCCGGACCTCACGGAGCTTCGCCGTCAGGCGCGCGTGCTGACGAGCGGCGTGTTTGGCATGAGCGGCGACGCCGAGCTCTCCCAGATCGTTGAGCGGGTCGCCGCAGGGACCGGTTTTCCCTTTTCCGCAGTGTCTATCGTCGACCGCTCCACGCTCTGGCTCGCCGTCGCCTATGGCTTCGATCCCAGGGAGTTCGCCAGGCCCGACAGCTTCTGCGACGCCGCGATCGGCGTTCGCAATTACGCGCCCTTGTGTGTCCCCGATGCCTGGCACGAGCCACGCTTCAAATTCGCTCCCGCCGTGCTTGAAATGAACGTGCGTGCCTATTTCGCCGCACCTCTCGTAACCAGCGATGGCTTTGCGCTGGGTACATTGTGCCTTCTGGACCAGAAACCCCGGACCGTGGACGCGAGCGGCCTTGCATTGCTCAAGTCCCTCGCCAGCCAGGCGACGGAAGTGATCGAGCGCGAGGCAAATGCACTTGCGTACGCAAAATATGCGATTGCCGAGCTCAGTACCCGCATCCGTTTCGCCGTCGCGGACCAGAACGACGCCGAAGTGGCCGTGCTCGATGAGGAACTTCGTCGGATGGAGGCGAAGTTCGGGGCGCATTGGAAATAGCGGCGCTGGTCGCGTGTGCCGAAGACGCGCGCTTGGAGTGTCTGACCAGTCGAGGTAGCAGCAGGAACGATTGCCGGTTGCTCCACGAGAATGACGCGGTTGTCATCGTCGATGGCCACGATCCGAAGCCGATGGGCCGTGCCGCGGGCGGCCAGGGATCGGGTGCGACCCCTCCAGCGACCGCCGCCGGCGGCCGCTGGAGGATGCAGGAGGCGATCTAGAAGTTCGCGCGGATACCCAGTGCGTAGCGCGGGCCGTACGTCTCGTAGGTGATCACGCGTTCCTTGAAGACCGAGTAGGTGAAGGTCTTCTCGTTGAACAGGTTGAGCCCCTGGGCGAAGAGCGTGACATGGTCGTTCAGCGCGAAGTTGATGCTGGCGTCCCAGATCCCGTAGGCATCGACATTGACCGGCTGGCCGCGATTGCCCTGGGCGGTCTGCTCATAGGCGTTGCGGTAGTTATAGGCCAGGCGCATCTGCAGCCGGCCCTTCTCGTAGAAGCCGACGACATTGTAGGTCGTGCCCTTGGGCTCGACCAGGCTGATATTGGCCTGGATGCCGAGGCCGTCGAGCGGCGCGGGCAGCCCGCTGAAGGTGTACTGGCCGGAGAACTCGATGCCCTTGTAGCTGTCGCTGCCGACATTCTCCGGCCGGGTGCGGCGGAAATCGAGCCCCAGGATCTGGATGTTGGTCGTCACCGATTCCGAGATATTGTCGAGGTCCTTGGCGAACGCCGCGACGCTCAGGAAGCTCGACTTGTCGAGATACCAGGTCAGCGCCGCGTCATAGTTCCACCCGATCATCGGCAGCAGGCCGGGATTGCCGTCGGTGATCGCGCGTTCGCGCGGGCGCGGGTTGATGTTGCGGATGAGCAGGAGATCGCTCAGCGTCGCCCGGGTCAGCGTCTTCGCCACCGCCGCCTGGAACACCAGGTTCCTGGCGACGTCGAACTTGACGTTCGCGCTGGGCAGCCACTGGCTGTAGGAGCCCTTGGCGACGATCGGCTGCGGGGCCGACAGGTTGACGACCGGATCGAGGCCGGGCGGTGTCGTGATGCTGATGATCTCCTGGCCGAACCCGCGCGACGTCACCCTGGTATTGGTGTAGCGGATGCCGATATTGCCCGACCAGTTGTGCGAGCCGAGGCTGCCGCCGAACGAGGCCTGGGCGAAGCCGCCAAAGGTGCGCTCCTGTGCCGAGCCGCTGTTGCTGGGGACCAGCGCGACGTCGAGCGTGCCGCCGTTCGCCGCGAGTGCGGCGCGCGTGGCGGCCGGATTGGACGTCGCGTTGATCGCCTGGTCGGTGAGCAGATAGGCTGCGATATCGCTCGCGCTATAGGCGGGGAAGCCATTCGGGAACATGTCGAGCCCGAGGAAGTCGCTGGCGTCCGCCGGCGTGCCGAACACGCTTTGCGGCACCGCTATTCCGCCGAACACGCTCTGCAGCGCATCCGGCGTCTTGTAGGAGAAGCGCGCCTTCTTGCGGTCCGAGTAATTGCCGCCCACCGCGATCTGACGCAGCAGTCCGCCGCCGAAATCATATTTCAGCTCGGAATTGACCTGATAGATTTCATCGGAGACGCTGACGCCTTCAAACGTGATGTAGCCGAGCCTGGCGTTCGTCGTGTCGAGAAAATTGCCGAGCCCGGTATAGACGGGAAGGCCGTTCTGGAGCTGCATCTGCACGGCAGCTGGCGAATAGCCCGGGGCCGCGAGATTGCTCTCGAACCAGGCCTGGTTGCCGCCGGTCTCGTCCTTGGCCCTGGACCAGGAAACGTCGAGGAATCCGGACAGGGGGCCATCCGGCTTCCATTCCAGATTGCCGCCGAGCTGGTAGGTCTGGGCGAGGCGCGGCCGGATCTGGTTGGTGACCATCGGCCCCGAGGCAATGCCCGTGTAGCTGGTGAGCGTGTTATTTGCATCGACCGTGCCGGCGCGCACGTCGCCCGGGCCGCCATAGACGAAGAACACCTTGTTATCGTCGTTGACGTCGAGCTTCGAGTAGAGGCCGTCGGCGGTGAAGACCAGGCTGTCGGACAGCCGCGCCTGCAGCGTCAGCAGGCCGGAGATGCGTTTGCGGTTGGTCGCGTTGACGCCGTATTCGACATAGGTCGGCAGCGACACGCCGGTGTGCTCGGGCGTGCCGTCGCGGTTGAAGTCGAGGCTCTGATTGGCTTCCCACCCGTCGGTGAAGATCCGCCGGCCCTCGATCTTGCGGTCGATATAGGAAAAGGCCGCCAGCACGCCGAAATTGCCACCGCCAAAGGTGGTGCTGAACAGCCCGGAGGCCTGGGGAGAGACCTGGCCGCGCAGCTTGTCGTAATTGCCCTGCGCCGAGACGACGAGCTTGGTCTTGCCGAAATCGAACGGCCGTGCGGTGTACATGTCGACGGTCGAAGCGATCCCGCCTTCGACCTGCGCGGCCGTCGGCGTCTTCGACACGTCGACCCGGTTGATCAACTCGGCCGGCAGGATATCGAAGCTGAACTCGCGTCCCTGGTTCTCGGTCGCGAGGATGCGGCCATTATAGAGGGCGGTGCTGAACGCCGGCCCCAGGCCGCGCACCGTGATGAACTGCCCCTCGCCATTGTCGCGCGAGATGGTCACGCCTGGGATGCGCTGGATCGCCTCGGCGATGTTCTGGTCGGGCAGCTTGCCGATATCATCGGCCACGATCGAATCGACGATGTTGTCGGCCGAGCGCTTGATATCGACCGCGCGCCTGAGGCTTTCGCGCAGGCCGTTAACGACGATGGCCTGCTCTTCCTCGGTGGGTTGCACGCTGGACTGCGCGGCCGCGGACTGCGGCGTCGGGGTATCCTGCGGCTGGACCGGGCGTGCATCGACGGGATTGCCGGCAGCCATTGCGGGTGCCGTGGCGATCAGAATCGTCGCCATTCCAGTCATGCCGATAAAGCGAAAACGCTTGTTGGGCTTCATGGCTATCCTCCTCTTTTTCCTCCGGTGGCGCTGCCCGTCTTTGCGGACTCTCTCCCCGGAGATTGCTCTTGTTAAACGATCAACCAAGCAGACGGCAAGCAGGCAGATCGAGCGCACTACGCACGAATGCGTCAGGAGGTCCCGGAAGCCATTGCCTGTCCCGCCGCATCGAACAGCAGGATACGGGCCGGATCGGCGTACAGGGTCAGCGTTTCCGAAACGGGCACGCCATGATGGCCGTCCAGCTTCGCGCGGAACTCGCCCACTTGGTCGAGATGCGCGTAGAGGAAGGTCGAATGGCCAAGCGCCTCGACCGCCTCGACCCGCAGCGCGAGCGCGATGCCGTCGCTGCCCTGCTCGGTGCGGACATGCTCGGGGCGAAGGCCGATCGTGACCCGGTCCCCTATGCGGAGCGCTTCGCCACAGGCCCTGGCGAAGCGGATGCCGCCGGCAACCTCGAACAGCGTCTCGTCGCCCTGGCGGCTGATCACGGTCGCGTCGAGCAGGTTGATGCGCGGGCTGCCGATGAAGCCGGCGGTGAAGAGGTTGGCCGGCCGCTCGTAGATCTCGAGCGGCGTGCCGACCTGGGAAATCCGCCCCTGGTCGAGCACCACCAGCCGGTCGGCCAGCGTCATCGCCTCGACCTGGTCGTGGGTGACATAGATCATCGTGCTGCCCAGCCTCTTGTGCAGCCGGGCAAGTTCGTGCCGCATCCGGACGCGGAGATCGGCATCGAGGTTCGACAGCGGCTCGTCGAACAGGAAGATCGTCGGATCGCGCACGATCGCCCGGCCGATCGCCACGCGCTGCCGCTGCCCGCCGGAAAGCTGGTGCGGCATCCGGTCGAGCAGCGCCTCCAGTTCCAGGATTTCCGCTGCATGCGCGACCTGCGCGGCGATCCGGTCGCGCGGCACCTTCATGTTGCGCAATCCGAAGCTGAGGTTCTTGCGCACCGTCATGTGCGGATAGAGCGCATAGGACTGGAAGACCATCGCGACGCCGCGCGCCGCGGCGGGCGCATGCGTCACATCGGCGCCGCCGATCCGGATCGAGCCGCTCGTGACTTCCTCGAGCCCCGCGATCATGCGCAGCACCGTCGATTTGCCGCAGCCCGAAGACCCGACCAGCACGACGAACTCGCCCGTAGCGACTTCGAGGTCGATGCCGCGGATCGTCTCGACGCCGTCATAGGACTTGCCCAGCCCCGTCAGGACCAATGCCGTCATGCGCCGGGCGCCTTCCATGCCTCGGCACTGGTGTCGCCAATCACCAGTTCCGCCTCGACCCCGAACCTGCCGACCGATGCGCCCTCGCGCAGCAGGATCTCGGCGGCCCTTCTCCCCTTTTCGAACGCATTCTGCCGCACGGTGGTCAGCCGCAATATCTCGGCCGGCCGGCCGGGCGGGTCGAGGCCGTCGAAACCCGTTACCGAGATCCGCCCGGGCACCGACAGTCCTTGCGCCTCGCAATGGCCGATCGCCCCGCGCGCCAGCCGGTCGGAGAAGCATATCAGCGCGGTCAGGTCGGGGCGCCGGCGGAGCAGTCGCTCGGCGGCGCCCCGACCGCCCTCCTCGCTGTTGACCGTCTCGCAGACCAGCACCCCACCCTGCGCCACCCCGGCTGCATCCAAGGCGTCGCGGCAGCCGGCGATCCGCTCGTGCACGACATGGCTGTCGTCGGGGAAATCATGCTCGAGCGAAAAGATCTCGCCATGATCCTCCGACCGCGGAAAGGTCACGATGGCGACGTTGCGATGCCCGAGACCGAGCAGGTGCCCGACGACGTCCCGCATCATCTCGCGGTCGTTGGTCTGCACGCTGGCGAGATCGGGCGCGTCGAAATCGACGACCACGGTCGGCAGGCCGCGCGCCAGCGCCTGGCGGATCGTGGGGTGGCTCTGGTAGGGAGCGTTGAGGATATAGCCGTCCACGATGGCGGTCAGCGTGTCGCGCTGCTCGGGGTGCCTGTCCTTGAGTGGGATGAGCACCAGATTGGCCCCCTCCTCCTCGCACACCGTCGAAATGCCGCGCAGGAAGGTGATGTCGTGCGCATCGGTGAAGGCATAGCTCAGCTGGTCGTTGAACAGCACGCCGATCGCGCCGCAGCGGCCGGTTCGCAGCGAACGCGCCGCCGGGTTCGGGCCGTCATAATTGACCGACCTGGCATGGGCGATGATGCGGTCGCGCAGCGCCTTGGAGACCTTGGCCGGGTTGTTATAGGCGTTGGAGACCGAGGTCGAAGTCACGCCGAGGTCCGACGCGATCGATTTGAGTGTGGCCCGTTTCGCCCGCACCGTTGCTCTCCTGCCCATTTCTGTTCTTACGAGGGTTTGCCCAAGCCTAGCTCGCCAGCTTGACACAGACAACCGCGCTTGTTTATCGTTTAACATGCCACTTGTTAATCAAGGGCTGGAGGGGAGCGATCCGCATCGATGGTCAGCGCGTGCAGAGCTCCGGAAGACAGCGCGCCGCGGCGTGGTGCCCGCACGCTTCGTCCCGCAGCCGCGCTTCTTGCGCTGGCGCTTTTCGCCTGTGCCACCCCACATCCGCCCGCTCCGGGCGAGGCGGTCGCGAACTACGATGCGCCTCGGGTCTCGTTCGCCCATCTCGATCACCTGTTCGCCGAAGCGACGGTCGAAGGCGAACGGGTCGGCGTGCTCCACATCTACAGCGAAGCGCCCGATTATCGCTTCGCGATCGAGCCCAATGAAGGCTATGCCTGCGTCGATGACGTGGCGCGCGCGATGGTGCTGCTGGCAGCGGAATCAAGGCTGGGTGCGGCCCGGCTGCGCCAGCTTGAGCTGATGACGCGGTTCGTCCTCCGGATGCAGGCCGAAAACGGCTATTTCCACAATTTCATCTGGGCGGACGGCCGGATCAATCGCGAATACCGGACCTCGCGCGCCGAACTCAACTGGTGGTCGCTGCGCGCGCTCTGGGGCCTGGAAGCGGCGCTTCGCCGCCTGCCGGCCAAGTCGGACACCGCCGCGCGGGCGCGGACCGCGACGGATCGGCTGGTCGCCAACCTGAAGCGCGACCTGCCAGCCGATCGGAGTCTGGAGAAGGTCGAAGGGGTCGAAGTGCCAGGCTGGCTGCCCTTCGGCTCGGGCGCGGATGCCGGAGCGACCGCATTGCTCGGCCTCCTCCCCTATTACCAGCGCACCCGCGATCCCGGCACCCAAGCACTCGCCGAGCGGCTGGGCGAGGGACTTGTGCGGATGCAGGCCGGCGACGCGGCGCATTTCCCGCACGGCGCCCATCTCAGCTGGCGCAACCAGTGGCATGGCTGGGGCAACGCCCAGGCCTATGCGCTGCTGCGCGCAGGCGCGCTGTTCGGCCGGCGCGACTTCACCGCCAGCGCGCTCGCCGAGATCGATCATTTCTACCCCTATCTGCTCGAGCATGGCATGCTCGCCAGCTTCGCCCTGCGCCGTTCCGGCGATCGCACCGAAGCGGCCGACACCCAGCGCTTCCCGCAGATCGCCTATGGGCTGAGCCCGATGATCCTGGCGTCGATGGAAGCCTATCGCGTGACGGGGCAGGCGCGCTACCGGGACACCGCCCGCCGCCTTGGCGCCTGGTTCTCAAGCAGCAACGATGCCGGCGTGCCGGTCTATGATCCGGCCAGCGGCCGCATGCGCGACGGGATCGTCGCGGCTGGCTCGGCCAATCCCAATTCGGGCGCGGAATCGACGGTCGAGGGGCTGATGGCACTACGTGCCCTCGAAGGCGTGGCATTGCCGTGATCGCCCGGCGCGCCATGCTGCGGCTGGGCCTTGCCGGCGGCGCCGCGCTGCTGGCCGGATGCTCGCCGAAAAGCGCCGAGAAACGTACCGACCGGATCCGCCTCTGGGTGGCCCCGAACGAAGCGGAAGAGGGGTTCTGGAAGATCGCCGTCGCGCGTTGGAACGCGCTCGGGCGCGGATTGCCGGTCAGCTTCACCACCATCCCAACCGCCGGAAGCTCGGAGGATACCGTGCTGTCGGCGCTGGTCTCGGGCAACGAGCCCGATCTGTGCACCAACGTCTTTTCGGGCTTCGCCGTCCAGTTGGCGGCGCTCGGCCAGGTCGAGAACCTCGCCGCCATGCCCGGTTACGGCGCGTTGATCGCGCAGCGCCACATGGCCGGGATCGTGCCGGGCTGGATGCAGGATGGCAAGGTCAGCGCGTTGCCGATCTATTCGAGCCCCACGCTGATCTGGTGGCGCGCCGACCTGCTGGAAGCGCATGGTTTCTCCGCGCCGCCGCGGACCTATGATGACGTCTATGGTTTTTGCGAACGCTATGGCCGCGCGCGGTCCCGCTACGGCATGCAGGTGGTCGCCGGCCGCTCCTGGGCGGATCGCTGGTTCGACTTCATATCCTTCTACTATGCCGCGTCCCGCGGGCAGCCCTATCTCGAAGGTGCGCGGGCGCTGTACGACAATGCGCCCGGCCTCGACGCCGCCGGCTTCATGAACCGCATGTTCCGCAAGGGCTGGACGGCGCTCGACTTCGACGCCGAGGAGCCGCTCGTCTCGGGCCTGGCCGCAGGCGCCGTCCGCGGTCCCTGGGATGTCGAGCGCTTTGCGCGCATCTACCCGCAGACCCTGGCGCGCATCGAGGTCGGGCCGATGATTGCCCGGACCGCGGCGTCACCGGGTCCCGGCGCGACCTTTTCCGACAGCAAGGGGGTGGTGATCTTCAAGAGCAGCAAGGTCGCGCGCCAGGCCTTCGACTTTCTCGCCTGGGCATTGGGGGAGGAGGACCTGAACCTGCTCTGGCTGCAGCGGACCGGCCTTTCGCCCGCGCGCGGCGACCTGCTCCACAACCCGCGCTTCGCGGACTATTACCGGACCAGCCCGATCGGCCGCGCCTATGCCGCGCATGTGTCGAGCGCCAGGCCACCGGCCCTGTCGGAATATACCATCGACATCCAGAAGATCATGACCGGCCGTCTGGTCGAACCGCTGATGACCGGCCAGAAGTCCCCCGAAGCAGCGCTCGCCCAGGCGGTTGCGCAGACGGATCAGATGCTCAAGGTGCAGATGTGAGGCCGCGGACGCGCCTCTCGCGCGAGGCCTGGATCGGGCTGTCGCTCGCGCTCGCCTATATGGCCTTCGCGGCGATCTTCTGGGCCTATCCCTTCTTCTGGCTCGCCCGGCTGTCGGTCACCCAGTGGCGCTTCTTCGACGAGCCGGTGTTCACCGGCGCGCGCAACCTGGTGATGACCCTGCAGGACCCGCAGTTTCTCCAGGCCCTGTGGAACGTGCTGCGCTTCCTGGTGATGTACGTGCCGATCGCATTCGGCGGCGCGCTGGTCGTCGCCTTCGGGCTGCAGCATGTCGGCCGGGGCAAGGCGTTCGTCGCGCTGTGCTTCCTCCTGTCGAACGTGTCGTCGGGCGTCGCCTTGTCGCTGGTGTTCACCAAGATCTTCAGTTCAACCGGGCCGCTCAACGCGCTGCTGTTCGACTGGCTCGGCATCCGGATTCCCTGGACGACGCATCCGACGCTGGCGATGCTCGCCATCGCGCTGGTCGTCGCCTGGAAGTTCGTCGGCTATTACGGCCTGATCCTTTATTCGGGCCTGCTGACGATCCCGAAGGACATCTATGACGCAGCCCGGCTCGACCATGCCTCGCCGTTCACGCGCCTGGCGCGCATCACCCTGCCGCTGCTCAACGCCCAGCTGATGATGGTGCTGGTCTTCGCCATCCTGGTATCGTTCGGCCTGTTCACCGAGCCCTTCCTGATCACCGGCGGCGGGCCCGGCGACAGCACCATGCCGCCGCAGATGATGATCTACGAAACCGCCTTCCGCCGGCTCCAGCCGAGCCACGCGGCAATGATGAGTATCCTCGTCTCGGTCGCCAGCTACACGCTGATCGTGATCGCCCGGCGCCTGTTCGAACGAAAGGTCGTACTCGCATGATAGCCGCCCGGATCAGGACCTTCCTGCGCGCGCGCAGCCCGAGCGGCTGGGCCGCCACGATCGGCATCTATGCGCTGGCGCTGACCTGGCTCTACCCTTTTCTCTGGATGGTTGCCGCCGCGCTGAAGCCGACCGCGCAGATCTATAATACGGGGCTGTTCGAGGGCGACTTCACCCTCGACAATTTCCGCTTCCTGTTCGCCACTGCCGACAAGCTCGACCGCCCCTTCCTCCAGGCGATGGGGATCTCGCTCCTGGTGACCGTCAGCGTCACCCTGTCGGTCCTGCTCTCCTCGGCATTCATCGCCTTCGCGCTGGCGCGGCTGCGTTTCCCCGGGCGCAAGCTGTTCGGCGACTTCCTGCTGCTTCAGATGGTCATACCGACCACGATGTTCATCCTGCCGCTCTTCGTCCTGATCAAGCAGCTCGGCCTGCTCAATTCGCTCGGCGCGCTGATCCTGCCCTCGATGATGTCGGGCTGGGGCATCTACATGATGGCGCAGTCGTTCAAGGCGATGCCCGAGGAATATTTCGACGCCGCCCGGCTCGACCGGGCCAGCCTGTGGCAGACGGTCACCAGGGTCGTCGCGCCGCTCAACAAGTCGATCATCGCCATCGTTGCCCTGTTCACCTTCACCGGCACCTGGGACAATTTCCTGTGGCCGCTGATCGCGATCTCCGACACCGATCGCATGCCGCTCTCGGTCCTTCTCGCGACCTTCAGCAAGCAATATGGCGGCTATGCCGGCCCGGTGATGGCCGGCGCGGTGCTCCAGACGCTGCCGCTGGTGCTGCTGTTCGTCCTGTTCCGCCGCCACTTCCTGCAGGGCATGTCCCTGACTCTGAAGTGACGGCACCACGCCCGAAGGAATCCGCATGTTGAAGCGCTGGCCCGGCAACCCGATCCTGGCCCCCGAGGATGTCCCGCCCAGCCGCCCGGGCTGGAAGGTCGATTGCACGTTCAACGCGGGCGTCGCCCGCATCGGCGACGAGACGATCATGCTCGTGCGCGTCGCGGAGAGCGTCGCGGACGCCGGTGCCGGTGAAGTCCGGGTGCCGCTGCTCGAGCAGGTGGGCGATGCCTGGCGCTGTACCACGCGGACCTTCCGCACCGACGATCCGGACTATGACTTTTCCGATCCGCGCATCATCGTCTCGCGCGCCGATCCGCGCCGGGTCCATCTCACTTCGATGTCGCATCTGCGCGTTGCGCGCAGCACCGACGGCACCAGCTTCACCGTCGCGGACACGCCGCTGTTGTTCCCTGCCGACGCGACCGAGCGCTTCGGCTGCGAGGATGCCCGCCTCACGGTGATCGAGGGACGCTGCTACATCAACTATACCGCCGTGTCCGATCTCGGCATCGCGACCGCGCTCGCGGTGACCGACGATTTCACCCAGGTCGAGCGGCTCGGCATCATCCACGCGCCTGACAATCGCGATGTCTGCCTGTTCCCGCGCCGGATCGACGGCAGCTACTGGTGCCTGCACCGGCCCGCACCGCTCCACTTCGGTGCGCCGGAAATCTGGATCGCGCGCTCGCCCGACCTGATCCACTGGGGTGCGCACCGGCACCTCGCCGGATGCGTCGGCACCGGCTGGGAAAGCAACAAGATCGGCGGCGGCGCCCAGATGCTCGAAACCGACAAGGGCTGGCTGCAAATCTATCACGGTGTCGATGCCGGTCAGCGCTACAGCCTCGGCGCGCTTCTGCTCGATCTCGAGGATCCGCGGATCGTCCGCGCCCGCCTCGCCCGCCCGCTCGCCGAGCCGAGCGCGCCCTACGAACTGCACGGCTTCTTCGACAATGTCCTGTTCAGCTGCGGAGCGCTGATCGAAGGCGAGGAGCTGCGGGTCTATTATGGCGCGGCAGACCGGGTGATGGCGCTGGGCACCGTCGCGCTCGCCGACCTTTGGAATGCGATGGGCGTCTGACGCGACAGCGCCCGCGATCTGATTTGAGGAGGATAGGAGCGTGGATCGCCGGAACATCGTGCGCGTGAGCGTGCACTACGACGCCTTTGCGGCGACTTCCATGCAGGCAAAGCCGACCGCCAGGCTGCTTTTCGCCGGTGTCGATGGGCAGGACGTCTATAACGTCAGCGCTCCCTTCCTCTCCGCCGGGCGCAGGGTGATCGCGGGCCGGGTGGAACACCGCGACAGCGAGGACGCGACCGCGATCTTCTTCGAAGAGCGCGACGGGGTCTGGTACCCGATCGACGGCGCGCCGCGCTTTGCTCTGCAGGACCCGTTCGTCTCCCGAATCGCAGGCGAACTGGTCCTTGGCGGCGTCGAGATCAGTCATGAGCCTGTTGGGCTGATCTGGCGTACGGTCCTGTACCGCGGACAGGACATCTTCGACCTGCGCCGCTTCTTCACCGGGCCAATGGGCATGAAGGACATTCGCTTGTGCGAGTTGTCCGATGGCCGGGTCGGCATCTTCACCCGTCCGCGCGGCCTATGGGGCGAGCGCGGCATGATCGGCTATACCGAAGTGACGACCATCGACGACCTGAGCATCGAAGCGATCGAAGGCGCGCCGATGATCGAGGACATGTTCCATCCGCAGGACTGGGGTGGCGCCAACGAAGCGCATCTGCTCGAGAATGGCGAAATCGGCATCATCGCGCACGCCGCCTATTTCGAGGAAGACGACAGCGCCGGACGCCGGCGCTACTATGCGATCGCCTTCACGTTCGATCCCGCGACGCGCCGGTGGCGCGACTATCGGGTCATTGCCGCGCGTGGTCAGTTCGCGCCCGGCGTAGCCAAGCGACCGGACCTCGCCGATGTCGTGTTCTCCTCGGGGATCGAGTGCATCGGGCCGGTGACCAGACTATATGCCGGCACGTCCGATGCCGAGGCGCACTGGCTCGAAATCCCCTATCCTTTTCCTCACCCCAGATCGCCTGGAGACTGGGCGCCGCGCGATCGGGCTGACACGGGAGAAGATCGAGAGGGTCGCGCCTGAACGCGCAAGCTCCATTCAAGCGCGCCCTACGCTCTCGCGCGGCTACTAGGGCGAGGAGACCGCACCCTGAATGACCGCAGGAAGATTTGACGAGGGAGTCCCTCCCGCCACCTGCCCGATGGGGGCAGCGGACCTGTGTTCCCCTTGCGCGCAGTGCGCGACGACGTCGATCGGGTGCCGCCCCAGCCAGGTGCTGTCCGCGCCGGGGCGACGGCGATTTCCCTAGCCGGGCAAAGCGCCGAGAAACACAGCCATCTGGAAAGCTACCGAGAATTCCTTGTCCGGCGCCCTCGTGCTGGAGCACCGCGACGGGAGCTGCTCTCGGAAGAAATCCGAGTTCCGGCGGCATCAGCAAGGGCAGGACGGCGCCGGCTTCCGCCTCGACCATCTTCCAGGCGCGCCATGGGCGCACAATGTTGAATGGTCCGGTCCGGACGGCATGATCGTACGGCCTGAACCTGTGCGGGCGATGGCACGTTCTGCGGGGATGGCACGCAAGCTCAAGGTCTTCCGGACGGCGATCGGTTTTCACGACGCCTATGTCGCGGCGCCGAGCCAGAAGGCTGCCTTGGAGGCCTGGGGCGCGGAGGCCAATCTCTTCGCGCGCGGTGCCGCCGAGGTCGTGGACGATCCGGAGCTGTCGGTGGAACCGCTGGCGCATCCCGGCCAGGTGATACGGCGATCGCGCGGGACGGAGGCCGAGCATCTCGCGGCGCTCGGGGCCGGCGACGGCGACGAGGAGGGTCGCAGGGCCAGGCGCACGGCGAAGGTGCGTGCAAAGAAACCCAAGCCGCGTCCGGACCGCCGGCCGCTCGACGATGCCGAGGCTGCCCTGGTCGCCGCGCAGCGCGAGGCCGAGCGCGTCGCCGGCACCTTTCGCGAACGCGAGCGGGAGCTCGCGCGCCAGCGCCAGGCGGCCGAGCGGACGGCGCAGGACGCGGTGCGCAAGGCGCGCGCGGCCCGCGATGACGAGAAGACCCGCTACGAGCGCGCGCTTGCGCGCTGGCGCGGCTGACCGGTTTCTATTGGTGGCGGCGCTATGCGTGCCTGTGCGCGACGCGCGCGGGATGGTTCGCGCGGCGGGCTCTCATTTCTTCCGGAACTGGACGAGGCGGTTCATCAGGTCGGGTTCGGCGACATAGCCGGCCTCGCGCCATGCCCGGGCCTGGACATAGCGGGAATTGCCGCGCTGGTTGGACCACCAGGACCGGTAGTCGGACGCGGAGTCGGGCAAGCCGTCGACCAGGCGAGCGATGGTCGCGAAGGACAGCGTGATCAGCGGGCTGCCATCGGTCTTGAGGTGATCGCGAAGCGCGTCGTATTTGGCCATGGGCGGGTGATAGCGCCGCGTGCCGGCAGGGGAAGTCCCTGCGGCGCCCTGGCGCGAACGGGCGTCGGGCGCGCCGGGTGGCGCGCCCTAGCTCGGTACGGCGGGTCGAATTCAGCTGGCGATCGCCTGGGCGAATTCGCGGTAGCTGTGCAGCGGGCGGCCGAGGATCGCGGTGAGCCGCTCGATATCGCCCGCCTCGGGGATCATGCCGTCGCTGACATAGCGCTCGGCCATCAAGCGCATTTCGTACGCCATCCATTTCGGCATGAAGCCGGCCAGGTTGGCCTCGAATCCGCTGGGATCGTCGCCGCCATAGGCGACCTGGCGGCCGAGCGCCTCCGACCAGATCCGGGCTACGTCCGCGCCGGTGAGCGTGTCCGGGCCGACCAGGTTGATCGTCTCGTTCGGCAGCTTCTGGTCCGCACGGTCGCGGCGGATGAGCTCGATCGCGGCGACTTCGGCGATGTCGCGGGCATCGACCATGGCGACGCCCTTCGCGCCGATCGGCATCGGATAGACGCCGTGCTCGAGGACGACGTCCTTGATCATATGCTCGTTGTCGATGAAGTAGCTCGGGCGCAGGATCGTAGCGTCGAAGCCCATCTGGGCGATCATCCGCTCCGCCCCCGACTTCACCGCGAAGTGCGGCACGTTGACGAAGCGGTCGGCATGGATCACCGAGAGGTAGACGACCCGGTCGACGCCGCTTTCGCGCGCGACGTTGAGCGCGATCAGCGCCTGGGTGAATTCGTCCCCCGCCACTGCATTGAGCAGGAAGAAGCTGCGCACGCCGGTAAAGGCCCGGCGGAGCGCGTCGATGTCGAGCAGGTCGCCCTGGGCGATCTCGACGCCTTGGGGAAACGCCGCCTTGGCGGGATCGCGGGTGAGGACGCGCACCCTGGCGCCGCGCTGGACGAGCTGGTCGACGACGTGGCGGCCGACGCGGCCGGTGGCTCCGATGACGAGGATGGTCATGTTCAATCTCCGTTGCTGTCTGGATCGACACCTCGGAAATTAGGGTTCCAGATTTTCGCCACTAGCCGCTATATCTGGACAGACCGTCTCACAGGTGGAACAGATGGACCTGCTTGCCCTTGCCGACTTCAACCTCGTCGCCCGGCACGGCGGGTTCGGGCGCGCGGCACGCGCGAGCAACCGGCCCAAGGCGACGCTGTCGCGTCGCGTTGCCGAGCTCGAGGCGGCGCTCGGCCTTCGCCTGTTCGAGCGCGGCGCGCGCGCGCTGAAGCTCACCGAGGAAGGCCGGGCGCTCCATGCGCGGACCGCGGCCCTGCTCACCGAGCTGGACGAGACCGCCGCGGCGATCGCCTCGGGCGGCGACCGGCCGCGCGGCCGCCTGCGGGTCAGCGCGCCGCTGCTCTTCTCCCAGACCGCGATGGGCAGGATCGCCGCCGGCTTCGCGCGCGACTATCCCGAGGTGCTGCTGGAAGTCACGACCGAGGACCGCGGCGTCGACATGGTCGAGGAAGGCTATGACCTGGTGATCCGGGTCAATCCGCGGCCCGACGAGAGCCTGGTCGGCCGGGCCTTTCTCCGCGACCGGCTGGTGCTGGTGGCCGCGCCGGGGTTCGCCCGGCCTTCGGACGGCGCCGCCGTGCCGGTGGTCGTGCGCGGTTCGGCGGACCCCGGGGAGCGCTGGGAAATGGTCCGCGACGGCGCGCCCGGGAGCGTCGCCGTCCGGCCGGTGCTGTCGCTGGCCTCAATGGTCATGGTGCGCGACGCCGTGCGGCTCGGCGCCGGCGCGGGGCGGCTGCCGCTGTCGCTGGTCGGGCGCGACCTGGCGGCAGGGCGGCTGGTGCACTGGGGTGACGTCGAGGGCCCCGACATCGCCCTGTGGGCGCTCTACCCCTCGCGGCGCCTGCTGAGCCCTCGGGTCTCGGCCTTCCTCGCCTATCTCGGCGGGCTGTTCCCGCAAGGGACACCCGAGGAGCTGGCACGATTTCTCGACTAGGCGGCGTCCGTCGGGCGTCGGCGGGCGGTGAGCAGTGAGCAGTGAGCAGTGAGCAGTGGGCAGTGGGCGGGCAGTGGGCAGTCGGCGGGCAACTGCGGTGCCGGCGCGCGCGGGCAGCCCTGTTCGCTCAGGGCTGCTGGTAGCCGAGCGCCCGCAGCGCGAGCGTGCCCCGCCGCACATCTCCCTGGAAGTACAGCCCGCCCGCCACCCGCGCGTTGCCGCCGACATAGTCGAGCGTCGCGCTTGCCGTCTCCGGCTGCCGGCCGGGCACCGACAGCACGCCCTCGATGGCGACCGCCGCCGCCGTGCCGCCGCTTGCGTTGACCGCCTCGAACTCCGCGAGGAAGCCGCTGCCCGAGGGGACGACCCGCCGGAGCTCGACGGTGATCGCCGGCGGCTGGGCATCGTCGCCGGCCAGCGCATCGCGCCCGATCACCGCGGCCACCAGCAGGAGCAGCGCCAGGCCGATGGCGGCCGAGATCCATTCGAGCGCCGAGGTCCTTGCATGCGGCTCGCCCATCGCTTTTCCCTCCTCTAGACTACCAGCCGCGCGATCGCGGCGCCGATCGCGGCCGGAAAGCCGAGCACGACGACGATCCGCGCGAGCGTCTCGATCCCGAGCCCGTCGATGCTCCCGAAGGTCCACAGCACATAGAGGCTCGTCAGCAGCGCGATGGCGTAGCCGGGGATGGTGAAGACCAGGAACAGGCGCAGCGCGCCATAGCCGCTCGGTGCCTGTTCCTGCCCGGCCAGGCCGACCGCGAAGACCAGCGCGTGCAACAGGCCGATCGAGACGGCGGCCAGGCCGAGCGCCTGCCAGGCACCCATCTTGTAGCCGAGCAGGATCATCTCTTCCGTGGGCGCGACGTTGAAGGCGAGGAACAGCGCGCCCGCGAGCATCAGGAACAGCTGGCCCCCATAGCCTGCCGAGCGCTGCGCCAGGCTTTCATCCGTGTCGATGTCGCCGGCACCCAGCTGCTTGCGGGCGATCATCGCGCCGAAGCTTGCCGGCACCGACTGGACCGCGACTTGCCCGACGAGCTCGCCGAACCCCGTCTCGGGACGCAGAAGGCCGAAGAGCGCGAGCACCGCCAGCGACGTCACGATGCCCACCGCATAGGCCGCGAGCGCGTCGAGCAGGTCCTCGAGGAGCGTAGCCGTGCGCTCGAAGCCGCCGAACCGCGACAGGATCGCGAGGACGACGAAATTGAACAGCAGGAAGAGCAGCAGCCGCAGCGGCGCGATGTGTAGCCCGATCGCCCACATCTCCATCGTCATCAGCAGCGGCAGCCCGAAGAGGATCGCGCCGGCGGATGCGCGCGCCAGGCCGATCGCATAGTCCCAGTTGAGTTTCGCCACCGCCGAGGTCATCGCCTCGAAATGCGGCAGCGCGCGGGTTCGTTCCGCGGCGGCTTTAATCCTTCAGCGGGCGAGCGCTCCGTCCTCGATCGCGGCCAGCACCATGCTCCCGGATCGCCGGGTCGCCGGCCTGGGCCATCGGGGCGCTGGGTTCACGCAGTGCCTGGCGCTCCGCGAGTGCGGCGTCTTCAGAGTCGGGCCGGAGCGCATCGATGGCTTCTCCCGCGGAGGGGCTTGGATTGTTCAACGATGCGGGGCTGCTGGACCTGGTCGGGTTCAGCTCGGCATTTGCCACGGACGAGCGCGAGGCGCTGGCAAGGGTCCTCGCACCGCATGAAGGGGGGGACAGCTTTACCGGCAAGGCGCCGGGTGGTCCCAGCCGCTGGAGCCCGGAAAAGACCGGCGCCTATATCGCGCTCGACCACGGGCTGGTCGCCGAGGTGATCTACGACCAGGTCACCGCAGGGCGCTTTCGGCATGCGACGCGGTTGCTGCGCTGGCGTCCCGACAAGGCACCCGCGCAATGCACCGCCGACCAGTTGGTCTGCGAGCTGAAGCCCGCCGGGATGCTTTGGCGCACCGATCGGGAAAGCGCTGCCGCGCACGCATCTGGATAACGATGCCGCGGCGGCGCGCCGCATGCCTGGTGCCGGCTCGTGCGGGCGTTGCGGCCCTCCTGTTGCCGGTAAAGCGGCTGCCCTTGCGTACTGACCGCGCGCCATCCTGAGCGGCGAAGCCCGCCTCGAATCGTGCGACTACCCTCAGGATGAAATCACCTGGCGCGCAAGCGATGCTCTGCCCTTTAACCATCACCGCCTCGGCGGTTGGCGCCTCGGCCCGGGAGGTGACGCGAGGACCGCTGTCCACCGTGGCAGCGCAAACCGCCAAGGTTCCGGCCGGGCTCTGGTGGGGCGCGCCTTGGACCGAAGGGCGGCGGGGCCGCCGAAAGGCTGCGCATCCCGCCAACTGCAATGTCCGCAATGCCGATCGTCCTGTCCATGACCGCACCGGCTTGGGGCGTCGCCCCGGGCCGGCCAAATGGCCAGGTTCTGAGGCACTTTACTCGCGTCGGAGGGCAACTGCCAAAGCCCCCGCCTGCTGCCTGATCGAGACCGATGTCAGGACTGGGCAGCCTGCACCACGCCCGCACCTCCAAATAGCCTGCGCGCCGTGAAATACTGGGCAGGCGTGCTGCCGAGCGCCTTGCGAAACATCGTAATGAACGCATTGACCGATTCGTAGCCAAGCTGCGCCGCCACGCGTTGCACACTGGCGCCGCCGGCCAGTTCGCGTAACGCGACGACGAGGTGTAATTGCTGGCGCCAGCGGCCGAACGTCAGGCCGGTTTCCCGAACCATCAGTCGGGCAAGCGACCGCTCGCTCATCGCGACCCGTCGCGCCCAGTCGGACAGCGTGCTGCGGTCCGCCGGATCCACCGTCAGCGCATCGGCGATGGCGCGAATCTTGGCGTTGCCCGATATCGTGAGGTTGAAACGCTGCCGAGGCATGTCAGCCAGTTCGTCGAGCATGACGCGGGCGAGCCGGGCTGCGTGGCCGTCCGGTGGATAGCCGATCGGTTCGAGCGCGAGGCGATCGATCATGGCGCGAATCAGCGGCGTGATTTCCAGCGCGCAGCAATGCTCGGGGAGACGGCTCGCGCCCGGCTCGACGAACAGGTAATCGACGCGCGCATTCGCTGTCGCACGGGCGCTATGCGGGATCCCGCCCGGTATCCAGATCCCGCAGTGCGGTGGAACGATCCAGACATTGTCATCGGCAATGCAGGTAACCGCGCCGTGCGAGGCAAGGATCAGCTGCGCCTTGCGATGGACGTGCGTCGGCACCTCGGCGGCATGGTCGGCAAAATCAAGCCGGTGGGCGATGGCCTGGGCGGCGATCGCGTCTGGGTCGAGAACGGCGATCGCCAGGCTGGTCGGTAGCATCGGATTGGCAGCCTTTAGGGATTATCTGGCATAATAGCTTATTTTTGAGATTGTTGCAAACCGCTATCAATAAGCCATGGGATATTGGCTTTTCTGGTATGGCGGGTGGAATGGGCCCGAGGGGATCGGCATCCGGTGGACGCGGCCACGGTTCGGCAACTCGCTGGGCAATCCCGCCCTCCGGGCCGACGCCGAGGCGCTGCTCTTCTCCTGCAAGAGCTTTGCCGCCGCGATGCTTGCCTATTATATCGCGCTGCGTATCGGATTGCCGCGTCCCTCCTGGGCAATCGTCACCGTCTACCTCGTGTCGCAGCCGTCGGCCGGGGCGTCGCTTGGCCGGGGTGTCTACCGTCTGGTCGGCACGCTGGTTGGTGCGCTCGCGACAGTGGCAATCCTGCCTACCTTCGCGAACGAGCCGCTGGTGTGCAGCCTGGTGCTCGCCGGCTGGATTGGGCTTTGCCTGTTCCTGTCGCTACTCGACCGCACGCCGCGCGCCTACGCCTTCGTGCTGTCCGGTTACACCGCCAGCCTGATCGGGTTTCCGGCAGTGGCGGAACCCGGTGCGATCTTCGACACTGCCGCGGTCCGGGTACAGGAGATTGCGCTCGGGATCCTCTGCGCGGTGCTGGTTCACCGTTATGTGCTGCCCCGACGGATGACCGGCCAGTTTCTCGGCAAGCTCTCGGCGACGCTGCGCGACGCCCGCGAACTGGCGGGCGACGCTCTGCACGATGTGCCGGACAGCCGGCGCCGCGCCGATCGCCACCGGCTGGTTCTGGACCTGCTCGCGATACGCGGCATGGCGACACATCTTCGCTACGATCCGGCCAGGGCCTCGCCGGAGCGCACGACGCTGTTGCTCCTGCACGATCGCCTGGCGCGTCTGCTACCGCTTCTCGCAGAAATCGAAGAGCGGATCGACGCGATAGCCGCGCGCACCGAAGCGGTTCCGGCCGAGGCGGCGCACTTGCTGCTCGACGTTCGCCGCTGGATTGCAACAGACATTCCCTTCGACCGGGAGACCGATGCACTCTGGCTGGTCCATCGTGCCGGCGCGCTGGCAAATGCGCGAGCGGAGACAGTAGCGGACGGGCTCGGCGCTAACCTTGCCGGCCACCTGGAAGAACTGGTCGGACTGCTCCACGATTGCGAGCGACTTGGGCAGGCGGCTGCGGCAAGCATGCCTCGGCGCCAGGCGCGGCCGCTCGGGGCTGGTGAGCGGGCGACCGGGTATGTCTTCCACCGCGACCCGGTAACGGCGGCGCGCGCGGCAGCCGGCGCCGTGCTGGGCATCTTCATCGGGTGCGTCGCCTGGATCTGGTCGGCATGGTCCGATGGCGGACTGGCCTTGTCGGTGCTGGGCGTAACCTGCGCGTTGTTCGGCAACGTCGACGCGCCCGCGCCCAACGTCCGCAAATACATGCTGGGATCGCTCTACGGCGTCGCCGCCAGCCTTGCCTACAGCTTCGTCGTCCTGCCGCGCGTCACCGAGTTCACCGTGCTGGTCGCGGTGCTGGCGCCCGTCTTCCTGTTTGCCGGATCGTTGCAGGCGCGGCCGGCGACCGCGTTCATGGCGCTCGGCATCACGCTGACGGTCCCGATCCTGGTGGGGCTGGGCGGCGAGTATGGCGGGGATTTCGCCGAGGCGATCAACAGCAGCATCGCGCTGTTCGTGGCGACCGGCTTCGGCGCGCTCAGCATGACGCTGTTCCAGACCTTCGCTCCTGACCGCGCGATCGACCGGCTGTTGCGGCTCGGACGCCGCGATGTAGCGCGCCGCGCGCGCGGCAAGGGTCCCGCCGAGGCAGCCTGGACCGGCCTGATGATCGATCGCGCCGCGCTGTTGCTGCCACGTCTGGGCGCGTCCGAGCGCTCTACGATGCAGACGTTCGACGAGACGTTGCGCCACCTGCGCACCGGGCATGCGGCAGCGCGGCTTCACGAGCAGCTCGGCGCGCGTACCGGCTCCGTCGCCGACGACGCGCGCCGGATTCTGTCGGATCTCGCGAACGGCATCAGCCGCGCCCCCACAGCGGAGACCGCCGAACTGAGCCGTGACGTTGAGAGCCTCGTTGCGCGGGTCGCCGCGAGCAGAGCCGACGCGGATCGCCCGTTGCTCGATCCGCTCATCGATCTGCGGTTCGCACTGGCGCGCCACCATGATGGTCACGGTTCGGCATGATCCCCGACCTCCCGATTGGCGGCGTCCTCATCCCCGGCTTGTTCGCGCTCGCCTGCCTCGCACTGGCGCTGACGACTGCGCTGTTGCGCCTGCTGTCCGCGGTCGGCGCGTCCCGACGGCTCGCCTTCCTGCCGCTCGTCGAGATCGCCGTCTTTGTCATCCTCTTCGGCCTGCTCGTGCAGGGCATGCCGGCCATCGGACCGTTACCATGAAGCCTTTCCTCACCTTGCTCGCTCGCTACGGCATCACGCTGTGTATCGTCGCACTCGCCGCGTTGTTCGCGTTGACCTTATGGCATCGGCACCAGCGCACGCCCTGGACCCGAGATGGCCATGTGCGCGCCGACGTTGTGCGCGTGTCGACCGACGTCGGCGGCCTAATCACCCATGTCATGGTTCGCGACAACCAGATCGTCCGCCCCGGACAGCTGCTGATCGTCCTCGACCGGCCGCGCATCGAGGCGGCGATCGGCCGGGCGGATGCGGGCATCGCCGAGGCGCAGGCACAGCTCGCCCAGGCCCGCAAGGAGGCGCGGCGCGACGTCGCGCTCGGCGACCTCGTCGCGACCGAGGCGCGCGAGCAGAATGTCGCCAAGGTCAGGACGGCCCAAGCCGCGCTCACGCGCGCTATCGCCGATCGCAACGTCGCTCGGGTGGACATGCAGCGAACCGAAATCCGCGCGACGGTGGCCGGCGTCATCACCAATCTGGACATCCATCCGGGCGACTATCTGGCGGCAGGCGCGCAGGCGATGGCGCTGGTCGAGACGGGATCCTTGCGGGTGGAAGGCTATTTCGAAGAGACAAAGCTGCGGGGGATCGCAGTCGGTGATCAGGCCCGTATCCATCTCATGGGCGAGGAGGCGCTGATCCTCGGCCATGTGGAGAGCATTGCTGCCGCGATCGCCGACGACCAGCGCGATGATAGCGGCAACTTGCTGGCGAAAGTCGCGCCGACCTTTTCGTGGGTCCGGCTGGCGCAGCGAATCCCGGTTCGGGTGCATATCGATCGCGTGCCGCCGGGTACGCGGCTGATCGCCGGGCGCACCGCGACAGTCGAGATCGTGCCCGCCGCTGCCACGATCGGGTCGGGAGGTCGCCGGTGAAGTGCCCGCTCGCTCCCTGCATCGCGTTGCTGGCGACGGGATGCGTCGCCGGCCAGGACTATCGCGTCCCGCCCGATGCGTTGGCGCTGCGTCCGGAGGCAGCGGCGCCATTTCTCGGCACTGGAACTCCCGGCGTGTCCCAGTCGGACTTGCCGCGGCACTGGTGGCGCCTGTACCGCGACTCTCGGCTCGACGCCTATGTCACCGAAGCGCTGGACGCCAACACCGACCTGCGCGCAGCCGAGGCCAATCTGCGCCGCGCGAGCGCAGTGGTTCGCGAGGCGGCCGCCGCACGGACCGTGAGGGCCGGGGTTGACGGTCAGGGGGCGGTGGCGCGGATTGGCGGGCCGACCGGCGGGCTGCCGGCGCCATTCAGCTATACGCTCGGCCTCAACGTTGGTTATCCGCTCGACCTGGCGGGCGGTATCCGTCGCGGGATCGAGGCCGCGAGCGCCGAGGCGGAGGCGGCGCTGGCCGCGCGCGACCAGGTGCGCGTGGTCGTGGCGGCCGGCATCACCCGCACCTATGCGCGCGTCTGCGCCGATGGCCTGGCGCTGGCGGCTGCACAGCGTGTCGTAGCCATCCAGCGCTCGACGCTCGACGTGGCCGTGCGCATGGCGCGCGGGGGTCGGGGCACGCGCTTTGACATCGATCGGGCCCGGGCGGCAGCTTTATCGAGCGAGTCCGCGATTCCTGACATCCTTGCCGATCGCAGGGCCGCGTTGTTCGAGCTTGCCGCGTTGATGGGGCGGCTCCCCGCCGACTATCCTCGCGAACTGGAAGGTTGCGCTGTCATCCCCTCGCTCGCCAACCCCTTGCCGGTGGGCGATGGTGCAATGCTACTGAAGCGACGCCCCGACATCAGGCAGGCGGAGCGAATGCTCGCGGCCGCGACAGCCGGCATCGGCGTGGTGCGGGCAGAACTCTATCCCAGCATCAGTCTGGGCGGCTCGGTTGGGACTGCCGCATCCTTTGGGCGCGCGCTGGGTCCTTCGTCTTTTGGCTTCAGCCTTGGCCCGCTCATTTCCTGGTCGCTGCCCAATAAAAATGCGGTGCGTGCCCGCATCGTGGAAGCTGGGGCAGACGCCGATGCCGCGCTGGCCGGGTTCGATGGCGCCGTTCTGCTCGCGCTACGCCAGACAGAAACGGCCCTGTCAGCCTACGCGCAGGCACGAAATCGCCTCGACGCGCTTGAGAAAGCGGCAAACGCGGCGAACAGGGCAAGTAAGGACGTCGAGCGGCTCCAACGCTTCGGCCGGACGCCCTTTCTTGACGTGTTGAACGCACAAGCGGGATACGCCGAGGCGCAAACCAGCCTCTCTGCTGCGCGCGCTGGCCTGGTCGACCGTCAGATCGACCTTTTCCTTGCGCTTGGCGGCGGTTGGGAATGACGCGACGCCAGGATTGTTGGCAGGGTAAATCCGCTGTACTCAGCTTTTTCGGAACAGCACCAGCTGGTTCATCATATCCGGCTCGGCGAGGTAACCAACCTCTCGCCAGGCCCGTGCCTGGACATAGCGGGAGTTGCCGCGCTGGTTGGACCACCAGCACCGGTAGTCGGACGCGGAAGCGGGCAAGCCGTCGACGAGGCGGGCGATGGCCGCGAAGGACAGCGTGATCAGCGGGCTGCCATCGGCCTTCAGGTGATCGCCTAGCGGGTCGTACTTTGCCATTGGCGGGTGATAGCGCCGCGTGCCGGTGGGGGAAGCCCTTGCGGCGCATCGGCTACAGGGGAGCCGGGGCATGGGGCGCCTCGCCGGGCGATCCCGGTCGGGGCGCGGTTGCGGGGCGTACACTGGCGCTGTGGACAGCCCCAGGGTCCGCGCGCCTTTCCCGCCGCGCCTGCACGCTTGCCTTGGACCGGGGGACGCGGCGGCGGCGGGCGCACATGTCTGCGCGCGCACGCCGCCGCGCCTGCGGTGTCGGCAAGAGTGCGTTTCCTGTCCGGATCGCTATTCCCGTGCGAGCGCGCTCTGCGGCTGCGCCGCCGGGCCGCGCTTCGCGCGTCCCGGCCCTTCGGGTGACGATCGCTGGCGCAGGATGGTGTCGGCGCTGTGCGCCGGCGTTGCTTGTCCGGCCTCGGCAAGCGGGGTGGCCGGCGCGCCCTTCTAGGCCCGCTCGGGCGCGGCGCAACCCGGCCCTGCGGGACCGGGTCCTCCTCTGCGTTGCCGCCCTTCGGGTGCGCCCCGCCCTGATTGCGCGGGCCTTGTCGGGCTTCCTCGCCGCCGACCCCGCTTTCCGGGGCCGGGTGCGGTTTTTGGGATCGAGGAGGCTGTCATGGGCAAGGGTCGCAGGCGTGGTGCGGGGGGAAAGGTTGGCGGGGACGCGGCGCGCGTCTCGCTCTATGACGAGGTGACGGCGCGGATCGTCGCCGAGCTGGAGGCCGGGCGCTTTCCTTGGGTGCAGCCTTGGGACTCGGCCGTCGCCGCGCCGGGGCTGCCGCGCAACGCTGTCTCCCACCGCGCCTATTCGGGGATCAACGTCCTGATCCTGTGGGGCGAGGTCATCGCGCGCGGCTATGCCTCGCAGGGCTGGCTGACCTTCCGGCAGGCGCTCGAGGCCGGCGGGTGCGTGCGCAAGGGCGAGCACGGCGTCGGCGTGGTCTATGCCGATCGGTTCACTCCGGAGGCCGAAAAGGAGCGTGCCGCCGCCGAGGGCGGTGCGGCGCGGGCGGTGCCGTTCCTCAAGCGCTTCACCGTGTTCAACGTCGCGCAGTGCGATGGGCTGCCCGAGCGCATGCTGGCAGGCGCCGCGCCGCTGCCCGAGCGCGAGCTGGTCCCGGTCGCCGAGGCGCTGATCGCCGCTACGGCTGCCGACTTCCGGATCGGCGGCGCCGAGGCCTATTATTCGCCGGGCGCCGATTATGTGCAGGTGCCGCCGCAGCCGGCCTTCCGGCACCAGATCGACTATTATCGCACCGCGCTGCACGAGCTTGGCCACTGGACCGGGCACGCCAGCCGTCTTGCGCGCGACCTGTCGAACCCGTTCGGCAGCGCGGGTTATGCCCGCGAGGAGCTTGTCGCCGAACTGGCCTCGGCGTTCCTCTGCGCCGCGCTCGGGATCGTGCCGAGCGTCCGCCATGCCGATTATCTGGGATCGTGGCTGGCAGTGCTGCGCGCCGATAATCGCGCGATCTTCCGCGCCGCGAGCCTCGCCACCAAGGCCGCCGACTGGCTGCTGGCGTGCCGCGAACCCTCCGAGATGGAGGATGCCGCATGAGCCTGCTGACCCCCGAGCTTCGCGCCGCGCTGCGCGAACAATATCGCAGCGACGCCCCGGACAAGCGCCCGCTGGTCAAGCTGTTCCACCCGCTGTCCGCCGCGACATGGCTGGCGAGCGAGTTGGCCGAGGATGGCGACGCGCTGTTCGGGCTCGCCGATCTCGGCTTCGGCTGCCCCGAGCTTGGCTGGTTCTCGCTTTCCGAGATCGAGGCGCTGCGCCTGCCCTATGGCCTGCGCATCGAGCGCGACCTGCATTTCGCGACCGACCTGCCGCTCACCGCCTGGGCGGACTGGGCGCGCAAGGCCGGGTCGATCCTCTGGGCCGAGGCGCTGCTGCGGCGCGCAAAGGGTACCGCCAGCGATCTTGCAGACCGGTTTCCGCCGTCCGGGTGACGGCGGGAAAGGCGCGCGGCGCGCCTCTCGCCGCAGTCCCGAAACCGGTCCCGCGCACTTCTCACGATACACGGGGCCGGTGCTCACAAGGAGCAGTGTCATGAAACTCGAATTCATTTCCCTCGACAAGCTTTATGTCGACAAGGCCAATATGCGCTATGGTCGGAAGGCCCCGGACGTCGGCGACATCCTGCCGAGCATCCGCAAGCGCGGCATCCTCCAGACGCTCGTCGTCCGGCCCGGCGCCGACGACCGCTTCGGCATCCTCGCGGGTGCGCGGCGCTTTCGCGCAGGCAGCATCGTCGCCGAGGAACGGGCGAACGAAGGCGAGACGGCGCCCGAGCCCTATCTCTTCCCCTGCGCAATCCTCGAAGACGGCGACGATGCCGCCGCCGTCGAGGCCTCGCTGATCGAGAACATGGCGCGGCTCGACCCCGACGAGGTGACCCGCTGGGAGACGTTCGTCCGGCTGGTCAGGGAAGGCCGCTCGCCGGAGGAGATCGCCGATACCTTCGCGCTACCGGTGCTGAGCGTCCGGCGCACGCTCGCGCTCGGCAACCTCCTGCCGCGCATCCGCGACCTCTACGCCCGCGAGAAGATCGACGCGCAGACCGTCCGCCAGCTGACCCTCGCCAGCAAGGCCAAGCAGAAAGAGTGGCTGGCGCTGTGGGATGCGCCCGAGGCGCATTGCCCCACGGGCATGCAGTTGCGCGGCTGGCTGCTCGGCGGGCAGGCGATCGGCGTCCATCATGCGCTGTTCGACGTGGAGGCGAGCGGCCTCTCCATCGTCGCCGACCTGTTCGCCGAGCAGCGCTACGTCGCAGATGCCGAGGGCTTCTGGACCGCGCAGAACGCCGCGATCGAGGCGCGCCGCGCCGCCTATCTGGAGGCGGGCTGGACCGGCGTCGAGATCGTCGGGCCATCCGAGCACTATCAGGGCTGGGAGCACGACAAGACGCCCAAGCGCAAGGGCGGGCGCGTCTATATCGACGTCCGCGCCGATGGCGAAGTCGTCTTCCACGAAGGCTATCTGACGCGCAAGGAAGCCAAGCGGATCGCGCGCGGCGAGGCGCCCGAGGCCGCACAGGCCAAGCCGGTGCGGCCCGAGATCAGCGGCCCGATGCAGACCTATATCGACCTGCATCGCCATGCCGCCGTCCGCGCCGACCTGCTGTCGCGGCCCAAGGTCGCCCTCCGGCTGATGGTGGCGCATGCCATCGCCGGCTCGCATCTCTGGCGCGTCTCGGTCGAGCCGCAGGAAGCGCGTAGCGACGCGATTCGAGAGTCGGTCGAGACCTGCCGGGGCGAGACCGTGTTCGACGCCAAGCGGCGCAGGCTGCTGGCGGTCCTCGGCTTCGATCCCGAGGCGCCGACGCTGTGCGACGGGCATGACGAGCATGGCGTGGTCGGGGTGTTCCTGACCCTGCTCGACCTGCCGGACCCCAAGGTCCTGGACGTGATCGCGGTGCTGATGGGCGAGACGCTCGCGGCGGGAAGCGCTGCGGTCGAGGCGGTCGGCGGCGAGCTTGGCGTGCGCATGGCCGAGTGGTGGCAGGCCGACGATGCCTTCCTCGAACTGGTCCGCGACAAGGAAGTGCTGGGCTGCCTCGTCGCCGAAGTCGCGGGCACGACCGTCGCCAGCGCCAATGCCGGCGAGACCGGCAAGACGCTGCGCAGGATCGTCGCCGACCATCTGGCCGGGGCCGGAGGCAGGACCAAGGTGGAGAACTGGGTGCCGCGCTGGATGGCGTTCCCGCCCGCCGCCTATACGACGCGCTGCGGCGTCGGCACGGTCACGGCGCGCGCCAAGGTCGAGGCCGCGCTCGCCGCGCGCGCGCCCGAACCCCAGCCGGAACCCCAGCCGCTCGCCGCCTGACCTGACCGGGGCGGCGTCCTGCCGCCCCGCCTTTCCTCATCCCCGGCACCAGTCGGGCTTGGGTCGCCCACGCGGCCACCAGCGCGCGATCCCCTTCTCGACCAGCGTCTCGCCCAGGTCCCGGCCGCCGAGCCGGACCCGGGCGACGGTGCGGTTGTAGCTTCGCCCGACGCGCTCGATCTCGACCGTCTTGCCCTTGAGCAGGGCGATCGTCGCCTGCGTCGCCTGCTTGCCGCGCACCAGTTCGGCGCGGCATTTCGCGTTGCCGGGCTGAGTCTCGGGCGCGTCGATCCCGGCGATGCGGATGCGCTCGCCGCTCTCCAGCCGGAAGGTGTCGCCGTCGGTCACCCAGGCGACGACGCCCGATTGCGGGCCCGGCGCGGCGGCGATCAGCACCAGCGCCGCGACGGCGCAGGCCTCAATGCGCGCCACGCCGGATCACCAGCTTGGTCTCGCCGCACAGCGAGCAACTGTCCTTGCGGCGCTCGAATCCGCCCTGGCCGGCGCGCTCGCGGGTCTTGTGGTTGGCGTGCTGCCGGACGCTCAGGCCGACCCGCTCGGCGATGCAGTCGTCGCAGGCCGGCTCGGGCGCCAGCCGCTCGATCAGTGCCCGGACCTGGTCCAGAACCGTCATGTCGTTCCCCTTTTCGGCAAGGATAGCGCGCCATGTCGCGCGGCGCATCCCGGTCGCGGGTACCCCGGGACGGCGGCGGGACGCGTGGCCGGGTGGCGATACATGCCTGTTCCCTGCTGCGCGCAGCCGCATGCGGCCTCTTCGAGGATGGCCGACTGGCACCGCGCTGCCTCGGCCAGCAACGGCGTCGCCGGCTTTCTTCCCCGGCTCGGCGCTGCGCGCCCGCGCCTTCCTCGCGAGGCAAGAAAGCCGGCTTTGGCCGCCCTTCGCTGTGCTGCGGCCCGGCCCTGCGGGCCCGGGTGCATGCCGGCAGCTCGCGGTGCCGGCACGTCGCCATCGAGGCCGCACTGGCGCGGCGTCGAAGCACAAGGAGACGCATCATGGCCACCATCGGCAGCTTCACCCGCGACGACTCGGGCGTGTTCACCGGCACCATCCGGACCCTGACCCTCAACGTGAAGGCGAGCATCAAGCCCTCCACGAAGGATAATGACAAGGCGCCCGACTACCGGGTCGTGAATTCGGGCAATGTCGAGTTCGGCGCCGGCTGGACCAAGACCTCCCGCGAGGACCGGCCCTATGTCTCGGTCAAGCTCGACGACCCGTCGCTCCCCGCGCCGATCTACGCGACGTTGGTCGAGGGCGAGCACGGCACCCACAATCTGATCTGGTCGCGCTGAGCCCTGGCGCCCCGTGCCGGCCGGCACGGGGCGTCCTCCCCTGGGGGTGTCGAAATCGGCACATGCGGTTTTCGACACTCTTCGCGCGGTGTCCCGCCCGTCATGTCCGGTGCCGTTCGACGGCACGAGGGACAGGATGATGGACGGCGACGATATCGACCGGGCAAGCAGCGCCAAGCGCGGCTCGCCCTTCCTCAACACCGAGCAGGCGGCGGCCTGGCTCGGCCTATCGCCGCGCCAGCTGAAGCGGCTGCGCGTGCGCGGCGACGGGCCGGTGTTCCGCCGGCACAGCCGCTATGTCCAATATCATATCGACGACCTCGACGCGTGGAGCCGGGCGCACAGCGCGACCGGGATCCGGTCGTGAAGCCGCCCAAGAAGCCGCACCGTACCGGGGGCGAGACACCGCTGTTCGCCTGGGGCGAGGCGCGCCACAGTCATCGTCTTGCGCAGTTGCGTCGGCTGCGCCTCGCCATCCTCGGCGGCGCCGGCCTGGTGCTGGTCGTGGCGCCAGCGGCCTATGGGCCGGCGCCCCGCCTCGTTTGGAATGCCAGCGCCAGCGCGCCGACCGGGCTCTATTGGGTCTGGCCCGGAGATATGCCCGCGCGCGGCGAGATGGTCGTCGCCCGGGTGCCGCAGCGCTGGCGGATGCTCGCCGCCCGCCGCCATTATCTCCCGGCGAACGTGCCGCTGGTGAAGCGCGTGGCGGCCATGCGCGGTGCGCTGGTCTGTGCAGACGGGACCCGGGTCACGGTCGATGGCGGCGTCGTCGCGCTGCGACTGGAGCGCGATCCGAGCGGGCGCGCCTTGGCCTGGTGGCAGGGCTGCCGCCGGCTCGGTCCGGGCGAATATTTACTGCTGACCGACGCGCCGAACGCCTTCGACGGTCGCTATTTCGGGATCAGCACGCGCGCCGAGCTGGTCGGCCGGGCGAGGCTGATATGGCACCGCTGATCTTCGCCGCGCTGCTCGTCGCCGCTTCGCCCGGCCAGGACGGGAGCCGGCGCTGGGCGGCGGAGATCGACGCCGCGTCCGTGCGCTGCGGCGTGCCGGGCGACTGGATCGCGCGGGTCATGCGGGCGGAGAGCGGAGGACGGACGATGCTCGACGGCCGCCCGATCCGCAGCCCCAAGGGCGCGATCGGGCTGATGCAGCTGATGCCGGCGACCTGGGCCGAGCTGCGCCGCGACCTCGGGCTCGGCGCGGACCCGGACGTTCCCGCCGACAATATCGTCGCGGGTGCGTGCTACCTCCGCCAAATGTACGACCGCTTCGGTTATCCCGGGCTGTTCGGCGCGTACAATGCCGGCCCCGCCCGCTATGCCGACTGGCTCGCCGGCAAGGCCGTGCTGCCCGCCGAGACGGTCGCCTATCTGCGCGGCATCGGCGGATCGGCGATGCCCGAGAGTCCGAGTGCGACGCCCACGCCCGAGCCGCTGTTCGTGGTGCGCCGCGCATCGCCGGAAGGCCCGGCGGCGAGCGTTGGACCCCGCCAGCCCATGGGCCTGTTCGTCCTTCGCCGCGAGGATCGGTGACGTGGCGGGGTGGTAGGACTCGTCGTGAAGTCCCAGCATGACGGCCGGCAGACCGGCCCTCAAGGCCCATGGGTGCCCCCCAATTTGCTGCGCAAATCGGTTCCCCCCATGTCCGCTTCGCGGCGCCTCCGCTGGCGCTGCGGCGGCCCTGACCGCCGCTCCGCCACCCGTCCCCGAGGCCTTGTCCTCGATGATGAGGACCGCAAGCGGAGACAGGTCATGGTACAGGTGCAATCGCTCTCGGACGCGGCGGATCGCGTGATGGCGGCTTTGGTCTCGGGGCTCGAGAACGAGTTCGGAAGCAGCGCAGGGTCGGCCTTGGCGGCACGCTTCCTCGATGCAGAGGAGGTCGATTTCCTCTGGGATGCGCGCGTGCAGGAGCGCTGGCTGGGCAGCTATCACGGTGCCGAGGACGCCGGAATCGAGCTCGACCGGGTACGGATCATCGGCCGGATCGACGGGCGCTGGTTCGTCGCGGTGATGGTGGTCGACGGCGATGGCGATGCGGTCGGGATGCTCGGCAGGCGCTGTTTTGCCAGGGCGGAGCAGGCACGAAGGGCGTTCGCGGATGCGTGAAGATCACAGAGTTTCGGGCCGGGATGCGCTGTCGGGTCGGCAGCGTGTCCCGGCTTTCTTTTTGCGCCGGGATGCGGGGGAGCAGGGGAAGAAGGGAAAACAAGATAAAGGCAGTGTCTCGCGACCCTGCCTAAGCTGCTGTCTGCACATCCTTTTTTCGGGAGACAGGCCGCTGGGCCCGCGAGACAGCGCGCGCGGGAGCGGCGGAAATGCGCGGTTTCCGGCCGGTTTTCGCGAGACTCGCGGAGCGCGCCGGTGAGCGACGACGAGTTCGAACCCAAGCTCGGCAAGTCCGGGGGCAAGGATGGCAGGAAGCTCGTCCGCTACGCCGGGCGCGTGCTCGCCGCTGCGCGGCTGGCCGGCACCAAGACGGGCGTGCGGGCGCGACGGTTCGACGGCAGCCGGATCGGACGCGGCGCCGGCATCGGCCGGCTGCTCTCGAGCCGCGACCGCTTCGCCGGGTCACGGGCCAGGCGTGCGATCGTCAAGGTTCGGCTGGTCCGCATGGGCGGAACGGGGTTCGCGGCGGCCCGCGCGCACTTGCGCTACATCCAGCGCGACGGCGTCACCCGCGACGGCAACCCCGGCGAGCTCTACGGCCGCGACGCCGACACCGCCGACGGCAAGGCGTTCCTCGACCGGTGCGCCGACGACCGCCACCAGTTCCGCTTCATCGTCTCGGCCGAGGACGGCGCCGAGTATCCGGATCTCAAGCCCTATGTCCGCCGGCTGATGGCGCAGGCCGAGCACGACCTCGGCACCCGGCTCGACTGGGTCGCCGTCGACCATTTCAACACCGACCAGCCGCACACCCATGTCATGCTGCGCGGCGTCGACGACCGCGGCGAGAATTTGGTCATCGCGCGCGAATATATCGCGCACGGCCTGCGCGAGCGCGCAGTCGAACTCGCGACGCTCGATCTCGGCCCGCGTACCGACCAGGAGATCGAGAACCGGCTCCGCCACGATGTCGAGCAGGAACGGCTGACCGCGATCGACCGGCGGCTGCTTCGCCGCATGGATGCCGATCGCGTCACCGGCCCCGCGCACAACGATCCGTTCCAGCAGGCGGTCGCCACCGGCAGGCTGCGCAAGCTCGGCGCAATGGGCCTGGCCGAGGATCTGGGCGGCGGGCGATGGCGGCTCGCCCAGGGGCTCGAGGACACGCTGCGGCGCATGGGTGAACGCGGGGACATCGTCCGGCTGATGCAGCGCGAGCTGACCGCACGCCGGCTCGAGCGGGCGCAGGCCGATCGCGTCATCGAGGGCGAACTGCGGACGCCGATCGTCGGCCGCGTCGTCCGGCGCGGCTTCTCCGACGAGCATCGCGACCGCCATTACCTGATCGTCGACGGGATCGATGGTCGCGTGCATTATCTCGATATCGGCCGCGCCACCGCGACCGGGCCGACCCCGGAAGGCGCTATCGTCCGCGTGGCGCCACGCACCGCCGGCGTCCGCGACGTCGACAGCACCATCGCCGCGGTCGCCCGCAGGCACGACGGGATCTATTCGGTCGCAGCGCATCTCGAGCACGACCCGAATGCGAGCCAGGCATTCGCGGAGGCGCATGTCCGCCGGCTGGAGGCGATGCGCCGGGCGGGTTTCGCGGAGCGGCTCGACGATGGCAGCTGGCGCATCGCCGACGACCATGTCGACCGCGCCGCGGCCTATGAGGCGCGACTGCTCCGCGAGCGGCCGGTTGCGATCGAGACGGTGTCCGTCGTTCCGCTCGACCGACTTCCCGCGGCCGACGGCGCGACCTGGCTCGACCGCACGCTCGCCGGCGAGGGCGAGATCGTCGCGCGGGATGCCGGGTTCGGGCGCGAGGTCCGCGGCGCGCTCGCGGCTCGGCGCCAGTGGCTGGTCGAGCAAGGCCTGGCCGAGAGCGATGGCGCGCGCCTGAAGCGCGGCACGCTCGCCCTCCTGCAGCGGCGCGAACTGCTCAAGGTCGCGGGCGAGATCGGGAGCGAGCTGGGCAAGCGCTTCGTCGAGCCGGTCGAGGGCGCGCGGGTCGATGGCAGGCTCGTACGCGCGGTCGAGCTGGCAAGCGGACGCTTCGCCCTGGTCGAGCGCAGCCGGGAATTCACGCTCGTGCCATGGCGACCGGTATTGGAGCGCCAACTGGGCAAGCCGGTCGCGGGCATCGTGCGGGCCGACGGGATCAACTGGAAGTTCGGAAAGAGGCGCGAAGGCCCCCAAATCTCGTAATTACTGACGATGGGTTTGCGCCGCATTTCAGCCCCTCAGCAGGGTTCGACGCGATCCCGAAACTTGCCGATAGTTCACCTAACTGGGCGGCCGACTGAATGACCGGCATTGGGACAAAGCCGTCGTTGCCAGTTCGCCACTTGAATGACCGCTTTCGTCAAGAGCGGGCGCTCAGCCTTGCGCGGGAGCCGTAGTCGATTGAGTGCCGTTGGGCCGACTGCGGATTGCAGGTTTGGGGCCGGCACTGGCTAAAGCGGCCGTTGCGCGCTCACCCTTCGCAGAACGGAGGCCGCTAGCCGATCCATCTAGCTGTCCCGTCTAAATCTCCAATCGCCGTTCTGGTCTTTCGTTGGATTGAGATGACCGTTCCGGAACGGGTCAGGCCTGTGCCTTGACGGGCAACCGAAATGGTGCGCCAAGCCGGTTGAAGGCGTTCATCGCCGCAATCGCGATGGTGAGATCCACCAGGTCCTTTGACTCGAATGCGGCCGATGCTGCTGCATACGCCTCTTCCGAAGCGTGTGTTTCGCTGACTAGTGTGACCTCTTCAGCCCAAGCGAGTGCAGCGCGATATTGCTCCAGGAAAAGGTGCGGCACTTCCGCCCAGACCGGGATCAGGGCGACCTTGTCGACCGACATCGTCTTGAGCAGATCGCGTGTATGAAGATCAATACAATGCGCACAGCCATTGATTTGCGATACCCGCAGAAACACGAGATGTATCAGCTCTTCAGGCAGGTTGGTGCCAGTTGTGAGGTAGTGGTGGATGCCAAACAACGCCTTCGCGCCCTGTGGCGCGACCTCGTGCCATATCAACCGTTTCGTCTCACTCATGATGATGCCCTTAGCTCTTCTCTCGGGGTGCGGTTCGCGACCCCATCCTAGGTGCTCCTCGCTTCCTTGCTTTCCCTCTACGCTTGCGCGCGCCAGGCGAGGATCGTCTCGTGAGCTAGGGCGGATCATACCAAAGGAGAGGTGATCCAAGCGCATCAACGTGCAGAATTTCCACCGCCGCTCGCGCCGGCTGCGAGTGATGTATCCCCGCAAGCCGCTTCGCACGAGAAGGGCAACCACCCCATTCCTCGGCCGATCCGGTCTCTACCGCGACGGTGGGCGGCCCCTTAGCCGGCGCCGGCTAAGGGGTGATCAAAGGGAATACTCGGGGGCGCCGGCAGGCGCTTCACACTGCCCCCTGCCCCGGCGTGAGGTGTGCATGCTCTACCAACCGGCGCAGTCTATCGGCCGCAGTGAATGGCGGGTTTCAGGGAAATCCGCCGCTCCAACTTCTAACTCTGACTGGCTTGAGTTGGTCGAAAGCGGTCGGGCGCGCGGGTCAGCTCTGAATGGCAGCTTTCCTTCTTGGATCGTCTGAGACCCGCCCGCACCCAACCGGTCCATATCCTGCCGTCATCTTCAGACGGCACCAGTAATGTATCCCGAGTCACCAGCGAGATCCTGATGCCATGATCAAAATCCAGCGAGGTTTGTAACCGAGCCCGCACCAGTGAGTCGCGCGGGCGGAGGCCCGCATGACCCCGACCAAGCTCCTTCTCGGCCAGATGCTCATTGTCGCCGCGATCGTGGTCGCGGGAGTGTGGGGCGCGACCCAGTGGGCGGCGGCCTCGCTCGCGTATCAGCCCGAGCTTGGTGCCCCTTGGTTCCGGCTTGGAAATATGCCGGTCTACGCGCCCTGGTCGATCTTCCCTTGGTGGTTCCATTTCGATGCCTATGCCCCAGTCGTGTTCGACGAGGCCGGCGCGATCGCCGCGGGCGGCGGCCTCGTCGCCTGCGGTGCCGCCATCGCGGGCTCGGTCTGGCGCGCGCGCCAGCAGCGCAACGTCACCACCTATGGCTCTGCGCGCTGGGCGGGGTCCCGCGATATCCGCGCGGCGGGGCTGGCGGCGGACGCCGGCGTGTTCCTCGGCCGCGTGGACAAGCGCTACCTGCGCCACGACGGTCCGGAACACGTCATGGCCTTCGCGCCGACGCGTTCCGGCAAGGGCGTCGGCCTAGTCGTACCGACCCTGCTCGGCTGGACCAGCTCGACGGTTGTCCACGACATCAAGGGCGAGAACTGGGAACTGACCGCCGGCTGGCGCGCGCGCTTCTCGCATTGCCTGCTCTTCAACCCAACCGACACGCGCTCCGCGCGCTACAACCCGCTGCTCGAGGTTCGCCGCGGCGCCGACGAAGTACGCGACGTCCAGAACATTGCCGATATCCTGGTCGATCCGGAAGGGGCGCTCGAGCGCCGAAGCCACTGGGAGAAAACGAGCCACTCGCTTCTCGTCGGCGCCATCCTTCACGTTCTCTACGCCGAGGAGGAGAAGACGCTCGCCCGGGTCGCGACCTTTCTGTCGGATCCCCGGCGACCCTTCGTCGCGACGCTCCGCTCGATGATGACGACGAACCATCTCGGCACCGACGAGATGCCCGTGGTGCATCCGGTGGTGGCATCGGCCGCGCGCGAGGTGCTCAACAAGTCAGACAACGAGCGCTCGGGCGTCCTGTCGACCGCGATGTCGTTTCTCGGCCTCTACCGCGATCCCACCGTCGCGGCGGTTACGGGCGCATCGGACTGGCGGGTCGAGGACCTGGTTGCCGCGAGCTACCCGGTGTCGCTGTATCTCGTCGTACCGCCGTCCGACATCAGCCGCACCAAGCCGCTGATCCGTCTGGTGCTCAACCAGATTGGCCGGCGCCTGACCGAACAGCTGCACGCCGCAGGTGTCCCGGGGCGCCACAAGCTGCTCATGATGCTCGACGAGTTTCCGGCGCTCGGCAGGCTGGACTTCTTCGAGACCAGCCTGGCGTTCCTGGCCGGCTACGGCGTCCGCGCCTTCCTGATCGCTCAGAGTCTCAACCAGATCGAAAAGGCCTATGGCGAGCACAGCGCCATCCTCGACAACTGCCATGTCCGCGTCGCCTTCGCGACGAACGACGAGCGCACCGCGAAGCGGATATCGGATGCGCTCGGCACCGCGACCGAGCAGCGGGCGATGCGCAACTATGCCGGCCATCGGCTGGCGCCGTGGCTCGCCCATGTCATGGTCAGCCGCCAGGAGACCGCCCGGGCGCTGCTGACTCCCGGCGAGGTCATGCAGCTTCCGCCGACGGACGAAGTCGTGCTGGTCGCAGGACATCCGCCGGTTCGCGCGCGCAAGCTCCGCTATTTCGAGGACGCGGCCTTAAAGTCTCGCATCCTTCCTCCTCCGAGCCTTGGAGCCGGACGGACGACAGATCTGCCGCAGGCCCGCGCCGACGACTGGCAGGACCGCGTGCGCGGCATCGATGCGCGCCTCGCCCCCGACACAGCCGACGACGAGGCAGAGGCCGGGGGCCTGGAGCAGGCGCGTCATCCCGCGCACGAGATGGAGCCCGCGACGCCTGTCGATCTCGCTCCGGCCGATCCGCTCGGTCTCGGCGAGGACGAGGTCGATCCGGCCGTCGACAAGCGTGCGATGGACCAGGCGGCAACGAGCGCGGTCCGCCGCGCCTATGCGATCGACATGACCGATGCCCGGCCGGGCAATCTCGAGCTGGACTTCTGAGATGGTCGAGCGCGTCCGCCACCAGCTGTTCCTGCCGAAAGCGACCAGCGACCGCCTCGAGGCCCTGGCCGCGGCTCCCGGCGCGACCAAGTCCGCGATCCTCGCCGACGCAGTGGCCGCCTGGCTCAACCGGCGGGGCGCGTCGGAACTCGAGGACCGCTTCGGGCTGCGCCTCGATCGCATGTCCAACGCGCTCGCCAGGATCGAGCGCGATGGCCATGTCGCACTCGAGACGCTGGCGCTCTTCGTGCGCTTCGAGCTCGCTATCCAGACCCCGCTTGCCGAAAACGACCAGGCTGGCCGCGCCATCGCGCGCGAGCGGTTCGAGGCCTTCGTCGCGCAGGTGGGCCGCGCGGTCGCGACGGGCCGTCGCACGCTCTTGTCCGTGGAGGACGAGCGATGACCGACATGCTTTCCGCCGGGCGCCGGCGCGCGATGCTGCGCACGGCGATGGGCCCGGACATCGCCGCGGCGCTCGCCGATCCGCTGGTCATCGAAATCATGGTCAATCCGGACGGGTCACTGCGGCTCGACCGGCTCGGCGAAGGCAGGCTCGACACCGGCATCGTGATGGACGCGGCGCAGACGGAGCGGATCATCCGCCTCGTCGCCAGCCATGCCCGTGCCGAGGTCCATGCCGGCCAGCCGATCATCTCCGCCGAGTTGCCCCCACAGATCGAAGGCCGCGCCGGCGAGCGGTTCGAGGGCGTGCTGCCGCCGGTCTCTACGGGTCCGTCCTTCTCGATCCGCAAGCCGGCGCAGCGGCTCTACACACTCGACGACTATGTCGGCGACGGCATCATGACCGCAGGCATCGCCGACGTGCTGCGCCTCGCGGTGACCCAGCGGTTCAACATCCTCATCGCGGGCGGGACCAGCTCGGGCAAGACGACCCTCGCCAATGCGCTGCTCGCCGAAATGAGCTGGGTCGATGCCCGCGTCATCCTGATCGAGGACACGCGCGAGCTGCAGAGCCCGGCTCCCGACACGGTGGCGCTCCGCACCCGTCCCGGCACCGTCTCGATGACCGACCTGGTGCGCTCGACGCTGCGCCTGCGCCCGGACCGGATCATTGTCGGCGAAGTCCGCGGCCCTGAGGCGCTCGACATGCTCAAGGCATGGAACACCGGCCATCCGGGCGGCATCGCGACGGTCCACGCGAATTCGGCCGAGGCCGCGCTCTATCGCGTCGAGCAGCTCGTGCAGGAAGCCGTCGTCACCGTCCCACGGCGCCTCGTCGCCGAAGCGATCGACCTGGTCGTCTTCATCGCCGGGCGCGGCACGCACCGTTCGATCGAAGCGATCTCGCGCGTGGTCGGCATCGACCCCGACACCGGCGCCTACGCGCTCACCCCTTTTCACCCTGCCAACGAAGGAACCCCACCATGAAGACACTTTCCCCCGCCGGCCTCAGGCCGCGCCTGCTGCTCGGCACTGCCCTCGCCATCGTCGCCGCCACGCAGGTGCAGGCCGCCGGTACCGGCATGCCGTGGGAGGAGCCCCTCCAGCAGGTCCTCGAATCGGTCCAGGGGCCCGTCGCCAAGATCGTCGCGGTGATCATCATCATCGTGACCGGCCTGACGCTGGCCTTCGGCGAGACCGCGGGCGGCTTCCGGCGCCTGATCCAGATCATCTTCGGCCTGTCGATCGCCTTTGCGGCGTCGAGCTTCTTCCTTTCCTTCTTCTCCTTCGGCGGCGGGGCGCTGCTCGGATGATCGGCGACGGTCAGCATCTGGAGGGGTTCGAGGCGCCGCTGCACCGCGCGCTCGTCGAACCGATCCTGCTCGGCGGCGCGCCGCGCGCGATCGCGATCGTCCATGGGACGGTCGCGGCCGCGCTCGGACTCGGGCTGCAGCAATGGACGGCGGGGCTCGTCGTCTGGGCCCTCGGGCACACCGTCGCCGTATTCGCCGCGAAGCGCGATCCCGACTTCGCCGCGGTGCTGACCCGCCATCTCCGGCAGCGGGGGTATCTCGCATGCTGAACCTGCGCGAATATCGGAGCCGCGCCGACCGGCTCGCCGATCATCTGCCCTGGGCCGCGCTCATCGCGCCCGGCGTCGTGCTGAACAAGGACGGCAGCTTCCAGCGGACGCTGCGCTTCCGCGGTCCAGATCTCGAATCCGCGACCGAGGCGGAGCTTGTCTCGGCCTGCGCCCGGGCGAACAACGTCCTGAAGCGCTTCGGCTCGGGCTGGGCGCTTCATATCGAGGCCGAGCGACGCGAGGCGCTCGGCTATCCGGTAGACCGATTCCCGGAGGCGGCGTCCTGGCTAGTGGACGCGGAGCGGCGGGCGTCTTTCGAAGCGGCGGGCGCTCACTTCGAGAGCCGATATCATCTGACCCTGACATTCCTTCCGCCCCCGGACCAGGCGGACACGGCGGGGCGCGCACTTCTGGAGCGCGGTGATGCCGCACAGGGTCGCGACTGGCGACAAGCGCTCGCCGCGTTCGTCGCGGAGACCGACCGCGCCCTCGATCTCTTCTCGGGCTTCATGCCGGAGATCGCCGCGCTCGACGACGCCGAGACGCTCACCTTCCTCCACGCGACGATCTCGTCGCGTCGACATGGGGTGCGCGTCCCCGAAACGCCGATGTATCTCGACGGGCTGCTCGCGGACACGCCGCTGACCGGCGGGCTCGAGCCGATGCTCGGCGAACTGCATTTGCGCACCCTCACCATTCTCGGCTTTCCCGGCCTCAGCCGCCCGGGAATCCTCGACGCGCTCAATCACCAGGACTTCGGCTATCGCTGGGTCACGCGCTTCATCGCGCTCGACAAGACGGACGCGACCAAGGCGCTGACGCGGCTGCGCCGCCAATGGTTCAACAAGCGCAAGTCGGTCACCGCGATGCTGCGCGAGGTGATCTACAACCAGCCGGTCCAGCTGCTCGACAGCGACGCCGACAACAAGACCACCGACGCCGACCTCGCGCTCCAGGCGCTCGGCGGCGACCATGTCGCCTTCGGCTATCTCACCACGACGATCACGGTCGCGGACGAAGAGCGCGCGCGCGTCGAGGACAAGGTCCGCGCCGTCGAGCGGGTCGTCAACGGGCTCGGCTTCACCTGCATCCGCGAGGGGTTGAATGCGGTCGAGGCCTGGCTCTCGAGCCTGCCCGGGCAGGTCTATGCCAATGTCCGCCAGCCGCTCGTCCACACGCTCAACCTCGCGCACCTGATGCCGTTCTCGAGCGTATGGGCCGGCCCGGTGCGCAATCGGCATCTGGGCGGGCCTCCGCTCCTCTACGCCGAGACTAGCGGGTCCACGCCGTTCCGCCTGTCGACCCATGTCAGCGACGTCGGGCATATGATGATCGTCGGCCCGACCGGTGCCGGCAAGTCGGTCCTGCTTGCGCTGATCGCGCTCCAGTTCCGGCGCTATCCCGGCAGCCAGCTCTATATCTTCGACATGGGCCGCTCGGCGCGTGCCGCCACCCTCGCGATGGGGGGTGCGCATCACGGCCTCGGCCTTGATGGCGATGTCGGGGAGACGATCGCCTTCCAACCGCTCGCCGGGATCGGCGACGCCGCCGAGCGCGCCTGGGCGGCCGAGTGGATCGACGCCCTGCTCGCGCACGAGAAGGTGGTGGTGACTCCCGAGGTTAAGGAAGCCGTCTGGTCGGCGCTGACCAGCCTGGCGAGCGCGCCGGTCGAGGAACGCACGCTCACCGGCCTGTCCCTTCTGCTCCAGTCGACCGCGCTGCGTTCCGCGCTGGCGCCCTACACGCTCGAGGGGCCATTCGGCGGGCTGCTCGACGCGGCGGAGGATGACCTCCGCATGGCGGACGTCCAGTGTTTCGAGACCGAGGCGCTGATGGGCACGGGGAGCGTCGTCGCCCCGGTGCTGACCTATCTCTTCCACCGGCTGGAGGGCCGCTTCACCGGTCGACCGACGCTGCTGATCCTGGACGAGGCCTGGAAGTTCCTCGACCATCCGCTGTTCGCCGCACGCATCCGCGAGTGGCTGAAGACGCTGCGCAAGAAGAACGTGGCAGTGATTTTCGCCAGCCAGAGCCTGGCGGACATCGCGGACAGCGGGATCGCGCCGGCGATCATCGAGAGCTGTCCCCAACGCATCCTGCTTCCCAATGCCGCGGCGATCGAGCCCCAGGGGCAGGCGGCCTATCGGCGCTTCGGGCTCAACGACCGTCAGATCGAGCTGGTCAGCCGCGCCACGCCTAAGCGCCACTACTACCTGCAGTCCGCAGCCGGGAACCGGCTCTTCGAGCTGGGCCTCGGCCCGGTCGCGCTCGCGCTGTGCGGGGCCTCCGATCCTGCCACGCAGGCGCGCATCGACGCGCTGCTCGCCGAGCATGGTCCGGCAGATTTCGCGGCCCGCTTCTTCGAGGCGGCCGGTCTCGACTGGGCGGCGGCGCTGCTCGCCCAATTCCCCGATCCCCAAGTGAAGGAGTAGAAGTGATGCGTATCCTTTCCCGCAAATATCTGGTCGCGACCGCGCTCGGCCTCGGTGCCGCGGGCTCGATGACCATGGGCTTCGCGACATCGGCGCATGCGCAGATCGCGGTGTTCGATCCCAGCAACTACAGCCAGAATATCCTGACCGCAGCGCGCACGCTCCAGCAGGTCAACAATCAGATCCAGCAGCTTCAGAACGAGGCGCAGGTGCTGCTCCGGATGGACAGGAACCTGAAGGGAATCGCCTTCCCGCAGCTCGAAGCGCTCCTCGACAAGCTCGACGGCGTCGACCGGCTGATGAAGCAGGCGCAGAGCGTCGACTTCGAGGTGGACCGGCTCGAGGAGAAGCTGAATGCGCTCTACCCGCGCGGCTTCGATCCGTCCTCGACGCGCGACCAGCGCCTGCAGGCGGCCAGGGCACGCTACGATGCCAGCTCGGACGCCTTCAGGCGGACGATGACCGTCCAGGCGCAGATCGTTCAGGCGGCGCATGACGACGCCACGGACCTGGCGGAAATCGTCGGTCGGAGCCAGGGCGCCGAGGGAACGCTCGGCGCTCAGCAGGCCACCAATCAGCTGCTCGCGCTGACCGCGAAGCAGCAGCTCTCGCTGGAGCAGCTGATGGCGGCCCAGTTCCGCGCCGACGCGATCGAGAAGCAGCGCCAGCTGACCGAGTCCGAGGCGTCGCGCGCCGCGACCCGAAAGTTTCTCGGCAGCGGCCAGGCCTACACGCCGCAGCGATAGCGAGACCGGGCGCGGCGGCAACAGCCCCCGGCCGCCGTGCCCGCAGCCCGCGGGGCCCTGGCACTCGCTCCCCCTGCCAGGGTCCCGCGGCACCCTTTGCAAGGACAGACACGTGAACGACCTCAACGTGATCGATCGGTTCATGGCCGACTTCATCCGCTACATCGATAGCGGATTCGGCCTGCTCGGGCCCGATGTCGGCTTCCTGACATCGGTCCTGATCGGCATCGACATCACGCTCGCCGGCTTGTTCTGGGCAATGGGCGGCGAGGGCGACATCATCGGCCGCTTCCTCAAGAAGATCCTATATATCGGCGCGTTCGCGCTGATCCTGAACCGCTTCTCGACGCTCACCGACATCATCTTCCGTTCTTTCGCCCAGGCCGGACTGACCGCTGGTGGAGGAACGCTCTCGGCCGACGATCTTCTGCGTCCCGGCCGCCTCGCGGGTACCGGGTTTCAGGCGGCCTGGCCGCTGCTCGACCAGGCGAGCGAACTGCTCGGGTTCACTACCTTCTTCGACAACTTCATGACGATCATGGTGCTCCTGATCGCCTGGGTGATCGTCATCGTCGCCTTCTTCATCCTCGCGGTGCAGATGTTCGTCTGCATCCTCGAGTTCAAGCTGACGACGCTCGCCGGGTTCATCCTCGTGCCCTTCGCGCTGTGGAACCGCACGAGCTTCCTGGCCGAGCGGGTGCTCGGCAATGTCATCTCCTCGGGCATCAAGGTCATGGTGCTCGCGGTGATCGTCGGCATCGGCTCCGGCTTCTTCACGGAGTTCGCCTCCGCCCTGCAGGGCAAGGAGCCGGACATCGGCCAGGCGATGAGCCTGGTGCTCGCCAGCCTCGCGCTGCTCGGCCTCGGCATCTTCGGGCCCGGCATCGCCTCCGGCCTGGTATCCGGTGCTCCCCAGCTCGGCGCGGGCTCCGCGGTCGCGACGGCGGCATTGGCGGCAGGCGGGTTCGCCGTCGCCGGCGGCGCGGGCGCCGCCGCGGCGAAGGGACTGGCGGGTGCCGGCCTGGGCGCTATTCGCGCCGGGACCTCGATGGGCTCGGCGGCATCGACCGCCTACAAGCTCGGCCAGGAGACTTCCGGCTCGCAATCCGTCGCCGCCGGCATGAGCGGCGTCGCGACCGCGGCGCGCGGAGCGGCCGGCCAGCGCATCGAGGGGGCTCTCGGTCTCCGTGCCGCGGCGGCCGAGGGACAACGCGCCGCCTGGAATGCCGGCACCACCGGTGCGCAGGCGCACCCCGGGGAGACCGGGGGCGCTGCGTCTAACGGCATGCCGGGTTGGGCGCGCGATCTCCAGAACACGCAATCCCGACGTCACCATCGCCAAGCGGCGATCCACGCTCTCCAGGGCGCGGATCGTGGCGGCGGCGGCGCGACCCCCGACATCAAGGAGAAGGACTGATGCGCTTCAAACGTGCCGTCCAGCGCTACGGGCGCACGGACGAACCCGATACGCCCTATCGCCGGGCCGGACAGCTCTGGGACGAACGGATCGGCTCCGCCCGCGCCCAGGCAGGAAATTGGCGGCTCATGGCCTTTGGCGGCCTCGCACTGAGCACCGGTCTGTCCGGTGCGCTGGTCTGGCAGTCGATGCAGAGTCGCGTGGTTCCCTATGTCGTCGCGGTCGATAGCCTGGGACAGGCCCAGGCGGTGTCGCCCGCGGCCGCCGAATATCGTCCGACCGATCCGCAGATCGCCTGGTTCCTCGGCCGCTTTATAGCCGACGTCCGCGGCCGCTCGCTCGACGCCGTGCTGATGCGCGAGAACTGGCTGCAGGCCTATGACTTCGCTTCCAAGCACGGCGCGATCTTCCTCGGTGAATATGCGCGCTCGGCGAACCCCTTCGCCGACGTCGGTGACAAGACGGTCTCGGTGCAGGTGACGAGCGTCGTGCGCGCATCCGCGACGAGCTTCCAGGTGAAATGGTCGGAACGCGCCTATGCCCGTGGGAGCCTGGCTGCGACCTCGCGCTGGACGGCGATCGTCACCATCCTGATCAAGCCGCCCCGCGACGCCGACACGCTCCGCAAGAATCCGCTCGGCCTCTACGTGGACGCCATCGACTGGAGCCGCGAGCTCGACGTACCCGCCGACCACCCGGCGAGCTCCTCGCCCGACCCGGTTCGAAGCGCACCCGCCACCGTGCCCAGCGGCTCCCCGCTCGATCCGAACCTCGGCCAGCCAACGCAATTTCCATCGGAGACACGCCCATGAACCGCATGCTTCTCGCGGCGAGCGCGCTCGTCGCGTCGCCCGCTCTCGCGCAATCGTCCTCGCCCCAGGCTGGACCGATGGCCATCGCGACCCCCAGTGCGGCACCGCAAGCCGCACCCGCCCCCGTCCCGAGAGCGGTGCCCGCGTCGCCACCCCATCGTCGCAAGCCCTCCGCCGCGGAGATCCGGGTCCGGGCCGCCAATGCCAAGGCTACTCACGAACCGGCGGCGCCGGCGTTCGTCAACGCGGTGCAGGTCTACCCGTTCGGCGAGGGCGTGCTGTACAGGCTCTTTGCCGCCCCGGAGCAGGTCAGCGACATCGCGCTGCAGCCTGGCGAGGCGATTGTCTCGGTGGCGGCCGGCGACACCGCGCGGTGGACGATCGGGGACACGACCAGCGGCGCAGGCGACAGCAGGCGCGTGCACATCCTCGTGAAGCCCTTCGCGGCCGGTCTTTCCACGAATCTCGTCATCACGACGGACAGGCGGGCGTATCACCTGGTGCTCCAGAGTACCCCGGCAACCGCCATGGCCGCCCTGTCCTGGACCTACCCGCAGGACGAGCTGATCGCGATACGGCGGCAGCAGGCGTCGGCCGAGGCGGCGAAACCGATCGCGACGGGACTGGCGGTCGAGCGGCTCGACTTCGGCTACGAAGTGACGGGCGACCGTCCGGCGTGGCGGCCGCTCCGCGCCTTCGACGATGGCCGGCAGACCTTCATCGAATTTCCGGCCAGCGTAGCGGTCGGCGAGGCGCCTCCGCTCTTCGTCATCGGCGAACAGGGCGACCCGCAACTCGTCAACTACCGGATGTCCGGGCGCTTCTACATCGTGGACCGGTTGTTTGCCGCGGCCGAACTGCGTCTCGGGACCAAGAAGCAGGCGGTGGTCCGGATCGTTCGCGCTGCTCAGGGCCTTCGCCGCCGGCAGCGGAGGGCGTCGTGAGCGAGATGGCACCCGCGGCCGCGCCCTTGCCCAAGGTCGATCCCGAGACCCTGGTGCTGCGCGGTCGCCCGAGCCGCATCGTCCGCTTCCGTCGTGGGGCCATCATCGCGATCGCCGCCCTGAGCTCCTCCGCGATCGTCGGCGTCGCCTGGGTCGCGCTCAAGCCGGCGACGTTCAGGATCGTGGCAGGCGCCGAGGACCAGAAGGATGTCGCCGGCCACGCCTCCGACGATGCACTTGCCGGCGCCCCTAAGAGCTATGGCGACGTGCCCAGGCTAGGCCCGCCGCTTCCGGGAGATCTCGGGCGTCCGATCCTGCGGCGACAGGAGGCGCTGGGGGAAGCACCTCCGGCCGCCCCTGTTGACGGGACTGCGCAGGCTGCCGAGGCCGAGCGCCAGCGGCGGGAGGCCGAACACAGGGCAGCGCGGGAGTCCGGCGTGCTCGTCCAGCTCGGAGCCACCGACCGTGCTTCCGGTGCTCCGAGCATGACCGCCGCGTCGGCGACTGATCCCGGCAAGCAACCCGCGCCGCAGAAGATGGGCTTCGATCCCGAGAAGGATCCGGGCGGTCAGGCGCGAAAGGCCGAGTTTCTCGCGGCAAAGGATGAAGGCGGCGATATCAACCCGCACGTGCTCGTCGCGCCGGTCTCGCCGTACACGTTGAACGCCGGCAGCGTCATCGCCGCCAGCCTGATCACGGGTCTCAACTCAGACCTGCCCGGACTTGTCACGGCGCAGGTGACCGAGAACGCCTATGACAGCGTCAGCGGTCGCATCCTTCTTATCCCGCAGGGCGCCCGACTGATCGGCAGCTACGACAGCGTCGTTGCCTTCGGCCAGCGCCGCGCATTGGTCGTCTGGCAGCGCATCGTCCTCCCGAACGGGAGCTCGATCCGGATCGATAACGTGCCGGCGACGGACATGGCGGGATATGCCGGGCTTTCGGACAAGGTTGATGTGCACACCTGGCAATTGCTCAAGGGCGTGGCGCTCTCGACACTGCTCGGGGTCGGCACCGAGCTTAGCCTGGGCAACAGTGAGACGGACCTCGTCCGCGCCATCCGCGAGTCCACGCAGCAGGGCGCGTCACGCGCCGGCGACCAGATCGTCACCAAGAACCTTAACGTCCAGCCGACCATCAAGGTGCGGCCCGGCTGGCCCCTCCGCGTCGTGGTGCACAAGGACATCGTCCTCGCACCCTGGCCAGCTCAGGAGCGATAACATGCCCGAACTCAAGCTAGCGCAGCTTCCGGACCGCACGCCGGTCAAGCTCACCATCTCCCTTATGCCAGATCTTCATCAGGCGCTCGGCGAGTATGCAGCGCTCTACGCGCAAACCTACGGCCGCGAGGAGCCGGTGGCGGATCTGATTCCGGCCATGCTTGCTGCATTTTTGGAAAGCGACCGGATATTCAAGGGGAGGCCGAAATGAGCCGGCGTGCTCTGGAGCCCGATGAAACTACGCTGGAGCCGATCAGCGTGCGGATCTCCACCGCCGTTAGGATCACCGGCATCTGTCGCTCCACGATCTACGAGCTCATCGGCGATGGGACCATAGAGACCGTGAAGATCGGGCGATCGACCTTCATCCTCTATCCCAGCCTGAAGCGGCTGTTTGAACGCAGCTAAAGCGAATGGCTTCGTCCACTTAAGAGCCTGTGGCGGACGAGCCACTTCTCGCGCTGTCCGGTTCGACGTCGATGCTCATCCTCCAACCTAGTCGCTCAGACCAACATCGACTGCTGGGCGGAGATGCCTGCCATCGCGCCTTGCCACGATGCCGTCGTGACCGAGGGTATGCCGGGGTTGGTGAGATCGCCGGCGGCGTAGATGCCGGGCATGCTCGTTTCGCGACGCTCGTCGACCTTCAGGATTATGCCGAGGGGCGTCTCGACTGTGGCAAGGCCCAGTCCTTCATGCAGGCTTGCGGACGGCTTGTTGCGCGGATGGGCGAACAGGATGTCCACCGCAACCTTGGAGCCGCTATCGAGTCTGGCGATGGCGCTATGGTCCGCGTGATGGGCGATTTCGGCGATCCGGCCGTCGACGACAGCTATGCCGCGGCGGGCCAGATCGTCCCGGATATCGGGAGCAATGTCGTGGCGATCGGCCAGGACCGTCAGCGTGTCGGTCCAATCGTGGAACAGCCTGACCTGATTATGCGACTGCGGGCCGGACCAGACGAGGCCCCAATGCTGATCGGCGACCTCGAAGCCGTCGCAATAGGGGCAAGGAATGATCGACTTGCCCCAACCTTCAGCGAAGCCGGGCACATCGGGCATCTGGTCGGTCACGCCATAGCTCAGGATCAGGCGCCGCGCCGCAAGGCTCTCGCCATCGGCAGTGAGGACGGAGAAATCGTCGATGGCGCCGGAGACACTGTCTGCCCGGGCATTGACCAACCTGATCGCGGGATAGCGCGCCAGCTGTTGCCGCGCCTCGGCCAGGATGTCGAGCGGTGGCTTGTGATCGTGACCGAGCATGCCGTGCGAGTGCCCGGCGAAGCGATTGCGCGGCAGGCCGCTATCGAGAACGGTGACCTTGCGGCGGGCCCGGCCGAGCTGCAGCGCGGCGGCGAGGCCGGCAAAGCTGCCGCCGATGATGATGACGTCATCCATGGTGATACGCTCCGTTGTGGCGGGAGGGTGTTGGGCGACCTGGAGGCAGCAACCGCATCATCGGCTCAGCCGGGCGCAATCGCAGCATCCCATCCGCCGCCGAGAGCCCGGAAGGAGGCGATGGCGGCGCGGGCGGCAGCCGCTTTCGACTGGATTTCGGCATCGCGGCTGGCGAGAAGGCGCTGATCGGCGTCGAGTACATCGAGCAGGCTCGATACGCCCCCCTTATAGGCGGCGAGGGAGGACGCGCGGGCCTTGGCGAGCGAGGAGACGCCCTGGTCGAGGATCTGCGCGCGGGCCTGCTGCTTGACGAGCGCCGAAAAGGCATTCTCCACATCCTCCGAAGCTCTGAGGACCGTCAGGCGATAGGCCGCCAGTGCCTCGGCGTTGCGGCCCCGGGCAGCGGCGATCTCGGCGTCGATGCGGCCAAAGTCGAACAGGCGCCAGCGCAGTCCGAGAACACCGCTGGCCTGGGTGGCATTGCCGCCGAACAATCCGCCGACGCCCATGGTCGCGGTGCCGAGCAGGCCGCTCAGTGAGAATTTCGGGTAATATTCAGAGATCGCAACACCGATCCGCGCATTCGACGCGGCGAGCGTGCGTTCGGCCGCGATGATGTCCGGGCGCCGGCGCAGCAAGGCGGCCGGACCGCCCGCGTCCGAGACCGCAGGGACGTTGGGGATCGGCGCGACCGCCGCGAGCTCGGGCCGGGTCGAGCCGGGCTGAAGGCCTAGCAGTACATCCAGCGCGTTCATCGCGGTGTCGAGATTCTGCTCGAGCTCCGGGACGCCGGCTTTTACTTGCGCCAGGGCGCCCTCGGCCTGGCGCAGCTGCAATTCGGCCGCCACGCCCTTGCGATACTGAAGCGCGACCAGGTCGACCAGCTGCTGCTGGACCTGTAGCTGGTTGTGGGCGACGTCGAGCCGGGCCTGCAGGCTGCGGATCGCGACATAGGTGTCGGCGGTCTGTGCCGCGACGGCCAGCCGTGCGGCAGCGGCGCCGGCCGCGGATGCCTGCCAGTCGGCCCGCGCGGCATCGCGGGCGGCATCCTTGCCGCCGAAGAGATCGAGCTCCCAGCTCGCGCCGAGATTCAGATCATAGCTCTGGGCCTCGCGGTCGAAACCGGGCAAGGCGCCGGCGATCCGGCCCTGCGCCGTTTCGAGCGACTGATAATTCTCGCTCGCCTGGCCGCTGACCTGTCCGGAAGGGAGAAGATCGGCTTTGGCGTGGCGCAGCGCGGCACGCGCCTGCACGACGCGCGCACCCGCCTGCTGCAAATCGAGATTCTGCGCCAGCGCGCGTTCGACCAGGCTCGCCAGCAGCGGATCGTTGAACGATCGCCACCAGTTCACCAGGTCGACCTTTGCCGCCTGACCCGTGGCGGTCTCGACCGCGGGGCTGCCCATGAACGTCGGTGGCGCTGCCACCTCCGGCGCCACATAGGACGGACCGACGGCACAGCCGCCGAGCAGCGTGGCCGTCGAGGCCATAGTCAGAATCGAAGGTGAAATGCGCATGCGCTCGTCCGCCAGCAGCTTCATGAACCATCTCATGAATTCGTGACCAATGACATTATTGGTCACAATTTGTCAATCCGGGCATTTGCCGCTATGGACCGACCCATGAACACTCAGGCTACAAGCAAGGTCGCCACGCGGGGACCGGCGGAGCATTCGGTGCGGGATCAGATCGTCAAGGCCGCACGCGAATGCTTCGCGCATTACGGCTATGACAAGACGACGGTATCAGACCTCGCGCGCGAGATTGGCTTCTCCAAAGCCTATATCTACCGCTTCTTCGAATCGAAGCAGGCGATCGGCGAAGCGATCTGCGCCGAATGTGTATCCGCGCTATTCGACCAGGCCCGAGAGGCGGTGGACCAAGGGGAGGACGCGACCGACAAGCTGCGCAGATTTGCGAAAAGCTTGACCAACGCGACCGTCGAGCTGCTCTTCAACGATCGCAAGCTCTATGAGATCGCTGCCCATGCTTCGTCCGAAAACTGGGAGGTCGTGCGAGTCTATACCCAGCGCCTGCAGGGCCTCCTCGAAGAGATTCTGAAGGAAGGCCGCGAGAGTGGCGAGTTCGAGCGCAAGACGCCGCTCGACGAAACCCGCCGATCGATCTTCTATGCCTTCAAGCCGTTCATTGACCCCGTGTTCCTCGAGCGCAGCCTCGACCTCCTGCCCGATGCGCAGACCGAGGTGACCGGACTGGTGCTGCGCAGCCTCGCACCTTGAGGCTGAATGCTTATGTGTGACTAGTTGACATATTGGTCACTTGATGACATCTCGTTCCGCCTGAACAGGAGGAACCCGCCTGTCGATATCGTCTAGCGCCCGAACAATCGGGCTTCTTGGGCTGACAGCCAGCGCGCTGGCAGGGTGCGGGAAACCGGACGCTGATCCGCGAACCGCACCGCCACTGGTACGAATCGCTGCCGCCGGCACGGCTGAGGGTGCGAATCGCGAATTCACCGGCATCGTCGGCTCGCGGGTGCAGAGCGATCTCGGCTTCCGGGTCGCGGGCAAGGTGGTGGAGCGGTTGGTCGATGCCGGGCAGGTCGTCCGCCGTGGGCAGCCGCTGATGCGCATCGACTCCACGGACTACACGCTCGCGGCGCAGGCGGCGGCGAGCACGGTGGCGGCCGCCCGCGCTCGCGAGGTGCAGGCCAGTGCCGACGAGCGCCGCTATCGGGAGCTCGTCTCGGCCGGCGCGGTCTCCGCCTCCGCCTATGACCAGGCGAAAGCCGCATCGCTTTCCGCGCGTGCGCAGCTCTCCGCCGCCGAGGCGCAGGCGCGCGTCAGCCGGAACGATGCCGGCTATACGGTGCTGGTCGCGGACGCGGACGGCACCGTAGCCGAGACGCTTGCCGAGCCGGGACAGGTGGTCGCGGCCGGCCAGACGGTCGTCCGCCTTGCACGCTCGGGCCCGCGCGAAGCGATCGTTGCGCTGCCCGAGACGCTCCGCCCCGCGCTTGGAACCGAGGCGGAGGCGCGGACCTATAGCGGCCTTGGCGGCACCGCGCGGCTGCGCCAGCTCAGCGATGCCGCCGACCCGGCGACACGGACCTTCGAGGCGCGCTTCGTCCTTGCCGGCGCTCCCGCGGCCGCCCCGCTGGGTTCGACGGTTACGATCCGGCTCGGCGTGCCCGGTCAGGCCTCGACCCTCTCGGTGCCACTCAGCGCGATCTATGATCGCGGACAAGGGCCGGGAGTTTGGACGATCGCCGGCCAGGCGAACCCGAAGGTCAGCTGGCGTCCGGTGAAACTGGTCACGATCGGCGAGGAAGCCGCGACCGTCACCGCAGGGCTGCGGCCGGGCGAGCGTTTCGTCGCGCTGGGCGCACACATGCTCCGCCAGGGCCAGCAGGTTCGCATCGTGGGGGCGGTCCGTTGAGCGAGACGCCAGAGCCGAAGGGCAGGTTCAACCTGTCCGCACTGGCGGTCCGTGAGCGGGCGGTCACCCTGTTCTTCATCGTCGCCATCACACTCGCTGGCATCGTCGCCTTTCTGAGCCTCGGCCGCGCCGAGGATCCGAGCTTCACCATCAAGCAGATGACCGTGGTCACTGCTTGGCCCGGCGCCACCGCGCAGGAAATGCAGGATCAGGTCGCCGAGCCGCTCGAGAAGCGCCTGCAGGAGCTGCGCTGGTACGACCGCGCGGAGACGTTCACACGCCCCGGCCTTGCCTTCACGACGCTGATCCTGCGCGACCAGACACCCCCGTCCGAAGTGCAGGAACAATTCTACCAGGCACGCAAGAAGCTGCAGGACGAGACGCCAAGGCTACCCCAAGGTGTCGCCGGTCCGTTCGTAAACGACGAATATGGCGATGTGACCTTCGCCCTCTATGCGCTGAAAGCGAAGGGTGAGCCGCAGCGCGAGCTTGCCCGGCAGGCGGAGGCACTGCGCCAGCGGTTGCTGCACGTGCCCGGCGTCAAGAAGATCAACATCGTCGGCGAGCGGCCCGAGCGCATCTTCGTGGAGTTCGCGCAGGATCGGCTGGCGACGCTCGGCATAGCGCCGCGCGCGATCTTCTCGGCGCTCGCACAGCAGAATCTGGTCACGCCTGCGGGCGCGGTCGAGGCGAACGGGCCGCAGGTGCTGGTGCGCCTCGACGGCGCCTTCGACGATCTCGACAAGATCCGAGACCTGCCGATCGCCGCCAATGGCAAGACCCTGCGCCTGGCGGACGTCGCCCAGGTCCGGCGCGGCTATGAGGATCCGGCTACCTTCCTGATCCGCAACCAGGGCGAGCCGACGCTGCTGCTCGGCGTGGTCATGCGCGAGGGTTGGAACGGGCTCGATCTCGGCAAGTCGTTGAAGGCCGAAGTCGCGGCGATCTCTTCCGAACTGCCGCTGGGAATGACTCTCGACTCCGTGACCGACCAGTCGGTGAACATCTCGGCGGCGGTCGATCAGTTCATGCGGACGTTCCTGGAGGCGCTCGCGATCGTGATGATCGTCAGTTTCATCGCGCTCGGCTGGAGGGTCGGCATGGTCGTGGCGGGCGCGGTCCCGCTGACGCTTGCGATTGTCCTGGTCATCATGTGGTCTACCGGGCGGGTGCTGGACCGCATCACGCTGGGCGCACTGGTCCTGGCGCTCGGGTTGCTCGTCGACGACGCGATCATTGCGATCGAGATGATGGTCGTGAAGATGGAAGAGGGCTTCGATCGCATCAAGGCATCGGCCTATGCCTGGAGCCACACCGCGGCACCGATGCTGGCGGGTACGCTGGTGACCGTGATCGGCCTGATGCCGGTCGGCTTCGCGAAGTCCACGGCCGGCGAATATGCGGGCAACATCTTCTGGGTGGTCGGCTTCGCGCTGCTCGCCTCCTGGCTCGTGGCAGTGGTCTTCACGCCGTATATGGGGGTCAAGCTGCTGCCGGCGATCAAGCCGGTCCAAGGCGGCCATGACGCCATCTATCAGACGCCGCGCTACCAGAGGGTGCGCCAATTGATCCGCTGGGCAGCGACGCGCAACCGGCTGGTGACGATCTCGACGCTGGTCGCATTCCTCGTCGCCGGCGCGGGCATGGTGCTGGTGAAGAAGCAGTTCTTCCCCACTTCCGACCGGCCCGAGGTCTTGGTCGAAGTCCAGATGCCCAAGGGCACCTCGATCGAGCAGACCAGCGCTGCGACCGAACAGGTCGAAGCCTGGCTGCGCAAACAGCCGGAGGCGCAAATCGTCACCGCCTATGTCGGGCAAGGCGCGCCGCGCTTCTTCATGTCGCTTTCGCCCGAACTGCCCGATCCGTCCTTCGCCAAGATCATCGTGCGCACGCCGGACGAGGAGGCGCGCGATGCGCTGAAGGAGCGGCTGCGGCGTGCGGTTGCTGACGGTCTCGCTCCGACGGCGCAGGTGCGTGCGACGCAGCTCCTGTTCGGTCCCCCTTCGCCCTATCCGGTCGCGTTCCGCGTCAGCGGACCCGATGTCGACAAGGTGCGCGCCATCGCCGAGCAGGTCCGCACGATCATGGTCGCGGATCCGATGATGCGCACGGTCAACACCGACTGGGGCGAGCGCGTGCCGACGCTTCACTTCGTGCTCGATCAGGACCGATTGCGTGCCATGGGCCTTACCTCGGGCGATGTCGGCGAGCAGCTGCAGTTCCTGCTCTCGGGCGTGACGGTTTCGCAGGCGCGCGAGGACATCCGCACCGTCGATGTGGTCGCGCGTTCCGCCGGGGAGACCCGACTCGATCCCGCGCGCATCGGCGATTTCACGCTGACCGCGGCGAATGGCCAGCGCGTTCCGATCAGCCAGGTCGGCAAGCTCGAGTTGCGCATGGAGGACCCGATCCTGCTGCGCCGCGACCGCGTGCCGACGATCACCGTACGTGGCGATATCGCCAACGGCCTGCAGCCGCCTGACGTTTCGACCGCGATGTTACGAAAGCTCCAGCCCGTGATCGACACGCTGCCGCCGGGCTATCAAATCGACATGGGCGGCTCGATCGAGGAAGCGGGCAAGGCCAACGCCGCGCTCGCCCCGGTCTTCCCGATCATGATCCTGTTGATGATGATCGTCATCATGCTGCAGGTCCGCAGCTTCTCCGCGATGACGATCGTACTGCTGACCGCGCCGCTGGGCTTGATCGGCGTGGTGCCGACGCTGCTGGTGGCCGGCCAGCCCTTCGGGTTCAACGCCATCCTGGGGCTGATCTCGCTGGCCGGAATCCTGATGCGCAACACGCTGATCCTCATCGGCCAGATCCACGAGAATGAACACCAGGGCCGGACGCCGTTCGACGCGGTGGTCGAGGCGACGGTGCAGCGCTCGCGTCCGGTGATCCTGACGGCGCTGGCTGCGGTCCTCGCCTTCGTGCCCCTCACCCATTCGGTCTTCTGGGGCGCGATGGCCTTCACCCTGATCGGCGGCACGCTGATCGGCACGATCCTGACGCTCGTCTTCCTGCCCGCGCTCTATGCACTCTGGTACCGGATCAAACCCGGCGAGCAGAATCCGCCAGCGGTGGTAGCGGCGGCATGAGTGCCGCGGAACCTGGCGGGCTGGGCGCGACGCCCTGTCAGGAGAGCGGGATAAGGAAGTCTCTCCGGCCTGTCGATTCCTCAACCGCTTCCCACGATGGTAGCGACGTCGAAGATCCGATCGCGCCGCTCGAGGGACGATGGGTATTGCGGATCCTTGCGTGTCTCAACACCGGTGAGCAGCGGTTCGCGGACCTGCGGTCTGCGATCCCACGCGTCAGCGCGAATATCCTCACCGACCGGCTCCGAGCGCTGGAATGCGCGGGGATCGTTGAGCGGCGCTATCTCCCACCCCCGCATGCCAGCCACGTTTACGCGCTGACCGAAATCGGCGCCGGGTTGAAGCCGGTTCTCGGCGCGCTCGCAAGCTGGCGAGCCACGCAATCCGATATTTCCATCCCCTCGCGTCGCACTGGTGAATCATAGGCCCTGGAAAGGAGCAGTCACGATGAAGCTGAAGGAAACCCTCCGCCGGGTCTGGCGTACTTTCGAGGCTCTGGCCGATGCCGCAGACTATGACCCGCTCGCCGATCTCACGGCGCGAGTCGAGCAGCTCGAACGTACAGTAACCGACATCGGCAAAAAGTCCCAGATCTCCGCCTAATAGCCTCGCCCCGCATCGTTGGCCGGCGGATCGCGCGACGGGCAGCCTTCGGGAATGCCGATGACGCTAGCAGACCACCGATGTGGGGCGCGAAGCAGCCCCGCTCAGTGATCTCAGAGCCCTCCGGCCTGATGCTTGCTCAGGCCGGAGGGCACAGCCTGGATCAGCTGGCCGGCTTGGGCATGATTCCGGCAGCGATTGCCGCGCCATAGGCTTGCGACACAAAATCCATCATCGCATTGGACGAGCTTGACGCGGCCGCGAAGGCAGGCTCGTCATGCATGTCTCGCGCAACTGCCTTTACCTTTCGCGTGAGGATCGGATCACCGTTGGTCGCCTCGAACACCTTGTTCATCCAGCGCCGGGCAAGGTCCACCGCTTCGGGCGTGTGCGGGTCACCCGTCTCCATGAGCCGCGTCGCCTCCGCGTGCAGCGCTTCCCAGCCGGCGTCTGGTTCGAGCATGCTCTTCGCACCATTGGTCGCCAGTTCTGCTTGGTCTGAGGCAGAAAGATGCCTAGCCGCGATTCTTTCGTAGCGCGCCGCCAGATCGTCGTTGCTCTTCTCGTTCATCGTGATTTCCTTGGTGAGGTTTATCAGATAGTCCGGTGAAAGGCCCGCGCTCACGGCGATTTTGGCTCGCGCTGCGGCGATGAGGTGAAGCGCGCGCTCCACTCGTCGTGCTTCTTCGCGGAGCACCCGTTCTTGCAATGCGAGGAAGCTGGAGAGATCGGGTAAGCCGCCGGATACCAAAGCAGCTATCCGGCTGAGCGAGAACCCAAAGCTCTTTAGCGCCATCACATGATGGAGCCGCGCGATCTGCTCCGGCCCGTAAACTCGCCAGCCAGCCGCGGTGCGGTCCGCTTTTACCAGGCCGTGGGCTTCATAAAGTCGGAGCGCTTTCACGCTCACCCCTAATCGGCGAGCGACCTCGGCAGTGCGAAGATTGGGTCCAGAGTTTGCCACGACGCCGTCCTTCATCGAACGCACCAACCTATCGGGCCTGCCCCAGGGGCCGGCGCAAGCACAATCTCACGACCGCTTCCAAATGTAGAAGCGTAGTCTCCTAACGGCCGATAATGAGGCGCAAAACCGCCGCCGATTTGGGCCGACGCGCACCCCTACCCGTGTAATCGCCTTGATCGGCTGCCGAAATCGACTGTAACGACCTTGCTGTCATCGGCGGGCTTTCCGCTATCGTCTCCGCCGCGAAGCTGGTCGAGATAGTCGGACCAGTGCTGCATCATCCGCACGCGCTCTTCCCAATATTGTCCGCGCGCATAGGCGCGCCGCACGCCGTTGTTCTCCATGTGCGCGAGCTGCCGTTCGATCGCGTCCGGGTTCCACAGCCCCATCTCGTTCAGCAGCGTTGCTGCCATCGCGCGAAAGCCATGCGCGGTCATCTCGCTGCCGCTGTAACCCATACGCCGGAGCGCGAAGGTGACGGTATTCTCCGACATGGGGCGCTTCCAGGTATGCGAGGCCGGGAAGACATAGGGACTGTGGCCGGTCAGCGGACGTATCTCGTCGAGCAGGTCGAGCACCTGCCGCGACAGCGGCACCTGATGTGGCCAGCGCATCTTCATCTTCTCGGCCGGAATCGACCAGACCGCGCGCTCCAGATCGAATTCGCTCCATTCGGCTCGGCGCAGTTCTCCAGGGCGCACGAAGACGTGCGGCGTCATTCGCAGCGCGAGCTTGGTGATCGTGTATCCGGGGCAATCGTCGATGTCCCGGAGCAGCTTGCCGACCTCTTTCGGGCGCGTGATCGCGGCGAAGTGCTTTGTCTTGGGGACGATGATCGCGCCGCGCAGGTCGCGTGCAGGGTCAACCTTCGCCCGCCCCGTGGCGATGCCGTAGCGAAACACGCGGCTGATCACACTTCGCATGCGCCGCGCGCTCTCATAGCGGCCGGTTGCCTCGATCTTTCGAAGCACGGCCAGCACTTCCTGCACTTCGATCTCATGTATCGGCAGCTCCCCGATGAACGGATAGACCTTCTCGAGCAGCCAGCGCACCTTGCTGAGCGTCACTTCCGCCCGCTCTTCCCGGGTGATCTTGACGAACCACTCCTCGGCGACCGCCCGGAACGTGTTGTTCGCATCGAAATGGGCGCGCAGCTTCCGGCGCTTCTTCTCGACCATCGGATCGATGCCGTCCGCGACCATCCGTCGCGCGGAGTCGCGTTTGACGCGGGCGTCGGCAAGGCTGACCTCGGGCCACACGCCGATCGCGAGCGTCTTCTGCTTGTCGAGGAAGCGATAGCGCAGTCGCCAGTACTTAGCGCCGTTCGGCATCACCAGGAGGAAGAGGGAGCGCTCGTCGCTGAGCTTGTAGGGCTTCGTTCGAGGTTGCGCGTTTCTGATCGTAAGGGCCGTAAGAGCCATGGGGTATCTCCGTCCGAAAACGGGCGAATCCACTGCCGATTTATGCCACCAAAGTTGGTGGTATGTCGGCGGACCCGCCCAAATCTCGTCGGAAAGATATTTGGAAAAAGGCTTTTTACCCAGCCACTTACGCGACGCCTCTGGACGTCAATGGACTGGGAAAATGGTGCCCAGAAGAGGACTCGAACCTCCACGCCCTTGCGAGCGCCAGCACCTGAAGCTGGTGCGTCTACCAATTCCGCCATCTGGGCACGGGGTAGGCGAGCGCCTCTACGGGGGACCCAATCCGCTGTCAACAGCTCCGAAAACATTTTGCGGATCATTTTATTGCGCTGCGCAAATGCGGACCTATCCGCCCGCTGTCGGCCGCGTTGCCGGCCGGGGCCGCGCGATACAGCCCGGAGGATCAGGCGCTTGAAGGGAAGCGACGGCACGGTGTTGCGCCAATGGCATCCACCCGCCGGCCGCGACGCGCGCTTACGCCGCGGCCGGATCCGGACAGATGGCGCGCTTCAAAACCTTGGGCTGATCGATGCGCGTCCGCCGTGATCAGCCCCCGGTCCAGCGCCAGAGAAGGATGGTGGCATCTCAGGACTGAAATGAACGCGCCACCACCCGCCCCCACCTCAACCATCCGCCCGCCGACGGTCCTGGCCGAATCTCGCATAGAGCGTCGGCAGCACGAACAGAGTCAGCAGCGTCGCGCTGATCAGCCCCCCGATCACCACGGTGGCCAATGGTTTCTGCACCTCGGCACCCGCGCCATGGCCGAGCGCCATCGGCACGAAGCCCAGACTCGCCACCAGCGCGGTCATCGCCACCGGCCGCAGGCGGGCGAGCGCCCCTTCCCGCGCCGCAGTCGCGCGATCACGCCCTTCGGCGACGAGCTGCTGGATCGCGGTCAGCATGACCAGTCCGTTGAGCACGGCGATGCCCGATAGGGCGATCAGCCCTACCGCAGCGGAGATCGAGAACGGCATCCCGCGCAGCAGCAGGGCAAGCACGCCACCGACAAGCGCCAGCGGCACGCCGGTGAACACGATCGCAGCGTCACGGAGATTGCCGAGTGCCCCGAACAGCAGGAGCAGGATCAGCGCGAAACAGCCCGGCACCACCAGCATCAGCCGGTCGCGCGCGGAGGCGAGGTTCTCGAATTGCCCGCCCCATTCGAGCCAGGTGCCCGCTGGCAGCTGCACCTCGCGCCCGATCGCCGCGCGGGCATCGGCGACCACGCCGGCAACGTCGCGACCGCGGACATTGGCCTGCACCACCACGCGGCGCTTGCCGTTCTCGCGGCTGATCTGGTTGGGCCCGTCGACCAGCCGGATATCGGCGACCGAGGCAAGCGGCACGAAGCCGCCCCCAGGCGTTGGCACCGGAGTCTGCCCCAGCTTCTCGAGATCGGCGCGCGATGCGTCGTCGAGGCGGACCACCACCGGGAAACTGCGATCGCCCTCGAAGATCCTGCCCGCCTCGCGGCCGCCCACGGCAATGGCGACCGTATCGGCCACATCCTGCGCGCTGACGCCCACCACCGAGGCACGATCCTGCGCATAGGCGATGTCGAGCATCGGCAGGCCCTCGGTCTGCTCCACCTTCACATCTTGCGCCCCGGGCGTGCGGCGCAGCACCGCGGCGATCTTCGCGGCGGTGGCGTTCATCTCGGCAAAGTCCTCGCCGAACACCTTCACGGCAACGTCCGAGCGAACGCCCGCGATCAGCTCGTTGAAGCGCATCTGGATCGGCTGGGTGACTTCATAGGCATGGCCGGGGACGCTCGCGAGCCGCGCCTCGATCCGCTCGACCACCGAAGATTTCGGCTCGGACGGGCTGGGCCAGTCCTTGCGGTCCTTGAGCATGATGAAGGTGTCGGTGGCGTTGGGCGGCATCGGATCGGAGGCGACCTCCGCGGTGCCGGTGCGCGAGAACACCGTCCGGATCTCGGGCATGCCGCGCAGCGCGCGCTCGATCTGGAACTGCATCGCCTGGCTCTGCTCGACCGAGGTGCCGGGCACCCGGAAGGCCGAGACCAGCACATCGCCCTCATCGAGCTGGGGCAGAAATTCCTGGCCCAGGGTGGTGAAGGCCAGCCCACCGATCGCGGCCGCGCCGATCGCGATACCGATCACCAGCTTCGGCCAGTGCAGCGCACGGTCCAGCCCCGGTTCGTAGCGCCGGCGCAGCCAGGCGAGGATACGGTTCTCCTTCTCCGCGACCGGCCGAGACAACAGGCAGGCGATCGCCGCCGGCACGAAGGTGATCGAAAGCAAGAAGGCGCAGGCCAGCGCGATGATCACGGTAAGCGCCATCGGCTCGAAGGTCCGCCCCTCGACCCCGCTCAGCGTCAGCAGCGGCACATAGACGAGGATGACGATCGCCTGGCCATAGACCGAGGGGCGGATCATCTCGCGGGCGGCGGCGGCGATCACTTCGAGCCGTTCCGGCAGCGCGAGCGCCCGCCCCTCGGCATGCTGGCGATCCGCGATGCGCCGCAGGGCATTCTCGACGATGATCACCGCGCCATCGACGATCAGCCCGAAGTCGAGCGCGCCGAGGCTCATCAGGTTCGCCGACACGCCGATACGGAGCATCCCGAAGCTCGTCATCAGCATGGTGATCGGGATGACCAATGCCGCGATCAGCGCCGCGCGGAGGTTTCCGAGCAGCAGGAACAGCACCGCGATCACCAGCAGCGCACCTTCGGAGAGATTGCGCGCGACGGTGGCGATGGTCGCATCGACCAGCCTGGTCCGGTCGAGCACCGGCTCGATCACGATGTCGCGCGGCAGTGCGGGCCCGATCGCCTTGAGCTTGGCATCGACGCCCGAGGAAACGGTGCGGCTGTTCTCGCCGATCCGCATGATCGCGGTGCCGGTGACGACTTCCTTCGCATTCTCCGAGCCCGAGCCCATCCGGACGCCCTGGCCGAGCCGCACCTCCGCGACCTGCCCGAGCGTGATCGGCACGCCGTCCCAGGTGGCGATCACCCGGTCGCGCAGCTGGGCAAGGCTGCGGATGCGCGCATCGGCACGCACCGCCAGCCCCTCGCCGTTCCGGTTGACCGTGCCGCCGCCGGTGGCGACGTTGTTGCGCTCCAGCGCCGTCGCGAGATCGGCGAGCGAGAGCCGGAGCGCCGCCAGCCGCTGCGCATCGGGGACCACGAGATATTCCTTCTCGTATCCGCCGAGCGAATCCACGCCCGCCACGCCGTCCACCGCCTTCACCTGCGGCGCGACGATCCAGTCCTGCACGGTGTGGAGATAGGTCGCCTTGTCGGCCTCGTTCGCCAGCCGATCACCCTCGGGGGTGATATAGCTGCCGTCGGGCTGGAGGCCCGGTTCGCCGGGGCGATGCTGGGCATGGCCGCGCTCGGCATAGCGCAGCGTCCAGATATAGACCTCGCCCAGGCCGGTCGCGATCGGCCCCATCTCGGGCCGGACCCCGTCGGGCAGCGTCTCCTGCGCCGCGGTCAGGCGCTCCTGCACCTGCGCCCTGGCGAAATAGATATCGGTCGAATCGCTGAATACGGCGGTGACCTGCGCGAAGCCGTTGCGGCTCAGCGAGCGGGTGTTCTCCAGCCCTTTGATCCCGGCCAGCGCCGTCTCGATCGGAAAGGCGACCTGCTTCTCGATCAGCTCGGGCGACAGGGCCGGTGCGAGGACGTTGACCTGCACCTGGTTGTTGGTGATGTCGGGCACGGCGTCGATCGGCAGGCGCCACAGGCTGGCGGCTCCGATGATCGCGGCGATGGCGGTGAGCAACAGGACAAGCCAGCGCTTGTCGACGGCCCAGCTGACGAGCTTGCCGATCATCGCTCAGTCCTCATGCCCGGCTTCGGCAGCGCCGAGCGCGGACTTCAGGGTGAAGCTGTTGGTCGCGGCGATCTGCTCGCGCCCGGTGAGGCCGCCGGTCACGACCACCGCGGCACCATCCTGCCGCCCAAGCGTGATGGGTGTGGCGCGGAAGCCGCTGTCGGTGCGGACGAACACCATTGCCTTGCCTTCGACGGTCTGCACCGCGGTGGTCGGCACGCGTAGTGCACCATCGCCGCCCGCGCCGGGAAGCTGGACCGCGGCATTGACCGTCTCGCCGACGCGCCAGCTTCCGCTGCGATTGTCGAGCCGCGCGATCGCCCGCACCAGCCGGGTCTGCGGATCGAGCGCGGGGGATATGAAGCGGATACTGGCGGTCGCACGCCGGCCGGGCGCGCTGATCTCCACCGGGCTGCCCGGCCTGACGCGCGCAGCGTCCGCCGCCGAGAGCGACAGAGTTATGCTCAGCTGGCCGGTATCGGCGATACGGAACAGCTCGGTCTCGGCCGCGTCGGCCATGAACACCTGCCCCAGCGAGGCGCTCCGGGCGACGATCCGGCCCGAAATCGGTGCAGCGACGACGATCCGGTTGAGGCTGGTGCCGCGCACGCCCGAAGCGGCGAGTTGCTGCCGGGCGAGCCGCAACCCCGTTTCGGCCTGCTCGAAATCGGCGCGCGAGATCTGGACTTCGCGCAGGGGCCGGAACCCGCGCTTGTAGAGCGCTTCGTCGCGGTCGAGCGTGGCGCGGGCCAGCTTCAGCCGCGAGACCGCCTTCTCGACCTCCGCCTGCATCGACGCAGCCTCGCGGCTTTCGAGGATCGCCAGCGTCTCGCCGCGCCGAACCTGGTCGCCGAGGTTGCGGGTGAGCGCGACGACCCGGCCCTCGATCGGGGCAGCGACCACACGGGTCAGGTCGGGATCGCTTTCGATCATGGCGGGGGCCTCGATCGCGCCGCCGGCGCCGCCAAGGGTCGGCCGGACGAGTTCGATGCCCGCCGTCGCGATCTGCTGCGGCGTCAGGGTGACGACGCCTTCCGCCGTATGGCCGGCCTCGGCCTCTCCCTCGGCGTGGTTTTCCGGAGTACCGGACGGGTTGCCACCGCCCCCACAAGCGGCGAGCGTGAACAGGAGCGGCAATGCCGCAAAGATGCGTTGCATGGATTCTTCCCTGGATCGGCGGAGAGTCACGCCGAGCGAGCCTTGAAAATTGACGACGGGCGCGAGGGCCCGAGGATCAGGCGCGCGGAGGCTCCAGGGCAGGATCGATCATGCGCTTCGCAAGCCGGGACATGCTGGACGCGCTGGGCCTCTCGCCCCTGTTCGTCACCAGAAGGAAGGCCGGGGAAGCAGTGGGCGCGGACAGGCTGTGCCCGTGGCAGGTGGCATGATGATGCGGGAAGGGCTGGTCGCCATCGGCGGGAACCTGATCGGCATCGCCTTCGACGTGCGCGGCGCCCTCGCAACTGGCCGGGGTCGCACCATAGTTCTCCTGCGCGTGCACGGTCGCCGTCGCCATCAGCGACGACGCCAGCAGGCAAAGGAGCAAGACCCATGCGCGTCGCAGCATCACCCCCGGCATAGCCGCTGAGGATCGCAATGTCATCGCGAGGCAGTCATTCGCCATCGGCATCCCCTGAGTCGGCGCTTCGGGCTCGACCCGTGCACCCTGAAGTGGCTAGAGGGTCAAGGATGAAGATCGGCGACCTGGCCCGCGCCACCGGCACCAAGGTGGAGACGATCCGCTATTACGAGGCGGAGGGGCTGATCCCGGCGCCTGCGCGCAACGGCGGCAACTACCGGATCTACGAGCAGCCGCATCTCGACCGGCTGTCCTTCATCCGCCGCTCGCGCGATCTCGGCTTCACGCTGGACCAGGTGCGGACGCTGCTGCGGCTGGCCGACGACCGCGGCGCGCCCTGCAGCGAGGTGGACGCGATCACCATCGCCCATGTCGCCGAGATCGACCGCAAGCTAGCGGACCTGCAGGCGCTGCGGGAAGAGCTCGTCCGCCGCCTGGATGGCTGCAAGGGCCCGACGATCGCCGATTGCCGCATCATCGAGGCGCTCTCCCCGCGACGCGTCCCGGCCTGACCCTCGCGACCCTGCGGTGCAATCCGCCCTTGTTTCAAATCGGCCACGTCCTGCGGAAAACACACTTTGGCTGGATGAAATCCGGGAAAGCGACTTGCGCGACGAACGGGTCAGAGATGGCCCCGGAGCAAAATCTGAAGTTTCGCACCGTCCATCGCCGCCGTAGCATTGGCGCTCGCCCAACGTGTCCGGGCTTCCTGCATGATCCGCAAATGGGCGAAAATGTCGTCAAGCCGTACCGAGTCGACGGCCTGCCCGCCCACTGCCAGCAGAGCGTCGAACACGCCCAAGATGTAGGCATTCAAGTTAAGCACCAGACCTTCGACGTTGGCGGAGGGGCTGGCGCGATGCACGATGCGGTTGCGTTCGCGGTAAATTCTTTGCAGCTGCCAACGGCTCTTATCCGAGCGCGTGGTCAGCATCTTCCACGCGTCGCCCACGGTCTGACCGGCCTCCCATAGCTCGCGGAGGCGCTGCCGCGCGAGAGGGTTGTTGGCGACAAGCTCGCCAATCTCCGTTTGAACGGGCGCGTTCTGCGCCAAGCAGAACGTGGCCGCAAGCCGCGTGACAAAGTCCCCCGAAGGAGATTCCGAGCGCTGCAACAGCGCTACATAGTCGTTCTGATAGAATCCCCGGAGATCATCGTGCAACGTCTTAACATGGCGGTGAAAAGCCTGCTGTTCGAGGCATGCCACCACGTCGTGGCTGAACGCGGCTATTCGGCTGCCAGATCCGCTCGGTGCCGGCAGAAGTCCCTCGATGCTCGACCAAAGCGCTAGCAGTTGGCTTGACGGGCTTTCCGAGTGGAACGCGTCAGCATAGGTCGTCAGTGCGTTCGTCAGGCGATTTTGATCCAGCTCAGTCCATCGCCGATCCAGCACAAAGGCAAACCGTGCGCGGCGATCTGTCGCGGTGGGCGTGGCACTTCCCCGTCCCCCCCGGATCAAGTCCTGCGGATCCCGAAGGACCGTGGCCGAACCCTCTTCACGCCCGGCGATGATTGCGGGCCACCAAGAGAGCTTGGCGCGCGGTCGGTCGGTGTACGCGACCGCGCGAAGCCTCGACAGGTGCGCTTCGCAACGGTTTCTGGCGTCGACCGCGTCAAGAGCCGGTGTATGCCAACCATATACGCGAAGCCCGCCTCCAGGCGGCAGTTCCAGTCGGGCGTGCGGGGGCCAGCCGCTTGGCCAATCTGCTTTCGTCAGAGCTTTGAACTCCTCACGATCGTCGAGAAGCGCGGCCAAGTCCGGCGACACCGCTATGCCCACGAAGTGGTCGTGCAACTTGTTGTGAGGAAAGTTCTCGAAGAATGCCTGAACCTCTCGAACAAGATTTTCCTCCATTTCCCGTTCGAATAGAAAGCTCCGAACCCGAAAGTGGATCGACTGTGGGTGGTAGCCCGCATTGAGCAGATAGGCGCAAAAGTTCTCGGTCACGAGACGGAAGGACCGCCGGTTCCTTGGCTTGCCGTGCTTGATCGCCGCCGCGATGTATTCACGGCATTTGCGAAGGTATCCGGGTGCGAGTGTCGATGCGAGGAACCGCACGGCTTCTATAGCCTCGCGAGGGTTGTCACCGCCGTTGGACAGCCGCGGAAGGACCGAGTTCCACGCCACGGCGTATTCGTGCGTGACAATCGGATCACGGGCCAGATACGCCTTGAGCTCCTGAATTAGAAACGACAGCGACAGTGCGATGCCCGCTGCGTGTGCCTCCTCCCAGGTGCGCTCAACTTCGCGGAGACGGTGATAGCTGTCGAGCGATAGGACGCGCAGCGCATCGGGCGAGCGATTGTTCAGGAGCTCATCCATCAATTGTGCAAAGTAAAGTAGGGTGTCAGCCTCCTTCCGATGAACCCACGGCCACGGCTCTCCCTCTTCTTTCAATGGCATCCGCATGTTCGTCCATCTCCCCAGCGGACACGCCGCGACCATGTCGCGCTCGATCAGCGACGTGCTGACCTGCCAAGTCCTTGATCATCCCGGTATGGCAGTACCTGAGCCGAGAGAGACAGACTAGGCGTTAGCGTGCGCGAGATGCCCTCGAGCCGCGCAGCGGGCGAGATCTTGCCGCACAGCGGCTGAGGTGCGCGAAAGTGCTCCAGCTTGAGCGTCAAAGCTCGATCTTAGGAGAGGCCGAGGGCCCGCTTTCCTTAAGAGCGTCAAAAAATTCATCCATGTCACCTTCGCTAAGTCGAAGATATTGCGCGTAATCGATGATGGGCTTCTTCGGGTGCCTGGGCTTGTCTCCAGCTCCATCCAGTCCGGCCCAGGCTTCCTCGATCTGCGCAACAACAGGGTCGAACATGCTACGATTAGATTTCTGCTGCCAAAGCTCGTCACTGTTGTGCTTGATGCAGTTCACCACCTTGTTGAGCTTGTTCAGTCCCTCGGCCACGATGTATCCCGCATCCGTCAGGGTCTTCTTGTGGCGAAAGTGATCGTATCGCCGCGACTCCGAATCGCTCATCCAATGAACTGCGTGCCGCTCCCACGCATGGTAGATAGTTACCGCAAATCCCTCTCGAACCAACTGAAGCGAGTTGCGTGCCTCTAGTATCTCCTCGCCAAGGTGATCGCCATATTCTACCCAATGCTCATAATCGGCGTCGATCTTGGACGGCCTTCGCTTATCATGTTCCCGCCCGAACGCCTCCGCTTCCTTCACCGCTGCGTCGAGATGCTCACGCGCAGCTTCATAAGCCTTGCGAAGCTGTTGGACGGCGTGGTTCCACCGCCACCGTCGTGTACGGTCGGAGCTTGCCGAAGTTTTCATCTTGCTCCTTACGGCGCGCTTAGGTCTGCCGCTCAAGTCTTCCTCCTGGCTGGTTGACGCGGGATGATGGTGGCCTTTCTGCGCTCAGCAAGTATCGGTTTCCCCAGGCGAGCGCAGGGGATGCGCATGAGCGATGTGCCTTACTCGATCGAGGGCGTCCCGCATTGGTTTGGATGGTATCTTTCCAAGCCCAACGCCACCTTCTCAGTCTCTTTGGCCCCGATCAATCAGTGCAGTTTGATGAGTTTCGAGCATACACCCGCGTAGTCGAAAAGCTTCGCGCCTATGTCATCGATTATCTTGCGCTGAGAGCGGACGCGGCGGCCTTGGCCGAAATCGAAGCTGAAATCGGCTCCGAGATGGCCGCGCTTTTCGCTTCGAGCGGGCTCGATATCCCAACGGCCAATCCAATCGAGAGCAGGCGCGACCAGCGTGCCGAGATGCGCGCGCAGGCACCAAAGCATTCGAGGATGCAGCGCCGATCAACAGCCGGGCGAGCCAACTCTCGTCGGGCTTGCGGCCAAAGCCTCGCTTGAGCCGGCACAGGAAGCGGAAGACCTCGTTGACCTCAGCGGGGGGTACGATCATCGGGTTTGAAGGCGGATCATTCTGAGCGGGCCGGCTTAGCCCTCGTGCCGCCCCAATGCACCTCTCGGAGCGACGGCCGAAGCCGGATGTTGGAAACCTGATCAACAAGCGCGCCTACCTTTGCCAGCGAACCGGTTGGGCATGCGTACGCGCCACCCGGCCGACAATCTTGACCGAGCTTTCGTTGAATGGGGTTTCCACGCCCCACCTCCCGGCTTTCACGGAAGGCACTGCGATCATGAGCCGGCTCGATGGGCTTCGCATAGGGGTTTGCAATGAGCGCGCTGGAGGTGCGGATGCCTTCATATAAGATGGCGAGCCTGTCGCGATTCAGCTCCACGACTAGGCAACCCAAAAGGCGCAACACTTGCTGCTAACCCTTCGCCACTGCTAGCTAACCGCAATTACGCGCGTTGGGGGATTAAGAATGGCGACGTCCGGCACGGACCTGGGTTTCGAGTCCGAGCTCTTCAAGGCAGCTGACAAGTTGCGCGGCAATCTCGAGCCGTCCGAATACAAGCATATCGCGCTTGGTCTGATCTTTCTCAAATATGTGTCGGACGCGTTCGACATCCAGCATGCGAAACTGGAGAAGGAGGAGTTCGCCGATCCGGAGGATCCGGAAGAGTATCTGGCGGAACGTGTGTTCTGGGTCCCGCCGATTGCCCGCTGGTCGCACCTGAAAGCCAATGCCCGCGCGCGCGAAATCCCGATCACCGATCCGGTGACCGGCGCCGAGCGCAAGGTCGACATCGGCGGCCTGATCGATGCGGCGATGGAAGCGATCGAGAAGGCGAATGCAGCGACGCTCAAAGGCGTCCTCCCCAAGAATTACGGTAGCCCGACGCTCGACAAGGTGATGATCGGCGACCTGGTCATGCTGTTTTCCGACATCGACATGCGCGGCGTCGAAGGGCAGCCAACCGACCTCCTCGGCCGCGCCTACGAATATTTCCTTTCGGGCTTCGCCGGCGCCGAAGGGCGGCGCGGCGGCGAATTCTTCACGCCCCGATCGGTCGTGCGCGTGATCGTGGAGATGCTGGAGCCCTATAAGGGCCGCGTCTACGATCCCTGCTGCGGCTCGGGGGGCATGTTCGTCCAGTCCGAACAGTTCATCGAGGATCACGCCGACCAGAAGGACCTCGACAAGGCCAGGCGCCAGATCTCCATCTACGGCCAAGAGCGCAACAACACGACGTGGAAGCTCGCCAAGATGAACCTGGCGGTTCGCGGGATCGACGCGGACATCCAGTGGAACAATGAAGGCAGCTTCCTGCGCGATGCCTTTCCCACGCAGAAGTTCGATTTCATCATGGCCAATCCACCGTTCAACGTGTCGGACTGGTGGCGCGAGAGCCTGGCCGAGGACGCGCGGTGGCAGCATTTCGGCACGCCGCCGCAAGGCAACGCCAATTTCGCCTGGCTCTCGCACATCTACCATCACCTCGCGCCGCGCGGCACCGCGGGTGTGGTGCTGGCCAATGGATCGATGAGCAGCCAGTCGGGCGGCGAAGGCGATATCCGGCGCCAGATGGTAGAGAAGGACGCGGTCGATTGCATGATCGCGCTGCCAGGCCAGCTCTTCTACTCGACCCAGATCCCGGCGTGCTTGTGGTTCCTGGCTCGCGACAAGAGCGCGAACGGGCACCGCAATCGCAAGGGCGAGGTGCTGTTCATCGACGCGCGGAACATGGGCTTCATGGCGGACCGTACGCGGCGGGATTTTTCTGATCGAGAAATCGAAGCGCTAACCGAAACCTATCATCGATGGCGAGCAAAGCCCGAAAATCTGGAGCCGCTTGGGCTGAAACCCTATGAGGACGTGCCCGGATTTTGCCGCAGCGTCAGCAGGTCGACCATCACCAAGGAAGGCTATGTCCTGACTCCTGGCCGCTACGTCGGCAATGAGGAGGAAGAGGATGACGGCTTCGAATTTGAAGGGCACCTGGCTAGCTTGCTTGCCACGTTGGAAAAGCAGTTTTCCGAGACCTTGAAGCAACAGGCGACCGTACTTTCAGCCCTCAACGGTGTGTCGGCGCATGACTGACGCGCCTGTAAGGGCCTTGGGCGAGGTCGCATTCGAAAATACGCGAAGATTTGGAAAATCAGACACCGACGGAATTGTATACGGCGTCGACAAATCCGTCGGCCTTACGTCTGAACCGCGCTATCAATCAGCAAACCTGTCGCGATATAAGCGCTTGGAACAGGGCATGTTCGCCTATAATCCTATGCGACTCAACATTGGATCGATCGGTTTCTGCTCTTCAGAACACGAAGCAGGGATTGTCAGCCCAGACTACATTGTATTTGAATGCGACCAAGACTATTTGCTTCCAGATTTTTTCTACTACCATACAAAGAGCCGGATTTGGCGGAAGTGGCTAGCACTCGCTGGGCAAGGATCCGTCCGTGAAAGGATCTACTTTGGCAATCTCGCACAATATGAATTTCGCGTCCCCAATTTACTCTATCAAAAAGCGGCAGTACATATCCTATCGGGCTTGGATGACACCTTGGCGCTCATTAGGCGCTCCAATGCTACACTAGAAGCGATAGCGCAGGCAGTGTTCCGAGATTGGTTCATAGATTTCGGCCCGGTCCACCGCAAACTGGCCGGCGCGACCGACCCGACCAGGGTCTTAGGTGGTCTCATTCAAGATTATTCGCAGGCATCCCGGATTGCGGCCTTATTTCCCAGCGCACTGGGTGCGGATGGACTCCCAGTAGGCTGGTCTTTGGGAGAATTCGGAGACTTGGCTCAGACAGTCGGAAATACTGTCGAACCAGCAAATTTGCCGGCTAAAATGCCCTACATTGGCCTAGAGCACATGCCTCGCAGGTCGATGGTACTCGATCAGTGGGGCAGTGCAAGCGAGGTGCATTCAGCCAAGACTTCGTTTAAAAAAAATGACATCTTGTTCGGCAAACTCCGTCCATATTTCCACAAGGTTGGCATCGCGGCCGTAGATGGGGTTTCATCAACCGATATTGTGGTACTGAACGCTAATCTAGTTCACGACCATGCCTTGATTGCCTGTTGTGCGGCCAGCGCAGCATTTGTGTCTTTCACCAATCAGGATTCAGACGGCACCAAGATGCCTCGCACTGGCTGGGCGAGAATGAAAAGGTATCCATTGGCTATTGCTGATGTGTCCGTCAGGAAGAATTTTCAAGCCGTGGTCGGGCCGTGCCTTCGCAAGATGGTTGCCTCGGTTACCGAAAATCACGCATTAGCCCAAACCCGTGATTATCTACTTCCTCACCTGATGTCCGGAAGAGTCAGCATCTTCGACGCGGAACGGAGGGCTAGCTAATGAACTATTTCCGCCAACGCTTCATCGATGCCTTGAACGAGGAAGGTGATATCGAAGTCGCCGGACAAGTCTGGACGCGCCATCAAGTGCTCGAAACGATGGACGCTGCCGCTGAGCGCGATGTGTTCAACGGCTGGGTCGACGAGCAGAAGATCGCTGCCAAGGACCGCTGCCACGATTTCCTGCGCGACTATGGATGCCTCCAGCGTTTTCAGGCGATGATGGCAAGGCATCGCAACGGCTTCGTCCTGCCATTTGTTGGCGCCGGCATGTCGCTCGCTAGTGGTTTTCGGCTGTGGGGCGATTTTCTGACGCAACTGATGGCGGATTTCCCCGAGGCGTTGCCCGATGTTCAGGCCCATTTGGCGTTGTACGAATATGAGGAAGCCGCCGAGCGCGTGCTGCAAACCCTGGGGGCAGGCGTGCTCGCCGAGGAAATTTCCAACCAGATGGGCGACCATCTACCGGCGGCGCTGGCCGGGCCCGTGCAATTGTTCCCGGCCCTGTTTCGCACCGAAGTGTTCACGACGAATTTCGACTATGTGCTCGATCGGGCCTACGGGAACGCAGACGCGGGTTTTGCGCGTGAGTTCAAGGGATCGGAGCTGCGTCAGGCGGCACAGCGGATGGCGAATGACCCGCATTGCCTTTTGCGCCTCCACGGTGAGGGCGCCACCGCCGAAGACAGGGTGCTGACGCTGAGCGAATACAACGCAGCCTATGCCGAGAACGCCGGTCTGCGCGGTGCACTTACGTCGCTGATCGGGACGAAGAGCCTGCTCTTCATGGGCTGTAGCCTGAACACTGACCGGACCTTTCAGGCGCTCCGGGAAATCCGCGATGCCGCCAATGGCGAGGCGGTCCGGCACTACGCCTTTCTACCATTTCCGGGCGAGGCGAGGCGCGCCACGAGACGCATAGCGCTGGGCGAAGCCGAAATACACCCTATCTATTATCCGCCGGAAGATCATGATGCGGGCATCGAGGACCTGCTGATCACGATGATGGAGGGCGGCCTCTAGTGGCCTTCCTCCGCGAGGAACACATCGAGCAGGCCGGCATCGAAACGCTGCGCCAGCTCGGCTGGCTCTACCTGCACGGACAGGACATCGCCCCGGACGGTGTCTCGCCGCAGCGCCCCAGCTATTCCGACGCGGTGCTGATCCCCCGGCTCGAGCGGTGGGTAGCGCAGATCAACCCCTCACTGCCCGGCGAGGCGATCGAGGCAGCGCTCCGCCTGCTACTGACCAGCGACACGCCCAACCTGATCGAGGAAAACCGGCGCATCCATCGCTATCTGGTCGACGGGATCGACATCGACTACCGCCTGCCCGACGGGCGTGTCACCGGCGGCAAGGTGTGGCTGATCGACTTCGACAATGTCGAGATGAACGACTGGCTGGTGGTCAATCAATTCACCCTGATCGAAGGTAGGCACAACCGCCGCCCGGATCTGGTGCTCTTCGTCAACGGCCTGCCTTTGGCCGTGCTGGAACTCAAGAATCCGGGATCGGAGAATGCCACGCTGACTGCGGCGTTCCGGCAGCTCGAAACCTATAAGCAGCAGCTGCCGTCGCTCTTCCGCACCAATGCCGTGCTGGTGACTTCGGACGGGATCAAGGCGCGCATCGGATCGCTCACCGCGGACGAAGAGCGGTTTATGCCGTGGCGCACGATCGACGGCGAAGACTATGCGCCGCCGGGCACGCCTGAACTCGATACGCTGCTGAAGGGCGTGTTCGATCGCGCCAATTTCCTGCGATTGATCCGCGACTTCACCGTGTTCGGCGACAAGGGGGCAGGACCGTTCAAGATCATCGCGGGCTATCACCAGTTCCACGGCGCGCAAAAGGCGGTGCGCGAGGCGATCCAAGCCAGCCGCCCGGACGGCGATCGCAAGATTGGTGTTATCTGGCACACGCAAGGTTCGGGCAAGAGCTTCCTGATGGCCTTCTTCGCCGGCTTGGCCGTCGCCTCGACCGAATTGGAAAACCCGACGATCGTTGTGCTGACCGATCGCAACGACTTGGACGACCAGTTGTTTGGGACGTTCGCCCTGTGCAGCGATCTGATCCGGCAGAAGCCACTGCAGGCGGAGACCCGCGAGGATCTGAAGCGATTGCTCGACCGCTCGGCCGGCGGCGTGATCTTCGCGACGGTCCAGAAATTCTCGCCGATCGGCAGCGAGGAAAATTTCCCCCTCCTGACCGAGCGGCGCAATGTGATCGTCGTCGCCGACGAAGCGCATCGCAGCCAATATGGCCTTGCCGCACGCATCGACTCCGGGACCGGCCGGAAGCGCTATGGCTATGCCCATTATATCCGACAGGCCCTGCCCAATGCGTCGTTCATCGGCTTCACCGGGACACCGGTCGAAGGGAGCGACAGGAACACCCCTGCCATCTTCGGCGACTATATCGACATCTACGATATCTCCCGCGCAGTCGAGGACGGGGCGACCGTCCCCATCTATTATGAAAGTCGCCTGGCACGCATCGCATTGGACGAGGATGAAAAGCCGCTGATCGACGCGGAGATCGAGGCGCTCGTTGAAGACGACACGCTGACCGAAGCCGAGAAATTCAAGGCGAAATGGTCCAGCGTCGAGGCGCTGGTCGGCTCGAAGAAGCGGTTGAAACAGGTTGCCCTCGACATTGTGACGCATCTCGAGGCGCGGCTGACAGCCTTGGAAGGCAAGGCGATGGCGGTCTGCATGAGCAGGCGGATTTGCGTGGCGCTCTATAACGAGATCGTTGCGCTTCGGCCGGAATGGCATTCGGAGGACGACGACAAAGGTGCCATCAAGATCGTGATGACGGGCGCCGCCTCCGACCCGAAGGAGTGGCAGCAACATATCGGCGGTAAGCGGCGTCGGGACACGCTCGCTGCGCGGGCGCGCGATGTGGAGGACCCCTTAAAGCTGGTGATCGTGCGCGACATGTGGCTGACCGGCTTCGACGCCCCGTGCATGAATACGATGTACGTGGACAAACCCATGCGGGGACATGGCCTGATGCAGGCTATCGCCCGCGTAAACCGCGTCTTCCGCGACAAACCTGGCGGTCTAATCGTCGATTATATCGGCATCTACCAGAACATGCGCTTGGCGCTTGCGGACTACAGCTCGCAAGATCGGGACAAGACCGGCATCGACGAGGAGCAAGCCGTCGCCGCGCTCAAGGAATGGTATGAACGTGTTTCGGGACTCTTTCACGGCTTCGAATATCGCACCGCGCTCCAGGGATCGCCGCGGGAAAAGCTGGCGGCTTTGGCGGGCGGTCTCGACCTGATCCTGCACTGGCAGGAAGAGGAGTCGCAGAAAGCCCGATCGCCGGAGGACGCAAAACATGCGCATCGGGCCTATGACGGCATGGTCCTGAACCTGTCCAAGGCGTTCGCACTCGCCGCAGCCAGTTCGTTCGCGAGTGCCGTCCGTGACGAGGTGGGGTATTTCGAAGCGATCAAGGCGGCGCTCATCAAATCGGACGGGCGCTCGAAACTATCTTCTGGCGACCGATCCCTTGCGATCCGCCAATTGATCGACCGCGCCGTTGGCGATGCAGAAATCGTTGACGTGTTGAAAGCCGCCGGTGTGCAATCACCCGACATTTCGATCCTGTCGGAGGAATTTCTAACTGAGATCGCTCAATTCAAACAGAAAAATCTGGCGCTTGAGGCGCTCAAGAAGCTGCTCGCCGGCGAGATTTCAATTCGCGCGAAAAGCAATCACGTCGAGGCTCGATCCTTTTCCAGGCGCCTGGAGGAAGCGGTGGCTCGGTATCACGCCAACACTATCTCCGCGCTCGAGATGATTCAGGAGCTGATTGCGATCGCCAAGGAAATCCGCGCATCGCGGGACCGCGGCGACGAACTTGGCATGTCGGCAGAAGAGCTCGCCTTCTATGACGCGCTCGCAGACAACGATAGTGCAGTCGAGGCGATGGGGAATGAACGCCTCAAGGTTATCGCTCATGAACTTGTCGTACAGCTACAAAGCAACGTGACTGTGGACTGGCACAAACGTGAGAGTGCTCGTGCGCGAATGCGCGTTCTCGTCAAGCGCATCCTCAAAAAATATGGATATCCGCCCGACCTCGCCGACGAAGCCGTCCAAACGGTGTTGCAGCAAGCAGAATTACTCCTTCGAGAGACAGCTGCAGTATAGCGTACGCGCTAGGTAGCCGGGCTCACACTCTTTGAGGCCCTTCCTTGGTGCGGCGCAGGGCCTGCAGGCGTCCGAACCGCGCACTCGTCCAGCACATTCCAACCTCCTGCCTAGTCAAAGAGGTGTAACGCCGGATTGAGCCCACTCTCTAGCCCAAAGCACCACCCACCCAGCACCCAAGCCACAATCCAGCCGAACGCCCGTCCGCAAGGGAACGCCCGCATATCCTTGTTTCAACGCTATAAAGGTGATGGTGCCGCCTACAGGACTCGAACCTGTGACCCCCGCATTACGAATGCGATGCTCTACCAGCTGAGCTAAGGCGGCCAACCGAACGGAAGTGCTTCCACCCCCGAAGGAGCGGCGCGCTTACCAGCATGTTTTGTAGCTGACAAGCGCCCCCGAAACCCTTGCCGCCAAAACCTCCGTAAAAGCACCGCCTTTACGCGTCGTTTACCACAGGGCGTGCACAAGCCGTTCTACAAATAAGGGGGCGCGTTCGCCCCGAGTGGAGCATCTGGCATGGACATGGCGCGCGGCAGCAATCACCCGCTCGACTCGAACCCGCGAGGAGAGCCGGACGAGGCCGTCAACGATCGCCCGCTCGAAATCGGCACCGACGAGCGCCGCATGCACGTGCGCGCCTACAACCACTGGGTCTCGCTGCTCCACGGCCGCGCCTATCCGTCGATCGAAGACCTCGATCCGGACAACATCATGGATTTCGGCGCGCACAGCGTGCTGCTCGATTTCTCCAAGGGCGTCGACGATCCCGCGATTCGCTTCCTCGGCCGCGCGCTGCGCGAGGAGACCGGGCTCGACACGTCGATCACCCATGTCGCCCAGGTGCCCAGCCGCTCTTTGCTCTCGCGCCTGACCGACCATTATCTCCAGATCATCGCGAATCGCGCGCCGATCGGCTTCGAGGCCGAGTTCGTCGGCACGCGCGGGCACAACACGCTCTATCGCGGCATCCTGATGCCCTTCTCGTCCGACAGCCAGGCCGATGGAGACACGATCGACTTCATCTATGGCGTGATCAACTGGAAGGAACTGGTCGACGCCGAGACCCAGGCCAAGCTCGAGGCCGAGGTCGAGGAAGCCCGCCGCACCGCGCCGCGCAGCCTGGTCGCCGCCCCGGTCTGGGCCGATGGTCCCAGCGCCGGCCTCGCGCCCAGCGCCCCGGCCGAAGAGGCGCCCGCCGAATCGCCCGCCCGCGCCGATGCCAGCCTGGCCGACAAGCTGCTGCTCGCCCGCGAATCGGCCGCCGCCGCCCGCGCCTCGGACACCCGCAGCCGCTCGGCGCTCTACCGCGCGCTCGCCCGCGCCTATGATTTCGCGCTCGCCGCCGACGAGGATGGCGAGACCTATGCCGAGCTGCTCGCCGATGCCGGCCTCACCGTCCAGGCCCGCGCGCCGATGACCCCGGCAGTGAAGCTCGTCTTCGGTGCCGATTACGACAAGACCCGCGTCACCGAATTCGCCGCGGTGCTCAGCCATGCAAAGCGCGCAGACGTGCCGCAGGGCGGGCTCGACGCCTTCCTCGATTCGGCCGAGGGCGGCATCAAGGGCGTGGTGAAGGCCGAGCGTGAGTTCCGCCGCCCGGCGCCGAAGCCCGACACCTTCGCCCAGATTGCCGCCGAGCTGCGCAGCCGCCCGCCGCTCGCCCATATCGACATCACGGTCGACATGCCGACGAACAGCGAGTTCGTCGTGCTGCTCGCCCGCGCCGGCAAGAAGGGCCTCGATATCGTCGCCCGGGTCGAGGACAGCCCGCTCACCGAACGCGCGGTCCGCAAGGCCGCGGCCTGAACCCGCCTGCATCACAGTTCCCGTCGTCACCCCCGCGAAAGCGGGGGCCCATCTCCTGCGCGTGCAACCAATACGCCTGCCGTATTCGCGGATAGTCCGCGAGATTAGTCCCCGCTTTCGCGGGGATGACGGCAAGATTGGGTAGCCACCCCGACACTTTCGTGCGCCTTCCGATCATTCTCCGCAAAATTGTAATTTTCTTGCGCGAGAGTCTTGAGCCGGTCACCGCAGAGGCGTAGGCCTCACTCTCATGAAAAGCATGATGACGTCGCTGACGCAGGCGTTCGAAGCGCGGTTGCTCGAGGGAGCGCTGCCGGGAGAGTTGGAAGATTTCGGCGAGGCCGAGCGCGCGGAGGCGGCGAATTTCGTCGCGGAAGCCGCCGCCGTCCGGCCGCCGGATACCGCGAAGGTCGCGCTGGAGACCTTCCAGGGCGAGGAGAGCCGCCGGATGCGGCTCGCCGTCGTCAATGACGACATGCCCTTCCTCGTCGATTCGATCTCCGGCGCGATCGCCACCTACGGCGTTGCCGTTCACCGCATCATCCATCCCGTCATCGCCGTCGAGCGCGAGGCATCGGGCAAGCTCGAATCGATCGGCGCCGGCAAGCGCGAATCGATGATCTATATCGAGATGGACCGTGCCGACGCGCGCGCGCGCCGTAGCCTCGTCGTCGAGCTGGAGCGCACCCTCGCCCAGGTCCGCGACGCCGTGCACGACTGGCGCGCGCTGCAGGGCGCGATGGGCGCGGATGCCGCCACGATCGGCTCGCGCGAAGGTGCGAAGCTGCTCCGCTGGTTCCAGGAAGGCGCGATGACGCTGCTCGGCCACGAGACCTGGCGCACCAATGGCGACGTGTCCGATCAGCTGGGCCTCGCGCGGCACGAGCTCGACACGCCGATCCTCGCCGAGGCCTCGCGCAAGGCCGCGATCGACTATTTCAAGAAGGGCGGCGAGGCGCCGCTGCTGCTCAAGTCCAATTCGATCTCGCCGGTGCACCGCCGCGTGCCGCTCGACATCGTCGCGGTGCCGATCACCACCGGCAGCGACGTGACCGGCCTGTCGATCCATGCCGGCCTGTGGACCAGCGCCGCGCTGTTCGCCGATCCCGACGAAGTGCCGGTGCTCCGCGCCCGGCTCGAGGGGCTGGAACGCAAGTTCGGCTTCGATCCCAAGGGCCATACCGGCAAGGCGATGGCGCACGCGCTCACCGCGCTGCCGCATGACCTGACCACCGCGTTCGACGCCGATTCGCTCGAGCATCTCGTGCTCACCTCGATGTCGGTCGCCGATCGGCCGCGCTCCAAGCTCGCGCTGGTCAAGAGCCTGCTCGGCCGCCATTTGTTCGCGTTCGTCTGGCTGCCGCGCGACGAAGTCACCACTACCCGGCGCGAGGCGGTGGGCGAGCTGCTTGCCGAGGCGAGCCACGCCAAGATCATCAACTGGTCGATCGCGCTCGAGGACGGCGAAGTCGCGCTGCTGCGCTACACGCTCGATCTGCGCGCCGGCGGCACCATGCCCGATGCCGAAGCGCTCGACCGCCAGCTCGAACGGATGATGCGCGGCTGGGTGCCGGCGGTGGAAGCGGCGTTGATGGAAGATACCGGGCCGACCGGCGCGACGCGGCTTGCGCTGCGCTACGCCCAGGCTTTCCCACCCGCCTATCGCACCACCAGCACTCCCGAAGAGGCGGCGCGCGACATCCTGTGCTTCGCCAAGCTCGAAGGCCCGGGCGACCGCTCGGCGCGGATCACCGCGATCGACGGCAAGCCCGGCGAATATCGCGTGAAGCTCTATGCGCAGGACGGCGCGCTGGCGCTGTCCGACGCGGTGCCGGCATTCGAGAATTTCGGCTTCCGCGTGATCGAGGAAGTGCCGACCGCCCTCGCCGGCGGCGCCTTCGTCCATGATTTCGCGGTCTCGGCCAGCGGAGTGAAGGGCGACGTCGCGGTGATCGAGGACGCGCTCGCCGCGGTGCTCGAGGGCAATGCCGAGAACGACCTGTTCAACCGGCTGATCGTCGAGAGCGGCATGAAGCCCGCTTCCGTCGTGCTGTTCCGCGCCTGGTTCCGCTATCTGCGCCAGACCGGCATGAACTATGGCATGGCCACGGTGGTCGACGCGCTGCGCCGCGCGCCCAAGGTCGCCAACGCGCTGATCGAGCGCTTCGACGCCGCGCACAATCCGGCCCGCGCCGGCGACGATGCTGCGATCGAGGCCGCCAGCACCGCGATCGAGACCGGCCTCGCCCAGGTCCAGGCGATCGACGACGACCGCATCCTGCGCACCATCCGCGGCGTCGTCCTCGCGACCCTGCGCACCAACGCCTATGCCCCCGCCGCCAAGGAAGCGCTGGCCTTCAAGCTCGACTCGGCCAGGGTGCCGGGCCTGCCCCAGCCGCTCCCCTGGCGCGAGATCTGGGTCTACAGCCCGCGCGTCGAAGGCATCCACCTGCGCGCCGGCCCGGTCGCCCGCGGCGGCCTGCGCTGGTCCGATCGCCGCGACGACTTCCGCACCGAGATCCTCGGCCTGATGAAGGCGCAGCGCGTGAAGAACGCGGTGATCGTGCCGACCGGCGCGAAGGGCGGCTTCTATCCCAAGCAGCTCCCCTCCCCCGCCGTGGACCGCGACGCCTGGTTCGCCGAGGGTACCGAGAGCTACCGCATCTTCATCCGCACCCTGTTGTCGATCACCGACAACATCGTCTCGGGCGAGGTCGTCCATCCGGACAGCGTCCGCATCCTCGACGGCGACGATCCCTATTTCGTCGTCGCCGCCGACAAGGGCACCGCGACCTTCTCCGACGTCGCCAACGCGATCGCGATCGAGCGCAACTTCTGGCTGGGCGACGCCTTCGCCAGCGGCGGCTCGGTCGGCTATGACCACAAGGCGATGGGCATCACTGCCAAGGGCGCCTGGGTCTCGGTCCGCCGCCACTTCCTCGAAATGGGCACCGACATCCAGTCCGAGCCGGTCACCGTGGCGGGCTGCGGCGACATGTCGGGCGACGTGTTCGGCAACGGCATGCTGCTCAGCAAGTCGATCAAGCTGGTCGCCGCCTTCGACCATCGCCACATCTTCCTCGATCCCGATCCCGATCCGGCGGCATCGTGGAAGGAGCGCGACCGCATGTTCGCGCTGCCGCGGTCGAGCTGGGCGGACTATAACCCCGCGCTGATCTCCAAGGGCGGCGGCGTCTTCCCGCGCACCGAGAAGTCGATCCCGCTCAGCCCCGAGGTCCAGCAGCTGCTCGGCCTCGACGTTGCCGAGATCGACCCCACCTCGCTGATCTCGGCGATCCTCAAGGCCCAGGTCGGGCTGCTCTGGTTCGGCGGCATCGGCACCTACATCAAGGCGGCGAGCGAGAGCCATGGCGATGTCGGCGATCCCGCCAATGACCGCCTGCGCGTCAATGCCGAGCAGCTGCGCTGCAAGGCGGTGGGCGAAGGTGCGAACCTGGGCGTCACCCAGGCCGCGCGCATCGCCTTCGCCTCGCTCGGCGGCCGCATCAACACCGACTTCATCGACAATTCGGCGGGCGTCGATTGCTCGGACAATGAGGTCAACATCAAGATCGCGCTCAACCGCGAGATGATCGAGGGCCGGCTGGAGTTCGAGGACCGCAACCAGCTCCTCGTCTCGATGACCGACGACGTCGCGCACCTGGTGCTCGAGGACAACCGCCTGCAGACGCTCGCGCTCTCCTTCATGGAGAATGACGGCTATGTCGCTTTGCCCTCCTATGTCCGCGTCATCGAGATCCTCGAAGGTTCGGGCCGGCTCGACCGCGCGGTCGAGGGGCTGGCCGGCAATGAGGAGCTGCTCCGCCGCGCCCAGGACAAGCGCGGCCTGACCCGCCCCGAGCTTGCCGTGCTGCTCGCCTCGACCAAGCTGGCGCTGCAGGACGCGATCGAGCACACCGCGCTCGGCCAGGATCCGGCACTGGAGAGCGACCTGTGCAACGCCTTCCCCCAGGCGATGCAGAAGCGCTTCGGCAAGGCGATCGAGGAGCACCGCCTGCGCGGCGAGATCGTCGCCACCAAGCTCGCCAACCGCGTGGTGAACCGCCTCGGCGTGCTCCACCCGTTCGAGCTCGCGGAGGAGGAAGGCGCGGCGATGGCCGATATCGCGGCGATGTTCGTCGTCGCCGAGCGGCTGTTCTGCCTGCCCGCCTTGTGGGAAGCGGTCGAGACCGCGGCGATCTCCGAAGGCGCGCGCATCGCGCTGCTCGACGAGATGGCGGTCGCGGTGCGCGGCCAGGTCGCCGACCTGCTACGCGTCACCCCGCCGGGTGCCAGCCCGGCCGAGGTGATCGCCCGCCTCAAGCCCGGCATCGACGCGCTCGACAAGGCCGCCAAGGGCCTGCTGCTCGACGAGGTCAAGGCGCAGTCGAACCGCATCTCGTCGCGGCTCGAGGCCGCCGGCGCGCCGAGCGAGCTGGTCGCCAAGGTGGTCAAGCTGTTCGAGCTCGACGGCGCGGTAGGCCTGGCCGATCTCAGCGTCCGCCTCGGCGTCGAGGTCACCCCGCTCACCCGCGCCTTCACTTCGCTCGGCCAGGCGCTGGGGCTCGACTGGGCCCAGTCGACCGCCGCGCGCATCACCACCGGCGATGTGTGGGAGCGGCTGCTGATCGCCGGCCTCGCCCGCGACTTCCAGCAGATCCGGCTCGACTTCCTGAGCCGCGGCCAGAAGGGCGTGCCGCAGGAAGCGGTCGATGCCTGGCTCGCCGCCAATGCCGGCCGGGTCGAGCAGTTCGCCGCCCTGGTCCGCCGCGCGCGCCAGTCGGCGGTGCCCAATGCCGCGATGCTCGCGCAGATCGCCGGCCAGGCCCGCGTGCTGCTCGGCCGCTAAGCCAAGCTACGGGCAAAGAAAAACCCGGCCGGTCCTTGCGACCGGCCGGGTTTTTCATGCCCCGAAGACTCAGGCTTCGTCGGGTCGCCGCACCGCCGGGGTGCTCCGCAGGATGAGGTACATGCCGCCCAGACAGGCCGAAACCCCGACCACGCAAACCACCGCAAGACCAAGATACAGTGCCGACATCCAGTCCTCCCAAGTCTTTATCTGGAAGGATGCTGCGTAATTTCTTGGAACACGGCAAGAAACATTCGTCGCTGCACTGCGGCGCATCTTTGCTGCATTAGCGAGAAACACCTTGGATTCCATGCCATTGGGGCATTGGACTCCGGCCCGTCTTTTTCCGCTGCGTCCAGCCTCCGCGCGGCGCGGAATCGATCACCCCGGCACCCGCATCAGGTTTGCAATTGCGAATCGTTCGCGTTATCGGACCGACATCGAATCGTTCGGAACCGCCCACCCAAAATGCACGCCCCCACCGCCCAGGCAGAAGAACTGGCCAAGGCCAAAGCCAAGCGCGCCCGCAAGAGCTTCTGGCTGAAGCAGTTGCACACCTGGCACTGGATGAGCTCGGCGATCAGCCTGGTCGGCCTGCTGCTGTTCGCGATCACCGGCTTCACGCTCAACCATGCCGCCGAGATCGAGGCCTCGCCCAAGTCGGTCGAGCATGCCGTGCAGCTGCCCGCGCCCTTGCTCGCCAAGGTGAAGGCCGACGACCAGCCGGACAGCAAGAAGCCGATCCCGGCCGATGTCGCCAAATGGGTGCAGGACCAGGTCAAGATCGACGCGAGCGGCACCGCCGAATGGTCGGCCGGCGAGATCTACCTCGCCAAGCCGCGCCCGGGCGGCGACGCCTGGATCTCGATCGACCGCGATACCGGCGCGGTGACCAGCGAAGTCAGCTCGCGCGGCTGGGTCGCCTATCTCAACGACCTCCACAAGGGCCGCAATGCCGGCACCGCCTGGAAGTGGTTCATCGACATCTTCGTCTTCGCCTGCATCGTCTTCACGCTCACCGGGCTGGTGCTGCTGTGGATGCACTCGAAGCACCGCAAGAGCACCTGGCCGATCGTCATCGCCGGCCTCGTCATCCCGGCGCTCATCGCCATTTTCCTGATCCACTAGGGGAGCCCAAATCCATGCAGTATCGCATCACCGGCCTCACGCTCGCGGCGATCGGCGCGGGCCTGCCCGGCGCCGCCGGCGCGCAGACGCTCGATCTGTCGGTCACCATCCCGCAGCTGCGGGTCGCCGAATATCACAAGCCCTATGTCGCGATCTGGCTGGAGAAGGAGGGCGCCGCCCCGCGCACGCTCCAGGTCTGGTATGATTTCGACGGGCGCAGCGCCGAGGGCGCCGGCACCAAGTGGCTACGCGACATGCGCCAGTGGTGGCGCGTGGTCGGCCGCGGCATGACCTTCCCGGCCGACGGCGTCACCGGCGCCACCAAGGGCGCGGGCACGCACAAGATCGCGCTGGCCGGCGGCAAGGGCGGCCTGCCCGCGCTCGCTCCGGGCAACTACAAGCTGCTGGTCGAGGCCGCGCGCGAAGTCGGCGGCCGCGAGGTCGTCACCGTGCCCTTCACCTGGAACGGCAAGGCCGTCACCGCCAGCGCCAAGGGCGCGAGCGAACTCGGCGCCGTCACCGTCTCGATCAAGCGCTGATCTCTCAGGGGGAATAGAGCAATGAACTTCCGCAAGCCGCTTCTCGCCGCCGCTGCCGTCATCGCGATCGCAGCGCCTGCCGCCATCGCGCATCGCCAGTGGATGCTGCCGAGCTCGACCACCGTCTCGGGCACCGACAATTGGGTGACCGTCGACGCCGCCGTGTCGAACGACCTGTTCTTCTTCGATCACCAGCCGCTGCGCGCGGTGCCCGTGGTCACCCAGCCCGACGGCACCGAGGGCAAGGTCGAGAACCACAATGTCGGCAAGTTCCGCGCGACCTTCGACCTGCATCTGACCCAGCAGGGCACCTACAAGGTCGCCGTGGTCAATGAAGGCGTGTTCGGCAGCTATGTGCTGAACGGCGAGCGCAAGATGCTGCCGCGCGGCACCAACACCGCCAATCTCGCCGCGGCGATCCCGGCCGGCGCGACCGACGTGCAGACCGCCGAGAATGTCTCGCGCAACGAGATCTTCATCACCCAGGGCGCGCCGACCAACACCGTGTTCAAGACCAGCGGCAAGGGCATCGAACTGGTGCCGGTCACCCACCCGAACGACCTGGTCACCAATGAGCCCGGCAATTTCCAGTTCCTCAAGAACGGCAAGCCCGGCGCCGGCCTCACGGTCACGGTGATCCCGGGCGGTATTCGTTATCGTGATGCGCTGCACGAGCAGATCCTCAAGACCGATGCCGAGGGCAAGGTCTCGATCAAATGGGGCCAGCCCGGCATGTACTGGGTGATGGTCAACGAAGGCGGCGAGCGCGGCGAAGGCCCGGGCGGTGGTGGCCAGGGCGGCCCGCGTCCGCAGGGCGCTCCGGGCGGCCAGGGCGCCGCACCGGCCGGTGGTCCGCAGGCAGGCCCGGGTGGCCCCGGCGGCCGCCCGATGGGCCCGGTCCGTGCCCGCGTGAGCTATGTCACCACGCTCGAAGTGCTGGCGCCGTAATTCTCCTTCTCCCTCTCCCCATCGGGGAGAGGGCCGGGGAGAGGGGCAGTGTGTCCCGATCCGCCAACGCCGGGAGCGCGGCAAAGTCCTGCCCCTCTCCCAACCCTCTCCCCGATGGGGAGAGGGCTATTTGCACCGGCGCCAGTTCAGGACACCCAAAATCGAACCCCGCATAGCCATCCCCCCCGCCCTCTCCCCGGCGGCATTCCATCGCCGCCAGGCGGGCGCCCCGGTCGTCGCCTGCGCCGGCCAGACCATGGGCACCAGCTGGTCCGCCCGCATCGTCGCTGCGCCCGAGGGCATCGCCGCCGCGATCCAGTCCGAGCTCGACCGCGTGGTCGCCGAGATGAGCCACTGGGCGCCGGACTCCGATCTCTCGCGCTTCAACCGCAGCACCCCCGGCCGCTGGCAGCCCTTGCCGATCGGCTTCGCCAAGGTCCTCGCCGCCGCGCTCGACGTGGCGGAGAGGAGCGGCGGCGCCTTCGATCCCGCGATGGGCGCGCTCGCAGATCTGTGGGGCTTCGGCCCGCCCGGCCCGCGCCAAGGCGTTCCGGGCGACGCCGAGATCGCCGCCGACCGCGCCCTTTCCGGCCGCGCCCATATCGAGCAGGACGACCGCCGCGCCCGCCGCCATACCGAGGCGAGGCTCGATTTCTCGGGCATCGCCAAGGGCCACGGCGTCGACCGCGTCGCCGAGATGCTCCGCAGCATGGGGCTGCGCGATTTCCTGATCGAGGTCGGCGGCGAGCTGCGCGGCGAAGGCATCAAGCCCGACGGCCAGCCCTGGTGGGTCGATCTCGAGGTGCCGCCCGGCAGCCGCCTCGCCCCGATGCGCGCCGCGTTGCACGGCCTGTCGGTCGCCACCTCGGGCGACTATCGCCGCAGCTTCACCCATGCCGGCCGCGACTATCCCCACACGATCGATCCACGCACCGGCCATCCGCTCGACAATGGCGTGACGTCGGCAACCGTTCTGCACCCGAGCTGCATGCTGGCAGACGCCTGGGCGACGGCGCTCAGCGTGCTGGGTCCGGAGGGTATGGCACTGGCGGAACGCGAAGGGCTCGCGGTGCACATGGCAGTGCGCGACGGCACGGGCTTCACCGAGCATCTCTCCCCGGTGCTGCAGGCGATGCTCTAGCCTCCACCCCAACCGCCTTTCCCCCCAAACCGTCATCCCGGCGAAAGCCGGGATCTCGTGCGGCTCCTTCCTCGCGCCATCGCCTGAGATCCCGGCTTTCGCCGGGATGACGGTAAGGTGCGGGATGACGACTAGGTTGCAAAATAGGATTTCGCCTGCTTGGCTCCCGCAGCCGAGCCCCGCCCGGCCGCTCTTTGACCCGGTAGGAAAGATAGGATCACGCCTGCGCAAGCATGTTGCGCACCAGGCTCGTGGCGAGGCTCACTGGCAGGAACTTAGTGAACTTCCGCGCGCGAAAACCCGCTTCGGACGTGTACTTCGTGGACTTTGGCTCAGGCGTCGGCCCAGCGGCGTAGGAGATTGTGGTACACGCCGGTCAGCTCGATCACCGATCGGTCGTCATTGCCGAGCGTGCCGGCCAGCCGCTGCACCGCCTGGTCCGTCTCGAACAGGATGCGCCGTGCGCTGTCGTCGCGCACCATCGACTGGATCCAGAAGAAGCTCGCCACCCGCCGCCCGCGCGTCACCGGCGCCACCCGGTGCAGGCTCGACGAGGGATAGAGGATCGCGTGCCCCGCCGGCAGCTTGACCGACTGGACGCCGAACTGCCCCTCGATCAGCAGCTCGCCGCCGTCATAGGCCGCGGGATCCTCGAGGAAAACGGTCATCGACAGGTCGCTGCGGATGCGGAACTCGCTGCCGCGCTGGATGCGCACGGCATTGTCGACATGGGTGTCGAATTTCTGCCCGCCGCCATAGCGGTTGAACAAGGGCGGGAAGACCTTGAGCGGCAGCGCGGCGGCGAAGAACAGCGGCGACTTGCCCAGCGCGTCGAGCACCATCGCCCCGGCCCAGCGATGCGCCTCGCCGCCCTCGGGCAGCTGCTCATTCTGCTTGGCGAGCGCCGACTGCGCGCCCGAGGTGGCGTTGCCGTCCACCCACTCCGCCGCGTCGATGACGCCGCGCAGTTCGGCCACCTGTTCGGGCGAGAGCAGCTCGGGAATGGCGATCAGCATCAGCGTTCCTTCCGCAAGGCGGCGGTGCCTTCGGTGCGCAGACGCGGGTCCGGGACCTGGGCCAGCCAGGCGAGCGCCTTGTCGCGGAACACCGGCTTCGCCTCCGCCCCGCACCGCTCGATCCATTGCAGGGCGCCGTCGATGTCGCCCGCTTCGGCGAGCATCCGGGCATGGTTGAACATGCCGCGGAAGTCGCCGCCCTCGGCCGCCCGGGCATAGCAGGCTGCCGCCGCCGCCATGTCGCGCGGAACGATCGTGCCTTCCTCATGGAAGCTGCCGACGAAGTTGGTGGATTTGGCGTGGCCCATTGCGGCCGCCTTCTCGAACCAGCCGAGCGCCGCAGCCTTGTCCTGGGTCAAGCCGGCGCCGAGTGCCAGCGCCGAGCCGTAATTGTACATGCCCCAGTCGAGCCCGGCCTCGGCGGCGACGCGGAAACATTCCGCCGCGCGCAGCTTGTCCACCGGCGTGCCCCAGCCCAGGTCGTAGCAGCGCCCCAGCATGTTGAGCCCCATCGCATTGCCCTGCTGCGCCGCCTTCCAGAACCAGCCGAACGCCTCGACGGGCTTCTGCTGGTCGAGCAGCATCTGGCCAAGCACCGCCTGCGCCTCGGCCAGGCCGGCCTGTGCCCCTTCGCGAATCAACGCCGCCCGCGCCTCCGGCGAACCGGAGAGGCGGGCGGCGATGTCTTCGCTCGACAGTCGATCGAGCTGCGTCATGCCTTGGCTATATCAGAACTTGTAGCTCAGCGTCAGGACAGCCGACCGCCCGTCGCCCGGGGTCGCCCAGCCGTTATTGGCGCGGATGCGGGTGTAGTAGAGCTTGTCGCCGATGTTCTTGACGTTGAGCTGCGCCTGCAACGCGTGGGTGATGTCGTAGGCCACCGTCAGATTGTGGATCAGATAGTCCTTCGAATAGAGCACCGGGGTCAGCGTGGTGAGGGCGCCGGCGCCCGTCGTGGCGATCGCCGGAAGGTTGATCGCGAACTTGCCCTGATAGGTCGCGCCATAGCCGAGCGTCAGGCCGAACGGGAAAGTATAGGCCGTGTAGAGGCTGCCCGAGTGCTTGGGGGTCTGGTTGATCGCCGCGCCCTTGGCAGGATCCGGGAACAGCGCGCTGTTGCTGCAGCCCGCGATCACATTGTTGTTGGTCGCCGCGGCAGCTGCCCGCAGGCACTCGTCGGAGAGCGACTGGATCAGCTTGCTCTTGAGATAGGTGTAGTTCGCCGTGATCTGCCACGCCGAAGTGATGTGGCCGGTGGCGCCCAGCGCGATGCCGTCGACGCGCGAATGGCCGTCGAGCTGCTGGTCCGGCACGGTCGGGTCGTTCGAGGCGACCTTGTAGCTGTCGCGATCGGTGCGGAACAGCGCGGCGGTCAGCAGCAGGCCGCCATGGAACAGCTCGGCCTTGCCGCCGATCTCGTAGTTCTTGGCGCCTTCCGGCTTGACGTTGCAGGTCTGCGAAGCGCCGGTCGCCGAGCAGCTGCCGTTGACCGTGCTCTGCGACGGCGTCTTGGAGTTGCCATAGGCGACATAGAGGCTGACTGCCTCGACCGGCTTGTAGACCGCGCCGATCCGGTAGGAGAACAGGCTGTCGCGGTTGCCGGTCCGGGTCACGGCGGTGATCTGGCCGAGCGCCGCGCCGCTGGTCGCGATGGTATAGGCGGTGTTCTCGCCGATGTTGCGCTCCCAGCGCACGCCGCCATTGAGCTCGAAATGGTTCGACAGCTTCATCGTGTCGAACAGGTAGACCGCCTTGTTGGCGATCTCGGCATGGCTCCGCGAACCGACGATGAAGTTCACCGGGCCGCTATAGACGTTGCGGTCGTTCAGGTTCGGATCGTTCCAGGCATAAGGCGGGATGACGGCAGCCGTGCCGTTGGCGCTACGCTGCGAATTGCCCGAGCGCAGGTCGTAGAACTCCCGCGACATCGAGAAGCCCAGGTCGAAGCTATGCTCGACGCCGAAGGTGTCGAACGTCCCCTTGAGGTCGGTCTGGTTGTAGATGATCTGGTTGCGGGTATCGCGGGTATTGCCGCGCGAGCCGCCACTCGGCGTGAACAGCCCCGGCGTGGTGCAGGCCAGGCCCGCCGCGGTGAAGCCGCTCGGCAGGCAGAAGGTACCTTCGGGGCCGTCCGCGATCGAGTATTGCTCGACGTCCTGGTAGCGGGTGAGGTTGCGCAGCGAGATCGTGCTGCTCAGCTCGTGCTCGATGATCGCCGTCGCCTGGTCGACATTGCTGTCCTGCTTGTCGAGGTTGCGGAAGCCGTAATAGCCGCTGCGGCTGGTGCCGGGCACCTGGCCGGTGAACCCGTTGGTCACGCTGCTGACATAGGGCACGCCGAACTGCGGGATGTTGTTGTCCTCCTGATGGAGGTAGATCAGCGTCAGCTTGGTCGGGCTGCCCAGGCCGAAGGTGACCGAGGGCATCACGCCCCAGCGCTTGGCATATTCGACTTCGCGGCCGGGCACGTCATTGTGGTGGTACATGGCGTTCAGGCGAACGCCGACGCTGTCGCTCAGCTTGCGCTCGATATCGGCGGTGGCGCGGTAATATTCGTCGGTGCCGACGCCGGCCTGCACGACCGAATGATCCCGGCCGGTCGGGCGCTTGCTGACCAGGTTGATGTTGCCGGCGACCGAGCCGCCGCCCGAATAGACCGAGTTCGAGCCGTTGGTGACTTCGATCTGCTCGATGTTGAAATTGTCCGAGCGGGTATATTGCGCGCTGTCGCGGACGTTATCGACCGTGATGTCGTTGTTGGCACTGAAGCCGCGCAGGTTGATGCTGTCGCCATAGCCGCTGCCGCCCTCGCCGGCGCCGAAGGTGATGCCGGGCACCGTCGCCAGCGCGTCGCGCAGCGACAGGATATTCTGCTGCTCCATGACCTCGGCGGTGATCACGGTCACCGTCTGCGGCGTGTCGCGCAGCGGACGGGTGTTCTTCGGGCTTTCCTGCTTCGGCTGATAGATCTGGCCGTTGACGGTGATGTGATCCTGCCCGGCGCGGTCCTGGTCGTCCTCGGCCGCGGCGGGGGTCTTGGCATCGGGGCCATCGGTCGCGGCATGGGCGGGCGCGCTGGCGACGAAGCCGACACAGGCGAGCGCGAGGAAAGCAGGCGCTGCGGCGCCGTTCGAAAGATTCACTGGGTAACCCCCTTAGCGGATTGTTTCGCCGCCAGCTATTGCGAGGCGTTCTCAGAGTCAATGCTAATGAGAGCGGTTCGCAACTTTGTCGCGAAATTGTTACGAAACGTTACCGCCGGGTCTGCATGGGAGCGCTCAGGCGCGCGGTTGCGCCAGCAGCCAGGTCCGAAGCGCGCTGGCGAGATTGGGCGGGTCCTCGCCCTGGATCCGGGCGTGGTCGATCGCCGCGACCAGCGCGTTGAGCGGCAGCGACCGTTCGGCGGCAGCTGCTTCGAGCGCATCCCAGAACAGCGGCTCGAGGCTGATCGAGGTCTGGTGCCCGGCAATGGTGACCGACCGCTTGACCGGCCCCGCGAAGCCACCCGGGGGCGGCTCAATCCCACGGCCGTTCATTCCAGCCCCTCGGCAGCGTCCAGATCCAGATCGGGGCAGGCCTGCTTCAGCCGGGCAACCAGCACCGGATATCCCAGGTAAAGATAGCTCCAGTAGACACGGCGCCCGTCTTCGGCCTCGACGTACCAATAGCCGGTCATGGTCTTGCCGACGCGAACGATCTCCCGCCAGGCGATCTTCGCCCGCGCCCATCCGAGTGTGGGCCCGAACATCCTGCTCGTACCCTGGATGCCAAAGCCGTCCCAGCAGACATCATGCCACCGCGTCAGCGAGGGGAGCATGAACAGGCCGGGGAGCAGCAGCACCCCGCCGACCCATTTTGCCCAAGCCGTGGCGGAAAGGAAGGCAATCGCCGCCAACGCCCCCGAACCGAGCACGGTGAAGATCGCGGACCCCTTGCCGGGGGTTATCCGGCCGCGATCATGGTCGAGTTCCGCAGGCGGCGCCCGACGACTCGCCGCATCGAACATGGGGTCGGCCTTCACAACCCTTCCCGCCAGCTCGCGTGCGGATTCGGCATCATTCCGTATCGAACAGGGCGGCCAGCTGCTCGACCATCGTGCCGGCGAGCTGCTCGGCGTCCATGATCGTCACGGCGCGCTGGTAATAGCGGGTGACGTCGTGGCCGATGCCGATCGCGACCAGCTCGACCGGGGAGCGCGTCTCGATCCAGCCGATCACCTGGCGCAGATGCCGCTCGAGATAGGAGCCGGAGTTCACCGACAGGGAGGAATCGTCGACCGGCGCGCCGTCCGAGATCACCATCAGGATCTTGCGATCCTCCGGCCGGCCGATCAGCCGCTGGTGGGCCCAGAGCAGCGCCTCTCCGTCGATATTCTCCTTGAGCAGCCCTTCGCGCATCATCAGCCCGAGCGACTTCTTGGCCCGGCGCCACGGCTCGTCGGCCTGCTTGTAGACGATGTGGCGGATGTCGTTGAGGCGGCCGGGCTGGGCCGGGCGGCCGTCGGCCAGCCATTTCTCGCGGCTCTGCCCGCCCTTCCAGGCACGGGTGGTGAAGCCGAGGATCTCGGTCTTCACCCCGACGCGCTCCAGCGTGCGTGCCATGATGTCGGCGCTGATCGCCGCGATCGAGATCGGCCGCCCGCGCATCGAGCCCGAATTGTCGATCAGCAGCGTGACCACCGTGTCCTTGAACTCGGTGTCCTTCTCGCTCTTGTAGGAGAGCGACAGCATCGGATTGACGACGATGCGCGCCAGCCGCGCGGCATCGAGGATGCCCTCTTCCTGGTCGAAGTCCCAGCTGCGGTTCTGCTGGGCCATCAGCCGGCGCTGGAGCCGGTTGGCGAGCTTGGTCACCGCACCCTGGAGATGGACGAGCTGCTGGTCGAGATAGGAGCGAAGGCGATCCAGCTCCTCGGTGTCGCAGAGATCGGTCGCGGCGACGACCTCGTCGAACTGGGTGGTGTAGGGCCGGTATTCGAACTGCGGCGGCAGGTCGCTCCACGGACGGTTCGGGCGGACGGGCATCATGCCCTCTTCGCCTTCGTCGCCGGGCTCGCCGTCACCATCCTCCATCGCGTCGGACTGCTGCTGCTCGCCTTCCTCACCCTGGTCGGACTCGCGCTGCTCGCCGCGCGCCTCGGCCTGGCCCTCGCTCTGGCTCGACTCGCTCTCGCCTTCCTCGTCGCCGGGCTGTTCCTGGTCGTCGGTGCCCTCGTCCTCGCCGCCTCCCTCATCGGCTTCGTCGGGGAGGAGATCGCCCTCGGTCAGCTCGAGGTCCTGAAGCAGCTTCGAGGTGAGCGAGGCAAAGGCCCGCTGGTCGTCGATCGCCAGCGCCAGCGCGTCGAGGTCCGAGCCGGCACGCTCCTCGATCCAGTCGCGGATCAGCGCCATGCCGAGCGCAGCGGCAGCCGGCGACTCGCGGCCGGTCAGCCGCTCGCGGACCATCAGGCCGAGCGCAGTGGAAAGCGGCACTTCCTCGCGGTTGCGCGCACGGTTGATCGGATCGGCACGCAGTTTGAGCTCGAGCGCATGCTCGAGATTGGCGGCGATGCCGGCATAGCCGCGCGAACCCAGCGCCTCGACCCGCGCCGTCTCGACCGCGTCGAACACCGCGCGCGCCACCGGCTCCTTGGGTGCGCTCTTCAGGTGGAGTGCATTGTCGTGGTGGCGCATGCGCAGCGCGAAGCTGTCGGCGAAGCCCCGCGCCTCGGCGACTTCCTCGGCGGGCAGGCCGCGCGAGGGCGCCGGCACCTTGATCTGGCGCCCGTCCTGGCGCGGCGCCTCGCCGGTGAAGCTCAGTTCGGCCTCGCGCTCGCCCGAAAGCGCGCGGGCGGTGCCGCCAAGGACGTTGCGGAACCGGTCGAGAGGAGAGTCGGCAGCCATCGCGATTGTCTTTGTGTGCCTTGTCCCCCAGGATCAAGCCCGAAGGGGGATCAGATGAAGTTTCTCGATCGTATCGGCCTTGTCGGCCGGATGAGCCATGGCGAGTATAGTGCGAACCTCAGCGGGCTCGGCATCTTCTTCGGCGCGGTGCTCGGCTTCGTGATGGCGACCACCGAGAATCTGAGCACCAAGGACTATGTGCTGGTGCTGTTCACCACGGCGTCGATGGTGATCACCATCCTCTATGTCTCGTCGAGCCGGCACCGGATCGCCTACTCGATCCTCGCCTTCGCCCTCATCGCGGCACTGCCCTATGTGCTCGGCACCATGGTCTCGCCCGGCGCCCAGCTGCCGCCCAAGCTCCAGCCGACGCTGGCGGTGTGGCTGGCCATGGCGTTGATCGCCGAGTTCAACCCGCGTGACCGCGTGACCGAGACGGCCTGACGCCCGCACCGCCCAGCGGCGCGGAGCGTCGACCCGGTCGCTCAGGCCTTGCCGACCACGCTCTCCGGCAGGTCCTTGCCGAACACGCGCTGGTAATATTCCGCCACCTGCGCGCGCTCCGCCTCGTCGCACTTGTTGAGGAACGACAGGCGGAAGGCGAAGCCGACATCCTTGAAGATCTCGGCATTCTGCGCCCAGGTGATCACGGTGCGGGGCGACATCACGGTCGAGATGTCGCCGTTGACGAAGCCCTTTCGGGTCAGGTCGGCCACGCGGACCATGTTCTCGACCAGCTCCTTGCCGCCCGGCTTGTCGAAATCGCCCGACTTGGCGAGAACGATCTGCGCCTCGACCGCGGCGGGGAGATAGTTGAGCGTCACCACGATGTTCCAGCGGTCCATCTGGCCCTGGTTGATCTGCTGGGTGCCGTGATAGAGGCCGCTGGTGTCGCCCAGGCCGACCGTGTTCGCGGTGGCGAACAGGCGGAAATAGGGGTTCGGGCGGATCACGCGGTTCTGGTCGAGCAGGGTCAGCTTGCCCTCGGTCTCGAGCACGCGCTGGATCACGAACATCACGTCCGGGCGGCCCGCGTCATACTCGTCGAAGACCAGAGCCGTCGGGGTCTGCAGCGCCCAGGGGAGCAGGCCCTCACGGAACTCGGTGACCTGCTGGCCGTCCTTGAGGACGATCGCGTCGCGGCCGATCAGGTCGATACGGCTGATATGCGCGTCGAGGTTGATGCGGATGCACGGCCAGTTGAGGCGCGACGCCACCTGCTCGATATGCGTCGACTTGCCGGTGCCGTGATAGCCCTGGACCATCACGCGGCGATTGTGGGCGAAGCCGGCCAGGATCGCGAGCGTGGTATCCGGATCGAAGACATAGGCCGGATCGAGATCGGGCACGCGCTCGTCCGCCTCGCTGAACGCGGGTACTTCGAGGTCGCTGTCGATCCCGAACAGGTCGCGCACCTTCACCATCTTGTCGGGCGCTTCGAGGATCGTGGTTTCCCGGCTGTCGGGCTGGGTGTTGGGGATGTCCGCCATCTATTCGTCCTTCCGTCGCGACGGCGACTAGAAGCTCCCGTGCCGCACTGCAACGGGCTTCGCGCAAATCGCACGATCAGCCGCCCCGGTCGCAAGCCCTTTCCTCGAATCGGCTTTCATGGGATCATGACGTCAAAGCAACGGTCGCGTACCAACACCGATTCTTGGGGAAGTCGATGAACGGGAAGCTGTTGTTCCTGGCGCTGCTTGCGCCGCTGGCGGCGTGCGACTGGGGCTAGCAGCCGGCACCGCCGCCGCACCGTCCCCCGCCCCCGGTGGCCCGCCCGATCGATCGCGAACCCGAATGGCTGGCCGTCTATCCCAGCTGCGAGGGCCGGCTGCGCCGCGGCCAGTGGCTGGTCTGCGACAACAAGGGGCTGAACTGGCTGCACCGTACCCTGGCCGGCCAATGGGCGGAGGACCGGCAGGGCGCGAGCAAGCAGCAGCTCTGGGTCCAGCGCCAGCAGCTCCAGGCGCTGGCGAGCGAGCGCGACGCCTGCGAGACCGCCGGGTGCGTCGCCACTGCCTATCGCCGCTACCTGCGCGGGCCGCAGCGCTGGACGCCCGAGCCCGAGTGGCGCCCCGCCCCGGTTCGCCCGCGGCCGGTGCATTATCGGCCGCGCGAGAAGCGCTGGAACTGGCGCGACAACGGACCGACCTGTGCCTCGAAGATCGGCTGGCAGAAGGCGGCGCTGCTCGCCCGGCAATGCGCAGTGGTCAATCCCGACGGCCAGTGCGGGCCGCAGCGTGGCTGCGAGACGCTGAAGACGATGATCCTCGACGGCTGCTGGGACGCCGGCGACCGCAAGCCGGGCTTCTGCAACCGGGTCTGACGCTTTCCTACCGCGCGGGCGGGACCGACTCGCCAAAGTCCACGAAGTACACGCCAAAGCGGGTTTTCGCGGCGCTTGAGTTGACACGGTTGCCGCGAAGGCTTCGCATCTCGCAGCATTGTTGCGCGGGCGGGGTCCTATCTTTCCTACCGGGTCAAAGAGCGACCGGGCGGCGACCCGGCTGCAGGAGTGCAACAGGCGAAATCCTATTTTGCAAGGCAGCCGTCACCCCTCCTCTTCCCGTCATCCCGGCGAAAGCCGGGATCTCGTGCGGCTCTTTTCCCGCGTCCCGCGCCATCGCCTGAGATCCCGGCTTTCGCCGGGATGACGAGCAAGGGGCCTCAGTCATTCTCGAACCGAGGCAACCCGAACAGGTCGACGAAGCGCTGGCCCAGCGCGAGGTCGCCGGTGACCGCCACCCGCCCCTCGCGGATCGATTCGATGAGCGGCAACGGACCGTAGAAAGTCGCGGCGAGCGGGGTTGGCACGCCTTCGAAGAGCACATCGGCGCCGGCGGGATCGCGGCGCTCGATCACCAGCCCGCCATCCAGGATATGCGCACGGAACGGCTCGCCGCCCACCCGGAAGCCGAGATCGACCGACAGCGCGCGCGCAGCCTCGCGGTTCATCATGGTCTTGAGCGACAGCATGAAGGCACCGTTGCTGAGCGGCAGGGTGACGTCGTGCGCGGGCGAGCCCGCCGCCCAGCGGCTGAGCGCGAAGATCGGCTCCTCGAGCTGGGCGCCCCATTTGGTCAGCTCATAGACCTGGGCGTTGACCGGCGAAGGCAATTGCTTGCGGCGCAATATGCCGCCCTTCTCCAGGCCTTCGAGCCGTTGCGTCAGGATATTGGCGCTCAATCCCTCCAGCGCGCCGCGGATTTCGCCGAAACGACGTGGGCCCAGCAGCAATTCGCGAACGATCAGCAGCGACCAGCGTTCTCCAATGAGATCCATTGCGAGCGCCGTCCCGCACGCGTCCTGATACCAGCGGCGCGCCTTGGCGAAATCGTTGCTAGTTACTTTTTGTGACTCCATGGTTGCTTTTAATAACCGAGTCGGGCATCAGGATCAAGAAAGCGATTCGCTGGCCACCCGAAGTGGAGGTTTAGTCCGATGACACTGGTACCTGCCGCCGAACTGGCCGCGCGCGAGACTTCGCGCTGGCCCGGCGAGTCCTCCGAATATCGCGCAGCACGCACCGCACTGCTCGCCGAGGAGATCGAGCTGCGCCGCCATCTGGAGCGCGTGGCCGAGCAGCGCCGCGCACTGCCGGCGGGGCCGGAAGTGACCAGGGACTATGTCTTCCAGGGCGAGAATGGCCCGGTCCGGCTGGCCGACCTGTTCGCGGGTCACGATACGCTGGTGGTCTACACCTGGATGTTCGGCCCGCAGCGCGAGCGGCCCTGCCCGATGTGCACGTCCCTGCTCTCGGCCTGGGACGGCGAAACGCCCGATATCGCGCAGCGGGTCGGCTTCGCGGTCACCGCGCGCTCGCCGATCGACAAGCTGAAGGCGTTCAAGGCCGAGCGCGGCTGGCAGCACCTTCCGCTCTATTCGGATGGCGACCAGGACTTCAGCCGCGACTATAATGCGATCGCGCCGGACGGCAGCGACATCCCGCAGCTGCTGGTCTTCACCCGGCGTGACGGCAAGATCCGGTTCTTCTGGGCGGGCGAGATGGGTTCCGAGAGCATGGACCCCGGCCAGGACCCGCGCGGCGCGCCCGACCTGATGCCGCTGTGGACGATATTGGATTGCACACCCGAGGGCCGCGGCACCGACTGGTACCCTTCCCTCACCTACTGAAGAACATACCCCCGAGGAGAGCAACATGACCCAGATGATCTTCGTCAACCTGCCCGTAAGCGACGTGGCCAAGTCGACGGCCTTTTACGAAGCGATCGGCTGCACCAAGGATGCGCGCTTCAGCAACGAGCAGGCCTCCGCCATGCAGCTGAGCGACACGATCGTGTTCATGATCCTGTCGAAGGACTTCTTCCAGACCTTCACCCCGAAGCAGATCGCCGATGCGCACAGCGTCACCGAGGCGCTGATCTGCATCTCGCGCGACAGCCGCGACGCAGTGGACGCGATCGTCGAGGCGGCGGGCAAGGCCGGCGGCAAGGCGGACGTGCGCGAGAAGCAGGACATGGGCTTCATGTACGGCCGCAGCTTCGAGGATCCGGACGGCCACATCTTCGAGCCGATGTTCATGGACATGGAAGCCGCCATGGCCGCCTTCCCCGAAGGCCCGGCCCACGAGCCGGCCTGAGCGAAACCGGGACCAGGGAGACGCGGCATGAAGCGTGACAACATCATCGGATGGGTGCTGAGCGGCCTCGTCCTCCTGTTCCTGGCGATGGACGCCGGCGGCAAGCTGATCGCACCGGCGCAGATGATCGCCTACAGCCCGCCGCTCGGCGTCCCGGGCGAGCCCGGGCTCTACCAGCAGCTCGGGCTGATCCTGGCGGTCTGCACGCTGCTCTATGCGGTGCCGCGCACCGCCGTGCTGGGGGCGATCCTGCTCACCGGCTATCTGGGCGGCGCCGTCGCGATGCACTGGCGGGTGGGCAGCCCGTTGTTCAGCCACACCCTGTTCGGCGTCTATCTGGGCGTGCTCGCCTGGGGCGGACTGTGGTTCCGCGATCCCCGCGTCCGCGCGCTGATCCCGATCGCCTGAGAACCCGCCTGAAAACCCGAGAGTCCAGAGGAGAGGACCGATGGCAGACAAGATCACGACCGTATTGTGGTTCGACCATGTGGCCGAGGAGGCGGCGAACTTCTACGTCTCGCTGCTGCCCGACAGCCATGTCGGCAAGGTGTATCGCGCGCCCGGAGACAATCCGAGCACCGAGGAAGGCGCGGCGCTGGTCGTCGAGTTCACCCTGGCCGGGCGCAGCTATGCCGGGCTGAACGGCGGGCCGAACTTCAAGCCGAACGAGAGCGTCTCCTTCCAGATCCTCACCGAGGACCAGGAAGAGACCGATAGGCTGTGGAACGCCATCGTCGGCAATGGCGGCCAGGAGTCCATGTGCGGCTGGTGCAAGGACAAATGGGGCTTCAACTGGCAGATCACCCCGCGCCGCCTGATCGAGATAAACTTCGGTGCCGATCCCGAGGCTGCACGCCGCGGCTTCGAGGCGATGATGACGATGAAGAAGATCGACATCGCGGCGGTGGAAGCCGCGGCGAAAGGTTGAGGAGGCAGCCATGACCATCGAGATCACCGGCTTCAACTGGGTGCCGGACTTCGCCCGCGGCTATGTCCGCGACCTCAGGCCGCGCTGGGCCTGCGAGGAGATCGGCCAGCCCTATACCACGCGGCTGATCAGCCCGGTCCCGCCCAAGCCGGCTTATTATTTCGACGAGCAGCCCTGGGGCCAGGTGCCGGTGCTGCACGATGCCGGGATCCAGCTTTTCGAGAGCGGCGCGATCCTGCTCCATCTGGCGGAGAAGGACACGCGGCTGCTGTCGCGCGATCCGCAACAGCGGGCGACGACGCTCGCCTGGCTGTTCGCGTCGCTCAACAGCGTCGAGCCCGGGCTGTTCGAGCTGGGCAACGTCACCCTGTTCTCGAAGGACGAGGAATGGGCGAAGCTGCGCAAGCCGAGCCTGATCGAGGATATCGGAAAGAAGCTGGATCGGCTGGCCGATGCGCTGGGCGACCGCGACTGGCTGGTCGGCGAGTTCAGCGTGGCGGACATCGCGATGGTGACGGTGCTGCGCAATGCCGATGGCAGCGAGCTGATCAGCAGCCGGCCCGCGCTGGCCGCCTATGTCGAGCGCGGCATGGCGCGGCCCGGCTTCCGGCGGGCGATGGACGCGCAGCTCGCCGATTTCCAGCCCGCGCCGGTCGCGGCCTGACAGAGATAATAGAGGAGAGTGAAATGGCTTATATCGACGGTTTTGTCGCGCCGGCGCGCGACCGGGAGGCCTATCTGGCGATGGCGAAGAAGGCCGCCCCGATCTTCCTCGAGCATGGCGCGCTGCGCGTGGTGGAAGGCTTCGGCCATGACGTGCCGCGCGGCAAGGTGACCGACTTCTACATGGCGGTGAAGGCCGAGGAGAACGAGACGCCGGTCTTCTCCTGGATCGAATGGCCCGACAAGGCGACCCGCGACGCGGGCTGGGAAAAGGTGATGGCCGACGAGCGGATGAAGCCGCCCGAGCCCATGCCGTTCGACGGCCAGCGCATGTTCTGGGGCGGCTTCGAGAGCATCGTCGATACCCAGGCTTAACGTATTAGATCCTCCCCGAGCTTGTCTCGGGGAGGGGGACCAGCCGCAGGCTGGTGGAGGGGCCGGCGCAGCCGGTGGCCTCATCCGCTTCCCGCCGCTGGCGCGGCGCCCCTCCACCCCCCGCCTGCGGCGGGCGGTCCCCTCCCCGAGCAAGCTCGGGGAGGAATTAAGGAGACAGATCATGTCCAACGCGCATGGAAGCTTCATCTGGTACGAGCTGCTGACCAAGGACGCAGGCAAGGCCAAGGCGTTCTACGACTCGATCTGTGGCTGGAACATCGACGCCGAGGCGCCTCCGGGCGGCATGGACTATCGCATGATCAACGCCGGGGACGGCCAGGCGGGCGGCGTGATGCAGCTGAACGCCGACATGATCGCGGGCGGCGCCAAGCCGGTCTGGCTCGGCTATCTGGGCGTCGATGACGTCGATGCCTCGGTCGCCGCGGTGGTGGCGGAGGGCGGGCAGGTCCATCTTCCCGCCTTCGATATCCCCGATGTCGGCCGGCTGGCGATGGTCACCGATCCGCAGGGCGTGCCCTTCTATGTGATGCGCGGTGCCTCGCCCGAGAGCAGCACCGCCTATCAGCGCACGGGCTTCGGCCATGTCGCCTGGAACGAGCTGCTGACCACGGACGATGCCGCGGCGCTCGCCTTCTACGCCAAGCTGTTCGCCATCGAGAAGGTCGGCTCCATGCCGATGGGCGAGATGGGCGATTACAGCTTCATCGCCAATGGCGACAGCAAGGGCGAGGCGGTTGGCGCGGTGATGAAGGCGCAGCCAGGCACGCCCGCCGGCTGGGGCTTCTATTTCCGCGTGCCCGACATCACCGAGGCGCAGGCGAAGGTGGAGGCCGGCGGCGGCAAGGTCATCTGGGGCCCGCACGAGGTGCCGGGCGGCGAATGGGTGATCAACATCATCGACCCCGAAGGCGTGACCTGCGGCTTCGTCTCGCCGGGCAAGAGCGGATGACGATCACCATCACCGCCTTCGACCGTTCCCCCGATGGCGGCAAGGGGCTGGCCCGCGACACGCGGGTGCGCTGGGCGCTCGAGGAGGTCGGCCAGCCCTATGACGTGCGCCTGGTGACCTTCGCCGCGCTCAAGGAACCGTCGCATCTGGCGATCCATCCCTTCGGCCAGATCCCGACGTTGGAGCAAGGCGACCTGGCGCTGTTCGAGACGGGCGCGATCGTCTTCCACTTGGCCGAGCGCTTTCCCGGGCTGTTCCCCGAGGATGCCGACGCCCGGGCGCGGGCGATCGCCTGGATGTTCGCCGCGGTGAACACGGTGGAACCGCCGATCCTCGAGCTGGTCACCGCCAGGATATTCGAGGGCGACAAGCCCTGGGCGGCGGAGCGGCTGCCGCTGGTGCAGGCGCGCATCCGGCCCCGGCTCGACCAGCTGGCCGCACGGCTGGGCGATGCCGAATGGCTCGACGGCACGTTCAGCGCGGGCGACCTGATGATGGTCTCGGTGCTGCTCCGCCTGCGGCCGTCGGGCATGCTCGACGACTATCCGACGCTCGCCGCCTATGTCGCCCGCGGCGAGGCGCGGCCGGCGTACCGGCGCGCGTTCGCGGACCAGCTGGCGGTGAATGTGCGGCCCTAGGCGAAGGCCGGCGCCTTCTTCAGGTGCTGGTACGCCTCGATCACCCGCTGGAGCCGGCCCTCATGGCTGCGGTCGCCGCCGTTGCGGTCGGGGTGGAACTTGCGGACCAGCTCCGAATAGCGCTTGCGCAGCGCGGTGCGGTCGGCGTCGATCTCGAGGTCGAGGATCTTGAGCGACTCCCGGTCCTGCCCCGACAGCGGCCTGCCGTCCTTGCGCTCGCCGCGATCCTTCATGCGGTCGCGGAATCGTGCGCCGATCGCATCGAGCGGGTCGGCGAAATCGGCCCAGCGCGGCGGGCGGTCGGCACCGCCATTGCCGGTGAAGGCCCGCGTCTCGCGCTCCCAGCCGGCATAGGGCCGCTGGGCGTCGTGGATCTCGTCGGGGCTCATCCCCTGGAAGAAGTTGTAGCCTGAATTGAACGCGCGGACGTGATCGAGGCACAGCCAGCGATATTCGCCCGGACCGTCGAACGTGGCGCGGCTGCCCGTCGCCGGCGCGCGAAATTCGCCCGGCTCGTTGCAGCCCGGCTCCGAGCACAACCTCCCCTGCGCCTCCACCCGACCGTGGAAACGTGCATTCGGCCTGTCCTTCTTGGGCTGGCTCTCAGCCACGTGACCTCCCTTGCGCAAACCGCCTATATAGGCGCGATGACGAACCCTTCCAGCGGCGGACTCGCCGACATCATCGCCGCCCGTCTCACCGCCGGCCTCTCCCCGACGCATCTCGAGGTGATCAACGACAGCCATCATCATTCGGGGCATCTCGGCGATGACGGCACCGGCGAATCGCACTGGACCGTGGTGGTCGAGAGCGACGCCTTTCAGGGGCTTTCGCGCGTTGGACGGCAGCGCATGGTCAACAAGCTGCTCGCCGACCTGCTCACCGGCCGCATCCACGCGCTGGCGATCAAGGCGCGGGCGCCGGGAGAATGAAGCTCAGCGCCCCGCCGGCATGAAGAACATCAGATAGACCAGCCGGCCATTCTCGAGTGTGTCGCCGAAGCCGGGGCCGGCGGTGTGCCACATCCAGGGGCGCAGCAGGACGAGGCGATTGAAGCGCATCGGCACTTCCATCGTCTTCTCCCATTTGCTCTCGTCGAGCCCGTCCTGGCCGATGATCCCCTCGCGCATCGCGTCGAAGCTCGCATAGCCTGCCGCCGCCAGTTCGGCCTGGGTGAGCGGCGCGCGGTCGCTGTTGGTCGCCTTGTGCCGGAAGAACTCGGTGCCACCGCGGCAATCCTCGGGCCGGCTCAGATAAAGGATGCCCGAGAGCACGCCGGGATCGATATGGACGCGGCCCAGCCCCCTGTCGTTCGCCAGGGTGATCCGGCACTTGGCGTGCGAGAGCGGCGGATTGTGCGCGACCAGCGGCTCGCCAACCAGCCGCGACACTTCCTGCTCAAGGCCATCCAGGCCGATCCGCTGGAGCGAGTTGCGCCCGGGGAATTCGCCCTGCAGATCCGGATAGGTCAGCTGGAGCGCCGCCGCGCGGAACGCGTCGGGAGTCTCCAGGAAGTCGTCGATCACGATCAGCGAAGTGGGCATGACGCCTGCCTAATACCCGCTCGGGCGGCTGACAACGCCCGGTAGTTTCGGCTATCGAGGCGGCATGGACGAGCTCTTCACCCAGATCATCACGCCGACCACCCATGACCTGGGCGGCTTCAAGGTCCACCGCACGCTGCCGTCCAAGCCGCGGACGATGGTGGGGCCGTTCATCTTCTTCGACCAGATGGGCCCGGCCCGGCTGACCGTCGGCACCGGCATCGACGTGCGCCCGCATCCGCACATCAACCTGGCGACGGTGACCTATCTCTATGCCGGCGCGATCGACCATCGCGACTCGCTCGGCACCTTCGCGACGATCGAGCCGGGCGCAGTCAACCTGATGACCGCCGGCCACGGCATCGTCCATTCCGAGCGCTCGCCGAGCGCCGAGCGGGAAAAGGGCCCCGAGCTCTCCGGCATCCAGACCTGGCTCGCCTTGCCCGAGGACCGGGAAGAGATGAACCCGGCCTTCGAGCATGTCAGCGCCGCCGACCTGCCGATCGTGGAGGAACCGGGTGCGCGCTGCCGGGTGATCATGGGCGAGCTGTGGGGGGCGAAGGCGCCGACCACCACCTATGCCCAGACCATCTATGCCGATATCGAGCTGTCCGAGGGCGGCGCAGTGCCGGTCGACCCGTCGGCTACCGAGCGCGCGGTCTATCTCGCATACGGCGACGCCAGCATCGACGGGATCGAGATGGAAGTCGCGACCCTCTACATCCTGCGCCCGGGCATCACCGCGATCCTGCGCTCGGCCGGGGGCGGCCGGGTTGCGCTGTGCGGCGGCGAGGACTTCGCGACGCCGCGCCATGTCTGGTGGAACTTCGTCTCGTCGAGCCGCGACCGGATCAACCAGGCCAAGGAAGACTGGAAGGCCGGCAACTTCCCCAAGGTGCCGGGCGACGACAAGGAATTCATCCCGATCCCCGAAGTGCCCAAGACGGTGAGCTATCCCTAGCACCCGCCTGAGCATCTGCCGGCGCAAGGCGCGCTATCCGACCCGGGAGGATGCGCGGGCCGCGATCGCGAAGAGCGGCTGGGAGCTGCGGGCCTATCGCTGCGACCGGTGCTGGCAGTTCCATCTGACCAGCCGGACCAAGGGGAAGATTTCCCCGTGATCGTCATCCCCGCCGCCTCAAATCGTCATCCCGGCGAAAGCCGGGATCTCAGGCGATGGCGGGAAAAGAGCCGCACGAGATCCCGGCTTTCGCCGGGATGACGATTCTGCCTCATTCCCCGATGATCTTCTCCCGCACCAGCGGCAGCAGCTTGTCGAGATTGGCGCGGGCCAGGGCAGCGTCGTTGGCGACCGAGCGGATCGTCAGCAGGTCGCCGTCGCGGATCAGCACCGCGGTGGCGCCCTGGTCCTCGCCGATCGCATAGCTGCTCACCCAGCCGACTGCCGGGCCGGCGTCGAGCGCCTCGATCCTGCATTCCGGGCTGCGCGCCTGGCATTGCGCCTGCAGGTCCTCGATCTTCGTCTCGCCCGAGCGGACCCGCCCCTCGGTACCGTCGACCTGGCGGCCGAACTCGATGCCGAGGATCGGCTGACCGGCGCAATCGGGGCAGCTATAGGCCAGCTTGCCCGGCCGCGGCGCGCTGACGAAGCCCGGGCCGAGCAGCGCCAGCACCTCGCCGTCCAGGCTGTTGATGTTCTTGGTCGCGAACCCGTCCGGCAGGGCGAGCCCCAGCATCAACGGCAGCAATGCGAGCATGTCCCTCTCCTCTCGTCCCGCGGCTCAACGTCCGCGGCGACCATCGGGTCCTTGCAGGTCGTCGCATGTTCGCTAGGCTCGGCCGAAAAGGGAGAGGCGACATGACCGAGTTCGAACTCCAGCGCATCACGCTGCCCACCGGCGTGGAGCTGAACGTGGCGATTGCGGGCGATCCCGCCAACCCGCCGGTGGTGCTGCTCCACGGCTTCCCCGAATCGCACCGCACCTGGCGCAACCAGATCCCGGCGCTCGCCCGGGACCACTACGTCATCGCGCCGGACCAGCGCGGCTTCGGCCATTCGTCCAAGCCCGAGGGGGTGGAGAATTACACGCCGGACAAGCCGGTGGGCGACCTGCTCGCGCTGGCCGACCATCTCGGCATCGGGCCGTTCACCCTGGTCGGGCATGACTGGGGCGGCGCGATCGCCTGGATGGCGGCGCTGCAGAACCCGCAGCGCATCGCCCGGCTGGTCATCGTCAACGCGCCGCACCCGCTGGTCTTCCAGCGCAGCCTGTTCGACGATCCCGACCAGCGCGCGGCGAGCCAGTACATGACCGCGTTCCGCAATCCGGACTTCGAGCAGTTCGTCGAGCGGATCGGGCTGGAGACCTTCTTCGACCAGAGCTTCGCCAAATACACGGACGCCGCGCTGCTCGAGCCGGAAAAGCCCGCCTATCTGGCCGAATGGAGCCCGCCCGGCGCGCTGACTGCGATGCTCAACTGGTATCGCGGCAGCGCGGTGCTGGTGCCCGCCCCCGACGAGACGCCCGAACGCCCGGTATGGCTCGACGCGCCCTTCCCGCCGGTGACCCAGCCGACCCTGGTGATCTGGGCTATGCGGGATACCGCGCTGCTGCCGGTGCAGCTCGACGGGCTGGATCGCTATGTGCCGGACCTCACCGTGGTGAAGATCGCGAATGCCGGGCATTTCGTGCCCTGGGAGAAGCCCGAGTTGGTGACCGAGGCGATATTGGAGTGGCTCGCCTGACCGCAAAGTGAAGGGAGTCGGGGCAAGTCGTTTCACTTTGCCCGGGCGCCCTGCGCATCGATCCGAATCACCCCGAAATCGAAGTGCGTGCCACGCCATCCAGCGACCAGAGCAGGCGAAATCCTACCTTGCAACTACACCCGTCATCCCGGCGAAAGCCGGGATCTCCTGCGGCTCTTGTCCTGCCGTCCGCGCCTTCGCCTGAGATCCCGGCTTTCGCCGGGATGACGATTGGGGCGGCCGGGATGGCGGATCAGGATCGACTCCGCCGCATCCCCGGCGTTTTGGCAACGGCGGGATCTTCTAGCAACCGGCGATAGTCGGCGCTCTCCATGCCGAGCAGCGCGATCCGCCCTTCGCCGTCATGATGCACGCCCCAGCCGAACTGCTTCACCAGCGGCGAGGCGCGCAGGCAGGCCTGGGGCTTGGCGAAGAATTCGTCGCGATCCTTGTCGCCGCCGCGCTCGCGATAGGCGGCGAAGAGCAGGTCGTCGCTGGTCATCGAATAGGGCTCGGCCAGCAGAGCATGCTGGACCGCGGCCACCGTGCCGGGCTTTTCGGGGATCGTCCCCGCCGACACCGGGCTGTCCGGCGAGGCGGTGATCAGCGTGTCGCGATAATTGGTCGACTTCATCAGATCCGCACCTCCGCCGCCGCATCGAGGAGAATGCCCTGTTCGGAACTGCGCTCCGCACCCGGGCGGACCCAGGCGGCATGGGCGTGCGCGGTGGCGACCGTGATGCGCGAGCCGCCATCGGGCCAGGTCCGCACGCTCACCACCTGCTCGCCAAGCGCGCGATCGGGCTCCATCGCGACCCAGGCGAGCGGGCGTTCGGACGTCGCTGCGGCACCAGCCGCCTCCATCGCGGCGCGGATGCGCGCGGTGCTGGCATCGGGGACATATTGCCAGACCACCGAATGCATCAGCACCCGGGTGACGCCTGCCTCCTGCGGCTCGGCCAGCCGCGCCTCGATCCAGTCGGCGGCATCGGCGCGATCGAGCCGGACGCCCTGCTCGCGGATCATGCCGATCGCCTTTTGCAGCCGCTCCAGTCGCATCGGCGTCTCCGCCCAGACATAGGCCGACAGCCGCGCCTCGACCGCCGGATCGGTGACGTCGAGCGGCTGGACGTCGCAGCCGCGGGTGGAGACGATCTCCAGCTCGGGCAGCGCCGGCGGATCGCCCAGCCAGACCGGCGCGATGGTCACCGGCGAGTCGGCCGGGCCGAGCAGCGCACCGCCCAGGTCAAAGCGATAGCGGTCGATCAGCAGGTTCAATCCGCCGCTCGAGCCGATCTCGAGGATCTCCAGCTTCGGGCCGAGGCGCCGCGCGACTTCGAGCAGCCCGGCGATCAGCGCGCCCGAGCGGCCAGGCTCGTTGGTCTGGGGCGGGCCGTCGAGCCAGGGGAGCAGGGCGGCATCGTTGCGGGCGAGCACGCGGTTGAGCGCCGCCTGCAGCGCCTCGCCCTCCAGCCTGCCGGCGAAGACTTCGGCCAGTTCCGCGTCCTTGCCAGCCAGCACCAGCGCATGGAGCCCGCCGATCAATCGCAGCGGGAGCGCATCGCGAGTCGGCTCGCCCGGCCAGTCGAGCACCTTGCGCCCGGTCTCGCTTCCGCGGTCCAGCCCGTCGGCGATCGCGGCGCAGATGGCCGCGTAGATCGGCGCATCCATCTTGCGGCAATAGAATTCCTGGATGCGAAACGCGCCGCGGTTATTCTCTTCACTGGCCATAAGAAACCCTCCGCGGCCGCTCTGTTGCGCCTTGGGGGTGCCCCGAGTAAAGCCCCGGCTTCGATGACCGAACCGCTGATCCTTGCCGTCCCCAAGGGGCGCATCCTCGACGAGGCGCTGCCGCTGCTCGCCCGCGTCGGCATCATCCCCGAGCCCGACTTTTCGGACGAGCGCTCGCGGGCGTTGCGCTTCAAGACCAACACGCCGGCGATCGACCTGATCCGCGTGCGCGCGTTCGACGTGGCGACCTTCGTCGCGCATGGCGCCGCGCAGCTGGGCATCGTCGGGTCGGACGTGCTGGCCGAGTTCGACTATTCGGAGCTCTACGCGCCGGTCGACCTCGGCATCGGCCATTGCCGCATCTCGGTCGCCGAGCCTGCCGACCTGGCGGAAAAGGACGATCCGCGCGGCTGGAGCCATGTCCGCGTCGCGACCAAATACCCGCACATCACCCGCGCCCATTTCGAGGCGCGCGGGGTGCAGGCCGAGTGCATCAAGCTGAACGGCGCGATGGAGCTGGCCCCGGTGCTGGGCCTGGCGCCGCGGATCGTCGACCTGGTCTCCTCGGGGCGGACGCTCAAGGAGAATGGACTGGTCGAGGTCGAGGTGATCGCCGAGGTGAGCAGCCGGCTGGTGGTCAACCGCGCGGCGTTCAAGACGCGGGCGACCGACGTCGTGCCGCTGGTCGACAAGTTCAGGAAGGCGGTGGCGGAATGATCCGGCTGGACGCCCGCGATGCCGGTTTCGCCAAGGCGTTCACCGATCTGGTCAATGCCCGGCGCGAGGCCGACGAGGATGTCGCGCGCGATGTCGCCGCGATCGTGGCGAAGGTCCGGACCGAAGGCGATGCCGCGCTGCGCGACTATACCCAGCGCTTCGACAGGTTCGACCTCGATGCCCAGGGCTGGAAGCTCGACCGCGCCGACTGCCTCGCCGCCTGGGAAGGCCTCACCCCCGAGCTGCGCGACGCGCTCGAACTCGCCGCCGAGCGGATCGCCATCTACCATTCCAAGCAGAAGCCCGAGGATCGCGACGAGATCGATTCCGCCGGCGTCCGCCTGGGCGCGCGCTGGCGGGCGGTGGATGCGGCGGGCGTCTATGTGCCCGGCGGGCGGGCCGCTTACCCCAGCTCGGTGCTGATGAACGCGCTGCCGGCGCGTGCGGCGGGTGTCGGCCGGCTGGTGATGGTCACGCCCACTCCCAATGGCGAAGTGAACCCGCTGGTGCTGGCCGCCGCGCATCTTGCCGGGGTGGACGAGATCTGGCGGGTCGGCGGGGCGCAGGCGATCGCCGCGCTTGCCTATGGCACCGAGAAGATCGCGCCGGTCGACGTGATCACCGGCCCCGGCAATGCCTGGGTGGCCGAGGCCAAGCGCCAGCTCTACGGCGTGGTCGGCATCGACATGGTCGCGGGGCCGAGCGAAATCGTGGTGGTCGCCGACAGCCGCAATGATCCCGACTGGATCGCCGCCGACCTGCTCAGCCAGGCCGAGCATGATCCGACCAGCCAGTCGATCCTGTTCACCGACGATGCGGGCTTTGCCGACCAGGTTGCCGAAGCCGTCGAGCGCGCGCTGGCAAAGCTGGCGACCGAGCAGACCGCGCGGGCGAGCTGGGACGCGAATGGCGCGATCATCGTGGTGCCCGATCTGGTCGCCGCGATGCCGCTGGTCGACCGGCTGGCGCCCGAGCATCTCGAGCTGGCCTGCGACAATGCCGAGGGGCTGTTCGACATGGTGCGCCATGCCGGTTCCGTCTTCATCGGCCGTCATACCCCCGAGGCGGTGGGCGACTATGTCGCGGGGCCGAACCATGTGCTGCCGACCGGGCGCCGGGCGCGCTTCGCCTCGGGCCTGTCGGTGCTCGACTTCATGAAGCGGACCAGCTTCCTGTCGCTCGACGAAGCCGGGCTGGCGGCGATCGGGCCGGCTGCGGTAGCCTTGGCGAACGCGGAAGGCCTGCCGGCGCACGCCGAGTCGGTGGCGATCCGGCTGAGGAGCAAGTGATGCGCGCACCCGATCTCGACGAGGATGGCTGGTGCCTGGCCAGCGCGGTGGACTATCATGCGCTCGACGCCGAAGCCTTCGACATTCCCGACGAAGCGGCGCGCACCGGACTGAAGCCGGGCGACTTCGCCAAGCTGATCTTCCTGATCGCGGTGGAGGAAGACGAGGAGCCGATCACCGACCGGATGTGGGTGGTGGTGCGCGAAGCCGCGGATGGCGGCTATTTCGGCCTGCTCGATAACGAGCCCGACATCGACGAGAATGACGAGTTCTGGCTGGGCACCGAAGTGCCGTTCGGGCCGGAGCATGTGATTGAAGTGCAGACGGGGAATGACGAGAGCATCGCCTATGCCGCGCGGGAGCCGCTGCGGAGTTGGCCGCGGGGCTAGTCCTGCTTGCGCGGGAAGAGCGGCCAGTCCTCACGGCGATCGGATCGCAATAGGCGGTCGATGTGTCGCGCGTTCGAATAATCGACCCAGGTGGAATACACCTGCGGCCCGTTCTGCAGCACGAAGCGCCAACGCTCGCCGGCGGTAGTGAAGTCGATGTCGCAGCTGGTGAACGACTTCACATAGACAAATTCGGGCACCTCGCCCTTGAAGACACGGACGACGCGTATCTTCGCCGGCTTGTGGGTCTTGATATCAGCGGGCTCGACAACTTCGCCGTCGAGGATGGCGGCGGCATCCGCTATGGTCTTCCTCGCCTCCGCACGACGCTCTGCATAGGTGGGTTCATGGTCGACAATGACCGAGCAGGCATGCGCGGCGGGAGCGGTCGCTATGGCCGCCAGGAATCCGATCAGTGCAAGACGCTTTGCCATATCGGCCGAACATACCTATGGGGCGGACCATGCCAAGCCATCAAGCAAAGTCCCGTTCCAAGGCGCGCGCAGCCGCGCGCCTCGCCGCCGTGCAGGCGCTGTACCAGCACGAAATGGAAGCGGTCTCGATTCCCGCGCTGCTCCACGAGTTCCACAATCACCGCCTGGGCGCGACGATCGAGGACGTGGAATATGCCGAGGCGGACATCGCCTTCTTCGACGACATCGTCACCGGGGTGAGCGAGCGCCGCGACGAGATCGACCGGATCATCGCCGGCAAGCTGACCGCCGACTGGACGCTCGACCGGCTGGACAAGCCGATGCGCCAGATCCTGCGCGCCGGCACCTATGAGCTGATGGCCCGCAAGGACGTGCCGGTCGGCGCCGCGATCAGCGAGTATCTCGACGTGACCGACGCCTTCTACGACCGCCGCGAGAAGGGCTTCGTCAACGGCATCCTCGACGCCGTCGCCAAGGAAGTGCGGGGTTGAACAGATCCTCCCTCGCGAAGCGGGGGAGGTGGCGCGCGCAGCGCGACGGAGGGGCCGCCTCCCCGGGTAGCGCCGCTTGTGGAGAGGCCCCCTCCACCATTTGCTGCGCAAATGGTCCCCCTCCCCCGCTTCGAGAGGGAGGATTTGGGAATTGAACGAAGCCCAGTTCATCGCTGCGCTGCGCACCCTGCCGCTCCACCCGGGCGCGCAGGAGCTGCGCGACGACACCGCCACCCTCACCATCGGCGGCGAGACGCTGATCCTCAGCCATGACGCGATCGCCGAGGGCGTGCACTACCGCCCCGGCACCGATCCGTTCGACATTGGCTGGAAGCTGGTCGCCACCAACCTGTCCGACCTCGCCGCCAAGGGCGCCGAGCCGCTGGGCGTGCTGATCGGCGCGGTGCTGGTCGACGGCGCCGAGCGCTTCGTCGAGGGACTGCGGGCGATCCTCACCGAGTACGACGTGCCGCTGCTCGGCGGGGACACCATCTCGGTTTCCCCCGCCACCTTCGGCTGCACCGCGATCGGCCGGGCGACCGTGACGCCCGTGCCCCGGCGCGACGGCGCGCGGCCGGGCGACGGGCTGTGGATCACCGGGCCGGTCGGCGCGGCGATGCTGGGGTTCGAGAGCGGCAAGGGCACCGCCTATCTGCGCCCCCGCCCCCGGCTGGCCGATGGGAGCGCGCTGGCGCCACACGTGACAGCGATGATGGACGTGTCCGACGGCCTGCTGCTCGACGCCAGCCGCATGGCCGAGGCGAGCGGCTGCACCGCCAGCATCACGCTCGCCAGGGTGCCGCTCGCCCCCGGCGCCGATCCGCTGCGCGCGGTGACCTGGGGCGACGATTATGAGCTGCTGTTCGCCGCGCCGGCCGATTTCGTCCCGCCGGTGCCGGCCGCGCGGATCGGCGAGATGGCGGCGGCGGGCAAGACATTCTTGCTGCTCGATGGCCAAGTCCCGGAAATCGCACTGGGATACCAGCATCGCTGAGCCGCTTGCGCTCAGGCTATACCCTCTATAGCCTCCCCCATACCGGGCCTTTTAAATCCGGCGACACAGACCGGCGCGGCTCGATATCCAATAGGGGAAGGGCTTGAACGCATGACGATTGTGTACATCGCCATAGCCTGCGGCGTGCTCGCAGTGCTTTATGGCTTGTTGACCAGCCAGCAGGTGCTGAAGGCGCCGGCGGGCAACGAGAAGATGCAGAGCATCGCCGCTGCCATCCAGGAAGGCGCCAAGGCCTATCTCGGCCGGCAATATACCACGATCGGCATCGTCGGCGTGATCGTCGCCGTGGTCGTGTTCTTCACGCTCGGCACGCTGCCGACGATCGGCTTCCTGGCCGGCGCGGTGCTTTCGGGCGTCGCCGGCTATATCGGCATGAACATCTCGGTCCGCGCCAATGTGCGCACCGCCGAGGCCGCCCGCGGATCGCTGCAGGGCGGGCTCACCCTCGCCTTCCGCTCGGGCGCTATCACCGGCATGTTCGTGGCGGGCCTCGGCCTGCTCGCGATCGCCGTGCTGTTCTGGTACCTGACCGGCCCGGCCGGCCTCGAGCCCAATTCGCGCGCGGTGACGCTCGCACTGACCGCGCTGGCGCTCGGCGCCTCGCTGATCTCGATCTTCGCGCGCCTCGGCGGCGGCATCTTCACCAAGGCCGCCGATGTCGGCGCCGACCTGGTCGGCAAGGTCGAGGCGGGCATCCCCGAGGACGATCCCCGCAACCCCGCCGTGATCGCGGACAATGTCGGCGACAATGTCGGCGACTGCGCCGGCATGGCCGCCGACCTGTTCGAGACCTATGTCGTGACGCTCGGCCTCACCATGGTCTCGATCGCGCTGCTGGTGAAGGACCTGGCGTCCGAGCAGCTGCTCAAGCTGATGGCGCTGCCGCTGATCGTCGGCGGCGTGTGCATCATCACCTCGATCATCGGCACCTATATGGTCCGGCTCGGCAAGAGCCAGTCGATCATGGGCGCGCTCTACAAGGGCTTCTGGACCACCGCGATCCTGTCGGTGCCGGCAATCTACCTGGTCACCCAGTACACGCTGGGCGACATGAACGCGACGATCGGCGCGCTGCCGGTCGATCCGACCGCCTTCCTGGAGGCGAACGACCATGTCACTGCCGAGGCGGCGCTCGGCCTCGCCTCGGGCGCGCAGTTCACCGGCATGAGCCTGTTCATCTGCATGATGATCGGCCTGGCGGTGACCGGCCTGCTGGTGTGGATCACCGAATATTACACCGGAACCAACTATCGCCCGGTCAAGTCGATCGCCAAGGCTTCGGTGACCGGCCACGGCACCAACGTCATCCAGGGCCTGGCAATCAGCCTCGAGTCGACCGCGCTGCCGACGCTCGTCATCGTCGTCGCGGTGATCGCGGCGTACCAGATCGCCGGGATCATCGGCGTGGCGTTCGCAGCGACTTCGCTGCTCGCGCTGGCCGGCATGGTCGTCGCGCTCGACGCCTATGGCCCGGTGACCGACAATGCCGGCGGCATCGCCGAGATGGCCGGCCTTGAGGACGAGGTCCGCCACAAGACCGACGCGCTCGACGCAGTGGGCAACACCACCAAGGCGGTGACCAAGGGCTATGCGATCGGCTCCGCCGCGCTCGCCGCTTTGGTGCTGTTCGGTGCCTATACGACCGACCTCAAGGAGTTCTTCCCTGACGTGCCGGTCGATTTCAGCCTGAACAATCCGTACGTCATCGTCGGCCTGCTGCTCGGCGCGCTGCTGCCCTATCTGTTCGGCGCCTTCGGCATGACCGCCGTCGGCCGCGCGGCGGGTTCGGTGGTGGAGGATGTCCGCAACCAGTTCCGCGACGATCCGGGCATCATGGCCGGCACCAGCCGACCCAATTATGCCCGCACGGTGGACATCGTCACCAAGGCGGCGATCAAGGAGATGATCGTTCCGTCGCTGCTGCCGGTGCTCAGCCCGATCGCGATCTACTTCATCATCACCGCGGTCGCCGGCCAGTCGCAAGGCTTCGCGGCAGTCGGCGCGATGCTGCTCGGCGTGATCGTCTCCGGCCTGTTCGTCGCCATCTCGATGACCTCGGGCGGCGGCGCCTGGGACAATGCCAAGAAGTATATCGAGGACGGCAATTACGGCGGCAAGGGATCGGACGCGCACAAGGCGGCCGTGACCGGCGACACCGTTGGCGATCCCTACAAGGACACTGCCGGTCCGGCGGTGAACCCGATGATCAAGATCACCAACATCGTGGCGCTGCTGCTGCTCGCGGCACTGGCGGGCCACGCCGCCGGCTGATCCTTTCGACAGAACCCGATACTGGCCCCGCCCGGAACCTATCCGGGCGGGGCTTTCTATATCTCCGCTTCCGGGTCCGGCTCGTCGGGCCCCATAACGATGCTGCGGCACTGCGCCTTGGGGTCCGCGGCCTTGGCCTTCACCAGCGCCTCGGCCTCGCGGAAACGCTCGATCACCTGTGGCATCACCGACAGGTCGAGCGCGCCACCCCGGATGCGGTCGTGATGGAATTGGCGATCGCGGAACACGATCTCCTCGATCGAGAAGTCCAGGCTCCTGCGATCGCCGGCAAAGGCCTTCAGCTCTTCCCAGCGCAGATGGATCGATGCGCTCCTGAGCCATGGCGGGATGTCGGCAAGGCCGCCCAGCGGCGCGTCATCCCAGCTCCGGCGCAGCGTGAGCAGCCGCGGCCGCTTCATCTTCCGCGTCTCCAGCGCCTCGACCTCGACGGAAAGCAGTGCGGGATCGAACTCGGTGGGTGCAGCCGCCTTGCGCCTCGAACCATATGCCTCGCCGAAGGTCACGTGGAGCGCGATATCGTCCAGGTCGGCGCGCCCGATCTGCGGCCAGCCGAGCAGGCCCGATTGCATCCATGAGATATGCAGGTCGGTGACATTGCCATCTGCATCGACCCGCAGGCTCGCCTCGATGGTTTCCGGGCCGTGCGATCCGGCCTGCCACTGCCAGCGCGGTCGCTTCGGCTCGAGCGGGTGTTTGAACACCGGCGGCGCGCCATATGGGCCCGGCAGGGTGAACTTCACCTCGGCCGAGCATTCATAGGCGATCGGGTCGGGATCCCCCGATACGGCGGCGGTCGGCATGCCGAGGCCCAACAGCAGCGCCGCTCCCATGGCGGTGCGCATGCCCGGCACGATGCCCCTCATTTCGGCTTCGCGCCGACCACGACCCGGCCGATCAGCCGCCCTTCCTTGTCATCGCCCAGCACCTCGATATCGACCGACTCGTCGCTCTGGTTGGGCCGCCCGAAATTGCGGATGATGTGCGCCGTGATCACCGACGGGCCGTTCGGATCGATCCGGTCGCCGGCGAAGACATTGGCGCGGATCGTGTAGGTGCCCCGGGGGGCGCGGCGGATGAAATATTCCTCCGGGCCGTAGCCATTGGTCATGTCGTTGGAGAGGTGGCCGCCGATCGCGGTGCGCGGATGGCTGTAGATCGCCCGCTCGCCATTGGCCTCGTCGACCCACAGGTCGAGGTCGGTCGCGTCGGTGTTCCATTCGGCGATCACCCGGATATCGGCGTCGAGCAGCGCGATCAGCCGCCGGTCGAGATCGGTATCGCCGCCCAGCGCGCGCAGCTTGGGGATCAGCGCATTGGCTTCCATCAGCGCGATCGTCTCGATGCCGGCCCAGGCGTCCGGCCAGGGGGTGAGCGCCACTTCGGAGAGCAGGGCGATCGCCCGCTCCAGATCGGCACGGGCATGCGCCGGCACTGCCTCGGCCCGGCGGGCGAGGGCCAGCGCGAGCAGCCTTTTGGGCTGCGGGCGGGTGGGATCGAGCGCCGCCTCCCGCGCGCGCAGCTCGATCGCGCGATCCCAGGCGCCGTAACGCTCTAGCCGTGCGGCAACTAGGCCGAGCGTCACTTCATTGGCGACCGGCAGGTCGAGCGCAGCGAGCACCATCTCGCGCGCCTCCCCCGCGCGGCCATGGCGCCGCAGCCATTCGGCGGTGTCGAGATAGAAGGCCGGCAGCGTGCCGTGGATCTTCTCCTGCTCGACGAACAACGCGTCGAAGCGGGCGGGCGCGGCATCGAACGCCTTGAGATAGGGCCGCTCGGGCTGCCAGGCGTCGATCTCGATGCGCGGGCCCGAGGTGTCCGGGAATTTGCCGATGTCTTCCGCGATGACCGCGGTGACCGGGCTCGCCGCCGCCTCGCTCGCCGGAGCGCGCTGGCTGGTCACCACGATCGCGTCACTATCGTCCGACGGCATCGGCTCGGGAGTCGGCGTGGGCTCGGGGGCCGGCGCGGACATGGCGGGGGATGGCATTATCTGGCGCTCGTCCCGCTCGCGCTTGGGCCGGGCCATAGGGTCGAACTTGCGCTGCCACCAACTGACCTGCTCGTTCCACAGGCCGACGACCTGTTCGAGCCGTCCCTGCTTAGCTTCCGCCGCTTCCTTGTCGGCGCTTTCCCGCGCCGCGCGATAGCTGGCCAGATCCTCGCCGTCATAGCCCGCCGGAGGTGCTACATCCGCGTTGACATAGTCCTGCGGGGTTTCGAGGACGAGGAAGGACAGGCTCGGGCTCGCCACGCCGTAGCGCCGGCTGAGCGCGACATAGTCGGCGCGGCGCTCGGTGGCGCCCAGAGTCGAGAGCGTGTCCGCCGCGATCAGCGCGCTCTCGCCGGCAAAGTCCGCCGCCTCAGGCACGGCGCGGCGCTGCTCGGCCCCGCCGATCAGCACCCGCACGCCGCCCTGGTCGGGCGCACGCGCGGCGACCAGCCACTGGCCGTTGCTGCTCTCGATCGGCACGAAGGGCAGGCGCCGGCCCTGATCGTCGAGGACCGCGGTGACCGTCGGCACGGTGCGCACCAGCGCCTTCTCCAGCTCGCCGATGTCGTCGCCGAGCCGCCAGGCCCGTCCGCCATGCAACGTCGCGAAATGGCGCAGCCAGGCCATGTCGGCGCTCTTGGAGGCCGTGATCGCATCGACCCGGCAAGGCAGGTCCACCTTCGCATCGCGATCGATCGCCGGCTTGCCATCGGTGAAGAGCAGGCAGCGATCGGCGCGGACCAGGTCGCCGGCAAGGGCTGCGAAGCTGGTCGCGCCGCGATAGCGCACGCCTTCCAGCAGCGCGATCGCGGCATCGGCGCTCGCGACCTTGCGGCGATCGGCCCCGCCCGAATTGAAAGTGACGATCTCGATCTCGCGCGGCCTCAGCCCCGCGAGCACCCGGCGCAACAGCGCCAGTTCGTCCTTGTGGTCGCCGAGCCGCGAGCGCGAGCGGTCCCAATAGATGCGCACGCGCTCGGCGGCGTCCTGCACACCCGCGGGCACCGTGCCCGAGAGCTGGACGAAGCGCTCGCCCAGCGCGTTGCGGCTGGCCAACGCCTCGGGCAGTGCCGGGCGGCCGAGGATCAGCGGCCCGTTCAGCGCGCGCTTGCCCTCCTCGCGCGCGACGAAGGCAGTGCCCTCGCGCGTCATCGCGATCGGCTCGCGACCCGGCCAGGTCAGGCTGGGCGCGGCACCCACTCCCTCGGCCCGCACGCTGATCGACCAGCCCTCGGGCGGCGCCGCAAGGTCGAGCGGCAGGACATAGACGTCCTCGCCGCGATGCGCGTTGAACAAGGGCGCGACATAGCGCAGCCGGATCGTGCGGCTGCCCTTGGCAGGGATCGGGAAGACGCGGGTGTGGAACACGCCGTCGGGCTCGACCTCGGCAAGGCCCGGATCGATCCGGCCGCGCACCGCGGCCTCGTACACCGCCTTGGCCCGGCCGCGATCGACCAGCACGCCGTCGAGCAGCCTGCCCTTGATGTCGAGCGCATAGCCGGTGACCACCGCGTCGGCCGGCAGCGCCAGACGGAAATCGCCTTCGAGCGGCTCCTTGCCGCCATTTGCGAACTTCGCGGTCACCACGGTCTCGGCAATGCCGCCGCGCAGCGTGACGGCGATGTCGAGCCGGCTCAGCGCAATGTCGCGGGCATGCGCTTCGTCGCGCACCCCGTTGGCGAGTGCGGTGAGGCTCGGACTTCCCTTGGGCGGCGCGGTCTGCGCCGACAGGGCGACCGGCGCCAGAAGACACAACAAGCCCAAAGCCCAGCGCACGATCATCCGTCCCACCTCCGGATTATGTAACTATGTATCATGCCGTAGAAATCAGCCGATTGGAAGAAGTATCTCGCAGCGCCGCGCTGGCAAAACCGGGCAGTTGCACCCATATCGGGGCGATAGCGGCGTGCGACTGCGCGCGCCGCGCCTCAACTCCTTCCCTTTTGCCGCGCACCGGAGTAAAGGCACCGCCACTTTCCGCGCGCGCTAATCCCATGAGGTAATTTTTGGCCAAAGAAGAACTGCTTGAAATGCGGGGTCAGGTCGTTGAGCTTCTGCCCAACGCCATGTTCCGTGTCCGGCTCGAGAATGATCACGAGATCCTCGGCCACACCGCCGGCAAGATGCGCAAGAACCGCATCCGCGTGCTGGTCGGCGACGAAGTGCTCGTCGAGCTCACGCCTTACGACCTGACCAAGGGCCGTATCACCTACCGCTTCAAATAAGCGGTCCGCTACGTGCGGCTCGTACTTGCCTCCACATCGCCGCGTCGGCTCGATCTGCTCAGGCGGATCGGCGCCGAGCCTGCGCGCGTCGCTGCTCCGGACGTGGACGAGGATGTCCGCCCGGGCGAGAGCCCGCGTGCCTATGTGCTGCGCGTCGCGATCGCCAAGGCGCATGCCGTCGAACGCGCCGCGGACGAGATCGTCCTGGCCGGTGACACCACCATCGCGGTCGGCAAGCGCATCCTGGGCAAGCCAGAGGATGAGGCGGACCTGCGCCGCATGCTCGGCCTGCTCTCCGGCCGGCGCCACCATTGCCTGTCGGCGATCTGCCTGATCGGCACCGACGGCAAGGCGCGCACCCGCATCTCCGACACCGTGGTCGCCTTCAAGCGGCTGACTGATGCCGAGATCGACTGGTATGTCGCCAGCGGAGAAGGCATGGGCAAGGCGGGCGGCTATGCCATCCAGGGCAAGGCCGAGGCGTTCGTCCGCTATCTCGCCGGCAGCCATTCGGGCGTGGTCGGCCTGCCCGTGTTCGAGACGCGCGCGCTGCTAGAGAGCGCCGGCCTTTCCCTTGGCTGAGTGGCTCTACGAGGCCGGGATCGGCGAGAACCGCGCCGCCCTGGTCTCGCGCGGCAGCATCTGGAAGGCCCGGATCGAGCTTGAAGGCACGCACCCGCGCGTCGACGCGGTGCTCGAGGCCCGGCTGGTCGACAAGGCCGCCAAGCTGATCGCGCTCGACGGCGGCGGCGAAGCACTGTGCGACCATATCCCCAAGGCGGTCACCCAGGGCGCGAAGCTGCGCGTGAAGATCACCCGCGAGGCGATCCCCGAGCCCGGCCGCGCCAAGCTGCCCAAGGCAGTGCCGAGCGAGGAGCCGCTTAGCGACGGCCCGACCTTGCTCGAGCGGATTACTGCCACCGGCCTGCCCGTCCGCACGCTTCGCGCGCACGAGCCCGATGCGCTGGAAGAGGCCGGCTGGTCCGAAGTCCTCGATGAGGCGATCACCGGCGAGATCGCATTCGCCGGCGGCGCGCTGCGCCTCTCCCCTACCCCCGCGATGGCGCTGTTCGATGTCGATGGCAACGGACCGCTCGACACGCTGGCGGTTGCGGCGGCGCACGCCGTGGCGCGGGCGATCGAGCGCTACGGCATCGCCGGCTCGATCGGCATCGACTTCCCCACCCTAAGCGGCAAGGGCGCGCGCAATGCCGTGGCCGAGGCGATCGACGCCGCCCTGCCCCAGCCCTTCGAGCGGACCGCAGTGAACGGCTTCGGCTTCCTCCAGATCGTACGGCGGCGCCTGCGCCCCTCGCTGCCCGAATTGCTGCGCGCCGACCCGGCCGGCGCCGAGACGCGCGCGGAGCTGCGCCGGATCGAGCGGCTTCCCCCGCCGCCGCCGACTACCCATATGGTTACCAGGAACATCGCGCGCCGCCTCGCCCAGCAACCCAGCTGGACCGCGGAGCTGGCGCGGCGAATCGGCGGCGTGACCGAATTCACGTCTGCTAAGGACTGAAAATGACGAAGAACCAGGGCTGCCCCGTGTGCGGGCAGGCGATCGATCCGGCGCACAAGCCCTTCTGCAGCCGCGGCTGCAAGGACCGCGACCTGCTGCAATGGCTGGGGGAAGGCTATCGCATTCCCGGCGAGGCAGTTGATCCTCATGCACATTCAGGGGTGGACAGCCCCGATTCGCGAGACTAAGAGGCCCGCTCCCCGGCACTCGCCGGGCGTGCCCGGGTAGCTCAGTTGGTAGAGCATGCGACTGAAAATCGCAGTGTCGGCGGTTCGACTCCGTCCCCGGGCACCACTTTCCAGACAGCGATGAACTGAAGCGGCGGGGTACGGCTCTTCGCGTCCCCAAGCCGTTGGCGGAGCGACCATCGAGACCGCCCCGCCCTTCCGGCTCAAACCAGCTCGGCGAGCACCGAGCGGTCGAAGCCCTTCAGGCTGCCGGTATCGCCGGTGCGGATCTTCTCGACCCAGTTCGGGTCGCTGATCAGCGCGCGGCCGACGGCGATCAGGTCGAACTCGTCGCGCTCCATCCGCGCGACCAGCTTCTCGATCCCCGTGCCGGTCGAGGCCTCGCCGCCGAACGCCGCGATGAACTCGCCCGACAGGCCGACCGAGCCGACGCTGATCGTCGCGGCGCCGGTGAGCTTCTTGGCCCAGCCCGCGAAGTTCAGCCCCTCCTCGCCGTCGATCTCTGGGAACTCAGGCTCCCAGAAGCGGCGCTGCGAGCAATGGAGGATGTCGACGCCGGCCTCGACCAGCGGCTGCAGCCAGTCTTCCATCAGCTGCGGCGTCTCGGCGAGGCGCGCGGCGAAGTCCTGCTGCTTCCACTGGCTGACGCGCAGCGCGAGCGGATAGTCGGGACCCACCGCCGCACGGACCGCCGCGATCACCTCGCCGGCGAAGCGCGCGCGCTCGCGGATCGAGGCGCCGCCATAGCGATCGGCACGCTCGTTGGTACCCGACCAGAAGAACTGGTCGATCAGATAGCCATGCGCGCCGTGCAGCTCGACCAGGTCGAAGCCGAGGCGCCTGGCGTCGGCGGCGGCGCGGGCGAAGGCGGCGACGGTGTCGGCGATCGCTTCCTCGCTCATCACCTCGCCGCGCGGCGTGCCCGGGCCGAGCAGGCCCGACGGGCTCTCGACCGGGCTGTCCGGTTCCCAGCCGCCCTGGCTGCGGGTCGAGCCGGTGTGCCAGATCTGCGGGCCCATCTTGCCGCCGGCGCCGTGCACCGCGTCGATCACGCCCTGCCACCCGGCCAGCGCCTGCTCGCCATGGAAGAAGGGGATGCCGGCTTCGTTGCGCGACGCCGGGCGGTCGATCACCGTGCCCTCGGACAGGATCAGGCCGACGCCGCCTTCGGCCCGGCGGCGATAATAGGCCGCATTCGGCGCGCCGGGGATGCCTTCGGGCGCGAAGCTGCGGGTCATGGGGGCCATGACGATACGGTTCTCGAGGCGCAGGCTGCCAAGTTCGAAGGGGCGGAACAGGGTATCGCTGTCAGGCATGGGGCATGAAATCCATGTTGGTTGGACGAGACTAGGTATATCATGTAAACCTGGGCGCAAGAACGCACCTGCATGCGCCCAGGTATATCGGAGGATACTTTGCCCATTTGCGATCCCGCCCGTTTCTCGGCCGAATGCCCGAGCCGGAAGCTGCTCGACCAGATCGCCGACAAATGGTCGATGATGGTGCTGGCGGTGCTGGACGGCGGGCCGCTGCGGTTCAACGCGATCAAGCGGCTGCTGGAAGGCGTGACCCAGAAGGCGCTGACCCAGTGCCTGCGCCGGCTGGAGCGCAACGGGATCATCCTGCGTCGGGTGCTGCCGCTGTCGCCGGTGGCGGTGGAATATGAGATCACCCCGCTCGGCCGCTCGCTCCAGGGGCCGTTCAAGGCGCTGCACGTCTGGACGTTCGAGCATCTCGCGGTGGTCGAGGAAGCCCGCCAGGCGTTTGACGCTCGGGCTGCGGCGTAGGGATTAAAATTCCCCTCCCTGCAAGGGAGGGGCAAGGGGTGGGTTAGAAAAGGTCGGGCTCGATGCCCGGCCTTTTCTGTTTTCCGCTGGCCGACTGGCTGGGCTCCCCGGCCTTCGCCGGGGTCGCAACCCACCCCCGACCCCTCCCTTGCAGGGAGGGGAGAAGGAAGGGCGCCCCTCTACCCCAGCTTCGGCCTCCTGCAGAACGGCACCAGCACCAACGCGGCGAGGAACAGGAAGGCCATGATCCGGAACACGTCGTTGAACGCCAGCGTCATCGCCTCGCGCTGGACCAGCCGGCCCGCCACGCCCTGCGCCATCAGCAACGCCTCGGCACTGTCGGGCGTGTAGCTGCGGGCATAGGCGGCGAGATTGTCGATCAGTTCGCCGCCGGTGCGGCCCGCGACCCCCAGCGCCTCGCCCAGGCGCAGCATGTGGAGCCGGGCATTGTCCTGCAGCCAGGTGTTGACCAGAGCGATGCCGATCGCTCCACCCAGGTTGCGCATCAGGTTGAACAGGCCCGAGGCGTAGCGCAGCTCCGGCCCCTCGAACCCGGCCAGCGCCAGGTTCACGCTCGGCACGATGCACAGCATGATCGCGAAGCTGCGCACCGCCTGCGGCCAGAGCAAGGCGTGGAAACCCCATTCGGGCGTCATGAAGCTGAACAGCCATAGTCCGGCGGCGAACAGGCTGAGCCCGAAGGTGATCATGATCCGCGGATCGAGGCGTTGCGACAGTCCTGCTGCGACCGGCACGCCGAGCATCTGGACCACGCCGGCGATGAACACGGTCGTGCCGATCTCCGCCGCGTTGTAGCCGCGCACCGTGCCGAGGAAGACGGGGACGAGATAGGTCGCCGAATAGATGCCGAAGCCGATCACCAGGTTGAACACGCAGGCGAAGACGAAGGTCGGCTTGCGGAAGGGCGACAGGTTGACGATCGGGTTCTCGGAGCGGAACGAGCGCTCGAGGAACAGCAGCAGCGCGACGAAGCTCAGCCAGGCGCCGGTGGCGATGGCGTGGTCCTGAAACCAGTCGTTGCGCGGCCCTTCCTCCAGCACATATTCGAGCCCGCCGAGGAACACTGCCATGGCGGCGAGGTGCATCCAGTCGATCCGCCGCAGCATCGCCAGGTTGGGCAGGTCGACGCGGATGAACAGGATGGCGAGCACGGTGACCACGGCGCCGGGCAGGATGTTGACGTAGAAGATCCAGCGCCACCCCGCCGCATCGGTGATCCAGCCGCCGAGCGTGGGCCCCAATGTCGGCGCCAGCACCGAGACCATGCCGAGGATCGCCGGGATCATCGCGCGTTGCTTGCCGGTGAACATCGCAAAGCCGGTGGCGAACACCGTCGGCACCATTGCCCCGCCGACGAACCCCTGGAGGGCGCGGAAGGCGATCATCGATTCGATGCTCCACGCCAGCCCGCACAGCGCGCTCGCCAGGGTGAACAGTCCGGCGGAGAGCGCGAACAGCCAGCGGGTCGACAGCGCCTGGGCGAGGAAGGCGGCGAAGGGGATCATCACCAGCTCGGCCATCAGATAGGCGGTCTGCACCCAGCTGATCTCGTCCGAGCTCGCCGACAGCCCGGCGCGGACTTCGTTGAGCGAGGCGGCGACGATCTGGATGTCGATCAGCGCCATGAACTGGCCGAACGCCATCACCCCGAAGATCAGGAACTTGCGGCTGTCGGGCAGCGCCTGGGGATCGATCGTCTGCGCCATCCGGACCTCTTGAACGCGTGTGGCGATGATTATATGATAAGCATAATATAAAACAAGGATGCGCCATGCGCTACGATGCCGAGCACCGCGGGAAGACGCGGGAGAAGATCCTGAAGGAAGCCGCCACCGCGATCCGCGCCAGGGGACCGGAGGGTGTGGGCGTGGCGGCGCTGATGAAGCAGGCCGGGCTGACCCATGGCGGCTTCTATGCGCACTTCGGTTCGAAGGACGCGCTGGTCGCCGAGGCGATCGGAGTGATGTTCGAGGAGGCGCGCAACCGCTTCGACTGGACGCTGGCCGAGGCCGATCCGCGCGCGGCGCTCGACAAATATGTCGGTTTCTACCTCTCGCCGGTCCACCGTGACGCGCGCGGGCGCGGCTGCCCCATAGCGGCGCTTTCGGGCGACATGGCGCGGCTAGAACCCGCGGCCCGCGAGCGCTTCGCCAAGGGCAGCACCGCGCTCGCGCAGCGGCTGGGCGAGGCGCTTGCGCGACATGGCATCGCCAACGCTCCCGCGGCCGGCCGCTCGATGCTGGCCGAGCTGGTCGGCGCGCTGCTGCTCTCGCGCACCGTCACCGATGCGGCCGAATCCGACGCGATCCTCGCCGATTCCGCCGCCGCGATCCGCGCGCGCTACGGACTGGAGGCCGCACAATGACCGGGCTGGCACAGGTGCAGGCGCTGCTCGCCGCAGGCAAGCAGCCGCCGATCGGCGAGACGCTCGCCTTCGCGCTGGTCGAGGTCGCCAGCGGCCATGCGGTGTTCGAGGGCGTGCCCGACCGGCGCGCCTACAACCCGCTCGGCACGATCCATGGCGGCTATGCCGCGACCCTGCTCGATTCGGCCTGCGGCATCGCCACCCACAGCGCGCTGGCCGAGGGGCAGAGCTACACCACGCTCGAGCTCAAGATCGCCTATCACCGCGCGATGACCGAGAATACCGGCCCGGTCCGCGCGACCGGCACGGTGGTCTCGATCGGCCGGCGCGTCGCCTTTGCCGAGGCGAAGCTCACCGACGCCGAGGGCCGGCTGCTCGCCTCCGCCACCTCCACCCTGCTGGTGATCAGCCAATGAGCGAGCAGGCCGAAGCCCGGAAACCGCGCAAGCTGCCCAGGGCCGCCCTGGCCGGCGGCGTCGCCATGCTGCTCGCCGCCGGCGGCGCGCTGTGGATCGCCAGCCCGGCGTCGAGCGAGACCACCGACAACGCCTATCTGCGCGCCGACAGCACGATCGTCTCGGCGCGGATCGGCGGGCAGATCGCCGAGCTCCTGGTCCGCGACAACCAGGAAGTGAAGGCGGGCGACCCGCTGGTGCGGATCGAGGACCGCGAGTTCGCCGCCCGGCTCGACGCCGCGCGCGCCGCGGTGCGCGACGCCGATGCCGCGGTCGCCGCCGCGCTCGCCGCGATCAAGTCGCACGGCGCCGAGACAAGGCTGGCGGGCGCGGACGTGGCGGTGGTGCGGACCGCGATCGCCTCGACCGCGGCCGAGCTCCAGCGCGCCGAGGCCGACGATGCCCGCTACCAGGCGCTGCTCGCCCAGGGCTTCGCCACCCGCCGCGACGCCGAGCGCATCCATGCGGCGCTGCTCGACGCGCGGGCCAAGGCGCGCCAGAGCGGCGCCAGCCTCGCCGCCTCGCAGGACAAGGCGGGGGTGACGATCGCGCAGAAGGACAGCCTGCTCGCCGCGCTGGAGAGCGCCCGGGCCGGCGCCGAGCGTGCCCGCGCCGCACTGCGCCTCGCCGAGCAGGATGAGAGCTACACTTTGGTCCGCGCGCCGGTGGGCGGCGTGGTCGGCAATCGCCGCGCCCAGCCGGGCGACTTCGTCCAGCCGGGCACGCGGCTGCTGACGCTGGTGCCCAGCCGCCAGCTCTATGTCGTCGCCAATTTCAAGGAGACCCAGACCGCGCGCATGCTCGCCGGCCAGCCGGCCAGGGTGCATGTCGATGCGCTGGGCGACGCGGTGCTGACCGGCCATGTCGAGAGCTTCGCACCGGGCTCGGGATCGGAATTCACTCTGCTGCCGTTCGAGCCGGGATCGGGCAATTTCACCAAGATCGTCCAGCGCGTGCCGGTGCGCATCGCGCTCGATGCCAATCAGCCGGCGCTGTCCCGGCTGCGGCCCGGCCTGTCGACCACGGTGACGGTGCGGCTCGCGCGCTAGGCCGCGAGCCGCCGCCGTTCCTAGTGCGCCGCCCCGGGGCCGACCGCCCGGGTCGGGCGCGGGGTCAGCCAGATGATCATCGCCGCGGCGACGAAGACGATCGCCGAGAGCAGGAAGATGTGGCTGGTCGCCAGCGCGAACGCCTCCTTGTCGACCAGCTGGGCGATGGTCGCGCGCGCCTGGTCGAGCGAGAAGCCCTGCGCCGCCAGCGCATTCACCGTCCCGTCGCTGTTGAGCTTCGAGGCGAGTTCGCTGCGCGCCACCCGGGCGCTGTCGTCCCAGGCGGTGGTCGCGATCGAGGTGCCGATCGCACCCGCCATCGTCCGCAGGAAGCTCATCACGCCCGCCGCCGACGCCGTCTCCTCCGGCCGCACCGAACCCAGCGCGAGCGTGGTCAGCGGGATGAAGAAGAAGGGCATGCCGATGCCCTGGAGCATCTGCGGGAAGGCGAGGCTCCAGAAATCCGCCTGGCTGTTCCAGTGGACGCGGAGCAGCGAGGTGAAGCCGAGCCACAGGATGCCGAAGCAGACCAGCGCGCGCGGATCGGCCTTGGTGCTGAGCTTGGCGACGATCGGCGACATGATCACCGCCGCCACGCCGGTGAAGGCGGTGGCATAGCCGGCATAGGTCGCGGTGTAGCCCATGCTGGTCTGCAGCCATTGCGGGATGATCACCGCCGAGGCGAAGAAGGTCGCGAAGGCGAAGGACAGGGATGCCACCGCCACGGTGAAGCCCCGGTGGCGGAACACGCGCAGGTCGACGATCGGCTGGTCCTCGGTCCCTTCCCAGGCGAGGAACACCAGGAAGCCGATCAGCGCGATCACGCCCAGCATCACGATGGTGCCGTCGTTGAACCAGTCATGCTCGCGGCCGAGATCGAGCATGATCTGCAGCGCGCCGATCCACAGCAGCATCAGCATCAGCCCGACCCGGTCGACGCGCAGCTGGCTCGTCGGGGTCTCGACCTTCGACAGCAGGCGCATCGCACCGAACGCGCAGAGCGCGGCGACCGGGATGTTGATGAAGAAGATCCAGTGCCACGACCAGCTGTCCGAGATGGTGCCGCCGAGGATCGGGCCGAGGATCGGCGCGACGACGGTGGTCATCGCCCAGACGCCCATCGCCTGGGCACGCTGCTGGGGCGGGAAGATGCGCATCAGCAGCGTCTGGCTGAGCGGCATCAGCGGGCCGCCGCACAGGCCCTGACCGATCCGGCAGGCGACGAGCATGCCGAGCGAGCTCGACAGGCCGCACAGCACCGAGAAGACGCCGAAGCCGATCATCCCGAAGGTGAAGGTGCGCACCGTGCCGAAGCGGCCGGCGAGCCAGCCGGTCAGCGGCACGCACACCGCTTCCGCCACCGCATAGGAAGTGATGATCCACGTCCCCTGGCTGCCCGAGATGCCCAGGCTGCCGGCGATGTGCGGCACGGAGACGTTGGCGATGGTGGTGTCGAGCACCACCATGAAGTTGGTCAGCGCGAGCACCACGCCCGCCAGGATCAGCGACACGCCTTTCAGCGGCGCCATTTCCTCGGCCTTGCCGTTCATGGCCTGGGTCCTCAGTTCTTCGAGACGTCGATCTCGGCGTCCATGGAAAGGCCGACGCGCAGCGGATGCGCGGCGAGTTCCTTCGGGTCGAGCGCGACGCGCACCGGCAGGCGCTGGACCACCTTGATCCAGTTGCCGGTGGCGTTCTGTGCCGGGATCAGCGCGAAGGACGAGCCGGTGCCGCCCGACAGGCCGACGACCTTGCCGTGATACTCCACGCCGCCGCCATAGAGGTCGGACTTGAGCGTCACCGGCTGGCCGACCTTCACCTTGGTCAGCTGGCCTTCCTTGAAGTTCGCGTCGACATAGAGCTGGCCGACGGGGACGATCAGCATCAGCTGCGCGCCCGGGGCGACGCGCTGGCCGACCTGGACCGCGCGGCGGGTGACGACGCCGTCGACCGGCGCGCGGATCACGGTGCGCGTCAGGTCGAGCCGGGCCTGATCGACCCTGGCCTGGGCGGCGAGGACTTCGGGCGCCGAATTGGCGGTGGTGCCGCTGATCAGCGCGTTGTTAGCGGCCAGCTCGCCGCTGGCAGCGCCGCGGGTCGAGTTGGCCTGGGCGACGCCGGCGCGTGCCAGCTCCAGATTGGCCCTGGCCGAGGAGAAGGCGTTGGTCGCCGAAGTGAGCTCCTCACCCGACACCGCGCCATTGGGGGCGAGGCGCTGGCGTCGGGCGAGGTCCACCCGCGCCTTCTCGTAATCCGCCTCGGCGGCGACGAGCTGGGCGCGGGCTCGGGAAATATCGGCGCCGCGGGCCTGGACCTGCGCGGCGAGCGCCGCGCTGGTGGCCGAGGTCTGGCCGTACTGGCGGCGGGCCTTGGCGAGATCCGCCTCGGCCTGGGCGAGCGCGATCCGCGCGTCGCTGTCGTCGAGCTGGACGAGGATGTCGCCCTTCTTCACCACCTGGGTGTCGGACACTGCGACGCCGGCCACCTGCGCGGCGACCATCGGAGTCACGCTGGCGGTGTCGGCGCCGACATAGGCGTTGTCGGTGCTGATATAATGGCTGCCGACCAAGGCGTACCAGCCGCCATAGCCGACGCCCGCGACCAGCACCGCGCCGGCGATGCCGGTCAGCAGGCGCCTGCGCAGGCTCGGCTTGGCCGGGGCCTCCGGAGCAGCGGCTTCGGGCGCGGCGTTCGCGACATGGAGATTGGGTTCGGCGTCAGCCATGGGTCGAGTCCTTGGAAGCGGCGTTCGCTGCCGCGGTGTTGGTGGAAAAGCCGCCGCCGAGCGCGCGGACCAGCTGGACGTCGAGCGTGAAGGCCCGCGCCTGGAGGTCGGCGACGATCTGGCGGTTCTGCAGCACGCTCTGCTCGGCGGTCAGCACGTCGAGGAAGGTCGACAGACCGCCCTCGTAGCGCTGGCGGGCGATCGAATAGGCGGCTTCCGAGTCGCTCAGCGCCTGGCGGCTCTCGGAAAGGCGGGTGACCAGCGCGTTCTTGCTGGTCACCGCATCGGCGACTTCGCGATAGGCGGTGGTGACGGTCGAATCATAGGTGGCGACCGCTTCGTCGAACCCAGCGCGCGCGCCCTTGTACTGGCCGGCAAGCGCGCCGCCGCGGAAGATCGGCAGGCTGACGGCGGGGCCGACCGAGCCATAGGTCGATCCGCTCTTGAACAGATTGCCGATGCCGAACGACTGGAAGCCGATCAGCGCGCTGAGGTTGACCGAGGGGTAGAAGTCGGCGCGTGCCACCTTGATCCGGCTGGCGGCGGCCTCGACCCGGGCGCGGGCGGCAGCGATGTCAGGGCGGCGACCGATCAGGTCGGTGGTGACGCCGGCCGGAAGCCCGTGGGTCTCGGCCGGGCCGGTCGGCAGCGCGATGGTCAGGCCGCGGTCCGGACCCTTGCCGAGCAGCGCGGCGATCCGGTTGCGGGTCAGACCGATCGCCTCGTCGGTCGCGGCGAGATCGGCGCGGGCGGCGGGGACGGCGGCATCGGCCTGCTTCAATTCGGCCCGGGTATCGAGGCCGTTGGTGACCCGGTCGCTGACCAGCTTCTGCGTCTGGCTGCGCAGCTCCAGCGCCTTGGCCTGCACTTCGCGCTGCGCGGCGAGGCGTGCGAGATCGGCATAGGCGCTGGCGATGTTGGTCGAAAGGACGAGGCGCGACTGGTCGAGCTCGATCCGCGCGGCCTCGGCATCCGAAGTGGCGGCGGCGAGCGAGGCGCGGTTCTTGCCCCACAGGTCGAGATCGAAGCTGAGATTGGCATCGACATGGCCGCTGTCGTTCCAGCCCTTTGGCACGAAGGCCGGCGGAATGCCGTTGTTATAGCTTTGCTTGCCCTCGGTCGCGCCGGCCTGGACGCCGACCGACGGCAGCAGCGCCGCGCCCGCCTGCTGGGCATAGCCCTGGGCCGAGCGGAGCCGCGCGGCGGCGGCGGCGAGATCGGGCGAGTCGGCCAGGCCTTCGGCGATCAGGCCGCTGAGCTGGGGATCGCCATAGGCGCTCCACCAGTCGTTCGCGGGCCAGTTCGAGGCATCGGCCCTGGCAGCCAGCGACTGGTCGGCGGCATAGGCCGTCGCCGCGCGCACTTCGGGGCGGGCGCCGAGGTTCGGCACCGGTGCGCAAGCGGAAAGAAGCGCGGTCCCGGCGGTCGCAGTGAACAGCAACGGGCGAAGAGAGAATCGGATCATGATTTAAATACCGTACTGTCTGGTACGGCGCCGCAAATGGGCGCGACCTGCCATCTTGTCAACCCAAAATCGTACCCTATAGTACGGTTATGACAAAAATAGTGGAGAAGGCGCCCGGCAAGCGCGAGGCACGCAAGGAGGAACGCCGCGAGGCGATCCTGGCGATCGCCAAGCGCGTGTTCCTCGACCAGGGCTATTCGGGCGCATCGATGTCGGCGATCTCGGCCGAGCTGGGCGGATCCAAGGGCACGCTCTGGAGCTATTTCCCGTCCAAGGAAGAGCTGTTCGCCGCGGTGCTCGACGACGCGACCAGGGAGTATCGCACCCAGCTCGCCGACGTGCTCAAGCCCGGCGAGGATGTCGGCGCCGCCGTGCGGCAGTTCTGCCGCGGCTTCCTCGCCAAGGTCTGCTCGCCCGACGGGCTGCGTCTGCACCGGCTGATCGCCTCCGAAGTCGCCCGCTTTCCCGAGATCGGCGAAATCTTCTATCGCCGCGCCCCCCTGCCCACCCAGCAGATGCTCGCGGCGTTCTTCGAGCGCGCGATGGATGCGGGGCAGCTGCGGCGGGTGGACCCGCTGTTCGCCGCTCGCGTGCTCGCGTCGCTCTGCCTCGGCGTGCAGCAGAGGATGATCTGGGGATTTGAACTGTCGGCCGCCGAGCGCGACCGCGAAGCCGGGGAGATGGCCGACATCTTCCTGCGCGCCTTCGCGCCGGAGTGAGCGGCTAGCGCCGATCGACATTCAGCAATGCAACCGAACCCTATCCTCCCCCGCCAGGGGGAGGATAGATGAATGTCGATACGCCCTAGAGCCTCACCCCGTCGAGCGTGACCGCCTCGACGCCAATGCAGCGCAGCATCTTCTCCGCGACGATCACGCCGGGCGGCCCGTCCAGCTCGAGATCGAGCCGGACGGTCATGCCGTCATCCGTCACGCGCACCTCCATGTCGGGCGCCGCCAGGTCGTGCTGCGCGGCCAGCCCGACCAGCCGGCACAACAGGGCGGCGCTCGATTCGCCGACGATGTCCAGGCGCATCGCTCAGGCAGCTTCGCGTACCGGGGCAAGCGGCGCGGCGGTGATCCGCGCGCGGGCAAGCGCGTCGGCAGCGCGGTGCGGCGCCAGTCCCGCGCGCCCGGCATGGCTCAGCACCGCGCCGAGCCGCAGGCCGGTCGCATGGACGCGCGTCGCCACTTCGTCGATGCTCCAGCCGAGATATTCGCCGGCGACGCTGATGATCCCCCCGGCGTTCACGACATAGTCGGGCGCATAGAGGATGCCGCGATCGGCGAGCCGGTCGCCGTCCTCGGGCGTGGCCAGCACATTGTTCGCGGCGCCGCAGACGATGCGGGCGCGCAGCCGGGCGACGCTGTCGCCGTCGAGCACCCCGCCCAGCGCGCAGGGGGCGAAGATCGCGCAGCGCGCATCGAGGATGCTGTCGCGTCCCATGATCTCGGCATCGTAGCGGCAGGCGATCTCGGCGGCGACGCCGGGGCGCGGCTCGGCGACGATCAGCCGGGCGCCGGCCTCGTGGAGCATCCCGCACAGCGCCGAGCCGACATTGCCGAGCCCCTGCACCGCGACGCGCACGCCCCTGAGCTCGCTGCCCAGCTGGCGCCGCGCCGCTTCCTCCATCGCCAGGAACACGCCGCGCGCGGTCCAGGGCGAGGGATCGCCGCCGGGCCGCCCGTCGCGCGGCGGCAGGCCGGCGACATGGCGGGTCTCGCCGCGCACCGTCTCCATGTCGGCGACGCTCGTGCCGACATCCTCGGCGGTGACATAGGCCCCGTCGAGCCGCGCCACTGCCCGGCCGAACGCGGCGAACAGCCGGCGCCGGTCGAACTCGCCCTCGGGCAGGTTGAGCACCGCCTTGCCGCCGCCCAGCGGCAGGTCGGCCATCGCGTTCTTGTAGGTCATCCCCTCGGCCAGCCGCATCGCGTCGCCGACCAGCGCGGCATGGTCGCCATAGCGCCACAGCCGGCACCCGCCCGCCGCCGGCCCGCGCCGGGTCGAGTGCAGCACGATGACGCCGTTCAGCCCGCTCTCCTCGTCGCGCAGCACGTGCACGCTCTCGGGCGGGGTGGCGGTATCGCAGACAGTATCGACCATGGGAAAGGGCTCCTGAAATCTGGAGGTGACTCTTCCATGGATTTGCGGGAGAATGTGGCCTTGTTTGCAGCTTTCGGCATAGGATCAGCATGATCTGACCGATATTCGCCGCATCGGAGAACAGATTTGCCCGCCGACCTCGATCCGTTCGAACGCAAGATCCTCCAGGTCCTCCAGGAGGACGCCTCGATGCCCACGGCGAAGCTCGGCGAGATGGTCGGCCTGTCGAGCTCACCCTGCTGGCGCCGGGTCGACCGGCTGGAGAAGGACGGGATCATCACCAGGCGGGTCGCGCTGGTCGACCGGCAGAAGGTCGGCCTCAACGCGCACATCTTCGCGCAGATCAAGCTCAACGCCCATGGCCGCGCGAACCTCGACGAGTTCGCCGCGACGATCCGCTCCTTCCCCGAGGTGCTCGAGGCCTATGTGCTGATGGGCGTGTTCGACTTCATGCTGCGCATCGTCGCGGCGGACATCGAGGCCTATGAGCGCTTCTTCTTCACCAAGCTCTCCAAGCTGCCCGGCGTGCAGGAGATCAACTCGACCGTCGCGCTAAGCCAAGTCAAGGCGACGACGGCACTGCCGATCCCCTAGCGCCCCGCCGCCTTCTGCGCTTCACCGACCACCCGCAGGATGTTGCCGCTCCACATCTTCTCCAGGTCGGCGTCGCTGTACCCCGCCTTGCGCAGCCGCTCGGTGACCTTGGGCAGGGCCGAGATGTCCGCGATCCCCGGCAGCCCGCCGCCGCCGTCCCAGTCCGCACCGAAGCAGACATGGTCGACGCCTGCGACCTGGATCACATGCAGGACCATTTCCATGTAGCGCTCGAAATCGGCCTTGCCCCAGATCGGCTGGGTCTTGTCGAGCTCCCGCCATTTGCGGGCGAGCTCCACCTGCTCGGCCGGCGACAGGTCCGAGATATGCTCGTACCGGGTGAACAGCGCCGCGCGCTCGGGCGTCATGTTCATGTTCGCCAGGAAGATCGTGCTGACGCAGATCGCCCCGCCCTTCGCGGCCAGCTTGCGGATGCGCCCGTCGTCCAGGTTGCGCGGATGGTCGAACGCCCAGCGCCCGCTGGAGTGCGACAGCAGCAGCGGCGTCTTGGACAGTTCGAGCATCTGGTCGAACGTCGCGTCCGACGAATGGCTGGCGTCGATCACCATGCCCAGCCGGTTCATCTCCGCCACCCATTTGCGCCCGAGGGGAGAGAGGCCGTTCCATTTCGGCTTGTCGCCCGAGCTGTCGGCGAACTGGTTGTTGGCCGCGTGCACCGGCCCGGCCAGCCGCACGCCGCGGTCATGGAATTCCTTGAGCAGCGCGACGTCCTCGCCCAGCTCGTAGCTGTTCTCCATGCTCTTGAACGCGACGAGCTTGCCCTCGCGGTTTAGCCGCAGCGCATCCTCGGGGGTCAACGCCCGCCCGATCTTCCCCGGAAACTTCGCCAGCGTGGAGTCGATCAGGTCCGATCGCCCGCGCGCATAGGCCAGCGCATCGGCATAGCCCTTGGCCGTCAGCGGCCCCTGCTCGGTGTAGATGGCGAAGAACCCGCCATCGAGCGCCCCCGCCGCCATCCGCTCCATGTCGACCTGGACCAGGTCGGTCGCCGGATCGTGATGGCCGTCGAAGCTCCACCCCGCCCGGGCGAAGTGGAGCGGCGTGTCGAGATGCGTGTCGAGGACGAGGAAGTCCTTGTGCGGCTTTTGCGCGGGCGCCTGGGCCACAGGCGCCGCCGCGCAGCCGGATAGGAGCAGGGCGAGCAACGCGAGATGCCTGGTCATTTCTTGTCTTCCACCGGCCGCAGGTCGAGATCGCGATAGTCATAGCTGAAGTCGGCGATCGGGCTTTCCGGCTTCATCGTCACCCGCGCCACCTTGCCATCGGCATCGAGCGCGAAGGTCACATAGGCCGGCTCGATCGCCTTGTCGTCGAAGCGGGTGACGAAGGTATCGTACTGCCAATGGACCAGCTTGCCGGCCATGCGCGGGGTCGTCCTGAAGTCGATCCGCAGCCCGTCCGCGCCCTGCGTCACCGCGACATCGCCGTACCAGGGATCGCGATAGGTCCCGGCATAGCGTTCCAGCGGCAGCGAGGGCCCGACCTTGGCGGGCGCCGCCTTGACCGCGGAGAGCGCGGCCTTGCCGCCCTCGATCCGCGTGGTCATGAATTCGCCGAACCGCTTCGGCCAGTCCTGGTCCGGTATCCCGAGATAATGGTCGACCAGCAGGTGCGCGACGCCGCGCAGCAGCGCCACATCCTCCGAATTCACCACCACCGCAATGCCGACATCCTGGTCGGGCAGCAGGATCACATGGGTGATCGATCCGAACACCCCGCCGCCATGCGAGATGATCCGCGCGCCCTTGTAATCCTCGACCTCCCAGCCGAGCGCATAGGTGCTGAACTTCGGCGTCAGCGGCGCAAGGCTGCCGGGGTACGGGGTGAGCGGCTGGACGGTGACGCCCTTCCACATCTCCGCCGCCTGCGCAGCGCTGAACAGCCGCCCGCCGCCCGGCAGCGCGCCGTGCCCGAGCTGGATCTTGAGCCATTGCGCCAGGTCGTTGGCGCTCAGCGCCAGCCCGCCCGCGGGCGCGGCCGCGCGGCCCAGTTCCTCGCGCTCGTCGAGCACCGAGTTCGGCCCGTCGCCGCGCACCGCCCCGCCGATCCGGGCATGCGGAAAGGCGCGGTCCGTGGTCGCCCAGCGCGCCTCATAGGTCGCAGTCGCCGTCGCCATGCCGCCGCGCCTGAGCACCTCGCTGGTCATGAAGTCTTCCCAGCTCTTGCCGCTGACTTCCTCGATCAGCTGGCCGGCGACCATGTAGAGGATGTTGTCGTACGCATAGCTGGAGCGAAAGCTGGTCGCCGGCTTGATGAAGGCGAGCCGTTTCACCGTCTCCTTGCGCGACAGGCTCCCGCGCGGAACGAACAGCAGGTCCCCTGCCCCCAGCCCCAGGCCGGAGTGGTGGACGAGCAAGTCGCGGATCGTGATCTCGCGCGTCACCCAGGGATCGTACATGCGGAACCACGGCATGTGGTCGATCACCTTGTCGTCCCAGCCGATCCTGCCCTGGTCTACCAGGATGGCGAGCGCGGCGGCAGTGAACGCCTTGCCGGTCGATCCGGTCTGGAAGATCGTGTCGGCATCCACCTTTGCCGGGTCGCCCAGCTTGCGGAAGCCCCAGCCCTTGGCGAGCGTCGTCTTGCCATGCTCGACGATCGCGACGGCGATCCCCGGCGCGCCGCTCGCCTTGCGCAGCGCCTCCACCTTGGCGTCGAGCCCGCCGGGCGGATCGGCCAGCGCCGGGGTGGCGAGCGCGAGCAACGGCAGGGCGAGCAGGTGGCGCAGCTTCATGCGGCAATCTCCTGGGGAATGGCGGGGCGCCGGAGCAATCGTGCCAGCCCGATGGTCAGCAGCGGCAGCACGAAGACGGCGAGGAACAGATAGGCGAGCAGCCGGTAGCCGCTGGCGATCAGCGCGATCAGCCCGACCCGGTCGGCGACGAACATGCAGACGAGCAGCAGCGCGCCGGCGATCGCGGCCCGGGCCCCTGCCCCCAGCGCCACGCCGCGCCGCCGGCGCACCACCCCCGCCACCCGCTCGTTGATCGCATGCACCGCGCCCGCCCCGCTCTCGAGCAAGGCCGCGAAGATCATCATCTGGAACGCCCAGTGGAACACGGGCACATCGAGCTGGCGCAGCAGGAAGTCCGAAGGCAGCGTCTCGGCGCCGATGCCGGGATAGAAGGCGATCATGCAGGTGAAGAACAGGATCGCCGGCAGCATCGCCAGCGGCCCGGCGACCAGGCCGGCGACCACCGCGTCGCGCGTGCTGGTCAAATGCCGCAGCACCGGCAGGATCACCACCGCGCCGATGATGTTGTAGCTCGCATAGGTCAGCCCGCCGCTCGCCCAGCCGCTCCACGGCGCGGGCGTCGCGAAGCCGGCGGCGATGCGGTGGCCGAAGCGCCACAGGCTCAGCGCGAGGAAGATCGCATAGACGGCGTAGAGCAGGAACGAGACATATTTGAACACGCCCTCCACCGCCGCATTGCCCAGCGTCACGGTGGCGAGGATCGCCAGCGCCAGCGCCAGCGTGCCGGCGAACACCGGCCAGCCGAACATCGCCGCGCCGATCGCCCCCGCGCTTGCCCCGAACACCGCGAGGATCAGCACGACGAACAGGATGTAGGCGCCTTCGAACGCGATCCAGGCCGGCCCGAGCAGGTCGGCGAAGAAGGCGCGATAGTCGAGCGCGCCGACCATCCGGGCATAGGCGAAGGTCGCCGCCGCGATCACGCTCCACAGCAGCATCGCCAGCACCATGCCGGCAAGCCCGCCCCAGGGGCCGGCGGGCAGGAAATATTCCGCCAGCTCGCGCCCGGTCGCATAGCCGCCGCCGATGATGACGGCCTTCATCGCGAAGCCCGGCAGCAGGAAGCGCTGGAACCAGCTCGACCCTGCCGCCGGCGCGCTCATGCCAGGCAGCTTTCGACCAGCGCGTCGAAGGCGGGGCCGCCGCGCACCGGATCAGCGACGGGCAGGCCCAGGCGTTTGCTCTCGGCCTCCATCAGCGCCGCCGCCTCGGCCTCGTCCAGTGCCGAGCTGTTGAAGCTCACCCCGCCGCAGCGGATGCTGGGGTTGGTCCGCCTGCCGAGCGCGGTGGTCAGGTCGATGATCTCCTCGATCGTCGCGACCGGATAGCCCGCGGTACCCAGCATCACGCTGCGCCCCGGCTCATGGCAGACGACGAACACATCGGGCTGGCTGCCATGGAGCAGGCCGAGCGACACCGCCGCATAGGCGGGATGCGCCAGCGATCCCTGCCCCTCGATCACGTCCCAATGTCCGGGCGCCGCATCCGGGGAAAGCACCTCCGCCGCACCCGCCTCGAAATCGGAGATCACCGCGTCCATCGGCATGCCGCCGCCGGCGATCATGATCCCGGTCTGGCCGGTCGCGCGGAAGTCCGCATCGATCCCGCGCGCCTCGAGCGCCCGGGCGATGGCGAGCGCGGTGTATTTCTTGCCGAGCGCGCAATCGGTGCCGACGGTGAGCAGCCTCTTGCCGCTGCGCTTGCGCCCGGTGGCGACGGGGATGTCGGCCGGGGGCACGCGGATGTCGATCAGCCGCCGCCCGAGCAAGGCAGCCGCCTCGGCCACCTCGGGGATATCGGCCAGCCGGACGTGCATGCCAGAGACGATGTCGAGCCCCGCCTCCAGCGCCTCGACCAGCGAGGTACGCCAGCTCGGCGGTATCACCCCGCCCGGATTGGCGACGCCGATCACCAGCCCGCGCGCACCCTTGGCCACCGCCTCGGCCGGCGTCAGCCGCGGCAGGCCGGTGGAGACGGTGGCGCCGCACGCATATTCGCCCACGCACTTCTCGCCGGCCCAGTCGCGCAGGCCGAACGCGGTCTTGGCGAAGCCGGGCTCGGTCGTGTCGCCGAGGAAGAGCAGATAGGGCTGCGGCAGCACCGTGGCGGTGCCGCGCGCGGCGAAGGGCGCGTTCATGTGCGTTCCGATCAGAATGCCAGGTCGAGCGCGAGGCCAAGCGTGCGCGGCTGGACGGGGACGGTGGAGAGGTAACCCGGATTGACCGTGGCGACGCTGGTGGTGATCCGCCCCTGGCTGTCGGTCAGGTTACGGGCATAGGCGCGCAGCGTCCATTTGCTGTCGAACGTCACCGAGGCGTTGAGGTCGAAGGTGGCATAGCCGTCGACCGGCACCGACAGCGGATCGCTCGCCACTGCCGAGATGCGGTCGCCGACGATGCGCACCGCGCCGCCGACATGCGCCCGGGTCGATCCGCCCAGCGCCCAGTCATAGTCCGCGGTCATGCCCGCGGCGAGCTTGGGCACGTTGGGCAGCTGGTCGCCATCGGTGCAGTTCGGCGTGGTCTGGGTGCACTTGGCGTCGGTATAGGCGAAATTCCCGCCGACGCTGAACCCGGGCACCGGCTGGATCAGCAGCTGCGCCTCGACGCCCTTGCTCTGTGCGGTTCCGGCATTGACCAGCCCGTTGATGCCGTTGGCGAATGCCTGGGCCACCTGCAGGTCGTTCCAGTCGAGCAGGAAGGCGGCGGCGTTGAACGTCACCTTGCGGTCGAGGAAGCGGGCCTTGATGCCCGCCTCATAGCTGGTCACCTTTTCCGAGGTCACCGTGGCCGGGAAGCCGGGCAGCGCGATGTTCGGGCCGCCCGGGCGATAGCCGCTGGCCGCGCGGACATAGAGCATCGTGTCGCGGTTGATGTTGACCTGCGGGCTGACGCTCCAGGTGACGATGTCCTCGCTCGACGAACCGTCGCCGCCGCTGTTCAGCCCGAGCAGCGGGATCTGCGTCGACTGGGTGAAGGTCTGGTCGTTGCGCGCCCAGCGCAGCCCGCCGGTGACGTGGAAGACCTCGCCGAATTTGACCGTGGCGTTCCCGAAGACCGCATATTCCTTGTAGGTGTTGGGCAGGCCGACGATCGCGAAGGGATCGAACGGCGCGAGCGGCTGGCCGCTGGCGTCGAGCGCGCGGACGACCTGGCTGTGGTTGTTGTCCTCGTCGGTGTAGAAGAAGCCGAGCTGCCATTCGAAGCGGTTGCTCGATGCCGAGGTGAGGCGGACCTCCTCGGTCCATTTCTTCTGGTGCAAATTGGCCGGATAATTGGCGAGGCCGCCCCAGATCACGCCATAGACGCGCGAGGCGTCGCTGGTCTCGAGGATCTTCAGCTCGCTGTACGAGGTGGTCGAGGCCAGCTCGGCAAAGCCCAGATCGTAGCTGGCGGTGCCCGAGACGAACTTGAAGTCGCTATGGAAGGGCTCGGGCAGCTGCGAGTTGGTGCTGAGCCACGACGCGCCGGGCGCCAGCGGCACCGGGCTGCCCTGGGTCTCGTAGAGGATGCCGAAATTGTCCGACTCGGTGCGCTGCCACAGGCTGCTGAGCTTGAGCGTGAACTTGTTGTCCGGCTTCCACAGCAGCGCGACGCGGGCACCCTGCTGGACGGCGGAGTTCACGTCCTTCTCGCCGGTCAGCACATTGTCGATGAAGCCCGGCGTCTTGCGGCGCGCATAGCTGCCGCTGATCGCCAGCTTGTCGGCGACGATCGGCACATTGACCAGCCCGCTCGCCGCCCAGCCGGCATCGCTGCCATGCGCGATGGTGAAGACCTCGCCGCCGGCGCGTACCGAGAATTTGTTCAGGTCGGGCTGCACCGTGACGTATTTCAGCAGGCCGCCGATCGAGCTGGCGCCGTAGAGCGTGCCCTGCGGGCCGCGCAGCACTTCGATCTGCTCGACGTCATAGGGCAGCAGGTCGAGCGAGAAGGTCTGGGCGCGGTTGTAGATGCCGCTCGAGCCGATCGGGGCGTCGTCGAGATAGATGCCCACCGTGGCGCTCGGCCCGATCGGGGCGACGCCGCGCAGCGACAACGTCGATCGACCCGGCGAGCCGGCATTGTCGATCTGGAAGCCGGGGACATAGGCGGCATAGTCGGCAAGCTGCGAGGCGCCGCTCTGCTGCATCTGCTCGCCGCCGACCACGCTGATCGAGATCGGCACGTCCTGCAGCCGCTCCTCGCGCTTCTGCGCGGTGACGACGATCTCGTCGTCGCCGGCGACCGGCGTCTGGGCGGCGGCCGGCTGCGCATCCTGCGCGAAGGCGGCGACGGGCAGCAGCAGCGCTCCCGCCGCGACGGTAATCAACAAACTGGCCCGGTTGGTCATGCGCGTCATCGTCGGTCTCCCCCTCGGAGTTCGATGTCACCCGCCCGGTTCGGGGCGGTGGCGGCCGTGCGCGCTTTGGCGCTTCCCGGCCCTCTCTTTGCCTGATCAGGATGCTATTATCCTGATTAGAGAAGAGTCAACCTAATTTGCAATTATGTTACGATGCCGCGTGCGCAGCCGTCGCAATGTTTCCCCATACCGCGGCGGGGCAATCGATATGGCCGTCGCGATAGACGATGCCGGGATCGCGGTCGGCGGCCAGGAACGTCGGCCCGTCGAGATCGACCACGTCGCAGAGCTGGCCGAGCAGCCAGGCCGGCGCCATCGCCCAGCTCGATCCGACCATGTTGCCGACCATCACGTCGAGCCCGAGCGTCCGCGCCCGCCTTGCGATTGCGATCGCCTCGGTGAGCCCGCCGCACTTGTCGAGCTTGATGTTGACCGTCTGGAACCGCCCGACCAGTCCATCGACATCGGCAAGCGTCAAAATGCTCTCGTCCGCGGCGATCGGGATCGGCGTTCTGAATCCGTCCAGATCCGCCTCCCGCCCCCGCGCCAGCGGCTGCTCGAGCAGCGCGATCCCGCATTCGACCAGCACCGCGACCAGCGGATCGAGCTCGTCGATCCGGAAGCCCTGATTGGCATCGACGCCGATCCAGCATTCCGGCCGCGCCGCCCGCACCGCCCGCACCCGGGCGATGTCGAGCTCGAGCTCGCCGGTCAGCTTGAGCTTGAGCGCCCGGGCGTCCGCATAGGCCCGCGCGCCCTCGGCCATCACCGCCGGATCGTCGGCGCCCAAGGTGAAAGTCGTGAGCAAGGGCCGCGGCTCGGGCAGGCCGGCGAGCTTCCAAACCGGCACGCCTTCGCGCTTCGCATCCAGTTCCCACAGCGCGCAGTCCGCCGCGTTACGCGCGCCCCCGGCCGGCAGCGCGTGCTGGAGCTCGGCGCGGGTCATGCCGCGTTCGAGCCCCTCGCGCACGCTTGCCAGCGCGGCGGTCATCGTCGCTTCGTCATCGCCCAGATAATAGACGCCGCTCGCCTCGCCGCGCCCCGTGTGGAGGCCGTCAGACAGGCTGACGACCACCACCGGAGACTCGGTGAAGACATGGCCGGAAATGCGGAACGGCTTGGCGAAGGGCAGCCGTTCCACCGTCACATCGAGCACGCGGCGCATCACCACGCCCTCAGAACTCGGTCCCGAACGAGACCAGCTTGTAGACCAGCGCCATCCACAGGATGAAGAAGCTGCCGAGCACGAGCAGCACGCTCCAGATCCGGGCGAACCAGCCGCGCTTGTCGCGCCAGGTCAGCCAGGCGTTCCACACCGACAGGCCGAACATCCCGAAGAATGCCAGCGTGCCGACGAACTGGACGAGCAGGATCAGCCAGTCGGTCGAGCCATGGCTCTCGAAATTCTCGATCCCGCTGATGATCAGGAACCAGCCGACGAACACCGCCAGCACCAGCCAGGCGAAGCCGCGCAGCACGCGGTAGGTGCGCTTCGCCTCGCCCTCGAGCTTGAACGGCGCGGCATAGCGGCGGCGAACGAACCAGCCGACCGGCCAGGACAATGCGGTGAGCAGCACCACGCCCAGCCCGAACAGCACCGCCGGCAGCAGCCAGGCCGAGTCGAGCGCGGCGGGCGTGCGGTACCAGATCATGAAGGGCGAGACTTCGCCGAAGCTCCAGCGCACGACCTTGCCGTCGACAACCTGCGCGGCGAGCTTCTCATGGCCATAGGCGTCCTGCCAGACGAACGGCGCGACTTCGATCAGCTTGCGCGGCGCCCCGCCCGGGCTGGTCAGCGCCGGGATCACCGGACGGCCCTCGGCGTCGAGACTCACCTTGGTATCGCCGATCAGGCCGATGATCTTGGCGAAGCTCGAATCGATCCGGCGGCTGTTGGTCCAGGTGCCGACGAGCAGCCTGGCATGCTCCTTGGCGGTGGGCAGCTCCTTGGGCGGCGCCTTGTTGGGATCGGGCAGGTAGCGGTCGGCGAACTCGTCGAACAGCGAGCCGCGCAGCACGCGGGTGACCCCGTCCTTGCCGCCACTGTTCATCGAAATGTACAGCCCGACATTGTCTTCGGGGAAGATCCACAGGTCGCTGTGGAAGTAAACCGTATCCCCCCCATGCGCGATCGCGCGGTGGCCGTTGATCCGCTGCTCGTAGAAACCGAACGCCATCTGGTTGATCGCCGGGATCGCGCTCGCCTGCGGGCCGTGCATCAGCTTCGCCGTCTCGGGCTTGAGCAGCGGGCCGCCATTGGCGAGGTGCGCGATCATGAACTTGGCCATGTCGCCGCCGCTGATCGCCGAGGCGCCAGCGGGCGCCATGCCGATCAGCTCATAGCCCTTGGCCGGGCCCGAGCCGAGCTCATAGCCCTGCGACATGAACGGCTTGAGGTTGGCGGGCAGCGGCTGGCGGAAGCTGGCATATTGCATGCCCAGCCGCCCGAAGATGTTCTTCTCGACATAGGCGTCGAAGCTCATCCCAGAGGCGCGCTCGACGATGTAGCCGGCCAGCGCGGTGGCGTAGTTGGAATAGGCCGGCGTCGTGCCCGGCGCATAGATGCGCTCGGGGATGCGATGCTTGAGCACGTCGCCCAGGCTCGGCACCGGCTTGTCGAAGGCCAGCAGCCCCTTGATGATCTCCTCGAACCCCGCCGTGTGCGTCATGATGTTGCGCAGCGTGATCGGCTTGCCCTGATAGGGCGGGATCTTGAAGTCGAGATACTGGTTCACATCGGCGTCGAGGTTGAGCTTGCCCGCCTCGACCAGCTGCATCACCGCGGTCCAGGTATAGAGCTTCGAGGTCGAGCCCGGACGGAACAGCGTGGTCGCCGGATCGACCGGCTTACGCTTCGCCACATCGGCATAGCCGAAGCCGCGCTGGGTGACGACCTGGCCGTCCTTGACGATCACTACCACCGCGCCGGCGACGTCGCCGCGGGCCAGCGCATAGGGCATGAAGCCGTCGAGCCAGGCGTCCGCATCCGCCTTGGTCAGGTTCGGCGCGACCGCCGGCCGGGCCGTCGGTGCCGGCGCGTTGGTCTGCGCTACCGGCGTGAGTGATGCGGGTGCCTGGGTAAAGGCCGGCACCGAAATGGCGATGCCGAGCAACCCCGCTGCCAGCACCCCGAGCGAACGTTTCCACATGAGCGCGTCGTCCTCCCTCTTCCCTGGCCAGGACTCCGGCATGTCGATTGCGCCGGTATGTGTCTGCGGCTAGGCTGTGATATGTAAACAGATACGCCTGATTGGGACATGATGATCCTATTCAGAGAAATGTCAAACCGAGGTGCCGCATGGCCACGAAGCTGAAGGCCGAACATCCGACGCTGGGAACGCTGCTGAAGGCGCTGCGTGCAAGGAATGGCTGGACGCTCAAGGAGATGAGCCTGAAGAGCGGCATTCCGGTATCGACTCTGTCCAAGGTCGAGCATGACCGGCTGACGCTGACTTATGACAAGCTGTTGCAGCTCAGCCAGCGGCTCAACATCCGCATGTCGGAGCTGTTCGCCGAGAATGATTCGGCGCCCGAGACCCAGGTCACCGCGCGGCGCAGCATCGGCGATCTCGATCGCGCGGTGCGGGTGAACACCGCCAACTACGACTATTATTATCTCTGCACCGAGCTTCGCCGGAAGCGGATGATCCCGGTGATCACCAAGGTGCGCGCCAAGACCGCCGAGGAGTTCGGCGACCTCGTCCACCATTCGGGCGAGGAATATATCTACGTCGTCAGCGGCAGCATCGTCGTGCATACCGAATTCTACGATCCGGTCACGCTCAAGGCCGGCGAATCGATCTACATCGATTCGAACATGGGCCACGGCTATGTGACCGGCGAGGATTGCGACGAGGCAGTGATCCTGGGCGTCTGCTCCAGCGCCGAGGACGGGCTGATGGATTCGCTGCTCAACCTGCACGGCTAGGCGCTTCCCGGGCACGAGCGGGACACGCATTTTAGGTTGCCGCTTCGCCAGCGCCTGTGCCACCCATCGCGGCGGAAATGTCATCGCTGTCCAGATCTTCGCCAATTCCGGGCGCACATGGTTCCGATGCCATTCGCAACGGCCGCCCGCCGACGATCGACGATGTCGCGGCGCTGGCCGGGGTCGGCCGGGCCACCGTGTCGCGCGCGCTCAACGACCAGGCGCATGTCAGCGACCGGATGCGCGACCGGGTGATGCGCGCGGTCGAAGCACTCGACTATCGGGTCAATCCGCAGGCGCGCAATCTCGCCAGCCGGACGAGCAAGACGCTCACCCTGATCAACTGCAACGCGCGCGACGCGCCGCCCAACAGCTATTATTTCGCCGCGATCGAGCTGGGCGCGCTGCGCGCCGCCGCCGCGGCCGGCTTCGAGCTGACGACCTATAACCTCCATATCGAGGACGAGGACCGCGACGACCGGCTGGTCGAGCTGTTCGCCTCGGGCCGCAGCGCGGGCATGGTCCTGTCACCGCCGCTTTCCGCCAACCTGCCGCTCGTCCGCAGGCTGATGGCGCAGGGCTGTCCGCTGGTCTGCATCTCGCCTAGCGACGAAGTCCGCGCGCTCCTGCCCAGCGTCGGCTTCGACGAGGCGGCGGCCGGATACGAGATCGCGCGCCATGTCGTCGCCGCCGGGCACCGCCGCTTCGGCTACATGCTCGGCATCGAAGGGCATCTCGCCGCCGAGATGCGCTATGGCGGTTTCCTGCGCGCGCTCGCCGAAGTCGGGATCGGCGAGGAATCGGTGATCGCCCTGCGCGGCGACTTCAGCTTCCGCTCGGGCGTCGAGCTTGCCGAGGAACTGCTCGCCCGGCCCGAACGCCCGACCGCGATCGTCTGCGCCAATGACGACATGGCGGTGGGCGCGATGTTCGCCGCGCACCGCATGCACCTGACGCTGCCCGGCGACCTCTCGGTGGTCGGCTTCGACGACGCGCCGGTCGCCGCCTATATCTGGCCGCCGCTCACCACCATCCACCAGCCGATCCGCCGGATCGCCTCGCGCGCGGTGGAGCGCCTGATCGAGACTCTGCTGCGCGGCCAGGGCACCGGCACCCCCGGATTCGACGTGATCGACCACCATCTCGTCCTGCGCGAATCGGTCGCCTCGCCCCGCGCCTGAACCCGCCACAAGGCGCGCGGCACCAACTTCCTCCGCACGCGTTTTCCGTAACGCGTTGACAATTTCGCGCGACGCGATGATACCAATTGGAAGCGCTTCCAGTTTTGAGGCGTTGCAGGGGACAAGACGGTCGATAACGGCCGCTTAACAGGAGAGGGGAAGAGGCGATGGCGGAGCTTCCGCAGTTGCGCGTCATGAATCGCGCGAAGATCAATCTCGGGCTGACCATTTCGACGCTGGCTCTGGCGACAACGTTGCCAGTGCAGGCTTGGGCGCAGGACAGCGGCGCCGCCGCCAACCAGGACCAGCCGGCCGAAGAGGATGCGATCGTCGTAACCGGCCTGCGCGCCAGCCTGCAGAACTCGATCAACATCAAGCGCGACCAGACCTCGATCGTCGAAGCGGTATCCGCCGAGGACATAGGCAAGCTGCCCGACGTCTCGATCGCCGAGTCGATCGCCCGCCTGCCCGGCCTCGCCGCGCAGCGTGTCAACGGCCGCGCGCAGGTCATCTCGATCCGCGGTCTCGCGCCCGACTTCACCACCACGCTGCTCAACGGCCGCCAGCAGGCGAGCTCGGGCGACAATCGCGCCGTCGAGTTCGATCAATATCCGTCCGAGCTGCTGTCGAGCGTCGTCGTCTACAAGACGCCCGACGCCAGCATCGCGGGCATGGGCCTGTCGGGCAGCGCGGACCTGCGCACCGTGCGCCCGCTCGCGTTCGGCAAGCGGGTGATCGCGCTCAACATCCGCGGTGAGCTCGATGCCGATGGCGGCCGGAACGCCGATCTCTCCAAATGGGGCTGGCGCGGCACGGCGAGCTATATCGACCAGAATGCCAGCGGCACGCTCGGCTGGTCGATCGGCTATGCCCATCTCGATTCGCCGAGCCATGTCGATCACTACAAGGCCTATGGCTATGAAGCCTTTGGCGGCGTCTGCGAGCCGGGGACCGCGCTTCCCCCGTCCTGCTCGCCCGACACGGTCACCCCCGATTCCGCCGATGCCGCGCTTCAGCTCAACGGCCAGGAAGCCTGGGCGACCAATCGCCGCAACCAGCGCGACGGCGTGATGGGCACGCTCGAATGGAAGCCGAGCGACACCGTCCACAGCGTGCTCGACCTCTATTATTCGCGCTTCAAGCAGAAGGAAGTGATCCGCGGCGCGCAGTGGTTCTCGAACGGCTGGGCCGACAGCGCGACCTTCTCCAATATCGGCACCACCACCGTGGGCGGATCGCAGCTCGCCACCTCGGGCCGCGTCACCAATGCCATTCCGATCCTGCGCAACGACATGAACACGCGCGAGGACGAGCTGTTCGCGATCGGGCTCAACAACGAGTTCAAGCTCGACGACCGCACCCGCTTCGTCGCCGATCTCAGCTATTCGACCAACAAGCGCGACGAGACCTATATCGAGACGTACAGCGGCTATGGCGCGGGCCCGTTCCAGACCCGCACGCCGGACAGCTACGACTTCTCCTTCCCGGTCGACGGCGCCTATCCGAGCTATGATTTCGGGCTGGACTATGCCGATGCCAGCAAGGTCTCGCTCGGCGACCGCGCGCCCTGGGGCGGCTGGGGCCATGACGGCCTGCTCAAGTCGCCGCACGTCAAGGAAGAGCTGGGCGCGGTGGATCTCACGCTGAGCCACGACCTGGAGGGCTTCTTCAGCGGCATCGAGCTGGGCGTGAACTACACCCAGCGCAACAAGCACAAGACGGTCGACGAGCTCGATCTCAACCTGAAGAACGGCCGCCAGCAGGTGCTGATCGGGTCGCAATACCTGCTCGACCCCACCTCGCTCGATTTCGTCGGCTTCGGCAACGTGATCGCCTGGAACGTGCCCGCCGCGCTCGACAACTATTACGACAAGACCCCGCTCGAGGACGCCAACCACTTCGACAAGACGTGGAAGATCAAGGAAGACGTCATCAGCTGGAAGGCCAAGGCGAACATCGACTGGGGCCGGCTGCGCGGCAATGTCGGCGTGCAGGTGGTGCAGCAGTTCCAGTCGTCCTCGGGCCTGCGGATCAACCAGACGCTCACTCCGATCGCGCTGTCGCAGGTGTTCGAGACCGACAGCTATACCGACGTGCTGCCGAGCGTGAACCTGATCTACGACCTCGGCGGCGGCCACCGCTTCCGCCTCGCCGCGTCCAAGGTGCTGGCGCGGCCGCGCATGGACGACATGCGCGCAAACTTCACGCCGAGCTTCAACGTCAATCCGTGCAGCGGCACGCCCTCGCCCTGCCAGCCGGGCGGAACGGTGAACCCCTGGTCGGCGACCGGCGGCAATCCGAACCTCCAGCCCTGGCGCGCCAAGGCGCTGGACGTGGCCTATGAATGGTATGTCGGCAAGGCGACCTACATCAGCGTCGCCGGCTTCTACAAATGGCTCGACAACTACATCTACAACCGCAACTTCGTGGTGGACTTCACCGGGTTGCCTATCCCGACCAACCTGATCCCGGCCGGAGTCAACATCAGTCCGTTCGGGCAGGTGACGATGCCGGCGAACGGCCCCGGCGGCAATCTGAAGGGCATCGAGGTCAGCGGCGCGTTCGAGATCGGGCGGCTGATCCCGGCGCTCGACGGCTTCGGCTTCACCGGCAGCTATTCCTACACCGAGGCCAGTCTCAACCCGACCGACACCAACGACGTGGTGCGCATCCCCGGCCTGTCGGGCACGGTGTACAACGTCACCGGCTATTTCGAGAAATGGGGCTTCCAGGCGCGGGCGAGCTACCGCTTCCGCTCGGCCTTCAAGGGCGAGACGGTGCAGCTGTTCACCAACCGGGGCTATACCGAGATCCTCGCCGACAAGCAGCTCGACGCGCAGATCGGCTATACCTTCCCGGACAGCTCGGCGCTGAAAGGCCTCGGGGTACTGCTCCAGGTGAGCAACGTCACCGACTCGCCCTATCGCACCCGGCTCGGCCTCGACACCGGCGGCACGCACACCAGCGACGGCACGCCGCTGCCCGAGACCTATGAGAAATACGGCCGGCAGTTCCTGCTCGGGATGAGCTACCGCTTCTGATTTCCTCCCCCCGGGTCGACCTTCCGGGCGTTCGAGGGGAGGTGCACGGCAATGCCGGCGCCTCCCCTTTTTTATCCGCGCGGCCGCTGGCTCGGCCCCCAGTACGAGTGTCGAACATGAAAGCTCTGCGCTCCGGCCTCTGGCTGGTCCTCCCCCTGCTGGCGAGTTGCGCCGGCACCAGCCCGGGCGGCGACCTGCTCTGGCACGGCAAGGACTGGCCGGCCCTGCGCTCCCCCACCCCGCGCGACGCGGCGATGGAGGCACGGATCGCGACGATCCTCAGGGGCATGACGATCGAGCAGAAGATCGGCCAGATCACCCAGGCAGACATACGCTCGATCACCCCGGACGAGGTGCGCCGCTATTATATCGGCTCGGTGCTCAACGGCGGCGGCGCCTGGCCGGGGCAGAAGAAGGACGCCGCGGTCACCGACTGGACCGCCCTGTCCGACGCCTATTACCGCGCCTCGATGTCGACCGACATGGCGGTGCAGATCCCCGTCATCTGGGGCACCGACGCGGTCCATGGCCATGGCAATGTCGCCGGCGCCACGCTGTTCCCGCACAATATCGGGCTGGGCGCGGCGCACGATCCCGCGCTGGTCGAGCGGATCGGCCGCGCCACCGCCCGGCAGGTGCGCGCCACCGGCATCTCCTGGGTGTTCGCGCCGACGCTGGCGGTGGGCGAGGACCGCCGCTGGGGCCGCACCTATGAAAGCTATTCGAGCGATCCGGCAATCGTCGCATCCTATGCGCGCGCCATGGTCCACGGCCTGCAGGGCGGGCTGACCGGCGACGGCGACGTGGTCGCCACCGCCAAGCATTATCTGGGCGACGGCGGCACCTTTGACGGCATCGACCAGGGCGAGAACCGTGCCGCGCGCACCCACATGATCCAGGTCCAGGGCGCCGGCTATTATCCCGCGCTCAAGGCCGGCGTGCAGACGGTGATGATCTCGTACAGCAGCTGGAACGACGTCGGCGCCGGCAAGGACTATGGCAAGATGCACGGCAATCGCGAGCTGATCGCCGATGTGCTCAAGGCCCGGCTCGGCTTTGACGGGCTGGTCGTCTCCGACTGGAACGGCATCCAGCAGGTGCCCGGCTGCGCCAAGGATCATTGCCCCCAGGCGGTCAATGCCGGGATCGACATGATCATGGTCCCCGATGACTGGAAGGCGTTCATCGCCAACACCGTCGCCGATGTCCGCGCGGGCCGTATCGCCGAGACGCGGATCGACGATGCGGTCACTCGCATCCTGCGCGTCAAGCTGCGCGCCGGCCTGTTCGACCGCAATCCGAACGCCAGCGCCTATGCCGGCAAAGCCGATGCGCTCGATGCCCGTGACGTGGGCCGCGAGGCGGTGCGCAAGTCGGTGGTGCTGCTCAAGAACCAGGGCGTGCTGCCGCTGGCGCCGGGCAAGCGCGTGCTGGTCGTAGGTAGCAGTGCAGACAGCCTCTCCAACCAGACCGGCGGCTGGTCGCTTACCTGGCAGGGCACCGAGAACCGCAACCGCGACTTCAAGGGCGGCACCACCCTGCTCGCCGCGCTGCGCGACGCGCTGGGCACTTCGAACGTCAGCTTCGACGCGGACGGCAAGGGTGTCGACCCGAGCAAGTTCGATGCGGTCGTCGCAGTGATCGGCGAGACACCCTATGCCGAATATCATGGCGACGTCCGCGCGCCCAGGCCGGTGGCGCACAGCGCGCTGTACCCCGACGATCTCGCCGTGCTCCGCCGCGTTACGGGCAAGGGCGTGCCGGTGGTCTCGCTGCTCTATTCGGGCCGCCCTGCCTATGCCAACGACCTGATCAACCTGTCCGACGCCTTTGTCGCCGCCTTCCTGCCCGGCACCGAAGGCGCGGGCCTGGCCGACCTGCTCGTCGGCCGGCGCTACGACTTCACCGGCCGCTTGTCCTTCGCCTGGCCGGGCTCGGCCTGCTCTACCGGGGAGGGGCCGGGCGAGGTGGTGCAGTTCGTCCGCGGCTACGGCCTGAGCTACGCCAGGCCGGGCAACACCGGCGCGCTTCCCGAGCCGGCGGTGCCGGCGACATGCTGACACCCTCCCCCGTCACCCCGGACTTGTTCCGGGGTCCACCGGGAGGCAAGCTGCGGACAAGAGGCTCCACGCCGGCCCGCGAGGCACAGTGGACCCCGGCACAAGGCCGGGGTGACAACAGGGGATGAAAAGCGATGCAGCAGATCAAGCGCATCCTGATCGTAGGCGGCGGCACGGCGGGCTGGATGACCGCCGCCCTGCTCGGCAAGCTCTTCCAGGGTCTGTACGAGATCACCCTGATCGAGAGCGAGGAGATCGGCACGGTCGGCGTCGGCGAGGCGACGATCCCCGCGATCAAGAAATACAACGAACTGCTCGAGATCGACGAGAACGACTTCGTCCGGCGCACCCAGGGCAGCTTCAAGCTCGGCATCGAGTTCGTCGACTGGACGCGGCTGGGCGACGCCTATTTCCACAGCTTCGGCGTGATCGGCCAGGACCTGGGCTGGCTGCGTTGCCACCAATATTGGCTCAAGATGCGCCCCCAGGGCCGCGCCGCCGATTTCTCCGCCTATTCGATCAACAGCGCCGCGGCGCGCGCCAACAAGTTCCTGCGCGCCGATCCCAAGATGGCCGAAAGCCCGATCGGCCATATCGCCCATGCCTTTCAGTTCGATGCCGGCCTCTATGCCAAGTTCCTGCGCAGCTATGCCGAGGCGCGCGGCGTGGTGCGGCGCGAGGGCAAGGTGGCGGACGTCACGCTGCGCAGCGCGGACGGCTTCGTCGAATCGGTGACGATGGCGGACGGCGAGACGATCGCCGCGGACCTGTTCATCGACTGCTCGGGCTTTCGCGGGCTGATCATCGAGCAGGCGATGCAGACCGGCTATGAAAGCTGGACGCACTGGCTGCCCTGCGACCGCGCCATCGCCGTGCCCTGCGCGCGCACCGAGCCCTTCACTCCCTATACCCGCGCCACCGCCCGCACCGCCGGCTGGCAATGGCGCATCCCGCTCCAGCACCGCACCGGCAACGGCCATGTCTATTCGAGCGCGCATATCTCGGATGAAGAAGCCGAGGCGCAGCTGCTCGCCAATCTCGACGGCGCGCAGCTCGCCGAGCCCAATCGCCTTCGCTTCACCACCGGCAAGCGCAAGCGGATCTGGAACAGGAACTGCGTCGCGATCGGCCTTGCCTCCGGCTTCCTCGAGCCGCTCGAATCGACCAGCATCCACCTGATCCAGTCCTCGGTGATCCGGCTCGTCCGGCTGCTCCCCGATGGCGGCTTCGATCCCGCGACGATCGCCGAGTTCAACCGCCAGACCGACTTCGAGTACGAGCGGATCCGCGATTTCATCATCCTCCACTACAAGGCGACCGAGCGCGACGACACGAGCTTCTGGCGCCAGTGCCGCGACATGGAGGTCCCCGACACGCTCCGGCGCAAGATCGACCTGTTCGCCGCCAATGGCCGCGTCTTCCGCGAGGACGACGAGCTGTTCACCGAGGAGAGCTGGATCCAGGTGTTCCTCGGCCAGGGGGTGATCCCGCGCGGCTATGACCCGCTGGTCGACATCCGGCCCGAGGCGCAGGTCGAGGAGTATCTCGGCAACGTCCAGCGGGTGATCGCCAAATGCGTCGCCGTGATGCCGAGCCATGCCGAGTTCGTGGCGAAGACATGCGCGGCTTAGATATCGCCGACAGTAAATTTTCCCCTCCCTGCAAGGGAGGGGCCAGGGTGGGTTGGCATCGGGCGGGGCTCGATGCCCCGTCCGATGCCTTTTTGCCGAACACCGGATTGGATCTTTTGGCCGCGCAGACGCGCGGACCCACCCCCGCCCCGCCCCTGCAAGCAGGGAGGGGAGTAAAGCCGCCCTACCGCCCCAGCCGCTTCCGCAACCCGTCGAACAACATCGCCCGCATCTGCGCGATCGCCTGGGGCGAGGTCGCGCCGAGCACCCCGCGCGCCTCGGGCGGCAGGTGGGCGCCCGGATCGCCATCGGTCAGGAAGACATAGCGGTCGAACATCGCCCGCCAGGCGCGGCGCTGGTCGGGCGGCAGGCTCCGCAGGCTGACGAAGCCGTGCATCATCGCCTCCCAGGGCGAGGCGTGCTGCACCGGGTCCCACCAATAGTTCACCAGCACGTTGAACCGGTCGAGCGCCTCGACATGGTGGTACCATTGATAGGGAATGTAGAGCGCGTCGCCGGGATCGAGCTCGGCGACCCGCGCCGCCGCCAGCGCCGCGGCGAAGCGCGGATAAAGCTCGAGATCGGGCGCGGTCAAATGGACCATGCTCACCTGCACGCCCGCCGGGGTCGGGTCGAACGGGCCCATGTAGAGATTGCCCACCTGCTCGGGCGCGAACAGGGTGAAGCGGCGGCGGCCGGCCCCGACCACGGCGATATTCTCGGTCGGGTCGTGATGGATCGCGACCTTGGCGGCATTGCCGATCCACAGCCGCGGCGAGACGCCGGGGACGAGGGCCATCGGATGGACCTCGGCAAAGCCCGGCATCAGCTGCGGCGCGGGCAGCCCCTGCAGGGCGATGGCGTCCGGCCGTTCCTTCCCGGCCTGCTCGGCGAGCAGGTCGAGAAAGCCGGAGAAGCTCGTCTCCTCGCGGGTGAAATTGCGCGAGCCGATCGTCGCGCCATAGTGCATGCGCCCCTCGATCTCGGGCGGCGCGCGCATGAAGTGCACCGCCCCGGGCAAGGCGAGCCCGCGCAGAAAGTCGGCGGCATCGGCAGCGCGTACCAGCGGCCAGTCCGCCGCCAGTCCCTTCATCACCACCGGCTCGCCGGCCGCGCGGATCTCCTGAAAGGCTTCGGGCGTAACGTCGTGCCGGATGCGGATGGGTGTCATGATCGCCCGAGCCTAACAGCCCGGCTTCCCTGCGTCGATGCACGCACCATCCCGTTCCCGACGCCCTGCCGAGGAGAGAAATGATGCGCTTCCTGCCCGCCCTTGCCCTCCTCGCTGCCACCGCCGCGGCGCCCGCGCCCCGGCCGCAGGTCGAGGTCTGGCTCACCCTGCCCGACAAGTCGGCATTGCTCGCCCGGCAGACCCCGGTTCCGCTCCAGCGCGGCGCCACCGGCACGATCGCGGTCGATCCGGCGAAGCGCTACCAGAAGATGGTCGGCTTCGGCGCGGCGATCACCGATGCCTCGGCCTGGCTGATCCAGCGCAAGCTGAACCCGCGCCAGCGCACCGCATTGCTCCGCGAGCTGTTCGGCAGCGAAGGCCTGGGCTTCGCCTTCACCCGGCTGACCGTCGGCGCCTCGGACTTCTCGCGCAGCCATTACAGCTATGACGACATGCCGAAGGGCGCGAGCGATCCCGCCCTCGCCCATTTCTCGATCGCGCCCGCGCGGCAGGACGTCCTCCCCACCGCCCGCGCCGCCCGGGCGATCAACCCGAAGCTCACGGTGATGATCTCGCCGTGGAGCGCGCCGGGCTGGATGAAATCGACCGACTCGCTGGTGCAGGGCACGCTGAAGGCCGAAGCCTATGCCCCCTTCGCCCGCTATCTCGGCCGGACGGTGCAGGGCTTCGCCGCCGCGATCGGTCCGATCGACTATCTCAGCATCCAGAACGAGCCCGATTTCGAGCCCGACAACTACCCGGGCATGCGCCTGAGCGCCGCCCAGCGCGCGCGGATCATCGGCGACCATGTCGGCCCCGAATTCGCGCGGCTGGGGCTGAAGACGCGGATCCTCGACTGGGACCATAACTGGGACAAACCCGAGCATCCGGTCGGCGTCCTCGCCGATCCGGCCGCCAACCGCCATGTCGCGGGGGTCGCCTGGCACTGCTATGGCGGTGACGTCTCGGCGCAGACCAAGGTGCGCGAGGCCTATCCCGGCAAGGACGTGTTCTTCACCGAATGCTCGGGCGGCAACTGGTCCGGCTCCTGGGCGGACAGCTGGAGCTGGACGCTGCGCACCCTGGTGATGGGCGCCCCGCGCAACTGGGCGCGCGGCGTGCTGATGTGGAACCTCGCGCTCGACGAGAATCACGGGCCGCATCTCGGCGGCTGCGGCGATTGCCGCGGCGTGGTGACGATCGACAGCAGAACCGGCGCGATCACCCGCAACCCCGAATATTATGCCTTCGGCCAGGCCTCGCGCTTCGTCCGCCCCGGCGCCACGCGGATCGCGGCGACCAGCGAGCCGGGCGGGATCGAGACCGTCGCCTATGCCAATCCGGACGGCACCCGCGTGCTGATCGCCTTCAATGCCGGCAAGCAGGCGCGCGACCTCAGCGTCTCGGCCGAGGGCAGTCATTTCGCCTATCGTCTCGCCGCGCAGGGCGCCGCGACCTTCCGGTGGCGCAAGCCGCGTTGAGCGCACGCCCCGCCCGCTTCGCCTTTGCCAGCGTCACCGCGCTGTTCTTCGGCTGGGGCTTCATCTGCGCGAACAACGATCCGCTGATCGCCGCGGCGAGGCGGGTGTTCGGGCTGAGCTATACCGAGGCGCTGTTCACCCAGATCGCCTCGTTCCTCGCCTTCGCGCTGCTGTCGCTCCCCGCCGCTTCATTGCTGGCCCGGGCGGGCGCGGTGCGGACGATCTGGTTGGCGCTGGCCGGCATGGCGGCGGGATGCCTGGCGATGCAGGGCATCCGCTGGCTGCCCGACTTCGCCCTGGTGCTTGGCGCGATCTTCGTGCTGGCGAGCGGCGTCACCCTGCTCCAGGTTGCCGCCAATCCGCTCGCCGCCGCGCTGGGGCCGCCCGAGCAAAGCCATTACCGGCTCACCCTCGCCCATTCGTTCAACGCCCTCGGCGTCGTCTGCGGCGTCCATTTCGGCGCGCGCTTCGTGCTGGCCGGGCCGGTGTTCCAGTCGGCCGCGCCGATCCGTTCCGCCACCGAGCGTGCCGCCGGCATCGACGCGATGGCGCAGGCCTATCTGGTCATGGCGCTGCTGCTCGCCGGTCTCGCCCTGCTGTCGCTCCTCGCCCGCCGCAGCATCGCCGCCGCCCATATCCCCGAACCGCCCGCCGCCGGCGGCGCCTTCGCCGCGCTGCGCTCGCGCTGGGCATTGCTCGGCGCGCTCGGCATCGCGCTCTATGTCGGGGCGGAGGTGACGATCGGCAGCGCGCTGATCCTCTATCTTTCCCAGGCCGATACGCTGGGTCTTCCGCTCGACGCGGCCGGCGCCCGGGTCGCCAATCTCTATTGGGGCGGCGCGCTGGCGGGGCGGTTCCTCGGCAGCTGGCTGCTTCGCTTCGTGCCCGCACCGCACCTGCTCGCGCTTGCCGGCGCCGCCGCAGCAGCGCTCTGCCTCGCCTCGCTGGCATTGCCGGGACCGGCCAGCGCCTGGTGCCTGCTCGCCGTGGGGCTGTGCAACTCGATCATGTTCCCGACGATCTTCGCGCTGACACTCGAGCGTTCGGGCGCGCCAGCCGCGGTGACGTCGGGGCTGCTCATCCTCGCGGTCGGCCCCGGCGCGGCGCTGCCGCTGCTCGCCGGCGGGGTCGCCGACGCGGCGGGGCTCGGCTGGGCCTTCGCGGTGCCGGCCCTGGCCTATCTCTACATCCTGGGTTTCGCCCGGGCAGCGGGCCGCCGGGCTATTTCTTCGGGGTGACCCAGACATGGACCGGCACCACCACCTTGCCGGGCGCAGGCTTGCCGATATCGACGCGGTCGATCGCGACCAGCTCGCCATTCTCGAGATTGAACGAGGCCCAGGGCTTGGGCATGCGGCCGAAGCTCATCTTCTGGATCGGCTGACCGGTGGTCGAATTCATGACGGTGGCAATGACAGGCATTTGGCGGCCCGTAGCCAGCCGGCGCGGCGGCTGTCCAGTGGCCCAGCCATGCTATCCACATCCAAATAATCCTCCCCCGCCAGGGGGAGGTGGCGCGCGCAGCACGACGGAGGGGGAGGTAAGCGAGCCGATAGTTGGTCGCTTACCTCCCCACCACCGCCTTCGGCGGTCCCCCGCCCCCAGGCGGGGGAGGATTGAGAACGGCCAGCCTAGTTTCGCCATGCCCCTACAGAAGCATTTGTTTATTCACCTACTAATTCAGTAGGATATTCTAGCGATCAGAAACCGGCCAGAGACTCCCAGCCAAAGGTGACCCGATGTCGCTCAAGCTCTTCGATACCGTTCCCGACTTCACCCAGGAATCGACCTTCGGCACACTCAATTTCTATGACTGGGCGGGCAAGGACTGGGTGGTGCTCTTCTCGCACCCGCGCGACTTCACCCCCGTATGCACGACCGAGCTGGGCACCGTCGCCCGGCTCAAGCCCGAATTCGACAGGCGCGGGGTCAAGGTGATCGGCCTGTCGGTCGATCCGGTCGACCGCCATCTCGACTGGGCGAACGACATCGCCCGTACGCAAGGCTCCTCGCTCAATTTCCCGCTGCTAGCCGATGTCGACCGGCGCATCTCCGAGCTGCTCGGCCTGATCCACCCCAATGCCTCGGACACGGTGACCGTGCGCACCGTCTTCGTGATCGACCCGCAGAAGCGCGTGCGCCTCACCCTCACCTATCCCGCCTCGACCGGGCGCAACTTCGACGAGATCCTGCGCACGATCGACAGCCTGCAGCTGACCGACAACCACAAGGTCGCCACCCCGGCCGACTGGCAGCAGGGCGAGGACGTGATCATCCTTCCCTCGGTCGGCACCGAGGAGGCGCGCGCGCTCTTCCCCGCCGGCTGGACCGAGCACACTTCCTATCTGCGCACCGTGGCGCAGCCCGGCATCACGCATTGAGCGAACCCGTGACGGCATCTCCTCTCTCGTCGCCATTTTCGGCGGAGATCGCCGGTGCGGTATCCGCGCTCAATGCGGCGCGCTCGGCCTGGCGGGATCGCCAGGCCGGGCGCCACGCCGTGACCCGCTTCCCGTCCCCCGCCGTGCTGGCGGAGGCGGTGGAGCATCTTTCGGCCGCGCTCTTCCCCGCCCGGCTCGGCGGCTTTCGCGGCGGGCTGGCGCGCGAGGACGACTTCGTCGCCGGGCATCTCGGCCAGGCATTCCGCCTGCTCGGCCAGGAGATCGGGAACGAGCTCGATTACTGGCAACGCGAGTCCGATCAGCCCTTCGATCCCGACCAGGCCGAGGCGATCGTCCGCCTGTTCGCCGCGACCCTGCCCGAGATCCGCGCGGCGATCGACGCCGACGTCGAGGCGGCATTCGTCGGCGATCCCGCCGCGCGCAGCGTCGACGAGATCCTGGTCTCCTATCCCGGCGCGCTGGCGATCCGCTATCACCGCATCGCCCATGAGCTTCATGCGCTCGGCGCCGTGATCGTCGCGCGGATCGTCTCGGAGCTCGCCAACGCCCGCACCGGCATCGACATCCATCCGGGCGCCGTGATCGGGCACAGCTTCTTCATCGATCACGGCACCGGCGTGGTGATCGGCGAGACCTCGATCATCGGCCGCAACGTGCGGCTCTACCAGCACGTCACCTTGGGCGGCCGCAGCCCGCTCGGCCTCGCGCCTGCCGGCCCGCGCGAGCGCTTCGCCCGGCATCCGATCCTCGAGGACGATGTCATCGTCTATGCCGGCGCCACCATCCTCGGCCGGGTGACGATCGGGCGCGGCAGCACGATTGGCGGCAATGTCTGGCTGCTCGACGACGTGCCTGCAAACAGCGTGGTGGTGCAGCCCGGCGCGCAGCGGCTCGACGACAGCGACGCGCACCATATCGGCGCCCGCCTGGCGGAGCATGGCGCATGAAACCGCTGATCGGCGTGCTTTGCTGCAACGAAGTCTCGGAGCGGCCGATCCAGGCGGTGGCGAGCCGCTTCATCTCGCCGCTTTCCAGATTGTCCGACGCGACCGTGCTGCTGGTGCCGGCGCTCGCCGACACGCTCGACGCCCGCTCGATCGCGCGCCGGCTCGATGGGCTGCTGCTCACCGGTTCCCGCTCGAACGTCGCGGCGCATCGCTATGGCGGCAGCTGGGACCAGACCCCGCTCGACGAGCAGCGCGACGAAGTGGCGCTGGCGCTGGCCGGCGCGATGATCGATGCCGGCCGCCCGGTGTTCGGCATCTGCCGCGGCCTGCAGGAGCTCAACGTGCTGTTCGGCGGCACGCTGCGCGGCGACCTCGACGGCCATCATCTCGAGGATGACAGCCGGCCGTTCGAATGCCTGTTCACCCATGGCCACGACGTGACGCTCAGCGAGGCGGGCGTGCTCGCCACCGCGACCGGGGAAACCCGGCTCGCGGTCAATTCGGTGCACCGCCAGGGCATCGACCGGCTCGGCACCGGGCTCGATGTCGAGGCGCTTTCGCCCGAGGACGGGCTGGTCGAGGGCTTCTCCGCCCGCCCCAACGGCGCGCCGGTGCTGGCGGTGCAATGGCATCCCGAATGGCATGTCGAGCAGCAGGCCGGCAGCCGCGCCTTCTTCCGCCTGATCGGCGAGGCGCTGGCCGCCTGACCGGTCGCATCCGGACCCTGATGGGTCCAAAGCCACGCACCATGCGTTGAGCCTGCAAGGCAGGCGACGATGCCCGACCCCGATCGGTGTCCTTCCTGCCGAAGCGCGCGCCCGCTTCGCGCAGAGCCGCAGGTGCGGCGCCCAATGTCTCGCTGCCAATGCGATCGGATATCGGCCAAGGCCGCGCTGGCGGCGGCGCGACATAAACAGGAGCACCAACATGGGTTGTGGTGCGCTGCCTCGGCTCGACCCTAGATGGACGCCAAAGGGCGTCCCCGCCCCAATTCAGCCGACACCTCAAGGATTTGAGCGCAGGCTGGTCGAGGCCCTGCCGCTCGGGCTTTTTGGGGGGGACGTCGGTTGCCGCGCTCGCGTCCGCCGGACGGGATCGCGGCAGGGGACGCGGAGGGGGATGAGCAGATGCCACGGAAGGGCCTCGAAACGATACGCGCCCTCGCGACCGGGCATCCGCGCCGGGCCACGGTAGCCGGCGCATGAGTCAGGCAGCCATTGCTCCACCTCCCGCGCTCCCGGCGTTGCGCAGGCTCGCCGCGCTCGGGGCGTTCGACGAAGCGGCAGGCGCCGCACTGCACGAGGCCGCACGCCGCGCGCGGCGCATCTCGGTCCGGCACGAGCTGCTGTCCGAGGGCAAGCCGGTGATGGAGCCGCAGATCCTGCTGTCCGGCTGGGCCGCGCGCATCCGCATCCTGCCCGACGGGCGCCGACAGATCATGGGCCTGCTGCTCCCCGGCGACCTGATCGGCCATTGCTACCAGCCCCAGCCGCTCGCCACCTCGACGATCATGGCGCTGACCGACCTGGAGATATGCTCGGCGCCCTCGGCGCAGGACTTCCCTTCGCTCGAATGCGTCTATGCGACCAGCCATGCGCTCGACGAGGCCTTCCTCCTCGCCCAGATCACCCGGCTCGGCCGGATGAACGCCAGCGAGCGGCTGGCCGATCTCTTTCTCGAGCTGTTCGAGCGCCTGTCGATGGCCGGCCTTACCCGGGGCAACGGCTTCGAGCATCCGCTAACCCAGGAGCTGGTCGCCGACGTGACCGGGCTCACCCCGGTCCATGTGAACCGCGTGGTCAAGACGATGCGCCAGGACGACGAGGCGCTCTGGGCCGCCGGCTATCTCGTCCTCTCCGATCCCCAGGCGCTCGCCAGCCGGATCGGCTGGGCGCCCTTCCGCGTATCGCTGTCGATGCACCCGCGCCGCTAGGCCAAGTCAGCGATTGTCCGGCCCCGGCACACCCGATGCGTTGCCGACTGCCTCGCCCTGCTCCACCTGCTTGTAGTGGCTCAGGTTCAGGCCGACGAAGATCACCACCACCAGCGCGAGGATGATGATCGGGATGAGCACCAGCCCGCGCCGGCGGCGGGGCGTCAGCGGCGGCGATTCCTGCGGTTCCATGGAGGCTCCTACCAGCGACGCCCGCCGATGGTTCCCGCTCAGCGCCCTATCAGCGTCACCCAGTCGATCGGCTTGCGGCCGGTGCGCTCCGCCAGCTTCGCAGCGAAGTCGCGATAGGGAAGGCCGATGATCGCAGCAGCAAGCGCATAGGTGTTCACCGCATTGCCCGGATCCCAGGGATGCGGCGCATATTCCTTCTGCCCGGCCGCCGCGCGCTCGCGGTCGAAGGCGATCTTCGAATTGGCGAACTCGATATGGGTCTTCTCGCCCAGCGCATAGGGCTCCAGCCATTTGACCGCGCCCGCCAGGCTCGATCCGGTCGGGCTCTTCCAGTCGTACCAGGCCTGGTCATGCGCCTGCGCCGCAAGCGCGGCCATCAGCATCGGATCGAGATTATAGGTGACATAGTGGAGCGCATCGCGCTCGTAGAAGTCGAACACCGATCCGTCGGGCCGGATATTGCCGGCCACCTGCTTGCGGAACGCCGCGCGGGCGCGCTCGATCAGCTTCGCATCGCCGACCTCGAACGCCGCCATCGTCGCCAGCTTGATGCGGTGGCTCTGCCAGTTGGTGTGGGAATTCTTCGGCGCGCCGTCCATCGCGTCGAGATAGCCCTTCGCCATCCTGCGCCAGAACCCATCCAGCTTGGCCTTGAGCGCAGGCGGCAGATCGCCCTCGGTCAGGTCGGTGGCGAGGATCAGCGTGTCGAACCCGGTCTCGTCGATCGGGTTGAACGACATCTGGTAGGTGTCCGCCCAATTCTCGAGATAGCGGCCGGCCTGGTCGAGATAGCGCCGGTCGCCGGTCAGCCGCCAGGCGAGCGCCAGCGCGATGACGATCGGCTGGTCCTGCTTGGCCTTGAGGCTGATCTCGCGGATGCCCTTGCCGGGCAGCGTGCCTTCGGTGTGGAGCTGGGGGATCGCGCCCGGCGCCCGGTCCAGCGCCGCATTGGCGCGGGCGATCACCTGCCGCGCGACCGGATCGCTCGCGGGGATATTCTTCGCGAAGCCCGGGCCGAGGATCGCATTGTCCTGCGCCGATGCAGGAACGGCACCGAGCGCGAGCAGGGCGACGGCGCTGGAGAGGAGAAGCTTCATCAGGACGGGACTCGCCGGAAGGAGTGCGGAGCGGCCGCAAGATAGCCGCTCCGCTTCAGGGGATGCTAGAAGCTGCTGCGGATCGTCAGCGTATAGGTCCGGCCGTCATAGTCGATACGGCGCGGCAGCATCGGATCGCTCTCATATTCCGATCGGGTCGCGTTGGTCAGGTTGAACGCGTCGAGCGAGATCGAGAAGTTCTTCATGATGTTGAGCGAGGCCGAGGCATCGAGCTGGCTGCGCGCCTTCACGGTGCGGGCATCGCCGACGAAGCTGTTGCCGGCGGCCAGGTCGTACTTGCCGCGATGGTTGAACACCACGCGCAGGCCGAACAGCTTGGTCTCGTAATAGCCGATCAGGTTGATGTTGTGCTTGGCGACGCTGGGCAGCGTGATCGGATTGCCCTGCGTGTCCTTCCCGCTGATCTCGGTATAGGTGTAGTTGGCCGCACCACCGAGATATTTGAGGAAGCCCGGCAGGAAATCGAGATTCTGCTGCACCGAGACCTCGACGCCGCGCACGCGCATCGGGTTCTGGTTGGTGATGCCGCTGGCGGTCACCCGCGCCAGCGTCGGGCTGCCGACGATGTTGCAGTTGACCCCGTCGTCCTGGAGCTGGCCCAGCCCGAAATCGATGCCGTTATACTGGCCGTTGGTCGGGCACAGCACGCGGCGGTCGGTGATCGGGCCGACATAGCCCTGGATGTCCTTCTGATAGACCGCCACCGCGAAGGCCCCGCCGGGACGGTTGTACCATTCGAGCGATAGGTCGTAGGAATCCGCGGTATAGGGACTGAGGTTGGTCGCACCGATGATGACATTGTAGGTCGGCGTGCCGACCACCGCCGGATCGGGGATCTGCACCGAAGTCGCCGGCACATTGTCGCGCGGCTGCGGGCGGACATAGGTCTGGTAATAGGCGCCGCGCAGGACGAGCTTGCTGGTCAGATCCGCGGCGAACATCGCCGAGGGCAGCCAGTAATCGTAATCGTCCTTGTACACCCGGCGCGACATGCTGTGGTTCACCGGCAGCGGCTGCAGCGACAGGCCGGCGCTGCAGTTGCGGCAGTCCAGCGCGTCGATCTTCTGCGTGGTGGTCTCGTAGCGCAGGCCGACATTGCCGCGGATGCGGATGCCGAACAGGTCGCCGTCGAACTTCGCCATCGCATAGGCCGACATGACCTCCTTGCTGTTGGTGAAGTTGTTGTTCCAGTAGTTCGGATCCCAGTAATTGTTCACCAGCCCGTATGGGGTGAGGAACACGCCATATTGCGCGCCATAGGCGAATTGCGGCGGCAGGCCGTTGGCGAATTGCGAGGGGCGTGGGGTGAGCACCACCGGGGTGATCGCGCCGAGCACCTGGTTGACGTTCATGTCGCGCCAGTTGGTGGTGTAGCCGGGCGCAGTGCCGCCGAAGAAGTCGCCGACATAGGGGTTCACCAGCGACATGCCCGGCGTGACATTGCCGGTCATCGCGCCGATCGAGGTGTTGCGCGAGCCGATCGAGGTATATTCGTTGTTCTCGTAGCGCAGCCCGACCTGGAAGCCCGAGACGAAGCTGTTCGCGAAGCTCCGCTCGATATCGAGCTGGATCGCATCGAGCGCGTTCCACGACTGGCCGTTGGTGCCGGTGACGCCGAAGCGGTCGCCCAGCGTGTTCGCCGGCGCACCCGGCATCTGCGCGCCCGCCTGGGTCGCCTGGTTGGCCGGCGAGGCGAGCGGATAGCCTCCGTTCGGAATGTGCGAGGCATTGGGCGTGTTCAGGATGAACTGCGCGTTCTGCAGGCTCGTGCCGCCGGTATAGACCGAGGCGGTGATGCCGTTCAGGCCACTGAGATTGCGGTACGGGTTCTGGATGATGTCCAGCTCGATCTGGTTGGCCAGCACCTGCGCGCGCGAGATCGTGCCCTGCGCGGTCACCCGCCACTGATCGTCCTTGAACTCGATCGTCGGGTTGATCGCCCAGGTCTTCTGCTTGGCCGGCTCGGAACGGATCGAGTCGTAGGTCTGCAGATTCTCGGCGGTGAACTTGTTGATGTATGCGCGCGGCCCGTTCGGGGTCTGGACGACATAGGGCGTGCCCAGGCTGGTGAAATGCGCCACCGCCGAAGTCGGCCCGAGCGCGCCGGTGCCGTTATTGCCCGCCGAGGTGTCGATATAGAGCAGGTGGTTGGTGCCCTGGTCGAGGTTGCGCTCGGTATAGAAGCCGGTGGCGCCGAACTTGATCTTGTCGGTCGCCTGCCATTCGTAACCGGCCGCACCGGTCAGCAGATGGCCCTTGTTGAGGCGGACGAACTGGCGGACCTGAGTGGGATAGTAAACCCCGCCCGGATATTGCGCCATCAGCGCCTGATAGGTCGGGTTCGACGCAGGCACCGCCTGGTTGCCGACCTGGATCGAGCCCAGCCGGTTCGCCCAGCTGTTCACCGACATCGAATCGCGGCGGAACTTCTCGTCCTTCCAGGCGACAACGCCGAACACCGCGAAATTGTCGGTGATGTGCGCGTTGTAGCCGGCCGAGATCGCCGGGCTGCCCAGGTCGCCCAGGTCGTTATACTCATAGGACGCCTTGGCCCAGCCGCCGGCCTTGCGGCTCAGCGCCGAGGCGATGCGCAGGTCGACATTGCCCGAAAGACCGCCGGCAAGGTTCGCCGCCGAGGGCGACTTGATCACGGTGATCGCCGAGAAGATGTCCGAATTGAACGCGCCGAGCGGCGTCGACGAAGTGTTGGTCGCGCTGCCCAGGATCGGGTCGGCGAAGCCGCCGCCGTTCAGCGTGGTGCGCGCGAACGAGCCCGGCAGGCCGCGCAGCGAGATCGTCGCGTTGCGCGAATCCGCCTCGCGGTTGATCTGCACGCCCGGGATGCGCTGCACCGCTTCGCCGACGTTCAGGTCCGGAAAGCGGCCCAGGCCGTCGGACGAGATCGAATCGGTGATCTGATCGGACTCGCGCTTGATGTTGAGCGCATCGGCATAGGCCCGGCGGAAACCGGTAACCACGATCTGGTCCGAAGGCGTGGGTTCCGCCGCCTGTGGCGGGCTGGCCTGACCGTCGGTGCTGGTGCTCGTATTCGTGCTGCTATTCTGGGCGAGCGCAGGCGCCGCCATCAGGACGGCGCAAAGCGCCGAACTGGCAAATAGAGTAGTCCTTCGCATGACTCTCCTCCCCGTCTGTCCCCGGCTTTTGTGCGTTGCCAGTCCATGCTGGCCACCGGTGTCAGGCCAATAAGGCCGATACCGCGACAAGTGTCAATAGAGTGGTCAGGCCACATTGCATTATTGGTCGGGCACAGGACGCCGGAGGCACGAAAACGCCTCCGCGGCGGGTCAAATGGCCACGCCCATGCGGGCTGTGTCCAGCTACACTTTCGGGTAGAAAACCGCGTTCGGCGCCGTCAGGCCGCCGAAACAGCCGCGCCCCCGCGCGCCGAAAGGCACGCGGGGCGCGGGGGCGAGGGGTGGCAGTTCAGCCCTGGGGAGACTGCTGCCATCCCCCGCCAAGCGCGAGGAACAGGGTTACGGTGGCGTCGGAGAAGTCCGACTCGGCCTGCGCCAGCGACAGTTCGTTGTTGGCCAGCGAGCGCTCGGCATCGAGCACCGTCTGGAACGGCTCGGCACCAGCGCGGTAGCGCAGCCGAGCAATCCGCGCCGCCTCGCTGCTCTGGTCGCGGCCGCGGCGCAGCGCCTCGACCCGCTGGCCCTGCGCCACATAGCTGGCGAGCGCGGTCTCGGTGTCGCGCAGCGCGGTGAGCCAGGTGCCGTCGAACGTGGCGAGCGCCGCATCCGCCCCGGCCCTGGCCTGGGCAATGCGCGCGCGGGCGACGGTCATGTTCGGGAAGCTGAACGAGAGCAGCGGGCCGACGCTGAAGCGGAAGCTCGAGCTGTTGAACAGGTCCTTGGGGTCGAGCGCGGTCGAGCCGATCGAGCCGCCGATCGAGATGTTCGGATAGAGGTCCGCGGTAGCGACGCCGATCTGCGCCGTGGCCGAAGCCAGGCGGCGCTCGGCGGCGCGCACATCGGCGCGGCGGGCGAGCAGCGTCGCGCCATTACCGACCGGGATCGCCTGGCGGACCACGGGGACCGTCTCGCAGCCGGCAACATCGGTCGGCGCTTCCGCCGGCGGCTTGCCGGTGAGCGTTGCGAGGCGGAACAGCGCCGCCTTGCGCTGCGCCTCGAACACCGGGACGGTGGCGCGGGTCTGCTCGAGCAGCGCGCCGCCCTGAGCCGTCTCCAGCCCGGTGCCGCGGCCGCCTGCCTCGAGCCGGCGGGTCAGGTCGAACGTGTCTTCCTGCAGCTTGAGCGTCTGGTTCGCGACCTTGAGCTGCTGGCCGGCGGCGCAGGCATCCGCATAGGCGCGGATCGTCTCGGCGACGACGGTGACGCGGGTCAGGTCATAGGCGGCCTGGCTGGCCTCGACATCGGCCCGTCCGGCCTGGATGGCGCGGGTGATCTTGCCGAACAGGTCGACCTGGTAGCTGGCATCGAGGCCGACGGTGTAGGTCTCGCCCTCGAACGAGGCGTTGGGGATGCCCATCGCCGCGCCCGGGGTGCGGGCATGCGTCGCCTGGGCATTGACCGTGGTGCTCGGCAGCCGCTGCGAGCGCGTCTCGCGCAGCACCGCCCGCGCCTGGCGCAGGTTCGCTTCGGCGACGCGCAGGTCGGTATTGGCCGCCAGCGCCTCGCCGACCAGCCGGTCGATCACCGGCGTGTCGAACAGCTTCCACCAGTCCGCCGGCGGCTCGTCGGGCACGAAGCCCGGCGCGTGCGCCTGGCTGAGATCGCCCTGGGCCGGCGCCTTGGGCGCGGGCGAAACATAGTTGGGGCCGACCACGCAGCCCGACAGGGTCAGGCCGGCGGCGAGCAGGATGATGCTACGCTTCACTGCGCTTCTCCCGTCGCGGTTGCAGGCGTCTCGGGCACCGAGGGCGCGTTCGCACTGACCTTCCCGCCGCCCCATTTGCGCAGCAGCACATAGAAGATCGGGGTGAAGATCAGGCCGAAGACGGTCACGCCGATCATGCCGAACGCCACGGCGGTGCCGAGCGACTGGCGCATCTCCTGGCCCGGGCCGCTGGCGATCGCCAGCGGGACCACGCCGAAAATGAAGGCGAACGAGGTCATCAGGATCGGACGGAGACGCGAACGGGCCGCGTGGATCGCCGCGTCGAACCGGTTCATGCCCTCTTCCTCGCCCTGCTTGGCGAACTCGACGATCAGGATCGCGTTCTTCGCAGCCAGTGCGATCAGCACGACCAGGCCGACCTGGGTGAGGATGTTGTTGTCCATCCCCCGCAGGTTCACGCCGAGCAGCGCCGCCAGGATGCACATCGGCACGATCAGGATCACCGCGAGCGGCAGCGTCAGCGCTTCGTACTGGGCTGCCAGCACGAGGAAGACGAACACCACGGCGAGCACGAAGATCAGCGCCGAGGAACTGCCCGCCGCCTTTTGCTGATAGGCCAGGCCGGTCCATTCATAGCCATAGCCCTGCGGCAGCACCTTGCTGGCCATCGCCTCCATCGCCGCGAGCGCATCGCCCGAGGAGACGCCCGGCGCCGCGGCACCCTGCAGCTCCACTGCGGGCAGCAGGTTGTAGCGGACCACACGCGACGAGCCCGAATCGCGGTGGAAGGTCGCCACCGCCGAGACCGGCACCATCTGGCCGCTCGACGAGCGCACCTGCAGGCGGCCGAGATCGGCGAGATCGTCGCGCGCATGCGGTTCGGCTTGGGCGGTCACGCGGAAGGTGCGGCCGAGCAGGTTGAAGTCGTTGACATAGGTCGAGCCGACATAGGTGCCGATCGCGTCGAACACCTGGCTGGGATCGACACCGAGGATCTGCGCCTTGTCGCGGTCGACATCCGCGCGGATCTTGGGATTGGCGGTGTTGAACAGCGAGAAGACCTGGGTGACCTTCTGCTCCTGCATCGCCGCGCCCATCATCGCGCCGGTCGCGCCCTCGAGCCCGCGCCAGCCGCCATTGGCCGCCCGGTCCTCGATCATCATCACGAAGCCGGAGCCATTGCCCAGGCCCTGCACCGCGGGCGGCGCGATCATGAAGATGTTGGCGCCGCTGATCTGCCCGGCGATCGCGCCGGTCAGCTGGCCGGCCAGCGCTTCCGCGCTCTGCTTCTTGCCGCGCTCGGACCAGTCCTTCAGCTTGATGAAGAACACGCCCGCATTCGATGCCTGGCTGAAGCTCGCGCCGTCCAGGCCGGCGAACGCTGCGCCGTCGATCACGCCGTCGGTCTTGGCGGCGATGTCATAGGCCTTGTCGACGACTTCGCTGGTGCGGTCGAGCGACGAGCCCGGCGGCAGCTGGACGACGCCGATCAGGAAGCCCTGGTCCTGCTCGGGAATGAAGCCGGTCGGCGTGGCGGTCAGGCGCCAGCCGGTCAGCGCGAGCAGGCCCGCATAGATCAGCATCATGATCAGGCCCATGCGGATCAGCCGGCCGGTGACGCGGCCATAGCGGTCCGACAGCCAGTCGAAGCCCTGGTTGAACTTGTCCGCGCCGACCCGGATCGGGCGCATCCAGCGCGGCCCCTTGTCCGCGTCGATATGCTGGTGCGGCTTGAGCAGCAGCGCGGCGAGCGCCGGCGACAGGGTCAGCGAGACGAGCAGCGAGATCGCCGAGGCCGCGGCGATCGTCACCGCGAACTGGCGGTAGAAGATGCCGGGGATGCCGCCGACCATCGCGGTCGGGATGAACACCGAGACGAGCACCAGGCCGATCGCGACCAGCGCGCCCGACACTTCCTTCATCGTCAGGTGCGCGGCCTCGCGCGGGTTCTTGCCCTCGCGGATATGCTTCTCCACCGCCTCGACCACGACGATCGCGTCGTCGACCACGATGCCCACGGCGAGCACCAGCGCGAACAGCGACAGCGAGTTGATCGAATAGCCGAGCGCGAGCTGCACCGCGAAGGTGCCGACCAGCGCGATCGGGATGGCGACGATCGGGATCACCGCCGCGCGCCAGGTCTGGAGGAAGATCACCACGACGACGACGACGAGGACCACCGCTTCGAGCAGCGTGTGCTGCACGGCTTCCACCGATGCCGCGACATATTCGGTCGGGTTGTAGGGGATGGTGTACTGAAGGCCCTGCGGGAAGTCCTTCTTGAGCGTGTCCATCTCCTTGAGCACCAGGTCCGCCGCGTTCAGCGAGTTGGCGCCCGGCTGCTGGACGATGGCGAGCGCGATGCCGCGCTTGCCGCCGAACGAGCCGCGGATCGAATAATCCTGGCTGCCCAGCTCGATCCGCGCGACGTCGCCCAGCTTGGTGAGCGCCGCGCCGGTCGGGTCGGCCTTGACCGTGATGTTGGAGAATTGCTCGACCGTGGCGAGGCGGCCCTGCACGTCCACCGGCACTTCGAACGAGGGATTGTCCCTGCCCGTCGGTGCCGAGCCGAGCGCACCGCCGGCGGTCTGGATGTTCTGTGCCTTGAGCGCCGTGACGATCTCCGCCGCGGTCAGGTTGCGCGCCGCCGCCTTGTCCGGGTCGATCCAGACGCGCATCGAATAGTTGCCGCCGCCGAAGATCTGCACCGTGCCGACGCCCTCGAGGCGCAGCAGCCGGTCGCGGATCACCGTGTTGGCGTAATTGCCCATATAGTCGACGTCGAGGCTGTTGTCGGGCGAGGTGAGCGCCACGATCATCAGGAAGCCCGATTCCTGCTTGTTCACCGTCACGCCGATCTGGCGGACCTGGTCGGGCAGGCGCGGCACGGCCAGGTTGACGCGGTTCTGCACCAGCACCTGCGCGGCATCGAGGTCAGTGCCGGGCTTGAAGGTGACGGTGACGGTCGATGCGCCCTGGGTCGAGGACGAGCTCATGTAGAGCATGCCCTCGACGCCGTTGATCTCCTGCTCGAGCGGCGTCGAGACCGTCTCGGCGATGATCTCCGGCGATGCGCCCGCATAGAAGGCGCTCACCGCGATCGTCGGCGGGGCGATCTCCGGATATTGCGACAGCGGCAGCAGCGGATAGCAGAAGGCGCCGATCAGGGTGATGAACACCGAGATCACGGCCGCGAAGATCGGCCGGTCGATGAAGAAGCTGGAGAAGCCGCTGCGCGTCTGCGCCTCGGGCTTCTGGGCCTGGGGTTCGCTCATGGCCGCGATCCTTAGCGGTTGCCGGCCGGCTGGGCGGTGCCGGCGGGCTGATCGGACGGCGGCACCGAGGCGGCGGGCGTCTCGGTGATCTTGCCCGGCTGCGGCGTGACCTTCACGCCCGGGCGGGCGCGCTGGGTGCCGTCGATCACGACCCGGTCATCCTTGGTCAGGCCCGAGCGGATCACGCGCAAATTGCCCCGCAGCGGACCGGTCTGCACCGGGCGCGCCGTCACCGTGTTGCTCTTGTCGACGACGAAGACGATCTGGCGCGCCGCATCGGCCATCACCGCCGTGTCCGGCACCAGCAGCGCCGGATAGGGCTTGCTCGCCTCGAGCCGGGCCGAACCGAACATGCCGGGCTTCAGGAAGCCGCCCGGATTGGCGATGATCGCGCGGGCGCGGATCGTGCCGGCGCCGGCATCGAGCGCATTGTCGACGAAGTCGAGCGAGCCGGTATGCGTGTAGTCGGTCTCGTCGCTGAGCTTGACCTTCACCGGCGTGCCGTCCTGCGTGCCGGTGCCCTGGCGCTGATACTTGAGCAGCAGCGCTTCCGAGCCCTGGAAGACGAAGTGGAGCGGATCGACCGAGACGATCGTGGTCAGCACCGTCTGGTCGGCGGCGACCGAGTTGCCGACGTCCACCTTGCGCTCCGAGATGCGGCCGCTCAGCGGCGCGACGACGCGGGTGAAGCCGAGATCGAGCTGGCGGGCGCGCAGATTCGCCTCGGCGGCGGCCACCTGCGCGGCGCCCGAGCGCAGCGCGGCACGGCGCTGCTCGAGCTCTTCCTGGCTGGCGGCGCGCTGGGCGACCAGCGCTTCCGAGCGGGCATATTCGGTCTGGGCGTTGGCGAGCGTCGCCTTGGCCTGGGCGACCTGCGCCACGGCCTGCGACACCGCGGCCTGGGCCGGGCGCGGATCGATGGTGAAGAGCAGCTGGCCCTTGCGGACGAACTGGCCGTCCTTGAACCAAACGCCCTGGAGATAGCCCGAGGCGCGCGGGCGCACCTCGACGTTCTGGATCGCCTCGAAGCGGCCGACGAACTCGTCCCAGTCGACCACGTCCTGCACCAGCGGCGCGGAGACGGTGACGGGCGGCGCACCCTGCTGGGGCGGCTGCGCACCGCCTCCGCCGCAGCCGGAAAGGACAAGCGCGGCTGCGAGAGCCGGGATGAGCAGCTGGCGGTTCTTCGAGTGCATTTCCGATCCCTAAATCCGTGCCCCTGGCCGGACATCCTCCGCGGTGTCGTTGCTGGAAACGAACGACTTCCGATTTCGTCCCGCTAAGCAGGTTCTGGGAACTTGTCAACGACGGGTGACATATGTCCACGACGGTTGACTATGTTCACCGCCATGTTAGGGAAAATATCCATGATCCCACCGGTTCCGTCGCGGCATCGCAATGCCGTTGCGACGCGCCAGGCCATTCTGGCCTCGGCACGCAAGCATTTCGCACGCGAGAATTACGAGAATGTCGGCCTGCGCGAGATCGCCGGCCATGCCGGCGTCGATCCCGCCTTGGTCAGCCGCTATTTCGGCAGCAAGGAAGCCCTGTTCCGCGAGACGCTGCGCGACGATGACGAGAAGGACATCATGGACGGCGCGACGCGCGAGACGCTCGCCCGCCATTTCGCCCAGCTCTTCCTCGAAAAGGACGATGCGCCGCCGGGCGAGCGCGACATCCATATCGAGCGTATCCTGATCCTGCTCCACTCGATCGGCTCGCCCAAGGCCGGGCAGATCATCCACGACGCGGTGCAGGCCGATATCCTCGATCCCGTCTCCCAGGAGCTGGAGGGCGAGGATCGGGAGATGCGCGCGGCCATGGCGCTGGCGGTGCTGATGGGCATGGGCATCATGCACAACATGCTCTCGATCGACACGCTCGAATGCACCCCCGAAGAGGATGCACGCTTCGAGAAGCGCCTCACCCGCATCTTCGCCGCCGCCCTGGAGCCGATGGACGACTGACATGGCGCAAGCGCCGGTCCGCAAGATCATCCATGTCGACATGGATGCCTTTTACGCGTCGGTGGAGCAGCGCGACGATCCGGGGCTGCGCGGCAAGCCGGTCGCGGTAGGCTATGCCGCGGCGCGCGGCGTGGTCGCGGCAGCAAGCTATGAGGCGCGCAAGTTCGGCGTGCGCTCCGCCCTGCCCTCGGTCACCGCGCTGCGCCGCTGCCCCGAGCTGGTCTTCGTCAAGCCGCGCTTCGACGTCTATCGCGCCGTCTCCAAGCAGATCCACGCGATCTTTGCCGACTATACCCCGATCATCCAGCCGCTCTCGCTCGACGAGGCCTATCTCGACGTCACCGCGAACCTGCGCGGGATCGAGACCGCCTGGGCCACCGCCAAGGAGATCCGCGCCCGCATCCTCGAAGAGACCGGCCTCACCGCCTCGGCCGGCATCTCCTACAACAAGTTCCTCGCCAAGCTCGCCTCGGACCAGCGCAAGCCCAATGGCCAGTTCGCAGTGACGCCCGAAATGGGTGCGGCCTGGGTCGAGACCCTGCCGGTCAAGCGCTTTCACGGTGTCGGCCCGGTGACCGCGCGCAAGATGCAGGGCCTGGGCATCGAGACCGGCGCCGACCTGCGCGCCAAGCCGATCGAGTTCCTCCGCGCCCATTTCGGCAGCTCGGCCGACTGGTATTACGCGATCGCCCGCGGCGAGGACGACCGCCCGGTCGATGCCGAGCGCATCCGCAAATCCTCGGGCTCCGAGACCACCTTCAACACCGATCTCACCGGCAACGCGGAGATCGAGGCCGGGGTGCTGGAGATGGCCGAGGAAGTCTGGCTGTGGTGCGAAAAGGCGCAGGAGTTCGGCCGCACCGTCACGGTGAAGGTGAAATATGCCGACTTCCAGATCATCACCCGCAGCCGCAGCCTCTCCGCCGGCCTGGTCGACCGCCGCGAGGCGCTGCGCGACATGAGCCTCTCGCTGATCCGCTCGGTGCTGCCCACGCCCAAGGGAATCCGACTGGTCGGCGTGACGGTGTCGAACTTCGAGGAACGGCTCGGCGAGGAACTGCCGTTCTAAGACTGTTCAGGCCCGGATCTGTCGCGTCCACCTTCCCAGCCATTGCACCATAGCCGCAACGCCAATCGACGCGGCCGCAAAGCCCAGACTGAGCAGCGCGCCGTCCACCCAATGCGCAAGTACGAAGACCGGGGATGCGTTGAACCGACCGCCAAATGTACAGAATATTGCCAGTGCTATCACGACCACTATCCAGGATTTTGGTGCAATCATCCGTGCGATGGCGGCGAGGCTCAGCCCAAACATGAAACCAAAGCCGCCGACAAGCAGGAGGATGCCCAGCGTCGCACCACCGCCCGCATCAGGACTGAGCGCGGCATCCACTCCATCCCGAACGAATGATGCGACGAAAGCGGCGGCGGCGATCAGCCCGGTGGTTATTCCGATGCCCCAGGCGAGGCTGGTGAGGCGCAAGCGCGAAGGATCGGGAACAGCCATCGTAGTACCGTGCAACGGCTCGATGGCATTCGCAATGGCGGGCCCCGGATATCCGCGCCTTTCAGACAATGTGATAGAGAACGCCGATGCTCACCCGCACCTTCTTCGAGCGCGACGCGGTAACCGTCGCCCGCGCGCTGATCGGCGTCGAGGTGCTGGTCGATGGCGTCGGCGGGCCGATCGTCGAGACCGAGGCCTATGACGCGGGCGACCCCGCCTCGCACAGCTTTCGCGGTCCGACGGCGCGCAATGCCGTCCTGTTCGGCCCGCCCGGCCATGCCTATATCTATCGCATCTATGGCCTGCATTGGTGCATGAACTTCGTGTGCAGCCCCGTCAGCGCAGTGCTGATCCGTGCGATCGAGCCGCGCCACGGCATCGAACAAATGGTCGAGCGCCGCGGCACCGGCGATCCGCGGCTGCTCTGCTCGGGACCGGGCCGGCTCTGCCAGGCGCTGGCCGTCGATCGCAGCCTGGACGGCGCCCCGATCGACGCGCCGCCCTTGGAGTTGCGCGACGCCGATGCCCCGCGCACCGTTGCGGTCGGCGTGCGGATCGGGATCAGCAAGGCGGTCGACACGCCCTGGCGCTTCGGCGAGGCGGGCTCGCGCTTCCTCAGCAAGCCGTTCGCGCCATGACCGGCGATCCGATCCCGGTCTCCGACATCGCCCATGTCCGCGCTTTGCTGATCGAGGCGGCCCGCGAGCGCCGCGCGGTCAGCTATTCCGAGATGCTGGCGCTGCTCGGCCACCGCTTCACCCGCCCGCTGATGCGTGCCTTGTGCAAGACGCTCGACGTGATCGACGACGATGCCGCGGCAAAGGGCGAACCCGAGCTCGCCGTGCTGGTCGTCCGCGAATCCGACGGCATGCCCGGCCAGGGCTGGTGGGTCAGCCCCCGCGCCTCGCTGGAGGGGCATGCCGGCCCCTGGGAAGGCCCGGAGGCACGGGCGTTCGTCGACAGGCTCCAGCGCGAGGCCTTCGACCATTGGTCCACAGCCTGAGCGGCTTGCAAAATAGGATTTCGCCTGCTTGGCTCAACCGGCCGGAGCCCTGCTCCAGCCGCACTTTGACACCGTAGGAAAGATAGGATCCCGCACGCGCAAGGATGTTGTGCGGCTGGCGCGGGAGGAACCGCCAATGGTGCGAACTTAGTGAACTTCCGAGCGCAAAAACCCGCTTTTGGCGTGTACTTCATGTCCTTTGGCGCGCCGGCGCCGCTCAGGATGTAGGAACGCCTATTCCCCCGGCCGGTACACCCGCTCGACATGCCCCTTCAGGTCCTCGGGGTAGAAATACACCGGCCGCAGGTCGCCCGCCGCATAGCGCTCGGCCTGGTCCTTGAAGTGCCTCGACTCCGGATGCCCGCTCTCGCCGCCCGCGGTCACCGCCCAGGCCTTCACCTTCGGCCCGAACTCCACCGTCGCGACGAAGCTGTTGCCGAGCGTGCCGTAATAGCGCTTCGTCCCCGGCCAGCGCTTCGCCCCGAACGAGGCGAGCGAGCCCCATTGCGCCGAGGTGAAGGGCACCGGGATGCTCGGCCTGGCATCGTCGAACTTCTGCTGGATCGCCCCGTCATTGCGCTGGAAGCGATTGATCTCGCCCCAGGCGACCTTCCAGCTGCCAAAGTCCTGGGTCAGCCGGTCCACCGCCGAGGCAAGCGCATCGATCCGCTGCGTATCGGTCGCCCGCTCGGCCATCCAGTCCCAGACAGGCAGCCCCGCCTCCTTGGCTGGCGCCGCGGATGGCGCCCAGAGCGCCTCACCCCAGAACACCGCCAGCGAAGTCGCGGTCGAGCCCGCGGCCCAGCGCCGGTCCCAGGCCTTGAGCAGCGCCACCGGCTCGGCCAGCCTTGCCTTGCGCGCGTCACCGTCCGGCAGCTTCTCCCAGGCGCTCACCAGCCCGGGCAGCAGCCGGTCGAAGGCGGGCAGGAAGCTGTCATAGGCTGCCTGGCGCAGCGTCTCGGGGGTGAAGTCCCGGCGTGCATTCAGTACAAGCAGCGCATGCGCGCCGCGCGGGTTCTCGCCGGCCTGGTCGAAATAGCGCGGATAGTCCGCCGCCTTGGGGCTGTCGGCCCCCGCCGCGGTCCAGGGCCAGTTGTTCGAGTTGAAGGCCCAGCCATTCTTGGGATTCACCACCTGGGGCAGGCTGGCGAGGCTGTGCAGCCCCTTCCAGTCGGTCGCCGGATCGCTGCCGTCGACCGGCTTGCGATAGTCGAAGCGATCGTCGCGCACCGGCATGAACTGCGGCATCAGGAAGGCGATCTCGCCCTTCGAGTCCGCGAACAGCGTGTTGTTCGAGCTGTTGGCCTTGAGTTCCGCCACCTTCATGAAGCTCGCATAGTCGGTGGCCTTGGTGCGCAGGAAACTCTGCTGTAGCGCCTCGACCGGCCTGTTCATCAGCGAGACCGCGACCCATTTGCCGTCCGCCGCCTCGCGGACGACCGGCCCGTGGTGCGTGGCATAGGTGAGGAAAGTGCGCTCCGTGCGCGTGCCGCTCGCGGTGCGATAGGAAATCACGATCGACTTGAACGTCACCGGTCGCTTTTTCTTGCCGTAGCGATAGGCAAAGTCCTTGTCCCAGCCGCCGGGTATCATCTCTTCGGCGAACTCATCGACATTATCGACGCCGCTCGACGTGTGCATCCAGCCGGCCCTGGCGTTGAACCCCTGGTAGATGAAGAACTGCCCCCAGGTCGCGGCGCCATAGGCGTTCAGCCCCTCGCCGCTCGTCACCTGCTGCTCGGAGCGGAAGAAGAAGCTGGTGTGCGGGTTGATCAGCAGCAGCGCATGGCCGTTCTTCGTGTGGCTCGGCGCGATCGCGAAGCCGTTCGAGCCCTTGGGCTCCTTGTAGAGCAGGTCCTTCTCGGCATTGGTCATCGCCAGCTTCTGCTTGCCGTAGAACGCCTCGAGCTGGCTGAGCGGCACCCGCTCGATATCGCCGCCGATGCTGCCTTCCGAGAAGCTCAGCGCCATCCACGGCTCGAACCGGGTCAGCACCCGCGGCTTCACCTCCGGATGGGTGGCAAGGTAATAGTTCAGCCCGTCCGCCCAGGCGTTCATCAGCTTCTTCAGCCAGGCCGGGCTCTTCGCATAGTCCGCCTTCAGCACCTCGGGATCGACGAACAGCCGCTGGCGCAGGTCCTGCCAGATCGCCCCCTCGCCCTCCGCCTCGGCAAGCCGGCCGAGGCTGACCAGATAGTTGGTCTCGATCCGGTTGAAGTCGTCCTCGGCCTGGGCATAGATCATCCCGAACACCGCATCGGCGTCGGTCCTGCCGTTGATGTGCGCGACGCCCCAATCGTCCCGGGTGATCGTCACCCGCGCCGCGCTCGCCTTCCAGCGATCGGCATCGGTCTGCGCATGGGCAGCGGTGGAGGCGAGCAGCGCGGCGGCGAGGAGCAGGCGAGTCATGCACCTACTCTAGGCCGGGTTTCGCTCAGCCCGGAATCGTTTCGATCGCGGCGATCTCGATTGCCTGTGCCTTGCCGGCGAAATCGACCTTCTCGCCTTCCTCGGCGCCGAGCAGCGCCTTGGCGAGCGGCGCCTGGAAGGACAGCCGATCGGCGGCGGGATCGGCCTCGTCATGCCCGACCAGGTCGATCACCCGCTCCTTGCCGGCCATCCTGATCCGCACCCGCGATCCGATGCCGACCACGCCTTCCTCGGGCGCCGGCGCGATCTGCGCGGTGGTGCGGCGGGTGTTCCAGTAGCGCAGCTCGCGCTTCAGTCCCTCGAGCGCCTCTTCCTCGCCGCCCGCCGCGACCGCGGCTTCCAGCTCGGCGACCTTCGCCTCGATCAGGTTCAGGCCGCGCGCCGTGACCATATTGGGTCCCGGCGGCAGCGGCAGCTCGAACTTCGGTTCCTTATGTTCCTCGTCGCTTTCGCGGCGAAACGCGACACTCATGCCTGGGGGAGTTCCTCGATGCTGGACGAGACTTTCCAAAGATCGAGCGAGCCATCGGTTGCATGGCGATCGATCTCGGCCAGTTCTTCCGCGCTGACATCGAGGTTGTTGACCGCGTCCAGCGAGTTGTCGAGCTGCTCGACGGTGCGTGCGCCGATCAGCGCCGAGGTGACGCGGGGATCGCGCAGCACCCAGGCGATCGCCATCTGCGCCAGCGTCTGGCCGCGCTTCTGGGCGATGGCGTGCAGCGCCCGGATACGCTCGATATTGTCGTCCGACAGCAGCCGCTGGTTGAGCGAGCCGCCCTTGGCCGCGCGAGCATCCTCGGGCACGCCGTTGAGATACTTGTTGCTCAGCATGCCCTGCGCCAGCGGGGAGAAGGCGATGCAGCCGGTGCCGAGATCGCCCAGCGTGTTCAGCAGCTCGGCCTCGACCCAGCGGTTGAGCATCGAATAGCTCGGCTGGTGGATGAGCAGCGGCACCTTGTGCTCGGCGAGGATCGCGGCGGCCTGACGGGTCAGCTCGGGCGAATAGCTCGAAATGCCGACATAGAGCGCCTTGCCCTGGCGGTGGAGCTGGGCAAGCGCCCCCATCGTCTCTTCGAGCGGCGTCTTGGGATCGACGCGGTGCGAATAGAAGATGTCAACATAGTCGAGCCCCATCCGCTTGAGGCTCTGGTCGCACGAGGCGATCAGGTACTTCTTCGAGCCGCCGACGTCGCCGTACGGCCCGGGCCACATGTCCCAGCCGGCCTTGGTCGAGACGATCAGCTCGTCGCGGTGGTGCGCGAAGTCGGTCGCCATCACGCGCCCGAAATTCTCCTCGGCCGAGCCATAGGGCGGGCCGTAATTGTTCGCGAGATCGAAGTGCGTCACGCCCCGGTCGAACGCGCGGCGCAGCATCGCCCGGCCGGTCTCGAACACATCGGTGCCGCCGAAATTCTGCCAGAGGCCGAGGCTGATCGCCGGCAGGTCGAGCCCCGAGCGCCCGCAGCGGCGATAGGGCATGCGGCCGTCGTAACGGGCGGGATCGGCAGTGTAGGGCTGGGGATGGGGCATCGGGTCTCTCCGCGTGGCGCGTTTCGGCTTCGCGGCGTCCTATAATGAATCCCGGCCAGCAGTGAAGGATTCCATGCAAATGCCCCGATTGGCGCTCGTCATGATCGTGCGGAACGAGGAAAGGTGCCTTGCGCGCTGCCTCGAAAGCGCGCTTCCGCATGTCGACGCGATGATCGTGCTCGACACCGGCTCGACCGACGCCACGGTCGCGATCGCCGAGCGTTGCGGCGCGACGGTGCATCACTTCACCTGGTGCGACGACTTCTCGGCGGCGCGCAACGCCGCGCTCGACCATTCCGACGCCGACTGGAACCTGATCCTCGACGCCGACGAATGGATCGAAGGCGAGGCCGCCGCGCTCGGCGCTGCCACGCTTCCGCCCGCCTCGATCGCGCCACCGCGCTTCCTCGGCTGCATGCAACTGGTCAACCGCAGCCAGGACGACGCCCCCGCCACCCGCCGCCTGTCGCCCCGGCTCCTGCCGCGCGGGGTGCGCTATCAGGGGCGCATCCATGAGCTGCCGGTCTCGCCGCTGCCGCTGGTGCCGCTGCCGCTTGCGCTCCGCCATGACGGCTTCGAGGAAGCCCAGCTCGCCCGCAAGGACGGCCGCAACGAGGCGCTGCTCCGCGCAGAACTCGCGGTGACGCCGGAGGATTCCTATCTCTGGTACCAGCTCGGTCGCGAGCATCTGGTGCGCGAGCGGCCCGGCCAGGCCGCCGACGCGCTGCTCACCGCGCACCGCACCGGCGCGCCCGACACGGCATGGCGCCACGGCACCGTCGTCGCGACGCTGCAGGCGCTCAAGCGGGCCGAGCGGTTCGAGGAGGCGCTGGCGTTCGCCGACCTCGAGCACCGGAACTGGCAGCGCTCGCCCGACTTCTATTTCGCCGTCGCCGACCTCTATCTCGACTGGGCGAGCCGCAATCCGGCGATCGCGATGAGCGAGCTGCTGCCGATCGTCGAGAGCGCCTGGAAGCGCTGCCTGGAGATCGGCGAGCGGCCCGATCTCGACGGCTCGGTCGAGGGCTGCGGCAGCCATCTCGCCGCGCAGAACCTCGCGATGTTCTACGAGACGCTTGGCATCGACGATGATGCCAAGCGCTATGCCGACATGGCCGCGGGCATGCGCCGGCGGCGCGCCGCCTAGACGGTGAAGCTCTCGCCGCAGCCGCAGCTGCCCTTGGCGTTCGGGTTCTGGAACACGAAGCCGGCGGTGAAGTCGTCTTCCTGCCAGTCCATCGTCGAGCCGATCAGGTAGAGGATCGAGCTGCCGTCGACATAGAAAATGCCGCCGGGCGTCTCGATCTTCTCGTCGAACGGCTTGGCCTCGGTGACGTAATCGACCGAATAGGCGAGCCCCGAGCAGCCGCGGCGCGGGGTCGAGAGCTTGACGCCCACTGCATCGGCGGGCGCCTTGGCCATCAGGTCGGCGATGCGCTGTTCGGCGGCCGGCGTCAGGATCAGCGCGGCGGGGCGGGCGCGGGTGGTAGCTTCGGTCATCTTCTTCTTCCTTCTCCCCTTCCGCTTGCGGGAGGGGTCGGGGGAGGGCCTGTTCAACATGGGAAGAGGACATCCCCTCCCCTAGTCCCTCCCGCACGCGGGAGGGGAATGACTTAGAGCATCCCCAGTTCGAGCTTGGCCTCGTCGCTCATCTTCTGCGGGTCCCAAGGCGGATCCCAGACAAGCGCCACTTCGGCATGGCCGATCCCCGGCACCGAGCCGACGCGCAGCTCGACTTCGCCGGGCATCGATTCCGCCACCGGGCAGTGCGGCGTCGTCAGCGTCATCGTCACCGCGGCATGGCCGTCATTGGTGATGTCGACGCCGTAGATCAGGCCGAGATCATAGATGTTCACCGGGATCTCGGGATCGTAGATCTCCTTGAGCGCGGTGATCACCGCCTCATAGAGCTCGCCGCCCGGCTCGGTGCCCGACAGCGCCTGCGGCTTCTGCGACAGGAAGCCCGAAAGATAGTCGCGCTTGCGCTCGAACGTCTCTCCCACGCTCTCCGCCACGTCATCGACGCGCGCCTTGGGCGGGGCCGCCACGGCCTCCACTTCCTCGACTTCAATCTTACGCTCTTCGTTCATCCGAAGATCCTTGTGACCCGTTCTATTCCAGCAACCAGCGCGGCGATGTCGCTCGCACCGTTGTACACCCCGAAGCTCGCCCGCGCCGTCGCCGGCACGCCCAGATTGTCCATCAGCGGCTGGGCGCAGTGATGCCCGGCGCGGATCGCGACATTGGCTTCATCCAATATGGTGGCGACATCGTGCGGGTGCACCCCCTCGACCGCGAAACTGACGATGCCGGCGCTGTCGGCCGGGCCGAACAGCCTGACCGAGTTGAGCTGCGACAGCGCCTCGCGCGCCTGGGTGACCAGCGCCGTCTCATGTGCGTGGATGCGGTCCAGCCCGATGCCATCGACATAGTCGATCGCCGCATGCAGCCCGACCACCCCGACGATGTGCGGCGTCCCCGCCTCGAACCGGCCCGGCGGCGGGGCATAGGTCGTCTTCGCAAAGGTCACCCGGTCGATCATCGAGCCGCCACCCTGATAGGGCGGCATCGCGTCGAGCAGCTCGTAGCGGCCCCACAGCGCGCCGATGCCGGTCGGCCCGTAGAGCTTGTGGCCCGACATCACATAGAAGTCGCAGCCGATCTCGGCGACGTCCACCGGCATGCGCGGCACCGCCTGGCAGCCATCGAGCAGGATCTTCGCCCCGACCCCATGCGCCAGCTCGGTCGCGCGCTTCGCATCGAGCACCGAGCCCAGCACATTCGAGACATGGGCGAGCGCGACCAGCTTGTGCCGATCGGTGAGCATCGCCGCCATCGCGTCGAGGTCGATGCGCTGGTCGGCGGTGAGCGGCACCACGTCGATCTCGGCGCCGACCCGCTCGGCGACCATCTGCCAGGGCACGATGTTCGAATGATGCTCGAGCGTGGAGAGCAGGATGCGGTCGCCCGCCTTGAGCTGCGTCCCCGCCCAGCACTGCGCGACGAGGTTGATCCCCTCGGTCGCGCCGCGGACGAAGACGACTTCCTCCTCGCGCGCCCCAAGGAACTTCGCCACCCGCTTGCGCGCCGCCTCATAGGCGAGCGTCATGTCGGCCGAGCGCTGGTACACCCCGCGATGCACGGTGGCATAGGTCTCGCCATAGGCGCGGTTGATCGCGTCGAGCACCGGCTGCGGCTTCTGCGAAGTCGCGGCGGTGTCGAGATAATGCCAGCCATGCGGGATCGCCGGGAAATCGGCGAGCAGGTCGAGGGGGCGGGCGTCGGTTGCCACGGTCATAAGCCCCTCCCCTTCAGGGGAGGGGTTTGGGGTGGGGAATGTGTCTCATCGAGACCGAACGCCCCGCGGACAGGCCCCACCCCAACCCCTCCCCTGAAGGGGAGGGGCTTTAGGTTCGTCTGCCTGTTCATAGCGCGGTATCCAGCCACTTGTCCGCGTCCGCCGCGAACGCCTCGCGCACCGCGTCCTCGCCGATGCGAGCCAGCGCATCCGCGACGAAGGCGCGGGTGAGCAGCGCCTGGGCGCGGCCCTTGTCGATGCCGCGGCTCTGCAGATAGAACAAAGCCATCTTGTCGAGCTCGCCGACCGTCGCGCCGTGCGCGCACTTCACGTCGTCGGCGAAGATCTCGAGCTCGGGCTTCAAATTGACCGTCGCCGTGCGCTGGAGCAGCAGGCCGCGCAGCGACTGCTCGCCATCGGTCTGCTGGGCGCCGCGGGCCACTTCGACCCGGGCGGCGAGGCTGGCAGCCGACTTGTCCGCCGCCACCGCGCGCCACAGCTGGCGCGAGGTGCCCTCGACATCCTCGTGGCGCACCGCGACCGCGGCCTCCTGCTTCTGGCTGCCCGAGGTGAGCAGCGCGCCGCCCATCTCGGCGAAACCGCCCTTGCCGTTGATCAGCAGCGAACCGTCGATCCGGCTGCCCATGCCGCCGGCGCCGAGGAAGATCGAGACGAGGCTCGCGGCCTCGCCGACTTCGGCCTCGTCGCGCAGCGAGACGAAGCCGTCCGACTGCACCAGCCGCACCGAGCGCATCAGCCGCGCCCCGCGCTTGAGGCAGAGCGTGGTCAGCCGGTTGGCCCAGCCCGAGCCGGCATAGGTCTCGATCACCGAGGCGACCGCATCCTCGTCGAGCATCAGCCGGGCGGGCACATGGCTCTCGCCGCCGCTGCCGACATGGACGATCTGGATCGAGGTCGCGGCATGCTCGGGACCGAGATGCAGCGACCAGCCCTCGCCATCGGTGAGGCTGCCGAGCGGGTGATCGGTGGTGGCCAGCTGCTGGGTCACCTGGACCGGGCCGGGCGTGGAATGTGCCGGCTCGAAACGGCCATCGACGAACAACAGGCGCGGGCCTTCGATGTCGAGGAACAGCGTGGCGGGATCGATCGCGGTGTCGGCGCGTGGGCTGTCGGCAGCGGCCTTGAGCGCCGCCATGTCGGCCCAGCGCCATTCCTCCATGCGCGGCGTCGGGAGTGCGAGCGTGGTCACTGGCCGGCCCTCCAATTGCGCTTGAAGTCGGCGAGCAGCGCCGGCTTGCGCTTGTCGATACAGGCCTTCACGCCCGCGGAATCGCGCGCGCCCTTGCGGACGCAGGCAGTCGCGGTGCGGCAGAGCTGTTCGTCGAGCTTCGCGTAACCGCTGGATTCGCTCAGCGCGCAGCCGAGCTTGCCGCCCGCACCCTGGCTGACCGTCGCGGAGATCGCCGCGAGCTTGCGCCCGACGACCTCGATGTTGAGCTCGTCCTGCGGCGCCTCCTGCACCGCCAATGCCAGGATCAGGGACAGGATCACGCCGCCAGGATCCCATAGCCTTCGCGCTCCAGCTCGTGCGCGAGCTCGGGCCCGCCCGAGCGGACGATGCGGCCATCGGCGAGGACATGGACGAAGTCGGGCTGCACATAATCGAGCAGCCGCTGGTAATGCGTGATCAGCAGCACGGCCTTGTCGGGCGCGCGCATGATCCGGTTGATCCCCTCGCCCACTGCCTTGAGCGCGTCGATGTCGAGGCCGGAATCGGTCTCGTCGAGGATCGCCAGCTTCGGACCGATGATGCCCATCTGAACCATCTCGTTGCGCTTCTTCTCGCCGCCCGAGAAGCCGACATTGACGGGGCGCTTGAGCATCTCGACGTCCATGCCGAGCGCATCGGCCTGGGCACGGGCGAGCTTGAGGAACTCGCCGCCCGAGAGCGGAGCCTCGTCGCGGGCGCGGCGCTGGCTGTTCAAGGCCTCGCGCAGGAAATGCAGGTTCGAGATGCCGGGGATCTCGACCGGATACTGGAAGCCGAGGAACAGGCCCGCCGCGGCGCGCTCGTGCGGTGCGAGCTCGAGCAGGTCCTGGCCGTCGAACGTCACGCTGCCGCCGGTCGGCTCATAATTGGGGCGTCCGCCCAGCGTATAGCCGAGCGTCGACTTGCCGGCGCCGTTCGGGCCCATGATCGCGTGGATCTCGCCCGCGTTCACGTCCAGGCTCAGGCCCTTGAGGATTTCCTTGCCGTCGATTTCGGCGCGGAGGTCGGTGATCTTCAACATGCTGTCGTTCATTCCTTGGGCCCGAAAATCGGCCCCTTCTCTGACTTGTCGGTATCGTCGCGCTGGGGCTGGTTGCCGGTGGTGAAGCGCACCACCGGGCCGTCCGCGGCCGGGTTCACCGGCGGGGCGATCGGCTTGACGCGCTGGCGCTCGGTCTCGCGGCTTTCCTCGCTGGACGCATTGGGGCCGATCGCGGAGCTCGGCAGCGCCGCCTTGGGCTGGACCAGCTTGGGCAGCTCGAAGACCTGTGCCTTGCCGGGTGCCGGTATCGGCGGCGGCGCGGACACTGCGGCGGCGGCCTGCTCCAGCACGCTCAGCTCGCGGCAATCGGTCACTTCGTCGGCGGTCCTGGCGTAGCAGACCGGCGTCGCCTGGCAGGCATTGCTGTCGCGCCGCTGGCTGCCGCTCGATATCATCACCCGGCAGTTGCGCAGCCGGCCGTCCGCACCCTTGTCGAACAGCATCGTGGTGCGCCCGAAGGTGGCGCGCACGACGATGTTCGCTTCGTCCTCCACGGGGGCGCCGACCGCCTGGGTGGCGGGGACGTCTTGGGCGAAGAGCAGGAGGGCGGCGGTGAGGATCACAGGGTCTCACCTTCCAAAAGCCCCTCCCCTTCAGGGGAGGGGTTGGGGTGGGGCCTGTCCCAGCGGTCAGGCATTTCGCCGAGAGCGGAAGCGATGACCTGGATCACCCCGTCCATGTTCGACATCACCTCGTAATTGCTGACCCGGAGAACGCGAAAGCCACGCTCGCCGAGAATGTCGTCACGCAGCCGATCCTTCACCGCATCATGCGTGTCGCCATCGACTTCGACGATCAGCGCCTTCTGTGCACAGAGGAAATCGGCGACATAGGGACCGATAACCGATTGCCGGCGAAACTTGTGGTCGGCCAATTGCGAGTTGGACAGGTTCCGCCACAGGCGCTTCTCGGGTTCGGTCGGATTGCGGCGCATCTCGGTCGCACGCTGCTGCAGCCACCGGATCTGTTCCACGGACAGCCCCCACCCATCGCTTGGGTAAACCATGCCCCCGGCATGGTTTAGAAATGCCTGGGAGGCATTTCGACCCAAGCGATCCCTCCCCTGAAGGGGAGGGGCTTTTCTGTTCCAGCCCTTGTCGACCGGAGCAGACATCAGCCGACACTCCCCTCCAGCGAGATCCCCAGCAGCTTCTGCGCCTCGACGGCGAACTCCATCGGCAGCTGCTGCAGCACTTCCTTGGCGAAGCCGTTGACGATCAGCGCCACCGCGGCCTCCTGGTCCAGCCCGCGCTGCATCGCGTAGAACATCTGGTCCTCGCTGATCTTGGAGGTGGTCGCCTCATGCTCGATCTGCGCACTCGGGTTCTTCACTTCGATATAGGGCACGGTGTGCGCGCCGCACTGGTCGCCGAGCAGCAGGCTGTCGCACTGAGTGAAGTTGCGGACATTCTCCGCCGCCGCATTGACCAGCACCCGCCCCCGGTACGTGTTGTTCGACTTGCCCGCAGAGATGCCCTTGGAGACGATCGTCGACTTGGTGTTCTTGCCGATGTGCAGCATCTTGGTGCCGGTATCGGCCTGCTGGTGGCCGTTGGTGACCGCCACCGAATAGAATTCGCCGACCGAACCGTCGCCCTGCAGGATGCAGCTCGGATATTTCCAGGTGATCGCGCTGCCGGTCTCGACCTGGGTCCAGCTCACCTTCGAATTGGTGCCGGAGCACAAAGCGCGCTTGGTCACGAAGTTGAAGATGCCGCCGACGCCGTTCTCGTCGCCAGGATACCAGTTCTGCACGGTCGAATATTTGATCTCGGCATCGTCGAGCGCGACCAGCTCGACCACGGCGGCGTGGAGCTGGTTCTCGTCGCGCATCGGGGCGGTGCAGCCTTCGAGGTACGAGACGTACGCGCCTTTGTCGGCGACGATCAGGGTGCGCTCGAACTGGCCGGTATTCTCGGCATTGATCCGGAAATAGGTGCTGAGCTCCATCGGGCAGCGCACGCCCTCGGGCACATAGACGAAGGTGCCGTCCGAGAAGACCGCGCTGTTCAGCGCCGAATAGAAATTGTCGCGGACCGGGACGACCTTGCCGAGCCACTTCTTCACCAGCTCGGGATATTCGCGGATCGCCTCGCTGATCGACAGGAAGATGACGCCGGCGGCCTTCAGCTCCTCGCGGAAGGTGGTCGCGACCGAGACGCTGTCGAACACCGCGTCGACCGCGATCTTGCGCGCGCCCTCGACGCCGGCGAGCACCTTCTGCTCCTCGATCGGGATGCCCAGCTTCTCATAGGTGCGCCGGATCTCGGGATCGAGCTCGTCGAGCGAGCTGATCGTCTTTTTCTGCTTGGGCTCGGCGTAGTAGTACGCGTCCTGGTAATCGATGTGCGGGATCGACAGCTTCGCCCATTCCGGCAGGGTCATCTCCTGCCACATGCGGAAGGCCTTGAGCCGCCATTCGAGCATCCATTCGGGCTCGCCCTTCTTGGCCGAGATGTAGCGGACCGTGTCCTCGCTCAATCCCTTGGGCGCGAACTCCTGCTCGACGTTGGAGGCGAAGCCCCATTCATATTTCTTGTTGGCGGCCGCCAGTGCTTCCGCATTCTTCGTAGCCATGCTTTACACCTGCTCCCCGGCCAGCGCCGGGGTCCGGATCTGATCTGCCGGATGTGGCGCTTCGGCCTGGGCCGGAGCGCTGGAAATCTGGGCGAGGGAAATGCCCGCGAGCGCGCCCTTTACAGCACCGTTCACGACATTCCAGTGCGGCTTGACCTTGCAGCTGTCCTGCACGCAGCAATCCTGCTTGCCGGCATCGACGCAGGAGGTCAGCGCGATCGGGCCTTCGACGGCCTCGACGATATCGGCCAGGCTGATCGCCGCGGCGGGACGGGCGAGGCGGAAGCCCCCGCCGGTGCCGCGCGCGCTCTCGAGCAGGCCGGCGCCGGAGAGCTTGCTGACCAGCTTCTGCACGGTGGGCAGCGGCAGCCCGGTATCCTCGGCGAGCGTGGTCGCGTTGAGCCGGCACGTCGCGCCGCAATGGCGCGCCGCCGCGGACATCATCACCACCGCATAGTCGGCAAGGCTCGACAGGCGCACTTCAAATCCCTTGGCCGCCCTGCGCGCAACCGCGCCACGGGCTCAATCGGATAAATTCGTTCCGATTGGGCAAATGGGCTCAACGGCGGCGAAGGTCAACCGATTCGGGGATCACGTCGGGCAGGAAATGGAAGGTCTCGTTGTCGAGCGTCAGCGCCAGCACCGGATCGATGCGCGCGCGCAGCGAGGTCGGGGTGTGGCCGGTGAACTGGCGGACCTCGTTGATCATGTGCGACTGGTCGGAGAAGGGCTCGACCACTTCGTCGACGCTCGCCCCCTGATAGATGCGCATCGCCGCGCCGATCGCACGGAACTTGCGCTTCAGATGGGCGGGGCTGCCGGCGAAATAGTCCTTGCACAGCCGCTGGACCTGGCGCTCGCCGATGTTCGAGCTCTTGCGGATGCGGGCATAGAGATCGTCGATCGTCGGGTCCTTGGTCGCTGCCCATTCGCGGACCGCGCGCAGGAAGACGAGATGCGCCGCCGGCACCGGCTTCACTTCCTGCTGGCGCATGCGGAGCAGCGGCTCGATCGCGGCGATCATCTCCTCCAGCGTCTCCATCTTGTGGAGGCGGTGCCAGAGCAGGCCGGCCTGCTCGCAGAACAGCTTCTCGCCATCGACGATATGATCGGTGACCTTGTAGGCCGGCAGGCCGATCAGCGCCTTCCAGCCGATCGCGCGCAGCGACACGCCGAAGCACTGGAACGGCCCCTGCATGCGATAGGTCGCCGCGGCCGTGCCCGGGCCGTTGATCATCACCTTCTTGGTGCTCTCGCTATGGCCGTCGGGGAAATGGACCGTGCCGCTGCCCTGGATCAGGAAGCGGAGCTGGCCGAGGTCGACGCGCTCGATCCCCTCGATCTCGCCGCCGTCGTAGCGATAGAGATAATAGGATTCGACATGGGGGATCAGCGCGCCTTCCGCCTTGCGGAATTCGATCTGCGGCCGCGGCTCGCGGTCGTTCATGGCGGCCGGTTGGGCCGGTTTCATCCTGGTTGCGCCCCGCATCTCTTGCCCTGTTGATCCGAGATTATCCCCTCCTCGGATTCCTTATTTTCCACGCAAATATACCGCACAGTCGCGGAATAGAAAAGTGGCCCGGTCAGCCTAAGCCAACCGGGCCAAAAGGAAAGGGTTCCCCCATTGAGCGGAAACCCCTCGGGTCGCAGCACTTTTCTAGCCGAGCGCCCGACACGCGTATTGCAAGGAATCGACATACGCAGCTTTACGGAGGGGAAAAGCGGTGCGAAGGCCCCGTCCATGGCCTATCCGCTCCGTTCCGCGCTGTTCGCGCTCGATGCCGAAAAGGCGCACCGCGCCGCGATCCGCGCGCTGGCGCTGTGGGATTCGATCGGAACCGTTTTTGGATCCGATATGGTTCGATCTCCCATCCATTTGGGAGGATTGACCTTTCCCAACCGAATCGGCCTCGCCGCGGGGCTGGACAAGGATGCCGAGGCAATCCCGGGGCTGTTCGCGCTGGGCTTCGGCGCGGTCGAGGTCGGCACGCTGACCCCCCGCCCCCAGCCGGGCAACCCCAAGCCGCGGCTGTTCCGGCTTGCCGAGGACGAGGCGGTGATCAACCGCATGGGCTTCAACAATGGCGGGATCGACGCGGCGCTGGCGCGCATCGCGAAGCTCAAGGCGCGCAAGGGCGTGCTCGGCATCAATGTCGGCGCGAACAAGGACAGCGACGACCGGGTGGCGGACTATGCGCTGGGCGTCGGCAAGGCGGCGGCGCATGCCGACTACATCACGATCAACGTCAGCTCGCCCAACACCCCGGGCCTGCGCGACCTCCAGTCGCGCCCCGCGCTCGACGAGCTGCTCGCGGCCAGCCATGCCGCGCGCGGCGAGGTCCCGCTGTTCCTGAAGGTCGCGCCCGATCTCGACCGGGCGGGGCTCGAAGGCGCGATCCGGGCGGCGCTCGACAACCATGTCGACGCGCTGATCGTCTCGAACACCACCATCTCGCGCCCGCCGCTGCGCTCGGCGCATGCGGGAGAGGCCGGCGGGCTGTCGGGCAAGCCGCTCCAGGAGCTGGCGCGCGCCAAGCTGGTCGAGGCAGCGGAGATCGCCGCGGGCGCGCTGCCGCTGATCTCGGCGGGCGGGATCGACGGACCGGACGAGGCGAAGCGCCGGATCGATGCCGGCGCCACGCTGGTCCAGATCTATTCGGCCCTCGTGTTCAAGGGGCCAGGCCTGGCCCGGGCCATCGCCAAGGCGCTTGCCTAGCGCGCCAGCTTCCGCAGGCGGAGCGCCAGGCCGATATAGGCCGCGCCGCCGATGATCGCGAGCCAGGCGACCAGCAGCACCAGGCTGAGCGCGCCAGCCGCCGGCCAGCCCAGGATCACCACGCCAAAGGCGATCGAGATCAACCCCGCGAGGATCAGGAAGATCTCGCCTTCGATCTCCTTGCGCAGCGCGACCGCACCGGCGACTTCCATCACCCCGGTGACGATCGCCCAGGCCGCGATCAGGAGCAGCAGCACCTGCACGGTGATGCCCGGCCAGATGAAGGTCAGCAGGCCTGCGGCGATCCCGGCCAGGCCGGTCAGCACCAGCCACCAGCGTGGCGTGTCGCCGCTGCGCATCCCCGACATCGCCGCCGCCAGCGCGAAACAGCCATCGACCAGCGCATAGGCGCCCCAGACCAGCGCCAGGGTAAGCAGCGCGAGGCCCGGCCAGAGCAGCGCGAGGAAGCCGAAGGCGATGCCGGCGGCACCGCGCAGCGCGAACAGCCACCAGCGCTTGCCAAGCGCACGCAGCAGCGAAGGAGTGGTGGATGCGAAGCTGGCAGTGTCGGTCATGGCGAGCCCTCCATGGAAGCGCGTGGCCGTCCGGCATGGGCGGATACCCGCGCTTTCCCTGCCCGGGAGATTGCGCCTGGTTATACCCCCAGGCAATCATCCGATTGTATGACGCCCGACGTAGCGTCTTTGCGCTCCGGCCAAAGCCCGCTAGGCCTAGCGCCATGAAGAAGTTGCTTTTGCTGTTCGCCCTCGTCGCCGCGCCGGTCGCGGCTTCCGCCCAGGGTGTGGTCAGCGCGGCGGATTACCGCGCCGCCGCCGCCGGCACCGAGATCCTCAACGCAGGCGGCAGCGCCACCGATGCGGCGATCGCGACGATGCTCGCCCTGAACGTGGTCGAGCCGCAGAGCGCCGGCATCGGCGGCGGCGCCTTCATCCTCCAGTACGATGTGAAGACCGGCAAGATCGCCACGGTCGACGGCCGCGAGGCCGCGCCGATGGCCGCCACCGACCACTGGTTCTACGGCCCCGACGGCCAGCCGCTCAGCCATATGGCGGCGGTGCCGGGCGGCCGCAGCGTCGGCGTGCCGGGCACGCTGCGCGCGATGGCCCTCGCCCATCAGCGCGGCGGCAAGCTGCCCTGGGCCCGGCTGTTCCAGCCCGCGATCCGGCTTGCCCGCGACGGATTCGACATCTCGTCGCGGCTCGGCAATGCGCTGCGCAGCTATGGCCCGCATGTCGATGCCGGCGTCCGCGCGATCTTCTACGACGCCGCCGGCAAGCCGATGCCGGCCGGCGCGCATGTCCGCAACACCGCCCAGGCTGACCTGCTCGAGCGCGTCGCCAGGCTCGGCCCCGACAGCTTCTATGTTGGCCCGCAGGCCGAGAAGCTGGTCGCCACGGTGAACGGCGCGGCACGCAACCCGTCCAAGATGACCACCGGGGACCTCGCCTCCTATGCGGCCAAGGATCGCCCGGTGCTGTGCGGCAAGTATCGCGCCTACAAGATCTGCTCGATGGGCCCGCCCTCCTCGGGCGGCGTCGCGGTGATGATGATCCTCGCCCAGCTCGAGCGCTTCGACATGGCGAAGCTCGGCAAGGACAATCCCGTCGCCTGGCACCTGTTCGCCGAGAGCTCGCGCCTCGCCTATGCCGACCGCGACATGTATGTCGGCGATCCCGACTATGTGCAGGTGCCGATCGCCGGCCTGCTCGACCGCAGCTACCTCGCAAGCCGCTCGGCGCTGATCCACGCCGACAGCTCGATGGCCGAGGTCAAGGCCGGCCTGCCCGCCGGCGCGCCGAAGCGCATCGCGGTGAAGCCGCAGGAAGTGCCCGGCACCACCTCGCTCTCGGTGGTCGACAAGGCCGGCAACGTCGCCCAGGTGACCACCACTATCGAAGGCGCCTTCGGATCGGGCCTGTCGGTGGACGGCACGATGCTCAACAACGAGCTCACCGATTTCGACATCGTGCCCGAGAAGGACGGCTATCTGGTCGCCAACCGGGTCGAGGGCGGCAAGCGCCCGCGCAGCTCGATGGCACCGACCATCGTCTATGGCCCGGACGGCAAGGTCCGCCTGGCGATCGGCGCGGCCGGCGGCTCGACGATCATCGCCCAAGTGGCGAAGGGGATCATCGGCGTGGTCGATTGGAAGCTCTCGGCGCAGGACGCGATCGCGCTGGGCCTGCTCTATGCGCCCGGCCCGACCGCCTATGCCGAGAAGGGCACCCAGCTGGACGCGATGCTCCCGGCGCTGCAGGCGCTGGGCGAGAAGGTCCAGTCGGCCCCGCTCGGACTCAAGATGAATGCAGTGGAACGGGTGAATGGCCGCTGGACCGGCGGCGCCGATCCGCGCAGTGAAGGCGTCGTGATGGACCAACAGGGCCACACGACCGTTATCAGCCGTGTGGGCGCGCAGCCGAACCGGCCGTCGGAATAGTCGGGGCAAGGCGGGACGCTCCAAAGGGGCGCCCGCAATGGGGAGAGAGAATGCGCAGGCTCGAACGGTTCGACAACCTGGTCCAGATGTTCTTCGCACGGGCGAAGGAAAAGGGCGATGCGCCCTTCCTCTGGCACAAGGCAGGGGGGAAATGGCAGCCGACCAGCTGGGCGGAAGCCGCGCGGCAGGTGGCGAGCCTGTCGGCGGCGCTCACTGCGCTCGGCCTGAAGCGCGGCGACCGGGTGATGCTGGTCTCGGAGAACCGCCCGGAATTCTGCATCAGCGACCTGGCGATCATGGCCGCCGGCTGCGTGACCGTGCCGACCTACACGACCAACACCGAGCGCGACCACCAGCACATCATCGAGAATTCGGGCGCCTGCGCGATCATCGTCTCGAACGGCAAGCTGGCCAAGACACTGCTGCCCGCGGCGATCCGCGCCTCGACCGCGCGGATGATCATCGGGCTCGAGGATCTGCGCATCAGCCAGCAGGGCAGCCTGGAATTCCATGACTGGCGCGCGCTGATCGCCAGGCACGACACCGACCCGCGCGGGGTGAGCTGCACCTTCCGTCGCGAGGACCTGGCCTGCATCATCTATACCAGCGGCACCGGCGGCTCCCCGCGCGGCGTGATGCAGCATCACGGCGCGATCCTGAGCAATGTCGAGGCGTGCTGCGCGATCATCTCGGAGGATTTCGGCTGGGAGGAGGAAGTGTTCCTCAGCTTCCTGCCGCTCAGCCACGCCTATGAGCATACTGGCGGGCAATATTTCCCGATCGGGCTGGGCGCGCAGATCTATTATTCCGAAGGGCTGGAGAAGCTCGCCTCGAACATCGAGGAAGTCCGCCCGACGCTGATGGTCGTCGTGCCCCGCCTGTTCGAGGTGCTGCGCACCCGCATCGTCAAGCAGGTCGAGAAGCAGGGCAATTTCGCCAATTTCCTGCTCGACAAGGCGGTGGCGATCGGCGGCCGCAAGGCGGCGGGCAATTCGGGGATCCGCGACCTGCCGATGAACCTGCTCCTCGGCGCCACGCTCAAGCCCAAGCTCTCGAAGAAGTTCGGCGGGCGGATCAAGGCGATGGTCTCGGGGGGCGCCCCGCTCAATCCCGAGGTCGGCATCTTCTTCCAGAGCCTCGGCATCACGTTCTTGCAAGGGTACGGCCAGACCGAGGCCGCCCCGGTGATCTCGTGCAACCGGCCCAAGGCCGGCCTCAAGATGGACACGGTCGGCCCGCCGCTGGAGGGCGTCGAGGTGCGCATCGCCGATGACGGCGAGATCCTGGTGCGCGGCGAGCTGGTCATGCACGGCTATTGGCGCAACGAGGAGGAGACGAAGCGCGTCCTCAAGGACGGCTGGCTCTATACCGGCGACATCGGCCATATCGACGAGAAGGGCCGGATCAAGATCACCGACCGCAAGAAGGACATCATCGTCAACGACAAGGGCGACAATGTCGCGCCGCAGAAGGTCGAGGGCATGCTGACCCTCCAGCCCGAGATCGTCCAGGCGATGATCGCCGGCGACAAGAAGCCCTACATGTCGGCGGTGATCGTCCCAGATCCCGAATGGACCGCCGAATGGTGCGCCCACACCGCCACCAAGTGCGACTTCAAGGAACTGGCGCACGACCCCGACTACAAGGCGGCGCTCGGCGCGGCGGTGGAGCGGGTCAACAAGGACCTGTCGGTGATCGAGCGCGTCCGCAAGTTCATCGTCGCCGACGAGCCGTTCACGATCGAGAACGAGCAGCTGACTCCGTCGCTGAAGATCCGCCGGCACGTGCTGAAGGCGGCATATGGCGAGCGGCTGGACGCGTTGTACAAGTGATGCATCCCAGATTCCCCTCCCTGCAAGGGAGGGGCTAGGGGTGGGTAAAGAAAAGGCCGGGGTCGATCCCCGGCCTTTTCTTTTTCATCGATGGCGAAGGACGGAGCTCGCTGCGCTCGCAACCCACCCCGACCCCTCCCTTGCAGGGAGGGGAGTTGGAAGGTCACTTCTTCTCCGGCACCACCTTCAGCGTCCAGTCCTTGTCCGGGCGGAGATACTTCATCGCCAGCCCCTGCACGTCCATCGGCGTCACCCGCGAATAGTCGGCGGCGAGCGTCTCGACGCCGGCGATCCGGGCCGGATCATAGGTGCCGCCCTCGACCAGGCGCATCCAGAACATGTTGCCCGAGGACATGCGCAGGATCTGCTGCTTGAGCGGCGTCAGCGCGCGGTTGAGCTCGTCCGCGTCGATCGGCTTGGCGACGAGGTCCGCCGCGATCTTGCGCGACAGCTCGAAGAAGAAGTCGACCTTGTCGGGCGGCACCAGGCCGAGCGCCATGATCTTGCCGCCTGCCGGCAGGCCGAGCGGCCACTGGCTGGCGACCTGGGGCGAATAGCTCACGCCCGCCTGGCTGCGCAGCTGGTCGAGCAGCCGGTCGCGGAACACCGCGGCGAGCACCTCGAGCTTGCGGCTCTCGGTGATCCCGCCATTGTCGGTGCCGCCGCCGGTCGGCCAGGCGATCACCGCCGCGGCCTGGTTGGGCTGGCCCTTGTGGGTCAGCGTCACCGGCGTCTCGACATGGGCGGGGAAGACCACCGGCGCGAGCGGCGCCTTGCTCGCCAGGCGCGGCTTGAGCGCACCGAAGGTGGCGGCCACCGCCTTCACCGTCGCCTCGGCATCCATGTCGCCGAACACCTCGATCTCGATCGGCCCGCTCGCCAGGATCGGCTCCCAGAACTTGCGGAAGCTGGCCGGGGTGGTCGCCTCGATCGTCGCCCGGGGCGGGATGCCCCAACGCGCATCGCCATTGTGGAGCAGCCGCTCGAGGTCGCGGCTCAGCACCGCGTCGGGCGAGGAGGACAGGTTGGCATAGCCGGACAGCGTCGCGACCTTGGCGCGCAGCACCGGATTGGGATCCCAGCCCGGCGCGACGAGCTTGGCGGCGAGCAGCTTGAGCTGGTCGGTCAGGTCGTCCTTGGTGGTCTGCGCCTTCAGCGTGAAGGCATCGTCGTCCATGTCGAAATCGGCGCCGATCTGGCGGCGGCCGGTCAGCGCATCGAGCTCGTCCTGGCCATATTTGCCGACGCCGCTCGCCATCAGCGCGCCCTCGCCGGCCCAGGCCGGGGTCTGGGCGGTGCCGGACAGGCCCGAAAGCCCGCGGCCGAACCGCACATTGACATAGACCTTGCCGGTCTCCGACGGATCCTGGCGCATCAGCATCGTCACGCCGTTGGCGAAGACCAGCTTCTCCATGCCGGTGCCGGGCAGGATCTGCTCGCGGGTCGCCACCTTGCCGGGCACGCCGAGCTTCGGCAGCGCGTCGAAGCTGACATTGCCGACCTGCTTGCGCTTGGCGTTCGCCGCGACATTGGCCTCGAGCGCCGAGGCGACCTTGGCGGTGATCGTCGCGTCGGGCGTGTGGAGATTGACCATCGCGCGCGTCGCGGTGCCCTGGAACACCGTCTTCGACGAGGCGAGCACCGTGGCGGGGGTGAACATCTTGCCGTCCACCGCGCCCTTGAAGATCGCGTAGGAGAATTCAGGCGTCGTCACCGTCTCGTTGATGTCGACCGCCTCGGCCAGGTCGTCGGCGAGCTTGGCCCCGGCCTCGACCGGCGCGGTGTTGATCCGCTGCTTCATCGACGATTCGATCTCGGCGACTTCGCGGTCGATCTCGGCCTGGGTCGGCGGAGTCGCCTGGGCATCGGCGATCACTGCGCGCACGTCGCGCAGCGCGGCCTCCCAGTCGTCCCCGACCGGAAGCACCTGCACCGTGGTGATGTTGGCCGAGCGGCCGACGTCGCTCAGGTCCGCGCCGGCGGCGATGAAGGTGCCGCCCGAGCGCGCCCGCGTCTCGAGCCGGCGGTTGATGATGCGGATCGCGACCAGGTCGATCATCCGCTTCTGGTTGAAGATCACCGTGTCGCCATCGACCGTCCAGGGACGGACGATCGCCATGGTCGTCAGCACCGGCAGCGCCGGCTCGACGATGCTGGCGGCGACCGGCTTGCCTTCCACCGGCTTGCCGAAGTCCGGCGTCGGCACGGCGGGGCCGGTGCCCTTCCAGTCGGAGAAATGCTTGACCACCATCTGCTCGAGCAGCGCCGGATCGACATCGCCGCTGACGATGACGGTGGCGCGCTCGGGGCGGTACCAGCGATCGTGGAAGGCCTGGACGCTCGCCGGCGTCGCGCCGTTCAGCGTCTCGACCGTGCCGATCGGCTCGCGCTGCGACAGCGGCTGGCCGGCGAACATCAGGTCGAGCATCGCGTCCTGCAGGCGGACCTGCGGCCCCGGCTGCTCGCGCTGCTCGGCCAGCACCACCGGACGCTCGGAATCGAGGATCTTCTGGGTGATGTCCGGGCCGGACATCATGCCCGCCAGGATCTTGAAGCTCTCGTCGAGCCCGGCCGGCGTCGCATTGGGCAGGTCGAGCTTGTAGGTGGTCGCGGTGAACGTGGTCGAGGCGTTCGAGTCGGAGCCGAAGGTCACGCCCAGCCGCTGCCAGATCCGCTTCGATTCGCCGTCGGGCACGTGGACCGATCCGCGGAAGGAGAGATGCTCGAGCAAGTGCGCGAAGCCGCGCTCGCTGTCCTGCTCCATCAGCGAGCCGACATCCATGCGCACCCGCACCGAGACCTGGCCCGGCGGCACGCCGTTCTTGCGCACCGCATAGCGCAGGCCATTGGGGAGCCGCCCGAACTTCCACGCATCGTCATGGACCAGGTCGCTCTTCTCGTAGAGCCACGGATCCTTCGCGGTCTGGACCGGGCGCCCCACCGTCTGCGTATCGGGCACGCCCGGAGGATTGGTATTCTGCTGGGCCTGGGCCGGCAGCACCGGGGCGAGCGAGGCAAGGGCGAGGAGCGCGAGAGGCGCACGCAGGAAAGAGTGCATAGAGGTCCATCTAGGAGCGAAGCGCCGGGCATGCCAGCGCGAACCTTTCTCCTGGATGTACGTGGCGTTGAGAATGTGCGGTGCGCGGACGGCCTGACCATCTCCCTCTCCCCTTGTGGGAGAGGGAGGGAGCCGACGAAGTCGGCGGAAGGGTGAGGGGGAGTGAGACTCAAGCCCCCTCATCCTTCCCACTCGCTCCGCGAGCGGGCCCCTTCCTTCTCCCACAAGGGGAGAAGGAGCTCGGATACATTACCCCTGCGTCACGAACCCGCCCTTGTGCGCCGCGGCAGGGCCATGTTTTCGACCCATGCGCCGCGTATCCAGCCAAGATGCGGGCGCGACTCGCGGACGAAGCAGGTGGTGAACCCAGCAAGGTCAGGTGCAGTGAAGGTCGAGCCGAGCGCGCGGGGCAGCGCAATGTGGCGGGACGCGGGCGAAGTCGAAGCGGCGGAAGCGCGCGAGATGATTCCCGATCTCACGGTCATGTCGGGGGCAGTGATGCCCGACGCGCCGTTGCGTGCCGAGCGCGACCGCCCCTTCATGATCAAATATGGCAAATATCTGCGCGGCACCTTCGACCGGTTCATCGCCCGCTTCTCTCTGGTCTCGACAGAGCCCGTGCTCGACGTGCGCGACTTCGCCTGGACCGAGGCGCTGCGCGCCAACTGGCAGGCGATCCGCGCCGAGGCGATCGCCGCCGCGCTCGACCACCGCGCGCCGTCGCTCGTCCAGGTCTCGCCCGATCACCGCGCGATCGCCCCGGCGAACAAGTGGCGCAGCTATTTCCTCTACGGCTATGGCTATCTGGTGCAGGAGAATCTCGATCGCTGCCCGGTGACCACCCGGCTGGTCGAGGCGATCCCCGGCCTCAACAGCGCCTTCTTCTCGATCCTCGCGCCCGGCACCCATATCCCGGCGCATCGCGGCGTCACCAAGGGGCTGATCACCTGCCATCTCGGCCTGGTCGTGCCACGCGACGGCGATGCCCGCATGCGCCTCGACGATCGCGTCCTGCGCTGGTCGGAGGGCGAGACCCTGGTGTTCGACGACACCTATGACCACGAGGTGTGGAACGACACCAGCGGCACCCGCATCGTGCTGCTCATCCAGTTCCGCCGCCCGCTGCGCCAGCCGGGCCGCTGGTTCGTCGACAGGTTCCTCACCTGGATCCGCCATTCGGCCTTCGTCCAGGATGCCCGCACGAATCTGACCCAGTGGAACCAGGTGGGCAATCCGTCCAATTGATAGACTGCCTGACCGCACCCACATGCGCCGCAACCAAGGAGTTGCCGACATGGCTAGCGAACGCACCAGGGCCTGGACCGAATTTCGCCGGATGATCTTCTGGATCGCGCTTGCGGGCGTGGTGATGGTCGCGGGCGCGCTCTGGTATCTCTCGCTCTACGACGCGCTGTATCCTTCCGCGATCGCGGCGACGATCGGCGGCGTGTTCATTTCCACCCTGCTCGGCTGCGGCCTGTTCGCCGCCGCCTTCTTCAGCGACAAGAGCGGCCACGACCAGAGCGTGACCGACGCGACCACGCATGAGGACGCGCAGTAATAATCGTCACCCCGGCCTTGTGCCGGGGTCCACGGTACCGCGCATCCTATGGCAAAGGCTCGAACCCCAGCGCCACCGCTAGGTCATCCCAATGCGGATTGTCGCGCTCGATAATGTTGAGTTTCCAATCCCGCTTCCATCGCTTGATGGATTTCTCGCGGCATATCGCGGTCTCCATCTCCTGATGCATCTCGTAGAAGACCAGCCGATAAGTGCGATGCTCCGCCACGAAACCCTTCGTGATGCCGTTGCGGTGCTGGTAGATACGCCCAAGCAGATCGGACGTGACGCCGGTATAGAGCGTGCCGTTCCGCGTACTCGCCAGGATGTAGACGCAAGGTTGCCGCTCCCGCCCCATGTTTGAAGCTTGCCGGGCAGTGGACCCCGGCACAAGGCCGGGGTGACGGATAGTTGGTTGGCCCTCACACCAGGAAACCTTTCGTTTCCCCCTCCCCGCTTGATCCCCGCCCTCCGAGCGCCCAAATGGCGCCTATGCTGATCGAGACCGAAGCCACGCCCAACCCGGCGACCCTGAAGTTCCTGCCCGGCCGTACCGTGATGGACGCCGGCACGCGTGACTTCGCTTCGCCCGAAGAGGCGGAGGCCTCGCCGCTCGCCACTGCCCTGTTCACCCTGGGCGACGTGACCGGCGTGTTCTTCGGCCGCGACTTCATCTCGGTCACCATCGCCCCCAGTTCCGACTGGCGCGACGCGAAGCCCGACGTGCTCGGCATCCTGCTCGATCATTTCGCCGCGAACATGCCGCTGTTCCATGCCGCCGCCGCCGGGTTCAGCGTGCCGGCCGAGAGCGCCGACTTCGGCGACAACCCCGAGGACGCCGAGATCGTCGCGCAGATCAAGGAACTGATCGAGACGCGCGTGCGTCCGGCCGTCGCCAATGACGGTGGCGACATCGTCTATCGCGGCTTCGACGCCGGCAAGGTCTATCTCCAGATGCAGGGCGCCTGCTCGGGCTGCCCGAGCTCGACCGCCACGCTCAAGAACGGCATCGAGCAGCTGCTCAAATACTACGTTCCCGAAGTCACCGAAGTCCGGGCCGTCTGAGCCCACACGCCCACGAAAGGACTATAGTAAATGGCCACCCCGCTCGACGACGCGGCGCTGGACAAGCTGTTCCGTGCCGCACGTTCCTACAATGGCTATACCGATGCCCCGGTGACCGAGGCGGATATCCGCGCCATCTACGAGCTCACCAAGATGGGCCCGACCTCGGCCAACAACCAGGCCGCCCGCCTGATCTGGCTGACCACCGACGAGGCCAAGGAAAAGCTCGCCCAGTTCGCCAGCGCCGCCAATGCCGACAAGATCCGCAAGGCGCCCGCCACCGTGATCATCGGCATGGACCTGGCGTTCAACGAGCAGCTCCCCTGGCTCTTCCCGCACGCGCCGACCGCCAAGGACTGGTTCCCGACCGAGGAAGCCCGCTACACCACCGCCTTCCGCAACTCGTCGCTGCAGGGCGCCTATCTGCTCCTCGCCGCCCGCGCGCTCGGCTTCGATACCGGCCCGATGTCGGGTTTCGACAACGCCAAGGTTGACGAAGCGTTTTTTGCAGACCAGCCCAATGTGAAGTCCAACTTCATTTCCACGCTGGGACATGGCGACCCTTCCTCCATCTTCGATCGACTCCCCCGCCCCGAATTCGAGCAGTTCAATCGCGTCCTCTGATCTGACTCTCGTCATCGAGACCGCGACTGCAGCCTGCTCGGTCGCGCTACTCGACGGAACGACGGTGATCGCCGCGGCCCATGAAGTGGTGGGCCGCGGCCATGCCGAGCGGCTGGTGCCGATGATCGCGTCGCTGCCCGGCGAAGGTCGCGCGGCGCGCATCCTGGTCGATGTCGGCCCCGGCAGCTTCACCGGCGTGCGCGTCGGCCTGGGCGGCGCGCTCGGCCTGTCGATCGGCTGGGGCGCCGAGGTCCGCGGCTATTCGTCGCTCGCGCTGCTCGCTGCGTCCGGCTTTGCCGGCAATGCGGACATCCCACAGCTTGCCGTGGTGCTCGAAGGCGGGCACGGTGAGGTGTTCATGCAGGCGTTCCATTCCCAGCCTTTCGGGGAAGACGGGCCGTTCCGCTCGCTCGTTCCCGCCGCCGCGCTCGAGGCGCTGGCCGGCCGCCCGGCCTTTGGCAGCGGCGTGCGCCATCTCGCCCCGCTGGCCGAGGGGCTCGCCCTGCGCGAGACGCTTCCGTCCGCCGCCGATGCCCGGCTCCTCGCGCCAGGCTTCACCACGCTTCCCGCCCGCCCGATCTATGGCCGGGCGCCCGATGCCAAGACCCTGGCCGAGCGAGGGCTGGCGTGAGCGGCACGGTCAACCTGGTCGAGCTGCGCGAAGGCGGGTCGCAGGACCTCTATAACGTCAACATCATCATGCAGGACGCCTTCGACGCCCGCTATGGCGAGGCGTGGACCAGCGCCCAATGCCTGGGCATGCTCTCGCTGCCCGGCGTCTGGCTGGTGATCGCCAGCATCGACGGGCAGGATGTCGGCTTCGCGCTGGCCCGGGTCACGCTCGACGAAGCCGAGCTGCTGCTCCTCGCCACCCGACCCGCCGCCCGCCGCCGGGGTGTCGCCGGCGCGCTCCTCCGTGCGGTGATCGAAGAAGCGCGCGGCCGCGGCGTGGCGCGCATCCATCTCGAGGTTCGTTCAGGAAACGATGCCGTATGGCTCTACCGTCGCGAAGGCTTTGAAAAGGTCGGGGAGCGTCGGGATTACTATCGGGGACGTAGCGGGCAATTGTTCGACGCGCATACTTATGCACGCGACATCAAGGACCTGGACTGAGACTTACTGAAACACGCAATTATGGTATTGCGTTTGAACCGAAACGGTCCGATAGGATGTTTCCGGGCGGCGAGTAAAAGTCGTTCTTATTCGGGTCGAAAGGATAAAAATGGAAACGCAAGCTGAGATTGATGAAACGCTGGTCACGCTGACGGCGGATATTGTTGCAGCACATGTCAGCAACAACAGTGTTGCGGTCTCCGACCTTCCGACTCTGATCCAGAACGTGCATGGCGCGCTTTCGGGTCTTGGCCGCACCGTCGCCGAGCCCGAAGTCAAGCAGGAGCCGGCCGTCTCCATTCGCGCCTCGGTGAAGCCGGACTACATTGTGTGTCTCGAGGACGGCAAGAAGCTCAAGATGCTGAAGCGTCACCTGATGACGCACTATCAGATGACCCCCGAGCAGTACCGCGCCAAGTGGAACCTGCCGGCCGACTATCCGATGGTCGCCCCCAATTATGCCGAGCAGCGCCGCAGCCTGGCGAAGAAGATCGGCCTGGGCACCAAGCGCCGCAAGCGCTGAGCTGCAACAGGTTGAAATACGCAAGGCCGGCCCGGGGATCGCTCCGGGCCGGCCTTTTCGTTTCGCGTTCACGCCTTTTCGCGGCCACAGTCTTCCAACTTGGCCCGGCCCACGCTACATCGCGGCCATGGCTCGCAAGATCGATCTCGAAGCGCTTTGTCACGAAAAGGGGCTGCGCATCACCGAACAGCGCAAGGTGATTGCGCGCGTCCTCTCCGATGCCGAGGATCATCCGGACGTCGAGAAGGTCTATGAGCGCGCCTCGGCAATCGATCCGGGCATCTCGATCGCCACCGTCTATCGCACCGTGCGCCTGTTCGAAGAGGCCGGCATCCTCGACCGTCACGATTTCGGCGACGGCCGCGCCCGCTACGAGCCTTCGCCCGAGGCGCATCACGATCATTTGATCAACGTCGAGACCGGCGAAGTGATCGAGTTCGTCGATCCCGAGCTCGAGCAGCTCCAGAAGCAGATCGCCGAGCGGCTTGGGTTCCGCCTGGTCGATCACCGCATGGAGCTCTACGGCGTAGCGCTCGACCGCAAGAATTGAGGTGGCGCCTGCGGGCGAAACCCGGGCCGAACGCGCCGCCCGCCTCCGCGAGGAGGCCATCCAGGGGCATGACACCAGGCTGAGCCTGCGCGGCCAGTTCCGGCTATGGCGCCGCGTCGCGCTGCTCGTGCTTGCGCTGCTGGTGCTGGTGCCGCTCCATTACCTCTTCCGGCTGGTCCGCCTGCCCTCGCCCTGGCCGCGCTATTTTCTGTCGACCGCGGCGCGGATCTGCGGCGCGCGGGTCAACCGCATCGGCACGCATCTCAAGCGCGACGTCTTCTACATCTCCAACCATCTCAGCTGGATCGACATCCTTGCGCTCGGCGGCGCGAGCGGCACCGCCTTCATCGCCAAGGCGGAGATCCAGAGCTCGCCGGTGGTCGGCTGGCTCGCCGGGCTCAACCGCACCGTCTATGTGAAGCGCGAGAACCGGCTGGGCGTCGCCGAGCAGATCAACGAGCTGCGCGACGCGCTGGCCGAGACCTGGGCGATCACCGTCTTCCCCGAAGGCACCACCACCGACGGCAAGTCGCTACTGCCGTTCAAGACGCCGATGCTCCGCGTGCTCGAGCCGCCACCGCCCGGCGTGATGGTCCAGCCGGTGATGCTCTACTATGGCGCGGCGGCCGACGACATCTGCTGGATCGGCCAGGAAACCGGCCTCAACAACGCGAAGCGCATCCTCAGCCGCAAGGGCAGCTTCCGCCTCGACGTCCATTTCCTCGAGCCTTTCCACCCGCGCGACTTCCCGGGCCGCAAGGTGATCGCCGCGGAGAGCCGCCGGCGGATCGAGGAGGCGCTGGTAAAGACGCTCGGCCATCCCCTGCGCACCTTCCGCTTCGCCGAGGACCCGATCGGCTACAAGCCGAAGCCGGCTCCCGAAGCCTGAGCGCCTCCCGGCCCATAACCGTCATCCCGGCGAAAGCCGGGATCTCATGCCGTAGCGCGGGACAGGAGCCGCACGAGACCCCGGCTTTCGCCGGGGTGACGGCTAGTGTAAGGGGCGGCCGATCATGAACGCTCCCCAGAATCCCAAGGCCAATCCCAAGACCTTCCACGTCAAGTCGTTCGGCTGCCAGATGAACGTCTATGACGGTGAGCGCATGGCCGAGCTGATGGCCGCGCAGGGCATGACCGCCGCTGCCGAGGGCGAGGCTGCCGATCTCGTCGTGCTCAACACCTGCCACATCCGCGAAAAGGCGACCGAGAAGGTCTATTCGGACATCGGCCGCCTGCGGAAGGGCGCCCGCGAGCTGGGCCGGGCCGAGCCGATGATCGCAGTCGCCGGCTGCGTCGCCCAGGCCGAGGGCGAGGAGATCGTCCGCCGCGCCAAGGTCGATGTCGTGGTCGGCCCGCAGGCCTATCACAACCTGCCCGAGCTGGTCGCCAGGGCGGCGGAGGGCGCCTCGGCGCTCGACACCGACATGCCGGCGCTCAGCAAGTTCGGCGCGCTGCCCAAGCGCCGCAAGGTGAGCCCCACCGCCTTCCTCACCGTCCAGGAAGGCTGCGACAAGTTCTGCACCTATTGCGTCGTGCCCTATACCCGCGGCGCCGAGATCAGCCGGCCTTTCGCCGAGCTGGTCGACGAGGCCAAGGCGCTGGTCGATGCTGGCGCGCGCGAGATCACCCTGCTCGGCCAGAACGTCAACGCCTGGGACGACGAGGCCGGCACCGGCCTGCACGGCCTGATCCACGCGCTCGACCGGATCGAGGGGCTGCACCGCATCCGCTACACCACCAGCCACCCCAACGACATGCGCGAGGGCCTGATCCGCGCCCATGCCGAGGTCGGGAAGCTGATGCCCTTCCTCCACCTCCCCGTGCAGGCCGGCAGCGACCGCATCCTCAAGGCGATGAACCGCTCGCACACGCGCGATTCCTATCTGAAGATCCTCGACCGCGTCCGCGCCGCCCGCCCCGACATCGCGCTGTCGGGCGACTTCATCGTCGGCTTCCCCGGCGAGAGCGACGCCGAGTTCGAGGAGACGCTGAGCCTGGTCGATGCGGTCGGCTACGCCCAGTGCTTCAGCTTCAAGTACAGCCCCCGCCCCGGCACGCCCGCCGCCGAGATGAGCGACGTCTTCGTGCCCGCTTCGGTGATGGACGAGCGCCTCCAGCGCCTCCAGGCCGCGCTCAACCGCGACCAGCTCGCCTTCAACCAGGCGACCGCCGGCAAGACCTGCCAGGTGCTGATCGAGCGCCAGGGCAAGCTGCCCGGCCAGATGCTTGGCAAGTCGCCCTGGCTCCAGTCGGTGTACCTCAATACCGACGCGAAGATCGGCGACATGGTCGAGGTCGAGATCGCCGAGGGCTTCGGCAACTCGCTCACCGGCACGCAAGTGGTGCGCGCCGCGGCCTGAGGTCGAGGCGGGCTGTTACTTCCCCTCCCCTAACCCCTCCCGCAAGCGGAAGGGGAACGAGTGGGGGTAGCGCGGCCAACAATCGCTCCCCTCCCGCAAGCGGAAGGGGTCGGGGGAGGGGCCGAGGAAAAAGCGCCACACTCCCTCCAACCGCCGCCACACCCGCTCATCCGAACGCGTTAACGATCCCCCGTAAACTACGGGTAAGCTTCGCAAATCTAGCCCTTCCCCTTCCAGCACCCGCTCCCAGCCGGGTGACACGAGAAAAGAGGGGACGACAGAATGCGTTTCTATCTCGCGACGCGGTTCCTTTTTCCGCGCCATTTCCATCTGCGCATCTTCGCCATCTGCTTCGCCGCGGTGCACCTGCCGCTGATCGCCTTCATCGCCAGCCAGGTGCTGCTGGGCGAATGGCACTGGCAGGTGTTCGTGCCGCTGCTGCTCGCCACGCTCGCCGGCACGCTCTCGGCGATCGCTGCCCTTGGCGCGCTGCTCGCCCCGATCCGCCAGGCCTCGGCGATGCTGCGCGCGGTGCAGGACGGCGAGCCGGTGGCGAGCGTCCCCGCCGGCGGCCGCGACCTTGCCGGCGAGCTGCTCGACAGTGTCGGCCTTGCTGCGATCGCCACCAACAGCCGGATCAGCCAGCTGCGCGACGCCGCCGAGCGCGACCTGCTGACCGGCCTGCGCAACCGCCGCGGCTTCCTCGATGCCGCCGCCCATCTGCGCACCGGCACCCGGGCGACGCTGGCGCTGGTCGACATCGACCATTTCAAGCGGATCAACGACATCTTCGGCCATGACGAAGGCGACCTGGTCCTCCAGGAATTCGCCCATCACCTGACCGAGACGATGCGCCGCTCGGACCTTGTCGCACGCTGGGGCGGCGAGGAGTTCGCGATCCTGATCCCCGGCATGGGCCCGCGCGAGGCGCAGGCGATGATGGAGCGGCTGCGCACCGCGCTCCACGCCGATCCGATCGGCCCCAATCCGGAGGAGCCGGTCACCTTCTCCTGCGGCCTCGCCTTCCTGCATGGCCCCGAGCAGATCGCCGCGGCGATGCAGCGCGCCGACAAGGCGCTCTATGCCGCAAAGCATGGCGGCCGCGACCGCATCGAGATCGACGAGGCACGGATGCTCGACGCCTGAGCGCCTATGGCGCGCAGGGCTTGCCGATCTCGAGGTCGCCTTTGGTCTCGGCCAGCGTCTTGGCCCATCCGATCCTTGCCCGGCGCTCGTCCACCTTGTCGGGATCCGCAATGGGCAGGATCGCCAGGCGACCCTCGACGCAACCCGCCTGGCTGCCGAAGACCTGCAGCCCACCCTGGCGGACCAGCACCCGGTCCGTGATAAGCGCGAAGTCCATCGCGTCGACGTCGCCCACGCTCAGCCGGTCGCCCATCGCCCCGAGCACCTTGATCCGAAAGGCATCGTCCGGACTGTGCTGCGCGATCAGCCAGGCGCCGTGCGTCACCTGCCGGCCGTCACGGCCGTTCCGAAACCAGCCATCGGCGGGAAGCAGCAGCTTCAGCGCCGCGGTGTTGGCCGCATCGATCTCGGCCATGCGGCTCCCGATCTTCAAGCCGAGCGCGCGCTGCTGATCGGGCGTAAGCGCCGGATCCTCGGCTCGCCACCCATGCTGGCGGGTAATCTCGTCGAGCGCGACCAGCCAAGCGATCTTCTGCGCCAGCGTCGGATGTTCGGGCTGGGGCTGCGCCTCGACCTCGGCGACCGCCGCCTCCCATTCGGCCGCGTGCTGCGCGACGACATCGTCCTGCATCGGCGCAAGGACCAGCGCGAGCAGCGCCAGCACCGTCATGCGGCCCGCTCTGCCGCAATGACCGGCTCGGCCCAGCAGCCCTCGAACTCGCCGAACACCGGCTCCGAGCCCTTCTGCCCGGCCTCCAGCCAGCGCACCTTGGCGCGGGTATAATCGACCATCGCGTTCAGCTGCGCGGCCTTCTCCTCCAGCCGGGCGAGCTGCATGCGCATCAGCTCCAGGCTCCGCTCGGGGGTCATCGCCCCGGCATAATATTCGGCCGACAGCGTCGCGATCTCGCGCAGCGAGAAGCCCAGGCTCTGCGCCATCCGCACCATCCGCGCCGCCTCGAGATGCTCCTCGGTGAAGATCTGATACGGGTTGGAGCCGCCCTTCACCCCCGTCGCCGGCGCGAGCAGCCCCTTGCGGATATAGAAGCGCACCGTGTCGGTGCTCATGCCGGCGCGTCTGGCGAATTCGGAGATCAGCACGCAATTCATCCCTTGACCATGGACTATGGTCCACACTTATATGGCTGGGCTCCACCTCGCAACCGGAGCCAGAAATGCAGAAAACCGCCCTCGTCACCGGCGCCTCAGCCGGCATCGGCGAAGCCACCGTCAAGCGCCTGATCCAGGACGGCTACCGTGTCTTCGCCGCCGCCCGCCGGCTCGACCGGATGGCGCCGCTCGCCCGCCTCGGCGCCGAGCTGATCGATCTCGACCTCACCGAAGACGCCTCGATCCTCACGGCGGTCGAGACCATCCGCGCCGCCACCGGCCGGCTCGACCTGCTCGTCAACAATGCCGGCTATGGCAGCTATGGCGCGATCGAGGACGTGCCGATGGACGAGGCGCGCCGCCAGATGGAGGTCAATGTCTTCGGCCTTGCCCGGCTCTGCCAGCTCGTCACCCCGCTGATGCGCGCGCAGAAATCGGGGACGATCGTCAACGTCACCTCGATCGGCGGCAAGTTCGGCGAGCCGTTCGGCGGCTGGTACCATGCCACCAAGTTCGCGGTGGAGGGCTTCAGCGACTGCCTGCGTCTCGAGCTGCGCCCCTTCGGGATCCGCGTCGTGGTGATCGAGCCCGGCGCGATCCGTACCGAATGGGCCGGCATCGCCCACCAGAGCCTGGTCGAGCGCTCGGGCAGGAGCGCCTATGCCCCCTGGGCGCTCAAGCATGCGGCGATGCTCGGCAATGCCGATAACATGCGCTTCGCCTCGCCGCCCGAAGTGGTGGCGAACACGATAGCGAAAGCCGCAGCGGCCCGCCGCCCGCGCATCCGCTACGGCACCGGCGGCGGCGCGCCGGTCTTCCTGTTCCTCGCGCACTGGCTGCCCGACCGCTGGCTCGACGCGCTGATGTGGCGGGCGAGCCAGTCGGGCAAGGTACCGGCCTGAGCGTTGCGCCCGGGACACGGCGCGGCAGCATGCGCTCCGCCGCGCCTTTTCCCCTGTCCAAGTTGGAAAACCTCTGTCACTCTCCCCATATCGCATGCGCAAGGGAACCGCCCGCATCGTCTTCGCTTTGACACGCAGCGCCGCTACGCGCGTTGCACCGTCAGCGATCGCGCGCACGCGTGAGGCTATCAAGAGATTCAACATTTTTCCGCGCGAAGGAGCCGCATGAGCCGCAAGCCTGTCCCAGCCCAGTCCGGTGAACGCTCCCGGGTAGAGGTGAACTTCGACAAGCCCCAGCTCCTGCCCCAGCTCTTCGGCGAGTTCGACAGCAACATCCTCGCCCTCGAAGAGCGGCTGGGCGTCTATATCCACGCCCGCGGCCAGCGCGTGCAGATCGAAGGGTCTGCCGAAGCCGTAGCCCATGCCCGCGAGGTGCTGCAGGAGCTCCACGCCCGCGTCATCCGCGGCGAGGAAGTCGATACCGGGCTGATCGACGCCGTGATCGCGATGTCGAGCGAGCCGACGCTGACCGGCATCATCAAGGCGGACAATGGCAATGCCCCGCCCCAGATCATGATCCGCACGCGCAAGAAGACGATCGTGCCGCGCTCGGTCGCGCAGACGCAATATATGCGTGCGCTGGTCTCGCACGACATGATCTTCGCGCTCGGGCCGGCGGGCACCGGCAAGACCTATCTCGCCGTCGCCCAGGCCGTCGCCCAGCTGATCACCGGCAGCGTCCAGCGCCTGATCCTGTCGCGCCCGGCGGTCGAGGCCGGCGAGCGGCTCGGCTTCCTGCCCGGCGACATGAAGGAGAAGGTCGATCCCTATCTCCGCCCGATCTACGACGCGCTCTATGACTGCCTGCCTGCCGAGCAGGTCGAGCGGCGCATCGCCTCGGGCGAGATCGAGATCGCGCCGATCGCCTTCATGCGCGGCCGCACGCTGGCCGACGCCTTCGTCATCCTCGACGAGGCGCAGAACACCACGCCCGCGCAGATGAAGATGTTCCTCACCCGCTTCGGCCAGAACAGCCGGATGGTGATCTGCGGCGATCCCAACCAGGTCGACCTGCCCGGCGGCCCGCCCGCCTCGGGCCTCAACGACGCGACCCGGCGGCTCGAGGGCGTGGAAGGCATCGCCTTTTCGCGCTTCTCCACGGCAGACGTGGTCCGCCACCCGATCGTCGGCCGCATCGTCGAAGCCTATGAGGGCCCGAATGCTTGAACCTCTTCTTGCTCCCCTCCCTGAAAGGGAGGGGTTGGGGGTGGGTCGATGCACGCGCTACGGCGGCGGCATGACCACCCATCTTCAGTGTCGCCAGGACGCCACCCACCCCTCGCTCCCCTCCCTTGAAAGGGAGGGGAAGTAAGTGTTGGACGTCGCCGCCCTCGTCGAATCCCCCTGGCCCGAGTATGACTGGGAAGCCCTGGCCATCCGCGCCGCCGAGACCGCGCTGAAGCAAACGCCCTATCTCGAATGGCTCGATCATCCTGCGACGATCGAAGTCGCGGTGCGCTTCACGTCCGACGAAGAGGTCCATGTCCTCAACCGGCAGTATCGGAGCAAGGACAAGCCGACCAACGTGCTGTCCTTCCCGATGATCCAGCCGGACCTGATGGAAGCGGTGACCGAGAATAGCGACGATGGCGAGGTGCTGCTCGGCGACATCGTGCTGGCGCATGGCGTCTGCGCGGCCGAGGCAGTCGAGCGCAAGGTCAGGATCGAAGATCATGCCACGCACCTGATTGTCCACGGCCTGCTGCATTTGCTAGGCTATGACCATATGGACGACGCCGAGGCCGAGGCGATGGAAGAGATGGAGCGCGCCGCGCTCGCCGAACTCGGCCTTCACGACCCCTATCTAGTACGCGAGGATTGAACACCGAACATGCCCGAGGGCCCCAGTAGCACCAATAACGGCGACAACCACGAAGGTGGCGGGATATGGCGCGGCATCCGCACCCTCCTGTTCGGTGATGACCAGGAAGAGACTTTGCGCGACCGCATCGAGGATGCGATCGACGAGCATGAGGACGAGGGCGGCAGAGGCCCGGCCGGCGATCTCGCGCCGATCGAGCGCCAGATGCTCAAGAACCTGCTCCATTTCGGCGAGCGCGATGCCGGCGATGTCGGCGTGCCGCGCGCCGACATCATCGCGGTGGACGAGGAGACCAGCTTCGCCGACCTGGTGAAGCTGTTCGAGGAGGCCGGCCACAGCCGCCTACCCGTCTATCGCGAAGAGCTCGATACGATCATCGGCATGGTCCACATCAAGGACGTGTTCAACATCCTGGCGAGCGGCGCGCCGCACCCGGCGAACCTGACCGGCCTGATCCGCCAGCCGCTCTACGTGCCCCAGTCGATGGGCGCGCTCGACCTGCTGGCCCAGATGCGTGGGCGCCGGACGCACCTCGCCATCGTGCTCGACGAATATTCGGGCACCGAGGGGCTGATCACGATCGAGGACCTGATCGAGGAGATCGTCGGCGAGATCGAGGACGAGCATGACGAGGCGCCGACCGCGCTGCTCGTGCCGATCGATGGCGGCGGCTGGGACGCCGATGCCCGTGCCGACCTCGAGGACGTCGCCGAGACCGTCGACCCGCGCCTCGCCGAGGTTGACGGCGATGTCGACACTCTGGGCGGCCTCGCCTTCGTACTCGCTGGCCATGTGCCCGAGGCCGGCGAGTGCCTCGAGCATGACAGCGGCTGGAAGCTCGAGATCGTCGAGGCCGATCCCAAGCGCGTCACCCGGCTGCGCCTGCATCCGCCAGCCGAGAAGGCGCTGGCGGAGGAGTGATCCCTACAGGCTCCCCTCCCTGAAAGGGAGGGGTCGGGGGTGAGTCGATGCACGCGAAACCGCAGTCGCCCCACCCAACGCTTCAGTATCGCCGCCCCACCCCAACCGTCATCCCGGCCCCATTCGTCATCCCGGCGGAAGCCGGGATCTCAGTCGGAGGCGCGAGGAAGGAGCCGCATGAGATCCCGGCTTCCGCCGGGATGACGGTTGGGGGCTGGCACTTTTCGCTTGACAGAACAAACCAATTAGGTTATATACCGCGCCATCCTTCGTACCAGGCCAGCACGAAGGATCACGAAGGCCGGCGCTTGCACGTGGCAACGCCGGAGGACCGGTGGCGGAATCGTTCGGCAGCGTAAGTCGAAGCTTCGCCAGAGCAACCGCAGAGCCCCTCGCCTTAAAATACACCCCTGGCTTCTCTTTTGGCTGCAATACAGGGGGAGGCACGCCGCGGATAAGTTAAGTCTCGACGCGACATACTCTTGCATACCAACTGCCAATCGTCGTCGAGCCCGAGCGTGATCGAGAAGTGGAACGCCCCGGTCCTTTCCTTCTGCCCATCCCCCGGGTGCCAAAGGCACGCCGGGCTGTCGGCGCATCTTCTCCCTCTCCCCTTCAGGGGAGAGGGCCGGGGAGAGGGGGATGTCGAGAGCACGCCGCATTCGCCCTTCTCACCAACCGTCATCCCGACGAAAGTCGGGATCTCAGGCGATGGCGCCCGCGGCGGGACAAGAGCCGCACGAGATCCCGGCTTTCGCCGGGATGACGGAAATGGTGACAACCACATGTCGTAAAAATCACCCGGTCGATCAGTAATCATCAACTAATCCATTTCTTCGATTGCATCCGGGGTGGCATCCCTTGGGCCGCAATCAGCAAGGAGCTTGGGAGATGGACGCAAAGACTGGATCGATCGACGGCGGCGGCTGTCCGATGCACGGTGCCGGCGGTGCGCGCGCGCTGCTCGGCCGCACCAACAAGGACTGGTGGCCCGAGATGCTCGCCACCGAGATCCTCAACCCCAACGGCTCCTCCAATCCGATGGGTGCCGATTTCGACTATGCCGAAGCCTTCAAGAAGCTCGATTATCCCGCGCTCAAGGCCGATCTCACCGCGCTGATGACCGACAGCCAGCCCTGGTGGCCGGCCGATTACGGGCACTACGGCCCCTTCTTCATCCGCATGGCCTGGCACGCCGCCGGCACCTATCGCACCGCCGATGGCCGCGGCGGCGCCAATAGCGGCCAGCAGCGCTTCGCCCCGCTCGACAGCTGGCCCGACAACGGCAATCTCGACAAGGCGCGCCGCCTGTTGTGGCCGATCAAGCAGAAATACGGCAAGCACATCAGCTGGGCCGACCTGTTCATCCTCGCCGGCAATGTCGCGATCGAGAGCATGGGCGGGCCGGTGTTCGGCTTCGGCGGCGGCCGCCCCGATGTCTTCGAGCCCGAGCGCGACATCTATTGGGGCTCGGAAGACAAGTGGGTCAACGAAGGCGTCCAGACCCGCATCGCCCCCGAGCATGGCTTCCATGAGATCGAAGGCCCGCTCGCCGCGATCCAGATGGGCCTGATCTACGTCAACCCGGAAGGGCCGCAGGGCAATCCGCATGACGATGCCGGCATGGCGCGCGACATGAAGGAAACCTTCGCGCGCATGGCGATGAACGACGAGGAGACCGTCGCGCTCACCGCCGGCGGCCACACCTTCGGCAAGGCGCATGGCAATGGCGACGCCTCGCTGCTCGGCGCGGCCCCTTCGGGCGCCGACCTCGTCGCGCAGGGCTTCGGCTGGGTCAGCGGCCATGAGAGCGGCGGCATTGGCGAGCATACCGTCACCAGCGGCATCGAGGGCGCCTGGACCAACACCCCGCGCGAGTGGAGCGAGAACTTCTTCCGCTTGCTGCTCGACTATGACTATGAGCTGGTACAGTCGCCGGCCGGCGCCAACCAGTGGCAGCCGATCAACCAGAAGGAAGAGGACATGGCGCCCGACGCGCATGTCCCGGGCCGCAAGGTCCCGACGATGATGACCACCGCCGACATGGCGCTCAAGCGCGATCCGGCCTATCGGGCGATCTCGGAGAAGTTCCGCGACGATCACGAGGCGTTCAAGGACGCCTTCGCCCGCGCCTGGTTCAAGCTGACCCACCGCGACATGGGGCCCAAGGTCCGTTACCTCGGGCCGGAAGTCCCCGCCGAAGACCTGATCTGGCAGGACCCGATCCCCGCCGGCACCACGCCCTCGGACGCCGACGTCGCTGCGGTTAAGGCGAAGATCGCCGGCAGCGGCCTCACCGTCAGCCAGCTGGTCAAGACCGCCTGGGCCTCGGCCAGCACCTTCCGCAAGTCGGACTTCCGTGGCGGCGCCAATGGCGCGCGCGTCGCGCTGGCCCCGCAGAAGGACTGGGAAGTCAACGAGCCCGCGATCCTCGGCAAGGTGATCGATACGCTCAACGGGCTGCGCGGCTCGCTGTCGCTGGCCGATGCCATCGTGCTCGGCGGCGTGGTCGGGCTCGAGAAGGCGATCAAGGATGCCGGGTTCGGCGTCGCGGTGCCGTTCACCGGCGGCCGCGGCGATGCGACCGCTGAGCAGACCGACGCCGAGAGCTTCGAGGTGATGGAGCCCGAGGCCGACGCCTTCCGCAACTATGTCGGCAAGAAGAAGCTGGCAGTGAAGGTCGAGGAGATGATGCTCGATCGTGCCTCGCTGCTCGGCCTCTCGGTTCCCGAGATGACCGTGCTGATCGGCGGCCTGCGCGTGCTCGGCGCCAATCACGGCGAGCGCGGCCATGGCCATTTCACCAAGCGTCCCGGCCAGCTGACCAACGACTTCTTCGTCAACCTCTACGACATGACCAATGTCTGGGCTGCCGGAGAAGGCGATGACGAATATGTCGCCACCGACCGCGCGGCAGGTCACGAGACCTGGCGTGCGACCCGCGCGGACCTGATCTTCGGCTCGAACTCGGAGCTGCGCGCGGTCGGCGAGATCTATGCCGAGAACGGCAACGAGGAGAAGTTCGTGAAGGACTTCGTCGCCGCCTGGACCAAGGTGATGAACGCGGATCGCTTCGATCTGAAGTGAGACCTTAATTCCTCCCCCAGCTCGCTGGGGGAGGGGGACCGCCGACCGAAGGTCGGTGGTGGAGGGGCGGCGGCGCAGCCGCCGTCTTCGACGGCGCCCCTCCACCATTGCTGCGCAATGGTCTCCCTCCCCGAGACAAGCTCGGGGAGGATTTTAATTGGATTGGCTTCCCCCTTCCCCGCCCCTATCCTTCCGCCATGCTCAAGCGGATCCTCATCGTCCTTGCCATCCTCGCGGTGGTGCTCATCGGCCTGTTCATCTGGGCGACCCAGCCCGACAAGGCCAAGCTCTCCGAAGCCGCGGTGACCGGCGTCGTCCCGCAACTGGGCGAGGCCCGCTACCAGGACATCCCGACAGTCCGCATCGCCAAGCCGGTCGGCTGGGCGAACGGTGCCAGGCCCACCGCGCCTGCCGGCATCTCGGTCGCCCCCTTCGCCGACAAGCTCGATCACCCGCGCTGGCTCTATCGCCTGCCCAATGGCGACGTGCTGGTCGCCGAGACCAACTCGCCCCCGCGCGAGAGCGGCGGGATCACCGGCTGGATCATGGGTATCATGCTCAATCGCGCCGGCGCCGGCGTGCCCTCGGCCAACCGCATCACCCTGCTGCGCGACACCAATGGCGACGGCGTCGCCGACCAGCGCTCGGCCTTCCTCGAAGGGCTGAACTCGCCGAGCGGCATGGCGCTGATCGGCGACTGGCTCTACGTCGCCAACACCGACGCGCTGGTGCGCTTCCCGTACAAGGCCGGCGAGACGAAGATCACCGCCAAGGCCGAGAAGATCATCGACCTGGCCGGCGGCGGCAATCACTGGGCCCGCAACATCCTCGCCTCGCCCGACGGCAAGCGCATCTATGTCGCGGTCGGCTCCTCGTCGAACATCGCCGAGAACGGGCTCGACAAGGAAGGCGACATCTACGCCGCCGACTCGCCCTTCGCCGTGGCCAAGCAGCTCGATGCCGCCAAGCGCACCCGCGCCGCAATCCTCGAGGTGGTGCCCGAGACCAAGTCCTCGCGCGTCTATGCCTGGGGCCTGCGCAACCCGAACGGCATGGCCTTCGAGCCGCACACCGGCAATCTGTGGACCGTGGTCAACGAGCGCGACATGCTCGGCTCGGACATGCCGCCCGACTATCTCACCCAGGTCGATTTCGGCGCCTTCTATGGCTGGCCGTGGAACTACTGGGGCGGGTACATCGACAAGCGCGTGACGCCCGAGCGCCCGGATCTGCGCGAATACACCAAGCGCCCTGACTTCGCGCTCGGCGCCCATACCGCCCCGCTCGGCCTTGCCTTCGCCGCCGATGCCAAGCTCGGCGGCAAGTTCGCCAATGGCGCCTTCGTCGCGCTGCACGGCTCGTGGAACCGCGAGCCGCCTTCGGGCTACAAGCTCGTCTTCGTGCCCTTCGGCGACAATGGCTACCCGCTGAAGACCGCCAAGCCGATCGACCTGCTCACCGGCTTCCTCGGCAAGGACGGCAAGACCGTGCAGGGCCGCCCGGTCGGCGTGATCACCGACGCTGGCGGCGCGCTGCTGGTGGCGGACGATGTCGGCAATGTGATCTGGCGGGTGAGCAGCACCGCAGGCGCGCCGATCGCCGGGGCGCCTGCTACTCCCGCAGCAAAATAACCCTAACTCGTCACCCCGGCCTTGTGCCGGGGTCCACCGGGAGGCAGGCACCGGGCTAGAGAGCATTGTTCAGAACGCGCGGCACCGTGGACCCCGGCACAAGGCCGGGGTGACGGCCACATCAAATTCCCCGCTTCTACGAAGCCGGAATCTGCTGGCTGATGCAGTGGAAGCTGCCGCCGCCGGTCAGGATGTGGTCGGCGCGCTGGCCGATGATCGCACGGCCGGGGAACAGCTCGGCGAGCTTGTCCACGGCGGCGACGTCATTCTCCTGGCCGTAGAGCGGCACTACTACCGCGGCATTGCCGATGTAGAAGTTCATGTAGCTTGCCGGGATGATCTCCTCATCCTCGTTGAGCACGCGGCCCGGCGAGGGGAAGCGCACCACTTCGACGCCCGCGCGCTCCGCGCGGGCCGCGGCGTCCTGGTAGATGCGCCAGTTCGGGTCGTTCTCGGCACCCTCGGGGATCAGCAACCGGTTCGGGCCGATGAAGCGGGCGAGATTGTCGACATGCCCATCGGTATGGTCGTTGAGCAGGCCGTCGCCGAGCCACAGCACCTGGGTATAGCCCAGGTCCTTCAGCAGCATCTCCTCGACATCGGCCTTGCTAAGCTGCGGGTTGCGGTTGCGGTTGAGCAGGCACTGCTCGGTGGTGACCACCAGGCCGGTGCCGTCGCCGTCGATCGCGCCGCCCTCGAGCACCCAGCTATGATCCTCGACGCGCATCTGGGCGCGCTCGGCAAGGCGGTGACCGATGTCGTCGTCCCCCTCGAGGTCGTACTTGCCGCCCCAGCCGTTGAACCGGAAGTCGTGCGCGGTGCCGTTGCCGCCGATGATCGCGGCGGTGTCGCGCAGCCAGATGTCGCCGAACGGCTCGATCACCACCTTGGCGGCATTGCCGGCGAGCAGCCTGGCGGCCTTGGCGGATTCCTCGTTGGCGGCGACCAGGATCACCTGCTCGCCCTTGCCCTCGGCGTGTACCGCCTTCGCGAAGGCGGCGACTTCGAGGCGCGCGGAGGCGAGATCGTCGAGCCAAAGTTCGGGATGGCTGGGGAAGCCGATCCACACGGCGTGGTGGTGCGCCCATTCGGGCTTGGGGGGAGGCGGAATCGTCATTCCGCCCCCATAATCCCGTTCACTGCCCGGCGCGAGACTTGTCGCGAACCGCGCGGAATTCGGCGGTCTTGTACCAGTTCGGCCAGGCCGTGCCCTCGGCGAGCTGGCGACCCAGGCCGTAATAGATGTTCAGGTCCGAGACCGCGCCGCTCCAGTCCCAGCTGGCATCATATTCGTCCTGGGGCTTGTGATAGCGGTTCCTGGTGTAATCCTCCGCCGCCTTCTTGCCCGCTTCCTTGCCGCCATTGACCAGATCGTCGCCGCTCTCGCCATAGAGCATCGGCACGCCGAGCTTGGCGAAGCTGAAATGGTCCGAGCGGTAATAGCCGCCCGCCTCGGGCCGCTCCTCGGGGACGATCACCCGGCCCTCGGCCGCGACAAAGGGCTTCACCAGATCCTCGAGCTCGGACTTGCCGGCGCCGACCAGCGTGAAATCCTTCGTCTTTCCAAGGACATTGAGCGAATCCATGTTCACCCCGCCCACCGTCTTGGCGAGCGGATAGACCGGGTTCTCGGCGTAGAACTTGCTGCCGAGCAGGCCCGATTCCTCGGCGGTGACCGCCAGGAAGACGACGCTGCGCTTGGCGGGACCGGCCTTGGCATGCGCCTCGGCCAGCGCGACGAGGCCGCCGATGCCCGAGGCGTTGTCGACCGCGCCGTTGCAGATATCGTCGCCATTGACCGCGTCGCAGCGGCCGAGATGGTCCCAATGCGCCGAATAGAGCACGACCTCGTCGGGCTTAGCGGTACCCGGCAGGATGCCGACGACGTTCTTCGAGGCCTGGCGCTTGATCGAATTATCCCAGCTGACAGAAGCCTTTACGCCGAGCGGCACCGCCTTGAAGCCCTGCTTGCCGGCCGAGGCGACGAGCGCATCGAAGTCCTTGCCGGCGGCGGCGAAGAGCTCCTTGGCCTTGTCGAGCTGCATCCAGCCGATCGCCTGGCTCTGGTCCATGTGATCGCCCGGCGTGTCCTGCTCGAGCTGCGGGCCGGTCCAGGAGGACTGGACCACGCCCCAGCCATAGGCGGCCGGGTAGGTGTCGTGGACGATGATCGCGGCCGCCGCGCCCTGCCGCGCGGCCTCCTCGTACTTGTAGACCCAGCGGCCATAGTAGGTCATCGCCTTGCCCTCGAACAAACCCTTGGTTTCGGGGGATTTATAGTCGGGGTCGTTGACCAGGATGACGACCGTCTTCCCCTTCACGTCCAGACCGGCATAGTCGTTCCAGCCGCGCTCGGGGGCGTTGATGCCGTAGCCGACAAAGACCACGTCGCTGTCCCTGACCGCGACCTTGGGGACCACCCGGTAGGTGGCGATGACCATGTCCTTGCGATAGTCGAGGCTGACCGGGGCCTTGCCGCCCGAGAAGACCAAAGGCTGGACGTTGCCGGCGGTGATCTCGACCAGCGGCACGTCCTGGGTCCACTTGCCCTTGTTGCCCGGCTTCAGCCCAGCCTTTTCAAAGCGTTGGACGATATAGGCGATCGTCTTGTCCTCGGCTGGGGTGGTCGGCGCGCGGCCCTCATAGGCGTCCGAGGAGAGCTCCTTGGTCACCTCCTTCATCGTGTCGGCCGAGATGGTCTGGGCGTTGGCCGCGGTGCCGGCGAGGAGCAGGGCGGCGGTGAGCAGGTGGCGCATGGGATCCCCTTTGCGGAACATTCGTGCGGGGATGTTGGCAAGGGTTGCGCCCGACCGCAATGCGAGGCAGCCTTGGTAGCGATAACATAGGAGGGGAAGACATGCGCTTGTGGACGCTCTGGGCGCCGATATTGGCACTCGCCCTGCCCGCGAGTGCGCAGCAGCAGGATTACACCGCCGCCAATGCCGATCGCCAGGCGATGCTCGACCGGCTGGGAATCGCGGAAATCCGTGCCGGCGCAGACGGTTTCAACCCGAACGCACCCAATGCCGCGAACTATGACGAGGCCAAAGCGGGCACCCCCGAACTTCCGCCTCTGCTGCGTACGAATGCCGGCCTCCCCGTCCGCAACAGCAAGGACTGGGACCGCCGCCGCCGCGAGATCGTCGAACTGTTCGACCGCGAGATCTATGGCCGCGTGCCGCTAACCGCCCCGAAGATAACGTGGAATCTCGTCCGCGAGGAGAAGGCGGTCGAGGCCGGGATCCCGGTGACCAAACGCTGGATCGAAGGCGCAGCGGACAACAAGGCCTGGCCGCGCGCATCCGCCACCATTGCCGTCCGCTACACCCTGCCCGAAAGAGACCGCCGGGTGCCGGTGATCCTCTCCTTCGGCTTTCCCGAGGGCTTCAAATTCCCCGGCCCGCCCCGCCCTGCCGATCCCGGCCCGCCCTATACCGAGCAGCTGCTCCGGCACGGCTTCGGCTATGCCGTGGTGGTGGCGAATTCGATCCAGGCGGACAATGGCGGGGAGTTGAAGACCGGGGTGATCGGCATCTCGCTGCAGGGGCACCCGCGCGGTCCCGAGGACTGGGGCGTGCTGCGCGCCTGGGCCTGGGGTGCGAGCCGGGCGCGCGAGGCGCTGGCTGCGGACGCGAAAGTTGACGCGCGCCGGATCGGCATCGAAGGCCTGTCGCGCTACGGCAAGGCGGCGCTGGTGGCGATGGCCTATGACCCGCAGTTCGCGATCGGGTTCGTCGGCTCCTCGGGCGCGGGCGGCGCTGCGCTGTATCGGCGGAACTTCGGCGAGCGGATGGGCAACCTCGCCGCCGGGGGCGAGTATCACTGGTTCGCCGGCAATTTCCTGAAGTACGCGGGGCCGAAGACCGAGTTCGACCTGCCGATCGACGCGCACATGCTGATCGCCCTCTCGGCGCCGCGCCCGCTGTTCCTCGGGGCGGGGACGGTCGACACGGGGGACGGCTGGGTCGATCCCAAGGGCAGCTTCCTGGCGGCGGTGGCGGCATCCCCGGCCTGGACGATCCGCGGGGCGAAGGGGCTGAGTTCCACGATATTCCCGCCGGAGCTGACGCCGGTGACCGGGGGGACGCTCGCGTTTCGGCAGCATCGCGGCGGGCACAACAACCGGGACAACTGGCCGAGCTTCATCGACTTCGCGGTGCGGGAATTGGGGCGGTGAGTTGGGCGGAGGAGCATCCCGTCGTCGTTCAGCACATCCCCTCCCTCCCGCCTCGCCCTTCGTCATCCCGACGAAAGTCGGAATCTCGTGCGGCTCTTTCCCGCCATCGCCTGAGATCCCGGCTTTCGCCGGGATGACGGTTGTGGGTCGGATGACGGTTGTGGGGTCCTTCGATACGGGCTTCGACCAGCTCAGCCCTACTCAGGATGATCGGATAGAATATAAACCCCGATCATCCTGAGTAGCCATTGAGCTTGTCGAAATGGCGTATCGAAGGAAGCCCTCACGCCCGCAGCCGCTCCGCCCCCTCCAGCGCCACGTCCTGGAGCGCCGCCAGTGCCGGGATCAGCGCGTCGCGGCGGGCTTCGGCGGTGCGGATGCCGGGCAGGTAGCGGCGCTCGAGCTTCTTGAGCCGGGCCATATCGGCGACCGTCTCGACATGGACGATCAGCTCGCCCTCGCCGTCATAGCAGGTGGCCGAGGGGATCGCCTGCTCGGCATCGCGGTAGCGGGTGCGCAGGGCATGGACCTCCGCCTCGGCGGCAATGAAGCGGTCGAGCGCGGGATCGCGGACGAGCGGCTCGAAGACCTGGGGCAGGCCCGGCGGCCAGTCGAGCGGATGCTCCTGCACCGGATCGACCGCGAAGGCTGTGCTGCCCACGCCCCAGCCGGTGAGCGGGTGCGGCGAGATGTCGGTCGGCTGGCCGGAAGGCGCACGCCACACCGCATGATGCCAGCCGAACAGCACGACGCCCGGGATCTCGACCAGCATCCAGCCGAACAGGCAGCTGCCGCCCTGCGTCCGCACCTGATCGCGCACGTTCCAGTAGCAACGGCCCTGGCGGCTGCCGGGCAACGGATAGCGCGGCACCGCGAGCGCATCGGCCGCGCCCAGCCGGGCGAGCAGCGACGGCAATGCCGGATGACCGGGATCGGCGTCCCGATGAATCAGCCCCAAATCAAGTCCCCCCGGACTCCGGCGCTGGGGGCGGGGCCTTTCCCCCAAGACCCCGCCCCGCGCGCTTCATGAGCCCCCCCGATGTCCGCCGGGCAAGACGGACGAAGATGCGATGCGCGACCTTGTTATTTTGCCGGGAGGCTATCGCGATGCGTGGTGCGCGGGCAGTGGGGGCGCCGCCATTTTGGGTCGGGCTGGCGGGGATGGCGGGGGGATTCCGCCAGATTGAGTAGATTTTGTGGAAAGGCGGCGGCGCGCCTTTCCGTCATCCCGGCGAAAGCCGGGATCTCAGGCGATGGCGCGGGGAAGGAGCCGCCTGAGATCCCGACTTTCGTCGGGATGACGATGGCAGGTCGGGATGATGATGAAGATCCTCCCTCGCAGCGCAGCTGCGGGGGAGGGGGACCGCGACGCGCAGCGTCGTGGTGGAGGGGGCTTTACGGCAGCCCTTGTAGACCCCTCCACCACCGCCTTCGGCGGCGGTCCCCCTCCCCCGGAAACGCCGTTTCCGGGGGAGGAATTTCAGCGCCCGCACCGCACGTAGATCGGGTTGCCGACCAGCAGGAGCTTGCCGTCCTGGGTCGTCACGTTGACCGCGATCCAGCCGCAGGCCGCCTTGCGGTCGAGATGGAAGGTGACGGCCGGCGCCAGCGGGAGCGACTGAGCCTCGGTGCCGTTGGCGATCAGCACGGCCTTGCCCGCATCGACGCCGGCGATCGTCGCGGTGACGTCCAGCTTTGCGCCCGGCGCGAGCGTCTCGCCCATCAGGGCGCGGGTGCGGCCCGAGACGGCCTCCACATCGAGCACGCGGGTGCGCGTGCCCTCGACATCGACAAAGACTCGGCCGGCGCGGATGCCGGCGAGGATCGCGGGGGTAGAAAGCGCCTCGGCATGGACGACGGTGGTCGGGCGGCCGATGCCGGCACGGCCGGCTTCCGCATCGGGATTGTGGTTGTCGCTGCCGCCCACGCCGGTGAGGCGGTGGCCGGCATTCAGCTGCTTGTACCAGAAGCCGATGCCCGAGAGCGGCGTGTTGACCGTGTTGGCGTTGATCGCCTCGATCGCGGTGATGCCGTTCCAGTCGGTGTCGGGCCAGACCCAGCCACAGCCCATGCAGGCCTCGCCCGAGGGCAGGCCGGGATGGTTGATCGAGAGGATCGCGCCGGCCTCTGCGACGGCCTTCTCGACCGCGGCGACATTGGGGACGCCCGGCGTGCCGATGCGGAAATCGACCCAGCGGGTGAGCCCGATCGCATTGGCATGGCCGCCAAAGGTGGTGACCTCGGTACCCGGGATCAGCAGGATGTTGTCGAAATACGGCTGGAGCTCGCGCAGCCCGCCGAAATGCGAGACGGTATTGTGATCGGTGACCGCGACGAAATCGAGGCCGGCATTCGCCGCGGCATCGACGGTGCGGAACAGCGGGCACGGGATCTTCTTGCCCGTCTTGCTCTTGCAGCTGCCGTCCGAATGGGCGTCGTGCATGTGCAGGTCGCCGCGGAACCAGCCGGGGGCGGCGTTGATCGGCGCGTCGGCGATGGCCGCGCTGGCGTTGCGGACGGTGCCGCGGTCGAGGAAGATCTCGACCCTGTAGGGGCTGTGCGCGTCCTTGCGGGCATTGGGCACGCCGAACTGGACGTGCCAGCGGCCGGCGGGCAGCGCACCGGGGAGATAGCCGGGCGAGGCGTCGCTGGCGGAAAGGGTGAAGCGGTCGCGCGTGCCGCCGCTCCAGCCGCGGAAGCGCTGGGGATCGAACACGCCGAGATCGACGACGGTCTTGTTCGCCTTGTCATAGGTCAGGCGCACGGTGATCCGCTCGGTGCCTTCCGGCACGTCGAAGGGGATCTGCTTGTAGGTCTCATGATCGGCGCCGGTGATCTCGCCGGTGGCGACCTGGTCCGCCTGCTGGGCGTGCGCGGGAGTCTGGAGGAGGAGAAGGGCCAGCGCGGGCAGGAGGCGGAGCATTTGGGGGGGGCCTCAACAAATCCCCCTCCCTGAAAGGGAGGGGTTAGGGGTGGGTCGATATACGCGATACGGCTGCGAGCAGGCGGAGGGTCGGCAGTATCGCCTGGCCCCTACCCACCCCTAGCCCCTCCCTTCCAGGGAGGGGAGCCTGAGGGCGGATGGGAGCTTGGCCGTCAGAACGAGAAGTCCACGGCGAAGCGGATGTTGCGGCCGACGATCGGGCGGCCGATGAACAGCAGGTCGTTGGCCTGGCCGCTGGTCAGCTCGCCGGCGCGCGGATTGCCTTCGGTGAGGCCGAGCGCGTTGGTGAGGTTGTCGCCATAGGCCCAGAGGCGGATGTTCTTCGTGGCGCGCACGCTGATGCTGGCGTTGATCACCGTATAGGCCGGCAGCTTCGAGATATTGGCCGCATCGGCATAGCGGTCGCTGTAATGCTCGACGTCCATCTGCGCGCGCAGGCGACCGTCGAACAGGGTGACCGCCGGGGTGGCACGCAGCGCGATCCTGGGGACGCGGAGCAGCTGGTTGCCCGAATAGTCGCGCGGGACCAGCGTGGCGACGCCGCCGACCGTGGTGCTCTCGTTATAGCGCAGGTTGCGGAAAGTCGGGTTCTGCCAGGTCGCCTGGACAGTGAGGTCGAACCACTTGGCCGGACGGATCACGCCTTCGAACTCGACGCCGTAGGCGCGCGTGTCGGTATAGACGGTCTGCTGGATCACGCCGCTGGCCGGCGGCGGGGCGAAGACGAAATTGCCGATCGAATAGGAGTCGAAATCGGTGAGGAAGCCGGTGGCATAGACGCTGACCAGCGGGGTCGAGAGCTTGAGCCCGCCTTCCCACATGTCGATGCCCTGGATCACCGGCGTCGCGGTGGCGCTGGTGATGAAGCTGCCGACGCTCGGCATGCGGAAGGCATGGGTGTAGCGGGCGAAGGCGCCGCCGATCTTCGCGAACTGCCAGTCGATGCCGGCGGTGTAGCCGACATCGTCGAACTTGCGGTTGAAGTTGGTGTAGATGCCGTTGCCGGTCAGCACCTGATCGTCGGCCAGGGTGGTGGCGTCGCCGAGATTGACCGTCTTCTGGCCTTCCTGCGCGCCGCGGGCCTTCATCCGCTCCCAGCGGATGCCGCCGTCGATGCGCAAGGTCGGGGTGATCTGCCACTCGTCCGAGGCATAGAGCGCGATCGTGGTCTGGCTGCCGGTGCCGTTGGCGAATTCCGAGCCGTAGCGGGCGACGCCGTTCTTGGTCAGCGAGCCGACGACATTGCCGGCGGCGTTGACCGCGACGACATCGAGCAGGCGGGAATTGTTGGAGACGTCCTGCACCGTCGAGGCCGAGTAGCGGCTGAAGGTCTCGTCGATGTTCGCATAGTAGAAGCCGACCGCGAAATCATGCGTGCCGGCCGCCTCGAACTTGTGGGCGATGCGAAAGTCGTTGAGGAACTCGCGCTCCCAGACGGTGACGGGACGGGCGGCGTTGATGAAGATGTCGCCATTGCCGTTCTGGTTGGCCGTGTTGAACGCCTGGCCATTGTCGGCATAGCGGATCTGCACGTCGGTCGCGCCCGGGAAGGCGGCGAGCAGGGCGGCGCGGTTGCTGGCGAGGAACGAGGCGGCGGTGGCGACCGAGGTCGGGTAGACGCCGTTGCGGACCGTGTAGCTGTCGCGGTAGCGCATGCCGTTGGTGAGCTTCCAGCCCGGCGCGAACTCGTAATCGGTGAGGATCGAGCCCTGGTCGAGGCGGATGTCGGTGCCCTTGGTGTTGTCGAAATCGACCAGGCCGGTGGCGCTCTTGAGCGTCAGATGGGCCGAGGCGGGGCTGGCGGTGGTGCCGTAATGCGGATCGAAGCCGGGCAGGCCGACCACGTCGCCGTTGCGGTCCTTGGTCAGCGGGATGCCGGTGTAGAAGATCGCATTGTCGTCGAGGTGCTTGTAGCTGAAGGTCAGCGAGCCGCCGTCGAATTCCTTGACGAGGTCGGCGCGGACCTGGCCGCCCTTGTTGCCGGTGAAGCCGGGATCGCGGACGCCCTGCTCGCTGCGGTAGAAGCCGCCGACGCCGAGCTTGAGGCCGTCGCCGAGGGGCGCGCCGATCCAGCCGTCGAAGCGGTAGAGCTCGGCGGTGGGGCCGTAGAGGACGCGGGCATTGCCGGTGAGCGAGTCGCCGGCGCGGCGGGTGATGTAGTTGACCACGCCGCCGGGGGCGTTCGAGTAGAAGACCGAGGACGGGCCACCGCGAACGACTTCGATCCGGTCGATCGATTCGTCGAGGCGGAAGGCCTGGTCGGCGTTGAGATAGCCGAGCGCGGGATCGTGCTGCACGGGCAGGCCGTCCTCGAGCAGGTTGATCGAGCCGAAGCCGTCCACGGGGATGCCGCGGGCGCGGACATTGCCCGAGCCCTCGCCGCCCGAGGCCTCGACCCAGAAGCCGGGGACCGACTTGAGCGTCTCGGTCACGCTCGACGGCGCGCGCGAACGGATCATGTCGTTCGAGAGGGTGGTGACGGCGTAGCTGGTGTCGAGCTTGGTGCGCTCGCCGGCGCCGGCGCGGCCGGTGACGACGATCTCCTCGTCGGGCGTGTCGGTGGCAGCGGCGGTGGCGGTCGCCTCCTGCGCCTGGGCGAGCGCGGGGGCGCTGGCGGTCAGCAGGAGGGCGGCGAAGCTGGTGCGCGTCAGCGTGCGGCTGATCTGCATGGATAATCCCCTTGGTCGGATAGGCAGCGAAGGACTGCTCAAGGGCGCCGCTAGGCCGGGGATGTTGCGATGTGGCGGCAGGGCCGAGACGCCGGAGTGACGCCTGGCTTGCGATATTATGACAGTAATATCAGCAAGTTATTGACCCTGTCACAGGGTGCATGGATCAAGTCCCCCGCCACACCGCCACGGTGCTTTCAAGACATTGCCAAAGCCCGCGCACCGGCTAGGGTCGGGGTCGAGAAATCTTGGGGGGTTCATGAAGAATATCGTTCGCGGGGCGCTGCTCGTCGCCTCGGCCATGCCGGCGCTCGCCTTCGCGCAGAGCCAGGACGCGCGCAATTTCGGGGCGCGCGAGTTCATCCAGCAGATCAGCCTGTCGCCCGACGGCAGCCAGGTGGCGATGATCCAGCCGATCAGCGGGCGCGGCGACGCACTGGTGGTGGCCAATCTCGAGACCGGCGCGAGCAAGGTGGTGCTCACCGCGACGGGCGACCCCGACCAGCTCAGCAGCTGCCGCTGGGCGAGCAGCACCCGGATCGTGTGCAACATCTACATGATCCAGCAGCTCGACCAGAAACTGTCCTTCACCCGGATGGTGTCGCTCAACGCCGACGGTTCCGACCTCAAGATGCTCAGCCGGCGCGAGAATGCCAATGCGCTGGACATCATGCAGTCGGGCGGCGACATCATCGACTGGGGTCCGGACGGCTCGAACGGATCGGTGCTGATGACCCGGGTGTTCGTGCCCGAATATTCGACCGGCACCCACACCGCCAACACCCGCGACGGCCTGGCGGTGGAGCTGGTCGACGCGACCTCGCTCAAGCGCAAGATCGTCGAGCTGCCCCGGCGCAACGTCGCCGAGTTCATCAGCGACGGGCACGGCAATGTCCGGATCATGGGCATCGAGGACGAAAGCAACGGCGGCCTGAGCACCGGCCGCTATGTCTACAGCTATCGCACCGCCAACGATCGCGAGTGGAAGAAGCTGGGAGATCTGGTGTCCGATGGCGGCGGTGGCAATTATGCCGGCTTCAACCCCTATGCCGTCGATCGCGACACCAATGTCGTCTATGGCTTCGAGAACCAGGACGGGCGGCGGGCGCTCTACAGCATCGCGCTGGACGGCAGCCTGACCCGCAAGCTGGTGTTCGCGCATCCCGAGGTCGATGTCGACGGGCTGGTCCGCATCGGCCGCCAGCGCCGCGTGGTCGGGGTGAGCTATGCCACCGACCACCGCGTCACCGAATTCTTCGACCCCGAGCTGCAAAAGCTGCGCACCGCGCTGGGCAAGGCGCTGCCCGGCAAGCCGATGGTGAGCTTCATCGACGCGAGCGCGGACGAGAAGAAGCTGCTGCTCTACGCCGGCGGCGACACCGATGCGGGCACCTATTATGTCTATGACAAGGCGAGCCGCGGCCTGGCCGAGGTGCTGGCCCAGCGGCCCCAGCTCGCCAAGACCAAGCTCGCCGAGATGCGGCCGGTGACCTTCCCGGCGGCGGACGGCACGCAGATCCCCGGCTATCTGACCCTGCCGGCCGGCAGCGACGGCAAGAACCTGCCCGCGATCGTGATGCCGCATGGCGGCCCGGGCGCGCGCGACGAATGGGGCTTCGACTGGCTGGTGCAATTCTATGCCGCGCGCGGCTTCGCGGTGCTCCAGCCCAATTTCCGCGGGTCGACCGGCTATGGCGATGGCTGGTTCAAGAAGAACGGCTTCCAGTCCTGGCGGATCGCGATCGGCGACGTGAACGATGGCGGGCGCTGGCTGGCCAAGCAGGGCATCGCCGCACCGGGCAAGCTGGCGATCGTCGGCTGGTCCTATGGCGGCTATGCCGCGCTGCAGAGCGCCGCCCTCGACCCCGACCTGTTCAAGGCGATCGTGGCGATCGCGCCGGTGACCGACCTGGAATCGCTGCGCAACGAGGCCAGGGCCTATACCAGCTACAATATCGTCAGCCGGTTCATCGGCAGCGGCCCGCATGTGCGCGAAGGCTCGCCCGCCCAGAATGCCCAGAAGATCAAGGCGCCGGTGCTGCTGTTCCACGGCACCCAGGACCTGAACGTCGGCGTGGGCGAATCGCGCCTGATGGCCGATCGGCTGAAGGACGCGGGCAAGCAGGTGGAATATGTCGAGTTCAAGGGCCTTGACCACCAGCTCGACGACGACCAGGCGCGGACGCAGATGCTCGACAAGAGCGACACGTTCCTGCGGGGCGCGCTGGGGTTGCCGGCGAAGCCGTAACCATCCTCGTCGTCCCGGCGTAACCACCCTCGTCATCCCGGCGGAAGCCGGGATTTCGTGCGGCCCCTTCCCTGCGCCATCGCCTGAGATCCCGGCTTTCGCCGGGATGACGAATGGGGCGGCATGACGGAATGGGAACTGGAGACGACGCAAACGAAAAAGGGCGGCCCCGAAGGACCGCCCTCTTTTCTCGTTCCCGAAGGAAGCGAACTTAGCGCGAATAGAATTCGACGACCAGGTTCGGCTCCATCTTCACCGGGTACGGCACCTCGTCGAGGGTCGGCACGCGGGTGAAGGTGATCTTCGAGGCGCCGTCCGGCGACACGTAATCGGGGATGTCGCGCTCGGCGAGGCTCTGCGCCTCCATCACCAGCGCCATTTCCTGCGCCTTCTGCGAAAGCGAGACGATCTGGCCCGGCTTGATGCGGCGCGAACCGATGTTGCACTTCTCGCCATCGACGCGGACATGGCCGTGGTTGACCAGCTGGCGGGCCGCGAAGATCGTCGGCGCGAACTTGGCGCGGTAGACGATCATGTCGAGGCGCTGCTCGAGCAGGCCGATCAGGTTCTGCGAGGTGTCACCCTTCATCTTCGAAGCGTCCTCATAGGCGCGCTTGAACTGCTTCTCGGTGACGTCGCCGTAATAGCCCTTGAGCTTCTGCTTGGCGCGCAGCTGGATGCCGAAGTCCGACATCTTGCCCTTGCGGCGCTGGCCGTGCTGGCCCGGGCCGTATTCGCGCTTGTTCACCGGGGACTTGGGACGACCCCAGATGTTCTCGCCCATGCGGCGGTCAAGCTTGTACTTTGCGCTGGAACGCTTCGACATTTGTAATCCTTGCAACTGCTAACGACGTTGGTCCCGGTATCCGCCTGCTGGTCTCACTGAGGAGGGCAGGGCCGCCACTTCACCGGGGTGCGGGGCCATTGCGAAGGCGCGCGGTTAGCGGCGTGGGGGGCAGGAGTCAAGTTCTCCGGCGCTGCCCCGAGCCCGCCTCGGGGACGAATTGAAGCGCCGTGCTGGACAGCGAAGCGCCGCACCGCCAAGGAGCGGCCATGCAAGAGATACTCGACCCCGAAGCCTGCACGACCATGTTGGAGGTCCGTGCCGGCGTCGATGCGGTGGACGCGGCGCTGGTCCAGCTGCTCACGCGCCGCTTCGGCTATATGGATGCCGCCGCCCGCATCAAGCCCGAGCGCGGCCAGGTCCGCGACGAGGCCCGCAAGGCGCAGGTCATCGGCAATGCCCGTGCCCATGCCCGGGCCGCGGGCATCCCCGACGCGGCGATCGGCGACATCTGGGAACTGCTTGTCGAAGCCTCGATCGCCTATGAGCTCGAGGCGTTCGACCGGCGCTGAGCCGGGCTAGTTGCGGCTGCTGCCGTCGGTGCCGAGCCGACGGCTGTCGAGCGTGCGCCGGGCATCCTCGCCATTGGCGTCGTCGATCTGGCGCCATTCCTCGCGCGTATGGCAGGTCCGCTTCGCCATCATCGAGCCGGTCACGTCGAGGCTGCGGCAGATCTTCTTTTCCTTCGCCGGCGCTGCAGGCGCGGGCGCCGCGTCCTGGGCAAGTGCCGGGGTGGAAAGAGCAAGCAAGGCAATCACGGTCACGATACGCATCGGGTCCCTCCCAAGATGGGCCTTGCGTATCGCGACGCAGCGGCCGCGAGAAGCGGAACTGCATTGCCGCAATGTATCAGCCGGTGCGGTGGCGCTTCTTGCCTTCGAGCGCGGAGAGCACGCCGCGCAGCGTGCGCAGCTCCTGCGACGACCAGCCCGGCTTGGTGAGCACCGTGCGCAACGTGCGCCTGGTCGACGGCACGCGATCGGGCGGGAAATAATAGCCCGAATCCTCGAGCATCGCATCGAGCTGGCCGATCATCCCGTCGAGCTCGTCCTGCGGCGCGGGGGGATCGAGCTCCTCCTGGGTCGGCTGGGCGAGGCTCACCCCGCCCTCCGCCGCGCTCGGGACATGCTTCGACCATTCATAGGCGACGAGGATCACCGCTTGCGCCAGGTTGAGCGAGCCGAACTCCGGGTTGATCGGCACGGTGACGATGGTGCGGGCGACGGCGACGTCGTCGGTTTCCAGCCCCGAGCGCTCCGGGCCGAACAGGATCGCCGAGCGCCCTTCCTCGCGGTGGATCTCGCGCGAGGCTTCCTCCGGGGTCATCACCGGCTTGGTGACGCCACGCTTGCGCACCGTGGTGGCATAGACATGCGCGCAGTCCGCCACGGCATCGGCGACGGTCTCATAGACCTGGGCCTTCTCCAGCACGATGTCGGCGCCCGACGCGGCCGGACCGGCGCTGGGATTGGGCCAGCCATCGCGCGGGGCGACGAGGCGCATCTCGACCAGCCCGAAATTGAGCATGGCGCGCGCGGCCTTGCCGATATTCTCGCCGAGCTGCGGACGGACGAGGACGATGACGGGGGGTAGGGCCACCCGGCGCACATCCACGCCGCCGGCCTCCAACCCCTCCCCGGTCATCCTGAGTAGGGGCTGAGCCTGTCGAAGACCCGTATCGAAGGACTTTTTCGCCAACTGCCTGATCAAATCCCAATCACCTCGGATCAATGCTTCTTTCTTCGCGCGCGACCAACCCTTGATCCGGCGCTCCGCCTCGCGCGCTTCGTCGCGGGTGGCAAATTCCTCTGCCCAGACGGGCTCAACCGGGCGCCGGCCGTGGGTGTAGCCCGGAAGGGCGCCCTGCTGGTGCTGGGCTATCCGGTGCTCCACGTCCTCGGTGTGGCCGACATAATAGGAGCCGTCCGCGCAGCGCAACATGTAGACGTGGAAGCTCATCGCACCGGTCCTTCCCCCTTACCGTCCGTCCTTCGATAGGCCCCTTCGACAAGCTCAGGGGCTACTCAGGATGATCGGGTGTAGGGAAGGTAGGGAGCCGGGCTATCCCTTCCCCACCTCGCTCACATTGCCGGCGAATTCCTCGAAGTCCTTGGCCTCGCGGAAGTCCTTATAGACGCTGGCGAAGCGGATATAGGCGACCGAATCGAGGCCCTTCAGTCCCTGCATCACCAGCTCGCCGATCTTCTGCGAGGGGATTTCGGTGTCGCCCATCGTCTCGAGCTGGCGCTGGATGCCCGAGACCAGCTTCTCGATCTGCACGCTGTTGACCGGGCGCTTGCGGGTGGCGACCGAGATCGAGCGGACCAGCTTGTCGCGGTCGAACGGCTCGCGCTTGTCCTCGCTCTTGAGCACGGTGAGCTCGCGCAGCTGGATGCGCTCGAAGGTGGTGAAGCGCGCGGCGCAGGCCTCGCACTGGCGCCGGCGGCGGATCGCCGCCCCGTCTTCGGTGGGGCGGCTGTCCTTTACCTGGCTGTCTTCATGTCCGCAGAAGGGGCAGCGCATTACTCCCTCTCTCCTTCAGGGGAGAGGGCCGGGGAGAGGGGGTCGAAGGAGAAGTCTCGGCTCATGCCCCTCTCCCCGACCCTCTCCCCGCAAGCGGGGAGAGGGAGAAGGTTCATCAAAGCTCCGGGTAAATCGGGAAGCGCTCGCACAGCGCGCGGACGCGCTCGCGGACGTTCGCTTCGACCTGGGCGTCGCCCTGCTCGCCATTCTTCTTCAGGCCGTCGAGCACGTCGGCGACCATGTTGCCGATCTCGCGGAATTCGGCCGGACCGAAGCCGCGGGTGGTGCCCGCCGGCGAGCCGACGCGGATGCCGCTGGTCTTGACCGGCGGCAGCGGATCGTTGGGGATGCCGTTCTTGTTGCAGGTGATCGCCGCGCGCTCGAGCGCCTCGTCGGCGTCCTTGCCGGTCACGCCCAGCGGGGTGAGGTCGATCAGCGCCAGGTGCGTGTCGGTGCCGCCCGAAACCACCGCCGCGCCGCGCTCCTTGAGCGTGGCTGCGAGGATCTTGGCGTTCTCGACGATCGCCGCGGCGTAGCTCTTGAACTCGGGCTGGAGCGCCTCGCCGAACGCGACCGCCTTGGCAGCGATGACGTGCATCAGCGGGCCGCCCTGCAGGCCGGGGAACACCGCCGAGTTGATCTTCTTGGCGATCGCCTCGTCATTGGTGAAGACCGCGCCGCCGCGCGGGCCGCGCAGCGTCTTGTGGGTGGTCGTCGTCACGACATGCGCGTGGCCGAACGGCGTCGGGTGGACACCACCGGCGACCAGGCCGGCGAAGTGCGCCATGTCCACCATGAAGATCGCGCCGACTTCGTCCGCGATCGCGCGGAACTTCGCGAAGTCGATGTGGCGCGGATAGGCAGAGCCGCCGGCGATGATGATGCGCGGCTGGCTCTCTTTGGCCTTGGCCAGCACCTCGTCGAAGTCGATCAGGTGGGTGACGGGGTCGACGCCGTACTGGACCGCGTTGAACCACTTGCCCGACATCGCCGCCTTGGCGCCGTGGGTGAGGTGGCCGCCCGAATCGAGGCTGAGGCCCATGATCGTGTCGCCCGGCTTGGCGAGCGCGAGCATCACCGCGCCGTTGGCCTGCGCACCCGAGTGCGGCTGGACGTTGGCGAAGTCGCAGCCGAAGATCTGCTTGGCGCGGTCGATCGCCAGCTGCTCGACTTCGTCCGAGGGGTGGCAGCCCTGGTAGTAGCGCTTGCCGGGATAGCCCTCGGCGTACTTGTTGGTGAAGACCGAGCCCTGAGCCTCGAGCACCGCCTTGGAGACGATGTTCTCCGAGGCGATCAGCTCGATCTGATACTGCTCGCGCTTCAGCTCATGCTCGACGCCGGCGAAGACCGCGGGATCGGCCTCGGCGAGGCTGCGGGTGAAGAAACCGTCCGGCTGCACGCCATTGCTAACGGGATTGGTGCTCATGCGGGGTTCCTTTCGGGGTGGCTGAGCTTCTCGACCCGGCGCTGGTGGCGGTCGCCGAGGAACTCGGTTGCGAGGAAAGTGGTGATGCAGGCCTTGGCCATCTCGATGCCGACGAGGCGGGCGCCGAGGGCGACGACATTGGCATCGTTGTGCTGGCGCGCAAGGCTGGCCGAGAGCGGCTCGGAGACGAGCGCGCAGCGGGCGGCCGGATTGCGGTTGACCGCGATCGAGATGCCAATGCCCGAGCCGCACAGCGCGACGCCGCGCTCGGCCCGGCCATCCTCGATCGCCTTGGCGAGACGATAGCCGTAATCGGGATAATCGACGCTCTCGGGGCCGTTCGTGCCCAAATCGAGCACTTCGTGCCCTTCGTTACGCAACCATTCGGCGAGTTCTGCCTTCATTGCGTAGGCGGCATGGTCCGATGCGATGGCGATGGTGTGTGGCATGCGCGCTCCCCTACGCCGCGCGGGACCGGCTGGCTAGACCGACTATTCGGAGAGAAACATGCGCAAGACGATTTTCGCCCTGCTTCCCGCCCTCGCCTTGGGCCTCGCGGCCTGTTCGCCGGGCACGGAGAGCAATTTGAGCAACTCGCTGGACCGCACCGGCGACTCGCTGGAGAACAGCGTGAACGACATGGGCGATACGCTGAGCAACGCCGCGGACGATGCCGGCGACGCGTTCGACAATACCGCCAGCGACATCGGCAACCGCGCCGAGCATGTCGGCAATGCGATCGACGAGGCGACTCGCTGATGCGCGCGCTGCTGATCCTCGCGCCGGCACTGGCGCTCGCGGCATGCAACACGGCCGACAAGGCTGCGGACGCGACGGCCAATGCCACAGAGACCGCCGGCAATGCCGCGGTGGCGGTGGGCGGATCGATCGCCAATGCCGTCGAGCAGGGCGCGTCGGACCTGAAGAAGGAAGTGTCCGGCAAGCCGGTCGACCGCGACGACTGGGTCGGGCGGTGGAAGGGCGTCGAGGGGACCTATCTGGTCGTCGCCAAGGGCGCCGAGCCGGGGACCTACAAGCTCGAGATGCAGTACACGCTCGACGACAAGGGTTCGTTCGAGGGCAAGGGCACGCGCGAGGGCATTTCGTTCAAGCGGCCGGACGGCGCGCAGACGCTGCGCGCGAGCGACGGCGATGCGACGGGGTTGAAGTATCTCGCCGGCAAGAAGGACTGCCTGACCGTGCATACCGGCGAGGGGTACTGCCGGGATTGAAGTTCCTCGCCTCCAACCGTTACCCCGGCACAAGGTCGGGCAACAACGCGCGGTTACCGCTGACGCACAAGCTGATCCCCGGCCTTCGCCTGGGATCAGCCTGGTTCTTGCGGATAGCGCCCTCCGTCAGCTCCAGGGCAGCTTCGGCGTCACCCGCACCTTCATCGCCGTGACGGTTTCGAGTTCCGCGTGTTCGCTGGGCCGGTCGAATTCGAGCGAGGTGAGGACGCCGCGCCCGCAATAGAGCCGTGCTTTCAGCCGGGACATCGGATCGGACGAAGACAGCTCCACCGTGGCGATGGGGATCGAGTCATCGGTGGACAAGATCCGGCTCGATGCCGGGAACAGGATCACGCCCTGGTGGCGCTCATAGAGATTGACCTCCTGCCCGCCGAGAATGGGCTGGATCATGTTGATCCGGGCAAGGCGATCATCGAATGCGGGATGCACCTGCTCGGGAAGAGAGGACCGGACCTCGGCGAGGATGGCAGCCTCCAGCGGCAGGAAGACACGCCGATAGCCGCGCAACGTGTTGAGCATCGCTCCGAACATTTACCCCCGCCCCCGCAGCCACCCCCGCGCCCGCACCTCTGCCGCATAGGTCGCGCTAACCGGCACGCTGCCGCCGCCGGCGAGCAGCAGGCGCCATTTGCGGCCGTCGCGCTCGGCGCCTTCGACGGCCTCCGCCGCGACCCAGGCGCCGCGATGGACCTGGAGGCCGTCGAGGGCGGCGACTTCGTCCAGCGCATCGCCGAAGCGGTAATGAAGCAGCGCGCTCGTCCCGTCGCGGCGGTGGACGCGGCAATAATGGTCCTCGGCCTCGATCGCAGCCAGCTGCTCGGCAGCGATGCGGGTGCGGGCGAGCAGGCCGGTATCCGCGCGGACCGGGCACATCCGGCGCAGCAGGATCCAGGCGACCAGCGCGCAGACCGCGAAGATCACCACGCTGATCGCCGCCGCGCGCAGCCAGACGTCGAGCGGCATCACGCGCATGCTCCGGCCGATCAGTGCGCCGACGAGCGGGATCTCGATCGGCAGCGGCAGATTGAGCGGGATGGCGCCGAGCAGCGCGACGCGCGGCCAGTCGCTCGGCTTGCGCACGCCCCAGGCGAACAGCACCTGCCATTTGAGCGCGTTCCAGCCCATCAGCAGCAGCCAGAAGGCGGTGCGCTGGCCGAGCGGCAGCGCACCGGTGTTGAACCCGCCGGTGACGATCATCAGCGCCGCGGCGGCAAGGCAGGCGATCCAGAGCAGCGGAAATCCCGGCACCGGCGCTTTCGGGAACGCGCGTTTCGCGAAGCCGAACGCGCGCTTCGCGAAACCGCGCTTGCCCGGCGAGCGGGCGGCGGGGCCAGTGCGGAGCGACCGGGCGGCGGGCATGGCGAACAGGCTGCCATGGGCGGGAGCCCGCGACAACATGGAGATCGGAATGTTCGGGAAAGCCAAGTCCCTCTTTCACATCAAGCCGTTCATTTTCGTCATCCCCGCGAAGGCGGGGATCCAGAGTTACGAAGGACGTCGCTCTGTTACCCTGGATCCCCGCCTTCGCGGGGATAACGCCAAAAGAGCGCGGGGAACTGTTTGGGGTTGCACCCTCGCTGTCCTCCTCCTGCCCCTCACCGCCCACGCCCAGCATGACGACAAGGCCGCGATGGCGGCGCAGGTGGAGGCGGCGCACAAGCTCGACTGGATGCACGGAAAATGGCGCGGCGAGGCGCGGATGAAGCTGCCGGGCGGGCCGGAGCAGGTGGTCACCCATACCGAGCGGGTCGGCACTTTGCTCGACGGCACGATCACGCTGATCGAGGGCAAGGCATTCAATCCGGACGGCAGCGTGCCGTTCAATGCCTTTGCCGTGGTCTCCTACGACGCGCGGACCCAGAGTTTTTCGATGCAGAGCTATACCGGCGGGCGATCGGGCAATTTCCCCTTCACGGTGACCGAGGGCAGCAAGGGTTATGTGTGGGAGACGCCGGCGGGTCCGGGCGCCAAGGTACGCTACACCGCAGTGTTCGACGGCACCACCTGGACCGAGACCGGCGATTTCGTCGCGGAGGGCCAGCCGGCCCGCCCCTTCTTCAAGATGGTGCTCAAGCGCGTCGGCGACAGCGACTGGCCGGTCGCCAGCAGCGTGACACGGGATTGATTTTGCTGGGCTCCTGACTCTAGGGGCGTCCCCGGGAGTGCCCGCGACGAGGCGTTGCGGGCACAGGGGATAGACCCTAGAGTGACGCCGGTTCGTCACAAAGGGGTAATAGGGCGTGGCGGACCACCGCTCGTCCGCCGGGGCGTCCAGGAGCTATTGATGGGTTCGATTACCAAGACGCCGAAGAATGTCGCCGTCCGCGGCGCCGTGCACCGCCATGAGCACATGACCAAGGAGGGCCTGCTCGAGCGCGCCTTCACCTTCGCGTTCAGAGGCCTTGTCTACCCGCAGATCTGGGAAGATCCGGTGATCGACATGGAGGCGCTGCAGCTCCAGCCGGACCACCACATGGTCACGATCGCCTCGGGCGGGTGCAACGTCTTCTCGTACCTGACGGCGAACCCGGCGAAGATCACTGCGGTCGATCTCAATCCGGCACATATCGCGCTCAACAACCTCAAGAAGCAGGCAGCACTGAACCTGCCCGATTATGCGGCGTTCCACCGCTTCTTCGGCCAGGCCAACAAGGCCGAGAATGTCGAGGCCTATCGCCAGTTCATCGCCCCGCACCTCGATGCGCCGTACCGCGATTACTGGGAGCGCCGCGGCCTGAACGGCACGCGCCGCATCGAGGCGTTCAAGCACGGCTTCTACAAATACGGCCTGCTCGGCCGGCTGATCGGCTTCGTCCACTGGCTGGCGCACCGCTACGGCATCGATCCGCGCGAGATCCTGGCGGCGAAGAATATCGAGGAGCAGCGCCACATCTTCGAGACGCGCTTCGAGCCGTTCTTCGAGAAGAAGTTCCTGCGCTGGCTGGTCGACCAGCCCGCCGCCCTGTTCGGCTTCGGCATTCCGCCGGCGCAATATGACCTGCTCAAGATCGACGACAAGGCGGGCATCACCGGCGCGCTGAAGAGCCGGCTGCGCAAGCTCGCCTGTGACTTCGACCTGAAGGACAATTTCTACGCCTGGCAGGCATTCGGCCGCGGCTATGGCGAAGGTCCGGACGCGCCGCTGCCGCCGTATCTCGAGGCGAAGAACTGGGACGTGGTGCGCGCGCGCGCCAACCGCGTCGAGATCCGCCACACCAACTATGCCGACTATCTCGAGACGATGCCGGCCCAGTCGCTCGACCGCTACATCCTGCTCGATGCGCAGGACTGGATGACCGACGAGCAGCTGACCCGGATCTGGGGCGAGATCACCCGCACCGCCAAGCCCGGCGCGCGCGTGCTCTATCGCACCGCGGCGATCCCCGATGTGGTGAAGGGCCATATCCCCGAGGAGCTGATGAGCCAGTGGGAATATGAGGACCAGGCCAAGCTCGACGACTGGACGCGCCGCGACCGTTCGTCGGTCTATGGCGCGACCCACGTCTGGACGCTGAAGCCGCACGCATGAGTGCCGCGACCGGGGGCGCCGACCAGAAGGGGCTGATGGACGCGACCTATGCGCTCCATCGCCACTTCTACGACTTCACGCGGAAATTCTACCTGCTGGGGCGCGACGCGCTGATCCGCGGACTGAACCCGCCCAGGGGCGGCACGGTGCTCGAGGTCGGCTGCGGCACGGCGCGCAACCTGATCGTGGCGGCGAAGCGCTTCCCCGAGGCGCGCTTCTATGGCTTCGACATCAGCGAGGCGATGCTGGAGACGGCGCGCGCATCGGTCGAGAAGAACGGCCTCAGCGGCAAGATCACGCTGGCGCAGGGCGATGCCGGCGCGTTCGATGTGAACGCGCTGTTCGGCGTCGAGAAGCTCGACCGGGTGTTCATGAGCTACACGCTCTCGATGATCCCGCCCTGGGTGGAGGCGATCGAGCTGGGGGCGAAGGCGCTGGCGCCGGGCGGCAGCCTGCACATCGTCGATTTCGGTCAGTATGAGCGGCTGCCGGGCTTTGCCAAGCGGCTGCACTTCAAATCACTGAACGACTTCCACGTCTATCCGCGCGACACGCTGCCCGCGGTGCTCAAGCGGGTCGCGGAAGAACAGGGGCTGCGGCTCGACTTCCGCTCGACCCTGCGCGGCTATGTGTGGAGCGCGACGCTGACGCGGGACTGAACTTGGTTCGGCGCATCGTCCTGTACGGCGCGCTGCTGGCGGCGGGGACACTGCTGCTCCAATGGCTCGATTACCAGCGGCTGGTGCGCTCGCACCTCGGCGACGTCTATGTCTTCCTGATCGCGGGCGGCTTCCTGGCGCTCGGCGTCTGGCTCGGTATGCGCGGGATCGCGCGGCCGGCCCCGCGTACGTTCGACGGCAATCCCCAGGCGGTAGCGACGCTCGGCCTCTCGCCGCGGGAGCTGCAGGTGCTGGAGGAACTGCTCGCCGGGCGATCGAACCAGGAGATCGCCGAGCGGCTGGGCGTGTCGCTCAACACGGTGAAGACGCATGTCGCGCGGCTGCTGGAGAAGCTGGGCGCGAAGCGGCGCGGGGATGCGGTGGCGCGGGCGCGGGAACTGGGGATCGTGCAGTAAAGTCCCCCTCCCTGAAAGGGAGGGGTTAGGGGTGGGTCGCGTCCAGGCTTACCGAGGCGACGGGAATGCAGGAGCCGTATCGCGGTCATCCACCCACCCCCAGCCCCTCCCTTTCAGGGAGGGGAGCGTGCGCGTTTCACGCAAATCATCCTTTCGGGGGATTGCCGCAGCGGCTTGCGGCGCGGCTGATCGGGGCGCAACCTTAACCCAAGGGGGACGACTATGCTGCGCACCATCCTGACCCACGGCGTGATCGGCGGACTGATCGCCGGCGGCCTGCTCTCCGTCATCGTGCTCAACTTCGAAGGCGCCACCGGCCAGTATGGCATGGCGATCGGCTATCTGATCATGCTGATCGGGTTGAGCGCCATCTTCCTCGCGATCAAGCGCCAGCGCGACGTGGCGCAGGGCGGCGTGATCCGCTTCTGGCCGGCCTTCGGCATGGGTCTGGCGATCAGCCTGGTCGCCGGCATCGTCTATGCGATCTGCTGGGACCTGGCGCTGGCGACGATCGGCATCGACGCGTTCATCGACAAGTTCGCCGGGGCGATGCTCGACGGCAAGAGCGGCGCGGAGCTGGCCAAGGCGCAGGCGGAGATGGAAGGCTTCCGCACCGCCTATCACAACCCGCTGTTCCGGCTGCCGATGACCTTCATCGAGATATTCCCGGTGGGCGTGCTGGTGTCGCTGGTCTCGGCCGCGCTGCTGCGCAACAGCCGCTTCCTGCCGGCGCGTGGGGAGGCCTAGGAGTCGCCAATCGGCGGGCGATGCGGTACCATGCGGCCGTGAACGAGCAGACCCGCTTCGCCCGCGCCAGCCACGCCGTGCCGATCACGGCGGACGATTTTCTGCGGATGCTGGAGCTCGGCGCGTTCGAGGACATGCGCGCCGAACTCGTCCGGGGGGAAATCGAAAAGATGATGCCGGCGGAATGGACGCATGGCGAACTCAACGCACGGATCATCGCGTTGCTGTTTCCGCTTGCCAAGGCGATCGGCGCGAAAGTCGGTACCGATGTGGTGATCCGGATCGACGACCTGACCGTGCGCGCCTTCGATGTGGTCGTGGTCCGGCCGGAGGCATCGCCCCACAAGGCGCTCCGTGGCGAGGAAGTGCTGGTCGCCGTCGAAATCGCCGAGACGACGCACAAGCGGGACCTGGGCGAGAAGCGCGACGAATATGGCGCAGCCGGCATCCCGGCCTATTGGGTCGTCGATAGCGTGAAGAACCACACGCACTGCTTCCGCCTGGGCGACAGCGGAACCGCTTATGGTCCGGCCGAAATCGTGCCGTTCGGGAAACCGATGGAGATTCCCGGCCTGCCGGGAACCGTCACGATCGACTGAGCGGCCTTATGCCGCCCGGCGCAGCTCCAGCCGGCCCCAGATCTCGACCAGCGCATCTACCAGCTCGCGCATCATGCTCTCGTCATGCGCGGGGCCAGGCGTGAAGCGCAGACGCTCGGTGCCGCGCGGAACGGTCGGGTAGTTGATCGGCTGGACATAGACGCCGTACTCGGCGAGCAGGATGTCGCTGATCTTCTTGGCCTTGACCGGATCGCCGACCATCAAGGGCACGATGTGCGTGGTCGAGGCCATGACGGGGAGACCGGCCTCGGCCATCATCGCCTTGAGCTTGGCGGCGGCGGCCTGCTGGCCCTCGCGCTCCTCCGACGAGCCCTTGAGATGCTTCACGCTGGCCAGCGCGCCGGCGACCAGCACGGGCGAGAGCGAGGTGGTGAAGATGAAGCCGGGCGCATAGCTGCGGATCACGTCGATGATCATCTGGTCGGCCGCGATATAGCCGCCCATCACGCCGAACGCCTTGCCGAGCGTGCCCTCGATGATCGTCAGCCGATCGGCCAGCCCCTCGCGGTCCGAGATGCCGCCGCCGCGCGGGCCGTACATGCCCACGGCATGGACCTCGTCGAGATAGGTCAGCGCGTTATACTTGTCGGCCAGGTCGCAGATCTCGGCGATCGGGGCGATGTCGGCGTCCATCGAATAGACGCTCTCGAACGCGATCAGCTTGGGCACCGACGGATCGTCTGCGGCGAGCAATTCCTCGAGATGCGCGAGGTCGTTGTGGCGGAAGACGCGCTTCTCGCAGCCCGAATTGCGGATGCCCGCGATCATCGAGGCGTGGTTCAATTCGTCCGAATAGACGATGCAGCCCGGCAGCACCTTGGCGAGGGTGGAGAGCGTCGCTTCGTTCGAGACATAGCCCGAGGTGAAGAGCAGCGCATTCTCCTTGCCGTGGAGATCGGCGAGCTCCTGCTCCAGCTCGATATGATAATGGGTGTTGCCGCCGATGTTGCGCGTGCCGCCCGAGCCGGCGCCGACATCGTGGAGGGCCTCCTCCATCGCCGCGATCACCTTGGGATGCTGGCCCATCGCCAGATAGTCGTTCGAGCACCAGACGGTGATCGGCTTCGGCCCGTTGTGCCCGGCGAAGCAGCGCGCATTGGGGAACATGCCCTTGTTGCGCAGGATGTCGATGAAGACGCGGTAGCGGCCCTCGGCGTGCAACCGGTCGATCGCGGACGTGAAGACCCGGCCATAGTCGACGGGCGCGTGGCTGTCTGCGCTGTGCATCAGGCGTTCCTACCGTCAAAATACGGCGATTTCCAGTTGGACATATTGCCTAATCGGTGCGGTCCGGAACACCTTTGATCCAAGACAAAAGCCGGTTGGTCCGAAATTGAGAGGGTTTGCTGCGGGAATCGCGCCGGATGTGGTAAACAAGGATCATCGCGGGCGAGTCGGCTTATCAAGCGAGTCCGCGGCTGAGAGACCTAGCGCGCTCCCGCTTGCACAAGGAGCACCACCATATGAGCGCCAGAGACATAGAATATTTCACCATGCGCGAACGGCAGGAGCGCGAGCATGCCGAACGCAGCGACGACATGACCGCGCGGCGCGTCCATCAGGAGATGGCCGAGCGCTATTCGGCCCGGCTGCGCGACATCCATGTCGTCGGAGCGCCCTCCGCTCACGCCTGACCGGCTAGAGCGACTCGATCTCGACCAGGCCGTAGCGCGCCAGGGCAGGCGCCAGCATATCGGTCCGGGCACTGCGCGCGGTGAACACCGCCTTCCCCGACAACGCTGACGCCGATCCGACCACATGGGGCCAGGACTGGCCCTCGGTGAGGTGCGCGACTCGCCGGGCGATGCCCGGGCCGCCATCGACGAAGCGGACGGGATGCGGCGCGGCGGCGGCCAGTTCGGCCTCGACCAGCGGGAAATGGGTGCAGGCGTTGACGATCACGTCGATCCGCTCTCCGCCCGGCTGATCGAACAGGCCGGCGAGCACCGCGCGCATCCGCTCGGGCAGCGGCTTCACCCCCTCCAGCGAGGCCTCGGCGATCTCGACCAGCTCGGCTGAGCCGTGGCGCAGCACGGTGCAGTCGCCGGCGAAGCGGGCGGCGAGATCGTCGACATAGGGCTGGCGGACGGTCGCCTCGGTGCCGAGCACGCCGATCACCCGGGTCTGGCTGATCGCCGCCGCCGGCTTGATCGCGGGGACGGTGCCGACGATCGGCACGTCGAGCGCGGCGCGGACATGGTGGAGCGCGATGGTGGAAGCGGTGTTGCAGGCGATGACGATCAGGCGCGGATCATAGCGCTCCGCCAGGCGGCCGAGCAGCGCCGGCACGCGCGCGGCGATCTCGCCCTCACTGCGCGTGCCATAGGGAAAGCCCGCCGAATCCGCGACATAGACGAGCGGCGCATACGGGAGCAGCGCGGCGGTGGGCGCGAGCACCGAGAGCCCGCCCACGCCGGAATCGAAGAACAGGATGGGGCGGTCGTCGGTCATCGCCGCGGGCATGGCTCCGCGACGGGTGAGCGTCAACCGCCCCGAGGTTCAGGAACACCCCCTGGGGGGATCCGGGGTTCAATTCGCTAGACGCCGTGTGTGGTCCTCGACCTTGCGGGAGCAGGATCAGGGGCGCGGTTTCCAGTTGGCCGGGATGCCCATGGCGAGGACCATCGGGCGGCGCGTCGCGATATATTCGTCCTTGCTCACCTTGCCGTCGCCATTGGTGTCGAAGCGGGCGAGGAACATCCGGCCGCCCTGCTCCGCCCCTATGTCCTTGCGCGGACCATGATTGACGCTGACGGAGGCACGCGGTGCCTCGCCGGCTTCGAGATAGCCGGACTTGTCCCTGTCCATCGCCACAAAGCTCGCCGCGACGAAGGCCGTGGCCTGTTCGGGCGTCGCCGGGACGAAGGGGCCGTCATACATCTTGGCCTTTTGCTGCTGCGGAGCGGGTGCGCTCTGCCGGGGCGTCGGCGCGCCGGCCAGGGTGACGGCGAGTGCCGCCGCGATCGCGATGCTCATTGCCGTGATACCTCCAATCCACCACCGGCGCCTGCCGCCGGGGACGGGACCGGCATGCTGCGGCGCGGTGCCGACGACGAGGTCCGGCGCATGGGATACCAACGCATGGGACTCCGCCTGGACGAGCAGCCGTGCGGCGTGGAGCGAGGAGGACAGGCCCAGCTTGGTGCGCGCCATCTTGAGCCGCTTCTCGACCGCATGCGGCGAGACGCCGAGATCGATCGCCATTTCCTTGGCGGTCTGGGGCAGCAGGCGACGGCGCAGGCATTCCTTCTCATTCTCGGTCAGCCGGGCGATCGCCGCCCGCATTCGATCGTCCAGCACGCGCAACTCCCCGCCCCATTGGCGCACGAGGCTAGGCGAAAGTCGAGTTTCGCCCAAGTCGGAGCGATTGGTACCCCATCCACATTGCGCACCCGCAGCAACCCACTATGTTGACCGGTGCGCAGGGGGATCCTTTGACGAACGACATTCCATGGCTGGTTCCCGCAGGGGTCTTGCTGCTCGGCTATCTGCTGGGCTCGATCCCCTTCGGGCTGCTGCTGACCCGCTTCTTCGGCGCCGGCGACCTGCGCCAGATCGGCTCGGGCAATATCGGCGCGACCAATGTGCTGCGCACCGGCCGCAAGGGGCTGGCGGCGGCGACCCTGCTGCTCGACCTGGCCAAGGGCGCCGCGGCGGTGCTGATCGCCGGCGCGATCCTGCCGGGCGGCGGCGTGCTGGGCGGCCTGGCCGCGTTCATCGGCCATTGCTACCCGGTGTGGCTGAGGTTCAACGGCGGCAAGGGCGTCGCGACGATGATGGGCGTGGTGCTCGCGCTCCACTGGCCTTCGGGCGTGGTCTTCGCGGTCGTCTGGCTCGGCCTGCTCGCGGCACTCCGCATCTCCTCGCTCGCCGGGATGAGCGCGGCGATCAGTGCGCCGGTGAGCGCCGCATTCTTCGGGCGGATCGAGCTGGTGCTGATGCTCCTCGCGCTGACGATGATCGTGCTGTGGAAGCATCGCGCCAATATCGACCGGCTGCTCAACGGCACCGAGCCCCGCGTCGGCGCCGGTAAGAGCGGCGGCAAGAAAAGTGCCTGACAGGCGCGAGGCACGGCTAAGGCTGCTGCGCTCCGCCAATATCGGCCCCGTGACCTATCGCCAGCTGGTCGCACGCTTCGGCACCGCCGAGGCGACGCTCGACGCGCTGCCGATGCTCGCAGCGCGGGGAGGCGGCCGCGCGCCCGTGATCGCCGACCCAGGCGCCATCCGGCGCGAGATCGCTGCGGTGGAGCGGCTCGGCGCACGCTATCTGTTCCTGGAGGATGACGGCTATCCGCCGCTGCTCGCCGAACTGGACAGCGCCCCGCCGGCGCTGATCCTGCGCGGGCGGCTGGAGCTGCTCGACCGGCCGGCCGTGGCGATCGTCGGCGCGCGCAACGCCTCCGCCGCCGCCTGCCGCTTCGCCCGGCAGATTGGGCTGGGGCTGGCCGAGGCGGGCGTCACGGTGGTCTCGGGCCTGGCGCGCGGGATCGACACCGCGGCGCATGTCGGATCGCTGGCCGGCGGCACGGTGGGGGTGATCGCCAGCGGGATCGACATCGCCTTCCCGCCCGAGAATGGCGAATTGCAGGAGCGCGTCGCCCGCGAGGGGCTCCTCCTCGCCGAGCAGCCGCCGGGCACCGAGCCGCTCGCCCGCTTCTTCCCCTCGCGAAACCGGATCATCGCGGGCCTCGCGCTCGGCACGGTCGTCGTCGAGGCGGCGCCGCGATCGGGGTCGCTGATCACCGCGCGGATCGCGGGCGAAGCCGGGCGCGACGTGATGGCGGTGCCAGGATCGCCGCTCGATCCGCGGGCACAGGGCTGCAACCTGCTGATCCGCGAAGGCGCGACCCTGGTGCAGGGCGTGGACGACATCCTCGAGATGGTCCGCCCGATCGATCCCCGCGCGGTGCGGGCGCCGGCGAGCGGCTGGCCGGGGCCGCCGCCCGAGGATGCCAGCGATGCGGACAGGCGCGCGGTGGCCGGGCTGCTCGGGCCGGTGGCGGTGAGCGTGGACGAGCTGATCCGCCAGTCCGGGCTGGCGCCGGCGGTGGTGCAGACCGTGCTGCTCGAGCTGGAACTGGCCGGGCGGCTGGAACGGCACGCCGGCGGCCGGGTGAGCGTGATATGACCGAAGCCCGTCGCCACGGCCGATGCCTGTGCAGCGGTGTCCGCGTCTCGGTCCCTGTCGAACGGAACGCCGTCGGCGCCTGCCATTGTGCGATGTGCCGACGCTGGTGCAGCGGCCCCTGGATGGCGATCCAGGCGCCCGAGGCGGAGATTGCGGGCGAGACCCTGCGCATCTTCCAGGCATCGGGCTTTGCCGAGCGCGGCTTTTGCGAGAGGTGCGGGAGCAGCATCTTCCACCGCCCGACGCTCGGCCCCGAGATTGCGGTCAGCGCAGGGCTGTTCGATGCGGAGGGTCTGACGCTCACGCACGAGATATTCCACGACGGCAAGCCCGCCTTTTATCGCTTCGAGAGCGACACGAAGAAGCGCTCCGCCCTGTCGATGGCGCTGGAATGGGGGCCGCGTTTGCTCTGGCGCAGAATCCGCCGCATGGGCGGACCCGAGCGGCCAGGCCAAGTGGGGAACTGAGGGAGCACATGGAGCAGAAGATCGACACGGCGCTGATCGTGCGGAACAGCTTTGCGCTGCTCGGCGCGAACCTGCCGACTACGCTTGCCGCCATGTCGGTGCTGATACTGCTGAGCACCGCCGCCGATGCGGTTGGCTCGGACGGTGCCGGGCTGAACCTCGCCATCGGGATCGGCACGCTCTTTGCCCAATATGGCGTGACCCGCGGCGCGCTGCGGGGCGCCGGACTGCTCGATGCGGACGGGCGAAGCGGGCGGGGCGGGTCCTTCGCCCTCGCGATGATCCTCACCAGCCTGGCCATCGCGATCGGCTGCGCCTTCCTGATCCTGCCCGGCATCTATCTATGGGCCCGCTGGTCGCTGGTGGCGCCGCTGATCATCGGCGAGGGCATGACCAGCAACAAGGCGATGCGGGAGAGCTGGTCGCGCACCCAATCGCTGGTGGCGCCGATCTCGGCTGCCCTGCTGCTGTCGAGCGTGCCCATATTGTTCTTCGTGGGAACGCTCTTTTTCTATCCCGAATATGGCCCGGTGCCGATCGGCCTGGCACTGTTCTCGAACCTGTTCGCCTATACTGCGCAGGCCCTGATCTGGCACGCAGCTGTGGCGATCCATCGGCTGACCCGCGGCCCGTCGAACGATCTCGAACAGGTCTTCGCCTGAGGGAGCCCTGGCCGGGCGCGGCTAGAAGCCGAAGTCCCAGCCATGCTCGGTCCTGGTGGTCCGGTGTTCGGGTTCGCTGCCGGTGCGCTGCGGCCGGCAGCGCAGACGGCTGCACCGCGTGTAACGGCACATCGCCTCGCGCCCCGGGATGGTCCATCGGCATCGCGCATCCGAGAAGCTGGGCACGATATTCCATGAGGGATCGGTTCCGTCCTCGGCGGCGCGAGCCATTTCCCGGTAAAGCGCGTTGGTCCAGCCGGCGGTGATCTCGCTCGCGGGGATCGTGAAGCTTTTGCCACCATGGCTCGCAGCACACGCGCCCAGCATGGCGAGCGCGCCAAGAAGCAGCAGATGCCGGCCTTTCATCGCATCCCTCCCCCTGTCCCATCGCAGGCTGACAGTCATTCGCGCGGGATTCAAGCGCGGGGGACTGGCAAGTTTCGGAGCCGTTCCTACATGCCCGCAGCAATCCCCAGGGGAGACTATCGACATGGCCGACGCATCCGATCCCGCCAACAACCAGCCAGCCGGCTATGTCCCGCCCAAGGTGTGGACCTGGGAGCAGCCGAGCGGCGGCCAGTTCGCCAATATCAACCGGCCGGTCTCGGGCGCGACGCACGAGAAGGTGCTGCCGGTTGGCGAGCATCCGATCCAGCTCTATTCGCTCGGCACGCCCAATGGCCAGAAGGTGACGATCCTGCTCGAGGAGCTGCTCGCCGCCGGCCATGCGGGCGCCGAATATGACGCCTGGAAGATCAATATCGGCGAGGGCGACCAGTTCGGCAGCGGCTTCGTCGGGATCAACCCGAATTCGAAGATCCCGGCGATGGTCGACCATTCGGTCTCGCCCAACATCACCGTGTTCGAGAGCGGCGCGATCCTGGTCTATCTGGCCGAGAAGTTCGGCGCCTTTCTGCCGACCGACCCGGCGAAGCGCGCGGCGACGATGAGCTGGCTGATGTGGCAGATGGGCTCCGCGCCGTTCCTGGGCGGCGGCTTCGGCCATTTCTTCGCCTATGCCCCGTTCAAGATCGAATATGCGATCAACCGCTATGCGATGGAAGTGAAGCGCCAGCTGCACGTTCTCGACACGCACCTGGCGAAGAACCGGTTCCTGGCCGGCGACGAGTACACGATCGCCGACATCGCGATCTGGCCCTGGTATGGCGGCGTGGCCCGCGGCGATGCCTATGCGGGTGCCGCCGAGTTCCTCAACATCGGCGAGTATGAGCATTTCAACCGCTGGGTCGCCGAGGTCGGCGAGCGCGAGGCGGTGCAGCGCGGACGGCTGGTCAATCGCGGCTCGGGCCCGGAGGAGTTCCGCCTCGCCGAGCGCCACTCGGCGGCGGACATCGACGCAGTGCGGGCGAAGATGCTGGCGTAGAAACCTCCCCTCCCTGGAAGGGGGGGGTCGGGGGTGGGTCGCCTCCGGGCCTACTGCGGACGCAGGTACCACCCCCACCGTATCGCATGCATCCACCCGCCCCCAGCCCCTCCCTTCCAGGAGGGGAGTTGGGAATGAGCGCATGCTATCTGCCGGGCAGATACTCCACTCGTGCCGTGCCCTCCGCCCAGACGGGCAGGTACAGCCCCTGCCCGCTCGCCTTGAGCGTGCCGTTGCGCGCCTCGGCGAGGTCGGCGCGGATCAGGAAGGCACCGGCGCGCTTGCTGACGATCGCGCGGCGGATCTTGCCGAGCAGCTTGTCGAAATCATGGGTGAAGTTCTGGGTGAGCGATTCGGCCAAAGTCTCGGCCACGCCGGGGCTCCGGGCGAGCAGCACGACCAGGTCGCCGGCCATCCGGTCGGTCTCGCCCGAGACGGAGAGGTCCTCGAAATGGACGCGCTGCGAGCCCGGGGCATTGACCGGTTTGGCGGTGAGCCAGACCCGGCCATGTGTCTCGCCCCCGCCGCTCTGCGGGCGCGCGGCGATGGTCAGGCCGACGGCGATGCGGCCGTTGGTGGTGCCGTACATCACCACCCCGCTGAAGCGCGCGGCGACCGGGCCGATGCGGGGCAACTCGAAGGGGCGCTTCGCCCGCTTGTCGAGCGCGCGCTGGAGCACCGGCTCGAGCTGGGCATAATCGGCGATGACGGGGATGAAGAATTGCAGCTTCGATCCCCTGGCGTCGTGACCGAGCGGCGGGAGCGGGATGGACCTGGGATCCTCGGGCTTGGGCCCGACGAAGGTCTCGGTGAGGGCGGCCAGGCCGAGACTGAGGCGCAGGCGGTTGCCGGTCAGGCGATAGCCGCCATAGCTGAGCTTCTCGGGAGTGATCCGCATCCAGACCGGCGGGTTCTCCTGGTTGAGCTGGAGCACCGTGAAGCTCTGCCGCCAGGCGTCGGCGACGCGGCTGCGGATGTCGACCCGGACGATCTCGCGCGGCAGCGTGCGCTCGAGATCGCGGACGATCGGGCCGAGCTTCGCGTCGGCCTTGTCGGTGAAGGTGATGCGGCGGCCGAGAAAGTCGATGCCCGGCGCGGTGGTCCAGTCATAAGCGAGGCGGATGGTGGCGCGCGGCTGCCAATTGTCGGTCACCGACAGGCGGATACGGGCATGGACCATGGCCGATCCGGTCGCGGTCTCGCCCTTGAGGAAGCCGCCGACATGGCGCGCGGCGATCGTCGCGCGGATCGGCATGTCGGCGACGATCTCGTCCCCCACGCCGCGCAGCCGGATGGCGGAGCGGGTGACCGTGCCGATCACGTCGCAGCCGAGATCGGGGCTGACCTTGAGCTTCGCCTTGAACAGCTTCACCCGCTGGGCGGGCACGCATTTGTCGACATGCTGGTCGATCGACCAGAGCGTGCGCGGCACCGACTTCTCGATCGCCCGGCTGAGGACGGAAACGGGGACGTCGAGCGGCACATCGATCGCCGAGACCTGGCGAGGCACTTCGATCGCGTCGCTGGCGCGGGGCGGCGGCTCGGCTTTGACATCGAGCTTCGCCCGGAGCCAAAAGAAGCCCGCGCCGGCACCGGCCGCAAGCAGGGCGAGGATGGTCCCGAATATCCAGAGCAGCCGATGCGAGCGGCGAGGCGATGGCGCGGCGATATCCTCGGGCAAAGTTTGGCTCCCCCTGGGCGTGGCGAAGTGATACCCGCGAAGCGTTACCAAGTTCCAGATCAACCGGCTTGACGGCCCCCTCTGCCCCTCCCCACCTTACACGCGTACACGTGAGGAACGCTTACCCCCCATGCAGCTCGTCATCGTAGAATCGCCGGCCAAGGCGAAGACCATCGAGAAGTATCTCGGCAAGGACTACCGCGTCCTCGCCTCCTATGGCCATGTCCGCGACCTGCCGGCGCGCGACGGCTCCGTCGACCCCGAGGAAGGGTTCGCGATGGAATGGGAGACCTATGCCGACAAGTCGAAGCAACTGAAGGCGATCGCCGACGAAGCGAAGAAGGCCGACCGACTGATCCTCGCGACCGACCCTGATCGCGAGGGCGAGGCGATCAGCTGGCACGTGCAGGAAGTGCTGCGCAACAAGAAGGCGCTGCCCAAGGAAGTGGAGCGCGTCACCTTCAACGCGATCACCAAGCCGGCGATCCTGACCGCGATGGAGCATCCGCGCGAGCTGGATACCGACCTGATCGACGCCTATCGCGCGCGTCGCGCGCTCGATTATCTGGTGGGCTTCACCCTGTCGCCGGTGCTGTGGCGCAAGCTGCCGGGCGCCAAGTCGGCGGGCCGCGTCCAGTCGGTAGCGCTGCGCATCATCGTCGATCGCGAGCGCGAGATCGAAGGCTTCAAGCCGCAGGAATATTGGTCGGTCACCGCCGACATGGAGCAGGACGGCACGGCGTTCGTCAGCCGCCTGGTCAAGTATAAGGGCGACAAGCTCGACCGCCTGTCGATCGGCGACGGCAAGACCGCCGATGCGGCGAAGAAGGCCGTCGAGGAAGGCCGCTTCACCGTGGTCTCGGTCGAGACCAAGCCGGCGATGCGCAACCCGGCCGCGCCGTTCACCACCTCGACGCTGCAGCAGGAGGCCGCGCGCAAGCTCGGCTTCTCGGCCAGCCACACCATGCGGATCGCGCAGGGCCTCTACGAGGACGGCGCGATCACCTATATGCGTACCGACGGCGTCCAGATGGACCCGAGCGCGATCCAGGATGCCCGCAAGGCCGTGGCGACACGCTATGACGGGTCTTACGTGCCCGACAAGCCGCGCATCTACACCGCCAAGGCGAAGAACGCCCAGGAAGCGCACGAGGCGATCCGCCCCACCGATTTCAGCAAGGACCGTGCGGGCTCGGGCGATCACGCCAAGCTGTACGACCTTATCTGGAAGCGCGCGCTGGCCAGCCAGATGGCATCGGCCCGGCTCGAGCGCACGACGATCGACCTGGAGGATGCGACCGGCCAGCACGGGCTGCGCGCCACCGGCCAGGTGGTGATCTTCCCCGGCTATCTCGCGCTCTACGAGGAAGGCCGCGACGACGAGGGCGACGAGGATTCTCGCCGCCTGCCCCGCATGAGCGAAGGCGCGACGCCGGCCAAGAAGGCGGTCAACGCCGAACAGCACTTCACCCAGCCGCCGCCCCGCTTCAGCGAAGCCTCGCTGGTCAAGCGGATGGAGGAGCTCGGCATCGGCCGGCCTTCGACCTATGCCTCGGTCATCCAGGTGCTCAAGGACCGCGCCTATGTCCGGCTCGAGAAGAACCGCTTCTTCGCCGAGGAGAGCGGACGGCTGCTGACCGCGTTCCTCGAGCGCTTCTTCCAGAAATACGTCAATTACGACTTCACCGCCGAGCTGGAGGAGGAGCTGGACGACGTGTCGGGCGGCCGCGCCCAGTGGCAGGAAGTGCTCGAGGCGTTCTGGAAGGACTTCAAGCCGCGCACGGCCGATGTGATGGAGCAGAAGCCGTCGGACATCACGGCTGCTCTGGACGAGTTCCTGGCGCCCTATCTGTTTCCCGAAAAGGCGGACGGCAGCGATCCGCGCCTTTGCCCGAACTGCGGCAATGGCCGGCTGGCGCTGCGCGGCGGCAAGTTCGGCGCGTTCATCGCCTGCTCCAACTATCCCGAGTGCAAGTACACGCGCCGCTTCGCCCAGCCGGGCGGGGAGAGCGGCGAGGACAGCGGGCCGGAAGTGCTGGGCCAGGATCCGGACACCGGGCTGAACGTCGAGCGCAAGTCGGGCCGGTTCGGTCCGTACATCCAGCTTGGCGAAGGCAAGGAAGCGGCACGCGCCTCGATCCCGAAGGACGTCGAGCTCGACCTCGAAATGGCGCTCAAGCTGCTCAAGCTGCCGCGCACGATCGGCGACCATCCGGAGACCGGCAAGCCGATCACCGCCTCGATCGGCCGCTATGGGCCGTATCTGGCGCATGACGGCAAATACGCGCGCCTGCAGGGCACGATCGAAGTGTTCGAGACCGGCATGAACGCCGCGGTGGTCAAGCTGGCCGAGGCGGCGGCGAATTCGGGCCGTCCGGCCCGGGGTGCGAGCCGCGAGCCGCTCAAGGTCCTCGGCAAGCATCCGCGCACCGAGGCAGAGATCAAGCTGATGGACGGCCGCTACGGCGCCTACGTCACCGATGGCGAGACCAACGCCACGCTGCCCAAGTCGATCGACAAGGACCAGCTGACGCTCGAGGAAGCCGCCCAGCTGATCGACGCCCGCGCGGCGGCGGGTCCAGCCAAGGGCAAGGGCAAGAAGAAGGCGCCTGCGAAGAAGGCAGCGGCTCCGAAGAAGGCCGCGGCGAAGAAGCCTGCGGCCAAGAAGGCTGCGAAGGAATAAGCGTCATCCCGGCGAAAGCCGGGATCTCGTGCGGCTCTTTTCCTGCCATCGCCTGAGATCCCGGCTTTGGGCGGGGTGACGGGATGGTGGAAGCCGTAACGGGGAAACCGAACTTCCCCTTCCGCTTGCGGGAGGGGTCAGGGGAGGGCGTGGCCTCCCATCACCTCGGGCGGAGTTGCAATAGCCCCTCCCCCGGCCCCTCCCGCAAGCGGAAGAGGAGAAGATTTACGCCGCCCGCACCTCGAAGCCGCGGAGCCACGCACGCGCGGCCTTCTGCGCTTCGATGATCTCGCGCGCCGTCATGTCTTCGGCGATCTCCGCGCGGCATTCCTGCGCACGGCTGTCACCGGTGACGGCAGCGATGTTGAACCATTTGTGCGCTTCGATCAGATCGATGCCGACGCCGTCGGCGCCGCTCGAATAGACCATACCCAGATCGTAACACGCGTTGGCGTCGCCGCGGGCCGCATCGCGCAGCCGGCTCTCGACGAGGAAACGCGCACTCTTAAGGCTGCTGCCCATGTCGCTTAACCCCTGTTCACCACACCCTCTTGTGGTGGCTTGGGGTTTGGCAGCCAAACCGACAACAAATGGTTAACAGCGTTAACTGTATTTGTTCAGGTCCGTACTTCTTCAGGGTACCGCGATATTGTCGATCAGCCGGGTGGCGCCGAGCTTCGCCGCGGCGAGCAGGCGCAGCTTGCCGGCCGCATAGGCAGTGGCGGGCCGCAGCGTATCGGCATCGGCCAGCGCGACATAGTCGATCTCGAAGCCCGCGGCAGCGAGCGCCTCGCGCGCCTGGGCCAGTGCCGCCTCGACGTCACCACCCTCCGCAATCGCCTTGGCGGCGGCACCAAGCGCGCGCGGCAGCGCCACGGCCTTGGCGCGCTCTTCCGGCATCAGATAGGCGTTGCGCGACGAGAGGGCGAGGCCGTCATCCTCGCGCTGGGTGAGCACCGACTGGATCTCGATGGGCAGGTTCAGGTCCGTCGTCATGCGGCGGATCACCGCGAGCTGCTGCCAGTCCTTCTCGCCGAACAGGGCGATGTCGGGCTGGACCTGGTTGAACAGCTTGGCGACCACGGTGGCGACGCCGTCGAAATGGCCGGGCCGGTGCGCCCCCTCGAGCAGTTCGCTGACGCCCGAGACCGAGATATTGGTCGCAAAACCCTCGGGATAGACGACCTCGACCGGCGGCATCCACAGCAGGTCGACCCCTGCGCCGGTGAGCATGCGCGAATCCGCGGCTTCCTTGCGCGGATATTTGGCCAGGTCCTCGTTCGCGCCGAACTGCTTCGGGTTGACGAAGATCGAGACGACAACGCGGTTCGCGGCGCGCTTGGCCGCTTCGACCAGCGCCATGTGCCCGTCATGCAATGCGCCCATGGTCGGGACGAGAGCGATACGCTCGCCTGCCTGGCGCCAGGCGGCGGTCGCCTCGCGAAGGTCTTCGAGCTGACGGACTGTTTGCACGCGTTAACACTTTCGATAAGACGGAAGCGCGGCCTTCTATGGGGGGGAGGCGGTTCGATCAATAAAGGATGTTGGAACTTTGAGCGACGGGTCGAAGCGGCTGCACGTTCTGGTGTTCGCGAATGAGAAGGGCGGCACCGGAAAGTCCACCACCGCCGTCCATACGGCGATCGCGCTGGCGTCCAAGGGCGCGCGCGTCGCGTGCTTCGATCTGGACCACCGCCAACGCACGATGGGCCGTTATCTGGACAACCGCGCGGCGACCGCCAAGCGGATGGGCAAGCCGCTGCCGATGCCGGTCTATGACACGCATGACGGCGAGAGCATGGCCTATTTCTCCGAGGCGCTCGACAAGCTGGGCGAAGGCGCGGACTTCCTGGTGATCGACACCCCGGGCCGCGACGACAAGTTCGCGCGCATCGCGGTGACCAATGCCGACACGCTGGTCACGCCGATGAACGACAGTTTCGTCGATTTCGACCTGATCGGCCAGGTCGACCCGGATACGTTCAAGGTGGTCCGCCCGAGCTTCTATTCCGAGCTGATCTGGGAATCGCGCAAGCGCCGCGCCAAGGCCGACGGCGAGACGATCGACTGGGTCGTCCTGCGCAACCGCATGCAGCACATCGAGGCGCGCAACATGAAGCGCGTGTCCGAGGCGATCGACCAGCTTTCCAAGCGCGTCGGCTTCCGGGTGATCTCGGGCCTGTCCGAGCGCGTGATCTATCGCGAGCTGTTCCCCCAGGGACTCACCATGCTCGACAGCCGCGAGTTCGGCGAGATGGGCCTGGCGCATGTCGCCGCGCGCCAGGAGCTGCGCGAGATGATGGCTGGGCTGGCACTGCCCGAAGTCACCATGCCGCTGTTCGCCTGATGCTGTTCAAGCTGCTTATCGCGGCGGCGATTCTCTACGCGCTGTACCAGCTCGTCCTGAAGCCGCGCTCGGCGCCGCCGCGCATGCCCGAGGACGAGGCCCGCGCGGTCCTGGGGGTTTCGAGCGAAGCCGATGCCGATGCGATCCGTGCGGCGCACCGGCGGCTCGTTTCGGCGGTTCACCCCGACAAGGGCGGTTCCGCCGAGCTGACGCGCCGGATAAACGCGGCGCGCGACACGCTGCTGCGCAGTCGCAATTGAACTTTCCCCCTGCTCGCGATTTAGGCGCGCAGGATTTCCCCGGGAGGCATCATGACGCATCGTTTCGACCCCACTTCGCTGCGCGAGTACGACATTCGCGGGATCGTGGGGGAGACCCTCGGCCCCGATGACGCGCGCGCGATCGGCCGCGGCTTCGCCACCCTGCTGCGCCGCGCCGGCGGCACCCGCGTCGCAGTGGGCCGCGACGGCCGGCTCTCCTCCCCTGCGCTCGAGGCTGCTCTGATCGAAGGCCTTACCGCCTCGGGCTGCTCGGTGGTGCGCACCGGCATGGGCCCGACGCCGATGCTATATTATGCCGAGGCTACGCTGGAGGTGGATGGCGGCATCCAGATAACCGGCAGCCACAATCCCGGTCACTATAACGGCTTCAAGATGGTGTTTCAGCACGCCAGCTTCTTCGGCGAGAAGATCCAGCTTCTCGGCAAGATGGCGGCGGAAGGCGATTGGGACGACGGCGACGGCACCGAGACGGTGACCGAGGCGGACGTCGAGGACCTCTATGTCAGCCGCCTGTTCGCGGGATTTGCCGGCGGCGCCTATCGCGTCGGATGGGATACGGGCAATGGCGCCGCCGGCCCGGTGATCGAGAAGCTGGTGAAGCTGTTGCCCGGTGAGCACCACACGCTGTTCACCGATGTGGATGGTCACTTCCCCAATCATCATCCCGATCCCACCGAGGAGAAGAACCTCGCCGATCTGAAGAAGCTCGTCGCCGAGAAGCAGCTCGATTTCGGACTTGCATTCGACGGCGATGGCGACCGTCTGGGCGCGATCGACGGGCAAGGCCGTGTGATCTGGGGCGATCAGCTTCTGTCCATTCTGGCTGAACCTGTGCTCCGGGTGGAGCCCGGTGCGACGATCATCGCCGATGTGAAGGCGTCGCAGATGCTGTTCGACCGAGTCGCGGAGCTGGGCGGCAAGCCGCTGATGTGGAAGACCGGGCACAGCCTGGTGAAGACCAAGATGAAGGAAACCCATGCGCCGCTCGCCGGCGAGATGAGCGGCCACATCTTCTTCGCCCAGGACTATTACGGCTTCGACGATGCCCAGTATGCGGCGGTGCGGCTGATCCAGGCGGTGCATGTGATCGGCAAGTCGCTGACCCAGCTCAAGGACGAGATGCCCAGGCTGGTCAACACGCCCGAGATGCGCTTCCAGGTGGACGAGAGCCGCAAGTTCGCGGTGGTCGACGAGGTGCTCGACCGGCTCGAGGCCGAAGGCGCCGACGTCAACCGCACCGACGGCGCCCGCGTGAACACCGCCGATGGCTGGTGGCTGCTGCGCGCCTCGAACACCCAGGACGTGCTGGTCGCCCGCGCCGAGGCGAAGGACCAGGCCGGCCTCGACCGCCTGCTCGCGCAGATCGACGACCAGCTCGGCAAGAGCGGCGTCGTGCGCGGGGAGACGGTGGGGCACTGAACGATATTGCGCCGCACGGGCCCAGCTTCGCGCAGCGGCCCGTGCGGGGCGTGTTACTTGCCGCCGTTACCCGCGGGATTGGGCGGCGGCAGGCTGCACAGCGCGAGATAGGCCTGCACGTCGGGCTTGCCGAGCTGACTTCCGGGCGTGCGCGGCGGCATGGTGCTCGTCAGCGCGTTCATCAGGATCGTCCCGCAATATTCGCCGAACCTCGACGAAAGCGCTGGCAGCCTGCCTCCTGCATCGCCAGGACCATGGCAGCCCGCGCAATTGGCGGGCACGATGTTCTCCGGCGCGGAAGGCGCGTTCTGCGGCCAATCGGCCAACACGAGCGGCTTGAAGGGATCGGGGGCAAAGGCCGGCAGGCTGTCCTGCACCATGCCCCAGGTCGTGCCGGGACGAAGCACCACCTTCGGGTGAACGATGTACGGGTTGTCGCCAACATGGCAATCGGTGCAGATGCCCCCCGCGCTTTCGTCGAGATCGGCGCCACCCGCCTGGTAACGCCCCTCCGGATCAATGGAGAGATCGGGGTAGCCGATCGGGATCACCTCACCGGATCGGAACGCAAACGACCCTTTGCCCACCATCTGGTTGTCCCAGAAACAAGTCTTGGCGGTGGTCTTGCTGAAGCAGATCACACCATCCAGATCGACACGCGACGGGTCGTCCTTGCCATAGCGAGGCAGAGCATAGCACATTCCCTGCGCATTCTCGAAGCTCCGCAGCTCGGCCGGGCTCTTCACGATGAATTGAAGGTCGCGCTCGATGAAGCCCTGTGACTTCCATCCCGGCACCCCCGGGGCCTCCATGCGCCCGATCGGTGGCGGGATCGGCACGCCTGCCGCCGCACATTCATCGACATAGGCCTTACCGCCGTTCGCGGTGCCCTCGCCTCCCGGCGCCAGCGCCAGGCTCTTGAACTTGACCTTGTCGGAAACCGGCAAGGCATCCACCCGCCGCAACAATTCCGTGCTGATCGTTTCCCGGTTGGTGCTGAACAGCGCCTTCGTGCCCTTGCCGACGAGCGTCCGCCGCATGCGATATTCAAGCGCACGCAGTTTGCCGCGGGTCCTTCCATCCACGCGATCCGATAGCAGGTTGCTCGCCATCCAACTGAGCGTCGCCTGCTTGGCGAAGAGCCGCTCATAGCTACTCAATGTCAGCCCGCGCGTCAGCTTGCTGGCAGTTGCATCGAAATCGGCCGATTTCTCTGCGCCGGCGATGATGCGTTTTTCATACCAGCGCTCCGCCCGCTGGAGGAACTCGGGCGTCGGCTCGATCTCCCTGCCGCTTGCATCGAAAAAGGCACCGTGCCCGACATAGGCTATGGGCTCTTCCTCCTGCGATTGCGCGGAACTGGAGTATACACCCAAAACAAGCGCGACGCCGGCGGCCGAAAGCAGACCGTTATCGCGAACCCATCTCAACAATGCCATGACCACCCCCGCCTGCATGTGCAGGCATATTTATATCGAAAGTCGGCATATCTTGAAAACCGGAATGAGTTCAGTTCCGATGTTTCAGAATTACTTGTATTATGATGATCCAACAGCGCTTTAGCTACATCTCTTCAGGATACCGAGATAGCTGCGCCGCGGGCGAAACCCGGGCGCGGGACTTTTGACTCGCATTTCCGCGCCCCAGCCCCCAAATGCGCCCTCATGGCGTCACCCCACCCGCCCATCATCCGCGTCATCGATCTCGAGACTACTGGCGACAAGCCGCCGGCGCATGCCGTGTGCGAGATCGGCTGGCAGGACGTCGCGCTCGGCAAGGACGGGCGCTGGGAGCTGTACGGCGAGGGCGGCAATAGGCTGGTCAATCCCGGCCGGCCGATCCCGCCGCTGACCATGGCGATCCACCATATCCGCGACGAGGACGTCGCCGACGCGCCCTGGTGGCACGACGTCGCGCGGCCGATCCTCGATCCCTGGCCGCGCCGCGTCGCCCTCGCCGCGCACCGCGCGAGCTTCGAGGAGCAATATTGCACCCCGGCCCTCACCCGCGGCGCCGACTGGATCTGCACCTGGAAATGCGCGCTGCGGCTGTGGCCGGACAGCGGCGGCTTCTCGAACCAGTTCCTGCGCTATTTCCGCAATCCGGTGGGGCTGGAGCATGAGCGCGGCCTGCCCGCGCACCGCGCCTTTCCCGACGCCTATGTGACCGCGCATCACCTGCGCGACATGCTCAACGAGGCGAGCGTGGCGCAGCTGATCGAATGGTCGAAGTCGCCGGGCCTGCTGCCGCGCGTGCGCTACGGTCCCGATCGCGGCAAGGAATGGAGCGAGATCGACGACGATTCGCTCGCTGCCTTCATGAACGACCGCGACGAGGACATCCGCTTCACCGCGCAGACCGAGTTCGCGCGGCGGCGCGGTGGGGCACCGGTGGGGCCGGACGCGCCGGCGCAGCGGTTGCTGTTCTAGTCATCCTTTCCCCAGCGAAGGCCGGGGCCCAGACTGAGCGTGCGCGTCGCAGACGCGCCAAGGGCGCGTGACTTTCAAGGACTGGCCCCCGGCCTTCGCCGGGGAGAGAAGAAGAAGCTCCCCGAGCGATAGGTTCACCGCCGCCCGGCGATCAGCCAGCGTACCCCTTCGAGCACCAGGCCATAGACCAGGTGCGAGGCTGCGCCATAGGCGTGGGTCGCCAGCGGCGTCTCGTCGGGCGCAGGCGCAAGGCCAGCCGCCGGCACCGCCACCTCGTCGAGCAGCGCGCTGGTGGCGATCCCGTAAGCGCTGCCGAAGCCGGCGCTCGCCTCAGGCTTGTATTCGGTGATCACGCCGTAGATGCCGCCCAGCACCGCGCCGGTGATGTAATGGACCGCCTGGCCCGCCTGCTCGCGATACTCGTCGGGCACCGGCGCATCGAGGAACGCCTCGCTCGCCGCGTCTGCCGCCTTCACCGTCGCCGGATCCTCGTCCCCGCCCTCGTCCGGCAGCAGCTTCTTCGCCTGGGCCTGGACGGCCGCCATCGCCGCCGACGCGACGAGGCCGGCGGCAACGCCGGCGAGCAGGCCGAGAAGGGGACGGGGCTTGGCCATTGGGGTCTCCGGGCAGGAAGGGGGCGAACGCTTCCTGCCCGGCTCAACCGGTCACATCAATATTGGATGCGCTCGGCCTTCAGATTGTGCTTGGCGAGATAGGCCTGCACGCTGTCCGGACCCGCCAGATGCCCCGCACCCACCGCGATGAACACGGTGCCCGGCTTGGCCATGCGCGCCGTGATCCAGTCCGCCCAGTTGGCGTTGCGATCGGAAAGCAGCACCTTGCCGACTTCCGGCGTCTTGCGCATTTCCTCGTTCATCGTCTTGCCCAGCGCGTCCGGATCGCCGGCGCTCCACTGCGCGACCATCTTGTCGAGCAGCGGACCGACCTTGTCGAACTCGTTGACCGTGTTGACGAGATACTTGACCTGCAGGTCCTCGGGCAGCTTGTCGAAGAAGCCGATCTGCTGCTCGAAGGTCTCGAGGCCGATGAGCTGCTTGTTGGCAGCCTTGGCGGCGGCAGTGATCGTCATCTCGGCGCCGCTGTTCGGATCGTAGCCGAGCTTGGGCAGCGGGGCCATGGCGAGCGTCATCGCGGCGAACCAGGGCTCGAAGCGGTCGAGCGCGGAGGCCGGCATGCCGACGCTGGTGAGCGCGGCGGCATAGGCCGGACGCGTGGCCTCGGGCAGCTTGGCGGTGAGCGCCGGATCGGCCTGCGGCGCCATCGCCGCCTGCATGATCACGCCCTGCATCGTCGCGGGATCGGGCATGACCATCTCGAGCGCGACCGTGTCGCTCTTGTCGAATGCCGCCTTCACCGCCTCGTCGAACCAGCTGAGGCCGGGCTTGAGGACATGGACGGTGCCGAACAGATAGATGGTGGTGTCGGCATCCTTGACCACCCAGAGCGCCGGATCGGCATCCTTGGTCGCCGTGACGGCAGGGGCCGGCGCGGCCTGGGCATAAGCGGCCACGGGCAGGGCGAGGACCACGGCCAGGCCGGCCGCGGCAGTGAGCAGCTTCTTCTTCAACATCATGAATTCACTCCACATTGCGCGGCCTTTCAGGGCCGGACTTTCTTCCAGAGATAGGCAAGAGTCATGACGATCAGTGTGGCGATGTAGAGCGCCTCATGATCGGGTTCGGGCACCAGCGCGCCCTTCCACAGGAAATACCAGGAGGCATAGCCGATCAGGTAGAAGTGCAGCGCGACCGCGGCGCCCCACAGATTGGCGCTGCGCTCGACCTCGTCGATGCGGCGGTAGAAATACCAGCTGCCACCGCCCAGGCCGACCACCAGCAGCACTACGATCCCGATTGCCGCCCAGCCGGGCAACCCGCCGTCGCGCTCGAGCAACACGAGCGCAGCGCCGATCACGCCACCGAGCAGCATGAAGCCGCCCATCAGGCCCCAGAAACGGTTGCTGCGCGATTTCTCGGCGCGCTCGCCCGGACCTTCAGCCATCCCCCGACTCGTCATCGAAAAATATCTCCTCGATGGGCATGGCGAACAGGCGCGCGACCTTGAAGGCGAGCGGCAGCGAAGGATCGTGCTTGCCCGTCTCGATCGCGTTCACCGCCTGGCGCGACACGCCGAGCCGACCGCCAAGCTCCGCCTGGCTCCAGTCGCGTTCGGCGCGCAGCACTTTCAGGCGATTTCGCATCCTGTTGCTGTCCCCATGTCCTGACTTTCTGTCAGGCACACCTTACATAGCGAGTCGAATGAGATTGTCAACAAGACCTGACATATTGTCAGGACTAGCTGGCGGCGAGTTCCTTGAGCGGTATCGTGGCGTCGGCCAGCGCGGCGGGATCGAGGGCGAGCCCCTCCACCACCAGCTTGCGGCCCTGGACATAGTCCTTGACTGCGTTGACGCAGTCGAGCGCGATCACCCGGCCGGCGCGGAGGTAGATCAGCGAGAAGCTGCGCGCCGCGGGATCGCCGCGCACCACCACATCGTCATGCCCGGCCGAGATGCCGACGGTCTGGAGCTTGAGATCATATTGGTTCGACCAGAACCAGGGCACCGCGTCATAGCCCGCCTCGACCCCACAGATCGTCTTCGCCGCGACCGTCGCCTGGTCGTTGGCGTTCTGCACCGATTCGAGCCGGATCGCGCTGTCCGCCGCATAGCGGTTCACATGGAGCGCGCAGTCGCCGATCGCGAAGATATCCGGCAGGCTGGTACGCGACTGGTCGTCGACCAGCACGCCATTGCCGCCCGCCGCCCCTGCCGCGAACAGCGGCTCGACCGCGGGGACGATGCCGATGCCGACGATCGCCATCTCTGCGGGAATCACCTCGCCGCCCGCCAGCCGCACGCCGGTGACCTTGGCGTCGCCCTCGATCGCCTCGACCTGCACGCCCAGCCGGACGTCGACACCGTGCGCGCGATGCTCGGCCTCGAAGAAACGTGACAGGGCCTCGCCGGCGACCCGGGCGAGCACGCGGTCCTGGGCCTCGAGCACCACGACCTGCCTGCCGAGCTTGGCGAGCACGGCGGCCGCCTCCAGCCCGATATAGCCGCCGCCGACCACGGCGACACGGGCGACGCCATCCAGCTCGGCCATCATCTGGTCGACATCGGCGCGGGTGCGGACGGTGTGGATGCCGGACAGGTCATGCCCATCGCAGGACAGGCGGCGCGGCTTGCCGCCGGTCGCCCAGATCAGCTGGCCATAGCCGATCGTCTCGCCATCAGCGGTGACATGGTGCGCAACCGGATCGACCGCGGTGACGGTGCGGCCCGGGAGCATCGTCACCTGCCGCTCTTCCCAGAAAGCGGCGTTGCGGATCAGCAGCCGCTCGAACGCCTTCTCGCCCGACAGATATTCCTTGGAGAGCGGCGGCCGCTCATAGGGCAGCTCGGGCTCGTCGCCGAGCAGCGCGATGCTGCCTTCGAACTTGTTCTGGCGCAGCGCGATCGCGGCCTGGGCGCCGCCATGACCGGCACCGACGATGAGAACGTCGAACTTCATTTCTTCAGACGCTCCGCGTGCCAGGCGACATGATCGCCGAGGAAGGTCGAGACGAAATAATAGCTATGGTCATAGCCCGGCTGGAGCCGCTGGGTGAGCGCGATGCCGGCGGCGCGGCAGGCGGCCTCGAGCAGCTCGGGCTTGAGCTGGACGTCGAGGAACTGGTCGGCGCTGCCGGTATCGACCAGCAGCCCGGGGACGCGCGCGCCATCCTCGATCAGCGCCACCGCGTCGTGTTCCCGCCAGGCCGCACGGTCCTCGCCGAGATAACCGGCCAACGCCTTCTGCCCCCAGGGCACCTGACTCGGCGCGACGATCGGCGAGAAGGCCGAGACCGAGCGGAAGCGATCCGCGTTGCGCAGGCCGATGGTGAGCGCGCCGTGACCGCCCATCGAATGGCCGGTGATGCCCTGGCGGTCCATGTCGGCGGAGAATTCCGCGCCGATCAGTGCGGGCAGCTCCTGCTCGATGTACGACCGCATGCGAAAGTGCGTCGCCCAGGGCGCCTCGGTCGCGTCGAGATAGAAGCCGGCGCCCTGGCCGAAATCATAGGCCTCGTCATTGGGCACGCCCTCGCCGCGCGGGCTGGTGTCCGGCGCGACCAGGATCACGCCATGCTCGGTGCAGGCCGCACGGTACTCGCCCTTCTCGGTGACGTTCGCATGGGTGCAGGTGAGGCCCGAGAGAAACCACAGCACCGGCAGCTTCGCGCCCGGCGCATGATCGGGCACGAAGACCGAGAAGGTCATGTCGGTGCCGGTGACCGCGGAAGCGTGGCGGTACACGCCCTGCATGCCGCCATGCGACTTGTTCGAGGAGAGCTGTTCCATGGGCGGCCTTTTCAGCGGAAGACGATGGTGCGGTTGCCGTTGAGGAAGACGCGGCGTGCGCCGACCCATTGCACCGCGCGGGCGAGCACCTGGGCCTCGATGTCGCGGCCGATGCGGATCATGTCCTCGACCGAGGCGCGGTGATCGACCCGTTCCACTGCCTGCTCGATGATCGGCCCCTCGTCGAGGTCACTGGTGACAAAATGGGCGGTGGCGCCGATCAGCTTGACGCCGCGCTCATGGGCCCGGTGATAGGGCCGCGCGCCCTTGAAGCCGGGCAGGAAGCTGTGATGGATGTTGATGCAGCGCCCCGCCAGCCGGTCGGCAAGGTCGGAGGACAGAATCTGCATGTAGCGCGCGAGGATCAGATAGTCGGCGCCCGCCCGGTCGAACTCGGCGAGCAGTGCCGCTTCCTGCGCGTCCTTGCCCTCGGGCAGCAGGGTGAAGGGCAGGCCGTGCCATTCGGTGAGGTCGCGCAGCGTCTCGTGGTTCGAGACCACGCCGGCGATCTCGACGCCGAGATGATCGGTCTTCCAGCGATGGAGCAGGTCGTTGAGGCAGTGCGAGCCTTTGGACACCGCGATCAGGATGCGCGGGCGTGCCCCGCTCTCGGCCAGCGCCCAGTGCAGGCCGAAACGCGTGGCTACGGGCGCAAAGGCCGTGCGCAGCTGCTCGGTCTCGAACGGCGCGCCGGCCGCCTTGAATTCGACGCGCATGAAGAAGCGCCCGGCATCGAGATCGGCATATTGCTGGCTGTCGAGGATGAAGCCATCGCGCTCCGCCAGGAACCCGCTCACCCCCGCGACGATGCCCGGCCGGTCCTCGCAATCGAGGGTGAGGATCCAGGCCGGCGCCGTCATGCCGACACCACCGGGCGCTGCGGAGAGCCTTCGCCGAGATTGTTCGTGCCGCCCGGCTCGATGTTGATCATCCGCACCTCGCCGTGCCGGGCGACCGGGCGATGCTCGACCCCGCGCGGGACCACATAGAGCTCGCCCGGGCCGAGGGTGACCGTGCGGTCGCGCAGCTCGACGTCGAGTATGCCGTCGAGCACCAGGAAGAAGTCGTCGGTGTCGTCATGGCTGTGCCAGACGAACTCGCCCTCCACCTTCACGATGCGGATGTCGTTGCCGTTGTAGCTGGCGACGAGACGCGGCGCCCAATGGTCGCTGAAGGTGGCGAACTTCTCCGCCAGGTTGACGGCGCCGTCGCTCATGCCGGCACGCGGCAGATCGCGCACAGCTTGTTGCCGTCCGGATCGCGGATATAGGCGAGGTGCATAGCCCCCAGCGCACCGCCGTCGCGCGGGCCGGGCGGGTCCTCGATCGAGGTGCCGCCATGCGCGATGCCGGCGTCGTGAAAGGCCTTCACCTGCTCGGGCGATTCGCACTTGAAGCCGATCGTGCCGCCGTTCGCAAAGGTCGCCGGCTCGTCGTCGATCGGTTCGCTGATCCCGAAGCTGCCGCCATTGTGGCGATAGAAGAAGCGGACATGGCCGCTTGCCGCGACGTTGCGCACCGGCTCACCCGCGCCGAGCGTGCCCAGCACGGCATCGTAAAATGCCTTGGACCGCTCGATGTCGTTCGCGCCGACCATGATGTGGTTGAACATGTCCCCCGCTCCTTCGCTCAGTAGACCACGACGCTGCGAATGCTCTCGCCGGCGTGCATCAGGTCGAAGCCCTTGTTGATCTCTTCCAGGCCCATGACGTGGGTGATCATCGGATCGATCTCGATCTTGCCCGCCATGTACATGTCGACGATCTTGGGCACGTCGGTGCGGCCCTTGGCCCCGCCGAACGCAGTGCCGCGCCAGTTGCGGCCGGTGACGAGCTGGAAGGGACGCGTCGCGATCTCCTTGCCCGCCTCGGCCACGCCGATGATGATGCTGGTGCCCCAGCCGCGATGGCAGGCCTCGAGCGCGATGCGCATCACTTCGGTGTTGCCGGTCGCGTCGAACGTATAGTCGGCGCCGCCATCGGTCATCGCGACGATCGCGGCGACCACGTCCTCGCGGCTCATGCCCCTGGAGTTGAGGAACTCGGTCATGCCGAAGCGGCGGCCCCATTCCTCGCGGTCCGGGTTGATGTCGACGCCGATGATCCTGTTGGCACCCGCCAGCCGCGCGCCCTGGATCACGTTCAGGCCGATGCCGCCCAGACCGAAGACCACGACATTGTCGCCGACCTGCACCTTGGCGGTGTTGATCACCGCGCCCACGCCGGTGGTGACGCCGCAGCCGATATAGCAGCTGCTCTGGAACGGTGCGTCCTCGCGGATCTTCGCCACCGCGATCTCGGGCAGCACGGTGAAGTTCGAGAAGGTCGAGCAGCCCATATAGTGGTAGATCGGCTGGCCCTTGTAGCTGAACCGCGTAGTGCCGTCGGGCATCAGGCCCTTGCCCTGGGTGGCGCGGATCGCGGTGCAGAGGTTGGTCTTGCCGCTGAGGCACGACTTACACTGGCGGCATTCGGGCGTGTAGAGCGGGATGACGTGATCGCCCGGCTTCACGCTGGTCACGCCCGGGCCGACCTCGCGGACCACGCCGGCGCCTTCATGGCCGAGCACGCTGGGAAAGATGCCCTCCGAGTCGAAACCGTCCAGCGTATAGGCATCGGTGTGGCAGATGCCGGTCGCCATGATCTCGACCAGCACTTCGCCCGCCTTGGGCCCTTCGAGATCGAGCTCGACGATTTCGAGCGGCTTCTTCGCTTCGAAGGCGACGGCGGCGCGGGTCTTCATGGGCTTTCTCCTTGCTTGCCGGCCTGATCGGGGAAACGCGGCCGGGTTGCAAGAAGTCAGCGTGCGATCCGGTCTTCCGGGCGATAGAGAGTGAGGAAGACGCCGCCCCACCAGAGGATGCCGGCAAAGCCCGCGAACTCGAGGAAGGGGCGGACGAAGCCCGAGGTGAAGGCGAGGCCGGCAAAGACCAGCCCGGCGAGCTGCACCCAGGCGGGCAGGCTGCCGGCGGCACGCGCCTCGCGCACCGTCAGCGTCGCCCAGAGCGCGACGCCGGCATGACCAAGCAGCATCAGCGCGGCGACGAGATCGGCGCGCGGCGAGATGCGGCCCTGGCCGATCAATGCGGCCGCCTCGATCCGGAAATGCGCGGCGATGGCAAGGCAGACCACGCCCGCGCCGCCTGCGAGCAGGGCGAAGTCGCGCCCCGGGGTGCGCGGGCCGATCGGACCTGCGAGCGTGAGCATCGCCAGCAGCAGCGCGCCGGCGAATACGCAGCGGACGATCTCGTTGGCGAGCAGCAGGCCCCAATAGGGCTGGGCCATGTCGAGCCGGTTGCGGGCGATCGCCGCGAAGGGGTCCGCCGCCCCCGCCAGGTCGTGCGCGACATCGCCGAGCACGAACAGCGCGACGATGAACAACAGGCAAAGCAGCGCGGCGACCGTGCCGAAGGGCCTTCCATGATCGCCGACAAAGGACCGCTGCATCTCTCGCCTCCCGAACGTGTATTGCATTGATAATACACCAATGGTTTCGGCAGGGCAAGCACGCGGCGTTGGCCGATCGGCCCAGTGGGCCTATGGGCGCTGGTGATGGCGTATTTCGAAGACCAGCGGCGCGACCTTGCCGAGCTAGCCGAACGCACGCGTGCCCGCCGATTGAGCGCGCGGGCCGGGCGCGACTTCTCCTCCAACGACTATCTCGGCCTCGCCGGCGATCCCGCGCTGGCGGCGGCGGTGCGCGACGCGATCGATGCGGGCGTGCCGATCGGATCGGGCGGATCGCGGCTGCTGCGCGGCAACCACGGCGAGCATGAGCGGCTGGAGGCGACGGCGGCGCGTTTCTTCGGCAGCGAGAGCGCGCTCTATTTCTCGACCGGCTATGCGGCCAATGCGGCCCTGCTCTCCACCCTGCCCCAGCGCGGCGACCTGATCCTGCACGATGCGCTGGTCCATGCCAGCGCGCATGAGGGGATGCGGCTGAGCCGGGCCGAGGCGCGGAGCGCGGCGCATAACGATGTCGGCGACTTCGAAGACGCGATCCTCGACTGGCGGCACGAAGGCGGCACCGGGCGCGTGTGGATCACGGTCGAGAGCCTCTATTCGATGGATGGCGACCAGGCGCCGCTGGCCGATCTCGCCGCGCTGGCCGACCGGCACGGCGCGATCCTGATCGTCGACGAGGCGCATGCCACCGGCGTGTTCGGGCCCGACGGGCGCGGGCTGGCGGCGGAACTGGCGGGGCGCGAGAACCTGATCACGCTGCACACCTGCGGCAAGGCGCTGGGCTGCGAAGGCGCGCTGCTGTGCGGGCCGCGCGTGGTACGCGACTTCCTGGTCAATCGCGGGCGGGCCTTCATCTTCTCGACCGCGCCTTCGCCGCTGATGGCGGTGGCGGTGGAAGCGGCGCTCGGGCTGATCGCCGAACCGGGCCGGCGCGAGCGGCTGCACGGGCTGATCGCACGCGCCGAGGCGCTGCTCGCGCCGGTGGGCGTACAGGCGACCGGATCGCAGATCCTGCCGCTGGTGATCGGCGAGGATGCGCGGACCATGGCGATGGCGGCGGAGCTGCAGCGGCTCGGCTTCGACGTGCGCGGGATCAGGCCGCCTACGGTGCCGGCGGGCACCTCGCGGCTGCGCATCTCGCTGACGCTCAACGTGACCGAGGCGGATGTCGCGGCGCTGGCCGAGGCGATCGGGGGGCTGGCATGAGGATCGTCGTCACCGGCACCGATACCGATATCGGCAAGACCGTCTTCGCCGCTGGCCTGGCCGGGGCGCTGGGCGCGACCTATTGGAAGCCGATCCAGAGCGGGCTCGACGGCGGCAGCGATGGCGAGCGGGTCATGGCGCTGTCGGGGGCGACGGTGCTGCCCGAGGCCTATCGGCTGGCCACGCCTTGCTCGCCGCATCTCGCCGCGGAGATCGACGGGGTGACGATCGATCCCGACCGGCTGGGGCCGCCCGAGATCGACCCACTGGTGATCGAGGGCGCTGGCGGCGTGCTGGTGCCGGTGACGCGCGAGCTGCTCTATGCCGACCTGTTCGCGCTCTGGAAGCTGCCGACCGTGCTGGTCGCGCGGACCGCGCTCGGCACGATCAACCACAGCCTGCTCTCGATCGAGGCGCTGCGCGCTCGCGACGTGCCGATCCTCGGCGTGGCGTTCGTCGGCGAGGCCAACGAGGACAGCGAGGCGACCATCGCCGCGATCGGCGGCGTGCGCCGGCTCGGTCGCCTGCCGATCCTCGACTCGCTCGGCCGCCCTACCCTCGCCGCCGCCTTTGCCCAAGCCTTTCCGGATTTCCCCGCATGACCTCCCCCGTCTGGCACCCCTTCACCCAGCACGGGCTGGGCGAGCCGATCCCCGAAGTCGTGCGCACCGAAGGCGCCGCGCTCCACACAAGCGATGGCTGCCGCTTCGTCGATGCGATCTCGTCCTGGTGGGTGACGACGCATGGCCATTGCCACCCGCGCATCATGGCGGCGATCGCCGAGCAGGCGGCGAACATGGACCAGATCATCTTCGCCGGCTGGACGCACGAGCCCGCCGAGACGCTCGCCCGCGAGCTGGTGCGGATTCTGCCCGACCCGCTCCAGCACGTCTTCTACTCGGACAGCGGCTCGACCAGCGTCGAAGTCGCGCTGAAGATGGCTTTGGGCTTCTGGGACAATCGCGGCGAACCCAGGAACCGTATCCTGGTCCTCGAGCACGGCTATCACGGCGACACGATCGGGGGCATGTCGGTCGGCGCGCGCGGGGTGTTCAACCGGCCCTACCAGCCGCTGCTGTTCGACGTATCGACCATTCCCTTCCCCGAGCCAGGCCAGAGCCAAGCGACGCTCGACGCGCTCGAGGCGCAGTGCCGCGAGAGGCCTGCCGCGCTGCTGGTCGAGCCGCTGGTGCTGGGCGCCGGGGGCATGAAATTCTACTCGGCCAGCCTGCTCGCCGAGATGCGCAAGATCTGCGCGGCACACGACGTGCTGTTCATCGCCGACGAAGTGATGACCGGCTGGGGCCGCACCGGCAGCCTGCTCGCCTGCGAGCGGGCAGGCGTGGTCCCCGACATCCTCTGCCTGTCCAAGGGCCTGACCGGCGGCGCGATCCCGCTGGCGGTGACCCTGGCGACCGCACCGATCTTCGAGGCGCATTTCTCGCAGGACCGCGCGCGGATGTTCTTCCACTCGTCGAGCTACACCGCCAATCCGATCGCCTGCGCCGCCGCCAACGCAAACCTGGCGATCTGGCGCGAGGAGCCGGTGCTCGACCGAATCGCCGACCTGGGCGACCGCCAGCAGGACCGGCTCGACCGGCTCGCCACCCATGCGCTGATCCGCAACCCGCGCCGGCTGGGCACCATCGTCGCGGCGGAGATCGGCGCGAGCGAATCGGCCTATCTCAATTCGGTGGGAACGCGGCTCAAGGCCTTCGCGCACGAACGCGGCGTGCTGATTCGGCCGCTGGGCAACACCGTCTATGTGATGCCGCCCTATTGCATCGACGACACCGATCTCGAGGCCATCTATCGCACGATCACCGATTTCCTGGAGCAGGAGCCCCGCATGGGGGACTTGTTCGCCTTCTAGGGGCGAGTGGTGCTGCCGGTGAGGATTGAACTCACGACCTCAGCCTTACCAAGGATGCGCTCTACCACTGAGCTACGGCAGCACTCGCTCGAACGGTCCGGCAAGTGCCGGGTCCCAAGCGGGAGGCGCCTATGTGCTTGGGTACGCCCGATTGTCAACCCGCATGCGGACGGTTTATCGCGGGAAAATGAGCGAAGCGGAAAAGAAAGCCCGATTGGCGGAGGCGCTGCGGGCAAATCTGAGGAAGCGCAAGGCCCAGGCCCGCGAGCAGGCCGCGCCCGGCGACTCCTCCGATTCTCAGAGCGAGCCGAACCAGAGCGATACGCGTTCGCTTGCATCATAGGCGTTGCGCGCGATCGCATGCGGCCCCTGCAGATACATCGCCATCGTGACCGCGCCGGCCAGGAACCACATCACCCGATGGGTGCGCACTTCGCCTCTAACCATTGATACTCGTCCCCGCTCAGCTGCGGCCCCAAAATCCGCAGAACTTCAGCATGATAAGCATTGAGCCAGGCCAGTTCCTGCTCGGTTAGCAAAGATGGTTTAATCAGCGTTCGCTCTATCGGCGCGAAGGTGAGCGTCTCGAAGCCGAGCATTTGTTGTTCCGCACCCGAAATCAACTGCTTGGTGACCAGCACCAGGTTCTCGATGCGGATGCCGAATTCCTGCGCTTTATAGTAACCGGGCTCGTTCGACAGGAACATGCCCTCGCGCAGCGGCTCGAGGCTCTGGCCGCCCGGATAGAAGGGCTGGGCAATACGCTGCGGGCCTTCATGCACCGACAGGTACGAGCCGACGCCGTGGCCGGTGCCGTGGCCATAGTCGAGGCCGACTTCCCACAGGGGGCGCCGCGCGAAGCTGTCGAGCTGGGCGCCGGTGGTGCCATCGGGGAAGATCGCCGTGGCGATGGCGATATGGCCCTTGAGCACGCGCGTGAAGCGGTCCTTCATCTCGTCGCTCGCCTCGCCCACCGGCATGACGCGGGTGACGTCGGTGGTACCGTCGGCGTACTGGCCGCCCGAATCGACGAGATAGAGCTGGCCCAGCTCGATCGGCAGGCTCGATTCGTCGGTGACCTTGTAATGCGGGATCGCACCGTTCGGGCCGGTGGCGGAGATGGTGTCGAAGCTCAGATCCTTGAGCACGCCGGTCTGGTCGCGGAATTCGCGCAGCTTGTCGGCAGCGGACATCTCGGTGAGGCCGCCCTGGGGCGCGGTTTCCTCGAACCACTTCAGGAAGCGCGAGAGCGAGGCGCCGTCGCGCGCCTGGGCCGCCTTCTGCCCGGCGATCTCGGCCGGGTTCTTGATCGCCTTGGCGAGGATCACCGGATCGCGCAGCGACAGCACCTTGGCGCCGCCGGCGTCGAGCGCATCGAAGATCGCCGCGACTGCGCTGCCCGGATCGGCGGCGACGCGCTTGCCGGCAAAGCCCTGGAGCGCCGGCGCGAAGGCCGAGCGGTCGTGGATGCGGATCGCGTTGCCGAGATGCTTGCGGACTTCGTCGGTCACCTTCTCCTCGGCGACGAAGAAATCGGCGGTGCCGTCGGCGTTGACCACGGCATAGGCGAGCGCAACCGGCGTATGGCTGACATCCGTGCCGCGAATGTTGAACGCCCAGGCGATCGAATCGAGCGCGGAAAGGACCACCGCGTCGGCCTTGCGCTCGGCCAGCCAGTCGGCGATCTCGGCACGCTTAGCGGGCGAGGACTTGCCGGCGAGATCGTCGGACTGGACGGCGAGCGTCGCGTCCGAGGGCTGGGGCTTGTCGGGCCAGACGGCGTCGATCGGATTGGTGTTCACCGCGACGAGCTCGGCGCCCTTCTCGGCCAACGCCTTACGAGCTTCCTCGACCCAGGCGCGGGTGTGCAGCCAGGGATCATAGCCGATACGGCCGCCGTCGGGGGCATGCGCGCCCAGCCAGGACGCAACGCTAGTGGCCGGCACGCCGACATATTCCCACTCGTCCGCCGAGACCTGCTGGCGGACCTGGATCGTGTAGCGGCCGTCGGTGAAGATCGCGGCCGCCTCGGGCAACACCACCGCGGTACCGGCCGAGCCTTGGAAGCCGGTCAGCCAGGCGAGGCGCTGGGCATAGGCGCCGACATATTCAGACATGTGCTCATCGGTGAGCGGCACGACGAATCCATCGAGTCGGTCGCGCTTCAGCTGTTCGCGAAGGGCCTGGAGGCGGTCGGCATAGCTGGACATGGGATTACTCTATTGCTGGAATCTATGGGGCTGCTTTGCGCCGATATTCGGCAAAAGTCACATCCTGCGCTAGTCCGAGGCGATGACGCATTTCCCCCTGCCCCGTACCGACCTGGCCACCCCTGCCCTGCTGCTCGACGTGGCGGCGATGGACCGCAACATCGCGGCGATGGCGGCGTTCGCGAACGAGCGCGGCCTGGCGCTCAGGCCGCACGCCAAGACGCACAAGAGCGGCGAGATCGCCCGGCGGCAGATCGCAGCGGGCGCAGTGGGCATATGCTGTGCCAAGCTGGGCGAGGCCGAGGCGCTGGCGGCGGACGGGGTGGGCGACATTCACCTCACCTCGCCGGTAGTCACCAGTGGAGGGATCGCGCGGCTGAAGGCGCTGGCAGGCAAGATCCGGCTGTCGGCAGTGGTGGACCATCCGGATGTGGTGCGGGCGCTGGCCGGCAGCGGCGTGACGGTGTTCGTTGATGTCGATCCGGGCAAGCATCGCACCGGCGTTACTTCGCCCGAAGCCGCGGTCGAGCTGGCCCGGGCGATCGCCGCGGCGGGGCTGAAGCTGGGCGGGGTGCAATATTATTGCGGGTCCGAGCAGCACATCACCACCTTCGCCGACCGGCATGCGGCGATCGTGGGGAGGACCGACTATCTGCGCACCGTGCTGGCAGCGCTGGAAGCGGCGGGCTTCGCGATTCCGGTGGTGACAGGTGCCGGCACCGGCACCTTCGCCATCGATGCCGAGCTGGGCGTGCTGACCGAGCTGCAAGTGGGCAGCTACATTTTCCTCGACCGCGAATATCGCGATTGCGAGCTGGCCGGACCGAGCTTCGAGCAGTCGCTCTGGGTGGATTCCACCGTGGTCAGCGCGAACACGCCCGGCATGGTGACGATCGATGCGGGATTGAAGTCTTTCGCCACCGATGCCGGGGTGCCCGTACCCATGTCAGGCACCGCGCGTTACGCCTTCATGGGCGACGAGCAAGGTGCGCTGATCGGGGAGGATCTGCCGGGCCTGGCGGAGCGGACAACGCTCGTTCCGCCGCACTGCGACCCGACGGTGAATCTGTACGATTGCTACTGGCTGGTAGAGGGCGACGCGGTCACCGGCAGCTGGCCGGTGACCGCGCGCGGCCGCTCTACCTAGCGACGACGGACATAATAGCAGCGGTGCTTGGCGCTGATCGTGCGATCGATCGCACGGCCGCCAAAGGCACCGCCGACACCGCCGACCGCCGCACCGAGCAGACCGTGGCCGATGATCGCCGGACCGGCGAGCACGCCGACCGCCGCACCGCCGATCAGGCCGGCATGGCCGGGCGAGCGACGGCATTTCTTGTAATAGGCACGCGACTTGGTCGACTTGCCCTTGTAGTGACTCTGGGCCTGCGCCGCCTCGATCGGCATCGCGACGGGCATGGCCAGCGCGAAAGCGGCAACGGCCGCAATGAGCTTACGCATGATTTCCATCCCTTGTTTGAACCAATGCAGGTTAGAACGGCGCCCGGGTACGCCCGGTTGCATGAACTGAAAACAACAAGCCGTTCATGGGATCGTTCGGCCCCTGCAGGGCATTGATCGGGCATGCGCCAAGGTGCCGGCATTTCCTCTCCGCGCGAACGGCTGGGCAGCGCGCTCGGCGCGCTCGTCCTGGTGGGGCTGCTCGTCTGGATGCTGATGCACGGGCTGGGCGTGCGGCTGAGCGTGGTGCCGACCCGGGCGATGCAACTGGTCGACTTCACCCTGCCCCCGCCACCGCCTCCGGAGCCCGAGATCGCTCCCAAGCCCAGGCCGCGCACGCCCAAGGAGGAAGGCAAGGCCGCGCCGCCCAATCTCGTCTCCCGCGCCACCGAAGTGGCAACGCCGGTCAAGACGGTCCTGCCCCAGCCCATGCCCGCCGCGACGACGCCTGCCCAGGGCAGCGACGTCAGCTCGGGCAACGCGCCGGTCGCCGGGCCTGGAACCGGCGCGGGCGGCGTTGGCAACGGCACCGGATCGGGCGGCCGGGGCAATGGCGCGGGCGGTGGCGGCGGCACCGCGCTGCGGCTGCTCGAAGGCGACATCACCGGGCGCGACTATCCCAGGGCGGCGGCACGGGCGGGCGCACAGGGGACGGTGGGCTTGCGCTTCGTCGTCGAGGTGAATGGGCGCGTGACCGATTGCCAGGTGACCCGATCGAGCGGCAATGCCGATCTCGACGAGACGACGTGCCGGCTGATCAAGAAACGCTTCCGCTACGCACCGAGCCGGGATGCCAGCGGCAGGCCCTATGCCGATGTCGTGACCGGCGAGCAGGAATGGGAGCTGTACGACCGGCCGGGGCGAGAGGAGGACTGAAACTCCCCTCCCTGGAAGGGAGGGGTCAGGGGTGGGTGGAAGCCTGGCGATACGGCGCAAGCAGGAGGCTCGGTTTCAGTATCGCCAAGCCGCTAGCTACCTCTAGCCCCTCCCTTCCAGGGACGGGGACTTGGAGGAGCCCAGCTTCTCCACCAGAAACTCGACGAACGCCCGCACGCGCGCCGGCCGGGTCGCGCCGCCAACGAACACTGCATGGATGTCCTCCCGGTCGCCCGGGTTGAACGGCTCGAGCAACTCCACCAGCCGGCCCGCGGCGAGGTCCGCGGCCACGCTGAAGCTGCCGACCCGGGCGATCCCCACGCCGGCCAGCGCCAGCTCGACCAGCGTCTCGCCATTGTTCGCCTCGATATTGCCGCCCACCGGCAGCGCATAATCGCGCCCCTCCTGGCGGAAGGGCCAGACCGGCTCGGCGCGGCGGAAGTTGAAGTTCAGGCAATTGTGCGCATGCAGGTCCTCGGGGACCTGCGGCGTGCCCATCCGGGCGAGATAGGCCGGCGCGGCGACGATCGAGCGCCCGGTCTCGCCGATCTTGCGGGCGGTGAGCGCGCTGTCCGCCAGCGGACCGAAGCGGATCGCGACATCGGCACGGCCGCCCGCGACATCCTCCAGCGTGTCGCTCAGGCTGATATCGACCAGGATGCCGGGATAGAGCGCGACGAACTCACCGAGCAAAGGCACGATCGCCAGCCGGCCATGGGCGAGCGCGGCGCTGACCCGCAGCCGCCCGCGCGGCGAGGCCTGGTCGGCAAGCTCCTCCTCCACCTCGGCGATGTCGGTGAGGATGCGCTGGGCGGCGTGGAGATAGGCGTCGCCCTCGGGGGTCAGCACCAGCTTGCGGGTGGTGCGGGTGATCAGCCGAACGCCCAGCCGCGCCTCGATCCGGGCGAGCGCGCGGCTGACTGCCGAGGGCGTGAGCGCGAGCCGGCGGGCAGCGGCGGAGAGGCTGCCTTCGCGCACCGCGGTGACGAAGATTTCCATCTCGCCCGAACGATCGGCCATGACGCGGGTCATTCGTGAATCCAATGCACAGATGTTTCGCCTTTGCGCGGCCTACCGGAAGCCCGGCGCGCAGTCCATTTGCGTTGCCGCACAAATCCCCGGAGCATGGTCCCATGAGTTCCCATCTCGCGCTCACTGCGCTCGCCATCGGTGCCTTTGGCATCGGCGTCACCGAATTCACCCCGATGGGCCTGCTGCCCGTGATCGCGGGCGACCTCGGCGTATCGATCCCCACCGCCGGGCTGCTGGTCAGCGCCTATGCGATCGGCGTGCTGATCGGCGCGCCGCTGATGACGCTCACCACCGGACGGGTGCCGCGCCGCACATTGCTGATCGCGCTCGCCGCGATCTTCACCGCCGGCAACCTACTGGCGGCGGTGTCGGACAGCTATGCGATGCTGCTCGCCGCGCGGATCGTCACCTCGCTCAACCATGGCGCGTTCTTCGGCGTCGGATCGGTGGTCGCCGCCGGGCTGGTCGCACCCGAGAAGCGTGCCGGCGCCATCGCCACCATGTTCATGGGGCTGACGATCGCGACGATCGGCGGCGTGCCGCTCGCCACCTGGGCGGGCGAGGTGTTCGGCTGGCGCTCGGTGTTCGCCGCCATCGCCGCGATCGGCATGGTGACGATGGTCGCGCTGCGCCTGTTCGTCCCCGCCCTGCCCGCCGAGAAGGATGCCGACATGATGGCCGAGCTGCGCGTGCTCGGTCGCGGCCCGGTGCTGTTCGCGCTTGCCCTGACGATGGTCGGGTTCAGCGCGATGTTCACTGTATTCACCTATATCGCGCCGATCCTGCGCGAGGCGGCGCACGCCTCGACCTTCTGGGTGACCGCGGCACTGGTGATCTTCGGCGTCGGCCTGACCGCGGGCAACTGGCTGGGCGGGCGCTATGCCGACAAGTCGGTCGAAGGCGCGCTGATCACCATGACCGCGGCGCTGGCAGTGCTGCTCGTCGCCTTCGCCTTCGGCATGTTCTCGCTGCCGGTCGCGATCATCCTGATGCCGCTCTGGGGCGCTGCGAGCTTCGCGCTCGTCCCGCCGCTGCAGATGCGGGTGATGGACGCCGCGCATGAGGCGCCCAACCTCGCCTCGGCGATGAACATCGGCGCGTTCAACCTGGGCAATGCGATCGGCGCGGCGCTGGGCGGCGAAGTGATCCGCGAGGGGCTGGGCTATCCGGCAGTCTCGCTCGCTGCGGCCGCCATGGCGCTGGTCAGCCTCGCCATGGTGCTGGCGCCGCGGCTGGTGCGCCGGCGCTCGGCGGCGCTGGCCTGACGCAGGGGCGGGCGCTAGGAAGGCAGGATGACCGACCTTCCCAAGCCACCCGTCGCCGCCACCCGCCCCCACAGCTTCACCACCCACGGCGTCACGATCGAGGATCCCTGGGCCTGGCTCAGGGACCCGGGCTACCCCACCGTCACCGACAAGGACGTGCTCGCCTATCTCGAGGAGGAGAACGGTTTCTTCGAAACGGTGATGGAGCCGCTCAAGCCGCTTTCCGACACGCTGTTCAAGGAGATGCGCGGGCGGATCAAGGAGGATGAATCCTCCGTGCCGCAAAAGGAGGGCGACTGGCTCTACTGGAGCGACCACGAGGTCGGCGGCGAATATCCGCGGCTGTGGCGCAAGCCGGTCGCCGGGGGTGCCGACCAGCTGATCCTCGACGAGCCGGCGCTCGCCGCGGGCAAGGAATATTTCCGCGTCGGCGCGATCACGATCAGCGAGGACGGCGCGCTGATGGCCTATTCGACCGACGACGACGGATCGGAGCGCTACACGATCCGCTTCAAGGACCTGGCCGGCGGCGAGGCGATCGGCGAGCGGATCGAAGGCGCGGCGGGCAAATGGGGCGACGTCTCGATCGAAGGCACGATCGGCAACATCGTCTTCGCCAGCACCGGCGACGCGATCCTCTACGGCGTGACCGACGAGAACTGGCGGACGCGGACGATCAAGCTCCACCGGCTGGGCACCGATCCGGCCAGTGACGTGACGGTCTATTTCGAGGAGGAGCTCGGCTTCTCGGTCGGCGCCGAGCTGAGCAGCGACCGCAAATGGATCCTGCTCACCACCAGCGACCATGAGACCAGCGAGATCCGCCTCTACCCGGCCAATGATCCGCTCGCCGCGCCAATCCTGGTCAGCCCGCGCAAGCGGGGCCGCGAATATGATGTCGACCTGCACGGCGACACGCTGTTCATCCACACCAACGATACCGACCCGCAATTTCGGCTGGTCACCGCCAGCCTCGCCAATCCCGGCGAATGGGCCGAGCGGATCGCGCCCTCGCCGCATTTCTACATGACCGGCGTCGCCAGCTTCGCCGACTTCTTCATCGTCGAGGGGCGCGAGGACGGGCTCGATCAGATCGAGCTCCACCGCTACGACCCTGCCATCGCCCCGGTGCGGCTGAAGTTCCCCGAGGCGAGCTATGTCGCGGGCCTGGGCGACAATCCCGAATATGCCGTCGACAAGCTGCGGCTGAGCTATGAGTCGATGGTCACGCCGGGCACGGTCTACGACTATGACGTCGCTACCGGCGACCTCGAGACGCTGAAGGTGCAGGAGATCCCGTCGGGCTATGACGGAAGCAAGTACCGCACCGAGCGGCTGAAGATCGCCGCCCGCGACGGGACCGAGGTGCCGGTCTCGATCGTCTATCCCAGGGACTTCCCGAAGGACGGCAGCGGCAAGCTCTATCTCTACGCTTACGGTGCCTATGGCTATGCGATCCCGCCGGGCTTCTCGACCAGCCGCATCTCCTTCCTCGACCGGGGCGTCGCCTTCGCCATCGCCCATATCCGCGGCGGCGACGATCTGGGCCAGCAATGGTATCTCGACGGCAAGCTGGCGAAGCGGACCAACACGTTCAACGATTTCGTCGACGTGGCCAAGGGGCTGATCGACCAGGGCTTCACCCACAAGGGCGGCATCGCCATCGCCGGACGCTCGGCCGGCGGCGAGCTGATGGGCGCGGTGGTCAACTCCGACCCCGAGCTGTGGGGCGTCGTCGTGGCGGACGTGCCGTTCGTCGACGTGCTCAACACCATGCTCGACGAGAGCCTGCCGCTGACCCCTGGCGAATGGCCCGAATGGGGCAATCCGGTGGAAGACGCCGCAGCGTTCGAGCTGATCCGCTCGTACAGCCCGTACGACAATGTGACCGCCCAGGCCTATCCGCCGCTGTTCATCTCCGGCGGGCTCAACGACCCGCGGGTGACGTACTGGGAGCCGGCCAAATGGGCGGCCAAGCTTCGGGCGACCAAGACCGACGACAACGTCCTGGTCCTCAAGACCAACATGGGCGCCGGCCATGGCGGCAAGTCGGGCCGCTGGGAGAGCCTGAAGGAATCCGCCGACGAGATGGCCTTCATGCTGTGGCAGCTGGGCGCCGCCGGCTGACGCTCGCCGCGGCCCAGCGGACTGCGGGGAGGGAGACGGCAGCGCGAGAGCATCAGCGCCCCGCCTCCACTCCCCGCACCACCAGCCGCGTCTCGCGGTGGCATTGGTGGCAGAAGGCGAAATCGAACGTTTCGCTGAGCACCCAGGCCTGGGAACTGACGTCCCATTCGGCCCAGGCATCGCGGGTGACGGCAACGCCGCCACAACGTTCGCATGCCTGTTCGACCCGAGGAGCTTCGCCTTCTGCCACGCCGGCACGATAGGCGATCCAAGCGCCGTTTCGGACGGAAGCTCCTCCATTATGGACAAGCTTCCGTCCCCGTTGCGGGCCGCCACCACCCGGCCTAAGCCTGTGCCCCTCCGACCAAGGGAGCCATCGATGCGCATTACCACGCTTGCACTCGGCGCCGCCGCGGCGCTGTTCGTCACCATGGCAGCCACCGCCCCGGGCAGCCGCGCCGTAGCCGCCGCCCCGGCCGCGACCACCGCCGACGCCAATGCCGACCTCATCGCCGGCCGCCGCGCCGCCTTCCTGCTCTCCGCCGCGCTGACCGGCCAGATCAAGGGCGCCATCGACCGGGGCGACGATCCCAAGACGGTCGGCTTCGCTGCACGCGCGCTCGCCAACTGGGCGAAGGCGATCCCGGGCATGTTCCCCGCCGGCAGCACTGCGCCGACCTCCGACGCGCTGCCCACGATCTGGGGCGACCGCGCCGGCTTCGAGGCGCGCGCCGCCGACTATGCCGCCGCCGCGACCAAGCTGGCCGATCTCGCCAAGGCCGGCGACAAGCCGGGCTTCGCCGCCCAGTTCGGCGAGCTGGGCAAGGCCTGCAAGGCGTGCCACGACAGCTATCGCAAGCCCGACGACAAGCATTGATCCCGACGGGGCGCCCCTTCCGCGGGGGCGCTCCGCAACGGTCCGGCGCGGCGAAAGCCCGGCTGCGCGACTCTACTTTCCGGTGTTAACCTTAATTGTGCATTCACCACGATCTGGCGCACAGGCATAGGGTCCCGGGGAGTATACCGATGCACGATTGCATGAAACGCCGCCTGCTCTACGCGTCCAGCCAGGCCTATCAGCCGGGCATGCAGGTCCATGGCCGCAATGTCGGCTGGATCGAGGCGCCGTTCGTCGTGCGCCGCGAGACTGCGATCGGCAACCGCCAGATCGACCAGGCGCTGGTCGGCCGCACGCCCGAAGGCGTGGTGGTGGCGTTCCGCGGCTCGCTCCCCCCTTTCTTCGGCGACGCGCATGACGGCTGGGACGTGGTGCTCGACTGGCTGAACGACGCCTTCTCGCTGTGCATCGAGGATTCGCATTATGGCGGCGGCGTGCATTTCGGCTTCGCCGAATCGATGCGCCGGCTGTGGAGCGACGCAGGGTCCGGCCCGGGCGTGCGCACCGCGATCCAGGCGATGCTCGACCAGAGCCTGCTCGACCGCAAGGCGCGCCGGCATTTGTTCCTGACCGGCCATTCCAAGGGCGGCGCGCTCGCCAACCTTGCCGCGATGCGCGCGGCGCAGGCGAACGAATGGACCGACCTGCCGGTGAGCGTGGCGACCATCGCCGCGGCGCGCACGGGCAATGCCGACTTCGCCGCGAGCTATGAACGCACCCGCATCGCCTGCCTGCGCTACGAGATGCCGGGCGACGTCGTGCCGCACCTGCCGCTCAGCCCCGCGACGCCGGGCTGGGCGCGCAAGATCGCCAAGGGCGTGTTCCCCAGGCTGGCGATGGGCGATTACCGCCCGGTCGGCCTGCTGGTGACCCCGCCGCCGGCGCCCAAGGCCGGCCACCAGGCCTGGACCGGCTCGCGCCGCCCCGTGCGCCGCCTGCTCGACCGGCGCGGCTCGGGCCTTGAGGCCCTGACCCCGGCGATCCTGACCGCGCATGCCATCTGCCCGGGCAGCGGCTATGACCGGCTGATCTGCGAGGGCGAAGGCTTCGCCTGCGATCACGGCGAGACCCCGGCGCGCAAGCGGGCCTGAGTTTCGCGACGCCAGGCGAAGAAGGAAGATTGTTCGCGCAACGACGCGACGACGCGACGATTCTGGCCCTTGCCGCGTGAGCGGCCTTCCTTCTTCGAACTCCGAATGCGCAATGCCGCTGTCGCGACGGACAAACCGCGCCGCGAGCGGGACATCTTCGCGTCGTCGCGTCGTTGCGCGAACCAGCCTTCTTCCTTGCAGACATCACGCCCCGAGCAGCGCGGAAGTTCACTAAGTTCACGACCTCTACGCGCGCGCGATCACCACTCCTCGCTGTCTTCCGGAGGCTCGAGCAGATCGCGCGGCGGCTGGGCCTGATAGTCGCGCAGCGCCAGCGGCTCGCCCGGCTCTTCATTGTCGACGAGCCCCTGCACCGCGGCATCGAGGCGCTGGCGTGCGCCGGCAACCGGCGAGCGCACCGCAGCGCCGCTGAACCAGTCGCTGCGCAGATGCTGGAGCAGGAACAGCAGCAGCCGGTCCGAAGGCTGGCGGCTTTCGCCGACCAGCTCGCCATTCTTCCAATATTCGCGGACCGTGCCACGCGTCGCCCGTTCGAAGGCGAGCGCGGTGAGCCGGGCGGTGGAGACGAGCAGGGCGTCGTTCCAGGCTTCGGCAAAGGCAGTGGCGTCCGGGCGGCGGCGCAGGGCATAGGCCGAGCGTGCCGAGAGCCCCACCGCGGAGCAGGCCTCCGACACGCAGCCGGTCTCGGCGAGCGCCAGCAGGAAGCGGCGCTGGCGATCGGCGGTCCAGCCATCGCGGCGCGTGCGCAGGACAACGGGGGTGTAATTGGTGAGTGGCTCAGCCTCGGTTTCGGGCTGGATCGGTTGATATTCCATCGCATCGACTCCTTCTGGTTTGAAGTGAGTCGAATCAAATAACCATATCGGTTCGTGTAGGACAGCAGAAAATTGCACATGGGCGACGCGGAGCGCGCCACCCATGTGCTGCCGGGATCACTCCATCGGCATGTCGACGCAGATCAGCTTGCCGAGGACGTAGAAGCAGCCCGGCGGCAGCGGATCGTCGAACGCCAGCGCGACCGAGGGCGCGAGCGCCGAAAGCGCGAACAGCGCGGCAACTGCGATCTTCTTCTTCATGGGTGCACTCCTCCAGATGGTGGAGCGCGCAGGCTATCGGGTGCGGGGCGGCGCTCAAGCCGTCGGGGTGGTTGTGCGCGGGTTTATTGGCACCGAAACGGTCCACGGGGAAACAAGCCCCTCCCCTTCAGGGGAGGGGTTGGGGTGGGGACTGTCCGCGAGCGCAGGGCTCGGTGAGACACCATGCCCCACCCCCCACCCCCCCCCCGGAGGGGAGGGGCTTTGCACCCTTATCGATCGGCGGCGCGCCCGGGGCCGCGCCGCCTTTCCGTGCCTCAGAAATGCGCGATCAGGCCCGCCATCGGGCGGAAGCTCTTGGCCGCGCCGAAGGTGTTGATCTCCATGCGCAGGCGCACACCGCTGTTGCCGGTGATGCCGCCCAGGCCGATGTCCTTGGGCCCGACCTCGACGCCGGCGCCATAGGTCATCGCGTGGAAATCGCGGCTGTCATCGCCGAGCGCGGCGAAATTGACCCATTGATAGCCGACCTTGCCGTAGATCATGCCGCTCTCGCCCGCGCGCAGACCGAAGCGGCCGGCGGCGCCGTACTCCCAGTCGATATCGCCCTTGAAGCCCTTCACGACATTGCCCTCGGCGCCGATGAACACCGGGCCGAGCGGCACGTTGATGCCGGCGACGCCCTGGACCAGCCCGCCATCATAGGCCTTGCCGTCCGCGGGGAGCGGGATGCCGGCATTGGCCTGCTCGTCGAACCGCTCATAGCCGCCGAGGATGCCGACATAGGGCTCGATGCCGAAGGCGCGGGTGCCGTCGGGCGCGGTTTCGGCGACGCTGGAGGTGGTGGCGGTGCCGTCCGTGTCCTGCGCCTGGGCGGCGGGGACGGCGAAGGGCAGCGCGGCGAATGCCGCGGCGGCGAGGAGGATACGCATGTTGGGGGAAACCTCGTGACTATTTCAAACACACGCCCCGCCTGTGCCGCCCTGGATACGCGGACGCTGGCGGCGGGGCATTATGAGAAATGCGCGAGGAGTCAGAGGGTTGCATGCAGCACCGGATTAGGGCGGGCTGTGGCCGCAAAGACACACAACGACCATTTGCGAAATACGCAAATCAATCCCAGCATCACTCACACCCACACGACAACGATTATAGCTCCAGCTATTTAGCCAGCCGCTTCAACTTTGACAAAAACCGCACGGGCCTATCGATATTTTCCTTCTTTGCATCGATACATACTTTAGCAAATTCTACAGCTACACTTCCAAACGGCACTATAAGTGCAGCCCCGGCCACTGCGCTTAGCGGCGCCCCACTAACAGCTGCAGCCAAGCCGGTCATCGAAGCTGCAATCGAGCTTTGGTTGGAAAATGCCACTGAAAGGGACTTTTGAATTGTTTCAAATCCCCAAAGGCGCGCAACAGTATCCTGCTTATCCAAAATCGAGAGAAGCTTATCCTCTACATAGGATGAAGATTTCCCCTCAAAATTCTCATCGAAAAACACCCTGAGATCCCGCAGCGATCTACAGGATTCAGGGTCTTTCCTAAATTCTATTACCGCGTCCCAGCTTACTTTCGCTACGTCTATGAGGTTCAAACCACTCAGCGCAGTCTCAAACCGCGCGGCAGAGCCTTGCGTTGGCAGTTCAATAAGCGGGTCGTAGCCCCACGCCGGGCACGTATGATAATCTTTCTGCTTAAGATAGACTTCCAGGGCAGCCCGAAGCTTCTCCTTAGCCAATCTTCCATTTATGAAATCTTCAATTGCAAAGCTCATGCTATGAATTTGACTTAAGCCCTCACAAAGAGATACGTCAGTTTTTGTAACATCCCTAAAAGATGCCGTTTCCGAAAAAATTAAAGCCCATTGCAGCGATATTAAATATGACAATACCTCGCTAGGATCTTGATCAATAAGAAGACTGGAAACTATCTTTTCGGCAAGATCATGATCTTCATATGGAATATGATATGAGAACTGGTCGGCGGAGTTTTTTGACTTAGCCGCAGTCAGACCATCAAGCGGCATTACACTATCAAAATATAGGGCCGCTTCTTTTGTAGATATAAGGCTGACAGACTTAGTCATATATCTCCCTACTCCGCCGCAATCCCCGAACCCGAGAACATGTCCGGCCCGCCTTCAGCCGCGTCCTCGTTGGCGACCGGCGCCACCTTGGCCTTCTGGCGCTTGTCGAACGAGTCCCACACCTCGCCCCAGTTACCGCGGGTCGCTGCCTTCGAATATTCGGTCGCGCGGGTCTCGAAGAAGTTGGCGTGCTCGACGCCGTTCAGGAGCGGGGCGAGCCAGGGGAGCGGGTGCTCCTCGACCATGTAGATCGGCTTGAGGCCGAGCTGGCCCAGGCGCCAGTCCGCGATGTAGCGGACATACTTCTTGATCTCCTTGGGCGTCATGCCGTTGACCGGGCCCATCTCGAAGACGAGGTCGATGAACGCGTCCTCGATGCGCACCGTCTTCTGGCACATGTCGAGAATGTCGTCGCGGACCGACGGGGTGAGGCAGTTGCGCTCCTTGGTGAAGGCGTGGAACAGCTTGATGATGCCTTCGCAGTGCAGGCTCTCGTCGCGCACCGACCAGCTGACGATCTGGCCCATGCCCTTCATCTTGTTGAAGCGCGGGAAGTTCATCAGCATCGCGAAGCTGGCGAAGAGCTGCAGCCCCTCGGTGAAGCCGCCAAACATGGCGAGCGTCTTGGCGATGTCCTCGTCGCTGTCGACGCCGAAGGTGCTCAGATAGTCATGCTTGTCCTTCATCTCCTTGTACTGGAGGAAGGCGGCATATTCGGTCTCGGGCATGCCGATCGTGTCGAGCAGGTGCGAATAGGCGGCGATGTGGACCGTCTCCATGTTGCTGAACGCGGTCAGCATCATCTTGATCTCGGTCGGCTTGAACACGCGGCCGTATTTCTCGTGGTAGCAATCCTGCACCTCGACGTCCGCCTGGGTGAAGAAGCGGAAGATCTGGGTGAGCAGGTTGCGCTCGTGATCGGTGAGCTTCTGGGCCCAGTCGCGGCAATCCTCGCCGAGCGGCACCTCTTCCGGCAGCCAGTGGATCTGCTGCTGGCGCTTCCAGAAATCGAACGCCCAGGGATATTCGAAGGGCTTGTAGGTCTTGCGGGCTTCGAGAAGCGGCATGGGGATTACTCCGTGACGAACTTGGGAAAAGGAAGGGCGGGTGCGAGCGGGGCGGTCATGCCGTCCCTCCCGCCAAAGTGAAGACGGCCGCGAAGCCGCCGAGGAACAGGCCGAGCGCGAGCAGCATCATGCCGGCGATGCGCAGGGCATAGGTCGCCGCCTCGCCTTCGGGCAGGCCGAGCGTGCGCCGGGCCAGCGCCGGGCGGACGAGCGTCGCCAGCCCTGCGGCACCCGCGGCGGCGGCGATGCCGGCCATCAAGGCGAGGCTGCGGGTCATTCGTGGTCGATCACCGTGGCGCCGCGCTCGCGCACGACGCGGTCGCGGTAGACGACCTTGGTCACCTTGGTGCCGCGATTGGCGCCGACGCCGAACACGCAGATGCCGAGGAAATAGCCGAAGTCGTACCAGCCGCCATTGTTGGGCACGGCGTAGATCGCGACGTCGGGGATGACCAGCGAGAGGAACCAGGCCACCGGGAAGATGAAGCCGTGCCAGAGCCCCAGCAGGAAGCCCGGCGCCTCGGGCTGGACCGCGCTCGGCACCTGCTTCGCGCAGGCGGCGAGCAGCAGGAAGGCGGCGACGGACAGGGTGCGGAACGGCTTCATGCAATACCCCTTTCGGGTGAGTGACAGCGTGCGCGCCGCGCTGCATCGTTTCGTGGCCGCGCGCGTTTAGCGTGCGCACCATCCCCCCAAGGAGAACCCCAATGACCGACGCGAGCGCAATCAAGGAGCATATGGAAGTGATCGGCGCCGACGGCGTGCATGTCGGCACCGTCGACCATGTCGAAGGCGAGCGCATCAAGCTCACCAAGAAGGACAGCGGCGCCGAGGTCGAAGGCGCCGAGGGCTCGCATGCCGGGCATCACCACTACATCTCGCTCGGCCTGGTCGCCGGCGTGGAAGGCGACACGGTCCGCCTGAGCGCGAACGCCGATGTGGCGGTCGAGATCTTCGAGGAAGAGGCTTGATTTAAGCGCAGCCCCCTCACCCTTCCCACGCGCTCCGCGCGCGGGCTCCTTCCCTTTCCCACAAGGGGAGAGGGAGCGAGATCCCCAAATTCCCTCTCCCCTTGTGGGAGAGGGAGGGAGCCGCGTAGCGGCGGAAGGGTGAGGGGGACGCATCACGCGAAATTCCCCCGCAATTCGAGCGGCAGCTTCCGGGCGATCTCGGCGACGACGCCTTCGACATTCGTCATCACATCGTTGTTCCAGAACCGCAGCACCCGATAGCCTTCCATGTTCAGGAAGCGCGTCCGCGCCTCGTCGCGATCCCGACGCACCGCATGGGTGGCGTCATCCACTTCAACGATCAGCTTCGCTGCATGCGAGCAGAAATCGACATGATAGGGCCCGAACGGCGCCTGGTGGCGAAAACCGGCTTCCGGCAAACCGCGACGAAGCGCCGCCTTGAGCGCGAGTTCGACGGGCCCCGCATTGCGACGCAGATCGCGAGAGCGGAATACGGTTGTCGCGGGAAGAAGCTGGCGCTTGGTAAGCCCTGCCTCATTCCCACGAACCCATCGACGCGCAGCCCCCTCACCCTTCCCACTGCCTTCGGCAGCGGGCCCCTTCCCTCTCCCACAAGGGGAGAGGGAGTTGGGATCCGGGCGCCCTAGCTCCGCCACCTCACTGGCACGCCAGGCATTCGTCATAGTCGGTGCTTTCACCGAGGTTGAACTGCGGCTTGTCGATCGTGTTGTCGGCCTCCACGCCGCCCGCGAAGCCGGCGCGCTGCACGCTCTTCGAACGCAGATAGTAGAGCGACTTGATGCCGAGCTCCCAGGCGCGGAAGTGGAGCATCAGCAGGTCCCACTTCTCGACATCGGCCGGGATGAACAGGTTCAGCGACTGGGCCTGGTCGATATAGGGGGTGCGGTCGCCGGCCAGCTCGAGCAGCCAGCGCTGGTCGATCTCGAAGCTGGTCTTGTAGACGTCCTTCTCTTCCGGGGTGAGGAAGTCGAGGTGCTGGACCGAGCCGCCCTGCTCGAGGATCGAGTTCCACACCGCATCCGAGTTCTTGCTCTTCTCGCTGAGCAGCTTCTCCAGATACGGGTTCTTGACCGAGAACGAGCCCGACAGCGTCTTGTGCGTGTAGATGTTGGCCGGGATCGGCTCGATGCAGGCCGAGGTGCCGCCGCAGATGATCGAGATCGACGCGGTCGGCGCGATCGCCATCTTGCAGCTGAACCGCTCCATCACGCCCATGTCGGCCGCGTCCGGGCATGGGCCGCGCTCGACGGCGAGCGCCATCGAGGCCTGATCGACCTGCGCCTTGATGTGCTTGAACATCCGCAGGTTCCACGACTTCGCCATCGCGCCCTCGAACGGGATGCCGCGCGCCTGGAGGAACGAGTGGAAGCCCATGACCCCCAAGCCGACGCTGCGCTCGCGGCTGGCCGAATAAGCGGCCTTTTCCATGCCCGGCTCGGCACGATCGATATAGTCCTGCAGGACGTTGTCGAGGAAGCGCATCACGTCCTCGATCAGGTTCTTGTCGTCCTTCCACTGGTCCCAGGTTTCCATGTTGAGCGACGAGAGGCAGCACACGGCGGTGCGCTCGTTGCCCAGATGGTCCTTGCCGGTGGGGAGCGTGATCTCCGAGCACAGGTTCGAGGTCGAGACCTTGAGGCCCAGATCCCGGTGGTGCTTCGGCATGTTCGAGTTCACGTGATCGGCGAACACGATGTACGGCTCGCCGGTGGCGAGTCGGGTTTCGACCAGCTTCTGGAACAGCGCGCGGGCATCGACCTTGCCGCGCTCCGAGCCGTCCTTGGGCGAACGCAGGATCCATTCCTCGCCGCCCCGCACCGCTTCCATGAACGCATCGGGAATCAGCACGCCGTGGTGCAGGTTGAGCGCCTTGCGGTTGAAGTCACCCGACGGCTTGCGGATCTCGAGGAACTCCTCGATCTCCGGATGGCTGATGTCGAGATAGCAGGCGGCCGAGCCGCGACGCAGGCTCCCCTGCGAGATCGCCAGCGTCAGCGAATCCATCACGCGGACGAACGGGATGATGCCCGAGGTCTTGCCGTTGAGGCCGACCGGCTCGCCGATGCCGCGGACATTGCCCCAATAGGTGCCGATGCCGCCGCCGCGCGAGGCGAGCCAGACATTCTCGTTCCAGGTGTCGACGATGCCGTTCAGGCTGTCGGGCACCGAATTGAGGAAGCACGAGATCGGCAGGCCGCGGCCGGTGCCGCCGTTCGACAGAACGGGGGTGGCGGGCATGAACCACAGCTTCGAGATGTAATCGTAGATACGCTGGGCGTGCGCCTGGTCGTCGGCATAGGCCGAGGCGACGCGCACGAACAGGTCCTGGAAGGACTCGCCCGGCAGCAGATAGCGGTCGCGCAGCGTCTCCTTGCCGAACTCGGTCAGCAGCGCGTCGCGCGAATGATCGACCTCGACGTCGAAGGCACGGGGAGCGACGGACTTCGAATCATTCTTCTTGCGCACCTTCGCGCCAGCCTTGGCGGCGGCGGCAGGAGCTTCGGCGACGGTATCGTTCACGCTGTTTTCCGTGTCCCTGAATTCCATGACGTTCACCCCTGGCAAAGCTCACTCGCCCACCCCGCAGGGCTGGCACCAAATCCCGACTCAAGGGGCTGCCGATATTAGCATCGACCCAGCTGCGCGCGAAGAACAAAACATGTCCATCGCACTCAGCCTCAGGCACGAGTCGATCCCTTCCGCATATGGGTATGCGGCAGCGAGTCCACCAGTGCTTGAGCTTGCCCCTCAGTGCAACCACAACAGATTGTGCCAAACCGAGTCCGCGCACAAGACCCGAAATGGTTAATTTCCACAACGTTTCATCGCTAAAATGACTCGTCTCGTGGCATCTTCACATCTGCTGCAATGCCGCGACGCACGGACTTTCCTAGGGTTTCCGAAAGGCAAGGGAACGAACGCGGAACGTTAAATTTTTTGGTGTGAAGGAATCGTGACAACCACAAGGGCTTGTAGGTACCCGTCGGAACACACCGCAGATGGAGCCTGTCACAATATCTGGTTAGGCCGCGGGCATGGCTTCACCACAATCCCGGCTTCATGTGATCTTCAGCCGCTCCGCGCGGGGCAGCCTGGAGCAGGCGCTCGCGCTGGCAGGCCGTGCCGACATCGCGGTCGCGCCTTATGACGATCTCAGCTTCGGCCCGATCGCGCGCTACGACGCGGAGGCGCGCGACGCATGGGTGGAGGCGGTGCTGGGCTATGCGGACTGGGGAGAGGCCGTCGAGGACAGCTTGCCGGTCCTCTTGGCATCGGCCGAGACGCCGGCGCCACCGATAGTGTGGATATCCCCGGACAGCGCGCAGAGCGTGGCAGGCTTCCTGTGGTGGCTGTCGCATCAGGGCGAACGGGACTGCCTGGTCCTGGAAGTGCCGCGCCTGCACACGCTCCACGCCGAGGAACTGCTCGACTATCTCGACCGGGCCGAGCCGTTGCCGGCGGCACGGCGCGCGGCATGGCTGGCGACCTGGGCACGGCTTCAGGCGGAGGATGCTCCCCTGCGCGTGCTGGGCGCAGACGGTGCGCTGGAGTCGGCGCCGCTCGACCATTTCGATGCGGACCTGCTGCGGCATGCGACGGCGGCGTGGCAGAAAATGGCACTGATCGTGGGCACCGTGCTTCGCGAATTCGCCGACAACGGCCTCTATCAAGCGGGTGACATCGTGCTGCATGCGCGCCTGGCCGATCTTGCCGAGGCGGGCGCGCTGGAGTGGCTGGGCGATCTGAGCGTCATGCGCGGGTGTGAGCTGCGGTTGCCGCAATAATCACACGCAGATCTCTTTCTTTCCCCGGCGAAGGCCGGGGCCCAGCCCTTGAAAATCACGCGCCTTGGCGCGTCTGCGCCGCGCACGCTTAGTCTGGACCCCGGCCTGCGCCGGGGAAGCTTTCTTCCGACGCGGCGGTACTCTCCGCCCTTCCCGCTGCGCTCAGCCCAAAGAGCAGTTGCACTTCGCGCAACCGAGCGTTGCCGATTGCGCGATATTCATGCGACGATACCAAGGTCTAGAGGCAATCCTTTGGCGGATCGTTCCGCCCTGCAAGGGATTATGTCGGAATGGCAACGAACGGCGCAGTGGAGGAGCAGGCGGCATGGGAGCCGGCTCCGCACGAGCGCTCGCCGATCCCCGGCTCGCCTCCCACCCCCTGGCACCCGCTGCCGCGGCGCATCGCCTATTTCTCGGTCGCCGTGCTGGTGGTGATGTCGGGCTCGCTCGGCAATGCGATCGTCACCGCCAACCTGACCACGCTGCAGGGCTCGCTCGGCCTCTATTCGGCCGAGATCCAGTGGCTGCCGACCGTCTATGTGATGACCAATGTCTGCGCGAACATGCTGCTGATCAAGTTCCGCCAGCAGTTCGGCATAAGGCTGTTCACCCAGATCTTCCTGATCGGCTTCGCGCTGACCACCGCGGCGCATATCTTCACCCACAGCTTCGCGACCGCCGTGGCGGTGCGCGCGCTGAGCGGGATCGCGGCGGCGGCGTGCAGCACGGTCGGGCTGCTCTACATGGTGCAGGCCTGGACGCCCGAGCACCGGCTGAAGGGCATCGTCCTCGCCGTCTCGCTGCCCCAGACCGCGGTGCCGCTCGCCCGGCTCTTCCCGACCGAGGTGTTCGAGGCGGATCGCTGGCAGTCGCTATACCTGTTCGAGCTGGGCCTGGCGCTATTCTGCCTTGCCGGCGTGCGCCTGCTCGTGCTGCCCCCGGTCGAGCGGATGAAGGCGTTCGAGCCGCTCGACTTCGTCACCTTCCCGATCTTCGCGACCGGCATCGCCCTGCTCTGCGCGGTGCTGGGCCTCGGGCGGACGCTCTGGTGGTTCGAGGCACCGTGGATCGCCCCGGCGCTGATCGGCGCGATCGTCCTGATCCCCACCGCGCTGGTGATCGAGCATAACCGCAGGAACCCGCTGCTCAACACGCGCTGGCTGGGCAGCGGCGCCATATTGCGCTTCGCGCTCGTCTCGATCCTGGCCCGCGTGGTGCTGTCCGAGCAGACGATCGGCGCGTCGGGGCTGCTCGCGGTGGTGGGCATGGGCAATGACCAGCTGCGGATGCTCTACGCCGTGGTGCTGGTCGCCACGCTGGCCGGGGCGGTCATCGGCGCGATGACGATCGACCCTACCTTCCTCGGCAAACCGATCCTGATCGCGCTGGGGCTGATCTGCGTCGGTGCGCTGCTCGATTCGGATTCGACCAACCTGATCCGCCCCCACGACATGTATTTCAGCCAGGCGCTGCTCGGCTTTGCCAGCGCGCTGTTCATCGGGCCGGCGCTGCTGGTCGGGCTGACCCGGGCGCTGCGCGAGGGGCCGACGCATTTCGTCAGCTTCTCGGCGCTGTTCGGCATCACCCAGAATCTGGGCGGGCTGTTCGGATCGGCGATGCTCGGCACCTTCCAGGTGATCCGCGAGCATGCGCACAACAATGCCATCATAGCCGGGCTGATGAGCGGCGATCCGCTGGTGACACAGCGCCTCCAGCAGAACGCGGCCGCCTATGGCCGGGTGCTGGTCGATCCCGGGCTGCGCCAGGCCGAGGGCGCGGCGATCCTCTCGCAGACCGTGACGCGCGAGGCGAACATCCTGGCCTATAACGACACTTTCCTGCTGATCGCGGCGATCGCGGCGGGAACCATCCTCTGGGCCTCGGTCCACATCATGCGGATCCGGCGCGAGACGCTCGCCCGGATAGCCGCCGAACAGCAAGCACAAGCAGGAGCGCAGAATGGCTGATCCGGCCACCCCGACGACAGCAGCGGAACCGGCAGCGGCACCCCCGCCCCCGCCGCCACCGCCTGCCGTGAGCGAGGGTGCCGATCCGCCCCCCGCGCCCGAGGTCGTCGCGCGGCGCTGGACGCCACCCAGGCTACCGCTGCTCTCGATCGGGATCGCCGCGCTGCTGATCCTCGCCGGAGTCACCGCAGTGCTGATGGCGTGGCGGGTCTGGCCCTTTGCGGGCCATGTCCAGTCGACCGAGAATGCCTATGTCCGCGGCCAGGTGACGATCATCAGCCCGCAGGTGAGCGGCTATCTGACCGACGTGCCGGTGCAGGACTTCGCCAGCGTGAAGGCGGGCGACGTGCTCGCGACGATCGACGACCGCATCTATCGCCAGCGGGTCGATCAGGCCAAGGCGAACGTCGCCAGCGCCCAGGCCGCGCTCGCCAACAATCCCCAGCAGGCGGCCTCCAAGGCGGCGAGCTATGGCTCGCAGGAGGCGGCGGTGGCCTCGGCCCAGGCGCAGCTGACCAAGGCGCAGGCCGATTATGCGCGGATCGACGCGCTGGCCAAGGACGGCTTCATTACCCGGCGTGACCGTGACGCGGCGCTCGCCACGCTGCGCACCGCCCAGTCGGCGGTCGCCCAGGCCCAGGCGGCGCGCGCGGTGGCGGGCGAGGACATCCGCAGCGTTACGGTCAGCAAGGGCGGGTTGGTCGCCGCGGTCGACGCGGCCAGGGCGGCGCTCCACCTCGCCGAGATCGACCTCGCCAACACGGTGATCCGCGCGCCGGTCGCCGGGCAGCTCGGCGAGATCGGCGGGCGGCAGGGGCAATATGTCACCGCCGGCACCCAACTGATGGCGCTGGTGCCGCAGACGCTCTGGGTCACCGCCAACTACAAGGAGGCCCAGACCGCCAAGATCCGGCCGGGCGCGAAAGCGAGCTTCAAGGTCGACGCGCTGGCCGGCGCGCGGCTGACCGGGGTGGTCGAGCAGCTGGCGCCGGCGGCAGGATCGGAGTTCGCGGTGATCCGCAGCGACAATGCCACCGGCAATTTCGTCAAGATCCCCCAGCGCATCGCGGTGCGGATCCGGATCGATCCGAACCAGCCGATGGCGGCGCGGCTGCGGCCGGGCATGTCGGTGGAAGCGAGCGTGGAGGTTGGAAAATAGCCGTCATCCCGGCGAAAGCCGGGATCTCTTGCGGCTCCTTCCCCGCGCCTTCGCCTGAGATCCCGGCTTTCGCCGGGATGACGGTATGAAGGGGATGACGGTTGTGGGGTTGGAGGCGCGCACGCTAGGCTGCGACCGCAACGAGATTCGGGGACGGCATATGCGGACGGGAATGACGGCACTGGCGGTGGCTCTGGCTTGGGCGGCGCCTGCCTGGGCGCAGGATGCGGCGCCCGTACCGGCGCCCGAGGCGGCACCGGTGATCACCCCGACTCCGCTGCCGGCGGACGCAGTGGTAGTCAGCACCGGCGACGTCGCGACCGACCTGGTCACCGAGCGCTCGATCGACGAGCTGCAGGCGATGCTGGCGGCCGGCAAGGTCGAGGCGTCGAAGCTCGCCGACCTCTATGTCGAGCGGATCGGCAGGCTCGACCGCGACGGGCCGACGCTGCGCTCGGTGATCGTCACCGCCCCGGCCAAGGACCTGCGCTATGACGGTCGCGCCAGCGACGACCGGCGCAAGGCAGGCAAGACGCTCGGGCCGCTCGACGGCATCCCGGTCCTCATCAAGGACAATATCGAGACGCAGAACATGCCCACCACCGCGGGCAGCCTGGCGCTCGCCAACAACGACACCGGCCGCGACGCACCGCTGGTCGCGAAGCTGCGCGCGCAGGGCGCGATCATCCTCGGCAAGACCAACCTCAGCGAATGGGCGAACATCCGCTCGAACAATTCGATGAGCGGGTGGAGCGCGGTCGGCGGGCTGGTGCGGAACCCCTATGCGCTCGACCGCTCGGCCTGCGGCTCGTCGAGCGGCTCGGGCGCTGCGGTGGCGGCGAGCCTCGCGGCGGTGGCGGTCGGCACCGAGACCGACGGCTCGGTGGTCTGCCCCGCCGCGATGAACGGTCTCGTGGGCCTCAAGCCGACGCTCGGCCTGGTCAGCCGCACCGGGGTGGTGCCGATCAGCCATAGCCAGGACACGCCGGGGCCGATGGCGCGCTCGGTCAAGGACGCGGCGATCCTGTTCGGCGCGATGATCGGCAGCGATCCCGCCGATCCCGCGACCAAGGACGCGGACAAGCACCGGAAGGACTATGCGGCGGGCCTGACCCCCGATGCGCTCAAGGGCATGCGGATCGGATACTGGAAGCCCGAAATGGCCGCCGACCTCGCCGCGCGCTTCGACAAGGCGCTGGAGGAGCTGACCGCGACAGGCGCGGTGCTGGTCGAAGTGAAGATGCCCGAGCTGAAGGGCCTTGGCGAGGCCGAAGGATTGGTGCTCTACACCGAACTCAAGGCCGACATGGCGACCTATCTCGCCACCACCCCCGCCAGCGTCGGCCCGAAGACGCTCGCCGACCTGATCGCGTTCAACGACGCGCACAAGGACAGCGAGATGCCGTTCTTCGGCCAGGAGACCTTCATCAAGGCCGACAAGACCAAGGGGCTCGACGATCCCGAATACAAGGCAGCACGCGAGAAGTCGGCGCGCATGGCCGGCCCCGAGGGGATCGACGCGATGCTCAAGGCCGCCGATGCGCAGCTGCTGGTCACCCCGACCTATGGCACGCCCTGGCTGAGCGATCCTGCGCATGGCGACCAGTTCCAGGGGCCCTCGGCCAGCGAGCTGCCGGCGGTGTCCGGCTATCCCCACCTCACCGTGCCGATGGGGCTGGTGAACGGACTGCCCGCGGGGCTCTCCTTCATCGGCACGGCCTATAGCGACGGCCTGCTGCTCAAGGCGGGCTATGCCTATGAGCAGGCGACCCACGCCCGGGTGGCACCGAAATACCTGGCGACGATCCCGGCGGATCTGGGGCCGCGGAAATAACCGCCGTCGGGGTCGGGTGAGCGCCGAGAAATAACCGTCATCCCGGCGAAAGCCGGGATCTCAGGCGAAGGCGCGGGGAAGGAGCCGCACGAGATCCCGACTTTCGTCCGGATGACGACTATTATTTCTTCCCGTCCAGCTCTAGCAGTTCCTCGCGGACATGGATCGCCTCGAGCGACATGCGCACCTCGACCAGGAAATAGATCAGCCCGGCCATCAGCAGCAGCATCGAGATGATGAAGCTGATCGCCACCCAGATGCCGATATGCCAGTTGGCCAGCCGCGAGACGAACATCATCGCGACGACGAGGCAGATGGCGAGGCCGCTGGCGGTGCACAGGAAGATCGCGTTGTTGATCACCGCGATCCGGCGGTCGATGATCCGCAGTTCCCAGACATGGCGGTCATGCTCGGGCCCGGTCGAGCGCGGGTGAAGCTGCTCGATGTTGCGCGCCCGGTCGACGATGCGCGCCAGCCGGCCGACCATGACGTTGAGGAACGCCCCGATGCCTGCAAGCAGGAACACCGGCGCGATCGCCGCCTGGATCGTTTCCGAAACCGTGGAGAGATAGGGACCTTCCATCAGTTAAGCCTTATGCCGGGTGCGAAACGAGGAGTGAAGTGCGCATGATGACGTTCGAGACCGATACGCAGGCGGGAGTGGTCGAGTTCCTCGTCGATGGCGGCGTGACCCGCGCCGAATATGATGCCGGCGTCGCCGCGATGGAGGCAGTGATCGCGGACAAGGGCACGCTCTCGGCAGTCGCGGTGATCCGCGATTTCTCGGGCATGGAGCTGGGCGCCTGGTGGAAGGACGTCAGCTGGGGCGCCACCCATATGAGCAAGGTCCGCCGCGCCGCGATCGTCACCGACAGCAGCTGGATCGAGATGATGACCAGGGCCGGCAGCGTGTTGGTCCCGGCCGAAGTGAAGCTGTTCAAGCCCGACCAGATCGAGGCGGCCCGCGCCTGGGTTCGGGCGGGATGAGGCCTATGGAGGGTCGGCCCTTTTCGGTTCCCCGGCGACGGCGGGGGCCCAGTCTCGCCGCACTATCGATGGCGCCGGAGCCTCACGATCGACATTGCAACTGGGCCCCGGCCTTCGCCGGGGAGCTGCGGAAGCATCGGCACGCCCTACATGAAGGCGCGACCAAACGCGTCATCACGGCTTAGTAACGGGTGGTGCGCTAAGAGCATGGCCATGTCGAAGCCGATGCTGCTCGAGGAATTCACGCGCCTGCCGCCGGCGCTCACCGTCGATTGCGTCGACGGACTGGCCGGCGCGATCGATTCGGTCGCCGTCGGCGCGGCACCCTCGCACCGTTTCCTGCGCTATGGCTGGTTCGCCGCGGCGCTCAAGGCCTATGGCGGCGCCGCCCGCACGATCACCGTGGCGCGCGAAGGCGAGGCCGTGGTGGCGCTGCCGATCGTCGCTTCCGGTCCCGCCTGGGCCAGGCTCGTCTCGGTGCCCGGCTGCTACTGGCCGTTCCGCAGCTTCCCGGTGCGCGAGGATGCCGGAGTCGAGGCCGTCGAGGCCCTGCTCCCCCGCCTTGCCCGCGAGGCCCGCGCGCTGCGCGTCGGCCCGGTCTATGACGGCGATCCCGGGCTCGAGCTGCTCAAGGAAGCCGCCCGGGCCAAGGGCTGGGCGGTGCTCGACCGGTTCGTCGCCGACAGTTTCCTGCTCGATATCGCGGCGGCGGGGGGCGAAGGCCCCTGGCCGCGCAATTCGACGCTGAAGAAGAACCGCTTCCACGAGAAGCACCTCGGCAGCCACGGCGAACTCGACTGGAGCTTCGTCCACGGCAGCGGCTGGACCGGCGCGGCGTTCGATGCGCTGGCGGAGATCGAGGAGAAGAGCTGGATCGCGGCACGGACCGACGGCTCCGACGCCAAGTTCACCGCGCAGGGCCATGGTGGCTTCTGGCGCGCGGCGGCCGAGGATCCGGTGATCGCCGGCATGATGTGGGCAGCGATGCTCCGCATCGACGGGGCGCCCACCGCCTTCTCGTTCGACATGAACGCCGGCACGCTCAAATATGCCATCGCCAACAGCTATGATCCGCGCGTCGCCAAGCATTCGCCGGGCAAGCTGCTCTATTACCGCAACCTCGTCCGTGCGATCGAGGACGGCATCACCAAGGTCGACTGGGGCGCCGGCGACAGCGGCTACAAGCAGGTGATCGGCGCCGAGAAGGGTCCGGCGATCCGCGACTGGCTGTTCGTGCGGCCCGGGATCGACGCGATGGCGGGCAAGCTGCTCCGCTCGGCCTGGAAGCGCACCGGCCGTGCCGAGGGCGAATCAGCGCCGGCGGAAACGGATGGCGTCGTCGATGCTCAGGCAGGCGAGCGCGGTGACGAATAAGCCAAAGGCAGCAGCTACTAGATAGAGGTACATCGGGGCTCCTCTCTCGGGTCTTGACCCCATTTGCCTGCCCCCTGGGACAATCCGTCGCTTTGACGATCGTCAAATGGCCGGCATAGTGGCGAGCATGACGGCCCAGCTCTGCTCCGACTGCGCGGTGCGCGACCGGGCGCTTTGCGCCAGCCTCGACGATGTCGAGCTGGAGGTGCTCAACACGCTGGGGCAGAAGCGCAGGCTCGCACGCGGCGAGACGCTGCAATGGGCGGGCGAGGAAAGCCTGGTCTGCGGAAATCTGGTCTCGGGCGTGCTCAAGCTCAGCGCCACCACGCCCGACGGGCGCGAACAGGTGGTCGGGCTGCTCTATCCCGCCGATTTCGTCGGCCGCCCCTGGGCCGGAACCGCCGATTTCACCATCACCGCGCTCGGCGATGTCGAGCTTTGCGTCTTCCCCCGCGGCCCCTTCGAGCGCGTGCTGGAGGATCACGTCCGCATGGAACGGCTGCTGCTCCAGCGCACGCTGGCCGCGCTCGACGAGGCGCGCGGGCGGATGCTCACGCTTGCCCGGCTCTCTGCGCGCGAGAAGCTGGCGGGCTTCCTGCTCGATCTCGCCGACCGCTCGCATGGCTGCCGTGCCACCGCCTTCGGCCCGCTGACCTTCGACCTGCCGCTCACCCGCGGCGAGATCGCCGAGGTGCTGGGGCTGACGATCGAAACGGTGAGCCGCCAGCTGAGCAAGCTCAAGGCCGAAGGCGCGATCAACCTGATGGGCGCGCGCGGGATCACGATCCGGGACAGGACGAAGCTGGAGGCGGCGTAGCGTACGCTTGGCCAATAGCGGTCACCCCGGCACCAAATCCGTCATCCCGGCGAAAGCCGGGATCTCAGGCGAAGGCGCGGGGAAGGAGCCGCACGAGATCCCGACTTTCGTCGGGATGACGGCTCTGCTCGGGAACCCTTTCCCCTCCCCGCGACATCTCCCCACGTGAAGATCGCAACCTACAACGTCAACGGCGTCAACGGCCGCCTCCCCGTGCTGCTGCGCTGGCTGGCCGAGGCCCGGCCCGACGTGGTCTGCCTGCAGGAGCTGAAGGCGCCGCAGGAGAAATTCCCCGAAAGCGCGATCCGCAACGCGGGATACGGCGCGGTGTGGCACGGGCAGAAGAGCTGGAACGGCGTCGCCATCCTCGCGCGCGGCTGCGATCCGGTCGAGACGCATCGCGGCGTGCCCGGCGACCCCGAAGATCTGCAGAGCCGCTATATCGAGGCGGCGGTGAACGGCGTGCTGGTCGGCGGGCTGTACCTGCCCAACGGCAACCCCAGACCGGGGCCAAAGTTCGACTACAAGCTCAGATGGATGGAGCGCTTCGCGCTGCGCGCCGCCGATCTGGTCGGGCTCGGCGAGCCGGTGGTGCTGGCGGGCGACTACAACGTCATGCCGACCGATCTGGACGTCTACAAGCCCGAGCGCTGGCGCGACGACGCGCTGTTCGCGCCCGAGGCCCGCGCCGCCTATGCCCGGCTGCTCGACCAGGGCTGGACCGACGCGCTGCGCCACCTCCATCCCGGCGAGACGCTCTACACCTTCTGGGACTATTTCCGGAACGCCTATGCCCGCAATGCCGGGCTGCGGATCGACCACCTGCTGCTCAACCCGCCCGCGGTGAAGCGGCTGAGGCGGGCCGAGGTCGACCGGGAAGTCCGCGGCTGGGAGAAGACCAGCGACCATGCGCCGGTCTGGGTGGAGCTGATGGACTGAGCCCTTCCCGCCCGCCATGCCGACGGCACGCCTCCCGCTTCTACGCCACCCGCCGCAGCCGATATCCGTCCCGCTCGACCGCCACATGTCCCAGCCGGGCGAGCGCAGCGAGAGTCGCGTCGATTCGGGGCGCAGCCTTCCGCCCCTGGGCATAGCGGCCGGCGATCTCCGCGGCGCCCCGCACTCTGCCGTCGCGCAGGCAGTCCAGCACCGCCGCAGTCTGGCCGATCGCGTCGCGCGGGAACAAGGGCTTGCCTGCGGCCTTGGCCACCAGTTCGGCTTCGACCTGGACCATCGACTGCGGAGTCAGCATCTCCACGCCGCTGCGCGCCAGCTGATATTCGGGTCGCAACCACCGGATGCGACCGGATCGCTCCTCGCGCACGCGCTCGGCATTGAGCGCGACCAGGCGCGCGATGATCTCCTCTTCGGCAAGCGCGGCAGGCCAGCCATAGGCGGCCGCGACAGCGGAATCGAGCTGGAGGTGCAGTTCGGCGATGAGGTCGACCCTGCCCCGGAGACGCTGGTCCTGCCCGACCATGTCGAACGGCTGCCCCGAAGCGAGATGTGCACGCAGATTGTAGAGGCCGGTAAGGGTGAGATCGGCATGCTCGGCAAGCACGGCCTTGCGGGTGGCGTCGAGCTCTTCGGCCAGCACAGCGATCATCTGCTGGTTCCCGACGTTGGTATCAGGAAACGGAAATGGATCGAAGACGCGCGATTTCGAATAGCGTGAATCATTGCCAATACCGAGCCAACCACCGGCCCGTAGTGCCCATATGGCATGTGATCGCGAAGACAGCACACCCAGATGGAAGCCGTCCTCCAATCCCATGCAGACCAGCATATTGTCGGGCAGGATCCTGGCATCCAGAAACTGGAAGACGCGGTGCTTCGCCGTCTCCACGGTGGCGAGATAACGCGGCAGACCGTCAAGCGCGGGACGCAATTCGCGCCGTGGCTCGCCGAATATCCACCAATTGTCACGATAGACGGCGCGATTGTTGCGGTCGCGCTCCGGCCTGACCGTGCGCAGCAAATGACCATATACCTCGGGAAAGCGCTGGCGGACTTCCGCTTCCTCGAGGCCGAACAGGTCGATTACCATCGCGCCCCGTGCCCGAGCCGTGAGATCGCGGCCGTTGCGATAGGGCCGAATGTGCCGATCGAGGCCCTCGCGAGTGCCAAGGCCCAGATGCACGGCTTCCGCAGGCGTGACGATGAAGCCAGCGCCATGCAATTTCATGCCGGGCGAGCTCAATCCGGCATTCGCACGCAGGGGAACGGTCCTGGTGATGTCCGTCCCCACGGTAAGATCGGGATGGATTAGCCCGGCCGCGGTACGCAGCTCGATCCGCGGCTGATCGCTGTCGAGCGCCGCTTCGTGCCGAACCTCGTGGAGCGCGCCTTCGCCTTTCCCTGGAGCCACCACCGTCATCGCGATGCGCACCGCAGCGGAATCAGGGGACGCCTTGGTCCAGGGGTGATCCGGGATCGCCATCGCCAGATGCAGCAGCGGCTTGCCGTCGAGCCGCTTGGCCATCACGCGGCGGCTGAATTCCTGCGTGATCGAATTGGTGGTGACGAAGCCGAACCGCTTGAGCCGGGTGTCCTTGCGCCCGAGCAGATCGGCAGCCAGGTCCCACCAGTACATCACCAGGTCGGCCGACTTGTTGAGGTGGGGGTGCGCCTTCCACAGGGCCTCGGCATATCCCTCCGGCATGCGCGCGCGCAGATCCTTGCCACCGATGAAGGGCGGGTTGCCGATGATATAGTCCGCCTCGGGCCATTCCGGGCGACGTGGATTGGGCCGCTCGGTGGCGCTGCGATCCGCATTGGGGCGCTCGGGATCATGCGCCAGCACGGCGTCCATGGTGTGGATGTTGCCGAAGCTCTGGAGCACCGGATCGGAAATCCCGCCACCGCCGCGCAAATGCCATTGCAGATAGCCGAGCCACAGCACCAGCTCGGCGATCGCGGCAGCCCGCGGGTTCAATTCGATCCCCAGGAAGTTGCGCGGATCAACGCTCAGCGTCTCCAGAGCCAACGCCTCCTGCCCACCGAGCGCTGCCAGCGTCTCAAGGACCTCGCCTTCCAGCTGCTTCATCAGCTCGAGGGCGACATAGAGGAAGTTGCCGGTCCCGCAGGCGGGATCCAGAATGCGCGTGCCAGCGAGCCGGGCATGGAAGTCCCGGACCAGTTGGATGGCCTCACTCGGCTTTTCCAGCCGCAGGCGTTCAATCGTGGCGAGCACCAATGCCCATTCGTCACGCAGGGGCGCGATGACGGTGGCGACCACGAGGCGCTCGACATAGGCGCGGGGCGTGTAATGGGCGCCGAGCTGGCGACGCTCGGCCGGGTGCAGCGCCTGCTCGAGCAACGCACCGAAAATGGCGGGCTCGACTTCGGTCCAGAGATGCATGGCGGCAGCATGGAGCTCGCCGATCTCCTCCCGGCGCAGCGGGATCGCGATCGCCTCGGCAAAGAGCTTGCCGTTGAAGTGGCGGACCTTGCGGCGGAGCACGGGCGATATACCGCCCTTGTCCATGGTACGCCAGAGGTCCTCCAGCATCGGCGCGAAGGCCTCGGGATTGTTGCGGGCGTCCGCCAGCATCTCGGTGAAACTGCCACGCTCGAGCAGGCCGACATCTTCGGAGAACATCGTGAACAGGCAGCGCATGAGGAAATGCGCGACCTTCTCCGGCGGATGGCCCCGCTCTTCGAGGGACTTGCTGACCTTGGCCAGCCGACCGGCGATCTCGCGCGTGACGGCGGCGGTGCGAGCCGACGGGTCGAGGCTTTGCGGATCGAGCCAGATCGCGCGCAATCGCTTGCGCACCTCGGGATCCCGCAGCTCTTCCAGATAGATGCGGAAACCGGCCCGATCGGGGAAATGCCGGTAGTTCTTCCCCTGCCCCGAAAAGTCGGCATACAGCTCCAGGCAGTGGCCCACATCGCATACGATTAGGAAAGGCGGCCAGCCATGCTCCGCATCGAGCGCACGGGCATAGCGTTCGGCCTGGTCGCGCGCGTTGCGCATCAACACGTCCCAATCGCGCCGCGCGCTTCGCCGGCCCAGCAGCGCGGGTACGGCGAGGTCGGGTTGGTGGGCCGGACTGGACAGAGGGATGGCGTTCCGCTGGTCCTTCCAGCGGCTCTGCTTCGCCTCGAGCACGAAACAGCCGCGCCGATACAGATCGATGCGGCCGATCCGGACATGACCATCGCCATCGACGTCGCGTACTACCCGCTCGAAGACATAGTCATTGTTTTCATGCGTCGCCCCGGCGGGATCCGGATGTGGCAACTCCAGGGGATCAGCAAGCTCGACGAGGAACAGTGCATAATTGGCGCGCTCGGCGCCACCTTCGCCCGAGCGCCATCGCTCGATGAAATATTCCGTTGAACTTAATTCCCCCATGCAGGGAATTTGATCTTCAAGACCCTAACAAAGCGGAAAACACCATTTTACATAAGCAACGAAAATGGTTCTAAAATCCATACACGCCATACTCTCTGCTACTTCCGGATATCGCTGAATACTTGGCGTCTATTCAACCGCCCGGATGTAGCGGAAGTACCAGACCTCGTGCCCCAGCCGCCGCGCCTTGCGCTCGTAGCGCGTCTCGGGCCAGTCGTCGGGACGGGTGAGGAAGTCCTCGGCGGTCTTCGCCTGCCATTCGAAGTCGCGGCGCTGGTTCATGATCATCATCGCCCAGCGGACATAGACCGGGTGATCGGTGCCGAGACGGAACTCGCAGCCCGGCTTCAGCTTGGCGGCGATGATGTCCATCGGGCCGTGATTGACCATCCGGCGCTTGGCGTGACGTGCCTTCCGCCAGGGATCGGGATGGAGGAGGTAGAGCCGGTCGAGGCTGGCATCGGGCAACCGCTCGAGCACCTCGAGCGCATCGCCCATGTGCAGGCGGACATTGGTCAGGTCCCCGTCGCGGATATGGCCGAGCGCGCCGACCACGCCGTTGAGAAAGGGCTCGCAGCCGATAAAGCCATGAGCGGGGCGTGCCGTCGCCTGGCCGGCGAGATGCTCGCCCGCGCCGAAGCCGATCTCGAATTCGAGCGGACGGTCGTCGCCGAAAAGAATTTGGGAATCGAGCGGGCCGGATTCGGGCACGCTCACTTGCGGCAGCGCCGCCTCGACGAGTTCGGACTGGCCCTGGCGGAGCTTGTGGCCAGCGCGGCGGCCATAGAGACGGCGGATGGAAACGGGATCGGACACGGGAGCGCTGTTAGCGTCCCCGGCGGAGAGGACAAGCTCTAGAGCGCCTGGGCGAGCGACGAAGGTGCGGTCGGACGGCTGGCGGCGCTGCGCTGGTGCGCGGCGAGGCGGCGGTGCTGCGGCACGGTGGTGCGCGGCTCGCGGCGGGCGATGTGCGGGCGCGGCAGCGGATGCGCCTGGGCCGGCGCGATCCAGTCGCCCTGCATGTGGCGGATGCCCATGGTGCACAGCAGGACCAGGTCCTCGCGGCGGACGATGCCGTTGGCGATCAGCGTCACGTCCATGTTGCGGGCGAGGCGCAGCACGCCCTCGACGATCACCCGGCGCGAGCGGCTGTCGGAGATGTTGCGGACCAGCCCGGCATCGAGCTTGACGAAGCGCGGGGTGAAGCGGCCGAGCAGGCGGACGGCAAGCGGGCCGACGGCGAAGCTGTCGAAGGCGATGGCGATGCCGCGGTCGACACAGGCCTGGGCCAGGGCGGCGGCGGGGGCGAGGTCGCCGCGCTCGTCGGCATTGATCTCGACGACGATGCGCTCGACGGGCACGCGGTGCTCGACGGCGGTGCGGAAGAGATGGGCGAGCAGCGCGTCGGGCGAACCGCCGGCCGCGCCGACGGGGATGGCAAGCAGCGCCTCGCCGTCGAGCAGCCCGGCGTCGAGCGCACCGGCGATCGCGGCGCTGATCCGCTCCATCTCGAGCTCGGCACGCGCCTCGGGAGCCAGCGCCGCGGCGATCTGTGCGAAGCTGCGTCCCTGCGCCGAGGCGATCGCCGCCCAGGCGAAGGGCAGGCCGGTCGCCGTGGCGATCATCGGCTGAAAGGCGATGGCGAGACCGGACTGGAGTGCGAGCGGGGCAGCTTCGATGGACATGGAACGCTTCCTTTCTGCGTCCCTTTAAAGATGGTTAACGACATCAACTCCATTCCGTGCGTCGCCGAAGGGGGATTCCCCCCATGGGGATTCTACCAAGCGGGCCGCTGGCGGATTCGGCTTGCCCCGCGGGAATCCGCGAGTCGCAGCAAGCGCGCGAGAGTCGGCTGCGAAACGATCGTTCGAAGATTATAGCCGGAATGGCGGCATCTACCGATGGACGGGCACGCGAATCGTGTGCCGCCGGCCCGAATCACATGCTGATCGTCAGTTCCTTGCTGCCCCGTCTGACGCTCGACATCGGCTTGAGCCGCTGGATCGCGTCAAAGGCTGTCTGGGGCGCCGGGAGCCTGTCGAAGTTCGGATAGATGAAGGTGCGGTCGAGCGTGCCGACGCTCAGCGTATATCCCACCTTCTTGCCCTCCAGGGGGAAGGCGGGCGCGATGCCGATGGTCACCCCCGCATCGCCGGCCGCGAGCAGATAGCCGTTGTCGGCATTGTCGGCACGGTAGACGCCATAGTCGCTGGTGGGCGTTCCCTCGCGGCACCAGACGGGCGGCGGCGACGCCTCTTCTACCGCCTGATCCTTATAGGCCTTGTCGCCCTCGCCCGCCTTGTCCTGGCCCATCCCGACCAGGGCTGCGCCCATCAGCGCCTGGCCCATATCGGGCTTCTTCGGCTTGGCCTTCGGGTCATAGGCGAGCACGCCGGCGCAGGCGGCGACGGGTACGGCCGCCGGCGACGCCGCGACCTTGTCGGGCCAGACGATCCCGCCGACGATCTCGCCCAGCCGGGCATCGAGCGCGGCCGGGTCGAGCTCGGTCGAGCTGGCGCGCACCGCCACCAGCCATTCGCCGAGCGGAATCATGGCAAGCCCGGTGCTCTTATAGGCGCCGCTCCCCGGCACATAGACGCGCTGCAGGCCGGAGGCGGCGTCGGCATGCGGCGGGGTGAAGGCGCGGGCGGGTCCGGCAGGCACGGGCGTTCCATAGGCGTCGCTCCGCAACAGGATCTGCGTCTCCGACCGGTCGAACCACATCGGCACGCTCATCACCGAGGGGCGGAAGATGTTGAGCGTCACGCTGGTCGCCCCGCCCTCGGCATATTGCACCATCACATCGAGCTCGCTTCCGCTCGAATCGACGATCGTGCCGCGCGGATAGCCGGCGATCCCGGGACGCAGGACCAGGCCGCTCCCGGCATGTTTCCAGCTCGCCGCTGCCGGCACGTCGATCCGGGCCGCGTCCTGCGCGGCGGCAGGCGAGACGGCGCTCGCGCACAAGGCGGCGGCAAGCAGGATGGTGAAGCGCATGACGATATCCCCCTGCCCCGAGGCTAGGGGATGGCGGTCAAATCGCAAGCCGGAGATTGCGCCGGATCAGGCCGCGCTGCGCGACATCGGCTGGGGCAGGATGCCGGCGGCAGGCGCGCCGACATAGCTGCCCTGGACCAGAGGCACGCCGAAGCTGCGCAGCCGCTCATAGGCCGCCTCGCTGTCGACACCAGCGGCGACGATGCGCAGGCTGAGGCTCTGCATGCGGCGCACCAGATCCTCGATCGCGATGCGGCGCGACCAGCTGGAGGCGACGCCGGTGATCAGCTCGGGCTCGATCGTCACGATGTGCGGGGCGAACTTGCCGCAGGCCGCCAGGCCCGATTCGTTCGGCCCGATGCCGTGGAAGGCGACCGCCGGGCCCAGCTTGTTGAACACATGCATGATGTCGGCGAGCTGCGAGCTGGTGATCGCCTGGTAATGGTGCAGCATGAACACCAGCCGCTCGGGCACGATGTTGTACTGGCGCGCGGTGATCAGCGCCGGCTGGATATGCTCGGCAGGATCGACGATCGCCGGCGCGCTCAGCGGAATGGCGAGGCGGCCGCCCGAATTGGCGAAGCCCGCGGTCGCCGCCCAGCGGATCGCGGCGACGGCACAGCGGCGATCGACGTCGCAGCGCTGCTCGGCCGAAAGCTGGTCGAAATCCTGCGCGGCGGGCGCACCGTTGCGCTGCACCTGCGCCTCATAGGCATGGATGCGGCTGCCGGCGATCTCCGCGATGGGCTGGAAGGCGATCGCAAGTCCCGCGCTCGCGCCAGCCGACGCCGTTGCCTCCGGACCCATCATCGAATTCTCCGACTCCACCGACTCGCTCCTTTCCCGTCCTTCCTGATGCAGAATTACGGTTGCCCAGTGCTTTATAGGACGGCCCGTACGACTACGGAGGATTCAGGCGAATCCGACGGTCGGAAACGAGAAAGCCCCGCGCCGGAGGGTCCGGCGCGGGGCTCTCGATTGATTGCCTTCGAAGCGAAGGATCAGGCCAGGGCGGCCTTCAGATCCTCGACCAGGTCGGTCTTCTCCCAGGGGAAGAAGTCGCCTTCCGGCTTGCGGCCGAAGTGACCATAAGCCGCCGTCTTCGAATAGATCGGCCTGTTGAGCTGCAGGTGGGTGCGGATGCCGCGCGGGGTGAGGCCGCCCAGCTTCTCGATGCCCGCGATCGCCGCTTCGATCTTGTCGTCGCCGACGGTGCCGGTGCCGTGGGTATCGACATAGAGCGACAGCGGCTTGGACACGCCGATCGCGTAGGCCAGCTGGATCGTCACGCGCTTGGCGAGGCCGGCGGCGACGATGTTCTTGGCGAGATAGCGGGTGATGTATGCCGCCGAACGGTCGACCTTGGTCGGGTCCTTGCCCGAGAAGGCGCCGCCGCCGTGCGGAGCCGCGCCGCCATAGGTGTCGACGATGATCTTGCGGCCGGTGACGCCCGCGTCGCCGTCCGGACCACCGATCTCGAACGAGCCGGTCGGGTTGATGTGGTACTCGGTGGCGTCCGAAAGCAGGGCGGCCGGGATCACGTCCGCGACGACCTTCTTCACATAGGCCTTGAGCTCGGCTTCCTTGTCGCCTTCGTCATAGCCCTTGCCGTGCTGGGTCGAGACGACGATCGCGGTCGCGGCGACCGGCACGCCATTGTCGAAGCGCAGCGTGACCTGGCTCTTGGCATCCGGCTCGAGGAACGGCGCCGCGCCCGAATGACGGTCGGCCGCCATGCGCGCGAGGATCTTGTGGCTGTAGTCGAGCGTCGCCGGCATCAGGTCCGGGGTCTCGTCGGTCGCGAAACCGAACATGATGCCCTGGTCGCCCGCGCCTTCGTCCTTGTTGCCCGAAGCGTCCACGCCCTGGGCGATGTGCGCCGACTGCGGATGCAGGTTGTTCTCGAAGCGGAGCGTCTCCCAGTGGAACCCATCCTGCTCGTAGCCGATGCGCTTGACGGTATCGCGGACGGTCTTCTCGACCTCTTCCTGCACGCCCGGGGCCCAGTTGCCCTCGGTGTCCATGATGCCCTTGCCGCGGATCTCGCCGGCAAGGACGACCAGCTGGGTGGTGGTCAGCGTCTCGCAGGCGATGCGGGCCTCGGGGTCCTTCGACAGGAACAGATCGACGATGGCGTCGGAAATCTGGTCGGCGACCTTGTCGGGATGGCCTTCGGAAACCGATTCGGACGTGAAGAGATAATTGGAACGCATGGAAATTCCTCTTGTGGGGAGGAAAGCCGGGCCGTTGCCATGCCCATATAAAGCTTTCCTTATATCAAGCCCCTAGCGGGCGAAGCGCCGGATGGCAATTGCCAAGACTACGGAAGCCAGCGCGGCGATCAGCGCGAGCCAGTTGCCGAGGCGCGAGAACAAGGTCGGCGGCAGCGGCGCGGGGAGCGGCGCCTCGACCGCACCCTCCTGCCCCGCCGGCACCGTGCCGACCAGCCGGCCATGCGCATCGATGATCGCCGAGACCCCGGTCGGCGTGGCGCGCAGGATCGGCAGCCCCTCCTCGATCGCCCGCAGCCGCGCCTGGGCCAGATGCTGCACCGGCCCCCAGCTGCCGAACCAGGCGTCGTTCGAAGGGTTGAACAGGAAGTCAGGGCGGTTGCGCTGGTCGATGATCTGGCCCGAGAAGATGATCTCGTAGCAGACCGCTACCCCGGCCTTGCCGAACCCGTCGACATCGAGCGTTCTCGGGCCCGGGCCCGGAATGAAGTCGACGTCGCCCATCACCAGCCGCGCCAGCCCGAGCGGGGCGAGCAAGGTGCGCATCGGCAGATATTCGCCATAGGGGACAAGGTGCGCCTTGTCGTAGCGCTGGCCGAGCATCCCCGCCGGATCGACCGTCCACACCGAATTGCCGGCGCCGGTCAGCCTGTCGCCGTCGAAGAACAGGGCGTTGCCCCCCACCATCGCCCGGTCCTTCGGGCCGAGCAGCCCGCCGATCCGGCCGCGCACCCAGCGCGGATCGGCATCGCGGTAGAAGCGCCGGGGATAGCCGTCCTCGACATAGTAATTGACCATGCCCTCGGGCCACACCACCAGCCGCGGCACGGCGCCGGGCTGGCCGCTCCATTCGGCGAGCTTGTTGAGCACGCGCGGCGCATAGTCGGGCTGGTCGACGCCCTCCTGGCCGATATTGGGTTGGACGATGCGGACATGGGGGCGCGTCATGTCCTCCACCGGCTGGCCCGGATTGAGCGCGAAGCCGCTGGCGAGCAGCAGCGCTGCCGTGGCGAGCGGCACGCGATACTGGTGCTGGGTGGCGAGGTAGAGCGCGCCCGCGACGAACAAGGTCAGGCCGGAGAGCGCATAGGTGCCGGCAATGGCCGCAAGCTGCGCGATCGGCGTCGGCACCCAGATCACCCCCATCGGGTTCCACGGATAGCCGGTGAACAGCGTGCCCCGCAGATATTCGGTGACGATCCAGGCACCGGCGGCGGCCAGGACGAAGCCGAGGTCGGGCTCGTTCCAGCGCGCCTTGACCAGCCGGGTGAAGCGCCAGGCGAGCCCCATCGCGACCGCCGGATAGACCGCCAGATACAGCGCGAGCAGCACCACCGCGAAATAGCCGAGCACCGGCGGCATCTTGTCCTGGAAGTCGAAGGCGTGCTGGATCCAGTTGTTGCCCAGGGTGAAATGCCCGACCCCGAACACCCAGCCGCGCAGCAGCGCGCTCTTCGTGCTCGGCGCATGCCAGGTCAGGTGGAGCAGCACCGCCAGGCAGATCAGCGTGACCGGCCACAGATCGAGCGGGGCGAATCCGGTGGCGGAGAGGAAGCCGGCGATCAGCGCGGTGAGCAGGGGGCGGGTCAGCATCGGACGCGTGCTTAACCGATCCTCCCCCGCTCCGGTAGCTGGAGCCGAAACGCTCCTCTTCGTCACCCCGGCCTCGTGCCGGGGTCCACCGGGAGGCAAGTCATGGACAAGAGGCTCTATCGCCAGTCCGAGAGGCTTGGTGGACCCCGGCACAAGGCCGGGGTGACGGATAAGGGGAATGGATCGGGTAGCGAATCCCCCCCGACCGCACTACATGGCGCGCCATGACCGAGATCACCGTCGCCGCCCTGCAGCTCGCCTTTTCCGACAATATCGACGCGAACATCGCGAATGTGTCTCGGCTCGTCCGCGAAGCGGCGTCGCGCGGTGCCCAGGTGGTGCTGCCGCCCGAGCTGTTCGAAGGCGAGTATTTCTGCCGGGTCGAGGACGAGGGCCTGTTCGCCAACGCCGCGCCGACCGCCGAGCACAAGTCGGTGCGCGCGATGCAGGAACTCGCCCGCGAGCTGAAGATCCATATCCCGACCAGCTTCTTCGAGATGGACGGTCACCACTATTACAACAGCCTCGCGATGATCGATCCGGACGGCAAGATCGCCGGCGTCTATCGCAAGAGCCACATCCCCGACGGCCCCGGTTACGAGGAGAAGTTCTACTTCCGCCCCGGCAACACCGGGTTCAAGGTGTGGGACGGCCCCGAAAAGGCGACGCTCGGCGTCGGCGTGTGCTGGGACCAATGGTACCCGGAGACCGCCCGCGCGATGATGCTGATGGGCGCCGACATCCTGTTCTACCCCACCGCGATCGGCAGCGAGCCGCATGACGACAGCCTCGACACCGCACGCCTGTGGCGCCGGGCGATGGTCGGCCATGCCGTGTCGAACGTCGTGCCGATCGTCGCCGCCAACCGTATCGGCACCGAGCATGGCCAGACCTTCTACGGCACCAGCTTCATCACCGACGAGCGCGGCGACATCCGCGCCGAGCTCGACCGCGAGGAAGAAGGCGTGATCACCGCGAAGCTCGACCTGACGCTCGCCAAGCGCCACCGCGCCGCCTTCGGCTTCTTCCGCGACCGCCGCCCGGAGCTCTACGGCCGGCTGGTGCAGGATATCTGAGGCAGGCGGCCGCCCCACGGCGCTGTAGGAAATATAGGAAACCCGCCGCGCAAGGATCTTGCGAGATCCACCCCGCCCTCAGGAACTGCGTCAGCTTTGCCGCCGCGAAAACCCGCTTCCGGCGTGTACTTCGTGGACTTTGAAGAGTTGGCGGCGCTGCCCCTGTTGGAGCCACGCACCTACCCTTTCGTGTTGCTTGCGCGGCTTCCCGGCCCGAGTCATCCTCGCCGCCTGATCAGGAGCCGCGCCAATGGACGATCCCGAAGTCCCGGAAGACAGCAAGCTCACCCGCTCGAAGCAGCAATGGGCCGAACAGGGCAAGTTCCTGACCGGCCATATCGCCCGCCCCGAGGAGGAGCGCCTGCCGCCGGGCCAGCACCTCACCGTCAAATGGCCGGTGCTCGATCTCGGCCGCCAGCCCGACATCCCCCGCGAGCGCTGGAAGCTGGAAGTGACGGGCATGGTCGCGCGGCCGGTGACGCTCGACTGGGCGGGGCTGATGGCGCTGCCCCAGACGCGGCTCAGGAGCGACATCCACTGCGTCACCAGCTGGTCGCGCTACGACAATGACTGGCAGGGCGTGCTGACCCGTGACTTGCTCGCCCATGTCGAGCCGCGCGACGAGGCGGCTGCGGTGATGCTCCACGGATATGACGGCTACACGACGAACGTGCTGCTCGCCGACTTCGCCGTGCCGAACGCGCTGATCGCCCATGGCTGGGCCGGCCAGCCGCTGGCGCGCGACCATGGCGGCCCCGCGCGGCTGGTGATCCCGCACCTCTATTTCTGGAAGAGCGCCAAGTGGATCCGCAAGATCGAGCTGATCAGCGCGGACAAGCCCGGCTTCTGGGAGGTCAACGGCTATCACATGCGCGGCGATCCCTGGGCCGAGCAGCGCTACAGCCGGGATTCCTAGTCCGGCCCCGCCCGGATCTTCGTGGCGAAGGCCCGCGCATCCGGCTATGCGCAAGCCCATGCACATCACCGGAAGCTGCCATTGCGGGGCGGTCCGCTACGAAGCCGAGGCCGATCCCGCCCGCGTCGCGCTCTGCCATTGCACCGATTGCCAGATATTGAGCGGCTCGGCCTGGCGCGCCTCGGTTCGGGTCGACGCGGCGGACTTCCGCGTCACCGGCGCGCCCAAGGTCTATGTGAAGACCGCCGCCAGCGGCACCCGGCGCGGCCAGGCCTTCTGCGGCGAATGCGGCTCGGGCCTCTATGCCTTCACCCCGGCCGACCCGCGCGTCTATGCGATCCGCCTCGGCTCGGTCGACCAGCGCGCCGAGCTACCGCCGCGCAGCCAGATCTGGTGCGATTCGGCGATCCCCTGGGCGCTCGACGTCAGGGCGCTTCCGGCCTCGCCAGGGCAATAGCCCGCGCCACCACCGCCTCGAGCATCTCGGGGGTCAGCCGGCCGGTATTCTGGTTGTAGCGCGAGCAGTGATAGCTATCGACCAGCCACTGGCCGCGGTGCATGCGATGCTCGGCGCCGTGGGCGAAGCGATGCTTGGGCAGCTTGCCGCCCATCGCCTTCACGGCCGACTGGTGCGCGACCTGGCCTAGCGCCAGCACCACCGGCGCCTTGAGTTCGGCCGCCAGGAACGGCCGGCAGGCATGGATCTCGGCCGGCTCGGGCTTGTTCTCGGGCGGCAGGCAGCGCACCGCGTTGAGGATCACCACGCCCCTGGGTTCACCGGCCTCGGCCAGCCCGAACTTCTCCAGCGTCGCGAAAAGCAGTTCACCCGAGGCATCGCCGGTAAAGGCCCGGCCGGTGCGGTTGGCGCCGTGCTTGCCCGGTGCCAGGCCGACGATCGCGATCGGCGCGCCGAGGTCGCCCAATGCGGGCACCGGCGCGTTCCACCAGTCGGGATGGGCGACGCGCAGCTCGGTGCGCAGCGACACGAGGCGGGGGCAGAGCGGACAATCATGGCTTGGCGCGGACATGGCCGCGCGATAGGCGCTGGGACGTGCCGAGGACAAGCTATGCCATCGCGATCGGATCGAACCGCCGGGGCCGCCACGGCTCCCCCGCGCAGGAGGTGATCGCGGCGATCCGGGCGCTTGGCGGCGTGACCGCGACATCGCCGATCCTCCACACCCCGCCGCTCGGCCCCTCGAAACGCCGCTTCGCCAACGCGGTCGCGCTGATCGAAAGCGACGAGGCGCCCCCTGCCCTGCTCCGCCGGCTGAAGGGCATCGAGCGCGCCTTCGGACGGCGGCGCGGGCAGAACTGGGCGGCGCGGGTGATCGACCTCGACATCGTCCTGTGGTCGGGCGGCAGCTGGGGCGAGCCGCGGCTGACCGTGCCCCACCGCCTGTTCCGCCAGCGCGACTTCGTCCTCGCCCCGCTGGTCCAGGTGGCGCCGGACTGGCGCGATCCGCTGACCGGGCTTAGCATGCGCCAGCTCCATGCGCGGCTGAGGAGGAAGCGATGATCCTGGCACTGCTGGCACTTGCCCTGGCCGATCCCGACCCGAGCCTGGTCGCCTTTGCCGATGCGTTCGACCAGGCACAGCTGCGCCAGGACCGCGCGGCGATGGAGGCGATGATCGCCGACGATCTGGTCTTTATCGACGGATCGGGGAAGCGGCAGGGGAAACAGGCGTTCATCGACGGCTGGACGGCGCCAGGCGACCGCTACGACCCGATCGTGCTGGTCGACCGCGTGATCGTCCCGCTCGGCCCCGATGCGGCCGTCGCCAATGCCGAGACGACGCTCAGCGGCACTTCGGGCGGGCAGCGTTTCTCGAGCCGGATCCGCTTCGCTGATACCTTTCGCAGGACGAACGGCCGCTGGCAGGTCGCCCATGTCCAGGTGACGCGGATCGAAGCCCGCCGTTGACCCGCCCGGCCCAGCCGCCTAGGGGCAGGGCCGGTGTGGGTCCGTAGCTCAGTCGGTAGAGCAAGCGACTTTTAATCGAGAGGTCATGGGTTCGAATCCCATCGGACCCACCACCTCCAGGCGCCGATACGCTTGGCCTCACTCGAACAGCGCTCGCGCTGCAGCGAACAGGCCTATGATCTCCTCGGCGACGAGGCGGATCGCCGGGCTGTGGCGGTCGCGACGCCGGGTCAGCAGATAGACGTCGCGCGGTGCCGGTGCCGGGCCGATCGCGCAGGGCCGCAGGCTTGGCTCGGCCCGTCCGATATAATGCGGCAGCAGCGCGATCCCGACACCCGAGCGCGCGGCGATCGCCTGGGCGTGCTGGTTGCTGGCGCGGAAGGCGAGCCGGGCGCGGGGGAAATGGCGGCTGAGCCACAGGGCTTCGGGAAGATGCGCATCCGCCTCGTCGAACCCGACGAACACCGGCGCCTTATCGTCCCAACGCCCGTACGCCCCTTCGGTGCCGTAATAGCCATAGCCGATGCTCCCCAGCGGCCGGGCGATGACGTCGCCATCCTCCGGCCGCCCCACGCGGATCGCGATGTCGGCCTCGTGCCGCTCGAGGCTTACCGAGCGCAGGCTGGTGGCGAGATCGATGTCGAGCGCCGTGTGGCGGGACGCGATCTCGGCCAGCCCCGCGGTCAGGAAGGCAGCCGCCAGCGCTGGCGGCGCATTGACCCGCACCAGGCCGGCCGGCGCACCGTCGCCCGCGCCGCGGGTGAGCGCATCGGCGGCGCGCTCCATTTCGCTCGCCGCTTCCAGCGCATAGCCGCCGGCAGCGGTGAGCACATAACCCTCGGGCCGCCGTTCGAGCAGCTTGTCGCCCAGATCGGCCTCCAGCGCATGCAGCCGCCGGGCGATGGTGGCGTGGTTCACCGACAGTGCCCGCGCGGCGGCCGAAAGGCTCCCATGGCGCGCGACGGCAAGGAACACCCGCATGTCCTGCCAGTCGGGCTCTGTGCGTTTTCTATCAGCCACCGTGCGAAGATAGCCAATTTTGCGTGAGGTGCCAGCCTCCTAGCTCTGGGCGACGGCGCTCCCCTGGCGTCGCAGCAACAGGCAGGAAGAAACATCATGTCGGACATTCAGAAGGTCGCCATCGTGACCGGCGCCTCGCAGGGCCTCGGCCTGGGCATCGTCAACGCTTTCCGTGCGCGCGGCTACCGCGTCGTCGCCAATTCCCGCTCGATCGCGCCGTCGGACGATCCCGGCCTGATCGCCATCCCTGGCGACATCGGCGATCCCGCGACCGCCAAGCGGCTGGTGGAGGAAGCCGTCGGCAGGTTCGGCCGCCTCGATACGCTGGTCAACAATGCCGGCATCTTCATCGCCAGCCCGTTCACCGATTATAACGAGGACCAGTATCGCCAGAAGCTGCGCACCAACCTCGACGGCTTCTTCTTCACGACCCAGGAAGCGATCCGGGTGATGGAGAGGCAGGGCAGCGGCCATATCGTCCAGATCACCACCACCCTGGTCGACAATGCGGATTCGCGCATCCCCTCGGTGCTCGCCTCGCTCACCAAGGGCGGGCTCGATGCGGCGACGCGCAGCCTGGCGATCGAATATGCGGCGCGCGGCATCCGGGTGAACGCGGTGGCGCCGGGCGTCATCAAGACCCCGATGAATCCGCCCGAGATGCACGAGACGCTGGCCGCGCTCCACCCGATGGGCCGCATGGGCGAGATCGAGGATATCGCCCAGGCCGTGCTCTATCTCGACGATGCCAAGTTCGTGACGGGTGAGATCCTCCACGTCGATGGCGGCCAGATCGCCGGTCACTGACCCAGAACGGAGGAGCATGATCATGCCTATCGTCACGATCCAGGTCACCCGTCAGGGAACAATGCCCGGTGCCGACCGCACCACCGACGCGCAGAAGGCCGTGCTCTACAAGGGCGTGAGCGAGCTGCTGCACCAGGTCATGGGCAAGCATCCTGACGACACCTTCGTCGTCTTCCAGGAAGTCGAACTCGAGGACTGGGGCCGCGGCGGCGTGCCGGTGCGCGAATGGTTCGCGCGGACCAGGCCGGCGGGAGCCGGCTAGGCGCCTAGGCCGGCAGCGGGGCGCGTTGCGCTTGTCGTCAACGCGCCTCCGTCGCCCGGACCAAGGCATGCGCGGCTGGAACCCCGGCCGCAGCCTGGCCTAGCGCTTCCAGCCCGCGGACCGCGCGCGGGCCTCCGCCGCGCCATCGAGCGGTTCGCCGGCCATCATCTCCTGCGCAGCGGCCATCAGCGCAGGGTCAGCGGAACCGGCCTGGGCATATTCGGTTCTGGTGCCCGTGGAACCGGGCCGCGTCTGGCGGAGTGCCCAGCCCTGCGCGCCGTGGCAGGCGATGCCGTCTGCGACGGGCGAGGTGAACACCCGGCAATAGCCGCCCTTCGCGTCGCGGAAGCTGACCGGCATCCGCACCGTGCCAGCATCGGCGGCGAGCTGCGTGTCGAGTGCGCCGGCAAGCTTTCCGGCCGCATAGAGCTGCCCGCCCTGCGTGCGCACATAGCCCGGATCCTGCAGGCCATGACCGATCGCAAGGCCAAGCACCAGCGATGCTGCGACCGCCCCACCCCAGCGCGCCCAGCCCGGCACCGTCCGCCGTGCCTTGGACTGCGGCAGCGCGATCACGTTCGACTGGAGCATCGCGGCGAGCCGGCCCGGGATCGGCTCTTCCGCAACGGGCGCGAAGCGGGCGCCCAGCGCCGCGCGCAGCGCGCGGTGGCGCGCGACTTCCTCCGCCAGCGCCGGATCCGCGGCGATTGCTCGCTCGACGCGCTTCGCTTCGATCGGGCCGAGTTCGCCATCGGCATAGGCCATCAGCGTTTCGGGATCGATGCTCATGCCGCTTCCCCCAGCCGCGCCATCAATGCCTGGCGTCCGCGCACCAGCCGCGAGGTGAGCGTGCCCATCGGGATGTCGAGTATCTCGGCCGCCTCCTTGTACGCCAGCCCCTCGACCAGCACGAGCGCGACCGCTTCGCGCTGCTCGTCGGGCAGCGCATGCATCGCGGCGTCGATATCGTGTTGCACCAGCCGCGCCTCGGCATCACCCTCGGCGCCGATGGCCAGGCCGGCCTCTTCCTCGACGAAGGTCTGTGCGGCGCGCGCCCGGCTGCGGGCGGTATCGATCCAGCTGTTTCGCATGATCCGGTACATCCAACTGTCCATCCTGGTGCCGGCCTGCCACGACGAGCGCGCGCGCAGCGCCTTTTCCAGCGCCACCTGGCACAGATCGTCGGCATCCGCCGCATTGCGGGCGAGCGCCCGCGCGAACCGCCGCAATCGCGGCAGCAGCGCCAGCAGGTCGTCCTCGAATGCCGCCAAGCCCAAATTCCTTTTCCGGGGATGAAACGGATGGCGTGCGCCGTTTAATCCACATGATCGCGAAAATGTGCAAGGAAGGCGCGATGATGCGCAGCATGTGGCTCCTCGGCCTGGCCGCCCTGATCGCGGCGGCACCGGCGCACGCGCAGCTATTGCCCCAGCTGCCTTCGCTACCGGCCACCGGCAGCGGCGTGCTGGGCCGCGTCGGACAGGATGTCGAGACGCTCACCGGCGACATCGCCCGGCAGCTCGAGGACACAAGGCGCGCGGCGGCGGCGACGCTGGTCCGCGAGCACCCCGACCGGATCGCGCTCGATCCCCAGGGCTTCCCCGCCCGCGCCGGCGAAGTGGTGGTCGAGGACCCGACTGACGCGCTGCTCACCGCGGCAACCGCCAAGGGCTATCGCCTGATCGAGCGGCAGGAGGTGCTCGGTGTGGGCTTCGCCCGGCTCGCGGCACCGCGCGGACGCTCGCTGAAACAGGCGATCCGCGAAATCCGCAAGCTCGGCGCGGGGGAAGTGACTGCCGACCAGCTCCATACCCAGAGCGGCAGCGTTCCGGGCAGCGCGGCCCCGGTGGCGCCGGGCAGCAGGACGATCGTCGGCGTGATCGACGGCGGAGTCTCGGGCGCGGCCTTGTCGGCGGGTTTCGCCACGGGGGCTCCTCGCGCCAATGATCATGGCACTGCGGTCGCCTCGCTGATCGCCGGCGCGGGCAGTGTACGCGGCGGACTGCCCGGCGCGCGGATTGCCTCGGCCGATGTCTATGGCAGCGATCCCGCGGGCGGCAACGCCACTGCCATCGCCCGGGCGATCGGCTGGATGGTGCAGAACCGGGTGAGCGTGGTGACGATCAGCCTGACCGGACCGGCCAACCCGCTGCTCGCGCGGGTGATCGCCGCGGCGCAGGCGCGCGGCGTCGCAATCGTCGCGGCGGTCGGCAACAATGGCCCGGCCGCGCCACCCGCCTATCCCGCTTCCTATCCCGGCGTGATCGCGGTCACCGGCGTGGACGGGCGCGGGCGGGCACTGATCGAGGCGGGACGCGCCACCCATCTCGACTATGCCGCGCCGGGTGCGGACATGCTGGCCATGGCCGGCAACGGCCGCCCGATGCGGGTGCGCGGCACCTCCTTCGCCACGCCCTTCGTCGCCGCGGTGATCGCGCGCTTCTATCCCGCACCCGACCCCGCCGGCCTCGGCGCTGCGATCGCCAGGGTCGACCGCGAGGCGCGCGATGCCGGGTCGCGCGGTGCCGACCGCAGCTATGGCCGCGGCATAGTCTGCGAGGCCTGCCGGACCCCGGCACGATAATTTTTCGACCGCCGGGATTAAACCCGATCCGGCCACCGTTCTCCCGATGTCAGTGGATTTTTGGGAGAATGGACATGATCAGGTTCCTCGGCACCAGCGCCTTCCTCGCCCTTGCGCTCGCGGCCACGCCGGCTTCGGCCCAGCTGCTCGGCGGCGGTGGCGGCGGCGGGCTGGGCGGCAATCTCGGCGGATCGCTCGGCGGCCTCACCGGCTCGGGCATGGGTTCACTCGACGGCTCGCTCTACAGCTCGATGCGCCGCCTGCCCACCCGCAGCGACACGACCGGCGACGTCCGCGGTTCGACCCGCAGCGAGCGGAACGTCGATGCCCGCAAGGGCCGGGTAAAGGCATCGAACGACAGCGCGCTCGATTCCACCATCGCCAACAGCACCCGTCTCGGCGACCGGACGATCGGCGGCAGCGGATCGGCCTCGGGCAATGCCGGCGGCAGCGCCGATGCCCAGCTGATCGGCACCGATGCGGTCCGCAGCACTGCGGGCAGCGCAGTGGGACGGACCCGGGATGCGGCCTCGAACCTGCGCGACCGCGCCGGCAATGCCGTGGGCACCACCCGGGATAGCGCCGGCAACACGGTCTCGCGTGCCCGCAATGCGGTGCCCGCCACGCCGGACGTCTCCGGCACCGCCTCGGGCGCAGCGAACGGCGCGGTGTCGCTGGGCAGCGGCACGCTGGCCCTGGCTGGATCGGCGGCGGCCGATGGCAGCGGCAGCTTCCCGGTCTCGGCCGGCATGCCGGTCACCGATGCCCGGGGCAAGCTGATCGGCACGGTCCAGTCGGTCCGCTCGACTTCGCGCGGCATCGTCCAGCAGGTGCTGGTCAAGACCGGCGACAAGACCGCGACCCTGCCCGCCACCAATTTCAGCGGCTCGGGCAATGCCCTCGTCTCCGCGATGGGCAAGGGCGAAGTGAAGAAGGCGGCGGAGTAACGGGTCTTCGCGGTCCTCCCTTCGGACAGCAAGGATCGCGAAACCCGCAGGCGCGTCCGGCCATCCCCCGGCCGGGCGCGTCGTCCTGTCCGAGCTGCGACGCTCAGCTCCGGCTGAAGCCGGCGCGTCCCGCCGCCGCCCAGGTCGTGTCGTTGCGCAGGAAGCGCCACACGCCGCGCAGGCGGAACACCAGATTGGCCTGGCGATAGCCGAAATTCTCGATGAGCGCGGCGACCCCGATGGTGAAGAGGTCGCGGGCACTGGGCGTGCGACGCAGCTGGACCTCCTCGAGCGCGAGCGTGCCGAGGCTGAGCGCGGTGCCGAACAGCACGGTCAGCGAGAAGAAGGCGACCACCACCGTGCCGCTGGTCAGGCCCAGCGCATAGAGCAGCGGGATCACCAGATAGCCGAACAGCTCGCAGGGCGGGCCGAGCACGTCCTCGACGACGATCAGCGGCAATGCCACAATGCCGACCCGGCCATAGCGCGGATTGAACAGCATGCGGCGGTGGCGCACCAGCGTCTCGAGCGCGCCCTGCTCCCAGCGCGAGCGCTGGTTGCGCAGCCCCTTCCAGTCGAACGGCGCATCGGTCCAGCACACCACTTCGGGGACGAAGCCGATCCGGTAGCGGCGCTTGCGCTCGCGCATGTGGCGGTGGATGCGCGTCACCACTTCCAGGTCCTCGCCCACCGTGTCGTGGCGATAGCCGCCGATCTCGATCAGCACCGAGCGCCGGAAGATGCCGAACGCTCCCGAGATCAGCATCAGCATGCCGAGCTCGGCATTGGCGATCCGCGCGGTCAGGAAGGCGCGCAGATATTCGAGGATCTGGAAGCGCGGCAGCCAGCCCGGCGGCAGCCGGATCTCGCGGACATGGCCGCCCTGGATGATCGAGCCATTGGCGATGCGGATCGCGCCGCCCACCGCCATCAGCCGGCCATCGTCGCGCATGAACGGCTCGGTGGCGCGCAGCAGGCCGTCGGGCTCGATGATCGAATCGGCGTCGATCACGCAGGTCAGCGGCGCAGTCGCGAAGCCGATCCCGGCATTGACCGCATCGGCCTTGCGCCCATTCTCCTTGTCGACCAGCAGCAGATTGGGATGGATGCGCGACGCATAGACGCCGAGGATCCGCGTCTTCTGCAGCACCGCGAGCTGCTCGCGCTCGACCGGCTCCATCTGGAACTGGCTGATCAGCGTCGCCAGCGTCGCGTCCTTCGACCCGTCATTGACGACGATCACTTCGTAATCGGGATATTCCAGCGCCAGCAGCGCACGCACGCTGTCCGCGATCGACAGCTCCTCGTTGAAGCACGGCGCGATCACCGACACGCCGGGCGCGAGGTCGGCATAGCGCGACCACAGGTCATAGGCCCGCGCTGCCGGCCGGATGCGGGTCTGGAACACGCGCGCGGCAAGCAGCAGCTGGATGGTCGAGAGCAGGTTGCGCAAGGTCACGACGAAGAAGCACAGGGTCGCCGCGAAGATCAGCAGCCCGGCGCCGAGGCGGCCTGCCCATTCCGCTATCTGGTCCCAGCTCATGCCGCGCCCTGCAGCACGGCCGCCGCCTCGCGCGCGCTCAGCCTTACCCAGGCGGACGGGTCGCCACGCAGCGCCTCGATCGCCGGAAGCGCCGAGCGCAGCCCCATGGTCGAGCAGGCCCGCACCGCCGCGCAGCGCACCTGCTCGTCGCCATCGTCGAGCAGCGCGACGATCCACGGCGCCGCGGCGGGATGATCGAGGCGCGCGCCGGCCCGGACCGCCTCGAGCCGCACCTCGGGATCGGGGTCCCCCGCCGCCTCACCGAGCGCGGGCAGCGCCGAATAATCCTCGGTCCAGCCCAGCGCATCGACGAGCAGTGCGCGGATCGCCGGGGTCACCGGCTGGGCGAGCAGCGCGCGCAATTCCTCCGCGCGCTGCGGTGCCAGCGCCCGGAACAGGGCATGATGCAGCGGCGTGACCGCCACCTGGTCCAGCTGCAGCGCCTCGACCAGCGTGCCGACTGGCGGCAGCGCGCCGAGCTGGGCGAGCTGCGCCGCCGCCTCGAGCCGCGCCGTGCCGTCGCGATCGGCCTCCAGCGTCTCGCGCAGCGCATCGATCGCCTGTGCGCCGCCGACACCGCCCAGCGTGCGCACCGCCTCCACTCGCCGCGCCACCCGCCGCCGCTTGAGCTTGTGCAGCACCTTGTCGAGCAGATGCCGCTCTTCGACAAAGGCAGTGAGCCGCGCCCGGTCCTCGCCGCGCATCAGCTGGCCGAGATGCGCGATCGCGGCGAGGCGGTCCGTCGCCGAGGCCCGTTCATAGGCCTCCCCCGGCGCGCCGCCCGCCGGCAGCGCCGCCATGATCTCGCGGGTCAGTGCCCGGTCATTGGCCTGGGTGGCGGCCGCGCGCCGCTCCTTGCGATCGCGCCGCATCACCAGCACCAGCAGCAACGCCGCCATCGCCAGCGCGCCATAGACCGCGATGAGGATCGCGACCCGGGCGACATGGTCGGCGATGACGGGCATGCCCATCAGAAGCGCAGCTGCACGCCCAGCGTCAGGCTCCGGCGGGTATAGCTGGCGGTCCGGCGCTCATATTCGCCCGTCGCGCGCAGCGTGACTCGCTCGGCGACCGGCACCGCCGCGCCCAGATAGGCCGAGCGGACCCGGCGGGTGATCCCCGCCTCGGTATCGGGATAGGTCGCGGCGCCGGCGAACAGCAGTGAACCGTCGCGCAGCTCGGTATCGAGCCGGCCGGACCAGCCGCTGCGATGCGTGCCCGTCTCGTCCCACAAATTGATCATCCGCACCGTGGCGCTGCCGCGCAGTCCCGGCACGCGGAGCCGCACCAGCGGTTCGGCCGCAGTCACATTGGCGATGCCGTAACTGGCATGGCGGACATCGGCGCCGAGCGTCAGATTGGGCAGCACATCCGCCTCGATCCCGCCGCGCACGCTCCATTTCTCGCGAAAGCTCGCCTCGGGCGTCGCCCCGGCCGCCAGATAGCCGCGCAGCCCGGCGGAGAAGCGATAGTCGATCCGCGCGAGCAGATGCGTATCGACCGCCACCTCACGGTCCTCGCGCTCGACTTCGGCGGAAAGCGTCGCCCCCCGTGCCACCTCGGCATAGGCGCCGACGGTCGTCGTCCACCAGGTGCGCCTGGTGCCGCTAGCCAGGCTTACCCCCGCCACCGCCTGGGCAAGCGTGATGCCGGCGGTGCGTGCCCGCGGCGCATCGGGCGCAACCGCCGGTTCGCTCGCCTGCTTGCGGATGGCCGCAGCATCGCCATTGCCGGGATCGCGCTGCTCGATCGCCGCGACTTCGCGCATCGCATCCGCCTTGCGCCCGGACCAGAGATAGGCCCGCGCCAGCGCCGCGCGGATATCCAGGTCCTCCGGCGCCAGCCCCCGCGCCCGCTCGAGCGTCGGGATCGCCGCATCGTAGCGCTTGTCGAAGGCATAGGCCGAGCCGAGCAGCCGCAGGATTTCGGGATCGTCGGGAAGCGCCGCCCGCGCGCGCTCCAGCGCTGCGATGGCGGCGGAGAAATCGTCCCGTCCGATCGCCGCGCGCGCCTCCGCGATCGTCGCGGCACGGTCCAGGGGCGCGTCCTGGGCATGCGCCGCCACCGGGGCGAGCAATGCGAGCGCCAGCGCCTCAGCGCGTGGCCGCAACATCACGATCCTGCGCCTTGAGGATGGCATTCACCCGCACGACCAGCTCGTCGGGAATGAACGGCTTGGTCAGATAGTCGCGGGCACCGGCATTGAGCGCGGCAAGGATATCGTCCTGGCGCTTGCGCGAGGTGAGCATCACCACCGGAAGCGCCGATCCCTCCTCGACCAGCGCGCGCAGCACTTCGGGCCCGGAGAGCACCGGCATCATCGCGTCCAGCACGAGCAGGTCGTAATCGCCGGTACGTGCGGCGGCGAGCGCCGACTCCCCATCCTCTAGGATCGTCACCAGATGCCCGGCGCCTTCGAGCTTGAAGCGCAGCAGCTCGCCGAGCAGGTCGTCATCGTCCGCAACCAGGATATTCGCCAACCCGCACCCTCCACTCGCACCTTCGCCCTCGGCTTGAGCGCAGGACCCGGCGTCTGGTTCCCGGCGAAGAGGGTTAGCGCACTCCTCACCATATCATGCGCCGGCCCGGGTTCGCGGGCCGGGCGCGGGGAATATGGTCCGCTTCGGACCCGAATTTCGGACTTCCCTCCCGCCAAGCCGCAGGCTAACGCGCCGCACAGAAATGATCGCGCCGGTGCCCCGAAAGGGGCTTAAACGGGAATGCGGTGCGGACGGGCCTTCCGTCCAATTCCGCGGCTGTCCCTGCAACTGTAAGCGGCGAGCGCGGTGCACTGGCTCCCCATTCGAGGGAGCAGCCACTGGACCATCGGTCCGGGAAGGCCGTGCATCACGCCCTGACCCGCGAGCCAGGAGACCTGCCGGCGCAACGGTCGCTCTTGCTTTGGTCCAGGGGATGGCCAGGGCACGGTATCTCTCCGTCTGAGCGACGACCAAGCGGCCGGGGCCGCTTCGGTACGTGCGCGACGGCGAACAAGCGCCCGCCTCGCGTCTCGCACCGGCCGTTCGCGGCAGGCCCCCGCCCTCGTTGCACGGGCGCCGGGGGGATTACCCATGTTGAAGACCAGTTTCGTCTCGCTGCTCGCGATCGCCGCCACGCCGGCCTTCGCCCAGACCGCGGACCAGTCCGGCGATCCGCAGGACACGATCATCGTCACCGCCTCGCGCTCGGGCAAGGGCACCGAGCTCAAGGACCTGCCCGCCTCGGCCACGGTGATCACCGCCCAGCAGCTCGACCAGCGCCAGACCCGCATCGTCTCCGACGTGCTGCGCGACGTGCCCGGCGTCTCGGTCAGCCGGATCGGCGCGATCGGCGGCCAGACCCAGATCCGCATCCGCGGCTCGGAGAGCAACCATGTCCTCGTCCTGATCGACGGGATCGAGGCGGCCGATCCCTATTATGGCGAATATGACCTCGGCACGCTGATCGCCGATCCCGCCGCGCGCGTCGAAGTGCTGCGCGGCCAGCAGAGCTCGCTCTACGGGTCCGACGCGATCGGCGGCGTGATCAACTACATCACCCTCTCGGGCCGCGAGGCGCCGGGCTACAGCGCCCGGGTCGAGGGCGGCTCGTTCGGCACGCTCAGCACCGCGGCCCGCGCCGCCGGCGTCTCGGGCGATTTCGACTATGCCGTGTCGGGCAGCTGGTACCACACCAAGGGCTATCCCACCGCGCGCGGCGGCAGCCGCGATGTGGGCTCGGACAATGTCGGCGCGACCACCAGGCTCAACTGGACCCCGGCCGAGAACTTCAAGCTCAGCGGCGTACTGCGCTACAGCTATACCGATGCCGAAGCCAATGACAGCGACGCCAATCCGGCGAGCCCGAGCTTCGGCTACACGGTCGACAGCCCCGGCACCCATTTCACCAACGAGGCATTCTACGGCCTGCTCAGCGCCGAGCTGACCGCGCTCGACGGCCGCTGGACCAACACGCTGTCGGGCCAGTTCTCGGACACGACGCGCAAGGGCTACAACGCCTTCGGGATGAACTATGGCGACAAGGGCCAACGCTACAAGGGATCGTTCGTGTCGAGCTTCCGCTTCGGCACCGACGCGATCAGCCACCGGCTGACCGGCGCGGTCGACTGGGAGCGCGAGCAGTTCCAGAACATCGCGCCGTCGACCGGCTCGCCCTATGACGCGTTCCGCGGCCGCCGCGACACCGACAATCTCGGTCTGGTCGGGCAATATGAGCTGACCGCGGGCGGCTTCACCGGCGGCGCCTCGATCCGCTACGACGACAATAATCGCTTCGCCGACACCACCACCTGGCGCGTCCAGGCCGGCTATCGCCTGCCGACGGACACGCGCGTCCATGCCGCCTATGGCACCGGCGTGAAGAACCCCGGCTATTACGAGCTCTACGGCTATTCGAGCGGCACCTATATCGGCAATCCGAACCTGAAGCCGGAGAAGTCGCAGGGCTGGGAAATCGGCGTCGACCAGAGCTTCTGGGACGGCAAGGCCGTGCTTGGCGCGACGTACTTCGATTCCAGGCTCAAGGACGAGATCTACACCAGCTATCCGGCGCCGAACTTCACCGCGACGCCGGCCAATCGCGCGACTGACTCCAGGCAGCACGGCGTCGAAGTCACCGCCAGCCTGCGCCCCGTCCGCCAAGTGCAGATCGAGGCGGTCTACACCCATCTGAAGGCGACCGAGGACGGCACGATCGAAGTCCGCCGCCCCGGCGACATCGCCAGCTTCAATGCCACGATCTTCAGCAAGGACGAGCGCTTCTCGACCACGCTGACCCTGCGCTACAATGGCCGGATCGACGACGTCGCCTATACCGACCCGAGCTATGTGCCGGTGCGCGTCTCGCTCAAGCCCTTCACGCTGGTCAACCTCAACGCCCAGTACAAGCTGAGCGAGCGCCTCTCGGTGTTCGGGCGGGTCGAGAACCTGTTCGACGTGAAGTACGAAGAGGTGTTCAGCTTCGCGAGCCCGGGTGCTGCTGCCTATGGCGGCGTGCGCGTCGCGTTCTGAACAGGCAGGGGGAAGCGACCGTGAAGCAGCGCACCGACGAAGAACACAATGCCAGGATGAAGAAGGTCCAGGCCGCCCAGGCCAAGAAGATCGCCACCAAGACGGTCGAGAAGGGCCTGATCATCGTCCATACCGGGCCGGGCAAGGGCAAGACCTCCGCCGCGCTCGGCATGGCGGTGCGCGCGATCGGGCATGGCATGAAGGTAGGCATCGTCCAGTTCGTGAAGGGCGCGATGGCCACCGGCGAGAAGGCGGTGTTCGACCGCTTCCCCGACCTGGTCGAATTCAAGCCGATGGGCGAGGGCTTCACCTGGGACACCCAGGACCGCGCCCGCGACATCGCCGTGGCGCGCGAGGCCTGGGAAGAGGTCAAGCGGATGATCGCCGATCCCGAGTACAGGATGGTGATCGCCGACGAACTCAACATCGTGCTGCGCTATGACTATCTGCCGACCGAGGAGGTGCTCGAGGCGCTCGCCGCCAAGCCGGAGATGAAGCACGTCATCATCACCGGCCGCAACGCCCCCCAGGCGCTGATCGACGCCGCCGATCTCGTCACCGAGATGGCGCAGGTGAAGCACCCCTTCCGCGAACAGAACGTCAAGGCGCAGGCGGGGATCGAGTTCTGATGCCCGCGCCATATCCCCAGCAACCTGTTCCCCGGCGAAGGCCGGGGCCCAGCTGCAATGTCGTTCGTGAGGTGCGCGCGCCTAACCATTTGCGCCGATACTGGGCCCCGGCCTTCGCCGGGGAACAGGAAATAGCATTCCTATGAACTCCCGTGCCAAGATCGCGGCACTCGCCCTCCCGCTGCTCGCCATTGGCGGCGCAGCGCTATGGGCCACCACACCCGTCCCCGGGCCGCCACCCGCCGCCAAGCCCAGGCGCATCGTCTCGCTCAACCTGTGCGCCGACCAGCTCGTCCTCGCGCTGGCCGACCGCGACCAGATCGCCGGGGTGACGCGCAACGCCACCGACACCGAGATGTCGGGCGAGGCCGCGAAGGCGCGCGGATTGCCCGTACTCAAGAACTCCGCCGAGCAGATCCTCGCGATCGACCCCGACCTGGTCGTCGGCATGCCCGCAAGCCGCAGCGCCCCGATGCGCGCGCTCAAGGGCCATCACTTCAATCTGCTCGACCTCCAATCCGCCGACACGGTCGACCAGATCTATGCCTCGATCCGCCAGACCGCAGTGGCCGTCGGCCATCCCGGTCGCGGCGAGGCGCTGGTCGCGCGTATGCAGGCGGCGCTGGCTCGGCTCGGCAAGCCCGGCGGTGGCAAGGTCGCGGCCTATTATCAGCGCCGCGGCTTCATGACCGGCACCGGCACGCTGATCGACGACCTCATGCAGCGCATGGGGCTGGTCAACCTGGCGGCGAAGCTCGACAAGCCGCCGCTCTCGCAGCTCAGCCTCGAGGAGATGGTCGCGGCCCAGCCCGATTATCTCATCGTCGAGAGCGCCACCGACAGGGTCGCCGACCAGGGCACCGAGATGCTCCACCACCCAGCGATCGCCAACATCCCCCGCATCTCCATCCCCCAGGCCTGGACCGTGTGCGGCAGTCCTGCCTATGTCCAGGCGGCTGAGGGGATGGCACAGCAACTGGCCCGTTTTCAGGATCGGACCCACGCCCGATGACCCTTTCCCGCCCCGTGCTGATAACCGGGCTGCTCGCCCTCACCCTGGTCGCCGCGATCGGATCGATCCTGTTCGGGCCGGTCCATCTCTCGCTCGCCCGGATGGTCGCCGCCTTCACTGGCCATGGCGACCGGATCGCCTCCACCATCCTGCTCGAACTGCGCCTGCCGCGCATGCTGCTGGGGCTCGGCGTGGGCGCGATGCTCGGTCTCGCCGGCGCGGCGCTGCAAGGCTATCTGCGCAACCCGCTCGCCGAGCCGGCGGTGCTCGGCACCTCCAACGCCGCCTCCCTGGGCGCAGTCGCCGCGCTCTATTTCGGGCTGGCCGAGCTGCACCCGATCATGCTCCCGGCGCTGTCGGTGCTGGCTGCCTTGCTCTCGCTGGTCGGCCTGTCGGTGCTCGCCGGCCGTTCCGAGAGCCCGCTCACCCTGATCCTCGCCGGCATCGCCATCGCCACATTGGCCACGGCAGGGGTGAGCCTCGCGCTCAACCTCTCGCCCAATCCCTTCGCGGCGATGGAGATCATGACCTGGCTGCTCGGCAGCCTGGAGAACCGCTCGTTCGACCATGTCTGGATCGCCTATCCCTGCATCGCCATCGGCGGGCTGCTGCTGTTCTGGGACGGCCGCGCGCTCGATGCGCTGACGCTCGGCGAGGACGGCGCGCAGGCGCTCGGCGTCGACATCCAGCGCACCCGCATCCGCCTGCTGCTCGGCACCGCGATCGGCGTCGGCGGCGCGGTGGCGGTATCGGGCGCGATCGGGTTCGTCGGGCTGATCGTCCCGCACCTCGTCCGCCCGCTCACCGACCGCAGCCCCTCGGCGATCCTGCTGCCCTCGGCGATCGGCGGTGCCGCCCTGCTCACCTTCGCCGATCTCGCCGTCCGCCTGATCGACACCAGGAACGAACTCAAGCTCGGCGTCGTCACCGCTTTCCTCGGCGTGCCGGTCTTCCTGATCCATCTGATGCGGGAGCGACGCCTGTGGTGAACATTCGCCTCGAAAACGTAGCGGTCACGCTCGGAAACCGTATCGTGGTGCAAGATGCCAGCACCGCATTCGCCCCCGGAACCCTGACCGGCATCGTCGGCCCGAACGGCGCCGGCAAGTCGACCCTCGCCCGCGCGATGCTCGCCTTGGTGCCGCACAAGGGCTTGATCCAAATCGACGACTCCGATGTCGCGACCCTGCCCCGCGCCGAGCTGGCCAAGCGCGTCGCCTATCTCCCCCAGGGCCAGACGCTGCACTGGCCGCTCACCGTGGAGCGGCTGGTCGAGCTCGGCCGCCTGCCCCATCTCGCCCCGATGTCGCGCATCGGCGAGGCGGACACCGCCTCGATCGAGCGGGCGATGGAACGCGCCGATGTCCTGGGCTTGCGCGACCGCATCGCCACCGAGCTCTCGGGCGGCGAGCGCGCCCGCGTCCTGCTCGCCCGCGCACTCGCGGTGGAGGCAACCGCCCTCATCGCCGACGAGCCGCTCGCCAGCCTCGACCCCGGCCACCAGATCGACGTGATGGAGCTGCTCCAGTCCGAGGCCCGCGCCGGCGGGCTGGTGATCGCCGTGCTCCACGACCTGACCATGGCCGCGCGCTATTGCGACCGGCTGGTGCTGATCGACGGTGGCACCGTTGTCGCCGAAGGCACGCCCGCCGAAGTGCTCACTCCCGCCAATCTCAAGTCGGTCTATGGCATCGACGCCCGGGTCGAGCTCACCGGCGACTGGCCGACGATCACCACCCTGGGCCGCAGCCGATGAGCGATCCCGCCTTCTACCGCGAACAGGGATACGCCGCGCTGCCGCTGTTCGATCGCGCGCTGGTCGAGGCCGCCCAGGCGGACATCGCCGGGCATATCGACCGGCTCTCGCACGCGCTCTATCTGCCCTTCGACAAGAGCTGCCCCGAGGCCCCGCTCGCCGACCGGCTCGACCGGATCTATGAGAGCGACCGCAGCCAGGCGAACCTGCTCCGCGTCGCGATCTGCACCGATGCGCATCGCGGCCCGCGCCTGCAGGAGATCGCCAACGATCCGCGCCTGCGCGCCGAGGCCGAGCGGATCAGCGAACGCGAGCTGGCCGGCAAGGTCGTCCGCATCCGCGCCAGCATCGCCAGCTTCCCCGAGCATCGCCACGCCTGGCACAGCGACGTCGCGCGCGACGACGGCGTCGCCTGCGGCCAGGTCTGGACCACCGCCTGGATTCCCTTGTGCGATGCCGGTCCCGGCAATGGCGGGCTGGAGATCATCCCCGGCCGCCAGCCCGCCCCGCTCGCCAGTGTGACCGACAACGGCCTTCGCATCACCGAGGAAGCTATCGCCGGCATGCCACGCCTCGAGCCCGAATGCCCGGCGGGCACGGTGCTGCTGCTCGATCGCTTCACGCCCCACCGCACCCTGCCCGCCAACAAGGCACGCTTCGCGCTGGTCGTCTGGTTCAAGGCCGCTTGAGCCCCGCGCTGCACTGCAGCGATTGCCAGCCGGCCACGTAACGATTAGGGAGGCGGCGCGACAGGTTCCCCGGGGACGGGGATGAAAAGGGAACGGATACACTCCGGCTGCCCCTGCAACTGTAAGCGGTGAGCCATCGGCCATATGCCATTGGGAGCGATCCCGAGAAGGCGGCCGGACCGGCATTGACCCGCGAGCCAGGAGACCTGCCCGTCGCGGTCGTCTTTCGTGCGGACAGGGTGTGCCGGACGGACGGGGGTTAACCCGAGCGACGACGAGGTTGGCCGCGTGTGCACGCGGACGCTGTCGCGCGCGCCCTCTCCGGCCCCGGCATCGTCCGCGCGCGGACGCGGCATGTCGATTGGGTCGAATATAATGCTGAAGTCCGTTTTCCGTCTCTCTGTTTCCCTCGCCGCCCTGGCTGCCGCGCCGGCGGCCTTCGCCCAGCAGGCGCCCGCGCCCGATGCCGCCGCGACCGAGGATAGCGACCAGATCGTGGTCACCGCCACCCGTTCGCCGGTGAACATCGATCAGGTCCCCGCCTCGATCACCGTGCTCGACAAGGCCGCGATCGACCGCAGCCAGGATGTCGGCGCAACCGAGATCCTGCTCCGCACGCCCGGCATCAGCATCTCGCGCAACGGCGGCTATGGCACTTCCACCTCGCTGCGCATCCGCGGCGCCGAGTCCGACCAGACCGTGGTGGTGATCGACGGCGTCAAGCTCAACGATCCCGCGGCCACCGGCGGCGGCTACAACTTCGCCAACATGCTGATCGGCGACACTGCGCGCATCGAAGTGCTGCGCGGTCCTCAGTCGATCCTGTGGGGCAGTCAGGCGATCGGCGGCGTGGTCAACATCGTCACGACCGCGCCGGAAAAGCCGCTCGAGGGCAGCTTCGATATCGAGGCCGGCTCGCGCGAGACGGTCAGCGCCCGCGCCGCGATCGGCGGCAAGACCGGCCCGCTCGCCTGGCGCGTCGGCGGCCAGCGCTTCACCACCGCCGGCATCTCGGCGATCGCGCCCGAGTTCGGCGGCAAGGAAGCCGACGGCTATACCAACAGCAGCGCCTCGGGCCGCGCCGAACTGACGCTGACCAGCAACCTCAGCGTCGAGGTCCGCGGCTATTATTCGAACGGCCGCACCGAGATCGATTCGACCAGCGGCGACAATAGCGACTATTCGACCAGCGAAGAGTTTGTCGGCTATGCCGGCATCAACCTGTCGCTGCTCGACGGGCGTTTCCGCAACCGCTTCGCCTATGCCTATACCGACACCGATCGCGACAGCTACGGCCCCACCCGCGCCCGTCCGCTGAGCTTCGAGTCCGACGGCAAGAACAAGCGCTTCGAGTACCAGGGCAGCTTCGCCTTCACGAAGCAGATCTCGGCGGTGTTCGGCGTTGAGAACGAGAATTCGGATTTCCGCAGCCGCTCGCCCGCCGCGTCGCTGGCGACGCCGCTGCCGGCCTTTGCGCGCGGCAGCGCCGAGCTGACCAGCGCCTATGCCCAGCTCAGCGTCGAGCCGGTCACCGGCCTGACCCTCAATGGCGGCATCCGCTATGACGATCACAGCCGCTTCGGCGGGCAGACCCTGTTCCAGGCCGGCGGCGTGTGGCGCTCCTCCTGGGGCACGATCATCCGCGCCAATTATGGCGAGGGCTTCAAGGCGCCGTCGCTCTACCAGCAGTTCAGCGAGTATGGGAACACCGCGCTCGATCCCGAGCAGGCCAAGGGCTGGGAAGCCGGCGTCGAGCAACAGCTGTTCGGCCGCAAGCTGACCTTCGGTGCGACCTATTTCGAGCGCAAGACCACCGGCCAGATCATCTTCAACAGCTGCACCGCGACCTCGACCGTGCCGCTCTGCTTCGTCCCCGGCAGCCCCACCGTGCACCGCTTCGGCTATTATTCGAACGTCTCGCGTGCCGAGGCGCATGGCATCGAGGCGGCCGGCGCGCTCAACCTGGGCGGCTTCACGCTGGACGGCAATTACAGCTGGACCGTCGCCGAGGATCGCTCGGCCGGCACCGCGACCTTCGGCAAGTGGCTGCCGCGCCGTCCGCAGAACACTGCCAACGGCTCGATCAGCTATGCCTTCCCGTTCGGCCTGACCACCGGTGCCGCGGTGCGCTGGGCCGGGCACAGCTTCGACAACGCCGCGAACACGACCAAGCTCGACGATTACACGCTGGTCGACCTGCGCGCCGAGCTGAAGGCGGGCGACAATCTCAGCGTGTTCGCCCGCGCCGAGAACCTGTTCGACGAGAAGTACATGACCGCCTATCGCTACGGCACTTTGGGCCGCAGCATCTATGCCGGCATCCGCGGGCGCTTCTGATGGGAGAAGACAAGATGACGCAGGCACGTGCCTCCACGCTGTGGATCATGCTGCTCACTTTGGCGAGCATGGCGACCAGCTTCGCTCTTGCCTGCACGGCCCCGGTCGCGGCGCTCGCCGCGCTGGCGGCGGTGCACATGCGCCGGCGCGACGGGATCGCACTGGCGCTGGCCGCCTGGGGTGCCAACCAGGCGGCGGGTTTCCTCGTCCTCCATTATCCGCACGACCCGAAGACGCTCCTCTGGGGCGTCGGGCTCGGCACCGCTGCGGCGGGGTCGGCGATCGGTGCCTATGCGGCGCTCGGCCAGCTGAAGGTCCAGTCGACCGCCGCGAAGCTGGCCATCGCCTATGTCGCAGCGTTCGTCGCGGGCAAGCTGGTCACCTTGTGCTGGGCGGCGGTACTGGGCGGCGTGGCGATCACCCTGCATCCCGGCTATTCGCTCGACCAGTTCCTCCGCAACGGCGCGATCCTGATCGGGCTCTACGCCTTCTACCGGCTACTGGTCGCGCTCGGCGTCCCGGCACCGGGCGGAAGGCTGGCCACCGCCTGATGCTCACCCGCGTCGAGGACGGCCCGGCGGTCGTCGCCTGCAACACCTGTCGCCATTCGCTCGCTGCGCGCGACGATGGCGAAGGTATGCGCGGCGGCGCCCGGCTGGTCGCCGCCCTGCGCGCGGTGCAGGCGAGCGACCCGCTTTATGCCGGGATCGCCGTGCAGGAGATGCCCTGCCTGTTCGCCTGCACCGATTTCTGCACCCTGCACCTGCGCGCGCCCGACAAGGTCGGCTATGTCCTTGGCCGGTTCACCCCGGACGAGGACAGCGCGCGCGCCATTCTCGACTATGCCGTGCACTATGCGGCGAGCGAGCATGGCCGGGTGCCCTACTCTGCCTGGCCCGAGGGGATTAAGGGCCATTTCATCACCCGCACCCCGCCTCCTGGATTTGTCGCCGAATGACCTTCGCTTCCCCCGCCGATTTCCGCGCCGCGCTCGCCGATCTGCGCGCGCCTGACCAAGGCGCCATCGCCGCCGCCCGTGCGCGCCAGGCCGAGCTGACCAAGCCGGCGGGCTCGCTCGGCCGGCTGGAGGAGATCGCGATCTTCCTCGCCGGCTGGCAGGGCAATCCGCGCCCAAGGATCGAACGCGCGCGCACCGCGATCTTCGCGGGCAATCACGGTTTCACCGTGCACGGCGTCAGCGCCTTCCCGGCAAGCGTGACCGTGCAGATGGTCGCCAACTTCCAGGCCGGCGGCGCCGCGATCAACGCGCTGTCGGGCGCTGCCGGGCTCGAGCTGCAGGTGACCGCGCTCGACCTCGACACGCCGACCGCCGACTTCACCGTAGCGCCGGCACTGTCCGAAGCCGAATGCCTCGCCGCGCTCAATGCCGGAGTGGCGGTGGTGACCGACGACCTCGACCTGCTCACCGTCGGCGAGATGGGCATCGGCAACTCGACCGCGGCAGCAGCGCTTTGCCTGCGCAGCTATGGCGGCGCGGCGGCGGACTGGATCGGCCCGGGCACTGGCGTCGATGCCGAAGGGATCGCCCGCAAGACCGCGGTGGTCGAACGCGCGCTTGCCTTCCACGCCGATGCGCCCACCGACGCCTTCGAGACGCTGCGCCGCGTCGGCGGCCGCGAGATCGCCGCGATCGCCGGTGCGGTGCTGCGCGCCCGGCAGCTTGGCATTCCGGTCGTGCTCGACGGGTTCATCAGCAGCGCGGCCATCGCGCCGCTCGCGGTCGATAATGTCGACGTCACCGCGCACTGCATCGCCGGCCATGTCTCGGCCGAGCCGGGCCATGCCCGGTTGCTGGCCCGGCTCGGGCTGGAGCCGCTGCTGGCGCTCGGCATGCGGCTCGGCGAAGGCAGCGGCGCCGCCGTGGCGGTCAATGTGATCCGCTCGGCGCTGGCGACACATGACCAGATGGCGACCTTTGCCGAGGCGCAGGTCTCCGGCCAGTTGTGACGCCCTTCGCGCTCCACCTGCTGCGCCACGGCGCCCCGGTGCTGCCCGGCCGGCTGATGGGCCGCACCGATTGCCCGCCGACGCCCGAGGGGATCGCGGCGTGCGCGGTACAGGCGGAGGATCTCGGCGTCGAGCGGATCGTCAGCTCGGACCTGCTGCGCGCCCGCGCCGCCGCCGAGGCGGTCGGCCCGACGACCATCGACGCGCGCTGGCGCGAGCTCGATTTCGGCGACTGGGAAGGGCTCGCCCCTGACCAGGTCGATTCCGCCGGGCTCGCCCGCTTCTGGGAGGACCCCGACGCCAATCCGCCGCCGGGTGGCGAGCGCTGGTCGGCTTTGGTCGCGCGGGTCTCGGACGCGCTCGACGCGCTGCCGCCGGTATCGACGCTGGTCGTCAGCCATGGCGGCGCGATGCGTGCGGCACTCCATTTGCTCTGCGGCTTCGACCAGCCCCAGCTCTGGGCGTTCGATCTGCCATACGGCGTGCTGGTCTCGCTGCGCGTCTGGCCGGGCGACACGCCGAGCGCGCAGATCGTCGGGATCTACCCGTGAAGGGCCTGATCGTCGCCATCCAGTTCCTTACGCGCCTGCCGACGCCGCGGATCGCGGTGAGCAATGCCGAGTTCGCCGCCTCGATGCGCTGGTTCCCCGCAGTCGGGCTGATCCTCGGCGCGCTCGTCGCCGGCGCCTGCTGGGCGGGCACGCGGATCGATCCCTGGACCGGCGCGCTGGCCGGGCTGGTGCTGTGGGTCGCAGTGACCGGCGCGCTGCACCTCGACGGGCTGGGCGACATCGCCGATGCCGCCGGGGCCGCGCACAAGAGCCGCGAGCGCGTGCTCGAAGTGCTCGCCGATCCGCATGTCGGCAGCTTCGGCGCGGTGACGATCGGCGTGCAGCTCATCGGCAAGCTGGTGCTGCTCCACGGGCTCGTCGCGATCAACGCATTCCCCGCAATTGCACTGATCCCCTTCGCCGCGCGGATCGGGCCGCTGCTCTGGACGCGCTGGCTGCCCGATCTCCATCCCGGCCTCGCCGCGCGCTTCCGCGATGCGGTGCGCCCGATCGACCTTGCCCTGTGGACGCTCGCGGGGCTCGGTGCCGCCTGGTTCTCGCCGAGCCTGCTCGTCACGCCGCTGCTGCTGTTCGGCTGGGCCGCGTGGCTGTGGCGCAGGTTCGGCGGCATCTCCGGCGACGGCCATGGCGGCGGGATCGAAGTGACCGAGACCGGCCTGCTGCTCGCCGCGCTGGTCGTGACGAGGATCGCATGACCAGCTGGACCTGGCATGGCGGCGGCCTGGAGGCGGCGCGGCGCCAGTTTGGCGGGGACGACTGGCTCGATCTTTCGACCGGCATCAACCCGCATCCCTGGCCCGGCACCGACGGCCTGGCGATCGACTGGCAACGCCTGCCCGAGCCGCACGCGCTGGCCGCGCTCGAAGCGGTGGCCGCCGGCTATTTCGGGCTCGATCCGCGCCATGTCTGCGCGGTGCCCGGCACCGAGATCGGGCTGCGGCTGGTCGGCGGGCTGATCGGCGGCACCGCCCGCTATATCGCCCCGACCTATCGTACCCATGGCGAGATGATCGCCGATGCCACGCCCACTGCGCTGGACGAAGCGGGAAGCGGCACGCTGATCCTCGCCAATCCCAACAACCCGGATGGCCGTATCCTTCCGCCCACCCGGCTGCTCGAGCTGCTCGATGCCCGGGCGGACGCTGGCTGGCTGCTGCTCGACGAGGCGTTTGCCGATGTCGATCCCGCGCTGAGCCTGGCCGGTGCCATCGACGACGCGCGGCGGCTGGTCATCTTCCGTTCCTTCGGCAAGTTCTTCGGGCTGGCCGGCGTGCGGCTCGGCTTCGTGCTCGGCCCCGCACCGATCCTCGATACGGTCCGCGCCGCGCTCGGCGCCTGGCCGGTCTCGGCCGCGGCGATCACCATCGGCACCGCCGCCTATCGCGACCGCGCCTGGATCGAGACGATGCGCGACCAGCTCCAGTCCGAAGCCGAAGCGCTCGACGCAATCCTCACCGGCGCCGGCCATCGCCCGACCGGCGCCTGCCCGCTGTTCCGCCTGATCGAGGTGTCGGAGGGCATGGCCCTGTTCGAGCGGCTCGCCGGCCATGCGATCCTCACCCGCCCCTTCGCCGGGCAGCCGCGCTGGCTCCGCATCGGCCTGCCCGGCGACGGAGGCCTCGCTCGGCTCGAAGCAGCGCTGGCGCATGGCTGAGCCGGTCGCCCTCGCCGCGCTGGCGCTCGATGCTGCGATCGGCTGGCCGGACGCGCTCTATCGCCGGATCGGCCATCCGGTCGGCCTGTTCGCCCGGATCATCGGGGCCTGCGAGACGCTGTGGAACCGCCCCGAGCGCGGGGCCAACACCCGGCGCGCGCTCGGCATCCTCACCATCCTCCTGCTGGTCATCCTCACCGGCGGCACCGGTTGGATCGTCCAGTCCCTGTTGCTCGCCCAGCTCGGCGCCTGGGGCTGGCCGGCGGTGGCGCTGATCGCCTGGCCGGCGCTCGCCCAGCGCAGCCTGTTCGACCATGTCCGGCCGGTCGCCAAGGCCCTGCAGGCCCGCGACCTTCCCGCCGCCCGCGACGCCGTCGGCAGGATCGTCGGCCGCGACACCGCATCGCTCGACGAGCCCGGCATCGCCCGCGCCGCCATCGAAAGCCTGGCCGAGAGCTTCTGCGACGGCGTGGTCGCCCCGCTCTTCTGGCTGCTGCTGCTCGGCCTGCCCGGCATCTGGACCTACAAGGCGATCAACACCGCGGATTCGATGCTCGGCCACCGCGAGCCCCGCTGGCGCGCATTCGGCTGGGCGGCGGCGCGCACCGACGACCTGCTCAACCTGGTCCCCGCCCGCCTCTCCGGCCTGCTGCTCTGCCTTGCCGGCCCCGGCGGCTGGCGCACGCTGTGGCGCGATTCCCGCAACCACGCCTCGCCCAATGCCGGCTGGCCCGAGGCGGCGATGGCCGGCGCGCTGGGGCTGCGCCTGGCCGGCCCGATCGCCTATGACGGCATGATGCACGCCAAGCCCTGGATCGGCGACGGACGCAGCGACGCGCAGGCGGACGACATCGCCCGTGCGCTGCGTCTCTATGTCCGCGCCTGCCTGCTGCTCTGGATCCTTGCGGGAGCCGTCGCATGGGCGCGCTGATGCTGCAGGGCACCGGATCTGACGTCGGCAAGTCGGTGCTGGTCGCCGGGCTCTGCCGCGCCTTCGCCAATCGCGGGCTGAGCGTGCGCCCGTTCAAGCCGCAGAACATGTCGAACAATGCCGCGGTGACCACGGACGGCGGCGAGATCGGCCGCGCCCAGGCGCTCCAGGCCATTGCATGCCGCGTGCCGCCGCATACCGACATGAACCCGGTGCTGCTCAAGCCCCAGGCCGATCGCACGTCGCAGCTGATCGTCCATGGCAAGGTGCGCGGCACGCTCGGCTCGGCCAATTTCCGCGAGGCGCGGCGGAGCCTGCTCGGCGAAGTGCTGGAGAGCTATCATCGGCTGCGCGACGCATGCGACCTGGTGGTGGTCGAAGGCGCCGGCTCGCCCGCCGAGATCAATTTGCGCGCCGGCGACATCGCCAACATGGGCTTCGCCCGTGCCGCCAACGTCCCCGTGGTGCTGGTCGGCGATATCGACCGGGGCGGCGTGATCGCGGCGATCGTCGGCACCCGCGCGGTGCTGACGCTTGCCGACGCCGCGATGATCCGCGGCTTCCTGATCAACAAGTTCCGCGGCGACCCTGCCCTGTTCGAGGACGGCTATCGCGCGATCGAGACCCGCTCGGGCTGGCGCGGCTTCGGCGTGGTGCCCTGGCTGCCCGCCACCGTCCGCCTGCCGAGCGAGGATGCGGTGGTGCTCGACCGCACCACGCCGCGCGGCGAAAGCCGCAAGCTGGTCGCCTGCCCGATCCTGCCGCGCATCGCCAATTTCGACGATCTCGATCCGCTCAAGCTCGAGCCCGGCGTCGAACTGGCCATGATCCCGCCCGGCACCCCGATCCCGGGCGACGCCGCGCTGGTCGTGCTGCCCGGCTCCAAGGCGACGATCGCAGATCTCGCCTTCCTCCGCGCCCAGGGCTGGGACGTGGACATCCTCGCGCATCATCGCCGTGGCGGCGCGGTGCTGGGGCTGTGTGGCGGCTATCAGATGCTCGGCCGCAGCGTCGCCGATCCGCTGGGGATCGAAGGGCCGCCGGGCCGGGTCGAGGGGCTTGGCCTGCTCGATGTCGAGACCGAGCTGGCGCCTGCCAAGATATTGCGCCACGCCGCCGGCACCGCGCTCGGCGCGCCGGTCACCGGCTATGAGATGCACATGGGCGAGACCCGCGGCCCCGACACCGCCCGGCCTTTCGCGGAGCTGGACGGGCTCGGTCCGGAAGGCGCGGTCAGCCGCGACGGTGCGGTGATGGGCAGCTATCTCCACGGCCTGCTCGCCTCGGCCGAGGCGCGCACCGCGCTGCTCGCCCGCATCGGTGTGGCGGGCAGCGGGCGCGACTATGCCGCCGATGTCGATGCCGCACTCGACGAGATCGCCGCCCGGCTCGAAGAGCATGTCGATATCGGCGCGCTGCTCGCGCTTGCGAAGGAGGAGCCATGACTCGCCTGTTCGTCCTGGGCGGCGCCCGCTCGGGCAAGAGCCGCTATGCCCAGCAACGCGCCGAGGCGCTGGCCGGCCACCATGTCTTCATCGCCACTGCCGAGGCCTGGGATGAAGAGATGGCCGAGCGCATCGCCCGCCACCGCGCCGATCGCGACACGCGCTGGGAGACGATCGACGCGCCGCGCGATCTCGCCGCCGCGCTCGATGCGGCGAGCGGCACCGGCGCGGTGGTGCTGGTCGATTGCCTGACGCTCTGGGCCAGCAACCTGCTGCTCGCCGATGCCGATATGGAGGAAGCAACGACCGGCCTTGCCGCGGCGATCGCGCGTTTCGAAGGCGAGCTGATCCTCGTCGCCAATGAAACCGGCCTGGGCATCGTCCCCGACAATGCGCTGGCCCGGCGCTTCCGCGATGCCGCCGGCCGGATCAACCAGGCGGTGGCGGCCATCGCCGGCGAGGTCATGCTGGTCGTCGCGGGCCTGCCGATGCGCGTCAAGTAACCCTTTAGGAGTGCTGGAGCGCTCCGGGCCGGCGTGATAATTCGAAGGTATAGCTTGGGAGTGTAGCATGGCGTCGCCGATCAAGATTCTCCTCCAGACCACGATCCCGACGGTCGCGGATGACTGGAACATCTCGCGCTTCTCGCTGCTGCGCGATCATCTCGCCGGGCTGACCGGCGAGGACGGCGCGGCGCTGTTCGACGTGACCGCGCGCGACCGCACTGCGCCGGGCACGCCCGATCCGGTGCTCTCGACGCTCGACGAATCGGACTATGACAGTCTCTGGCTGTTCGCGGTCGATACCGGCGACGGCCTGACGCCCGAGGATTGCGAGGCGATCAGCCGCTTCCGCGAGAGCGGGCGCGGCCTGATGGTGACGCGCGACCACATGGACCTGGGCAGCTCGGTCTGCACGCTGGGCGGCGTCGGCGCGGCGCATTTCTTCCACAGCAAGCATCTCGACCCCGACGAGAGCCGCCGGGTGATCGACGACGAGGAAACGAGCTACATCCTCTGGCCCAACTATCATTCGGGCGCGAACGGCGACTTCCAGGAGATCGAGATCCATGGCGATCCGCATCCGGTGCTGCGCGACGCCGATGCCCCGACCGGGCTGATCCGCTTCCTGCCCGCGCATCCGCACGAAGGCGCGGTCGGCGTGCCGGCCGACGACCGGACCGCCCGCGTGATCGCCACCGGCACCAGCAAGGTCACCGGCCGCGCGTTCAACATCGCGGTCGCCTTCGAGCCGTCGGAAGCCGGCGGACCGGCCTGGGCCGAATCCACCTTCCACCATTTCGCCGACTATAATTGGGACCCCGCCACCGGCTGTCCGAGCTTCGTGAGCGAGGCGCCGGGCGACGGCCTGGCCGGCTCGCCCGAGGCCCAGGCATCGGTCCGCGCCTATGTCCGCAACCTGGCGCTGTGGCTGGCCGGCCGCCTGCCGGTCGACGAACGCGCCGAGGAACTCGACCGCGAGCTGGACGAGGCGCTGGAGGAAAGCTTCCCGGCGAGCGATCCGCCCGCGATCTACTGAGCCCAGGCCGTGAGCGCCGCGCGATAGGTGCGGCCGACCGGGATCGACACGCCGTTCGCCAGTGCGAGCGGCCCGCCCCGGTGCAGCACCGCGACCCTGGCGCCGTTGACCGCATAGCTGCGGTGCACCCGCACCATGTGCGGCGCGGTCATCCGCACCAGCGCACCGAGATTGGCGGTCACCAGCAGGCTGCGCCCGTCGGCGAGGTGGACGCGGCAATAATCGTCCTCGGCCTGGGCATAGAGCAGGTCGTCGATCGGGATGCGGTGCTGGGCATTGCCGTGCGGCAGGGTGACGAGGCTGGGCGCGGGCGGCGCGGCGCGAGTCTCGACGGGCGCGCTGCGTTTCGCGAAGGCGATGGCGGCGAACAGGGCCGCGGCCAGGAGATAGTGCGTCGAGTCGAGGAAGCCCGGGGTCAGCGACAGCCAGAGCAGGGCGAGGGCATAGCCGCCCAGCGCCGCGCGCATCGGCCCGCGCCCGAAGGCGGCGGCCAACAGCGCCGCGCTCGCCCCGGCCCGCAACGCCCATAAGGTCTTGGCGTCCCATGCCGGCAGCAGCCAGGCGAGCAGCACTGCGAGCGCGGTCAGGGCCAGCAGCCCCCGACTCCGGCGTTCGCTCGCGATGCGCGCGAGAAGCAGCGCGGCGATCCCGGCGAGCAGCGCCACCGCGAACAACCGGGTCACCTGCCAGGGATAGGCATAGGTGAGGATCAGCTTGGACGCCTCGGCCATCGCCTGGGCGAGGACCACCGCGTTGAGCAGCACCGCCGCGCGGCCGGTGCGGACGAGCAGCTGGAGCAGCAAGGTCGCCGCGAGCAGCCCCAGTGCGATCAGCGTCGGCAGGTATGCGCGCAGCACCCCGCGCAGCGGCTCCTGCGGCGGCCCGACCGCAAGCCGGTGCACCGGACGCCCGACCGGCACCCAGAGGTGATGCGCGGACAGCCGCACCTCGACCAGATTGTCCCCGGTGCGAATGGCTTCCCACGGCACCGGGAAACTGGCGACGAAGCGTCCGGGTACCTCGCCGGCGCGGTCCGGCCCGACCTTGCCGTTGGCGCCGATCGCCACCCCGTTCCAGCGCGCCTCGGCGCTGGCCATCGCAGTCACCTCGACTGCCAGTGCCGCTGTCCGCCGCGGGTCGTCGATCCGCACGACGCGCCGCATCACCGTCACCGGCGCGGCGAGCGGCTCACGGGTCGGGTCGCCCCAATGGCAGGCGGCCTGGGACGGGCAGATCCACCAGAGCGGCGCGGTCGAGGGGGAGGCAGCGTGCCACGGCCAGGCCGCGATCAGCAGCGCGGCCAGTCCGGCGAGCAGCAGTAGCGGTGCGCACAGGCGCGCAGGGATGCGTTCACCGAGCGGCACGGGCGTTCACCGAATGGCGGTGGCAACCCGCCAGGGTCGATCGCAGGAGTGAGTGGAACGCCCCATGGCGCTTTCCTGACGCGCGCGCCGGGATCGCGCAAGGCTCGCAAGGAGTATCGCAGAATGAAGCGTATCGATCGCCGCATGATGATGGCCGGCATGGCCCTGCTGCCCCTCGCCGCCCGCGCGGCGGGCGTCCAGCAGGCCGGGCTCGATGCGCTGGTCGCCAGATGGGTCGGCGAGCAGGGCTTTCGCGGGCTGGTCGCGCTTGGCCACAAGGGGCAGGTACAGGTCCACGCCGCCCAGGGCCTCGCCAATGTCGAGACCGGCCTCGCGTTCGACGTCGACCTGCCGATGGCGATCGCCTCGATCTCGAAGCGGATCACCTCGGTCGCGGTGCTGCGGCTGGTCGAGCGCGGCACGCTGTCGCTCGACGCGCCGATCGCCCGCTATCTCCCGGCCTATCGCCAGGACAGCGGCGCGAAGGTAACGCTGCGCCACCTGCTCTCCAACGCCAGCGGCATCCCCAACCAGTTCGGCGCGGTGGTCAAGGCCCACCCCAGTCTGCTCGGCAAGCCGATGCCCGCCGCCGAGGCGGTGAAGCTGTTCGCCTCGGGCGATCCGGTGTTCGCGCCCGGTGCGCGCTTCGACTATGCGCTGACCAACTGGATCCTGGTGCTGGCGATCCTCGAGGCGGTGTCGGGCGAACCCTATCCCGCGCTGATCCGCACGCTGGTCACCGGCCCGCTGCGCCTGCCCGCCATACGGCTCGAGCAGCTCGGCGGCGCGACCTCCTATCGCCCGACCGAGCCGCGCACCGTATGGACCTCGCCCACCGCCGACTATCTCGCGGCGGGTGGCGGCTTCTACGGCACGGCGCACGACCTGATGCGCTTCGCCCACCTGGTCTATGACACAAGCTTCCTTACCCCGGCCTCGCGCCGCGCGCTGACCACGATCGAAGTGGAATCGGATCATTACGCACTGGGCGGTCGCGTCCGGGAGGTGGTTATCGGCGGCAAGACCGTCCGCTGCGCCTGGGACACCGGCAACCGCGAAGGCTATCGCTCGGTTCTCGGCCACCGGCTCGACGGCAAGGGCAGCGTCGTGGTGCTCAACAACACCGGCTACTCGCAAAAGATGATGGACGAAGTCGCCGAGGCGGCGCTCCGCCTGAGCTGAAACTGGGCCCTCCCCCGCCATGCGCTGTCGGGGGAGGACACGCGATCATTGGGCGGCTTCGTCGGCGTCGATCACGCCGTTCCTGTTGACGTCTGCCTTGTCGAACTTTGCGAGATCCTCGGCGGCCAGCTCGGCGGCGCTGACATTGCCGTCGCCGTCAGTGTCGAGCCGCTTGAGCCGGCGATCGACCTTGGCCTGATCCATCGTCTCGCCGCGCTTCTCCGCCGCCTTGGTCATGAAGGCGAGCAGCTCGGCCGGGCTGCCCTTGCCGTTGCCATCGGCATCGAGGTTCCTGAACTTCTTCGCCGATGTCGCCTGCGCCTCGGCGCGAGTCTGCCCCGCCTTCTGGGCAAGCGCGTGGCCCGAGAGGAGCAGCGCGCCGACGGTCATGGCGATCTTCACGGTCTTGATCATTCTTCTCTCTCCTTGGTTCGCTTGTTGGATCAGAAACGGAAACCGGCGCTGGCCCGCACGCCGTAGCTCGAGCCGCCGCTGCCGCTCTCGCCGCGCAGCCCCACGCCCAGCACGAAGCGGCCGACCGCGGCCGAGGCGTCGAACCGCCCGCTAATGGTCGTCTTGCCGAACTGCCCCGACCCCGCTTCGAATCCGTTGCCGGTATCGACAAAGGCAAAGTTCCGCCGCGCCTCGGGATCGTCGAGATAGGAGCGCCCGCCAATGTCGCCGCTCAGCGTGATGCCGTCGATCACCGCGGCGCCGCGCAGTCCGTAGCTGGCGAGCGTGGTGGTGCTGCGCGCCTTGCCGGCGACCAAAGCCGCCGCGCCGCCCCATTCCCGCACCCGGTCGAAGCGCACCGAGGTCACGCTGGCGCCGGCATAGGGACCGACCTGCAGCGCCTTGCCGACAGGGACCAGCCAGGCCGCCTCGCCGAAACTGGAGAAGCTCTTGCCGTCGCCGTCCGACGTGAGCCGGTTGGAGAGCCCGCCGAACGCCACCCGGCGATCGGTCGACAGCGCATGCTTGGCATAGCCGACACCGCCGGCGATGCGCAGGCCGCCCAGCGTGTAGCCGAAATAGGCATAGGCCGAATTGCTCACCAGCACGCCCTCGCTGCCCCGCGCATCGAGGCGGATGTCGTTGCGGGCATAGCGATAGGCGAAGCCGTAGCGCAGCGTGTCGCCGGTCACCTCGACGCCCGCCGACACGGTCTGGCGATCCGACTCGATCTCGGCATGGCCGCTGCGCGCGCCGGCGCTCATCTGGCCGATATCGCCGGCGATCCAGAAGCTCTTCGGCTGGCCGCGCGGCGCATCGGCACGGGCGAGCAGCTCGCGCGCCGCGTCATGCCCGTCGCGCCCGGCCACCGCGAGCCCCGCGGTGAACACTTCGCCCGAAAGCTGGTCGAAGGCGGTGCGCGCGTCCGCCGCATTGAGCCCGATCACCGCGTCGAACACCCCGCCCGAGCTCTGCGCGCTAACCGCCGCGGCGACCGCGACCTGGTTGCTGGTCTGCGCCACCGCGCCCAGGCTGACGTCGTTGCGCAGCAGCCGCAGCTGCACGTTCGCGGCATTGTAGACCAGCGACGGCGTCAGGAAGGCAAGGTCGGTGACGACGCTACCGAACGTCCCCGTCACGCTTGATCCGCTGAGGATCGTATAGGTGGTGAGCGGCAGGAAATTGGTCGCCCCGCCAGTCAGCACCGAGACCGTGCCGCCATTGATCGTCACCGCACCGGTGGCGATGATCTGGTCGGAGATGCCCGTCGGCGACACTTCGACCTGATAGGTCGATCCCGCCGCCAGGGTCAGGCTGCCGGCAACGTTGAGCGTGCCGATCGAATTGCCCGGCGCCACGATGCCGCCGACGCTCAGCGATCCGGTCCGGCCCGATCCGCCGAGCCGCCCGTTCGCCCCGATCGTCAGCGTGCCGGCCAGCGATCCGTTGACCACCAGCAGGCCCTCGTTGATCGTGGTCGAGCCGGTGTAGCTGTTGGCGCCGTTCAGCGTCAGCGTGCCGGCCCCCGACTTGATCAGCCGGCCGCTGCCCGAGAGCACGCCCGAATAGGCCGTCGATCCGGTGCTGTTCACGGTCAGCACCGCGCTGCCCAGCGCGATGTTGCCGTCGCCGGCCAGCCCGCCCACCGTGGTCGCGAAGTTGGCCAGGTTGACCGTGCCTGGCGCGGTGACGGTGAGCACGCCCGAACCGAAGGCATTGGCCACGCCCGCGACCAGCGTGCCACCGGCCACCACCGTGCCGCCGGAATGGGTGTTGGCCGCGCCCAGCGTCAGCGTGCCTGCGCCCGACTTGCCCAGACTGCCGGCGCCGCTGATCAGGCCGGCAAAGCTGTTCGCCGTGCCGTTGTTGACGACCAGCTGGTTGCCGCCAAGCACCACGCTGGTACCCGCCACGCCGGTGAGCCCGGCCAGGACCTGGGACGAAGCCGCCGCCGCGATGTTGAGGCTCGCGCCACCCGACAAAGCGACACCCGAAGAGCCGGCGATCGAACCGCCCGCCCCGATCGCCAGCGTGCCGCCGCTCACATTGGTCGCGCCGGAATAGAGGTTGGCGCCGGTCAGGGTCAGCACGCCTGTCCCCGTCTTGGTGAGGCCGCCGGTGCCGGCGATCACGCCGGCATAGTTGCCGGCCGCAAGAGTCAGGGTGTTCGCGGCCAGCGCGACATTGCCCGCGCCCGCCAGATTGCCGAGCGTCACCGCGCCGGTCAGCGCGAGCGCAGCACCGGCATCGATCGCGACCGCCCCGCCGGTTGGGAGTATGCCGCTGCCGATGGTCAGCGTGCCGCCACGGACGCTGGTGAGGCCGGTGTAGAGATTGGCGCCGGTCAGCGTCAGGTTGCCGCTACCGATCTTCACCAGCCCGCCCTCGCCCGAGATCACGCCGCCGAAGCTGCTGTCGGCCGTGCCGCCCGCGCTCAGCGTGCCGCTGCCGAGCAGGATGCTGCCGGCGCCGCCCAGCGCCGCGACACTCGCATTGCCGCCGTTCAGGTCGAAGGTCCCGCCTGCCGCGACCGCGAGGTCGCCGCCGCCGATCGTGCCGCCGTCGAGCCGCAGCGTGCCGCCCTGGATGCTGGTGCCGCCGGCATAGCTGTTCGCGCCGGCCAGGGTGAAGGTGCCACTGCCCGTCTTGGTCAGGCTCCCTTCGCCGCTGATAATGCCGGCGAAGCGTGTGCTACTGTCGTCGCCGCCCGTGGTCAGCCCGCCGCCCGACAAGGTGACGCTGCCCGCGCCGGCAAGACTGGCGATGGTCTGCGCCGCTGCGATGTCGAGCGTCGCGCCCGCCGCCACCGTCACGGCGGTGTTGGTCGGCAGCGACCCCACGCCGCCGGCACGCAGCGTGCCGCCCGCCACGGTCGTCGCGCCGGCATAGCTGTTGGCACCGGTCAGGATCAGCGTGCCGGTGTCGAGCTTGTTCAGCCCGCCGCTGCCGCCGATGCCCGCGGCGATCGTCGCGGTGACGCCCGGATCGACACGGATGTTGGTCTGCGCCTCGATCGCGCTCAGCGTGCCGGTGCCGGCGGCGATCACATAGCCGTCGGTCATGAACTGCATGCCGGAGAATTCGATCGCATCGTCCACGATGACGGTGCCGGCCGCCCCCTGGAACACCGCGAAGCGGCCGCCCCAGCTGTCATTGCCGGCGCCATTGGCATCGGACCAGGCGGCGCGCCCGACGGTCCAGGAGCCCGATCCGCCTTCGATCGTGCCGTTGGAGCTGCTGTTGGCGCCATTCCAGAACTGCACTTCGGGCAGGCTGTCGGCCACCACCAGATTGACCTGCGATCCGATCGCGGTCTGCACCTGGGTGCGGGTCCGGTTGGTTCCCGCCGGCAGCGTCCCGAGCTCGAGGCCATTGTCGGTCAGCGCGCCGGTATAGTCGATCAGGCGGTACACGCCGACGCCGAAGCCGCCGATATCGGTGACGTTGAGCGTGCCGTCGAGCACCAGGTCGCCATTGACCTGGATATGGTCGCTCGCACCGGCCACCCCTGCCGCGCCAAGCCCGAAGGCGAGCGTCGAGCCCGAGGACAGGGCCAGACCGCCAGTGGTGAAATTGCCTGCACTCGCGCCGCTGCCGATCTCGAGCGTCGCCCCGCCGGCAAGGTTGACCGTGCCCGCCGCGCTGCCGATGCCGTTCAGCGTCGCGCCGCTGGCGACATCGACGCCGCCAGCGACGCTGCCGCTGAGCACCAGCGTGCCGGAGGCGACGCTGGTCCTGCCGCCATAAGCATTGGCGCCGCTCAGCGTCACATTGCCGACCACGGTGATGCCGCCGGTGCCGCTCGCGACGCCGGCATAGCTGCCGCCGCCGATGGTCAGGCGATTGCCGTTCAGCGCCACATCGCCGCCGCCGTTCAGCGCGGCGACGCTCTGGCTGGCTCCGAGCTCGAGCGCGCCGCCGTTCACGGTGACGCTCGTCGAGCCGCCGAGCGCTCCAGCGGTGCCGGCGACGACACGGCCGCCGGCGATGTCGAGCGCACCGTAATCATTGATACCGCCAAGCGTCAGCGTGCCGCTGCCCGCCTTGGTCAGGCTGGCCCCGGCCCCGTGGATCGTGCCCGTGAAGCTGCTGTTCGCCGTGCTGCTGGTGGTCAGCGCGCCGCCCGCGCCGAGCTGCAGCGTACCCGCGCCGCTTAGCGCGCCGATGCTGGTCGCATGGCCGCCCAGATCGACCGTGCCTGCGCCGGTAATGTCGAGATCGCCCTGGCCGAGCGTGCCGCCGCTCGCCAGTGCCAGCGTGCCGGCCTGCACGCTGGTGCCGCCGGCATAGCTGTTGGCGCCGCCGAGCGTCGTCGTGCCGGTGCCGGTCTTGATCAGGCCGCCCGCGCCGTCGATCGTGCCGGTGAAGCTGTCATTGCCACCCAGCGCGCCGGTGGTCAGCGCCCCGCCGCTGAGCAGCACGGCGCCCGAGCCGGTGAGCCCGCCGATCGCCTGGTCCGCCCTTACATCGAGCGTGGCGCCCGTCGCCACCGAGACGCTGCTCGTCACCGGGATCGCCGCGCCGCCCAGCACCACGACGGTGCCGCCCAGAATGGTGGTGTTGCCGCCATAGCTGTTGGCGCCGGAGAGGATCAGCGTGCCGGCATCGTTCTTGAGCAGCCCCCCGGTCCCGCCCACGCCCGCGCTGATCGTCGCGGTCACGCCCGGATCGACGCGGATATTGGTCAGCGCGCTGTTGGTGGTCAGCGTACCGCTACCGCCGGCGATCTCGTAACCGTCGGTCATGAACTGCGCGCCGGTGAACAGGATCGCATCGTCGACGGTGACCACGCCCGCCGCGCCCTGGAACACGCCGAACGCGCCGGCCCAGCCGCTATTGTCGGTCGCCGCCGCGTCGGTCCAGTTGGGGAAGCCGTTGGTCCAGCTGCCGCTGCCGCCCTGCACCGTGCCGTCGCCCGAATTGTCGGTGCCGTCCCAGAACTGGATCGTGGTCGCCGCGGGCGTGCCATAGACCAGATTCACCTGGGTCGCGACCGAGGTCTGGATCGTCATCAGCCCGGCATTGGCGCCGGCGGGCACGCCGCCGATCACCAAGCCATTGTCGGTCAGCGCGCCGCTGTAGTTGACCAGCCGGTAGACGCCCTCGCCGAAGCCGCCGACATCGTTGATGTTGAGCGTGCCGTCGAGGGTCAGGTCGCCATTGACCTGGATGCGGTCGCCGGTGCCGGGTGCCGCCAGGTCGTAGTTCAGCACCGAATCCGCGGACAGGACCAGCCCGTCGACATTGAGCGTGCCGATGCCGTTATTGCCCGGCGCGAGCGTACCGTTGCCGACGCTGAGCACGCCGTAGATGCGTGCCGCGCCGGTCAGCGTCGCGCCGTTGGTCACGCTGGTCGCGCCGCTCCAGCGGGTCAGCGCGACGGTGCCGCCGGTGACGCTGAGCTGGCCGCTCGCGGTGTTGGCGCCCGACAGCATCAGCGTGCCGCTACCCACCTTGGTCAGCCCGCCGAGGCCGCTGATCACGCCCGAGAATTCGGTGTTGCCGCCACCCGAGCCGGTGGTCAGGATCGCCCCGCCCGAGGCGCCGCTGCTGGTCCGGATCGAGCCGTTGCCCGAGATGTTGGCGACAATCTGGTTGCGGGCGACCGGGGTGCTGGTAGAAACCCCGTCGACCAGCGTCGTAGTCGTGTCGGTCATATCGACCACGCCGAGATCGGTGACGATCAGCGCCGAACTGGCCGAGAAGCTGTTGTCGGTCATGCCCGAACGCAGCCGCCCGTTGCTGACCAGCGTGTCGCCCTGGTAGCTGTTCTGGCCGAACAGCACGAGCTGGCCGGTGTTGACGATCTGCACCCCGCCGGTGCCGCTGATCGTGCCGGTGTTGGTCACCGTGCTGGTGCGGTTCTGGATCAGCGTGCCGTTGTTGACGATCGCGCCGGCGACCGACCCGCCCGAGCTGCCGCTGTCGTCATAGCGCAGCGTCGCACCGGCCGCGATGGTCGCGCCGTTCCGCAGCGTCTGGCCATTGGTGATGCCCCAGGTCCCGCCCTGCACGTTGAGCGTGTCGAAACCGGTCGCCACGCCCAGCACCTGCGCGCCGGTACCGGTCAGGTTGAGGATGTCGGTGGCGTTGACGCTCGAGGCGGCGGTGATCGATCCGTTGATCACCGCGCCGGTCTCGATGGTGACGGTGTTGACCGTGCCCGGGGCGACATTCGCCGCCGAGCCGCCAAAGGTCACCGCTGCGCCGCTGGCATTGGAGCCGGTGCCCGCGCTGGTGACGCTGCCGGCGGCGAGGGTGATGCTGTTGGTCGTGCTGGTCGCGCTCAGATTGACGCGGATCGCCTCGCGGGTCAGCGTCGAGGTGGTCAGCCCGCCCTCGCCGCCGCTGATCGTGCCGCGGTTGACGATCGTGGTGTTGCCGGTGCCGATCACGCCATAGACGCCGGTGATGACGCCGCCCGCCTCGTTGGTCAGCGTCAGCGTGCCATTGGCGCGGATGCCTTCGCCCTGGCTGGCATTGTAGACCGGGTCGCCGCTGCTGTTGGTGCCGGTCTGCACCACTGCGCCGGTGCCGGTGATCGTGCCGGCATTGACGATGGTCGAAGTCGCCGAGGTGAGCACGCCCTCATTGCCGGTGATCGAGCCGCCGGCCGCATTGGTGAGGTTGAGCGTCGCACCCGGGATCGTCACCTCGACGCCCTGCGCGACCTGGCCGATGCCCGCGGCATTGGTGGCGCCGGTACTGAGGATCGTGCCCGAATTGGTGATCGTGATCACGCCGGTGTCGGCGGCGGTCGCGGTGATCTGGATCGCGTCGTTGGCGCCGCGGATCACGCCGCTATTGTTGATGGTGAGCGTCCGCTCCCAGACCGGCGCGGGCGTGCCGCCACTGGCCGCGCCGCCGGTGCCGCTGATCCCGCGGCCATTGGTCGCCGAGTTCGGCACGCCTTCGATCGTGCCGTTGTTGGTGATGACGATGCCGGTCCCGGTGCTGGCGCCGTTGATCGTCACCGCGCGGTTGCCGGTCACCTGGATCGTCCCGCCCGCCTCGACGGTCAGCGTGTCGTCGGCATCGAGGTTGGTGTTGCTCGTCTTGGTCGTGCCCGAGGCGATCGTCGTGTTCTGGGCATGCGCGGCGGTCGGTAGCGCGACGAAGCAGGCGGAGAGCAGCAGGCGGGTGCGCAGGCTGCGGGCGCGGATCGGAAAGGTCATGAGTCATCCCCCCATCGCGGCAGGTGCCGCATGGCTAAGGCCGGTCGCTGGCCGGCTGTTTCTGGTGTCGGCTGGGAGCGGCGCACGGCAGGCGGCCGGCTGCGTCCCCTAAGGGCGCACGCTTATCTTCGCATCCGCATCCGGCATCTCTCCCTGGCGGCTCGCCGGCTTGTCCCACCACGCGCGGGCGCCAGCTTATCATGCCGGATAAGGCCAGAGCTTCAATCCGGAGTCAATAGAATGGTTAGTCCATATTTGGCATATTGGTTCGCATACCAATTTCCGGACCGATTTACGGCGCCGGCACAAGCAAATGCGCGCCGCGGCGGGTGCCGGGCGCGCGTGGAAATTGCAGCAATCGAAGGAAGCTAGGCGCTCAGCTCAGCTGCGCGCTGATCAGGAAGCGGTTGCGGCTCGCCTCGGCCTTGCGGCGCAGCTCCATGATCTCGCGCTCTTCCGATGCCTTGAGCATCGCCTCGAGCAGCCGGCTGAAATGCTTGCGCATTGCCGTGCGCGCCGCCGCCGAGTCGCGCTGCTTGAGCGCCTCGAGCACCGCGGCATGCTCGTCGTGGCGCGTGTCCTCGTCATGCCCGCAGACCGAGGCGTGGAGCGCGCAGATCTCCGGGATCTCGGTGCGCATCCGCCACAGGGTGTTGATCACGAACATGATCGCCTGGTTGCCCGATGCGCTGGCGATGGTCAGGTGGAAGGCGCGGTCCGCCTCGGTCGCCGCCGCGCTGCCCTCCTCGGCCTCGTCCATCGCGACCACCAGCGATTCGAGCACCTGGAGCTGCTCGTCGCTGATCGTCGGCGCGGCCAGTGCCGCCGCTTCGGATTCGAACAGCGAGCGCGCCTCGGTCAGCTCGAACGCGCTCACCACCGGCAACTGGCCGACGCTCGGCTCGTTGCGGTCGCAGACATAGACGCCCGAGCCGGTCTTGATCCGCACCAGCCCCTGGGCCTGGAGCGCGATCTCCGCCTCGCGGATCGTCACCCGGCTGACCCCGAGCCGCTCCGCCATCTCGCGCTCGCCGGGCAGGCGCGAGCCGGGAGGGAAAGTGCCCTCCGCGATCATCGCCGCGATACGCTCGGCGATATCCTGGAAGAGACGGCGTTCGGCCATTGGGTCCTCGATGTTCCTGGTCTGGCTCCCGTCAATGCCCCAGACCGCGCCCATTTGGAATAGGCAATTGGTCCGCAGCCTGCTTCCGCTCCGCCTTAACGGAGACGAACGCGGAAGCTCAGGAAATATTGCGGCCCGTAATATTCGACGTTCCGGGTGCTGCCGACCACCGGCATATACTCGACGCGCGGTTCGTTGAAGAGGTTGAGCGCCTGGAAACGAATATCCGCCTGCTTGTTGATCTTGTAGCTCAGGTTCACGTCGAAGGTGTTGTTGCCTTCCACATAGCGCAACTGGGTATTGTCGCTGGTGAACGCCTGATAATAGCGCGAGCGGTAGCGATAGATGCCCTGCAGCGAGATCGGCCCGATCTCGTAGAATGCCTGGGCCGAGAAGACGTGCTTCGAATAGCCGCTCAGTCCCGCCGCCGGGATCAGGCCGGGGATCACGTCGCCGGTCGCGCTGTCGATGATGTCGCCGTAGCGGATGTCCTGCGTCTTGTAGTTCGACCAGGCGTAATTGTAGCTCAGCTTCACGCCCAGCCCGTCGAGCGGATGCGGCAGCCAGCTGAAGCGGTTCGAGGCGGTGATCTCCACGCCGTACAGGTCGGTCTTGTCGTTGCTGTTGGTGGTCTGGCTGACCGGGACCAGATAATCCTGCCCGTCGACGACGAAGGTCTCGTCGATCGAGATCGGCATCTTGCCGCCGGTGAAGCGCTTGTAATAGCCGGTCGCCGCGAACAGCGTGTCCTTGTTGGCGTAGTACTCAAACGCCAGGTCGGCATTCCACGACATCACCGGCTTCAGCCGCGGGCTGCCCGAGGCGACGATCGTGCCGATCGCTTCGTCCACCGAGGGGAAGCCCTGGCCCGCATCCTCTTCCAGCGTGATGCGGCGGCCGGCGCCCAGCGCGCTCGGCGCGGGCCGCGACATGGCGCGGTAGATGCCGGTGCGGACGCGCATCTTCGGCGCGACGTCGAAGATCGCGTTGATGCTCGGCAGCCAGCGCATCGTGCCCGAACTGATCCGGGTCTCGGTGAAGCTGGTCGGATCGGCCTCCAGCGAGATGTTGCCGCCGGCGCGCGGAATGACCTTGAGCGCGGCGCGAAGGCCGACCGCGGTCACCTGGGTGTGCACGCCGCGCACGCCGAAATTGCCGCGCACCGGAATGCCGCCCAGGCTGCCCGAATAAGTGGCCATCGCATAGCCGGCCAGCGTCTCTTCGGTGACGTCCGGATTGTCGACCGAGCGCAGGTCCGCGCTGGGGCCGGGATCCTCGGTGCCGAGATAGCCGCGGAACTGGCAGAGCACGTCGAAGGTCGCGTAGCTGATCGTCTGCTTGTTCGGCGAATCGGCGAAGAAGTTGCGCTCGGGGAACGGCGTGCGGCAGGCCAGATTGACCTCGCGGTCCTTGTCCAGCGGCGCCGACAGGGTCACCACGTCGTTGCTGTAGCCGAAGAACTGCCGCTTCGCCCAGCGGCCGCCGATGTCGATCCGCTCGATGAAGCCGTCCAGCTTGTAGCTGGCGTCCAGCCGGCCAGAATAGATCTCGTCCTCGCGCCCGTCCTGCGAGCGGGTCAGCTGGGTATCGTCGCTGAACAGGTTGTAGTTGTTCGGATCGAAGCGCGGATCGAAGCTGAAGACCGGCAGGAAGCTCTTGGAGAAGTCCACCGAATAGGGGATGCGCTGGTTGTTGATCGCGGTCCGCACGCCATAGATGTCGAGCGGATCGGTGCGCAGCCGCACGGTGCGCGTGATGTCGACGCGCTTGGTGTGCGAATAGCCGAAGTCCGCAGTCACGGTCAGCCGGTCGCTCGGCTTCCATTCGACATTGCCGCCGAAGCCCAGATATTTCTCGTCGCGCTGGAACAGGCCCGACAGCGTCTGCATCGTCGCCGATCCGTCGGCCGAGAGCATCTGGTGGTTGTCGCCCACCACCACGTTGCGCAGATTGTAGCGACCCTCGGCGGTGCCGAAGTCGTTGCGCGTCTCGCTATACTGGCGCCGCGAATATTGCAGGTCGAGATTGACGTCGATCGTCGGGCTCGGCTGCCATTGCAGCGCGCCGAACACCGCGTTGCGCAGGTCCGAGGTGATCATCTGGCGATAGAGATACGAGTTGGACGCGTGGTAATAGGGCGTGCCCGAATTGCCCTGCTGGCGCGTCACCTCGGTGCAGTTGGTGGTCGAGACGATCGCCGCGTTGCAGGTGAACCAGGTCGAGCTGGTATAGAAGCGCTCGACCGGATCGTTCACGTCGTTGCGCTGATAGCCGAGCGAGACGCCGATCCTGCCGAGATCGCCGGCGTTGAACTGGTCGATATAGCTGAGCGTCGCGCGATAGCCGAACGGGCTCGAGCCGCTGATCCGGTCCTGATAGGGATTGAAATTGCCCTTGATCTCCGCCTGGATCGAACGGCGCTTGTGGTCGAGCGGCTTGCGCGTCTCGAGCTCGATCAGGCCGGCCACGCCGCCCTCGATCAGGTCGGCCTGCTGCGTCTTGTAGATCTTGATCGCGTTGAACAGCTCGGAGGGGAACTGGCCGAAATTGACCGCACGGTCGCCCGAGCCGTTGGTCGCCTCACGCTTGTTGAGCGTGGTCATGCTCAGCCCCGAGCCGAGGCCGCGGATCGAGACTTCGGTCGGGCCGTAATTGGCGCGGTCGATGGAGGCGCCGGTGATCGTCGCGATCACTTCGCCGACCGACTGGCCGGGCAGGTCACCGATTTCCTTGGCCGAGACCGAATCGACGATCGCATCCGAATCGCGCTTGGACTGGATCGAGCTCTGGATCGTCTCGCGGATCGCGGTGACGACGATCTGGTCTTCCTGCGACGCCTCGGGGGCGGCTGTCTCCGCCGGGGCGGGCGTGCTGTCCTGCGCCCAGGCCGGCACCGCCGCCAGGGCCGCGGCGATCGACACGCCGGTGAGCAGCGCCGAGCGGGCGCGCACGCGCGCACGGATGGAGCCCAAAGCCATTCGAATCCTCCCCAATCGTCTTTTTATACCAATTCTAGGTACCACCGGTCCGGATGAAGTCAATGTCATCTTGATACCAATTCTCCAATCCGATTAATGCAGCGCAGCAAAACCAGAGGAGAGGATTGGATGGCAACCGGACTAGCCAGCCGCGGACCAGCGCGGATCATCGGTTTCGGCGAGGTGCTCACTCGCCTGGCGACGCAGGGGAAGGTCCAGCTGCCCCAGGCGTCTGCCCTCGATCTCCATGTCGGCGGGGCGGAGGCCAATGTGATGGCGGCACTCGCTTCGCTGGGGCACCGTGCCGCCATGGTCTCGGCGATCCCCGCAAACGGCCTGGGCGACGGTGCCTGGCGCGCGCTTGCCGCTGCCGGCATCGACCTGTCGCGCAGCTTCCGCGCACCCGGCCGCCAGGGCCTCTACTTCCTCGCCCCCGGCGGATCGCTGCGCGCCTCGGAGATCCTCTACGACCGCGCCCGCAGCGCCTTTGCCACGCAGGACTGGTCCGGCTTCGACTGGTCCGCGGCCTTTGCCGGCGCCGAATGGCTCCATGTCTCGGGCATCACGCCCGCGCTCGGCCCCGATCTCGCGCTGGCGACGCACAATGCGATGGCGGCCGCCCGCGCGCTCGGCCTGCGCATCTCCTTCGACGGCAATTACCGGCCGGCGCTGTGGCAGAGCTGGGACAGCGATCCGCGCGCGATTCTCACCGAACTGGTCCGCCAGGCCGACCTGTTCTTCGCCAACCACCGCGACATGGCGCTGCTGCTCGGCCAGCCTTTCTCGGGCGACGGCGCGGCGCGGCGGCGCGAGGCGGCGCTGGCCGGGTTCGCCGCCTTCCCCAACCTCAGATGGATCGCCTCCACCGCCCGCCATGTCGAGACCAGCGACTGCCACCGCCTCGCCGCGCGCATCGACACGCCCGAGGCCGGCTTCCAGACGCCCGAGGTCGCGATGCCCGGCATTATCGACCGGATCGGCGGCGGCGATGCCTTCGCGGCGGGCGTGCTGCACGGGCTGCTTGAGGGCACGGAGGTCTCCCGCGCCGCGGAACTGGGGCTGGCGCTGGCCTGCCTCAAGCACAGCGTGCCGGGGGACATGGCGCTGTTCAGGCGGGCAGATGTGGAGGGCTTCTCGGGAGAGGGGCTGGACGTGAAGCGCTGAAGCATCGCAACAACCCAATCGTCACCCCGGACTTGTTCCGGGGTCCACCGGGAGGCGAGTCATGCGCAAGAGGCTCCAGTGCATCCGGTGCTGCACAGTGGACCCCGGCACAAGGCCGGGGTGACGAGGAGGGCGGGGTGCTCGCACTCGCCTTGCAAAATAGGATTCCGCCTGCTGCACTCCCCTGGCCGGGCCACCACCCGGCCGCTCTTTCAACCGTAGGAAAGATAGGACACCCCCCGCGCAGGCAAGTTGCGCAAACGCGTCTCCACGCGAAGCCGTTGGCTGTCGTGACTTTAGTGACTTTCCGCCGCCGCCGACCGAGTCGAATCGGCGACGGCATAGGAAGCTCAGAACCAGCCCCAGATCGGATTCTTCGGATCGGCCAGCAGCTTCGCGGTCAGCGCCACCGAGAGCAGCACGAGCAGCGGCCGCACCCCGCGCCCGCCGAAGCGGATCGCCAGCCGGGCGCCGATCTGGTTGCCGATAATGTTAGCCGCCGCCATCGCGATGGCCAGCCCCCAAAGCATCTTGCCCCCCGCGACCATCGCCAGCACCCCGGCGATATTGGTCGAGAGGTTGAGGAACTTGGCATTGCCGATCGCCCGCACCAGCCCGAGCCCGGCGAGCGCGACCAGCACGGTGGTCAGGAACGAACCGGTGCCCGGCCCGAAGAAGCCGTCGTAAAAGCCGATGCCGGTGACGATCAGCGTCAGCCCCACCGTGCCGATCCGGGCATGCCGGTCCGCTTCGCTCATCTTCGGCGCGAGCAGGAAATAGAGCCCCATCAGGATCAGCAGCACCGGCACGAAGGCGGCAAGGAAGCTTGGGTCGATGAACTGCAGCGTGGTCGCTCCCGCCGCCGCGCCGAGGAAGGCGCCGAGCGCCGGCAGCGCGAAGCGGCGCCAGTCGACATGGCCGGCCCGGGCATAGGCGAACACCGCCGAGGCGGTGCCGCAGGCGCTCTGCAGCTTGTTGGTGGCGATCGCCGAGACCGGCGGGATGCCCACGGCCATCAAAGCGGGGATCGAGATCAGCCCGCCCCCGCCTGCCATCGCGTCGATCGTGCCGGCGAGCAGCGCCATGGAGACGAGGAAGGCAAGGATGTCGGGTGTCAGATGCATGCGCTCCGTTAGAGCGGTGCGGCCGAATAAAAAAGGAGGCGCGGCCGAGGGATTCGAACCGCACCTCCAGGGACGGAGCTCAGGGGAGCAATTGGCTGCTCAATTCGGGGATTGCGACCGCCAGGTCATAGGCGACGATCTTGGCGAACACCTTGGCGCCGCCTTCGCCGACATGGGTGTAATCGAACTTCGGGGCGATCCGGCCGCGCGGGCCGGTCTTCGGAAGCGTCGAGGCGGGCGGCGATTCCGGGGCCGGGCGCGGGCGCAGCGTGGTGCCGGCCTTGCCCGCCGCCACTTCCTCGGGAAGCGGCTCGGCCATGGCCAGCTTCATCGATTCGACTGCGCCGAGCTGCTCGACCGCCTTCGCACTATCGCGGTTCAGCTCGATCACCGGCGCCTTGGTCTCGAGCGCGATCTTGCGCACCGCATCGGCCCAGGCGGCAAGCGTGTTGTTGAGCTTGCCGCCCCGGAACTCGCGACGCGACAGCGGCGTGACCAGCACCGGCACGGCGCCGGCGGCGCGCACGTCGAGCACCATCTGCCTGAGGTTCGACTGGAAGTCGGTGTTGAGATCGGTCCAGCGCTCGGCCTTGGTCGACTGGTCGTTATGGCCGAACTGGATCAGGACGTATTTCTTGGCATAGCCCTGGGCCGCGGCTTCGCTGAGCGCGATCTTCCACGAGCCCTCGGCCCGGTAGCTGCGGGTCGAACGGCCGCCGCGGCCCAGGTTCAGGCAGGCGACGTTCGACTTGACGTGATAGGCGCAGAACACCGACGCCCAGCCGCTGCCGGGCGCCATGGTGGAGTCGCCGACCAGGATGATCTTGTAGGCGGAGATCGGCGGCGCATCGACGCGCTTCTCCCGCTTCTCGAGCGGAGGCTGGGCCTCCGAAGTCTGGGCGAAGGCCGCCCCCGGTACGGCGAGCAGGGCCGCCAGCGTGAGTGCAGTCTTGAACATAATCCCTCCCAGGTTGCGGCCTTCCGTCCCTCAGGAGAAGGCGAGGCCGCCGTTGATGTCCATGTTCACGCCGGTCAGGAACGCGGCGTCGTTCGAAGCGAGGAAGACGACGGCCGAGGCGACTTCGTCCGGATGGCCTTCGCGGCGCAGCGGGGTGTTGCCGGCCACCGCCTTGCGGCCCTCGGGCTTGGAGAAGGTGTCGTGGAAGCTGGTGCCGATCAGGCCCGGGCACAGCGCGTTGACGCGGATGCCCTGCGGACCCAGCTCCTTGGCCAGGCTGCGGGTGAAGGTCATCAACGCGCCCTTGGCGGTGGCGTAGATCGACGCACCCGGCCCGCCGCCGTCGCGCCCGGCGAGCGACGACAGGTTCACGATCGCGCTGCCCTCGCCCAGATGCGGCAGCACCGCCTTGGTGACGAGGAAGGTCGACTTGAGGTTGAGCTCCATGACATGGTCGAAGAACGCCTCGTCCATGTCGGCCAGCGTCTTGCGGGCGACCATGCCGCCGGCGACATTGACCAGCACGTCGACCCGCTCGCCGAACGCCGCAGTGGTCTCCTCGACCAGCCGCGCGACTTCGGCCGGCTTGGTGACGTCGGCCTGGACCAGGATCGCGGTGCCGCCCGCGGCCTCGATCTCGGCGACGGTCGCCTTGGCCGCCTCGGCGTCGCTGCGATAATTGACCGCGACCTTGGCGCCTTCCGCGGCAAGCTGCAGCGAGACCGACTTGCCGATGTCACGCCCGCCGCCGGTTACGATGGCGACCTTGTCCTTCAATTTCATGCTGGATTCCGTTCTGGGGAGATGGTGCCCGCGGCGCGCGGAAGTCCGCGGCCGAGGAGCAGGATGGAGAGGAGCGCGAGCGGGACGATCGCCGCGGCCAGCGCGAAGATCGGCGCGTAACTTTGGGCAGTCATCACCGGCACGAGCCAGGTGGTGATGAGGGTACCAGCCACCGCGGCGGTGCCGCTGATGCCGGCCAGCGAGCCGACCGCACCGCCGGCGAAATAGTCGCCCGGCATGGTCTGGATGTTGTTGATCGCCACTTGGAAGCCGAACAGGATCACCGCGATCAGCAGCACGGCGCTCAGCGGTGTCGAAGCCTGGGCGGTGAGCAGCAGCGCCGGCAGCATGATCACGCAGCCGATGGCGATGGCGAGCTTGCGCGCCGAGAGCGCGTTCCAACCCCGGGCGATCAGCACGCCGGAGAACCAGCCGCCGCCGAGACTCCCGAGCATCGCGCCGACGAACGGCACCCAGCCGAACATGCCGATCTGCTTGACGTCGAAATGAAAGGTCTCGGCCAGGTAGATCGGCAGCCAGGAGACGAACAGCCACCAGACCGGATCGAGGAAGAAGCGGCTGAGCAGGATCGCCCAGCTCTGGCGATAGCGCAGCAGCTCGAGCATGCCCGGTGCCGGCGCTTCGCTCTGCGGCGCGTCGGCGGTGGCGGGACGCGCATTGATATGGGCGCGCTCCTCGTCGCTCAGCCAGGGATGGCGATCGGGATCGGCGCGGTAGACGAACAGCCAGGGGATCAGCCAGACAAAGCCGAGCACGCCGACCAGCACGAAGGTCGCCCGCCAGCCGAACGAACCGTAGAGCGCCGCCACGGCAGGCGCCGCGATGATCGCGCCGATCGCCGCACCGGCGTTGAAAATGCCCTGGGCGAAGGCGCGCTCCTGCGGCGGAAACCACAGGGCGTTGGCCTTGACCGCGCCGGGCCAGTTGCCGGCCTCCGACACGCCGAGCGTGATACGCAGCCCGATCAGCATGCCGAGCGAGCGGACCAGCGCATGCGCACCGATCGACACCGACCACACCGCGATCGCGATGACGAAGCCGATCCGGGTGCCGATCCGGTCGAGCAGCTTGCCGAACAGCGACTGGCCAAAGGCATAGGCGACCATGAACATGGTCACGAGCAGCGCATAATCCGCCTTGTCCGCGCCGATGTCCTTGGAGACCGCCGGCCACATCACGGCGAGCGCGTTGCGGTCGATATAGTTGATCACCGTGACCAGCCCGATCAGGCCGATGACGAGCCAGCGAAGGCCTTTGACCTTGGTCATCGGCTCAGTTCCCCTTGCCCGTGTCGAAGCGGGCGAAATGGCCCTTCCAGTCGCGCTTCCGGCCATCGACCGTGGCCGAGTGCGCCGCCCCGGCATCGGCCGAGAATGCGATGGCGAGCGTGACGCTGCGGCCATCGGCAAGGGTGATCGTGATCACGTCCGCGTCACCGGTGCGGACATGGGTGAAGCCCTTCACCCGGCTGTTGCTCGCGGTCGTCTTCTCCTCGCCCGCATCGTAATTGCCGTGCGGCTCGAGCAGGTTGACGAACTGGGCACCGGTCGCCCCCGCGACGCGCTCGATCAGCAGCGGCTCGCGGCGCAGGTTGAATTTGGGATCGTTCGCCCCGCTCTCGCCCAGGATCACGCTGGCGCCCGCCGGCGCGATCATCCGGTAGGTGTAGAAGCGGTTGTCGTTGATCCAGGTGATCGCACCCTTGTCCGCGCCCGGCGTGCCGGTCGCGTCGACCCAGATGTGCTGATAGCCATTGGCCTTGCCCAGCACCGGCCGCTCCGCAACGTTCGACTGGAGCGGGAAGTCGATCTTGGTGATCTGCCCGGCATAATGCAGCGGCAGGTCATAGGTGGCGGGCTTGTCGCCGGTCACGTCGAGCAGGTCGACGACCATCGGGCTCTCGGTGCCGTCGACCGGCAGCTGGATCAACGTGCGGCGATAGCGGACACCCGGATAGGCCCCGACCATCTCGGCGGTGCTGACGGTTGCCTGCGGCGTGCTCGCCCAGAACAGCTGCTTCGGGGCAAGCTTGTCGCCGACCTTCCACTTGCCGCCGAAATTGCTGGTCTCGTTCACCACCAGCGTGTTGTGGGCGACGGTCTGCTTCGCCCAGCTCTCGTTTTCCTTGAGGTAGCGCCCGCCGTCCTTGCTCTCGACATTGAGGAAGCGCGCCGCGCCGTAATCGGTCACGATGGCGTGGCCGTTGTCGTAGAGGATCCAGTTCAGCTTGTCGAAATGGCCATGGCCCATGCCCATCGCCGCGTTCTTGGCGACGAGCACCTGGTCGGTGTCGGTCGGCCCCGAGCGCATGATCGCCAGGCCGCCCATCTCGCCCTTCGGCCCGTCGCTCAGGAATTGCGAGGCGAAGGGGAAAGGCTGGGCCTTGCCCGCCGCCAGGTCCTTGGCGACGATCAGGCCATCGGGCGTCAGCACGGTGCGGCCCTGCCACTTGGCGATCGACAGCAAAGCCGGATCCTTGGTCACTTCATAGCCGATCGCCACCGACTGATAGAGCTCGTCGGTCTTCAGGCTCTTGTCCGGCATCGCGTCGTTGAACGGGAAGAAGAAGCCGTCATAGGTCGTCTGGATCGAGGTTCGAATCGCCTTGAGCAGCACGCCATTCCGATGCTGGAAGATCTTCTGCTCGGGCTGGTTCGCCTCGATGAAGCGCGCGAACAGCACGAAGGGCAGCATCGCGTAGCGCTGATAATAGGGCCCTTCGACATAATAGCCGTCGGGTGAGAAGAGCTGGTCGATCTGCGCGAGGAAGCCGAACTTGCCATCGCGGTGCAGGCCCTTCAGCGCTACCTCGACGAAATCCTTGTCGCGCAGCGTATAGCCGATCATGCCCACCGCGGCGCAGGCCCAGGTGGCATGGTTGTGGATCTGGTCGAATTCTTCCGCCTGGCCGGCAGAGAGGAAGCTCGCCATCGGGCGGAACACCTTGTCGTCGATCGTCGCGCGATCGGCGGCGCTCAGCGAATCCCGGATCGCGTCATAGCCCTGCACGGCATAGACCGCCCACACCGCGTCGTTGAGGCTCTGCCAGAAGAGGCGGCCCGGGCGCTGGTCGCTTGCCGCCGGATGATTACCGAGCGTCGGGTAGAGCTTGGCATATTCGAGCAGCTCGGCCTTGGCGAAATCGGCGTAGCGCTGCTCGCCGGTGATGCGGAAGAGGAGCCCCGCGCCATAGATGGCGGTGTAGTTCCGCTTGTGCTGCTCATGCGTGTAGCCGCCGCCCGGATCCTTCGGCACCGGCACCACCACGCCCGCCTTGATCGCCTTGTCGACTTCGCGGCGCACGCGCTTCAGCTCGGCGCTGAACAGCGGATAGGCGGTGGCTTCCTTGGCCGTCGCCGCCATCTCGGCCGCGCGGAACAAGGTCGGCTGGGTGCCCGGCGCGGTCTGCGCCATCGCAGGCGAGGCGAACAGGGCGGAACCGGCGAGGAGAAACGCGAAACGAGTCATCAATTGCTTCCCGGAAGCGGCGAGGCCGCAGGCTTGGCGTACCAGGAGACACCCGTCTCCTCGCGCGTGATGGGCTTGAGCGTGCGATCGGCACCGACCTTCGCCAGTGCCGGGTCGGTCGGATAGAGCAGGCCGTTGGCCGCGCGCTTCAGCGTCACCGCTCGGCGGTCCATCGGGATCGGCAGGGCTGCGGGTCCGGTCACGGACATGACATTGCCGCTGAAGCTGATCCCGGCGATGTCCGACTTGGCGACAAAGGGATCGCCGCGCTTCTGGTTGACGAACAAATTGCCGATAAAGCGCGTCGAGATCGGCGCGAGCGACAGTTCCTGGTCCGCGCCATTGCCGAGCGTCACCGTGCTCGCATCGATCACGCTGTTGCGCTCGATCAGCGCATCCTCGACCTGGACATAACGATTGAGCGGCGAATTGGGCACGCCGTTCATCAGCGTGATCGCGCTGTACGGCCCCTCGCCGGTCACGCCTTCGATGTAATTGTTGCGTACCACCTGGTGCTTGTTGATCACCCGGATGCCGCCGGTGCGCTTCACGCCATTGCCGAAGAACACATTGTCCTCGATCAGATTGCCGTGCCCGTGGCGCATCACGAACGCGCCCTGGCTCTCGACCACGGTGTTGCGCCGCAGGATGTTCCTGCCGGACTTGATCGAGACGATCTCGACCTCGCCGTCGCAGCGCTCGAAATAATTGTCCTCGACGATCGTGAAGGAGTCGCTCTGCGATTCCTGGCTGGTGCCGATGCGGATCGTCTCGCCGCCATTCTCGCCCAGCGGCGGACGCGGGCCGAAATAAACATGGTCGATGCGGTGATGGTTCTCGCTCGGGCCATAGGAGGCGCGGACTACGACCATCATCGCGCCGCCATGCGCCTTGCCGAGGAATTGCGAGTGATCGACCCGGTTATTCCGCCCATAGAGCGAGACCCAGTGATCGGTCTTCGCCGCGGTCGGCGCGCCGTAACCATCGACCACCACGCCGGTCAGGCGCGAATTCTCGGCCCAGCGCCTGGTGTCGTAGCGAAAGGCAATCAGGTCCTCGCCGGTGCCGTGCCCGTCCTTGAAGACGAGGTTCGAGACGACCAGCCAGCTGCCCGCCATGCGCAGGCTCGATGCGCCAGTCAGGATCACCTTGCCCGGCGTCTCGGCGGTCAACGTGATCGGCTTGGCTTCGCTGCCCTGGCCCGAGAAGCGCACCGCGAAATCGCGCCATTCGCCATTGGCGAGCACGATGCGGTCGCCCGGCGCCAGCGTCTTGGCGGCGGCTGCATATTCCTGCTGATCATGGACAAGGGTGTCGCGCGCCACCGCCGGACTGGCAGCCGCCACAAGCATCCCCATCGACAGCGCCCAGAGTCGCAACGGATCCTCCCCACCGGCTCTTGTGGCCGATGAGGATGCCTACCAGTCGCGCAATTTACGCGCAAGCCAATTTAAATACCAATTTAACGGACCAGATTTGGTCCAGTGGTTCTATACCAAATTATCCGCGCGCACCGCGCGGGCGGCCGGCGAAGAGCGGGGCAAGCGTCACCGCGACCGTGCCGAGCAGGATCGCTGCCACTGCCGGCTCGAGCTGGTCGGCGAGCCAGAAATAGGCCGTGATACTGGCGGCAGTCGCGAGTCCGACTGCGCCGAGCAGCGACGCGGCATGCAGCAGCGGACCGACCCGGCGCGGCCAGCCATCGATGATCCGCCGCACACGATCCAGCATCATGCGGTCCAGACCGGCAGCTTCCGCCCGGGCATATTCGCCCGAATCGATCCGCTTGCCGTCGAGCCGGTAGAGAATGGCGAAGCGGCGAAGCGCCTCGAGCCGGGCATTGGCGAGGCCCGCCACCCGGCGCGAACCGAACAGCATCGCCCCCAGCCGCTCGATCCGGCGGGGCGCGCGCAGCGACGCTCGGCCATCCGCCTGCGAAAGCTGCAGCGTGCGCAATTCGAGCGGGCTCAGCACGGCCTCCGCCGAAACGGTGCCGGCGAGTCCTTCGAGCAGATGTGCCTGGGTATCGAGATACGCCATGATGTCCTCCTGTTCGCCGGGCATCTAGGCGCGAAGCGCTGCGCTTATTAGCCGTGCGGACGGCATCACAAGGTTTCCGCAACTGCGACGATCCGCCGCGATGCCGTAACGGCCGGCTTGCCCCTTGCCTCTCGCCGGGCACCGGCGGCCAGCTATCCGAAAGTATGACCGAAACGGACTTGATACCTTATATCATCGCAGCTACCGCGGCGCAGCAAGTACCTTTGTTCGGGAAGATTCATTGATGTTGCGTTCGCTGCTGCTCGCCTCCGTTGCCCTGCTCGCCCTCCCCGCCCATGCCGAGGAGAAGCCGGCCAGCACCAACGACGCGCCGGCAGCCAGCAGCGAAACCGCGCCGGCAGCCGACCAGGACCATGACCAGCCGGGCGCCCAGATCGTCGTCACCGGCACCCGCGCGCGCAACACCGCCGATGTGCTCGGCGGCACCGCCGTGCTCGCCAAGGACGAGCTGACCCGCGACCTGCGCCCCACCATCGGCGACACGCTGGCCCAGCAGCCGGGCGTCTCCGCCACTTCCTTCGGCCCCAATGCCTCGCGCCCGGTGCTGCGCGGTTTCATCGGCGCCCGCGCCCCGCTGCTCACCGACGGCATCGGCAGCATCGACGTGTCGAACACCTCGGCCGATCACGCACCGATCATCAACCCGCTCACCGCCGACCGCATCGAAGTGCTGCGCGGGCCGACCGCGCTGATCTTCGGCCCCTCGGCGATCGGCGGCGTGGTCAACGTCATCGACAGCCGCATCCCGCGCCACATGCCCGAGGAAGCGGTGCATTTCGACGGCATCGCCAGCTATGGCAGCGCCGCCAATGAGCGTTCGGTCTCGGGTGCCGCGGACGTGCCGTTGACCAGCAAGGTCGTCCTCCACGCCGATGGCAGCTTCTCGCAGACCGGCGACCAGCGCACCGGCGGCTATGTCCTGAGCCGCGAGCTTCGCGCCCAGGCGGCGGCCAGCGCCGATCCCGAGATCCAGGAACTGGCCGACCTCAAGGGCAAGGTGCCCAATACCGCAGGCAAGACCTGGGACGTTGCCGGCGGTGCCGCGATCATCGACGGCACCAACAATCTCGGCTTCTCGGTCAGCCATTTCGACACCTTCTACGGCGTGCCGGTGCGCTACTCGCTCGATCCGGCGATCGAGGCGGAGAATGTCCGCCTCCACGCCCAGCAGACCCGCGTCGACATCCGCGGCGAGGTCAATTTCGGCGACGGCCTGTTCAAGCAGCTCCGTACCCGCTGGGCCGCGGCCGACTACAAGCATAGCGAGATCGAGGAGGACGGCGCCGTCGGCACCACCTTCTACAACCAGGGCTATGAAGGGCGGCTCGAGCTGGTCCAGAGCGCACGCGGCGGCTGGGACGGCCTGATCGGCGGCCAGTTCTCGCTGCGCGACATGCATATCGTCGGCGACGAGAAGTTCCTGCCCAAGAACTCGGCGCAGCAGTTCGGCCTGTTCACCCTCCAGTCGCTCGATCTCGGGGCGTTCAAGGCAGAGGCCTCGGCGCGCTTCGAGCATAACGACCTGAGCGCCCAGGCCGACGCCGATATCGGCAATCCGACGTACAAGCGCAACTTCGACAGCTTCTCCGCCTCGCTAGGCGCCAGCTATGCGATTGCCGACGGCGTGCGCTTCGGCGTCAATGTCTCGCGTGCCGAGCGCGCGCCGACGCCGGAAGAGCTGTTCGCCAACGGCCCGCATGCCGGCACCCAGGCCTATGAGATCGGCAACCCGAACTTCGGCACCGAGAAGAGCTGGGGCGTCGAGGCCACGCTCAAGGGCGGCGGCGATGGCTTCGCCTTCTCGACCGCGGCGTACTACAACTGGTTCACCGGCTATATCTACGACGCGCCGACCGGGGCGACGCGGGACGACCTGCCGGTCTTCCAGTACAATCAGGCCGATGCGCGTTATTACGGCTTCGAGGCCGAGGGTTCGCTGCGCCTGGCGACGGTGAAGGCCTTCACGATCAACGCAACCGCGCTCGCCGACTATGTCCATGCCGAGATCACCGGCACCGGCCCGGCGCCGCGCATCCCGCCGCTGCGCGTCAATGGCGGGCTCGAGGCGACCTCGGACGCCTTCACGATCCGCGGCGAAGTCGAGCATGTCTTCGACCAGACCCGCATCTCGGCCTTCGAGACGCCGACCGACGGCTTCACCTTCGTCAACGCCTCGGTCTCGTGGAAGCCCTGGGGCGCAGGCTCGAACACCAGCCTGCAGCTCTCGGCGAACAACATCTTCGACGTCGAGGCCCGCCGCGCCGCCAGCGTGCTCAAGGACTATGCCCCGCTTCCCGGCCGCGACATCCGCGTGACGGCCCGCATCCAGATCTAGTCCGACGGCTACCCACCCATAATCGTCATCCCCGCGAAGGCGGGGATCCAGAGTCGCAAAAGGGCATTGCTCTGTTACCCTGGATCCCCGCCTTCGCGGGGATGACGGAATTGAGGTTGAGCCGGATATTTGCATCGCGTCCGCCGTTACGCGATCCGATGGCAATGCACCCGCCCGACGAAGCCCCGCCCGCCTCCCGCCGAATCCCCTGGCCGATCCTCGCCGCGGCCGGCTTCGCCCTGTTCCTGCTCGGGCTGATCTGGTTCGGCCATGAACTGGTCGAGGGAGACGGCGCCCGGATCGACCAGGCGATCCTGCTGGCGATGCGCAGCGGCGGTCATCCGATCGGCCCGGCCTGGCTCCCCTCGGCCGTCCGCGACGTGACCGCGCTCGGCAGCACCATCGTGCTGACCTTCCTCGTCGCTGTCACCGCGATCTTCCTCTGGCTCGCCGGGCGGCTGCGCACCGCGCTGCTCCTGATCGCCGCGACCGCGCTCGGTTCGCTCACCGTCGAGACGATCAAGGCACTGGTCAGCCGCTCGCGCCCCGATCTCGCCGGCCGGCTGATGGAAGAGACCTCCAAGAGCTTCCCGAGCGGCCATGCCGCGCTCAGCGCAATCGTCTACCTGACCCTCGCCACCCTGCTCTTCCCGGTGCTGCCGGACCGCCGCATCCGCGCCTTCGTACTGATCGTCGCGCTGACGCTCACCCTCTCCGTGGGTGTCAGCCGTGTCTATCTCGGCGTCCACTGGCCGAGCGACGTCGTCGCCGGCTGGGCGTTCGGCGGAGTCTGGGCGATGCTCTGGTGGCGGATCGAGCTGGCGATGCTCGGCCGTGCCCGGCCCGCATCCTAGGCAAGTCCCTCAGGTTGTTGGAAATATAGGGCAATCCCCACGCAAGGATGTTGCGCGGGACTGCCTCAAATCGCTTCTTGGCGTGTACTTCGTGTACTTTGGCGGATCAGCCCTGACGCTCGGCGAGCTTGCGCTCCCAGGCCAGCGCGTCCTTGACGATGCCTTCGAGATCGTCGTGCTTCGGCCGCCAGGGCAGTGCCGCGAGGATCGCGCTGTTGTCGGCGACCAGCGCATCGGGATCGCCCGCACGGCGCCCCTCCAGCCTGCGCTCGATCGTCAGGTTGGTCACCCGATCGACCGCGTCGAGCACCTGTAGCACCGAGAAGCCGCGGCCATAGCCGGCGTTCATCGTGTGGTTCTCGGTCGGCTTCGCAATGAGCAGGTCGAGCGCGTCGACATGCGCCGCGGCAAGATCGCTGACATGGATATAGTCGCGCACGCCGGTGCCGTCGGGCGTGTCGAAATCGGTGCCGAACACCGAGACATGGCCGCGCTTGCCCGTCGCCGCCTCGGCCGCGATCTTGATCAGGTGCGTCGCGCCCGCGGTCGACTGGCCCGAGCGGCCCTGCGGATCGGCGCCGGCAACGTTGAAATAGCGTAGTGCCGCATAGTTGATCGGATGCGCGGCGGCGACGTCCTTGAGCATGATCTCGGTCATCAGCTTGGACATGCCGTACGGGTTGATCGGCTGCTTCGGGCTGTCCTCGCGCACCGGCACGACTTCGGGGATGCCATAGGTCGCGGCGGTCGAGGAGAAGATGAAGTGCTTCACGCCTTCGGCCACCGCGCTCTCGATCAGCGAACGGCTCGCGGCGGTGTTGTTGCGGTAATATTTGAGCGGGTCACTCACGCTCTCCGGCACCACCACCGATCCGGCGAAGTGCATGATCGCGATCACGCCATGTTCGCGGATCGCGGCGCTGACCTTGTCGTCATCGGCGATGTTGGCGACCACCAATTTGGCGCGCGGATCGACGGCCCAGTCGAAGCCGGTGACGAGGTTGTCGACCACCACGACCTGCCAGCCCGCATCGAGCAGCGCCAGCACCGCATGGCTGCCGATATAGCCCGCCCCGCCCGTAACCAGCACCGTGCCTTCGCGCATACCAAACTCCGCATTGTTCTTGGCGCGTCCAATCCTATCTTTGCGCCGATAGCAAGGAGTTCGCGATGAGCATTGAAACCGCTACGCTGGCCGGAGGGTGCTTCTGGTGCACCGAGGCCGTGTTCAACGATGTGATCGGCGTCCAGTCGGTCGAAAGCGGCTATATCGGGGGGACCAAGGACAACCCGACCTACAAGGAAGTCTGCTCGGGCGAGACCGGGCACGCGGAAGCGATCCGGGTGAGCTTCGACACCGACCAGATCTCGTACGGCGAGATCCTCGACATCTTCCTGGCGACGCACGATCCGACCCAGCTCAACCGGCAGGGCAACGATATCGGCACCCAGTATCGCTCGGCGATCTTCCCGCATTCGGCCGAGCAGGAGCGCGAGGCGCTCGACGCGATCGAGCGCGCCCGTCCCGACTGGCCCGAGCCGATCGTCACCGCGATCGAGCCGCTGGGCGAATGGTGGTCGGCCGAGGACTACCACCAGGAATATTGGCAGGGCGACGGCCAGCGTAACCCATACTGCCTGGCGGTGATCCCGCCCAAGCTGCGCAAGCTCCGCAAGAGCTTCGCCGCGCGCAGCAAGGAAGGGGCTGCGGCCTGACCTGACTTAGATCCTCCCTCGCGAAGCGGGGGAGGGGGACCAGCCACAGGCTGGTGGAGGGGGGCTGACCGCGAGCGACATCGCTCGTTGCTCCGCCCCCTCCACCACCGCCTTCGGCGGCGGTCCCCCTCCCCCGGCTTCGCCGAGGGAGGAATGACGTTCACTCTGCCGGCAGCGCCTCGCCTTCGATCGGCGGGCGCTTGCCCGCCTCGGCGCCGAGCGCCTTGTAGACGAAGCCGCCGAGCAGCCCGCCGGCGATCGGCGCGATCCAGAACCAGAGCAGCTGCTGCAGCGCGATGCCGCCTTCGAGCAGCGCCGGCCCGGTCGAGCGCGCCGGATTGACCGAAGTGTTGGTCACCGGGATCGAGATCAGGTGGATCAGCGTAAGCGCCAGTCCGATCGCGATCGGCGCGAAGCCTGCGGGTGCGCGGCTGTCGGTCGAGCCCATGATCACCATCAGGAACATGAAGGTCAGCACGACCTCGATCACCATGCCCGCCTCGAACGAGAAATGGCCGGGCGAATGTTCGCCGAAGCCGTTGGAGGCGAGACCGCCGGCATAGCCCGGCGCACCGCTGGCGACGTACCAGAGCAGGCCCGCCGCGATCACCGCGCCGATCACCTGGGCGATGACATAGAGCGGGATGTCCCTGGCGGGAAAGCGCCCGCCGGCCCATAGCCCGAAGGTCACCGCCGGGTTGAGATGGCAGCCCGAGATATGGCCGATCGAATAGGCCATGGTCAGCACGGTGAGGCCAAAGGCGAGGCTGACGCCCGCCAGCCCGATGCCGACATCCGGGAACGCCGCGGCCAGCACCGCGCTGCCGCATCCGCCGAAGACGAGCCAGAAAGTGCCGATCAGTTCGGCAAGCCCGCGTTGCACATTGCTCATGTGTTGCCCTCCTGCTGTGTCCGGCCTCTCCCCAACCCCCAGACCTGCGCAGATTTGTAGGTCTTGAAGGAGTGGGAAGTAAAGCGGCGCGCGGGTTGCGGCGGCGGCGCTGCTGTGGTGTGGGGACCTCGATGAGTCTCCCCACCCGCAGCTTCGCCGCCTTCCTGTTCGACATGGACGGCACGCTCGTGAACTCGATGGCGGTGGTCGACCGCGTGTGGCGGGCCTGGGCGGCGCGGCACGGGATCGAGACCGATCCGCTGATGGCAGCGCTGCACGGGGTCCGCGCGATCGAGACGATCCGCCGCTTCGCGCCGGCCGGCGTCGATGCCGAGGCGGAGACCGAAGCGCTCACCCAGGCGGAGATCGACGACACCGAGGGGCTGGCCGAGATCCGGGGCGCGGCTGCGTTCCTCTCGCGGATTCCCGCGGGACGCTGGGCGCTGGTCACCTCGGCGCCGCGGGCGCTGGCGCTGCGCCGGCTCGAAGCGGCCGGCATTCCCCTGCCCGAGATCGTCATCACCGCCGAGGATGTCGCGCACGGCAAGCCCGCGCCTGATTGCTTCCTGCTGGGTGCCGAACGGCTTGGTGTCGATATCGCCGATTGCCTCGTCTGGGAGGACAGCCCCGCCGGCCTCGCCGCAGCGGATGCCTCGGGCGCCACGGCGGTTATGATCACCGAGACGCATCACGAGACAATGGACACGCCGCACCCGGCGCGGGCGGACTATGGCGATCTCGATGTCGAGACCGACGCGAACGGCTGGCTGCGGCTCGTCGCGCGCTAGAACGCCTCGGTTCCAACATCGGGTGCGGCGGCGGCTCGCCAAAGTCCACGAAGTTCACGCCGGAAGCGGGTTTTCGCCGAGCCCAGATCGACCCGGTTCCCGGTACTGCCGCGCATCCCGCAATATTCTTGCGTGTGCGTGATCCTATTTTTCCAACAGCGTGAAAGAGCGGCCTAGAAGGCTGCGCGGCGCAGGCGGTCGTTGATCGCCAAGCCGATGCCGGTGGCGGGGATCGGGGCGACCGCGATGGCGGGCGCGGTGCTGGCATCGGCGCGGTGGAGCGCGTCGAACAGGTTGGCGGCGGCTTCGGTGAGGTCGCCGGTGGCGGAGAGGGTTTCGGTGCCTGGGACCGGGCCGAAGCCAATGAGGTACTCGCCTTCCTGCGCTTCGGTCGCATTGAGGCGTACCGGTTTCGAGGGCGCGTAGTGGCTGTCGAGCTGGCCCGGTGCGGTGATGCCGTCTTCTTTCCCCGGCGAAGGCCGGGGCCCAGCCTCAGACTCCAAGTCTGGGCCCCGGCCTTCGCCGGGGAAAAGTTCTTCCGCGCTCAGCGGGCCGGGGCGCAGGATCCGGTCGCCCATCACGATCGTCGACTCGACGCCAGCAGGCGTGGCGCCGTCGTCGATCACCAGCGGGATGCGCCCGGCCAGGCTCTTCGCGACATGCTCGGCGCGAGTGGGACTGATCGAGCCGCTGGCATTGGCTGAGGGCGCGGCGAGCGGCTTGCCCGAGGCTTCGAGCAGCGCCTGCATTGCGCGGTGGCGCGGGACCCGGAGCGCGATCGTGTCGAGCCCGGCGGTGACCAAGGATGCGATGCCGGCATCGCGGCGCACCGGCAGCACCAGGGTGAGCGGCCCCGGCCAGAAGCGCGTCGCCAGATCCCGGGCGCGGTCGTCGAACAGCGCGATCCGCTCGGCGGCGGCGAGATCGGGGACATGGACGATCAGCGGGTTGAAGCTCGGCCGCCCCTTGGCGGCATAGATGCCCGACACCGCTCGCGACTCGGTGGCGTCGGCGGCGAGGCCATAGACCGTCTCGGTCGGCACCGCGACGCATTCGCCCGCGCGAATCAGCGCCGCGGCCTCGGCGATCGCGGCCATGCCGTAGGGTAAGACTCTCGGATTTGTCGGGCTCACTTTGGGCGAGCTATACGGCGCGAAACCAGACCACAAGAGAGGCCCTATGTTCACCCCCGCCACCGCCGATCAGCGCTTCGTGCTCGAGACCATCGTCCGCCTGGACGAGATCAGCGCGGAAGCCGCCGAAATGACCGATGCGGTGCTGGAGGGCGCCGGCCAGTTCGCCTCCGGCGAATGGGCACCGCTGGAGCGCGAAGGCGACACCAACGGGCCGAAGTGGACGCCCGAGGGCGTGAAGATGCCGGCGGGATTCGCCGAGGCTTACCAGGCCTATGTCGAGGGCGGCTGGGGCACGATCGGCTCGCCGGCCGAGCATGGCGGCCAGGGGCTGCCGGTCAGCCTGTCGATCGCGGTGCTGGAGACGCTCGGCACCGCGAACATGGGCTTTGCGCTCGCCCCGATCCTGACGGTCGGCGCGGTCGAGGCGCTGATGCATCACGGCACGCCCGAGCAGCAGGCGCTCTACCTGCCGCACCTGTCGACCGGTGCCTGGACCGGCACGATGAACCTGACCGAGCCGCAGGCGGGCTCGGATGTCGGCGCGCTCAAGACCCGCGCCGAGCCGGTCGGCGACGGCACCTTCCGGATCAAGGGCACCAAGATCTTCATCAGCTTCGGCGATCACGACATGGCCGAGAACATCGTCCATCTCGTCCTCGCCCGCACGCCGGGCGCGCCGGCGGGGACCAAGGGCATCTCGCTGTTCCTGGTCCCGAAGTACCGGTTGAACGCCGACGGCACGCCGGGCGACTTCAACGACGTCCGCACCGTTTCGATCGAGCACAAGATGGGGCTGCACGCCTCGCCGACCTGCGTGCTGAGCTTCGGCGATAACGACGATTGCATCGGCGAGCTGGTCGGCCCCGAGCTGGGCGGCATCCGCGCCATGTTCACGATGATGAACAATGCGCGGCTGAATGTCGGGCTGCAGGGCGTGCAGGTCGCCGAGCGCGCCACCCAGCGCGCGGTCGCCTATGCCCGGGAGCGCGTGCAGGGCACTCGCGGCGGGGCGCAGGTGGCGATCGTCGAGCATCCCGATGTCCGCCGCATGCTGCTGCGGATGAAGGCGCAGACCCAGGCGGCGCGCGCGCTGGTCTATTATGCGTTCGGCCAGCTCGACCGCGCGCGCGCCGGCGATGCCGAGGCGGAGAAGCGGGTCGAGCTGCTGACCCCGCTCGCCAAGGCGCATGGCACCGATCTCGGCAACGAAGTCGCCAGCCTCGGCATCCAGGTCCATGGCGGCATGGGCTATATCGAGGAGACCGGCGCGGCCCAGCATTTCCGCGACGCGCGGATCACCCCGATCTATGAGGGCACCAACGGCATCCAGGCGGCGGATCTGGTCGGGCGCAAGCTTAGCATGGACAATGGCGGCACGCTGCTCGGCCTGATCGGGCAGATGCGCGAGGACGCCGAGGATACCGAGCTGGTCAATCTGATCGACGCCTGCGAGGAAGTCGCGCGCAACCTGCTGTCGAGCGAAATGGATGACCGGCTGGCGGCGAGCTATCCGTTCCTGACCATGCTCTCGACCGCGGTGTGCGGCTGGCTGATGGAAGCGAGCGGTCGTGCGGCAGCGCGCAGCGAGGGCGATCCGGCGTTCCTGAAGATGAAGCAGGCGGCTTCGCGCTTCTATGTCGCGCAGATCGTGCCCGAGGCCTTGGGCCTGATGCCCGCCGCGATGGCCAGGGCGGAAATGCTCTACGCGATCGATGCCGAGGGCTTCGCCGCGTAGAGCTTCCCCCTTTAGAGCCTGGGTACATAGCCCAAGCCGGCGGATGCCTCGCGGTCAGATGGCGCCGAAATGGCTGTAGTTACAGCGAGATACCGAACCAGCGCGACAGGGCGGCCTCGCCGGCGCGGGTGACTTCGAGCGCGCGGCTGCCCTCGCGGGGCCGCACCCAGCTCTGTGCGACGAAATGCCGGTAGAGCGCGGTGGCGGGGGCGCCGGCGAGGTGCGGGCGGCGCTCGCTCCAGTCGAGACAGGCGCGGCAGGGCGCGAGCGCCGCGCCGGCGATGCCGAGATCGGCGAGCAGGGCGATGCCGGCACCGGTCAGCGCCGCACCGTCATGGCCTAGCACCAGCTGGCCGCGCTCGGCCATGCGCCCGGCGATCGCCACGGCAAGCTGGCCGGCGAGATGGTCGTAGCAGGTCCGCGCGCGACGCGGGGGCCGGTGAGCGGGAGCGGCCGGCGCGACAGCTCCTCGGCGACGCCCATCACGCTCTCGACCATCTGCGCCACGGCGGGCGAGGCGAGGCGGAAATAGCGGTGGCGGCCCTGCGGCGTCGGCACGATCATCCCGGCTTCGGCCAGCCGGGCGAGATGGCCGCTGGCGGTCTGCGGCGTGGCGCCGGCGAAGCGCGCCAGCTCGCCCGCGGTGAGCGCACGCCCGTCCATCAGCGCGAACAGCATGTTGGCGCGGGCAGGATCGCCCATCAGCGCGGCGGTCTCGGCAAAGGCGGAAATGCGCTGCATCGCATGCATCATGCCCGTCCGGCGCGGTCGATGCTACGGTGCCGGCCGAAGCATCGCGCCGCGCCCCGGTGGCAGAGGCAGGCCAAGGAGGAATTCCGATGCTGACCTGCTTCATCCGCTACGAGATCGAGCCCTTCGGGGCGGAGGCCTTCGCCGAATATGCCCGCAACTGGGGCCAGGCGATCCCACGCTGCGGCGCCGAGCTGATCGGCTATTTCGGCCCCGCCGAGGGCTCCGCCACCACTGCTTACGGCGTGTACAACATCGACTCGCTGGCCGCCTATGAGGCCTATCGTGCCCGGCTGCGCGACGATCCCGCCGGCCGTGCCAATTATGATTTCGCCGCGCGGGAGAAGTTCATCCGCCGCGAGGACCGGATCTTCCTGCGCTGCGTCTCCGCGCCCCATGCGCCGCCGGTTCGGCCATGATCGCCGTGCTGTTCGAGGCCTGGCCCGAACTTGGCCGCAGCGACCGCTATCTCGACATCGCCGCCGCGCTCCGCCCCGAGCTGGACGCGATCGACGGGTTCCTGGGGATCGAGCGGTTCGAGAGCCTGGCCGAGCCGGGCAAGCTGCTCTCGCTATCCTGGTGGCGCGACGAGGCGGCGATCGCGGCGTGGCGCGGCTTCGGCCCGCACCGCCTGGCGCAGGCCGAAGGACGCGCGGACATCTTCCGCGACTATCGGCTCAGGATCGCGACCGTGGTGCGCGACTATGGGAAGAACGACCGGGCGCAGGCGCCCGGACGCGATCAGTTGTAGCGATTGCCGCCCGGATCGGCGCGGAAGCCATTGTCCGGACCGCCATTGCAGCGCTCGTCCCCGGGATGCTTCTTGCAGAGCTTGCGCAGCTCCTTGCCCTCGCGCTCTTCCTTCTCGCGCATCTTGCGGCCGTAGTTGCGGTCGCTCTCGTCCTGGCTGGTCGTCGTCCAGTCGACCACCTTGCCGCCGGCTTTCACCGGCAGGGTGGCAACATCGACCACAGTCTTGGCGATGCAGCCGCCGCTGAGCAGCGGCAGCGCCACGACGATCGGAAGCAGAAACTTGCGCATAGAAAGACCTTATCCCCCGGCGTGCGCGTGCGACGCTGCAGCAGCATCCCGCGCCTCGACACCGATATAGGGGAAATCGGTGAAGAAACCGTCCACGCCAAGCCCGATGAAATACAGCATCTCGTCCTTCAGGCGACCATGGTCGGCCGGATTTGCGCCGGACCGGTAGCTGGGCAGGAGGAAGAAGTTCTCCGCCCGAAACGTCCAGGGGTGCAGCTTGAGCCCGGCGGCATGCGCGTCGGCGATCAGCGTGGTGGCGGGGCCGGCGGCCGGCTGGATCATCGTCCGCTCGGGACCGATCCCGTACGCATAGGCCGCGACCGCCTTCAGCCCCTCGGGCGTGATCATCGCCTTGTAGCTCGGCTGGGCATTGTCCGCCGGGCCGCCCGCGCCGGCCATCAGCTGGATAAGCCGGACCTTGGTCATCGCCTTGAGCTTCTTGAGGTTGTTCACCTCGAACGACTGGATGAACACCGGCGCGTCGGCACGGTCCCAGCCCGCCGCCTTGAGCTTGTCGACCAGCCGCTGCTCGAGCGGCAGACCGATCGAGGCGAAATAGCTGGGGTGCTTGGTCTCGGGATAGATGCCGATCGTGCGGCCGGTCTGCTTCGACGCCTGCTTGGCCAGCGCGATGATCTCGTCGAGCGTCGGGACCTCGGCCTGACCGTCATACTTCGTGTTGTCCGGGCGAAGCTTGGGCAGGCGTTCCCTGGCGCGCAGCGTCTTCAGCTCGGCGAGGGTGAAGTCCTCGGTGAACCAGCCGGTCATCGTCTCGCCGTCGATCGTCTTGGTCGCCTTGCGGTCGGCGAATTCGGGATGGTCGGCGACGTTGGTCGTCTCGGTGATGTTGTTCTCGTGCCGGGCGACGAGGACGCCGTCCCTGGTCGGCACCAGATCGGGCTCGATGAAGTCGGCGCCCTGCTCGATGGCACGCTGGTAGGAGAGCAGCGTATGCTCGGGGCGTTCGCCCGAAGCACCGCGGTGCGCGATCACGATTACCCGGTTCTTCATGGCGTCGGTGTTCCCATGCATGGCATGACCTTGCCCCAGAGCGACGCCCGGCGCCATCAGCATCAACGCGGCAATCAGCGATCTCGTCACGAAACTCTCCACTCGTTACGGGGTTGGGCCTAGGCTGCGGATATGACGGTTGCGAGGCGATATGGCGGATAATGACAGCGTGCTCGCGGCGTCCCGCGCCTGGAAGGGCGAAAGGCTGGCGCTGGCCACCGTCGTCTCGACCTGGGGATCGGCGCCGCGGCCGCGGGGCAGCCACATGCTGGTGCACGAAGACGGGCGGTTCGAGGGATCGGTCTCCGGCGGCTGCGTCGAGACCGACATCCTGCAGGTCGCCGCCGAAGTGATCGCCGGGGCGCCGGCGATGGTGAAGCGCTACGGCGTCGCGGACGCAGCGGCCTGGGAAGTCGGACTGCCCTGTGGCGGCGAGATCTCCGTGCTGGTCCAGCCGGTTTCCGACCGGGGCTTTCCGCCCGCGCTGTTCGAGGCGATCGATGCGGCGCAGGCGCGAGGCGAGGCCTTCGATGTCGGGACCGACCTCGCCACCGGTGTGTCCGCGCAAGGTTCCGGGGAGTTCCTCAACCGCTACGACCCGCCCCGCCGGTTGCTGATCATCGGCGCGGTGCAGATCGCCCAGACGCTTGCCGGCCTGGCGCGCGAGCTGGGCATACTAACCTATGTTATAGACCCGCGCGGGAGATTTTTGACCGCCGAGCGTTTCCCCGGGGTGATGCTAGACGACCGTTGGCCAGACGAGGCCGTGACCGCCCTGCAGCCCGATCCCGCCACCGCCGTGGTGACGCTGAGCCATGATCCCAAGATCGACGATGCCGCGCTGCTTGCCGCGCTGCGCTTCCCGACCGGCTATGTCGCGGCGCTGGGATCGCGCCGGAGCCATGCCGCGCGGCTCGAACGCCTGGCCGCCGCCGGCATCGCGCCTGCCGACCTGACCCGCATCGAGGGGCCCGCCGGGCTCGCCATCGGCGCGATCGGCCCCGCCGAGATCGCCCTTTCCATCGCCGCAGCCATGGTGAAGAAATTCCATGCTCAAGCCTGACCAGACCGCCCTGATCCTGCTCGCCGCCGGCCGTTCGCGCCGCTTCAACGACGGCGACAAGCTCGCCGAGCCGTTCCTCGACAAGCCGCTCGCCTATCATGTCGTCACCGCGCTGGAGCGCATCCCCTTCGCCGCGCGGATCGCGGTGGTCTCGGGGACCGAGCTCGACTTCGCCGCGCTCGGCTATGACGTGGTCGAGAACCCCGATCCGTCGCTCGGCCAGGCACGCTCGCTCTGCTTCGGCGTGGAGCGCGCCCGGGAATTGGGCGTGGAGGCGGTGCTGGTCGCGCTGGCCGACATGCCGCGCGTCACCGCCGCGCACATCCACCGCATGTTCGACGCTGCCGACGGGCCGGCGACGATCGTCGCCTCGTCCGACGGGGTGCGCCCGATGCCGCCGGCGCTGTTCGGCAGCGACATGTTCGACGAGCTGCTCAGGCTCGAGGGCGACCAGGGCGCGCGCGACCTGATCCGGCGCGGCCACCACGTCATCGCGCCGCCCGCCGAGCTGGTCGATGTCGACACGCAGGACGACCTGCGCGCGCTGCGCGAGCTCTACGGCCTGCGCACCGACGGGCTGCCCGAGCGCCCGCCGGCGCTCATTCGTGACGAAGCGCGTCAATCGGATTGAGGCTCGCCGCGCGCCGCGCCGGGAAATAGCCGAACACCACGCCGATGATCGCCGAGATCGCGAAGGCGATGACGTTGATCTGCACGTCGAACAGGAAGGGCAGCGAGCCCAGCCACGACATCAGCGCGACCGCCATCTGCGCCAGCAGCAGCCCGATCAGCCCGCCGAGCATCGACAGCACCACTGCCTCGACCAGGAACTGCATCAGCACCTCGCTGGCCACCGCGCCGATCGCCAGGCGGATGCCGATCTCGCGCGTGCGCTCGGTCACCGACACCAGCATGATGTTCATGATCCCGATGCCGCCGACGACCAGGCTGATCCCCGCCACCGCCGCGACGATCTGGGTGAGCAGCGTGGTGGTGCCGGTCAGCGTCTGGCTGATCTGGGCGGTGTCGAAGATGTTGAAGTCATCCTGCTTGCCGCCGCTGATGTTGCGCCGCTCGCGCAGCAGATCGGTGATCGAGGACTGGATCTGGGCACTGTTATAGGCAGGATCGGTGCCGACCAGCATCAGCCGGATATCGGTGCTGCCGGTGAAGCGACGCTGCACCTGCTTGATCGGCATGATCACGACATCGTCCTGGTCGCCGCCGAATCCGGCCTGGCCCTTGGTCTTGAGCACGCCGATCACGTCGCAGGAAATGCCGTTCACGCGGATGCGCGAGCCCGCCGCGCTGCCGCCGCGGAACAGGTTGGTCTGGATCGTGGTGCCGATGATGCACACGGCCTTGCCCGCCTGCTCCTCCGCCCGGGTCCAGTACCGCCCCTCGATCAGCGGCCAGGGCGAGACTTCGAAATAGCCGTTGGTGGTGCCGTTTACCGTCGTCGACCAGTTGGCGCCGTTGTAGATCACCGTCGCGGTGGTCTGCGCCTGGGGCGCGACCGCCGTGACGCCGGCGACCTGATCGCGGATCGCAGTGACGTCGGCCGGCTTGAAATCGGGCGGACGCGGGCCGCCGCCGCCGCGGCCGAAGCCCTGGCCCGGACGGATCTGGAGGATGTTGGTGCCGAGCGCGGAGATCTGCTGCTGCACCGCCGCCGTGGTCGCCTTGCCCAGCGTCACCATGGTGACCACTGCGGCGACGCCGATGATGATGCCGAGCGCGGTGAGGATCGAGCGCAGCTTGTGCCGCAGGATCGAGCGGATCGCGAGGATGAAGGTGGTGCCGAACATAGCTTAAAGCCCCTCCCCTTCAGGGGAGGGGTTTGGGGTGGGGGCTGTCCGCGGGCCACGGTCTCGGTGAGACACATGCCCCCCCCCAACCCCTCCCCTGAAGGGGAGGGGCTTATGGATGCGCGAAACGCTCATTCCACCCTCTCCCCCTGGTGGTGCCCGGTCTCGATCCGCTCGACCAGCCCGTCCTTGAAGTGGATGATGGTGCGCGCGAAGGCGGCCATGTCGGGTTCGTGGGTGACCATCAGCACGGTGATGCCGCTGTTCTTGTTGAGATCGGTGAGCAGCTCCATGATCTCCACCGAGCGTTCCGAATCGAGATTGCCGGTCGGCTCGTCGGCGAGCAGCACGTCGGGATTGGTGACGATCGCCCGGGCGATGGCGACGCGCTGCTGCTGGCCGCCCGACAGCTCGGCCGGGGTATGGTCCCACCAATCCTTCAGCCCGACCTTGTCGAGCGCGGCCATCGCCGCCTCGCGCCGCTGCGCCTTGGGATCGCCGCGATAGAGCAAGGGCAGCTCGACATTCTCCAGCGCCGAGGTGCGCGCGAGCAGGTTGAAGCCCTGGAAGACGAAGCCGAGATATTTCCGCCGGAGCAGCGCGCGCTGGTCGCGCTCGAGCTTCTCGACATGCACGCCCTTGAACAGGAACTCGCCCGAGGTCGGCACGTCGAGACAGCCGAGGATGTTCATCGTCGTCGACTTGCCCGAGCCCGACGGGCCCATCACGGCGATGAAGTCGCCCGCCGCGATCTCCAGGTCGACGCCCTTCAGCGCCTGGAACGCGGTAGGGCCTTCGCCGAAGGTCTTGATGATCCGCCGGAGCTGGATCAGCGGCGCATCACTGTCCGCCACGCTGGCCTCCGGCGCCCGATCCGCCCTGGCCGCCGCCCTGACGGCGCTGTCCGCCGGAGCGGCGCGTAGCCGAAGCGCCATTGGCGAGCTGGCCGGTGATCACCTTGTCGCCGGCCTTCAGGTTGCCGCCGGTGATCTCGGTGACGGTGCCGTCGGTGCTGCCGGTGGTCACGTCCACCGCCTTGGGCTGGCCATCGGCGCCGAGAATATAGACGGTCCGCTGCCCGCCCTGCTCGCCGCCGGTCGCGGTCTTCTGCTGGCCGCTATTGCCGCCGCGCCGCGGGCGGCTGGGAACCAGCGCACCGGCGATGCCGCCACTCGAGCCGCCGCTGCCGGCGCCCTGACCCGGCGCCGCCGGCGTGAAGCGCAGCGCCGCATTGGGCACCAGCAGCACATTCTGGCGTGCCATGGTCACGATGTCGGCCGTCGCGGTCATGCCCGGGCGCAGCTGCTCGTTCGCATTGGAGACCGAGAGATCGGCGGCGTAGGAAACCACCTGGTTCGCGGTCGTGCTGGTGCTGGTGGACGAGGAGGAGCTGGCGTCCTGCACCGACAGGTTGGAGCCGACCTCCACTCGCGTGATCTTGGCCGGGAAGGTCTTGCCCGGGAAGGCATCCACGGTGAAGCTCGCGTCCTGGCCCTGGCGGACCTGGCCGACATCGGCTTCGTCGATCGCGACTTCCAGCTTCATCTGCGACAGGTCCTGCGCGATCACGAACAGGGTCGGCGTGTTGAACGAGGCGGCGACCGTCTGGCCCGGATCGACCTGGCGGGCGAGGATCACGCCGGTGACGGGCGAGCGGATGATCGCCCGCGTCCGCTGGGTCTGCGCCGAGGAAAGCTGGGCGCGCGCCGAGGTCACATTCGCCTTCGCCGCATTGAGATTGGCGAGCGCGCGATTGCGGTCGCCGATCGCAGTGTCCATCTCGGTCTTGGCCGGCACCTTGCCGCCCGACAGCCGGCTGACTTCCTGATAGCGGGCCAGCGTGGCGTTGCTCTGCTGCACCGTCGCCTGCGCCTGGCCGACCGCGGCGATGTTCGCCGCCAGCGTCGCCTCGGCCTGCTTGACCTGGTCGTCGAACTGCGACGGATCGATCAGGGCGAGCGGCTGTCCGGCGGTGACGCGGTCGTTCACGTCCGCCAACACCTTGATGACTTGGCCCGAGAGCTGCGAGCCGACGGTGACCTGGTTGGTCGGCGCCAGCTTGCCGGTGGCCGAAACCGTGACGGTCAGATTGCCGCGCGCGACATCGTCGGTCGCGTATTTCACTTCTTCCTTACCGCCCAGGAAGTGCCAGAGCAGCAACACCACGAGCAGCGCGCCGATCGCGATCAGGCCCCATTTGAGCCAGCGGCGCCACCACGGACGCGGCGGCGTGCCGAGAAAGGCGTCGAGATTCTGGTTGGGATCAGTTGCCATTGGCGGTGCTGCCTGTCGTGGGTGCGGTCGGGGTCTTGCTCGCGTCCCAGCCGCCGCCCAGCGCCTGGTAGAGCTGGATCAGCGCGGTCGCTTCGTCCGAACGGGCGGAAAGGAGCCCGTTGCGCGCGGAGATGAGCGAGGCCTCGGCCGTGTTGAGCGTGGTGAAATCGGTGAGGCCGGTGCGATATTGCATGCGCGCCAGGATCGCCTGGTTGTTCGACGCATCGAGCGCCACGCCGAATTCCTGCTGCCGGCGCTTGGCGGTCTGCAGCGCGACGATGGCGTTCTCGATATCCTCGAGGCTGGTCAGCACCGCCGACTTATAGGCGAGGAAGGCGCCGTCCGCCGCGGCCTCGGCCGAGCGGACCTGGCTGGCGCGGCGGCCGCCGTCGAAGAGCGTCTGGGCGATGTTGGCGAACAGCCGCCCGGTGATCGTGTCTAGGATCGAGGTGAGCGCGCTGCTGCCCGAATCGATGCTGCCGCCGATCGACAGCGACGGATAGAGCTGGGCAGTGGCAACGCCGATATTGGCGCTGGCGGCGGCGAGGTTGCGCTCCGCGGCGCGCACGTCGGGCCGCTGGCGCAGCGCGTCGGCGGGGATACCGGCCGCGACGTCCGCCGGCCCCTTGGGGATCGGCCTGACCGCTTCCATCTCGGCCTTGAGCGCGCCGGGCGCCTGGCCGGTGAGCACGCCGAGGCGCGACACTGCGCTGTTGTAGCTCGCCTCCAGCGTCGGGATCGAGGCGGCGATCTGCGCCCGGCTCGCACGCGCCTGCTCCTGGTCGACCGACGAGACGAGGCCGGCCTGCACCCGCCAGCCGGCGATCTGGAGATTGTCGTCGGAGATGGCGAGATTGCCGCGCGCATTGGCGATCTGGGCCTGCGCCACCCGGGCGAGCACATAGTTGCGCGCCGTCTCGGCCTCGACCGAGATCAGCACCGTCGCATAGTCGAACCCGCTCGCTTCATAGGAGGCGCGCGCGCCCTCCACGCCGCGGCGCACGCCACCGAACAGGTCGACCTGGTAGTTGGCATCGAGGCCGAGCGAGAAGCTGGTGTTGCCGCCCTGCGAGAAGCTGGTCACCGTGCCGTCGGGCAGGGTCGTGGTGCTGGTGCCGCCGCGCAGCGGCTCGCTGTGCGACACGCCGCCCGAGGCGCTGAGGCTGGGGAACAGGTCGGCGCGCTGCTGGACCAGCGCCTCGCGCGCCTGGCGCAGCCGCACCACTGCCTGGGCGACGTCGAGGTTCGCCGCCTGGGCGCGCTGCACCAGGCTGCCGAGCATCGGATCGTCGAAGCGGGTCCACCACTGGCTGAGATCCTCCTGCGCCTTCTGCCCGGTGGGGACCGACCAGGCATCGGGCACGCCCAGCTCGGAAGCGGCGCGCGGATGATAGTCCGGGCCCACAGCGCAGGCGGAGAGCGACAGGGCGAGCAGCAGGCTCAGGGTCAATGGACGATTGGCCATGGGGTCCTAGATGTTTCCGAAGCCGTTTCGGTTCCAGAAGAATATTGTCGCAATATGTCGCGGTCCATGCCGGATCGTGCGCCGAAAGCCATTCTGCGCTTGGCGTGGCGGCTTCGCTTGGGCAGAGAGGCGCCAAATCAGAGCGAGGAGCCGCAACGATGAGCGATACCGTCAGCGTACACCCCGTGCCCGAGAACTGGGCGCGCACCGCTCGGGTGGATGCTGCGGGCTATGAGAAGCTCTACGGCATGAGCCTGGCCGATCCGGGCAGCTTCTGGCTGGAGCAGGCGCGCCGGCTCGACTGGATCAAGCGCCCGGAGATCGCCGGCGACTGGTCGTTCGACGAGAGCGACTTCCGGATCAACTGGTTCGCCGACGGCAAGCTCAACGTCGCGGCCAATTGCATCGACCGGCATCTGGCCAGGCGCGGCGACAGCGTCGCGATCATCTGGGAGCCCGATGCGCCGGAGGAAGAGCCGAAGCGCATCACCTATCGCCAGCTCCATGCCGAGGTCTGCCGCTTCGCCAATGTGCTGAAGGCGCAGGGCGTCAAGAAGGGCGACCGCGTCACCATCTACATGCCGATGATCCCCGAGGCGGCGTTCGCATTGCTCGCCTGCGCCCGGATCGGCGCGATCCATTCGGTGGTGTTCGGCGGCTTCTCGCCGGAAGCGCTGGCGGGCCGGATCACCGATTGCGATTCCACCGTGGTGATCACCGCCGACGAAGGCCGGCGCGGCGGCAAGAAGGTGCCGCTCAAGACCAATGTCGATGCGGCCGCAGCGCACACCCGCTGCCTCGAAAAGGTAATCGTGGTGAAGGCCACCGGCGGCGACATCCCGATGCAGGAGGGCCGCGACCTCTGGTATCACGAGGCTGCCGCGGAAGTACCCGCCGAATGCCCCGCCGAGCCGATGGGTGCCGAGGATCCGCTGTTCATCCTCTATACCTCGGGATCGACCGGCAAGCCCAAGGGCGTGCTCCACTCCTCGGGCGGCTATCTGCTCTGGGCAAGCCTGACCCACGAACTGGTGTTCGATTACCGGCCCGGCCAGATCTACTGGTGCGCGGCGGATATCGGCTGGGTCACGGGCCATAGCTATATCGTCTACGGCCCACTCGCGAACGGCGGTACCACCCTGATGTATGAGGGCGTGCCCAACTGGCCCGACGCCAGCCGCATCTGGCAGGTGGTGGACCGCCACAAGGTCGAGATCCTCTACACTGCCCCGACCGCGCTGCGCGCGCTGATGCGCGAAGGCGACGACTATGTCAGCCGCACCTCGCGCCAGTCGCTGCGGCTGCTCGGATCGGTCGGCGAGCCGATCAATCCCGAGGCGTGGCGCTGGTATTACGACGTGGTCGGCGAGGGGCGCTGCCCGATCGTCGATACCTGGTGGCAGACCGAGACCGGCGGGCAGATGATCACCCCGCTGCCGGGCGCCACCGCGCTCAAGCCGGGCTCGGCGACCAAGCCCTTCCCCGGCGTCGATCCGCAGGTGGTCGATGCCGACGGCAAGGTGCTGCACGGCGCGACCGAGGGCAACCTGGTCATCGCGCGCAGCTGGCCGGGGCAGATGCGCACCGTCTGGGGCGATCATGAGCGCTTCTTCCAGACCTATTTCACTACCTATCGCGGCAAGTATTTCACCGGCGACGGCTGCCGCCGCGACGAGGACGGCTATTACTGGATCACCGGCCGCGTCGACGACGTGATCAACGTCTCGGGCCACCGCATGGGCACCGCCGAGGTCGAGAGCGCGCTGGTGCTCCACCCCAAGGTCGCCGAGGCCGCGGTGGTCGGCATGCCGCACGACATCAAGGGCCAGGGCATCTATGCCTATGTCACCCTCAACGCGAACTGCCAGGCCGACGACGCGCTGCGCGCCGAGCTGATCAAATGGGTCCGCACCGAGATCGGCCCGATCGCGACGCCCGACGCGCTCCAGTTCGCACCGGGCCTGCCCAAGACCCGTTCGGGCAAGATCATGCGCCGCATCCTGCGCAAGATCGCCGAGGGCGACGTCTCGTCGCTGGGCGACACCTCGACGCTCGCCGACCCGAGCGTGGTCGACAACCTGGTGAAGAACCGGGTGGGATGAGCGGGGATCGCATCCGGATCGTCGAGGGGGACATCACCACCCTCGCCGTGGATGCGATCGTCAACGCCGCCAACTCGTCGCTGCTCGGCGGCGGCGGGGTGGACGGTGCGATCCACCGCGCCGCCGGGCCCGAGCTGCTCGACGAATGCCGCACGCTCGGTGGCTGCGCGACGGGCGACGCCAAGCTGACCAGGGGCTACCGCCTGCTCGCCGGGCACGTCATCCACACCGTCGGCCCGGTGTGGCAGGGCGGCGGCAAGGGCGAGCCGGAGCTGCTCGCCAGCTGCTATCGCCGCTGCTTCGAGATCGCCCGGGCCAACGGCTTCCGCACCCTCGCCTTCCCGGCGATCAGCTGTGGCGTCTATGGCTATCCGGTCGAGGCCGCGACCAGGATCGCGGTGGCCGAGGCCCGCAAGGCGCTGGCCGAAGACCCCGAGCTGGAGGTGATCTTCGCCACTTTCGGCGCCGCGGTCACCGCCGCCTACAGACACGAACTGTAACGCGAATCCCGTTGCGGGCGTTACTACCCGGCGATACACTCGGCTAATACAGTTGTTTCGGGGGTACACAGATGAACATTCGCAACATGGTGCGTCTCGCCGCGGGCGTGGCGCTGGTCGCCGTTTCGCCGGCAATCGCACAGACCGCCAAGCCCGCGCCGCGCTATGGCAGCTTCGGCGTCGACCTGAACGCGCAGAAGCCCAGCGTGAAGCCGGGCGACGACTTCTGGAGCTTCGCGAACGGCGGCTGGAACGACCGCACCGAGATCGCCGCCGACCGCTCTTCGGCCGGCTTCGGCACCCAGCTCTCGATCGAGGCCGAGGCGAATGTCCGCGCGATCCTCGACGACATGGCGAAGAACCCGGCCGCATACGGCGCCGGCGGCAAGCAGGTCGGCGACTTCTATGCCAGCTGGATGGACGAAGCGGCGATCGAGAAGGCCGGCACCGCGCCGCTCAAGCCCTATCTCGCCACGATCGACGGCGTGAAGGACCTGAACGCGCTGCAGGTGCTGTTCGCCACCACCGGCTATGCCTCGCCGGTCGAGCTGGGCATCATCCCCGACCTCGCCGATCCGACCCACTATACCGCAGTGACCGGCCAGGGCGGCCTGGGCATGCCGCGCGACTATTACCTGCTGGAAGGCGCCAAGTATGACGCGTTCCGCACCGCCTATCGCGCCTATGTCCAGAAGATCCAGGAGCTGGCCGGCATCCCGAACGCCGCCGCCAAGGCCGATGCGATCGTCGCGGTCGAGACCGCGATGGCCAAGGTCCAGTGGTCGCCGGCCGAGAGCCGCGACATCGCCAAGCTCAACGACCCGCAGACGCTGGCGGGCCTGAAGGCCAAGGCGCCCGACTTCAACTGGGCGCTGATGCTCAAGACGGCCGGGCTGGAGAGCTCGCCGACGGTGCTGATGACCCAGAACACCGCCGTCACCGCGATCGGCAAGGTGATGACCGCGACGCCACTGCAGACCTGGAAGGACTATCTCGCCTATCGCTTCGTCAGCGATCATGCGCAGTTCCTGCCCAAGGCCTTCGACGACACCCGCTTCGGCTTCTATTCGCAGACCCTGTCGGGCGTGAAGGTGCAGCGCGAGCGCTGGAAGCGCGGCATCCAGCTGGTCAACGGCGCGCTCGGCGAAGCGGTCGGCGCGATCTATGTCGCCAAGTACTTCCCGCCGGCGGCCGAGAAGCAGATGGCCGAGCTGATCGAGAACCTGCGCGGCGCCTACAAGGACCGCATCACCGCCTCGAGCTGGATGGACGACGCCACCAAGCAGAAGGCCCTGGCCAAGCTTGCCGCCTTCGAGCCGCGCATCGGCCACCCGGACAAGTATATCGACTATTCGTCGTTCAAGGTCGCCCGCGGCGATCTGCTCGGCAATGCGATGCGCTCGGGCGAGTTCCAGCACCAGCTCGAACTGTCGCGCTTCGGCAAGCCGGTCGACCGCACTTTGTGGGACATGACCCCGCAGACGGTGAACGCATACTACAACCCGCTGTCGAACCAGATCACCTTCCCGGCCGCGATCCTGCAGCCGCCCTTCTTCGATCCAAATGCCGATCCGGCGGTGAACTATGGCGCGATCGGCGCGATCATCGGCCATGAGATGGGCCACGGCTTCGACGACCAGGGCAGCCAGTTCGGCCCGACCGGCAAGTTCGAGAACTGGTGGACCGACAGCGCCAAGAAGGCGTTCGGCGAGCGCACCGCGGCGCTGGTCGCCCAGTATGACGGCTATGAGGCCGTGCCCGGCACCAAGGTGCAGGGCAAGCTGACGCTCGGCGAGAATATCGGCGATCTCGGCGGCGTCGAGGCAGCCTATGGCGCGTTCCAGAAGTACCAGGCCGAGCATGGCAAGGCCCCGGTGATCGGCGGGCTGACCGGCGACCAGCGCTTCTTTCTGTCCTATGCCCAGGCCTGGCAGACCAAGCTGCGCGAGGACACCGCCCGCCAGTACGCCCTGATCGATCCGCACTCGCCGGCCAAGTTCCGCGTCAACGGCATCGTCCGCAATGTCGACGCCTGGTACAAGGCGTTCAACATCCAGCCGGGCGACGCGCTCTACCTCGCGCCCGAGCAGCGCGTGCACATCTGGTAAGCCTTTCCGGCTTGTCACACGAAGCGGCCCGGCAGCGATGCCGGGCCGTTTTCGTTTCCAACATGGCGGTGGGCAGCGACTCGCCAAAGTTCACAAAGTTCGCACCCAGGAGCGGGTTTCTGCCGGGCGTATTTTCCCTAGTTTCTCGAAAACGCGCCGCATCGCGCAACAAGATTGCGCACGCGTGATCCTATTCTTCCAACCATTGGAAAGAGCGGCCGGGTGATCGTCCGGCCCGCCAAGGCAACCAGACGAAATCCTACATTGCAAGCCGGACCCCAGAGGCGCCAAAGGGGCGTATGACTCCCCGCGAACTCCTCGACACTGCGATCGTCCCCGGCGGGGGCGAGGCGCTGCGCCTGTTCCGCCGTGGGCGCGACTTCATGATCGTGCTCGACCGCAACGAACTGATGTCGAGCCGGATGAGCGGTTCGGAGGAAGCGCTCGCCACGATGACCTGCGAGCGGCTGGACACGAAGGCGCCGCATCTGCTGATCGGCGGATACGGCATGGGCTTCACCCTGCGTGCGGCACAGGCGGTGCTGGGGCCGGACGCCAGGCTTACCGTCGCCGAGCTGGTGCCCGAGATCATCCAATGGGCGAAGGGACCGATGGCCGAGCTGGCCGCGGGCTGCCTCGACGATCCGCGCGTCGAAGTGGTGATCGACGATGTCGCGGCGGTGATCGGCCGGGCACGCGCAACCTATGACGCGATCCTGCTCGATGTCGACAATGGCCCGGACGGACTGACCCGCGACGCCAACGACCGGCTCTATTCCCCGCGCGGGCTGCAGAAGCAGTGGGAGGCGCTCAAGCCCGGCGGCGTGCTGGCGGTATGGTCGGCGGCCCCCGACAATGCCTTCACCCGGCGGCTGAAGGACACCGGCTTCCAAGTGGAGGAAGTCGCGGTGCGCGCGCGCAGCAACGGCAAGGGGCCGCGGCACGTGATCTGGTTCGGGCGGAAGCGGTAGGGGGCAGGAGCCTCCCTTCTGACTCCCCTCCCTGAAAGGGAGGGGTTGGGGGTGGGTTGGCGAGCGAAGCGAAGCCACGCTACGTTTGCCAGATGCGCCATCGAATCGATCCTGCGCTGACCGCTCGAGCAAGGGCATAGCGCAACAACCCGACCGAAACCGAGCTTGCGGTCTGGCACCTAATTTCACGCTATCGACCCGCATTTGCTCGACAACTCGTCGTGGCGCCTTTCATCATTGATCTTGCTTGCCGGCAGGCGAAACTCGGAATCGAGTTCGATGGCAGCCAGCATATTACTCAAGCTACGCGCGACGAGCGTCGCTCAGCCTATCTCAGAGACAAGGGCTGGAAGGTGATACGCTTCTGGAATTCCGAGGTCCTTTCCAATCCGGAAGGCACTATCCAGCATATTCTGGCGGAAGCCGCCGAGTGCCTCGGCGGCACCCACCCCCAGCCCCTCCCTTTCAAGAAGGGGAGAAGAAGGGCGCACCGCCTCGATTAACCCGCCCAGTTGCACAAACTGCAATCCGCACCTCGATTCATTGCAGTTGCAGAAAGCGCACGTCCCAACCATCTCCCTCTATGTTGCATTGCAGCAAGCAAATGCATGCAGAAGGGTTTTCCGATGTTCTCGCTTATCTCGCTCATCCTCGCCGCGCGTCGCGAAATCACGATGCCGGTCGCCGTGCAGGCGCCGCGCACCGCCGCCAACGAGCAGGTCGAGCTGCGCCGCGCCGCCTGAGCCGGCGGACATAGCAGACGCAAAAAGGGGGAGCGGCGACGCTCCCCCTTTTCGTTTGTGCGGCAGACGCGGCGCTTACTTCACGCCGTGCATCCAGTATTTCAGCGGCCAGCTCAGCAGGAGCAGGAGCGCGCCGAGGATGATCGCGGCGATCGAGATCGTCGTGAACACGTCGACATAGGCCTTCAGGCTCACGGCATAGTTGGTCACCTGGCCGCCGACCGTGTCGACGCTGGCGAACTGCGCGATCACCCCGGCGAAATACTGCGCCACCGAGATCGACAGGAACCACACGCCCATCATCAGCCCGACCACGCGCGCGATCGAGAGCTTGGTGATCATCGACAGGCCGACCGGCGAGATGCACAGCTCGGCGAAGGAGTGGATGAAGTAGAGGCCGGCCAGCCACCAGATGCCCACCTGGAAGTTGGTATCGGCATATTGCGCACCCCAGACGAGCAGCAGGAAGCCCGCCGCCACGCCGATCAGCGCGATGCCGAACTTGACCGGGATCGACGGTTCGAGCCCGCGCCTGGCCAGCGCGCCCCACATGATCGACATGAACGGCGCGAGCAGCACGATGAAGGCGGCGTTGAAGAACTGGGTCTGGCCGGCGGTGATGCTGAACAGGCCGAAGACCGAGAGATTGGTGTTGCGATCGGCGAACAGGGTGAGCGACGAACCCGCCTGCTCGAACAGCGTCCAGAACACCACGTTGAAGACGATCAGCACCATCGCGGCGAGCATCATCTGGAATTCGGTCTTGCTGCCCGCGAAGAACGACCAGACCAGGATCGCCGGCACGCCGAGCAGGAACGAGCCGAACAGCAGCTTGCCCATCAGCGGCAGCGAGGCGACATAGCCGAGGAAGCCCGAACCCTCGGCCGGGGCGGCCGAGTGCATCAGGTTGACGTAGAGCAGGTAGAAGAGCGGCACGACGCAGAGCGCGACCGCGTAGATGATCCATTGCTGGCTGTTGACGCCCGGCTTGGCCGGCGGCTCGCCATAGCCGTCGAGCTTGCCGCCGTTGAACTGGATCAGCGCCCAGGAGATCATCATGCCGATCGCGGCGAGCGCGAAGCCCCAGCTCCAGCCATAGGCCACGGCGAGCCAGGGGCAGAGGATCTGCGAGAAGAGCGAGCCGAGATTGATGCCCATGTAGAAGATGGTGAAACCGCTGTCGCGTCGTCGGTCGCCCTGCTCGTACAGCTCGCCGACCATGGTGGAGATGTTGGGCTTGAAGAAGCCGTTGCCCACCGAGACCATCGACAGCGCGATCAGCATCACCATCACGTAGAAGGGGCTGCGGTCCGCGCCGGATTCGAAACTGCCCTTGGCGATCTTGCGCGCGGGCGTTCCGGCATCGAGCAGGTCGACGCTGCCGTCGTCATTGCCCTTGATCTCGAGCTTCCTCGCCCCGTCGATGACGTAGCGGACTTCCTTGCCCTCCGCCGACTTCCCGATCGAGACTTCGTAGCGCTGGCCGTCGATCGTCGCGTGCGGCGTCGCGGTCGGGCCGCCGAAGCAGAGGATCGCATAGCCGAGCGACATGATGATCGCGCCGAACTTCACCGCGCGCTTCGAACCGAGATACTGATCGGCCAGGTAACCGCCGACCAGCGGGGTGAGGTAAACCAGCGCGGTGAACCCGCCATAGATGCCGGTCGCCTCGCGGTCGCCGAACATGAAATGCTGCGTAAGATAGAGCGTCAGCAGCGCGCGCATGCCGTAATAGCCGAAGCGCTCCCACATCTCGGTGGTGAACATGCGCGCCAGCTGGCGGGGGTGCCCGAACCACGTCGCTTCCCTTGCAGGATTGACGTGGGTGATGTCCGGCTCTGCCGGACTATCGGCGGTTGGAGTGTCGACCATGCGGTGTAATGCCCTTTGATATCGGTATCCGAACAGACGTTCGGCGCATGGAAAACCAGACTAGAGGGAATGAAGCGGCTGTAAAGCATGCGCGATTGTGCGCGGCGAAGGCGCCTGCCACGCCGCGAATAGGAACGCGATCGGATCGGCCGCGGCGCAGTTTCGATCGGCCGCGAGGTTGGCGGCGCCCGCCTCGCTCCCTAGATGCGCGGCATGGCCTTCAACGACACCAGCTCGCCGCTTTCGCTCCTCACCACCCGCCGATCGGGCAAGCCGCGCGACCTGGTCGGCCCCGGGCCCAACCCCGAGCAGCTCGACGAAATGATCGCGATCGCGGCGCGCACCCCCGATCACGGCAAGCTCTTCCCCTGGCGCTTCGTGACGGTGCCCGACGACGCGCGCCAGGCGCTGGGCGAGAAGCTCGCCGCGATATTGCGCAGCGAGAAGGCGGACTGCACCGCACGCGACGAGGAGGCGGCGATCCAGTTCGCCACCCAGGCGCCCGCGCTGGTGGTGGTGCTCTCCGCGCCGGTGGTGCCGCACAAGATCCCGGTCTGGGAGCAGGAGCTGTCCGCCGGCGCCGTGTGCATGAACCTGCTCCATGCCGCGCATGCGATGGGCTTTGCCGGGGGCTGGCTGACCGGCTGGGCCGCCTATTCGGACGGGGTGCGCGACCTGTTCGGCACCGAGGGGCAGAAGATCGCCGGCTTCGTCTTCATCGGCACGCCCGAGCGTCCGCTGGAGGAGCGTCCGCGGCCGGACCTGTCCGAAATCGCACATAGGTGGAATCCGGGGTATGGACCCCAAGGCTAATTGGTGTATTATGGCAGCATGACAGCGCTAGAGCACGAGGACAGCCCGGTCTACCTCAAGCTGCGCGCCAGCATCGCTGCGGCGATCCTGCGTGGGCAATACCGGGCAGGGGATCAGCTTCCGTCGGTGCGTGCGCTTGCCGCCGAGCATGGCGCCAACCCGCTGACGGTGGCCAAGGCCTATCAGAGCTTCCAGGACGATGGCTATGTCGAAGTCCGTCGCGGCGTCGGCATGTTCGTGCTGCCGGGCGCCGTGGAGAAGCTGCGCATCGCCGAGCGCGAGCGCTTCCTCACCGGCTACTGGCCGCGCGTGAAGGAGCATATCGCCCTGCTCGGGCTCGACGTGCACGAGCTGCTCGACCGCGAGACGGCCTGAGCAATGGCGGCGGTCGAGGATGCGGCCGCGATGCCGCAGAAACAGGGCTGGGCGCGGACCGTGCTGGCCTGGGGCCTGTTGTTCGGCGGCGTGTTCGCCTTCCAGAGCGTGGCGGCCAAGCCCTTCTACATCCCGTCCAGCTCGATGATGCCGGCGCTGCTCAAGGGCGACCGGCTGGTCGTCTCCAAATATCCCTATGGCTGGTCCTATGCCTCGCTCTCGATCCATGGGAGCGACGTGGTGCCGGGCCGGCTGCTCGGCCGGCTGCCCGAGCGCGGCGACATCGTCACGGTGGCGCGGCGCGAGGATGGATCGGACCTGATCAAGCGGGTGATCGGCCTGCCGGGCGACACGGTGGCGGTGAGCCACGGCGTGGTGATCCTCAACGGCAAGCCGGTGCCGCGGGTGGCGGACGGTACCGCCGACATTCCCGTCGATGCGAACGTGCCCTGCGACGAGGCCGTGCTCCAGCCGTTCCGCAAGGTGAAGGCGGACGGCACGCTGGTCTGCGCGCTGCCGCTGTTCCGCGAGACGCTGCCCAACGGCGCGAGCTATGACGTGATCGACCTGGGCGACACCTATCTGCCGGGCGGGTACCTCAGCCCGCGCGACACCTATGGCCCGGTCAAGGTGCCGGCCGGCCATGTCTTCCTGATGGGCGACAATCGCGACCAGTCCGCCGACAGCCGCTTCTCGCTCGAGGAGAAGGGCCTGGGCGGGCCGGTGCCGGTCGAGAGCCTGGGCGGGCGCGCCGAGATCATCACCCACAGCTATTCGGGCGAAGGCAGCTGGCTGAACCCGCTGAGCTATCTCACCGCGCTGCGCGGCAGCCGCGCGGGCACTTCGCTGCGCCCCGAACACCGCTGATGCTGATCATCACGGGCACCTTTCGCGTGCCGCGCGCCAGCATGGAGGCTGCGCGGCCGGTGATGGCGGCGATGGTCGAGGGCAGCCGGGCGGAGGCGGGGTGCCTCCACTACAGCTATGGCGAGGACGTGCTCGATCCCGGGCTGATCCATGTGACCGAACATTGGGCGGACCGCGCGACGCTGGAGGCGCATTGGGCAAGCCCGCACATCCAGGACTGGCGCGCAGCCTGGCCCGGGCTCGGCATCGGCGAGCGCGACCTCACGCTGTTCGAGACGGACGCCGGCCAGGCCTGCTAGGATCGCCGGCATGGCGAAGGCAGAGCAGATTCCCATCCCCTTCCGGATCGTCATCGCGCAGCCGGTGGCCGGGGTGCTGCACAGCCTGCAGGCGAAGGACGATTCGCCGCTCGACCCGAAACTATCGCGGACGGGCGAGCCTTTATGCTTCGATTTTCCGTTGCGGGTGGCGCCGGGCCCGAAATTCTTCGGCGACCAGGTGCGGCGCGAAGGCCCGGAGCGACGCTTCGTCTATATCCGCATCGGCCAGGCGGCAGGCGATCCCGGCTCGCCCTGGTCGCGGCGGATGAAGATCGACATCCATGACATCGACCCGGCGTTGCTGGCACGCGCGGCGGAGGGCGGCGTGCTGGAGATCACGGTCGACGGCACCGGCAAGGACGGCACCCCGGCCTGCGCCACCGTGCGGCCGACGGGGCGGCGGGTCGTCGCGTCCTAGACCCAGCCGCCCAGTATCTCCGCCACGGCGCGAAGCACCTGGGGCTTCATCTGGACGAAGAGATGGCTGCTGCGCACCTCGACCGCGCGGCATTCTGCCCCCTCGCCTTCGCGGCAGATCAGGCCGTTGACGAAGCCGTCGCTGCGGCTCCAGATCGCGGCGCTGGGCATGGAGAGCGGACGCACCGCTTCCTCCAACCGGCGGGCGACGACCGGATCGGTGATCTTCTCGCCGGTGAGCAGCTGGAAGGGGCGCCAGACATTGGTGGCGCTGGGCGGCCCGGCAAAGGGCGAGCTGATCGTCAGTACCGCGCGGACCAGGTCGGGCCGGCGGTGCGCGACGATCCGGCTCATCACCCCGCCGAGCGAGATGCCGACCAGCGTGACCTTCTCGCCGGTCTCGGCATGGATCGCCTCGACCCGGGCGATCAGCTTCTCGCATTCGGGGCCGACGGTGCGCACGCCGAAATTGCGGCCGAGCGTCCAGGGATAGGGACGATAGCCGAGCCGGCGCAGCATGGTGCGCAGCACGAAGTTCGAGCGATCGGTGTTGCACAGGCCCGGCGAGACCAGCACCGGCCGGCCATCGCCCCGGGGCAGGCCGGCGATGCGGAAGCGGGTCAGCTCGGCAAGGGTGAGCGCTGCGCGCGCGGGCTCAAGCGCGAAGGCGAGGCCGGGCGGCGGATCGGCGGCGGTGCGCGGGGTCATAGCCACAGCATCACCCCCCAGGGCAGCGGCGTCCAGATGCCCATCGGCACACCCGCCTTGCGCAGGCCCCGGCCGGTCCATTCGTTACAGGTGCGGATCGCACTGTAACCGCCCCTGGCGGTGTAGAAGGCGTCGCGCGCGCCATAGCCGCGCACTACCGGTCCGGCGGCGAAGCTGGTGCGGACATGCTCGACCAGCCGGCGATATTCCTCGGGCCGCAGCAGCAGCGTGCGGACCGGCCCGCCGGCGCGGGGCTCGGGCACATGCGCGACATGCAGCACGGTCGAGCCGGCGCCGACCATCGCCTTGGCCACGCGCCAGGCGTTGACGTCGCCCCAGCTGGCGGTGTGCAGGTAGAAGTCGCGGTCGCCCCAGCCGAATGCTAGGTATGGCTCGGTGCCGTAGCGCGGATCGCGCAGATGCTCGGGCCGGGCGATGTCGCGAAAGGCGGCAGCCGGCAGGATCAGGTCGGTGTGGACGCCATTGTCGGCGACATAGATGCGCACGCCCTCGGCCGGCGGCTCGCGGCCACCATTGACCGCGAGCCCCGCGCCCAGCGCCGCCGCGGCGAGATAGGCGACCACCAGCAATATCAGCCCCCCGGCCAGCCGTCCCACTATCCGCATGCCACCCCCATTTCGCACCCGCACCATGGCATGCTATGCCATATCCATGGCTCAAGACACGCATGTGCTCGATCGCCCGCCCGAGGGCGCATCGGCCGACTGGACGATACCGCAGAACTGGCAGGCCTATACGGCAGAGGAACACGCGACCTGGGACAGGCTCTACGCCCGCCAGGCGAAGCTGCTGCCGGGCCGCGCGAGCAAGGCTTATCTCAAGGGCCTGGACGCGCTGCGCCTGTCCGACTCGGGCATTCCGAACTTCGAGGAGCTCAGCGAGCGGCTGATGAAGCTGACCGGCTGGCAGGTGGTCGCGGTGCCGGGCCTGGTGCCCGACGACGTGTTCTTCGACCACATGGCCAATCGCCGCTTCGTGGCGGGCAACTTCATCCGCCGGCCCGACCAGCTCGACTATATCCAGGAGCCGGACGTCTTCCACGACGTGTTCGGCCATGTGCCGATGCTCACCGACCCGGTGTTCGCCGACTATCTCGAGGCCTATGGCCGCGGCGGCAACCGCGCGCTCGAGCTGGGCGCGCTCAAGCAGCTCGGCCGGCTCTACTGGTACACGGTGGAGTTCGGGCTGATCCGCGAGGATGACGGGCTGCGCATCTATGGCGCGGGGATCGTCTCCTCGTCCGCCGAGAGCCATTTCGCGCTGGAGAGCGACAGCCCCAACCGGATCGGCTTCGACCTGAAGCGGGTGATGCGCACCGACTATCGGATCGACGACTTCCAGCAGAATTACTTCGTCATCCCGAGCTATGACGCGCTGCTGCGCGCCACGGTGGAGACCGACTTCGCGCCGCTCTATGGCGAGATCCTCGGCCAGCCGGACATCCCCATCGCCGAGATCCTGCCCGGCGATGACGTGATCACGCGCGGCACCCAGGACTATGCCCTTTCCAAGCAATAACACCGTCGTCCCCGCGAAAGCGGGGACCCGGCTGCCTTGAGCCGGGACGGTTACGCCCAGATTCTCGCGAACCCTTCGCCGGACGCTCTACACTGGCGTGCCGCGAAGCATCGCGCATCTCGCGAAGATCGCGTATACTATCACGGAAAAGGTGATCAGACGCGGCGACGGAGATGCGGCATGTCTCTGAAGAGAACGATCGTAGAAGTGCTATATGACAGCAGGGATAAATACGAAGTCGTTCGTGTCGCCGACACTTCGTTCTTGGGCACTACGGATTTCTATGTCCTGAGGAACGGGCACCAGGTCGCAGGGCGCTATTCCGACCTTCGCGATGCGATCGCCTGGGCAAAAGGGCAGGGCGCCACATTTAGATGAGCCTTCCGGCCAGAACCTCTTATAGTCCCCGACTCTTGAAATAATCGACGCGCCGCGAACGATCTGCGAAGAAGCGCCCCCTACCAGCTCCCGAACCCGGGCGCCTCGCCCTTGCCGCGGCTGAGGCGGGTCACCCGCTCGGTGCCGTAGCGCACGCGCTTGGCCAGGGTCAGCGTCGGCCAGTCGCCGCGATCGGCGCGGTGGACGAGGCGGAGGCCCTGGCGGCGATAGGCCTGGGCGACCGTCGCGACCTGGCCCTTGAGCAGGCCGGCGAGAATCAGCGTGCCACCCTCGGCAAGCACCGCGCCGAGGCTCGGGGCCAGCTCGACCAACGGGCCGGCGAGGATGTTGGCGATGACCAGGTCATAGGGCGCGCGGCCGATCAGCAGCGGATGCTCGACGCCTGCCGCAGCGGCCAGCGCCAGCTCGCCCTGCTGCCCGCCCAGCCGGATGCCGTTGATCTCGGCATTGTCGCCGGTCACGTCGACCGCGCGGGCATCGATGTCCGACGCGGTGGCATAGGCGCGCGGCCAGAGATGGAGCGCGGCGAAGGCCAGCAACCCGGTGCCGGTGCCGATATCGACGACACTCTCGAAGCGCTTGCCCTCGGCCTTGAGCCGGTCGAGCGCGAGCAGGCAGCCCGAGGTCGTCTCGTGCGTGCCGGTGCCGAAGGCGAGGCCGGCATCAATGCGGAAGGCCTTGGCACCGGCGGGCACCCTGCCCTTGTTGGTGTCGGTATGGACATAGAAGCGTCCGGCATGGACCGGCTCGATCCCGGCCTGGCTGAGCGTCACCCAATCGGCGTCGCGGATCTTCTCGGCGACGGCCTTTGTGCCCTTCGAGCTCGGTACCAGCGCCTGCACCGCGGACAGGGCCGCGCTGTTGGGCTTGCTCTCGAAATAGGCTTCGAGCTGCCAGGCGAGCGGATCGTCGGCGATCACTTCGCTGGTAAGCAGCACCGGGCTGGGCACGATCTCGAACACCGCTTCGTCATTGGCGTCGATCGCCTCGGCTTCGGCGCGGGTACAGGGCAGGATGAGCTTCCAGCTCGACATCAATCAATCTCCACGGGATGCGCGACCACGACCTTGAGCGTGGGAATGTCGATCGCGCGATAGACCAGCTTGCGGTTCTGGCGCAGCAGCAGCGCGACGCGCGTCGGGCTCTGCATCCAGACCTTGTCGACGCCGTCGATACCGGTGAGGACAAAGGCCTGGCGCCCGCTGGCGAGGTCGCCGACGAGCACGTCCTCGGCGTTGCCGCCGGCGGCGCTGACCCGCAGCAGATAATAAGCGAGCGGCGGATCGACCTTGTTGCCCGCGGCATCCACCAGCTGGACATTCTCGTCCGAACTCGCGCCCGCCGCCGCGGGCAGGTAGATGCGCTCGATGATCTGGCGCGTGTTGTCGGGCAGCAGCTTGCGGTTGGCGCCGCTCACCTTGTCGAGCAGGATCACGTTGCGCTCGTCGGCGCTGGCGCGGCTGTAGGACCCGTCGCCGCGCGTGATCGAGCCGTCGGTGGCGATCAGTATCTCGGTGAGGTTGGTGCCGTGGAGCGGATTGACCGCGGCGACGGCGAAGACCTGCCTGGCACCCTTCGCCTCCACCTTCGCCGGCGCGCGGCGCTCGCCCGTCGTCAGCGCGAGCAGATAGGCCCCGAAGCCGAGCATCGCGAGCAGGCCGATCGCCGCCAGCACGCGCAGGATCACCTCCGACAACCGGCCGCGGAGCGGCGGCTGATAGGGAGGCGGACTATCGGACATAGCTGGCTCCGTTGATGTCGAGCACCGCCCCGGTCATCGAGGGCGGCGCGGACAGCGCGCAGAAGCGGGCGAGGACCGCCACTTCATCGGTGTCGGCCACCCGGCCGAGCGGAATGTCGGCCAGCAACTTCTCGCCGCCGCGGCTGGCGAGATAGTCGTCGGCCATGCCGGTCATGGTGAAGCCCGGGCAGATCGCGAAGGCGAGGATGCCTTGGCGGGCATAGCCGCGGGCGATGCTCTTGGTCATGCCGACCATGCCCGCCTTGGACGCGGCATAGTGCCAGTGCGCCGGGCTGTCGCCGCGATAGGCGGCGCGGCTGGCCATGTTGACGATGCGGCCCGGACGCCCCTCGGCCTGCCAGTGGCAGATGGCGAGGCGGCAGAGCTCGGCCGAAGCGGTGAGGTTCACCCGCATCGTCCGCTCCCAGTTCGCCACCCAGTCTTCATGATCGATGTCGAGCGGGTTGGTCTCGAACACGCCGGCATTGTTGATCAGCACGTCGATCCGGCCATCGAGCGCGTCGAGCGCCTTGTTCCACAGCGCGACGGGCGCCTTGGGATCGGCGAAGTCGGCGGGGATGCCGCTGCGGGTGCCCTGGCCGATCAGGCGGACCTTGTCGTGCTTGAAGCTCTCGGCAATCGCAGCGCCGATGCCGCGGCTCGCGCCGGTGAGGAGGATATGGGTGGCCATGCGCCTGCGTAGCGCCTTCGTTGCGCTACGTCATCCATCCCCGACACCCTATTGTCCGGCTATCCTGAGTAGCCATTGAGCTTGTCGAAATGGCGTATCGAAGGACCCAAGGGTGGGATCCTTCGATACGGGCTTCGACAAGCTCAGCCCTACTCAGGATGATCGGGAAGACGCGTTGGGGTCAGGCCGCGACGCTGCTCGAGAAGCTGTCCGCCGCGGTGCGCAGCTTGTGGAGGCGGTCGTCGACTTCGGCCACGTCCTTCTGGAGCGTGTCGATCTCGTGCGTCACCGACTTGGTGTCCTCGCGGATCGCGCCGATCGTGGCGGACATCGAGTCGGCGGCGAGCGCCGTCTCGTCGACTGCCGCGGTGATCGCGGTCACCGTCTGCGCCTGGACTTCCATCGCGACGCGGATGCGGTTGGCGCTTTCCTGCACCTCGGTCACCGTAGAGCGGATCGAGGCATTGGTCTCCACCGTCGACTTGGTCGCCGACTGGATCGCGGCGATCTTGGCGGCGATGTCGTCGGTAGCGCGGGCGGTCTGGTTGGCCAGGCTCTTCACTTCCTGCGCGACCACCGCGAAGCCGCGGCCGGCATCACCCGCACGGGCCGCCTCGATCGTCGCATTGAGCGCGAGCAGGTTGGTCTGGCCGGCAATGTCGCGGATCAGCCCGAGGATCGATTCGATCGACTTGGCGTGATCACTGAGTGCTTCGCTCATGCCCACCGCGTCGGTCGCCTGGCTGGAGGCACGTGTGGCGATGCCGGCAGCGGCTTCCACTTCCATGCGGGCGTCCTCGATCGCGCGGATCAGGCCCGCCGCAGTCTGCGCCGCCTCGCGCATCGCAACCGCCGACTGCTCGGCCGCCGCGGCGACTTCCGACGCCTTGCCCAGCATGCCCCGCGCCGAGCCCGAGGCGCCCTGCGCCTGCACCCGGATGCGGTTGGCGAGGCCGGTAGCCCCCTCGATCGATTCGGCGATGCTCGCCTTGAACTGCAGCGACCGGTCGCGGCGCGCCTGGTCGGCATAGGCCGCGTCGCGCGCGCCGAGATGACCGGCCATCAGATCGGCCTCGGCCATCGCCATGCGCTGGACGATGTCGCAGAGCCGGCCGAGCTTCTCGGCATCGCCCGGCAGTGCCTCGCGCAGCGCGCGCATCGTCTCGCTGTGCGCGAAGGAGAAGGCGGCGATCACCGCCGGCAGCGGGATGCCCGCGGCATAGGTCTGGGCGGCATAGCTGCACACCATCTCGACCCATTCCTCGCTGAACGGCTTCTCGAACTTGACCGTGCCATAGCGCGCGCCGTGCGCGACCTGCGCTTCATAGAGCGCGGGATCGTCGAAGGTCTTGCGCATCGCCTGGCTGGCCGGCATCGCCCTGAAGTGGTTCCAGAAGCCCTCGGCGATCGCGCGCTGGCGGTGGCCGATCAGCGCGACGATCTCGCGGCAGGCGGGCTCCACCGCGCCGTCCCAGTCATATTCGCGGCGGTGATCCTCCACCGTCCGCATGCCGCCGCTCCAGCGGCCGGGTTCGCGCGTTGCAACCATCCTGCCTCTCCCCCTCAGGCCGCGACCTTGGCGATGAAATCGCTGGCGCTGCCCTTCAGGCTTCCCAGCTGCCCTTCGAGCGCGGCAAAGCCCTGGCCGACCCGATCGATCTCGCTCGCCACCGCCTCGGTGTCCTCGCGGATCGCGCCGATGGTGGCGGACATCGAATCGGCGGCGAGCGCCGTCTCGTCGACTGCTGCGGTGATCGCGGTCACCGTCTGCGCCTGGACTTCCATCGCGACGCGGATGCGGTTGGCGCTCTCCTGCACCTCGGTCACCGTCGAGCGGATCGAGGCATTGGTCTCCACCGTCGACTTGGTCGCCGACTGGATCGCGGCGATCTTGGCGGCGATGTCGTCGGTGGCGCGGGCGGTCTGGTTGGCCAGGCTCTTCACTTCCTGCGCGACCACCGCGAAGCCGCGGCCGGCATCACCGGCACGGGCCGCCTCGATCGTCGCGTTCAATGCGAGCAGGTTGGTCTGGCCAGCAATGTCGCGGATCAGGCCGAGGATCGATTCGATCGACTTGGCATGATCGGAAAGTGCTTCGCTCATGCCGACCGCATCGGTCGCCTGCGACGAAGCACGCGTGGCGATGCCGGCTGCGGCCTCGACTTCCATACGCGCGTCCTCGATCGCGCGGATCAGGCCAGCTGCGGTCTGCGCCGCCTCGCGCATCGCAACCGCCGACTGCTCGGCCGCCGCGGCGACTTCCGATGCCTTGCCCAGCATGCCGCGCGCCGAAGCGGAGGTGTGGCTGGCCTGGACGCGGAGCTGCTCGCCTTCGCGCGAGGCGCGCTGGACGGTGCCGCCGATCGAGTCGCGGAAATCCTCGGCGAGCCGGTCGCGCGCCGCCTGGGCGCTGTGCTCGCGGTACATGTTGTAGATCTCGACGGTGATGTCGCCCTCGAGCGCCGAGAGGCGCATCAGCGTGTCGATCAGCCCGGCGAGTCGCGCATCCTCGGTGCCCATGCGGCGGATCAGGATCTCGAGCGCCGCCCGGTCGCTCGCGCTGATCATCGACAGCAGCGCCATCGGCGGCACGTCCGAGGCATAGGCCGCGGCGACCGAGCGCTCGATCGATTCGATCCAGGCGCGGCCCTCGGTCTCGAGGAAGCGATTCTTGAGGAAGACCACGCCGACATCGATCATCTTCTGGGTGTCGTCGGGCGCCCAGTTGCGCTCGTCGGCGAAGCAGCGCAGCCATTGCTGCCAGTAAGCCTCGGAGACCGCACGGATCTCCGGCTCGAGCGCTTCCCAGGCGGCGCGGCCCGAAGCGACCAGCGAGCCTTCGAAGTCGAAGATGCGCAGGCGCGCACGCACGTCGATGCGGGCGGCCACGGTGCCGGGCTCCGGCAGATCCTGAGGCGAAACGGCGTTGGTCACGACAAAGTCCCCTGTGCGGCCATGGGACGAATGGCCACTTGCCCTGCCTATGCGGGCGAACTGGTTAAGGCCGGGTTAGTCAACGGCGCCCGGCATGCACTGGTTGCGCGTGCCAGCTTGCATCCCGCCACGCTCGGACTAAGGAGACGGGCACCGACCGAGGAAGGACATCATCTTGGCCAATGTGCGCAACACGGCGCGACCCACGTCGCCGCATCTATCGATCTGGAAGTGGGGCCCGTCGATGGCGGTCTCGATCACGCACCGCGTCACCGGCAGCGGCATGGCGACCGTGGGTGCGATCCTGTTCGTCTGGTGGCTGGTCGCGCTCGCATCGGGCCCGGCGGCGTACACGCTGTTCCTCGACGTGTTCACGGTGCAGTCCGGCGCGCTGAACGTGGTCGGCTACATCTTCGGCATCGGCCTGACCCTGTCCTTCTTCCAGCACATGAGCTCGGGCATCCGCCACCTGTTCCTCGACCAGGGCGCCAATTTCGAGCTCAAGGCCAACAAGACCACGGCGACGCTGACCTATGTCGCCGCCGTGATCCTCACCGCGGCCTTCTGGGCCTTCATCATCTGGGGGAAGACCAATGGGTAACGGCACCAGCATCGGCCGCGTCCGCGGCCTCGGCCCCGCCAAGGAAGGCACGCATCACTGGTGGCACCAGCGGCTCACCGCCGGCTCCAACCTGGTCCTGATGGTCTGGTTCGTGGTCAGCGTCGCGCTGCTGCCGGCCTATGACTTCGAGACCGCCCGCCACTGGATCGGCCAGACCCAGGTCGCGGTGCCGCTGATCCTGCTCGTCCTCAGCACCTTCTATCACTTCCGCCTCGGCCTGCAGGTGGTGATCGAGGACTATCAGCATGACGAGACGCACATCGTCCTGATGATCCTGCTCAACTTCTTCACGCTGGCGGCCGGCACGACCGCCATCTTCTCGATCCTCAAGATCGCCTTCTCGGCGGGAGCCGCGCTCTGATGTCCGCGTACAAGATCATCGACCACACCTATGACGCCGTCGTCGTCGGTGCCGGCGGCTCGGGCCTGCGCGCCACCATGGGCTGCGCCGAGGCCGGGCTGAAGACCGCCTGCATCACCAAGGTGTTCCCCACCCGCTCGCACACCGTCGCCGCCCAGGGCGGCATCGCGGCGAGCCTCGGCAACAACACGCCCGATCACTGGCAGTGGCACATGTTCGACACCGTCAAGGGTTCGGACTGGCTCGGCGACCAGGACGCGATCGAGTATATGGTCCGCGAGGCGCCTGCCGCGGTCTATGAGCTCGAGCATGCCGGCGTGCCGTTCAGCCGCAACGACAATGGCACGATCTACCAGCGTCCGTTCGGCGGCCACATGCAGAACATGGGCGAAGGCCCGCCCGTGCAGCGCACCTGCGCCGCAGCGGACCGTACCGGCCACGCCATGCTCCATGCGCTCTACCAGCAGAGCCTGAAGTATGACGCCGACTTCTACGTCGAATATTTCGCGCTCGACCTGATCATGGAAGACGGCGCCTGCCGCGGCGTGATCGCGCTGTGCATGGAAGACGGCTCAATCCACCGCTTCCGCAGCCACGCAGTTGTGCTGGCAACCGGCGGCGGCGGCCGCGTCTACCAGTCGGCGACCTCGGCGCACACCTGCACCGGCGACGGCAACGGCATGGCGCTGCGCGCGGGCATCGCGCTGCAGGACATGGAGTTCGTCCAGTTCCACCCGACCGGCATCTACGGCGCCGGCGTCCTCATCACCGAGGGCGCGCGCGGCGAGGGCGGCTATCTGACCAACTCCGAGGGCGAGCGCTTCATGGAGCGCTACGCTCCTTCGGCCAAGGACCTCGCCAGCCGCGACGTCGTCGCGCGCTCGATGGCGATGGAGATCCGCGAGGGCCGCGGCGTGGGCAAGGAGAAGGACCATATCTTCCTTCACCTCAACCATATCGATCCCAAGGTGCTGCACGAGCGCCTGCCGGGCATCACCGAGACCGGCAAGATCTTCGCCAATGTCGACCTGACCCGCCAGCCGCTGCCGGTGGTGCCGACCGTCCACTACAATATGGGCGGCATCCCGACCAATTATCACGGCGAAGTCGTCCGCAATAAGGACGGCGATCCGGACTCGGTCGTCCCCGGCCTGTTCGCGGTCGGCGAAGCAGCCTGCGTTTCGGTCCACGGCGCCAACCGCCTCGGCTCCAACTCGCTGATCGATCTCGTGGTGTTCGGCCGCGCCACCGGCCTGCGCCTCAAGGAGCTGCTCAAGCCCGGCATGAAGCACAACGAGCTGCCCAAGGGCTCGGAAGAGTTCGCGCTGGGCCGCCTCGACCATTTCCGCAACGCCAAGGGCGAGAAGCCCACCGCGCAGATCCGCGCCGACATGCAGAAGACGATGCAGCGCCACTGCGCCGTGTTCCGCGACAGCGAGCTACTCGCCGAGGGCGTGAAGCACATGGGCGAGGTCTACAAGGGCTTCCAGGACGTCGGCATCCAGGACCGCTCGCTGATCTGGAACACCGATCTGGTCGAGACGCTCGAGCTCGACAACCTGATCGGCCAGGCCGTCGTCACCATCGAGTGCGCCGCCAACCGCAAGGAAAGCCGCGGCGCGCACATGCACGAGGACTTCCCCGAGCGCGACGACAAGAACTGGATGAAGCACACCGTCGCCACCTTCGAAGGCTGGGGCGGCAAGGGCGGCAAGACCGAGATCGACTACCGCCCGGTCCACGACTACACGCTCACCGACGAGATCGAGTACATCAAGCCGAAGAAGCGGGTTTATTGATCCTTCGATAGCTGGTTCCGAAAAGGGCCCGTTCGCCAGGTGCGAGCGGGCCCTTTTTCTTGGCGTGCACCGATCTTCCCACCCGTGCTCCCCGGCGGAAGCCGGGGCCCAGGGCCACAGGCGACACGGCAGAGAAACCCTGGCCCCGGGCTTCCGCCGGGGAGCGGCCAAGCCAACAGCCACGCTTGAGTATCGAGCCCTTAAGCCGCCTTCCCGAACGGCTCGACCTTGATCGCATCCGCCTGCGCGCGGGCGTTCGCCAGTTCATGCGCGCTCTGCATGCGGAGCAGCGTGTCGGCCCTTACCCCGAAGGCCTTCTCGAAACGGATCGCCATTTCGGCGGACAGGCCGGCCCGGCCGTTGAGCAGCGCGCTCATCGCCTGGCGGGTGACGCTGAGATGTGCCGCCACTTCGGTCACGCCCAGCCCATGCGCCTCGACGATCTCGTGGCGCAGCCATTCGCCGGGATGGACCGCGAAGGCGGAAGCGACGGTGATGGCCATCAGTGATAATCCTCTAGATCCATGTCGGCGATCATGCCCGCTTCCGTGATCCGGAAGGTCATTCGCCAGTTCTTCGTCACGGTCAGCGACCAGGCGCCTGCGCGGTCGCCGGTGAGCAGATGCGCACCCCAGTTCGGTGGGATGTAGAGCTCCTCGGCACTTTCGATCGCGACCAGATAGGCGATCATCCGCAAAAGCCGCTCGGCGACATTCGCGTTCAGCCCCTTCGGCTTGCCCGTCTCGACGAAGCCGCGGAGCGCCTTGTGCCGAATGGACTCGATCTGCACGCATCGAAAATATGGCACACAAGGTAAAGCGTCAAGTGTCGCTTTACGTGCAGACGTGCTTGACACCCTCGCTCCAACCACGCGAGTGCTGGGGTCAGGGGGCACCGCATGAGCGCGTTCGAATTCATCTTCAGCTTTTTCGGCCTGCTGCTCGGCCTGGCGCTCGCCGAAGGGCTGGGCGGGCTCTCCCGTGCGCTCAAGGCCAGCCACAAGGTGCGGATCGGCTGGGCGACCATCGCGCTCGGCGTCTTCGTCTCCTGCGACGTCGTGTCCTTCTGGATGTATGGCTGGGCGCTGCGCGATCTGCTGCCGCTCAACTGGGCGGTGATGTTCGGCGGCTTCCTGGTGACCGCCGTCTATTATGTCGCCGCATCGCTGATCTTCCCCGACGATCCCGGGGAATGGGGCGATCTCGACCTCTATTTCGACCGGCACCGCCGCAAGGTGCTGGCCGCGGTGCTGCTCTGCAATGTCGCGCTGATGGCGACGACCATCGCGCTGGGCGGCACCAGGGGCATGTTCACCTTCCGGGTACTGGTGCTGACCTGGTCGTTCTTCCCGGTCTCGCTGCTCGCCATCGCGGTGCGGGACCGGCGGATCGTGATCGGCTGCCTGATCTGGCTGATCCTGCTCTATCCGCTCACCGCCATCTGGCATTGAGGCCCGGCACTCCCCAGATGGCTTGACACCGCTCCCGCGCCCGCGAGAGTGAGGCGTTAACTAATTCCGGGGGTTCTGGCCTGCCCATGCGTATCGCGTTCGCCATGCTTGCGGCGGTTGCCGCGCTCGCCATCACACCGGCCGCCGCCCAGTACAAGGCGCCGGAGCACAAGGCGGGCTGGCCGGGGATGGTCTCGGGAACCGATGGCATCGAAGGGCTCGATCCCGGCCCCGAACTGCAGCGCGGACGCTCCGCCAGGGCAATGCTGGCCGACAGCCGCAAGCTCAACGTCGCGCTCAACGCGCTCCAGCCGCAGCGCAAGACGCTGGTCGACGCCTATGTGGTCTCGGTCGCGCTGGACAGCGATCCGGTGTTCGGACGCGAGGCGCGCGAGGCCGGCAAGGTGCTGGCGCGCCGCTTCGATGCTGCCGGCCGCACCATCGTCCTAGCCGGCAGCGCCGGCACCCTGCCAAGCGAGCTGCCGAACGGATCTCTGACCAGCCTGACCCTCGCGTTCGCCCGCATCGCCGAGGTGATGGACAAGGAGCAGGACGTCCTCGTCCTCTACACCACCAGCCATGGCGCCCAGGTGGGCATCGCCTATCATGACGGCGACGAGGGTTTTGGCATATTGAGCCCGAAGCGGCTCGAGACACTGCTCGACGAGTTGGGCATCAAGAACCGCGTGCTGATCCTGTCGGCCTGCTATTCGGGCATCTTCGTCAGCCCGCTCTCCAGCCCCGACACCGCGCTGTTCACCGCCGCCTCTTCCGATCGCACCTCGTTCGGATGCCAGGCGGACAATGACTGGACCTTTTTCGGCGATGCGATGATCAACCATGCGCTGCGCAAGAGCCAGCCGCTGGAGAAGGCGTCGGACGAGGCGCGGATGATGATCGGCGACTGGGAAAGCGCTGCGCGCGTGCCACCGTCCAACCCGCAGGTGAGCATTGGCGATCATGTCGCGACCTGGCTGAGCCAGCTCGAGGCACGCATGCCGAAGACCGATACGCCGCCGGTCGGCCGCCCGGCGACCGATGCACTGAAGCGCGGGGGATAGATGGCCGAGCAGGAAACCCTGCTGGAGCGGCTGATCCCCGGCGACCTGGAGCACCAGATCCCCGCGGCGATCCAGAGGGCGCTTCCCGGCGGCTTCCGCAACCGGCTGCTCCAGGTCGGGCTCGGCCTGCTGATCACCCTGGGCTTCGCCTTTCTGGTCCGCCGCTGGATCGAGCAGCGCGAGGCGCAACGCCGGGCGCTGGCGCCGCGGCCGGCCGCGCCTGCCCTTCCGGCGGCGCCGGAACCCACGGCACCCATGGCAGTTACCGCGCCTGTGACTCATGACCCCGCTCCCGAGCCACTGCCGGACGACGGCAGCCAGGCGACTCGCTATCCGCTGCTCGCCCGGCCGCATGTCGCGCTGTCCGGGCCGGTCGACCAGGCGATGTACGCCAGCTTCCGCGAGCAGCTCGGTGCCGCGCCGCGCGAGGGCACGCTGGTGGTCTCGCTCTCGACCCTGGGCGGCGATCCCGAAGTCGCCCGGCTGATGGGCGACGAAATCCGGCTGCTGCGCGACTATTCGGGGCGCGAGATCCTGTTCCTCGGCAAGGTCGCGGTCTATTCGGCCGGCGCCACCTTCATGGCCGCCTTCCCCGCCGACAAGCGCTTCCTCACCCGCGGCACAAGGCTGATGATCCATGAGCGGCAGATCCAGTCGACGCTGGCGCTGTCCGGCCCGCTCCGCATGCAGGTGGCCAGCCTCAAGGCCAAGCTGCACGAGATCGAGGAATCGGTGCGGATCGAGGAAGAGGGCTTTCGCGACATCGTCTCGGGCTCGACCGTAAGCTTCGAGCAGGTCAGCGAACGCGCGCCGGCCAACTGGTATATCGAGGCGGAAGAGGCGCGTTCGCTGGGGCTGGTGCTCGACATCATCTGAGAGGTTGAGCCGGGCGGTGCGATTGGCTATCGCGCGGCCAAGCATAAGGAACCCCTCGATGGCCGAATTCCGCCTTCCCAAGAACAGCCGCATCTCCACCAAGGGCAAGGAGCACAAGGCGGCCCCGGGCGCGAAGAACGTCAAGAAGTTCAAGATCTATCGCTACGATCCGGATTCGGGCGAGAATCCGCGCTATGACATTTTCGAGATCGACCTCGACGAGTGCGGCCCGATGGTCCTCGACGCGCTGATCAAGATCAAGTCGGAGCAGGACAGCTCGCTGACCTTCCGCCGCTCGTGCCGCGAGGGCATTTGCGGCTCGTGCTCGATGAACATGGACGGGCGCAACGGCCTCGCCTGCACCACCGCGATCGAGGACATCAAGGGCGACATCCGCATCACGCCGCTGCCGCACATGGACGTGATCAAGGACCTGGTTCCCGACTTCACCCACTTCTATGCGCAGTACGCCTCGATCAAGCCGTGGCTGCAGACCGTGTCGACCACGCCTTCGGGCAAGGAGCGGCTCCAGTCGCCCGAGCAGCGCGAGAAGCTCGACGGCCTGTACGAGTGCATCCTGTGCGCCTGCTGCTCGACCTCGTGCCCGAGCTACTGGTGGAACAGCGACAAGTTCCTGGGCCCGGCGATCCTGCTCCAGGCCTATCGCTGGCTGGCCGACTCGCGCGACGAGATGACCGGCGAGCGCCTCGACAATCTCGAGGATCCGTTCCGCCTCTATCGCTGCCACACGATCATGAACTGCTCGAACGTGTGCCCGAAGGGCCTGAACCCCGGCAAGGCGATCGCCGAGATCAAGAAGATGGAAGCAGAGCGCACGATTTGAGCGCGCCCGCTCCCGAGCATTTCTTCTACGAGGACGATCCGGACCTGCCAGGCTGGAAGCGCTGGCAGATTCTGGACCAGGGGCGGTTCAACAGCTTCATCGGTTCGCTTTCGGTGAAGGCCGTCGATGAACGCACCGCGCTGGTCCGCCACCGCTTCGAGCGTCAGCACTCCAACCTGCGCGACCATATCCATGGCGGCGCGCTGGCCGGCTTCATCGACATGGCGCTGTTCGCCGCGGCGCGCGGGCTCGGCGTGCTTGCCGGCCCGGCCTCGACCGTCGACATGTCGATCCAGTTCATCGCCGGCGGCGCGATCGGAACCGATACCGAGGCGGAGGTCGATCTGCTCCGCGAAACCGGCCGCATGCTGTTCCTGCGCGGCGTCGTCCGCCAGGGCGACGTGACCGTCGCGAGTTTCCTCGGCACCATCCGCAAGAGTTCTCCGCCGGCATGACGAGTGTAATCGATCGGTACAACGCCTTGGTCGCCGCGGGCGAGCTGCGCCCCGATCCGGAGCAGGCCGCCGCCGCCGAACGGCTCCACCGGCTGGCCGGCGAGCTGGAGGCGGTACCGAGGAAAGGCTCGATCCTGTGGCGCGCCCTCGGCCGGCTGCCTGAGCCGCCGCGCGGGCTCTACATCTGGGGCAGCGTCGGCCGTGGCAAGTCGATGCTGATGGACCTGTTCTACGAGACGGTGAACATCCGCCGGAAGCGCCGGGTCCATTTCCACGAGTTCATGCTCGAAGTGCACGAGCGGCTCAACGAGGAGCGCAAGAAGGACACGCGCGATCCCGTCGTCGCGGTCGCCGATGCGATGGCCGAGGATGTCCGCCTGCTCGCCTTCGACGAGATGGTGGTCAACAACCCCGCCGACGCGATGATCCTCTCGCGCCTGTTCACCGAGATGATGGGGCACGGCCTCACCATGGTCGCCACCTCGAACCGGCCGCCGCGCGACCTCTACAAGGACGGGCTCAACCGCGAGCTGTTCATCCCCTTCATCGAGCTGATCGAGCAGAAGATGGACGTGCTGACGCTGAACGGGCCGACCGACTATCGCCTCGATCGCCTGGGCCGGATGGACACCTGGCTGGTGCCGAACGGCCCCGAGGCAACCAGGCAGCTCTCCGCCGCATTCTTCCGCCTGACCGACTATCCGGTGGAAGACGCCGCGCACGTGCCGACCTGCGAGCTGCCGGTGCAGGGCGGGCGCGAGTTGCATGTGCCGAAGTGCCTGAAGGGCGTCGCGGTCTTCTCGTTCAAGCGGCTGTGCGGCGAAGCGCGCGGGGCGGCCGACTATCTCGCCATCGCCCGGCGCTTCCACACCGTGATCCTGGTCGGCATCCCCAGGCTGGGGCCGGAGAACCGCAACGAGGCGGCACGCTTCGTCACGCTGATCGACGCGCTGTACGAGCATAAGGTCAAGCTGCTCGCCGCCGCCGATGCCGAGCCGCAGGACCTGTACGAGAAGGGCGATGGCCGGTTCGAGTTCGACCGCACCGTCAGCCGGTTGATGGAAATGCGCTCGGACAGCTACCTCGCCGAAGGGCATGGCGAGCAATAAGCAACCGATCCCGATTTACCGGGCTTATTGGTCTGGCCGAATGGCCTGACAAGCGATAGGCTCCCCGCAAAAGCAAAAGACGGGGAGAGTGTATGCGTTGGATCGGGCTCGCGCTTGCGGCGTTGCTGACACCCATTGCCGCATCGGCGCAGACGCTGGTCGCCGCCGATCTGCGCGAAAATCAGAGCCTCGACGGCGCCTGGCACTGGTCGGTCGATCCCTATCGCGACGGCGTCGCCGGCTTCCATGGCGGGCCGCCGAGCGAGAGCACTGCGCGCTACCAGGACAAGATCCAGGCTGATGAGGCCGAGAAACGCCCGACCGCGCTGTTCGAGTTCGACATGCAGCGCTCGCCGGTCACCCATCTCCCCGGCAGCTGGATCGGCCATGCGCCGGAGATGCGCTATTATCAGGGCCTCGTCTGGTACCAGCGGACCTTCGACTACAAGCTGGCCGGCCCCGGCAAGCGCGTCTATCTGCGCTTCGGCAGCGCCGACTATGCCGCCAGCGTGTTTCTCAACGGCAAGCCGGTCGGCAAGCATGTCGGCGCCTTCACCCCCTTCGCCTTTGACGTGACCGACCGGCTGCGCCCGGGCAGCAACCAGATCACTGTCGGCGTCGATTCCGCCCGTACCGACAGCGATGTGCCGCCACCGGTGACCGACTGGGAGACCTATGGCGGCATCACCCGCTCGGTCCGCCTGGTCACCGTGCCCGAGACCTTTGTCGACGATGCGTTCGTGCGGCTGGACAAGGACGGGCGCATCGCGGTCTCGGCGCATCTGCTCGGCCCGCAATCGGCCAATGCGCCGATCCGGCTCGCCGTCCCGGCGCTCGCCGCCACGCTGGAAGGGCGCACCGATGGCGAGGGCAACTGGTCCGCCAGCCTAGCCGCGCCGCGCGGCCTCAAGCGCTGGTCGCCCGAGAGCCCGATGCTCTACGACGTCGAGATCAGCACGGGCGATGACCGCTTCGCCGACCGTGTCGGCTTCCGCACCATCGAGGTGCAGGGCGACAAGATCCTGCTCAACGGCAAGTCGATCTTCCTGCGCGGCATCTCGATGCACGAGGAGGAGCTGGGCAAGGATCCCGTCCGCGCGATGAGCCCCGCCGCCGCCCGCGCGCTGTTCGACGAGATCAAGCAGGGGCTGCACGGCAATTTCGTGCGGCTGGCGCACTATCCGCATGACGAGAGCACCACGCGGCTTGCCGATGAGATGGGGCTGCTCGTGTGGAGCGAAGTGCCGGTCTATTGGCGCGTCGCCTGGGGCAATCCCGATACGCTCGCCACCGCGCGCCGGATGATCGCCGAGAATATCCGCCGCGACCGCAACCGCGCCGCGATCGTGCTGTGGAGCGTCGCCAACGAGACCCCCGTCTCCGACGCCCGCAACGCCTTCCTGCGCACGCTGATCGGCGATGTCCGCGCGCTCGACGACAGCCGGCTGGTCACCGCCGCGCTGCTCAGTGCGCGCAAGGGCAAGGAGATGCGGATCGACGATCCGCTGGTCGGCGACCTCGATGTGATGGCGATCAACACCTATAATGGCTGGTATTCGGACGACCCGCTCGCCGACCTGCCCTCGATCCGCTGGAACAGCCCGGTGACCAAGCCGCTGATCTTCTCCGAATTCGGCGCAGATGCGCTCTATGGCTATCACGACGGCGCCGCCGCCCCGCACAAGTTCAGCGAGGAATATCAGGCCGAATATTATCGCCGCACGCTGGAGATGGCCGCCAAGGTGCCGTTCCTGCGCGGGCTGAGCCCCTGGATCCTCAAGGACTTCCGCTCTCCCCGCCGCCAGCACCCGGTCTATCAGCAGGGCTGGAATCGCAAGGGACTGATCTCCGAGACCGGCCAGCGCAAGCAGGCATTCGCCGTGCTGGCCGAGGATTATGCCGCGCGGGAGAAGCCGGAGCGCTAGGCGGCCAACGCCGCCGCCAGCTCCTGCCCCTTGCCCGTCAACGCATAGAGCGGCAGCGGCGGGTAGCGGTCCTCGAGGCGGCGGCGGACCAGTTCCTCGTCGATCACCGCCTTGAGCGTGGTCGACAGCGCGCGCGGCGTCACCGGGGCCATCCGCGCCTGCAGCTCGCCGAAGCGGGTCCAGTCCGTCCCGAGCCCGGCGACCAAAGGCAGCGACCAGCGCGGCAGCTCGCCCGCGCCCAGCTTCAGCCGTGTGCGCGCTTCCTCGATCCGCGCGCAGAGCGCCGCAACCGGGCGCCCGGCTTCGCTCAGCACATATTCGGGGCGCAGCGGGTGGCCATGGCCGGGATTGGGCAACACCCAGCCGCATTCCTTCAGCCAGGTCAGGCAACGCGCCAGACTGTTGTGCGACAGGTCGAAGGCGCGGGCCATCACGGCGAAGCGCGAGCCCTGCTCGCGGTGGAGCAGCGCCAGCACCGGGATTGCCCAGCGACTGGACTCCAATGTGCGCAAAAGTTGCGCGGTCGGGGGCATTGACTCGATCATCAAATTCATATCGACTATACAAACGGAACCATAGAGTTGGAGAACCCGGATGGCAACTACCCTCGAAGCTCCCGCCCGCGCCGCGCTCGGCTATGATGGCGGGCTGACCTGCGCGATCAACGTCACCGATCTCGATGCCGGCATCGCCTGGTATCGCGACGTGCTGGGCATGAACCTGCTCTACCGCGTCGACGAGATCGCCTGGTGCGAGTTCGAGAGCCCGGTGGCGCGCGTCAATGTCGGCCTCGCCCAGCGCGAGAGCGTCGTCCAGGGTGGCGGCGCGACGCTGACCTTCGGGGTGACGGACATCGAAGCAGCACAGAAGGTGCTCGATACCGCCGGCGTGCGGCAGGACGGGCCGATCCAGGACATCCCGGGCATGGTCCGGCTGCTCACCTTCTACGATCCGGACGGCAATGCGCTGATGCTCTATCAGGATCTGATGCAGGCAGGTTGAACCGGGCAGGCGCAACGGGATAGCAAACGGCGCCGCGCCTCCCTTGCGGAGCGTGGCGCAATGCCTTAATGCAGTTGCGAATTAGTTGCAAAGATAATCGCAGCCCCTGCTTTTTCATGGGTTGCGACTCTCCTATTATGGGCCTAAGCCGCCACCGCTTTCACCGGCGCGCCGGTACGTGCGTGCTGGTGTCCGGTTGAATCAGACCCATAGGGAGTTTCCATGGCCCGCAAGAAGATCGCGCTGATCGGCGCCGGCAACATCGGCGGTACGCTCGCGCACCTCGCCGCACTCAAGGGCCTGGGCGACATCGTCCTGTTCGACGTGGTCGAAGGCGTGCCCCAGGGCAAGGCGCTCGACCTGAGCCAGTGCGGCCCGGTCGAAGGCTTCGACGCCAAGATCACGGGCTCGAACGACTATGCGGACATTGCGGGCGCCGATGTCATCATCGTGACCGCCGGCGTCGCCCGCAAGCCGGGCATGAGCCGCGACGACCTGCTGGGCATCAACCTCAAGGTCATGAAGGCCGTGGGTGAGGGCATCGCCGCCCATGCACCCGACGCGTTCGTGATCTGCATCACCAACCCGCTCGACGCGATGGTCTGGGCGCTGCGCGAATTTTCGGGTCTGCCGCACACCAAGGTGGTGGGCATGGCCGGCGTGCTCGACTCGGCCCGCTTCAGCCACTTCCTCGCCGAGGAGTTCGCGGTCTCGGTCAAGGACGTGAACAGCTTCGTACTGGGCGGCCACGGCGACACCATGGTCCCGGTCCTCGAATATTCGACCGTCTCGGGCATCCCCGTCACCGACCTGATCGCGATGGGCTTCTCGACCAAGGAGCGCATCGACGCGATCGTGGCGCGTACCCGTTCGGGCGGCGGCGAGATCGTCGGCCTGCTCAAGACCGGCTCGGCCTTCTATGCGCCCGCCACTTCGGCGATCGCGATGGCGGAGAGCTATCTCTACGACCAGAAGCGCGTCCTTCCGGCCGCTGCCCACCTGACCGGCCAGTATGGCGTGGACGACCTGTACGTCGGCGTGCCGATCATCATCGGCAAGGACGGCGTCGAGAAGATCATCGAGATCAGCCTGACCGACGAAGCCAAGGCCAATCTGACGGTCTCGGTCGACGCGGTGAAGGAACTGCTGGTCGCCTGCAAGGCGATCGATGGCTCGCTGGCGTGATCCAAGCCGCCATCGCCGCCGCGCTGGCGGGAGCGTCACCGCTCCCGTTCGACGGCGCGACCGCGATGGCGGACGATTTTGCGCGCCTGTGCCTCAGCCAGGCCAACGCCTTTCCCGGGACGGTCGCGCTGGCCCATGCAGCCGGGTGGTCGAATGATCGGATCAGCGGCGTACTCACCGATCTGCCCGCGCTGCGCGATACCCTGCTTTTCTCGCCTGCCGAGCCAGATCTGATCCTGACCATCGGCTTCAAGACCGCCTATAGTGCCTCTCCGCATACGGCCTGCGCCATATCCTATAGTGGCGCGGCGTTCGCGGAGACGGTCGATGCCATGACCGTCCGGATGGCACGCGCGCCCAGCAAGCGCGAGGACGCCATCGCCGTCTGGATGCCTGAAGCGCGCAGTGGGCGCCTGGTGGCGGTCAGCAAATCGATTGGCGGAATCCGGAACGCCATGGGTATCATCGCGATCGATCTGCTGGAGGAGAAGGCAGTCCCATGATGCTTCGCGCTTCCGCATTTACAATGCTCCTTGCCCTGCTTCCGTCGGTTGCCATGGCCCAGGAAGCCACCCCGACCGCCCCGGCCGAGCCGGTGCCGCTGTTCCAGGCTGCCTGCATCAACGGCGCGGTGCGGCTCAACAAGAGCATCGCCGAGGCGACGCCCTTCGCCGCGCTGCCCGCCGGCGCCCAGCGTGCGCTCGGCGCCAGCACCGTGGCGACGCGCGGCGAGGCCGAGAAGCTTCCCGTGCCGACCGCCGCCCAGGTGCCCAACACCATCTACCGGATCGCCGGCGGCCAGCTCTATCTGGTGGCGCCCACCGCGCAGCCAAGCCACAACCCGATCGGCGACAGTTGCATCGTGCTGTGGCACGCGCTGTCCGACGAGGATTATTTCGCCGCACGCAGGCTCGTCCTTCCGAACGAGGAGACCGTGCCGCTCACCGCCCGCCCGACCGCCAGCGCGGTCGGCGCGTCGGTCGCCACTTCCGCTGGAGACAGTGTCCGCATGACCGCCGCCGCCTATGGCGGCTGGGTCGTGCTACGCTCCTCCTCCCTAACCGAATCCAAAGCGCCTGGAGCCCAGTGAACGCATGAGCATCCTGATCAACAAGAACACCAAGGTCATCACCCAGGGGATGACCGGTGAGACCGGCACCTTCCACACCCAGCAGGCGCTCGCCTATGGGACGCAGATGGTCGGCGGCGTGACCCCCGGCAAGGGCGGCACCGAGCATATCGGCCTGCCCGTGTTCGACACCGTCGCCGAAGCCGTCACCAAGACCGGTGCCGACGCCTCGGTCATCTATGTCCCGCCGCCCTTCGCCGCCGACTCGATCCTCGAGGCGATCGACGCCGAAGTGCCGCTGATCGTCTGCATCACCGAGGGCATTCCGGTGCTCGACATGGTCAAGGTGAAGCGCGCCCTTTCGGGTTCGAAGTCGCGCCTGATCGGCCCGAACTGCCCCGGCCTGCTGACCCCGGGCGAGTGCAAGATCGGCATCATGCCGGGCTCGATCTTCTCGAAGGGCTCGGTGGGCGTCGTCTCGCGCTCGGGCACCCTCACCTATGAGGCGGTGTTCCAGACCACCAATGCCGGCCTCGGCCAGACCACCGCGGTGGGCATCGGCGGCGACCCCGTCAATGGCACCAACTTCATCGACGTGCTCGAGCTGTTCCTTGCCGACGACGCGACCCAGTCGATGATCATGATCGGCGAAATCGGCGGCTCGGCCGAAGAGGAAGCCGCGCAGTTCCTGATCGACGAGGCCAAGCGTGGCCGCAAGAAGCCGATGGCCGGCTTCATCGCGGGCCGCACGGCGCCTCCGGGCCGCCGCATGGGCCATGCCGGCGCGATCGTCTCGGGCGGCCAGGGCGGCGCCGAAGAGAAGATCGCGAAGATGGAAGAGGCGGGCATCCGCGTCGCCGCCAGCCCGTCGGAGCTCGGCTCCACGCTGGTCGAAGTGCTCAAGGGCTGAAACTCAAGGTGCGCGCTCCTATCTCCTTCGGGAAATGGGAGCGCTAACACGGACTGGAATTGACGATGGGCTATGAGGGCCTGGATTTCGAGCAAGTTGCCGGTGGGGTGAGCCCCGCCTTCGTTGAAACGCTGTACCGTCGCTACAAGGCGGATCCCACGGGTATCGAGCCGCAGTGGCAGCAGTTCTTCGAAGGCCTCGAAACCACCGCCTCCGGCCCCAGCTGGGCGAACCCGCGCTGGCCGCTCGCCGATACGGACGCCCTCACCGCCGGGCTCGACCCGACCCAGATGGAGCCCGCGCCCAAGCCGGCCAAGGGCGGCGCCGCGCCTGCCGCCAAGCCCGCCGGCCCGGCCGCATCGGAAGCCGATATCGCCCGCGCCGCCGGCGATTCGATCCGCGCGATGCTGCTGATCCGCACCTACCGGGTCCGCGGCCACCTCGCCGCCACGCTCGATCCGCTCGGCCTCGCCCGCCAGGACCTGCCGGCGGACATGACCCCGGAATATCACGGCTTCACCGCCGCCGACCTCGACCGTCCGATCTATCTCGGCGGCACGCTGGGCCTGGAAAAGGCGACGGTGCGTGAACTCGTCGCGATCCTGCAGGCCAATTACTGCGGCAATGTCGGCCTCGAGTACATGCACATCTCCGACGTCGAGGAGCGCCGCTTCCTCCAAGAGCGCATGGAGGGCAAGGACAAGGCCATCCAGTTCACCGCCGATGGCAAGAAGGCGATCCTCTCCAAGGTCATCGAGGCCGAGGAGTGGGAGAAGTTCTGCGGCAAGAAGTACGTCGGCACCAAGCGCTTCGGCCTCGACGGCGGCGAAGCGATGATCCCGGCGATGGAAGCCATCATCAAGTATGGCGGCCAGCTCGGCGTGCGCGAGATCGTGTACGGCATGGCGCACCGCGGCCGGCTGAACATGCTGACCAACGTGATGTCGAAGCCGTACCGCGCGATCTTCCACGAATTCTCGGGCGGGTCGTCCAACCCGGATGACGTCGGCGGCTCGGGCGACGTGAAGTATCACCTCGGCACCAGCACCGACCGCGAGTTCGACGGCATCAGCGTCCACATGTCGCTGGTCGCCAACCCCTCGCACCTCGAGGCGGCCGATCCGGTCGTGCTCGGCAAGACCCGCGCGATCCAGACGATCGCCAACGACCTTGAGCAGCACACCGGCTCGCTGCCCGTGCTGCTGCACGGCGACGCCGCGTTCGCCGGCCAGGGCATCGTGTGGGAGTGCCTCGGCTTCTCGGGCATCCGCGGCTACAACACCGGCGGCTGCCTGCACTTCATCATCAACAACCAGATCGGCTTCACGACGAGCCCGCAGTTCGCGCGCTCCTCGCCTTATCCGTCGGACGTCGCCAAGGGCGTCCAGGCGCCGATCTTCCACGTCAATGGCGACGATCCCGAAGCGGTCACCTTCGCCTGCAAGATGGCGGTCGAGTTCCGCCAGACCTTCAAGCGCGACGTCGTGATCGACATGTGGTGCTATCGCCGCTTCGGCCACAACGAGGGCGACGAGCCCTCGTTCACCCAGCCGCTGATGTACAAGGCGATCCGCCAGCATCCGTCGGTCAGCGTCGTCTATGCGAAGAAGCTGATCGCCGAGGGCACGATCGACCAGGGCTTCGTCGACGAGAAGACGAAGCAGTTCAACCTGCTGCTCGAGGGCGAATTCGAGGCCGGCAAGTCGTACCTGCCCAACAAGGCGGACTGGTTCGGCGGCCGCTGGTCGGGCCTGTCGGCCCCGGCCGATGCCGAGAATGCCCGCCGCAGCGTAGACACCGGCATCGAGAAGAAGCTGTTCGACAGCCTCGGCCGCACGCTGACCGAGGTTCCGGAAGGGCTGGAGATCCACAAGACGCTGGGCCGCGTGCTCGATGCCAAGCGTGCGATGTTCACCAGCGGCGAGAATTTCGACTGGGCGACCGGCGAGGCGCTGGCCTTTGGCGCGCTGCTGTCGGAAGGCTATGGTGTCCGCCTGTCCGGCCAGGACGTCGGCCGCGGCACCTTCTCGCAGCGCCACGCCGTCTGGGTCGATCAGAAGGACGAGCATCGCTACATCCCGCTCCAGACGATCCCGCACGGTTCGTTCGAAGTGCTGGATTCGCCGCTCTCGGAGTACGGCGTGCTCGGCTTCGAGTACGGCTATGCGCTCGCCGATCCGAAGACGCTGGTGCTGTGGGAAGCGCAGTTCGGCGACTTCGCCAATGGCGCGCAGATCATGATCGACCAGTTCATCGCCGCAGGCGAGGCCAAGTGGCTGCGCGCCAACGGCCTGGTGATGCTGCTGCCGCACGGCTATGAAGGCCAGGGGCCCGAGCACAGCTCGGCGCGTCCGGAGCGCTATCTGCAGCTCTGCGCGGAAGACAATATGCAGGTCGTCAACATCACGACGCCGGCGAATTACTTCCACCTGCTGCGCCGCCAGATGCACCGCACCTTCCGCAAGCCGCTGGTGCAGATGACGCCGAAGTCGCTGCTCCGCCACAAGATGGCGGTGTCGAAGGCCGAGGACTTCCTGGGCGACAGCCACTTCCGCCGCATCCTCAGCGATCCGTCGGCGCCGGCGGACCAGGACGTCAAGCGCCTGGTGCTGTGCACCGGCAAGGTCGCCTATGACCTGATCGAGGCGCGCGACGCGGCCGGTGACAAGAACACCGCGATCGTCCGCATCGAGCAGCTCTATCCCTTCCCCGGCGAGGCACTGGCCGCACGCATCGCGCGCATGACCAACCTCGAGGAAGTGATCTGGGCGCAGGAAGAGCCGAAGAACAACGGCTACTGGACCTTTGTCGAGCCGTTCATCGAGGCGAGCCTGAAGGAAGCCGGCTCGAAGGTCGAGCGTCCGCGCTATGCCGGCCGCGCGCCGGCCGCCGCGGTCGCCACCGGCCTGATGAAGCGCCACCAGGCCGAGCAGGGCGCGCTGATCGCCGATGCGCTCGGCCACAATGTCCGCGAAGAAATTCGCCGGACCCGCAACAACTGAGATCCCCAGGGAACGAGGAAAGACAATGGCAGACGTTAAAGTCCCGGTGCTGGGTGAATCGATCACCGAAGCCACGCTTGGTGAATGGCTGAAGAACCCGGGTGATCCCGTGCAGCTCGACGAGCCGATCGCCAGCCTCGAGACCGACAAGGTCTCGGTCGAGGTCGGCAGTCCGGTCGCGGGCGTGATGGGCGATCAGCTCGTCAAGGTCGGCGACACGGTCGAGGTCGGCGCGGTGATCGCCGTGGTGACCGAGGGTGGCGCCGCCGCTGCTCCGGCACCCGCAGCGCCCCCTGCTGCTGCACCGGCTCCGGCCCCCGCTGCTGCTCCGGCGCCTGCCGCGCCCGCGGGTGAAGCTGCCGCGCTCTCGCCGTCGGTCCGCCGCGCCGTGCTCGAGACCGGCGTCGATCCGTCGACCGTGCAGGGCACCGGCAAGGATGGCCGCCTTACCAAGGACGATGTGCTGACCGCCGCACAGAACAAGCCGGCTCCGGCTCCCGCCGCGGCGCCTGCCGCTGCCCCCGCCGCCTCGACGGCCGGCGGCCGCAAGGAAGAGCGCGTCAAGATGACGCGCCTGCGCCAGACCGTCGCCAAGCGCCTCAAGGAAGCGCAGAACACCGCCGCGATGCTCACCACGTTCAACGACGTGGACATGACCGCGGTGATCGAGGCGCGCGCCAAGTACAAGGACCTGTTCGAGAAGAAGCACGGCGTTCGCCTCGGCTTCATGGGCTTCTTCGTGAAGGCCGCCTGCATGGCGCTCAAGGACATCCCGGGCGTCAACGGCTCGATCGAGGGCGATGAGATCGTCTATCACGATTATTGCGACATCTCGGTCGCCGTCTCGGCCCCGAACGGCCTGGTCGTCCCCGTGATCCGCGACGCCGAGACCCTGTCGGTCGCCGGCATCGAGCGGACGATCGGCGACTTCGGCAAGCGCGCCAAGGACGGCACGCTCAAGATGGAAGAAATGAAGGGCGGCACCTTCACCATCTCGAACGGCGGCGTGTTCGGCTCGTTGATGTCGACCCCGATCATCAACCCGCCGCAGTCGGCCGTGCTCGGCCTGCACCGCATCGAGGACCGCCCGGTGGTCCGCGACGGCCAGATCGTCATCCGCCCGATGATGTACCTCGCGCTGTCGTACGATCACCGCCTGGTCGATGGCCGCGAGGCAGTCACCTTCCTCGTCGCGCTCAAGAACGCGATCGAGGACCCGACCCGTCTGCTGATCGACCTCTGATCATGACAACCTTGTGCTCCTGCGAAAGCAGGAGCCCAGGGTAACGAAGGACATCGCTTGCAGCCCCAGGCTCCTGCTTGCGCAGGAGCGCAGAATTGGAGAAGCGCGACGAAATCCGGCTGTGTCTACATCATGGCGAGCGGGCGCAACGGCACGACCTACACCGGCGTGACCAGCGACTTGCCCGGCCGGGTGTATCTGCATCGAAACGGACTCGTCGAAGGCTTCACCAAACAGCACGGCTGCAAGCACCTCGTCTGGTACGAGGCATATGAGGATCTGGATGCAGCCCGCCTTCGCGAGCTGCAGATGAAAAAGTGGAAGCGGGCTTGGAAGATCGAGCTGATCGAACGATCTAACCCGCAGTGGAAGGATTTGTGGGAAGAGATCGCCCGCCCCCTCTAGTGCTCCTGCGCAAGCAGGAGCCCAGAGTCACAGGCGCCGCGCTCTCCAACCCTGGGCTCCTGCTTCCGCAGGAGCACAATTGGAGCGACTAGAATGGCCGACTATGATTTCGACGTCCTGGTGATCGGTTCGGGCCCCGGCGGCTATGTCGCGGCGATCCGCGCGGCGCAGCTGGGCCTCAAGACGGCGTGCGCCGAGAGCCGCGAGACGCTGGGCGGCACCTGCCTCAACGTCGGCTGCATCCCCTCCAAGGCGCTGCTCCATGCTTCCGAGCTGTTCGAGGAAGCCACCAGCGGCAAGCTCGCCAAGCTCGGCATCAAGACCCCGACGGTCGAGCTCGACCTCGAAGCGATGCATGCGCAGCGCATCGACGCGGTCAAGGGCCTGACCGGCGGTATCGAGTTCCTGTTCAAGAAGAACAAGGTCGAGTGGCTCAAGGGCCATGCCACCTTCACCGGCAAGGACAGCGTCAAGGTCGGCGACCGTGAGGTCCGCGCCAAGAACATCGTCATCGCCACCGGCTCCTCGGTCACCCCGCTGCCCGGCGTCGAGATCGACCAGAAGGTCGTGGTCGACAGCACCGGCGCGCTCGAGCTGCCCAAGGTCCCCGAGCATCTCGTCGTCATCGGCGGCGGCGTGATCGGCCTCGAGCTCGGCTCGGTGTGGCGCCGCGTCGGCGCCAAGGTCACCGTGGTCGAGTTCCTCGACCAGCTGCTCCCGGGCATGGACGGCGAAGTCCGCAAGGAAGCCGGCAAGCTGTTCAAGAAGCAGGGCATGACCCTGAAGCTGAGCACCAAGGTCACCGGCGTGCAGGTCAATGGCGACAAGGCCACGCTCACGCTCGAGCCGTCGGCCGGCGGTGCCGCCGAGACGCTCGAAGCCGATGCGGTGCTCGTGTCGATCGGCCGCCGTCCGAACACGTCGGGCCTCGGCCTCGAAGCCGCCGGTCTCTCGACCAACCAGCGCGGCCAGATCGAGATCGACCACGACTTCCGCACCGCGGTCCCCGGCATCTGGGCGATCGGCGACGTCGTCCCCGGCCCGATGCTCGCGCACAAGGCCGAGGATGAAGGCATCGCGGTCGCCGAGAACATCGCCGGCCTCACCGGCATCGTGAACCACGACGTGATCCCGTCGGTCGTCTACACCTGGCCCGAAATCTCGGGCGTCGGCCTGACCGAGGAGCAGGCCCGCGAGCGTGGCGAGGTCAAGATCGGCAAGTTCCCGATGGTCGGCAACAGCCGCGCCAAGACCAACCACGAGCCGGACGGCTGGGTGAAGGTGATCGCCGACGCCAAGTCGGACCGCGTGCTCGGCGTGTGGATGATCGCCTCGGTCGCCGGCACGATGATCGCCCAGGCGGCGCAGGCGATGGAATTCGGCGCGACCTCGGAAGACATCGCCTATACCTGCCACGCCCACCCGACCCATTCGGAAGCGTTCAAGGAAGCGGCGATGGCCGTGCAGGGCAAGCCGATCCACATCTGAGGGCCTAAGCCCGATCCTTTGGGATGGGCTTGTGCCGCTGCGCAATTGAGAAGCCGCGCCGATCCACCCGGATCGGCGCGGCTTCTCATTGACCAACCTTCATAATCGTGCACCCTTCCAACATTGGGGGCCCGGATATGAAGCATGCTCTGCGCACGGCGTCGCTTTGGCTCTTGCCCCTCGCGCTGGCGGGTTGCGCGCTCAATCAGCTACGCATCGAGGAAGCGACGGATGTCGCAGCCAAGGGCAAGATAGCGGTTGCCGCTGCACGCGACTATCTCGGCAAGGTCGCTGCCGCACGCGAGGCGATGAACCTCGAATATGTCGGCCTTGATCCAGTGTGCAGGCCTGACACGGCCCATCTGCGGTTCGAGCCGGAGCTCAAAAAGGGCGTGGAAATCAAGGCACTGCCTCCGGGATGGCTGTGCAGCCCCACCCCGATCCCGGACAAGACGGTGGAACTGCCGCTTGGACCGCCCGCACGCGAGCTGCAGCCCACGCTCAGGATGCTCGAGGGCCTGAGCACCTATTTTGCCGCGATCACCGAGATCGTCGAGGAGCCCGGCCCCACCACTTCCGCCGACATATTGGAAACCCTCGCCGTCTTTCGCTCCGCCGCTACGCTGGCCGGCGCAGTAAGCGGAACCGACGGTGCGCTGGGCGTTCCAACGGACGACGACGGCAGGGTGAAGTCGGTGCTTTCGCTGATCACGTTCCTCGAGACCCTCAGAACCGAAGCGGAGAAGGTCAAGGACCTTCGCAAGCTCGTCGCGAAGAACGACAAGGCCGGCACGCTGATGTCCGACATGCGCAACAGGCTCTCGATCTGGGAATTCGCGCGCAAGGTGGATGCGATCACGCGCACCGCCAACAGCCGGGCAATGATCGAAACAGCCTGGAAAGCCGGCCCGCCGGCTGCTGCGGAAGTACGCCAGCAGTTGGTGCGCAACTATTATGCCCGTGCGGCGGCCCAGATCGACGATGCAAAGCTCTTCCCTGCGCTCGATGGCACGCTTGAGGCGCTGATCGACGCCGACACCGCGATGCGCAACGCCCTTGAGGAAAACCCGAACCTCGATGCGAGACAACGTGCTCGCCTGGCTCAATTGACGCGCAAGCGCGTTGCCGCGGCCTTCGATGCACTGGCCGGGGTACTGATCGCCTTTGCGAAAGGATGACCATGACGAGCAAGACCCAATTGCTGGGCGCGCTGGCCAGTCTGGCGCAGACGCTCGCGGCACGCACCGATGATGCCTCGCACGACGATGCGGTATTTCCCCGCTGGTTCGGCACGCTCAACGCCTGCAATGCCGTGGCGCGCCGGGCGGGAGACTGGGAAAACCTGTCGGTGGAAAGTCCCAACTATACCGATCTGTTCAACCGGCTCGTGCAGGCGACCAACTGGCTCGCGATTGTGCGGAGCAGGAACGACTGGCTGGATGCGCTCGGCGAGGCCAACATGGTCATCGCCGATATCGACGCATTGCTCAAGGCGATGACGGCCTGATCTATCCCGCCATCATCGTGCGCCGGAGGACGCGCATCTCGAACGACCAGACTTCGCCCGGATTGCAGAATGCGGCATGGGCTGCCGCGCCCTTGGTCAGTGCACCATCACCGGCCCGCTCAGCCGCGGCCGCATCCGCAGCAGCGCAAACGCCAGCACCGCGCTGGCGATCGGCGCGAGCCACAGCGCCTGCCAGCCCCAGCGGGCATGGCTCGCCGCGCCCATCACCGCACCGGCGATGAAGCCCAGCCACAGGAACAGATAGGCGGTCCACGCCCAGCGATCGGGATCGCCCATCAGCGCGCCGGCGAGCTTCTGGCCCATCTTGACCAAGGATCCGGTCATATAGGTCACGCCCACCGTCACTTCGCCCTCGCGGTGGAGGATGCCGTTCTCGCAGCCCATCGCCATGGCGAGGAAGATCAGCACGATCGGCCCCGGCATCAGGCTGGCGAGCGTTGCGGCGGCGACGAGCAGCGCCGTCACCACCAGCATCAGGCTCTCGCGGAAGCGCGCCTGGCGCCAGCGCGTCACCACGCTGGCCAGGATCACGCCGCTGACGAAGCTCATCACCAGGCTGCCGGCCACCGCCGCGTCGCCGGGCAGGTCGGCGCCCAGCCCCACGCCGAGCCGGGTGGTGTTGCCGCTCATGAACGAGGCGAAGAAGCCGCCCAGGCTGGTGAAGGCCAGCGCATCGACGAAGCCGGCAAGCGCGGCGAGGCAGATGGCGATGACGATTAGCGGAGACTCGGTACGCTGCATGGCCGCAGTCATGCCCAGCCGCGCATTTGACAGCAAGCCGTCACGCCATGAAACATTGGTCATGGAAGCCGTAGACGCCGCCGCCCGCATCGGGCCGATCCTGCCCTGGCTGGACCTGTTCGGCATCGCCGTGTTCGCCGCCACCGGCGCGCTCGCCGCCGCGCATCGCGCCCAGACCTTCGTCACCGCCGCCTTCTTCGCGCTGGTCACCGGCGTCGGCGGCGGCACGATCCGCGACCTGCTGATCGGCGCGCCGGTGTTCTGGGTGCATGACGCGACCGTCGCCGCGCTGGTGCTGAGCGTCGCGCTGCTCGTCTGGATCACCCCGCAGCGCTGGTGGAGCGACACGACCCTCGCCTGGCTCGATGCCTTCGGGCTCGCCGCCTATGCCGCGTTCGGTGCGGCCAAGGCACTGAGCTACGGCATCCCGCCGGTGCCCGCCGCGGTGATGGGCGTGGTCACCGCTTGCGTGGGCGGCATCATCCGCGACGTGCTGGCGGGCGAGCCCTCGATCCTGATGCGGCCCGAGCTTTACGTCACCGCCGCGGCGCTCACCGCCTCGCTGCAGGTGGTGCTGACGCTCGCCGGGCTGCCGGTGTTCGCCGCCGGGCTGCTCGCCGCCTGTGCCGGCTTCGGCCTGCGCGGCGCGGCGATCGTCTGGAAGCTCGGCCTGCCCGCCTATCGGGGCCGGCGATGATCGCGCTCGCGCTGCTGCTCGCCGCCCAGGACGTGCTGGCACCGCTCGACTATTGGGTGGGGCATTGCTGGCGGACGACGCTGGCGCCCGACACCATCGACACGCACTGCTTCACGCGGACCGGCACCGGCGTGCGCGACCATCACGAAGTCAGCGTGCAGGGCGCGAAGGTCTATCAGGGCGACACCGACTATCGCTCCGACGGCACGCGCATCCGCTTCGCCTATCGCAACGACAAGGGGCCGGTATCCGAAGGCGTGGTGAAGCCGACCGCCGAGGGGCTCGATTTCGGCGGGAGCCGCTGGGTGCGGACGCCGGGCGGCTATGCGACGATCGCCGGCGACCAGCGCCGGGAATTCGTGCGCGTCGACTAGGGCTCCATCAGCCAGGCGATCGCGCTGTCGCGATCGTCGAAGATGCCGATATCGGCGCGCACCTCGCGCAGCCGCTGCGCCTGCATCCGGGCGAGCGCGGTGCTGACCACAAAGGCGATCTTACGCGCCCAGATCGCGCGCACCGCCGGATTGTCGAGCGTGTTCTTGATCAGCTCCACCGTCTCTTGCGGCACCACGGGAACCCCGCTGCCGTCATAGAGAGTGACGTGCTTGCCGACATCGGGGCCTAGCGCACGGATCGCCGCGCGCAGCTCCTCACCGATCCAGGCGGCATCTTCGGGGCCGATCAGCCCGCCGATGCGCAGGTCGATCAGCTTGCGATCCAGGTCGACCTGGATGCTGTGCGAAACATTGTGGGGCATTGCGACACCGGACCACGCGTTACTGACAGACCATGCCGATAGACGCCGGCCCGTGCCGGGCTCAATCCCGGACTAACCCCATATCGGCGAAGCGGCGCGGCTCGACCGGCGGCACGCGCGGCTCGTTGAGTTCGACCTGCCAGAAGCCGACATCGATCCACTGGCCATGCTTGTAGCCGACCTCGCGATAAACGCCCTGGCGGCGAAATCCGACCGCCTCGTGCAGGCGGATTGAGCGGTCATTGGGCAGGGTGATCGTGCCGATCGCATGGACGAAGCCCTGCGCCCGCAGCGTGTCGATCAGCGCGCTGTAGAGCAGCCGCCCGACGCCCGAGCCGCTCGACGCATCGGTCAGGTAGATCGAAGTCTCGCAGACATAGCGATAGGCCGGCCGGTCGCGGAACTTGCTGGCATAGGCATAGCCGATCACTCCGGCATCCTCCGAATCGCCGGTGGTGGCGACCAGCCAGGGATAGAGCCCGTCGCTCGCCGCCATCCGCTTGCGCATCTCCGCCTTTTCCGGCGGCTCGATCTCGAAGCTCGCGGTGCCGGTCAGGACGTGCGGCGCATAGATCGCCGCGATCGCGCCCGCATCCTCGGGCGTCGCTGCACGGATCGCGATCACAGGCCGAGCCGCGCCGCGATCGCGTCGAACAGGGTACGGTCCTCGATGCTGCCGGTCGCCGGGCCGAGCGCGCCGCATTCGAGGCAGCGTGCCTGCACCGATCCGCCCCGCGCCAGCCGCGTCGCATCACCCAGCGCCTGGGCGAACAGCGCGCGCTGCTCGATCGCGACACGAGCGAACATGTCCGCCCCCGCCGGCTCGTCGGCCCAGTCGCCGTCCTCGTTCGAATCATCGGCGAAGCTCTCGATCAGCTTCGCCCAGCCCGAGGGCTCCTTCTCGAGATAGACGGCATGGACCTTGGCCGGATCGAGCTTGGCGCGGCGCGCGGCCTCGGCGATCGCATCGTCGATCCCGCCGAACCGGTCGACCAGCCCGATCTGGTGGGCGGTGCCGCCGATCCAGACGCGGCCCTGGGCGATCTCGTTGACCTTTTCCGGCGTCATCTTGCGGGCGCCCGCGACCAGCCCGATGAAGCGCGCATAGCCCGCCTCGATCGCCGACTGGAGCAGCGCGTCGGTCTCGGCATTGGTGCCGCCGAACACATCGGGCTGGCCGCTGAGCGGGGTGGTCTTCACCCCGTCCGCGCCCACGCCGATCTTGGCGAGCGTCTTCTCGAAGGTCGGGATCACGCCGAAGATGCCGATCGAGCCGGTGATTGTGTTGGGCTCGGCGAAGATCGTGTCGCCCGCGGTCGACACCCAATAGCCGCCGCTGGCCGCCAGGCTGCCCATCGAAACGACCACCGGCAGCCCCTTGGCCTTGGCCTGGAGCACCGCCTGGCGGATCTGCTCCGAGGCGAGCGCCGAGCCGCCCGGCGAATCGACGCGCACCACCAGCGCCTTGAGGTTCTTGGTCGCCAGCCCCTTGAGCAGCTGCGCGCTGATCGTGTCGCCGCCGGCATGGCCCGGGCCGGCCTTGCCGTCGACGATCTCGCCGGCGACGGTGATCACGCCGATCGCATCGCCGCCGGTCGGCATCGGATGCGCGGCGACGAAGTCAGCCAGCTTGATCCGGTTGAAATTGCCCACCGGCTTGCCGCTCGCCACGCCGGCGATCTCCGCCACGCGCTTGCCGAACGCCATGCGGTCGCCCAGCTTGTCGACGATGCCCAGCGCCAGGTTGGTCTTGGCGATGTCGCCCTGGGCGGCGGTGATCACTTCGGCGGGCTTGGCGAGATAGTCGGCGATGCGCGCCTTGGGCCGCGCCTTGGCGATCTCCTGCTGCCATTGCTGGAAGATCGGCTGGTAGATCGCCAGCTCGGCTTCCTTGGCCTCGGGCGACATGTCGCTGCGCATGTACGGCTCGACCGCCGACTTGAACTTGCCGACGCGGTAGATGTGCGCGTTGACCCCCAGCTTGTCGAGCAGGCCCTTGTAGAACAGCCGTGTGCCGCCCGGGCCGGCGAACATCGTGCCGCCCAGCGGGTTCACCCAGACTTCGCTGGCATTGGCGGCCAGCGCATAGCTGTCATCGGTATAGGCAGTGGCATAGGCCAGCACCGGCTTGCCGCTGGCGCGCACCTTGCCCACTGCCTCGGCGACCTGGCTGATCGCCGCCGGATAGCCGCCCATGAAGCGGTCGAGATCGAGCACCACCGCCTTCACATGATCGTCGGTCTTCGCCGCATCGAGCGCGCGCAGCACGTCGCGCAGCCGCTGCTGCTTGGCGACGTCGCCGCCGGTGATCCTGGCGAAGGGATCGGCTTCCTCGGGCTGCTCGACCAGCGCGCCGTCGAGCGAGACCAGCAGCGCGCCGTCGCGGATCGCCGCCGCGTTGGGCTTTGCCGAAAGCACCACGAACAACATCGTGAAGAACAGCAGCATGAAGACCAGGACCAGAAAGTCCTTGATCCCCACCAGGATCTTCCAGGCGCCCCGAACAAGCTTCACGTGCCGCTCCCAATGCGAAGGAATATGCCCCTCGTGCTAGAGGATCGAACCGGGCGCGTAAATGCCTGTATTATCGCAGCAAGACAGCAATTGCCGCCAAATCCGTCTCAGAGCGAGAGTCGCCAGGCGAGCGAGAAGCGCCAGTCCTCGGCATAGCCGGGATAGGGATCGTCGATCACATGCGCGGCCTCCAGCCCGATCTCGGCCTTGTCCACCCAGCGCAGCCGCGTGCCGAACCCGGCCGAGGCCAGCGCATAGTCACCGCGGCCGGTCATCCCGCCCCGCCCCTCGATCCCGATCCAGGCGCGGTCGATGAAGGTGTAGATCTCGCTGGTGCCGAACCTGCCCCCTTTTAGCGGCCGCACCGCCAGCTCGCCGAGCGCGCCGGCGCCGCGATCGCCGCTGGCGAAGCTGACGTCGAAGGCGCGGCCGTAATTGTCGCCGCCCACCGCGAACCGCTCGGCCGCCGGCAGCCGGTCGCCGCTCCACTGCCCGCCGGCCTGCACCCGCGCGACGAAGCTCTTGCCGATTGCCTGGGCGAGATAGGCCGAGCCGTTGAGCTTGCGGAAGCGCCGCCTGGCCTGGAGCGGATCGGTGCGCGCGCCGAGGATGGCGAGCCCTTGCGAGGCGGACAGGCCGATCGCGATGCTGCGCCGCTCACGCGTGCTGGCGAAGCTCGCCCCGCCGCGCAGCGCCCGGGTCCTCTCGGTGGCGATCAGCGCGCCGAACGCGGCATTGTCGCTGTTGAGCCCGTCCACGCCCAGCGACAGGTCGAGGCTGCGGTGGAAGTCGCGGACCAGCGGATAGCTGAGCGACGTGCCGGCCAGCTTGGCCTTGCCGCGCACCGGATAGCCGCGGGGCCGGGTCTCCAGATAGCCGCCGCTGGTGGTGAGGGTCAGCCCGCTCGCAGTGATCGGCACGGCATAGCTGCCGCTCAGATAGCGATAGCGCTTGAAGTCGCTCGCCGCCGAGGCCGCAAAGGTGAGCTGGTCGCCGTCGATCCCCAGGCCGAACAACTCCGCCTTCGCGTCGAACTGGCCGTCGCCCAGCTGGGTGATCCCACGATTGGAGAAGCCGGCGGTGAAGCGGGTGCGCTTCTGCTTCGGCGTAACGGTGAGCGCCAGGGCGCCATCCGCGGCCGGATCGGCAAAGTCGCTGGTGAAGGTCAGGCCCGGGATCGCGCGCATCAGCGTCACCTGGCGCTCGAAGGTCGCGCGGCTAAGCGGCGTCTCGTCGAGCATCGGTGCCATGCGGGCGCGCAGCAGCCGGTGGCCGCGCTTGTCGCTCTTCACGCTGGCTTTGGCGATCCGGCCTTCGGTGAGCAGCACGGCCACCGTGCCGGCGCTGGTATCCTGTTCGGGGATCGCCACCGTGTAGAGCGCCACATCGGTGCGCTGATAGGCCTTGGACAGGGTGCCGGCGAGCTCGATCAGCGTGTCCTTGCTGCCCGGCCGGCCGATGAAGCGCTTCGCCGCCTCGGCCACCGGTCCGGGCGCCTGGGCACCTTGGAAGCGGATGCCGCGGATCGGCGCGTCGGTGCCGGTCGCCGCGACATTGGTGGTGCCGCGCCTGGGCGTGCTGCGCGGCGCTGGCGGCGCTTCGCGCGGCGCCGTGGCACGGTCGATCCGGTTGCGATCGACGATGACACCCGCGTCCTGCCAGGCGAGCGCGACGAGCGCGATCAGCATGGTCCCTCTCCCTGATGTGATAGGCGAGCCGCGCGCAAGGGCGGTTGCGCGCGGCTTCCCGAATCCGCGCCTCAGCGCGGCTTGGTCGGCGTCAGCAGCGTGTTGACCACGCCGCCCACGGTGTTGGTGGCACCGGTCAGCAGGTTGGTGCTGGCATTGGCGCCGGCGCTTGCGCCCTGGGGATTGAGCACGCCGTTCACGGTCGTGTTGACCGTGCCGAGCGTCGTGCCCAGCGTACCGTTGACGTTTGCGTTCGCGTTGGTCGCCCCCGTCACGCCGCCGAGCAGCCCGCCGGTGGCGCCGCCCGTGCCGCCGCCGAGCGTGCCCGGCACCAAGACGTTGAGCAGGTTGCCGCCCTGCCCGTTGGGCACCGTCACGCTCACCAGGTTCCCGCCCGATGCCGCGCTCACCGTCGCGAGCTGGCCGGTCGAGGGATTGCGGGCCAGCACGTTGAGGCCGATCAGCGGCGAGGCGCCGCTCGACCCGCCGATCACCTTGCCCTGGCCGAGATCGATCGAGACCAGCGAGCCGAGCGCGCCGCCCTTGCCGTCGAGGATCAGGCTGCTGCCGTTGCCGAGCCCGACCAGCGTCTGGCCGGTCGCGGTGAGCACGCGGTTGACCGTGCCGGTCACCACCCCGGTCGCCGGGATGCCCAGCCCTGCGGTAAGGCCGGTCTGGGCATTGGCGACGCCGATCACGGCGTTGCCGGAAGCCGCGAGCAGATTGCCGCCCATCGCTCCGCTTCCGCTTCCAGTACCGGAACCGGTGCCGCCACCGGCTCCCGTTCCGCCGCCGGTCGCACCGCCACCGCCAGTCCCGCCACCGGTTCCGCCAGTACCGCCCGACCCGTCGCCGGCCGTATCGCCGGGCACGTTAGTCCCGACCGATGCGACGCGGTAGCTGCCGGAGCTGTTGCAGGCCGCAAGAGAAATCATTCCAATCGACGCAAGTGCAAGCCCGGCCAGCCGGCCATGATTAGTAATCATGCCACCTCTCCTGTGTTTGATACTTACTTTTACTTGTTGGTTGGGCTTCAATCTGTTGCTTTGGATATTGTTTCCATTGGTTGCACAGATTCGTGGTTGATCGAAACTTAACCGGCAACCCTTGCCCGGAAGACGGTGCCCCCTAAATTTGCACCGGGCCACCGCGCACCGGTTGACGCGGGCGGATCGGCTTCGCATATCGCCGCCGCTGGCACTCGACTCCGTGGAGTGCCAAACCAGAGATCAACCCAAGTGAGGAACCCGCAATGAACTTCCGTCCGTTGCACGACCGCGTGCTCGTTCGCCGCGTCGAAGCCGAGGCGAAGACCGCCGGCGGCATCATCATCCCGGACACCGCCCAGGAAAAGCCGCAGGAAGGCGAAGTCGTCGCCGCCGGTTCGGGCGCCAAGAACGAAAAGGGCGAGGTCACCCCGCTCGACGTCAAGGCCGGCGACCGCATCCTGTTCGGCAAGTGGTCGGGCACCGAGGTCAAGGTCAACGGCGAAGACCTGCTGATCATGAAGGAATCCGATATCCTCGGGATCATCGGTTAACTCAGACAATTCATGCGCGCCAGAAACTGCTTCTGGCGTGTACTTTGTGTACTTTGAAACGGAAAGGTCAGCCAAATGGCAGCCAAGGACGTAAAATTCGGCCGTGACGCCCGTGAGCGCATCCTGCGCGGCGTCGACACCCTCGCCGACGCAGTGAAGGTCACGCTGGGCCCGAAGGGCCGCAACGTCGTGATCGAGAAGAGCTTCGGTGCCCCGCGCATCACCAAGGACGGCGTCAGCGTCGCCAAGGAAATCGAGCTCAAGGACAAGTTCGAGAACATGGGCGCCCAGATGGTGCGCGAAGTGGCCTCGAAGACCAACGACATCGCCGGTGACGGCACCACCACCGCCACCGTGCTCGCCCAGGCGATCGTCCGCGAGGGCATGAAGTCGGTCGCGGCCGGCATGAACCCGATGGACCTGAAGCGCGGCATCGACCTCGCGGTGCACAAGGTCGTCGAGGACGTGAAGGGCCGCTCGAAGCCCGTCTCGGGCTCGTCGGAAGTCGCGCAGGTCGGCATCATCTCGGCCAATGGCGATCGTGAAGTCGGCGAGAAGATCGCCGAGGCGATGGAGAAGGTCGGCAAGGAAGGCGTGATCACCGTCGAAGAGGCGAAGGGTCTCGAGTTCGAGCTCGACGTCGTCGAGGGCATGCAGTTCGACCGCGGCTATCTCTCGCCCTACTTCATCACCAACCCGGAGAAGATGACGGTCGAGCTCGCCGATCCGTACATCCTGATCCACGAGAAGAAGCTGTCGAACCTCCAGTCGATGCTTCCGATCCTCGAGGCGGTCGTGCAGTCGGGTCGTCCGCTGCTGATCATCGCCGAGGACATCGAGGGCGAGGCTCTGGCCACCCTGGTCGTCAACAAGCTGCGCGGCGGCCTGAAGGTCGCGGCCGTCAAGGCACCGGGCTTCGGCGATCGCCGCAAGGCGATGCTCGAGGACATCGCGATCCTCACCAAGGGCGAAGTCGTCTCGGAAGATCTGGGCATCAAGCTCGAGAGCGTCACCCTGGGCATGCTCGGCACCGCCAAGCGCGTCACGATCGACAAGGACAACACCACCATCGTCGATGGCGCCGGTGAAGCCGATGCGATCAAGGGCCGCACCGAGGCGATCCGCCAGCAGATCGAAGTCACCACCAGCGATTACGACCGCGAGAAGCTCCAGGAGCGTCTCGCCAAGCTCGCCGGCGGCGTGGCCGTGATCAAGGTCGGCGGTGCGACCGAGGTCGAGGTGAAGGAGCGCAAGGACCGCGTCGATGACGCTCTCCATGCTACCCGCGCGGCTGTCGAAGAGGGCATCGTCCCCGGCGGCGGCACGGCGCTGCTCTATGCGTCGAAGGCTCTCGACGGCGTCACCGGCGCCAATGAGGACCAGACCCGCGGTGTGGACATCGTCCGCCGTTCGCTCTCGGCCCTGGTTCGCCAGATCGCCCAGAACGCCGGCCATGACGGTGCCGTGGTCGCCGGCAAGCTGCTCGACGGCAACGATGCCACGATCGGCTTCAACGCCTCGACCGACACCTATGAGAACCTGGTGACCGCCGGCGTGATCGACCCGACCAAGGTCGTCCGCACCGCGCTCCAGAATGCGGCCTCGGTCGCCGGCCTGCTCATCACCACCGAAGCGGCGGTGAGCGAGCTGCCGGAAGACAAGCCCGCCATGCCGGCGATGCCGGGCGGCGGCATGGGCGGCATGGACTTCTAAGAGTCCGCGCAAGCACAAGCGAAGGGCCGGGGAGCGATCCCCGGCCCTTTTGCTTTCCGGCCATTTAACCCTGCCTTAGCCGCCGCCGTGCCAGGAACCGGCCATGGCCCGGTTCGGCACGCATCACATCCTGGTCCTGCTGGTGCTGCTCACCGCGGTGCTGCTCCGCGCGTTCGCCTTCTCGCCCTTCGCGGTCCACCATCCCGATGAGGCGATCCAGTATATCGAGCAGGCCCACCGCCTCGCCTTCGGCACCGGCCTGGTGCCCTGGGAATATCGGGAAGGCATGCGCAGCTGGCTGGTGCCGCTGCTGCTCGCCGGGCCGATGTGGCTCGGCGAGGCGCTGGCGCCCGGCTCGCTCGCCTATGTCGTGCTGCCCCGGCTGACCGCGGCGCTGCTCGCCTTCACCATGGTCCCCGCCGCCTATGCGATCGGCCGCCGCATCTCGCCCCGGCACGGGCTGGCCGCGATGGCGGTGATCGGCCTGTGGTACGAGAGCGTCTATTTCTCGGTCCATGTGCTGACCGAAACCCTGGCGGTATCCGCCTTCTTCTGCGCCGCCGCCCTGCTCCGGCCCGACGCCCGCCCCGCCCGGCTGGTCGGCGCCGGCGCGCTGCTCGCCCTCGCCGCGCTGGTCCGCTTCCACTATCTCCCCGCCCTCGCCGTCTTCGCGCTGGTCGGCCTGGGGATGCGGTGGCGGGACTGGGGCTGGCTGGCGCTCGGCGGCACGGCGATGGCAGTCGTGAGCGGCGCGATCGACGCGGCGATGGGCCAGGTCCCGTTCCTCTGGATCTACCGGAACTTCGCGCAGAACATCCTGGCCGACAAGGCATCGGAGTTCGGCCGCTACGGGATCGAAGCCTATGGCCAGATGCTCTGGCTCGCCTGGTCGGTGGCGCTGGTCCCGATCCTCTGGCTGGCGGCGAAAGGCGCGCGGCGCTTTCCGGCGCTCGCCGCCGCGGCGCTGGTCAATCTCGCGGTTCATCTGCTGATCGGCCACAAGGAATATCGCTTCATCCTGCTGACCACCGAGATTGCGATCCTCCTCGCCGCGATCGGGTCTGCCGACCTCGTGGCCGGGCGCAGGCACCGCGACCGGCTGCTCGCCGGCATTGTCGCGATCTGGGCCGCGACCTCGGCGACGCTGGCGATAGCGGAACCGTCGAACCCAGGCTGGCGACGCTTCGAACCCGGCTTCCGCCTTGCCCGGGAGGCCCGGCTGCACGGGGCCTGCGGGCTGGCGCTGGCGGACCGGAGCTACTGGAAGAGCGGCGGCCACACCTATCGCGGCAGCGCCCCGCTCTACTATGTCCACGGCCGCGACGCCGCCGACACGCTCGCCCGCCTGAGCGCCGGCGCAAGCGCCTATGATGCAATCATCGCTGCCCCCGGACATGCACCGCCCGCCTATCGCACCATCGCCTGCCGCGGCGACGCCGACGGCAGCCTGTGCCTGGCGATCCGCCCAGGCCCCTGCACCCGCTCCGCCGTGACGGAACCCTGGCGGATGCAGGAGGCGATGGAAGCCGGGAAACGCTGAAGCAGCGTGTTGGCGTGCTAAGCCGACAAACCACTTCCCTTCCCATGGAAAGCGCGACAGACTGGCCTCCTCACAACAGCGCCGGCCTACAGGTGCGCTTCGGGGAAACTGGAACATGACCGAACTTTCTCGCCGCGAGGCGCTGGCCGCCGCCGCTGCGTTCGCCGGCGCTGCCGCCGCCCTGCCCGCCTGGGCCCGCCAGGCCGCCGCGCCCGCCGGCGCGCAATGGGACCTGACGGAGCTCTATCCGAACGAAGCCGCCTGGGAGGCCGCCCGCAAGCAGATGCTCGCCGCGATCCCCGGCGTGACCAAGTACAAGGGACGGCTCGGCGAAAGCGCCGACGTGCTCGCCGAGGCGCTGTCGCTTCAGTCCGATCTCGGCCGCACGATCGGCCGCATCTACACCTATGCCAGCCTGAAGGGCGACGAGGACGTCCGCATCTCGGCGAACCAGGAGAAGCTGGCCCAGGCCCGCGACCTCTACACCGCGTTTGGCGAGGCGACGTCCTGGACCTCGCCCGAACTGCTGACTTTGGGCAAGGCCAAGATCGAGGCGTTCCTGGCGGCCAGCCAGACGCTGCGCACCCGCTTCGACTTCGCCTTGGCCGACACGCTGCGCCAGGCCGAGCACACGCTTTCACCCGAGGGCGAATCGATCCTCGCCAGCGCCGGCTCGCCGCTTTCGGCGCCCGGCGAGATCTCGGGCCAGTTGCGCTCGTCCGACATTCCCTGGCCGACGATCACGCTGTCGACCGGCAAGGCGGTCCGCCTCGATTCGCAAGGCTATTCGCTCAACCGCGACGCGCCGAACCGCGAGGACCGCAAGGCGGTGTTCAACGCCTTCTGGACCGCGCATGGCAAGTTCCAGAGCTCGTTCGGCACGACCTATGCCGCCAAGGTGCGCGGCGACATCTTCTACGCCAAGGCGCGGAAATACCCGACCTCGCTGGCTCGTGCGCTCTCCGGAAACAACGTGCCCGAAGCAGTGTACCGCACGCTGGTGGCCGAGGCGAACAAGGGGCTGCCCCAGCTCCACCGCTATTTCGAGCTGCGCCGCAAGATGCTCAAGCTGCCGGACATCGGCTATTACGACATCTATCCGCCGCTGGTCTCGATGGACCGCAGCTACACGCTCGACCAGATGCGCAGCAACACGCTGGAAGCGGTGAAGCCGCTCGGCGCCGATTACCAGGCGCGCATCGCCAAGGCGACGGCGGCGAAGTGGATGGATCCCTGGCCCCGCGAGGGCAAGCGCCCCGGCGCGTACATGAACCCCGGTGCGTTCGACGTGCACCCGTACCTGCTGCTCAACCTGAGCGACAAATATGACGGGATGAGCACCTATGCGCATGAATGGGGCCATGCGCTCCACTCGCTGCTCGCAAACTCGACCCAAGTCTATGACAAGGCCGATTACCCGATCTTCCTGGCCGAGATCGCCTCGACGCTGAACGAGCAGCTGCTGTTCGCGCATCTGATGAAGAATGCGAAGACGAAGGAGGAGAAGCTCTTCTACCTCGGCCAGCAGATGGAGAATTATCGCGGCACCTTCTACCGCCAGACCATGTTCGCCGAGTTCGAGCTCAAGGCGCACGACATGGCGGAAGCGGGCGAGGGCCTGTCGGGCGAGAAGTTCACCAAGGTCTATGGCGAGCTGCTGCGCACCTATCACGGGCCGAACATGATCCTCGCGCCCGAATATGCCAACGAATGGGCCTATATCCCCCATTTCTACAACAGCTTCTACGTCTACCAGTATGCCACCTGCATCTCGGCGGCGACCTTCTTCGCCCAGTCGATCCTGAAGGGCGGGCCGAAGGAGCGCGACAATTACCTGTCGGTGCTGAAGGCGGGCGGATCCGACTATCCGACCGAGATCCTGAAGCGTGCCGGCCTCGATATGGCGAGCCCGGCCCCGTACCAGGCGCTGATCGCCGACTTCAAGAACGTGCTCGACCAGGCCGAGGCGTTGGTGGGCTAACCCGGCTTCCGCCGCGTCGGCGCATGAAAATCGGGCGGCTTGTCCGCGATCCATGCGACGAAGCGGCGGATGTCCTCGCGCTCGAGCAGCGCCTCGAGCGTGGGGTAGAGCCGGGCCAGCTCGGCATTGCTCGCGCTCGCGTGGATCGTGCGGTGGCAGATCGGGTGGAGCGGCACGGTGTCGCGGCCGCCCTCGCTCTTCGGCACGACATGGTGCCATTCGATCCGGGTGCCGAGCGCCCGGGCGCAGAGCGCGCAGGCCTCGGGCGGCGCGGCGCTTGCCGCCGCCTCCATCGCGGCGGCGAGCTGCTTGCGCCGGACGCGCCCGCTCATCCCGCGAGCTGGCGCAGCAGCCAGTCGTTCACCACCAGGTCGATCACCAGGTGGATGCGGGCGATGTCGCTGCGATTGGCGACGCTGTGCGGGTCGGCGAGGCGCAGATACCAGACCTCGCCCGGCGCCATCGTCACGCGCACGCCGTTCAGCCGGAAGTCGACCTCCGGGCTGGTGACGATCGGCACGTGCACCCGGGCAAAGCCCCGGGCGACGTCGAGATCGAGATCCTCGTGCTCCTTGATCACCGATCCCGCCGCGAGCCGCATCAGCCGCACGGTGCGCACTTCGCACTGAAAGGCGTCGATCACCACCGACAGCGCCGGCATGCGCTCCCGCCACGGCGTGTCGACGAACTCGGTGACGCCGGGCGCGGGATAGATCATCTGGATCGGATGCCGGGCAGTCGCGGGTGCGCGCAGCGGCAGCGCGCTCCACTCGCCTTCGTAATTCTGCCTCACGAAATGCTCGGTCCAGTCGCCCCGCTCCAGAGCCGCGATATCCGCCGCAAGCGGCGCCGGATCGAAGGCCAGCGGCAGCCGCACCCGATCGGGCCAGACGGATTGTGTGGGTGCTGTCGCCATATTAGCCTGTCATGTCCTTCCCGTGCGAGCCTATCCCAGCCCCCGATGATTGCAACGCCGCCGTCTCCGCTCGACCAGTTCCGTGCCGCCGTGATGGCCGATGCCGAGGCACAGGCGCATCTTGCCGAGCCTTATGACCCGGCGGTGTTCGAGGCGCGCGCGCACGCCTGGGCAGCGGCGCGCGGCATCTCGCTTGCCGCGAGCGACCTGGCAGAGGGCAGCCGGGTCGATCCGATCGGACTCCACCGTTTCGCCCCGGCACCACTGGTCCGGGCCGACTGGCCACCCCGGGGCTGGCTGCCGGTGCGCTTTTCGGCAGAGCCGGAGCCCGCGATCCACTGGCTCCATTTCGCCGGGGTCTCGCCGAACAGCCCCTTCTTCGAGGATGCGGTGCGCGAGATATCGGGCCGGCCGTTCAACCGCCTGTTCCGCACCGCGACGCCGATCGCCAGCTTTCTCGGGCACACGGACCTGCGCGCACCCAGCGGCTTCGTCTTCCACATGTCGCGCTGCGGATCGACGCTGGTCTCGCAGATGCTCGGCGCCGCGCCGGGCCATGTCTCGATCTCTGAAGCGCCGCCGCTCGACGCACTGATCCAGCAGCGCTTCGCCGATCCGGAGACGCATGCCGAGGCGCTGCGCGGGCTGGTCCATGCCTATGGCCGCGGTGCCGAACACCTGTTCGTCAAGCTCGACAGCTGGCACACGCGCGCGCTGCCGCTGCTTCGCCGCGCCTTTCCCGAGACGCCCTGGATCTTCCTCTACCGCGATCCGGTGGAGGTGCTGGTCTCGCAGCTGCGCCTGCGCGGGGTGCAGACGGTGCCCGGCATCGTCCCGCTCGAATGGTTCGGCTTCGGCCCCGAGGAGGCGCAGCTCCCCGAACGCGATTTCATCGCCAGGGTGCTCGAACGGACCTGCAGCGCGGTGATCGAGCATGGCCGGGGAGACGGGCTGCTGGTCAATTATGCCGAGCTGCCGGAGGCGTTCTTCAGCCGCATCCTCCCCCATTTCGGCATCGTGCCCGATGCAGCGGCACAGACCGCAATGGCAGCAATGGCGGGGAGCCATTCCAAGGCACCCGGCACGCGCTTCCAGGCCGATACCGGGAGCAAGCAGCGCGAGGCCGACGCCAGGTTGCGCGACACTGCCGAACACTATCTCGCCCCGGTCTTCGCCGCGCTGGAGGCAAGGCGCGCGGCCGCCTAGCCGGCTCAGCCGTCCTTCTGCATCGCCTCGATGATCTTCTTCACTTCCTGACTGCGGCCGCGCGGCAGGACGAGGATATCGTCGCCCGAGGCGACCACGATCAGATCCTCGACGCCGACCAGCGCCACGCGCTTGCCGGATTCGGCGCGGACCAGGCAGTTGCTGCTCTCGATCACCACTGCATCGCCGCGCACGACATTGCCGCCGGCATCGGCATGGCTGATCGCGTGCAGCGCGTCCCAGCTGCCGACATCGCTCCAGCCCATCGTCACCGGCACCACCGCCACGCGTGGCGCCTTTTCCATCACCGCATAGTCGATCGAGTCCGAGGGGCTGGCGGCGAAGCTGTCGGCATCGGGCCAGATCCGCGCGCCGTCGCGCCGGCCCTTCTCCATCGATTCCTGGGCGGCGGCGAGCATCTCGGGCGCATAGCTGGCCAGCGCACCCAGATAGATGTCCGCGCGGAACAGGAAGATGCCGCCGTTCCAGGTGTGCCCGCCCTGGGCGAGCATCGCCTCGGCCTTGTCGCGCGGCGGCTTCTCGACGAAGCGTTCGACCCGGTGCACGCCCTCGCTGATCGCGTCGCCAACCTTGATCCAGCCATAGCCGGTCTCGGGCGAATCGGGGGTGATGCCGAAGGTGACCAGCCAGCCGTCACGCACCAGCGGCAGCGCCGCCTGGATCGCGGCGTGGAAGGCATCGACATCGGCGATGACATGGTCCGACGGCATCACCAGCAGCGGCTCCGCCCCGCCGCCCGCGGCGATGGCGGCCAGCGCGATCGCCGGCGCGGTGTTGCGCCCCATCGGCTCGAGCACCAGCGCCCGCGCGGTGCTGTCCGCGGCGGCGAGCTGCTCCTCGACCATGTCCGCATGATGCGCGTTGGCGACGACGATCGGCGCGCCGAATCGCTCGCCCGCGGCGCGGCGCGCGGTGAGCTGGAGCATCGTCTCCTCGGCGGTGAGCGACAGCAGCTGCTTGGGTTTCTCGGCCCGCGACATGGGCCAGAGTCGGGTACCTGATCCTCCCGACAGGATGACTGGGACGATCGGATTCGAATCCGGCATGTGCTTCGGACCTCCTGAAGATATTGCAATGCGGCGAATTGCCCCGCCGGTCAAACACTTGGATTGCACCGCGGTTTCGGATCGTCTCGGGATTTTTCCATCCGGCCTGCCGCGCACCGTCATGTCGGATTTGTTTACACTTCCGCCTTAAAGCGGATGATCATGATCCGGCTCTTCAAGCATTACGTGCCCAACGCCGTGCTGCTGCTCGGCTTTCTCGACATCCTGCTGCTGGCAGTGTCGGGCGAGCTCGGCTGGATGCTCCGCGCGCACCAGATCGGCATCACGCTGCCGCCGGTGCAGACGCGCTGGCCGCAGCTGGTCAGCTATGCGCTGTTCCTCGAAGTCGCGATGATCTCGGTCGGCGTCTATGGCGCCGATGCGCTCCAGTCGCTGCGCTATGCGATGGCGCGGCTGATCGTCTCGATCTCGCTCGGCGTGATCGGGCTAAGCGTGCTCTATTTCCTGATCCCCGAGATCGGCTTCTGGCGCTCGAACCTGCTCTACGCGATGGGCTGCTCGATCCTCTCGCTGGTCGCGCTGCGCATCCTGCTCGGCAAGGCGCTGGGCAGCCAGGCGTTCAAGCGCCGCATCGTCGTGCTCGGCGCCGGCGCCCGCGCGCAGCGGCTCAAGGACCTGTCCAAGACACCCGGCGCCGGCTTCGTCGTGGTCGGCTATGTCGCGATGAGCGAGGCCAACCGCGTCATCCCGGAGGCGATCGCCCGCGACGCGATCTACAACCTCGCCGACCATGTCGTGGTGCTCAACGCCAGCGAAGTGGTGCTCGCGCTGGAAGAGCGCCGCAACGCGCTGCCGCTCAAGGACCTGCTGCGGATCAAGACGACCGGCGTGCACGTCAACGAGATCTCGACCTTCCTCGAGCGCGAGACCGGCAGGGTCGACCTGGACAGCGTCAATCCGAGCTGGCTGATCTTCTCCGACGGCTTCTCCTCGGGCCGCATGCTGTCGAGCATGTTCAAGCGGCTGTTCGACATCACCGCCAGCGCCGTGCTGCTCACGCTGATGCTGCCGATCATCCTGCTCACCGCGTTCGCCGTGAAGCTGGAGAGCAAGGGTCCGGCCTTCTACCGCCAGCGCCGCGTCGGCCTCTACGGCACCGGCTTCGACGTGATCAAGTTGCGCTCGATGCGCCAGGATGCCGAGGTGGATGGCCAGGCGGTATGGGCCGAGAAGGACGATCCGCGCATCACCCGGATCGGCCGCATCATCCGCAAGACCCGGATCGACGAGCTGCCGCAATGCTGGAGCGTGCTCAAGGGCGAGATGAGCTTTGTCGGCCCCCGGCCCGAGCGCCCGCAGTTCGTCGAGGATCTCGAGACCAAGCTGCCTTATTATGCCGAGCGCCACATGGTGAAGCCGGGCATCACCGGCTGGGCGCAGATCAACTATCCCTATGGCGCCTCGATCGAGGATTCGCGCCAGAAGCTCGAATACGACCTTTACTACGCGAAGAATTATTCGCCCTTCCTCGACGTGCTGATCCTGCTCCAGACCATCCGCGTCGTGCTGTTCCCCGAAGGCGCGCGCTGAATGGGCGCGCTGCTGCTCTGGCTGCATGCGCTCGCGGCGCTGCTGTTCGGGGCGCTCGCGCTCTGGGCGTGGCGCAGCGACATTGCCGGGCTGCCGCGCCGCCCGCTCGCCTTCGCGCTGGCGGCCACGGCGCTGTGGGCGCTCGCCATTGCCGGTATCGGCTCCGCCGACATTGCGAGCTGGTTCGCCGAGACGCTGCGCAACCTCGCCTGGCTCGGCTTCATGCTGGTCCTCCACCGCCGCGACGCGCAGACGCGCCCGCCGATCGCACTCGGCACGGTCTATGGCGTGGTCGCGCTGGTCCAGATCGCCGCGCTGGCGCTCACTTTGGTCGCCTATGCCCAGCCGGTCCCCGAAGCCGCCGCCCAGTCCGCCAATGCGGCGGTGCTGCTGCGCATGCTGGTCGCGGTGGCCGCGCTGGTGCTCGTCCAGGCGCTGTGGTCGGCGCTGAGCCCGGCCACGGGCGGGCCGCTGCGCCCGCTCGCGCTGGCGCTTGCCGGCATGTGGTGCGCCGAGTTCGCGCTCTACACCTTCGCCTATCTCGCCGCCGAGTGGCGGATCGAACCGGTGGTGCTGCGTGGGGCCGCCTATCTGGCCATCGCGCTAGCGATCGGCGCCGCGCTCCAGCGCAAGGGCGAATGGAAGATCGAAGTCTCGCGCGCGGTCACCTACCAGTCGCTCTCGCTGGTCGCGGTCGGCGCCTATTTCGCGCTGCTGGCGCTCGCCACCTCCGCCATCGCCACGGTGGGCGGCGCCAATGCCCGCATCCTGCAGACTGCCTTCGTGCTCGGCTCGACCGCGGCGATCCTCACCCTCGTCGCCAACAGCTGGCTGCGAGCCTGGCTGAAGGTGAAGCTGGCCAAGCATCTCTTCCGCCACCGCTACGACTATCGCACCGAATGGATGCGCTTCACCGAGACCTTGGGCGCCCCGCAGGGCGGCGCCGCGCTCGAGGAACGCATCGTCAAGGCGATCGCCGACCTCACCGAAAGTCCGGCCGGCGTGCTGCTCGTGCCCGATGCCGGCGGGCTCGGCATCGGCGCGCGCTGGAACTGGGACCATGCGACGCTTCCCGTCGCGAGCGACACGGCGCTGGGCGAGCATCTCCAGCTGACCGGCCGGATCATCGAGCTCGACGCGGTCCGCCGCAACGAGGACCATGTCGATGCGGCCGCCGTGCCGCAATGGATGCTCGACCTGCCCGAGGCCTGGGTGATCGTGCCGCTTCCCCATCATGCCGAGCTGGGCGGCGCGATCCTGCTCGCCCGCCCCCCGCTCGACCGCGCGCTCGACTGGGAGGATTTCGACCTGCTCAAGGTCGCCGGCCGCCAGGTCGCCTCCTATCTCGCCGAGGCGCGCGCGCAGGACGCGCTGGCCGAGGCGCAGCGCTTCGACGAGTTCAACCGCCGCTTCGCCTTCATCCTCCACGACATCAAGAATCTCGTGAGCCAGCTGACCCTCACCGCCCGCAATGCCGAGCGCCATGCCGACAAGCCCGAGTTCCGCGCCGACATGGTCGCGACGCTGCAGAACTCGGCCGAGCGGATGAACGCGCTGCTCGCCCGCCTTTCCCAGCATCATCGCGGCCGCACCGAGGCGCCGCATGCGATCGAGGTGGTCGCGCTGGTCGAGCGCGTCGTGAACCAGCGCAAGGGCCAGCACCCGGTCGTCCTCAGCGGCGTGCGCAACGCCATCGCCCATGCCGATCCGGTCAGCCTCGAGCAGCTGCTCGGCCATCTCGTCCAGAACGCGATCGAGGCGAGCCCGGCGCACGAGCCGGTGACCCTGTCGGTCTCGGCCGATGGCGAGCGGGTGGCGGTCGACGTGATCGACCAGGGCTGTGGCATGTCCCCGGCCTTCATCCGCGACAAATTGTTCAAGCCCTTCGTCTCGTCGAAGGAAGGCGGGTTCGGCATCGGCGCCTTCGAGGCGCGCCAGCTCGCGCATGCCATGGAGGGCCGCATCGAAGTCACCTCGCGCGAGGGCAAGGGCACGCGCTTCCGCGTGATCCTCAAGGCCGCGCATCCCGCCGACCTGGGAATGGGCCGCGCCGCATGAGCGACAGCCGCGCCCTGCCCAAGCTGCTCATCGTCGAGGACGATGCCGGGCTCCAGCGCCAGCTGCGCTGGGCCTATGACGGCTATGAGATCTTCACTGCCTCCACCCGCGAGGAAGCGATCACCGTGCTGCGCGCCGAGGAGCCGCCGGTGGTCACGCTCGATCTCGGCCTGCCGCCCGATCCCGACGGCACCACCGAGGGCTTCGCGACGCTGGAGACGATCCTGTCGCTGCGCCCCGATACCAAGGTGATCGTCGCCTCGGGGCACGGTGCGCATGAATCGATGCTCCGCGCGATCTCGCTGGGCGCCTGGGACTTCTACCAGAAGCCGATCGACATCGACGCGCTGGGCCTGATCGTCGCGCGTGCCTTCCACGTCCATGCGCTGGAGGCCGAGAACCGCCGCCTCGCCGAGCGGGTCGAGGCCGGCGCGGTGCTCGGCGGCATGCTGACCGGCGCGCCCGAGATGCTCAAGGTCACCCGCACGATCGAACGCGTCGCCAGCGCTGACGTGTCCGTCATGCTGCTCGGCGCCAGCGGCACCGGCAAGGAGCTGCTCGCCCGCGGGCTGCACGACAAGAGCGGGCGCAAGGGCCGCTTCGTCGCGATCAACTGCGCGGCGATCCCCGAGACGTTGCTCGAATCGGAGCTGTTCGGCCATGAGAAGGGCGCCTTCACCGGCGCGGTGAAGACCACCGAGGGCAAGATCGAGCTGGCCCAGGGCGGCACGCTGTTCCTCGACGAGATCGGCGACGTTCCTCTCCCCTTGCAGGTCAAGCTGCTGCGCTTCCTGCAGGAACGGGTGATCGAGCGGGTCGGCGGGCGCCAGGCGATCGCGGTGGACGCGCGCATCGTCTGCGCGACGCACCAGGACATCGACGCGATGGTCGCCGACAATCGCTTCCGCGAAGACCTCTATTACCGCCTCGCCGAGATCGTCGTGCGCATCCCGAGCCTCGCCGAGCGACCGGGTGATGCAGGGCTGCTCGCCCGGCACTTCCTCCAGAAATATGCCGTGCAGATGAACACCACTGCGAGGAGCTTCGCCCCCGACGCGCTCGCCGCGATCGATGCCTGGGGCTGGCCCGGCAATGTCCGCGAGCTCGAGAACCGCGTGAAGCGCGCGGCGATCATGGCCGAGGGCAAGCACGTCGCCGCCGCCGATCTCGACCTCGAGGCCCAGGCGGAGATCGAGCCGGTCAACCTCAAGGCCGCGCGCGAGCTGGCCGATCGCAAGGCGATCCGGCATGCGCTCGCCCGCGCCGAAGGCAATATCTCCGGCACCGCCCGTCTGCTCGGCATCAGCCGTCCCACCCTCTATGATCTGATGAAGGCCTATGACCTCCAGCCATAGGCGCGCCCGCGCCAGATCCTCGGGCTTCGGCGTGCGTGGCGTGCTGGTGATCGGCGGCGCGCTCGCGGTGCTGCTCGCCGTGCTGATCGGCTGGTTCACGCTGACCACCGGCAAGATGAGCACCGCCGACGCGGCCGAGGCGACCGCCAAGGCCGAAACGCTGCTCAAGGCCGACAACGCCACCGCCGCGCGCGATTTGGCGGCAGAGGCGGTGCGCGGCGATCCCGACAACGAGAACGCGCATATCGTCCTCGCCCGTGCCCTGCTCGCCTTGCAGGACGGCGTCGGCGCCGAAGGCGAGATCCAGCGCGCAGTCGATGCCGGCTATGACGCCAGGGCCGTGCCGCAATGGCGCGCCGAGGCCTGGGTGCTCCAGGGCAAGACCGACAAGGCACCGGCCGAGGCCGACAAGGCACCGGAGAAGCTGCGTCCCTATGGCCTGCGTATCCGCGCCCGGGCGCTGACCGCGACCGGCGACTATGCCGGGGCGCAGAACGCGCTCGACGAAGCGCTGCGCCTCGCCCCGGACGATGCCGGCGTATGGACGGATCTCGGCCGTTTCCGCTTCGCCGCGGGCGACCTGCTCGGCGCCGCCGAGGCATCGGACCGCGCGGTCAAGCTGGCCCCGGGCAGCGTCGATGCGCTGGTCCTGCGCGGCGAGATCGTCCGCAGCCAATATGGCCTGGTCGCCGCATTGCCCTGGTTCGAGCAGGCGCTGAAGCGCGATCCGGCGCGCCACAACGCGCTGATCGAATATGCCGCGACGCTGGGCGATGCCGGCCGCACCGTCGATGCGCTCGCCGCCACCCGCCGCGCGCTCGCGGTCCGTCCCGGCAGCGCGCAGGCGCTCTATCTCCAGGCAGTGATCGCCGCGCGCGCCGGCAATTTCGATTTGTCGCGCGCGATCCTGGAGAAGACCGGCGGCGCGATCGACTCGCTTCCCGGCGCGATGCTGCTCGGCGGCACGCTCGACCTGGAGAGCGGCGACTATGAGCAGGCAATCGAGAAGCTGACCGGCCTGGTCGCGATGCAGCCGATGAACATCACGGCACGCAAACTGCTCGCCGTCGCGCTGCTGCGCACCGACCGTGCCCGCAACGCGATCGACATGCTGCGCCCCGTCGTCGCCCGCGCCGATGCCGACAGCTATGCGCTGACCCTGGTCGCGCGCGGCTTCGAGCGGATCGGCGACCGGGAGAACGCGTCGCGCTTCCTCGACCGGGCCGCCTTCCCGGCAACCGGCGAGTCCACGGCATTCAGCGCCGACGACAGCACCGCGACGCTTGCCGCCGATGCCGCCCAGCGGCCGAACGATCCCGAGGCGACCTTGCCGCTGATCCGCAGCCTGATCGCCGGCGGCGACAAGGGCGCGGCGCTCGCCCGGGCGCAGGACATCGCCGCCAGGAACCAGGGCGCCCCGGGCGCGCAGGTGGTGCTCGGCGACATGCTGATGCTGCTCAACCGCCCGGCCGACGCTGCGAATGCCTATAAGCGCGCCGCCGACCTGCGCTTCGACGAGCCGACCCTGCTTCGGCTGGTCGAGGCGCTGGACCGCGCCGGCAAGCGCGAGGACGCGGCGAACGTGCTGGCACTGTTCCTCTCGCAGAACCCGGTGAGTGTCGCGGCGCAGCGCCTCTCGGCGCACTGGCAGCTCGCCGCCGGCGACTATGACGCGGCGATCGACACGCTCGAAGACATCCGCACGCAGATCGGCGACGGCGACGCCGCGCTCGATGCCGAGCTCGCTGCCGCCTATGCCGGCGCGGGCGAGACCGGCACTGCGGTCGATTTCGGTGAGGCAGCCTATGGCCTCGCCCCCGCCAACCCCGCGGTGGTCGACGCCTATGGCTGGGCGCTGTTCAAGGGCGGCGACAAGGACGGCGCGCTTGAGCTGCTCCAGAAGGCGGTGATCCTGGCGCCCCGGCATCCCGGGCTGCGCTGGCACCTGGCCCAGGTCTATGCCGCGCTCGGCCGCAAGGCGGAGGCCAGGCAGAACGCCCAGGCCGCGCTCGCCGACCCAGGCTTCACCGACCGGGCCGCCGCGCAGGCGATGGCAAACGGCTAGACGCCCGGAGGCGCCCAGGCTCTTCTCCCTCTCCCCTCCGGGGAGAGGGCTGGGGAGAGGGGCAGTGTGTCCTGAACCGATAACGGCGGCGCCAGCGTCAAAGTCCATGCCCCTCTCTAGAGAGGAGAGGGTTATGAAACCCGCGCGTCCCAGCCCAGCATCGCGACGTCGGCCACGCCTTCCAGTTCGGCCCGGCTGGCCCCGTCGCGGGCGAGGATCGACATGCCGTTCTGGAGAGTCTGGACGAAGCGGGCGAGCGCATCGAGATCGACAGAGGCCGGAATCTCGCCCGCCTCCCTGCCCCGCTCCAATCGATCGCGCAGCCGCTCGAAGCCGACCGCCCGCGCAGCGCGCACCAGCGCACCGAGCTCGGCATTGCCTTCGCTGCCGGCGGCGGAGAGCGTGACCATGCAGCCGGTGGGCATGTCGGCAAGGCAGCCGGTCAGCGCCGCGGCCGAATCCATCAGCAGCGCTTTCACCGCCTCGCGCGCCGTATCCGCGGCGAGGAAATCGGCCCAGACCAGGTCCTCGGTCGTGTCGCGATAATGGCCAAGCGCCTCGACATAGAGCGCCTCCTTCGAGCCGAAGGCGGCGTAGAGGCTCGGCGCGCCGATCTCCATCGCCTCGGTCAGGTCGGCGATCGAAGTCGCGGCATAGCCCTTTTCCCAGAACAGCCGCGTCGCGCGCGCCAGCGCCGCTTCGCGATCGAACGCCCGCGGCCGGCCCCGCGCCCTGGTTTTTCCATCGGTTGGAGAATTCTGCATCGATCGCTACATAATTCTCTTGACGGCCCCAGGCAAGCTTCCTAGCTAATTGTGTATCGATCACTACACAAATATGGGACAAAGATCATGAGCGAGCTTCTGGGCAAACGCGCACTGGTGACGGGTGCTTCGCGCGGCATCGGGGCCGGCATCGCGCTGGCGCTGGCGGACAAGGGTGCCGATATCGCCATCACCTATGAGCGCTCGGCCGAGCGCGCCGCCGAGCTGGTCCGCGCGATCGAGGCAAAGGGCCGCCGCGCGATCGCCATCCAGGCCGACAGCGCCGATCCCGAGGCGGTGAAGCGCTCGGTGGCCGAAGCCGTCGAGGCGCTGGGCGGGCTCGACATCCTGGTCAACAATGCCGGCATCGCCCGCTACAGCCAGGTCGCCGACCTCAACCTCGAGGAAATCGACGCGCTGCTGAACGTCAATGTCCGCTCGGCGGTGATCGCCTCGGGCGCGGCGATCCCGCACCTGAAGGAAGGCGGCCGCATCATCACCATCGGTTCCTGCCTGGCCGAGCGCGTGCCCTTTGCCGGCTCGACGCTCTATTCGATGACCAAGTCGGCGCTGCTCGCCTTCAACCGCGGCCTGGCCCGCGACGTGGGGCCGGCCGGCGTCACCGCCAACCTGGTCCAGCCCGGCCCGATCGACACCGACATGAACCCCGCCGACGGCGATTTCGCCGACACGCTGCGCGCCCACACCGCGCTCGGCCATTACGGCAAGCCCGAGGACGTGGCGGCAGTCGTCGCCTTCCTCGCCAGCCCGGCGGCGCGCTTCGTCACCGGATCGGTGGTCACCGTCGATGGCGGGCTCAACGCCTGACAAGCGGCACCCAAGGGCGCTGATAGCGAAACTGGGGGTGAGCCGGCGATAGCGCCTCGCTATAGCCGCTCCCATGAACGAAGAGATCCTCGCCCGCATCGCCGATGCGCTCGACCGGCTCGCCCCACCGCCGCCCCCGCCCGCCGACCTGGAGGCGCATCCAGCCTATGTATGGCGCGGGCACGGGCTGGCGCCGGCGCGGGCGTTCGATCCGCTGCCAATCGAGATCCTGCGCGGTGTCGATGCGCAGCGGGAGGCGCTGGTCGCCAACCTCACCCGCCTCTCCCAGGGCCATGCCGCGCAGGACGTGCTGCTGTGGGGCGCTCGCGGCACCGGCAAGTCGGCGCTGGTGAAGAGCGCGGTCGCCGCCGTCCAGGCGCAGGGCGGCCGCCTCGCGCTGGTCGAGGCGGTGACCACCGAGCTCGCCACCTTGCCCGAGCTGTTCGGCCTGCTCGGCACCACCGACCGCCCCTTCGCCATCTTCCTCGACGATCTCGGTTTCGACGGGGTCGGCGACGCCCGGGCGCTGCGCTCGCTGCTCCAGGGCGGTGCCGAGGCGCGGCCCAACAACGCCCGGCTGCTCGTCACCTCGAACCGCCGCCATCTCGTCACCCGCGACATCGCCGAGCAGGCCAGCGCGATCAATCCGCGCGATTCGGCGGACGACGGCCTGGCGCTGGCCGACCGGTTCGGGCTCAGCCTCGGCTTCCACGTCGTCGACCAGGACACCTATGTTGACATCGTCCGCGGCTATGCCGAGGCGCATGGCCTCGATTTCGACCCGGTCGACGCGATCGGCTGGGCGACGCGGCGCGGCAGTCGCTCGGGCAGGGTCGCCTGGCAGTATGTCGTCGACCTCGCAGGACGATCCGGGCGAAATCTCTGACCGGCTGCGGAACCTCGCTTCCTTCGGCGCGTCTGCTTGCGACTGCGTAACCATGAAGGAATGCCGATGCGCGACGTCCGGAAGCTCACCCTGATGATCCTCGCCCCGATCGCGGCAGGCTGGGCGATTCCCGCCCAGGCCCAGACCGAGTTCAGCGGCGCCGGCGAGACTTCCGAGATCCATTGCGACGGCGGCAGCGTCCATGTCGAAGGGGCGGACAACACGCTGACCATCCACGGTCCCTGCAAGAGCCTCAGCGTTGCCGGGGCGAGCAACCGGATCTCGATCGACCTCGCCGCCCAGTCGACGATCCGGGTCGAGGGCGCCGACAACGAGATCCGCTGGAGCGCGCCTGGCGCGGCCCGGCCGAAGCTGAGCGTCACCGGCGCCGGCAACCGGGTCTCGCGGCGGCCCTGACGGCGGTCAACCACAGATATGTGGTTGATATGGTGTCAATATCCGGGCAAAATCGTCAAATCGGGTTGATCGATGTTAAAAGACCGGTCCGGATGCTTGACACGGAAGCCAAGGCCATAGCTCACTCCGTTCCATGGGGCGGATAGGCGAAACCGATCTTGCGGACCGGCTCGCGCCGGGCGGGCGCGGCACGCTGCTGGTGCAGCTCGGCTTCGCGTTGCTGGTCACCGGCCTGGCCATCGGGCTGCGCGCGGTGATCGACGGGATTTCGCCCGCCGCCGGCCCCTTCGCGCTGGGTTTCCCCGCCGTGCTGATCGCCACCCTGTTCGGCAGGTGGCAGGCGGGGCTGCTCACCGGCACGCTGACCCTGCTCTACAGCTGGTATTTCGTGCTGCCGGTACAGCACAGCTTCCTGCTCAAGACCCCGGACGATACCGGCCGGTTGTTGCTCGCCACGATCAACTATGCCGCGGTGCTGGTGATCGCCGAGCTGTTCCGCCGCGCGGTGCGCCGGGCGACCGCGGAGCGCGACCGCGAGCTGGCCGAGCGCGACCTGTTCCTCGAGGAGTTCGACCACCGGGTGAAGAACAACTTCGCCCTGGTCGCCGCGCTGCTCGACATGCAGCGCCGCCGGGCGAAGGAAGGCGAGACGGCGGAGGCGCTGTCCTCCGCGCTCAACCGGGTCGAGAGCATCGCCCGCGCCCATCGTCACCTCTATCGCGGCGGGGCGGCCACGCGCGGCGAGGTCGACATGGCGACTTATCTGGAGGAGCTGTGCGCGGCGCTGGCCGAGGCCCTGTTCCTGCGCGGGGCGATCACGCTCGACTGTTCCTGCGATCATGGCGCGATCCCGCGCGACCGCGCCGTCTCGATCGGGCTGATCGTCAACGAGCTGGTGACCAACGCCGCCAAGCATGCCTTTGCCGGGCGCCATGGCGGGCGGATCGAAGTGCGCTTCGAGGCTGCGTCGCCGGGCTGGCGGCTGGTAGTGCGCGACGATGGCGTCGGCATGCCCGAGACGCCCAGGGCCCGCAAGGACGGCGGGCTGGGCCAGAAGCTGGTCGACGGCTTTGTCCGCCAGGCCCGCGGCAAGGCGAGCGTCGAGACCGGGCCGGAGGGAACGAAGGTGACGGTGGCGCTGGAGGCTTAAATCCTCCCTCGGCGAAGCCGGCGGAGGGGGACCACGCTCGCCAGCGCGTGGTGGAGGGGGCCTGCCCCCAGGCAGGTTCGCCTGCGGAGATGCCCCCTCCACCATTCGCTGCGCGAATGGTCCCCCTCCCCCGCTTCGCGAGGGAGGATATTTTAGCCCAAAGCCTCGACCATCTCGGCAAGCTCCAGCCAGCGCATCTCGGCGGCGTCCTTCTCGTCGCGCAGCTTCGCGATGCCGTCGCTCAGCGACGCGAATTTGCCGGGGTTCTTCGCATAGAGGTCCGGATCGGCCATCGCCGCCTCGTCCTTTGCGATCTGCGCCTCGATCTCCTCGATCCGCCTGGGCAGCAGGTCGTAGTCGCGCTGGTCCTTGTAGCTGAGCTTGGTCGCCTTCTTCGGTGCCTCGACGGCAGCCACAACCTTGGGCGCAGCCTTCTTCGCATCCACCTTGGGCCGGCGCTTGGCTTCCCAATCGGCATAGCCACCGACCACGACATCGACCGTCCCCGAACCGTCGAGCCCGAGCGTCACCGTAACCGTGCGATCGAGGAAGTCGCGATCGTGGCTGACGATCAGCACCGTGCCTTCATAATCCGCGATTACTTCCTGGAGCAGGTCGAGCGTCTCAAGATCGAGATCGTTGGTCGGCTCGTCGAGCACCAGCAGGTTCGAATGCCGGGCGAACTCACGGGCCAGCAGCAGCCGCGAGCGCTCGCCGCCCGAGAGCGTGCCGATCTTCGCTTCCGCGATCGATGGATCGAACAGGAACTCCTTGAGATAGCCATGGACGTGCTTGCGCACGCCGAGCACGTCGATCCAGTCGCCGCCGCCCGCCAGCACGTCGCGCACCGTCTTGGCGGGGTCCATCAGGCTGCGCTGCTGGTCGATGATCACGCCGTTCAGCGTGTTGGACAGCTTGATCGTGCCTTCGTCGGGCTGGATCTCGCCGGTCAGCAGCTTGAGCAGGGTCGACTTGCCCGCGCCGTTCGCGCCGACGATGCCGATCCGGTCGCCCTTGGTGACGCGGAAGGTGAGGTCCTTGATGATCGTGCGATCCCCGAAGCGCTTGGTGACGTGCTTCACGTCGATCACCACCTTGGTGTTGCTGTCGTCGGCGGCGGTGACCAGCTTGGCGGCGCCCTGCGGCCCCATCATCGCGGCGCGGGTGGCGCGCATCTCCTTGAGCTTCTCGAGCCGCCCCTGGTTGCGCCGGCGCCGGCCGGTGACGCCGCGCTGGAGCCAATGCTCCTCGATCTTGAGCTTGGCATCGAGCCGCTGCGCGTTGCGCTCCTCCTCGGCATAGACTTGGTCGGTCCAAGCCTCGAACCCGCCGAAACCGACTTCGGCACGGCGGATCGCCCCGCGGTCGAGCCACAGGGTCGAGCGGGTCAGGCGGGTGAGGAAGGTACGGTCGTGGCTGATCACGATGAACGCGCCGGTGAAGCGGCTGAGCCAGTCCTCGAGCCATTCGATCGCGGCTAGATCGAGATGGTTGGTCGGCTCGTCGAGCAGCAGCACGTCGGGGTTCTGCGCCAGCGCACGGGCTATCGCGGCGCGGCGACGCTCGCCACCCGACGCAGTCTTCGCCTCGCGGCTCAGGTCGATGCCGAGCTGGTCGGCAATCGCTTCCGCCTCGTGCTGCGGCGGCGCGTCGTTTCCGGAGAGCACATAGTCGAGCAGGGTCGCGCAGCCTTCCATCCGAGGCTCCTGCTCGAGCAGCACGACATGGGTGCCCGGCACGATGGTGCGGCGCCCCTCGTCCCCCTCGATCGTGCCGGCGATCAGCTTGAGCAAGGTGGTCTTGCCCGCGCCGTTGCGGCCGATCAGCGCCAGCCGGTCGCGCTCGCCGATATAGAGGTTGAGCCCGCGGAACAGCCAGCCATGGCCCTGGACGAGACCGAGATTTTCAAATGCGAGAACAGGTGCAGCCATGCGGGCCAACTAGGGGGGGCAGAGGCGCCCGGCAAGGTTACACACGGCTTACTGCTGCGTTCAGGGGCTATTCAATGCCCGGACCCTATGCCATCTCGCATGAAGATGTTGGTGACGCCCCTTCTTTGCGCCTGTGTGGCGGCGTTCGCGCCCGTCGGGACTGCCGCTGCGCAGCCCGCGCAGCAGCAGGATTCGGACGCCCGTGCGCCCCGGCGCCAGGCCTCGCCGCCGCTCTCGGTCCGCGAGATCGAGCGCCGCGTCGTGCCGCGTCTGCCCGGCGCCCAATATCTCGGTTTCGACTATGATCCCGCGTCGGAAGTTTACACGCTGAAGTTCCTGCGCAATGGATCGGTGATCTGGGTGGACGTGGATGCTCGCAGCGGCAACATCGTCCGCAAATCGGGCAGCTAGGGCCTGGCGAAGGGAAACACATGCGACTTCTGATCGTCGAGGATGAGCCGACTCTGGGGCAGCAGCTCCGCAACGCGCTCGAGGGCGCAGGCTATGCGGTGGACCTTGCCACCGATGGCGAGGAAGGCCTCTATCTCGGCTCCAACGAGCAATATGACGCGATCATCCTCGACCTCGGCCTGCCCGAGATCGACGGGCTGACCGTGCTCGACCGCTGGCGCAAGGAAGGCAAGACCACGCCGGTGCTGGTGCTCACCGCACGTGACAGCTGGTCGGACAAGGTGGCGGGCCTCGATGCCGGCGCCGACGACTATGTCGCCAAGCCGTTCCAGACCGAGGAGCTGATCGCCCGCCTCCGCGCGCTGATCCGCCGCGCCTCGGGCAATGCCTCGGCCGAGCTGATCGCCGGCGACATCCGCCTCGACACCCGCTCGGGCAAGGTCACCAAGGCCGGCGAGCCGGTGAAGCTGACCGCGCAGGAGTACAAGCTGCTCTCCTACCTGCTCCACCACAAGGGCAAGGTCGTCAGCCGCACCGAGCTGATCGAGCATATCTACGACCAGGATTTCGATCGCGATTCGAACACGATCGAAGTCTTCGTCACGCGCATCCGCAAGAAGCTGGGTGCCGACGTGATCACCACCATCCGCGGCCTGGGCTACAGCCTGGAAGAGCCGGCCGACGCCTGAGTCGATGGCCACGCTCGCCCGGAAACTAGGCGAGCTGCGCCATCGCCTGTTCGGCCGTTCGCTGAGCGAGCCGGAGCCCGTGGCGCCCGGCGAGCCCCAGCCGCGCCACTATACCCGCTCTACCGGATCGGTGAGCCGGCGCATGCTGCTCGTCGCCACCGCATGGATCATGATCCTGCTGGTCGGCGGCGGCGTGGCGCTCGACCGGGTGCTGGTCAGCACCGTCACCAAGAATTTCGACGAGCAGCTCGACTATCTGCTCAAGGCGATGATCTTCTCCGCCGAGCTCGACCAGAATGGCGAGGTGATGCTCAACCGCGAGCTCGCCGACCAGCGCTTCCTCGAATATAATTCGGGTGCCTATTGGCAGATCAGCGGCAAGGGGCACGAGGCGTTCCCGTCGCGCTCGCTCTGGGATCAGCGGCTGAAGGACGACCAGCAGCACAACGACACCAACGTCCATGTCTATGACAGCCGCCAGCTGCCCGGCCAGCTGCTGCGCATCGCCGAGCGCGACGCGACGCTGCCGGGATCGACGGTGCGCTGGCGCTTCCAGGTGGCGCAGAGCCGCGCGACGCTCGACAGCCAGATCGCCACGCTGCGCCGCACTTTGGTGCGCAGCTTCGTGCTGCTCGGACTGGGGCTGATCATCATGGTCGCGCTGCAGACCTGGTACGGGCTGCTGCCGCTGCGGCGGGTGCGCCAGGAGATCGCCCGGCTGCGCGCCGGCCAGTCGACCCGGGTGGAAGGCGCGATGCCCGCCGAAGTGGCGCCGATGGTCGAGGAGCTGAACGCGCTGGTCGAGCATAACGACCGCCAGGCCGAGGAGGCACGGCGCCACGCCGGCAACCTCGCCCATGCGCTCAAGACGCCGCTGAGCGTGATCATGAACGCCGCCGCGGCGGGCCAGCCCGACCTTGCCCAGGCGGTGATCCGCGAGGCGCGGACGATGCGCCGCCAGATCGACCACCATCTCGCCCGCGCCCGTGCGGTCGGCCGGCGCGGCTCGGCGCACAGCCGGGCGCAGGTCTGGCCGTCGATCGAAGCGGTCGAGCGTGCCGTCGCCCGGCTCTATCCCAATGTCCGCATCGACATCGACGGGCAGAAGGACCTGGTCGCGCATATCGAGCGGCAGGACCTGGACGATTTGCTCGGCAACCTGGTCGAGAACGCCGCCAAGTATGGCGGGGGCAGCGTGTTCATCACCGCCCGGGTCGATTCGGGCTTCGTCGAGATCCTCGTGGAGGACGATGGCCGCGGAATCCCCGAGGCGGACCGTATCCGCATCTTCGACCGAGGCGTCCGCCTCGACAGCGGCAAGCCGGGCACCGGCCTGGGCCTCGCCATCGTCCGCGATGTCGCGGAGATCTATGACGGCACCGTCAGCCTCGAGGAGAGCGAGGATCTGGGGGGGCTGCTCGTCCGCCTGCGCCTGCCTGCCGCGAACTGACACAGCTGCAACAAACTGAAATTCTGCCGTGACCTGCCGGACGCACAAGCGTCGACGAGCTCGCGGATTGCCCTCTTTTATCCGTCGGGTCGCGTGGCGGCGCTGGTTCTGGGGCCAGCGCCGCCCAAACGGCTATTTCTAGTTATTATCCTTTATTTACAATATTTTAGCTTAACAATGCTAAACTACCCGCTGGGGATTGTAGACGCAAAGGGACCAGCATGACTTCCATTTCACCCCTGTCGCAACGGATGGATCCGCGCGCGCAGATGGACGCGCGGATTTCCGCGGCGGCATCGGCGGGTGCGATCAGCACCGACGACCAGGCGGCACTGAGCGGGGCGCTCGACAACATCGATTCGAGCCTCGCCGCCGATGGAACCAAGGGCGGCAAGCCCGGCGACATGAAGGCGAAGATCGACGGGCTGATCGATGGCCAGGTCGATAGTGGTGCGCTGAGCGAGGACCAGGCAGCCGAGCTTCGCGACTTCTTCGCGCAGGGCCCGGTCGGCGGACCGGGTGGACCGCAGGGCGCAGGCGGCCCGCCGCCGGGACCGCCGCCCTCGAACGACGACGATTCGGACGATGCGAGCAGCACCACCACGCAGATCAGCGAGGCCGCGGCACGCAAGCTCGAGGCGATGAGCGCCTTCCTCCAGAAGCTGCGCGACAGCGCCGCATCGGGTTCGAGCGTCTATGGCAGCAATGCAGGCACGAGCAGCAATGGCAGCTCGGCGACGGGCTGGGTGATCGACTCCAAGGCCTGATGCCGGCGCGGCGCCGTGCCGGGGGGTCGGCGCCGCGTTCCATTCACCGCCCGGCGTCCTCGGCGATCTCGGTTCCCGGCAAAGGCCGGGGATCAGCTATGGCCCTTCACAGCCCCCGCATCGCCTCCGCCGCCAGCGTCAGGCTCCTCCTGCGCGCCTCGTGATCGAACATCGCGCTCGTCAGCATCAGCTCGTCGGCGCCGGTGCGCTGGATGAAAGCTGCGAGCTGCTCGCGGACCTTCGCTGGCCCGCCGATCGCGCTGGCCGACAGCACCTGGTCGAGCATCGCATTGCCGTGCCCGCCCAGGCTCGCGCGATAGCCGGGCACCGGCGGCGGCAGCTGGATGCCCTTGCCGGTGGTGCGGATCGCGACGAACGCCTGTTGCTGCGAGCTGGCAAGCAGCTCGGCCTCTTCGTCGGTGTCGGCGGCGAACACGTTGAAGCCGAGCATCAGGTGCGGCTTGTCCAGCGCCTCCGACGGACGGAAGTTGCGGCGATACATGTCGATCGCCTCGTCGAGCAGCCCGGGCGCGAAATGCGAGGCGAAGGCATAGGGCAGCCCCAGCATCGCCGCGAGCTGCGCGCCGAACAGGCTGGAGCCGAGTATCCAGATATCGACCTTGGCCCCGGCGCCTGGGGTGGCACGGATGCCGGTACGGCCGTCATCGGCGAAATAGCTCTGCAGTTCCTGCACATCGCGGGGGAACTCGTTGCCGTCACTGTCGAGCCCGCGGCGGATCGCGGCGGAGACGCGCTGGTCCGATCCCGGGGCGCGGCCTAGGCCCAGGTCGACACGGCCCGGGAACAGCGCATCGAGCGTACCGAACTGCTCGGCGACCTGAAGCGGCGAGTGGTTGGGGAGCATGATTCCGCCCGAGCCCACCCGGATCGTCGAGGTCGCCTGGCCGACATGCGCGATCACCACGGCGGTGGCGGCGCTGGCAATGCCGTCCATCCCGTGATGCTCGGCAACCCAGTAGCGGGTATAGCCGAGCCCCTCGACATGCTTCGCCAGGTCGGCGGCGTTGGCGAGGGCCTGGGAAGCGGTCCCGCCCTGGATGATGGGGACGAGGTCGAGCAGGGAATAGGCTGTCATGGAGCGGCAGATGGGGAGCGCCATCACGCTCTGCCATAAAGTTTTGGTCGTCACCCCCAAACCATTTACCCGTCGCCCCAACACATCTCCGGCATCTCGCCTCGGACCTGATCCGGAGCGGGATCTCAGGCGAAGGCGCGGGGACGGAGCCGCACGAGATCCCGGCTTTCGCCGGGATGACGGCTTGGGGAGGCACGGCGAAGAAACAGTTGCTTGATAGCCGCGCCGCCCCGGCCTAACCGCGCCGCCATGAACCCTGCCCTGTCGCACGTCCGCAACTGGATCTTCGATCTGGACAACACGCTCTACCCGGTGAGCGCGAATCTGTTCGCGCTGATCGATGCGCGGATCGGGCAGTACGTCCAGAAGCTGCTGAACCTCGACGCCGAAGCCGCGCACAAGGTGCAGAAGGGCTATTTCCACGCGCACGGCACCACGCTCGCCGGGCTGATGGCCGAGCACGGCACCGATCCGCACCATTATCTGGCCGATGTCCATGACGTCGACATGAGCGTGCTCGAAGTGAACGAGGCGCTGGTCGAGGCGCTGGCCAGGCTGCCCGGCCGCAAGCTGGTCTTTACCAATGGCGATGCGCCTTACGCCAGCAAGGTGCTCGACAGGCTCGGCCTCGGCGCGACCTTCGAGGCGATCCACGACGTCCACGCCACCCAATATCGCCCCAAGCCCGATCCGCTGGCGTATCAGGGTTTGTGCGACGCCTATGATCTCGATCCGCACGCCTCGCTGTTCGTCGAGGACATGGCGCGCAACCTCGCGCCTGCCAAGGCGATCGGCATGACCACGGTATGGATCGACAACGGCTCCGAACAGGTGCCAGGCGACGCCGACCGCAGCTTCATCGACTATACCGTCACCGACCTCGGAGCCTGGCTCCACAGCATCCTGGAGACTTCCGAATGACCGACCTGCAGACGACCATCGACGCCGCCTGGCAAGACCGCGCGAACCTCGGCTTCGGCACCGAAGGCGCCGTGCGCGAGGCAGTGGCCGAGGCGCTGAACCTGCTCGATCGCGGCGAAGCCCGTGTCGCGGAGCCGATCGAGGGTGGCTGGCAGGTCAACCAGTGGCTGAAGAAGGCGGTGCTGCTCTCGTTCCGTCTCAACGACAATGTCGTGATGCAGGGTCCGGGCGGCGCCAACTGGTTCGACAAGGTACCGAGCAAGTTCGCCAACTGGGGTGAGGACGCCTTCCGCCAGGCCGGCTTCCGCGCGGTGCCCGGCTCGATCGTCCGCCACGGCGCGCATATCAGCAAGGGCGCGGTGCTGATGCCGAGCTTCGTCAATATCGGCGCCTATGTCGGCGAAGGCACGATGGTCGATGGCTGGGCGACCGTCGGCAGCTGCGCCCAGATCGGCAGGAACGTCCACCTCTCTGGCGGCGTCGGCATCGGCGGCGTGCTCGAGCCGCTTCAGGCCGATCCGGTGATCATCGGCGACGGCGCGTTCATCGGCGCGCGCGCCGAAGTGGCCGAGGGCGTGCGCGTCGGCGAGGGCGCCGTGCTCTCGATGGGCGTCTATCTCGGCGCCTCGACCAAGATCATCGACCGCGCGACCGGCGAAGTGCATCGCGGTCATGTCCCGCCCTATTCGGTGGTCGTGCCGGGCACGATCCCGGGCGAGGCCGGCAAGCCGGGCCTCTATTGCGCGGTGATCGTCAAGACGGTGGACGCGCAGACCCGGAGCAAGACCGGGATCAACGAACTGCTGCGCGACTGATTTAGTCTCAATCGTTACCGCTTTCATCCGGGCGGCGAGATGGCGTAGGGACAGGGCATGACCGAAGCCATGACCTATGGGCGCTATCTCGCGCTCGATGAACTTCTCGCCGCCCAGCATCCGCTGTCCGACCGGCATGACGAACTGCTGTTCATCATCATCCACCAGACCAAGGAGCTGTGGCTCAAGCAGGCGATCGCCGAGATCCGCCTCGCGCTCGAGCTGGTCCGTGCCGACAAGCCGGTGGAGGCGTACAAGAGCCTCGCCCGGGTCAGTCGCATCCAGGCGGTGATGACGCTGAGCTGGGAAGTGCTGACCACGATGACGCCGAGCGACTATACCCGCTTCCGCGACGTGCTCGGCGCCAGCTCGGGCTTCCAGTCGGACCAGTTCCGCGCGGTGGAGACGCTGCTCGGCGTGCGCGGCGGCGGGGTGCCGGGGCCGCTGACCACCGAATTCTCGGCGATCCCCAGCCTGTGGGACGAAGCCAATGCTGCGCTCGCCCGCGCCGGCTTCGACCTGCCCGCAGAGGTGCTGAACCGCGACTGGGCCCAGCCCTATGCGCCGAGCCAGGCCGTCGAGGACGCCTGGGCGCAGGTCTATCGTGACACCGATCGCTATTGGGAGCTGTACCAGCTCGCCGAGAAGCTGGTCGATATCGACGATGCGCTGGCCACCTGGCGGCACAAGCATGTCCTTACCGTCAGCCGGGTGATCGGGATGAAGCCCGGCACCGGCGGCACGCCGGGCGTGCCTTATCTCGCCTCGACCCTGTCGAAGCGCGCCTTCCCCGAGCTGTGGACGCTCAGGACGCAGCTATGAGCTACAAGCACCTGTTCCAGCGCGCGCTGGCGGCGGCGCCCGACCGGCTGCACTTCGCGGCGCATTCGCACCATCTCTGGCCCGACGCCTCCTATGTCGGCCAGATCGCCGCCTGGGAGGACGGAGTACGCCTCGCCGACCGGAAATGGGAGCGGGTGATGGGCGAGATCTGGCCCGCCGCCCAGGCCCATGTCGCCGCCGAGCTCAAGCTGCCCGATCCCGACACGATCGTCTTCGCACCCAACACCCACGAACTGCTGCTGCGCATCGCCTCGGCCCTGCCGAAGCGTCCGCTGCGCATCCTCGCCAGCGACGGCGAGTTCCACAGCTTCCGCCGCCAGTCGATGCGCTGGGAAGAGGCCGGCAGCGCCACGGTGGAGCGCATGCCGCTGGAGCAGATCGTCGCCCGCGCCAGGGCGGGCGAGCACGACCTGATCTTCGTCAGCCAGGTCCAGTTCGGTACCGGCCATGTGTTCGACGGAATCGCCGAGCTCGCCGCGCTCGCCCGGCCCGACGGCCCCTGGGTGGTGATCGACGGCTATCACGCCTTCATGGCGATGGAAGTCGATCTGTCGGCAGTGGCGGACCAGATCTTCTACGTCGCCGGCGGCTATAAATACGCCATGGCCGGCGAAGGCTGCGCCTTCCTCCACGCCCCTTCCGGCTTCGGTGCGCGTCCGGAGATCACCGGCTGGTACGCCGAGTTCGAGGATCTGGCGCTGCCGTCGGGCAGCGTCGGCTATGCCCCCGACGGCCGCCGCTTCCTCGGCGCGACCTTCGACCCTTCGGGCATCTACCGCTTCGTCGCGGTGCGCGACATGCTACGCCAGGAAGGCCTGACCACCGCAGCGATCGCGGCGCATGTCGACGGCCTGCGCGCCCAGCTGCTCGCCGGCCTGCCGATCGAGGCCGAGCTGCTCAACCCGGGCAGCGCCGCGCGCTTCCTGGCGCTCCGCACCCCCAACGCCCAGCGCTGGAAGGCCGAGCTGGAAGCGGAGGACGTGATCACCGATGTCCGCGGCGACGTGCTGCGCATCGGCTTCGGCCTCTATCAGGACGGCCGCGACGTGACCCGGCTGATCGAAGCGCTTTCCTGGCTGCGCTAGAAAAAGCGGCCGGGCGCGCAATGCGCGCCGCACCCGGCCGTAAGGGAGCTCAGCGACGGGCGAGCTGCACGCGCAGCTGCCGCGCGACATCCCGGGTCACCACCGCGCGGCAACGCTTGATCTCTTGGTCCTCGGTCACGTCGGCGCCGGCATAGGAGCCGCACACCCGCTCGGTCGCGGCGGCGATCCGGCGGTCGAACACGGCGCGCCCGGCCGCGCTCTTCAGATCGAGATCGCCATGGCGGACGACGACGCTGTGTTCGAACTCGGGGGCTGCCAGCACCGGGGTGGCGATCAGGCCGGCGGCGGCGAAGGCGATGAGGCACTTGTACATGGGGACACTCCTTTCCTGTGACCCCCGAAGCATCGCCAAGGCGCCGCCTGATCGGGAGGATGAGGAGCCGATGAAGAGCTGATGAAATGCCGATGATTCGCCGATAGGGTGGCGCGAGGCGCGATTTCCGGGGATGGGAGAGGCGTGGAGGGCCGCATCGATCTTGCGCATCAGGCGCCGTTCCGGCTGGGCGCGCTCGAAGTGCGTCCGGCGCTGCGCCAGCTCGCGCGCGACGATGGCAGCGAGGAAGTGCTCGAGCCGCGGGTGATGCAGGTGCTGGTCGCGCTCGCCCGGACCGACGGCGCGATCGTCGGCCGCGACGATCTGACCCGCAGCTGCTGGGAAGGCCGGGTGGTCGGCGAGGATGCGATCAACCGCGTCGTCTCGCGCCTGCGCCGCGCGGCCGAGGGGATCGGCCAAGGCGCCTTCCGGATCGAGACGATCACCAAGGTCGGCTATCGCCTGCTGCGCGAAGGCCAGGCCGGCACCCCCGCCCCTGCGCCGGACAGCCCGCTGGCCCAAGCCCGCGCCGAGGCGCATCGCCTCCGCCTCGATCGCCGCGCGATGCTGGCCGGATCGGGGCTGGCCGCAGTGAGCGTCGGCGGCGGGCTGCTCGCCTGGCGCCACTGGTCGAAGCCGGCCGCAGCGATGCCCGACGATGTGAAGGCGCTGCTCGACCAGGCCATGGCCTCGATGCGCCAAGGCACCCCCGAAGGCCTCAGCCAGGCGACCGGCCTGTTCCGCCGGTTGACCGAGCAGCATCCCGAACAGCCCGATGCCTGGGGCGCGCTCGCCATCGCCTATGCGATCGCCGCCGGGGGTGGCAGTCCGCAGAACGAAGCGGCGCTCCGGCTGCGCACCGAGCAGGCCGCCGAAAGGGCGCTGCGGCTCGATGCCGCCAATCCCTATGGCCGGCTCGCCCGGGCGATGCTCAATGCGGCAACCGACAGCTGGCGCGCGGACGAGGCGCTGTGCCGCTCGATCCTGGCCAGCCATCCCGACATCGAATTCGCCTGGGGCATGCTCGGCGGCCTGCTGCTGTCGGTCGGGCGCTGCGCGGAGGCCGCCGATACCTTCGCTCAATATTGGGCGAAGGGCGTGCCCGATCCCTCGCGCGCCTATACTCGCGCGGTGGCGCTCTGGGCGGCCAACCGGCTCGACGAGGCGGACAAGGCGAGCGAGGAGGCGATCTCGCTCTTCCCCACCCATTTTGCCGTCTGGTTCACGCGCTTCTATTTGCTGCTCTATACCGGCCGCGCCGCCGATGCGCTGGCGATGTCGCGCAAGGCCGATCAGCGGCCCACTGGCATCCCGCAGGACAATTTCGCGATGATCGAGGAGGTCGCCCAGGCGATGATCACCCGCGCGCCAGCGGATATCGACCGCGCCATGACCAGCAATCTGGCCGCCGCCCACAAGGGTGCGGGCTTTGCCGAAAACACGATCCAGTTCGCCGCGGCGCATGGCCGGGTCGATACGGCGTTCGAAGTGGCCGAGGGCTATTATTTCGGCCGCGGCTTCACCGTCGGCGAGCTGCGCTTCCAGCCCGAGCAGCGCGTCTGGACCCGCCAGCGCAACCGCCGCACGCGGCTGCTGTTCATGCCCTCCACCGCGTCGATGCGCACCGATCCGCGCTTCGGGAAGCTGGTCGCGGAGATCGGGCTCGAACGCTATTGGCGCGAGAGTGGGACCGTGCCGGACTATCGGAAGGCGTGACCCTTCTCCCTCTCCCCTCCGGGGAGAGGGCTTAAGTCAGGCCACCGCCGCCACGCCCAGCCGCGGGATCTCGATCGCCGGGCAGCGATCCATCACCACCTTGAGCCCCGCCGCCTCGGCCCGCGCGGCGGCTTCCTCGTTGATCACACCCAGCTGCATCCACACCGCCTTGGCACCCGCGGCGATCGCCTCGTCCACCGCCTCTCCCGCTGCCATTGGGCGGCGGAAGATATCGACCAGGTCGATCGGTTCGCCGATCTGCGCAAGCTCACGGAACACGAACTCGCCGTGGACATGCTCGCCGGTGATCTGCGGGTTAACCGGGATCACCCGGTATCCGTGCCGCTGGAGAAAGGCCATCACGCCGTAGCTCGGCCGGTCCGGCCGGTCGGATGCGCCGACCAGCGCGATGGTGCGCACGCTTTCGAGCAGCGCCTTGATGTCCTCGTCACGCGTCAGCGGCATGGGTTATCTCCTCAGCCAGTCGTCCACCTGTCCTGCCAGTCCGGCAAACACTTCGCCTTCCGGCCCGTTCCCTGCCGCGGGCGGCTCGCCCGCATCGGAAGCGACGCGGATCGCCATCTCGAGCGGCACGCGGCCAAGGAACGGAATGCCGAGCTTCGCCGCCGCCGCCTCGGCGCCGCCCGCGCCGAACGGATCGGAGACCTCCCCGCAATGTGGGCAGGCATAGCCCGACATGTTCTCGATCAGGCCGATCACCGGAATGCCCGCCTTGTTGAACAGGTCGATCGCGCGGGTCGCATCGATCAGCGCCAGGTCCTGCGGCGTGGAGACGATCACCGCGCCCGCCGGCTTGTGCTTCTGGATCATGGTGAGCTGCACGTCGCCGGTGCCCGGCGGCAGATCGAGCACGAGCAGATCGGTCTCGCCCCAATCGGCATCGACCAGCTGGCCGAGCGCACCGCCCGCCATCGGCCCGCGCCAGGCGATCGCCTGCCCCTCGGCGACCAGCCCGCCCATCGACAGCATCGGCACGCCGAACCGGGTCTGGACCGGCAGCAACACTTTATCACGCGCCTGGGGCTTCACCCCCTCGACGCCGAGCAGGCGCGGCTGGGACGGTCCATAGATATCGGCGTCGACCAGCCCGACCTTGCGGCCCCTGCGCTGGAGCGCGATCGCCAGATTCGCGGCGACGGTGGACTTGCCCACGCCGCCCTTGCCGCTCGCCACCGCGATCAGCCGCCGGGTGCGGCGCTCGCTGGTCATCAGCACGCGCACTTCCTCGATCCCGGGCAGCGCTCCCGCCACGCGGCGGATATCGGCTTCGAGCTCCTCGCGCGTCGCCCCGGCCAGGCCGGTCACGTCGAGCACGATCGAGGCGCGCGATCCCTCAAGACGAGCAGTGGCGCGGCCGGCGGCGATGGGGGCGAGCGCGGCGCTCAGGGCTTCGGTATCGGTCATCGCGTGCCAGATAGGCGCACAATCGCCGCGCGCCACTGTAAATCCGCGTAGGCGCCCTTATAAAGGCTGAATGGCAAACCTCTTTGGCTGGCTGAACAACGCCGGTAACTTGCATAACGAGGCTCCCAAGAGCCCCTGGGGCTCGGGCAGCGGCGGCGGAAACGGCGGCGGCTCGGGCGATGGCAAGGGCGGCTCCGGCGGCGGCTCCGGTCCCCGCAACCCCTGGTCCTTCCCGCCCGAGGGGCGGCGACCGCGCCCCGGCGGTGGCGGCGGAGGCGGCGGTGGTAACGGCGGCGGCAATGGTCCGTTCGACGATCTGCTGCGGCGCGTGGGCGGCGGCGGCCTGCCCTTCCCCGGCGGCGCCCGGCTGTGGATGCTGGTCATCGCCGGCCTGCTCGCCATCTGGGTGATCTTCACCAGCTTCCACGTGATCGGCCCGCGCGAGCGCGGCGTGGTGACCACACTCGGCCGCTACAGCGGCACGCTCGGCTCGGGCATCCAGCCGACGCTGCCGGCGCCGTTCCAGCTCGTCGACGTCGTCGATGTCGGCAGCGTGCGGACGCTGAAGTTCCCGGAGAGCGGTGCTAATCTGATGCTCACCGGCGACCAGAACATCGTCGATCTTGCCTATTCGGTGAACTGGTACATCGCCGACGCCGCCGATTATTCCTTCCAGATCAAGGATCCGACCGAGACGGTGAAGGACACCGCCGAAAGCGCGATGCGCGCGGTGATCGCGACGACCACGCTCAACGAGGCGATCGGCGAAGGCCAGGGCCGCATCTCGGCCGATGTGCAGGCGGGGATGCAGAAGATCCTCGACGAATATCATTCAGGCATCCGCATCCAGAGCGTCGCGCTGACCAAGGCCGCGGCGCCCGAGCAGGTCGATGACGCCTTCAAGGCGGTCCAGGCCGCGCAGCAGGGCGCGCAGGGTGCCCGCAACAACGCCAATGGCTATGCCCAGCAGGTGATCGCCGTCGCGCAGGGCGAGGCCGCCGAGTTCGACAAGATCTACGAACAGTACAAGGCCGCGCCCGAAGTCACTCGCCGCCGTCTCTATTATGAGACGATGGAGCAGGTGCTCGCGCGTACCAACAAGACGATCGTCGAGGCGCCCGGCGTCACCCCCTATCTGCCGCTGCCGGGGATTCGCCCCGATGCGGGCAAGGCCCAGCAGGGAGACCAGAAATGACCTGGCTGCGCAGCCCCATCGGCATCGCCGTATCGGTGATCATCCTGCTCATCGTGGTGATGAGCACCGTCGCGATCGTGCCCGAGACCAAGCAGGCGGTGATCCTGCGGCTCGAAAAGCCCTATCGCACCGTCAATCAGTGGCGCGAGGGCGAGCAGTTCGGCCGCACCAATGCCGGGCCGATCGTGCGGATTCCGTTCTTCGACCGCATCGTGTGGGTCGACAAGCGCGTGCTCTCGGTCGACCTGCCGAACGAGCCGGTGCTGTCGACCGACCAGCTCCGCCTGCAGATCGACGCCTATGCTCGCTTCCGCGTCACCGATCCGCTCAAGATGGTCGTTACCATCGGCACCGAGGATCGCGCACGCGACCAGCTCCAGCCGCTGTTCCGTTCGGCGCTGCGCAACGAGCTTGGCAAACGTCCCTCGGCGATCCTGCTCAGCCCGGAGCGCGGCCAGGTGATGGACAATATCCAGAACTCGCTCCAGCAGCTCGCCGCGCAATATGGCGTGTCGATCGTCGATGTGCGGATCAAGCAGACCGAACTCCCCTCGGGCACGCCGCTCGAAAGTGCGCTCGAGCGGATGCGCACCGCGCGCAACCAGGAAGCCAAGACGATCGAGGCCCAGGGCATGAAGGACGCGCAGATCATCCGCGCCAATGCCGACGCCCAGGCCGCCCAGATCTATGCCCAGGCGTTCAACAAGGACGCCGACTTCTACAATTTCTGGCGCGCGATGCGTTCGTACCGGACGACGTTCCTCAACAACGACCCCGCCAAGGGCGAGACTTCGGTCATCCTGTCTCCGCAGAACAGCTATCTGAAGGAGTTCATGGGGCAACGATGACGCTGTCGATCCGTTCATATTCAATCGCCGTTCAGCATTTCGGCGCAAAAATCCGTTTCGAACGCTTTTCCTTCGTCTGAGAGGACCGACTCACGTGCGTTATGCCTACGCCCTAACTACCGCCATCCTGCTGAGCGGCGCCGCCGCCACGATGACGCTCAACCAGCCGGCCGGCGCGCAGACCGCGCAGAACGAGCCCGGCACGATCCAGGCGACCGCGCCCAAGGCCGGCGCGCCGATGAGCTTCGCCGACATGGTCGCCCGGCTGCAGCCGGCAGTGGTCAACATCTCGACCACCCAGCGCGTGACGATGAACGCCAACCCGTTCGCCGGCACGCCGTTCGAGGCATTCGGCGGCGGCAACCAGCCGGTGACCCGCCAGGCCGAATCGCTCGGCTCGGGCTTCATCATCTCGGCCGACGGCTATGTCGTGACCAACAACCACGTCATCTCGGCCGGGGCCCGCGGCGCCACGGTCGAATCGATCACCGTCACCCTGCCCGACAAGCGCGAGTTCAAGGCCAAGCTGATCGGCAACGACGCCCAGTCGGACCTCGCCGTGCTCAAGATCGAAGGCGCCAACCTGCCCTTCGTGAAGTTCGGCGATTCGACCGCGGCGCGCGTCGGCGACTGGGTCGTCGCGATCGGCAATCCGTTCGGCCTGGGCGGCTCGGTCACCGCCGGCATCGTCTCGGCCGTGCACCGCGTCACCGGCTCGGGCGGCGCCTATGACCGCTTCATCCAGACCGATGCCTCGATCAACCGCGGCAATTCGGGCGGCCCGATGTTCGACCTGAACGGCAACGTCATCGGCATCAACTCGCAGATCCTGTCGCCGACCGGCGGCAATGTCGGCATCGGCTTCGCGATCCCCGCGGAAGAGGCCAAGCCGGTGATCGACACGCTGATGAAGGGCCAGAAGATCGCCCGCGGCTATCTCGGCATCGGCATGCAGGACCTGACCGACGACATCGCCGACGGCCTGGGCGTGCCCAAGGGCCAGGGCACCGTCGTCGCGCGCGTCGAGCCGGGCCAGCCGGCGGAGAAGGCCGGGCTCAAGCAGGGCGACGTGATCGTCAAGGTCGACGGCCGCGACGTCACCCCCGACCAGACGCTGTCCTACCTCGTCGCCAACGTGAAGCCGGGCACGCGCATTCCGCTCGAGCTCTACCGCGACGGCAAGCGCATGTCCCTGAACCTCGTCGTCGGCACCCGCCCGCCCGAGGAGCAGCTCGCCCAGTTCGATCCGAACGACGAGAATTCGCCGGCTCCGGGCGGCGACAGCGAGACGATGGCCGCGGCCTCGCTCGGCGTGCAGGTCACCCCGCTCACCCCGCAGATCGCCCAGAGCGTCGGCGTCAACCCGAGCACCACCGGGGTGGTCGTGTTGCAGGTCAGCCCGGCCAGCGACGCGGCGGGCAAGGGCCTGGCGCGCGGCGACGTGATCACCACGGTGAACCGTCAGCCGGTCACCAGCGCGGCGGACGTCGCCAGGCAGGTCACCGCCGCCAAGGCCTCGGGCAAGACCAACGTCCTGCTCTGGGTCCAGCGCCGCGCGATCGGCCGCTTCGTCTCGGTCGGAATCAACTAAACAACGCCCTTCATCGGGCTGACGAATGCCCGTTTCTCCTCTATTCCGGTCTCCCAAATCAGGAGATCGGACATGGCGGGAGAAACGGGCATCTTCATTGGCGCTGGTGCCGGCGGCGCCAATCCCCAATCGCTGGTGCTCCGGCGTGCCAATCGCCACGGGCTGATCGCCGGCGCCACCGGCACCGGCAAGACGGTGACGATCCAGGGGATCATCGAGGGCCTGTCGAACGCCGGCGTCCCCTGCTTCGTCGCCGACGTGAAGGGCGACCTGTCCGGCCTCGCCATGGCCGGCTCCCCCACCGCCAAGACGCACGAGATCTTCAAGGCCCGGGCCGCCGAAATCGGCCTCGCCGACTGGGCCTATGCCGATACCCCGGTGCAGTTCTGGGACCTGTACGGCGAGCAGGGCCATCCGATCCGCACCACCATCTCCGAGATGGGGCCGCTGCTGCTCGCCCGGCTGATGGACCTCAACGAAGTCCAGGAAGGCGTGCTCACCATCGCCTTCACCGTCGCCGACAAGGACGGGCTGCTCCTGCTCGACCTCGACGACCTCCAGTCGATGCTCGCCCACTGCGCCGAGCGTGCCGACGAGCTCACGGCCAGCTATGGCAATGTCTCGAAGCAATCGGTCGGCGCGATCCAGCGCGCGCTGCTCCAGCTGCGCAGCCAGGGCGGCGCCAATTTCTTCGGCGAGCCGGCGCTGTCGATGGAGGATTTCCTCGGGCTCGACGACAAGGGCCGCGGCGTCGTCAACATCCTCGCCGCCGACAAGCTGATGGCCAGCCCGAAGCTCTACGCCACCTTCCTGCTCTGGCTGCTCTCCGCCCTGTTCGAATCGCTCCCCGAGGTCGGCGATCCTGACAAGCCCAAGCTCGCCTTCTTCTTCGACGAGGCGCATCTGCTGTTCGACGATGCGCCCAAGGCGCTGCTCGACAAGATCGAGCAGGTCGTCCGCCTGATCCGCTCCAAGGGCGTCGGCGTCTATTTCATCACCCAGAACCCGATCGACGTGCCCGACACGATCGCCGGCCAGCTCGGCAACCGCGTCCAGCACGCCCTGCGCGCCTTCACCCCGCGCGACCAGCAGGCGGTTAAGGCGGCCGCGACCACCTTCCGCGCCAATCCCGATGTCGACGTCGAGACGGTTATCACCGAATTGAAGGTCGGCGAGGCTTTGGTCTCGGTGCTGCAGGACGATGGCGCGCCGAGCCCGGTGCAGCGCACGCTGATCCGCCCGCCGGCGTCGCGCGTCGGCCCGGTCACGCCCGACGAGCGCAAGGTCCTGGTCCAGACCGATGCGATCGGCGCGAAATACGACAATCTGATCGACCGCGAATCGGCCGAGGAGCTGCTCGCCGCCAAGTCGGCCGAGGCGTCCGCCGCCGCCGCCGAGGCCAAGGCGCAGGACGAGGCCGAGAAGGCCGCCGCTGCCCAGGCCAAGGAAGACGCCCGCCTCGCCAAGGAAGCCGAGCGCCAGCGCCTCGCCGCCCAGCGCGACGCCGATCGCCAGGCCCGGCTCGACGCCCAGGCCCAGAAGGCCGCCGAACGCGAGGCGGCGAACAATCCGTGGAACCGGGCGATCACCTCGGCTACCCGCTCCGCCTCCTCGGCGGCGGGCCGCGCCGTGGCGAACGAAGTCTCCAAGGCGGTGTTCGGCAAGAAGAGCGGCGCCGGCGCGAGCATTATCGGCGGACTGGTCCGCGGAGTGCTCGGCGGCCTGTTCAAGGGAAGATAACGCAATCCTCCCTCGCTTTAGCGGGGGAGGGGGACCATTCGCGCAGCGAATGGTGGAGGGGGCTTCGCCACAAGCGACATGGCCTGCGGCGAAGCCCCCTCCGTCACGCTTCGCGTGCCACCTCCCCCGCTAAAGCGAGGGAGGAATAGGTCAGGCTACCGCCGCCCCATTCGCCAGAAACTCCCGCCACAACATCACCAGAACCGCCATCACCGCCGGCCCGATGAACAGCCCGAGCAGGCCGAGCGTCTCGACCCCGCCCAGGATGCCGATCAGCACCCAGAGGAACGGCAACTGGGTCGCCCCGCCGATCATCGCCGGGCGGATGAAATGGTCGGCGACGAAGATGATCGCCGCGCCGATCGCCACCACAACGACGGCGCCGACCACCGATCCCTGGAGGAGCAGCAGCACCGCGGCGAGCGCGAAGATCAGCGGCGCGCCGAACGGGATCATCGCCGCGATCGCCGTGGCCGCGCCCAGCAGCAGCGGGTGCGGCACGCCCGCGACCAGATAGACGATCGCCATCAGCGCGCCGACGCCGAGGCCGACCAGCACCAGCCCGTCGATCGTCCCGCGCACCGAACGGATCGCCTGCGTCCCTACCCGCTCGCCCGCCGGGCCGAACAGCTTGAGCACCGCGCGCCGCCCCTGCTCGAGCAGAGCGTCGCGGTCGCGCAGCACGAAGAACAGGGTCAGCAGGGTGAAGCCGAACACCACGCCGCGATGCGCGACATTGGCGCCGATCGCGCGGGAATGCGCCAGCCACTCGCCGCCGCTCAGCATGCTGAGCTGTTCGGCGGCATCCTCGGGCCGGGCGAGATGGGTCTGCCACCAGTCGCGCACCGCTTCGGCGCCGAAGGGCAGGCGCGCGACCCAGTCGGGCACCGGCACGCCCTGCGCCTGGGCCTGGCCGATCCAGCTCGAGATGTCATGCGCCTCGCGCAGTGCCTGGGTGATGCCGAAGCCGAGCGGCACCAGCACCACCAGCGCCGCGATCAGGGTGATGATCAGCGGAATGACGATCCGGTGCGTGCCCTTCATCCAAGCGCGCAGCCTGAGATGCAGCGGATCGACCGCGATGGTCAGCACCACCGCCCAGAGCAAAGCCGGCACAAAGCCATGCGCCACCCAGAGGCCGACCAGAAGCAGCGCCCCCACCAGCGCCAGTCGCGCGGCGCGCTGCGCCGTCTCGGTTCCCGTGTTCATTGCGGAAGCGTAGCAGGACACACGAGCGCCTCAACTCCCTCTTGCTCCCCTCCCTGGAAGGGAGGGGCTGGGGGTGGGTGGATGCCTGGCGATACGACACCGCCAAACCGAGCCTAGCCGTATCGCCCGGACGCAACCCACCCCTCGATCCCCTCCCTTCCAGGGAGGGGAAGCGATTACTCCAACCCCGCCACAACCCCTTCCAGCCGCTCGAGGAACTTCCCCCAGCCAAAGCGCGCACCACCATAGTTGTTCGCATTGGTGAACCCGGTCTGCTCCATCCGCAGCCTGGTACCGCCGGCGACCGGCTCGAGCGTCAGCGTCACCACCGATTCGAAGCGCGGCATCGCTTCCTCGCCGCCGCCGGTGTCCCAGCTGTACGAAAGCTGCCGGCCGGGATCGATCTCGCGCACCGCACAGTCGATCCGCCCGCTCCAGCCCGGCGCGCCCGGGCTCTGCAGCGTGAAGCGGTGGCCGTGCTGCGCCGCGAAGTCGTTGGGCAGCAGCCATTCGGCGATCAGGTGCGGCTGGGTGATCGCCCGCCACAGCCGCTCGGGCGGATGGGGGAATTCGCGCTCCATCACCAAAGTCCGCGTCTCGGTCATTGGTCCATCCTCTTGAGCAGGTCCTCGAGCCGGTCGAAGCTGTCGGCCCACAGCGTCTCATGCAGCCGCATCCAGTCGAGCAGGGGCGCCAGCCCGCGCGGATTGGCGCGGTAATGCGTCTCGCGGCCCTGCGGCCGATCGAGCACCAGCCCCGCGCCCTTCAACACCGCGAGATGCTTGGAGACCGCGGGCTGCGAGATCCCCGCCCCGTCGGTCAGCGCCCGCACGGTCAGCTCCGACTGCGCCAGCCGCTCGAACAGGGTGCGTCGGGTAGGATCGCCCAGCGCGCGGAACAGCGCATCGGCGGCGGAGAGGGGCGTCGGCTCCATGTGTGGACTCATAACCAATTGGTTATCATAATCAACCGGCCCGCAAAAAATGCTGTCCTACACGGCGCGCAAATGCCACGCTCCACCGATGACCAACGCATTCCTTACCAAGCTCGCCGCCGCTGCCGGCGCCTCGCGCGCGGGCACGCGATCGCGGCGTGCATGTCGTGAACTTAGTGAACTTCCGCGCGGAGATCTGAGCCAATGAGCCCCGAAAAGACTGGCGAATCGCCCCGCCCGATGGCCGAGCTCACGCTGCGCGGCATCCTCCTCGGCGCGCTGATCACCATCCTGTTCACCGCAGCGAACGTCTATGCCGGCCTCAAGGTCGGCCTCACCTTCGCTACCTCGATCCCCGCCGCCGTCGTCTCGATGGCGATCCTCAAGGCGTTCAAGAGCGGCACGATCCTCGAGAACAACATCGTCCAGACGATCGCGTCCGCCGCGGGCACACTGGCAGCCATCGTGTTCGTGCTGCCCGGCCTGATCATGGTCGGCTGGTGGTCGGGCTTCCCCTATTGGACCACCGTCGCGGTGTGCATCACCGGCGGCGTGCTCGGCGTGATGTTCTCGGTGCCGCTGCGCCGTGCGCTCGTCACCGGCACCGACCTGCCCTATCCCGAAGGCGTCGCCGCCGCCGAAGTGCTCAAGGTCGGCTCGGGTTCGGGCGCCGGCGATGCGGAGAATGCCAAGGGCCTGCGCACGCTGGTGATCGGCACGCTCTTCTCCGGGCTGTTCGCGCTGCTCGCCAAGATGAAGCTGGTCGCGGAAGAGGCGGGCAAGAATTTCGCGGTCGGCGGCACCGCCACCGGCTGGTCGACCAGCTGGTCGATGCTGCTGATCGGCGTCGGCCATCTCGTCGGCATCTCGGTCGGCGCCGCCATGTTCTTCGGCATGCTGATCTCCTGGACCGTGCTGGTGCCGTATTTCGCCTCGGGCGGGGACATGAGCGCGATCGACGCGCTGGTCGGCGCGACCTTCCGCGGCCAGGTGCGCTTCATCGGCGCGGGCACGATCGGCGTCGCGGCGATCTGGTCACTGCTCAAGATCATCGGCCCGATCATCGCCGGCCTGCGTTCGGCGCTCGCCGCCTCGCGCGCCCGCCAGGGCGGCCAGGCGCTCGACATCACCGAGCGCGACATGCCGATCGGCCTGGTCGGGCTGATCACCGTCGCCACGCTCATCCCGATCGCCTGGCTGCTCTGGAATTTCTCGGCAGGCGGCCCGGTCCACGACCATCCCATCGCCGTCATCGGCGGCTCGCTCGCCTATGTCCTGATCGTCGGCGTGATGATCGCGGCGATCTGCGGCTACATGGCCGGCCTGATCGGCGCGTCGAACTCGCCGGTCTCGGGCGTCGGCATCCTCGCCGTGCTCGGCGCCTCGCTGCTGCTGGTCGCGGTGTTCGGGCACGAGGCGGACCCGTCGCGGACCAACGCGCTGATCGCCTATGCGTTGTTCACCACCGCGATCATCTTCTCGATCGCGACCATCTCGAACGACAACCTCCAGGACCTCAAGACCGGCCAGCTGGTCGGCGCGACGCCGTGGAAGCAGCAGTTCGCGCTGATCCTCGGCGTGGTGTTCGGCAGCCTCGCGATCCCGCTGGTGCTCGACCTGCTCAAGAACACGCTCGGTTTCGTCGGCATGCCCGGCGCCGGCCCCAATGCGCTCTCCGCGCCCCAGGCCGCTTTGATCTCGTCGATCGCCAAGGGCGTGCTCGGCGGCGACATCGACTGGAACCTGATCGGGCTCGGCGCCCTGATCGGCGTCGGCGTGATCATCGTCGACGAAGTGCTCGGCAAGACCGGCAAGATGCGCCTGCCGCCGCTCGCGGTCGGCATGGGCATCTACCTGCCGATGGGCCTCACCCTGCTGATCCCGGTCGGCGCGCTGATCGGGCATTTCTATGACCGTTGGGCCAAGCGCCAGGCCAACCCTGAGTTCGCCGAGCGGATGGGCGTGCTGGCGGCGACCGGCCTGATCGTCGGCGAATCGCTGTTCGGCGTCGCCTTTGCCGGCATCCTCGCCTGGGCCAACCGCAACTCGCCGATCCCGCCCAACGACGCGCCGCTGGCGGTGATGGGCGAGAGCTTCGAGAGCGTGGCGATGTGGATCGCACCGCTGCTGTTCTTCGGGCTGATCGCGGTCTCTTACGCGCTGACCCGCAAGCTGGTCCGCGGCACGCCGACGGGCACCGGTCCCGAAACCCCGGCCGACGACGTCGCCAACTATCGGTGAAACTTCTCCCCTCCCGCTTGCAGGAGGGGAATCCGCCTCAGGCCATCTGGGCGAGCAGCGAGCTGATCGGCACGAAGCCGAACGCCACCGAGCTGTCCGCCACGCCGTACGGGATGAACAGCTTGTCGCCATGCTTGATGGCGCCGCAGGTGTAGACGACGTTGGGCACATAGCCCTCGCGGTCCTGGTCCGCCGCGGCGAGCAGCGGCTCGGGCGAACGGGCGAGCACTTTCGACGGGTCGTTCTTGTCGAGCAACGCCGCGCCGATCGAGTATTTGCGCATCGCGCCGACGCCGTGGGTGAGGATCAGCCAGCCCTCGTCGAGCTCGATCGGCGGGCCGCAATTGCCCATCTGGACCAGCTCCCAGGGGAATTTCGGCTTGATCAGCAGCTCGCCGCCTTCCCAGCGGGTGATGTCGTCCGAGGCATGGAGGAAGATGTTCTCGCCGTCCTGCCGGCCGAGCATCATGTACCTGCCGTTCACGGTGCGCGGGAACAGCGCCATGCCCTTGTTGCGGCTGGCGCTGCCCGACATCGGCACCAGGTCGAAGCTGCGCCAGTCGCGGGTGCGCAGCAGCTCGGACTGGATCACCGAGCCGTTATAGGCGGTGTAGGTGCCGATCCATTCCTCTTCGCCGTCCTCGTGGCGGAAATGGGTGATGCGCAGGTCCTCGAGCCCGTTCGACTGGGCCTTGGTGATCGGGAAGATCACCGTGCCGGAGAGCGTCGAATCGCGGTGGCGATAGACCGTCACCGGCCCCTCGGGGACATGCTCCTCATCCTCTTCCCGGGCATCCGCCGCGGTGGCGAAGGGCGGCTCGGGCGCCAGGGTCAGCTCGTTGCTCTCGGTAATAATCCCCTCGCGAAAGGCGACCGAGGAGATGTGCCCCTCGCCCACCGCCCGCAGGCTCATCAGGATGCGCAGACTGCCCTCCGGCATGCCGGTCTGGTCGTAGTGCGGCACCGCGCTCGGGTTCATCAGCGCGGCGGCGGCATAGCTGTACTCGTGGCAGAAATAGGCGCCGATCAGCTGGCGCTTCTCGTCCCCGATCTGGCTGCCGTCGAGCCCGAGCATCCCCTCGATCTCGTCATAGCGCGTCATGAACACGCGACGCGTCTGCCAGTGGCGCGCCTCGAAGTCCTTGAGCACGATCTCCAGCTGGGCCCGCGCCGCCCCCGGCGACATGGCGAGCACTTCGCTCACCAGCCGCTCGGTCCGGCTCGGCGCCGACCCGTTGGAGGCCCAGGCTATGTGGAACGGGCGGACCACCACGCGGGAAGGGTCTGCCCGCAGGCGCAATGCATGATTGAAAAGTTCGAGCATCCGGCTCCCAGCCATTTCCCGCACCGGCGCCCAGGCCTGAAGCTCTAGGCGACGGCAGCTCGTAACGGTGTTGCCACGGTTCCGGTTGCATTTGAAAGGGCGGAAATCGCACAATTCGCCAACTGGAGCGCCAAAATCGACTCGGCGCCCTGGTTGCGGTTCAGCCCGTGCGGCATCAACCCGTCGAAGCAGCCGCCATCCTGCGCGCTGGCCAGCGGCAGCTCGAGGTCGTTGGCACCGAGATACCAGCGATAGGCCCGCATCGCCTCCTCCACCCAGCGCCGCTCGCCCGTCGCTTCATAGGCCGTGACACAGGCCTCCACGGTCGCCTGCGCCTCCAGCGGCTGCTGGTCGAACTGAAGCGGTGCCGCATATTCGCGACCGAAGCTCTCGGTGCCGACAGCACGGAAGCGACCCTCGGGCGAAGTCTGCTGCCCGACGATCCATTCGAGCGTCTCGAGCCCCACACTGGTGAACTCGCTGCGGCCCAGCGCCATGCCGGCACGCAGCAGTGCTTCGGGCAGCCGAGCATTGTCATAGGCCAGCACGATCTCGAACCAGCTCCATTCGGGCCGGCGATTGCCGTCGAGCAGCTCGATCAGCTCCTCGCCGAAGCGGGTGAGGATCTCGCGGCTGAGCCGGTGCCCCGGATGCGCATCGAGCATCGCCGCCGCCCCCAGCATCGCGAAGGCGCGCGCGCGGGGGCTGCCCAGCTCCAGCGCGATCGAGGCGGTGGCGTCGAACAATGCCGACGCCCAGTCGCGATGCTTGAGCGCCTTGGCGTCGCGCGCCGTGACGCCCAGCGCCCAGAGCGCACGGCCGTTCGAATCTTCCGACCCGACATCCTCGCACCAGGTCCGGTCGAAGTTCATGAAGTTGCGGAAGCGGCGCAGGTCCTGGTTCCAGGCATATTGGACGAAGGCGGCATAGACGCTCGTCCATTTGTCGCGCAGCGTCTCGTCGATCCCCTCGATCCTCGACATCAGGATCAGCGCGCGGGCATTGTCGTCGATGCAATAGCCATGGCGCCGATCGGGCACCGAGAAGATCGAATGCTGGAGCATGCCGGTGGCGTCGCTCATCCGCTCCACGGCGGCGAGGTCCGGCTTGAGCGGCGCGAGCTCCTGGCTGGCGCGGGCGAAGCGCCGCGGCCTGGTCGCCATGATGCTCACCAGCGTGTCCATCGCGGTCTCGGCAAGACGCGGCCACAGCATCGTCCTGCCCCGGGCATAGGCGCGGTGCGCCAGCGCCAGCCGGGCATCCTTGTCGGCGAGCAGTCGGCCGATCTCGCGGGCGAAGGCCGCGCTGTCGTTGAACGGCACCAGCACGCCATGATCCTGGCCCAGGATCTCGGTCGCGTGGATATAGGGCGTCGAGACCACCGGCTTGCCCACCGCCACCGCATAGGACAGCGTGCCCGAGGTGATCTGCGCGGGATTGGGATAGGGCGTCGCATAGACGTCCGCCGCCTGGAGATAGTCGAGCAGTTCGTCCTGCTCGACGAAACCATCGATGAAGGCGACATGATCGGCCACCCCCAGTTCCTCGGCGCGCGCCTTCAATCGCTCGCGATAGGCCTCGCCCTCATGCGCGACGAGATTGGGATGGGTGGCGCCCAGGATCACATAGAGCGAATCGGGCCGGGCCTCGGCGATCGCCGGCATCGCCTCGATCATCGTCTCGATGCCCTTGCTCGGCGCGAGCAGGCCGAAGGTGAGGATCACCTCGCGCCCCTGCCAGCCAAAGCGCGGCTTGAAATCCTCAGGGTCGGCAAAGGGGCGATCCGGCACGCCGTGCGGGATCATCGCGATCTTCTTGTCGTCGGCGCCGTGGACGCGCTTGAGGATCTCGCGGCCCTTCTCGGCCATCACGATCACCCGCGAGGCGCGGCGCAGCAGCGCCTCCATCACGCGGCGCTCGTCGGGATTGGGCCTCTCCAGCACCGTGTGCAGCGTCGCGATCACCGGGATCGACAGGCGATCGAGCAGCGCGATCAGATGCTCGCCGGCCGGGCCGCCATAGATGCCATATTCATGCTGGACCCACAGCGCCTGCGCGCCAGAGGCCTCGATCCGACGGGCGGTCTCGATATAGGCCGGGCGCTCCTGCTGCGGGATCGAGCCAGTGACCGCATCGGGATAGTCGTAACGCCCCGGATGGTCGTCCATCGCATAGACATCGACTCGAAGTTCGGGGAAGCGCGTCTTGAGCGCGGTATAGGTATCGGTAGTATAGGTGGCGATGCCGCATTTGCGCGGCAGGAAGTTGCCGATCAGCGCGATGTGCTGGATTTTCGGGGCTTTCATGCGCCGATCATTCCTTTCGCTATCGCAAACTCAATTGCGTGTTGCCCCCACGCTCATCCTTCCAAACCAACTGTTTTCAATAAGGTTTCATCATGCTGCAGTGCGGCATGATACGACTCGCACTGCAGCTTGTAAATGTGTCGTTCAGCCGCGGCCGCGATAGCCCGGCACCCCCTGATCGGGTATCCAGACACCTTCTGGCGCTGCACCAGACTGCCAGAAAACGTCGATCGGTATACCACCGCGGGGGTACCAGTACCCGCCGATCCTGAGCCATTCCGGCTGCATCTCGTCGAACAGTCGCTGGCCGATGCCGACGGTGCAATCCTCGTGGAAGGCGCCGTGGTTGCGGAAGCTGCCGAGGAACAGCTTGAGCGACTTGGATTCGACGATCATGTCCTTCGGCACATAGTCGATCACCAGATGCGCGAAATCGGGCTGGCCGGTGATCGGGCAGAGCGAGGTGAACTCGGGTGCCGCGAAGCGGATGAGATAGCGGGTGCCCTTGCGCGGATTGGGCACATAGTCGAGCTCGGCCTCTTCCGGCGTGGCGGGAAGGGTCGAGGTTTTTCCGAGATGCTTGGCGTCCATGCCCGCCATGTAGGAGTTTGCGATGCGCTTTGCATCCTTCTAGGAGACGGAGCCATGGACGGGCTCGTAACGACCGAATGGCTGGCCGGCGCAGATCATGTGCTGGTGCTCGACGCAACCTATACATCGACGATCCCAGGATCGCCGCCACGCGACCCGCGGGCGGAATTCGAGACCGAGCATATCGCAGGCGCGCGGTTCCTCGACCTCGACACGCTGGTCGACGAGGACAGCCCGCTGCCCTCGACCATGCCGACCGTCGCCAAGATCGCCGAGCGGCTGCGCACGCTGGGAGCGAACACCGAGACGCCGATCGTCCTGTACGACAATGGCCCGCACCACACCTCGTGCCGTGCCTGGTGGGTGCTGCGGCTCGCCGGCGTCGATGTCGCGCTGCTCGACGGCGGCATGACCAAGTGGAAGGCGGAAGGCCGGTTGTGCACAGCCGGGCCACACGAAGCCGAACCCGGCGATTTCGAGGCCCGTGCGCCCACGGCCCACGCCCGGACCCTGCACGAGATGAAAGCGGAGACCGGCCAGATCGCCGATGCCCGCTCCGCCGCCCGCTTCACCGGCGACGAAGCCGATCCGCGTGCCGAGGTCGCCGCCGGCCATATCCCGGGCTCGAAGAACATCCCCTATCCGAAGTTCTTCAATGCCGACGGCACCTGGAAGGCGCCCGAGCATATCCGCGCGGTGTTCGAGGAGCATGGCATCGACCTTGGCCAGCCGCTGGTGACCACCTGCGGCTCCGGCATCACCGCCGCGATCCTGGCGTTCGGCGCGCATCTGCTCGACAATGAGGCCGCGCTGTATGACGGCAGCTGGACCGAATGGGGTAGCCGTCCCGATACTGCCAAGGCATTGGGGCCGGCATGAGCAGCGATGAGCAGAACAAGGTCTGGCAGGACAAGACCAAGGTTGTTTCCGCCGGCCGGCGCAAGGAATGGACCCAGGGCATCGTCAATCCGCCGGTGTGGCGCGCCTCGACGATCCTCTACGACAATGTCGCGGACCTGCGCGCCAGCGGCGCGAAGGACACGCATCACCGCCTGTTCTACGGCCGGCGTGGCACGCCGACCCAGTGGTCGCTCGCCGAAGCGCTGACCGAGCTGGAGCCAGGGGCGGAAGCCACCCTGCTCTACCCCTCGGGCGTCGCCGCGATCGTCTCGACCCTGCTCGCGCTGCTGTCGCCGGGCGATCACCTGCTGGTGCCCGACAGCGCCTATGATCCCACCCGCAACTTCGCCAATGGCCTACTCAAGCGGATGGGGATCGAGACCAGCTATTACGATCCGCTGATCGGCGAGGGCATCGCGGCGCTGTGCCGCGAGAACACCAGGGTGATCTTCCTCGAGAGCCCGGGCAGCCTGACCTTCGAGGTACAGGACGTGCCGGCGATCGTCGCGGTGGCGAAGGATCGCGGCATCGCCACGGTGCTCGACAACACCTGGGCGACACCCCTGCTGTTCCCGGCGATCCAGCTCGGGATCGATTACACCATCCTTGCCGCCACCAAGTACGTCGTCGGCCATTCGGACGTGATGCTCGGCTCGGTCACCGCGGCCGAGGGCAAGTATCAGAAGCTGCGCGACACCAGCTATCAGCTCGGCCAGACCGCGAGCCCGGACGATGCCTGGCTCGGCGCGCGCGGCCTCAGGACCATGGCGATCCGGCTTGAGCAGCATGGCCGGGCCGCGCTGCAGATCGCCGAATGGCTCAAGACCCGGCCGGAAGTGGCGCGGGTGCTGCACCCGGCGCTGCCCGATTGCCCGGGGCACGAACTCTTCCACCGCGACTTCAAGGGTGCGGCCGGCCTGTTCTCCTTCGTGCTGAACGGCGGCGGGGAGAAGGAACGCGCGGCGCTCATCGACATGCTGGAGCATTTCGGCATCGGTTATAGCTGGGGCGGCTATGAGAGCCTCGCCCTGCCGGTCGATCCGCAGCGCTTCCGCACCGCGACCGAGTGGAAGGCCGAGGGGCCGGTCGTCCGCCTGCAGATCGGGCTCGAGGATCCGGAGGACCTGATCGCCGATCTCGAACGTGGCCTGGCAGCCTTTGGGGATGCCCGGGGATGATGCAGCGGTTCGGCGACTGGCTGGCGGGGCACAATCTCCCCTCCCCTCCGGAGCTGAGCGAAGCAGGCATCGCCGTGGGGCTCGCCGTCGCCGCGCTGGCGCTGGGCTGGCTGGCCGGGCGGCGGATCGGGCCGCGGATCGCCGAATATTGGTCGCGCGACGCCGATCACGGGCCGTTGTTCAGCGGGCGCGTGTGCGAGGTGATCCGCCACGGCGTCGCGACGGTGCTGCTCGGCATCATCCTCGCCGGCTGGAACTGGCACCCGCTGGCGGCGCTCGGCCTGGGCTTCGCCACCGGCGCGGCTGCGGCGATGTTCAGCATCGCAGTATTGCGCGGGCTCAACCTGCCGCGCTCGATCGCCTGGACCGCGGCGGCGATCGCCTTCGCCGCGATCCTCAGCCACGCGATCGGCGGGTTCGCCGCGACCCGCGAGACGCTTGAGCGCGTCGGCATCGACATCGGCGCGCGCCGCCTCACCCTGCTCTCGCTGATCAGCATCAGCATCACGGTATTGCTGCTCTTCGCCGGCGTCCGCCTGTTCAACCGGATATTGACGCAGTGGATCGCGACGGCGCGGGGGTTCGACCCGACCCAGAAGCTGCTGTTCCAGAAGCTCGCGGCGATCGCCGCGGTGGTGGTCGCCTTCTTCGTCGGCATCGACCTGCTGGGGATCGACCTCACCGCCTTCGCGGTCTTCTCCGGCGCGTTCGGCCTGGCGATCGGCTTCGGCCTGCAGAAGACGATCGGCAACCTGATCGCGGGGATCATCCTGCTGATGGACCGCTCGATCAAGCCGGGCGACGTGATCGTGGTCGGTGACAGCTTCGGCTGGGTGAACAAAATCGGCGTGCGCGCGGTCAGCGTCGTCACCCGGGACGGCAAGGAGCATCTGATCCCGAACGAGATCCTGATGACTCAGGAGGTGGAGAACTGGTCGTACACCGACCGCAATGTCCGCGTCCGCATCCCGGTGACGGTCTCCTATGATTGCGACCTCAAGCTCGCCCAGGAGCTGATGCTGCGCGCCGCCAGGGAAAGCCCGCGCGCGCTCAACGATCCGCCGACCAATGTCCGCCTCTCCGCATTCGGCGAGAATGGTGTCGAGCACGAGATTCTCACCTGGATCAGCGATCCCGAGAGCGGCGTCGGCAATGTGAAGAGCGACGTGCTCAACCGGCTCTGGGTGATGTTCAAGGAACATGGCATCACGCTGGCGCTGCCGCAGCGCGACGTACGGATCCGCCGCTGACCCTTGCTTCACCGCCCCGCCCGTGCCGATAAGGGCGGCAATGACCCAGGATATCCTCGCCCAGGCGCGCACCGCATTGGAGGCACGCCAGCTCGATCGGGCGCTCGATCTCGTACAGGCCGCGGTTCGCGCCGATCCGGCCGATCCCGACGGCCTCGAACTGTTCGCCACCATCGTCCAGGCGCGCGGCGACCTGCGCAGCGCCGAGCAGATCTGGGCCCAGGCGATCGCGATGGCGCCGGACCGGCGCGGCGGATACAATGCCCTCGCCCGGCTGCTCGCGTCGCAGGGCCGCGCCGCGGAAACCGAAGCGGTGGCGCGCGATGCGATCGCGGCGGACCCGGAGAACGGCTTCGCCCACGCGATGCTCGGCATCAAGCTCTCCGAGCGCACCATGCTCGCGCCCGGCATATGGCATCTGCGTCGCGCAATCGCGCTGGGCGAGCGTCATCCCGAACTGCTCGCCGCACTCGGCCACGATCTGATCCGCGAAGGCGACCTGGAGGAAGCCGAGCGCGCGTTGCGCGAGGCGGTGGAGAACATGCCGAACGGCATATTGCCCCGCGCCCATCTGGCGCTCGCGCTCGAACGGCAGGATCGGTTCGAGGAAGCACGCGCGATGCTGGCCGAGACTGCCGCGCTCGGCGCAGCCACCGGCCAGGACGTGACGATCCAGGAGGCGATGCTGCTCGATCGCACCCCGGACTGGCGCGAGGGGCTGGCGATGCTCGACGCCGTGCCCATGCTTCCGGGCACCGGAACGCTGCTGCGCGGCCGGATGCGCGACAAGGCGGGCCGCCATGCCGAGGCGTGGCGCGACTTCGTCGAAGGCAAGGCGCAATTGCTGCGCGAGGGCAGCCAGAGCTATGCCAGAGAAGGTGTCGAGGCACATATCGCGCAGCTGCGCCAGGTCTTCACACCCGAGCGCTTCGCCGCCTTCCCGCGCGCGCGCCGGCGCTCCGACGTGCCCCAGCCGCTGTTCATCCTCGGCTTCCCGCGCTCGGGCACCACCATGGCCGAGCAGATCCTCGCCAGCCATTCGCGCATCCGGCCCGGCGGCGAGCTGCCCTTCACCGGCGAACTGATCGAGTTCGCGGTCACCCAGATCGGCCGCTTTCCCGAAGGATTGTCCGGCCTGCTCGCCGCAGACCGGCACCATGTGGTCACGCTGTTCCGCGACTTCTATCTCGCCCGCGCCGAGCAATATGGCCTGCTCGAGCCGGGGGCCGACTGGTTCACCGACAAGATGCCGCTCAACGACATCTACATGCCGCTGGTCCGCCTCGCCTTTCCCGAATCGAAGATCATCTCGGTGCGCCGTCATCCGCTCGACGTCCTGGTCTCGGCGATGAGCCATGCACTGACCCACGGCTTCAACTGCGGCTTCCGGCTGGAGGACGCCGCACACCATCTGGCGGCCATCTCCGAGCTGACCGAGCATTGGGAAGCGATCGGCATCCCCTTCCACCGGCTGGTCTATGAGAAGTTCCTCACCGGCCAGGCGAACGAGACCGAGGCCCTGATGGCCTTTCTCGGCATGGAAGTGGAGCCGGCCCAGCTCAAGTTCCACGAGAGCCGCCGCTTCGCCGCGACGCCCAGCTATGCGCAGGTGCGCGAGGCGGTGCACACCAAGTCGGTCGAGCGCTGGCGCAACTATGCCGCCGAACTCGCGCCCGCCATCCCCGTGGTAGCCGACGCGATGGCCCGCGACGGATATACGGCCTGAACCGGTGGCATAACGGCGCGCGGACAACTATCTCGGTGTCGTGCCCGCCGCTTCCGTGACCGCCCGCATCGCCGATGGAGTCAGCTCGATCCTGCCGGGCGACTGGGACGCATGCGCGGGCGACCGCAATCCCTTCGTCAGCCATGCCTTCCTGTCGATCCTCGAACGCTCGGGATCGGTGAGCCCGCGCACCGGCTGGCAATCGCTGCCGATCGTGATCGAGGACGGCCAGGGCGTGCCTGCCGCCATCGCCCCGGCCTATGCGAAGAGCCACAGCCAGGGCGAATATGTCTTCGACCATGGCTGGGCCGATGCCTGGGAGCAGGCGGGTGGCCAATATTATCCCAAGCTGCAGATCGCCGTGCCCTTCACGCCGGTGCCCGGCCCGCGCCTGTTGCTGCGCGACGGGGCGCTGGCCCCCGGGCTGATCGCGGGAATCGAGGCAGTGACCGACCAGAACCGGCTATCCTCGGCGCACGTCACCTTCCTCGACGACGCCCAGCTGCCGCTGTTCGAGGCGGCAGGCTGGCTGCTCCGCGCCGGCACCCAGTTCCACTGGGCGAACGAAGGCTATGGCGACTTCGACGAATTCCTGGGCGCGCTCGCCAGCCGCAAGCGCAAGGCGATCCGCAAGGAACGCGCCGCCGCAGTGGAAGGGCTCAGCATCCGCCACCTGACCGGCAGCGAGATCGACGAGGCGCATTGGGACGTGTTCTGGACCTTCTACCAGGACACCGGCAGCCGCAAATGGGGCCGGCCCTATCTGACCCGCGAGTTCTTCACGCTGCTCGGCCGCGAGATGGCCGACAAGGTGCTGCTGATCCTCGCCTATCGCGATGGCCGGCCGATCGCGGGGGCGCTCAACCTGATCGGCGCCGACACGCTCTACGGCCGCTATTGGGGCTGCACCGAGGAAGTGCCCTTCCTCCATTTCGAGCTCTGCTATTACCAGGCGATCGACGCGGCGATCGCGCGCGGACTCAGCCGTGTCGAGGCCGGCGCGCAGGGCGAGCACAAGCTGGCGCGCGGCTATGCGCCGGTCACCACCTGGTCGGCGCACTACCTCCCCGATCCGGGCTTCCGCCGCGCCGTTGCCGACTATCTGGAGCGCGAGCGCGAATCGGTGGCGCAGGAGCAGGAATATCTCGGCGAGCTGACGCCGTTTCGGCGGGGCGGGTAGGCATATCGGGATACCTCGCCGAATTGGCCTGACTAGTTCCCCGGCGAAAGTCGGGGCCCAGGGTCACAAGCGACACGGCAGAGAAACCCTGGGCCCGGGCTTTCGCCGGGGAACGCAGGTAGCTGAACCCTAGTGCCTTGCCTTCCTGTGCTTCGCCTTGTGGGTCGGGCTGGGCGACGGCGTCGGGCTCGGCGAGGCGACCGGCACCGGCGATTCCTCCGGCTCGGGCACCGGGCTCGCCTCGGGATCCGGCAGGCGACTTTCGCCGCCATGGCCTTCGCGCAGGATGATGTCGCGCTCCCAGCGCGGCACCGGCAGCTCGCCGGGCTCGATCACCGGGGCGGGCACCGAGTGGTCGATCCTGAACAGCGCGCTCGATCCGTCGCGCCATAGCGGGATCAGGCCCTGCTCGAAGCGCGGATTATAGGCCGGCGTCTCGATCATCCAGACATAGTCGAACGCGTCGCGCGGGAAACGCGCCAGCGCCCAGGCGACCGGGCGCCAATATTCGCGCGGGCACTGCACGTCGGTGACGATCTGCGAGGGATCGTGCGCGAAGCGCTTGGCGGCAGCATAGCGCACGGTGAGCAGCTGGCCGCCGGCCATCGACCACTGGTCGTTGGTATAGGCGAGCTTGCGCTCCAGCGCGAGCGCGGGAACGTGCTGGAGGCGGGTCTGCTTCCATTCGTAGCGGCAGGTCTCGCCGACAAAGGTGATGAGGCGCGCGCCCTGGGGCAGATGCTCGAGCGCCTTCAGCTCGCGATCATAGGTGCCGCTGTAGAGCGCGAAGCTCCAGGTGGTCGCGGCGATGCGCACGCAGAAGAACGTCATGCCCAATATCGCGACGGTGGCGGCGCCGCGGATCGACAGGCCCGGCTTGGACCGGATCGCGAGGATGCCGACGGCGAGCAGGAACGGCACCAGCCGCATGTCCGCATAGGCCGAACCGAACACGACACGCGGCAGCAACGCGTAGACCAGGGTCAGGAAGATCGCCGACAGCGCCAGGTTGCGCGAATATTGGATGTTCGGATCGCGCACTGCCTTGAACAGCAGCAGGAACAGCACGCCGACCGAAGCCAGATCGAACAGCTGCCAGCGGTCGCGGAAGACCTGGGTGATCCACAGCATCTTCGCACGCCAGTTGAACATGTCGAAGGTCTGGCCGCTGACATGCCCGCCCGAGCGCCACAGCACCATCAGCAGCGCCGGCGGCACCAGCACGATGCACTGCAGGCCGGCAAAGAAGCAGGGCAGGATCCAGCCGCCGACAATGTCCTTGTACCAGGGCAGCGCCGGATTGCGGCGCAGATCGTGCTGGCGAATCAGCTCGGCCGAGAAGGCGAGCACGCCGAGCAGGCCCCAGCCATAGGTGTGGCAGACCCAGATCAGCACCGAGATCGGCAGGAACACCATCGACCGGAAGACGAACTTGCCGAGCCGCGCCAGCCGCAGCCACCAGCCGAACGCCAGTAGCGCGAACGCCATCGACAGCGCGAAATTGACGAAGCCGAAATGGAAGGGAAAGGCATAGGCGAGCGGCAGCGCGAACAGCGCGGTCGCCGGGATCCGGCCATGCACCTCGCGCGCGATCCACAGCATGCCCCCGACGGTCATGGCGGGAATCGAGATCACCACCAGCTTCACCGCCAGCTCGAGCCCGAAGACATAGTGGAGCGGGATGACGAGCAGATCGACGCCGAGATTGCCCATCAGGCTCCAGCGGAAATCATACCACTCGCGCAGGAACGGATATTGGTCATAGGTGAACTGGACGCGGTAGCGCCCCATGTGTCCCGGCAGGTCGACCAGCGGCGGGATGGTCGGCCAGAGCAGCGGAATCACGGCTATGAAGATGCAGAGCGCCACGAACCATCGTGTCTGCCACCATTGCAACGCGTCGCCCCTGTCCATCCCGCGGCTTTAGGGGAGCAAAGCCCCTCGCCGCAAGCGCTCAGCGCATTTCGCGTATGCGATAGAATTCCAGCGGCGTGCCGGTGAGCGGAATCGGCTCCAGCCAGACGGGCCGCCGGCCCGCCCGCAACTGCGCCGCGAGGCTGGTCGGGAAATTGGCGGACACCTGGATTTCATCGAAATCGCCGGGGCAGAACAGCACGTAATCGACATGCCACTGCCGCGCGATCGCCAGCGACTGCTCGGGCTTGCCGAGGAAGAAGCGGTACATCGCCATGTTGCCGCGATCGTTGCGATGATAGCCGGCACCGATGGTGGCATGATGCGTGGCGCCGACGACATAGGAAGCGACGTTCGTGCCGGCCATGATCACGCCGGTCGGCGCGCGATCGACCTGCCGCCAGGCATCGCCGGCCGAGCACAGCACCTGCACCTTGGGTGGATTGACGCCCTTTGCCGGCTCGGCGCTGCCGCGCGGCTGCAGCCGCATCTCCAGCTGATCGGCGACGGTGACATAGACCATCCCGGCCGCGGCGGACCAGGCGGCAATCACCAGCGGCAATTGCCAGCGCACCTGCCGGCGAGCGAGGATTACGAGCACCGCGAGCATCGGCGCGGCGAGCGGCGCGCCGATATAGACGCCGCGGACCTGCGCCAGCATCACCAGCCCGGACGCGAGCACCACGCCGGCGTCGGGAAGCAGCACTGCCCAGCGCCGGCGCTCTCGCACGAGCATCCAGATCGCGACCAGGCACGCCATGCCGAGCATGCCGCCGATGGAAACGATCTTGGCGAGCCGCGGCTGCTGCAGCACGCCATTGGCTTCGTCGATATAGGGCAGGAACGCCGTCTGCAGGAACGGGTCCATCACGCCATAGGGGCCGTTGATGCAGCTGGGATAGGCAAACAGCGTGCCCCCGATCGCCGCGCCGCCGAGCAGCGCACCGACGGCGATTCGCAGGCGCCAGTCCCGCAGCCAGGGCGTGAGCGCGGCCAGTGCGCCCATCGCCACGGCGACCGCCAGCATCGCGGTGGACGAGGCCGGGGTGAATGCATCGCACAACGCCGCGGTCCAATAGGTCGGGCGCAGGAAGGCGAGGAAGAGCAGCGTCGTCCCGCCCAATGCGGCGGCAAAGCCGGCGAGGCGCATACGCTCGTCCGTGCCCCGGCACACCCAGAACAGCGCCAGCACCGAGAGCAGGGCGACGACCTGCGGCCCGGTCTCGAGCCCGACGATCAGGCTGAGCGCGGTGAGCAGTCCCACCGCCGCGCCGGATGCCGCTCCCGGCGCGCGCATCAGCGCGAGGACGAGCAGCTGGATCAGCACCACCTGCAAGGCGTGATGATCGATCCGGCCGGGGATGAACACGGTGGTGCCGGGATAGGCGAGCGCGGTCAGCACGGCCGCGACCGGACCCGCTTCGGCACCCCAGAGGCGCCGGCCGATCCGGGCGGACAGGAAGATCGCGCAGGCGAACAGCAGCCCGGGATAGAGCAGGACCGCCGCCAGCTCGGCGTGCGCGCGTCCCAGCAGCGGCGTCAGCGCGAGGATGATCGCGGCGATGCCGAAATCGTTGATCCGCGACCAGTGCATCGGCGAGCCGGCTGGCGGCGCCATGCGATATTGCGTCCAGTCGTTGATCCCTTGCCCGGCCAGCCAGTCGCGGACCTGGGCCAGGCGCATCATGTCGTCGGGATCAGGCAGCAGCATGCGGCTCAGCCGCGGCCAGTCGGTGATCGACCAGCCGATGGTGAGCACGAGCGCGAGGCCGATGGCGATCGCGAGGTCGAGCCGGATCGTGCCGCGCCGCGCTTCCGCCCCCGCCGGCGGCGACATGGTCATCGGATCAGCGCGACAGGACGGCGACGAAGTGCAGTCCCCGGTCGAACAGCCAGGAGAAGGGGCGCGGATAGAGCGCCAGCCGGTCCGCGAAGGCGCTGGTGGCGAGGTGGAGCTTGCCCCAGATCGCGGTCCATTCGCGGCGCGAGAGATAGTTGTAGGGCAGGCGCACGCCGTGCGCGGCGTTGCCGACCCAGTCCATGAAGCGCAGCGTCGGGCCCGCGGCCAGGCCGTTGCGCAGGTGATCCTTGATCACGACGTGCGGCGCGACTCGCGAAATCTCGGCCAGGACCGCCGCGGGGTCGTCGGTGTGGTGGAGCACGTCGATCACCATCGCGGCATCGAAGCTGTCGTCGGGGAACGGTATGTGGGCGCCGTCATAGGCGTGCACCGGAATCGCGGTGTCGGGGCGGACGAGCACGTCGATCCCCTCGATCCGCACATCGGGGCGCATCTGCATGATCAGCGCGGCGAGATCGCCGCTGCCGCAGCCTACGTCGAGCACGCGGGCATTCTGCGGAATGCGCTCCGCGATCGCCGTCGCCAGCCGGCGGATGCGGCGGTTGAAGACGAGTTTGCCGTGAACGGTGCCGAGCATTCGACATATCTCCCTGTGCGTCTCACGCTGCCTATCCGGCGACCGCTGAAATTTGGTTAACACGACCTTCCGCCTCGAAGCGGAATCGAGGGGCGTTAACCAAAATTTGGCGCTCCTGCAGGCAGACAGGCAGCATATCCGAAAAGGAATCGTGCGTGCCCCTAGCTGCCCAGGTCCTGAAGCCCGTTTCCCGCGCCGTGCCGCCGCGCGAGGCCGAGGCGATAGAATTGTCGATCGTGATGCCCTGCCTCAACGAGGCGGAGACGCTGGCGGTCTGCATCAAGAAGGCCCGCGCCTTTCTCGACGACCATGGCATCGCGGGCGAAGTCCTGATCGCCGACAATGGCTCGACCGACGGATCGCAGCAGATCGCCAACGCACTCGGCGCGAGAATCGTCCATGTCCCGGCGCGCGGCTATGGCGCAGCGCTGATCGGCGGCATCGAAGCGGCGCGCGGCCGCTACATTGCCATGGGCGATGCCGACGACAGCTATGACTTCGGCGGGCTTATGCCCTTCCTCACTGCGCTGCGCGACGGTGCCGAGCTGGTGATGGGCAATCGCTTCGAAGGCGGCATCGCGCCGGGAGCGATGCCGGTGCTGCACAAATATCTGGGCAATCCGGTGCTCAGCCTGCTCGGCCGGATCTTCTTCCGGACGCCGATCGGCGATTTCCATTGCGGCCTGCGCGCCTTCCGCCGCGACAGCATCCAGGCTTTGGGGCTCCACGCACCCGGCATGGAGTTCGCCAGCGAGATGGTGGTGAAGGCGTCGATCGCCCGCCTCGACATCCGCGAGGTGCCGACGACGCTGCAGCCGGACGGGCGCAGCCGGCCGCCGCACCTGCGCACCTGGCGCGACGGCTGGCGGCACCTGCGCTTCCTGCTGATCTACGCACCCAAATGGCTGTTCCTCTATCCAGGGCTGGCGCTGGCGCTCACCGGCCTCGTCGCGCTGCTCGGCCTGATTCCCGGCGACGTGCACCTGGGCGGCGTCGAGTTCGGCATCCACACCATGATCTTCGCGGCGATGGCGGTGCTGATGGGCTCGCAGCTGATCGGCCTGAGCGTGATGGCGCGGCGCTACGGCACGATCGCCGGCATGTGGCCAGAGAGCGGGCTGATGCGGCGGGTGCGCAACTGGTTCAGCGTCGAGCGCGCCTGCATCCTGGGCGGGTCGATGCTCGCGCTCGGTATCGGCGGCGGTATCACCGCCACGGCGATCTGGGCCGGCCAGGACTTTGGCGGGATGAACCCCGCCGCGCTGATGCGGCTCACCATCCCGTCGCTGGTGCTCTGCTGCACCGGACTGCAGATGGTGGTGACCGCCTTTTTCATCGGCCTGCTGGATCAGCCGCGGCGCTAAAGGCTGCCCGTCGCGCAACGGCGCGCAACGGAACGCGGTCTTGAGAAGCGCGATGGCTGGCCCGCCGTCGCCAGCGGGCCCGTCCGATCAGCCCTCGCGGCGGCCGAGCAGGCGCAGACGGAGCGCGTTGAGCTTGATGAAGCCCGCGGCGTCGCGCTGGTCATAGGCGCCCTGGTCGTCCTCAAAGGTGACGACCTTCTCGCTGTAGAGCGAATAGGGCGACTTGCGACCCGTGATGATCACGCTGCCCTTGTAGAGCTTGAGCCGGACGGTGCCGGTGACCTTTTCCTGGCTGTAGTCGATCGCGGCCTGGAGCATCTCGCGCTCGGGGGCGAACCAGAAGCCGTTGTAGATCAGCTCGGCATAGCGCGGGGCGAGCTCGTCCTTGAGGTGCGCGGCGCCGCGATCGAGGGTGATCTGCTCGATGCCGCGGTGGGCAAGGTGATAGATGGTGCCGCCCGGCGTCTCGTACATGCCGCGCGACTTCATGCCGACGAAGCGGTTCTCGACGAGGTCGAGACGACCGATGCCGTGCTTGCGGCCAAGCTCGTTGAGCGCGGTGAGCAGGGTCGCGGGCGACATCGCCACGCCGTTCAGCGCGACGCCGTCGCCGCGCTCGAAATCGATGGTGATGACTTCGGGCACGTCGGGCGCGTCCTCGGGGTTCACCGTGCGCGAATAGACGTAATCGGGGACTTCCTCCCACGGATCCTCGAGCACCTTGCCCTCGGACGAGGTGTGGAGAAGGTTCGCGTCAGTCGAGAAGGGCGATTCGCCGCGCTTGTCCTTGGCGACCGGGATCTGGTGCTTCTCGGCGAACTCGATGAGCCTGGTGCGGCTGGTCAGGTCCCATTCGCGCCACGGGGCGATCACCTTGATGTCCGGGTTGAGCGCGTAATAGCCGAGCTCGAAGCGGACCTGGTCGTTGCCCTTGCCGGTGGCGCCGTGGCTGACCGCGTCGGCATTCACCAGCTTGGCGATCTCGATCTGGCGCTTGGCGATTAGCGGGCGCGCGATCGAGGTGCCGAGCAGGTACAGGCCCTCGTACAAGGCATTTGCGCGCATCATCGGGAAGACGAAGTCCTTGACGAACTCCTCGCGCAGATCGTCGATGAAGATGTGCTCGGGCTTCACCCCGGCCATCTCGGCCTTCTTGCGCGCCGGCTCGAGCTCCTCGCCCTGGCCCAGATCGGCGGTGAAGGTCACCACCTCGCACTGATATTCCTGCTGGAGCCATTTCAGGATCACGCTCGTGTCCAGGCCGCCCGAATAGGCGAGCACGACGCGGTTGATCTTGTCTGACATGGGCGACTCCGAAGGATGTGCGGGAAAACGGGGGCGCTCTAGGGTCCATGCGCCGCTTCCGCAAGTTTTGCGGCTGGGGCATGCTATGCCCGACGGACATGGAGGGGCGAATGGCCGAGCTCAAGACCAGGGCGACCGAAGTGAAGGTCGCGGACTTCATCGCCGCGGTACCCGATCCCGTGCGCCGTGCCGATGCGGAGATCGTGCTCGCGATGCTGCAGCGGCTGACCGGCGAGGAACCCCGAATGTGGGGGCCCTCGATCATCGGCTTCGGCAGCTATCGCTACACCTATGACAGCGGCCATTCGGGCGAGATGTGCCGGATCGGCTTCTCGCCGCGCAAGGCCGAGCTGGTCCTCTATGTGCTCACCGGCAAGGACGAGCAGGCGCCGCTGCTCGCCCGGCTGGGCAAGCACAAGACGGGCAAGAGCTGCCTCTACGTCAAGAAACTCGCCGATGTGGACATGGCGGTGCTGGAGGAGATCGCCCGCACCGCCATCGCCCATATGGATGCGACCTATCCGGCCTGACGCAAGGTTACCTTGTGCGGCTCGCGCAACTCGCGCTCGCCATCGAACATGTAATCGCGGGTCAGCGGCAGCGCGTCGCGCGAGCGCGAGAATTGCAGCTGGTAATTGACCAGGCCGCCATATTCGAAGCTGACATAGCAGCCGGCCAGGTAGAAGCACCACATCCGGTAGAAGCGCTCGTCGTACAGCCCGACGATCGCATCGCGCGACGCCACCGTGCGCTCGTACCAGTGCTTGAGCGTCTTGGCGTAGTGGAGGCGCAGCACCTCCACATCGGTCATGAAGTAGCGCAGCCCCTCATAGCCCTTGGCGATCTCGGAGAGCGCGGGGATATAGCCGCCGGGGAAGATGTACTTGAGCGTGAAGGCATCGGTGACGCCCGGCGCGCCGGCGCGGCCGATCGTGTGGAGCAGCATCACGCCCTCCGGCGTCAGCAGCTCGCGGACCTTGCGGAAGAAGGTGCGGTAGTGCGGCGTGCCGACATGCTCGAACATGCCGACCGAGACGATCCGGTCGAACTGGCCGGTGAGATTGCGATAGTCGATCAGCTCGAACTTCACCTTGTCCGCCACGCCGGCGTCCAGGGCACGCTGCCGCGCGACCTTGAGCTGCTCCTCGGACAAAGTGACGCCGAGCACATCGGCTCCGGTCTTCTCGTGGATGTAGAGCGCCATGCCGCCCCAGCCGCAGCCGATGTCGAGCACCTTCATGCCCGGCCCGATCGCCAGCTTGGCGACGATGTGCGCCTTCTTGTCGAGCTGCGCTTGTTCGAGGCTGATGCCGGCATCGCTGAAATAGGCGCAGCTATACTGGCGGTCGGTATCGAGGAAGAGGTCGTAGAGCTTGCCCGACAGGTCGTAGTGATGCGCGACGTTCTTCTTCGAGCGGCGCTGCATGTTGATCCGGCCGATGCGGAAGGCGAGCTTGTCCATCACCGTCTTGAGGGTGCCCGGCATCAGCACCGAATTGTCGTCCTCCCAGCGATTGTTCGAGGCGAAGAGGATCAGCAGGTCGAGGATCTCGCCCTCGACGATGTCGATGTCGCCGTCCATGAACGCCTCGGCCGCGCCGAGCGAGGGATCGCGCAGGATTCGCCGCGTCGCACCCGCCCCGAACCGTATCGTTACCGGCTTGAGCGCGGGATCGGGTTCGCCGAAGCTCTGCTGGGTGCCATCCGCGTGGATGACGGTGAGTTGTCCGCGCTTTACTGCGCGTGCGAAAAATCGATCAATCAACGCCATTCAGCCGTCACCCACCATCTGAAGGTCAACAGCCCCCATAGGCACCTTAGGGATATACGGGATTTCCGCAATATTTCCGCGACTGCGAAGAATCCGACATAATCAGATTCCGGCGTACCATTCATAGCCGGCGATATCCTCCCAGAAGCCGCCCTTGCCCCGGCCGATCCCGTCCAGGCTCGCCACCGCCTCGATCCGCATGAGATATTTGGCCTGCTTGTAGCCGAGCTGGCGCTCGACCCTGAGGCGCAGGGGCGCGCCATGGCCGACGCCGAGCGGGGCGTCGTTCATCGACCAGGCGAGGATGGTCTGGGGGTGGAAGGCATCGATCAGGTCGATCGACTCGTAATAGGGGATCTTCCGCTGGCCGAACACGTCGGCGCAGTGGAAGACGATGTAGCGCGCGCCGTCGCGCAGGCCGGCGAGGCGGAGGACCTGCTCCAGTTGCGGCCCCTGCCATTTGCCGATCGCGCTCCACCCCTCGACGCAGTCGTGCCGGGTGATCTGGGCACGCTGGGGCAGCGAGCGCAGCTGCGCCAGACTGAGCGACAGCGGCCGCTGGACCATGCCGCCGACCTGCAGCCGCCAGTCGGCAAAACCATGGGCCGCGAGCGCATTATATTCCGGCGTGTTCGGATTGGCGGTGCCGTTGGTGCGGAAGCGCGGGCTGCGCTGATCCAGACGGAACTCGCGCGCCAGCGCCGCGCGGCCGGTGATCGAGCGCTGGAGATAGCGATGCGCTTCATCGGCGTTCAGCAGGATCGGGCTGTTGCTCCAGGCATCACAGCCCGCGAGCAGCGTCGCCCCTCCGGAGACGATCAGGCCGCGCCGGGTAATCATGCCGCTTCCTCCGCGTCCTCGGGGGCCTTCCACCAGCCGGTGATCATCGATCGGACCTCGTTGACTGGCCCCGCGAGAATCACCAGCGTCAAATGCACCACCACGAACAGGCTGAGCAGCGCCATCGCGATGAAGTGGAGCGACCGCGCCGATTGCCGGCCGCCGAACACATCGGCGAGCCAGGGCCACATGCCGGGCGCGAGCGCGAGGCCGGTGAAGATCAGCAGCGGCAGCAGGAGGAAGAGCACCCCGGCATAGCTGGCCTTCTGGAAGATGTTGTACGCCTTCGGATCGGCGGGATCGTGGAAACGCAGCTGCCAATGCGCCTCGAGATCCTCGGCGAGATGCGCCGGCGCCAGCTCCGCCCTGCGGATGCGCAGGTCACGCTGGAGGTGACGGTTGAGCAGGCTCCACGGCAGATAGACCAGCAGCGAGAAGGCGAGCACCAGCGCGAAGGCGAGGTGCCAGTGCCGCGCGCCCGCCAGATCATAGGTGGAAGGCAGGGTCAGCCATCCCGGCCATTGCGGGAGCTTCAGCCAGGCGTGATCGAAATTCGCGCCATAATTGCCCCAATAGAGGCGCGGATGGGCGTTGAAGATCATCAGCCCGCTGGGAATCATCACCAGCACCGCGATCGCGTTGATCCAGTGCCAGATACGCGTGATCAGCCGGTGACGATAAACCTGCATATATTCCTGCTCAGCCGATCATCCGTAGGCGCGTGCGAAGAAGACTATGGTGGTCGCCGCCGTCACCAGCAAGGTCCAGATCCGCACGACATGGTGCGGCAGCCGCTTGCCGACATGCGCGCCGAGCCAGCCCCCCAGCACGCCGCCGGCGAGCATCGGCAGGCAGGCCGACCAGCGCACCATGCCGATCGCGATGAAGACGAACGCCGCGGCGAAATTGGCGATGGCGAGCATCAGCGTGCGGATCGAGAAGAGCGAGCGCGGATCGGCACCGGCGAGCAGGCCATAGACCGCGGTGGTGATCAGCCCCACCCCGCCGCCGAAATAGCCGCCATAGATGCCGAGCAGGCTCTGTGCGGTCACCAGGGTGCGCGGCCCGATCGTCACCCGCGCGTGCAGCCAGTCCGATGCGCGTTTGCCGAACAGCATCACCACAAGGGCGAAGAGCAGCAGCCAGGGGATGATCATGTCGAAGGCGCGCGAGGGCGTGAGCACCAGCAGCACGCTGCCGACCAGCCCGCCGGCAAAGGTGATCGCGGCGAGCATGCGCACCGACATGCCGCCCACCGGCGCCAGCTCGTCGCGATAGGTCCAGGCGCTCGCACCGGCACCGGGCAGCAGCGCGACGTTCGACGTGGCGTTGGCGATGTTCGAAGGCAGGCCCAGCGCGATCAGCGCGGGCAGCGTGGCAAACGTGCCGCCTCCCGCCAGCGCGTTCATCGCGCCACCCAGCGTGCCGGCCGCGGCGGCGAGGATCAGATCGGGAAGGTCGAGCACGCGCCCTAAATCCTGGCGCGAGGCACGCTTGTCGAGCGGATTCTAGTCGCGGAGCGTCAGCTGCCAGTGCAGCGCTTTCGCCTGACGGATCAGCACGAAACCCTGATGCGCGAAGAAGCGGCCTGCGGCGGGATTGTCGGCCATGGTTTCGAGCACCAGCGCCGCAAGCCCCTGCTCGCCGGCCCATCGCCGCGCCTCGCCCAGCAGCAAGCGCCCAAGGCCTTGTCCCCGCGCCGCGTGATCGATCTCGAGGCGGCGGACCTCCCCCGCGTCTCCGTCGCGCTGGCAGGCGGCATAGCCGGCGACACGGCCGTCGATGCGCGCGACAGCGATCATCCGCCGCTCCGGGCCGAGGGATACCGAATAGGCGGGATCGAACGGATAGGCGCGCCCAGCCGGATCGAGCCCGAAGTCGCAGCCGGCGAACCATGCCGAGTCAAGCGCCGAGACGCGTTCCAGCGAAACGTCCACCGTCACGGCGCCGGCTTGGCGGGTGCGGCGGCGGTGAAGGCACCGCCTGGGGCATAAAGATAATCCCAGCGCAGCGGCCCCGCGCGCCCTTCCGGGCTTCGGCGGATCGAGCGGGGCCAGGCCTGGCTTCCGGTTCGGGCGGGGTGCGGACCGCAATCGTCCATCGACTGGCAGACCCATGCCTGGCCGCCGGCATCGGCCGGGCCAAGCGTCGCGACGTGCCCGCGCGGCAGGAAGCTGGCCGCGGCCATGAAGCCGTGCCCGCCGCCGAAATCGACGCGCCCGGCCACCGCGTGCGCGCTGCCGACCAGTGCCAGCACCCTTGCACCAGGATGCGCCGCCCTTGCCCGCATCCAGTTTGCGGCGATGGCGCGGTCGTGCGGAGTCTGGTCGTTCGGATCATGCGCGGCAGGATCGAGCGTGCCGACCACGCCGAGGATCTGCTTCGCCTCGAACATCCTGCGCAGCCGCTCCGCCAGCGCGAGCATCGCCAGGCTGGAACGCCCGTCCTTCATCCTGTCGTTCCACAGCCCGGCACGGAGTAGCGCCGCCCGCGCCGCCGCATCGCCGTTGGAGGCCAAATAGGTGACGAAGACCGGCTCGTCCGCCAGCTGGATCTCGAGCGCGACCATTACCGGGCCACGCGCGGCGGCCGCGCAGACAAGATCGCCGAACAGTGCCGGGCTCTCGGTCGTTCCATGGGTCTCGCCGAAGACGACATAGTCGATCGCCGGATCATCGAGGATCGCCGCGCTGCCCTCGATCGGCGCGCAATCGGGCGCGGCCGCCACTGCCAGCAGCCATGCCGAAATGGTGATCAAGCCAAGCACCATACGCCCCTCCCTGTTCCGGGAGAGGGCTGGCGCAGGCCGATGCTCCAGACAAGCAGAAGCTTGTCCGGACAGCGATCAGCCGAGCGCCGCCATCTTCTCCTCGGCCTCGCGGTCGAGCTGGGCGCGGCTCTTCTTCTCGGCGGCGGTCTTGAGCTGGCCGCAGGCGGCGTCGATGTCGCGACCACGCGGGGTGCGCACCGGGGCCGAGATGCCCGCCTCGAAGATGATGTTCGAGAAGGCGCGGACGCGCTCGGGCGTCGAGGTGTCGTACGGCGCGCCGGGCCAGGGGTTGAACGGAATCAGGTTCACCTTGGCGGGCAGCTTGTACTTCTTGAGCAGACGGACCAGCTCGCGCGCCTCTTCGTCGCTGTCGTTCTTGTCCTTGAGCATGACATACTCGAAGGTGATGCGGCGGGCATTGTTGGCACCGGGATAGTCGGCACAGGCCTGGAGCAGTTCCTCGATGCCATACTTGCGGTTGAGCGGCACGATCTCGTCGCGCACTTCCTTGGTCACCGCGTGGAGCGAGACGGCTAGGTTCACGCCGATCTCCTCGCCGGCGCGCGCCATCATCGGCACCACGCCCGAGGTCGACAGGGTGATGCGGCGCTTCGACAGCGCCAGGCCGTCGCCGTCCATCACGATCGACAGGCCGTCGCGGACATTGTCGAAATTGTAGAGCGGCTCGCCCATGCCCATCATCACGATGTTGGTGAGCATGCGGCCCTCGGGCTGCGACGGCCATTCGCCGAGCGAATCGCGGGCGAGCATCACCTGGCTGACGATCTCGCCGGCGGTGAGGTTGCGCACCAGCCGCATCGTGCCGGTGTGGCAGAAGCGGCAGTTGAGCGTGCAGCCGACCTGCGAGGACACGCAGAGCGTGCCGCGGTCCGCATCGGGGATGAAGACCATCTCGTAATCCTGGCCGTCCGCCGAGCGCAGCAGCCATTTGCGCGTGCCGTCGGTCGAGACCTGCGCTTCGACCACTTCGGGGCGACCGATCACGAAACGCTCGGTGAGCCAGGGGTGCTGCGCCTTGGCGATGTCGGTCATCGACTCGAACTCGGTCGCGCCACGGTTGTAGACCCAGTGCCAGATCTGCTTGGCGCGCAGCTTGGCCTGCTTCGGCTCCATGCCGGCATCGGCGAGCACCGCGCGAAGCTGGTCGCGGGTGAGACCGATCAGGTCGACACGTCCGTCCTCGCGCGCCACCGCGGGGCGGGGCACGGGCACGGGATCGATGTGCCCGGGGATGGGCATGGGGGCGGCCGAAGCTGTCTGCATAGGCGCGCACATAGTCTATCCCGCGCGATTATTCCAGTGACCCCAGCGCTTTGAGGCTTTCCCGCAGCGACTCGGCCAGCGGGGTGTGCGGCTCCTCGCCGAGAAAGGCGACCAGCTCGCGATTGTCGAGGCGGACGGGGTGGTTCCAGAAGGGCCGCATTTCCAGCAGCTCGCGGATCGTCGGGTTGAACAGCGCGGCGAGCGGCAGCAGCACCCAGGGGAGGCGGACCTGCCTGGCCTTGCGGCCGCCCGCCTCGGCGATCGCCTTGGGGAAGGCGCTGCCGTCGGGGTCCCAATGGCCGGCGAAATGGAAGCGGGCGAAGCGGGGCAGTTCGGCCTCGCGATCGAGCAGCCGGGCAAAGGCCTCGCCGACATCGGGGAGATAGGCCCAGGCATGTCCGACGCCCTTGCGCCCCGGATTGGTGACCCGCGTCACCGGCTTACCCGGCGTGATCATGCCCTGGGAAAGCCAGGAGTTTCCGGGCCTTGGGCCATAATAGTCGCCGGCGCGCAGGATCAGGCCGCGGACGCCCGATGCCTCGATCCGGGCCTCCATCGCCTTGCGGATGCCGCCCTTGCGGGTGCCCGGCATCTGGGCCGAATCGGGGCGGGCGACTGGGGTCTGGGCGGGGTCGTAATTGTAGATCGTCCCTGGCAGGGCGAGCCGGGCGTCGTTGGCCCGGGCCGCCCCGATGCTGTTCTCCAGCATCGGCAGGACGCGCTTGTCCCATTCGAGGTAGCCCGGCGGGTTGACCGCATGGACCAGCGCCGAGACGCCCTGCGCCGCGGCCAGCACGTCGGCGCGGACCATCGCGTCGCCCTCGCGCCAGTCGATCCGGGGATCGAGGCCGGGGCGCAGCTGGCGGACCAGCCCGCGCACCTGCCAGCCCTTGCCGAGCAGCGCCCGCGCCGTCTCGCCGCCTACCCCGCCGCTCGCCCCGAGCACCAATGCGATCCGTTCCATTCCAGCCTCCAATCTTGCCGATGTTCGCGAGGGTGGATGAATCGGGGTTGGAAGAAAATTGCCTAAGCTTTGCAGTCCGCCTAGAAGAATTTGATGAGCGAGATCGACTGGGAGCAGCAGCGGGCATTCCTGGCGGTGCTGGAGACCGGGAGCCTTTCCGGAGCGGCGCGGCGGCTGAACCTTGCGCAGCCGACGGTTCGGACGCGGATCTTTGCACTGGAGGCGGCGCTGGGCACGCCGCTGTTCACCCGCTCCCCCGGCGGGCTCACCCCCACGGAGACGGGGCGGGCGCTGCACGAGCATGCGCGCGCCATGGCGATCGCTTCGGACGCCTTTGTTCGCACCGCCTCCGCCGCGCCCGACGAAGTGACCGGCACGGTGCGCGTCACCGCCAGCGAAGTGATCGCGGTGGAGGCGCTGCCGCCGATCCTCGCGGACCTTGCGCGCAAACATCCGCGTCTGGTGATCGAGTTGAGCCCTAGCAACCGCAACGAGGACGTGCTGCGCCGCGAAGCAGATGTCGCGGTCCGCATGGTGCCGCCCCAGCAGGACGCCCTGGTCGCGCGGCGGATCGGCGCGGTGCCGCTGGGCGTGCATGCGCACCCGAACTATCTCGCCGAGCGGACACTGCCAACTTCCATGGCCGACCTGTCCGGACACCGGCTGATCGGGCCAGAGAGCGATTCGTCGACGCTGCGCGCCGTGCAGGCGGCCGGATTCGCAGTGGAGCTGGGCGACCTCGCCTTTCGCAGCGACAGCGACCATGCCCAGCTCGCGGCGATCCGCGCCGGGCTGGGAATCGGCATCTGCCAGGTGCCGATCGGCACGCGCGACGGGCTGGTCCGATTGCTGCCCGATTTCCGCTTCGAGCTGGAGACCTGGGTAGTCTGCCACGAGGATCTGCGCGGCCTCGCGCGGGTCCGCGCAGTATTCGATGCGCTGGTTTCGGGGCTGCAGGCCTATCTCAACTAACCCCGGACAGGCCACGACGCACCGCGTTCGGCTTGTCCTGTTGCATCCCCGCACCGCAGCATTGCGTTCAAGGGGGCGAGTTAGTTGCGTTTTGGAGTGCAGTAATGAAGCTTATCGGTACGATCCTTGCCGGCGCGACGCTGGCCTTTGCCCCGGCCGCGCTGGCCCAGACCACGCAGAGCAGCCCGGCTCCGGCGACGCCGGACGCCTCGGCCCAGACCACCCCCGCCCCCGCCGCACCCCAGGCCAATGGCCCGGTGACCGATGCGGAGGTCGATCAGTTCGCCACCGCGGCGCTCGAGGTCGAGAAGATCCGCAAGGACACCGCCACCCCCGATGCCGACAAGGGCGCCAAGATGGCCGCCGCCGCCACCGGCGCGGGCCTGACCGCCGAGCGCTTCAACGCGATCGGCCAGGCGATGCAGAGCGACCCGTTGCTCAACAAGCGCATCCAGATGGCAGCTAGCGCGAAGCTTGCCGCCTCGGGCGGCGCGCCGGCGGCGAAGCAGCCGTAAGTTTGCGCATCACTCCCCTCCCTGGAAGGGAGGGGTCGGGGTGGGTCCTTGCCCCCGATACGGTGATGCCGGGCGGGGCGTGGCAGTATCGCCAGGCCTCCACCCACCCCTAACCCCTCCCTTCCAGGGAGGGGAATTTTATGCCCCTATCCCTTCGCGCAGCCCAGCGCGGCCGCGTCGATCGCGGTCGCCGCGCCCTTCAGCGCATAGCTGTCGGCAAAAGGCGCGCCGTTCGCGCCCAGCGTCTCCACGCTCATGCTGCGGCCCGAGCGCATCGCCGCGACGATCGCGGCGTCGGTGCGGGCGTCGGGCGCCCAGGCGTCGCTGTCGCCGGCCTGGAGCTCGAAGCGGCGCTCGCCGATCGACAGGGTGACCCGCGCGTTCGGCGCGCGTGCGCGGCTCAGGCGGATATGGAGCTGGTTGCGCACGCCGTCGCGCGGCCAGTTCGCCACGCTGGCGAAGGGCCCGGGATCGCGGCGCTTCTCCACCGGCTGGGCGATGGCGAAGCAGCGCAAGGGCGAAGGATCGCGGAACGCGCCCCAGCTGTCATAGATGCCGAGCGGCACCCGCCCCTGGGCGAGCAACAGCGCCAGCGCCAGCGCGCTCATGCCGGCGCCGCGCCGCGCCCGGTGCCGAGATGCACCACCGTCTCCACTCCGCCCTCGATCCGGACTACCGAGCCCTGGGGCAGATCTGGCGCCACCGGTGCACCGAATTCCGGCCGGACCGGCAGGCCGGTCATCACCCCGCGCAGGATGCGGCTCGACATGCCGTGCATGATCACCAGCCGGTCGCCCGGATCCTCATCGGTATCGGCGAGCCAGGACGACACCCGGACCGCGATCGAATCATACCATTCTCCGCCCGGCGGCGGGCGCGTGTAGAGGCCGTGCTCGACATCGAGGAAGCCCGGCGCCTCGGCCATCAGGTCGGCATAATAGCGCCCGCTCCATTCGCCCATGCCGATCTCGACCAGCCGGTCGTCGTGCCGGGCCTGGTGCCAGTCGAGCTCGAGATGCTCGGCGATCACCGCCAGCGTCTGGAGCGCGCGGCCGGCGCTCGACGACCACATCGTCAGCTTCGGCCTGGGCCCGAGGATATCGCGCAGCGCGGCCCCCATCGCATCGGCCTGGGCGAAGCCCGCGCGGGTGAGCGGGGTGTGCGGATGATCGCCCTGCATGCGCCGGGCGAGGTTGAATACGGTCTCGCCGTGGCGGGCGATGAAATCGCGGCCTTTGCGCTGGTTCGTCATCGCCGTCGCACAAGCCCTCGTGGCGAGAGAAAGGCAAGTGCCCAAATATGACCTCGTTTCGTTCATCCAACGAACAGGTGCGGTAGCTCACTACCACACCAGCGCCGGACGGGCGCAACGAAATGAGGGAGGCTCCATGTCCATCATGTTCGCCGCACCGGGGTGAAGGCACGACGGGCCGCGCGGCCGATGCCGAGCTGTTGCCCGTAAGTCACGCTTTTTCCTGTTTATCTGGGGTTCATGAAACAGTGCGGGATCCATCCCGGTTTTGAACCCTGCCCGCGCCGAAACGCACGGGTGCGTACCCAAGGAGTTCAGTTATGCGTACCAAGTTCATCGCCGCCGCCGCAGCGCTTCTCGCCGGCTCTGCCTTTGCCGCGCCTGCCTTTGCCCAGGACACCGATGCCAGCTTCACCGGCCCGCGTGCCGAGGTCATCACCGGCTGGGATCATGTGAAGCCGTCGGGCAGCGGCGTGAAGGGCGCCGACGGCGTGCTCTATGGCGGCCAGATCGGCTATGACTTCCAGGCCGGCAGCGCCGTGATCGGCGTGGAAGGCGAAGCCACCGGCTCCACCGCCAAGCGCACCGAGACCGACATCCTGGTCGCCGGCGACCGCGGCCGCATCAGCACCGGCCGCGACCTGTATGTCGGCGGGCGCGTCGGCTTCACCGTCGGCGGCAAGGCGCTGATCTATGCCAAGGGCGGCTATACCAACGCCAAGTTCGACAGCCATTATGTGGCGGGCGCGACCGACATCCGCACCTCGGACAATGCCGATGGCTGGCGTGCCGGCGCGGGCGCCGAAGTGAAGCTCAACGACAAGGTCTACTTGAAGGGCGAGTATCGCTATTCGAAGTACAATAACGACGATGCCGGCATCGATGCCAAGCGCCACCAGGTGGTCGCGGGCCTCGGTGTGCGCTTCTGAGATCGCTGCAAAGGCGATCAACCACCGATTTAAGGTGTGAACTACAGGGCCGGAGCGCTTGCTCCGGCTCTTTTTGCCGTTAAGGGTAAAGGTCGGATAAGTCCCGGTACCGGGTTAGATTCGGGCTATACATGCCCCGGGGGTTCTTGATGAAGGCGACGATCGAACGCGCAACTCTGTTGAGGGGCTTGAGCCACGTCCAGTCCGTGGTCGAGCGGCGCAACACGATCCCCATCCTGTCCAACGTGCTGATCGAGGCCCAGCCGGGCGGCGCGCTGCGCCTGATGGCGACCGACCTCGACCTGCAGATCGACGAGACGATCGCAGCGGCAGTGGACCAGCCGGGCGCGATCACCGTGCCGGCGCACACGCTGTTCGACATCGTCCGCAAGCTGCCCGAGGGCGCGCAGGTCGAGCTGACCGCCGCGGAAGGCCGCATCACGGTCAATGCCGGGCGCGCGCGCTTCACCCTGTCGACGCTGCCGCGCGACGATTTCCCGATGATCGCCGAGGGCGAGCTGCCGACCGTGTTCGAGCTGCCGGCCGAGACGCTCAAGCAGATCATCGACAAGACCCGTTTCGCGATCTCGACCGAAGAGACGCGCTATTATCTCAACGGCATCTATCTGCACGTGGTCGACGAGGCGACGCCGGTGCTGCGCGCCGCGGCGACCGACGGCCACCGCCTTGCCCGCGTCACCGTGGCGCGGCCGGACGGCGCCGATGCGATGCCGGGCGTGATCATCCCGCGCAAGTGCGTGGGCGAGCTGCGCAAGCTGCTCGACGAAGTCGACGGCTCGATCGGCGTGTCGCTCTCGGCCTCGAAGATCCGCTTCGACCTGGGCCAGGCGATCCTGACCTCGAAGCTGATCGACGGCACCTTCCCGGACTATACCCGCGTCATCCCGACCGCGAACGACAAGCTGCTGAAGCTCGATCCGAAGAGCTTCATGGAAGGCGTCGACCGCGTCTCGACCATCGCGACCGAGAAGACCCGCGCGGTGAAGATGGCGCTGGAGCGCGACAAGATCATCCTGTCGGTGACCAGCCCGGAGAATGGCGCGGCGGCGGAAGAAGTGCCGGGCGACTATGCCGCCCAGGGATTCGAGATCGGCTTCAACAGCCGCTATCTGATGGACATCCTCAACCAGATCGAAGGCGATTCGGTGGAAGTCCATCTGGCCGACGCCGCGGCGCCGACGCTGATCCGCGAGAACGACAAGTCGCCGGCGCTGTACGTGCTGATGCCGATGCGGGTGTGATCCCGCCTCGAAACCCTTCCTGTTCCCCGGCGAAAGCCGGGGCCCAGGGTCACAAGCGATTGGGATGAGAAACCCTGGACCCCGGCTTGCCGCGGGGAACAGTGAGGTTTACGGCGCCTGCCTCAGGCGAACATGCCCCGGCGCAGCGCCGAGACGATCGACACGACCAGATAGATCGCCGTCGAGATCGTCATCAGCGTCCACATGCTGACTTCCGCGACCAGCCCGAGCCTGGCGAGCGCCGCCCAGCCGAACAGGCCGAGCTGGAGCAGCCAGAAGCTCGCGACCGAGGCCTCGGCCATCGCGGCGCGGCTGAGCTCGTCGCTGGTCCGCATGATCCGGAGGTTGAGCCAAGTCTGGAACGCGAGCAGCGCCGCCATGCCCGCGGCGACCGCGATCGCGGCATCGCCGGTGAGGCCGTAACGCACGGCCAGCGGCGGGGCGAGGAGCAGCACCGCCGAGAGGAGCAGCACGACGCCGCTGGCGCGCAGATAGCGCAGCACGCTGCCGTCGAGCGGATCGCCCTCCCGGTAATTCTCGGCCATGCGCCGGTAGAGCGTGCGGCTCGATGCGGCGACCAGCGCGAACAGGCCGAGCATCAGCAACATGCCGGCGACCGTGGTGGAGGCGATGTCCTCGCCCGGCAGGCCTTCCAGCCAGTCGAACAGCCCGGCCTGTCCGGCGGCGAAGCCGAGGACGAGGCCGACCACCGCGCCGATCGCGGCACGGACGAGGCGGCGGCGGTTCCCGGGCTCAGCCATGGGGGCGCTCGGGCGGGATCCAGTCGTCAAGGAAGATGGCATCGATGGGCACTCCGAAAATCTTCGACAGCCGCATCGCCAGCGGCAGGCTCGGGTCATATTTGTCGGTCTCGACCGCGTTGATCGTCTGGCGCGAGACGCCGAGCAGCCCGGCCAGGTCGCCCTGGCTGAGCCCGGCCTCGGCCCGCAGCACGCGCAGCCGGTTCTTCATTCGCGCTGTCCAGAACTCTGTACCATATGACAAGAGCTCTTGTCATTCCGGCGCCCGATTGTCAAGAACTCTTGTCAGGCATGCTCGCGCGGCGACGCAGGTTGATTCCTTAACCCGACTCCTGTATTGACACTATTGTCAGTAAGGGAATCGCTTATGGCCACCCAGCCCGCACCGCAGATCTTCAACCCCGGCATCCCGATGAAGCGGGAATGGGGAACGGCGTTCCGTGCCCTGGGGCGGCTGCTCGCCAATGGCGACGATACCGAGCAGGTGTTCCGGATCATGCGCGCGCTGAACGGCGATGCGACGCAGCGGAGCTATCGCAAGCTGCTGACCATGCCCGAGGGCGGGCGCATCGCCTTCCAGCATGTCGAGATGGCCGAGCGGCTGGGCGACCGCGCCTGGATCGACGGCTTCGCCGAGGGCACGGTGGGCGCGGCCTATCGCAGCTTCCTCGATTCGACCGGCTATTCGGCCGACGGGCTGGTCGCGGTGAGCATGGTCGAGGGCGCGTTCCAGAATGCCGATCTCCAGCATCCCTATGCCTGGATGGGCCGGCGCGAGCGCGACATCCATGATCTGTGGCACGTCATCACCGGCTATCAGGCCGACGAGCATCTCGGCGAGGCCTGCCTGGTCGCCTTTTCCTATGCCCAGACCGGCGGGCTCGGCTGGGGATTCATCGGGCTGGGCGCGGCGCTGAAGAGCATCCGCATCACCGGCAAGCTCGACTTCTTCAAGGCGGTGGCCGAGGGCTATCGCCACGGCAAGCGCGCGGCCTGGCTGCACGGCGAGGATTACGAGACTTTGCTCGCCGAGCCGCTCGACCAGGTCCGCAAGCGGCTCAACATCGGCGACCCGGCCAAGTACCGGAAGGCGCAGGCGAGCCTGAAGGCCGCCGGGCTCGAGGGAATCTAGGGCACATCGCTACCCGGTTCCCCGGCGAAGCCTGTCCTGAGCGCCCGCCCTACGGGCGGTCGAAGGGGCCGGGACCCAGTTGCCATGTCGTTCGTGAGGTTCCTGCGTCATCGATAGTGCGCCGAAACTGGGCCCCGGCCTTCGCCGGGGATCAGTTCAGGCTGTAACCGCGCATTTCCAGCCAGTCAGGGCAGGTCCTTGATCGCCCCGCCGGCATTCGGCTTCATCAGCGCATCCATCGCGCCGAAGATCTCGTCGGCCGAGGTGACCGGGGCGGGCAGCTCGAAATGCTTGGCGTCGATCTCGGCGGTGTCGAGCGACTTGAACTCGATCAGCGGGCCTTCCTGCTTGGCGGCGCCTTCCTCTACGGGCGTGACGCGCAGCGGCGTGCCCTTGGCGAACAGCTCGGTGAGCCGCGCGGCGAAGCCGGTCTCCTCGGGGAACATCGATCCGAAGAAGCTGTTCACCACCTCGATCGCGCGGCGGAACACGTTGCCGACTGGCGCGAGCTTCGGATCGGCGCTGACCACCATCTCGATATGCTTCTTCTTCGAGGCCTCGTCGCCCTTGACCATCAGCAGCTTCCAGGCCTCGCCCTGCTGACCGGCGACGGTCGCGGCGGCGCCGGGCGCGAGGCCGAACTGGAATTCCTTGGCCTTGGGATCCTCGCTCTTGGGGATGAAACCCTTGATCAGGTCGGCCATCGCCTGGAGTTCGAAGACCTTGGTGCCTTCCTTGTCGGTCACGGCGACATAGTCGACACCGTCGCGGTGGATGATCATGAACTTGCCGCCGACATCGAGGCGCGAATTGCCGCCGTCATCGACTTCGATCACCAGCTCCTTGCCGCCGGCGGTATAGCGCGCGGTGACGTCGGCCAGCGCCGGCATCGGTGCCAGCACGAGCAGCGTGGCAAGGAACAGACGGGTACGCATCGATAATCCCCCTTTTCGTGTCGGCGCGATCATCCGCGATGTCGCGCGCCGCGGCAATAGCGGCTATCGGCGGGGAATGGCAGTGTCCCGCCTCGTCCTGACCGACTTCCGCAACCATGAAGACGCCGTGCTCGTGCCCGGGCCGGGCTTCGTCGTGCTGAGCGGCGAGAATGGCGCAGGCAAGACCAACGTGCTGGAGGCGCTCTCGCTGCTCGCCCCGGGCCGGGGCCTGCGCCGCGCGCCGCTTGCCGAGATGGCGCGGCAGGGCGGCAGCGGCGGGTTCGGCGTGGCGGCGCGGCTGGGCGAGACGGACATCGGTACCGGCACCAATCCCGATGCGCCCGAGCGGCGGCTGGTGCGGATCAACGGCGCCACCGCCGCCGCCACGACGCTCGCCGAATGGGTGAGCGTGCTGTGGCTGACCCCGGCGATGGACCGGCTGTTCGTCGATGCGGCGGGCGAGCGGCGGCGCTTCCTCGACCGGCTGACCCTGGCGCTGGCGCCAGGGCACGCGCATCACTCCACCCGCTACGAAGCGGCGATGCGCGAGCGCAACCGGCTGCTGGCCGAAGAAGGCGTGCCCGATGCCGACTGGCTGACCGCGCTGGAGGCGCGCATGGCCGAGCATGGCGCAGCGATCGATGCCGCCCGGCGCGAGATGGTCGACCAGCTCGCCGAGCGGCTGGAGGCCCAGCCCGAGGGACCTTTCGCCCGGGCGGGGCTGACGCTGGAGGGCTGGCAGGGCGATGCCGACACGCTTGCCCGCGAACTCGCCACCGGGCGCCGGCGCGATGCCGCGGCGGGCCGCACGCTCAGCGGACCGCACCGCGCCGACCTGCTGGTCACGCATCTGGGCAAGAACCAGGCCGCGCATCTCTGCTCGACCGGCGAGCAGAAGGCGCTGCTGCTCGGGCTCGTCCTCGCCCATGCCGAGCTGGTGGCCGAGCGTGCCGGCCGTGCGCCGATCCTGCTGCTCGACGAAGTCGCCGCGCATCTCGATCCCGGGCGGCGGGCGGCGCTGTTCGAACGGCTGGAGGGGCGCGGGCAGGTGTGGATGACGGGCACCGAGCCGGGGCTGTTCGAAGCGGTGCCGGGCGGGGCTACGCGGTATCGGGTGGTGGAGGGGCTGGTTGCGGCGGAGTAGTCCGGTCGTTCAATCGAAATTCGGGGCCACTGCCTGCTCCCTCAATCCTCCCCCGCCAGGGGGAGGGGGACCAGCGAAGCTGGTGGAGGGGGAGGTAAGCAATCCACTATCGGCTTCGCTTACCTCCCCCTCCGTCGCGCTGCGCGCGCCACCTCCCCCTGGCGGGGGAGGATTGGGTGCGCCGCTATTGCTGCTCGGCGTAGGCCTTCACCAGATCGAACAGATAGTCGCGGCCGACATAGAGCGACCTGGCCTCGATCCGCTCGTTGAGCCCGTGCACGCCATTGCCGTCGGGGTCGCCCCAGGGGCCGGGCACGCCGTAGACCGGGATGCCCACCGCCTCGAGGAAGATGCCGTCGGTCGCGCCGGTCGACATGGACGGGACCATCGGCACGCCGGGGAAGTATTTCGCGACCAGCTTCTCGGCCGGACCCATCACTTTCGGATCGAGCGGTGGCGCCTTGGCGACCGGGCGGATCGGCGGGACCGGAGTGATCGTCACCTTGGGATCGCCGATCGCCGCGGCGAGCGCGGCCTGGGTCTCGTCGACGGTGCGGCCGGGGAACATGCGGCAATTGACATTGGCCGCGGCGCGCTGGGGCAGCGCGTTGTTGGCATGGCCGCCCTCGATCAGCGTGGCGACGCAGGTGGTACGGAGCATCGAATGATAGATGCGGTCGGTGTTGAGCAGCTGCTCGGCTTGCCTGTCGTTCGGATTGGCGGCGATCGCGACCATCGCCTTGCCGAGCGCATCGCCGCGCGCCGCGCCCGCCTTGGCGAAGAAGGCGCGGGTGGTGTCGGTCATCTCGAGCGGGAATTCGTAACCGCGCACCTTCGCCAGCGCGTCGGACAATTCGTAGATCGCATTGTCGGGCACCGGGATCGAGCTGTGGCCGCCGGGATTGCTCGTCTCGAGGCGGAAGTTGATCACCGCCTTCTCGCCGACCTGCATTTCCTGGTTGAGCAGCTTGCCGTGCCCGTCGGTGTTGCCGCCGCCGCCTTCGTTGAGCGCGAACTCTGCATCGATCAGGTCGCGCTTGTTGTTGGCCAGCCACTGCGCGCCGTTGAACGCCCAGGTCGTCTCCTCGCCGCAGGTCAGCGCCAGCTTGATCGTGCGCTTCGGCTTGTAGCCGCTTTGCTTGAAGCGGATCAGCGCATCGGCGAAGATCGCCGCCATCGCCTTGTCGTCGGCGGTGCCGCGGGCGTAGTAATAGCCCTTCTCCTCGACCAGCTTGAACGGATCGCGCACCCAATCCTCGCGCTTGGCGGCGACCACGTCGATATGGGCGAGCAGCAGGATAGGCTTCGCCTTGCCCGAGGTGCCCGGATAGACCGCGACCAGCCCGCCGTCCTTGGGATGATCGGGGGTGCTGAACAAGGTGAGCTGATCGTCGGCGAAGCCCGCCGCCTTCAGCCGCGCGGCGATCTGCCCGGCGGCCTGGGTGCAGCTGCCGACATTGACCACGGTGTTGGTCTCGACCAGCTCCTTGTAGAGATCGAAGAACTTCGCCTGATCGGGGCGCAGCGCCGCCGATTCCTGTGCCGCTACGGGCACCGCCGCCAGCAGCCCCGCCCCGATCAACGCACCCGCCAGCCTGCGCATCCTGCCGCCCCTTCTTACCGTGCTCGATGCACCATTTTGAGCATGTTCCGGGGGCGTGCGGAAGGGGTGCATTTTGCTTCCGTTTCGTGACGCCAATACCTATATGCTGGGCATGGCAAGCGACGACACCACTCCCGAAAATACCCCGAACCAGAACAGCTACGGCGCAGACTCGATCAAGGTCCTCAAGGGACTGGACGCAGTGCGCAAACGCCCCGGCATGTACATCGGCGACACCGACGACGGTTCGGGCCTCCACCACATGGTGTTCGAGGTCTCGGACAATGCGATCGACGAAGCGCTGGCCGGCCACTGCGACAAGATCATCATCCAGCTGAATCCGGACGGCTCGGTCTCGGTCGAGGACAATGGCCGCGGCATCCCGACCGGCATCCACAAGGAAGAAGGCGTGTCGGCGGCCGAGGTCATCATGACCCAGCTCCACGCCGGCGGTAAGTTCGAGAACACCAGCGACGACAATGCCTACAAGGTCTCGGGCGGCCTGCACGGCGTGGGCGTCTCGGTGGTGAACGCGCTTTCCGAGTGGCTCGACCTCAACATCTGGCGCGACGGCGAAGAGCATTGGATGCGCTTCGCGTACGGCGACGCAACCGCACCGCTCAAGGTGATCGGCAAGGCGCCCGAGGGCAAGAAGGGCACCCGCGTGACCTTCCTCGCCTCGACCGAGAAGGCGCCCGGCGACGGCGGCACCTTCCGCAACCAGATCGAGTATGACTTCGACAAGCTCGAGCATCGCTATCGCGAGCTGGCCTTCCTCAATTCGGGCGTGCGCCTGTTCCTGCGCGATGCGCGGCACGAGGAAGTGAAGGAAGTCGAGCTCTATTACGAGGGCGGCATCGCGGCCTTCGTGAAGTGGCTCGACCGCAACAAGCAGCCGCTGATGCCCGAGCCGGTGGCGATCGCGGGCACGCGCGACGACGTGACCATCGACGTGGCGCTGGAGTGGAACGACTCCTATTACGAGAACGTCCTCTGCTTCACCAACAACATCCCGCAGCGCGACGGCGGCACGCATCTGGCGGCGTTCCGCGCCGCGCTGACCCGCACGATCAACAGCTATGCCGACAAGAGCGGCGCGCTGAAGAAGGAGAAGGTCAGCCTCACCGGCGACGACATGCGCGAGGGCCTGACCGCGATCGTCTCGGTCAAGCTGCCCGATCCCAAGTTCAGCTCGCAGACCAAGGACAAGCTGGTCTCGTCCGAAGTGCGCCAGCCGCTCGAGAGCCTGATGGCGGACAAGCTGGCCGAGTATCTCGAAGAGAATCCGGCCAACGCGAAGATGATCATCCAGAAGGTGATCGACGCCGCCGCCGCCCGCGAAGCCGCCAAGAAGGCACGCGAGCTGACCCGGCGCAAGGGCGTGATGGACATCGCCTCGCTCCCCGGCAAGCTGGCGGATTGCCAGGAGCGCGATCCGGCCAAGTCCGAACTGTTCTTCGTCGAGGGTGACTCGGCAGGCGGATCGGCGAAGCAGGGCCGCGACCGCCAGTTCCAGGCGATCCTGCCGCTGCGCGGCAAGATCCTGAACGTCGAGCGCGCGCGCTTCGACCGGATGCTCGCCAGCCGCGAGATCGGCACGATCATCACGGCGCTGGGCACCGGCATCCGCGACGATTTCAACATCGAGAAGCTGCGCTACCACAAGATCGTCATCATGACCGACGCAGACGTGGACGGCGCGCATATCCGCACGCTGCTGCTCACCTTCTTCTACCGCCAGATGCCCGAGATCATCACCAACGGGCACCTCTATATCGCCCAGCCGCCGCTCTATAAGGCGAGCAAGGGCCGCAGCGAGGTCTATCTGAAGGACGATGCGGCGCTCGACCAGTATCTGGTCGATGCGGGCGTGGGCGGCACGATGCTGGACACGCAAGGGTCGCTGCGCAGCGGCGACGACCTGCGCGACCTGATCGAGCATGCCCGGCGCCTGCGCACCCTGATGCGCTATGTGCCGCGCCGCTATTCGCCGGACATCATCGAAGTGCTGGCCCTCGGCGGCGGGTTCGATCCGGTGGCGACGCGCGAGCAGCGCGCCGCCAGTCTGACCACCACCGTCGCCCGGCTCGAAGCGGCCGATACCGAGGCGCGCTGGACGGCGCGGATCACCGAGGACGGCGGCTATCATTTCGAGCGGCTGTGGCGCGGCGTGACCGATCACCACATCGTCGAGGCGGCATTCCTGGTCTCGGCCGAGGCGCGCAAGCTGCACAGCCTCGCCGCCGAGCAGGCGCCGAGCTATCTCGTGCCTTCGAAGCTGGTCCCGTCCAAGGCGGCAGCCGCTGCCGAGGCCGAGGCGCCCGCGCCGGTGGAAGTCGACGAGAACGACGTGCCGGTGGCGGTGGGCAAGGGCGAGGCGCTGGTCTCGCGCCCGAGCCAGCTGCTCGACGCGATCCTGGCGTTCGGCCGCAAGGGCCTGTCGATCCAGCGCTACAAGGGCCTTGGCGAGATGAACGCCGAGCAGCTCTGGGAGACCACGCTCGATCCTGCCAACCGCTCGATGCTGGTGGTGCAGATCGACCAGGCCGATGTCGCCGACGAGATCTTCACCCAGCTGATGGGCGACGTGGTCGAGCCGCGCCGCGACTTCATCCAGGAGAATGCGCTGAGCGTGGCGAACCTGGACGTCTGACGGCTTCCTTCTCCCTCTCCCCATTGGGGAGGGGGAGATCGGCTATCACCGCATCACCAGGTCGCGCGGGAAGCCGGCCGCGAGGTGATCGATCAGCGCGCGCACGGCGGGCGGGAGCCCGCGGCGCGTCGTGAAGACCAGGTGCACGATCCCTTGCACCCCGCGCCATTCCGGCAGCACGCGCACCAGCCGGCCTGCCTTCAGCGCTTCGAAGCAGACATGATCGGGCAGGATCGCGACGCCCAGCCCGTCGATCGCGGCATTGCGGACGCTCGCCATGTCCTCGCAGCCCAGCCGCGGCTCGACGCGCAGCACATGGGTGCTCCCCGATTCGGTCTCCAGATGCCATTCCAGATCGTCCGCGGCGTCGCTGGTCGCGAGCGCGGGGACCTGGGCCAGCTGCTCGATCGTCTCGATCCGGTTGGCGAGCTGCGGGCTGGCGACGACGATGCGGGTCGACTTGCCGAGCGAGCGCATCGTCAGCGCCGCATCGCTGGTCAGGCTGGCGCGGACGCGGAGCGCGAGGTCGACGCGCTCGGCGATCAGGTCGACCGGGCGATCGGTCGCCACCAGCTGGAGCCGGACCCTGGGATAGCGCAGCAGGAAGGACGAGATCAGGCCGGCGATCGGCTCGAGCATGCCGGTGGGGCAGCTGAAGCGGATGCGGCCATGCGGCTCGGCCTGGGCCTGCAGCACCAGCGCCTCCGCCTGCTCGGCCTCGGCGAGGATCGCGCGGCAGCGCTCGTAGAAGGCCTGGCCGGTATCGGTGACGCGGAAGCGGCGGCTCGACCGCTCGATCAGGCGCAGGCCGAGCCGCTCCTCGAGCCCGGCGATGCGGCGGCTGAGCTTCGACTTGGGTTCGCGCAGCGCCCGCCCCGCCGCGGCGAACCCGCCATGCGCGACGACCTCGGCGAAATAGGCATAGTCGTTCAGGTCCACGCGCATCATCGTTCCTCCAGTGGAACGCTAAGTGCCATATTCGCCGACTACACGCATCATCGTTCACACTGCATCTCATGCGGGCAACGGCACTTTGCCGAAACCCGAAGGAGACAGACGATGGCGAACAAGTTCCAGGACAAGGTGGTGGTGGTGACCGGCGGCACGAGCGGCATCGGCCTGGCCACGGCAAGGGCATTCGCGGACGAGGGCGCATCGGTGTTCGTCACCGGCCGCCGCCAGGATGCGCTCGACGCCGCTGTGAAGGCGATCGGCGGCCGGGTGACCGGGGTGCGCGGCGACATGGCCCAGCTTGCCGACATCGACCGGCTCTATGACGCGGTCCAGCAGCAGCATGCGCAGATCGACGTGGTGTTCGCCAATGCCGGCGGCGGCGAGATGGCCCCGCTCGGCGCCATCTCGGAAGAGCATTACGAGAAGACCTTTGCCACCAACGTGAAGGGCGTGCTGTTCACCGTGCAGAAGGCGCTGCCGCTGCTGAAGGACGGCGCATCGGTGATCCTGACCAGCTCGACCACCAGCATCTCGGGCACGCCGGCGTTCAGCGTCTATTCGGCGACCAAGGCGGCGATCCGCAACTTCGCGCGCAACTGGATCCTCGACCTCAAGGACCGCCATATCCGCGTCAATGCGGTCAGCCCCGGCGTGACCGACACCGCCGGGCTGAACGAGCTGTTCGGCGGCGGCGAACAGGCCGAAGGCACCAAGGACTATCTGGCCAGCCTGATCCCGGCGGGCCGCGTCGGCCAGCCCGAGGAGATCGCCAAGGCGGTGCTGTTCCTCGCCTCCGACGATGCCAGCTTCGTCAACGGCGTCGAGCTGTTCGTCGATGGCGGCCAGGCCCAGATCTGAACGCGACATTCCCCCGAGGCTCCGGCCTCGGGGACCGCATGATGGAGGTAAAGATGGTACCGAACAGCGAACCAGCCGATCGTATCCGCACGCTGCTGCTGCGCAATCTCGAGGAAGTCTTCGGCGAAGGCGATGCGACCCGCCGCCGCGCCGCGATCGAGGAGCTCTGGGCCGAGGACGGCGTGCTCTATGCGCCGACGGGGCCGGTCACCGGCCATGCGGCGATCGCCGAATTCGCCGGCGCACTGCGGGCGACACATCCCGACTTCGCCTATGCGCCGGGCAATCCGCAGGCGCTCCACAATGCCGGCCGGATCGGCTGGGGATCGGGGCCGAAGGGCGCGACGACGGCCTATACCGGCTGGGACTTCATCCTGGTCGAGGGCGGCAGGATCGCTGCGCTCTATGTGTTCCTGGAAGAAGGATCGGCGGAAGCCCGGCGGATGCAGGAGGCTGGCAGGAACTGAGCGGGCGGGGCGGCCTCTCCGGGAGGCCGCCTTTCTCCGATCATGACTTGCGATTGATAGTGAATCGCAATACTCGATCCGCAACACTTCCACTGGGGCCGATCATTGCGATTTCCGAAACTGATCCTGCTGGGTGCACTCGGTGCGATTGCGCTGGGCAGCACTGCCCAGGCGCACATGCCCTACCTCCTCCCAACCCTGTTCGACGTGGGCAAGGGCGATCACGCCACCGTCACCTCGGCGTTCGGCGAGGATGCGTTCGTGCCCGAGATCGGCATGAAGGACGCGCCCTTCCACTTCATCAAGCCCGACGGCACGCGCGGCGAAGTCGGCAAGCCGACCTATCTGCGCGACCTGACCATCTTCGAGGCGGACCTGTCGGCGGAGGGCACCTATCGCCTAACCACCGGCCAGCGACTCGGGCGGATGGGCAAGATGTATTCGGTCGGCGGCAAGTGGATCATCGCCGGCGAGGACGGCACGCCGCCCGCCGGTGCCCGCGAAGTCGCGGTGCAGAGCACGACGCTGGCCGAGGCCTATGTCACGCGGGGCGCGGCGAGCAGCGGCGCGCTCAAGCCGATCGGCACCGCGCTGGAAGTGCAGGCGATCACCCATCCGGGCGAGATCAGCGCGGGCAGCGACGCCAAGTTCAGGCTGCTCTTCGACGGCAAGCCACTGGCGGACACCGAAGTCACGCTGTTCCGCGCCACCGGCAATTACGACGGCAAGAAGATCGTCGGCACGGTCAAGTCCGACGCGCAGGGCAATCTCGCGCTGCGCCCGAGCGATGCCGGCCTCTATCTGATCCTCGTCCGCCACCGCACCGAGGCACCGGCGGGATCGGCGACTCCCTATCGCAGCTATACCTACACGCTCGCCTTCGACGCGGCCTGAGCGCCTCCCGATTGCGCGGCTCGTCGCCGCACCGCCACGACATGACGCACTATCCGCCCGCCGGTGTGGATTTGTTCACCGATCACCGGCAGGCCCGCGCCGGGGACAACATCAAGGCGTGTGTAATGGGGGCAAGGTTCGAACGGGGGATGGCATTCGCCGTTGCGGCAATGCTGCTGTCGCCCTGCGCGATCTCCCATGCCAACGCACCCGGCCTGGCGCCCGAAGCCGCGATCGCCACGGGCGAGGCCAGCTATTATGCCGACCGGTTCGCCGGCAAGCGCACCGCCAGCGGCGAAGCCTATGACCCCAGCGACTTCACCGCCGCGCACCGCAGCCTGCCCTTCGGCACGCGCGTGCGCGTCACCGATGTCGAGACCGGGCGCAGCGTCGTCGTGCGGATCAATGACCGCGGTCCCTGGGGCAAGGGTCGGCTGATCGACGTCTCCCGCGCCGCCGCGAAGGAAATCGGCCTTGCCCGCCGGGGCCGGGGCACCGTCTCGATCGCGCTGGCGGAAGACGAAGAAGCGCCCGCGACTGGCGCCGAGACCAGCGAAGACTAACGAAACGCCCAGCGCAGCGTGTTGGCGACGCCGCGCGTGCCGAGGCGCACCGCGGGCGTTGCCAGGCCGGCGCCGGAGAGCCCGTGCATCGTCCGCGCCCAGCCGGGCAGCAGGTCCACCGCCGCACCGAAGGTGAGTGCCTGGAAGGGCTTCACCGCCATGCTCGGCGCGGGCTGGTCGAGCACCATGCGCGCGACTTCGCGGGTGCGTGAATCGACAACCAGCTCGGGGCGCATCCGGCCGATCAGCGCATCGGCCTCGGCCCGGCTGCGCGGTACGTCGGCCGTGCCCAGCGCCTCGGCGATGCGGGCGAAATCGGCGAAATAGCTGTCCTGGTCGGCGCGCGACATGTCGGGCTCGGCATAGCGGATCCAGGCATCGAGGAAGCTCACCGCCTCGGTGACGTGCACCCAGGCGAGCAGGTGCGGATCGTCGGCAGCATAGGGCGTGCCGTCCGGCAGCACGCCCTTCACGCGGGTGTGCACGTCGCGCACCTTCTCGATCATCGCCTCGGCCTCGGCAGCCGAGCCATAGGTGGTCACCGCGATGAAGCGCGCGGTCCGTCTGAGGCGCCCGAGCATGTCGCCGCGGAAGGTGGAGTGGTCCCACACGCCCGCCAGCACCGCGGGGTGGAGCATCTGGAGGAGCAGCGCGGTCACCCCGCCGACCATCATCGTGGTGACGTCGCCGTGCACCCGCCACACCACCGATCTGGGCCCGAACAGGCTCTCGTCCGGCTTGCGCTGGACCGGCTTCTCGCCGCGCGCCGAATCGTTGAACACCGCGCGCACTTGGCCGATCAGCGCTCCGCGGAGCCGTTTCGCGATGCCGTCGGCGGGACTCATGCGCCCAAGCTAGGGACTAACAGCTTTCCTGCAACCGCCCGTTTCCGTTACGGCCCCGCGCTGATAGGGTGTCATGACGTCAGTTCCGGGGGTTGAGTCTTGCTAAGATCGACGCGAATCCGCGCGCTTGTGCTCGCCGCCGCCTGCGGGCTGCTGGCGACCGCCGGCACTGCGCAGATGCAGCCGATCAATGCCGGCGCGGTGATGGATTCGGTCGCGCGGCTGAAGCCCGGCCAATATATCTGGGTGCCCGAGATCGCCCCGCGCGGGCCGATGCTGGTGGTGGTCAACATCGCCACCCAGCGCGTTGTCGCCTATCGCAACGGCGTGCCGATCGCAGTCTCCACCGTATCGACCGGCAAGGCGGGGCACCGCACGCCGACGGGCGTGTTCACCATCCTCCAGAAAGCCAAGTGGCACCGATCGAGCAAATATTCGAACGCGCCGATGCCGTTCATGCAGCGGCTGACCTGGTACGGCATCGCGCTGCACGCCGGGAGCCTGCCCGGCTATCCCGCCTCGCATGGCTGCATCCGCCTGCCGCACGAATTCGCCCGGCTGCTGTTCGACGAGACCGACCTGGGCATGACCGTGATCGTCACCAACCAGGCACCGGCGCTGCGCGTGGGCGCCAAGCCGACCAGCCCCGCCTTCCCTGCCGGACCGGCGGTGTGGCGCCCCGAACTGTCGCGCTCGGGCCCGGTCTCGATCGTGGTCAGCGGCGCTGACCGGCGGATGGTGGTGCTGCGCAACGGCGTGGAGATCGGATCGGCGCCGGTGGCGTTCGACGGGGTAATCGAGCGCACCCAGGCCTATGTACTGCAGGACGTGGTAGGCGGCGACTATCGCTGGCAGCGCATGATCCTGCCGGGCGAGAGCGGCGCCGCCGCCAGCTATGCGGCGCCCGATGCCGGCCGCTTCCAGGGCAGCGATCCGTTCCGCCGCGCGCTGGCCGAAGTGGTCGGGCCCGGCACCACCATGGTAGTGATCCCCGATTCGCTCGGCCTCGGCCCCGACCTCGCTCCGCCGACCCAGGACCCGGACGCGCTGATCGAGAACGACCCAGGCGTGGCCGACTGGATGGAGGATACCAGCGTCCTCTCCCGCTGATCGGCGCCGATTCCTCAGACCTTTGCGGCGACAAGCGAAACTAAACACGGCCCCAAGCGCTTTCGCGTTGACCTCGTAACATTTCGCAGTGCAGCAACGCGCTTCATGGCTAGCCTCGCAATCGCAAACAACGAGGATGTTCGCTTCCTCGGTCGGCTCCTCGGCAACGTGATCCGTGCCTATGGCGGCGAGGAGCTGTTCAAGCGCATCGAATATATCCGTTCCACCTCGGTCGATCGCGCGCGCGGCGTCGCCGGATCGGGTTCGGTTGATCGCGGGCTCGACCGGTTGAGCCTCGACGAGACGCTCGATTTCACCCGTGGCTTCATGCTGTTCTCGATGCTCGCCAACCTCGCCGAGGATCGCCAGGGCGTGGCGACCGAGAAGGATGCCGACATCGCCTCGGCGCTCAAGCGGCTGGAGGGCGAAGGCATCGGCCGCGACGCGGTGATGGCGCTGCTCGACCAGGCGCTGGTCGCGCCGGTGCTCACCGCGCACCCCACCGAAGTGCGCCGCAAGTCGATGATCGACCACAAGAACCGGATCGCCGAGCTGATGCTGCTGCGCGACCGCGGCGTGGCCGAGACCGAGGATGGCGACCAGGTCGAGGAAGCGATCCTCCGCCAGATCGCGCTGCTGTGGCAGACCCGGGTGCTGCGCCGCGAGAAGCTCGGCGTCGCCGACGAGGTCGAGACCGCGCTCTCCTATCTCCGCGACATCTTCCTGCCCGTGCTGCCCGCGCTCTATGCCCGCTGGGACCGCGCGCTGGGTGGCCGCGCACCGTCGTTCCTGCGCCCCGGCAGCTGGATCGGCGGCGACCGCGACGGCAATCCCTTCGTCACCGCCGATTCGATGCAGTTCGCGCTCGCCCGCGCCGCCGAGGCCGTGCTCGGCTATTATCTCGACGCGGTGCACGCGTTGGGTGCCGAGCTGTCGATCTCGACCGAGCATGTCCAGGTGAGCGAAGCGCTGCTCAAGCTCGCCGAGGCCAGCCATGACGAGGCGAAGAGCCGCGCCGACGAGCCCTATCGCCGCGCGATCACCGGCGTCTATGCCCGGCTTTCGGCCACGCACGAAAAGCTGACCGGCAAGGCCCCGCCCCGCCCCGCCGCGATTGCCGCCGAGCCCTATGCCAATCCGGGCGAGTTCCGCGAGGAGCTGGTGATCGTCGCGCATGCGCTGGCCGAGGAGGGCCAGGGCCCGCTCGCCACCGGCGGCGCGCTCGGCCGGCTGATCCGCGCGGTCGAGACCTTCGGCTTCCATCTGGCGACACTCGACATGCGCCAGAACAGCGCAGTGCACGAGCGCGTGATCGCCGAACTGCTCAAGGCCGGCGGCGTCGTGGAAGACTATGCCGCGCTTCCCGAGGACAAGCGCGTCGAGATCCTGCGCAAGGAGCTGGCCAATGCCCGGCCGCTGACCAGCCCCTATGCCGAATATTCGGAGGAGACCGCCTCCGAGCTCGCCATCGTCCGCGCGGCGGCGCAGGCGCACGCCAAGTACGGCCGCCAGTGCATCACCCACTACATCGTCTCGATGGCGCAATCGGTGTCGGACCTGCTCGAGGTCCATATCCTGCTCAAGGAAGCGGGCCTCTACATTCCGGGCGACGAACCGCAGGCGCACATCATGGCGATCCCGCTGTTCGAGACGATCGGCGACCTGGAAGGTGCGCCGGCGATCATGGAGGCCTGGCTCGGCCTGCCCGAAGTCGCGGCGATCGCGGCGAAGCGCGGGCACCAGGAAGTGATGATCGGCTATTCCGATTCGAACAAGGACGGCGGCTACCTGACCTCGACCTGGCAGCTGTCGCGCGGCTCGACCGCGCTCAAGCCGGTGTTCGAAAAGGCGGGCCTCGGCATGCAACTGTTCCATGGCCGTGGCGGCGCGGTGGGGCGTGGCGGCGGCTCGAGCTTCGCGGCGATCCTCGCCCAGCCCAAGGGCACGGTGCAGGGCCGCATCCGTGTGACCGAGCAGGGCGAGATCATCGCGGCCAAATACGGCACGCGCGAGAGCGCCCAGACCAACCTCGAGGCGATGGCTTCGGCGACTTTGCTCGCCAGCCTGGAGCCCGAGAAGCTGAACAAGGCCGATGCCGAGCGTTTCGCCGCGGCGATGGACCAGCTCTCCGACACCGCGTTCAAGGCCTATCGCGGGCTGGTCTACGAGACCGAGGGCTTCACCAGTTTCTTCCGCCAGGCGACCCCGATCGCCGAGATCGCCGGCCTGAAGATCGGCTCGCGCCCGGCCAGCCGCAAGAAGAGCGACGCGATCGAGGATTTGCGCGCCATCCCCTGGGTGTTCAGCTGGGCGCAGGCGCGGATCATGCTGCCGGGCTGGTACGGCGTCGGCCAGGCGATCGAGCAGTTCGAGGACAAGGGCCTGCTGCGCGAGATGGCGACGGCCTGGCCGCTCTTCGCCTCGACGCTGGCGAACATGGAGCAGGTGCTCGCCAAGTCCGACATGGAGATCGCCGCGCATTATGCGGCGCTGGTCGAGGACGAGGGCCTGCGCGATGCGATCTTCGGCCGGATCCGCGAGGGCTGGCAGAAGACGCACGACGGGCTGCTCCAGGCGACGCGCCAGACGCGGCTGCTGGAGAAGCATGCCGGGCTGGAGACCTCGATCCGCCTGCGCCTGCCCTATATCGAGCCGCTGAACCTGCTGCAGATCGAGCTGCTGAAGCGGCATCGCGCGGGCGAGGAGGATCCGCGGATCGGGGAGGGCATCCTGCTCTCGATCAACGCGATCGCGACGGCGCTGCGGAATAGCGGCTGACCCAAATCCTCCCTCGGAGCGCAGCTCCGGGGGAGGGGGACCGCCGCCGAAGGCGGTGGTGGAGGGGGAACACGCCCTCCACTCAGGCTTTCGCTGGTGGCCAGGCCCCCTCCACCATTCGCTGCGCAAATGGTCCCCCTCCCCCGCTTCGCGAGGGAGGATTTTTTCTAGTCCAAGAACGGCGCCGCCACTTCCGCCGGCACGCGGATCAGCCGGCCGCTTGCCCGTTCGATGATCGCCCAGGTGGTCTTTGCCTCCACCCGCACCCTGCCGTCCGCGCCGGTGAACTTCATGTGCCGGTCGAAGCGTGCGCCGCGCGGGGGCTCGGGGACCCAGGTTTCGGCGACCACCGTCTCGCCCTGGGTGACGTTGCCGCGATAGTCGATCTCGTGCCGGGTCACGACCCACATATAGGCGTCGCTATGCTCCGGGGCCGCGACGGCGTACCAATGCGCCACCGCCACGTCCTGGATCCACTTCACCCAGACGGCATTGTTGACATGGCCGAGCTCGTCGATGTCCTCGGGCCCGGCGGTGATGGTGGCGGTGTAGCTGGCCATGCGCGCCTTCTAGCTTAACCAATTCCGGAAGCGCAGCCTTCATCGTGTCGGCTTATCCCGACGCGATGATCCCACGCCGCCCCTCCCGGATCTTCCGCAGCCGCTGGGCCGCCCTGTTCTGGGCGGCCGGCGTGATCTTCACCGCCGTCACCTTTATCGGCTTCGGCGACAAGGAGAGCCATCAGGCAGCGGCCGCGCTCGAGGACGCGACCGGCGCCAATATCAGCGATGGCGACCTGGCGGTGCTGCGGAACTTCGCCGGGGGCTAATCCATCGTCACCCGGGCCCTGAGCCGGGGCGACGCAGTTCAGCGGTGGATCGCCGTGCAGGCGATCGGCGGCTGGCCGGGCGCTTCGAACGACATGTCGTCGCCCTTGCCTTGGAAGACCGTGCCCCCGTCCGAATAGCGAATGCCCGAGGCCATGCGCTCCTGCTTCAGCCGGATCGTCCGCCCCGCGCGGGTGAGCGTGGCCGTCCCCTTGTCCGCATCGAAGCGCGCCACGATCCGCACCCCGTCCATGCAGCGGAAGCGGACCTCGCTGTCCTTGGCGATCGGCGCCTTGTCGAGCGGTGCCGGCGAGGCGTCGGCGGTGATGTTGGTCTCCTCGCTCTGCACGATGTTGCTGGTATTGGCCGCAGGCGGCTGGCTGGAGCAGGCAGCGAGGGCGAGCAGGGCGATGGGAGTAAGGCGCATCCGGGGGTCCTTGTTCGTCGGGAGCGAAACGAACGTCTAGCCGGATGCGCCTGTTCCGTCAGTCCTCCAGCGGACGATTGCCGACGAATCCAAGCCGGGTGATGCCCGCACGCTTCACTACGGCAAGAATGCCGTCGAACCGCTCGTAGCGCGCCTCGGGATCGGTCTGGAGATGGAGCGCCGCGCCGGATTGCTGGAGCGCGGCGAGCCGGTCGGGCAGCGCGGCATCGGGCACCGCCTCGCCGTTCCAGGTGAGTGCACCCTGGCGGTCGATGGCGAGGACCGCCGGGGGCAGTTGCTCGGTGACGATGTTGGGGCCGGCGGGCAGATCGACCGGCACCTCATGGCTGGCGATCGGAATGGCGATGATGATCACGACGAGCAGCACCAGCATCACGTCGATCAACGGGGTGATGTTGATCGCACCGATCGGAGCGGTATCGGGGATGCGACGAGCACGGACGACACGGGCCATGGCACTTCTCCTCGTTATGATGTTGTAACATCACATATGAAAAAGAGGATGGCAAGCGCTCTCCCTCCCCCCTTCAGGGGAGAGGGGTGTGGCTTGAATCGATGGGGCCGGGCACGAGGCCCGGTCATACCCCTCTCCCCAGCCCTCTCCCCGCAAGCGGGGAGAGGGAGACTAGCAATTCTCGTATTTCCAGTTCCGCCGCTTGCCCTCGCGCATCCAGCTCACCGCCTCGGCGACACGCTTCGCTTTCGTCTCCGGGCGCTTGGCCTCGGCGATCCACTCGCAATATTCGCGGCGGCAGCTTGGCGGGAACGCGTTGAAGGTGGCGGCAGCGGCATCGTCGGCCGCGAGCGCCTCGGTCAGCTCGGGCGGCACCTCGGCCTCGGGCTTGGGCGCCGCCCGCGAGCGGGCCGGCTTTGCCGCGCCGAGCAGCGCCACCGCCTCGCGGATCAGCCGCTCGACTTCCTCGGCCGGCGGCAGGTCGTCCAGCGATTCGATCCGGCCGAACTGGCCCATCGCCTCGCCTTCCTTGCCGGTCTCATTGTCCTGGCGGTTCCAGAAGCCGAAGCTCGCATGCGCCTTGAACGACGCCATGTTGGCAAGCGGCCTGCCGCCCAGCGTGAAGAAGGGGTGCGACCATTTGATCGTCTCCTCCACCTCCGGCACCGCGGCGTGGAAGCGATCGCGGATCCATGAAAGGATCGGCCGCGCGAACTCGGCGCGGCCTTCGATATAGCTGTCTATCCTGGGGTCCCTGGCCATGGGACGGCATGTTCCGCCGCCCCGTGGCGCAGGTCAATACGTAGCGAGGTCAGGGCTCGAGCGCATCCTCGTCGGCATCGTCGAGATCGTCGTCGTCCTCGAGGTCGTCCTCGTCGAAATCCTCCTGGACCTCGTCCTCGGATATGGCGCGCGCATCCTCCTCGGCGTCGTCATCCTCCTCGCCGATCTCGTCGTCGATCATGCGGAGGTCGTCCGCATCGTCATCGTCGTCATCGCCATAATCGGGCGCGAGATCGGTCAGGAGGTTGCCGTCGCTCGGGCCGTCACTGGTCGTCTCGAGGATCTCGGCGCGCTGGCTCTCGTCATAGCCTTCCTCGTCGAAACCGTCGTCGCCCGGACCACGCCCCGGAACCTGATAGCCACCCATCATCTACCTCGTGCCTTGGCGCCCGCCACGGCGGCGGACCTCATGAAGTGCGAACGGCGGGGAAGGCCCGAGCGTTCCCTCAGCTGGGCCGGAACATCCGTCCGCGCTCGGTGACCAGCACTACCACGAAAGCGATAAGGCCCATAAGCAGGAATCCGGCATAGAGCGGCACGGTGGTGCCGTCGAATGCCTGGCCGATCGCCGCGCCGATCAGCGCCGAGCCGAGCGTGGTGACAAAGCCCTGCAGGCTCGAGGCAGTGCCGGCGATCTCGCCCATCTTCTCCATCGCCATCGCCGAGAAGTTCGACGTGGACAGGCCCACGCAGCCCATCATCAGCGCCTGGAGAATGGTGAAGCTCCAGATCGATTCGAGATCGGTCCAGGCAATGGCGAGGTGGATCGCGGCGAAGACGATCATGCCCATCAGCGCGGTGTGCGAGATCCGGCGCATGCCGACCTTCATCACCAGCCGCGAATTGAGGAACGAGCCGAGCGCCATGGTCGAGGCGACGCAGGGGAAGACCACCGCGAGCAGCTCGGGCGCGTGGAACACGTCCTCCATCACCTGCTGCACCGATCCGATGAAGCCGAACATGCCGCCCGACAGCAGCATGATGCCGATCGTATAGCCCACCGCCTGGCGGTCGCGCAGCATCAGGGCATAGTCGCCGAGCACGCGCACCGGGTTGAGCGACAGCCGCGCCTCCTGCCCCAGCGTCTCGGGCATGCGCAGCCAGAACCACAGCACCACCAGGGTCGCGACGCCGCCGATCGCCCAGAAGATCAGCCGCCAGGAGCCGGCATAGAGGATCAGCTGGCCCAGGCTCGGCGCAACGATCGGCGCGGCCATGAAGACGATGAAGGCCAGGCTCATCACCCGCGCCATCGAGCGCCCGGCGAAACAGTCGCGCACCAGCGCCACCGAGACGACGCGCGCGCCGGCGGCCGAGGCGCCCATCGCCGCGCGGGCGATCAGCAGCAGGGTGAAGCTGCCCGAGGCCGCCGCCACCACGCTGGTCACCACATAGGAAGTCAGCGCGATAGCCAGCACCGGGCGCCGGCCGAACCGGTCCGAGAGCGGGCCGTAGATCAGCTGGGCGAAGGCGAAGCCGATCAGGAAGGCGGTGATCACGTACTGGCGGTGATTGGGCTCGTCGACGCCCAGGCTGGCGCCGATCGCCGGCAGGGCGGGGAGCATCGAATCGATGCCGAGCGCGGTCAGCGCCATCATCGCGGCGATCAGGCTGACGAACTCGCCGAACGCGAGCGGCGCCTTGTTCTGCGAGTCTGCGGTAAGGTGCGGCTCTTCCATGCCGGCGCAAATGGCGCATCGCGGCCGCTACGTCACCCCCAAAGCCAGTGCCATTGTTGCGCAGCCCATGCGCTTGCGTTAGTGTATTGCTTTAATGACACACTGCCGGAGAGTGAATGATGCGTCGCCTGTCCCTGCTGCTGGTCCTTCCCCTCGCGCTCGCTGCCTGTGATGGCAAGGGCGGCACCTCGGTCTCGATCAACGCGACCTCGGACGATGGCGACAATTCCACCTTCGCGATGAACAACGGCACCGTGGCGATCAAGGGCGACGGCTTCGAGGGCAATTTCAAGGTGCCCGCGATCAAGATGACCGCCGAGAATTTCGACATGGACGGGGTGAAGCTCTATCCCAACTCGACGATCACCAGCTTCAACATCGACGCCCAGGATCACCCGGGCGAGGCGAAGGACGAAGGCAAGGTCGTCGCCGCCTTCACCAGCCCCGCCGCGCTCGCCACCGTCCAGAGCTGGTTCCGCGACAAGCTGACCGCCAAGGGCTTCAAGTTCGGCGAGAAGGGCAATGGCTTCGCCGGCACCACCGAGGACGGCGAGCGCTTCACCCTCGATCTTTCCGCCGATGGCGGCGACAAGACCAGCGGCAAGATGGAGATCGTCGGGAGCTGATGCTGTAGCGGTATCAGCTTCTCCTCGATCCTGGCTTTTCTCCGGCGAAAGCCGGAGCCCAGGGTCACAAGCGACACGGCAGAGAAACCCTGGGCCCCGGCTTTCGCCGGGGAACTAGACGGGATCGGCGCCCGCACCCCCGCGCCCCTTGTCGCGCCAGCCCCCACGGGTCTAACTGGCCAGTAAGGAGACTCGTACTATGGCAACAGTTCTCGACGAGGTGCCTCTCGTCTCGATGGCCGAGCAGGCGAACGACCCGCAGGGGTTCGCGCAGAAGTTCGGCCAGTCGTTCCGCCGCTTCGGCTTCGCGATGGTCGCCGATCACGGCGTGCCGCAGGACCTGATCGACCGCGCCTGGGCCAAGACCAAGGAATTCTTCGCGCTGAGCGAGGAAGAGAAGCGCCAGTATCACATCCCCGGCGGCGGCGGCGCGCGCGGGCTGACGCCGTTCAAGACCGAGATCGCCAAGGGCGCGACGCATGTCGACCTGAAGGAATTCTGGCATATCGGCCGCGAGCTGGCCAAGGGCCACCGCTTCGAGGCGCAGATGGCGCCGAACATCTGGCCGCACGCGCCGGAGGGCTTCAAGGAAACCTTCCTCGAGCTGTTCCAGGCGCTGGACGATGCCGGCGACCGACTGCTTTCGGCGATCGCCGTCTATCTCGGGCTCGAGCCCCACTGGTTCGACCGCGCGGTGAAGGACGGCAATTCGGTGCTGCGCCTGCTCCACTATCCGCCGGTACCTGCCGACGCTCCCGAAGTGCGCGCCGGCGCGCATGAGGACATCAACCTGATCACCCTGCTGCTCGGCGCCGAGGAAGCGGGCCTGGAGCTGCTCGACAAGGACGGCCGCTGGCTGCCGGTCAAGCCGCCCGAAGGCGCGATGGTGGTCAATGTCGGCGACATGCTCCAGCGCCTGACCAACCACTATCTGCCCTCGACCACCCACCGCGTGGTCAACCCGCCGGTCGAGCGCCGCGGCACCCCGCGCTACTCGATGCCCTTCTTCCTGCATCCGGCGCCGGACTTCCTGATCGAGACGCTGCCGTCGACGATCACGGACGAGAATCCGAACCGCTACCCCACCCCGATCACCGCGCACGACTATCTGTTCGAGCGGCTGGTCGAGATCGGGCTGATCAAGAAATAGTATCTTGAAAGCCCCTCCCCCTCGGGGGAGGGGTTGGGGTGGGGCCTATCCATAAGGCACATGTCTCTGCGAGACGCCCCCCAACCCCTCCCCTGAAGGGGAGGGGCTTTTCTTTTCGTGAGAGAGATAGATGACCGAACCGCTTCGTATCGCACTTGCAGGCCTTGGCACCGTCGGCGCGGGCGTGATTCGCCTGATCGACGCGAATGGCGAGCTGATCGCCCGCCGTGCCGGCCGGCCGATCGAAGTGGTCGCCGTCTCCGCCCGCGACCGCGCCAAGGATCGCGGCGTCGACATCAGCCGCTTCGACTGGGTGGACGACACCACCGAGCTGGCCCGCCACCCCAAGGCCGACGTGGTGGTCGAGCTGGTCGGCGGTTCGGACGGCCCGGCGCTCACCCTCGCCCGCGCCGCGCTCGCCGGGGGCAAGAGCTTCGTCACCGCCAACAAGGCGATGATCGCGCATCACGGGCTCGAGCTGGCCAACGCGGCGGAGAGCGCGGGCCTAGCGCTCAAGTTCGAGGCCGCGGTCGCCGGGGGCGTGCCGGTGATCAAGGGCCTGCGCGAAGGCGCTGCGGCGAACGAGATCGCCCGCGTCTACGGCATCCTCAACGGCACCTGCAATTTCATCCTGTCCAAGATGGAAGCGGAAGGCCGCGACTTCGCCGATATCCTCGCCGAAGCGCAGCGCCTGGGCTATGCCGAAGCCGATCCCAGCTTCGACATCGACGGCGTCGACGCCGCGCACAAGCTGTCGATCCTCGCCAGTCTCGCCTTCGGCACCCAGCCGGCGTTCGACCAGGTCGCGATCACCGGCGTGCGCCACGTGCTCGCCGCCGACATCGCCGAGGCCGCGTCGCTCGGCTATCGCATCCGCCTGCTTGGCCTGGCCGAAGCCAATGGCCACGGCCTGTTCCAGCGCGTCCACCCGCACCTCGTGCCGCTCAGCCACCCACTGGCGCATGTCACCGGATCGACCAACGCCGTCGTCGCCGAGGGCAATTTCGTCGGCCGGCTGCTATTCCAGGGCGCCGGCGCCGGCGACGGCCCGACCGCGAGCGCCGTGGTCGCCGACCTGATCGACATCGCCCGCGGCGAATTCGGCCCGCCCTATGCGATGCCCGCCGCAGCGCTCGCCCAGCCGGGCGCGGCCGATGCCGGCGAGCGGACCGGCCGCGCCTATGTGCGCTTCACCGTGGCGGACAAGGTGGGCGTGCTCGCCGAGATCGCGGCGGCGATGCGCGATGCCGGCGTCTCGATCGAGAGCCTGATGCAGCGCGGCGCCAACCCGGACGGCAGCGTGCTGGTGGCGATCGTCACCCATGAAGGCCCGGAGCGCGCGGTGGCGCAGGCGCTCGACAAGCTGCGTGGCTCGGCCAGCCTGACCGGCGAGCCGATGTGGATGCATATCCTGGGAGGATAAGGCGGGAGTAGCGCCGCTGCCAGATTCGCCGCCAAACCACCGTCACCCCGGCCTTGTGCCGGGGTCCACTATGCCGCACCGGATACCCTAACGCCCCTTGCCCGGCGCTCGCCTCCCGGTGGACCCCGGCACAAGGCCGGGGTGACGAAGGGAAGTGCGCGGGCGGGCCTCGCCTACGCCTCCCGCCTCAATCGTCCAGGCTCGCCTTCAGCACCTGCCGCCCCTTGTGCGGGCAGACCGGCGCGCCGGTGGTGCCGCAGGCCATGCCGGCGCTCTTCACCGCGTCGCCCTTGGCATCGGCGACCTCGCTGCTGGCCAGCGACAGGCGATAGCGCTGGTTGGGATCGGCCTTCACGATCGGGATCGTCGTCAGCGGCCGCGCGCTCATCGGGATGCGCGTGACCCGCGTCACCCGTGCCTTGGCCCTGCGACGCTGCGGGTCGATCGCGGGCGTGGCACCGGACAGGGTGAGGGCAACGAGCAGCAGCATCGGGGGCGTCTCCGGAAAACAGGTTCATCGCGCTCAACGCACGTCCCGCCGCCGGTTTCCCTCAAGGCGCCAATTCCCTCCGGCTCGTCCGCACGCCCCGCGCGCTGACCGTCACGCCCACGCCGACAGAGCCGCACCGCACCGTGAAGGCGCCCTGGCCGCACGGCAAATGGCCGTCGGCACCGTCGAACACGCGGTCCAGCCGCCCCTGATCGGTGTCGGGCCCGCTATAGCTCGTCACCAGCGGCACGCGATATTTGTCCGCGTCGCGCCGCGAGCAGACGACGATCTCGCTCTCGTCGCGCGCACGCCGGCATTTCGGATTGGCCGACCAGCGTTCGCGGTGCATCTCCAGCACCTCGGCTGGCGTCATCTCGCGCGGCGGAGCATCGTCCTGACCGAGCAGGAGCAAGGCGAAAAGCAGCATTTGCACATCCCTCCGCCCCCGGTTTCGTTGCGATAGCGGCATGTTGTGGCGGAATTGGGAGCAGCGCCGCCCTGACAACGTTAGCGGCATCGACAAGCGCCACGGTGCTGCCTAATCGCCGCCGCAAGTCCAACCACCGGGGTATCCCATGACTCAGCCCAGCCACGCCCTTGACCGTGTCCTCGTCCTCGAAATGGTGCGGGTGACCGAAGCGGCGGCGATCGCTGCTTCCACCCTGGTCGGGCGCGGCGACGAGAAGGCGGCCGATGCCGCCGCGGTCGAGGCGATGCGCGACGCGCTCAACAAGCTCTATCTCGACGGCACCGTGGTGATCGGCGAGGGCGAGCGCGACGAGGCCCCGATGCTGTTCATCGGCGAGAAGGTCGGCGCGGCGCAGGGCAAGGGCCCGGCGATCGACATCGCGCTCGATCCGCTCGAAGGCACCACCATCTGCGCCAAGGCCGGCCCCAATGCGCTGGCGGTGCTCGCGGTGGCCGAGAAGGGCGGGCTGCTGAATGCGCCGGACGTCTACATGGACAAGATCGCGGTCGGGCCGGGCTATCCCGAAGGCGTGATCGACCTCGCCCGGTCGCCGACCGAGAACGTCAAGGCGATCGCCGCCGCCAAGGGCGTCGAGCCGCACGAGATCATCGCCTGCGTGCTCGATCGCCCGCGCCACGAGAAGCTGATCGCCGAGCTGCGCGACATCGGCTGCGGTGTGGTGCTGATCGGCGACGGCGACGTGGCCGGGGTGATCGCCACCACCGATCCCGAGACGACGATCGACGTCTATATGGGCCAGGGCGGCGCCCCCGAGGGCGTGCTCGCCTGCGCTGCGCTGCGCTGCGTCGGCGGCCAGTTCAAGGGCCGCCTCGTCTTCCGCAACGACGACGAGCGCCAGCGTGCACGCAAGTGGGGCATCGAGGATCTCGACAAGATCTACGACCTGACCGAGCTGGCCAAGGGCGACTGCATCTTCGCCGCCACTGGTGTCACGGACGGCTCGCTGCTCGAAGGCGTCAAGCGCTTCGCCACCAAGATGACCACCGAAAGCGTGGTGATGCGCGCCCATTCCGGCACGGTCCGTTGGGTGAAGGGCGAGCATCGGCTGTAAGGTCCCCAATCCTCCCTCGCGAAGCGGGGGAGGGGGACCGCGCGCGCAAGCGCGTGGTGGAGGGGGCCTCTCCGCGAGCGGTGACTCATGATGCTGAGGGGCGCACCCTTCCACCACCGCCTTCGGCGGCGGTCCCCTCCCCCGGAGCTGCGCTCCGAGGGAGGAATTGCATCGGCGCCGCCTCCCCGAGGGCTGCCCTTGCAATGTAGGATTTCGCATGGCCTGCTCGCTCGGCCGGGCCTGCTGCCCGGCCGCTCTTTGACCCGTAGGAAATATAGGACGCACGCAGCGCAGCACCCGGCAACGAAGTTGCGAAAGTCCCGCTCGGCGGAAATCCGTTGAGGTCGCGAACTTTGTGAACTTCCGAGTGATTCGCGGCGACGTCGTGTAGGAAGATTCTACCCTCCCACCACCAGCCCATGCGCGGTGGCGAAGGGTAGCCATGACGCGATCCGCTCGTCCCCAGGCAGCGGCATCGCCTGCGCCGGATCCTCGGGCAGCACCGCCAGCCAGTCATAGTGCCAGGGCTCGAGCGGCAGGCAGGCGACGCGGTAGTTCGCCCGCGCCACGGCGAGCAGCATCGGCTCGGCCCTGGGCGGCACCGGCTCGCCGCTGGCCAGCATCTCGCTGAAATCGAACGGCAGCGCGAGCAGGCGGCAGCTGTCGGGCCGGTACCAGCGCCGCCCCCCGGCCAGCGCGAGCAGCTCGGCGATCGCCGGGTCGATTCCCGGCCAGGCAGGCGCGTCGCGCTCGATCCCGCGGGCACGGTGCACTTCCGCCTTGGTTCGCTCGATCCGCGCCAGCGCGGCGGGGATCGCCTCGACTGCCTGCGCGCTCCCCGAAGGCCGGGCGGCGTCGAGCCAGGCGCCAAAGTCCGCCCCGAAGTCGTAGAGCGTGTAGCTGTGCGAAGGCCGCGCGGCGATATAGCCTTGCGCGAACAGCCCGAAGGCGGTCGGCCCGGCAAGCGCCGCGAGCAGCGGATATTCGCTCTCCAGGCATTCGAGCAGGCGCTGGCGGTAGCCCCGGGCGTAGATGTGGATACGGTCTTCGGCGGTCAGCCGGTTGTCGCCATGGACATGCGCGCGCGCATCCGCACCCGAAGCCGCCAGGATCGCTTCCTGCATCCAGTCCTGCAGCGCGGCGAGGTCAGGCGGCAAGCGGCAGCCCCTCGCGCACCCGGCGGGCCTTGCCCAGCTCGGCGGCGACCACGTCGAACGCCGGGATGCTCGCATCCCATTCGACCATCGTCGCGACCGGCCCGCAGCGCTCCCAGACCCGCGCATAGAGCGGCCACACCGCATCGGGCACCGGCGCGTCATGCGTGTCGATCAGGTGCGTGCCATGATCGCTCGGCCCGGCGAGATGGACCTGGACGACATGGCTAGCCGGAATCGCGTCGAGATAGGCCAGCGGATCGAGCGCATGGTTGAAGCTCGAGACATGGACGTTGTTGACGTCGAGCAGCAGCCCGCAGCCGGTCAGGTCGCAGAGCCGGGCGAGGAACTCGGCCTCGGGCATCTGGCTGGCGCGGAACTGGAGATAGGTGCTCGGATTCTCGACGATCAGCGGCCGGCCGAGGAAATCCTGCACCGCGCGCACACGCCCGGCGACATGGGTCAGCGCCGCCTCGGTCAGCGGCAGGGGCAGCAGATCGTGGCTGTTCACGCCGTGCACCCCGGTCCAGCAGAGATGGTCGGAGACCCAGAGCGGCCGGAAGCGCTCGGCCAGGTCGCGCAGCTTGCCGAGATAGGCCAGGTCGAGCGGCGCGGTGCTGCCGATCGACAGCGACACGCCGTGCAGCACCACCGGCCGGTGCGCCGCGACATGCTCGAACACCCGCATGCCCCAGCCCTGATTGTCGAGCAGATTCTCGGTGATCGCCTCGAACCAGTCGACGCCCCAGGCTTCCGGAGGCGTCGACATCAGATACGGGAAATGCTCCTCGCGCAGCCCCAGCCCGTCGCCGGGATTGGGCAGGCCGAGCCGGGGCTGCGTAGTCACCTTGCCAGTCCCTAGGTCGAGGGCGGATAGGCAAGGCGCAGATCGTTCGGCGCCTGCTGGACCAGCCCTTCGACGGGCTTGTCCGGATCGCCGTTGACCTTGAAGGCCACCACCTTGGCGAATGCCTGGAAGGCGATGTCCTCGACCTTATCGCCTTCCTTGAAGTCGATCGTGGCGATCTTCTTCGAGGAAGGCGCGCCGCAGCCTGAGGGGGAAGGCGTCGGCGAAGGGGATGGCGTGCCGCAGAGGTTCTTGTCGGCATTCGCCTTTGGCGCACCGCAGCCCGAGGGCGAGGGTGTCGGCTTGGGGGTACCGCACAGCACCGGCTTGGAGCTGCCGACCAGTGCCCACACCTCCATCGTGCCCGCCTTGGGATAGAGCTGCATCGCCGAGATCGGCACCGCGCAGCCGCCGAAGCCGCCGCAGATATTGTCGCTCGGCGCGGTGTACATCGGCCCGCTCGGGGTCGGGGTGGGCGAAGGGGTCGGCGTGCCGCAGAGCCCGCCGAAGCTGCGCAGCGTCACCGCCGAGCAGCCGCCGCCCTTGATCGTGGTCGGCGTGCCGCAGCTGCCGCTCGCCACCGGACTCGCCTTTGGCGCGTTCGAGGTCTTGGAGGATGCCGCGCCGCACCCGCTGCTCGCCCCGCCACAGCTGCCGCCGCCGCTGGTCAGCTGGACGAAGCCGCAGCCGCCCTGGCCCTTGCACAGGTTGGAGCCGCGGCAGGTATGGTAGATCGAGGTCTCGGCGCAGCTGTTCGCGCCCCATTTCCCGCCGGTCTCCTCGACGTCGAGGCCCTGGCAGGCATGGTTGACGATGTACTTGTCCGGCTCGCCGACGCCGACCGACAGGTCGGGCGTCGCGCCGAACACGGCCCAGGCGGTCGACATCCGGTCGCCCGATCCGGCCATCGACGGGAAGGGGAAGGACACGGCAGCGCCGACCGGGTTCCAGTAATCGTCGAGCACGGTGGTGACGCCCTTGATCGCGCCGCACACCGCCTGGCTCATCTTCTGGAAATTGGCCGCCGCATCGCCGCCGTTCTTGAGCGCGTTTAGCGCATTGGCGATCGCCTCGGGCGCCGGCAGGCCATAGGGATTGTCGTTGGGGTCGTAGCCCTCGGTAGTCAGGTCCGATGCCGCCCATTTGCCGATCTTGGGCGACTGGTCCCAGGTCTCGAGCCCGCCGCTGCCCCGGATGTCCTCGATCTCGCGGAAGCGGGTATAATGGTCGACGCCGTCATTGTCGGAACGCGCCGCGGCATCGGCCGAGGGGACCAGCTTCCCCTCCATCGAATAGCTCGGATAGTCCGACGCCAGCGCATCGCGGTTCGGGCAATAGCTCGGGTTCACGTCGCCCTGGACGAGCTTGGCCTTCCCGTCGTTGAGCCGATGCCCCTCCTCGTCATAGCGCGCACCGAGCGTGGCGCCCTCGCCCTGGTCGGTGATCGCGTTCATCATGTTGAGCGCTTGGCGGAGCGCGATCTCCGGATCGGTCAGCGCGATCGTGGTCTCGAAGCCCATGAACTCGCGCATCGGATGGCCGGGAAAGCTGAAATTGTTGAACAGGTCGTTCTGCTGGCCGCCGGGGTTCATCACATGGTCCCAGAGCCGCGTGCCGTCCTCGTAGCGGATCAGCAGATAGTCGCGGTAGCACTGGTACATATAACCGATCGACCCGAACATGATCTTGGCGTCGAGCTCTGTCACGGTGTCGTACTTGAACGGCACCTTGGGGAAATAGCGGTCCTTGTTGCGGACGATGTCCTGCTCGGCGGTCTCCTGCGGCTGCTCGATGGCGAGGAACAGCTTGATCCGCTCCTCGTCGAGCGGGCCGACATTGACCTTCACGTCCTTGAACCGGTTGGTGTCGGTCAGGTCGACGATGCCGGGGATCGCGGTGAGCTTGGGACCGAAGCAGGTCCAGCCATGGTCGCCGCTCTGCAGCGCGGTGGCGGTGAAGCTGGGCACGGCACCGATCGAGGTGGCGAGGTTCGCCGCCATCTGCAGGTGGAGCATCTCCTGGATGAACACCGAGAAGACGATGTTGAACGCCTTCTTGTTGCCCCAGCCCTTCTTGCCCGGCTTGTAGTCGGTGAAGGCGCTGGTCTTGGCGCCCGGCCATTGCCGCCCCTTGTAGAAGCTGTTCCCCTGGCTGGTGATCGGGTGCATGCCGGTGATCGAGTAGAGCGAGGTCATGTAGAGCGGGATGGTGAACAGCTCGACATTGACCGCCGCCTGCGCGATCCAGCGCACCACCAGCGTGTCGGTCTCGAGGAACTTCAACGGGCGCGCAGAGAGCTCGCCTTCCTTGTGCGTCAGATGCATGACAATTTCCCCCAAGCTTCGCAGGAGACTGCGATGGCACTGGGTTCCATCAACTATAGTTCCGCGTCAATCGAGGATCGCACCAATATAGTGTCATGCACTATTTGTTACGGCTTACACTCGATTTACCTTCATCTTTGCGCACTACTCCAACCTTGCCTCCCGCGCGGCGCCCGCTATGCCGCCCCACATGCTCGCGCCGCTGCTGCTGATCGCCACCCTCGCGCTGCTCGTCTGGGCCCAGCGCAACGACCGCCGCGGCTTCGAGCGCTTCCGCACGATCGAGGACACGCTGCAGCGCCAGCGCATCTTCCGGCGCTGGGCGGTCCGGGGCTGCGCGCTCTATCTCGGCATGCCGCTGGCCGGCTTGGCGCTGCTCGGCCGGGTCGAGGCGCTGTGGGACTTCCCCCATGAGTTCGCGCCGCTGCTTCCCTATGCCCCGGTCTTCGCCGTCGACGACATCGCCTTTCTGGGACCTGTGCTGATCGGCGCGCTCGGCGGCCTGGTGCTGGGCGGGACCATCCTCGTCCTGCGCAGCCGGCGCCCCGCCAGGCCGAAGCGCGCGCTCGACATCTCGCCGATGCTGCCGCGCAATCGCGCCGAGACGCTCCGCATCCTGCCGGTGATCCTCAATGCCGGGGTGAGCGAGGAAGTCTGCTTCCGCCTCTATGTGCCGCTGCTCGCAACCCTGTGCGGCGCGCCGGCCTGGGCGGCGTTCCTCGCCGCGACGCTGCTCTTCGGCTGGCTGCACCGGTATCAGGGCTGGCTCGGCGTCCTGCTGACCGTCGCGGTCGGCGCGGTGCTGGCAGTCTTCTATGTCGGCGCGATGGGGCTCGCCCTGCCGATCGCCGTGCACTTGCTGCTCAACCTGAACGCGTTGCTCCTGCGCCCTGCCATCCAGCGCCGCTTCTCGCGCACGGCGATTGACACCGACAACACACCGGTTACGCCCTCCTGAAATTCAGTTCGAGGGAGATGCGCATGCGGTTGGTCAGTCTGTTCGCCCTGGCGGTCGCCGCCGCCGCGCCGCTGGCAGCCCTGCCCGCCAAGCAGGCCGCACCGGCGCTCCAGGCCACCGACAGCGCCTTCACCTTCGAGGAGGCGATGATCCCGATGCGCGACGGGGTGAAGCTGCACACCGTCATCATCCGCCCCAAGGGCCAGACCGGCCCGCTGCCGATCCTGTTCCAGCGCACCCCCTATGGCACCCCCGGCGCCGCGCCGCGCAGCATGCCGGGCAGCTGGGCCGCGCTCGGCAAGGACGGCTATATCTTCGTCTTCCAGGACATGCGCGGCCGCTTCGGCTCCGAAGGCGGCCCCTTCACCCTCTCGACCGAGATCAAGACCGGCAAGGGCGAGACCGACGAATCGACCGACGCCTATGATTCGATCGACTGGCTGGTGAAGAATGTGAAGCCGAACAACGGCAAGGTCGGCATGTGGGGCGTGTCGTACCCCGGCTTCACCGCCGCGATCGCCGTCGCCCGCCCGCACCCCGCGCTGAAGGCGGTGAGCCCGCAGGCGGCGTGGATCGACTATTGGAAGAATGACGACCTCCACCGCTGGGGCGCGATGCGGCTCACCTATGCCAGCGACTGGGTGAACAGCCTCCAGGCCGACAAGACCAATGACGGCATCGAGATCTACGACCGCTACGACACGTACGAGTGGTTCCTCAAGGCCGGATCGCCGGCGGACATCGAGGCGAAGTATTTCAAGGGCCGGGTGCCGCTCTACAAGCAGATGATCGAGCATCCCGATTATGACGATTTCTGGAAGAAGCAGGTCTGGTCGGACACGCTGAAGAAGACGACCGTGCCGACGCTCAACGTCGCGGGTTACTGGGACCAGGAGGATCCCTGGGGCAGCTGGCAGATCTTCGACAAGCAGCGCGAGAACGATCCGAACAACCTGTCGCTGATGGTCGCCGGCCCGTGGAACCATGGCAGCTGGCGCTCGGCCGGCAACATGCTCGGTCGCATCCCGATCGGCACCGACAGCGGCACCCAGTTCATGGAGCAGGTCGAGGCACCGTTCTTCGCCTATTGGCTGCACGGCAAGGGCGCCAAGCCCGACTATCGGATGAAGAGCTTCCAGTCGGGCAGCTGGGAGTGGAAGACCTACAACCAGTGGCCGCTCACCACGGCGAGCAGCAAGAGTATCTATCTCCACGCCGATGGCAGCCTGTCGTTCACCGCGCCGGCACAGGGCGAGGGCTGCCGCGAGTACATCTCCGATCCGGCCAACCCGGTGCCGTTCCGCGCCCGCCCGATGTCGGCCACCTATGCCACGCCCGACTGGCGCTGGTGGGAGACCGAGGACCAGCGCTTCGTCGAGTATCGCCCGGACGTGCTGAGCTACACCAGCGCGCCGCTCGATGCCGACCTGACCGTCACCGGCGCGATCACCGCCGCACTGCAGGCCGCGACCAGCGGGACCGACAGCGACTTCATCGTCAAGCTGATCGACGTCTACCCTGAGGATTTCGAGAAGCCGCCGACTGCGATCGGCGCCTATGCCCGGGGGCTGAACGGCTATCAGCTGCCGATCGCGATGGAGGTCAAGCGCGGCCGCTATCTCCAGTCGATGGAGAAATCGACGCCACTGGTGCCGAACCAGGTGAACGACTGGACGATCCCGCTCCGGAACCACGACCATGTCTTCAAGAAGGGCCACCGGATCATGGTCCAGATCCAGTCGAGCTGGTTCCCGATGATCGACCGCAACCCGCAGACCTTCGTGCCGAACATCTACAAGGCGAAGCCGGCGGATTATCAGAAGGCGACGCAGAAGGTGTGTTCCGGCTCGGCGATCATGCTGCCGGTGGTGGAGTAAGGGCACCACTTGCCCCTATCTGTTCCCCGGCGAAAGCCGGGGCCCGGGGTTTCTCTGCCGTGTCGCCTGTGATCCTGGACCCCGGCTTTCGCCGGGGAACGGCGTTACGAAGGTTGGCCCTCGCCCTTCGCCGCGAGGATCTGCACCCAGGGATTGGGCTTCGCCACCCCCACCCGCTTCAGCGTGTTGCGGTCGTGATGGTCGAACGGCCCCTGGCCCTTCACCTCCAGCGTGGTGTGGATGTCATAGCTCCACCCGCCATCCTCGGCGAAGGCGATGTCGATCGTGTAAGCGTCGGTGCGGAAGGCATATTCCAGGAAGTCGGTCGAGCAGATGCCGTAGCTGGTCGGCCCGCGCTTCGCCTCGACATGGATCGCCTTGTCGCCCGGCGCGCCCTTGCCGCTGGCAAGCAGCACCTGGCCGCGCGGGATCGCCAGCGTCTGCAGGATCAGCCCCGTCGCCGGCTCCCACAGCCAATAGCCCACCTGGTCGTGGAAGGTAATGTCCTCTTCCTCGGTGGTGATGTGGATATGGTAGCGCAGCCCGTAGAAGAGCTGCGGGCCATTGGCCTGGGGATCGATCGGCACGAACTCGATCCGCTCGATGAACTCGCGCCGCTCGGGGCCCTCGGCCTTGGGGTTGAGGTCGATGCCCTTGTGCCCCTCCCAGCGCCCGGCCAGTGGCGCCAGCGGACCGAGATTGGCGAGCGTATGAGGATCGACGTCCTCGGGCTCGGTGAAGATATCAAGGGGAAAGGGTGTCATCAGTTCTTGAGTCTGTAGCCGGTCCGGAAGATCGTGACGATAAGACCAAGGCATAGGGCCAGGAACAGCGCGACGAAGCCCAGGCTCCAGCGCACGTCGATGTCGCCGACATCGCCGAAGAACGCCCAGCGGAAGCCGCTGATCAGATAGGCGACCGGATTGAACAGGCTCACCGTGCGCCACGGCTCGGGCAGGAAGCTTAGCGGATAGAAGCTGCCGCCCAGGAAAGTGAGCGGAGTCAGGATCAGCGCCGGCACCACGTTGAGCTGCTCGAAGCCCTTGGCCCATATCCCGATGATGAACCCGAACATCGAGAAGCTGATCGAGGTGAGCAGCAGGAAGGCGAGCATCGCCAGCGGGTGATCGACGCGCAGCGGCACGAACAGGCCCGAGGTGAGCAGGATGATCAGGCCGATCACCACCGACTTGGTCGCCGCCGCGCCGACGAACCCGATCACCAGCTCGACTGCCGAGATCGGTGCCGAGAGCAGCTCGAACACGGTGCCGGTGAATTTGGGGAAATAGATGCCGATCGAGGCATTGGCGACGCTCTGGGTGAGCAGCGACAGCATGATCAGCCCGGGCACGATGAAGCTGCCATAGGGCACGCCCTCGATCGAGGGGATGCGGCTGCCCATGCCGCTGCCGAACACGATGAAATAGAGCGCGGTGGTGATCACCGGGGTGACGATCGACTGCCAGAGCGTGCGCAGCGTGCGCGCCATCTCGAACTTGTAGATCGCCCAGATGCCGTGGAAGTTCATGCCCGGGCCTCCCCATTCCCAACAGGTGCGTGCTCGACGAGGCCGACGAAGATGTCCTCGAGGCTGGATTTGCTGGTGTCGAGGTCCTTGAACGCGATGCCCATCTCGCCGAGCTTGCGCAGCAGCGAGGGGATGCCGGTGCGCTCGGCCTGAGCGTCGAAGGTGTAGCGCAGGCGCGTGCCTTCGTCCTCGAGGCTGAGATGCCATTCCTCGAGCCCCGCCGGGATCGCCGCCATCGGCTCGGTCAGGCTGACGTCGAGCTCGCGCTTGCCGAGCTTCTTCATCAGCTCGGCCTTCTCCTCGACGAGGAGCAGCTGGCCCTTGTCGATCACGCCGACCCGGTCGGCCATCTCCTCGGCCTCCTCGATATAATGGGTGGTGAGGATGATGGTGACGCCGCGCTCGCGCAGCTTGCCGATCATCTTCCACATATCGCGGCGCAGCGATACGTCTACGCCGGCGGTGGGCTCGTCGAGGAACAGGATGTCGGGCTCGTGGCTGAGCGCTTTCGCGATCATCACGCGGCGCTTCATGCCGCCCGACAGCTCCATGATCTTGGAATTGCGCTTGTCCCACAGCGACAGGTCCCTGAGGATCTGGTCGCAAAATTCCTGGTTCGGCGCCTTGCCGAACAGACCGCGCGAGAAGCGCAGCGCGCTGCCCACGGTCGAGAACATGTCGACGGCGATCTCCTGTGGCACCAGCCCGATCTTCGAGCGGGCGGCGCGGGGCTCGCGCACCGCATCGTGCCCGTCGACCAGGATCGTGCCGGTGCTCGGCGTGACGATGCCGCAGATGATCGAGATCAGCGTGGTCTTGCCCGCGCCGTTCGGCCCAAGCAGTGCGAAGATCTCGCCGCGGCGGATCTCAAGGTCGACATGATCGAGCGCCTTGTGGCCTGAGCCATAGGTCTTGCTCACACCGTTTATCGAAAGAATGGAAGTCATGGGGCCCCCGGCCGGGAAAGGACCCGCTAATTAGGCACGGCAGCGCGCGGCGGCAACCGCTCGGTACAAAAATCGGGAGAAACGCCTCTGAAGGAAGAGGGAGAGCGTTACTTCCCCTTGCGCGCTTCCGCCACGGCCGCAGCAAGCCCGGCATAGTCGCGCATGCCGTAGAGCAGCTTGCCGCCGACCACCCAGCTCGGCGTGCCGGTCATCGCCAGTTTCTGCCCGAACTTGTGGTTGGTGACGATCTCGCCCTCGACCGCCCTGGACTGGGCGACCTGCTTGGCCCGGCCCATGTCGAGCCCGGCCTTCTGCGCCGCCGCCTCGATGTTCGCCGCGCTCGGCCCGTCGGTTGCGAACAGTGCGTCATGGAAGGCGCGGAACTTGTCCTGCTCGGCCGCCGCCAGAGCCCAGCGCGCCGCGACCAGGCTGTCCGGCCCCAGCACCGGATATTCGCGATAGACCACCTTCACATTGGGATCGCGCTTCAGCAGCTCCTCGATCGCCGGCAGGCTGGCCCGGCAATAGCCGCAGGCATAGTCCATGAAGGCAACCAGCGTGACGTCGCCCTTGGGGTTGCCCGCCCAGGCGCCGGCATAGGGCGCTTCGAGCTTCGGACGTTCGGCGGGCAGCGTCTTCTCCGCCGCAGCAACCGCCTCGGCCTGCGCCTTGTCGGCACTGGCGCTTTGCTTCTGGTTGTAGCGCTCGACCGATTCGAGCAGCACCTCGGGGTGGGCGAGCACCCATTCGCGCATCGCCTGCTCGCTTTGGCCGCGCGCACCCATGCCCGGCACCAGCGTCTGGATGCCCGCGAACAGCGCCGCCCCAAGCAGCGCGCACAGCACGAAGGCGCCGGCCAGCGCCAGCCTGTTGCCCAACAGTCTCTCGATCACTGGCCCTGCCGCCCCTTCTTCTTCCGCATCTCGTCCCAGGCGGTCTGCGAGACCATGTTGATGTCCTGTGCCCGCACCCAGTCTGCCGAGCCCTGCGGCAGCCGCGCCATCGCCGCGCGCGAGCTCATCAGCGCGGTGCCGACATCGCCCATCATGTGCGCGCGCTCGGCCGTGGCGAGCGCGGTGCGCGCCTCGTCGCCCTTGCGGTCATAGACGGTACCGAGGTTGAGCCAGGCAAAGGGATTGTCGTTGTCGCGCGCCACCGATTGCTTGAGCACGCGCTCGGCCTCGTCGAGATTGGCCTTGTCCTCGGTGGCAAGCAGCGCATGGCCCAGCGTGCTGGCGATCAGCGGCGCGTTGTTGGACAGCGCAGTCGCCTGGCGCAGCGGCGCGATCGCGCCCCTGGGATCGCCCGATTCGAGCATGATCTGCCCTTCGAGCTCGAGGAAATAGGGGTCCTTGGGCTCGGCCTTGACCAGCGCCTGGGTCTCGGCCGCCGCCTGCTCGGGGTAGCCCGATTTGTGATAGGCATAGGCGCGGGCATAATGCGCCTCGACCGACTGGTTGCCCGGCGGATATTTGGCCAGCGTGTCCTTGGGATCGCTGACATAGCCGCGCAGCTTGGCCTGGACGCGCTTGAAGCGGACTTCCAGGTTCGGGTCGAGCGGCTTGTTCCAGCTCGGCGCATTCATCAGGTCGGCCTTGAGCGTCTCGACGCGGTCCTGCGACATCGGGTGGGTCTGGGCGAAGGGATCGACCTCGGGATTGCTGGTGTAATAGCCATAGCGGTGCATCTGGGCGGTCAGCTTGTCGAAGAAGCTCAGCATGCCCTTGCCGCTGATCCCGGCGGTGTTGATGAACTTGGCCCCGGCCGCGTCGGCCGAGCTTTCCTGGACGCGGCTGAAGGCGAGATACTTGCCGATCGCCGCGCGCTGGCCGGCCATCAGGATGCCGGTGCCCGCCTCGCCGCTGCCCGCCGCCATCGCCGCCACGCCGAGCAGCAGGCTGAGGATCGAGATGTTGGTATAACCACCGTCATTCTGGAACACGGCATGGCCGCCGACGATATGGCCGATCTCGTGCGCGATCACGCCCTGGACCTCGTTGGCGCTCGAGGCGGCATCGATCAGGCCGGAATGGACATAGATGATCTGCCCGCCGGCGACGAAGGCGTTGATCGAGCTGTCCTGGATCAGCACGACCTTGGCATTGGCGGGCGAGAGGCCGGCCGCAATGAACAGCGGCCGGGCCATGTCGTTGAGCAGCGCCTCGGTCTCGGCGTCGCGCAGGATCGACTGGGCGGCGGCGGGCTGGACCCAGAGCAGCAAGGCGGCCGAGAGCAGGGCGAGGATGCGCTTCATGCCCGTTCGTATCCTCCGAATTCCACCCATGATCAATGGCATTGGCCGTGCCCGCGCCCCGATGAACCGCGTCTGAAGCCATGAAAAAGGGCGCCGATCCCAATGGACCGGCGCCCCTTTCCTGTCAGGCTTCGAGGATCAGGCCCCGAAGGTGCGCTGCCACCAGCCGCGACGCGGCGTGCCGTCGGGATTCTCGCCCTCGGCTTCGGCCTCACCATCGACTTCGGCAGCCTCGGCCGGCGTGGTGTCCTGTGCGACCGCCGCGGCTTCCTCCGCCGGAGCAGGCTCGGCCTCGACGGCTTCGATCTTCTTCTTGCGGGTGCGCTTCGGCTTGGCCGGAGCGGCTTCCTCGGCGACCAGCTCGGCAACAACCTCGACCGGCGCTTTCACCGCAGGCGCGGCTTCGGCCTCGACGGCTTCCACCTTCTTCTTGCGGGTGCGCTTCGGCTTGGCCGGCGCTTCCTCGGCGACCGGCTCGGCAACGACCTCGACCGGCGCTTCCACCACAGGCGCGGCTTCGGCCTCGACGGCTTCCACCTTCTTCTTGCGGGTGCGCTTCGGCTTGGCCGGCGCTTCCTCGGCGACCGGCTCGGCAACGACCTCGACCGGCGCGGCGACTTCGGTCACCGCTTCGGCAGCTTCCTCACCGGCATCCTCGCCGCCCTCGGCACGATCGCCACGGCGACCGCCACGACGGCCACGGCGACGGCGCTTGCGGCCATTCTCGCGGCCCTCGCCTTCACCATCGGCAGCAGCAGGCGCTTCCTCGCCCTCGGCGACTTCGCCCTCGGCATCGGCTTCCTCGCCGGCCTCGGCCTCACCCTCGGCGCCCTCGCCTTCCTCGCGACGGCCACGGCCACGACCACGGCGGCGGCGGCGGCGCTTGCCGCGCTCGCCACCCTCGTCGTCGCCACGTTCGCGGCGCTCGCCACGGCCTTCGCGGCGATTGCCGGCCTCGGCCTCTTCCTCGAGCTCCTCTTCCTCCTCGTCGATCTCCTCGACGTAGTCGTCGTCCTCGGGCTCTTCGATCAGCTTCTCGAACTTCGGTGCATGCGCCGGCGGCGGGCCGGAGCACTCGACCGACATGCGCGCGCCCTCGAGCTCGCCGTCCGACAGGATCTCGACGGTCACGCCGTAGCGGTCCTCGATCTCGGCGATGTCGGCGCGCTTCTTGTTGAGCACGTAGAAGGCGGCTTCCTGGCTGGCGCGCAGCGTGATCACCGAGCCGCGGCCGCGCGCGGCCTCGTCCTCGATCAGGCGCAGCGCCGACAGGCCGGCCGACGAAGCGGTGCGGACCAGGCCGGTGCCTTCGCAATGCGGGCACTGCACGGTCGACGCCTCGAGCACGCCGGTGCGCAGGCGCTGGCGGCTCATCTCCATCAGGCCGAAGGCCGAGATGCGGCCCACCTGAATGCGGGCGCGATCGTTCTTCAGCGCCTCCTTCATCGCCTTCTCGACCTTACGGACATTGGACGAGTGATCCATGTCGATGAAGTCGATCACGACCAGGCCGGCCATGTCGCGCAGGCGCAGCTGGCGGGCGATCTCGTGCGCAGCCTCGAGGTTGGTCGCGGTCGCGGTCTGCTCGATATTGTGCTCGCGCGTCGAGCGGCCCGAGTTGATGTCGATCGAGACGAGCGCCTCGGTCGGGTTGATCACCAGGTAGCCGCCGCTCTTCAGCTGGACGACCGGGTTGTACATCGCCGAGAGCTGGTCCTCGACGCCCGCGCGCTGGAACAGCGGCACCGCGTCGGCGTACTGCTTCACCTTCTTGGCATGGCTCGGCATCAGGAGCTTCATGAAGTCCTTGGCCTGGCGATAGCCGTCCTCGCCCTCGACGATCACCTCGTCGATGTCGCGATTATAGATGTCGCGGATCGCGCGCTTCAGAAGATCGCTGTCACCATAGACCAAAGCCGGCGCGGTCGACTTGAGCGTCTCCTCGCGGATGCCGTCCCACAGGCGGGCGAGATAGTCGAAGTCGCGCTTGATCTCGACCTTGGTGCGCTGGAGGCCCGCGGTGCGGACGATGCAGCCCATCGACGGCGGCAGCTTGAGGTCCGCCATGATCGTCTTGAGGCGCTTGCGATCGGCAGCCGAGCTGATCTTGCGCGAGATGCCGCCGCCATGCGCGGTGTTGGGCATCAGCACGCAGTAACGGCCGGCGAGCGACAGATAGGTGGTGAGCGCCGCGCCCTTGTTGCCGCGCTCTTCCTTGACGACCTGGACGAGCAGCACCTGGCGGCGCCGGATCACGTCCTGGATCTTGTAGCGGCGGCGCAGGTTCATGCGGCGCTGGCGCAGTGCCTCGGCCGGGCTGTCCTCGCCACCATTGCCACCACGGCGCTTGCCGCGGCGACCGCGACCACGGCCTTCCTCGCCCTCGCCGCCTTCCGAGGTCTCGCCTTCGGCATCCTCGGACTCGTGGTCGTGCTCTTCCTCGTCGTCGTGCGGGCGCTCGAGCACCTCGACGCCGTCATCGCCGTCGAGATGATCCTCGTCGCCATCCTCCTCGGCGCGCAGCGCGGCTTCCTCGGCCGCATGCTCGGCTTCCTCGCGGAGCAGCGCTTCGCGATCTTCCTTGGGGATCTGGTAATAGTCGGGATGGATTTCGCTAAAGGCCAGGAAGCCGTGGCGGTTGCCACCGTAATCCACGAACGCCGCCTGGAGCGACGGCTCCACGCGGGTCACCTTGGCCAGATAGATATTGCCCTTGAGCTGCTTGCGCTCGGCGGACTCGAAATCAAACTCCTCGATTCGGCTTCCCTTGACGACGGCCACGCGGGTTTCCTCCCGGTGGCGTGCGTCGATCAGCATACGCATGGTCATTTATTATTCTCCGGGCGCGCCGGCCCCAGCCCTCTGAATTTATGTTGCGGAGGGCTCGCGCAGGCGCGCGACATACAATGCGGCCCTGGCCGGCGGATTCGCCGGCTGCGGTCTCGCGGGTTTCGAAAACTGCTGCTGCTCGCAGGGCACGCGCGAACCGGTGGTCCGCCAGCTCCGCCGCCACCACGCGACCGGCCGGTTCGGCCAATCGGTGCAGACGTTGCGGAAATTGCCTCATGTGAGCGTCAACCTGAACTGTCGCGGCAGATGTGGCCGCGGGAAAGGTCCGGCGCAAGGTCCGGACAAAGCTGCCTAGCATTACCGTAACGGCGCGGCAACCTTGGCCAAAACCGGCAAAGAGACCGGCAAGCATTTGCAGCCTTGCCGGCAAAAATATGCCGAATCGGAAATTAACCGCGTCGCTTCACGCCGATTTGAGGCGCGCCGTCTAGTCCGGTCACGTCAGGGCAGACGTGTAGTCAGAGTATCAATCTATGGTTTTGGGCTGGACCCCCAGAGCCCCGGCGCGGCATAGCGTCAGGGTGCTGTTCCTGCTCGCCTTGCTCTCCGGCTGGTTGACCGGAGTTCCAAGCTGGGCGGGCGTCGTGCAGGAAGTGCGCGTCAAGGGTGACCGCGTGATCGTCAAGTTCGACGAGCCGGTGACCCAGGCGAGCGCTTTCATGCTGGCTGGACCGCAGCGGATCGTGCTGGACGCCAAGGGCGCCGAGCCGGGTAGCCGCGCGTATGCCGAGGGACCGGTAACGAGCATCCGGCAGGGCTCGCAAGGCGCCGAGGGCGCGCGGATCGTGCTCGATCTCGCGCGGCCGGCGATCGTGACCGAAGGCAGCTTCGGGCGCGACGGGCGCACGCTCACCCTGCAGCTGCGTACCGTGGACGACGCGCAGTTCGCCCGCGCCGCCGCCGAGCGGCGGATGAGCTTCCTGCCGCCCTTCTCCTATGTGCAGCCCGCGGGCCATAGCCGCTACAGCGAGACGATCGCGCTGCCGCGGCGCGCCCCGCCCGCTTCACTGCCACGCGTCTATGGCGCCTCCGATCGCCCGCTGGTGGTGATCGATGCCGGCCATGGCGGGCACGACCCGGGCGCGATCGGTGCCAATGGCCTGCGCGAGAAGGACCTTACTCTCAAGGCCGCGCTCGCCATGAAGGACGCGTTGCTCGCCTCGGGCCGGGTGCGCGTGGCGCTCACCCGCGAGGACGACCGCTTCCTGGTGCTCCAGGAGCGCTACGGCCTTGCCCGCAAGTTGGGCGCGGACCTGTTCATCTCGGTCCACTGCGACAGCGCCGGCAATGCCGATGCCTCGGGTGCCACCGTCTACACGCTCTCCGAAGTCGCCTCCGACAAGGAAGCGGCGCGGCTGGCCGCGCGCGAGAACAAGGCCGACATCATCGCCGGCGTCGATCTCGGTTCGCAGAATCCGGACATCTCCTCGATCCTCATCGATCTCACCCAACGCGAGACGATGAACATGTCGGCGAGCTTTGCCCGCCTGCTCGGCCGCGAGGCGCAGCCGCTCATCCCGATCAAGGCCAATTATCACCGCATGGCGTCGCTGATGGTGCTCAAGGCGCCGGACATGCCCTCCGTGCTGTTCGAGACGGGCTATATCTCGAACGATAGCGACGCCGCCTTCCTGGCCTCGGACGAAGGGCGCAGGAAAGTGGCGCAGAGCGTGCGCAAGGCCGTGGAAATCCATTTCGCGACGCGCATGGCGACGCGGACGCTGGCGTCTCGCTGAAAAACTCTCCTCATCAATCCCCTTGTGCCCTCATTATAGAGGGCGCGAGGGGAAGTGGTTTCACTTAGGGAATAATCCCATTTCGGGAGCGATCCTCCCGCACGACGAGCCGCCGAGACTCCGGCTGGCATCCGCCTTCAATCCTGCTAAACCGCGACCCGCATGTCCGACGGTTCCACTTCCAGCGTAAAGATGCGCATCAAGCGCGAGATCGGGGGCTTCAAGGGGCTGTTCGGTCGCGTCCGCCACCGCTGGTGGTTCCGGATCCTCGCGGTCCTCGCCCTGCTCTCGGGCGTCTTCGTCTTCCTGGTCTGGCTGTTCATCGCGCGCAACCTGCCCTCGGTCGACACGCTGAAGAACTACGAGCCGCCGCTGCCGACCAATGTCCGCTCGGCGGAGGGCCTGCCGATCCACAGCTATGCGCGCGAGCGCCGCGTGCAGCTGAGCTTCGAGGAATATCCCAAGCTCCTCGTCGAAGCGTACATGTCCGCCGAGGACAAGACCTTCTTCGAGCATCACGGCGTCGATTTCCCCGGCCTGGTGCGCGCCGCCTTCCAGGGTCTGGTCAGCGGCTCCACCCCGCGCGGCACCTCGACGATCACCCAGCAGGTCGCCAAGAACCTGCTGGTCGGCAACGAGACGAGCTACCTCCGCAAGGCCAAGGAAGGCATCCTCGCCTGGCGCATGGAGGATGTCCTCACCAAGCAGCAGATCATGGAGCTGTACCTCAACTCGATCGAGCTGGGGCGCAACGCCGGCGGCGTCGAGGCGGCGAGCCAGGCCTATTTCGGCAAGGAGCTCGACCAGCTGAGCCTGCCGCAAATGGCCTATCTGGCGATCCTGCCCAAGGGTCCGTCCAATTACGATCCCGAGCGCCACACCCAGCGCGCGCTCGATCGCCGCAACTGGGTGCTCGGGCAGATGCTCGAGAACGGCTTCATCGACCAGGCACAGCATGATTCGGCAGTCGCCTCTCCCTTGGGAACCGTGCCGCGTCAGACCCCCAAGTTCGAGCGCGTCGGCGGCTATTTCACCGAAGAAGTCCGCCGTCAGCTGATCGACAAGTTCGGCGAGACCGACGAGACCGGCCCTTACAGCGTCTATTCGGGCGGCCTGTGGGTCCGCACTTCGCTCGATCCCAAGCTGCAGCAATATGCGCAAAAGGCGCTGCGCGACGGCCTGCTGCGCTATGATCGCGGCCGCGGCTGGTCGGGCCCGATCGGCCATGCCGATATCGGCCGCAGCTGGCTCCAGTCCTTCCTCAACACCAATATCGGCGTCGATTACGAGAATTGGCGCGCCGGCGTGCTGATCGAGCGCAGCGGCGATGGCTGGCAGATCGGCTTCGACGACGGCTCGACCGGCACCCTGCCCAAATGGGCGGCGACCATGCCGGTGCGCGGCCAGGGCGGCCAGGCGTTCGATGCGTTCAAGCCCGGCGACATCGTCGCGGTGGCGCCCGAGGCCGGCGGCCAATGGTCGTTGCGCTCGATCCCCAAGGTCTCGGGCGGCATGGTGGTCGAGGATCCGCGCACCGGCCGCATCCTCGCCATGCAGGGCGGCTTCGATTCGCGCATCCAGAGCTTCAACCGCGCCACCCAGGCGCAGCGCCAGCCGGGCTCGACGATCAAGCCGATCGTCTATGCCTCCGCGCTCGAGCAGGGGATGACCCCGGCCTCGATCGTGGTCGATGGCCCGTTCTGCGTGTGGCAGGGCGCCAATCTCGGCCAGAAGTGCTTCCGCAACTTCGGCAATGCCCGCGGCGCCGGCCCCAAGACGCTGCGCTGGGGCATCGAGCAGTCGCGCAACCTGATGACGGTGCAGATCGCCAACCAGACCGGCATGGATCACGTCGTCGACCTGATCCAGCGCATCGGCGTGTCGCGCCAGAAATTCCCGCCCTATCTCAGCTATGCGCTGGGCGCCGGCGAGACCACCGTGCTGCGCATGGTCAACGCCTATTCGATCCTGGTGAACCATGGCCGGGCGCTCAACCCGTCGCTGATCGACTTCGTCCAGAACCGCAAGGGTGCGGTGGTGTGGCCGGAGAACTGGCGCCCCTGCGAAGGCTGCAACGCGCCCGACTGGAAGGGCGGCGCGATGCCGCGCCCGGTCAACCGCGCCAAGCAGGTGATCGATGCGCTCTCCGCCTATCAGATGGTCCATATCGCCGAAGGCGTGGTCCAGCGCGGCACCGCCACCGTGCTGCGCGACCTGGGTCGCCCGATGATGGGCAAGACCGGCACCACCTCGGGCCCGACCGACGTCTGGTTCGTCGGCGGCACCCCGCAGATGATCGGCGGCCTCTATATCGGCTATGACACGCCGACCAATCTGGGCGGCTATGCCCAGGGCGGCTCGATCGCCGCGCCGATCTTCAAGCAGTTCGCCATCCCCGCCTTCGAAGGCATGGAGAAGGTCCCCTTCACCGCGCCCCAGGGCATCCGCATGGTCCGCATCGACCGCGCCTCGGGCAAGCCGGTCACCGGCGCCTGGCCGTCCAGCGATCCGCTCTCCGGCGTGATCTGGGAAGCCTTCAAACCCGAGACCGAGCAGCGCCGCGGCCGCCGCGACCAGGACGAGCAGCCCGAAACCAAGGCCGTCGAGAAGAAGGCCGCCCCCAAGAAGCAGGAAGGCGACAGCGACTTCTTGCAACGCGAGGGCGGAATCTACTAGCGCGGCGCATTATATACCCCGTCATCCCCGCGAAGGCGGGGATCCAGGGTAACGAGCGAAGCCGCTCTTGGCTCTGGATCCCCGCCTTCGCGGGGATGACGAATTGAATAGTTCGAAAGGTAAAACCCATGCGCGCCGAAGCGCAGGCTCATATCGACAACATCAAGGAGTCGCTCGCGCTGCTCCGCCGCTTCCTCGATTGGGACCGTGCGCTGCGCCGGCTCGACGAGCTGAACGCGCGCGTCGAGGATCCGACCCTCTGGAACGACGCCAAAAAGGCCCAGGACGTGATGCGCGAGCGTCGCCGCCTCGACGAATCGATCACCGCCACCCGCGCGATCGAGACCGAGCTCAACGACACCGCCGAGCTGATCGAGATGGCCGAGGCCGAGGGCGACGAGGAAATGGCGAGCGAAGGCACCGCCAGCCTCGCCGCGCTGGCCGAGCGCGCCGAGAAGGACAAGGTCATGGCCCTGCTCTCGGGCGAGGCCGATGCCAACGACACCTATATCGAGATCAACTCGGGCGCCGGCGGCACCGAGAGCAACGACTGGGCGGGCATGCTCCAGCGCATGTACACGCGCTGGGCCGAACGCCACGGCCTCAAGGTCGAGCTGGTCGATTATCATGCCGGCGAGCAGGCGGGCATCAAGTCCGCGACTTTGCTCGTGAAGGGCGAGAACGCCTATGGCTATGCCAAGACCGAGAGTGGCGTGCACCGCCTCGTCCGCATCTCGCCGTACGACAGCGCCGCGCGCCGCCACACCAGCTTCTCCTCGATCTGGGTCTATCCGGTGATCGACGACGACATCGCCATCGAGATCAACGAGAGCGAGCTGCGCATCGACACCTACCGCGCATCGGGCGCGGGCGGCCAGCACATCAACACCACCGATTCGGCGGTGCGCATCACGCACTTGCCGACCGGCATCGTCGTGCAGTGCCAGAACCAGCGCTCGCAGCACAAGAACAAGGCCGAGGCCTATAACCAGCTGCGCGCGCGCCTCTACGAGCGCGAGCTGGCCGAGCGCGAGGCCGCGGCCAACGCGACCAACGCCAGCAAGACCGATATCGGCTGGGGCCACCAGATCCGCAGCTACGTCCTCCAGCCCTACCAGCTGGTGAAGGACCTGCGCACTGGCGTGACTTCCACTGCGCCGGGCGATGTGCTCGACGGGGACCTCGACGCGTTCATGGCTGCCGCGCTATCCCAGCGCGTGACCGGCGAGACGGTCGAAGTGGAGGATGTCGATTGAGATCGGGCCTCGCCCTGCTGCTGACCATGGCGCTCACCGCGTGCGGCGGGGCGGCGATGATCGACAACAAGGCCCAGGATGACGACGCGCCGGCGCCGCACAGCGGCTTCCCCGCCGCCGACCGGCCCGTCGCCACCATCCTCTCGCCGCGCTGGTCGACCGAGGAAGCGCGCGACCGGCTGAACGAGGCCGGCCAGGTGATGGACCTTGCCGGCATCAAGCCGGACATGACCGTCGCCGATATCGGCGCGGGCGAAGGCTATTACACCGTCCGCCTCGCCACCCGCGTCGGCAGGAAGGGCCGCGTCGTCGCCGAGGACATCGTCCCCGAGACGCGCGACTATCTCGCCACCCGCGTGCTGCGCGAGAAGCTCGACAATGTCAGCGTGCGCCTCGGCCTGCCCGCCGATCCGCGTCTGCCCGAGAACAGCTTCGACCGCGTCCTCATGGTCCACATGTACCATGAGATCGAGAGCCCCTACGAATTCCTCTGGCGGCTCCGCCCGGCGCTCGCGCCCGGCGGCCAGGCGGTGGTGGTCGACGCCAATCGCCCGACCCAGGATCACGGCACCCCGCCCGAGCTGCTCAAATGCGAGTTCGCCGCGGTCGGCTACTCGCTGGTCTCGATCAAGCCGATGCCCTCGGCCGGCGGCTATATCGCGATCTTCGAGGCGCGCGGCGAGCGGCCCGAACCAAGCGCGATCCGCGCCTGCAGGAGCGGCAAGACCGCCACGCCGGCGAGCATGGCGCGCGAATCAAAGGAACCCTAGGCTCCTGAAGCTGGTGGTGCCGTTCGCGGCGATCACCAGGTGATCGATCAGCCGCACGCCCACCGCATCGAGCGCGCGGGCGAGCCGGTCCGTCGCCTCGCGGTCCGCGCGGCTCGGTGTCGGGTCCCCGCTCGGATGATTATGCGCCATCACCACGGCGACCGCGTGGAAGGCGATCGCGTCCGCCGCCACGTCGCGGATCGGCAGGTCGAGCGCATCGCGATATTCCGACCGCGCATGGCGCATGCCGAGTATCTGCTGGTGCCGGTCGAGATAGGCGAAGGCGAGCACCTCCACCCGCTCGCTGGCGAGCGGCGCGAACAGGGCGCCGGCCGCCTCGGCATCGGGCAGGCGCAAGGGCGGGTTCTCGGCGCCGAACAGCATCGCGCGGCGCTGCCACCCGGCAGGCATAAGCCGAAAGCGCGACCGGCTCCGTTCCGGACCTGCCGGTCCGCGCCGGAGGGCCGGCTTTTCTCCACAATGGATATGTCTCGCTGGCTTGGCGGCGGCAGGGCGGCGGACTAGGTTCCGCGCATGCAGCAATATCTCGACCTGATGGACCGCGCGCTCAACCACGGCGCCGAGCAGATGGACCGCACCGGCACCGGCACGCTGAGCGTGTTCGGCCATCAGATGCGCTTCGACCTGTCCCAGGGCTTCCCGCTGCTCACCACCAAGAAGCTGCACCTCCGCTCGATCATCATCGAGCTGCTCTGGTTCCTGCGCGGCGACACCAATGTGCAGTGGCTACAGGAGCGCAAGGTCAGCATCTGGGACGAATGGGCCGACGAGAATGGCGATCTCGGCCCGGTCTATGGCAAGCAGTGGCGCGATTGGGAGGCGGCGGACGGCCGCCATATCGACCAGATCAAGGAGCTGATCGAGACGCTGAAGACCAATCCCGGATCGCGCCGCATGGTCGTCTCGGCCTGGAATCCGGGCGAGCTCCACGCCATGGCGCTGGCGCCCTGCCACTGCCTGTTCCAGTGCCACGTCGCCAATGGCCGGCTCAGCCTCCAGCTCTACCAGCGCTCGGCCGACATCTTCCTCGGCGTGCCGTTCAACATCGCCAGCTATGCGCTGCTCACCCATATCCTCGCCCAGCAGGCGGGGCTCGAAGTCGGCGACTTCGTCTGGACCGGCGGCGACTGCCACCTCTATTCGAACCATCTCGACCAGGCCCGCGAGCAGCTGAGCCGCACGCCGGGTCCGATCCCTCGGCTCGAGATCCTGCGCGATCCGGGCTCGATCGACGCGTATGAATATGAGGACTTCGTGATCCACGATTACGTCGCCCAGCCGCATATCAAGGCGCCGGTGGCGGTTTAGAATTCGGCCCATTTGTTTGCCGCGCTTCCCTGCCCGGCGGTATCACGGAGAAAGAATATGGCAGCACCGCAGGACAAGGCATGGCAGGAAGGCTATGGGGCCGGAAAGAACGGCAAGCCGGAATCGGCTAACCCCTACAGGAGCGGCACGCTCATGACCGCCTGGCAAAAGGGCTGGAGCAACGGTGCCAAGGCGCAGGCCGGCGGAAATGCCTGACCGCGCCGCCGGAGGCCGTGGATGCAGGTGATTTCCTTCCATCTCGCCCGTGCCGACAATGGCGTGATCGGCGTCGATGGCCAGCTGCCCTGGCGCCTGCCCGCCGACCTAAAGCGCTTCAAAGCGCAGACCATGGGCAAGCCGATGATCATGGGGCGCAAGACCTTCGACAGCTTCCCCGCCCCCCTGCCCGGCCGCCGCCACATCGTGCTCACGCGCGACACCGCCTGGTATGCCGAGGGCGCCGAAGTCGCGCATTCGCCCGAGGAAGCGCTGGCGCTCGCCGGCCCCGGCGAGGTCGCGGTGATCGGCGGCGCGGAGGTGTTCGCGCTGTTCATCCCCGACCGGATCGAGCTCACCGAAGTCCATGCTTCCCCTGAAGGGGATGCGGTCGTCCCCGCTTTCGGGGTTGAATGGCGCGAAGTTGCGCGCGAGGATTTCGGGCAAGAAGCGGGGCGCCCTGCCTACAGCTTCGTGACGCTGGAGCGGATGGGATGAAGAAGAAGATCCTCTGGGGAGTGCTGATCGCGCTGCTTTTGGCGGCGGTCGGCTTTTTCGGCTTCGCCCCGGGGATCGTCGAAGGCAGCATGAACAAGGTGGTGCCGGTGAAGCTGGCCAGGCCCAGCGACGCGGTGAAGAAGCTCCACGCCTCGCTCCAGATCGCCGACATGCATGCCGATACGCTGATGTGGCGCCGCAGCCTGCTCGACCGCTCGAACACCGGGCAAGTCGACCTGCCCCGGCTGATCGAAGGCAATGTCGCGCTCCAGGTCTTCTCTTCGGTCACCAAGACCCCGAAGCACCAGAATTACGATTCGAACCCGGGCGACACCGACAACATCACGCTGCTGACCGTCGCCCAGCTCCAGCCGCCCAGGACCTGGACCTCGCTGCTAGAGCGCTCGCTGTTCCACGCCCGCAAGCTCGATCGCGCCGCCGCCGGATCGAACGGCAAGCTGCGGGTGATCCACACGCCTGCCGAGCTCGACCAGCTGCTCGCCGATCGCACCGCGGGCAAGAAGGTGGTCGGCGGCATGCTGTCGATCGAGGGGCTGCAGGACCTGGAGGGCCAGCTCGGCAATCTCGACAAGCTCCATGCCGCCGGCTTCCGCATGGCCGGCCTCGCCCATTTCTTCGACAATGACGTCGCCGGGTCGATGCACGGGGTGAAGAAGGGCGGGCTGACGCCGCTCGGCCGCCAGGTTCTCGCGCGGATGGAGCAGCTCGGCATGATCGTCGACATCGCCCATTCGAGCCACGAATCGGTCGCCGAGATATTGAAGCTGGCGAAGCGCCCGGTCGTCTCGAGCCATGGCGGCGTCCAGGCGACCTGCAAGGTCAACCGCAACCTGACCGATGACGAGATCAGGGGCGTCGCGCGTACCGGCGGCGTGGTCGGCATCGGCTATTGGGACGCGGCGGTCTGCGGCACCGAGCCGGCGAACGTAGTCCGCGCGATCCTCCATGTCCGCGACCTGGTGGGCATCGACCATGTCGGCCTGGGCTCGGACTTCGACGGCGCAGTGACCACCGGCTGGGATTCGTCCCAGTTGATCGCGATCACCGGCGGCCTGGTCGATGCCGGCCTGTCGCCCGACGACATCCGCAAGGTGATGGGCGGCAATGTCCTGCGCGTGATCCGCGCGGGGATCGTGGCGCAATAATCCCTCTCCCTTTGGGAGTGGGAGGGAGCTGCCGAAGGCAGCGGAAGGGTGAGGGTCGATCCTGGTGCATTCCTCACACCGTCCCTCACCCAACCCTCTCCCAAAGGGAGAGGGCTTTAAGAACCGAGACTCCCCCCCTATAGCCCCGCCCATGGAGCGGCTGGACGGCGGCTCGGCGGTCCCGCCCCGCTATCGGGGTGCGATCGTCGCGCTGGGCAATTTCGACGGATTTCACCTTGGGCATCAGGCGGTGGTGGGCCATGCGGTCGAACGCGCGCGCGCCGAAGGGCGGCCGGCGATCGTCGGCACCTTCGATCCGCACCCGCAACGCTATTTCCGCCCGGACAGCCCCTGGTTCCGCCTGACCACCATGGACCAGCGCCAACGCCTGCTCGCCGAAGCCGGCGTCGACGCCATGCTGGTCTTCCCGTTCAACGCCGAGCTGGCCGCGCTCAGCGCCCGCGGCTTCGCCGAGGAGCGGCTGGTCGGCTTGATCGGCGCCGGCGGCGTGGTCACCGGCAACGACTTCACCTTCGGCAAGGGCCGCGAGGGCGATGTCGCCACCCTCGCCGCACTGGGCAGCGAGCTCGGCTATTCGGCCGAGACCGTCGCCCCGGTCCAGCTGGACGGCGAGACCGTCTCGTCGAGCCGCATCCGCGAGCATCTCCGCGAAGGCCGCCCGGCGGAAGCCGCCCGCCTCCTAACCCGCCCCTTCGCGATCGAAGGCGTCGTCCAGCACGGCGACCAGGTCGGCCGCACGCTCGGCTTCCCGACCGCGAACCTCAGCCTCGCCAATTATCTCCGCCCCGCCTACGGCATCTATGCAGTGCGCGGGCGGCTAGCCGATGGCCGAATGCTCGGCGGCGTCGCCAGCCTCGGCATCCGCCCGACCTTCGAGCCGCCGGTCGAGCTGCTCGAGCCCTATTTCTTCGATTTCTCGGGCGATCTCTACGGCCAGACGATCGAGGTCGCGCTGATCGACTATCTGCGCCCCGAGGCGAAGTTCGATTCGCTCGACGAGCTCAAGCTGCAGATCGACCTCGACGCGGCCCGCGCGCGGGAGATCCTCGGCTAGCGCGCTGCGATCTGGTGCAGCCGGATCAGCCGGAAACGCACCCGGTGCCATTTGCTCAGGTCGTCCCAGCGCGATTCGTCGGTGGCCAGGGCGATCTCAGCATCGATCCGCGCCAGCGCCTCCCGCTCGGGAAGGAGCAGATACTGCCCGGCCAGCTCGGCGATCTCGTCGGTTGCACCGGGCCCAGGAAGGTTCTGAACCGGAATGTTCATGCCAAAGGGACGCCCAAGGGCCGTGCGCAGTTCCGAAAATTGAAGGTTAAGCCCATGATCGGAACATCTGCTTTGCATGGGCGCCCGCTTCCTCTAATTCCCGCGCACGCATGACCGACCAAAAAGACTATCGCGACACCGTCTTCCTGCCGAAGACCGAGTTCCCCATGAAGGCCGGCCTGGCCCAGAAGGAGCCGGCCATCCTCGCACGCTGGGCGAAGATCGGGCTGTACGACAAGCTGCGCACGCAGCGTGCCGGCCGCACCCGCTTCATCCTGCACGACGGCCCGCCCTATGCGAATGGCGACATTCACATGGGCCATGCGATGAACAAGGTCCTCAAGGACATCATCGTCCGCTCGCAGAGCCTGATGGGCAAGGACGCGCCCTACATCCCCGGCTGGGACTGCCACGGCCTGCCGATCGAGTGGAAGGTCGAGGAAGCCTATCGCGCGAAGAAGCTCAACAAGGACGAAGTCGACCCCGTCGCCTTTCGCGCCGAATGCCGCGCCTATGCCGAGAAATGGGTCGGCGTGCAGCGTGCGCAGTTCGAGCGGCTGGGCGTGATGGGCGACTGGACCAACCCGTACCTGACGATGAACTTCGAGAGCGAGGCGATCATTGCCGGCGAGCTGCTCAAGTTCGCCGAGAGCGGCCAGCTCTATCGCGGCGCCAAGCCGGTGATGTGGTCCCCGGTCGAGAAGACCGCACTGGCCGAGGCCGAGGTTGAGTATGAGGACATCGTCTCGACCCAGATCGACGTAGCCTTCGAGATCGTCGAGGCGCCGAACGCGCCCGAACTGGTCGGCGCGCATGCCGTGATCTGGACGACCACCCCGTGGACCATCCCGGTGAACCAGGCTTTGGCTTACGGGCCGGATATCGATTATGTCTTGCTCTCGGCGAGCAACGGAAAGCGATATCTGATCGCCAAGCAGCTCCTGCTTCAGGTCGATCAGCGCGTCCATCTTGCCTGGGCTCCAGAAGAGGGTAAGCCCAATCCCGAAGTTCTGACCATCAAGGGCTCGCAGCTCACCGGCGCCATCGCCCGCCACCCGATGCACAAGCTCGGTGGCTTCTTCGCCAAGCCGCGTCCGTTCCTCCCCGGCGACTTCGTCACCACCGATGCGGGTACCGGCCTCGTCCATATGGCGCCCGATCACGGCGAGGACGACTTCCTGCTCTGCAAGGCCAATGGCATCGATCCGGTGTTCGCGGTCGATGCGGCGGGCATGTACCGGCCGGACTGGCTGTGGCTCGGCGGCCAGGGATCGGTGATCAACAAGAAGTTCGTCGCCAGCGACGGCCCGATCTGCACCGACCTGCGCGAAGCGGGCGCGTTGCTCGCCGCCTCTGACGACTTCACCCACAGCTATCCGCACAGCTGGCGCTCCAAGGCCAAGGTGATCTTCCGCTGCACCCCGCAATGGTTCATCCCGATGGACCGCCCCAGCACCGCCACCCACGACACCAGCTGGGACGAGGAATCGCGCGAGGCCACCGCCTCGAACGGCGCCACCCTGCGCGGCATCGCGCTCGACGCGATCGAGAACACCCGCTGGGTGCCGGAAAAGGCGCAGAACCGCATCCGCGCCATGGTCGAGGGCCGCCCGGACTGGGTGATCAGCCGCCAGCGCGCCTGGGGCGTGCCGATCGCGCTCTATGTCCACCGCCAGACCGGCGAGTATCTCCGCGATCCGGACGTGAATGCCCGCATCCTCGAGGCCTTCACCACCGGCGGCGCGGACGCCTGGTACCAGGGCGATCACCAGGCGTTGCTCGGCGAGAAATACGACCTCGCGCACTATGAGGTGATCACCGACATCCTCGACGTCTGGTTCGATTCGGGCTCGACCCACAGCTTCGTGATCGAGGCGCGCTATGGTGCCGGCACCCGCGCCGACCTCTATGTCGAGGGTTCGGACCAGCATCGCGGCTGGTTCCAGTCGTCGCTGCTCGAAAGCTCGGGCACGCGCGGCCGCGCGCCCTATGACGCGGTGCTGACCCACGGCTTCGCGCTCGACGGCAAGGGCAAGAAGATGTCCAAGTCGGAAGGCAATGTCATCGATCCCCTCAAGGAGATCGACCAGGGCGGTGCCGACATCCTGCGCCTCTGGGTCGCGCAGACCGACTATTTCGACGATGTCCGCATCGGCAAGGAAGTGCTCGCCGGCACGGGCGACGCGTATCGCAAGGTCCGCAACACCTTCCGCTACCTGCTCGGCGCGCTCGACGGCTTCGGCGAGGCGGAGCGCCTGCCCGTGGCCGAGATGCCCGAGCTCGAGCGCTACATCCTGGCAAAGCTGGCCGAGCTCGACGCCGAGTTGCGCAGTGCCGCGGACGCGTTCGAATTCAACCGCTACAGCCGCGCGCTGACGGATTTCATGAACGAGGACCTCTCGGCCTTCTTCTTCGATATCCGCAAGGACTGCCTCTATTGCGAGGCGGAGACGAGCCCCAAGCGCCGCGCCTATCGCACCGTACTGGACGTGCTGTTCCACGCACTGGTCCGCTATGCCGCGCCGATCCTCGCCTTCACGGCCGAGGAAGTGTGGCAGGCCCGCTTCCCGAGCGAGGACGAATCGGTCCACATGCTCGAATGGCCGGTGCTGCCGGAAGGCGCCACGGTTGAGAGCGACTGGACTGCGATCCGCCAGCTCCGCCAACAGGTGACCGAGGCGATCGAGCCCTATCGCCGCGAGAAGCAGGTGCGCTCCAGCCTCGAGGCCGAAGTCACCGTGCCCACGCTGCCGGCATCGGAAACGGACCTCACCGAGCTGTTCATCGTCTCGAAGGTGAGCAAAGGTGACGCGGTCACGGTCGTGCCCACCCAGCGCCATAAATGCGGCCGCTGCTGGCGGCATCTCCCGGAAGTTGCGCAGGACGGCGCCTTGTGCGACCGCTGTGCCGGGGTGGTGGAATGAACGTGACTCGTGGAATCGGCTTTGCCGTGGCGGCTCTGGTTTTCGTCATCGATCAGGTGACGAAGCTGCTGGTCGTGCGCGCGCTCGGCGTCGACCTGGCGTTCGTCCAGTCGCTCATCCAGCAGAAGCTCGGCCTGGACGGGCTCAACCATGTCCAGCAAGTGCTGCCGATCTTCGACCTGCGCTTCGTCGCCAATATCGGCGTGTCGCTCGGCCTGTTCGCCGCGAACAGCGACGCGACCCGCTGGATGCTCGTCGCGCTCACCGGCGCCATTGCCGTCGGCGTGGTCTGGTGGATGTTCCGCGAGAAGAAGCTGCCCGATGTCTGCGCGCTCGGCATGGTGCTGGGCGGTGCGCTCGGCAACATCCTCGATCGTGCGCGCCTCGGCTTCGTCGTCGATTTCGCCGACCTGCATTTCGGGACATGGCGCCCGTTTTTGGTCTTCAACGTCGCCGATGCGGCGATTACCATCGGCGTGCTGATCCTGTTGATCCGCGCGCTCCTCGTGCGCGATAAGGCCGCAGGCGACAGCCCGGCCGCTGTGGAGAATGAAGTCAATGCGTAAGACCGTTACCATCGTGAGCGCGATCGCGCTTGCGGCCTCGCTCTCCGCCTGCGGCAAGAAGGGCTATGATCGCGCGCGTCCGGACGAGTTCGCCGTCGCCCGCCAGGCGCCGCTGGTGATCCCGCCCGATTTCGCGCTGGTCCCGCCGCAGCCGGGCGCCCCGCGCCCGCAGGAAGGCAACCCGGCCAACCAGGCGCTCGACGCGATGTTCGGTGGCTCGGCGGCGCGCAGCCCCGGCGAGCAGGCGATCATGGACCAGTCGGGCAGCACCGGCGCCGACCAGAGCGCTCGCTCGACCGCCGGCAGCCCGAACACCAGCGTCGTCGACAAGGGCACCACCACGCGTGACATCGTCGCGGCGCCCGAAGGCGACGGCAAGGACGCCAAGGCCAGCACGCCGCAATAAGCGGCACTGCTCCTACAGCGCACATGAAAAAGCGCCGGTCCGCACATGCGGGCCGGCGCTTTTGCTATGGCGGGGAGCGCGCTAGGCGCTCCCCATCCCCCAGATTTAGAAAGCGACGCTCACCGAGCCGAGGATGCCGCCCTTGGCCGCGTCCTTGCTGCTCGGCGTGATGAAGGTCGTGTCGGTGTCGACATAGTTCACGCCGAAGGTGAGCGACTTGTAGGTGAAGGTCGCGCCCACGCCCCAGTCGGTATATTCGTCGGTCGGGCCCGACAGCCAGCTCGGCCCCCAGGTGTGGCCGAGATGGGCGGTGAGGCCGATCGGCGTCTTCGGGATCGCGACCGACAGGTCGCCGGCCAGGTAGAAATTGTCTTCCTTCTTGAGCAGGCCGGTCTGACCCTGGTCGATCGCCAGCGCCTTCTGCTTCGGCGCGTAGTTGCCGGTCACCTTCCCGGTGACCGGACCGATCGCATAGGAGACCGAGGCATAGGGCTCGACGAAGTCCGAGGCGCTCTGGTCGCCGGTGAAGCCCGGGCGGGTGCCGGGATAGACATAATAGAGCGCGCCGACATCGACGGTGACGCCGCCGTCGAACGCATGCTTGTAGCCGGCGATCAGGTCGATTTCCTGATGGGCGGTGCCGTGCACGGTCACATAGTCGTCGATCGACGAGCCCCAGACCGAGACGTAGAAGCCCGATGCGTGGCTGACGGTGATGCCGCCCTGCACGGCGAAATTGCCGTCGGTCTGCGAGATGCCGCGGAACTTGTAGTCGCTGACGACGCCGACGCTGCCGCTGACGGTCACGGCGGGGGGCGGATCGGTCTGGTCCTGAGCCATTGCCGGCGTTGCGGCAACCGCAGCCGCAAGGGCGGCGAGGCTGATCATGGTGTAGCGCATGGAATACCCTTCCCGTTTATTCAAAAGGGTTCCCGCCTGCTGCCCCCGGTGCTGCGTCATTGCCTCATGGGCCTGCGCTGCTTGCGGCGACATCCGCTCCTTGCCGCACGCCGCTGCAGCGCACAACATTAATTGCTGTTCCGTCACGGGATCGTGACGAACTGTTGCTGCGCGGCCACAGCGCCCAGAACGCAGCCGGCCCGCTCCCCGGGATGGGAAGCGGGCCGGCGTTCAAACCTAAACAGGGCGAATCAGCGGATCTGGACGATCGCGTCGATCTCGACGGCGGCGCCCAGCGGCAGGGTGGGCACGCCCACCGCGCTGCGCGCATGCTTGCCGTCATCGCCGAACAGCGCCTGCATCAGCTCCGACGCGCCATTGGCGACCTTGGGCTGGTCGGTGAAGTCCGCGGTGGAATTGACGAACACGCCCAGCTTGACGATCCGCGCGACCCGCGCCGTGTCGCCGTTCAGATATTTCTTGATCTGCGCGACCAGCATCAGCGCGCAGCGCTGCGCGGCCTCGGCCCCATAGTCGAGGTCCCGGTCCTCGCCGAGCCGGCCGGTCATCAGCGCGCCGTCCTTGAACGGCAGCTGGCCCGAGATGTGGAGCAGGCCGCCGGCCTCCACCACAGGGACATAGGCGGCGACAGGCGCCGCGGCTTCGGGGAGGGTGAGGCCGAGCTCTTCGAGCTTGCGATCGATTGCAGTGGTCATGGTCCTCGCTCAATCACTGGTGGTTCAAAGCGTCAAGCCCGCGAAACGGGCCTCGATCCAGCCGCGGGCGTCGCGCCAGTCGTCGATCCGGGCATGGGCATGCGCTGCCCTGGCGACATTAGGCGCCAGGCTCGGCTCGGCGACCATGTGCAGGCGGAACACTTCCGGCGCGTGCTTGGCGACCGATTCGTGGTGCACGGCCAGGTCGTCGACGAACACCGTGACGCTGGGCGCGAATTCCTCGATCAGCCGCGCGACCGGCGAGCCCTTGCCGCCCTGGTTGCACTCCACCCGGTGCGCGATCCCATGATTCGCCAGCTGGGCGATGCGGTGGTCGCGGCAATGGTCCTGCAGGTTGGTGAGCACGACGATATCGGCTTGCTCGGCGAGCGCGGCCAGCGCCTCGCGGGCATGCGGCACCAGGGTCTGGCGCTCCATCTCGGCGGGGAAGAAGCCGTCGAGCAGCCCCCACATCTCCTCGCGCGCGATCACCGACGAATCGCTGCGGCGGCGCATCGAATTGGCGAAATCGGCGCCGTCGGGGTTGAAGTCGATGTCATGGGCCTCGCCCAGCCACACGCCGAAATGGCGCACCATGTGGAGCAGGACTTCGTCGCAATCGGTGATCAGCAGCGGCTTCATGATCTTTCCAGCGTCGCCCGGGCGGCGACCAGTTGTTCGGGGCTGATATCGAGCGCCTCGGCGCAGGCGACAAGGTCGGGCTCGTAGGATTCGAGGAAGCTCAGCGTGGCCGCGAGCAAAGTCGCCTCGCCGGCCCGCGCGCGCAGCTCGGACGGGTCGAGTCCGGTCAGGTCGAGCAGGCGCCGGGCCCGCGATTCGTCCCCCAGCGTCCAGACAAGTGCCTGCAGCGCCAGCGCTTCCGCATTTGTTTCCGCGCTCGCCATAGCCTACATCGCCCAAATTGGTCCTGGGGGTTAGCGCGTGGCAAAAAGGGTGCTCGTTGTCGAGGACAACGAACTCAATCTGAAGCTGTTCTGCGACCTGCTGCGTGCGCACCAGTTCGAGGCGGAGCCCGTGCGCGACGGGCGCGAGGCGGTGACGCGCGCCCGCGACTTCGATCCGCAGCTGGTGGTGATGGACATCCAGATGCCGCACATCACCGGCCTCGAGATCATCCAGCACATGAAGCGCGATCCCCAGCTGCGCGCCATCCCGATCATGGCGGTGACCGCCTATGCCGGCCGCGACGACGAGGAGCGGATCCGCGCAGCGGGCGCCAACGCCTATGTCTCCAAGCCGATCGGGCTGGTCCGTTTCATGGAGGAAGTGCGCGCGCTGATGCCGGCCGAATCGCCGGCGCCCGAGGCTCCGGCAACGGGCACAGAAGAAGCCCCGCAGCCTAAGGGCCCGGGGCTTCTCTTCTGATCGGTCCCCGCACGCGGCGGGGACGGGCAAGTCAGGCCGAGGCCTGGCTTACTTGATCTTCGCTTCCTTGAACTCGACATGCTTGCGCACGACCGGGTCGTACTTGCGGAACGAGAACTTCTCGGTCTGGGTACGCGGATTCTTCTTCGTGACGTAGAAGAAACCCGTGTCCGCCGTGCTGACGAGCTTGATCTTGACAGTGGTCGGCTTCGCCATGACCCAAAACCCTTGATTCTGTAAAAAGAAAAGAGCGGCACGCTGAGGCGCACCGCTGCCAGACGCGGGCAACTGTGCGATTCTCTGCCAAAAGTCAAGGCTGCCCTTAATTCCTCACCCGAGCTCGCCTCGGGGAGGGGGACCGCTCGCGCAGCGAGGGGTGGAGTGGCCGCCGCAACGCGGCGGGGAACCGCTGCGCCCCTCCACCACCGGCTTCGCCGGCGGTCCCCCTCCTCCAGCAAGCTGGGGGAGGAATTGAGTTCATGCTTCACACGCATTTAACCCTGCCCGGACACAATGGCCCCGAAAGGGAGGCGCATGGAAGCTCTGGTCCCGGCCTTCCTTCTGGCCGCACTCACCCAGCTTTGCGACAAGCCGGCGATGCTCAGCGCGATCCTCGCCGATCGCTATGGGCGGCCGTTCACCGTGGCGATCGCCGCGGGCCTCTCGCACGCCGCGGTCAATTTCGCCGCCGGGCTTGGCGGCATGCTGGTCGCCCCGATGATGACCCCCAATGCCCGCGCGCTGCTGCTCGCGCTCGCGCTGATCTTCGGCGCGCTCGGCACGATCGGATCGGCCAGGGTGAAGGACCGGCTGGCCGGCTGGAAGCTCGGCCCGGTCCTCACGCCGTTCCTCGGCGTGCTGATTCTCGCCTTCGGGGAGAGCACGCCCTTCTTCACCCTCGCGCTGTCCACTAGCGGCCAGCCCTGGTTCGCCGCCGCGGGTGCCTCGATCGCCTGCTTCGCCGTGGCGTTCGTCGCCGCCGTGCTCGGAGAGCGGATCTGGCAGGCGGCACCCTGGCGCTGGCTGCGTATCCTCAGCGGCATCGGCTTCCTCGTCGCCGGCTGCTGGATCGGCGTCGATGCGCTGCGCCTGACCTGATCGATTTCTGAGATCGGGGAAATTGCAGGTGCATGGCCGGAACCGCGCACTATATCCCGTTCGTTGACCCTCCGAACCAATTCCCCAGGGAGACGAACATGGCAGATACCAACGCGGCGCTCCGCACCCCGACCGATCTCAACCGCAACGACACCAAGAGCGTGGCGGATGCGCTCAACAGCGCGCTGGCGGACTGCTTCGCGCTCTATTTCAAGACCAAGAACTTCCACTGGCACGTCTCGGGCCCGCATTTCCGCGACTATCACCTGCTGCTCGACGACCAGGCGGCGCAGATCTACGGCATCACCGACGCCATTGCCGAGCGCGTCCGCAAGACCGGAAACGTCACGCTGCGCTCGATCGGCGACATCGCCCGCCGCCAGACGCTGACCGACAATGATGCGGATTACGTGTCGCCAGGCGACATGCTGGCCGAGCTGCGCGAGGACAATCTCAAGCTGGTCGAGAGCTTCCGCACCGTGAAGCAGGCCGCCGAGGATGCCGGCGACAATGCGACCAGCGGGATCGTCGACGAATGGACCGACCAGGCCGAGGAGCGCGCCTGGTTCCTGTTCGAGGCCAGCCGCAAGGGCTGAGGCCTTTTTGCTGTTCAGCCAAAGCTGAACAGTGCGGCACCAGCCCTCTCCCCCACCCGGCCACCCAACGGCAGTATTCTATGGGTGGCCGGGTGGGGGAGAGGGCTGGTGCCGGGCCCGGCGAAGCCGGACAAAAAAGGGGCCGGTCTCGCGAGAGTCTGGCCCCTTTTCTATTACTTCACCTTCGCCAGGTCGGCATCGAGCTTGGCGAGCAGCTCGTCGGTGATCTTGCCCTCCGAATAGGGGGCGACCCCGCGGAAGCTCATCGCCTTGAACTGCTCATAGGCGGGGTGCTTGTCGACATCGCCCAGCCCGTCGGCGACCAGCACCGCCTTGGCGGCCTCATTGGCGAACAGCGCCTCGATCGGCGTGTCGGCGCTGAACTTGGCGGCGGCAGCCGGGGCCGGCGCAGCAGCAGGCGCCGGAGTCGCGGCGGGCGCAGGCGCGGTCTGGGCGAAGGCAGCGGCCGGCAGGCAGGCGAGCGCGGCAGCGGTGAGAATGAGCTTCATTACTTGGAGTCCCCTCCGGTGGTGGAACGCGGAGCCTAACGCGCTTTTTGTGACCGCGCTATTGCTGCTGGCACGAGTGTAAGCAGCCAGACATCGGGCCTCGCACCCAGCCGGAACGGTACCGCGCTGGTCCCCAGCCCCGCCGTGACCACCACGGTCCGCTCGCCTTCGCGCACCAGCCCGCAGCGATAGCGCGCGCCATAGCGGCTGACCTCGGGCGCGACGGGATGGCCGAACAGCGTCACCTGCCCGCAATGGGTATGCCCGGCGAGCAGCAGATGCGCATCGGCCGGCAGGTCCGGCGCGACGTCGGGCGAGTGGGTGACCAGCACGATCGGCCTGCCCAGCGCCCGCGCCGCCTGCATCGTCGCCCGCACATCGGCATGACCCGAGAAATCGTCGCTGATCCCGCCCAGCGCCACCGGTCCACGCAGCGCCGCGCTGTTCTCCAGCACGGTCACCCCCGCCTGGGCGAGTTGCACGCGCACTGCCTGTGCGCCGGTCCAGTAATCATGATTGCCGAGCACCGCCGTCACGCCGAGCGGTGCCCGCAGCGCGCGCAAGGGCCCGACCATCGGCGGCCCCAGCTTCGCCGCGCTCTGCGGATCGTGGCCGAAGATGAAATCGCCCGCGATTACCACCAGGTCCGGCTTCAGCGCGTTCACCTGCGCGACGATCCGGCCAAGCCGTTTCGGCCCCATCGCGGCGGTGCCGACATGAATGTCGCTCAGCAGCACGATCTTCATCGGCCGCGCCAGCCCCCGCATCGCCACTTCGGCGCGGCGCACCACCGGATCGCTGGTCGCCTCCCGGAAACACCAGCCGAGAAAAGCAGCGCCCAGAAAGACCAGCGTGGCGAGAATCGCGAGGAGCTTGCGCATCAGAACATCGTAACGGGAGCGCATCGGCTGCGCTATGCGTTGCGCCATCATGCGTGCCTTTGCCGACCTGCTCGACAGCCTGATCTACACGCGCTCGCGCAACGCCAAGCTCAAGCTGATCGGCGACTATCTGCGCGCCACCCCCGATCCCGATCGCGGCTGGGCGATGGCGGCGCTCACCGGCACGCTCGACCTGCCGGCGGTCAAGCCCGCGCTGATCCGCGCGATGGTCGAGGCCCGCGTCGATCCGGTGCTCTACGCGATGAGCCGCGACTTTGTCGGCGATTCTGCCGAGACGATCGCGCTGCTCTGGCCCGAGCCGCCCGTGCCGCCCGAGGACGCCACGCCCCTCACCCTCTCGCACGTGGTCGCCACGCTCGGCAGCATCTCCAAGTCGGACGCCCCCGCGATCCTGGCGTCGATGCTCGACCGGCTCGAGGCCGACGAGCGATTCGCCTTGCTCAAGCTCGCCATGGGCGCGCTGCGCGTCGGCATCTCCGCCCGCCTCGCCAAGACTGCGCTGGCCCAGGCCTTCGGGCTCGACGTCGATGCCGTCGAGGAAGTCTGGCACGGCCTGACGCCGCCCTATGCCCCGCTGTTCGACTGGGCCGAGGGCCGCGGCGCGCAGCCGACCGCGCGCAACCTCCCCGTCTTCCGCCCCTTCATGCTCGCCCATCCGCTAGAGGCCGAGAGCGTCGATCTCGCCGACTATGCCGCCGAGTGGAAATGGGACGGCATCCGCGTCCAGCTCGTCCATATCGCGGGCGAGACGCGGCTCTACAGCCGCGCCGGCGACGACATCACCCACAGCTTCCCCGAAGTGGCCAGCAGCTTCGCCGCCCCCGGCGTGCTCGATGGCGAGCTGCTGGTGAAGGGCGAGTTCCAGGGCGGGGAAGCCGCGAGCTTCAACGCGCTCCAGCAGCGCCTCGGCCGCAAGCAGGTCAGCGCGAAGACGCTCGCCGAATATCCCGCCTTCGTCCGCCTCTACGACATCCTCTTCGACGGCGAGCAAGACCTGCGCGAACTGCCCTGGAGCGCGCGCCGCACCCGGCTGGAAAGCTTCGCCACCCGCCTCGACCCCGAGCGCTTCGACGTCTCCGCCGTGATCGAAGCCGCCGACTTCGCCGCGCTCGAGGAGATCCGCGCCGGCGCCCGCGACGCGTCGATCGAAGGCGTGATGCTCAAGCGCCGCGATTCGCCCTATGTCGCCGGCCGCCGCGCCGGGCTCTGGTACAAATGGAAGCGCGACCCGCTGATCGCCGATTGCGTGCTGATGTACGCCCAGCGCGGCAGCGGCAAGCGCAGCAGCTTCTATTCCGATTACACCTTCGGCGCCTGGACGCCGGAGGGCGAGCTGCTTCCCGTCGGCAAGGCCTATTTCGGCTTCACCGACGAGGAGCTGAAATGGCTCGACCGCCATGTCCGCAACCACACGGTCAACCGCTTCGGCCCGGTACGCGAGACGGACAAGACCCTCGTCCTCGAAGTCGCCTTCGATTCGATCCACGAATCGAAGCGCCACAAGTCCGGCCTGGCGATGCGCTTCCCCCGGATCAGCCGCATCCGCACCGACAAGCCCGCGCACGAGGCCGATACGATAGAGAGCCTGCGCAGGCTCGCCACCTGAGCGCCTCTCGACATCCCCGCGCACCGGCATAAGCTCCACCCAACGAAAAAAGGGGGATGCCATGATCCGCAAATTGATCGCCGCCGCGTTGCTCGTCACCGCTTCGGGCACGGCCCAGGCGCAGACCTATGCCATCCAGGCCGGCCATGTGATCACCGACGCCTCGAAGCCGGCACGCGGCCCGTCGACGCTGATCGTCGAAAAGGGCCGGATCGTCCGGATCGAGGACGGCGCCACCGCGCCCGCCGGCGCCACCGTGGTCGATCTGCGCGGGAAGACCGTGCTGCCCGGGCTGATCGACGTGCATGTCCACCTCACCTTCAGCGCGGGCGAGCCCTGGTATCAGGGCCTGACCACCAAATATTCCGAGCCCTATGCCGCCACCGTCGGCCTGAAGAACGCGCTGGTCACCGCCCGCGCCGGCTTCACCACGGTGCGTGACCTGGGCGGGGCGGCCAATGCCAGCCTCGCGGTACGCGATGCGATCGCCGATGGCAGCTTCCCCGGCCCGCGCGTCCTAGTCGCCGGGCCGGCGCTGTCGATCATCGGCGGGCATGGCGACCAGACCACCGGCCTCGCCCCCGAGCTGCGCGACGCGATCGACCGGACCGGCGAGCAATTCTGGGTGTGCACCGGCGCCGCCGAGTGCGCCAAGGCGGTGCGCAAGCTTGCGGCGATGGGCATGGACGCGATCAAGTTCCACGCCACCGGCGGCGTGCTCGATCCCGGCGCGATGGGGCTCGAGCAGCATTTCACCGACGAGGAGATGAAGGCGATCTGCGACACCGCGCACCAGATGCACCTCAAATGCGCCGCCCATGCGCATGGGGCGCGCGGAATCGAGGCGGCGGTGCGCGCCGGAGTCGATTCGATCGAGCACGGCACCTTCGCCGATGACGTCGACGTCCAGCTGATGAAGGCGAAGGGCACTTATTTCTCGGCGACGCTGATGGCGTTCAGCGGGCTGCAAATGTATCTCGGCAAGGGCATCTTCAGCGAGAACAGCGAAATCAAGGCGCGCCAGACGCTCGATCAATGGGGCAAGGCGCTCAACCGCGCCTACAAGGCCGGGGTGAAGATCGCGCTGGGTACCGATGCCGCCGTCTATCCGCATGGCCGCAATGGCGAGGAGATCGGGCTGATGGTCTCCAAGGGCGGCATGACCCCGCGCGACGCGCTGGTCGCCGCGACCAAGGGCGGCGCCGACCTGCTCGGCCTGTCCGCCGAGACCGGCACGCTCGATCCCGGCAAGTCGGCCGACCTGATCGCGGTGGACGGCGATCCGCTCACCGATCCCGCCGCGGTGCTGCGCATCGGCTATGTGATGGTGCGCGGCAAGGTCGTGCCCTTGCAGTGAGGCGTTGCGCGCGCCGCCGCGCTGCGCCAGTCTCCGCTCATGGGGGAAGAACGCGTTCCGCTCCTGCCGCTCGTCGCCTGCGTCCTCGCCGGCCCGGTGGTCGCGTCGCTGCTGCCGGGCATCTTCGCCGCCGGCTCGAACCCGGGCGACAGCTTCCTGCGCATCTGGGGCACGCTGTCGCTGTTCGGCATCTGTTATGCCGCGATCGTCGGCGTGCCACTCGCCTGGCTGTTCCTGCGGGATCCCGCGCTGCCCTGGCGGCGCTGGTTCGGTGCGGGCCTGCTCGCCGGGCTGCTGACCGCCGCCATCGTGCTCGGCTGGACCGCACTGACCAGCACACGCAACCTGATCGCCGGGCAATGGGCCGAAGTGCAGGTTCTGACGCTCTGGATCGTCGTTCCGCTCGTCCTGCTCTCGGCAATCGTATCCCGGGTAGCGCTCGCACTATGGCTGGGCCGCCGCCAGATCGAATTTTGACCCCCGAATTCCTTGCCCCGGCGATGATGATCGCCTCGGGCTCGATCCACGCCGTGGTCAACGCCATCCTCAAGGGCGGCAAGGACAAGATGACCGGCCGCGCGATCATCGACGGGTCGAGCGCGCTGATCCTGCTCCCCGCCACGCTGCTCGTGCCGCTGCCGGCGGGCGCCTGGGGCTGGCTCGGCCTCAGCGCGGCGATCCACTGCCTCTATCTCTACGCCGTGGTCCGCGCATTCGAGACGAGCGACTTCTCCGCAGCCTATCCGGTGATGCGCGGCGTCGCGCCGATGCTTACTGCCGCGCTGGCGATCCTTGTCTTCGGCGAGCCGGTCTCGACACGCGAGATCGTCGGGATCGCGCTGATCGGCGGCGCGGTGGCGATGCTGGTGATCGGCCGCCATCTCGGTCGGGCCGGGCTCGGCTGGGCATTGCTCACCGCCGCAATGATCGGCTGCTACACCGTTGCCGACGCCCACGGCGTGCGCGCCGCGCCCCGGCCGGTCAGCTATATCGTCTGGTCCTTCGTCCTGTCCGGCGGCGCGATCGTCACCATGTTCGGCCTCGCCTCGCGCGGCCGCATCTTCGCCGCCGCGCTGGCACAATGGAAGCCGGGCGTGACCGCCGGCGCGCTGTCAATCGTCACCTATGGCCTGGCGCTCAACGCCTTTGCGCTCGGCACCATCGCCCCGCTCGCCGCCTTGCGCGAGACGGGGATGGTGACCGCGCTGGCGATTGCGATCTTCTTCCTCGGCGAGCGGGTGACGACGATGCGCGCGCTCAGCGTGCTGGGCATCTTGGGCGGCGCGGCGCTGATCCTGGCCTAGGCTCGGACACAGGCGCATCCCCTTCTTTTCCCCGGTGAAGGCCGGGGCCCAGACTAGGCAGTGCGCGGCGAAGACGCGCCAAGGCGCGTGATTTCAAGGACTGGACCCCGGCCTTCGCCGGGGAAAAGAATATTGCCTCTGCACGAATCATCACCTTCCTCCAGCCCCCCGCGCGAATCGGCGAACCCACCCCGATTCGCCGCGCAAAAGCAAAAGGGCCGGACGTTTCCGCCCGGCCCCTTCGTTTTACTTAGCCTAAAGGCTCGCCTCAGCTACCCGGCGTGAGGTTCACCGCCGCGTACTTGCCGCGACGATCGACCTCGAGCTCGAACTCGAGACGGTCGCCTTCGTTGAGCGTCGGCATCCCCGCCCGCTCGACGGCCGAGATGTGCACGAACGCGTCCGGCTGGCCGTCATCGCGCTGGATGAAGCCGAAGCCCTTCATCGCGTTGAAGAACTTGACCGTGCCGGTCGCCTTCTCGCCAGTCAGCTGGCGCTGCGGACCACCGCCGCCACGCTCGCCGCCAAAGCCGCCGCGATCGCCACGATCTTCACGCGGCGCACGCTCTTCGACCGGCATGGGCTCGCCGTCGATCTTCAGCTCGGTAGCCGAGATACGGCCGCCGCGATCGACGAGGGTGAAGCCAAGCGGCTGGCCCTCGGCCAGGCCGGTGAGGCCTGCCTGCTCGACCGCCGAGATGTGCACGAAGACGTCCTCGCCGCCATCGTCGCGAACGACGAAGCCGAAGCCCTTCTGCGCGTTGAAGAACTTAACGACGCCGGTGCCTTCGCCGATGACCTGCGGGGGCATCCGGTTGCCGCCGCCGAAGCCGCCGCCACCACCGCCGCCGAAGCCACCACCACCGCCGCCGCGGTAACCACCGCCACCGCCGCCGCCGCCGAAGCCGCCGCCACCGCCGCGGTAGCCACCGCCACCGCCGCCGCCGAATCGATCACCGCCGCCGAAACCGCCACGATCCTCAAAGCCGCCGCCGAAGCCGCCGCCACCAAAATCATCGCCGCCGAAGCCATCACGCTTGTCGCGGCCACGTCCGCCGCGATCCCCACGGCGCCCTCTATCGAAACTCATGCCCTGTTCGTCTTCCCGGTTCGCCCAAAATCACAATCAAAAGCCAAGCGCCGGACGAAAAACGCAGGTCTTCAAGCGCAAAAAATCGCGCCATGGAATCGGCCATAGCCCAAAATCGAACAGCGAGCGAACGAAATTCGACTTGAACAGGGCGAACAAGCGTTAACCGCGGCGCTTGCGCCACATTTCGTCGCAGGGCACGGTAGCGATATGGACGCGATCGCCGATTTGCTCGCCAGTCCGGCCGCCTGGGCCGCACTCCTCACGCTCATCGTGATGGAGGTGGTGCTCGGCATCGATAATCTCATCTTCATCTCGATTCTCTCGAACAAATTGCCCGAGGGCCAGCGCCAGCGCGCACGCCGAGTCGGCATCAGCCTCGCTTTGGTCATGCGCCTCGCCCTGCTTACCGGGATCAGCTGGATCATCAGCCTCAAGAACACGGTGTTCTCGCTCGGCATATACGGCCCGCTCGATTCGCACGGGGAGCGGGCCTTCGAGACCGATTTCTCCTGGAAGGACCTGATCCTGCTTGCCGGCGGTCTGTTCCTGATGTGGAAGGCGACCACCGAGATCCACCATTCGGTCGATGCCGACGAACCGGGCGAGCAGGACCAACTGCTCGACAAGCACAAGGTCGCCTCGCTCACCTTCACCGCCGCGATCGTCCAGATCCTGCTGCTCGACATCGTCTTCTCGGTCGATTCGATCCTCACCGCGGTCGGCATGACCGAGCATGTGCAGATCATGTACGTGTCGGTGATCGTCGCGGTCGGCGTGATGCTGGTCGCCGCCGATCCGCTCGCCAACTTCATCAACCGCAATCCCAGCGTCGTCATGCTCGCATTGGGCTTCCTGCTGATGATCGGCATGGTGCTGATCGGCGAGGCGTTCGGCGCGCACATCCCCAAGGGCTATATCTACACCGCCATGGCCTTCTCGGCGGCGGTCGAGGGGCTCAACATCTGGTCGCGGAATGCCCGAGCCCGCAAGCAGGCGGTGAAACAACCGCAGCCTCCGCCCATTGAGCCCGACGGCGAACGGAGCTAGGCGACCCGCATGACTGTGCATTTCCACGAAGAAGACATCCCCGAGGGCCTGTTCGCACCGGGCGCCTCGATCGCCGTCGACACCGAGACGATGGGACTGATCACGCCGCGCGACCGGCTGTGCGTCGTCCAGCTGTCCGACGGCTCGGGCGACGAGCATCTCGTCCGCTTCGGCCCGCGTTCGGCCTATGACGCGCCCAACCTGCGCATGCTGCTCGCCGATCCCGAGCGGCTGAAGCTCTACCACTTCGCCCGGTTCGATCTGGCGGCGATCCGCTTCTATCTCGGCGTCACCGCCGGCCCGGTCTATTGCACCAAGATCGCCTCGCGCCTGGTGCGCACCTATACCGACCGCCACGGCCTCAAGGACCTCGCCCGCGAGCTGGTCGGCGTCGAGATCTCGAAGCAGCAGCAGTCGTCCGACTGGGGCGGTCCCGAACTTTCCGAGCCGCAGCGTGAATACGCAGCGTCCGACGTGCGTTACCTGCACGCAATGAAGACCGAACTCGACAAGCGCCTCGAGCGCGAAGGCCGCACCGACCTCGCCCAGTCGTGCTTCGACTTCCTTCCGGCCCGCGCCGAGCTCGACCTCGCCGGCTGGCCGGAAACCGACATCTTCGCGCACATCTGATGTCCGAAGTCGCCACACGCCTGCGATCACAAAAACGCGGCTGGGCGCATCCTGGCTCCGCGCATGATCGAGTCGTGCGGCTGTCGCTGATCTTCCTGCCGGTCGGCATCGGCGTGCTCTCGGCCTTCCTCGTCCTCGCGCCGCTGCTCACCAAGGGCGAAGTCAGCTTCGTGCTCGACAAGAACAAGGTCGAGCTGTCGCCCGAGCGGCTCCGCCTCGAATCGGCGATCTACCGCGGCGAGGACCAGAAGGGGCAGCCCTTCCGCCTCAATGCGGGCTCGGCGATCCAGAAGAGCTCGTCGGAGCCGATCGTCCAGCTCCGCGACCTCGCCGCCGAGATCAAGCTGCCCGAGGGCCCGGCGACGCTGAAGGCCGATCGCGGCCATTATGATCTCGACAAGGAACAGGTCTCGTCCGACGGACCGATCCAGTTCCGGACGACCGACGGCTATACGCTCGACACCACCAACGCCACCGTCGACCTCAAGACCCGCAAGATGGAAAGCGGCGGCGCCGTCTCGGGCAAGACGCCGACCGGCGTGTTCAGCGCCAACAAGCTGACCGCCGACTTGGAAAACCGCACCATCTCCCTAGATGGCAATGCACGCTTGCGGATTACGCCCAAGCGCGCGAATAGGCGCTAGATCATGATCCGTGCGACTGCCCTGCTTCCGATCGGCTTCACGCTGGCGCTGCTTGCCGCATCGCCCGCGGCTGCCCAGCAGCGGCACGACAGCAACGCGCCGATCGATTTCGACGCCCAGCACATCGAGCTGCAGGACAAGAACAACCGCGTCATCCTCTCCGGCGGCGTCCGCATCAAGCAGGCCGAGATGACGCTCACCGGCGCGCGCGTCACGCTCGCCTATACCGGCCAGATCACCGACGGTTCGCCCGAGGTCTCGCGGCTCGATGCCGCCGGCGGGGTCACCGTCACGCGCCCGGACCAGAGCGCGAGCGGCCAGTATGCGGTATACGACGTCAACAAGCGGATCATCACCATGGTCGGCGGCGTCACGCTCAAACAGGGTCCGAACATCGTCTCGGGCGGGCGCCTGGTGATCAACCTCGACACCGGCCGCGCCACGATCGACGGCTCGGGCGTCGGCGGCTCGACCGCGGCGCCCGGCACCCCCGGCGTGCAGAGCCGTGGCGGCCGCGTCACCGGCCGCTTCTCGGTGCCCAAGCGCGCGAACGCCCCGGCGACCACGCCCGCACCTTCCGCCACCCCCGCGCCCAAGCAGTAATCGCCCTTTTTCCTCGGCACGCCGCGCGGGCTCTTCCCTTCCCGGCCGTCTTCATGCAGGAATCCTGCCAAACGGCCGCGGAGGTAAACTCCACGGTAACGCGAACCGTCCATGCAGGGACCGAGTATGGCTGACGTCAACACCCTCGAAACCCCCGTCGCCGATCCGGCGCCGCTGCCCGACAAGGGCCTGGCCGTCGTCTCGATCGCCAAGTCGTACGACAAGCGCGTGGTCCTCACCGACGTGTCGGTCTCGGTCGGCCGCGGCGAGGTCGTCGGCCTGCTCGGCCCCAACGGCGCGGGCAAGACCACCTGCTTCTATTCGGTGATGGGCCTAGTGAAGCCCGACAGCGGCCGCATCATGCTCGACGGCGAGGACATCACCCGCCTGCCCATGTATCGTCGCGCGATCCTCGGCCTCGGCTATCTCCCGCAGGAGACCTCGATCTTCCGCGGCCTCAGCGTCGAGGGCAACATCTCCGCCGTGCTCGAGCTGTCCGAGCCCGACAAGGAAGCCCGCAAGCGGCGGCTCGACGAGCTGCTCGAGGAATTCGGCCTCACTCGCCTGCGCGCCGCACCCGCCATGGCGCTGTCGGGCGGCGAGCGCCGCCGCGCCGAGATCGCCCGCGCGCTCGCCGCCGACCCGACGATCATCCTGCTCGACGAGCCGTTCGCCGGCATCGACCCGATCTCGATCTCCGACATTCGCGACCTGATCATCCAGCTCAAGCAGCGCGGCATCGGCGTGCTGATCACCGATCACAATGTCCGCGAGACGCTCGACATCGTCGATCGCGGCTACATCATCTATGACGGCCGCGTGCTCTTCGCCGGCGCGCCGAACGACCTCGTCAAGGACGAGAATGTCCGCCGCCTCTATCTCGGCGAGAGCTTCGAGCTCTGAGCCATGGGCCCACTCCGCTCTTCCCCCGTTCGTGCTGAGCTTGTCGAAGCACCGTTCTTTCTGCCCGGCGGAAGCAGAACGGCCCTTCGACAAGCTCAGGGCGAACGGAACTAGGGCCTTCTTCGGTGTCCCTCGCCCCTCGCCTCGATCTGCGCCAGTCGCAATCGCTGGTGATGACGCCGCAGCTCCAGCAGGCGATCAAGCTGCTGGCGCTGTCCAATCTCGAAATCGAGACCTTCATCGCCGAGGAGCTGGAGAAAAACCCGCTGCTCGAGAACAGCGGCACCGGCAATGACGAGCGCGAGAGCGGCGGCGAGGCCCCGGACGCCCCCGAGACCGATTTCGAGTTCGAGGAGCGCGACGGCCCGGCCGACGCCAGCGAACTGATCGCCGGCGGCGGCGAAGCCTCGGGCGAGGCCGCGCTCGATGTCGATTTCGCCGCCGAGACCTTCCACCACGACAGCGGCAGCGACACGATCGGCGCGGGCGGCGGGCTCGACGGCAGCCTGGGCCTCACCGGCACCGGCGGTGGCGGGTCGGAAGACGGCCCGGACTTCGACAATCTCGGCAGCAGCGATCTCAGCCTCGCCGACCATCTGATGGCGCAGGCCGGCGCGAGCGTCGACGGTGCCGAGCTGTTCATCGCCGCCCATCTGATCGACCAGATCGACGAGGCCGGCTATCTCACTGCGCCGCTGCTCGACGTCGCCAACCGGCTGAACGTCGCGCTCGCCCGGGTCGAAGCCGTGCTGGCGACGATCCAGACCTTCGATCCCACCGGGGTCGGCGCGCGCAACCTCGCCGAATGCCTCGCGCTCCAGGCCAAGGAAGCCGATCGCTACGATCCCTGCATGGCGCGGCTGATCGACAATCTCGATCTGGTCGCGCGCGGCGACCTGCCCCGGCTCAAGCGCATCTGCAACGTCGATGACGAGGATCTCGCGGACATGATCCGCGAGCTGCGCAACTATGATCCCAAGCCCGGCTGCCGCTATGGCGGGGAACCCACGCTGGCCGTCACCCCCGACATCTTCGTCGCGCGCCGCGGCGCCGGCTGGGCGGTGGAGATCAACGCCGCGACCCTGCCGAAGCTGCTGGTCAACCGCGCCTATTACACCGAGGTCAGCTCGGGCCCGCAGGACAAGGCGAGCAAGGCCTGGCTGTCCGACATGCTGGCCAGCGCCAACTGGCTGGTGAAGGCGCTCGACCAGCGCCAGCGCACGATCATCAAGGTCGCGTCCGAGATCGTGAAGCAGCAGGAAGCCTTTTTCCTCAAGGGCGTCGCCCATCTGAAGCCGATGACCCTGCGCCAGGTCGCCGAGGCGATCGAGATGCACGAATCGACGGTGAGCCGGGTCACCTCGAACAAATATCTCAGCTGCGCGCGCGGGCTGTTCGAGCTGAAATATTTCTTCACCTCGGCGATCCAGTCGGCCGATGGCGGCGACGCGGTCTCGGCCGAAGCCGTGAAGAACGCGATCCGCACGCTGATCCAGGCCGAGGACCCCAAGAAGATCCTGTCCGACGACACTTTGGTCGAGCTGCTCAACGCCAAGGGCTTCGACATCGCCCGGCGTACCGTCGCCAAATATCGCGAGGCGATGGGGATCGGCAGCTCGGTGCAGCGTCGCCGGCAAAAGGCACTGGAGGGTGTGGGCTAATCTCTCCTCCCTCGCTCCAAAGGAGCGGGGAGGGGACCGCCGGCGAAGCCGGTGGTGGAGGGGGCTCACGACATCGATAGGGGGCTTCCCCCTCCACCACGCGCTGCGCGCGCAGTCCCCCTCCCCCGGAGCTGCGCTCCGAGGGAGGAATCTGAGAACGGGATGCTGATGATGAATCGAATTGCCTGGTTGCTCGGCTTGTTGCTCGCCCTGCTCGCCCCGGTGGCGGCGCAGGCGCAGGACAGGCTCGTCGTAATGAGCTTCAACGTCCGCTATCCTTCGCCGGGTGACGGCGCCAATATCTGGGAGAAGCGCCGCGACCTGTTCGTCGAGACCGTCGCCGCCGCCGCACCCGATGTGATCGGCACGCAGGAGCTGTTCCAGCTCCAGGGAGACTACCTCGTCAGTAAGCTCCCCCAGTACAGCTGGTTCGGGATCGATCGCCGCGGCGGCCATGCCGACGAGCATATGGGCGTCTTCTATCGCCGCGACCGGCTCAAGCTGGTCGAACAGGGCAATTTCTGGCTGTCGGACACGCCCGATACCGTCGCCAGCATCAGCTGGGGCAACATCTTCCCGCGCATGGTGACCTGGGGCCTGTTCGAGAGCAAGGCGGGCAAGCGCTTCTACCTGCTCAACACCCATTTCCCCTATCGCGAAGAGGATGAAGCGGCGCGCGAGAAATGCGCGGAATTGATCCGCAAGCACATTGCGGCCTTGCCGAAGGGCGTGCCGGTCGTTCTCACCGGCGACTTCAACACCGTGCCCGAATCCCGGTCGCACGCGGCGCTCGCGGAAACCTTGGCGGACGCCCGCACCGCCGTCGCCCGCCCCACTGGCCCGGCGGCGACCTTCCACGGCTTCAAGGGCGTGGCCGATCGGCGGATCGACTGGCTCTTCACGCGCGGCTTCACAGTGCGCGGCTATCGCACGATCGATACGCATCGCGGCGAGCTCTATCCCTCGGACCATTATCCGGTGGTCGCCACGCTCGCCTGGCCCAAGACCCGTTGACGCTAGGGAACCCGTAGCCTTAGCATTTTGGTAGTCCGCAGCGAGGTATCGCCGATTCGATGTCCGCCGATTTCACCATTGATGTCGAGCCTGCCCGCGATCTCATCCGGATCCGGATGAGTGGCTTCTTCACGGCCGAGGATATCGATGCGTTTCTGGCCCGGCGTGCAGAGGCGCACGCGCAGCTGCGCTGCGGGCCGAACCAGCATCTTACGCTGAATGACCTGCGCGAGATGAAGATCCAGGCGCAGGATAGCGTCGAGACCTTCCGCGCGATGCTGGCCGATCCGGCCTATCGCTCGCGCCGGCTCGCCTTCGTGATCGGACGAACGCTGGCGCGCACGCAGCTCGGCCGCGCGCTCGACCAGCGCTATGCCCGCTGTTTCGACGATAGCGTGACGGCGGAAGCCTGGCTGTTCTCCGGCTCGGACCGCGCCGCCGCCTGAGCGGCTTGCAATGTAGGATTTCGTCTGTTGTGCTCGGGCGGCCGGGAATTTCCCGCCGCTCTTTCATGTTGTTGGAAAAATAGGATCAGGCAGGCGCAATCATAGTATGCGCCGGCGGCGGTGTCGGCGCTCGCTAGTGCGAACTTAGTGAACTTCCGCGCCGCCTGCCCCCGAAACGACGCAAGAGATTCAACATTTCTGCGGAGAATCGGGATGGCGCTGTTGGATCGGCAGGCTCAGTCGTCCTCGTCCTCGAACCCCGCCAGGTCCAGCGCCCTGGCTTTCACCTGATGCAGGCGGCACCAATGGACCAGCGCGTCCTCGCGGCCATGCGTCACCCACACCTCGCGCGGCTCCAGCTCGCGGATCGTGCGGGTCAGCTCGTCCCAGTCGGCATGGTCGGAGAGAATCAGCGGCAGTTCGACATTACGCTGCCGGGCGCGCTGGCGGACGCGCATCCAGCCGGACGCCATCGCCGTGATCGGATCGGGCAGCCGCCGCGACCAGCGGTCGTTGAGCGCGCCCGGCGGACACAGGATGATCCGCCCCTGCAGCTCGGCCTTGGCGACCCCGGTGGCCGGCCGCAGCTCGCCAAGGTCGACGCCCTGCTCGGCATAGAGGTCGCACAGCCGCTGGAGCGCGCCGTGGATGTATATGGGATCGTCGAACCCCATCACCCGCAGCTCGCTGATCACCCGCTGCGCCTTGCCCAGCGCATAGGCGCCGACCAGCACGCAGCGCTCGGGGTTGGCGCGCAGCGCGGCGAGCAGCTTGTCGAGCTCGTCATGGGTCTCGGGGTGGCGGAAAACCGGCAACCCAAACGTCGCCTCGGTGACGAACACGTCGCAGGGCACCGGCTCGAACGGCGCGCAGGTCGGGTCCGCGCGGCGCTTGTAATCGCCGGACACGACGATCCGCTCGCCGCGATGCTCGAGCACGATCTGGGCGGAGCCGAGGACATGGCCTGCGGGGACGAAGCGGATGTCGATGCCGTGCATCGCGATCCGCTCGCCATAACCGACGGCGTTGCCGTTCTGCGGCCCGTAGCGCGCTTCCATGATCGCCAGCGTCTGCGGCGTCGCCCATACCGCCTCGTGCCCGCCCCGGGCGTGATCGGCATGGCCGTGCGTCACCAGCGCGCGGCGGACCGGCTGCGACGGGTCGATCCAGATGTCGGCCGCGGGCAGATAGATGCCCGTGGGCCGCGGATCGATCCAGTCGCCGAGCTTCGCCATCATGCCTATATGGGCGGGATGGCCCTTGGTTCCCAGCTCCCCCCGATATTGCAGGACTGGTTCGCACGCCGCGGCTGGGCGCCGCGCCGCCACCAGATCGAGATGCTCGAGGCGGGCCGCCGCGGCGAGCATGCGCTGCTGGTCGCGCCGACCGGGGCCGGTAAGACGCTGGCGGGGTTCCTGCCTACGCTGGCCGACCTGGTCGAGAACCCGGCCGATGGGCTGCACACGCTCTACATCTCGCCACTCAAGGCACTGGCGGTGGACGTGCAGCGCAACCTGTTGACGCCAATCGAGGAAATGGGCCTGCCCATCCGTGTCGAGACCCGCACCGGCGACACGCCCTGGGAGAAGAAGGTCCGTCAGCGCGCCCGCCCGCCGCAGATCCTGCTGACCACGCCCGAGTCGCTCAGCCTGCTCCTGTCCTACGAAGACAGCCTGACGATGTTCGAGGGGCTCAGGACGGTGGTGATCGACGAGGTCCACGCCTTCGCCACCGGCAAGCGCGGCGACCTGCTCGCGCTGGCGATGGCCCGGCTGCAGCGCCTCGCGCCGGATATGCGCCGGGTAGCGCTCTCGGCCACGGTGGCGGACCCCGACGGCTATCGCGCCTGGCTCGCACCGCATGGCGACATCGACGCGGTGACCCTGATGAAGGGCGAGAAGGGCGCCGAGCCCAACATCGCCATCCTGTTGCCCGAGGACCGGGTGCCCTGGGCCGGCCATTCGGGCGTCTATGCCATCCCCCAGGTGATGGCCGAGATCGAGACGCACAAGACGACGATCGTCTTCTGCAACACGCGCGGGCTGGCCGAGCTGGTCTTCCAGCAGCTGTGGAAGGTCAACGAGCTCAAGCTGCCGATCGGCGTACATCATGGCAGCCTGAGCCTGGAGGCGCGCCAGCGAGCCGAGCAGGCGATGGCCGACGGCCAGCTGCGCGCGCTGGTCGCCACTGCCAGTCTCGACCTTGGCGTCGATTGGGGCGATGTCGATTGCGTGATCCAGATGGGGGCGCCCAAGGGCTCGTCGCGCCTGCTCCAGCGCATCGGCCGCGCCAACCACCGGCTCGACGAGCCATCGGAGGCCGTACTCGTCCCCGGCAACCGCTTCGAGTATCTCGAGGCGCGTGCCGCCCTCGATGCCGTCGAGCATGGCGAGCTCGACCCCGACGTCTTCCGCCCCGGCGCGCTCGATGTCCTCGCCCAGCACGTCATGGCCTGCGCCTGCGCCGCGCCGTTCGACCGCGACCAGTTGCTGCAGGAGATCCGCGCAGCATTGCCCTATTCGGCGCTGCCCGACGAGACGTTCGACCGGGTGCTGAGCTTCATCGCCGATGGCGGCTATGCGCTGCGTGCCTATGACAAGTTCAAGCGGCTGACCAAGGGCAAGGACGGGCTGTGGCGGGTCACCACCCCGGCTTTTGTTGCGCAGCATCGGCTCAATGCCGGGATCATCGTCGAATCGCCGATGATGGAGGTCCGCTTCAAGAATGGCCGCCGGCTCGGCAAGGTCGAGGAGGCGTTCGGCACCCAGCTCTCGCCCGGCGATGCCTTCGTCTTCGCCGGCATGGCGGTGGAGGTGGAACGCGTCGAGCTGACCGACCTGATCGTCCGCGCCACCGCCAAGCCGGCGCGCTACGTCTCGTACATGGGCGCGCGGCTGGCGATCACCGCGACCCTGGCCGAGCGGGTGCGTCATTTCCTGCACGACCGCAGCCAGTGGCGGCGCTTCCCCGACGATGTCCGCGAGTGGCTGGAAGTGCAGGAGCGCCGCTCGGCCATCCCCGCCCCCGGCCAACTGCTCGTCGAGACCTTCCCGCACGAGGGCAAGCACCACATGGTCGCTTACAGCTTCGAAGGCTGGAACGCGCACCAGTCGCTCGGCATGCTGATCACCCGGCGGATGGAAGCGCTGGGGCTCAAGCCGCTCGGCTTCGTCGCCAACGACTATGCGCTTGCCGTCTATGGGCTGGAGAAGATCGAGGATCCCGCCGCGCTCTTCTCACCCGACATCCTCGAGCATGAGTTCGTCGAATGGGTGCAGGGATCGGCGCTGCTCAAGCGCGCGTTCCGCGAGGTGGCGATCATCGGCGGGCTTGTCGAGCGGCAGCATCCGGGCAAGAAGAAGACCGGGCGCCAGGTCACCTTCTCGACCGACCTGATCTATGACGTGCTGCGCAAATACGAGCCCGACCATCTGCTGCTCCGCGCCGCCTGGGCCGATGCCCGGGCGCGGATGACCGATGTCGGTCGCCTCGGCCATCTGCTCGACACCGCCGCCGACACGATGCTGCACGTCGACCTGCCCCGCGTCTCCCCGATGGCGGTGCCCGTCCTCATCATGATCGGCCGCGAGAATGTCGCCCAAGGCATGACCGAGGATGCGCTGCTGATGGAAGCCGAGGACATCGCGGCGGAGGCGATGCGGCTCGACTAGGCTGCGACAGAAACATCCCAGAAAGATTGCTGCGCAGCATGTGAAGGTGTATCTTCACATCCATGAAAAGGCTCGCAGTGCTTCTCCTGCTCCCGCTGGCCGCCACCGCCGGAGCGCGTGACCTCACCCAGAACCCGAGCGAGCATGTCCCGCCGCCCGTGGTCCGCGCCCAGGATCCCGAGCTGACCATGCCCACGCCCGAGGATGTCGAGGCGACGCTGCTCGCGCTGGGCGAGATCGACAAGCGCCTCACCGTTCCCGTCGCGGTGGGCGACAAGGGGCCATACAACTTCATCATCGACACCGGCGCCGAGCGCACCGTCATCGCCCGCGAACTCGCCGGTTCGCTGCGGCTCGGCACCTCTACCCCGGTGATCATCACCTCGATGACCGGGCGCGACACGGTCAACACGGTGGTGGTGCCGGACCTCAGCATCAAGTCGATCGGCGAGCAGCACACGATCGTCGCCCCGGCGCTGGAGGCGCGCAATCTGGGCGCGCTCGGGCTGCTCGGCATCGACACGCTACGCAACCACCAGGTGACGATCGACTTCGAGAAGGGCACCATGGCGGTGCGCCCCAGCGTGAAGCGCAAGGCGATCAGCAAGCGCGATCCCGACGAGATCATCGTCACCGCCAAGAACGTGTTCGGCCAGCTGATCGTGACCGACGCCTATTACGGCACGACGCGCATCCAGGTGGTGCTCGACACCGGCAGCCAGGTAACGATGGGCAACAGCGCGCTGCGCAAGCGGGTGGGCCGCAAGGCGCCCAAGCCGCAACGGATCCAGCTGACCAGCGTGACCGGCGCCCAGACCACCGCCGACTATACCCAGGTGCCCGACATCCTGGTCGGCAAGGTGCGCTTCGGCGCCATGCCGGTCGCCTTTGCCGACGTGACGCCGTTCGAGCGCTTCGGCCTGACCAAGCGGCCGGCGCTGCTGCTCGGCATGGACGCGCTGCGCGCCTTCCGCCGCGTCGACATCGACTTCCCCAACCGCCAGGTCCGCTTCCTGATGCCGGAGGGCTCGGATTCGGCACGGCGGACCGGCTCGCTGATCCCGGGAGGAAAAGCGACTTCGCCTACCTTCTCCTATTGAAGCCGCGCCATTGACTTTGCCCGCCCGGACGCGTTGACACCGGGGACATGACCAGCCTTTCGCGCGCCGCCCTCGCCTCGCTTCCCGCCGCCGTCGCGCGGCCGGGGCACGATCCCGCCGCCATTCGCACGGGCGTGGTCCATTTCGGCCCCGGCGCCTTCCACCGCGCCCATCAGGCCGCCTATTTCGACCGGGTGCTGGACAACGATCCGCGCTGGGGCGTCGCCGCAGTCTCGCTGCGCAGCGCCGGCACCGTCGACGCGCTCAAGGCTCAGGACGGGCTCTACACGCTGGCAGTGATCGATCGCGAGCCGTCCACCCGCATCATCGCCGCCCATTCGGACGCGATCGGCCCCGGCGAAGGCGCCAAGCTGCGCATCCTGCTCGCCGACCCGGCGGTCAAGCTCGCCACCAGCACGGTGACCGAGAAGGGCTATTGCCTCGCCGCCGATGGCAGCCTCGACTTCAACCACGCCGACATCGTCCATGACCGCGCCCGGCCTGCAGAGCCGGCGAGCGTGATCGGCTGGATCGTCTCGGGCCTGGCCGACCGCCGCGCCGCGGGCGCCGCCCCCTTTGCCATGCTGTGCTGCGACAACATGACCGGCAATGGCGGCAAGCTTCGCGCAGCCTGTGTCGCGCTGGCCCGGGAGTGGGACGCCGGGCTGGCCGACTGGATCGAAGGCGAGGTCGCCTTCCCCGATTCGATGGTCGATTCGATCACCCCGGCGAGCGACCCGGCTTTCCTCGCCAAAGTGGCGGAGGAACTGGGTGTGGCCGACCAGGCCGCCGTGCAGCGCGAGCGCTTCACCCAATGGGTGCTGCAGCGCTTCGACCTGGCCGATGGCCCCGACCTCGCCGCCGCCGGCGTCACGCTGACCAATGACGTCCAGGGCTATGAGCAGGCCAAGCTGCGCATCCTCAACGGCGCGCATTCGAGCCTTGCCTATATTGGCCTGGCACTGGGGCACGAGACCGTGTTCGAGGCGGTGAGCGATCCCGCGCTGGGCGGCTTTGCCAGCCGGCTGATGCACGAGGACATCGCCCGTTCGCTCAAGCCCGTCGAAGGCCTCGACGTGCAGGGCTATGCCGATGCGGTGCTCGACCGGTTCCGCAACCCGGCGATCCGCCACCTGCTCAGCCAGATCGCCTGGGACGGCTCGCAGAAGCTGCCCTATCGCCTGCTCGACACGGTCCGCGACCGGCTGGCGACGGGCGAGGACGTGGCGCGGCTGGCGGTGCCGGTCGCGGCCTGGATCGCCTTCCTGAACCGCAAGGCCGCGGCGGGCGACAAGATCACCGATCCGCTGGCGGAAGTGCTGGCGGGCGCCGCTTCGGGCGCTGATCCGGCGGACGCGGTGCTGGCGCTGCGGCAAGTGTTCCCGGCACAACTCGCCGAGGATGCCCGCTTCCGCGATGCGGTGACGGCAGCGGTGCCGGCATTCCTCGAAGGCCGGGCGGCGGAATTGCTCGCGCGCTGATCCTATTGCGGCGCCTCGGGCGACTCGTGGAAGTTCACTAAGTTCACGACATTGCGGGGCTCGGCGAGGGTCGAATCTCCATGCTTGCGCGCAATCTCGCAACGGAATTGCGCGCGACTGGTCCTATCTTTCCTACGGTTGGCAAGAGCGGCCGGGCCGGGCCTGGCTGCTTCAGGCAACCATGCGAAATCCTACTTTGCAAGACGGGCCATCACGGCTTCGCTGATCCCCGGCCCCGGCCTTCGCCGGGGATCAGCTTGGGTAATTGTTCCAGCGGATCAGACCGCCGCAGGCGCCCCGTCGCGCAGCACATGGGTGCAGAGCTGCGCCTCGGGCGTGTCGTCTTCCTCCAGCGCCGCGACCGTCACCCAGCCCTCTTCACGCAGCTTCGCGCCGATGCCGGCGGGGGTGCCGAAGGGCAGGAACAGCCGGCGGCGGTCGCCGGCGCCGATGCCCGCATAGAGGATCGGATCGGCATAGAGCGAGAAGCCGACCGCGGCTTCCTCGCGGCCATTGCCGTGGAGGATCGTATAGGTGCCGCCGCGACCGATCTCGCCGCGCACCCCGCGGGCGAAGAGCGAGAAGCCGAGCCAGCTCTGATATTCGAAGCCGTGGCGCTCGGTGGGATCGAGGGTGAGCGCGGCCTGGCCCCGGATGCTGGCGGCAATCTCGGCGAGGCCGTCGAGCCGGGTGGCGAGCGCCTTGCCGGCGTCGATCGCGCGCAGCCGCTCGATCGCGGCATCGAACGGGCCGGCGGCTTCGATCAGCGGCAGATAGCGCGGGTCGATCGTGGCGACGCCGGCGGCGTCCTTGGCGTCGAGGCGGTCGCGCAGCGTGGCGAGCTGGGCAGGCGTCAGGCTGCCGTCGGCCAGGCAATCGACTAGGTCGGGCAGGGTGAAATCGAGTGCGATGCCCTCGACCCCGCCTGCGTGCAGCGCCTCGATCGCGACGCGCACAATTTCGGTGGCGGCGGCGACGGTGTCGAGGCCGATCAGTTCGGCGCCAATCTGGCGGGTGGCGCGCAGCGGATCGAGCTCGGAAGCAGAGAGCTTGATCACCGGGCCGGCATAGGAAAGGCGCACCGGGCGCGGGTGATGGCCCATGCGGGTGGCGGCGATGCGGCCGACCTGGGCGGTGATGTCGGGGCGGATCGCCAGCGTGCGCTGTGACACCGGATCGACGAAGCGCACCGCGTCACGCAGGCCACCCGCGGCCTTGAGGCGCGCGCTCAGTTCATCGGCGAATTCGGCGAGCGGCGGATCGACCTGCTCATAGCCATAGGCGCGCGCGACGCCGAGCACGCGGGATTCGAGCCGGGTCGCGGCGTCGGCCGCGGGGGGGAGGCGATCGTGGAAGCCTTCGGGAAGTAAGCCGCTCATCCCGTCCCCCTAGACCAAAGCGTCATCCCGGCGAAAGCCGGGATCTCAGGCGATTGCGCACCTCCTGCCGCACGAGATCCCGGCTTTCGCCGGGATGACGTTGGAGAGGAGGCGTTAGCCTGCCGCTCGAGATCCTGACTTTCGTCAGGATGACGCACTTCTTGTCGTCAGAACGTCAGCGCCATCGCGGTCTTCACGCCCGGGAGGGCGCGGACCTTGGCGAGGAGTTCTTCGCTGACCACGTCGTCGACCGAGAGCAGCAGGATGGCTTCGCCACCCGCTTCGCGGCGGCCGAGGTGGAAGGTGCCGATGTTGACGCCTGCCTCGCCCAGCGTGGTGCCGAGGCGGCCGATGAAGCCCGGCGCGTCCTCGTTGACGATGTAGAGCATGTGGCCGGCGAGATCGGCCTCGACCTTGATGCCGAACAGCTCGACCAGGCGCGGCGCGGCGTTGCCGAACAGCGTGCCGGCGACCGAGCGATCGCCCTGGGCGGTGCCGACGGTGACGCGGACCAGCGTGTGGTAATCGCCCTCGCGGTCGTGGCGGACCTCCCGCACGTCGAGCCCGCGCTCCTTGGCGAGGAACGGCGCGTTGACCATGTTCACCGTATCCGAATGGACGCGCATCAGGCCGGCCAGCACCGCGCCGACGATCGGCTTCTGGTTGAGATCGGCGGCGGCGCCTTCGCTCTCGATCGCGATGTTGCGGAGCTCACCATGCGCGAGCTGGCCGACCAGGCTGCCGAGCTTCTCGGCGAGCGCCATGTAGGGCTTGAGGCGCGGGGCCTCCTCGGCCGACAGGCTCGGCATGTTGAGCGCGTTGGTGACGCCGCCCGAGACGAGGAAATCGGCCATCTGCTCGGCGACCTGGATCGCGACGTTGACCTGCGCTTCGGTGGTCGAGGCGCCGAGGTGCGGGGTCGAGAGGAAGTTGGGCGTGCCGAACAGCGGATGCTCCTTGGCGGGCTCGACCTGGAACACGTCGAGCGCGGCGCCGGCGATGTGACCCGATTCCAGCCCTTCCTTGAGCGCCGCCTCGTCGATCAGGCCGCCGCGCGCGCAGTTGATGATGCGCACGCCGCGCTTGGTCTTGGCGAGGTTCTCGGCCGAGAGGATGTTGCGGGTCTGGTCGGTGAGCGGGGTGTGCAGCGTGATGAAGTCGGCGCGCAGCAGCAGGTCGTCGAGGCTGACCTTCTCCACGCCCATCTCGATCGCGCGCTCGGGGGTGAGGAACGGATCGAAGGCGACGACCTTCATCTTCAGGCCCTGGGCGCGGTCCGCCACGATCGAGCCGATATTGCCCGCGCCGATCAGGCCGAGCGTCTTGCCGGTCAGCTCGACGCCCATGAAGCGGTTCTTCTCCCACTTGCCGGCCTGGGTGGAAGCGTCCGCTTCCGGCAGCTGGCGGGCGAGCGCGAACATCAGCGCGATGGCATGCTCGGCGGTGGTGATCGAGTTGCCGAACGGCGTGTTCATCACCACCACGCCCTTGGCCGAGGCGGCGGGGATGTCGACATTGTCGACACCGATGCCGGCGCGGCCGATGACCTTGAGGTTGGTCGCAGCCTCGAGGATTTCCTTGGTCGCCTTGGTCGAGCTGCGAATGGCGAGGCCGTCATACTGGCCGATGATCGCCTTCAATTCCTCTGGGGTCTTGCCGGTGATCTCGTCCACCTCGACTCCGCGTGCGCGGAAGATCTCGGCGGCCTTGGGATCCATTTTGTCGCTGATGAGAACCTTGGGCATGAGAATGCCTTTCCAATTGAGTAGGTTAAGAAGGCACGGCCGGGGGTCAGAGCCCGAGCGCGCTCAATCCGGGATGGTCGTCGGGACGCCGACCGAGAGGCCAGTGGAACTTGCGCTCCTCCGCCGCGATCGGATGGTCATTGATGCTGGCGATGCGCACTTCCATCAGGCCGTCGGCATCGAACTGCCAATTCTCGTTCCCATAGGAGCGGAACCAGTGGCCGCTGTCGTCACGCCATTCATAGGCGAAGCGCACCGCGATGCGATCCTCCTGCCAGGCCCAGACTTCCTTGATCAGGCGATAGTCGAGCTCGCGCGCCCATTTGCGGGCGAGGAATTCGACGATCGCCGCGCGGCCCTGTAGGAATTCGGCACGATTCCGCCAGCGGCTGTCGGGCGTATAGGCCAGCGACACCCGTTCCGGATCACGGCTGTTCCACGCATCCTCGGCCAGGCGGGCCTTGGCGGCAGCGGAGTCGGCGGTGAAGGGCGGAAAGGGCGGGCGAGCGACGGAGGTGTCGCCCACCATCAGACGTCCGCCCTGGCAGTCGCGTAGGCCCAGTCGAGCCAGGGGCCGAGCGCCTCGATATCGGCGGTGTCGACGGTGGCGCCGCACCAGATGCGCAGGCCCGGCGGGGCGTCGCGATAGCCGGCGACGTCGTACGCCGCGCCTTCCTTCTCCAGCAGGCCGGCGAACTTCTTGATGAAGGCTTCGTCGGCGCCGGCCACGGTGAGGCAGACGCTGGTCTTCGAGCGGATACCGTGCAGCTCGGCGAGATGGCCCAGCCATTCGCGCTCGGCGACGATCTTGTTCAGCGCATCGGCATTGGCGTTCGAGCGGGCGATCAGCCCTTCGAGGCCGCCCAGGCCACGCGCCCATTCGAGCGCGAAGATCGCGTCCTCGACGGCAAGCATCGAGGGGGTGTTGATCGTCTCGCCCTTGAACACGCCCTCGGCAAGCGCGCCCTTGGAGACGAGGCGGAACACCTTGGGGAGCGGCCAGGACGGGGTGTATTCGGTGAGACGCTCGACCGCGCGCGGGCCGAGGATCAGCACGCCGTGCGCACCTTCGCCGCCCAGCACCTTCTGCCAGGAGAAGGTGGCGACGTCGATCTTGTCCCAGGGCAGGTCGTAGGCGAACACGGCGCTGGTGGCGTCGGCGAAGGTCAGGCCCTCGCGGTCTGCCGGGATCCACTCGCCGTCCGGCACGCGCACGCCCGAAGTGGTGCCGTTCCAGGTGAACAGCACGTCGGTCGACCAGTCGAGCGCGTCGAGATCGGGGAGCTGGCCGTAATCGGCGCGGACGACGTTCGGCTCGAGCCTGAGCTGCTTGACCGCATCGGTGACCCAACCTTCACCGAACGATTCCCAGGCAAGCGTGGTGACGCCGCGGGCGCCGAGCATCGTCCACATCGCCATTTCGAAGGCGCCGGTGTCCGAGCCCGGCACGATGCCGATGCGGTGGGTGTCGGGCAGGCGCAGCGCCTCGCGCATCAGGTCGATGCAATATTGCAGGCGGGTCTTGCCGATCTTCGAGCGGTGCGAGCGGCCGAGCGACTCGGTGGCGAGCTTCTCGGGCGACCAGCCGGGCGGCTTGGCGCAGGGACCGGAGGAGAAATAGGGACGCGCCGGCTTGGTGGCGGGCTTTGCGACAGGCGCAAGGGTGGCGTCGGCGGCAGTCGAATCAGTCATGTAGTCTCTCCTTACAGAGAGCGCGCGCGGCGTTGGGACCGCGTGGCCCGCCGACGGCCCTAGCGGCGAGCCCGCGAAAGTCAATTGCGCAAAATGGGCTGGGCACGCACATTTCTGACGTTAACCATGTCGCACGGCTATGCTGCTAGGATGCATGCCATGCGCGTTTTCGGCCTGTTCCTGCCCCTGATCCTGTCACCACTCCTTGCCGGCTGCATGTTCGGCGGGGGAGACGATCGGCCTGCCCCTTCGCCGATTCGCGAGCGGCCGGGTGGACCGATCACCTTGAACGGCCCGACGCCTCGGGAGACGCAGCAATGCTTCGCCGATCTCTCCCGCGAGCGGGTGCGCTACTCGGCGCTGCCCGACCGGGATTTCGGCAGCGGCTGCGTGGTGACCGGGGCGGTGCAGCTGCTCGACATCGGCGTGCCGGTGACCGGATTGAAGTCGATGAAATGCGGGCTGGCGCGCAGCTTCACCGCCTGGGTGCGCTTCGCCGTCGCCCCGGCAGCGCGGCAGATGCTGGGCAGCGACCTGGTCAAGGTCGAGACCTTTGGCACCTATTCGTGCCGCGGGATCATCGGCAACGGCGCGGCATCGGCGGCGCGCATGTCCGAGCATGGCCTGGCCAATGCGGTCGACGTGTCGGGCTTCGTCCTGGCCGACGGGCGGCGGATCACGATCGAGCGCGACTGGCGGACCGGCGACAGCCAGGTCCGCGCCTTCCTCGACACGATCCACGGATCGGCCTGCAAGCGCTTCGCCACGGTGCTGAGCCCCGACTATAATGCGGCGCACTACAACCATCTCCACCTCGACATGGGGCGGGGGCCGTTTTGTCGCTGATTGCAGGGCGCTCGCGATCGGCCTAAGCCGGCCCGAATGAGCGATACGAAAGTTCCGAGCCGCGTCTTCCGTCCTGCCCAGCAGGAAGTGGAGCACGCCAACACGCATAGCGGCACGCCCCAGACCGAGCATCCCGCCTACCGCCTCGCCTTCCAGGACATGGACTTCCTGCTGCGCGACGACCTTCGGCCGGTGCGCTTCCAGCTCGAGCTGCTCAAGCCGCAGCTGCTGCTCGACGAGGCGCACATCAAGTCGACCTTCGTCATCTATGGCTCGGCGCGCATCCCCGAGCCTGAAAAGGCGGGCGCGCTGCTCGAGCTGGCCGAGACGCCGCAGCAGAAGAAGATCGCCGAGCGGCTGGCCGAGAAGTCCAAATATTACGACGTCGCCCGCGAGCTGGGCCGCCTCGCCTCCAACTTCCCGCTGGACGAGGCGGGGAACCGCCACTTCGTGGTGACCTCGGGTGGCGGCCCGTCGATCATGGAAGCGGCGAATCGCGGCGCGCGCGACGTGGGTGCCGACACGATCGGCCTCAACATCCTGCTCCCCCATGAGCAGGCGCCGAACCCGTACGTCACCCCCGGCCTGTCGATGCAGTTCCACTATTTCGCGCTGCGCAAGATGCACTTCCTGCTGCATGCGCGCGCCGTGGCGGTGTTCCCGGGCGGCTTCGGCACGTTCGACGAATCGTTCGAACTGCTCACCCTGATCCAGACCGGCAAGATCGAGCCGATCCCGGTGATCTTCTACGGCAAGGAATTCTGGAACCGCGTCGTCAATTTCGAGGCGCTGTGCGACGAAGGCGTGATCTCGCCCAAGGACCTCGACCTGTTCCACTTCTGCGAGACCGCGGAAGAGGGCTGGCAGATCGTCCAGGACTTCTGGAAGGACAAGGACCACACGGTGATCGCGCGGCCCCGCCCGGGGATCGACAAGCCGGAGACGGTGATCAAGCCAGAGTAAGGTAGAGCTCGGCCTCGATCACCCAGTCGGTGCCGAGCTTGCGCCATTTGGCGGTGTAGGTCCCCGAGGCCTGCACCGCCCCGCCAACCGCCGACACGCCCTGCCAGGCGCCATGCTCGAAGGCGATCGGCTCGATCGGCGACGGGACGATCGTCTCGGGCGTGCGGGTGTAGATGCTGCGGTCCTTGACGGCGAACTCGCGCTTCCAGGCGAGCAGCTGCGCCTTGCGGCCCGATATCAGCGCCGAATCGGTGCCAGCGACCAGCACGACATCCTGCGCGAGGATCGGCCCGATCGCGGCGAGGTCGGCCTCGACCAGCGCGCGGTTGAACGCGGCGCGGCGCAGGCGGATGGCGAGTTCGGGATTGGGGTGCGAGGCCATGGCCTTCCGTAGCTAGGCAGGGCCGAATTCGTCCAGCAGCCGTTCGCGCTTCGCTTCGAAATCGAGGAGCCCCCATTTCGCCGCGACTTCCAGCCCGATGATCGGATCGGCGCGGGTGCCGACACGCACCGGCGCCAGTTCGCGCTTCGTCACCGCGCAGAGGAAGACGGCGACGTCGGGCGTGGTCGGCGAATCGGCGGGCTCGTCGACGACGACCGCAAGGCGCTGGCTCTCGAGCAGCACCAGCGCGCCGACCGGGAACACCCCGAGCAACCCGCGAAAGGCGCGCAGCACGCGCGGGTCGAAATGGCCCGTCGTCCCCATCATCCAGTCGAGTGCCGCCCCCGGCGACCAGCTGCGCTTGTAGGCGCGGTTCGAGGTCACCGCGTCGAACACGTCGCACACCGCCGCCATCCGGGCATGGATGCTCAGCGTCTCCTGCGAGATGCCGGAAGGGTAGCCGCTGCCGTCGATCCGCTCGTGGTGATGCAGGCAGACATCGAGCGCGATCTCCGATTCTATCCCCGAATCGCGCAGCAGCTCATAGCCGCGCAGCGTATGCGCCTGGACCCGGGCATATTCGTCGAGGTCGAGCGGGCCTGGCTTGTTGAGCAGATCGGCATCGATCCGCGCCTTGCCGATATCGTGGAGCAGTCCGGCCAGGCCGATCTCCTGGGTGAGTTCCGGGCTCAGCCGCAGTTCGTTGCCGAGCGCGATCATCAGCCCGCAGACCGCGACCGAATGGAGATAGGTATATTCGTCGTGCAGCTTGATGCGGGTGACACTCGGCAGCGCGGTGGGGCTACGCGCCACCGAGGCGGCGATCGCCGAGACCATTGGCGCGAGATTGGCGGCCTGGATCTTCCGGCCGAAGCGGATGTCGGAGAAGGTCGCAGTGACGCTTTCCTTTGCCAGGCCGACGATCTCGCGGGCCCGCTCGCGTTCCACCGCCAGGCTGGCGGGGCGGGCATTGATGTGGAGCCTGGTCGCGGAGAGCCGACGGGCCACAGGCACAGGGCCGGCGGCCTTCGCTTCCACGCTGCCGAGATCGCGCCACTCGCCGGCGTTCAATCCATCCGAAGGCGGCAAATTCCCCATGCGCCCAACCCCCTGGCCATGCGGCTTTATTTATCGGATTTTACGTAATTTACCGGAGGCGGGGGAAGCAATCGAACGGCCCGCCAAAATGGGTCGGAGGGGCGTTAGCCCGCCAAGGTCGCGAGCGTGGCGAGCAGCTGGTCGAAATGCAGGGTGATCCGCCGGTTGTTGGCGATGTGGTGGTCGTCGAGCATCACCCGCACCGGCACGAACACCCCGCCCTCCTTCCAGGCGACGAGTTCCGCGGCGACCAGCGCGGAGACGCGGCGGCGCACCGTCTCGAACGGCAGGTCGATCGCCCGGGCCAATGCGCGCAGCGACACTGGCGCGCGCAGATCGTCGGGCGGCGGCATATCCTCGGCCGCATAGAGTCTGGCGAGCTGGGGGTCCTCGGTGACCCGGCGGACATTGATCGCGGTGATCGCCGCGACGATCGTGCCGGCGGTGACGTCGCCATAGAGCTCGGTCAGCGTTTCCAAGGCGCGCAGGCTGAAGGCGAGGATCAGCCGCTCGACCACGCCGGCCGGCAAGGCAGCGGCCCCGGCATCCAGCGCCGCGATGGCGGGATCGTAACCGGCCTCGGCAAGGATCCCCAGCGTGCGCATCAGATCGGCGGCATCCTCCTCCGCCAGGCGGGCGAGCACATCGCCTTCGAAAAAGCCGGGCGCGACGCTGAAGCCGCTGGCCCCGCGGACGAGCAGCCCTTCCTCGACCAGCTCGGCGGCGCGCCGGCGCACCGTGGTGTGCGGCAGGCGCATCGAATGGGCGATGGCCGTGGCGTTGACCGGTCGGCCGAGCGTGGCTGCATCCTCCACACCGATCCAGCGGCCCGATCCGGCATCGCGATAGGGGTGGTGGGCGATGCTGCCGCCCAGCACCACTTCGAAGACGAAGCCGGCCAGCCGCTCCTGCGGCACCAGCGCCAGCCCGCGCCGACTGCGCGCGAGCAGCAATTCCGACACCTGGCGCGCGACCAGCCGGGTCGAGAACCGGCGCGATTCGGCTACCGGCATCTGCGTCATCGCGCGGTGCGCCAAACCAAAAGCGCCGCGGAATGACCCGCGGCGCCCTGGTGATTCGGTCGGCGGAAACGCGTCCTCAGACGCCCTTCTTCTCGGCCTGCGCCTTGGCGGCGGGATCCGCGGAGGGCGCGCCCTCGGCCGGAGTCGCCTGGTTGGAGAGATTGCCGCCGGCGGCGTGATCGTCGGTGGCATTGCCCTCTGCCGGCGCGGCACCGGCGGCCGGGGCGGCCGGCAGCGGCAGGTTCGAGCCCTGGGCGTTGAGATAGGCGATGACGTTGGCGCGCTCCTGGGCGTCCGGGATGCCCGCGAAGGTCATCTTGGTGCCGGTGGCGAACTTGCGCGGGTTGGTCAGCCACGCGTCCATCTTGTCGAAGTCCCAGCTGCCGCCCACGGCCTTGAGCGCATCGGAGAAGGCGAAGCCGGCCTTGCCCTCGGCAATGCCCTCACCCATCGTGCCGTAGAGGTTCGGGCCGATACCGTTGGCCCCGCCCTGGTTGATCGTGTGGCAGGCCATGCACTTCTTGAACGACGCCTCGCCCTTGGCGAGATCGGCGCTGGCCAGGCGCGTCGCGATCGGCGCGACCACTGCCGTGCCGCCTTCGCTGGCTTCCTCGACACCTTCGATCACATAGCCCATGTGCTCGGGGCGCTCGGCATGGAAGTACATTCCGCTGGCGATCGAAAGTCCGAGCGCAGCAATCCCCCCCGCAAGTGCCCATCCCGCGATCGTATTGAAGCGATTGTCCATGAAATGCCCCTGCGGATATGTTGCGCTTCTTTAAAGCCGCCCTTGCAGCGAAAGCAAGCGGGGCTTGCGGCTGCGAGGTTCGGCAGCTAGCGCCCGCGCATTATGGAGAATTTCGCGAGCCCGGCGAGAAAGCTCGTCGCGGAGATGACCGAGGCGGCCGCAAGGACCCCCGTACGCGCCGTCGCCTTCCAGGGCGCGCCGGGCGCCAATTCGCATATCGCGGTGCGCGAATGCTTTCCCGACGGGCTGCCGCTCCCCTGCTTTTCCTTCGAGGACGCGATCGACGCGGTGAAGGAAGGCCGGGCCGGCTGCGCGATGATCCCGATCGAGAATTCGCTGCACGGCCGCGTCGCCGACATCCATTTCCTGCTGCCCGAATCGGGGCTGTCGATCATCGGCGAGCATTTCCTGCCGATCCGCTACGGGCTGATGGGCCTGGGCCCGATCGAAGGCGTCCGCCAGGCGATGAGCCATCCCCAGGCGCTCGGCCAGTGCCGCCACTGGCTGAAGGCGCAGGGCATCTCGCCGCTCGCCTATCCCGACACCGCCGGCGCCGCCGCGATGGTGGTCGAGGATGCCGATCCCGCGGTCGCCGCGCTGGCGCCCCCGGGTGCCGCCGAGCTCTATGGCCTGCGGATGCTGGGCGAGGACATCGCCGATGCCGAGCACAACATGACCCGCTTCGTCATCCTGGCGCGCGAGCCGCTGGTGGCCGAGGAGGAAGGCCCGTTCATGACCACCTTCGTCTTCGAGGTGAAGAACGTGCCCGCCGCGCTGTACAAGGCGCTGGGCGGCTTCGCGACCAACGGGGTCAACATGACCAAGCTGGAGAGCTACCAGCGCGGCGGCAGCTTCGCCGCGACCGAGTTCTACACCGACATCGTCGGCAGCCCCGACGAGGCGCCGGTGGCGCGCGCGCTGGAGGAGCTGAAGTTCCACACCAAGTGGATGCGCGTGCTCGGCACCTACAAGCAGGCGCGCGAGCGAGCGTAGCGGACACCGAAGGCAGCCAAGGTTACGCCGGGACGTGATTCCCGGTGCCATGGCACTTGCTTGACTCGCACGACGAATCGTTGTGTATAGACAATATATCGTCATTCGAGTCGCTAAATTGCCGCACATCCACAACCGAATTGCCCTGTTCCGCGCCGAACGCGGGATGAGCCGGCGCGAGCTGGCCGAGACGGTGGGGGTGAACCCCCAGACGATCGGCTATCTCGAGCGCGGCGACTACAGCCCCAGCCTGGAGCTCGGCATGAAGATCGCGCAGGCGTTCGACCTGCCGGTCGAGCTCGTCTTCTCCTTCACGCCGTTCGAATCGGTCGCCGCGGCCCTGCGCCGCGCCGCCGAATGATGCCGGAGACCGCCATGTCCAAGTTCAACGAACGCCTGTTCGCCCGGCTCGATGCCGCCTCCGAGCGCACGGGAATCCCCGCGCTGGCCCGCCACGAGGTGCGGCGGCGGCATTTCCGCTGGATCCCGATATTTGCACTGGCCCTCGCGATCGGCGGATGGATCTGGGGGCTGGCGCGGCCCGACGCGACACAGCTCGGCTATGGCGCGATCTCGGTCGGGTTCGCGCTCGGCGTGTTCCTGCCGATCTTCGGGCCGATCAAGGCCTGGGGCACGCCCAAGGCCGACGAGTTCGACCGCCAGCTGCGCCAGCGCGCCTTCCTCGCCGGCTTCGCGACGGTGGCCTTCACGGCCTTTCTCGGCCTGTGGCTGACGCTTGGGCTGACCCTGATCGGCAACTGGAGCCGCGACGTGCTGATCGGGCAGCTGGCCAACTTCACCTATATGCTGTTCGTGCTCTATCTGACCGTGCCGACGCTGCACGCGAGCTGGACGACACGGCCCGCCGACGAGGATTGATATCTTCGCCCTCCCCTTCAATCCTCCCCCGCCAGGAGGAGGGGGACCGCCGAAGGCGGTGGAGGGGGAGGTAAGCGAACCGATAGTGGGTGGCTTCCCGCCCCCTCCGTCGCGCTGCGCGCGCCACCTCCCCCTGGCGGGGGAGGATTTCCGAATGCCGATGCCCCCTAGGCGCCTTCCTCCGCCCAGGCGCGCAGCAGGGTGTGGGCGATCGCATAGGGCGGCGGGGCGAGGAACGGGGCCGCGGGATCGCGGACCAGCGCCATCCGCACCTCGTCGCGGGTGAACCAGCGGGCGTCCTCCAGCTCATTGGCGTCGATCGCGATGTCCTCGTTCAGCGCCTCGCCGATACAGGCGACCATCAGCGATGCCGGGAAGGGCCAGGGCTGGCTGGCGACATAGCGGACCGCGCCGATACGGATACCGGACTCTTCGGACGTTTCGCGACGCACCGCCTCCTCGATCGCCTCGCCCACCTCGAGGAAACCGGCCAGCGCCGAATAGCGGCCCGGAGGCCAGCTCGGCTGGCGGCCGAGCAGCGCGCTATCGCCACTTTCCGCGAGCATGATGACCACAGGCTCGACCCGCGGGAAATGCTCGGCGCCGCAATTCGGGCAGTGGCGCCCCCAGCCGGCATGCGAGATATCGGTCAACGAGCCGCAATTGGCGCAGAAACGGTGGCGGCCGTGCCAGAAGACCAGACTGCGCGCCGCGGCATAGTTGGCCGCGTCGGGCGCGACGAAGCGGTCGAGCAGCGCGAACATCGCCGGCGAGCGGCCCATCGGCACGGGCATGCCGTCGGGCAGGGCCGAGACGAAGCGCGGCACGCCCTGGTCATAGCCGAGGAAGAGCAGTTCGCCTTGCGCCTCGGCCAGGTCGGTCCAGGTCAGCCGGCCCTCGTCATCGAGGACCGGGTCGAGCCCGTCGAGCACCAGCAGCCGCGCGGCGGAATCGGCCAGCGCCGCTTCGAGCAGCTCGGGCTGGTGGCGGACACGGTCGGCACGGTCGAGCGTGTTGCCGGTGAAGCCGGGCGCCAGCGTCCCTTGGTCTCGATTCACTGGGCCGGGATTCACTTGGCGAGATCGGCGTAGACGGCCTTGGAGACTGCGCGCTTGAGCTCGGTGTCGCCGAACAGGTTGATCATCGCCACCGCGCGCAGCTTGTGGGCGGGATCGACCCAGGCGATCGTGCCCGCAGCGCCGCCCCAGCCAAACGTGCCCTTGCCCGGGCCGCCCGGTGCATCGGCGAGATAGACCGAGCCGCCGGCGCCGAAGCCGAGCTGCGCGCCGGTATCGCTCGTCATGTTGTTGAGCAGCGAAGTGTCGGTGCCCGCCGGCAGCAGGTTCGACATCGCGACTGCAACGGTTTCCGGCTTGAGGATACGGACGCCGTCCAGCGTGCCGCCGTTCAGCAGCATGTGGAGGAACCGGTCATAGTCGCGCGCCGACATGACCAAGCCCGCGCCGCCATAGGGGAATTCGGGCTTCTTCAGGTAGACCGAGCCGGCCGCGGGATCGGCGACGACGCGGGTGGTGCCCATGAAGACATAGTTGCTGGAGAAATTGCCGAGCTTGTCCGCCGGCACCGTCCAGTAGCTCTGCTGCATCTTGAGCGGTGCAAAGATCCGCGTGTTGACGAACTGGTCGAACTTCATGCCGCTCGCCACTTCGATCACCCGGCCTAGCACATCGAGGCCGATCGAATAGCTCCATTTGGTGCCCGGCTCGGCGATCAGCGGGAGCGAGGCGGTGCGGTTGGCGAATTCCTCCAGACTGTCCGGGCGCAGCTGCGCCATCTGGGCTTCCATCTGGGCGTTCACCTGGGCCGGGTTGATGCCGAGCTTGTTGTACTCGTCGAGCAAAGGCCCCTTGGTGATGATGTTGTAGCCCAGGCCCGCGGTGTGGGTGAGCAAATGGCGCACCGTGATCGGAGTCGTCGCCGGGCGGGTGGTCAGGTCCTTGGAGGGATCGACCAGCACCTTCATGTTCTTGAACGCCGGGATGAAGTCGCCGATCGGCTGGTCGAGCCTGAGCTTGCCCTGCTCGACCAGGATCATCGCGGCGATGCCGGTGATCGGCTTGGTCATCGAATAGACGCGCCACAGGCTGTCGACATCCGCCTTGTGCGCGGTCGGCTCGTCGGCGACGCGGCCTTCGCTGACCACGGAGATGTTGCCATCGGGGCGGCCGGCGAGGATGACGATGCCGGGCACCTTGCCCTCGGCGACATAGCGCTTGGCCAGCGCGGTCTCGGCGGAGACACCGGGCGCGGCAGGAGGCTTGGGAGCGGTCTGCGCGAAAGCCGGCGCGGCCAGCGCCGCGATGCCAAAGCCGAAACCGATCACTCCGCGCATAACCGTCTCCTGAAAACTCGCATCGCCTTGGCGAAGACCGTGGGCAGTCCGGCCGATTCGAGATCGGCTATCGGCCACCACTCGCCTTCCACGGCGGCGCCTGCATGCGACGACAATGTTGCAGCTGCAAGTGCGACATCGAGGTTGAAATGGGTGAAGCCGTGGCTGACGCTGTCATCGAGCGTGCGCCACGCGGCTGCCACGGGCGCGTCGGCGAGGCCCGGCGCCGAATCGGCCCAGGGGCCGGTGGGCAGCGCGCGCATGCCGCCGAGCAGCCCCTTGTCCGGACGGCGGACGAGCAGCACCGCGCCGTCCCGCTCGAGCCAGAACATCGTGCCGAAGCGCTGCGGCTTGGGCGGTTTGGCGGCCTTGATGGGATAGCGCTCCGGCGCGCCGCCCGCGAAACCGGCGCAATGTTCCCGCAAGGGGCAGAGCAGGCATTTCGGCGAGCGGGCGGTGCAGATGCCGCTGCCCAGGTCCATCATCGCCTGGGCAAAGTCGCCCGAGCGCAGCTCCGGCGTGACCGAATCGGTCAGCGCATAGATCTTCGCCTTCGCCCCCGGCAGCGATTCCTCGACCGCGAACAGCCGCGAGACGACGCGCTCGACATTGGCATCGACCACCACCGCGCGCCGGCCGAACGCGATCGCGGCGATCGCCGCGGCGGTATAGCCGCCCACGCCCGGCAGCTCGCGCAGGCCCGATTCGGTATCCGGGAACGCCCCGCGCCGTGCGACTTCGCGGGCGCAGGCGAGCAGGTTGCGGGCGCGGGCATAATAGCCGAGCCCTGCCCAGGCGGCCATCAGATCGGCATCCTGCGAAGCGGCGAGCGCCTCCACGCTCGGCCAGCGCGAAGTGAATTTGTCGAAATAGGGGATGACGCTGGCGACCTGGGTCTGCTGCAGCATCACCTCCGACAGCCACACCCGATAGGGATCGGGCGCATTGGCGCCGGGCCGCGCGCGCCAGGGCAGGTCGCGGGCATTGCGGTCATACCAGTGGAGCAGCGCAGTGGCGATTGCGCGAGAGGCGTTGTCGGGCACGCCCTGCCTATGGCATGGGTTGGTGGAAATGACGAAGCCCCCCCGTGCCACGACCCGCCAGCCGGCCCCGATACCGCCGCGCGCGCTCCGCGCCCGCTCGGTCTCCGAGCTGCTGCCCGATGTCGGCGCGGCGAGCTTCCGCAAGTTCGGCTTCGTCCAGCATTCGATCGTCAGCCGCTGGGCCGAGATCGTCGGTGAGCGCTATGCCCGGGTCTCGATCCCCGAATCGATCAAGTTTCCCCAGGGCAAGCGCGAGCAGGGCGTGCTCAGCCTGATCGTCTCGGGCGCCTTCGCGCCGACGATGCAGCATGTCGCGCCCGAGATCATGGACCGGGTGAACCGCTTCTTCGGCTATCCGGCGGTTGCGAAGATCGCCATTCGCCACGGCCAGGTGAAGGCGCCGGCAAAGGCCGCCCCGCCGCCGAGCCTGAAACCGCTGAGCGAAGCGATGGGCGACAGCCTGCGCGGCATCGCCGATCCCGAATTGAAGGCCGTGCTCGAGGCACTGGCCGCCGGCGTCGCGGCGAGCGACGAGAAACCCAAGATCGGCCGGATCGACTGATGCGAACCTATTTCATGATCGCCGGCGCGCTCGCGCTGGCCCTGGCTGGCGGCGCCTCGGCGCAGCAGGCGAAGGCTCCGGCCAAACCCGCAGCGGCGCCCAACTGGACCGCCACCGTCGCGATCACCCCGCAGGGCGGCTTCCGCCAGGGCAATCCGGACGCGCCGGTCAAGCTGGTCGAATATGGCTCGCGCGGCTGCCCGACCTGCGGGCGCTTCGCCGCCGAGGGCGTGCCGCCGCTGCGCAGCGACTACATCGCCAGCGGCAAGGTCAGCTACGAGTTCCGCGACTATCTGATCCACGGCCCGCCCGACCTGGCCGCGGCGCTGCTCAACCAGTGCGTGCCCACCGCCCGCTTCTTCCCGGTGCTCGATGCGCTGTTCGCCAACCAGCACCAGTTCGAGGAGAAGCTGGAGGCGGTGTTGAAGAACCAGCCCCAGCAGGTCGAGGCCTGGCAGAAGCTGCCGGCCGGCCAGATGGCGACGCGCTTCGCGGAGGCGACCGGCATGATCGCCTTCATGAAGACCCAGGGCCTGCCCGAGGCCCAGGCGCGCAAGTGCCTGGCCGATCCCAAGCTGATCGCCCGCATCTCGCAGACCAATGCCGATGCGGTGAAGGTCTATCAGGTGCAGGGCACGCCCACTTTCATCGTCAATGCCCGCAAGGTAAGTGCGTTCACCTGGGACCGGTTGCTGCCCGAGCTCTGGGCGAACGGCGCCTGACTTCGATTTCTGGAGAGAAAGACCCCATGCGTATCAAATTGGCCCTGGCCCTGATCCCCGCGCTGTTCGCGCTCGCTTCGTGCGGCGGCGACGACAAGGGCAACAGCAGCGCGGCGGTGAGCGCCGCGCCGGTCGCGTCGGTCACCGCGCCCGCCGGCAAGGCCTGGGTCGACACGATCGCCAAGACCAAGGATGGCGGCTATCTCCAGGGCAATCCGAACGCCCCGATCAAGCTGGTCGAATATGGCTCGCGCAACTGCCCCTATTGCGGGCTGTTCGGCCGCACCGCGCCCGAGCCGCTGCGCAAGAACTATATCTCCACCGGCAAGGTCAGCTGGGAATTCCGCGACTTCCTGATCCACGGCGCCCCCGATCTCGCCGCAGCACTGCTCAACCAGTGCGTGCCGGACGAGAGCTTCTTCAGCATGCTCGACCAGTTCTTCGAGAACCAGGACACCTTCCTCAACCGCACCGAGCAGCTGGTGAAGACCAATCCGCAGCTCGTCCAGCAGCTCCAAGGCCAGGCAGCGCCCCAGGCAGCAGTGGGCTTTGCCGAGGCGCTCGGCATGATCGACTTCATGAAGCAGCGCGGCGTGCCGGAGGCCAAGGCCCGCGAATGCCTGGCCGACCAGAAGAAGATCGACGCGATCGCCAAGGTCAATGCCGATGCCGCCACCGTCTATGGCGTGAGCGGCACGCCGAGCTTCTTCATCAACGGCAAGAAGGTCGATGCCGGCTCCTGGGAGCAGCTCGAGCCGCTGCTCAAGGCAGCTGGCGCGCGCTGACGCCCATGATGCGGCGGGGGTAAGCCAGGGTGCAGATCAAGCGGCTGCGGCTGACGGGCTTCAAGAGCTTCGTCGACCCGGCTGACCTCCGCATCGAGCCGGGGCTGACGGGGATCGTCGGCCCCAATGGCTGCGGCAAGTCCAACCTGCTCGAAGCGCTGCGCTGGGTTATGGGCGAGACCAGCGCCAAGTCGATGCGCGGCGCCGGCATGGAAGACGTGATCTTCGCCGGCACCGCCACCCGCCCCTCGCGCGACTTCGCCGAAGTCACCATCCAGGCCGACCAGGTCGGCGAGGACGACGAGCTGGAAGTCGTCCGCCGGATCGAGCGCGGCGCCGGCTCCGCCTATCGAATCAACGGGCGCGACGTCCGCGCCAAGGACGTGGCGCTGATGTTCGCCGATGCGGCGACGGGCGCCCACTCCCCCGCACTGGTCAGCCAGGGGCGGATCAGCGCGATCATCATGGCCAAGCCGGGCGAGCGCCGGGCGATGCTGGAAGAGGCCGCAGGCATTTCCGGCCTGCATGTGCGCCGCAAGGATGCCGAGCAACGGCTGCGGGCGACCGAGGCGAACCTCACCCGGCTCGACGAGGTGATCGGCGACCAGGAGAATCGCGCCGCGCAATTGAAGCGCCAGGCGCGCCAGGCCGAGCGCTACCGCGAGCTTTCCGACCGGATCCGCGTTGCCGAGGCGCGGATGATCTTCGCGCGCTGGCGCGATGCGGCGAGCGCGGCGGATGCGGCCAAGAAGGAAGCGGTGGCGGCCGAGGCTCTGGTCGCCGAGCGGACCAGGGCGCATGATTCGGCGGTGGCGGTGCAGCAGGAAGCCGCCGAGAAGCTCGCCACGCTGCGCGCCGAGGCGCTGAGCGTGCGCGACAGGGCGACCGAGGCGATGCACGGGCTCGCGACGCTGCGCGCCGACAAGGCCGCGGTCGAGCGGCGGATCCAGGAACTGCAGGACGCGACGCGCCGGCTGGAGGAGGATCGCGGCCGCGAAGGCGCGCTCGCCCGCGACGCCGCCGAGGCGCTGGCCCGGCTCGACGAGGAAGTGAAGGCGCTCGACCGGCGCATCGCCGAGACGACGGCGCGGATGCCGCACCTCGATGCGGCCCTTGCGGACGCGGAACGGGCCGCGCGCGACGCCGAGGTCGCGCTCGCCCAGGCGCTGGCGGCGCAGGCGACCGAGGCGGCCGAGGCGCGGGTCGCCGAGGCGGCACTGGCGGCGGCGCGGACCCGGGTCGAGCGCTCGGAGCGCGACCGGGCGCGGATCGATGCCGAGCTCAAGGCGCTGCCCGATCCCGAGCCTTTGAAGGCCGAGAAACTGCGCGCCGCCGAGGCACGCGCCCAGGCGATCCGCCAGGCGGAGAGCGCCCGCACCGGGCTCGCCCGCGCCGATGCCGAGGAGCGCAGCGCGATCGAGGCGCGCAACCATGCCCAGGCCAAGCGCGCCACTGCCCATGCCGAGCTCGCCCAGCTCGACAGCGAAGCCGCCGCGCTCGCCAAGGCGACCCGGCCTTCGGACAAGGACCGGCTGCTCGACAAGCTCAAGGTCGATGCCGGGTACGAGCGCGCGCTGGCGGCGGCGCTGGGCGACGATCTCGAGGCCGGGCTCGACACCAGCGCCGAGCGCTATTGGGCCGGCGCCGAGCCGCAAAAGGGCGATCCCGGTGCGCCTGCAGGCACTTCCCGGCTCGGGCAGCATGTCCAGGCGCCGGCGGGGCTGTCCCGGCGGTTGGCGCAGGTGCTGGTGGCGGAGAGCGATGACGGGCAGCCGCTTGCGGTCGGCCAGCGGCTGGTGACGCTGGCGGGCGTGCTGCGCCGCTGGGACGGCTATGTCGCGAAGTCCGGCGGCGCCGCAGCGGCCGAGCGGCTGGTGCGGGTCAACCGGCTCGCCGCGATCGAGAAGGCGCGCCCGGCCGCAGTGCGCGCGGTCGAGGGCGCCGATGCCGAGCTGATGCGGATCGAGGACAATATCGCCGAGACGCGGCGCGCCGCCAGCGATTGCCGCCGCGTGCTCGAGCATGCCGAGAATGCCGGGCGCGAGGCGGGCCGGGCCGAGGACCGGGCGACGGCGCAGCTGGAGCGGCTCGATTCGCAGCGCGCCGATCTCGACGTGCGCATCCGCCGGATCGCCGCCGAGCAGGACGAAGCCGCGACAGAGCTGAACCGCGCCGAGGCGGCCAAGGCCGCGCTGCCCGACGGCACCGAGACGCGCGCCCGGGTGGCGTCGCTCTCCACCGACGCCGAGGGCAAGCGCGCCGCTTCCGCGTCGGCCCGGGCCGAGCGCGGCACGCTGGAGCGCGAGATCGGCGCGGCCCGCGAGCGCCATGCCGCGGCGGGGGCCGAGGCGAAGAGCTGGAAATCGCGGGCCGGCGACGCGGCGCGGCGGGCAAACGAGATGGAGAAGCGCAGTCTCCAGCTCGCCGAGGAAAGCGAGGCGCTCGCCGGCAGGCCCGCAACGCTCGCCGCACAGCTCGCCGAGGCCGAGGCGGCTACCGAGAAGGCGCGGATCGAAAGCGCTGCCGCCCAGGCCGCCGAGCGCGAGGCCGAGATCGCGGTGCGCGAGACCGAAGGCGCGGTACGCGGTGCCAACGAGATACTGGCGCAAGCGCGCGAGGAACGCGCCGGCGCGGCGGCGCGGGCCGAGAACCAGGAGATGCGCCGGATCGAGATGGGCCGCATCTCGGGCGAACGCTTCGAATGCCCGCCGCCGCTACTGCCCCAGAAGGCCGGCTTCGACGAAGCGACGGTGCGCGCGCCCGAGGAGGAATCCACGGGCCATGAGAAGCTCAATGCCGAGCGCGAGCGGATCGGGCCGGTCAACCTCGTCGCCGAGACCGAGCTGGCCGAGCTGGAAGCCGCCTTCACCAGCAACGCCGCCGAGCGCGACGAGCTGGCCCAGGCGGTCAACCAGCTGCGCGGATCGATCGGGACGTTGAATCGCGAGGGCCGCCAGCGGCTGCTCGCGGCGTTCGAAGCGGTCGACCAGCATTTCCGCCGGCTCTTCTCGACTTTGTTCAACGGCGGCGCCGCGCATCTCGAGCTGATCGATTCGGACGATCCGCTGGAGGCCGGCCTGGAGATCATGGCGCAGCCGCCGGGCAAGAAGCTGCAGTCGCTGACCCTGCTCTCGGGCGGCGAGCAGGCGCTGACCGCGGTCGCGCTGATCTTCGCGCTGTTCCTCACCAACCCGGCGCCGATCTGCGTGCTCGACGAAGTCGACGCACCACTCGACGACGCCAATATCGACCGGTTCTGCGACCTGCTCGAGCGGATGACCGAGGAGACCGCGACGCGCTACCTGATCGTCACCCACAATGCCGCGACGATGAGCCGCATGCACCGGCTGTTCGGCGTGACCATGGTCGAGCGCGGGGTCAGCCGGCTGGTGTCGGTCGATCTGGGCGGGGCGGAGAGCCTGTTGGCGGCGGAATGAGCATCCTGGTCGAGATTCTGTTCCAGATCTGCGTGGAGAGCGCGGCCTGGGTCATCGAGAGACGCTTCGGCGCGACCGGCTGCCTGGTGGTGATCGGAGCGCTGGCGCTGATCGTCGTGCTTCTGCTCCGGGCTTTCTAGCCGTATCGATTCTTTCAGTTGCAGCGACGTAGGGGTTGCCTATCTCGGGTAAGCAACAGGAGGAATTGCATGCGATCGAGCCTCTGGATTGGGCTTGGCTTGGCGATGCTGGTGGCCGGCCCCGCTCTTGCCCAGGACAGGCAGCAGAGCACCGCCGAGCGCGCCGGCGACATTGCCGAGCAGCCGGCCAGGGACGTCGGCGCGGTGAAGACGAAGATCCCGCCCGTGCTGCAAAAGGCAGCCGCTTCGCCCTACAGCCTCGCCGGCCTGTCCAAATGCACGCAGATCGCCGATGCGTTCGACGATCTCGGCGAGGCGCTCGGGCCCGATTTCGTCCAGGGCGTGGATCGCAAGAAGAGCCGCAAGGTCAAGGTCACCGGGGACACGGTGGCGGGGCTGATCGTGCCGTTCCGCGGGCTGGTCCGCGAAGTGAGCGGCGCGGCATCGGCGCAGCGCGAGCTCAACGCGGCGGTGGACGCCGGCTTTGCGCGGCGGGGCTTCCTGCGCGGCGTGTACCAGACACGCGGATGCAAGCCGGCGCTGTAACGCATTTCGCCCGGACGACGAGGAGGCGTATGAACCGCTCCCCGATCCTCTGCTGGTGCCCTACCAATGACCCTCGACGCCTTCCCCCGCACTCCCCTGTTCGACGCGCCGACCCCGATCCAGCGGCTGGAGCGGATCGAGGCGGCTTTGAAACTGAGCGGCGCGCGGCTGTTCGTGAAGCGCGACGACCTGATGGGGCTGGGCGGCGGCGGCAACAAGCTGCGCAAGCTCGAGTTCCTGCTCGGCGCGGCGATCGACCAGGGCTGCGATACCTTCGTCACCACCGGCGCGCGGCAATCCAACCACGCCCGGCTGAGCGCGGCAGCGGCGGCGCGGATGGGGCTCAGCGCCGAGCTGATGCTGACCGACACGGTGCCGCGCGAGGACCCGAGCTACCTGCATAACGGCAACCAGCTGCTCGACGGGCTGTTCGGGGCGAAGGTGCATCATCTGCCGCGCGGCGCCGATTCGCTCGCGGCAGCGCATGCCCGGGCCGAGGAACTCAAGGCCGAGGGGCGCAGGCCCTATGTCGTCGGCTCGGGCGGCTCCTCGCCGGTCGGGGCGCTGGGCTATGTCTCCTGCGCGCAGGAGATCCAGGCGCAGGAGGCGGAACTGGGCCTGCGGTTCGGGACGGTGATCGTCGCCAATGGCAGCCATGGCACCCATGCCGGGCTCGCTGCCGGGATCGACGATCCGCGGCGGGTGCTGTCCTTCACCGTGCTCGCCGAGCTGGCCGAGGCCGAGCGCGGCACGCTTGCGCTGGCCAATGCGACGCGGGCGTTGATCGGCGGTGCGCCGCTGGGCGCGGAGGATATCCGCATCGAAGGGTCGCAGCGCGGGGAAGCGTACGGCATCCCCACCGAGGCGATGCTCGCCGCCGTCCGGCTGATGGCGCGGGCGGAGGGGCTGCTGATCGACCCGGTCTATAGCGGCAAGGCGTTCGCCGGGGTGCTGGCGGGGCTGCGCGAAGGTTGGCTGCGCGGGGATGTGCTGTTCGTGATGACCGGCGGGACGCCGGGGCTCTACGCGTACCAGCCGGCTTTCGGCCAATAGCCGTCATCCCGGCGAAAGCCGGGATCTCGTGCGGCTCTTTTCCCGCCATCGCCTGAGATCCCGGCTTCCGCCGGGATGACGTTATTGATTGAGGATCCGCCGGTACAATTCGATGTATCGATCGGCCATCGCCTCGACCGAGAAGCATTCCGCCACCCGCGCCCGGCACGCCGCCCGGTCGATGCCCTCGACCTGCCCCAACGCGGTGATCGCACCACCGACCGATTCGACCAGCACTCCCGTCTCCGGCGTGACCAGCTCGGGCATCGAACCGCGATCGATCGCGATCACCGGCGTCCCACAGGCCATCGCCTCGACCACCGACAGGCCGAAGGGCTCGTCGAAATTGATCAGGTGGAGCAGCACCTGCGCCTTGCCGAGCGCGCGCAGCCGTTCCGCCCCGCCTACGGGTCCGTGATAGACAATGCGCTCGTCGAGGAACGGCGCCACCTCGCGGTCGAAATAGCCCTGGTCCTGGATGATGCCGTAGAGGTTGAGCCGCCGCCCGGTCGAGCGCGCGACTTCGATCGCCTCGGCCGCGCCCTTGTCCGGATGCATGCGGCCGAAGAACAGCAAATCCTCGCCGCCATCGGCCTCGAACGGGAATTCGTCGAGCCGGATGCCGTGGTGGATCGTCGCGGCGTATTTCAAGGCAGGATGCCGGTCTGCCGCGCTGATCGCGACATAATGCACCCGGTCCTCGAACGGCTTGTACATCGGCAGGATCCGCTCGGACGAGAAGCCGTGGATCGTCGTTACCATCGGGGTATCGACCAGCCGGGAGAAGGCATGTGCCGGGAAATCGGCCTGGTTGTGGATCAGGTCGAACTCCCCCGCCCGCTCGAACAGATGCGCGAGATGGGCATATTCCCACACCTTCGCATCGATCCCGGGATCCTCCGCATAGCCGGCCGGCACCACGCCATCGAGCGTGCCGGCGGTGATCGAATCCTGCGTGGCGAACAACGTCACGTCGATCCCGCGCGCGACCAAAGCCTCGGTCAGCAGGCTCGTCACCAATTCCCACGGCCCATAGTGCCGCGGCGGCGTGCGCCAGGCGATCGGCGCCAGCATTGCGATCTTCATCCCAGGATATAGCCTTCGTTCGGGGAGAGCAGCGCGGGGTCGTGCCCGCCGCGCGCCGAGGCGAGGACAGTGAAATCCTCCGCCCATTCGGGGATGGCGAAGCCCTGAGGCGTGCCGCCGAGGTTGAGCACGACCAGCAGCCGGTCATGCGCGTGGCGCCGCTCGAAGGCGAGCAGGTCGCCGCCGCTGTCGATCGGATGATAGTCGCCCAGCGCCAGCGCCGGATGTTCGTGGCGCAGGAACAGCAATTTCTGGGTCAGCCGCCACATCGAGCCGGGATCGCCGCGCTGCGCCTCGACGTTGCGCGCGAGCCAGTCGGGGTGGAGCGGCAGCCAGGGATCGGCAGCGCTGAACCCGGCGTTCGGCGATGCGTCCCAGGCCATCGGGGTGCGCACCGGATCGCGGCCCAGGCCAATGCCGGGATCGCGCAGCTCGCGCGGATCCTGGATTCTATCCGCCGGGATCGCGCCGTCCTCCATGCCGATCTCGTCGCCATAATAGAGCGTCGGCGTGCCGCGCAGCGTCAGGAGCAGCATCATCGCGACGCGCGCCTGCTCCGGGCCGACGCGGGTGGCGATGCGCGGGCGATCGTGATTGCCCAGCACCCAGTTGGGCCAGCCGGCCTCGGGCAGCGCCGCCTCATAGTCCCGGATCATCGCGGCGAGGCTGGGCGCGTTCCATTCGGCGCCGATCAGCTGGAAGTTGAAGGGCAGATGCACGCCGGGCTTCTGCGCGGTGCCATAATAGCCGACCAGCTGCGGCACCGGCAGGTAGATCTCGCCGATCAGCACGCGTGCGCCGAACGTGTCGGCGATCGCCCGCATTTCCCCCGCGATGTCGTGCACTTCGGGCTGGTCGGTCGAATGGAGCTGGTGGACCCGGGTGTAATCGGGCTGGCCCGGCGCCCAGTCCTCGTTCACCGGATTGTCGGGCAGGTCGGCGTGCTTGACCATGTGCCACAGCACGTCGATCCGGAATCCGTCGATCCCGCGCGCGAACCAGAAGCGCAGCACGTCCATCATCGCCGAGCGCACCGCCGGGTTGCGCCAGTTGAGGTCGGGCTGCTCCTTGAGGAAGGCGTGGTAATAATATTGGCCGGTGGCTGCGTCCCATTCCCAGGCCGAGCCGCCGAAATCGCTGATCCAGTTGTTGGGCGGCGAGCCGTCGGGCCTGGCGTCGCGCCAGATATACCAGTCGCGCCGGGGATCGTCGCGGGCGCTGCGGCTCTCCTGGAACCAGGGATGCTGGTCCGAACTGTGGTTGGGCACCAGGTCGAGCAGCAGCCGAATACCGCGTTCGTGCGCCGCGGCGAGCAGCGCGTCGAAGTCTTCGAGCGTGCCGAAGCGCGGGTCGACGTCGCAATAATCGGCGACGTCATAACCGAAGTCAGCCATCGGGCTGGGGAAGATCGGCGAGACCCAGATCGCGTCGATGCCGAGCGCCTTCAGGTCGTCGAGCCGGTTCTCGATGCCCTTCAGGTCGCCGATCCCGTCGCCGTTCGAATCCTGGAACGAGCGGGGATAGACCTGGTAGATGACGGCGGATTTCCACCATTCGGTCATGCGCAAACACTCCACCATTCGTCATCCCCGCGAAGGCGGGTATCCAGGGTAACAAGGGACTGCGCTGCGTGGCTCTGGATCCCCGCCTTCGCGGGGATGACGAAGAGAGGGCTCACCGGAATCGCTCCTTCGAAACCCGGGTGATCCGGCACGCCAGATCGGCCTCGCCGCTCGCGACGATGTAATGATCGCCGGCATCCGCCACGCCGGTGGTGAACACCACGGGAGTGGGCAGGTAGAGCTGGTGCGCGATCGGATCGGTGAGCGCGGGGTTGGCCTCGAGCAAGGGCGTCTCGTCCTCCAGCCGCAGGATCCTCGACGGATCGTCCTTGTCGAGCAAAGCCCAGAAGCTGCGATAGACGCCGACCGCGCCCTGCTTCTCGACGCCGTGATAGATCAGCATCCAGCCCTCGGGGGTGAGCACCGGCTGGCTGCCGCCGCCGATCCGCTGGGTGGAGCTGGTGCCCTTGCGCGCGCGGATGCCCGGCGTGTCGAGCGGCTTCCAGTGCAGCCCGTCGGGCGACTGGGCCATGTTGATCGAGGGACCGCCGAGCCAGGGGGAATCGTCGGGATAGGCGAAATAGACTTCGCCCAGCGGTCGGGTGAGCGCCATGTACTTGCCGCCTGGCTTGCCCTCGAACAGGATCATGTCCTTGTTCTGGTGATCGAGCACCACGCCGAGCAGCCTGTAGTCGAGCCCGTTCACCGAATGGTACATGGCGGTGCAGTGCCGCTCGGCCGAGACGCCGCACACGGTCATCCACCAGCTGCCGCCGACCAGGCTGATCCGCGCATCCTCGACGCCGTAATCGAGGAAACCGGCCGAGGGCTGGATCGCCTTGTCGTAATGGACCTTCACGATCCTGCCCGCGTCCCCGCTCAGCTCGACCGGCAGCAGCCAGGACAGCGAGGTGAGGCCGAGCAGCCGGGGATTGCGGTCCTTGAGCGCGAACTGGCGGGGATCGTCCATGTCGATCCCCGCGACCGGGTGGCGATCGAGGACATAGCCGGCGGGCGTCCAGCGGATCGCGCGGGCGCAATCGCCGTCGACCGGATCGCGCAACGCCTCGGCCACGCGGACCATTAGCAGGAGGTTGCCGTTCGGCAGCCGCGCGAAGCCGGGGTTGAAGGCGCCGAGCACATGGGTCGCCTCATGCACGCCCTTGCGCAGGGGCGAGCGGGAAAGGTCGACATCGTCGGGGCGGAAGATCAGGAAATCATCGTCCGCCGCCACGTCTGTCCCCTCAGCAGGTTGGAACCTGGCTTTCCCCGCCTTCGCGCCGGTACTTGCCGTCTCGCCAAAGGTATCGTTCGGCGAAGGATCGGGTTCCCTCGAATTTCACGGTGAAATCGACACCCTTTCGGATCGCCCCGATCCTGCCACGGACCGACTGGGCATCGTCCTCGACCGCGCCGCCATTGTCATAGAGCGACTGGAAACTCGCCACTTCCTTCGGCCCCTCGGGGTTGAGTGCGACCAGGCTGGTGTAGCTGCAGGTATAGCCCTGCCAGGTGCCGCCGCCCTCGACATAGATCACCGGCCGATCGAGGAACTTGTCGCTGACCGACCATTCGGCAAGGTCGCCGAAGCTGCCGCTCTCCGCCGCCTTGGGGAAGCGCTTGCGCACCCGGAAGCCCGCGCCCTCGGCATCGAGATAGGTCACCGCGATCGTGCCGCCGTCGACATGCGCGGCATCGGGCACATGGCCGTGGCTGACCAGCACCGGGCCGAACGCCGTGTCGATCAGCTTGTTGTCGTCGAAGGTGATCGGCCCCTGCTTCACGCCCTCGGGCCAAGCGGCCTTCACCGCGGCGGCGAGGCGCGCGGCGGGATCGGCCACGGGCGTGGCGCTCGCGCTGGGCGTGGGAGTCGGCGCGGGCTTCTGCGCCTGGTTGCCGCCACACCCCGCCAGCATCGGTGCCGACAGCAGCAGGGCGGCCGCCGCCCTCATTTCTCGTCCCGCAGCTGCTCGTGGTGGCGGATCACTTCGTCGATGATGAAGCGCAGGAACTTCTCGGAGAATTCGGGGTCGAGGTCCGCCGTCTTGGCGAGCTCGCGCAGCCGGGCGATCTGGCGGTCCTCGCGGCCGGGATCGGCCGGGGGCAGGCCCGACTCCGCCTTGTAGCGGCCCACCGCCTGCGTCACCTTGAAGCGCTCGGCGAGCAGGAACACGAGCGCGGCATCGATATTGTCGATGCTCTGGCGGTAGCGGGTAAGGGTCTCGTCCGACATGGCTGCCCTCTTTGCGCACCGACGTAGCGTCACGCAAGCCTTGCCTTTGTGCGCCGCACCCGCCAGAGGCTTTCGCATATGAGCGCCACCCTCCATCGCCTCGGCGGCGGCCCCGCCCCCTCGCTCGATCCGATGATGGCGCTGGTCGCGCACGACATGAACCTCGTGAACGCGGTGATCCTTGATCGGATGAAGTCCGAGATTCCGCTGATCCCCGAGCTGGCCGGTCACCTGATCGCCGGCGGCGGCAAGCGGATGCGGCCGATGCTCACGCTGGCGAGCGCCAAGCTGCTCGGCTATCCCGGCACCCGCCATCACCGGCTCGCCGCCGCGGTGGAGTTCATCCACACCGCCACGCTGCTCCATGACGATGTCGTCGACGGCTCGGACCTGCGCCGCGGCCGCCGCACCGCCAACATCATCTGGGGCAACCCGGCGAGCGTGCTGGTCGGCGACTTCCTGTTCTCCAAGTCGTTCGAGCTGATGGTCGAGAGCGAGAGCCTGAAAGCGCTCCACATCCTCAGCAACGCCAGCGCCGTGATCGCCGAGGGCGAGGTCAACCAGCTCACCGCGGTGCGCCGGCTCGACCTGGGCGAGGAACGCTATCTCGACATCATCGGCGCCAAGACCGCCGCGCTGTTCGCCGCCGCCTGCCGCATCGCCGCGGTGGTCGCCGAGCGCTCGGAGGCCGAGGAACTGGCGCTCGACGCCTATGGCCGCAACCTCGGCATTGCCTTCCAGCTGGTCGACGACGCGATCGATTATGTCTCGGACGCGGGCACGATGGGCAAGGACGCCGGCGACGATTTCCGCGAAGGCAAGATGACCCTGCCGGTCATCCTCGCTTATGCCCGGGGCGACGAGAGCGCACGCGCCTTCTGGAAGGCGGCGATCACCGGCCACCGCAATTCGGACGAGGATTTCGCCGAGGCGATCCGCCTGGTCCAGGCGAGCCGCTCGGTCGACGACACGCTTGCCCGCGCCCGCCATTACGGCCAGCGCGCGATCGACGCACTGGGCGGCTTTGCGGCAGGCGCGGCCAAGGATGCGATGATCGAGGCGGTAGAGTTCGCGGTCGCCCGCGCTTACTGACCCCTATTCGTCGTCCGACGGCTCATCGTCGTCGTCATCCGCGGTGAGCGCGTCTTCCTCGTCCTCGTCGAGCACTTCCTCGATCGCTTCGGTGATCAGGTCGAGCTGCTCGAAGCTGGCGGTGAATTCCAGCGTCTCGCCATCGTCGTCCTCGAGATGGAGCGTGTAGTCGCCGTCGCTGTCGGGGGTGATGCTGAACTGTGCCAGGGTTCTCGCCATGTCTTCACTCCATAGGCTTTGCTTGCGCCTAACCCGGCTTCAGGGAATTGGTTGCGCGCAATGAATGACTCGCTGCCGATCCATGTCGTTTTACCCGATCTGCTTGCCCAGCTGCGGGCAGGAAGCAACGCCGTGCTGGTCGCGCCACCGGGCGCGGGCAAGACCACGGCGGTGGCGCCGGCGCTGCTCGGCGAGGCCTGGTGCACCGGCGAGGTGCTGCTGCTCTCCCCGCGCAGGCTCGCGGCACGCGCGGCGGGCGAGCGGATGGCGGCGCTGGCGGGCGAGAATGTCGGCCAGACCTTTGGCTATGCGACCCGGATGGACAGCAAGCGCTCGGCGGCGACGCGGGTGACGGTGGTCACCGAGGGCATCTTCGTCAATCGCATTCAGGCCGACCCCGAGCTGGCCGGCGTCTCCGCCGTGCTGTTCGACGAAGTCCATGAGCGCAGCCTCGACAGTGATTTCGGCCTGGCGCTGGCGCTCGACGCCCAGGCGGCGCTGCGCCCCGACCTGCGGCTGGTGGCGATGTCGGCGACGCTCGACGGCGCGCGCTTCTCCGACCTGATGGGCGGCGCGCCCGTAATCGAGAGCGAGGGCCGCAGCTGGCCGCTCGAGCTGCGCCATATCGGCCGCGCCGCCGAGGCACGGATCGAGGATTCGATGGCGGCGGCGATCCGCGCCGCACTGCGCGATGCCGAGGGCGGGGTGCTCGCCTTCCTGCCCGGCGTTGCCGAGATCGAGCGCACCGCCGAGCGGATCGGCGACGTGCCGGGTGCAGTGGTCCACAAGCTGCACGGCTCGCTCGAGCCAGGCGCCCAGCGCGCCGCGATCACCCCCGATCCGCAGGGCCGGCGAAAGATCGTTCTGGCGACGTCCATCGCCGAAACCTCGCTGACCCTTGAGGGAATCCGTATCGTGGTCGATTCGGGCCTCGCCCGCCGGCCGCGCTACGACCGCGCCGCCGGGATGACCCGGCTGGTCACCGAGCGGGCGAGCCAGGCATCGGTGACCCAGCGCGCCGGTCGCGCCGCACGCCAGGGGCCGGGCGTCGCCTATCGGTTGTGGGAGGAAGCGGCGACCGCCGGCCTGCCGCGCTTCGATCCGCCCGAGATATTGGAGGCCGATCTCTCGGCGCTGGTGCTCGACTGCGCGCTATGGGGCGTAAGCGATCCGCGCGATCTCAATTGGTTGGACCCGCCGCCCGAAGCCGCGATCTCCGAAGCGCGCAAGCGGCTGGGCACGCTCGAAGCGCTGGACGAAGACGGTCGCCCGACCGCGCATGGCAAGGCGATCGCCGGCCTGCCGCTGCCGCCCCGGCTCGGCCATATGCTGGTGCGGGCGGGCGAGCGCGGCATGGCGAAGACCGCGGCGGAGATCGCGGTGCTGCTCGGCGAGCGCGGATTGGGCGGCAACGACCCGGATTTGGAATTGCGCCTGCGCCGTTGGCGGAACGAACGCGGGCCGAGGGCGGAGAATGCCCGGCGTCTGGCGCAACGCTGGGCGAAAATTCTCCCTCTCCCCTCTGGGGAGAGGGCCGGGGAGAGGGGCATGAGCCGCGAACTCTCCACATTGCCCCTCTCCCAACCCTCTCCCCGGAGGGGAGAGGGCTTTGAAGATGTCGCCCCCTGCGTCGCCCTCGCCTTTCCCGATCGTATCGCCAAACGCCGCGACGCCAGTGGCGAGACCTGGGCTTCGGCCGGCGGGCGCGGGTTCAAGCTCGACCCGACCTCCTCGCTCGCCCGCGCCGAATGGCTGGCGGTCGCCGAGACGCAGGGCATGGCCGCAGGCGCACGCATCCTCTCCGCCGCGCCGATCGACCCGGCCGAAGTCGAATCGCTGTTCGCCGACCGGATCGAGACGCGCCGCAGCGTCCGCTTCGATCCCGGCAGCGGGCGAATCGAAGCGCTGCGCGAACGCCGGCTCGGCGCGATCCGCCTGTCGAGCGGCCCCGATTCGGCGGCCAACCCGGCCGAGATCGAGAAGGCGCTGCTCGAGGGCGTGCGCGAGCACGGCCTCGATCTGCTGCCATGGTCCGACACCGCAAGCGCGCTGCGCACCCGCGCCGCCTATGCCGGCAACGAGTCGCTGTCCGACGCTCGGCTGCTCGCCGAGTTGGACGAATGGCTGCCGGGGCTGCTCGCCGGCAAGCGCCGGCTCGATGCGATCGAGGGACTGACCAATGCGCTCAACAATTTGCTCGGCTGGGACGGGCAGAAGGCGCTCGACCGCCTGGCCCCTGCCCGCTTCGAGACTCCCGAGGGCTCGACTTATGCGATCGACTATGCCGCCGAGGGCGGGCCGACGGTCGAGGTGCGGGTGCAGGCGCTGTACGGGCTGGGCACGCATCCGACGCTAGGCGACGGCACGCCGCTGGTGCTGAGCCTCACTTCGCCGGCCGGACGACCAATCCAGACGACGCGCGACCTGCCCGGCTTCTGGAAGGGGAGCTGGGCCGCGGTCGCCAAGGAGATGCGCGGGCGCTATCCCCGCCATCCCTGGCCCGAGGATCCCGCCTCGGCATCGGCGACGCTCCGGACAAAAAAGGCAGATGCAAGGGGCGCCGGGCCGCGTTAAAGGGACTGACCATGACCAAGACCGCTCGCATCTACCAGAAGCCCAAGAACGCCATGCAGTCGGGCCGCGCACGCACGACGAGCTGGATCCTCGAGTTCGAGCCGGCGCGCCAGCAACAGGCCGATCCGCTGACCGGTTGGGCCGGCGGCGACGCGACCGCCACGCAGCTGCGCATGAGCTTTCCGACGCTCGAGGCCGCCACCGGCTATGCCGAGCGTGAGGGCCTTGCCTTCCACGTGGTCGCGGCGCCGGAGCGCAAGCTCAAGCTGCAGGCCTATGCGGACAATTTCCGCTAAGCAGTATTGATCTCCTGTTCCCCGGCGAAAGCCCGGGCCCAGAGTCACAAGCGACACGGCGGAGAAACCCTGGGCCCCGGCTTCCGCCGGAGAACAAACAGCGGGTTCAAACTCCCAGCAGCGCCCCCGACAGCAGCAGCAACAGCTTCACGTCGATCGCCAGCCCTTCGGCGCGCTTCGCCGCGACGAAGGCGGGGAGTTCGGCGCGCGGCACGCGGTGGACGATGATGTCCTCGTCCTCCAGCCCGCCGCCCTCGCCCACCTTGGTGAGCCCGCGCGCGCGGACCAGGGTGAAGCTCTCGCTGACCAGACCGGGCGAGGAATGATATTCGCCGATATCCTCGATCACGGCGCTGTCATAGCCGGTCTCCTCGATCAGTTCGCGGCGCGCGGCTTCGAACGGGCTGTCATTCTCGCGCCCGGCCTCGTCGCCGATCAGCCCGGCGGGCAGCTCGAGGCAGCGCTTGCCGAGCGGCACCCGGTACTGGTCGACGAGCAGGACATGATCCTCGTCGTCGATCGCGACGATCACCGCGGCGCGGATGTTGCGGGCGCGCGAGACATATTCCCACTTGCCCCGCCGCTTGGCGGTGATCCACTTGCCGGCCCAGGCAATCTCTTCGTCCATGTCGTTCACAGTTCGATCACCCGGTCGGGAAGTTCGTTCACATCGTCCTCGCTGCGTGGGAAATGCTCGGCCAGGACCAGGCCGATCTGGCGCACCGCCTCGGCCATGCCCTCGCCCGCCTCGCCGCGCTTCACCCCGCCGATCAGCGCCGCCATCGCCGCGCCCCAGACATCGGCGGTCACCTTCGAATGGATCGCCGCGTCGGCGATGATCTCGGCGCGGTGCTCGGCGAGACTGAGATAGACCAGCACGCCGGTCGATCCGCGGGTGCGCTTCTCGGCGGCGGCGCGGAACAGCTCGAGCGCCCGGCGATGCACCCGGCGGGTCTTGGTGGCGCCAGGGGTGAGGAACAGCCGCAGCGCGTCGAGCGCAAGCAGGACGCGCACGGCCAGGAAGGTCGCCGCCATCAGCACCAGCGCGATGGTGAGGTACCAGCGTGCCGGCACGGCCTGCGCCCAGCTGTCGATGAAGCGCGAATGGAGCCATTCGGCCGGCCAGGGCTGCCAGGCGAGCAACGCGAGGACGAGCAGCATCGCCAGCACCGCCCAATGCAAGGCGACGTCGTGATAGGGATCCGAGCGCCCGGCGACGACGGTGACGATCTCGCCATTGGTGGTAAGCTCGGCGGCAGTGACGGCAGCCGTGACGGCCGCGCGGTCCTGATCGGTCAATCGCATCTCACCAGCTCCCCGAGGCGCCGCCGCCCCCGAACGATCCGCCGCCGCCGGAGAAGCCTCCGCCACCTCCGCCGCCACCGCCCCAGTCGCTGCCGCCCCCGCCGCCCCAGCTGCTGCCGCCACCACGGCTGGCACGGTTGCCGATCTCGTTGGCGATCGACCAGAGGATGATCGGCAGGACGCCGCTGTCGTCGCTGCGATAGCGCCGATCCCAGGGACCGCGCCGCTTGCGCCGGCCTAAACCGGCACCAAGCATCGGCAGGATCACGAACAGGAAGATGATGCCCCAGAAGACCAGGCCGATCGGGAAGCCACCATTGCTCTTCTGGCGCTTCTGGGTGACCTTGGCCTGTTGCTGCTGGGCACGCTGCTCGGCGACCTCCAGAGGCAGTTTCATCTGCTCGGCGATCGCCTGCGCGCCCGCCACGATGCCGCCGGGCATGTCGTCGGCCTTGAAGCGGGGGATGATCGTCCCGCTGATGATCTGGCTGGAGAGCCCGTCAGTCATGATCGGCTCGAGGCCATAGCCGACCTCGATCCGCACCTTGCGCTCCTTGGGCGCGACGATGAGGAGGATGCCGTTATTGGCGTCCTTCTGCCCGATCCCCCAGGCTCGGCCGAGCTGATAGCCGTAATCGGCGATGTCATAGCCTTGAAGATCGGGGATAGTGGCGACGACCAGCTGCCGGGTGGAGGCCTTCTGGACGTCATCCGAAAGCTGGGTGAGCTGGGCGACCTGGGCCGGCGACAGCAAATGCGCGTCGTCGACCACCCGGCCCGTGAGCTTGGGGAAATTGGGCTGGGCCCCTGCCGCCACCGGAACGGCGAGCAGGAGCAAGGCCAGCAGATAGCGAAGCATGTTCAGCGCTCCGGCCGGATCGGGATCAGTTGCTGTTCCCGCTGAAATCGATCTTCGGCGGCGTCTCGACACCCGCGCGCGCCTGCAGCTGGGTCATGGGCTTGGCGCCGTAGAAGATCTTCGCGCCGATCGCGTCCGGGAAGGTGCGAATGCGGGTGTTATACTCCTGCACCGACTTGTTGTAGTCGTTGACCGCCACCCAGATCCGATTCTCCGCACCTTCGATCTGATCCTGGAGCTTGCCGAAATTCTCGGTCGAGCGGACCTGGGGCGGTGCTTCGGTGATGATGCGGGTCAGTGCAGCGCTCGCCGCGGCCTGCGCGGCGCCATAGGCCTGGACCTTGGCGGGATCGGTGAGATCGTTGGCAGTGAGCTGGACCGAACCGGTCTTGGCGCGTGCCTCGGCCACGCCGACCTGCGTGCTCTTCTCGAACTCCGCCGAACCCTTCACCGTTGCCGCGAGATTCGGCAGCAGATCGGCGCGACGCTGAAGCGCCTGCTGATAGGTGGCGAACTTCGCCTTCGCATTCTCTTCCGCCGTGGGCACGCTGTTGATCCCGCAGCCGGCGAGCATGGCAGCGGCGGCAAGGGCAACAAGAGCACGAAACTTCATCACGTCAGGATCCTCCGGATCTGGTTCGAAGTGTCTTATACAGTCGCAACACCGGGCTCCGAAAGCGAAATCGGACGGTGCGGATTGGCGCGGGCGCCGCATGCGTGCATCATGGCGGCGATGCCGCGCCCGGGCGGCAGCTGGTGGGAGACCCTGGGATGTTCAAGGAATTCAAGGCGTTCATTTCGCGCGGCAACGTGCTCGACCTGGCCGTGGCGGTGATCATCGGCGCGGCGTTCAGCAAGATCGTCAGCTCGCTGACCGACGATTTGCTGATGCCGCTGATCGGCAAGATCTTCGGCGGGCTCGACTTCTCGAGCTACTTCATCGCGCTGGGTCCGGTGCCAGCCGCGCTGGCCGGATCGACCGACTATGCCGCGCTGAAGAAGGCCGGCGTGCCGCTGTTCGGCTATGGCGCCTTCATCACCGCGGCGGTGAACTTCGTGATCGTCGCCTTCATCATCTTCCTGCTGGTGCGCGCGGTGAACCGCGTGATCCCCAAGCCGGACGAAGCCGCGCCCGCCGAGCCGGCCGATGTGACGCTGCTGCGCGAGATCCGCGACGAGCTGAAGAAGAAGAACGCCGCCTGAGTCCAAAGTGAAGGGAGTCGCGGCAAATCGTTTCACTTTGCCCGCGCCTCCCCTTGCCGGCTGAAAACGCGGCAAGGGGCTGGTGGACGTCATGCGACGACCACGCCAGACAAAATCCTACATTGCAAGCAGCGTGCCCGGCCCTCAGGCCGCGGCGAGATCCTCGGCGATGGCATCCGCAAGGCTGGTGCCGTCGAGGATGCGGGCGGTCTCGTCGCGCACACGCGCCATCGCATGGCGGATGGCGCAGCTCGCCTCGTCCTTGCAGTCGTTGCACGGGCGATAGGCGGTACGGCTGACACAGGGGACCAGCGCCAATGGCCCCTCGATCACCCGGATGATCTCGCCGAGCGAAATGAGGTGCTTGGGCCGTGCCAGGCGATAGCCGCCGGCCTTGCCGCGCGTCGAGCTGAGGAAACCCGCCTCGCGCAGGTCGGCTAGGATCAGCTCGAGGAACTTGCGGGGCACGTTCGCCTCGGCGGCGATGCGGTTCATCGGCGTGGGCGCGCCTGCCGCCGGCTGGCCGGCCAGGAAGAGCATCGCGCGAAGGGCGTAGCGGGAACGCTGGGTCAACATGGTTCGAAAATGTCCATGCCAAGTGTTTGCGGCACTGTGAAGGCCTTAGCTATCTTCACCTGACCTTTTCATTAATCGATTCCGCCCCTATATGGGTTTTGCCGGCTTCGGTCGGCTATGGGGATAAACGAAGGCGTGCAATAGGCGCAGCGGACCCGGGGGCGGTACCCGGCGGCTCCACCACCAGCTACCTGCTTAAGGCAGTTGCTGACGGGGCCGAACTAGGATCGACGTGTGTTGAAAAGCGCTATCTATCTCTCAGCCTGGGCCACTGTGACGGTCTGAAACACAAGTGCCAACGATAACGAAGCACTCGCTATTGCGGCGTAACCCCAAGGCCTAACGGCTTAAGGTTATTCTAAAATGCGCGGTTGGACCCCACCGGGCAACAGAAGGGGAATCCAGCGGTACGGGGAGCACCGGGCAACAGAAGCTCCCCACTTCCCCTTCTACTTAAGCGCTATCCCGCAAGGGCGAACCCGGAGCGGCGATCCCCCGAATGTCGCGGGCGCCCGGCGCGTGCTTTCGTGCGCACATGGACCGGCAAGCCCATAAAGTGACCGCACTCATCGCCTTCGGGATGATCGCCTCGGCGATGGTCGCCGAAGGTGCGCGGCCGCCGCGGCTTCCCCGCAGGGAAGCCACGGCGCCGGTGGCCGGCAGCCGGCGGCGACGCGCCGGCCCCGGGGGAGGACGCCGTCTGGCGCCCTCAGCCTTCCTGCTTCAGTGACGCCATGTCGATGACGAAGCGGTACTTCACGTCGCTCTTCACCATCCGGTCATAAGCCGTCTCGATCTCGTCCATGCGGATCATCTCGATGTCCGCGGTGATGCCGTGCGTGTTGCAGAAATCGAGCATCTCCTGCGTCTCGGCGATGCCGCCGATCAGCGAGCCGGCGATCGAGCGGCGCTTGAACACCAGGTTGGCGACGTTGGGCGAGGGATGGGCATGCTCGGGCACGCCGACCAGGGTGAGCGTGCCGTCGCGCTTGAGCAGGCCGGTCAGCGCGTCGAGGTCATGGCTCGCTGCCACGGTATCGAGGATGAAGTCGAAGCTGTTGGCGTGCGCCGCCATCTGATCGGCATCGCGCGAGACGATCACTTCGTGCGCGCCGAGCTTCTTCGCGTCCTCGATCTTGGAGGGCGAAGTGGTGAAGGCGACGACATGCGCACCCATCGCCGCGGCGATCTTGATACCCATGTGGCCCAGGCCGCCGATGCCGACCACGCCGACCTTCTTGCCCGGGCCCGCATTCCAGTGGCGCAGCGGCGAATAGGTGGTGATGCCGGCACAGAGCAAGGGCGCGACCGCGGCCAGGTCCTTCTCGTCATGGCCGACCTTCAGGACGAAGCTCTCCTTGACGACGATATGGTCCGAATAGCCGCCAAAGGTGTGGCCGCCGAGCACCGTGTCCGGGCCGTTATAGGTGCCGACCAGGCCGGTGGTCTCGCAATATTGCTCCTCGCCCGCGTCGCAGGACGGGCAATGGCCGCAGCTGTCGACCATGCAGCCGACGCCGACCAGGTCGCCGACCGCGAACCTGGTGACGTCGCCGCCCACCGCGGTGACACGGCCGACGATCTCGTGGCCGGGCACGCAGGGGAACAGCGTGCCGTCCCATTCGCTGCGCGCGGTGTGCAGGTCCGAATGGCAGACGCCGCAGAACAGGATGTCGATCGAGACGTCGTCGGGCAGCAGGTCGCGGCGCTCGAAGGTGAAGGGGGCGAGCGGCGTGGTGGCCGACTGGGCGGCATAGGCCTTGGCTTGGGTGGTCATGTTGGTCCCTGTTTGCTTGGAATGTTGGGAAGGGAAGGTCAGCGGCCGACGGTGGACATCAGCTGCTCGGGATAGCGCTCGCCCTCGACATCGATTTCGGCGAGCGCGGCGGCGATGCCGGCAAGGTCCTCGGGGGTGAGCACCAGGTCCGCCGCACCGAGATTCTCCTCGAGCCGGTGGAGTTTGGTGGTGCCGGGGATCGGCACGATCCAGGGCTTCTGGGCAAGGATCCAGGCAAGCGCGACCTGGGCCGGCGTGCCCCGCTTGTCCGCGGCGATGCGCTTGAGCAGATCGACCAGCGCCTGGTTCTTCGCCATCGCCTCGGGCGTGAAGCGCGGCAGCTTGCTGCGGAAGTCTCCCGCCGCGAAGCCGGTATCCTGGCTCATCGCGCCGGTGAGGAAGCCGCGCCCGAGCGGGCTGTAGGGCACCAGGCCGATGCCCAGCTCCTCGCAGACGTCAAAGATGCCGTTGGTCTCGACGCCGCGGGTCCACAGCGAATATTCGTTCTGGATCGCCGTGACCGGCTGGACGGCATGTGCACGGCGCGCCGTCTCGGCGCTCGGCTCGGACAGGCCGAAATGCTTCACCTTGCCCTCCGCGATCAGCGCGCGGACCGTGCCCGCGACCTCCTCGATCGGCACGTCGGGATCGACGCGGTGCTGGTAGAACAGGTCGATCTGCTCGATGCCGAGCCGCTGGAGCGAGGCATCGGCGACCGCGCGGATATGCTCGGGCCGGCTGTTCAGCCCCGGCTGCTGCACGCCGTCCACGATGTTGAAGCCGAACTTGGTGGCGATCACCACCTGGTCGCGCACCGGGCGTAGCGCCGCGCCGACCAGGCCTTCATTGGTGAAGGGGCCATAGACTTCGGCGGTGTCGAAAAAGGTGACCCCGCGTTCGACCGCGGCGCGGAGCAGGGCATTGGCCTCGTCCGGGCTCAGCTTGCTGCCATAGGCGAAGTCCAGGCCCATGCAGCCATAGCCGATGGCCGAGACTTCCAGCCCGCTGCCGAGAATGCGCTTCTGCATATCTGTCTTCCTGAGATTGGGATGCCCCGTGCGCAGGAGAGATAGGCCGGATAAGCCGCCCGATTAGGGGCTGTAATCTGAACGCGTTTATGAGTAATTTTCAGCAATGAACCGACAGGACCTCGCCGACCTCTCCGCCTTTGTCGCGGTGGCGCGCGAGAAGAGCTTCACCCGGGCCGCGGCGCGGCTGGGCATCACCCCCTCTGCGCTCAGCCATTGCATGCGCGCGCTGGAGGAGCGGCTGGGTGTCCGCCTGCTCAACCGCACCACGCGCAGCGTCACCCCCACCGAGGCGGGCGAGCGGATGCTGCGCTCGGTCGCCTTCCATCTCGACGAGATCGAGACGCATGTCGCCGCGCTCAACGATCTGCGCGAGCGCCCGGCCGGCAATATCCGCATCACCGCCGACGAGTTCTCGCTCCGGACGGTGCTTTGGCCCCGGCTGCGCGGCGTGCTGGCCGAGCATCCGGACATCAAGGTGGAGATCGAGGCCGATTACCGGCTGACCGACATCGTCGCCGAGAAGTTCGACGCGGGCGTGCGGCTGGGCGAGAGCATCGACAAGGACATGATCGCGGTGCCGATCGGCCCGCCGGTGCGGATGCTGGCGGTGGCGACGCCCGACTATTTCGCCCGGCGCGGCCGCCCGCGCGTGCCGCAGGACCTGGCCGAGCATTGCTGCATCAACCTGCGCCTGCCCACCTATGGCGGCCTCTATGCCTGGGAGTTCGAGCGGAACGGCCGGGCGCAGCGCGTGCGCGTCGACGGGCAGCTGACCTTCAACACCATCTACCAGTGCCGCGACGCCGCGCTCGACGGGTTCGGCATCGCCTATCTGATGGTCGACCTGATCCGCGCGCAGCTGGAGGACGACACGCTCGAGGCCGTGCTCGAGGAATGGTCGCCACCCTTCGAGGGCTATCACCTCTTCTACCCCAGCCGCCGCCAGCCGACCCCGGCCTTTGCGGCGATCGTCGAGGCGCTGCGCTACCGCGCGCCCTAGCCGTCCGGCGCGGTCAGCCGGGCGAGCGCGCCGCCGGGCAGCGCCTCCATCTCGAAGCGGCCGCCGAGCTGGCCCGCCAGCGTCGCGGCGATGTGCAGGCCCAGGCTGGCGTGGCGGGTGATGTCGAATGCCTCGCGCAGCCCCTGCCCGTCATCCTCGATCTCGATGACGAAGCCGGCTTCCAGCTTCAGGCATCGGATCGCGACGCGGCCCTCGTCGCGTCCGGCAAAGCCATGCTCGATCGCGTTGGCCACGGCCTCGGCGACGATCAGCGCCACCGGCACCGCGGCGTCGGGCGCGAGCTGGAGCGCGTCCGGGTCCTCGATCGCCACTTCGACCGGCTTGCCATTGGCCTCGATCACATTCTCGATCAGCGGCGCGAGCAGCGCGCGCATGTCCCGCGCGCGGCCGTCGGAACGATAGAGCTGGCGGCTGATCCGTCCGATCGTCCCGATCCGCCGCACCGCTTCGTCGAGCGCGGCCTGGGCCTCGGGATCCTCGACATGGCGCTTCTGCAGCGCGAGCAGCCCGGCGGCGACCTGCAGGTTGTTCGATACGCGGTGCTGCAACTCGTGGAACAGCAGGGTCCGCGTCTCGGCGAGCTTGTGGTTGCGTTCGCGCTGCTCGACCAGGCTGGCGGTCGCCGTCTGCATCCAGTGGAACAGCAGCAGGATCAGCGCATCCGCGGTGACGTAGAGCAGCAGCGAGGGTGCCATGCCGGGCACCGGCGCATCGAACGGATCGCGGATGAAGAGCACCCAGCCGAGGATCCCGCCCAGCACCGCCGCCAGCAGCCCTGGCCGCGCGCCGAACAGGAAGGCGATGACGATCACCGCGGGGAAGAAGGTCGCATAGGGCAGGCCGGGCGGCAGGAAGCGCCCGATCGCGAGCCGGAGCAGCAGCGCGACGCCGGTGATCGCCAGCGTCAGGCCGAGCTGCAGCCATGGCCGGTCCCGCAGGATCGGCAGGCTTTCCAGCCACCGCACATCGCCATGGGCCCGTGTCATCGCCCCAACCCTTGCCTGCCGCCGAGAATAGCGCACCGCGGCCCTTGATGCGCTGATCCAGAACAAGGCGGCGCGGCCATCTTCCCAGACGGGCGCGGGAAATGCCAATGAAAAGGGGCGCCCGTCGCCGGACGCCCCTTCGCATGCAATCGAGCGGGTCGATCAGAAGCGGATGCCGACGCCACCCGCGACCTGACGGCGCTGCAGGTTGATGGCGTAGAACTTGCCGTAGTCGGCATAGCTGGCGTCGAGGAAGGCATAGGCCTTCTTGCCCAGGCCGAACTCGAAGCCGATCGAGCCCTGCACGCCGCCCTTGCTCTCCGAATCCGACTGGCCACCCAGGGTGCCCTTGAGCGTCATGCTCGCATAGCCGGCCTTCACATAGACCAGCGACTTGTCGCCGACGACCACGCCCAGCCGGCCACCGACGCTGAGGTTGCCGGTCTCTTCGAGGCAGATGCCGCCGTCGCACAGCGAGACGCTCGAGAATTCGTAATTGGCATAGGGGCCGACCACGACATTCTTGCCCGCGCGCACATCGACGCCGATCTCGCCGCCATAGGAAACGGCGCTGCCGATCTTCCAGATGCCGCCGCTGCCATCGCTGACCGTCGGCGTCTCATAGCCGAGGCGCGCCTCGATGCGCGGGCCGGCAAAGTCATGCGCGGGCGCCTCGTCCTGCGCGAAAGCCGAAATCGGCGCGAGCAGAAGCGTGGCAGCCGCAGCCGCGAAAAACTTGTTCATGAAGTCCCCCTTTTAAGTTCCTAGCGAACGCAAGAACTGATCGCCCCTCTCCTTTGAAAGCAGGCGATGCTGGCCGGATAGAAACGCGTAGTTCATCGGTCCAGTGAATTTTTCATGCATCTGTAGCGGGATGAACTTTCGTCTTGCCCGGAAATAAAAGAAGGGGCCCGGTTTCCCGGACCCCTTCATTATTCCGCAGATTTACTGCTGACGATCAGTCGTCGCTGCCGGTGAGGAACGCCGGCAGGCCGATGTCCTCGCCGCCCTCGTCCTTCGACTCCGAGCGCTCGCGGCGCGGGCCACGGTCACCGCTACGCGGGCCGCGATCGCCGCCTTCGCCGCGCGGACCACGATCGCCGCGGTCACCGCCCTCGCGGCGCGGACCACGGTCACGGTCGCCGCCACGGCCGCCATCGCGACGACGGTCGCCACGATCACCGCGGTCACCACGCGGGCCACGATCGCCACCCTCGCGCGGCTCGCGCGCCGGGCGGGTGTCTTCCAGCTCTTCGCCGGTCTCCTGGTCGACGACGCGCATCGACAGGCGGACCTTGCCGCGCGGATCGATCTCGAGGACCTTGACCTTGACTTCCTGGCCTTCGCTCAGGACGTCCGAGACCTTCTCGACGCGCTCGTTCTTGATCTCCGAGACGTGGACGAGACCGTCCTTGCCGCCCATGAAGTTCACGAAGGCGCCGAAATCGACGAGGTTCACGACCTTGCCATTGTAGATCTTGCCGACCTCGGCCTCTTCGACGATGCCCTTGATCCAGTTGATCGCGGCTTCGATCTGCGAGACGTCCGACGACGAAACCTTGATCACGCCCTCGTCGTCGATGTCGACCTTGGCGCCGGTGGTGGCGACGATCTCGCGGATCACCTTGCCGCCGGTGCCGATCACGTCACGGATCTTCGACTTGTCGATCGTGAAGGTCTCGATGCGCGGTGCATGCGCCGACAGCTCGGAGCGGGTCGCCGACAGGGCCTTGTTCATCTCGCCCAGGATGTGGGCGCGACCGTCCTTGGCCTGGTTCAGCGCGGCCTCGAAAATCTCCTTGGTGATGCCGGCGATCTTGATGTCCATCTGCATCGTGGTGATGCCTTCGGACGTGCCCGCCACCTTGAAGTCCATGTCGCCGAGGTGATCTTCGTCACCCAGGATGTCCGACAGGATCGCATAGTCCTTGCCTTCGAGGATCAGGCCCATGGCGATGCCCGAGACCGGGCGCTTGATCGGCACGCCGGCGTCCATCATCGCAAGGCTGCCGCCGCAGACCGACGCCATCGACGACGAGCCGTTCGACTCGGTGATGTCGCTGGTCAGGCGGATCGTGTAGGGGAAGTCCTCCTTCGACGGCAGCACCGGGTGCAGCGCGCGCCAGGCGAGCTTGCCGTGACCGACTTCGCGGCGGCCCGGCGCACCGAAGCGGCCGACTTCACCGACCGAGTAGGGCGGGAAGTTATAGTGCAGCATGAAGTTCTGGTACGACAGGCCACCCAGGCCGTCGATCATCTGCTCGGCGTCCTTGGTGCCCAGCGTCGCGGTCGCAATCGTCTGGGTCTCGCCGCGGGTGAACAGGGCCGAGCCGTGCGCACGGGGCAGGAAGTGCGTCTCCGCCTCGATCGGGCGGATCTGCGTGGTGGTGCGGCCGTCGATGCGCTTGCCGTCCTTGAGGATGGCGGTGCGGACGATCTCGGCTTCCAGCTTCTTGGTCAGCTTGATGCCGGCCATGACTTCCTGGGGCGAGAGGCCGTCGGCGGTGAACTGCGCCTTCGCCTTCGCGCGCGCTTCGTTCAGCGCGTTCGAGCGGGCCGACTTGTCGGTCAGCTTGTAGGCGGCGGTGATGTCCTTGCCGATCAGCTTCTTGATCGAGGCCTTGAGCTTGGCGTTGTCGTCCGACGACGCGACTTCCCACGGATCCTTGGCAGCCTGCTCGGCGAGCTTGACGATCGCCTTGACGATCTCGCGGCAGGCGTCGTGCGCGAACAGCACGGCACCGAGCATGATCTCTTCCGAAAGCTCCTTGGCTTCCGATTCGACCATCATCACGGCGTCATAGGTAGCGGCGACGACGAGATCGAGCTCGCCTTCGGCAACCTGGGCGTCGGTCGGGTTCAGGACATACTCGCCGTTGACATAGCCGACGCGCGCCGCGCCGATCGGGCCCATGAAAGGCACGCCCGAGATGGTGAGCGCGGCCGAAGCGGCGACCATCGCGAGGATGTCGGGCTCGTTCTCGCCGTCATAGCTCAGCACCTGAGCGATGGCGTTGATCTCGTTGTAGAAGCCTTCCGGGAACAGCGGGCGGATCGGGCGGTCGATGAGACGCGAGACCAGGGTCTCCTTCTCGGTCGCGCCGCGCTCGCGCTTGAAGAAGCCGCCGGGGATGCGGCCGGCAGCGCTGAACTTTTCCTGATAATGGACGGTCAGCGGGAAGAAGTCCTGGCCTTCCTTCACGCTCTTCGCGGCCGTCACGGCGCAGAGCACCACGGTCTCGCCGAGGGTCGCGATCACCGCGCCGTCGGCCTGGCGGGCAACCTTGCCCGTTTCGAGAGTCAGCGTCTTGCCGCCCCACTCGATCGATACAGTCTTCTTGTCGAACATTGTTTTTCCTTCACACCCGCTGCCCGATGCAGCGGGGGCCTATGGAGAGAGCCGTACGTGGCTCGTGGGACTGGCCGAATTGCCGGTCCCCCGTCTGCTCCGCTGCGTGGGAGCCTGACGCCGGCACTGGCCTGCCGGGATGACAAAAAGGCGACCCGAAGGCCGCCTTTCCGGTTACTTGCGAAGACCGAGCTTCGCGATGAGGTCGGTGTAGCGACCCTCGTCCTTCTTCTTCAGATAGTCGAGGAGGCTACGACGCTTGTTGACCAGCATGAGCAGGCCGCGGCGCGAATGGTTGTCCTTGGCGTGCGTCTTGAAGTGCTCGGTGAGGTTCGAGATGCGCTCCGAGAGGATCGCGACCTGCACTTCGGGGCTGCCGGTGTCGGTGCCGCCGCGAGCATGTTCCTTGATCAGCGCTTCCTTGCGCTCTGCAGTGATCGACATAGTCTTTCCTTCGACATCGCTTAGATATTAAAGCCGCGGACGACCCGGATTTCACCGGATAGAGCCTCCACCAGCGCGATCGGAGTCTCCTCCAGGCACGCGAAATATTGGCCGTCTTCCTTGGCGATCCCGGCCAGAACCTGCCCCTGTCGGAGCAGCCCTGCCTGGTCGGGGGTGAGGGATAGAGCCGGGATGTCGTCCAGCCCCGCCCTCAATGGCAGGAGAAGTTGTTCAAGGGAGCGGCCCTTAGCGGCTTCGTCCAGTTTGTCCAGCGAAATCGCGGACTCCAGGGTGAAGGGACCGGCCTTCACCCGGCGCAGCATGGTGACATGGCCGACGGTGCCGAGCGCCAGCGCGATGTCGCGCGCGAGGCTGCGGATATAGGTGCCCTTGGAGACATGGGCGGTGAGGGTGACCGCATCCAATTCCTCCCCGAGCTCGCTCGGGGAGGGGGACCGCGCCGCTTCAGCGGCGTGGTGGAGGGGCGGTGCGTCAGCACCGGCTGTACCGGCCCCTCCACCATCGGCTTCGCCGATGGTCCCCCACCCCGAGACAAGCTCGGGGAGGAATTGAAGGGAATGGATCGTGACCGCGCGGCTCGCCAGCGTCACCTCTTCCCCCGCCCGCGCCAGATCATAAGCGCGCTCGCCATCGACCTTGAGCGCCGAATAGGCGGGCGGCACCTGCTCGATCGGCCCGGTGAAGCGCGGCAGCACCGCCTCGACCTGGGCGGGCGTCGGGCGCACCTCCGAGGTAGCGACCACCTTGCCCTCAAGATCCAGCGTATCGGTCTGCTCGCCGAAGCGGATCGTGAAGTCGTACACCTTGTCGCTGTCGAGCATCCGCCCGGCCAGCTTGGTCGCTTCGCCGATCGCGATCGGCAGCACGCCCGTGGCCAGCGGATCGAGCGTGCCGCCATGGCCGACCTTGAACTTGCCATACTTGCCGTCGCGCAGCGCGCGCTTGACTGCGCTCACGCCTTGCGTCGAGCCCAGGCCCAGGGGTTTGTCGAGGATGATCCAGCCATGCATCCGCGGCGCCCTAGCGGAGCCGCGGGCACAGGGCCAGCATCAGGCGGCCGGCTTGGCCTTCTTCGCCTTCTTGGGCGGCACCGGAGGCGGGCCGCTATGGACGATATTGGCGATCTGGCAGCGCTCGCGCCCGGCGAAGATCGTATCGCCGCGATCGATCTGCGCGGCGCCCGGGAAAGTCTTGAAGCCGACGCCGATCGACCAGGGCAGGTTGTCGCAGCGGCCGAAGAACGAGACATAATACCAGTTGCGCCGTGCGTCCTGGATATAGACGCCGTCGCCGAAGTTGGTGGGCTCGAAGGTGCGGATGTCGCTCTGGGTGAAGAACGGGATCGTCGCCTGCTCGCCCGACTTGGGGCCGGGCGTCGGGCCCGATTGCTGGGCCGAGGCAGCGGTGGCGAGGAACAGCGCGGGCAGCGTGCAGGCGAGGATAGTCTTGCGGAACATGGTTCATCTCCTTCCGGAGACCGATGTGGGGCACTCCCTTGCCGGCTTGTATAATACTTGCGGCTGTACTCAGGCTGTACGCTGCATGAAGTGGCGGCGGCACAAGGCGACATAGCGCTCGTTCCCGCCGACCTCTCGCTGCTCGCCCTGGCGCACGGCATTGCCCTGCCCGTCAACGCGCAGGTTCATGATCGCCTTGCGCCCGCATTCGCAGACCGACTTGATCTCGACCAGCGAGTCGGCGAGCGCGAGCAGCTCGGCCGAGCCGGGAAACAGCGCGCCCTGGAAATCGGTACGCAGGCCGTAGCAGAGCACCGGGATGCCCACTTCGTCCGCCAGATGGGCGAGCTGACGGACCTGGCTCGCGGAAAGGAACTGCGCTTCGTCGACCAGGATGCAGGCGAGCGGCGACTTGTAATGCTCGTCCTCGGCGATGCGCCGCAGATCGGTCGCCTCCTCGAAGGGCGTCGCCACCGCGCTGATGCCCAGCCGCGAGTCGATCACGCCCTTGCCGCCGCGGTCATGGATGCCGGCGGTGAACAGCAAGGTGCGCATGCCGCGCTCGCGATAGTTGAAATCGGCCTGCAGCAGCGTGGTCGATTTGCCCGCGTTCATCGAGGCATAGTAGAAATAGAGCTTGGCCATTTACGCGAGGGTCTCGATGGGAAGGGGGCTGTTGGCACCTGCATAGCCGGCGATATCATCGTCGAAGGTGACAAAGGCGGACGCGCCAACGCCACCAAGGATATGGATCATGTCCGCCAGGTCCGCGCCATCCGCAAAGCGCGCCAGTGCCCAATCGGCACCTTCAGGAACGATGTCCGCCGACGGCAGATCGATCAGGCTGGCCAACGCTTCGGCGATACGATCTCTCGGCCAGCGATAGAAGGAGCGCAGCACCCATTCGGTCTCGATCAGGACGGTCGCGCTCAACAGGAAACCAGCACGGAGAATCTCGGTAGCGATTGGCGTCTGCACCGGATCATCGCGAGTCAGGTACCGAATGATGATGTTGGTATCGACCGCGCGGCTCACTTCTTGTCCCATCGCTCGCGGAACATGCGATCGACGGCAGCATCCATCTCCCTGATGGAAACCGGCGAGCCTTCCCATGGCGGCGCAATCTCTCGAATGCGCGCAGTGATCTCATCGAAGGAGCGACCGCTCTTGGACGATGCCGGTCGTAGCAAAACGCCGCCCCCCGCAGCCCGGATGACATCGAACGCCTGTCCCGGCTTGAGGCCCAAGGCGTCGCGGATATCCTTCGGGATGACGACTTGCCCCTTGGCCGAGAGGGTGGTTTTTGCATTCACGCTGGTAAGATGCGTCTTACCAAAGCCGAAGTCAATCTTCCGCGCCGGCATCCTCGCCCAGATCGCGCGCCACTTCGGGCGAGCGCAGCAGCTTGTCGATATGGCTGCCCTCGTCGAAGCTCTCGTCCGCCAGGAACTTGAGCTTCGCCGCATATTTCATCTTCACTCGATTGGCGACTTCGCGCTGGAGATAGGCGGTGTTGGTGCGCAGCGCCTTGATCACCACTTCCTCGTCCTTGCCGAGCAGCGGCTTCACGAAGACGGTGGCGTGGCGCAGGTCGGGCGACATGCGCACTTCGGTGATCGAGACCATGTGCTTGGCCAGCACATCGTCATGCACCTCGCCGCGCTGCAGGATCTCGCTCAGGATATGGCGCACCTGCTCGCCGACACGCAGCACGCGGACGGAACGTTCCTCGGTGGTGGTCGTGGTCTTCATTTCTCACCCCGGCGCGCCATCGCGCCCTGCATCACGCGGCCCGTGAAGGTGCCGCGGGCGACCATGTTGCCGCCTTCATCGAACAATTCCGCCTCGGTGACGGCGATCGTCTTGCCCAGGCTAACCACTCGTCCCTTGCCGATGAAGCGCCCGGGCAGCGCCGGCTTCAGGCACACGACATGGAAATCGATCGTCGGTGCATAGACCGCGCCCGCGCTCGCCGCGAACAGGCAGGGTCCATGCGTATCGTCGAGCATCGCCGCCAGGAACCCGCCCTGCACCGTGCCGGCGGGATTGAGGAAGCGATCATCGAGCTGGAAGCCGATCTCGATCGTCCGCGCTTCCGCGTCGAAGCCCCTCATCTCCCAGCCGAGCAGCCGGGCGGAGGAAGGCGACGGGAAATCGTCGAAGATCGAGTGCGTCACGGCGTCCATCCTCGCAGCACGAGACCGATGCCGTCAGCCACCCATGCCAGGGCATCCCGCCACCAGCTTCGCCGGCGCGGTGCCGGAGGTGATGACTTGCGTCTTCTCCCCCGGCTTACCGGCATTACAGCGTGCGCTCGCGCATCTCGACTTCGAAGGTTTCGAGATAGTCGCCCGCCTTGATGTCGGTGAAGTTCTGGCTGAACGTCACACCGCATTCCAGGCCGGCGCGCACTTCGGCGACATCGTCCTTGAAGCGACGCAGCGAAGCGATCTCGCCCTGGTAGATGATGACATCGTCCCGGGTGATGCGCGCCTTGAGTGCCTTGCGGATCGCGCCCTCGGTAACGAGCAGACCGGCAGCCTTGCCGTGCTTGCCCGCCGAGAAGACTTCCTTGATCTCGGCGCGGCCGACGACGGTTTCGAAGGCTTCCGGACCAAGCTGGCCGGCCATGCCCGCGCGGATCTCGTCGGTCAGGTCGTAGATCACGTCATAATATTTGAACGCGACCTTGTTGCGCTCGGCGATCTCGCGCGCCTTGGCGTTCGGACGCACGTTGAAGCCGATGATCGGGGCACCGGCGGCACCGGCGAGCGACACGTCGCTCTCGGTGATGCCGCCCACGCCCGAATGCAGCACGCGCGCCTTGATGTCGTCGGTGCTGATCTTGTTGATCGCCGCGACGATCGCCTCGACCGTGCCCTGGGTATCCGCCTTGACGACCAGCGGATATTCCATCGCCTGCTTTTCCTTGAGCGCCGAGAACATGCTCTCGAGGCTGGCCGGTGCATTGGTCGTGCGCTTCTGCAGCGCGACGCCCGAGCGATATTCGGCGACTTCGCGGGCACGTGCCTCGTTCTCGACGACCTGCAGCGGATCGCCCGCCATCGGCACGCCCGAAAGGCCGAGCACTTCGACCGGAGTCGAGGGGCCGGCTTCCTTGACCTGCTGGCCCTTGTCGTTGACCAGCGCGCGGACCTTGCCGCTCTCGGCGCCGACGACGAACACGTCGCCGACCTTGAGGGTGCCGCGGTTGACGAGGATCGTCGCGACCGGGCCACGGCCCTTGTCGAGCTTCGCCTCGATCACCGTGCCCTCGGCCTCGCGGTCCGGATTGGCCTTGAGCTCGAGCAGTTCGGCCTGGAGCTGGATCTTCTCGATCAGCGTGTCGAGACCGATCTTCTTGAGCGCCGATACTTCGACGTCCTGGGTCTCGCCGCCCATCTCTTCGACGATCACTTCATGCTCGAGCAGACGCTCGCGCACGCGCTGCGGATTGGCGCTGTCGAGGTCGACCTTGTTGATCGCCACGATCATCGGCACGCCGGCCGCCTTGGTGTGATTGATCGCCTCGATCGTCTGCGGCATCAGGCCGTCATTCGCGGCGACCACCAGCACGACGATGTCGGTGATGTCGGCACCGCGAGCACGCATCTGGGTGAACGCCTCGTGGCCCGGCGTGTCGAGGAAGGTGACCTTCGACTTGTCCTTCAGCGTGACCTGATAGGCGCCGATATGCTGGGTGATGCCGCCGGCTTCGCCCTTCACCACGTCGGTGCCGCGCAGGGCATCGAGCAGCGAGGTCTTGCCGTGATCGACGTGACCCATGATGGTCACCACCGGCGCGCGCGGCTGCAGCGTGTCCTCGGCATCGGCCTCGGCCACGTCCAGATCGACGTCGCTCTCGCTGACGCGCTGCAGGTTGTGGCCGAACTCGGTCACGAGCAGCTCGGCGGTGTCCTGGTCGATCGTCTGGTTGACGGTGACCGGCATGCCCATCTTGAAGAGGGCCTTCACCAGGTCGGCGCCCTTCTCGGCCATGCGGTTGGCGAGCTCCTGGACGGTGATCGCCTCGGGGACGACCACGTCGCGGACCTGCTTCTCGCGCGGCGCCGACGAGCCACCGTACGAACGACGATGCTCCTTCTCGCGGGCACGCTTCAGCGCGGCGAGCGAGCGGGCACGCGCGCCATCCTCGCCACCCAGGGCGCGGTTGACGGTGAGCTTGCCCGACTGGCGGCGATCGTCGCCCTTGCGGTCACGCTGTTGCGGACGCGCGGGCTCGGGGCCACGGCGCACCGGCGCTCCGCCCTTCGGGGCGTGACGCGATGCGGGCGCACCGGCACCGGCCGGACGCGGCGCGGCGGCCTGGGTCGGCGCGGGGGCAGCGGCGGCCTCCGGCTTCGGCTCGGGCTTGGGCTGCGGCTTGGGGATCTCGGGGCGCTGCACCGGGGTGAACAGGCGCGGCGCAGGACGGTTCGGATCGAGCCCAAGCGCAATCGGCGCCGGCGGCGGAGCCGGCGTCGGCGCGGGGGCCGGAGCCGGTGCAGGCTTGGGCGCAGGCGCCGGAGTGGCAGCCTCGACCTTGGGCGCTTCGGGAGCCGGTGCCGGCGCAGGGGTCGGCTCGGGGGCCGGCGGAGCCTTGGCGGCCTCTGCCTCGGCACGGGCCTTCTCCTCGACGCGGCGCGCTTCGGCCTCGGCGGCCTCGGCACGCTCGCGCTCCTCGCGGCGGCGCGCTTCCTCGAGCGCGTTCATGCGCTGCTCGTCGGCCTCGCGCAGCAGGCGCGCCTGGCGCTCCTGCGCCGACTCGTTCGAGACGGGCGGGCGCGGGGCGGGGGCCGGCGTCGGCGCGGGAGCCGCGACGGGTGCAGGTGCGGAGACCTGGGGCTCGGGCGCGGGCGCATCCGCCGGACCTTCACCCGGCTTGCGGAAGACGCGCGCCTTCTTGGTCTCGACGATGACCGTGTTCGAGCGGCCATGGCTGAAGCTCTGCTTCACCTTGCCCGTCTCGACCGTGCGCTTGATCCCCAGCGGCGCGCGCATGCCCAGTTTCGGCTTTTCGTTGTCGGTGTCGCTCATGCGCTGCCTAAAGTCCTTCAGTCTGTCGTTCGTCGTCAGACGCTTCCGACGGAAGCGCCGATGCGCCTTGCGAAAGGGTTTCGCAAGGGCGTGGATTGGAATCGGGTCCGATAAAGTGCAGCCACCGATCGAGCGCTTCGCGCGTTCGGGCGGCTGCTTTGGCGTCGGTCAGGCCGGCATGTACCACATTTTCGCGGCCTAGCGCCAAGGACAATATGGTGCGCGGGATCGGCAATGTTAAGCCCTTGCGCCCGCTTCCCTCTTCATCGAGGCCGACACGCCATGCCTGGGCCAGCTTGCGCGCACCGTCCTCGCCCGCGTCGCTAGCGTGGAGCAGCAGGTGGAGTCGGCCGCTGCGCCCGGCTTCCTGGATGCGGTCGCCGCCGATCGCGACATTGCCCGCCTTGAATTCCAGGCCCAGCCGGTCGAGCGTCGCGCGCTGCAGCTGCTCGGCGATGCGGGCGCCCAGATCCTCGGGAATGCGGATGTCGCCGGTCTTGAAGGCGCGGCTGAGCGCACCCTTGAGCTTGCCGCCGCTCGCCTCCAGCTCGGCGCGGGTCACGCCGATCCAGGCGCCGCGGCCCGGGGCCTTGGCACGGACATCGGGCAGCACCTCGCCATCCGGCGAAAGCGCGAGACGGATCAGCCCGTCGCGCGCCTCGCGGTCGCCCGAGAGGATGCAGCGGCGGACGGGACCGTCCACCGCTTGCTTCTTCGCCTTTACCGAAGCGGTATCATTGCGAGGGTTCCGCATGCGCGTCTCCCTGCACCGGCGCAGCATTGCGGTCAGCGATCAGCTGCCCGCCCGCACCGTAATTCTCGAGGGAAAGCTCGGTGATGTTGACCTGAACCGCAGCCGCCGGCTTGCCCAGGTGCGCGACCATCGAGGCCGTGACATCGGCGACGATGCCAGCCTTTTGCGCGCGGGTGGCCGGGCCGGCCAGGCGGATGTCGATGAATGGCATCAGGCTTCGTCCTCCCCGGCCGTGACGGCCTCGGCGGCGGGCTCTTCGTCCGCGAACCAGTGTGCGCGGGCAGCCATGATGATCTCGTTGCCCTGCTCGTCGCTGAGGCCGTACTCGGCGAGGATCCCGCCCTTGTCCTGCTCGCGCTTCGGCGCGTCCTCGTTGCGGCGGCGCGGCTCGGCGCGCTTCTTCTGGACCAGCTCGTCGGTCGCCAGGTCGGCGAGGTCGTCGAGCGTCCGGATGCCCGCCTTGCCGAGGGTGACCAGCATCGCCTCGGTCAGATACGGCATGGTGGCGAGGTCGTCCTCGACGCCCAGCTCGCGGCGGGCGGTGCGGTTGGCTTCCTCGCGGCGCTCCAGCGCTTCCTGCGCGCGGCTCTGCAGCTCCTGGCCGAGCTCCTCGTCAAAGCCTTCGATCCCGGCGATCTCGTCGAGCTCGACATAGGCGACTTCCTCGAGGCTGCTGAAGCCTTCGGCGACCAGCAGCTGGGCCAGCGTCTCGTCGACGTCGAGCTCGTTCTGGAACATCTCGCTGTTCGCGACGAATTCCTGCTGGCGCTTTTCGCTGGCGTCGGTCTCGGTGAGGATGTCGATCGCCTTGGCGGTCAGCTGCGAGGCGAGGCGCACATTCTGGCCGCGGCGGCCGATGGCGAGGCTGAGCTGGTCGTCGGGAACGACGACTTCGATACGATCCTCTTCCTCGTCGATCACGACGCGGCTGACGTTCGCCGGCTGCAGCGCGTTGACGACGAAGGTCGCGGTGTCGGGCGACCAGGGGATGATGTCGATCTTCTCGCCCTGCATCTCCTGCACGACGGCCTGGACGCGCGAGCCCTTCATGCCGACGCAGGCGCCGACCGGATCGATCGAGCTGTCATGGCTGATCACGCCGATCTTGGCGCGCGAACCGGGGTCGCGGGCAGCCGCCTTGATCTCGATGATGCCGTCGTAGATCTCGGGCACTTCCTGCGCGAACAGCTTCTTCATGAACTCGGGGTGCGCGCGGCTCAGGAAGATCTGCGGACCCCGGTTCTCGCGGCGGACGTTAAGGATGATCGAGCGGACACGGTCGCCGACGCGAACCACTTCGCGCGGGATCTGCTGGTCGCGACGGATCACGCCCTCGGCGCGGCCCAGATCGACCACGACGTGACCGAACTCGACGCGCTTCACCACACCGGTGATGATCTCGTTCACCCGGTCCTTGAACTCTTCATGCTGGCGCTCGCGCTCGGCGTCGCGGACCTTCTGGAAGATGATCTGCTTCGAGGCCTGGGCCTGGATGCGGCCGAACTCGATCGGGGGCAGCGGATCGACGATATAGTCGCCGATCACGGCGCCCTTCTGCAGCTTCTGCGCCTGGGCGACATCGACCTGCTTGAAATAGTCGTCGACCGCCTCGACCACCTCGACGACGCGCCACAGGCGCAGGTCGCCGGTGTTCGGGTCGAGTTTGGCGCGGATGTCGTTCTCGACGCCGTAGCGATTCTTCGCGGCACGCTGGATCGCGTCTTCCATCGCCTCGATGACGATGGCCTTGTCGATCAGCTTTTCCTTCGCGACCGAATCGGCGATGGCAAGCAGCTCGGCCTTGTTGGCGGAAATGGCGGTGGCCATCAGTTGTCTTCCTCTGCTTCGTATTCTTCGGCGCCCTCTGCGGAGAGCGGCACGGTTGCGGCAATGAGCTTGTCGGTCATCAGCAGCTTGGCGTCGGCGATGGCGCCGAACGGTACGCTGACGACCTTGTACTTGCGGACGTCGATCGAGATCGTGTCGCCCTCGGCGCCGATCAGGTCGCCGGTGAGCTGCTTGCGCCCGTCCTCGAGCGGCTCGACCAGGTTGAGGCGCGCCTCATGGCCCTTCCAGTCCTCGAAATCCTGCGCGCGGGTCAGCGGGCGATCGATGCCGGGCGAGCTGACTTCGAGGCGATAGGCATGGTCGAACGGGTCCTTGCCCGCTTCTTCCAGCGCATCGAACACGTCCGAGATGCGGCGCGACAGGTCGGCGCAATCGTCGATGGTGAGCTGCCGGGTGTCGGGGCGCTCGGCCATCACCTGCAGCGTCGGGTCCGACGTGCCGCCGAACATCTTCACGCGCACCAGCGCGAGCCCGAGCGCGGCGGCTTCGGGTTCGATCAGCTTGGTGAGGTCGGCAATATTCGCCACGCGGGACTCCGGATATGGTCAAGCAGCTTCAGCGCCGGAGCCCTGCGGGCCCCGACCTCGGCATGTTTGACGATGTCGAGAAAGCACGTGCGATATACGCACTTGGCTGCGCTGCGGCAAGAGCAATCGGATTCGAGGGACGCAACCCACCCCGCTCCCCTCGTCACCCCGGCCTTGTGCCGGGGTCCACCGGGAGGCGCGCACCAGACAAGAGGCTCCTGCCGCATTGCGTGAGGCATAGTGGACCCCGGCACAAGGCCGGGGTGACGGGATATAGAATCTACGCCCGTCTATCCCGGATTATGCGCGTCGAGGAACGTCCCCACCCGCGCCAGGAAATCCGCCTCGTTCGCCGGATCGCGCATCGTGTGGTCCTCGCCGGCATATTCGACGAACTCGTGCGCCTTGCCCAGCCGGGTCAGCGCGTCGTGCATCCGCTCCGACTGGTCCACCGGCACGGTCTGGTCGGCGGTGCCGTGCGCGATCAGGATCGGTATGGTCAGCCCGGCGGCATAGGTCACCGGCGACAGCGATTCGAGCGAGGGGGCGCGGCCCTGGATACGGTTCCGCCAGGCACGGAAGGCGCGCTCCTCGAAGGTCTTGTGGTCATAGTCGAGCTGCGCGCGGACATCGGAGATACCGGCATAGCTGATCGCGCAGCGATAAATGCCCTTGTCGCGCGCCGCCGCCCACATCGCCGCATAGCCGCCGTACGAGGCGCCCATGATGCACACCCGCTTCGGATCGATCGTGCCGCGATTGGCCAGCCAGGCCACCCCGTCATCGGCATCGTCCTGCATGCCTCGGCCCCATTCGCCGTCCCCGCGCGCGGTCATCGCCCGGCCGAAGCCGGTCGAGCCGCGATAATTGGGCTGGAGCACCGCATAGCCCTTGCCGGCGAGATACTGGACCCAGGGATCATAGTCCCAGCCGTCCCGCGCGAAGGGCCCGCCATGCGGCATGACGATCAGCGGCAGGTCGCGCGCGTCGCGGCCGGCCGGCAGGGTCAGATAGCCCTGGATGGTCAGCCCGTCGCGCGCGGCATAGGCGATGCTGGTCACCGCCGCGAGCGGCTTGCCGTCCAGCGCCGGGTTGATCGCCGCGATGCGCCGGGCCTGGCCATGCTCGAACAGATAATAGGTGCCGGGATCGCTCGCCGTGGCGCTGTAGACCAGCAGCCGCGCACGGTCGTCGCTCGCCGAGACGATGCGGTTGGTGCGCCCGGGCAGCGCCGCGTCGATCGCCGCCTGGCGGCTGCGCGCGGTGCCGTCGAACCACAGCATCCGGTCGCGGTCGTCGGTGTAGGCGACGCCGGCGGGCTTGCCGTCCGGCCCCAACTCGAACCCGTCGAGATCGGCCTTGTCATTCTCATAGACCAAAGCGCCGAGCCGGCTGCGGCGGAAGTCATAGCCATAGAGCGCGATGCGGCCCGACGGCGCCTCGGCCAGCGCATAGCCCTGGTCGCTGCCCTGCACCGGCGCGAACTGGGCGATGTCGGGATCGGCAGCGCCCTCGCCCCGGCTGAACCGGTCGCCCTCGCCGCGGCGATAGACCAGGAAGGACCGGTCGCCCTTCTCGCCCATGCCGGCACGGACCACCCCGGCGCCGTCGACTACCCAGTCGCGGACATGCGGCTGCGCGGCGACGGCAAGCGTGCGCAGGCCGGTGGCGAGATCGACACGCCACACCGCGGGCGTGTCGTGCCGGCGGTCCTGCGCCTTGAGCAGCAGGAAGCCGGCCTTGCGGTCGATATGGAGCAGCTCCTCGCCGATCTCCGCCGGGCGGGCCTGGCCGAGCTGGACGACCTGGCCGTTGCCGGCTTCGATCTCGACCAGCCGGGTCGTCGGCGCGCCCTCGTCGCGGTGGAGGCTGGCAAGCAGCCGGCCCGGGCCGCGCCAGACATACCATTCGAGCCGCTCGCCCCGCGGCAGGGCAAGCGGATGCGGCGCGGCTTCGGGACGGCTGAGATCGAACAACGCAAGCTGGCCGCGCGGCGCGATCCGCGCCGCGATGCCGGTGCCGTCGGGCGAGAGCTGGGGCTCCTCGATCGCCGGCGGCGCGAGCAGCTCGGCGGCGGTCGGTGCGCGCGGCTCGGGATCGGCCCGAACCGGTGAAGAAAATACGAGGATGCCCGCCAATGCGGCGGCGCCTGCCCAGGGAAGATAAGCCAACAAAACCCCCACCCGATTCCGCCGACAAGGATGGGGAAAGAACGAAAGTTGCGCAATACCGTAGATTTGCGCAACTTATTGAAACGGCAGCGTTATGAACCGGCGACGTATCGAAACAGCTGCGTTCCGGTCCCGCTTGGCAAGCGGTCGTTTCACCCGCAGTAATGCGCTCAGGGTGCCATGGAGCCAGTGTAGGGGCTGCGCGTTGGCACCCGCGAAACCAAGAGGGTCCTTGCCGATGCACTCGCATATCCGCCTGGCGCTGCCCGCGCTCGCACTGCTCGCCGCCTGCAATGCCGGTTCCGGCGCCTCGGCCCAGCAACAGCCGGCCACGTCGGCGGACGGCACGCCGCCCTTCACCCTCACCCAGGTCGCCGATTTCGACACGCCCTGGGCGATGGCCTTCCTGCCCGATGGCCGCATGCTGGTGACCGAGAAGGCGGGCAAGATCCTGCTCGTCTCGGCGGACGGCAAGCAGCAGCAGACGATCGCGACCATCGATGTCGCGTTCCAGGGCCAGGGCGGCCTGCTCGACGTGATTCCCGCGCCGGACTTCGCGAAGAGCAAGCTGGTCTATTACACCTATGCCGAGCCGCGCCGGAACGGATCGAGCCTGGCGATGGCCCGCGCCACCTTCGTCGATGGCGCCACGCCCGCGCTGGCCAACCCGCAAGTGCTGTGGCGCGCCGGATCGGACGGCAAGGGCGGCCAGTTCGGCGCGATCATCGCCTTCGCGCCCGACGGCAAGTCGCTGTTCCTCACCTCGGGCGAGCGCCAGCGCTTCACCCCGGCGCAGGACCCCAACCAGGCGCTCGGCAAGATCCTGCACCTGACGCTCGACGGCAAGCCGGCGCCGGGCAATCCCTGGGCGGGCAAGACCGGCACGCCGACCGTCACCGTCACCGATCCGCCCAGGAACACCGAGATCGCCAAGACCGCGCCCGGACGCACCGAGACGGTCGAGGGCACCAACCTCGTGCCCGCCGAGACCTGGAGCCTCGGCCATCGCAATCCCTATGGCCTGGTGTTCGACGCCGGCGGCCGGCTCTGGGAGAATGAGATGGGCCCCAAGGGCGGCGACGAGGTCAATCTGATCGTCAAGGGCCGCAACTATGGCTGGCCCAATGTCTCGAACGGCGACAATTACGACGACACGCCGATCCCCGATCACGCTCCGGGCGACGGCTATGAGGCGCCCAAGGTCTTCTGGAACCCGTCGATCTCGCCGGGCGGCATGGCCTATTATTCGGGCAGCCTGTTCCCGAAATGGAAGGGCTCGCTGCTGATCGGCGCGCTGTCGGGCCGCGGGCTGATCCGCGTCGCGCTCAATGGCGACAAGGCGAGCAAGGCCGAGCAATGGGACCTCGACATGCGCATCCGCGACGTCGTCCAGGGCCCGGACGGCGCAGTGTGGCTGCTCGAGGATGCGGGCAAGACCAACGGCCGGCTGTTCAGGCTCACGCCGAAACAGTGAGTTCCACGGTTCCCCGGCGAAAGCCGGAGCCCAGGGTTTCTCTGCCGACTCGCTTGTGATCCTGGGCTCCGGCTTTCGCCGGGGAACTGCAAACGTGGCAAGCGCTCTTTGCCCTGTAGGAACAATAGGATCAGTAACGCGCAAGGAAGTTGCGCGATGCGCGGCGCTCCCACGAAGCGGGCCAACGCAAGCGCCGCGAAAACCGCTTCGAGCGTGGACTTCGTGTACTTTGACGCATCGCAGCTACTGCCGATGTAGGACAGTCCTAGCGCAGGATCAGATAGTTCATTCGCGCCGCGGCGATCGGCCGGTCGGGCTCGTCCTGCCAGGCCACCGCCTCGACATTGGCGACGCGGGTGCCGAGCCGGGTGACGATACCCCGGGCGCGGGTCGGCTTGTCGCGGCCGCCGCGCATATAGTCGACGGTCAGGTTGATCGGCTTGACCTGGGTCTCGTCAGTGCCGAGCGCCTGCCACAGCGCGCCGACCGCCGCCATTTCGAGCAGCCCGCCGATCGCGCCGCCGTGCAGGAAGCCGGGCCGGCCGAGCACGTCGGGGCCGAAGGGCATCACCAGCACCGGCGCGTCCTCGCCCGGCTCGACGGTGAGGCCGAGCAGCGTGGCATAGGGCGGGAGGATCATCGATAGCCCTCCGTCGCCATGAAGGTGCCGGCGACATGGGCGATCGGGTCGTCGGGATCGCCGTCATGCGCCTGGCCGCGCACGAACGCGATCGATCGGGTCAGCCGGTAGCATTCGCCCCGGCCGATCACCGTGCGGCCCGGGGTGGCGGGGCGCAGATAGTCGATGCGCAGGTCGAGCGTCGCCTGGGGCACGAAGGCGCCGGCGCGCAGCCAGACCGAGACCGCGGTGGCCATGTCCATCAGCGCGAGGATCGGCCCGGAGGCGAGCACGCCGGAGGCCGGATCGCCGATCAGGTCCTCGCGGTACGGCAGCTCGAGCTCGGCCCAGTCGGGCCCGTGCGTGCGATAGCCGACGCCCAGCCGCGTGCCATGGCTGGCATAGCGCAGGCCGAAGAAAAGCCGCGGGTCGAAGCTGGAAGGGGCCGGCTGGCTCATGGTCCGGCCCTAGCGCGGCGGCGGAAAGCACGCAAATGGGGGCAATTACATCGTTGTAAGATGCACCACTTCCGCCGCCCACCCTAGCCTTCCCCCTCGGGGCCTTTCGAAAAGGGGGAAGCAATGGGACTGGTACGGATCGACATGGGCGAGATTGCCGAGCTCGGCACCAATGTGGCGATGCACGGCACGCTGCGCGCGGCGATCGGCGATGTCGACGATCTGTTCGAGCTGATCGTCGGGATCGCCATCCTGATCTACGAGATCGCGCCCGACTTCGCATGAGCGGGATCGATGCGGAGACGCGCGCCGCAATCGTCACGGCGCGGGCGGCGGCACGCGGCACGATCCTGGGGTGGCGAGCGGGAGAGGCATATCGAGCGGTCGATACCGTCTTCTCCGATTGCCCGGCGGACGATGCAGCCGAGGCCATGGCCCGCGCGACGCGGCTGCTCGGCGATCCGGGCTGGGCAACGGCGCTGCTCCAGCCGCTGGTCGAGGCGCTCGCCGCGGACCCGCTGTTCGAGCCGCCCTTCCGGACCAGCCGCGACGGCCTGCGCATCGGCGCGGTGCTGTTCGAATGCCCGGCGGTCGTCCTCTCCGCCTGCGTGACCAGCGCCGCGGCGATGCGGCGGATGCCGGAACCCCGCCTACTGACCTTCTCGGGCCGGCGGGTGGTGACCCGCTATGTCCGCGGGGGCGGGGCGCGGCTGCGGCGCTGGCTCGTGGCGCCTGCGGGACCCGGTTTCCGGGCAGCAGATGCACCGCCCTGCACCGAGTTGGCGTCGCTGCCGCTCGCCGATGGCCAGGTCCATGCGATCGACGGGCGCACCGAGGCGCAGTTGCTCGCCGATGCGCAGAGCGACGTGGTCACCCTGGTGGCGACGATCCGCGCTGGCGCCGCACCGCTGATGCGCGAGCATGCGGTCGCCGATGGCCGGTTGCTCCGCATAGCGAGCGGCGACGACCGGGCCTCGCGCACCGAGATGCTGCTCGCCTTCCTCCGCCTCGCCGGGCGCGCCGATGCCGGACCGTGCTTCGACGAAGCGACGCGCGACTCCGCCTTTCACCTGCGCTGGGCGGCGATGCGCGAATGGCTGGCGCTCGATGCGCGCGCCGCCCTGCCCCGGCTCGAGGCAATGGCGGCAACCGATCCGCATGCCGAGGTACGAGAGGCCGCTGCGCGGACGCTGTCCGTGGTGCAATCGCGACTGGAGCCGGCATGCCCCGCCTGATCGATCCTGGCACCGGCGGCGCGATCGGGCTCGACGAGCTGGTCGAGACGCTAGACGCCTATCCCGTCGATGCGCGCGACGAGGACGCCTTCGCCAGCTGGGGTCCGTTGCTCGCCCGGCTGGGCCGCAATCCGGACTTCCTCGTCGAGCTGGCGATCGAGGAGCTCAAGGCCCGCTGCGCCGCGCAGCATGCAGGCAATGGCTATGGTGCCCAGGTCTTCCTGCTCCGCCCGCCCAACGGCCGCTATGTGCTGCGCGCCAATTTCTGGCCGGCCCGCGCGGATCCGGTCACGCGCGCCAGCGGACCCGCAGCCTTCCTCTACGACCTGCCGCACGACCATAATTTCCCGTTCCTCACCTATGGCTATTTCGGCCCGGGCTATTGGAGCGACTATTACGAATATGACGTCGCCCGGCTGGCCGGACTGCCCGGCGAGGATGCGGGCCTGCGTTTCGTCGAGCGCGCCCGGCTCGATCCGGGCAAGCTGATGCTCTACCGGATGCGGCGCGACATCCATGTCCAGCTGCCGCCCGACAGCATGTCGGTCTCGCTCAACATCCTCGGCGCCGATCCCGCCCAGCCCTGGCTCGACCAGTATCGCTTCGACATCGGCCGCGGCACGATCGCCGAGGGCCTGACGGTGACCGCCGCCGAGGCGCTGGTCGCGATCGCCGTGCACACCGGCAACGGCCTCGACCTGGCCGAGTGCTTCGCCCGGCAGCATCCCTGCCCGCGGATGCGGGTGACTGCGCTCGATGCGCTCGCCTCCGCCCAGCCCGACCTGGCCGCGGCGCGCTTCGCCCGGGCGGCCGACGATCCCGACCGCTTCGTCGCCGGACATGCCCGGGCGCGACTGACTCCATAACGGACATGGTTGCAACCAATACGGGGATATCGCCGCTAGCCTCGATGTCGTGACCGTTCCCGTCGCCTGTGCCGTCGATCTGCCCGGCCTGGCAGAGGCCGCCGCAGCGCGCGGGCTGGCGCTGGTGCCCTTCGCGCCCGGCGTGGAAGCGGAGGCGGCGCTGCTCGCCGGCCGGGCGGAGCAGGTCGCGGCGATCCGGGCGCGGGGATGGCACGGGCCGCTGCTGCTCCTCCTCACCAACACCGAGGACGGCGTGGCGCGTGCGCTTGATGCGGGGGCCGATGACGCTGTTCTCTCGTCCGCAACGCCCGAAGAAGTCGCCGCCCGGCTAGCCGCGCGGGTCCGCCGGCGCCCCGAGATCGTGCTGGGCGAGCTGCATATCGATCCGGTCGAGCGGCGGGTGACGCGCGCCGGGCGCATCCTGCCGCTGCTGCCGCGCGAATATGCCCTGCTGCTCCACCTGATCCGCCAGGGCGAGCGGCCGGCGGGGCGCTCGGAACTGCTCGCCGCCGTCTGGGGGCTCGGCTATGACCCGGGCACCAATGTCGTCGAGGTCCATGTCTCGCGGCTGCGCGCCAAGCTCGACCGCGGTTTCGCGGTGCCGATGCTGCTGACCGACAAGGGGCGCGGCTACCGGCTTTGCGCGGCGTGATTGCACGCTATTCTGGACGAAATTGGGAGAGCAGGCATGGAAGAGCGCGTCACGGTTCAGATCAGCGAAGGCGTGGCCGATGTGCGGCTGGCACGGCCGGACAAGCTGAACGCACTCGACCCGGCGATGTTCGCCGGGATCATCGCCGCGATCGCGCGGCTGGAGACGGAGGCGGGGCTGCGCGCCGTGGTGCTGTCCGGCGAAGGCCGCGGCTTCTGCGCCGGGCTCGACATGGCGAGCATGGCATCGGCCGGATCGGGCACTGACCTGATGGCGCGCACCCGCGGGCTCGCCAACGACTTCCAGGCAGTCGCCTGGGGCTGGCGGACGCTGGCGGTGCCAGTGATCGCGGCGGTGCACGGTGTCGCGTTCGGCGGCGGGCTGCAGATCGCCAGCGGCGCGGACATCCGCATCGCCGCGCCGGGCACGCGGCTGTCGGTGATGGAGATGAAATGGGGCATCGTGCCCGACATGGCCGGCTATGCGCTGTGGCGCGGCAATGTCCGGGACGATGCGCTGCGCGAGCTGGCCTATACGGCGCGGGAGTTCGATGCCGAGGAAGGGCAAAGGCTGGGATTCGTGACGAACATCGCACACGATCCGCATGCCGAGGCACTGGCGCTGGCGCGGGCGATCGCCGGCCGAAACCCCCAGGCGATCCGCGCCGCCAAGCGGCTCGCCAACCTCGAGGCGGACGCGGCGGAGACCCTGCTTGCCGAGAGCCGCGAGCAGGCCGCCTTGCTGCGCACGCCCAACCAGATCGAGGCGGTGATGGCCAACATGCAGAAGCGGCCGCCGGTGTTCAACGACTGACCTCGATCTCCACCCGATCGGGATAGAAGGCGAGATGGTCGCGGATCGGCGCGACCGCGTCATAGGGCGTCTCGTAGCTCCACACCGCGTTCGCGGCGTCATCGGCGACCGAGAAATAGGACGCTTCGCCCTTGTAGGGGCAATAGCTGGCATGGTCGGTCCGCTGGAGCAGCGCCATGTCGGCATCCTCGCGCGGGATGTAGAAGACCGGCGGATAGCTTGCCTCGCGCAGCTCCAGCGCCCGCTTTGTCTCGGCGATCACCCTGCCGCCTGCGCGGACCACAACGTGCGCGTCCGAGGGCGTGACCGTGATCGGATGATCGGGCCCCGGAACCAGTTTCTGCCTGCTCGCCATGCGCTACCTCCGAACGCGGATATGGGGTGGCGAAGGAGCGTTGCAATCGCCGCCCCGCAGCGCCATACCGCATCCTCGAAAAATGGAGAGGACTGCCGGAATGCGTGAAGCTGTTATCGTCTCGACCGCGCGTACCGGCATCGGCAAGGCCGGCCGCGGCTATTTCAACGACACCGAGGCGCCGGTGCTCGCCGCGCATGTGATGAATGCGGCGGTCGAGCGCGCCGGCATCGATCCGGCGCGGATCGATGACGTGTTCTACGGCATGGGCAACCAATGGGGCACGCAAGGCGCCAACATGGCACGGATGGCGCTGTTCGCCGCCGGGCTGCCACATAGCGTTCCCGCCTTCAGCCTCGACCGGAAATGCGGATCGGGCCTGACCGCGATCGCCCTCGCCGCCCGATCGATCATGACCGACGAGATCGACATCGCCTTGGCCGGAGGCATGGAATCGATCAGCCTGACGATGAAGAACGCCCCGCGCTACGTGAACCAGTCGGTGACCGAGAAGGTGCCGGCGGCCTATATCCCGATGATCGAGACCGCCGAGATCGTCGCCGAGCGCTATGGCATCAGCCGCGCGGCGCAGGACGCCTTCGCCGCGGCGAGCCAGCAGCGCGCCGCCGCAGGGCTGGCGAACGGCGCCTTTGCCGAAGAGATCGCGCCGATCACCGTGACCAAAGCGCTGTTCGACAAGGAAGGCAGTCGCACCGGCAGCGAGACGGTGACCGTCACCCAAGACGAGGGCATCCGCGCCGGCACCACCGCCGAAGTGCTCGCCGGACTGAAGCCGGTGTGGAAGGATGGCCAGTTCGTAAAGCAAGGCCATCACGTCACCGCCGGCAATGCCAGCCAGCTCTCCGACGGCGCCGCCGCCCAGATCCTGATGGACCGCGCGACCGCCGAGGCCGAGGGCAAGGAGATTCTGGGCATCTATCGCGGCTTCCAGGTCGCCGGCTGCGAGCCCGACGAGATGGGCATCGGCCCGGTCTTCGCGGTGCCCAAGCTGCTCAAGCGCGCTGGCCTCACGGTCGAGGATATCGGCCTTTGGGAGATCAACGAGGCGTTCGCCAGCCAGTGCCTCTATTGCCGCGACACGCTGGGGATCGATCCCGACCGGTTCAACGTCAATGGCGGCGCCATCGCGATCGGCCATCCGTTCGGGATGAGCGGATCGCGGCTGGTGGGCCATGCGCTGATCGAGGGGCGCAAGCGCGGGGTGCGCTATGTCGTGGTGTCGATGTGCACCGCGGGCGGGATGGGTGCGGCGGGGCTGTTCGAGATTCCCTGATTGCCTACGCCGCACGCCGCACCGACTCGCCAAAGAACACGAAGTACACGCCCAAAGCGGGTTTTCGCGGCGCTTAGGTTGACACACTTCCCGCGAACGCCGCGCATCTCGTAACATCCTTGCGCGCGACCGATCCTATTGTTCCTACAGGGCAAAGAGCGGCCGGGCCCGGGACCCAGCCTGGACAGGCAAGCAGGCGGAATCCTACATTGCAACCGTGGTTGGCGGAGAGCTTGGGACGCCCTCCAGCATGCTCCGAGCCGTCATCCCGGCGGAAGCCGGGATCTCAGGCGGAGGCGCGGGGAAGGAGCCGCACGAGATCCCGGCTTTCGCCGGGATGACGGTTATGGGCTAGGGCGACCGTTATGGGCCGGGCGCCAACCCCAGTGTGACGATTATGGAGCGGGGGTAACGGAAGGTCAGAGCCCCACCGCCTGTGCCGCGCGCTTCTCGGCTTCCGCATGCAGGTCCCAGAAATTTGCGACGGGCTCGCCGGCCAGGCGCTTCTGGAGCACCGCGAGATGCGCGCCCCAGCCGCCGCCGAAATTGCGGGCGTCCTCGGCGCCGCGCAGGCGGCTATGGGTGAGGACGAGGCGGGTGCGGTCCGGCGAGAAGGCGAACAGCTCGATCTTCACTTCGCCGGCCTCGCCATCGTCCCAGGTGAAGGACAGGAAGTGCGGCGGCTCGATCCTGAGGATCGTCTCCGACCAGGCCTTGCCCTGGTGCTTGGCATAGCGCTCGGGATTGGGCACGTCGCCGTCGGACAGGTCCTGGTGGTTGAAGGTCAGGCCGAGCTTGCCGCCTTCGCGCGCCTCGGTCGGACCGCCCATGAACCAGCGCGCGCGCAGCTCCGGATCGACCAGATATTGCCACACCGTCTCGATCGGCGCGGCCAGGTCACGCTCGAAGCGGAGCATCTGCGGGGTGATCGTATCGGCAACGAGCGTATCAGCCATCTTGCTTCTCCGTGATGCGGCCCAGGCTTTCGAGGATCATCGTCCAGCCCTTGCGGGTCTGGTCCTCGTAGGCGGCCCAGGCGGGGTCCATTTCATGGGTGAGGGTTAGAGTGCAGCCCGAGTGCGTAGGGGCGATGTCGATCGCCACGCGGGTCCATTCGCCATCCTCCGCCGGATCGGCCGAGAACAGGAAGACGAGCCGGTGCGGGCGCTCGATCACTTCGAACTTCAGGCGGTGATGCGCCTCGCCCGAGGCACGCCGCTCGACGATCAGCCCGCGCCCGCCGACCCTGGGATCGATCTCGCAGCGGAGCATCTCGCCGTCCGGCGTGGCGAAGAGGAAGCGCGCGGCCTGTGCGGGATCGAGCCAGGCGTCGAACACCCGCTCCGGGCTCGCGGCGAATTCGCGCGTCACGGTGAGGATCACCGGCGTGCTCATGCCAGGTTGACCTGCCAGGAGATTCCGAACCGGTCGCTCGCCCAACCGAAGCGGCTGCTCCAGCCATAATTGTCGGGCGGCATCAGCACGCCGCCATCCTCGGACAGCGCGCCGAACAGCCGGTCGAACTCGGCCCGGTCGGCGACGTCGAGGAAGAAGGACCAACTCGGCGTGAAGTCGAAACCATGGGTGAGGAAGCTGTCATGCACCATCACCTTCTGGCCGGCGATCACCGCATGGGCGCGGATGATCGTCCCCTCGGGACCCGGGCCGTCGGGGCCGAAGCGCTCGACCGAGTCGATGCGGCTGCCGGGCACGGTCCCGATCCAGAAATCGAGCGCGGCCTGGGCCTTGCCGCCCTGGAACATCAGGAAGGGGGTGGCCTGGGTCACGAGCGGGTCTCCTTCTGGTCCGCGGCGATCAGCGCTTCGAGCGCGTCGAGGCGGACGGTCCAGAACTTCTCCCACTGCTTCAGCCAGCGTTCGGCCTCGGCGAGCGGATCGGGCTTGAGCGCGCACATATAGCTGCGTCCCACCTTGCGGCGGGCGACGAGGCCCGCACCCTCGAGCACCTTCACATGCTTGGCCGCCCCGGCGAAGGTCATCGCGAACGGCTCGGCCAGCTCGCCGATCGATTTCTCCCCGAGCGAGAGATGCGCAAGCATTCCGCGCCGGGTCGGGTCGGAAAGGGCGTGGAAGGTGGCGTCGAGTCGATATTCAACCATGTGGTTTAATATCTGCGCGACGGGCGAGATAGTCAACCGATTGGTTTAATATTTTTTGGCCACGGCTTCGTGCGCACTGCGTTACCCCGGCCTTGTGCCGGGGTCCACCGCGAGGCGAGCCCTAGACAAGAGGCGTAAGGTTCAGCGCACGCGGCACCGTGGACCCCGGCACAAGGCCGGGGTGACGGTAGAAGCATGAGAGTATGATGCGGCGCCTTACGCCTCGGCCGGCACCGGTGCGCGGGCGGCGCGGATGCTGTCCCAGGCGTAGAGCGCGCAGCCGGCCCAGATCAGCGGGAAGGTGACCAGGTGGACGGGCCGCAGCGGCTCGCCCAGCGCCAGCGCGACGAAGAACTGGAGCGTCGGCGCGATATATTGCAGCAGCCCCATCATCGAGAGCGGCAGCAGCCGGGCGGCGGCGGCGAACATCAGCAGCGGGATCGCCGTGATCACGCCGGCGGCGAGGAGCAATGTGTTCTGCCCGGCCGATACGCCGAAGCCGCTGGTCCCCTGTCCCATGGTGTAGAGCAGCCAGCCGCCGGCGAGCGGCACGAGCAGCACCGTCTCGACGGTAAGCCCGCCCAGTGAATCGATCGCGACCACCTTGCGGACCAACCCGTAGAAGCCGAAGCTGAAGGCCAGCGACAGCGAGATCAGGATCGCGCCGCCGCCGCTCACCGCCATCACCAGCACGCCCGCCCCGGCCATGGCGATCGCCACGCCCTGCCAGCGCCGCAACCGCTCGCCGAGCAGGAGCATGCCGAGCGCGACATTGACCAGCGGATTGATGAAATAGCCGAGGCTGGCCTCCAGCACATGATCGGTCTCGACCGACCAGATATAGACGAACCAGTTGATCGCGATCAGCGCGGCGCTGGCGCAGAGCAGCAACAGGGTACGCCCGCGTGCCGCCCGCCAGATATCCCGGGCGCGGCCCAGCGCGAAGACCAGCACGCCCAGGAACAGCACCGACCAGACGACGCGGTGGGCGAGGATCTGCAGCGCCGGCACGGTGGCCAGGATGTGGAAATAGAGCGGCAGCACACCCCAGATGCCATATGCGCCGATGGCGAGCATGAGGCCCCGATTGCCGGAGGCGCGCGCGGTAGGGGTGGTGCTGGTCATCGGGTTCCCTTGCGCGGACCCGGGCGCCCGCGCAAGCAAGCGCCGCTTGGCACCGCCAAAGCGATTGCACCGAAACGCTTCCCCGCTAGGCTGTTCACGAACAAGGGGGAATCATGTCGGATCATTGGGAAGAGGGCGGCCGGGACGGTCATCCGCTGATCGCCACGCTGGCGGGCGCGGCAGTGCTGGTGCTCGCGGCCCTGCTCGGCCCGCGCTTCGCGACGCCGCTGCCCTTGCCCGCATTGCTGATCGGCGGGGCGGCGGCGGGGCTGGTGCTGTGGCTGATCGGCTTCGCGATCACGACGCGCCATGCCAGCCTGGCCTGGAAGCTCGGCTCGCTGGTGCTGCTGATCGGCGCAGGCGCCGGCGCCGCCGCGATCGCGCATGGCCAGTTCCAGACCCAGTCGCGCGCCGATGCGAGCAGCTTCGCCGAGATCGAGCTGGCGCCCGACGGCACGGTGATCCTGCCCACCGGGGTGCGGGCGCGCGGGCCGGTCTCGCAGCTCTATGCCGATGCGGTGCAGGCCGATGCGGCGGCGGCGCGCGCCTTTGCCAATGCCCAGGGCAAGTTCGGCATGGGCGCGCTCACCAGTCCCTATCTGCTCCAGCAGAACCCGCATGCGATCGGCAATTGCGGCGAGATCGAGCAGCTGCGCGCGCTCGCCGCCGAGCAGAGCCTGGCGCGCATGGCGCGACGGACCGCGCTGGCCGAGGCGATCGGCAGCGCGAGCCTGCCCAAATCGGCCAAGCTGGGCATCGCCCGGATCGCGGGCGACGCGAAGGACGATGCGCTGCTCGCCAATCAGCAGGCGACGCTCGATGCCACGGCCGAGCTCTGCACGCTGCTCGCGCGTCGGAGCTGGTACAACGACAATGGCTATTTCGGCTTCCGCAACGGCGCCGATGCCGCAGCCTTCACGGCGAACAAGGCCAAGCGCCAGACGCTGGCCGAGCAGACGGACGCGGTGACCGCCGCAGCCAAGGCGCGGATCCTGGCGGGGCGCGAGCAGGTGCGCGACGCGCTGAGCCGCTCGATCTACACCAAGGACTGAGGGCTCAGGCGGCGGGCCGCACCGGGTTCGCCGCCTGCGCGCCGACCACGGTGTTCCAGGGCAGCACGTCCCAGCGCACGACCAGGCCGTTCGCGACATAGGGATCGGCCTCGGCAAAGGCGCGGGCCGCCGCTTCGCTGGCGAAGAGCAGGAGCGCGCTCTCGGGCGGGTCGCCTACGGCACCGCCGAGCAGCAGCTCGCCCTTGTCGACGCTCTGCCAGGCGAGGGTGAGATGCGCGTCGCGAAAGGCGGCGCGACGCTCGAGATAGTCGGGCGCGGTGGCGTAGCGCAGGATCCAGTGCATCTCAGCCTCCGATGCGCAGCCACAGGGCGGTGGCGTCGTCCGACGCCTTGAAGCGCGGGAAGCGGGTGCAGGCGGCGTCTTCGCGCTCGATCGCGCGCAGCTCCTCGGCGATGGCGGCGAGACCGCGCGACCGGATCGCCTCGACCAGACTGGTGTCGTCATGGGCGCCGTAGCTGTCGATCAGCGCGGCATAGCCGTCGCTCATCAGGAAGAGCTCGTCGCCAGGCGTACAGGCGATACTGGCGCCGGCGACTTCGGACATGTGCTCGGGATCGATGCTCAGCACGCGCATGCCGGTGCGGCCACGGGTGGCGCGGAGATTGGCGAGGATCGGGGCCGAACGCTTGGGGCTGCCGAGGCCGTGCTCGGCGAGGCTGGCGGCGCGCTCGGCCTCCGAATTGCGGATCTCGCGGAGCGGGCCGAGGCGGGTGACCGGGCCGCCCGACCAGAGGAAGCCGACACAGTCGCCGAGCCAGCCGATCTCGAGCACGCCCTCGCCCAGCCGGACGGCGAGCGCGGAGGCGAGCGGATATTCCCAGCGGTCCGCCGGATCGCGGGTGCGGTCGCGCTGCCAGGCGTGGCGGATCGCGTCGCCGACCTCGCCGAACAGCGATTCGACCGAGGCGGCGCGGCTTTCGGTGAAGGCGGCATGGGCGATGCCCGCCAGCCAGGCCGCCCCGCCCTGCGCGCCGACCAGCCCGGGCGGGCCGAGATCGGTGGCGCCGTCGATCACCCAGGCATGGCGCGCGGCGAAACCGGTGCGGTCGTCATTGGGGACGGAGATGTCGCCGGCGAGGCTGATCGACTGGAGGAGATCGAAGTGCATGCGCCCATCCTAGCCCGGATTGGGGGCGCCTCGCACCATGTAACGCGCATCGGGGCCATAACTGGAGAGCTTGGCCTTGAGCGCGGGGGAGTCCTGGGGTTCAAACCCCTGGGCCTGCCAGAAGGCGGCGGACTCGTTGACCGAGACCAGCGCGATGGGCGCGTCGAGCTTGGTGAAGAGCAGGGCGAGCCCGGCCCGGGCATTGCCGCCGCCGCGCGCCTCGGGGAGCAGGGCGAGGTCGTGGAGATACCAGCTGTCGCGCTTGTCCGGCAGGCCGCCGAGCAGGGTGTCGAGCGGCGGGATCGCCTCCAGCGGCCAGGGATAGGCGATGAGATAGCCGGCGATGCCTTGCGCGCCTTCGAGGACGAAGCAGCTGCCGGGCGCGAGCGTCAGCCGTTCGGCAAAGCAGGCGCGGCCCTCCGGGTGGTCGGGGAAGGCGATGCGGGCGACCGCGACGACACCGTCGAGATCGCCCGGAGTCATCGCCCTCCAGCGCATCAGTCGGCGAACAGCAGCACGGGGGTCTCGAGCAGCTTCTTCACCGCCTGGACGAAGCTCGCCGCATCCCAGCCATCGACGACGCGGTGGTCGCACGAGATCGACAGGTTCATCAGCTTGGCGCGGACGATCTCGTCGCCCCCGTTACTATTCTTAGCGAAGATCGGGCGCTCGACGATCTTGTTCGGGCCGATGATCGCGACTTCGGGACGGTTGATCACCGGGGTGGTGGCGATGCCGCCGAGCGGCCCGAGCGACGTGACGGTGAGCGTCGAGCCGGACAGCTCCTCCGACTTGGCCTTGCCGGTGCGCGCCGCTTCGGCGAGGCGGCTGATCTCGCTGGCGAGCTGCCAGACATTCTTGTCCTGCGCGTCGCGGATCACCGGGACCATGAGGCCCGCATCGGTTTGCGCCGCCATGCCGAGATGGACGCGGCCGTGACGGGTGACCACCCCGGCCTCGTCGTCATAGCGCGCGTTGATCATCGGGAAGTCGGGCAGCGCCCGGCAGATCGCGACGATCAGGAAGGGGAGCATGGTCAGCTTGGGGCGCTGGCCACGATTGTCGTTGAGGTCGCCGCGCATCGCCTCGAGCGCGGTGACGTCGATCTCGTCGACATAAGTGAAGTGCGGGATCTGGCGCTTCGATGCGGCCATGTTCTCGGCGATGCGGCGACGCATGCCGATGACCTTGATCGGCTGGTCCTCGCGAGCGCGGCTGGCATGCGGGGCGTGATAGCCCTGGGCGCTGCCATAGCGCAGATAGGCGTCGAGATCGGCGTGGCGGACATGGTTGCCGTCCGCCTTCACGCTGGCGAGGTCGATGCCGAGGTCCTTGGCGCGCGCGCGGACGGCGGGGGATGCGAGGACCTTTTCTTCTCCCCTTCCGCTTGCGGGAGGGGTCGGGGAGGGGATGTTTCTTCGAGGGCGGCGGGTGCGACGGGCCCGCCCCCAGCCCCTCCCGCGAGCGGAAGGGGAGCGGGTTCGGCTTGCGGCTCCACCACTTCCTCAATCCCAGGCGTTTCCGCCTCGACCTGTTCCTCGACCGGCGTTTCGTCCGCCGCAGGCGCAGCCACTTCGCCCTCGCCCTCGACTTCGATCACCATCAGGCCCGAGCCGATCGCGACCATCTCGCCGACTTCGCCGGCCAGCTCGACGACAATGCCGGAGACGGGCGATTCCATCTCGACGGTAGCCTTGTCGGTCATCATGTCGGCGACCTGCTGGTCCTCCGACACCTTGTCGCCGACCTTGACGTGCCAGGCGACGATCTCGGCCTCGGCAATGCCTTCGCCGATGTCCGGCAGACGAAAAGTGAAGCGTGCCATGGCGGATCAGTCCTTCAGGATCTTCTTGAGGGCGGTGCCGATGCGCACCGGGCCGGGGAAATAGGCCCATTCCAGGCTGTGCGGGTACGGCGTGTCGAAGCCGGTGACGCGCTCGATCGGGGCTTCGAGATGGTAGAAGCAGCGCTCCTGCACCTGGGCCGAAAGCTCGGCGCCGAAGCCCGAGGTGCGCGTCGCCTCGTGGACGATCAGGCAGCGGCCGGTCTTCTTCACCGACTCCTCGATCGTCTCGATGTCGAGCGGGACGAGCGTGCGCAGATCGACGATCTCGGCGTCCACGCCCAGTTCCTCGACGGTGTTGGCGACGACATGGACCATCGTGCCGTAGCAGAGGATCGTCACTGCCTCGCCGGGGCGGACCACCGAGGCCTTGCCCAGCTCGACGCGGTAATGACCCTCGGGCACCTGGGCGCCGGGATGATCGGCCCAGGTCTTGGCCGGGCGGTCATAATGGCCGTGGAACGGGCCGTTATAGATGCGCTTGGGCTCGAGGAAGAGGACGGGGTCGTTATCCTCGATCGCGGCGATCAGCAGGCCCTTGGCATCGTACGGCGTCGAGGGGATCACCGTCTTCATGCCCGAGACATGGGTGAAGATGCCCTCGGGCGACTGCGAGTGGGTCTGGCCGCCGAAGATGCCGCCGCCATAGGGCGAGCGGATCGTGATCGGCGCAGTAAAGTCCGCCGCCGAGCGATAGCGCAGCCGCGCCGCTTCGGAGACGAGCTGGTCGAGCGCCGGATAGATGTAATCGGCGAACTGGATCTCGGGGACCGGGCGCAGGCCATAGGCGCCCATGCCGATCGCCACGCCCATGATCCCGATCTCGGTGATCGGCGTGTCGAAGGCGCGGGTCTTGCCGTACTTCGCCTGGAGCCCGGCGGTGGCGCGGAAGACGCCGCCGAAATAGCCGACATCCTCGCCCATCACGACCACGTTGGGATCGCGGGCCATCATCACGTCCATGGCGGAGTTGATCGCCTGGATCATGTTCATCTGCACGGTGGCGCCCTCGGCGTCGATAATGTCGCTCACAGGCCGGCCGCCTTCTGCTCGTCCAGCATCTGCTGCTGCTGTTCCTTGAGGTGCCAGGGTATCTCTTCGAACACGCCTTCGAACATCGATTCGAAGGGCTGGTGCATGCCGTGCCCGAGGATGCCGTTCTTCTCGGCTTCCTTCTGCTCGCGCTTGACCAGCTCGGCGAGCTCGAGGTCCTGCGCGGCGTGGCGTTCCTCGTCCCATTCGCCGAGCTTGATGAGATGCTCCTTGAGGCGGCGGATCGGATCGCCGAGCGGCCAGGCATTGGGCTCGCCGGCCGAGCGATAGGCGGTGGGATCGTCGGACGTTGAATGGCCTTCGGCACGGTAGGTGAAATGCTCGATCAGCGTCGGGCCCTGGTTGGTCCGCGCGCGCTCGGCCGCCCACTCCGTCGCGGCGTACACCGCCAGCGCGTCATTGCCGTCGACGCGCAGGCCCGCGATGCCATAGCCGATCGCCCGCGCCGCGAAGGTGGTCGCCTCGGCCCCGGCGAAACCGGAGAAGCTCGAGATCGCCCATTGGTTGTTGACGACGTTGAAGATGACCGGCGCCTTGTAGACGGTCGCGAAGGTCAGCGCCGAGTGGAAGTCGCCCTCGGCGGTGCTGCCCTCGCCGCACCAGGTGGCAGAGATGCGCGTGTCGCCCTTGGCCGCGCTCGCCATCGCCCAGCCCACCGCCTGGGGATATTGCGTCGCGAGATTGCCCGAGATCGAGAAGAAGCCATACTCCTTCGAGGAGTACATGATCGGCAGCTGACGGCCCTCGAGCGGATCGGCCTTGTTCGAGTAGATCTGGTTCATCATCGTCACGATCGGATAGCCGCGCGTGATGAGGATCCCCTGCTGGCGATAGGAGGGGAAGCACATGTCGTCGCCGGCCAGCGCCATCGCGGCGCCGATCGAGACGGCCTCCTCGCCGGTCGACTTCATGTAGAAGCTGGTCTTGCCCTGGCGCTGGGCGCGGAACATGCGCTCGTCGAACGCGCGGGTGAGCGCCATCGAGCGGAGCATGCGACGCTTGGCATCTGCGTCCAGTCGGGGATCCCAGGGGCCGACGGCATTGCCCTCGTCGTCGAGCACCCGGACCAGACCGTACGCCAGCTCGTGGAAGCTGGAGGCAGCATCGGCGGTGTCCGGGCGGCGGGTGGCGCCGGCGGGCGGCACCGCGATGTCGCTGAAGTCCGCCTCGTCGCCGGGGCGGAATCGCGGCTCGGGCACGTGCAGCGCAAGCGGGGGCAGGTTGGCGCGGTCGCGCTCGCTCACAAGGGCTCTCCGGACATAGGCTCCCGTGGCCAAACGCCCGGGAATCACGTTTCGCGCCGTTGTTATAAAATTTCAAATGCCCGCGCAAGTAGGTCAGAGGTGCTGACCTGAAATGCCGGGCGAAAGGATGGGAATTCAGGGCGGATGGCGCTGCGTTCCAATCCGGCTGTTCCCCGGCGAAAGCCGGGGCCCAGGGCCACAAGCGATAGGGCAGAGAAACCCTGGGCCCCGGCTTTCGCCGGGGAGCAGAAGTTGCTCGGTAATCGGATAATTACGCCACAGGGAACCCGCGCCGCTTGAACAGCGCCGACACGTCCGGATCCCTTCCCCGGAACGCGCGGTAGGCGACCTTGCGGTCGGTCTCGTTGCCGGTGGAAAGCAGGGTGGCGCGGAAGCGGTCGGCGGTCGGTTTGTCCCAGACATTGCCGGTCTCCTGGAATGCCGCCCAGGTGTCCGCGTCCATCGTCTCGGACCAGAGATAGGAATAATAGCCGGCCGAATAGGCGTCGGACGAGAAGAGATGGCTGAACTGCGGCATGCGGTGGCGCAGCACGATCTCCTTGGGCATGCCGAGCGCAGCGAGCGCCTCCTTCTCGAACGCGGCGATATCGGTGACCGGCTCCTCGCGATCATGCAGCTGCATGTCGAGGATCGCACAGGCGAGATATTCCACCGTGTCGAAGCCCTGGTTGAAGGTCGAGGACTTCTCGATCTTGTCGACCAGCGCCTGGGGCATCGGCGCGCCGGTCTTGTAGTGCTTCGCATATTTGTCGAGCACGTCGCGGGTGAGCAGCCAATTCTCGTTCACCTGGCTCGGATATTCGACGAAGTCGCGCGGCGTGCCGGCCAGCCCCGGATAGGTGATGTTCTGGAGCAGGCTGTGGATCGCGTGGCCGAACTCGTGGAACAGCGTCGTCGCATCGTCGAGGCTGATTAGGGTGGGCTCGCCCGCCCCGCCCTTGACGAAGTTGTTGTTGTTCGAGGCGAGCGTGTTGCGGAAGCCGTCGAACTTCTGCTGGCCGCGATAGCGGGTGGCCCAGGCGCCGGAGCGCTTTCCGGAACGCGCATAGCCGTCGAAATAGAAGATGCCGATATTCTTGCCGGTGCGGGTGTCGGTAACCTCGAAGGTGCGCACGGCGGGATCGAACACCGGCACGTCCTTCACTTCCTTGAAACCGAGATCGTAGAGCCGGCCGGCGGCGTAGAAGGCGCCCTGGAGGATGTTGTTCAGCTCGAGGTACGGCTTCACCTCGCTCTCATCCAAGTCGTACTTCGCCTTGCGGACCTTCTCGGCATAGAAGCGATAGTCCCAGGGCGCGATGGTGATCTTCGCCCCTTCCTTGTCGGCCAGCGCCTGCATGTCGGCGACCTCTTCCGCCACACGGGCGCGGGCGGCAGGCCAGACCGCCATCATCAGCTTCATCGCATTGGCCGGGGTCTCGGCCATGGTGTCGTCCATGCGGAAATAGGCGTGGTTCTTGAACCCGAGCAGCTTCGCGCGCTGCTGGCGGAGCTTGAGGATCTCGGCGATGCCGGCCTTGTTGTCGCTGGCATTGCCATTGTCGCCGCGCGAGATGAACGCGCGCCAGACCTTTTCACGCAGGGCGCGGTCGGTCGAATAGGTGAGGAACGGCGCGACCGAGGAGCGGGTGTTGACCACCGCCCATCCGGCGACCTTGCGCTCTTCGGCCGCGGCCTTGAGCGAGGCCTTGAAGCTGTCCGGCAGGCCGGCGAGCTGGGCTTCGCTGTCGAGGACGATCCAGGTCTCCTCGTCTGCCAGCAGGCGGCGGCTGAAATCGGAGAAGGCAGATGCGAGCGCCTGGTTGAGCCGGCTGACCTCGGCGCGCTCGGCATCGGACAGCGCGGCGCCGCGGCGGACGAAGCCGCGATAGCTGCGCTCGAGCAGGCGGAGCTGCTGGGGATCGAGCTTCTGGCTGGCGCGCGTGTCGTACGCGCCCTTCACCCGGGCGAAGAGCAAAGGATCGAGGAACAGCTCGTCATTCGCCTTGGTGAGCTTGGGGCTCCATTCGCGGTCGATCGCCTGGACCTGCTTGTCGGCGAGGTTGCTCTCATAGACGCCCCAGACCGATTCGACCCGGTCCATCGTCTCGCCGGCCTTCTGCATCGGCTCGATCACGGTGTGGAAGGTGGAGGCGGTGCGCGCGTTGCGGATCGCATGGATCTCCTGGCGCTGCTCGGCGATCGCCACTTCGAAGGCGGCGGGGAACATCTCCGCCTTGAACTTGTCCCAGGGGGGCACGCCGCCATAGCCGCCCGGCCAGGGCTTGAGCAGCGGCGAGGCATCGACGGGTTCGGCAGCCCCGATATTAGAAGCTTTTGCCATCAGGCTCCCCAGGAAAGGCGTTGCGAGTGCGGCACTGGTGCCGAGAAGCGCCTGACGGCGGCTGAAGTTGCGGATCATGTTCGCGATTGTCCCCATGCATTCTGCGATTGCGGCGAGCTTAGGCGCGCGCGGCGGAATGGCAATTGACTCTGCACCCATATGGAACAAAATAGGAACGATTTTGTCCCCGAGTCGTGAGCAGCATGGCCGATCCTGCCGTCCTGAAGCAATTGCGCGAGACGCTGCGCGGTCTCGAGACCGGTGGATTCCGCCGGCGGCCGTCGTTGCCCTTCGGCATCGAGGCGCTCGATTCGCGCCTTGCCGATGGCGGGCTGCGGCTCGACGCGCTGCACGAGGTGGCGGCAGGCACCAGCGACATGGCGGACGATTGCGCGGCGACCCTGTTCCTTGCCGGGATCGCGGCACGCGCCTGGGGTCCGGTGCTGTGGGTGGTGCGGCGGCGCGACCTGTTCGCGCCCGGCCTCGCCCAGTCGGGGCTCGATCCCAAAAGACTGATCTATGCCGAGGCCAAGGACGATGCCGAGCTGCTCGCAGTGATGGAAGAGGGGCTGCGCCATCGCGGGCTGGGCGCGGTGATCGGCGAGGCGAAGCGCGCCGACATGACCGCGACGCGCCGCCTGCAGCTGGCAGCCGAGGGCGGGCGGACGATCGCGCTGCTGATGAAGCGCGCCGCGCGCGAAGGCAGCGACCCGATCTCGCCTCCCTCGGCAGCGGTGACGCGCTGGCGGGTGGCCTCGGCGCCCTCGACGAAGCTGCCGGTGGAAGGCGTCGGACGATCGCGCTGGAAGCTCGAGCTGGCGCGGCAAAAGGGGGGCGAGGGATTCGAAATCACGGTGGAGGCATGCGATGCAACGGGTCGCTGCGCTCTTCCTCCCGCTATGGCCCATCGAAAGGCTGTGGCGGGCGGAAGCGCGCCCCGGCGCGCGGCCTGATCCGCGCCTTCTCCCCGCCCCCCAGGCCCCGCTTCGCAAGCCCGCCCAGCATGAGGGCCATTGGCGGCCCGGCGCGAAATGGGCGCGGGGGGATGAACCTTCACTCCTCCCCGGAACGGGGAGGGGGACCGTCGGCGAAGCCGGTGGTGAAGGGGCCGCCGGCGCCAGCCGGAGGGCTTCGCCCGCTGCCCCTCCACCACGCGACTACGTCGCGCGGTCCCCCTCCCCCAGCGAGCTGGGGGAGGAATTAAGCGCCCCCCTCGTCACCACGCTCCGCAACGGCAGCCGCATCGAGATCGCCGCCGCCTGCCCCGCCGCGCAGGCGCTGGGGCTGCGGTCGGGCATGGCGGTCACCCAGGCGCGGGCGCAGGTGCGCGGGCTCGATGTTCGGCCGGCCGATCCCGAGGGCGACCTGGCTTCGCTGAAGGGACTCGCGATCCTCGCGGCGCGGCGCTGGTCGCCGGTGGTGGCGCTGTCGGATACGGACGGGCTGTTCCTCGATATCTCGGGCACCGCGCATCTGTTCGGTGGCGAGACGGCGATGGCGCGGCGCATCGTCCGCCTGCTCGCGCGCGCCGGCTTCACCGCGCGGATAGCGATCGCCGACACGCCGGGCGCCGCCTGGGCGCTCGCCCGCTATCATGGCCATGCTATCTGCCCGCCGGGCGAGCAGGCGGCCGCGCTCGCCGCGCTGCCCACCCCGGCGCTGCGCATCGACGAAGCCGCGGTCGAGCTGCTCAAGCGGCTCGGCGTGGACCGGATCGGCCAGCTTTCCGCGCTGCCACGCGCGCCCTTGGTCCGGCGCTTCGGCACGGCGACGGTGCTGCGGCTCGACCAGGCGCTGGGCCGGATCGCCGAGCCGCTCGATCCGGTGATCCCGCCCGAGAGCATCGCCGTGCAGCAGCGCTTCGCCGAGCCGATCGCCAGCGCCGAGGCCATCGAGCATTGGCTGGGCACGCTCACCCCGCGCCTCGCCGCCGCGCTCGAGACCGAGGGGCTGGGGGTGCAGGCGCTCGAATGCGTTGCCGAGCGGATCGACGGCGTACCGCAGCGCATCCGCATCGGCCTGGCCCGGCCCAATCGCGACCCCGCGCATCTGCTCCGCCTGCTCAAGCGGCGGATCGAGGATGTCGAGCCGGGATATGGCATCGACGCGATCACCCTGCATGTCCGCCGCGCCGGCCTGCTCGGTCCCGAGCCGGTGGTCGAGCGGCTCGATGAAGAAGCGGCGCCCGACCTCGCCACTTTGGTCGATACGCTGGCGACGCGGATCGGCCTCGGCGCGATGTGGCGGATGCGTGCCGTCGAGAGCGACGTGCCCGAGCGTTCGGAGGCGCGCACGCCGGTGCTCGATCCCCCGGCCCGCCCGGCGCAGCGCGGCAAGCGCGACGATGTCCGTCAGCTCGACCGCAACCCGCCGCTACCACCCTGGCACTCCGGCTGGCCGCGTCCGGCGCGGCTGCTGCGCCGGCCCGAGCGGCTCGATCACGTCATCGCCGAGCTGCCCGACCAGCCGCCCCGCCGCTTCACCTGGCGCGGGCAACCCCACCGTGTGATCCATGCCGACGGCCCCGAGCGCATCCAGGGCGAATGGTGGAAGCGCGACGCCGAGCGGATGAGCGTGCGCGACTATTTCCGCGTCGAGGACGAGGCCGGCCGGCGCTATTGGCTGTTCCGCGCCGGCGACGGCGAGCGCCCCGCGACCGGCGATCTCAGCTGGTATCTCCACGGGGTGTTCGGATGAGCTATTCCGAGCTCCAGGTGACGACGCATTTCTCGTTCCTGCGCGGCGCGTCCTCGCCCGAGGACCTGTTCAGGCAGGCGGCGCTCATCGGCCTGCCGGCGCTGGGGATCGTCGACCGCAATTCGGTGGCCGGCGTGGTGCGGTCGCTCGTCGCCGCGGAGAAGATCAGCGCGCTCGGCCTGAAGATCCGGATGATCGCCGGCTGCCGGCTCGACCTGGTCGATGGCAGCGCGGTGCTGGTCTGGCCCGAGGATCGCGCCGCCTGGAGCCGGCTCACCCGGCTGCTCACCCTCGGCAAGAGCCGCGCAGACGCGCAGAAGGGCGAGAAGGGCCAGTGCTTCCTCCACTGGGACGACCTTGCCGGCGCCGCAGAGGGCATGGTCGGCGCGCTGGTGCCCGGGCTGGCCGATACCGGCGATCCCCAGGCGTTCGAATGGATGGCGGATGTGTTCGGCGACCGCGGCCATCTCTGCCTCACCCAGCATCGCCGCCCGGGCGACGCGATGCGGCTGCACGAACTCAACCTCGCCGCCCGCCGCTTCGGGCTGATCCCGCTGGCGACCGGTGACGTACTCTACGACACGCCCGACCGGCGGATGCTGCAGGACGTGGTCACCGCGATCCGCGAGTGCTGCACGATCGACGAACTCGGCTTCCGCCGCGAGCGCAGCGCCGACCGGCATCTCAAGTCTCCGGAGGAAATGGCGCGCCGCTTTCGCGACTATCCCGAAGCGCTGGCGGCTTCCGAGGCGATCGCCGAGCGCTGCACCTTCTCCCTGCGGGAGCTGAAGCACCAATATCCCGAGGAAGAAGTCATCCATGGCCGCAGCGCCCAGGAAGCCCTCGCCACGCTCGCCTGGAACGGCCTCAAGCAGCGCTTCGCCGGCAAGCCATCCCAGGCGCATCAGGACCTGCTCAAGCACGAGCTCGGGCTGGTCGAGCAGATGGAGTACGCCCCCTATTTCCTGACGGTCAATTCGATCGTCCAGTTCGCGCTCAGCCAGCATATCCTCTGCCAGGGGCGCGGCAGCGCCGCCAATTCGGTGATCTGCTTCGCTCTGGGCATCACCTCGATCGACCCGATCAAGCACCAGCTGCTGTTCGAGCGCTTCATCTCGACCGAGCGCAAGGAGCCGCCCGACATCGACGTCGATTTCGAGCATGAGCGGCGCGAGGAAGTGATCCAGTGGATCTACGAGAATTACGGCCAGGACCATGCCGCGCTGACCGCGGTGGTGATCCGCTTCCGCTCGCGCAGCGCGCTGCGCGAAGTCGGCAAGGCGATGGGGCTGCCCGAGGACATGACCGCGGCGCTGTCGTCGCAGGTCTGGGGCTGGTCGAACGATGTCGACGACAAGCATGCCGATGCGCTCAACCTGGATCGCAGCGATCCGCGCCTGGCGCTGACGCTCGAGCTGGCCCGCCAGCTGATCGACACCCCGCGCCACCTTTCCCAGCATCCCGGCGGCTTCGTGCTGACCCGCGACAAGCTGCACGACCTGATCCCGGTCGAGCCCGCGGCAATGATCGACCGCCGCGTGGTCGAATGGGAGAAACTCGACATCGAGGAGCTGGGATTCATGAAGGTCGATATCCTCGGTCTCGGCATGCTCGGCTGCATGCGCCGTACTTTCGACCTGCTGGCAAAGCACAAGCAGACGCATCTCACGCTCGCCTCGCCCCTGATGCAGGAGGAGGACAAGCTTACTTTCGCGATGATCCAGCAGGCCGATACGCTGGGCGTGTTCCAGATCGAGAGCCGGGCGCAGATGTCGATGTTGCCGCGGATGAAGCCGGTCTGCTTCTACGACATCGCGATCCAGGTGGCGATCGTTCGGCCCGGGCCGATCCAGGGCAACATGGTCCACCCCTATCTGAAGCGCCGGCAGAACCCGAAGCTGGTCACCTATCCCTCGCCGGCACTGGAAGAAGTGCTGACCAAGACGCTGGGCGTGCCGCTGTTCCAGGAACAGGCGATGCAGGTGGCGATCAAGGGCGCCGGCTTCACCGCGGGCGAGGCCGACCGGCTGCGCCGGGCGATGGCGACGTTCAAGTCGAGCGGCGATATCGGCGAGTTCGGACCCAAGCTGATCAGCGGCATGCGCGAACGCGGCATCAGCCTGGATTTCGCCGAACGGCTGGTCGAGCAGATCAAGGGCTTCAGCAATTACGGCTTTCCCGAGAGCCACGCCGCCAGCTTCGCCAAGATCGCCTATGCCTCGAGCTGGATGAAATGCCACCATCCCGACGTGTTCTGCACGGCGCTGCTCAACGCGCAGCCGATGGGCTTCTACGCCCCGGCACAGCTGATCCGCGATGCGCGCACCCACGGAGTCGAGGCGCGGGCGGTGTGCATCAACGACAGCGACTGGGATACGCGGATGGTACCCGAGGGGCCGAACCCGCGCGAACGGGACCCGAAGTTCTGCGGCACCGAGGCGGACTGGAAGAGCCTGCAGCCGATCCGGCTCGGCATGCGGATCGTGCAGGGGCTGGCGGAGGCCGATGCCGACGCGATCCTCAGGGCGCGCGCGCAAGCCCCCTTCACCTCGATCGAGGACATCTGGCGCCGCTCGCGCGTGAAGCCCGCCGCACTCGAACGGCTCGCCCGGGCCGATGCCTTCCAGGCGCTCGGCCTCAACCGGCGCCAGGCGCTCTGGGCGATCAAGGGATTGAGCCAGGCACCGCTCGACCTGTTCGCCGCCGCCGATGCCCGCGAAGGCGCGACCGTGGCCGAAGTGGTCGAGCCCGAAGTCACGCTGCAGCCGCTCAGCGCTGGCCGCGAAGTGGTGGAGGATTACCGCGCCACCCAGCTCTCGCTGCGTGCGCATCCGCTCCTTTTCCTGCGCGACCGGCTGGAAGCGCGACGGATCGCCAGATGCGCGGACCTGCTGGACATGAAGGACGGACAGCGCGTCGAAGTCGCCGGGCTGATCCTCGTGCGCCAGCGGCCGGGCAGTGCCAAGGGCGTGGTGTTCGTGACGCTGGAGGACGAGACCGGCATCGCCAATGCCGTGCTCTGGGCCGATCGGTTCGAGGCGAACCGGCGCACGGTGATGTCGGCGACGATGCTGGCGATCCGCGGAAAGGTGCAGCGCGAGGGGATCGTGATCCACCTGGTGGCGGAGCAGATCACCGACCTCACGCCGTGGCTGCGCGAAGTCGGCGAGCTGGAGCTGCCCGACATGACCATGCCGGGCGACGGCGCGCGGCATGGCGGCGAGATCGATCCGCGCGACCGCCTCGTGCCGCGCCAGCGCCCGGCCGACAGCTGGCCACCGCGCCGCAGCCTCAAGGCGCCGGACCTGATCCCGGTGCGCTCAAGGGATTTCCACTGATGCCGCGGAACCGCCTGTTCTTTGCGCTGCGCCCCTCCCCGCTCGCCCGCAACCTGATCGGCGTCCAGCGCGACCAGCTCGGGCTCGCCGAAAGCGTGGTCGAGAACGACCGGCTGCACATCACCCTGGGCATCACCGAGGATTTCGCCCGCCAGCCCTATGCCGAGATGAAGCGGCTGATCGAGATCGGCGCGCAGGTCTCCGCGGCACCGGTGCCCGTTGCGCTCGACCGGATCTCGGGCGGCAACGAGACGATCGCGCTGCGGCCCAGCCGCAAGATCGACGCATTGGCCGAGCTGGGGCGCAAGCTGCAGGCGGGGCTGGCCGGCGCCGGGCTGCTGCGCGGCGGCTGGGAGTTCCATCCCCACGTCACCCTGCTCTACCGCAAGGGCCGGCCCTTCACCCGGACGATCCCGCCGATCGGCTGGGACGCGACCGATTTCGTGCTGATCCACTCGATGCTCGGCGAGCACCGGCATGTCGAACTGGGCCGCTGGCCGCTGATCGAGAGCCAGGGCGGGTTTGGCTTCTAGAAGCCCAGCCCCAGCTGCGGCAGGTTGCGGGTGACGATGCCGTCGCGCACCTCGACGCCTTCGATCTCGAGCATGCGGGCCTTGGACAATGAACCGCCGGGCGCAGAGAAGCCGCCGATCTTCCCGTTCGCGGCGGTCACCCGGTGACACGGGACGATCAGCGGCACCGGATTGGCCGCCATCGCCTGGCCGACGTCGCGGGCGAATTCGGGGCCGGCATCGAGCAGCTTCGCGATCGCGCCATAGGTCGCCGTCTCGCCCCAGCCGAGCGCGCGCACGGCGGCATAGACGCGCTCGAAGAACGGTTCCTGCGGCCCGAAGTCGACCGGAACCTGCGCGAAATCGACGCGATCGCCGGTGAAATAGCGCAACGCGTCGTCGATCACCGCCTGCACCTGCGGCGGTGGGGATACCGGTTTCGCGTCCGGCAGGCGCCGCAGCAACGCGTGTTCGGCTTCGCCCGCAGTGCCCGCCGGCAGCCGGAAACTGTTGATGCCCCGCGCGTTCCAGCCGATCGCGGCGAAGCCCGATGCGGTCTCGAACAGGGTGTAGAAGCTTTCGCCTGTCATGATGCGGAGATCGGTGCTCGGCCCGTCGCCCGCAACCCGAATCTACCGCTCAATGCACCCCTTCCGCACGCCCAACTCGTGACCCCGGCCTTGCGCCGGGGTGACGATGGAGTTTTCACGCCATCCCGGCCACTCTAGCCCCCGACGGTCTGCTCGATCACGCCGAAGATCGGGTGGTGCCGGTCGTCCTCGGCCCAGATGCGCACCGTGTCGCCCGCCTTGAGGAAGGGAGTCTCCGGCTTGCCGCCCCGGATCGTCTCGATCGTGCGGATCTCGGCGATGCAGGAATAACCGACGCCACCTTCGCTGACCGGCTTGCCCGGCCCGCCATCCTCGCCGCGGTTCGAGACGGTGCCCGAGCCGATGATCGTGCCGGCACCGAGCTTGCGGGTCTTCGCCGCATGGGCGACCAGCGTGCCAAAGTCGAAGGTCATGTCGACTCCTGCCTCGGCCCGGCCGAAGGGCTTGCCGTTCACATCGACCATCAGCTTGCGGTGGAGCTTGCCGTCCTTCCACCAGTCCCCCAGCGAATCGGGGGTGGCGAAGGCCGGCGAGAAGGCGCTGGCCGGCTTGGACTGGAAGAAGCCGAAGCCCTTGGCGAGCTCGCCCGGGATCAGGTTGCGCAGGCTCACGTCGTTGGTGAGGCCGACCAGCCGGATCGCGGCGAGCGCTTCCTCGCGCGAGGCGCCGAGCGGCACGTCGCCGGTGACGACCACCACCTCGCCCTCGAGGTCGCAGCCCCAGGCCTCGTCGGCGAGCGGGATCGCGTCGCGGGGCCCAAGGAACCCGTCGCTGCCGCCCTGGTACATCAGCGGATCGTGCCAGAAGCTGTCGGGCATCTCGGCACCCCGTGCCTGACGCACCAGCGCGACATGGTTCACATAGGCCGAGCCGTCCGCCCATTGGAAGGCGCGCGGCAGGGGTGCTGCGGCGAGCCGCTCGTGGAAGCGCTCGCGCGGGATCACCTCGTGATCGAGATCGGTGGCGAGGTTGCGCAGGTCGGCCTCGACCCGGTCCCAATTGTCGAGCGCCGCCTGCAGCGTCGGCGCGATCATGTCGGCGCTGGCATACCAGGCCAGATCGGTGGAAACGACGACCAGCTTGCCGTCACGGCCGCTCTTCAGGCTTGCGAGCTTCATTAAGTCTCTCCTTTGCCCCATCCATAGCCGTCCGGGCGGCCAAGTCGAGTTGACTCAGTCGGTTGACTCGGGAGGCCGTGCCCCGCATCGGTTGGCGCATGGGGGCTGCGCTGCGCTTTCTGGATCATGAAGGCGAGATGGCGGCGCGAATCCGCGATTTCGACTGGAGCGCGCATCCGCTCGGCCCGCCCGAGCATTGGCCCGACGTGCTGAAGTTCGCGCTCGACGTGGCGCTGGGCTCGACCTTCCCGACCGCGGTCTATTGGGGGCCGGAGCTCTACCTGCTCTACAACGATGCCTGGGCGACGATCCCCGCCGATCGCCACCCCTGGGCGCTGGGCCGGGCGGGTGCGGAGGTGTGGGCGGACATCTGGGACGTGGTCGGCCCGCAGATCGTCGGGGTGCTGGAGAGCGGCCGCGGCTTCGCGATCTACGACCAGCAGCTGATGATGGAGCGCGACGGGCGGCGCCAGGAGACCTGGTGGAACTACAGCTTCACGCCACTGCGCGATGCCGAGGGCCGCGTCGCCGGCATGCTCAACCAAGGCAACGAGACCACGCGGATCGTCTTTGCCGAACGTGCCCGCCTCGCCGAAGTGGCGCGGCTGCGCGACCTGTTCGAACAGGCGCCGGGTGCAACGGCACTGCTCCACGGCCCCGAGCATCGCTTCGAATTCGCCAATTCGGAATATCTGGCGCTGATCGGCGGCCGTCCGGTGCTGGGCATGACGGTAGCCGAGGCGCTGCCCGAGGTGGTCGAGCAGGGCTTCGTCGCGCTGCTCGACAATGTCTATGCGAGCGGCGAGACCTTCCGCGCGGACGGCGTGCCGGTGCTGCTCCAGCGCCGCGCCGACGGCCCGGCCGACACCCGCTTCCTCGATTTCGTCTACCAGCCGATCAAGGACGCGAACGGCAACACCACCGACATCTTCGTCGCCGCCAACGACGTGACCGAACGCACCACCGCGGAGGAGGCGCTGCGGCGGAGCGAGGAGCGGCTGCAGCTCGCGCTCAACGCCTCGCTCGGCGTCGGCACCTGGGTGTGGGACGTGGCGCGCGACCAGGTCACCGCCGATGCGCGCTTCCTGCGCCTCTACGGCGTCGACGAGGCGCTGGCGGGCAAGGGCGCGCCGATCGCGAGCTTCTTCGTCAACGTGCATCCCGGCGACCGCGTCCGGCTCGAGGCGAGCATCGCCCGCACCCTCACCGAGCGCGTGCCGTTCAACGAGGAATATCGGCTCGTCCAGAGCGACGGCACGCTGCGCTGGGTGAGCGCGCAGGGCCGCGCGACCTTCGACGAGGAGGGCAGGCCTTTGCGCTTCCCGGGCGTCGCCTTCGACGTCACCGAGCGCAAGCTGGCCGAGGAAGCCGCGCGCGACACGGCGGAGGAACTGCGCGAGGCGAACGAGGCCCAGGCGTTCCTCGGCGCGCTGTCCGACCAGCAGCGCGGGCTCGATTCGGCCGATGCGGTGATGCGCTTCACCGCCGCGGCGCTCGGCGAGCAGCTGGCGCTCGACCGGGTGGTCTTCTACCGGGTGCAGGGCGAGGCGGTGCGCTTCGGCCCCTATTGGACCAGCGGGCGGCTCGCCCCGCTCGAAGGCACGCTGCCGATCGAGGCGCTGGCCGAAAATGCCCGTTCCTATCGCTCCGGGCGCACCGTGGTGCTGGGCGACATCGCCCACGAGGCGCCGGGGCTCGCGCACCTTGCCGGTGCCGGGGTGGGCGTGCCGCTGCTGCGCGGCGGGCAATGGGTCGCGGTGATGTCGATCAACAGTGCCGAGCCGCGCCGCTGGAGCGCCGAGGAAGTCGCCTTCATCGAAGCGGTGGCGGAGACGACCTGGGACGCGGTCGAGCGGATCGAGGCAGTGGCGGCGCTGCGCGAGAGCGAGGCCAAGTTCCGCGCCATCGCCAATTCGATCGACCAGATGGTCTGGTCGACCCTGCCCGACGGCTATCACGATTACTACAACGACCGCTGGTACGAATATACCGGCGTGCCGCATGGCAGCACCGACGGCGCGGCGTGGAACGGCATGTTCCATCCCGACGACCAGGAGCGCGCCTGGTCGGTATGGCACCAGAGCCTGGAAACCGGCGCGCGCTACCGGATCGAATATCGGCTGAAGCATCGTTCCGGCCGCTATCGCTGGGTGCTCGGCAGCGCCCAGCCGGTGCGGAACGAGCAGGGCGAGATCACCCGCTGGTTCGGCACCTGCACCGACATTCAGGACATTGTCGATGCCCGCGAAGTGCTCGCCCGCTCGCGCGAGGCGCTGGAGGCGGCGGTGCGCGAGCGGACCGAGCAGCTGATGGCGGCGGAGGAGCGGCTGCGCCAGGCGCACAAGATGGAGGCGGTCGGCCAGCTCACCGGCGGCATCGCGCACGACTTCAACAACATGCTCGCCGTGGTGATCGGCGCGCTCGACCTGCTCGAGCGGCGGGTGGCGCAGGGCCGGCTCGATATCGACCGCTACGTCACCGCCGCGCGCGACGGGGCGACCCGCGCCGCCGCGCTCACCCAGCGGCTGCTCGCCTTCTCGCGCCAGCAGCCGCTCGCACCCGTGGCGATCGACGCCAACGAAATGGTGCGCGGGATGATCGAGCTGCTCGTCCGCACGCTGGGCGACGACGTGACGGTGGAGACGGCGCTGCCGACCGGCGTCTCGCCGCTGCGCGCCGATCCCAACCAGCTCGAGAACGTCATCCTCAACCTGTCGGTCAATGCCCGCGACGCGATGCCGCATGGCGGCAAGCTGGTACTCGCCACCGCCAATGCCCGGTTCGAGGCGGAGGAAGCTGCCGAGCTGGAGCTGCAGCCGGGCGACTATGTCGAGATCGCCGTGATCGACACCGGCACCGGCATGACGCCGGAAGTGGCCGCGCGCGCCTTCGATCCCTTCTTCACCACCAAGGGGGTGGGCAAGGGCACCGGGCTGGGGCTCAGCCAGGTGTTCGGCTTCATCCGCCAGTCGGGCGGCGCGGTGGGGATCGACACCGAGCCGGGCCAGGGCACCACCGTGCGGCTCTATCTGCCCGCCGATGCCGGCGCCGCGCCCGCACCGCGGGCCGACGCCCCGATCGCCGTGCCGATGGGCGCCCGCAGCGGCGAGACGGTGCTGGTGGTCGAGGACGAGGAGCGGGTACGCAACTACTCGATCGAGGCACTGCGCGAGCTGGGCTACCAGGTGATCGGCGCGCGCGACGGGCCCGAGGCACTGCGGCTGATCGAAGCCGGCCCGCCGATCTCGCTGCTGTTCAGCGACGTGGTGATGCCCGAGATGACCGGGCGCGAGCTGGCCGAGCGGGCGCGGGCAAGGGTGCCCGGGCTCAAGGTGTTGCTGACCAGCGGCTATGCCCCGGAGACGGCGCGCGTCGCGGGCGAGACGATCCTCGCCAAGCCCTTCGATCTCGACCGGCTGGCGGCTGCGGTGCGAGCGGCACTGGACGCCTAGGGCCTGCCTGCTCCCCGGGGAAAAGCGATCCGATCGCCCCAAACAACTTGACCGAATCGCCCGCACGCGCCATGCGCCCCGCGGCTTCGGCGCCTTGCGCCCCGGCCTCCGTAAAGCCCAGCCGCCGAGTCCTGTCGAAGGGCGGCTTGTGGCCCGCCCCGGCAGGCGGAGACGTGTATCCATGGCAAATGTAGCGGTTATCGGCGCCCAATGGGGTGACGAAGGCAAGGGCAAGATCGTCGACTGGCTCGCCGAGCGGGCCGACATGGTCGTGCGCTTCCAGGGCGGCCACAATGCCGGCCACACGCTCGTCGTCGGCGAGAATGTCTACAAGCTCTCGCTGCTCCCCTCGGGCATCGTCCGCGGCACGCCGAGCGTGATCGGCAACGGCGTGGTGCTCGATCCCTGGCACCTCAAGGCCGAGGTCGAGAAGCTGCGCGGCCAGGGCGTCGAGATCACCCCCGACAAGCTGATGATCGCGGACAATTGCCCGCTGATCCTCCCCTTCCATCGCGATCTCGACGCGCTGCGCGAGGATGCCAGCGGCGCCGGCAAGATCGGTACCACCCGCCGCGGCATCGGCCCGGCCTATGAGGACAAGGTCGGCCGCCGCGCGATCCGCGTCTGCGACCTCGCCCATCTCGACGAGCTCGGCCCGCAGCTCGATCGCCTGACCGCGCATCACGACGCGCTGCGCGCCGGCTTCGACCAGCCGCCGATCGACCGCGAGGCGCTGCTTGCGGAACTGCGCGAGATCGCCGGCTTCGTCCTGCCCTTCGCCCAGCCGGTGTGGCGCGCGCTCAATGCCGCCCGCGAGCGCGGCCGCCGCATCCTGTTCGAGGGCGCGCAGGGCGTGCTGCTCGACATCGATCACGGCACCTATCCGTTCGTCACCTCGTCGAACACCGTGGCGGGCACCGCCTCGGCCGGATCGGGCATCGGCCCGGGCGCAGTCGGCTTCGTCCTCGGCATCGCCAAGGCCTATACCACCCGCGTCGGCTCAGGCCCGTTCCCGAGCGAGCAGGACAATGAGATCGGCGAGCGGCTGGGCACGCGCGGCCACGAGTTCGGCACCGTCACCGGCCGCAAGCGCCGCTGTGGCTGGCTCGACGCGGTGCTGCTGCGCCAGTCGGCCGCCGTCTCGGGCATCACCGGCATCGCGCTGACCAAGCTCGACGTGCTCGACGGGTTCGACGAGATCCAGGTGTGCACCGGCTACAAGCTGCACGGCGAGGCGATCGACTATTACCCCTCCAACGCCGCCGACCAGGCTGCGGTCGAGGCGGTCTATGAGACGATGCCGGGCTGGCAGGAGACCACCGCCGGTGCGCGCAGCTGGGCGGAGCTGCCGGCTGCCGCAATCAAGTATATCCGCCGGGTGGAAGAGCTGATCCGCTGCCCGGTGGCGCTGGTTTCGACCAGCCCCGAGCGCGAGGACACGATTCTGGTCCGCGATCCCTTCGCGGACTGAAGACACGGCAATGCGCTACCCGTCCGGCCAGGGCGGGTAGCGCATCCCCTGCGTCGGGAGCCCTAGTGGGGCTTCTTCTTGCCTTCCTTCTTGGCATCACGCTTGTCTTCGGACGAAGCCGCAGGATCCTGGCTGGGGGAAGCCGGATCGGGCGCGGGCGTGGCCGTGCTGGTATCCGGCGCAGGCGCCGGATTGGCGCTGGGGTCGGGTGCCGGCGCAGGAGCAGTGGTTTCCGTCGGCGGGTTGGCAGACGGGTCCGAGGGCGTAGTGGTCTGGGCGAAAGCCGCGGGGGCGGCCAGCAGCGCCGCGGCGCCGATCAGGGTTTTGAGCAACATAACAGGGCAATCCTCCTTCGGTTTTTGCCGACAACCCTTCGAGCGGTTGCACATGTCTGGATTGTTTCCAGACATTTCAGCCAGCCCTGCCCGGCACACGGCTGAGCAATGAGGCGAGCCCGTCAAGGGACGGGTCGAAACCGGCGCGCATGCAAAAACCGGCCGCACCATGGGATGCGACCGGCTATTTGCCTGGGCCGGAGAGCCCGGCCTCCGGGAAACGAATCAGCCGATCTGGGCGCGGTGGAGCAGCTTCTGGTCGGCGAGGACGAGCGCGACCATCGCTTCGACCACCGGCACGCCGCGGATGCCGACGCAGGGATCGTGACGGCCCCTGGTCAGGATCTCGGTCGCTTCGCCTTCGCGCGTGACGGTCTCGACCGGCGTGAGGATCGAGCTGGTCGGCTTGAACGCCACCCGCACCCGCACCGGCTGGCCGGTCGAGATGCCGCCGGCGATGCCGCCGGCATGGTTGGCGAGGAAATGCGGCTTGCCGTCCGGTCCCGGGCGCATCGCATCGGCATTCTGCTCGCCGGTCAGCGCCGCCGCCGCGAAGCCGTCGCCGATCTCGACGCCCTTCACCGCGTTGATCGACATGCAGGCAGCGGCCAGCTCGCTGTCGAGCTTGGCATAGAGCGGTGCCCCCCAGCCGGCGGGCACCCCGGTCGCCTCGCAGGCGATCACCGCGCCCAGCGACGAGCCCGACTTGCGCGCCCCATCGACCAGCGCCTCCCAGCGCTTCGCCGCTTCGGCATCGGGACAGAAGAAGGGGTTGTTGCCGATCTCGGCGGCATCGAAATTGGCATAGTCGATCGCGTCGCCGCCAATCGCCTCGACCCAGGCGAGGATCGTGACCTCGGGGATCACCAGCCGCGCGACCGCGCCCGCCGCCACCCGCGCCGCCGTCTCGCGCGCCGAGCTGCGTCCGCCACCACGATAGTCGCGAAAGCCGTATTTCGCGTCATAGGCATAATCGGCATGGCCGGGGCGATAGGCCTTGGCGACTTCCGAATAATCCTTGGAGCGCTGGTCGACATTGTCGATGTGGAGCGCGATGGGCGTTCCGGTCGTGCGCCCTTCGAACACGCCCGAGAGGATGCGGACCTGGTCCGGCTCCTGGCGCTGCGTGGTGAAGCGCGACTGGCCCGGGCGGCGCTTGTCGAGGAAAGGCTGGATGTCACCCTCGGACAGGCTCAGCCCCGGCGGGCAGCCATCGACGACCGCGCCGAGCGCCGGGCCATGGCTCTCGCCCCAGGTGGTGAAGCGGAAGACGCGTCCGAAGGTGTTGAAGCTCACTCGACCCTGCCCAGTTGCGCGAACGCCGGTGCATGCGTCGCGGCGCCGCGCACCCCGCACGGCATGGCGCCACCCTGAAGCGGCAGCGCCATCAGATACTCACCGGCATAGGGCGAGGCAAATCCCTGCGCCCATTCGGCCGCGAAGCCGAAGCGCTCGTAATAGCCGGGCTCGCCGAGCACGAAGCACAGCAGCGCGCCCGCTGCGCCCAGCTGGGCAATTCCGGCCTGGACCAAGGCCTCGCCGACGCCCTGCTGGCGCCAGACCTTGTCCACCGCCAGCGGCGCCAGCGCGACCGCGGCGATGGCCTTGCCGGCGATCTCCGCCTCCATCCGGCTGAACGCGATCATCCCGGCAAGCGCGCCGGTCTCCTCGTCGTCCGCGACCAGGGTCAGCACCATGTCGCCGTCGATGCACAGCCGCTGGACCAGCCGAGCCTCGTCCTCGGCCGGGAAGGCGCGGCGCAGAAGCGCATCGATCGCCGCCACGTCCCCGCCGGTCGCGGGGCGCACCACGATGCTCAAGAGAGCGCGATGTCCGGCGCGTCCTCGGCCTTCATGCCGATCACGTTGTAACCCGAATCGACATGGTGGATCTCGCCGGTGACGCCCGACGACAGGTCCGAGAGCATGTAGAGCCCGGCGCCGCCGACATCCTCGATCGTCACGGTGCGGCGGAGCGGCGAGTTCAGCTCGTTCCACTTGAGGATATAGTTGAAGTCGCCGATGCCCCGGGCCGCCAGCGTCTGGATCGGACCGGCGGAAATGCCGTTGATCCGGATGTTCTCCGGGCCGAGATCCACCGCGAGATACTTCACGCTGGTCTCCAGCGCGGCCTTGGCGACGCCCATCACGTTATAGTGCGGAATCACCTTCTCGGCGCCGTAATAGGTCAGCGTCAGGATCGAACCGCCATTCGGCATCAGCTCGCGCGCGCGCTTGGCGACGGCTACCAGGCTGTAGGCCGAGATGTTCATCGTCATCAGGAAATTGTCGAGCGTGGTGTCGTAGAATTTCCCGCGCAGCTGCGACTTGTCGGAGAAGCCGATGGCGTGGACGATGAAGTCGATCGTCGGCCACTTGGCCTTGAGCGTGTCGAACGCCGCGTCGAGCGCGTCCATGTCGGCCACGTCGCAATCGATCAGCGTATCCGAGCCCAGCTGCTCGGCGAGCGGCTTCACGCGCTTGAGCAGCGCATCGCCCTGATAGCTGAACGCCAGCTCGGCACCCTGCTCGGCGAGCTTCTTCGCGATGCCCCAGGCGAGGCTCTTGTCATTGGCGAGGCCCATGATCAGCCCACGCTTGCCCTGCATCAATCCGGTCACGACGCGCTATTCTCCATTCTTCCGCGGTTCCTCTAGACTCGTTTCGGGCGTTTCCGCCAGAGCCGCATTCAACTCGGCGCCGACTACCAGACCGAGGCCGACGAGGAAGAAGAAGATCAGCGCGATCATCACGCCTGCAAGGCTTCCATAGGTCAGATCGTAATTTCCCAGCGTACCGAGGATTTTGGGCAACAGGGCGGTAACCAGCAGCCACCACACCGCGGTGAACAGCGCGCCGGGCCATTTCGGGCATTTGCTCTTCCGGAAACGGCTGGGCGTCAGCGAGTAGAACAGGATGTAGAGCGCGCCGAACAGCGCCACCGCCGGCGCGATCTTGCTCAAGGAGACGATGCGCTGCGCTTCCGATGCCCAGGGGAAGATGTTGTAGAGGAACTGCTCGACCGCGGTGAGGATCACCTGGAAGCTGAACGCCGCCATGGTGATGATCACCGAGGCGATGATCATCCCGATCGCCCCCAGCCGGTAGCGCCAGAAGGGCGTGCTCGACTGGACGCCGTACGCCTGGCGCAGGATGCCGCGGATCGTCTCGATGAAGCCGGCGACGGTCCACAGCCCGACGATCGCACCGAACCAGAGCAGGTTGCCGGTCCGCGCCATCAGCACGTCCGACACCGGCTTGCGCAGCAAGGTCGCGACGTCGGGCGGCACGGTGCGGAGGAACGCCTCGAGTGTATGGATCCCCTCCGAGCTGCGCCCGAACAGCTGGGCGATCGCGGCGGCGACGATGAAGAAGGGGAAGAGCGTGACCAGGCTGAGATAGGCAAGGTTGCCGGCATAGGTGAAGCCGTCGTTGAACGTGCCGATCACCACCCGCTTGGCCACGGTCCAGAATCTGGGACCGAGGCCGATCCGGGCGAGCAGGCCGAGGATGCGGGATCCAAGCCCCGGCCTCGCTTCAGCGGCGCCCGTATCTTCCCCTGTCGTCACAAAGCGTTAGACGCCCATGCGGCCACGCGGGTTCCCCTTGTCGGTCCAGCCCTGCGCGAACTCGATCAGCGCATCGTCATTTACCGGCAGCTCGACCATCAGCGTGACGAGCAGGTCGCCGCGCCCCGCGCCCTTGTGGTGGAAGCCGCGGCCCTTGAGGCGCAGCGTCTTGCCCGAGCTCGAGCCCTTGGGGACCTTGAGCATCACCGCGCCGTCCGGCGTCGGCACGCGCACCTCGGCGCCGAGCACGGCCTCCGAGAGCGTCACCGGCAGCTCGAGCCGGATATCGTCACCGCTGCGCTCGAAGAAACGGTGCGGCTGGATCTCGATCGTCACGATCGCATCGCCGGGGCCGCCCGGGCCTTCCTCGCCCTTGCCGGCCAGGCGCATCTGGGTGCCGGTCTCGACGCCGGCGGGCAGCTTGAGGTCGATCGTCTTGCCGTCGCGCAGGGTGACCCGCTGCGGCGCCAGCTTCGCCGCGTCCTCGAAGCTCACCGCCAGGCGATAGGGGACATTGGCGCCCTTGGCCGAGCTACGCCGGCCGAAATCGCCGAAGCCGCCCGAGAAGCCACCGCCGCCGGCAGCGCGCCGGCCGCCCATGCCGCCGAACAGTCCCTCGAAGATGTCGCCGAAGCCGCCGCCGTCGCCGCCACCGAAATCGGCGCGGAAGCCGCCCTGGCCGCCGCCCATGCCGCCCATTCCCCCGGGGCTGAAGCCGCCGAACGGGTTGGTCGGATTGCCCTCGCCGTCGATCTCGCCGCGGTCGAAGCGGGCGCGCTTGTCCTTGTCGGTCAGCAGGTCATAGGCCTGGGTGACCTGGCTGAACTTCTCCGCCGCCTTGGGATTGTCCTTGTTGCGGTCGGGATGCAGCTCCTTGGCGAGCTTGCGATAGGCCTTCTTGATATCAGCCTCGCTCGCACCGCGCGCGACATTCAGGACGGAATAAGGATCAGCAGCCATCAAAACCCCTTTGGACGCGCCGTATTTCGGCGTGTCGGGCCGCTAACGCAAGGGCGCGCAGCGAATGTCGCCGGGTGCCGTCGCAGGCCCAAAGTACACGAAGTACACGCCTGGAGCTGTATCCATCGCCGCAGGGCGTAATCTTGTTACGCGCGAGAGATATTTTATTTCCTATTCCGCGTCGAGCGGCTCGACATCGACCGACACATGCATGTCCTGCGCGCCCGAGCCGAGCACGATGCCGTCGATCGGCGCGATCTCGGCATAGTCGCGGCCGATCGCCATCACGACATGGTCCTCGGCCATCCAGATGCCGTTGGTCGGATCGACCCCGACCCAGCCGAGATCGGGCCCGGCCCAGACCAGCACCCAGGCATGCGTCGCATCGGCGCCGACCAGCCGGGGCTGGCCCGGCGGCGGCAGGGTGCGCAGATAGCCCGAGACATAGGCGGCGGGCAGGCCGGCCGCGCGCAGGCCCGAGATCATGATCTGCGCGAAATCCTGGCAGACCCCCCGGCGCTTGTCGAAGGCGGCGCGCGGCGGCGTGTCGACCAAAGTGGCGCTGGGATCGAAGTCGAATTCGCGCTGGATCCGCGTCGCCAGCGCATGGGCCGCCTCCAGCACGCCCCGATCCGGCGCGAGATCGGGCGCGCACCATTCGGCGATGGCGCCGTCGAGCGGGATCTGCGGCGAGGGGAAGAGATAGGCGGCAGGACCGGCCGGCGACATGTCGCGACTCTCGCGTGACAGCCGCGCGATCCCGGCGACCGTCGGATCGGAGGCGGAAGGCACCGGGATCGGCCGCTCGACCCGGATGCGCGCGCTGCTCTCGATCGTCAGCGTGCTGGTCGGCACCTCCAGCACCAGCCGCACGACATTGGCGAGCCCGGCCTCGGCCCGGGCCGGGAAGATCCGCCCGCCCGGCTCGACCGACAGGGCATAGTCGAGCACCTCCTGCCCCGACCAGAAGATCGGCTTGAGGCGCAGATTGCAGCGCGCGAACGCGGCCGGCTGCGCATAGTCGAACCGGGTCACGTGGCGGATGCGGTAGAGCATCAGGCGAGGACGAGCCCGGCGGCGCGCAGCGGCTCGGCACCCTGCAGGAAATAGCGCCGCGCGATCGCATCGGAGAGCAGGCCGAGGCGCAGCTCGAGCCCGGCGAGCATATTGTCGTCGATCCGTACCGCCTGTCCGGTCACCAGGATCGCCGCCAGCTCGCGCGCCTGCTCCTGCTGCGGCTCGGCCAGCCCGTCGTCAGACAGCACCGGCAGCTTGTTGAGATGGCCCGAGATTGCCCCGACCTGATAGGCGATGCCGCGCGGATTGCCCGGATCGAGCGTGACCAGATCGAGCACCGGCACCCGGCCGATGCCGGTCAGATAGCGCTGGCGATAGCTGATCTGGCTGTCCGCCAGGTCGAGCAGGGTGCCGAGATCGTCACTGGTCGCATCGACCCGCCCGAAGGCGCGCAGGAAGCGGAGCGTCGCCAGCGCGCGCTCGACCCGCCGGCCCATGTCGTGGAAGCGCCAGGCATCGGTGCGCCCCATATGCTCGGCGGCGAGCCCGGCCAGCGCCGAATAGCGCCGTTGCAGCGAGCCGGCCTTGTCGAGCAGCGTGCCGCGCGCCGGGAAGGGCGCGTCGAGCAGGCGGACCATGTCGGCAGCCAGCCGGTCGCGCGAGACCTGGCCGATCAGCCGCGCCTGGGCATTGATCGCGGCGACGCTGTACCAGCCCTGCCCGACATCCTCGAGCGCGGCGCGGGCGAGATGCGTCAGATCGGCGCGCCGGATCGCACCCGGTGCCGGCGCGGCCTGGCTGGCGACGAGGATGTCGACGAGCCGGCGGACCGTATCGGCGGCAAGCGCCGCGCCGGTATCCGCGCTGATCGAATTGCCGAGCAGCACGCGGATCACGCCGAGCTGCGCCTCGCCGCGCTCCAGATAGCGGCCGAGCCAGAACATGTTGTCGGCCACCCGGCTGGGCAAAGTCCCCGGATTGCGCCGCAGCTGGGTCGAATCGCCCGCTGGCAGCAGCGACACCGGCTCGACCGGATCGGGGCCGTGGACGCAGACATCGGCCGACCACATCCCCTCGCCCATCACCGCGGCGCGGGCATCGGCATGCTCGCCGATCCGGGCGAAGCCGCCGGGCAGCACCGTCCAGGCGCCGTCGCTGCCGCGTGCCGCGAACACGCGCAGGGTGAAGGGGCGCGCGGCGAGCTTGTCCTCGCTGACCACCGGCATGGTCGAGAGGTGGACGATTTCCTGCCCGACATAGTCCTGCGGCCGCCGCGCCATGTCGGCGAGCAGCGCGGCCCGCGCCTCGCCCTGCAGCGCCGAGCCGAGCACGGCCTTGGCCCCGGGCAGGCCGAGCGGCGGGACGCCGAAGGCGGACTTGACCAGCAGGCGATCGAGCTCGGCCTCGACATGCGCCTTCGCATCGTCCTGGCCGCACCACCAGGTGGCGATATTGGGCAGGCTGAGTGCCTCGCCGGTCAGCAGCTCGGCCAGGCGAGGCAAGAAGGCGGCAAAGGCGGGCGCCTCGAGGAGGCCGGCGCCCGGCGCATTGGCGATGACCACATTGCCCGCGACCATCGCATCGACCAGCCCCGGCACGCCGATCGTCGAATGGCTGTCGAGCGCGAGCGGATCGAGCAGGCGCGGATCGAGCCGCCGCCACAGCGCATCGACGCGCTTGAGGCCGGCAATGGTGCGAACATAGAGCTTGTCGTCGAGCACCGCGAGATCGGCACCCTCGACCAGCAGCCAGCCGAGATAGCGGGCGAGATGCGCCTGCTCGGCATAGCTCGGGTTGAGCCGGCCCGGAGTGAGCAGCGCGATGCGCGGCTCGGCGCGGCGGCAGCGCGCGGCCAGCCCCTCGCGGAACGCCGCGAAGAAGGGCGCATGGCGGGCGATGTTGAGCCGGGTCTGGAGGCCGTCGAGGGTCTGCGCCATCGCCAGCCGGTTCTCGAGCGCATAGCCCGCCCCCGCCGGCGCGCGCAGGTGATCGGCGAGCACCCGCCATTCACCGTTCGGCCCGCGGCAAAGGTCGATCGCCAGCGCCTGGAGATGATAGCCGCCCGGCGGCACCGAATTGGCGAGCGGGCGCAGGAAGAAGGGGCTGCCGGTGACCAGCGCGGCGGGCACATGCCCGTCGGCGACCAGCTTGCCGGGGCCATAGAGGTCGGCGAGCACCTGCTCCATCACCTCGGCGCGCTGGGCAATGCCGGCGGCAATGGTGTTCCACTCGGCCTGCGGGATCAGCAGCGGGATCGGCGAGAGCGGCCAGGGGCGCTCCTCGCCTTCGCCGGCGATGCGGAAGCCGGTGCCGATGTCCTCGGCATGGCGATGCGCGCGTTCGCGCGCGGCTTCGAGATTCTCGCCGGCAAGTCCCGCCAGTTCCTCGAACACCGCGGCCCAGGCCGGATCGCCCGAAAGCATGTCGTCGACAGGCGCCGACGCACGATATTCGGCGATCCACCGGTCGGCGATCGTTCCCGCGTCGAACAGAGGTGCGGCGCTGCTCGCCAAGCTTCGTCCCCAGCTATCCGCGGCGACTAGTGAGGCAATCCCTGCTGCGTGGCAACATGGGATGCGTACGTACGGCCATGCCGTGCACGCATCCCGTTGCGGGTCAGCGCACGAAGGTGAGCGTCGAGATGTGCATCACGCTCGCCACGTCCTGCCCGCCCAGCTTGGCCGGGGCGGTTTCGGTGTGCGACGCGCTGAGCAGGTAGCGGCCCTTGCCGAGCTGCGGCGCATCGATGCGGCCCTGGGCGTCGGTGGTGAAGGCCTTTTGCCAGCGATCCGGCGTTATGATCGTGACCTTGGCATCGGCCAGCGGCTTGCCGCGGAAGAACAGGGTGAACTTGTCGCCATTCGCCGCCACCGGCACCAGCTCGAGGTCGAGCTTGTGGCTCGTCTCGCTGCGGCCGGCACGGGCATAGAAGATCGCGCCCTGCTTCGCGTCGCCCGACTGCCAGGGCTCGAACACCGCATCGTCGCGCACACGCACGTCGCCGGTGCCCGGGACCGCCGCCTCGATATGGTTGGCGCGGCGGGTCAGCGCGCCCGTCGCGCCGACCAGCTGCGGCTTCTGCAGCTTGGGGAATTCGGGATCGCCATTGGCCGGGACCGCCTCGTTCGGCTCGCCCAGATAGATGCGCGCCGGGCCCTTGCCGTCATGCTCGACCCAGATCTCGTGCGCGGTGGCGGGCGCGGCGATCAGCATCGCGGCGGCGGCAAGCAGAAGCGTCTTCATTCGTCACTCTCCCTGGCTTGGGGCGAGGGAGGCGCGTGCCGCACCTCCCTGCCCCCTTTTCAGAAGCGGTAGCTGGCGCTGACCGTGAAGTTGCGCGGCGCGCCGTAGCGATACTGGCTGAACGTCCCCATCTGGCTGTAATAGGTCTTGTCGAGCAGGTTCTCGACATTGGCCTGGACCGAGATCTGCTCGCTCAGCGCATAGCGCGCCATCAGGCTCACCAGCGCGAAGCCGCCCTGCTCGAAGCGGAACGGCGCATTGGTGACCGGGTTCGGCGCGATGGTGAAGGCCTCGCTGCGATAATTGACGCCGCCGCCGAAGGTCAGGCGATCGACCGTATAGGTGGTGAACAGCTTGAGCAGGCGCCGCGGCTGCTCGGTATTGGCGGCAACGCCGTCGCGGTCCTCGGCCTTGAACTGGCTATAGCCGAAATTGATGTTCCAGCCGGGCAGCGGCTTGCCGGTCGCCTCGATCTCGAAACCTTCGCTCGTCACCCCCTGCGCGGCGACATAAGTCTGCTGCGGCAGGCCGCCGCCCGGCGGGGTGACCATGATGTCGGGCTGGCCGACATTGTCCTGTTCGATGCGGAACAGGGCGACCGAGGTCTGCAGCGCCTCGCCGAAAAAGGCGCTCTTCAGGCCGACCTCATAGGCCTTGCCATCGAGCGGCGCGATCAGGTCGAGGGTGCGGGTGCGCAGGTTCTGCGGCTGGAAGATCTTGGTGTAGCTCGCATAGAGCCGGTGGTTCGAGGCGATGTCGAGCAGCGCGCCGACATAGGGGATGAACTCGTCGCTCTTGCCGTAGTCGCTCGAGCCGCTCCACGCGAAGCCGCGCTGGTGCCAGCTGGCGAGGCGGCCGCCCGCGATGATCTTGAGCGGATCGGCGATGTTGAGGCGGACCGCGCCATAATAGCCGGTCTGCTCGATCCGCTCCTGCTCGTTGCGCACCGCCGTGGTGCCGAACACCGGCTCGGGAAAGGCCGCGCCTTCACGGCCGAGGACGGGCACGTTGGTCGCCCAGGAGTTCAGCCCGGCGCCCCAGGCGGGGTTGTTCTCCGTGTACGGCGCCACGAAATTGTCCGTGTAGCGGTTGAGCACGCTGTGCAGCGCGCCGAGCACCACCTCGTGATCGCGGCCGAACAGCTTGACGCTGCCCTTGATCTGGCCGTCGAAGCTCTCCTGCGTGCTCACGCCCTTCGACTTGTAGGGGTTGCTGCTCTGGATCGTGCCCGTCGCCCGGTCGGCGGTGCCGTACATGTAGAGCAGCTGCGTATCGCCGGTGTTGCGCAGCTGGTTGTAGTTGGCGGTGACGCTCCAGCGGTCGCCGATCTCCTGGCGGATCGTGGCGAAGATGTTGCGGTTGGTGGAGTTCCAATAGGTCCAGTCGGCCGCCGTGGTCTGCGAGCGGGCGAGGTCGGTGGTGACCGAGCCGTCGCTGTAGAAGGTCGGCAGCGCGCCCCAGGTCGCGCCCTTGGGCCTGGTGTCCTGGTAGCTGATGCCGGCGCGGACCAGGGTCGTGTCGGTCACATCGGCATCGACGACGCCGTAGAGCACATATTTCTTGGTGTGCAGCAGGTCGGTGAAGTTCCTGCCATTCTCGTAGCGGCCGACCGCGCGGATGCGGATGCGGCCATTGGCGTCGAGCGCACCGCCGACATCGGCCGAGACGCGATAGGTGTTCCAGCTGCCGGCGCTGGCATTGACGTAGCCGCCCCATTCCCTGGCATCGGCATGCTTGCGGACCAGGTTGACCGAGGCCGAGGGATCGCCGGCGCCCGAGAGCAGTCCGGTCGCGCCGCGCACGATCTCGACGCGCTCGTAGATCGACACGTCGATGCTGGTCTCGCCATTGCCGCCGGCCAGCGTCCAGGCGGCGGGCACGCCGTCCACCTGGGTGTTCCGGATCTCGAAACCGCGCGCATAGAAGGTGTTGCGGACGTCATCGACTTCGTTGACCGACACGCCGACGCCATTGTTGATCACGTCCGCGACGCTGATCAGATTCTGGTCGAGGATGCGCTGGGCGGTGACGATGCTCACCGATTGCGGCGTCTCGCGCACGGTCAGGCCGAGGCCGGTGGCGGTGTCGATCTTGTCGGGGATCGTATAGCGGCCGCTGACGACGATCTCTTCTCCCTCGGCCGGCTTCTGCGCCTCCTCCGTCTGGGCGAAGGCGGGCGTGGCGAGGGCGCAGAGCGCGACCCCCAGCGAGAGAGAAAGCTTGAACGTCAAGGTGGAGCCCCTTTCGAGCGGTTGGGTCGCCGCACTGCCGGCGGCGTTGCGCGGGCCCTAATACTATTGCGAATCGTTTGCAATATATCTTCTCCTTCGCGTGAATGCGCGCTGTGCAAGCGCGGTTGCAGCCCGGCAAACCTTTGGATGATTGGGCGAGGCGCGGGCCGGGTGCATATCGGCGGTGTCCCGCCCTCCGACGGAGTTGCGCCACCATGTCCCAGCTTTCGCTCGATCGCCGCGGCTTTTCCCGCGCCGCCCTCGCCTCACTCGCCGTATCGCTCGCCGGCCCAGCGCTTGCCCGTCCCAAGGCGGCGGTGAAGGCGCGCAACATCGTCCTCGTCCACGGCCTGTTCGCCGACGGCTCCTGCTGGTCCGAAGTGATTCCCTTGCTCCAGGACCGCGGCCTCAACGTCACCGCGGTGCAGAACCCGCTCACCACCCTGCCCGAGGCGGTGGCCGAGGCGACGCGCGTGCTAAACCGGCAGGACGGCCCGACCGTGCTCGTCGGCCACAGCTTCTCGGGGATGATCGTCACCGAGGCGGGCATGCATCCGAACGTGTCGTCGCTGGTCTATGTCGCCGCCCGCGCGCCCGATGCGGGCGAGGATTACGCCGCGCTCGCCGCGAAATACCTTACGCCGCCGGCGACCGCCGGCATCGTCTATGACGGCGACGAGGGCCGGTTGGGCGAAGCCGCCTTCCTGCGCGACTTCGCCGGCGACCTGCCGCTGCGCAAGGCGCGGGCGCTGTTCGCGGTGCAGCAGCCCTTCCACAAGCCGCTGCTCGCTGGCCGCACCACCCAGGCTGCCTGGCGCAGCAAGCCGAGCTGGTACGCCGTCTCGACCGAGGACCGGACGATCAATCCAGATCTCGAGCGCTTCATGGCCAGGCGGATGGGCGCGACGACGATCGAGCTCAAGTCGAGCCATGCCTCGATGCTCTCGCACCCGCATGAGATTGCCCGGCTGATCCTGGAGGCTGCGGGTCAGGTTTAGCCGCTCAACCGAATCGATTGCCTGCTTCCGTCATCCCCGCGAAAGCGGGGACCCATCTCCCAGACGACCCTCAAGCACACCAGCGGTATTGGTGGATAGCGCACGAGATGGGTCCCCGCTTTCGCGGGGATGACGAAGGAGAGCAGGAAGTCCGACCTCCCAATCCTCCCCAAGAAGTCGCTTGACTCATTTCGACGTTTAGCTAAATATCATCGCCATGAACGGCGTCTTCAAAGCCCTGGCAGATCCGACGCGCCGCAAGGTGCTCGAGCTGCTGCGGCAGGGACCGATGACCGCGGGCGAGCTGAGCGACCGGTTCCCGGTCTCGCGCCCGACCATGTCCGCGCATTTCAACATACTCCGCGAAGCCGGACTGATCGCCGCGCACCGGGACGGCAAGTCGATCGTCTATCGCCTCCAGCTCTCGGTGCTGGAGGATGCGCTGCTCAGCTTCGGCCAGTTGTTCGGCATCGGCGGCGCCGCGCCCGCCGCCCCTCGGGAAGGATCCTCCGCATGAAGATCGGTATAGCCACGTCGATTGCCGCCGCCCTGTTCATCCTGGTCGCCACGCTGGTGCTGCGCGAGCTGGTCCATGCCGGGATGCTCGATGGCAGCGTCGGCACGCGCACGGTGATGATGGCCAACGGCGTGATCGTCGCCCTGTGCGGCAACCTGATTCCCAAGACGCTGGCCGCGCCGCGCGCCTCGCTCGCCGCCGAACGCCGCATGCAGGCCGCCCTGCGCAGCGCCGGCCTGGCGATGACGCTCGCCGGCGCGCTCTACACCCTGTTGTGGCTGGCCGCGCCCGAGGCCATCGCCCAGCCGGTCTCGCTCGGCGCGCTCGGGCTGGCCTTCCTCTACACCGTCTATCGTATCCTGCGTTGCAAATGGGGTCGCGGCGACCTGACCGCCTGACCGGTTCGGGCTTGCGGTTTCCGCTCGGGCCCGACACCACTCCGCGCAAACGGAGCGGAGAGGCTAGTGACGGAAATCGCGGAGACGCCGGCGACGGCGCCGGACCGGACGGCGACGGGCAAGGCGCATTTCGAGGTCCTGGACGGCCTGCGCGGCACCGCGGCGCTGATCGTGGTGATCTTCCACATCCAGGGCATCACCGTGATGTGGGACGGCGCCAAGGTGGTGCTCCACCACGCGCCGCTGGCGGTCGACTTCTTCTTCGCGCTGTCCGGCTTCGTGATCGGCTATGCCTATGACGATCGCTGGGACAGGATGGCCACCGGGCGCTTCCTCGCGCTGCGGCTGATCCGGCTGCACCCGCTGGTGATCCTCGGCGCGCTGCTTGGACTGGCGAGCTATCTGCTCGATCCCTTTGCCGGCCAGGCCCAGGCGGTGCCGCTGGCGTCGGTGCTGGGCGCCTTCGCCCTGTGCCTGTTCGCGCTGCCGAGCTGGCCGCTGGCCAATCGCTGGACCGACACGCATCCGCTGAACGGGCCGATCTGGACGCTCTTCCAGGAATATATCGGCAACCTCGCCTATGCGCTGGTCCTGCGCCGGTTGCGCGCCCGCTGGCTCGCAGTGCTGGCAGTGCTGAGCGGCGGGGTGCTGGTGGCCGGCGCGGCGATGGCCGGGACGCTCGACCAGGGCTCCTATTGGGAGACCTTGTGGATGGCCCCGGTGCGGCTGTTCTTCCCCTTCCTCACCGGCCTGTGGTTGTACCGGGTGCGCGACCGGCTCCCCGATATCCGGCTCGGCTGGCTGCCGCTGTCGCTGGTGATGCTCGCGGCGATCGCTGCGCCGACCATGCCGGTGGTGCAAGGCGTCAAGCTCAACGGACTCTATGAAGCGGCAGTCGTCATCCTGCTGTTCCCCGCGATCCTGATCGCCGGCCGCCATTCGGAGCCCGGCCGCGGCATGCTCTGGCTATGCAAGGCGAGCGGACGGATCTCCTACCCGATCTACATCACCCATTTCCCGTTCCTCTATGTCTGGATGAACTTCGTCGCGAACGGCAAGGCGTCGCAGGCCGAACTGCTCGCCATCGGCACCGCGCTGGTGCCGTTCCTGCTGCTGGTCGCCTGGGCCGCCTATCGCTGGTGGGACCTGCCGATCCGCGCGCGGCTGGGGAACTGGCTGCGCGCACGGGGCTGAGGCTCTCCCCCAGCCCCGCTCGCGGGTTCAGCGCGTGGCGGGCGACGCGACGACGGGGGCGGGCGCCGGCACCTCTGCCGGCTGGGGCGGCAGCTCGGGCAGGTCCTCGACGCCCGGCAGGTCCCAGCGGTCCATCACGATCGCCGAACAGGCATAGGTGGCGCGGTCGCGCAGCACCGCCGGCTTGAGCGCGCTGGCGAGCGCCCCCTGGCTGCCGGCGAGCACGCCGCGCGCATCCTCGATATGCGAGGCCCAGGCGATGGCATTGAGCCGCTCGCCATTGGTCATCTTCGCGCTCAGATACGGCACGAAATCGCCGACATAGAGCGTCTCGCCCGGGTCGACATGGAAGGTCGGCGCGCCGAAGCAGAAGCTGTTGGTGATCAGCAGATTGCCCACCGCGCTGCCCGACAGGACATAGTCGCCCGGCGTGACGCGCATCACCTGCACCTCATAGGCGGCCTTCTTGTCCTTGCTCTTGGCCAGCAGCGAATAGGTCGTCTTGTCGCCGGTCTTCTTCCAGTCCTTGGGGCGATAGAGCAGGTCGCGGACATTGGCGTCGTAGCGGGTGACCGCAACCGAGCCCGAGCGGCCCGCACTGCCCTCGTCCGGACGGCGGAAGCCGAAGACGATCGCGCCTTCCTCCGGCGCCAGCGCGAACGGCGCCTTGGGATCGACATTCTTGCCCAGCCACAGCGCGCCGGTGCCGGCGAGCGGCGCGTCGAGCTTGAGGTTCGGATCGGCGGCCAGCTCGAAGCTCTTCCGCTCGGTGATCACGCCGTCCACCGTCTCGGCGCCGACGATCGAGTTGAAATAGTCGCTGCGCTGGCCGTCGGTCATCGTGGCGACACGCGCCGCGGTGGCGTTCGGCACCTCGACCAGGCGCCAGCCCTTGATCAGCAGGCAGGCGCGGCGATTCTCGCGACGCTGGGCGCCCTGGGCGATCGCGCTGCCGATCAGGCCGCCTAACAGCCCGCCCATGCCAGCGGCGACCGGCGAGACCACCGCCGGATTGTAATAATAGGGCACCGTGCCCGCCGGGGTGCGCGATCCGCGCGCGATCAGGCGGCAATCCTGCCAGTCGGCATCATATTGCGCGCGGGTGGCGCCGGGCTTGTTGTAGAAGCGCGTGTCCTTCAGGTCGCGCTGCGCGTCCTTGGCGATCTCCTCGGGCGTATCGTCCGGATCGCCGGCGGGCTTTTGCGGCACCGGCTTGGCCCCGTCCCCGCCGACGGGCACCTGCATCACCGACTGGGCATGCGCGGCCGGCACGAGAAAGGCCGCGGCGAGCGCCGCGGTCGCGAGAAGTTTGAAACGCATGAATCCCCCCGGAAATGCATCTAGTGGAGGGAAGCTTAACCAAGCCGCGCGAGCCGTCCAGTGGAAAGGCGGCGATGCAACCGGTTGCGTGGCAAATCAGACGTCCGGCAGCTCCTGGTCGGCCATGCCCCAGCCCTGCAGCGCCCGGCCGGTGGCACGCTCGAGCAGCTCGCCGGCATCGCGGATGCTGAAACGCTTCGGGCTGTCGATGTCCCTGAGCTCGCTCCAGGTCACCGGCGCCGCCACCGGCGCGCCTTCGCGGGCACGGGCGACATAGGGCAGCACCGCCGTGCTCCCACGCTGGTTGCGGAGATAGTCGATGAAGATCTTGCCCTTGCGGTTGACCTTCTTGAGGTTCGCGGTGAACCGGTCGGGCTCGGCCTCACTCAGCGCCCGGGCGAAGCGCTCGCAGAAGCTCCTCGCCTCGGGCCATTCCGCCCTGGGCACCAGCGGCACCACGACATGGACGCCCTTGCCGCCCGACAGCAGCGGCCAGCTGGTCAGACCGATATCGGCGAGATGGTCCTTCAGGTCCGCCGCCGCCTTCTTCACTGCCTCGAAATCGAGCCCCTCATCGGGGTCGAGGTCGAACACCAGCCGGTCCGGCTTCTCGATATCGGCGACCAGGCTGCCCCAGCCGTGGAACTCGATCGTGCCCATCTGGACGCAGGCCATCATCCCGTCGGCATCGCTGACATAGAGATAGGGCTCGACCGATCCGTCCTTCTCGCGGACGTCGACATGATGGACCTGCTCGCCGAAGCTGCCGGCATCGTGCTTCTGGAAGAAGCATTGCCGGGCGCGGCCCTGGGGACAGCGGACCAGGCTGATCGGCCGGTTGGCGAGCCAGGGCAGCGCGATGGGCGCGGTGGCGAGATAATAGTCCGCCAGGTCGCCCTTGGTGAGGTTGTCGCCGGGGAAGATCACACGCTCGCGGCTGCTGATCCTGATCGCGGACCTGGCCGGCTCGGGCAGTGCGACCGGCTTCTCGGCGACCACCTCCTTCGCCTGCTTGTCCTCGCGCAGCCCGATAAAGCTGGCATGGCGCACGACATTGTCGGCGGTGAACTCGCTGAACGCGATCTCGGCGATCAGCTCGGGCTTCACCCAATGCGCGCCGCGCGCCTCGGCCCGGGGCACTTCTGCGGCAGGTTTCTTCGCCTCGATCCGATCGAAGCGCCCGCGCAGCTCCTGCAGCGTCTCCATGCTGAACCCGGTGCCGACCTTGCCGGCATAGGCCAGCCCCTCCGGCCCATTCAGCCCGAGCAGCAGCGAGCGGAAGCCGCGCCCCCTGGCGCTGGAGGGCGACCAGCCGAGGATCAAGAACTCCTGGCGGCGGATGCACTTGGTCTTGAGCCAGGCCTTGGTCCGCGCCCCGCGATAGGGCGCATCGGCGCGCTTGGAGACCACGCCCTCATAGCCTTCGCGGCACATCGTCTCGAACAGCTTCTCGCCGCTGCCCAGCACATGTTCGGAGAACTGGATGCGTCTGTCGGCACCCTCCAGCAGCGCGCGCAGCCGCTCCTTGCGGGCGAGCTGGGGCTGCTTGGTCAGATCCTCTCCACCGGCTTCGAGCAGGTCGAAGGCGAACATCGTCAGCCCCTCGCCGCCGCCGGACAGCGCTTCCTGCAGGGAGGAGAAGTCCGGCTTGCCGTCCTTGAACGCGACGATCTCGCCGTCGATCAGCGCCGGCCCGGCGAGGTTCGCGGCCGCCTCGGCGATGCCGGGGAAGCGATCGGTCCAGTCAAGCCCGGTGCGGGTGTAGATCTTCGGCCCCTTGCCGCCCAGGCTGAGCAGCGCGCGATAGCCGTCATATTTCACCTCGTGCAGCCACTGGTTGCCCGTGGGCACGGTATCGACCAGCGTCGCGAGCTGGGGCTTCTGGAAGCCGGGGTTCTTGCCGGCATTCGCGCCAGCCGCCCGAGATGCCGGCTTTCGCCGGGAGGTCGGCTTCTGGCCCTCCGCGATCTCCTGCATCGTCCGCCCGGTCTTCACGCTGGTCAGCGCGGTCTCGACCAGCGCGTCGGTCGCCCCCGCATATTGGTCGTCGATCTTGCGGAGCAGCCAGTTCTCGTTCTTCTCCCTGCCCCGCGGCTTCAGCCGGATGAGCAGCCACTCGCCCTTCATCCGCTCGCCCTCGAGGGTGAAGTGGAGATGGCCCTTTTCCAGGTCCTTCGCGCTCTTGCCCTCGATCGGCGCCCAGGTCCCGTCGTCCCACAGCATCACCGTGCCGCCGCCATATTCGCCCTTGGGAATCGTGCCCTCGAAATCGGCATAGGAGAGCGGATGGTCCTCGGTGCGCACCGCGAGGCGCTTCTCATCCGGATCGAGGCTCGGCCCGCGCGTCACCGCCCAGCTCTTGAGCACCCCGTCGATCTCCAGCCGGAAATCCCAGTGGAGCCGGGTCGCGTCGTGCTTCTGGACCATGAAGCGGTGGCCGCCACCCTTGGCGACCTTGCCCGCCGGCTCCGCGGTCTTCGCGAAGTCGCGCTTGGCGTTGTACTTTTCGAGCGGGTCCTTCGACGGCATCAGGCGCGCTTCTTCGCCGGAGCCTTGGCCGCGGGCCTGGTCTTCACCGCCTTGCTCGCCTTCGCCCCGGGCTTCTCCAGCGACTTCTTGAGCGCCGCCATCAGGTCGACCACGTTCGAGCCGCGGCTCTGCTTGCCGTCGTCCTTGTCCTCGATGATCTTGCGACCCTTGGCCTTCTTCTTCCGCTCGATCAGCTCGTGCAGCGCATCGACATAGCGGTCGTGGAATTCCCGGGGATCGAACTTCGCCACCTTCTTCTCGATCAGCGTCTCGGCCAGCCCGAGCAGCTCGGGATCGGGCGCGCTGTCGGGGATGTCGCGGAAATAGCCCTGCGCCTTGTTGACCTCGTCGGCATAGCGCAGCGTCTCCAGCACCATGCCGCGCCCGCACGGCTTCAGGCTGACGACATATTCCCGCCCACGCATCGCCAGCTGACCCAGCCCGACCTTGCGGGTGCGCTTCAGCGCCTCGCGCAGCACGATGAACGCCTCCTCGGCCAGGTCGTCCGCCGGCACGACGAAATAGGGCCGCTCGAAATAGAGCACGTCGATCTCGTCCAGGTCGACGAACTGGGTGAGCTCGAGCGTCTTCTTCGATTCGAGCTTCACCGCATCGATCTCGTCCTGCTCGAGCAGGACATATTCGCCCTTCTCGACCTCATAGCCCTTGACGATCTCGTCCGGCTCGACCGGCCCCACGCCGGGCGCGACCTTCTCGTACTTGATGCGCTTGCCGCTCGGCTCGTGGATCTGGTGGAAGCTGATCTGCGCGCCCGATTTGGTCGCGGTGTAGATCTCGACCGGGATCGACACGAGCGCCAGTCGTATCTGTCCCTGCCAATAGGCGCGCGCCGCCATCTCGCTCTCCTCGTTGCGAAGCCGATTCAATGTGCCAGCAAGGGAGTCGTTCCTCGACACCCGTTCGGGGGAGGATTAGAGCCCCCGGCATGACCACCGATCCGTTCGACCTGTTCGACAGCTGGTACCAGGAAGCGCGCGCGAGCGAGCCCAACGACTCCAACGCGGTAACGCTCGCCACGGTGAGCGCCGGGGGCCAGCCCTCCGCCCGGATGGTGCTGCTCAAGGGCCATGGCCCCGACGGCTTCGTCTTCTACACCAACCGCGAGAGCCGCAAGGCGCAGGACCTGCACGAAGGCGCCAGGGTCGCCCTGCTCTTCCACTGGAAGTCGCTGCGCCGCCAGATCCGCATCGAGGGGATCGTCACCCGCGCCACCGATGCCGAGAGCGATGCCTATTTCGCGACGCGTGCCCGCGATTCGCAGCTCGGCGCCTGGGCATCGGACCAGTCCCGCCCGCTCGATGCCCGCGAGACCTTCGAGGCGCGCTTCGAGGAAGCGAAGGCCCGGTTCGAGGGGCAGGACGTCCCCCGCCCGCCGCATTGGGGCGGCTACCGCGTCACCCCCAGCGCAATCGAGTTCTGGCAGGACCGCGCCCACCGCCTGCACGAGCGCCGGCTGTTCACCCGCACCGGCCAGGGCTGGAGCGAAGGCCTGCTGTACCCGTGACCAACCTCGCCCGCCGCGCCGCACTCGCCAGCGTCTGCTCCGCGATCCTGCTCGGCGTGCTCAAGGCCTGGGCTGCCTGGACCACCGGCTCGGTCGCGGTGCTCGCCAGCCTGGCCGACTCCGTCCTCGACCTGTTCGCCTCGCTGGTCACGCTCGGCGGCGTCCACTGGGCCTCGCAGCCGGCCGACGAGAATCACCGCTTCGGGCACGGCAAGGCCGAGGCGCTGGCCGCGCTGTTCCAGGTGGTGGTGATCGCCGTCTCGGCGCTCGCTATCCTGGTCCGGGCGATCGAGCGGCTGCGCGGCGGCGACATCTCGGCCTCGCCCGAATCGGGCATCGCGGTGAGCATGATCGCGATCGTCGTGACCCTGGTGCTCACCCGCTACCAGGCGCATGTCATCCGCCAGACCGGATCGGTGGCGATCGGCGCCGACCGTATCCACTACACCTCCGACCTGATGCTCAACGCCGCGGTGATCGCCGCGCTCGCGCTCGATGCCTGGGGCCTGCGCGGCGCCGATCCGCTGTTCGGCATCGCCATCGCCTTCTGGCTGCTGTTCGGCGCCTGGCGCGCCAGCGAGGCCGCGATCGACCAGCTGATGGACAAGGAATGGCCCGAGGAGAAGCGGCGCGCCTTTGTCGAGGTCGCCGGGCGCAACCCCGCGCTCAGGAGCCTGCACGATCTGCGCACCCGCAGCAGCGGCAACAATGACTTCGTCCAGTTCCACATCGCGATGAACCCGGCGATGACGATCCAGCAGGCGCATGACGTGGTCGAGGCGCTGGAAAAGGAATTGGGCGAAGCCTTCCCGGGCACCGAGATCCTGATCCATGTCGATCCCGACGGTCATGTCGACGAGCCGCAGAACCCGATGATCGAAGCCAATCTGCTGAAGGACCCCGAGTGAAGCTGCCATTCGCCCAGATCGACGCCTTTGCCGACCGTCCCTTCACCGGCAATCCCGCGGCGGTGATCCCGCTCGATTCTTGGCTGGACGACGCGCTGCTCCAGCAGATCGCCGAGGAGAACAACCTCTCCGAGACCGCCTTCATCCTTCCCGATGCGAGCGGCGAAGCGGATTTCGAGCTGCGCTGGTTCACCCCCGCGGTCGAGGTCGCCCTGTGCGGCCATGCCACGCTGGCGAGCGGCCATTTCGTGCTCTCCGCCGATCCGGCGCGCGACCGCGTCACCTTCCGCACCCGCAAGGCCGGAATCCTCGAAGTGCGCCGTGACGGCGACGGCTATGCGATGGCGCTGCCCGCCTATCCGCCCGAGCCCGCCGAAGTGCCGGGGCTGCTCGATGCGCTGGGCGTCGACCTGGGCGAAACGCTGCGCCATCCCAACGGCTATGACCTGACCGTGCTCGACCGCGCGGAGGCGGTGCTGGCGCTGACGCCCGACTTCAAGGCGCTCGCCGCGATCGGCCACACGCTCAACATCGTCACCGCGCCCGGCCAGGGCACCGACGTTATCAGCCGCGTCTTCGCCCCCGCTGCCGGGATCGACGAGGATCCGGTCACCGGCTCGGCCCATTCCGTGCTGGTGCCCTATTGGGCCAAGCGCCTCGGCCGCGACACGTTCAGCGCCTTCCAGGCCTCGAAGCGCGGCGGCCACATCGCCTGCGGCCTGGCCGGCGACCGGGTGATCCTGGGCGGCAAGTGCGTGACGGTGATCGTCGGGGAGTTTGTGGTGTAGCCAATTTCCCTCTCCCCTTGTGGGAGAGGGAGGGAGCCGACGCAGTCGGCGGAAGGGTGAGGGGGAGTGAGACTCAAGCCCCCTCATCCTTCCCACTCGCTCCGCGAGCGGGCCCCTTCCTTCTCCCACAAGGGGAGAAGGAGTTTGGTCACTCCACCCCCCGATGCGCGTAGCTGAGGATCCGCGCCGCCTGCCAGCCGTCTGGCGTCTTCTTCCACAGATGGACGAAATGCGCCTTGCCGACGAGCTTCTCCGGTCCGTCGCCCTTGCGCTCGTAGAAGACATGGTCGCCTTCCTCGATCGCCCCATAGCCCGGCACCGGATCGACATGCAGCGTCTCGGGCAGCAGCGCGCGGCGGCTGCGCCAGGCATCGGACGCCTTCCGCCGCTCGCACTCCTTGGCATAGAGGGCGACGAACGCCTCGCCGCTGGTCGCCACAACGCCGCCCTTGTCATGGTACATCTCGAGATCGGGCGTCACCATCGCCGCCATGCGAGCCGGCTCGCAGCGCTCGAAGAAGGTCTCGAACAGGGCCGAGTCCGCTGCCTTCACTTCGGCGAGCAGGGCGGGGTCCGGGGAAGCGGGCACGCTCTGGAGCAGGGCGAGCGAAAATGCGGCGGCAAGGAACATGGGTATCTCCGATGTGTATTAACTAAATAATACACATCGATCCGCCGCACGCAAACCCGACTGCCGGACAGCTCAGAAAGCATTGGCACCGGGGCGGTTTCGCAGGCACCCTCTCCATCCGGGCGAATCCTCGCCACTCTGTGGGGGAGAAGTGCGATGTGGAAATCCGGTCTGGCAGCTCTGGCTCTGGCGCTCGCGGGCGTCGCCCCCGCGGCCGCGCAGGTGGCGCCCTATCCCGCCAGCTTCACGACGCGCGAGATCGCGGCCAACGGCACCACCATCCATGTCCGCGTCGGCGGCAGCGGTCCCGTCGTGCTGCTGCTCCACGGCTATGGCGAGACCGGCGACATGTGGGAGCCGCTCGCCGCGCGGCTGGTGCGCGATCACCGGGTCATCGTCCCCGATCTGCGCGGCCTCGGCCTCTCCGCCAAGCCGGCCGGCGGCTATGACAAGAAGAACCAGGCCGAGGATGTCGCCGGCGTGCTCGCCGCGCTCGGCGTCACCGGCCCGCTCGACGTGGTCGCGCACGATATCGGCAACATGGTCGGCTATGCGTTCGTCGCCGGCCACCCCGACCGCGTCTCGCATTTCGTGCTGATGGACGCGCCGATCCCCGGCATCGGCCCCTGGGAGGAAGTGCTCAAGAACCCGCTGGTATGGCATTTCCGCTTCGGCGGCCCGGACATGGAGCGGCTGGTCGCCGGGCGCGAGCGCATCTATCTCGATCGCTTCTGGAACGAATTCTCGGCCGATCCGAGGAAGTTCGACGAAGCCTCCCGCGTCCATTACGCCAGGCTCTATGCGCTGCCCGGCGCGATGCACGCCGGGTTCAGCCAGTTCGGTGCCTTCGATCAGGACGTGATCGATGATCGTGCGCTGCTCGCCCGGGGCAAGCTCAGGATGCCGGTGCTGGCGATCGGCGGCGCGGCGTCGTTCGGATCGACCATGGCAGTGATCGCCCGCGCCGCGGCGGACAATGTCACCGAAGTCGTGATCCCCGCCTCCGGCCACTGGCTGATGGAGGAACAGCCCGAAGCGACCACCGAGGCGATCCTCGCCTTCCTGAAATAGGCCGGCAGCGCTCTCCCAAGCGGATGGGTCTGGCAATGTAGGATTTCGTCTGATCTATGCTGGCGGATGCAGGCCCGCCGCATCTCCGCGATCCCGACATCTCCGCGCCCGTGCGCATGCCGGTGGGCGCCGGCACGAACACGCGGCAAGGGAAGCCCGCCCGCCACGCGCGTATATGTCGTGAACTTAGTGAACTTCCGCGCCGGAATTCGCCGCGAATCAGGCCGGCAGCAGCTCCGCCCGCTCGGTCTCGGCGATCCAGCCGCCGCCCAGCACGCGCTCGCCGGCATAGAGCACCGCGGCCTGGCCCGGGGCGACGCCGTACTCGGGCGAATCGAACACCACCCGGTCGCCCTCCAGCCGCGCCGGCACCGGCTTGGCGAGGCTGCGCACCTTGGCGGTCACCGGACCGGCATAGTCGCCGCCCAGCCAGTTGATCCCCTCGATCCGCGCCGCGCGCACCGCGAGGGCGCGCTTGGGGCCGACCACGACCTGCCTGGTCTCGGGATCGAGCCGCAGGACATAATAGGGCTCGGGCGCGCCGCCGATCTCGAGCCCGCGGCGCTGGCCGACGGTGAAGTGGATCAGCCCGCGATGCTGCCCCAGCACCTTGCCCGATTCGTCGACGATCGCGCCGCCGGTCTCCGCCTCGGGGCGCAGCTTCTTGACCAGGCTGGCATAGTCGCCGTCGGGGACGAAGCAGATGTCCTGGCTGTCGGGCTTGGCGGCGACGCCCAGGCCCAGCTCGGCGGCGAGCTCGCGCACCTGCGGCTTGGGCATGCCGCCCAGCGGGAAGCGCAGGAAATCGAGCTGCGCGCTGGTCGTAGCGAACAGGAAATAGCTCTGGTCGCGCGCGGGATCATGCGCGCGGTGCAGTTCGGCGCCCTGCGGCCCGAGCACGCGCTGGACATAATGGCCGGTCGCCAGGCAATCGGCGCCCAGGTCGCGGGCAAGCGCGAACAGGTCGGTGAACTTGGGCCCCATGTTGCACTTCACGCAGGGGATCGGCGTGCGCCCGGCGAGATATTCGTCGGCGAAGTCGTCGATCACCTCGCTCTTGAAGCTCGATGCATGGTCGAAGACGTAATGCGCGATGCCGAGCTTGTCGCAGACCGCGCGGGCGTCGCGGATGTCGCGGCCGGCGCAGCAGGAGCCCGCCCGGCCCACCGCCTCGCCGTGATCGTAGAGCTGCAGCGTCACGCCGATCGTCTCGGCGCCGGTGGCGGCGGCGAGCGCGGCGACGACCGACGAATCGACCCCGCCCGACATGGCGACGACGATGCGGCGGCGTTCAAGCGGCCCTTCGAGCTGGAAGTCTCCTGCGATCATGATCGCGCGCATTTAGGGGCTCGTACTTCCCCGCGCTACCCCGGTCGGATTCCGGTAATGCTGGTTAAGCTCCCGTTTTCACCTGCTTTACGGACCCTTCAAGACTTTTGGGTAGAAAGGCTCATCCGAGTTCAACCTGTCGGATGGGTAAGAGAGCGTGGACCTGAGTTTTGCCAGACTGGAACGCGACGTGGCGATCACCGCCATGCCGACCGAACTGGCGGTGCTGCTGGTCGGCGTGGCGGCACGCCAGGCAGCGAGTCCCACGGCACGTGCGCAGGCACGGCTGGCGCTGATCGCGCCGGTCGAGCAGCTGCTCGCGCCGGTGCACGGAGCGTTTCATCGCGCTGCGGCACTCGCTCTGGCCCGTCGACGGGAAGAATGAAGGGTCTGTTTACCGAGGCGTTTTAGTCGATGTTCAAGGTCCGCCGAATATCGATTGGTCGTTGAGTTTGCGTAGCGGGGGCCCCCCGCCCCGAAAGGCGAGTAGATGATTGAGAACCAGAAGATCCGTCCTGCGAAAGTGATTGGCCCGCTCGGCGAGCCGCTTACGCTCGAGACGCTTCCCCCGCCCGAGACGACCCGCTGGGTCGTGCGCCGCAAGGCCGAGGTGGTGGCTGCCGTCAATGGCGGGCTGCTCAGCGTCGACGAAGTGTGCGAGCGCTATGGCCTCACCGTCGAGGAATTCGCCGGCTGGCAGCGCGCGATCGACCGCTCGGGCATGCCCGGGCTGCGCGTGACGCGCATCCAGCACTATCGCTCGCTCTACGAGCGCCAGCAGAAGTTCTGAACTCCTCCCTCAAGGAGCAATATCGGCCCGTCTCCGGCATGTCCGGGGCGGGCCGTTTTCTTTGATGTCCCCAGGAAAAGTTCCCGATCCGGTGCAAAATATCGGTACGGAACCAACATGACCGCCCGCTCATTTTTCCTTCGTCGCCCGGTCCGCGGGCCTAGATAACGGAGGGACTTATGGTGAACCTCATCGTTTGGCTGGTCATCGGCGGTGTCGTCGGCTGGCTCGCCAGCATTGTAATGCGTACCGATGCCCAGCAGGGCATCTTCCTGAACGTGATCGTCGGCATCGTCGGCGCCTTTGTCGGCGGCTGGCTGTTCGGCAGCGGTGACATCAACAGCGGCGTGATCACCCCGACCACCTTCCTGGTGTCGCTGGTCGGCGCGATCATCCTGCTCGCGCTGGTCAATCTGGTCCGCCGCGGCTCGCTGCGCTGATCCTAGACGATGCATGCCAAAAGGGGCCGCCCCGCAAGGGACGGCCCCTTTTTCATGACGCGCCGATTATTTTAGCAGGAAGCGCACCGACACGCTGACCGTCAGCTCGCGCTCGCCGGCGACCACTTCCATCTTGTCGGCGACCATGCCGGCCTGGGCCCGCATCATCATCGGCGCCGGCATCGGCGGCAGCGCCCCGCTCTCCGAGATCGCCAGGATGCGATCGACCTTGAGGCCGGCCGCCTGGGCATAGAGCTCGGCCCGGGCCCGCGCCTTCTTCACTGCATCGACCCGCGCCTCGTCGAGCGCGCCCTCGGGCTTGTCGATCGTCAGGTTCGGGCCCGAGATGTCGTTGGCGCCCTCCCGGACCAGCGCGTCGAGGATCGTGCCGCTCTTGCCGACGTCGCGGAAGCGGATCGATAGCTGGTTCGACGCCTGATAGCCGGTGATCACCGGCGGCTTGTTCTCGGCATAGCGATATTGCGGGCTGAGGCTGATCCGCGCGGTCTGGATGTCCCGCTCGGCGACGCCGGCGCCGCGCAGCGCCGCCAGCACCTTGCTCATCTGCGCATTGTTCTGCTGCATCGCCTCGGCCGCAGTCGCCGCCTGGGTGACGACGCCCGCCTGGATCACCGCCAGGTCGGGCACCCGCGCGCTGATCCCGGTCGCGCTCACGTCGAGCACGGTGCCGTCGAGCAGCACGGGGCGCGCCTCCTGCTGCGCGGCGGCGGGCAATGCCGCCGCGGTCAGCAGAATCGCAGAGGCGGCAAGGGCAACACGGATCATCGAACACTCCTAAAATGACTTGTCCCGCGCACGGCTTGCCGCACGCGGGACAAATGCAAGCTGAACGAAAATCGTCCGCTTCAGACCCGGCGTGCCATGATCAGCCGATAAAGCGCCAGCAGCACGACCGAACCGGCGGTCGCCGCGGCATAGGCCTGCCAGGTGCTGTCACGCACTTCGAGGCCGAGCATCGGCGTCAGGTAAAAGGCGAGCAGCGCACCGGCGATACCGATCAGGATGGTAACGATGATGCCACCCGGGTCCTTGCCCGGCATGATCAGCTTGCCCAGCGCACCGGCGACGAGGCCGATGAGCAGCCATCCAATAATCCCATGCGGCATTGAATCCCTCCTCGATTCGGCCCGTCTCCCCCGGACCGCGCGGGAACGTCGCGCCGGTGCGACTCTATTGCAACTGTTTCTTGCCGGAAACGGTTCTGGAACATTCCGGATACTTGCGGAAAATGGCCGAAACGGGCATTTGCCCGCCCACGCGAAACGGCCCTTGTGGCTGGTGCCTTATTCATCTAATACAGTGCGATCAACTTTGGGGGCAGCGGCCATTTCGGCCGGATCGGAATGTCGCACATGAATTACGAGGCAGGGATGTTCGGACGACAGGAGCGGCTGGAGTATAATGGTGAGGACGCGCCGAAGTCGCGGCGTTGGCTCTGGATCACCCTGGTCGTGGTGGCGTTGATAGCCGTCGCCGCCTTCTTCACGATGGGCAGGCAGGATGGCGCCGCCGTCAAGGGCGCGGCCGCCGGCAAGTCCGCGGGCAAGGGCAACCCGTCGCAGATCCCGACCGTGACCATCGCGGTTCCCGGCCGCCAGGCGATCCAGACGGTGATCAGCGGCACCGGCAGCCTCGCCGCCAAGCGCGAGATGCCGGTCGGCGTGGTCGGCGAAGGCGGCCTCGTCACCCGCGTGCTGGTCGAGCCGGGCACCTGGGTCGCCAAGGGCCAGGTCCTCGCCACCGTCGATCGCTCGGTCCAGGTGCAGACCGCCGATTCGCTCGCCGCGTCGGTCCGCGTCGCCGAGGCCGATGCCAAGCTCGCCCAGGCCAATCTCGATCGTGCGCAGAGTCTCGTCTCGAACGGCTTCGTCTCCAAGGCCGATATCGACCGGCTGACCGCCGCACGCGATCAGGCCTCGGCCCGCGTCCGCGTCGCCCGTGCCCAGCTCGCCGAGACCCAGGCGCGCAACCACCGCCTCGACATCCGCGCGCCGGAAGCCGGCCTGGTGCTTACCCGCCAGGTCGAGCCGGGCCAGATCGTCAGCGGCGGCTCGGGCGTGCTCTTCCGCATGGCGATGGGCGGCCAGATGGAGCTGCGCACCCAGCTCGCCGAGGCCGATCTCCTGCGCACCCGCGTCGGCTCGACCGCGCAGGTCACGCCGACCGGCAGCACCCAGGTGTTCAGCGGCTCGGTCTGGCAGGTCTCGCCGGTGATCGATCCGAACACCCGCCAGGGCATCGCCCGCATCCAGCTCAACTATAATCCGGCGCTTCGCCCGGGCGGCTTCGCCAGCGCGCAGATCATCACCGGCTCGAACAGTGCCGTGATCCTGCCCCAGTCGGCGATCCAGACCGACGCGCAGGGCAATTACGTCTACACGCTCGACGCCAAGGACCAGGCCGTCCGCACCCCCGTGGTCACCGGCGAGGTCACCGATGCGGGCGTGTCGATCACCCAGGGCCTGGCCGGCACCGAGCGTGTGGTGCTGACCGCGGGCGCGTTCCTGAACCCGGGGCAGAAGGTCATCCCCCAGCTCCTCAAGAAGCAGTAGGATCCAGCGATGAGCTTCCGGAACATCTCCGCCTGGGCGATCCGGAACCCGGTTCCGCCGATCGTCCTGTTCCTGTTCCTCACGGTTGCGGGCCTTGTCAGCTTCAACCGGATGGACGTGAACAACAATCCGGACATCGACTTCCCGATCGTCTGGGTTTCGATCAGCCAGCCGGGCGCCGCGCCGAGCGAGCTCGAGACGCAGATCACCCAGCAGGTGGAAAGCGCGGTGCGCAGCCTGCAGGGCATCGACGAGATCAACTCGACGGTGACCGAGGGCAATTCGCAGACCGTCGTGCAGCTGGCGATCGGCACCCCGATCGACCGCGCCGTCGAAGACGTGCGCAGCGCGATCCAGCAGGTCCGCGGCAATCTTCCCGACGGCATCCTCGAGCCGCAGATCGGCCGCGTCGATTCGGCGAGCGACAACGACATCGCCAGCTTCACTGCGATCGCGCCCGACATGACCGTCGAGCAGCTCAGCTGGTACATCGACAATACGGTCGCCAAGAGCCTGCTCTCGATCGAGGGCATGTCGGCGGTGAACCGCAATGGCGGCGTCAACCGCGAGATCCGCGTCCAGCTCGATCCGGCCCGGCTCCAGTCCTATGGCCTCACCGCCAGCCAGGTGAACCAGCAGCTGCGCCAGGTGAACATGAACGCCGCGGGCGGCCGCGCCGAGATCTCCGGCTATGAGCAGTCGGTCCGCGTGCTCGGCAACGCCAAGGACGCCTATACGCTCGGCCAGACCCAGATCGCGGTCGGCGGCGGCCGCACGGTGCGCCTCGCCGACATCGCCACCGTGCAGGACAGCTATGCCGAGCTGCGCAGCGCCGCACGGTTCAACGGCCATGCCGTGATCTCGTTCGACATCCAGCGCGCCAAGGGCGCGTCGGACGTGACGATCTATCACGAGGCCCAGAAGAAGCTCGACCAGCTTCAGAAGAACAACGACAAGGTCCAGTTCGAGCTGCTCGCCAACTGGAGCAAATACGCCGAGCAGCAATATGATTCGGCGATGGAAGCGATGATCGAGGGCGCCGTCCTCGCCGTCATCGTGGTGTTCATCTTCCTGCGCGACTGGCGCGCGACGATCATCTCGGCGCTCGCCATCCCGCTCTCGTCGATCCCGGCCTTCTGGTTCATGGACCTGCTGGGCTTCACGCTGAACCAGATGACGCTGCTCGCGCTCAGCCTGGTGGCCGGCGTGCTGGTCGACGACGCGATCGTGGAGATCGAGAACATCGTGCGCCACATGCGCATGGGCAAATCGGCCTATCAGGCGTCGATCGACGCAGCGGACGAGATCGGCGTGGCCGTGCTCGCCACCACCATGTCGATCGTCGCGGTGTTCCTGCCGGTCGGCCTGATGCCGGGCATCTCGGGCCAGTTCTTCAAGAATTTCGGCCTGACCGTCGTCGCCTCGGTGCTGATGTCGCTGGCCGTCGCGCGTCTCGTCACGCCGATGATCGCGGCCTATTTCCTCAAGGCCAAGGGCCACGCCACCCACGGCGAAGGCCGGATCATGGACGCCTATGTGAAGCTGCTGCGCTGGACGCTGCACCATCGCTGGTCGGCGATCCTCGGCTTCTTCCTGTCGCTGGTGATGACCGTTGCCTTCTTCTTCATCCTGCCGATGACCTTCCAGCCGACGCAGGACGAGGACCAGGTGAGCGTCAATGTCGAGATGGTGCCGGGCACCACGCTCGAGCAGACCGATCGTGTCGTTCGCCAGGTCGCCGATCGCCTGCGCACCGAGCCGAACGTGGAGAATCTCTACGAGCGTGCCGGTGTCGGCAATGGCCGCGTGCTGGTGATCTTCAAGGACAAGCGCACCGAGACGAGCGACGAGTTCACCCGCCGTCTCGCCCCGGAACTGCTCCGGATTCCCGATGCCCGGGTGGGCTTCCGCGCCCAGGGCGGCTGGGGCTCGAGCGGCCGCGCGCTGACCATCACGCTCGGCGGCGAGGATCCGGCGCTGCTCACCAAGACCGCGCTCACGCTGGTCGAGCAGATGTCGAAGCTGCCCGACGTGGTGGCGCCGCGCATCGCCGGCGACCTCAACCGTCCGGAGATCGTGATCAAGCCGCGCCTCGACCTGGCCGCCAATCTCGGCGTGACCACTGCGGCGCTGTCGAGCGCGATCCGTATCGCGACGCTAGGCGACATCGACCAGAACAGCGCGAAATTCTCGCTGACCGACCGCCAGATCCCGATCCGGGTGGCGCTGCAGGAGAATGCCCGCGCCAAGCTCGACACGATCAAGAACCTGCCGGTGCAGACGCAGAATGGCGGTTCGGTCCAGCTCGGCACCGTGGCGGAGATCGCCTTCGGCACCGGCCCGACCAAGATCGAGCGCCTGAACCTGCAGCGGCGCGTCGTCGTCGGTGCGGACCTCGCGACCGATCCCAAGACGGGCAAGGCCGTGGTCTCGGGCGTGGCGCTGCAGAAGATCCACGAGCTGCCGATCATGAAGAACCTGCCGATCGGCGTGGCGGAGATGACCGTCGGCAACGCCAAGTGGCAGGCCGAGATGGTCAAGAACTTCGTCATCGCGCTGATGTCGGGTGTGTTCCTGGTCTTCGCGGTGCTGGTGCTGCTCTATCGCCGCTTCATGTCGCCGCTGGTCAACATGGGCTCGCTGCTCAACGCGCCGCTGGGGGGCCTGATCGCCCTGTGGATCGCCGGCCAGCCGATCTCGATGCCGGTGCTGATCGGGGCGCTGATGCTGTTCGGCATCGTCGCGAAGAACTCGATCCTGCTCGTCGACTTCGCGCTGGAGGAGATGGCCAAGGGCGTCGACAAGTTCACCGCGATCGTCGACGCCGGGCACAAGCGCGCCCAGCCGATCGTGATGACCACGGTGGCGATGGTCGCGGGCATGATCCCGACCGCGCTGTCGCTCAACGGCGACGGCTCGTGGCGCGCGCCGATGGGCATCACCGTGATCGGCGGCCTGATCCTCTCGACGCTGCTCACGCTGGTGATGGTGCCCGCGCTGTTCAGCCTCGCGGTCGGCCTCGAGCAGTGGCTCGGGCCGCGCCTGTCGCGCCGCCTGCTCACCTTCAAGCCGGGCGACGATGGCAGCCGCGTGATCGGCCATGGCCATGGTGGCGGCACGATCGAGCACAAGCCCGGGGACGATTCGCCGCAGCCCGCGGAGTGAACTTGATCCCGTCTGATGTATTGGGGAGTGCGTGACCTTGTTACGCACTCCCCTTTCTTCATCCGAGGCCGTCCCTGCCGGCCTCCGCCAGATGCGGCTGGTCGCGACCGGCCTGCTGGTCGCGATGGCCGTGCTGTTCCTGCTCGCCCGCGCCTTCGACCATCTCCATCCCGCGATCGGCTATGTCCGCGCCTTTGCCGAGGCGGCGATGGTCGGCGGCCTGGCCGACTGGTTCGCGGTGACCGCGCTGTTCCGCCACCCGCTCCATCTGCCTATTCCCCACACTGCGATCATCCCGCGCAACAAGGACCGGATCGCCGCCACCCTCGCCCAGTTCCTGCGCGACAATTTCCTCACCCCCAGGGTCGTCGCCCGGCGGATGCAGCGGCTCGACGTCGCCGGCGCCGCCGGACGCTGGCTCACCGATCCGGGACCGGGCCGCGGCCGCCACCGCGCCCGCCTCGGCCGGCTCGGCGCCGACATATTGGAGGCGCTCGACCAGGAACGGCTGGGCGGCATGATCAAGCACACCATTGCCGGGCGCCTGCGCGCGCTCGAGATCGCGCCGCTGCTCGGCCGCGCGCTCGAGGCCGCGATCCAGGAGGACCGCCACCGCCCCCTGCTCGACGGCATCGTCCGCTGGGCGGCCAAGGTGCTCGACGCCAACGAGCATCTGATCCGCCAGATGGTGCATGAGCGCTCGGGCGCGGTGATGCGCTGGACCGGCCTCGACGAGACGCTCGCCAACAAGATCATCGAGGGCCTGGCCAGACTGATTGGCGACATGGCCGAGGACCCCGGCCACCCGCTGCGCGCCAAGGCCGAGGAGGGCATCGCCCAGCTCGCCCGCGACCTGCAGAGCGATCCGGCGCGGCGCGCGCAGGTCGAGGCGTTCAAGAACGAGCTGCTCGACAATCCGGCGCTGGCCGACTGGTGGATGGGCATCTGGGAGACCGGCCGCGCCTCGCTGCTCCGCGTCGCGCGCAATCCCGATGCGCTGCTCACCGGCGCGTTCGGCGACGCGATGCGCCAGCTCGGCCAGACGCTGCAGGACGACCGCCGCCTCGCCGACACGATCAACCGTTTCGCCCGCCGCACCGCGGTGGGCGCGGCGACCGACTATGGCGACGGCATCGTCCGGCTGGTCTCCGATACGATCAAGGGCTGGGACGCCGAGACCATCACCGGCCGGCTCGAGAATGCCGTCGGCCGCGACCTGCAATATATCCGCATCAACGGCACGCTGGTCGGCGGGCTGGTCGGGGTGCTGATCCACACGGTGGATGCGCTCTTATAAAGCCCCTCCCTGAAAGGGAGGGGTTTGGGGTGGGTCGATGCACGCGATACGGCATGCACAGATACCGGCGCTTCCGTACCGCCAGGTCCCCACCCACCCCCGGCCCCTCCCTTCCAGGGAGGGGAGAATCAGACCGCCACCTCGCGCGCCAGCACGATCTCGCCCTGGTCCTCGCCGTCCCAGTAATGCGCGCGCACCCCGTGCACCTTGATCAGCACCAGGCCCGGCGTATCGACGCCCTGCTTGAACCAGAGGCCCAGCCCCTTGGTCCAATGCTCCTCGAACCGGGCCTTGTCGCGGATCAGCTCGGCCACGCCCTCGACATGGACGAACACCGGCTTCATGCCGAGCAGCCCGGCCTTGGCCTGGAAGCCGAGGCCGACCTGCGCATTCGCCTCCAGGTCGGCGATCAACCTTGTGTCCTCGCAGGCGAAGAACCAGTTGTCGCCGTCATAGTCGACCTCGCGGTTGTTGCTCATCGGGCGCGCCGCGATGCTGCCGCCGTCGCTATGCGTCGAGAGCATCGCGAAATCGACGTCCTTCATCATTTCCGCCAGTTGTTTCAGCGTCTTGGCCATGATCCTCTCCGCATCTTGTCGTGCAGGAGGAAGAACGAACGCCGTGGCGATTATCTCCAGTCGAGGATCGGCCAGCCCTTTTCGGCGGCGAGCGCGCGCAACGGCCCATGCGCATTGACCGCATAGCCCTCGTCTGCCCAGCCGAGCAGCGGCGCGTCCGAGACATGGTCCGAATAGGCGCGGACATGCGCGCCGCCGCGACCGATCCCCTGCCCCGCCATCCAGCTTTCGATGCGGTGGAGCTTTACGGGCCCGTAACAGTTATCCCCTTCGATCAGGGAGAGAATCCGGCCTTGCCCATCACGCTTTGCCTCGGTTGCGATCACGTCGTCAAAGCCCAGCAGCCGGCCGATCGCGGCGGCGTAATAGCCGTGCGAGGCAGTCGCCATGACCAGCCGATAGCCCTCCGCCCGGTCGGCCGCGATCCGGTCGCGGGCGCCGTGGAGCACGCCATGCTCCACCTCGTGCGCGGCAAAGGCCTCGGCGACCTTCGCCATTTCCGCGGGCGTCAGCGCCCCGCCGAGCAGCAGCCGCTGCGAGAATTGCTTGAGCCCGGCGCGATCGACCAGCCCGAGGAAATAGCCGAGCCCCGCCACGCCCACCGCCGGGAACAGCGCCAGCCGCCACGGCGCGCGCGCCTTCGCCGCCGCGATCAGGAACCGCGTCCAGGTCGGCGCGGCGGTGATCGTCTTGTCCATGTCGTAGATTGCGAGACAGTGCATTGACGCATCTACGAGCGGGGACGCTTGCCGATCCAGCCCGAATCGCCGAAAGGTGCGCGCGATGAGCGCTTTGGCCGATTTCGAACGGGTTGATTCCGATGGCGGCGGCGCAGTCCTCCGCTTCACCGGCAATTTGTCGCTCGCCAGCCTCGGCGACCTGCCCGACCGGCTCGATACGGTCGATGGCGCGGTCGCCCGCATCGACCTGTCGCAGGTCGAGCGGATCGACACGGTCGGGGCCTGGGTGGTCCACCGCTTCGCCCGCGACAAGCAGGCCAGCGTCGAGGGGCTCGAGCCCGCCAGCCAGCATCTGTTCGATCAGGTCGTCGCCGCCGAGCATCCGATCGAGCTGCCGCCCAAGCCGCAAAGCGCCTTTGTCCATCTCCTCGCCGAGATCGGCGACGCGGTGTTCACCGCCGCGCACACGCTCTACGGCCTGCTCGGCTTCATGGGCGCCACGGTGATCGCCTTCTGGAACGTCGCCACCCATCCGCGCCGTTTCCGCTTCCACGCCACCGTCCATCGTTTCGAAGTGGTCGGCGTCTCCGCGCTCGGCATCATCGGGCTGATGAGCTTCCTGATCGGCGTGGTGATCGCGCAGCAGGGTGCGGTGCAGCTCCGCCAGTTCGGCGCGGAAGTCTATACGATCAACCTGGTCGGCCGCATCACGCTGCGCGAGCTCGGTGTGCTGATGACCGCGATCATGGTCGCCGGGCGTTCCGGTTCCGCTTTCGCCGCGCAGATCGGCACGATGAAGCTCACCGAGGAGATCGATGCGATGCGCACGATCGGCGTCTCCCCGATGGAGGCGCTGGTGGTGCCGCGCACCATCGCGGTGGTGACGATGCTGCCGCTGCTCGGCTTCTATTCGGCGCTGATCGGGATCATCGGCGGCGGGCTGCTCTGCTGGGTCCAGCTCGACATTCCCCCGATCACCTTCGTCCAGCGCATCCGCGAGGTCGTGCCGCTCAACGATCTGTGGGTCGGGCTGATCAAGGCGCCGGTGTTCGGCGCGATCATCGCCATCGCCGGTTGCTTCCAGGGCATGCAGGTGGAAGGCGATGCCGAGCAGGTCGGCCGGCGCACCACCACCGCGGTGGTCCAGGCGATCTTCCTGGTGATCGTGCTCGACGCCTTCTTCGCGGTGTTCTTCAGCCAGATCGGGTGGATATGACCGACACCCGCGACACCTCGGCGCCCCAGGACGATATCGTCATCCAGGTCCGCCACCTGAAGAACGGCTTCGGCGACCAGATCGTCCATGACGGGCTCGATCTCGACGTGCGCCGCGGCGAGATCCTCGGCGTGGTCGGCGGCTCGGGCACCGGCAAATCGGTGCTGATGCGCTCGATCATCGGGCTGCAGACGCCGATCGAAGGCGACATCCATGTGTTCGGCGAGAACACGATCGGTCGCGAGGAGACCGAGGCGACGGCGATCCGCAAGCGCTGGGGCATCCTGTTCCAGGGCGGCGCGCTCTTCTCCACGCTCACCGTGTCGGAGAACGTCCAGGTCCCGCTCAAGGAATTCTACCCGCTGCTCGACCAGGCGCTGCTCGACGAGATCGCGGCGTACAAGGTGGTGATGACCGGACTTCCCCCGGAGGCCGCGCCCAAATACCCCTCCGAGCTGTCGGGCGGCATGAAGAAGCGCGCCGGCCTCGCCCGCGCGCTCGCGCTCGATCCCGAGCTGCTGTTCCTCGACGAGCCGACCGCCGGGCTCGACCCGATCGGCGCGGCGGCGTTCGACGAGCTCACCGCCTCGCTGCAGAAGACGCTGGGGCTCACCGTGTTCCTGATCACGCACGATCTCGACACGCTCTACGCCATCTGCGACCGGGTCGCGGTGCTGGCGGACAAGAAAGTCATCGCAGTCGGAACGATTCCCGAGCTGCTCGCCTTGGATCATCCGTGGATCCAGGAATATTTCAACGGACCGCGCGGACGCGCAGCGGTCGGCAGCGCCAAGGCACATGCCGAGGCTGAGGACAGGGGCTGATGGAAACTCGATCGAATCACGTGCTCGTCGGCGCCGTCGTGCTGATCCTGCTCGCGGTGCTGGCGCTGTTCATCGTCTGGCTCGCCCGCCTCTCCGGCGGCAACGAGCGCGAATATGACATCTTCTTCCGCCAGGCGGTCGACGGGCTCAATCCGGGCTCGGCCGTGGCCTTCTCGGGCGTGCCCTCGGGCCAGGTCAAGGCGATCGAGTTCTGGAAGCCCGATCCCCAGCTGGTCCGCGTCCGGATCACGGTGAAGGACGAGGTGCCGATCCTCGAAGGCACCACCGCGACGATCCAGAGCAGCTTCACCGGCCCCAGCACCGTGCAGCTCGAAGGCGCGGTGAAGGGCGCCCCGCCGATCCGCTGCCCGCGCCAGCATCCCGAGGCGGCCTGCCCGCTCGGCGTGCCGGTGATCCCCACCAAGCCCGGCGGCCTCGGCGCGATCTTCTCCTCGGCGCCCAAGCTGCTCGAGCGGCTGACCACGCTCACCGAGCGGCTGACCGAACTGATCAGCGACAAGAACCAGACCTCGATCGCCGGCATCCTGGCGAACACCAATCGCCTGACCGATGCGCTCGCCGATCGCGGGCCGGAGATCGCCGCGACCCTGGCCGAGACGCGCATCGCCATCCAGAAGTTCGGGGTCGCCACCGAGCAGATCGGCCAGCTCGCCGCGACCACCAACGGCGTCGTCGCCGAGGACGTCAAGCCGACGATCGCCAATCTCAACAAGACGATCGCCTCGGCGAAGAAGAGCATGGAAACGCTCGATGCGATGCTCGGCGACGCGCGGCCGGGCGTGCAGGCCTTCTCGAAGAAGACCGTGCCCGAGATCGGCCAGCTCATCCAGGATCTGCGCCAGATGGCCCAGTCGCTCTCCTCGGTCGCCGACAAGATCGACCAGGGCGGCGCGTCCAGCCTGGTCGGCAGCCCCAAGCTCCCTGACTACAAGCCCAACAAGTGAGGCCCGCGATGAAGAAGCCCGCCCTGCTCCTGCTGGCCGCCCCGCTCGCCGCCGCGCTGTCCGGCTGCATCTCGATCGGCGGCAAGCCGCCCAAGACGCCGTTCCTCACCCTCCAGGCCGCCGAGCAGATCAAGCCCGGCGACGTGCAGACTGCCGCCTCGGGCACCACGGTGACCGTGCTGTTCCCGACCGTGCCGCACGAGCTGGCGACGGTGCGCGTGCCGGTCCATCAGGGCGAGAATGCCGTCGCCTATGTGAAGGACGCGCAATGGGTGGAGGCGCCGCCGCGCCTGTTCGCCCGGCTGGTCGGCGACACCATCTCGGCACGCACCGGCCGCCCGGTGCTGAGCTATCGCCAGTCCCAGGTCGATCCCGGCGCCGTGCTCTCGGGCGAGCTGCGCCGCTTCGGCGTCGATGCCGACACGAACCAGGCGGTGGTCGTGTTCGACGCGCTGCTCGTCCAGGGCGACGACGCCACCAAGTTCCAGAAGCGCCGCTTCGAAGCCCGCGCGCCGCTGACCGAAGTGAAGCCCGACCTGGTCGCGGCGGCGCTCAACACCGCGGCCAACCAGGTCGCGGTCGAAGTCGCGGACTGGGTGGGGAAGTAAGGCAAGCCGTCACCCCCAAAACCGTCATCCCGCCCCCCAACCGTCATCCCGGCGAAAGCCGGGATCTCAGGCGAGGGCGCGATACGGCATGAGATCCCGGCTTTCGCCGGGATGACGATACCCGCCGTTACTGCGCCCGCCGCACCGCCGGCAGCGCGTTGCACACATCCACCCCGCCCATCGGCACGGTGAAGAACGCCCCGTCGCGATTCTCCCGCGCCTTGATCCAGGCGGCGAAACGCGGGTTGTCGGTGGCGCGGTACTGGAAGTGCGGGCGCTCGTCCTCGGGCAGCTGGCTGGCGAGGCGCACCGACAGGATCGGCGTGGGCGCCTGGTCCTTGGCATAGACGCCCAGCTGGGCGGTGCCGCGCGGCAGGCTCGAGAGCCACTGCATGCCCTCGACCACCCGGCCGACGATCGCGATGTTGCGGTCGAGCGGGCGCGGGGCGTGGCCGATCACCGTGTAGAGCTCGGCGCCGCTGCCCGTGGAGGGGGCGAGGTCGCGGGCGACGCCGACCATCGAATAGCAATGGGTCAGCGAGCTGACCGCGCCATAGTTGGCAAGCGGCCAGCCATCGGCGCTGAGGCCGGTCTTCGCGGCATAGCTGTCGGGCTTGGCGAAGGTGACGCTCTTCACCGCATCGAATCCCGGCCATTCATATTCCGCCGGCGGGTTCTCGATCACGCCGGGCGGCAGCGCGGTCTTGTCGTCGCCGCCGCCCCACTGCGTGACGTAATTGTCCTGGACGCGGTAGACGCTCGTGCCGTCCCACCAATGCGCCTCGGCGAGCTTGCGGATATTGGCGACGTGCGCGGGGGCGTAGCGCGGGGCCAGGCGGATGAAGACCTGGTGGCCGCCCTGCAGCGTCATCACGAGGATCTCGTTGTCGGGGATCGCCTTCCAGTCCTCGGGGGCGGGGTCCGACGGGACGGTCTGGGCGAGCGCGGCGAACGCGAGGAGCAGCTTGAGCATGGGTGTGGAGACTGCTGCTTGCCTAGCCCTTCGTCAACGTTTAGGGCACGCAACTTCCAGAGCATGCGGAGCGGTGGCCGAGTGGTCGAAGGCGCTCGCCTGGAAAGTGAGTATACGGCAAAACCGTATCGAGGGTTCGAATCCCTCCCGCTCCGCCACCCCACCCGTCAATTTACCGAGCCCCCCGACAATCAACGATCTAACGCGGATCGCGGAACAAATGGCGGCCCATGGATCGCCCGCAATGATCCGCGCCATCAAAAGATACCCACCCGTTGCGAGCCGACTGCGAAGATGCGCCCATGCCCATCCCCCAACAACACCGTGGCACCTTCCTCCGAGGCATCCCCACGCCCGCGGGCCAGGCAGAAAAGCCCTTCCGCATTCCGCAATACCAGCGACGGCGCTGCATCCACATCGCGTAGGAATTGAATGACGGTGTCGCCATCCTCGCGCACGACCATATCGACATGGCGGCGGCCGAAGTCCCCGGGCTGCACGGTATCGATCCGCTCCCGCGCGGAACGTGCCTGACGGGCCGCCAACGCACGGGCACGATCTTCCTGATCTTCGCTCCAGGGCAGGACGGACATCCATTGTGCCTTGCCGCCCCGTATCGCCTTCATGCGGTGGACATTCTTCTGGTGGAACCAGAACCAGTCGCTGGGCAGGCCGGGCTCATCCCCGTCGGAGGGTTCGCCGGAAAGGCAGATGCTGGTCGAGAGATTGCCGTTCGGATGCAAGGTCCAGACTTCGAGCACACCGGCACGCTCGCGGCTCGTGTCCAGAGTCACCCAGCTTGGTCCGTCGCCATGATGCGCGAAGGCGATGGCCCGCAGGCGATCGGTCAACCTGCAGGACCAGAGGAATTCTATCTGGGGCGACGGCGCACAGAGCTTCGCCAGATCCAGCGCGCCGATCTCGCCTCCGATCTGGACCAGCCATTGGGATTCCGACGTCACGTCGTGATGCGCGGACAGGGCGACCTTTCCGATTGTGTGGAACACGCGATTGTGCGTGGCGAAGCGCGTGAGCAGGCGAGTGCCGTCCTCTTGGGCCTGGACGAGGATCGCGTGGCTGCTGCTCCCCACCGCGACCAGGGCGGTCACGTCGCTCACATTCTGCTGCCATAATGGCGTGCCATAGGGATCGAGCAACTGCAGCAGGCGGCTCTCGCGCCACACCAGCAGATTGCCATTGGCCAGCACGCAGGCGTGGCGCACCGCCGGACGGGTAAACGCGATGGGCGGCACCTCCCATTCCCGGTCGGGTGGCGGCGGCGCGACATGCAGCTTCGCCAATTTGCCGATATCGGTTTCCAGCACGGTGAGGCCGGCAGCGCCGAGGATCGACCGCAGCGCCCGCAGGTCACGTCCGGACAGGCGGCTCGAGGCGGTGGCGATGGCAGAACGGACAAAAGTCTCGAGGAACGGCTGCGCCGGCCCGTTCCAGAAATCCGCCTGTTCGGGGCTGGCCGGCGCCGCCAGCCGGGCCAGCACGGCCAACAGCTCGATGACCGCTTGCTCCGGCCGTTCCGTATCCCCCCTCAGCACCACCTGGAGCCGGTCTAGCGCGTCACCATGGGGCGAAGCGATGCGGACAGGCGCGTGCGGGAAGCCGGTGGCGTTCTCCGGTGACAGATCCATCCCGTCCCACCGCGCCGTCAGGACCGCGCGTACCGCCAGTTCGCCCGCAAATGCTTCGCCGCCGCTTACGCCCAGCGCAGCGGCGAGCCAGCGCCTTCGCGTCTCGAGAAGCGCCGCATCGACCGGTGCGGTGGCGGTAACATGATCGGTGACCTGCAGCGCACGCAGTGGCTGCCCCGTGGCGATGAGCAGGTCGGTCCAGGCCTTGATCACAAAGGCATGGAAGGCGGGCTCCTTGACCCGGCTGTCCTCCGCGAGCGCGTCGAAACAAGCGGTGCGCCGGGCGAGGCCAAGTGCCGCGTCGAGCTCGCCGGCGCGGAACAGCATGCGGATGGCCAGCGCGGGCGGCTGGCGGCTGTCGATCGCCAGCTTGGCCGCCTCGCCGAAAAGCTCGCCCTTCTCCAGCACCAGGACGGCGCGCTGGTGATCGCTCATCAGCTGCGAATGGATATAGGCAGCGCGGCGGAAATCGCCGTCGCGCTCCAGCTGCTCGGCGAGCTGGAGGTACCGGCTGCGCAGCGCATAGAAACCCGCTTCGTTCAGGATCGGCGCGGAGAAACCTTCGCTGGCGAGGTCGAAATCGAGCCGCGCGCGCATCTGCGGCAACGCATTCGGGTATCGGCTTGCGGTCTTCCGCCCCGGATTGCCGCTGCCGAGCTTGAGCGCCAGGCGCAACGCGGCATCCAGGTCCCCGGCCGAGATCATCTTCTCCACCAGCCCGAGCCGCCGGTCATATTGATTGCGCAGCCCCTGTCCGAGGGGGGTGTTCCAGCGCAGCCACCCGGCAATGCTGGCGAGAAGGCCGGGCCCGCGCGGCGCCTGCCACGGGCCATCGCGACCCTGCCCGGTCCTGCCGGACTCCCCGCCGGATCCCGCCGGGATCAGCCCCGTCAGGTCCCGCAGCGCCTGCCGGGCGATGGACGCCAACTTGAGGCGCTGCTCGTCCGCGCGCAGCCGTTCGGCCATGTCGCGCAGCAGGTCCGCCCCTTCCCGCTCGATCGAAACCCCGGCGCGGGAGATCGGCGCGAGGCGTGCGGCGGTCTCCGTACCGCCGCCCTCCGCACGCGCCTCCTCCCTCAGGGGAGCACGCATCCGCGGCACTGGCACGTGCACGTCGAGCCGCGGCATCTCCCACAGGCTCGCGAGGGGCAGCGATTCCAGCTGGGCGAGCGCGATGCGATGCGACCGGCCGGCCCACCACAGATCGCAGCTCCGCACCTCCATGGCCGGGGCCGTCCGCATGCCGTCGGACGATGGCGCATCCCGGCCTGCAAAGCTGGACAGCGTGGCGGTGCCGGCAAAGCGGAGCGGCAGCGCCGCGGGCCAATCGTCGGGATCCACCGCCAACGGCCCGGTGAATGCCGCCACCAACAGCGTCCGGGAGGCGTCTTCGGGAAGCTTGCCCTGCCACATTCCGCGGACGGCATCGCGGATCGGGCGCAAATCGGGGAGCGGCGCACCGGCGCGGAGCACGAAAGCCATGCCGTGGCATTCCGCCAGGCCCGCCAGAGTTGGCCGCACGGGGAAATCCCGTCTGGCGAGCCGGACGGCACGCCGCGCGACATGGCTCCGCTCAGTCATCCAGGCCACTCAGCTCGACGCGCACCGCTTCGCGCGCCAGTGCCTGGAGATCGAAACGCTGGCAGTCCGTGGAACCATGCTTGCGGCGATAGAGCAGCAACTCCGTCGGCGCCTGGCCCTCGTCGACCTTCATCGCCCAGATGCCGTCATCGCCAAGCTGCACCTTGGCGATCGACAGCGCGTCCGGGCCGAGCTTGGTCGCTGCCTGCTTGAGCGCCCCTACGCCATTGTCGTAGCGCATCGTCCGCACCGTTCCCTTGCCGCCATATCGCGCGTCGGACCAGATTCGCGCGGTCAGTTGCTGCGGGGTTCCATAGGCAGCGAGCAGCGTTTCATGGGGCTCCAGCCGAAGAGTCGCCGCTTCCGCCGCCTGGTTGCGGGACGGCACGGTCCACTCTCCCGGCGCAATGCTGTAGGCGAGACTCCGCTGCGCAGGCGCATAGACCATGTCGAGCAGCCGGTCCGCGTCGAATGCCTCCTGGTCGACGGCGAACCTGTCATATTTTCGCTTCGTGTGCCGCAACGCCTGCACCCCGGCCGGATCGGATTTGTCGCGCACGATGCAGTAGACGCCGTTCGACCAGAGCAGCTTCGGCGCCTTGTCCAGGGGCGAGAACCGCGCGTCCTCACCCCAGCCCCGCTCCGCGAACAGAAACGCCTTGCCGAAGCTCGAATAGACTTCGACGCTGCCGCCCCAATTGAGGGCAGGCAAGGCCCAGGCCCCCTGATTTCGGAAGAGATGGCCGGAGGGCACCTTCCGGACCATGCTGGAAGCGACATTGCCATGCTCGTCCGCCAGCCTGATCGCCCAATAGCGCATGACGTCCTGGCCGGAGCGCGCCGAATTCACCACGATCTGGAGGAGGCGGTCTTCCAGGACGATTCCAGCCAGCTTGAAGCCTTCGGGCAGCGGAATGAACCATTGCCGGCTCGACTTCCAGGTCGCCTCGCCCGCCAGGATCAGCACGCCCTCGGGCATCCGAACGATCTTCCGATCGGCGCGCGGCGTGACGAAATAAACGGGCTCCCAGCCTTGCAGGCCGGGCTTCGGGCCAGTGGCGAGCTTCGGCAGGTCGCCCGCCTTCAGCGGCGCGAACGGATCGTTGAGCGCCGACACGCAGATGCGGTCATCGGGGAGCAGGACCGTCGTGCGCGTGCGCTCCGCACCACCTCGCCGCACGGCGACCTGCATTGCCCGCCGCTCGCCGGGCACAGGCGGCTGGAGCAGGAAGCGCAGCACGCTGCCCTGGTCCGCGGCGCGGGGAACAGCCGCGCCGATGGTCCAGTCGTGATAGTCCGGCGCGCCGGCGCCGCCGGCATCGGGCACCAGCGTCTCCCACACCCGCTGCGCCGCCTCGACATCGTCGCCATCCATCTCGCGATAGCTCGCGGCACGCAGGAAGCGCTTGATGGTGTTCACCGACAGCGCATCGAACCATGCCGCGCCGCGCTCGCGCGGCAGGAAGCACCAATGGAACTCGGCTTCGCGTGCCGCTGCGATGCGCGCCATGAAGAACAGCGCCGCCAGCGCCACCAGGCGCCCATGGCCGAGCAGCCCGGGCCCGACGGAGACGATCGCGCGATAGACCGGCCGGGTGCCGGGATCGGCATATTGCTTCTCCAGGAACAAAGTCTCGGCTTCGGCGAGCCTGCGCAGGAACTCGAGCGGTGCCTCGGTGCGCAACAGCAGCTCGCTCTGGACGATGTGCGCGATCTCCCCCCGCGTGGTGAGCCCGCCTAGCCCCTCGAACTCGCCCTGAGGCGCGATCTCCTGCCAGTCGAGGCTCGACGACAGGCGCTCGAACTGCAGCAATTGCCCATGCAGCAGCTCGACCATCGCATCGGACAGGCGCTCGAACACCGGCAGGAACCCGGCATAGGCAGGCGGGAATGTCGGCCGCTCGCCGGACGGCTTGCACGCCGGGCTCATGCCACCCCCAACGGGCCGGCGAGTGCGGACTGGCCGAACGGGATCGGCTCGCGGATCAGATACAGGTCTGCTTCGCGCGTGCTGTCCTGCCCGCCGGCGAAGCGCGGCACCGCGATCGCCGGCGGCGCCACGCAATAATGATCGAACATCGCCCGCAACAGCGGGTCGCGCGCATGATCGGGTACCGCCATCGCCACGCCCACCGGAAGCCAGAAGTCGCGCGCGGCAAGGTAGAGCGGCCTGGTCCCCGCAAGGTGCGGCAGCACCGCTTCCTCTGCATCTGGGATCGGGGCGGCGAACAGCGCAGCCCAGTTATCCCCGACCTCGACCCGCAACGTCCGAAACCGGCCAGGCTTGCCCGCCATCGCCACCGCCATCGCATCGACGACGGATGCGCCGATGGCGATCAGCGCATCGACGGTCTGCACCGGATCGGTTCGCTTCCACTGCATCAGGCCGTCTCGGCGGGAACGGCCTCCGGCGCTGCATCGCTCGTCGCCGCTCCGGTGGAATGCGCTTCAAGCACCGTCTCCAGGCTCGCCCGGATGGCACGAAGCTGCTGGGGCAGCGTCTTGGCATCGAAGGCGGCATCGATCCGGGTCAGCATCGTCTCCAGCCGGACGAGCCAGATCTCGTGCAGCGGATCGGTCGCCAGTGCCGGGCGCGATTCGAGCAGCGCCGTCGCCTGCTCCGCCAGATGCGCGGCATGCGCGGTCGGCCCGTAGGTGGCGTGGCCAAGGCTGTCCGCCAGTACCGGATTGAAGCTGTGCCTGAGCTCGACCGCGAGCGTTTCGCGGGCTTCCTCCTGCTGCGCCTTGGACTGGACGAGATAGGTGATCGGCCACAGATCCTCGGGGCCGGCTACGCTCGCCCCGCGCAGCAGCGCGGCCGCCGCGATCAGCTTCTGGCCCTTCACGATCTTGCGATCCGACAAGGTCACGCCGGTGAGCCGGATCTTCCGCACGATATGAGCATAGGCTTCGTGCACCCCGCTCAGGTCGATCGCGAGCGCCGCTTCGTGCAGCTCTGCGATCAGCGCCTTGCCGACCGGCGCGATCGGAGCCGCCTGGCCTGCCGCAGCCCAGCCCGAACGGAGCAGCTCCGGCAGTTCATGTTCCCCGACGGGATCGACGAACATGGTCAGCAGGAAGCGGTCCGCAAACGCCGCGAGGAGGGTGTCCTCCGGCATCGCATTCGATGCCGCAACGCACGAGATCAACGGCGTCTTCATGCTGTACTGGCCGCGGCGATAGGTCCGCTCGTTGAGGATCTTCAGCAGCGAGTTGAGGATCGCGGTCGAGCCGAGGAATATCTCGTCGAGGAACGCGATGTCCGCCTCGGGCAGCATGCCCTGCGTGACCGGCCTGACCTGCCCGTCCTTCAGCGCAGCGAGATCAAGGGCACCGAACAGCTCCGATGGTTCGGTGAAACGGCCGATCAGATATTCGAAGGACACCGCATCGACCGACGCCGCGACCGCTTGCACGGCGGCCGACTTCCCGGTTCCGGGCGGGCCGATCAGCAGCACATGCTCGCGCGCGATCAGGCCCAGCATGACCAGCTCGAGCAAGGCGCGGCGCGACACGAACTGCGCGCTCAGCGCGTCGAGATGCGCGTTGACCTGGGATACTGCACCCGCGATCGCGCGCTGGCGCTCAGCCGAAAACTGCATTGTCATTCCGTGATTGGCCATGAATGTGGACCTGCGTATCGGTCGAAAGGGCCGGCGCCAATCACGAATATCGTAGGTTGACCAATAGCGGCCCAAAGCCCGCGGGCTTCATCGGGGATCGTCAGGGGGAAGATCGGCGCTGAAGGCACCGGCAAAGCCGGCGGAGAGGCATCGACCGCCGGTTTACCTCGTCCGCTCGCCGTCGCTCATAGTTCGACGAAGAAGCAGACCGGGACGGTCGCGACTTGGCCGTCCCTCGGCGGGTTAGCCGGCACGTCCCAATGAAAGGCTGCAAGCGCGGCGGAACCGGCCGGGATCAATCGATCCGGCGCAGGGCCTCGCCGAGGCTGACGCTGGCAACGGCAGGGTCCGCCTCCAGGCGCTGCCATTGATCGGCGTTGATCCGCGTGGTGAACAGGGCCCCACCGATCCAGGTCGTCGGCTCGACATAGTCGGGCGCGCGGGCACCCTCGCGCAGCTGGACGATCGCGGTAAGAATATCGGATGCGCTTCTGAACCCGGCGAGCACGCTAGCGGGCAGGTCTATCTTTCTGAACGCGCTGAAGTCCATTGGCGGGCACTCGTAGTCCGGCGACGAACATACGCCTCGGCCGGGGCCGGCACAAGCAAGGCCTCCGCTGGCACAGCACGGCTCATCCGATCGCCGCTCCATCCGCCCGCCCGAAGCCGTAGCGCGGATCCCAGGCGGCTGGCGCTCCGCTAGGCGGCGCGCCGAGCGCCGTGCCGATGAGCTTATCCCGAAGCTGCGCGATGGTGAGATCGGTGCCGTTGCGCCGCGCCTCCGCATAGATCAGCGCGATGAGGCCGGTGACAGCCGGTGCGGCCATGCTCGTCCCCGATTTCCTCGTCACGCCGCCCGCGGTGCGCGATCGTGCCGCGACGACGGCGTGGCCGGGTGCCGAGACCTCCGGCTTGTTGCGGCCGTCGCGGGTGGGGCCGGCGCCCGAGAAGGTCGATAGCGGCAGGCTGGTCTTGTGGGCATCGAAGCAACCCACGACGATCGTCTGGTGGCCGGTCGAAACCGAGCCGAGCGTATGGCTCGGCTCCGCGACGGTGAAGGAGGATTGGACGAAGTCCGCCCGCTCGATCCATGCGTGATAATCGACCGGCTGCCCGTCGATGGAGCGCAGGCGGATGCGCCAGGGATGCGGCGACATCGCCTCGGCCAGGTAGATATTGATCACATTGTCGTTGTTGTTGGGATCGGCCAGCCGGCTGCTGATGAAGATCGAGATGCGGCTGCCGGCGCCGATCGGGAGGTTGGCATTGCCCGATACCGGGCCGAATGCAGTGCCGTCCGGCGCGACAAAGGTCACTTCGAGCGAACGGTTGCCCGGATACCAGAGCTCGAACTCGCCGCCATTGCCGTTCTGTTCCCACACGATGTCGTGTTCTTCGTCCGGCGCCACCGTGCCGCTGGTGTGAATGTTCTGCGCATGCGCATTGCCAGCCGCGATGACGACGGCGCGGTTGGGCCTGGCAGTGACGAGGACGTCGAGCCCCTTCTCGACCAGCGAGGTCCCGTCATGGGGGCCGCCATTGGTGCCGAGGCTGATGTTCACGACGCAGGGCCGATCGCCGGCCCGGTCGAAAATGAACTCGACTGCCTCGAGCAGGTGGACGGAATCGCCGAACGACTTGTGGACCGTCGCCGCGCCGGTCCAGGGGATGTCCGTCGTCGACGCCTCGACAAAGATGATCGAAGCCTCGGGCGCGACCCCGGCCTGGCCGCTGCCGAAACCGTTGCCGGCGGCGATGTCCAATACATGGGTGCCATGCGTGCCCTTGTCCTGGCCCGTGTCGGGCGGCGGCGCGTAGCCGAGCGTGTCATAGGGCTTTTGGGTCGCGAGGGCGGCATCGATCTGCGCGCTGGTATGGAGCCGGCCATATTTGACCGCGGCGTTCGCCTGCTCGACGCCGCCCTGGTCCCATATCGCCTCGATCCGGGTCTTGCCGGCGGCGTCCTGGAAATTCTTGTGCGCATAGTCGCAGCCGAAATCCACGACCCCGACGACCACCCCGCTGCCTCCGCCGGGGGCGGTGCCGGCCGGCAAGGCGGCGGGACCGACATGCATCCGGTCGATCGTCGCGCTCAGCGTGGGTCGAACCTGCTGGGCCGCCTTCATGCTGAGCACACAGGCTTCCTTCCGGACATCCTCGACTCTGGCGATCGGCACGCGCCCGGTGACGATCCAGGACCCGTCGCCATCCTGACCGAGCGTGCTTCCGGGCTGCAGGTCGGGCAGATCCTCCCATTCCGGCGGCGTGGTTACCCTCGCGATCACCGCGACCTCGTCGGCATCGGTGGAGGCGAGCGCCAGACTGCGCTTGCCGCTGCGCCGGTTGGCGATGGCAAGCTGGAGCCTCGGGTCCATCGGCGTGTCGAAATTGAAGGGAATGATCTGCAGATCGCCCATCTCCGCCAGGAAAGGCGCCTCGACCTGGGTCGCCAGCGTCTGGACCGGCGCCACGATGTCCGAAAAGCTCAGCTCCTGCAGCGCCGGAGCGGCCAGCGCCTCATCGCCACCGCCTTCTGGCCGGGCCGCAAGGAGCCGGCCCAGCGCCGCGCTGACGGCGCCAAGCGCCAGCGATGTGCCGACCGCGCCAAGCCCGGCCTGCGCAAGGGCGCTGATCGCCGCCGATCCGATCAGCGCGGTTGAAGTAACGGGCGGAGGCTCCGCCGCAACCGCTCCGCCGCCGATATCGGTATCCGTTGCCGCGATCGTCTCTTCGGATTCGACCGGGCGGTTGCCGCGGCGGGCCCCGCGCCTTTCCCTTCCCGGTTCGCGCGGCGTTTTGGACTTTGCCATGATGCGCCCCCTTGCGATCGCGTCAGCGGCCCACCGGTTCGTCGCCGAGGATGGTCGCAACATCGAGCGTCGCAGCGGCAGTGAAGCCCGGGCGCCGGCGCTTGCACGCCGTCAGCGGGTCATGATGGCTGGAGCCGATATTGCAGGCGAGGCCGGTCAGCTTCATCGTGATGAAATCGGCGATCTGGGCCCCGAAACCGATAAGCTTGCCGTTGATGGTAATGTCGCCGACGACATAGGGCTTGTCGGCTGGCACCTCGTAGACGGCCCGCACCGGCTTTGCCGCGGTGCCACGAGTGATCGTCCAGAAGCTTTGCGGATCGGTCCCGTCAGGGGTCTGCCAGCCCGCCGTGCTCAGGCCGGCGAAATAGATTCCGACCGGATTGGCGAGGGTCAGATCGGCGTCGTTGCGCGCCAGCTCGTTCACGTCGGCACCGATGCGCGGATCGCTGTGGCGTTCCTTCTGGCCATAGCCGCCGCATCGGATGAGGTCCTGGTCGTTGGTCAGCAGCACGCCGTCTCGCGAACGCGTGTTGCTGGCACCGGCCGCAAGCTCGATCTCGGCACCCAGCGTGTTGTTCGGCTGGATGAGGTGCATTGCACCCTTGGTAGTGCTGTTGTTCCAGCGGTTGCGTGGATCATAGCGGCCATTGGAGCGCTTCAGCTGGTCCGGCTGCACGGCCGGATCGATATGCGTCCGGTAGAGTTCCAGCACCTTGTCGAAATTGACGGCCGCGAGGAACTGCCAATATTCCGGGCCTTCGCAGGTGAAGGTGACCTGGACGATCTTGCCGTCGCCGCGTCGCTTCACGCTCCACTCGCAATATTCGTCCTGAACGTCGCGCGCCCCATCTGCCGTGCGCCAGCGTTCCTGGTCGCTCGTCGTATCCAGCTGGACGATGCGCGGGAAGGCGGTCCAGCTGATGTCCTTCTCGACCTTGTCGTCCGCGGGCGGCATCGACAGCGCGTTGAAGAAGCGGGGGCGGGGCGCGTCGAAATCGAAGAGGTCCGGACGGCCCGCCGCCGCATCGTCGAGCCGGCTCGAAATCCAGTCGCTCCAGGCCTCGGCCTGCTCCTCGTTGAAGTCCTCCAGGAATCCCGGCGCGTCGAAACGGTCCATATCCTCATCCCCCTTCATCTGGTTCGACTATCCCGTCCGCACGCATGCGCAGCGGGTCTATGCTCTGGAGCGCGGTCGCGACCGGCAGCGTGAGGCCGAATTCGGCGATCGGGCGGTCCTTGAACTGACGGCGACGAAATTCGGCGAGGCGGAAGACGCCATCGAAACCGTCGTCGGTCGCGATGGCCCGGCCAAGCGCCGCCCAATAAGCTTCGACCGCTTCGGCCGCCTGTGCTTCGAGCCGATCGGGGGCCCGTTCCCACCAGTCGAGGAACTCGGCCTCCGGGCTGCCGGCGATCTTCGCCGCCGCGCTCGAGCGCACGGTGGCGACGAATTCGCTTTCGAGCGCACCACCGCCCTCGAGCTCGATCTCGTCCGGGCAATAGGCGAGTAGCGCGTCGCGCCGGCTCGAGAAGATCGGATTGCTGAAATCGACCATCAGCCAGCACAGCGCCAGCCGCTGCGACAAGGCGCCGCGCGCCAGCAGTTCGCGCAGCGCGGCAAGGTCTTCGAACGATGGCTCGGGCACGGCGAAGGCGAAGAAACTGTCCTGGTCGAGCCGGTTCTGGCGATCCTGCAGCTGGACCGCGTAACGGGACAGGCAGCCCAGATAGAGGCTCGCCGCCGCCTTCAGTTTTGGCAGGGCGACCGGCAGACCGAGCGTGTCGATCAGCGCATCGGTATTGACGAAGAAGGTCGCAGGCAGGCGGACGATGTCCCCGTCCTCCAGTTGCGCGCTTTGCTCGCCGGAAGTCGTGAGGTTCACGGTGGTCGTCGTGAGCACCTGGCGGAGGAATTCGCACGCCCGGACCAGCCGCCCGCCTTGCACGCGCCCCTCGAACCGCGCGGCCGTCCAGCGCGCAATGCCCGCCTTCACGATCGGCTCCAGATCCTCGCCGCCGCGAAGGCCGGTCGGGGGCTCGCTGTGATAGAAGGCATCGCCGCGCAGCGGGTCGTCGGGCGCAAGGATATCATCGCGTATCTGTGCCGCCTGGCTGTGCCAGTGCATCCACGGCACCTTCAGCTCCTTCATGACCGGACCGCCATTGACATGGCTGTCGAACGGCCCCCGGCCACGCGTTTCCGGCTCGAGCGCGTCCCACGAGCTTCCGGCCCAGGACCAGATGCGCCTGCGCCGCTCGTAGAAATTATAGGCGCGAAGCTGCGGGTCCCAGGCGAAGACCTGCAGGAAGATGGAGGACGAGAAGGGCGGTGCGGTAGAGATGAACAATTCGGCCTGGTCGCCGCGATGGCGTGTCACGACGATGCGCAGGTTCCGCTCGATCGATGCAGTCGCCTCCGACCAGGGGATCTGGCCGCCGTCCGCGATCCGGTAGATCCGCTGCCCCGGCACCGCGTCCGAACCGCTTGCCTTGTCGAGGATGTCCAACAATTCCCCGAGCGTCTGCGGCCGGTGCCCCGCGGCGAGCACGATCGTGGCGAAGGGGTCGTTGACATGGTCGAGGATGCGGGGCGTGTCGATGACGCTCGGGTCTTCCTCGTCGCGACCCAGGACGAAGCGGACGAACGCATCCTGCGCAATCCCTTCGAACGGATCGCTCGCCGACAGCTGAAGCGAGGAGCCGCCACGGGAATAGGGAAACTGGCGTGTCGGAAACCGGCTCATGCCCGCGTCATCGCTCCTTGGAATGGAAAGGGGACGGGCGCGGCCGGCTCCGATCGTTCATCGACCGGAGCCGGCGGCGGTGCAGTTCAGACCGGCTTGAGGGTCGCGACGGTCACGTGCGGCCAGCTGAGCCCGTTGAAGTCCAGCAATACCGTCTGCGTATATTGGAGCTGCAGCAGCGGCGCTCCATAGGCGTCAATCCCTTCCTCGATCCAGAAGATCGCCGTGACCTTGGGCGCGACCGCGTTCGGTCCGCCCGTCGGGGGCACCCCCTTGCCGGCCAGGAAGGCAATGTTGTCCGCACCACCCCCGACGTCGATCCCGCCCGGCGGGCCCGAATCCGTCGAGAGCAGAATGGCGGTCGTGCTGGTGATCGTCTGGCCGTGCAGCGCGTCGCTCAGGAACAGGTTGGGATTGGTGAGATGGGCCTGGGTGAGCCCGGCGACGCGGACCAGCGGCGTGCGGGAATCCAAGGTGATCGACAGATCCTCCTCGGGGAAGGGGACCAGGGCGGTCGGATCGCCGATCCGGAACGGCGTGATCGACACCGGATCGATGATCGGCTGCGGCGCGGTCAGCGCCGTGCCCTGCATGTTGATGGTCGTGCCGTGCGGGATCGATCCCATGCGGCCGACCGTCGGCGGCTCCGCCGGGTTGACCGTCTCGGGCACGTTGATGAACAGGCCCGGCTCGAAATGCTGGCCGCTATTGTCGAAACTGTCCTCGATGGTCTGCAGATAGGCCACGCCGCCCAGGAAGATATCGTCCTGGAGCAGGCCGCGATTGGCGATGCCGGTCGGGCCGCTGACATCGGTGAAGGACAGAGTCTCGTTCGTCATGTTGAGCTGCAGGAAATGCTGCGAACTGCCTGACGTATTGTTGAAATTGGGCCGCCAGATCATGTTGAACCCGGAGCCCTTCCAGGTGCGCTGGGGATTGCCGTTGGGCTCGTCTCCGACGAGCCCGCGCAACAGGCCAAGGAAATCCTCCCCCGAGAAGGTGGTAGCCGAGACACCGACATGCTCCTGCCGGAACTTGAAATTCGTATTGATTGGCATCTTGCCTCCCCCTCCTGGGCTGTCCGCGGGACAATGACATCCAAACCGAATTCCAGTGGTGACGGTTACTTCGGTAACCGGCTCCCCATGTCCACCGGATCGCGCTCGAGCGAACTCGAATCTCTGCGCTGCGAACCTAAGCTTCAACGCATTGTTATACTCGAACAGAAACCACCATTTTGGACAAAAACTCCCAGCCCGAACGGGATCGATAAATTTTCACGAAGACAAAACTGAATAATAACATATGGTTAATCTGAGCATATTTGCCACATGATTATGAGTCCTGGTGAGGTGGTTATGAATTCCGGTGTCAGCTTCACCTGATTCACGTTAGGCTGTGCAGTAAGACGATTCGCTCCGGGGGGAAGAATCTTGAAAATGCGCGGCATAGTTGTTCGCATAGCCATTTCTGCGGCCATATTGAGCGGCTTCGCGCATGCCGCACCGAATCCCTCGGCCCCCAGGCAAGTCGAGACCACGCACTTGTCGGAGTGCCCGGCCGCCCTGGACAAGTTGATCGAAGGATTGCGCTTAGAAGAAGGCATATTGACCCGCACTTACGGTGCCGGCCGACGTGATTTGCCCCTCGACAGCGCAGAAAAGGCAGCCCGGATACTTCATGCGGCGCTGGGGACGGAGACGGGCGGGTCGGCAGCCTGTGGCGAAGCGAAAATCGCAATTGCCCAGGCCAGCGCGCATCGAATCCTGGACATGATGCCCCGGGGCGGCAGGCCCGGTGATGCGATCGTCCAGGACCTCGGGCGGGCAGTGGCGTTGCTGGGGCAGCCGGGCCAGCCTTGCGGGAACACGACGACTTGCGCGCTTTCCGCAAGGATCGCATTCGCCCTGCCACGCGAACGCCCGCCTTCCGGCGGCGAGGCGATTTGCGCGGATCGCCGCGGAAGGGATTGCGCGTGGATGCTCGCCCGCCGCGCTATCGCCTATGCTTCCTCGACGGGTCCAAGCCTTGCCGGCGCCGAAGCCTGGATGGCGCTGGCCGAGATCGACGGCAAAGGAGACCATCTCGACGCCACGGCCGTATTGCGGGCCTATGCCGAGCTCTCCGCGCTTGGGAATCTGCCCGGCGGCAAGAACAGTCTAGCGCAGCTCATTCCCAATGCCTTCCGGCATCGCCTGTTGCCCATCTTCCAGGCGGCCGCCGATACGGCATATGAATCCGGAAGCAAGGGCAGCACGCTGCTCCTGGAAATCGGCGAAGCCTCGCGGCGCGCGCAGATCGAGGACAGCGTCGCGGACGCTTGCGACCGCCTCGCCGTCCCGCTTTCGTATCGCGACCTTCTCGCGGGCGAGCGGATCATATATCCGGTGGTGGGCACCGCACGGAGCTATATCCTGGTCGCCGGCAACGATTCCGCGCAGCGTGGCTGGAGCGTCATTGCCGGCGGATCGGCCAGCGGGGGGGCGCAGCTTGCAGCGGCTGCGAGCGCACTGGTCGCCGCCCTGCAACCCGCCTCCGCCAGCGTCAGCGGAGGCGCCGACCCCGACACCGTAGACTGGGAGGCGAGGAAGGCGCAGTTCCTCTACGCGCAACTGATCGCACCGCTGATAGAAGAGAAGGCGATACCCGCGCCCACGGCGACGAGCGCGGCCAATCCGGTGACGCTCATCTTCTTCCCCGACCCGATCCTTCGCAACGTCCCCTGGGCGCTGCTGCATCCCGAAAGCGACCCGCAAGCCTTTCTGCTGCGCGCAGCCAGGATCGCGATCGGCCCCGGCCTCGCTTATGTCCGCGCGCCCGCGACGATAAAACGGGGCGGCGTTCTGCTCGGCGGGTTCGACGCCTATGGGAACGAGCGACTGGAGCAGTTCCTGACCGGCCTCGACGCCTCGCAGAGCGACGGACGCACCCGGGCCTTGATCGGACGCGACGCATTCAAGCCAAGCGTGCTGGGCCAGGCCCTCGAGCGCGACCGGTGGCAGATCGTCCTGCTCGCCACCCACGCGCAATGGAATCGGGCGGGAAGCTATATCGTCGTCCCTTCGGAGGACAAGCGCACCCAACCGTGCCCTCCCCCGAATGACACTCTGGCATGCCTGGAGATCGGCAAGCTGGAGGCCAGCCTCCGCAAGGGAGAGCGCCGGGCGACCAGCCTCGAGCTACTCATCTTCATCGCTTGCGATGCCGCAGCGAGCGATGCGGGCGATATCGGCATCGCCGGTGCTGCGCTGCGCGGGGGCGCACGCACCACGGTCGGCCCGCTCGTCTCGGTACAGCGCGGTCCGACACCGGAGTATTTTTCACGCAACCCCGCGACGGGCCAATCCTTTCTGAACGCACTGCTGAATGAAGGCGAAACGCCCGCCGGCGCGCTCAGGCTCGCGCAACTCGACAACGAGGGCGAACTTGGATTTCCGCCCACTTGGGGTGTCTTCGTCGTCGTCGGAAACTGGCGTTGAAACGCCTGTTCCAGGCAGGCGCCGCTGCGGCGGCGATCGCGAACCTTGCGCCTGCGCAGGCGCAGTCCGACGGCATGCAGCTGGCTGGACCCGAGTCCGGAAAGGATGAGGCCGGGCAGGACGATGTCGAGATCGTGCTGACCAGCGAGGAAGTCGAATGGGAAAGCGCGCTGAAGCCGGTCATGAGGGCACCGGCCGGCGCCGCCGGCCAGTTCTGCCCGGTAGAAGCGATGCTCGGCTCGCAATGGGTCTCGCAATGCCTGGGCGCAACTTCGTCCGCCACGCGCGAAGCGGGGAGTGGCGCCTGGCGATTCCGCGTTCCCCGCGCCGGGCTCGAGGCCAATATAAGGCGCGTCAACCAGGCCCTGTACGCACAGGGCTATGTCAATTCCGGACTGCTGCGCGGCGAACCCACCGATGGCCCCGTTCGGCTGCAGATGGTCGTGGGCAGGTTCGAAAGCGCCGAGGGCCGCTGCGCGATCGATCGCTCGCGCCTCCAGAAATCGCGGCGGCTCGGCAGCTATGCCGAGAAGCGGCTGCTGGCAGGCTGTTCGAAGGGCCGTGCGTTCAACGCCTATTTGCTGGAACGGAACTTCAGGCGGCTTGCCGACGATCGCGATCAATGGGTGAAGCATGTCAACATGGAGCTCGCCGCGATGCCGGGGGCTCCGGGCCGCGCGACGCTCGAGCCCGTCGATGGCGCGCCGCTGCTCGAGTCCAGGCAAGGCTTCGATGCCTATGCCGGCACCGCAAACAATCGCACGCCGTCGATCGGCAGCCTCCGAAGCTTTGCCGGTCTGAGCATCCGGCGCCCCTTCCCGGGGGTCGCCCTGGACGTGGAAGGCGGACTGACCGCGGGTGCCGTCGACGCCAACGGAACATTGGGAATCAGTCTTGGCCCAAAGATCTCGTTGCGGGTGCGCGGCGATTATAACGAGGCCGAGATTGTCGATCCGCTGCTGCGCGCGCTCGATATTCGTTCGCGCGGTTACGGCGGCGAAGCGGGCCTGAGCTATGGCGCGCTCCGGTGTCCACTGACGCCCTTGTTCGGCGACCCGCTCGAAGGCGTGCCGAGGCGGGCGTTCGACACCGGCCTGTTGGGCTGCCGCCTGGCCGGGCGCATGCCGGGTGATGCGCCGCTCGCCTGGGCGCCCGCGAAGGACCTGGCGATCGGGCTTACGCTGTCGCATCGCGAATCCCGCTCCTACCTGCTGGGCATCCCCTTTTCCTTCGCACCCGGCGCAGTCGATGGTCGCTCCTATACGACGGCGCTGCGCGCATCGGCCGATTGGCTGGAACGCGGTCGCGCCGACAAAGCCGGGCAGCGCGGCTGGACGCTTGCGGCGCGTGCCGAAGCGACGTTCGGGCTCGCCGGCAGCCGCACCGACATCGCGGGCGTGGCTGCGCCCTCCCCCAGCTTCTTCCTGGTCCGCGGCCGGTTGAGCTATGCCCGGCAATTGCCCTGGACCGACACGATCCTGACGCTGCGGCTGGATGGCCAATGGACTTCGGGCCTCCTCTACACCGCCGAGCGGCTGCCGATCGGCGGCGTCAATTCGGTGCGCGGTTTCGCCGACGCGACATTGCTGGTGGACAGGGGCGCGACCGGGACGATCGAGTTGGGCCGCGACTTCAGTATTGCCGGCGCAAGGGGCGGTGCAGCGGGGCTGCTCAACTTCCGCATCTGGGGGTTCGGGGACGCAGCCTATGCCGAGAATCTCAACGCCGCGACACGTTCGCGCGACTGGCTGGCAAGCGTCGGGCTCGGGCTTGCCTGGAAACCCCACCCCGCGATCGAGGCCCGGTTCGAACGTGGCTGGCGGCTCACCGAGCAGCTTGCCTTGCCGGGCAAGTCGCTGGCGAGCCGCGGCTATCATTTCGGCGTGACGGTACAACCACTGCGTTTTCTCAAAGGAGGCAATCGATGACGAAGCCGATGGAGAAAAGGGCCTGGAGCGGACGCCCGCGGCAGGCGAGCATCCGGCTCGCGCTACTCGCCCTTGCGTGCACAAGTAGCGCCGCAATCGCCCAGCAGACGGCTTCGCCCCTTCCGGACGTGTACGAAATCCGTGACAGCAATGCGGCGCAGTGCGTCGTCGCGAAGCTCACCATAGCCAGCAAGGACAAGTCGAACAGGGCACGAACCGTCCTGCTCGTTTGCGACGGAACCCTTGGCGGTCCGTCCGGCGGATCAGGTCCGCCGCTCAGCCAGCTATATATCACGCCCGCCCAGGCATCATGCCTGCTCAGAGAGGCCGGCGCTGGCGCGGTGCCGCTGAAGATCCACCTTGCGCAGTGCAATGTGCGCCCGCCCGAAGCCTTCACACCGTTTCGAGGCAGGAGGAACGGGCGTGGCAATTAGGCTGATCCCGCGCTGGAGCGCCGAGGGCTGGCAGGCCGCCTTCACGCTACTGGGCGTGCTTGTCGCGTCCGCCGGCGGCTTTTTCGCTTATGGCCAGTGGCAGAACGACAAGGTGCTGGAGCTGCAGAGCCGCTGGGGCTCCGACGAGATGCAGACGCGGCGCAACCGGATCACCGACGGCTTCGTCTGCATGGGCGTGCCCTATGTCATGTTGGGCATGAAGGAGGAGGAGCTGAAGCAGTTGCGGCTCCAGATCGTCTCGCCTTCGAAGGATTATGACGGCGTGGCGGGCGATGTCGCCGCCTATCTCGATTTCTTCGAGGATGTGCGCACCTGCGTCGATACCCACGTCTGCAATGCGGAAGTCGCCTGCAAGCGCTTCGGCCCCGAAGCCGCCTGGCTCAGCAAGGTGCTCGGTCCCTATGTCGAGCGCCAGCGCCTGCTGTTCCGCGAAGCCGATTACGGCACGAGTTTCGACGGGCTCAAGAACAGCTGCAAGCCCTGGTGGAAAGAGATCGAGGCGCAGCCGATGACGCTGAGCAAGGACGACAAGCAGCGCATCGCAGACATCCATACCGAGCTGCAGCCCGAAGAGCAGGGCCTGGCGCATTATCAGCGGAAGGCGGCGTGCGACCGCATGCGGCCATCGACCGCTCCAACGGTGAAGGTGGTCAAATGAAGGTCTCCGCCGATCGTACCGTCGCTTTCCGGCGCCTCCCCCATGCGGCACGGGCAAGCAGGCTGGCACTGGCCTGTGCGCTCGCATGCACCGCTGCGCCCGCCTGGGCGCAGGTGACGACGGCGATCGTGCCCGATACGGCGCCGGCGCTAAGCACGGCCACGACGGTCCAGCGCGGTCCGGGGGCCGCCAACCCGAACATATTCATCAATGGCGGACGCTATTCGGGGCCTGCCGACAATCCGAATGCGAACCTGTTCCACAGTTTCACGCGCTTCGACCTGGCTCCCGGCGACGTCGCCGTCTGGTTCAGCTCCGACCCCAGCCGCGTCAACGTCCGCAACATCATCAACCGCGTGACCGGCGGCGACCCGTCCGATCTCCATGGCAGGTTCGATTCCTCGACCTTCCCCAACGCGGACTTCTATTTCATCAACCCGGCGGGCGTCGTCTTCGGCGGGAGCTTCAGCGTCAATGTCCCGCAGTCCTTCTATGTCTCGACTGCCGGCACGCTGCGCTTCCGCGACGGCACCCAGCTGCGCGCCGCCGAATCCAACGGCTCGACCTTCTCGTCCGCCCCGCCCGAAAGCTTTGGCTTCATCGGTGGCCAAAGCGGGGACATCCGGTTCGAGAAGAACGACGTCAACCCGGGCTCCAGCGGCAGCCTGAAGGTTGGAAGCGGCAAGACTGCGCTGTTCGCCGCGCCCAACCTGACGCTGACCGACACCAGTATCCGCACCGTCGACACGCGCCTCCGGCTCGCGGCCGTCGGCGCGGCCAGCTATGCGCTGAGCCTCGACGCGCTCGGGCGACTGCCGCAACTGAGCGGCACCCTCACCCTTCGCAATGCGAGCATCAGCGGCACCGGCAACCTGAACGACCTTCGAGGGGCGAATTCCGGGATCGGCATCTCCGCGGGGAACATCGATCTGATCGGCGCCACCTCGGGAAGCACCGAGACCGCAATCTATGCGGGGGGCGATTTTCCCAACGGGGTCGGTGTGGACATGGATATCCAGGCCGATACGCTGAGAATGTCCGGATTGAGCCGCATATACATGCAGACCGGCGTCACGGACACGCCCTATGTCGCGCTGCTCGATATCCGCACGCTGCTCGAGATGCGCGGGAATCCGGGCGCCTCACCTTCGGCGCAGATCGGCGGATCGAGCCTGGGCGCGAACACCGGCACGTCGATCGTGCGCATCCGCGGGGCGGGCGCAACGCTATCGATGACCGACGCGGTGCTCGACGTCCGCCTGAACGGCGTCACTCGAAGCTCGGGCAGCATCGATGTCGATGTCGGGACTATCGTCGGAGAGCGGGCGCAATTCCTGACCTCGAGCAACTTTCCGCTGATCGGGGCGCCAGGCGGCGTCCTCAACGTCCGGGCCCACAGCATCGCGCTTGTCGACTCGACGATCGGCGCCGCGACGGCCAGCAGCAGCGATGCGGGACTGGTCCGCCTGACCGCCGATATCCTGGATCTGACCCGGACAAATGTCGATGCGTCGAGCATAGGCGGCGGCACCGGGGGCACCATCGAGATCAATGCCGGCCAGGCCCGATTGGTCGAATCGACGCTGATCGCCCGGTCCGTGGCGTTCGGCAACGCCGGCACGATTCGAGTCAATGCGGCGAAGCTGGTGACGGAGCGCGGCAGCTTCGTCACCGACACCTTCACCAACGGCCAGGGTGGCACGCTGTCGATCACGGCCGACGAACTGCAGATGAATGCGCCGCTGATCCGCAGCGCGACGACGAGCCAGGGCAATGCCGGCAACATCGAGATACGGGGCGGCGCGGTGGCGTTGAGCGGCGCACAGATCGAAAGCGGGACCAGCGGCGGCGGCCGTGGCGGCACCGTCACCCTTGCCGCAACACGAAGCCTGTCGCTGCGAAACGGCTCGCTCACCAGCGCCACCACCAGCATCGCCGATGCCGGTGACATCTATTTTTCGGCTCCGACGATCGACATCGATGCCTTTGCCGTCACCAGTGCGACGAGCGGGCTCGGCCGCGGCGGCAATATCAGCCTGAGCGCCGACCGCGCGACGCTGCGCCAATCCAGATGGAGTGCGGGAACTTCGAATCGCGGCGCAGCGGGATCGATCGACCTGACCGGAACCTCGAGCCTTTCGCTCGACCATATGGTCGTCAGCACGCTGTCGGACCCGAATGCGGGGGCCGCGGGCGCAATCAGCCTTCATGCAGGCGACGCGCAGCTGAGCGATACGAGCCTCCTCGCAGTGACGTTGAGCGGCAGCAATGCCGGCGCGGTCACGCTCGACGCGACCGGAACGCTCGCGCTCAGTCGGACGAGCATCGCCAACAGCAGCTTCGGGGACGGCAATGCCGGCACCATCAGCCTGATCGGCAGGTCGGTCGACCTGGTCGATACCGACATCCACGCCGCGGCCAGCGCACGCGGGGATTCGGGCGACATCGCCATCACCGCGCGAACCGGATCGGTGACGATGCTGACCAGCAGCATCGAGACGAACGCGACGGGCTCGATTGCACGAGCCGGAACGGGCGCGGCGGGCCGCGCCGGCACCATAAGGGTCAGCGCCGGTGACGATGTGAGCCTGCTCAGTTCGTGGCTGTCGTCGACTGCGGCCGGGCTGGCGAGCCGGGCGGGCTCGATCGAGATCACCGCGCAGGATCAGGTCAGGATGGGAATTTCTCCCGGCCTGCCGGCAAGCCAGGCAATCATATCGGTGACGACAAGCTCGCAGGGCGTTGCGGACCCGAACGGCCGCGGCGGCATCGCCATCGCGGCGCGCGACATCCTGCTCAGCGGCGCCACACAGCGCCTGGACCGGGCCGCCACGCTGAGCGGCCGCGTACGCATCGCATCGGAAACCAGCGGCAGCCAGTCCGCCGGAGCGGTCGAGCTGCGCGCAACCAACCAGCTGACGCTCGAACGAGTCGATCTCATCGCGCAAAGCGCGCGCGGGCTGGCCGGGCAGCCGTCCCCCACCGGACGCGCCGGCGACGTCCTGCTTTCCGGCAACGACCTGGTGCTGCGCAATGCGATCGTCGAGGGGTCGAGCGCGTCGGCCGGCGCGGCGGGGTCGATCGAGGTGGTCGCACGACACGATCTGACCGTCACCGACAGATCTGTCCTTTCGACCGCGGCAAGCGGCACCGGTGCGGCCGGCTCGATCGATATCGGCATTGGGCATCTGGGCACGATCGACGGGCTGAGCCGCGTCGACAGCGACGTGAGCGGCAACGCCACGCTTCCCGGCGATATCCGCGTCCATGGCGCCGGCGCCACGTTGCGGGTGTCGGACGCGGCAGGCGCCACTCCCGCAGCCAATCGCTCGGCCATCTCGTCGAGCACCGGCAACGCAACCGCGGGCGGTCGCGTCAGCATCGATGTCGATCGGCTCGAACTGCTGAACGGCGGTGGCATCTTCGCTGTTTCGGCCACCGGGGCGACGGGACGCGGCGGCAACGTCGCCGTCCGCGCGAACACGGTAGTGATGGACGGCGCGCATTCGGGAATCCAGGCCACCGCGATCGGCGATGCCGATGCGGGATCCATCCAGCTGACGGCCAACCATATCCTGCTCGCGAACGGGGCGGAGATATCGACCAACTCGCGGCTGCGCAGCGCCGGGGACATCACGATCGCAATGCCGAGTTCGGGGCTGCTCGAGCTTCGCGGACGCAATTCCTCGGCGACGATCACGACCTCCTCCGGGCCGGGGACCGGGGGGCGGATCTCGATCGGCGCGCCGCTTGCCACCATCTCCGACGGCGGCAGCATTCTCGCGCTCGGCGAGGCGCGCGGCGCGAATGTGCAGATCGGCAGCCGCTACCTGATCCGCTCGAGCGACGCGATCAACACGCTGAACGTCGACGGCACCCTCATCCTCGACGCGCAGGTCCAGGATATCAGCCAGGGCATCGAGGAGCTCGACCTTCCCTTTGTCGATGCCTTCACAATCCTGATCGGCCGCTGCGCCGGCACGCGGGGCGACGGTCTCGTCAGCCAGCTCCGCCTGCGCCTGCGCGGCCCCTATCCGACATGGCAACCGAGGCTGACCCTGAACACAGAACCCGGCCCGCAACCCTGCCGCTAGCTCCCGGCATGGGGCGACGGTCCGCATTGTGACGCTTCGGCCGCAGCGTAGTCGCTACGATCAGCCGGCACGCCGCCTAGCCCTTAATGTAGAGAAAACCGGCCCGCTCGAGCTTATGCGAGGCTCTTCCAACGAAAGTGGCGCACCCGACAGGATTCGAACCTGTGGCCTCTGCCTTCGGAGGGCAGCGCTCTATCCAGCTGAGCTACGGGTGCCTGGAGTCAGAACAGGGCGCCTAGCAAAGCATTTGCGGCGGCGCCAGCCCCTCAGTGCGCGGACACCGTCTTCGGCTTTTTCGGCGCGGGGGTCTTGGGCTTGTAGGGGCACAGATCCTCGACCACGCAGCGCCAGCATTCCGGGGTGCGCGCCTTGCAGGTGTAGCGGCCGTGCAGGATCAGCCAGTGATGCGCGTGCAGCCGGAAGGGCTGGGGCACCACCTTCTCCAGCTTCTTCTCCACCGCCAGCACCGTCTTGCCCGGCGCCAGCCTGGTGCGGTTGCCGACGCGGAAGATGTGGGTGTCGACCGCGAAGGTCTCGGCGCCGAACGCGACGTTCATCACCACGTTCGCAGTCTTGCGCCCGACGCCCGGCAGCTGCTCGAGCGCATCGCGGTCATTGGGGACTTCGCCGCCATGGTCGCGGATCAGCGCCTCGGACAGCGCGATCACGTTCTTCGCCTTGGTGTTGAACAACCCGATCGTCTTGATGTGCTGCTTGAGACCTTCCTCGCCCAGCGCGACCATCTTGGCCGGCGTATCGACCTCGCGGAACAGCGCGCGCGTCGCCTTGTTCACCCCGGCGTCGGTCGCCTGGGCCGAGAGCACCACCGCGACGAGCAGCGTATAGTCGTTGACCGATTCGAGCTCGGTCTCGGGATGGGGATTGTCCGCGGCGAGGCGCGAGAAGAACTCGAAGACGTCCTCCTTCTTCACCCGCCCAGCACCTGGTCCATCGTGTAGCGGCCGGCCGGCTTGCCCGCGAGCCACAGCGCCGCGCGCACCGCGCCGCGCGCGAAGATCGCCCGGTCGTCGGCGCGGTGGGTAAGCTCGATCCGCTCGCCATTGGTCGCGAAGACGACGCTATGGTCGCCGACCACCGATCCGCCGCGCAGGCTCGCCAGGCCGATGGTACCGGTGGCGCGCGGCCCCACCGTGCCGGCGCGGTCGGTCACCTCGGCCTCGGCCAGCGTCGTGCCCATGCCGGTAGCGGCGGCATTGCCGAGCATCAGCGCGGTGCCCGAGGGCGCGTCGGCCTTGTGGCGATGGTGCATCTCGACGATCTCGATGTCCCAGTCGGCGCCGAGCTGCTGCGCCGCCTCGCGCACCAGCCGCTGGAGCAGCCCGATGCCGAGCGAGGTATTGCCGGTCTGGAGCACCGCGATCTCCTGCGCCGCCGCATCGATCAGCGCATGATGCTGGGGCGAGAGGCCGGTCGTGCCGACCACGATCGGCTTGCCGGCTGCACGCGCGGCGGCGAGATGCGCCTCGAGCGCCTGGGCGGCGGAGAAGTCGATCAGCACGTCCGCTTCGGCTGCAATCGCGCCGGGATCGTCCTGGGCGTCGGCGCCGCCGGCAATGCGTGCGCTCATCTCGGGCGCCACCGCCGCGATCGCCTGCCCCATTCGGCCGAGGCTGCCATAGATGCCGATGCTGGTCATGCACGCTCCTCTGGCACAGCGGCGGGAGCGCGCAATAGGGTTATTTCGCGTCCTCGTCCTGCTTCTTGGGCTTCCTGCCGAGCGGGATGGTGGCGGTGGCCATCAGTCCCACGCCCTTGGCCCCGGGCAATTCGCGCTGCACCGCGACCACATTGCCCTTGCCGCCACCGGGCAAGCGGAAATCGGGACGCAGCGGCTTCTCCGCCCAGCGCGCCTCGTCGAGCGTGGGCAGGCGCATCCCGTTCGGATTGCCGCAAACGGTGATCGTGTCCCCACCCGGCCGGCACGGGCGCTTCGGCACCATCGCGGCCTCGCCTGCCTCGTCCGGGCTGGGAAAGATCGGCGCCCGGTCCTGCGGGGCGAGCGCGGCGAGGAGGAGGGCGGTGAGCATGGCCCGAGTGAACCGGCGATTTGCGGCACCGGCGTGGCAAATGCCCGGAAATGGCGCGAATAGACTCCGGCACCGCGATTGTGACCTGGCGCCCCTTGTGAAATGTTGCCCGCATGGTCGGCATCGTCGCAGCCTTGATGCTTCTCGCCCAGCCCGCTGGCGCGGGCCTTGCCTCCGCGCCTGCCGACCCGGTGATCTTCGCGACCATCGGGCATTCCGAATGGTGCCCGGCCGGCAATGTCCAGATCGACCTGCGTACGGGCGACTATACGCTGACGCCGCGCGGGCAGTCTGCAGCGATCCGGCGCTGGTGCGCCCCGTTTTGCGCGGGAAGCTGGAGGCGACACGCCTGTCGGCGATCCGGGACGCCTGGCCCCCTGTGCAGAAGGGCGGCCTGAATATCTGCCGCCGGGGCGAAAGCGGCGGCGTCATCAGCAATGCCGGCACGCCGATCATGGTGCTGACCAGCGGCGTCCGCACCATCGCGGCGCCTCAGGAATATGGCTGCTGGAGCAAGGCCGGTTCCGCGCTGTACCGCGCGATCGACGATAGCTTCGAGACCGCGCACCAGCCTTGAGCGCGGTGGCGGCTGGCGTGATTCGCGCCTATCCTGCCGCCATGCGCACCATCCACAACATCGTCATCCTCACCGGCGCCGGGCTCTCGGCGGAGAGCGGCATCGCCACCTTCCGGGGGCCGGGCGGGCTGTGGGAGGGGCAGCGGGTCGAGGATGTCTGCACGCCCGAGGCGCTCGCCCGCGATCCCGAGCTGGTCCACCGCTTCTACGATGCGCGCCGGGCGAAGCTGGACGAAGTCGTGCCCAATGCCGCGCATGATGCGCTGGCCCGGCTCGATGCCGAATGGCGCGGCGGACTGCTGATCGTCACCCAGAATGTCGACGATCTGCACGAGCGCGCAGGCGCGAACCGTATGCTCCACATGCACGGCGAACTTAAATCGGCGCTCTGCGCGGCCTGCGGCGACAGCGGCGAATGGGAAGGGTCGCTGCCGCCCGAGAGCGAATGCCCCGATTGCGGCAGCCCGGCGCTGCGCCCCGACATCGTGTTCTTCGGCGAGATGCCCTATCACCTGGAAGTGATCGAGCAGGCGCTGGCCGATGCCGACCTGTTCGTCTCGATCGGCACGTCGGGCGCGGTCTATCCGGCCGCCGGCTTCGTCCAGACCGCGCGCTATCACGGTGCGCAGACGCTCGAGCTCAACCTCGATCCCAGCGCCGGGAGCAGCTGGTTCGGCGAGAGCCGGCTCGGCCCGGCGGGCACCCTGGTGCCCTTATGGGTGGAGGAGATGCTCGCCGCTCAGGCGTGACCGACGACGTGGAGATGCGGCGCGCGGCTGTTCACGAACACTTCCTCGCGCGCCACCGGCGACCAGGGCAGCCAGCGGAACCAGGTATAGATGGTCCGCCACTGCTCGCCGGCCGGGACCTGGAGCAGGGTCTTGTAGGGCCGCTTCGCCCTGGGCCAGTAGAACAGGTGCAGGCGGACCTCGCCGCGCACCAGCCCGTCCAGCGTATCGACGAACTTGGCTTCCGCATCGGGATCGGCGTCGAGATGGAATTCGGCGGTGAACAGGTTGCTGCGGATCATCAGCAGGTCGCGCGACCAGACCAGCTTGAGCGCGATGCGCAGCCCATATTGGATCGGCAGCTCGAGCTCGAGATAGTCCGGCCCGGCATCGGCGCCACGCATGCGCAGGCCGTGGCGCTCGGCCAGCACCGTGAACAGCGCCCTTGCCCGCGCCACATGCCAGTCGCTGAAATCCATGCCCCCAAGATGCGGTACCGCGCCCCGCACCGCAATGGCGGGACTTACCTATCCGTCCCGATTCCGCGCGCGAGCAGCTTCGCGACCGTGTCGGCGATCGCCTCGGGATCCACATCCTCCTGCCAGACGCTGTAGCGCAGGCCGAGGAACACGTTCATCCCCATGATCGCCCAGGCGTGGATCTCGTTCACGTCCTCGCGCACCTCACCACGCTCCGCCGCGGCCTGGAGGCGCCTGGCGATGCGCTCGGCGGTGGTCGCATAATGCATGCGGAAGCTCTCGGGATCGACGAACTCGGCCTCGTCGATGATCCGGTAGATCTCCTTGTGCTCGCGCGCGAAGCGGATGAAGGCGAGCAGGGCCGCCTGCTCCGCCGCAATCTGGCCGCCGGTGGCGCCCTTGATCGCCGGCGCGACATGCTCGCGCACCTGCTCGCTCATGTCGCGGACCAACGCGCGGAACACGTCGTCCTTCGAATCGAAATAGGTGTAGAAACTGCCCAGCGCGACGCCCGCCCGGCGGGTGATCCCGCTGATCGAGCCTTCATGGAACCCCTTGGCACCGAATTCCTCGGCCGCAGCATCGAGGATCAGGCGCAGCGTGCGCCGCCCGCGCGCGGTGCGCGGCTCCTTGCCGGCGCTCGCGGCGTCGCTGCCCTGCAGGTCCGATGCTGTGGCGTTCATGCCACGGACCCTAGCCATTGCATCTCCCCCTGTCGATCCAAGTTGAAACTTGGTTCAGGTTTCAGTATAGCCTCGGGCAACAAGGTGCAACCCGCGATGAACGACGGGTTCGAGGAGAGGGGATAACTGCATGTCACGCCTGAATTGCGCGCGTTCGATTCTGTTCGCGGGCGCCGCCCTTGCTGCAATCGCCGCCGCCCCCGCCATGGCGCAGGACGCTGCCTCCGCCGCGCCGGAGGCGCAGGACAGCGCGCTTGCCGATAGCGGCGAGATCGTCGTCACCGCCCGCCGCCGCGAAGAGAAGCTGCTCGACGTGCCGACCGCGGTCACCGCGCTCACTTCGGCCCAGCTCAACCAGGCCGGTGCCGTCGACCTGACCGACCTGCAGATCGCCTCGCCCAATACCACGCTCAAGGACGCGCGCGGCACCAACTCGACGCTCGCCGCCTTCATCCGCGGCGTCGGCCAGCAGGATCCGGTTCCCGGCTTCGAAGCGGGCATCGGCATCTATCTCGACGACGTCTATCTCAACCGTCCCCAGGCAGCGGTGCTCGACATCTATGACGTCGAGCGGATCGAAGTGCTGCGCGGGCCGCAGGGCACGCTCTATGGCCGCAACACGATCGGCGGCGCGGTGAAGTACGTCACCAAGAAGCTCGAGGATCGCCCGACCCTGTCGGTCCGCGGCAATTACGGCTCGTACAACCAGGCGGACGTGATCGTCAGCGCCTCCACCCCGATCGGCTCGATGCTCAAGTTCGGCATCTCGGGCGCCCGGCTGACCCGCGACGGCTTTGGCGAAAACAAGAATCTCGGCATCGAGAACTACAACAAGAATGTCTGGGCCGGCCGCGCCACGCTCGAGTTCGAGACGCCCGACGAGAAGATGTCGGTGCGGATCACCGGCGACTATACCCATGACAAGTCGAACGCCCGCAACGGCCACCGCCTGTTCCCGGGCCTGCTGACCGGCTCGCCGGTGCTGTCCAACGTCTTCGACACCAATGCCGGGCTCAACAACCCGAAGAACAATGTCGAGGCGGGCGGCATCTCGATGACGATCAACGCCGATGTCAGCGAGCACATCACGCTGCGCAGCATCAGCGCCTATCGCGAGGACACGTCCTACACCCCGATCGACTTCGATTCGACGCCCTCGGTCGACGTCGACGTGCCGGCCTATTACAAGAACAACCAGACCAGCCAGGAATTCCAGGCGCTGGTCCATGGCAGCAAGCTCAACGGCATCCTCGGCTATTATTATCTCGGCGCCAAGGCGACGACCGGCTTCGGCGTGCTGCTGTCGACCACGCTCGCCGGCTTCAACGCCTATACCGCAGGCGATGTGCGCACCGAGACCCACTCGATCTATGGCGACTTCACCTATGACATCACGCCGGCACTGAGCCTCACGCTCGGCGGCCGCTACACCTGGGATCAGCGCAAGTCCTATGTCTTCAAGGCCAGCTATCTCGGCCTGACCCCAGATTTCGGCGGCACCCCGATCCCGGTCGGCGCGCCTTCCACCGATTTCCGCGGCACCGCCAATTTCAAGCGCTTCACCCCGCGCGCCACGCTCAGCTTCAAGCCGAGCGCCGACCACATGGTCTATGCCTCCTATTCGGAAGGCTTCAAGGGCGGCGGCTTCGATCCGCGCGGCTCGGGCACCTCGGCGCCGATCAGCAACCCCGCCGCCGGCCGCACCTATCAGGACATCTACAATTATCTCTCCTTCGATCCGGAGACGGTGAAGAGCTATGAGATCGGCTGGAAGGGCGCGGCGTTTGACCGCCGCCTGAACTGGTCGCTCGCCGGCTTCTATTCGGACTATTCGAACGTCCAGATCCCCGGCTCGGTCGGCTGCCTGATCAACAACGTCCAGAGCTTCTGCGGCATCACCACCAACGCCGCCAAGGCCGACATCAAGGGTGTCGAGCTCGAGACCAACGCAGTGATCGCGCGCGGCTTTGCCGGCCCGGGCTCGAGCTTCTTCTTCAACGGCGCGCTCGGCTATATCGACGCCAAGTACAAGCGCTTCATCGGGCCGACCGGCGTGGACGTCTCGGCGGTGCGCGTGTTCCAGAACACGCCGGACTGGACGCTGGCCGGCACCCTCGGCGCCACGCTGCCGGTCGCCGGCGGCGATCTCAACGCCACCACCACCGTCTCCTATCGCGGCCTGACTCACCAGTTCGAGACGGCCAGCCCGTTCCTCGACCAGCCGGGCTACACGCTGCTCGATGCACACCTGGTCTACACCTTTGGCGACGGGCGCTACTCGATCGGCATCCACGGCAAGAACCTGACCGATGCGCGCTACAAGACCGCCGGCTATCAGTATATCAACAGCCGGATCGACGGCACGCCGATCCTGACGCCGGCCGGCGGCTATACGCCGACGCTGGGCAAGGAAGGCGTCGCCACTGCCTTTTACGGCAATCCGCGCCAGATCTTCGGATCGTTCAGCCTCAAATTCTGAGTACGCTGCACTGCACCTAAATTACCGAGCCGGACGTCCCTTGACGTCCGGCTCTTTTGATGTCGAGGTATGGTCATGAACGCTTCCGCCGCATCCCCCGCCAGCCGCCCCGGCTATCCTGGTCTCGTGCTGGCGATGCTGCTGCTCGTCTACACCTTCAACTTCCTCGACCGGCAGATCCTCGGCATCCTCGCCAAGCCGATCATGGAGGACCTCCACCTCAGCAAGACCGAGTTCGGCGCGATCGGCGGGCTCGCCTTCGCGGTGCTCTATTCGGTGCTCGGCGTGCCCCTCGCCTATCTCGCCGACCGGACCAGCCGCTCGGGCGTGATCGCCGGCGCACTGGCGGTGTGGAGCCTGTTCACCGGGCTGTGCGGCCTCGCCACCGGCTATTGGCAGCTCTTCCTGTTCCGCCTCGGCGTCGGCGTCGGCGAGGCGGGCGGCGTCGCCCCCTCCTATGCGGTGATCAGCGACTATTTCCCGCCCGAGCGCCGCGCCCGCGCGCTCGCCATCTATTCGCTCGGCATCCCGATCGGCCTGGCGCTCGGCACGCTGCTCGGCGCCTATATCGCGGCGCTGGTCGACTGGCGCGCGGCGTTCATCACCATGGGCGTGATCGGCATCCTGATCGCGCCGGTGTTCCGCTGGGTGGTCCGCGACGTGCCGCGCCCCGTCGTCGCCAAGGGAGAGACCACGCCGGTCAGCGCGGTGTTCGGCATCCTCGCGCGCAAGCCCGGCTTCTGGCTGCTCGCCTTCGGCGCCTCGTGCAGCTCGCTGTGCGGCTATGGCCTGGCGCTGTGGACCCCGCTGGTGCTGATGGGCAATTTCGGCTTCGACCTGGTCACCACCGGCCAGTTCATGGCCTCGCTGCTGCTGATCGGCGGCACCGCGGGCGTGTTTGCCGGCGGCTGGTTCGCCGACCGGCTCGGCAAGGGCGACCGCGCCTGGTACGCCTGGTTGCCCGCCATCGCCTGGCTGGTCACCGCGCCCCTGTTCGCGATCGGTTTCCTGACGCCCAATCCCTGGATCGCCTGGCCGCTGCTGATCATCCCCAACGGGCTCAACATCCTGTGGCTCGGCCCGGTGACCACCGCCGTGCAGCACATGGTGCCGCAGCACATGCGCGCCACCGCCTCGGGCAGCTTCCTGCTGATCAACAATTTGATCGGCATGGGTCTCGGCCCGCTGCTGATGGGCTTCCTGTCCGAGGAGCTGAAGAGCAGCTACGGCGCCGACGCGCTGCGCTACGGTGCGGTGTTCTGCCTCGGCTTCTATGTAATTGCCGGCATTCTCGCGCTGCTCGCCGCCCGGCACGTGCGCAAGGGCTGGGTCGACTGAGCCATCCTAGGTAGTTTTCCGACTCGGCGCTTTCCTGAATCGCGCAGATTCCGAATTTGCACGATCATGCAAATGCGTTCCGAGGGGATGCCTTTACGGGACGGCCGGGCGGGGATGGGACCGCCCGGCCACCCGCAAATCAACGCTCCCGCGTCGCCGCGAACTTCACCTTCGAATAGCGATCGGCGACATAGCCGACTTCCCAGTTCGACTTGGCCATGAACACCGGGTTGCCGTCGCGATCCTTGGCCATCGCGCCGCGGTTTAGCGACATGAACTCGGCCAGGTCCTTGGGATCCTCCGCCGTGATCCAGCGTGCCGTCTCGAACGGCGCCACTTCCAGCCCCGCCGCAACCTTGTACTCGGCATCGAGCCGGCTGAGCAGCACGTCCAATTGCAGCTGGCCGACCACGCCGATGATCCAGTTCGAGCCGATCTCCGGATAGAAGACCTGGGTCACGCCTTCCTCGGCCATGTCGTCCAGCGCCTTGCGCAGCTGCTTGGTCTTGGTCGGGTCCTTGAGCGCGACACGGCGCAGGATTTCCGGCGCGAAGTTCGGCAGCCCGGTGAAGCGCACATCCGCCTTCTCTGAGAGCGTATCGCCGACGCGCAGCACGCCGTGGTTGGGAATGCCGATGATGTCGCCCGGAAAGGCCTCATCGGCCAGCTCACGCTCGCGCGCGAAGAACAGGATCGGCGAGTGAATCGCGATCGGCTTGCCATGGCCGGTCGGGGTCAGCTTCATGCCGCGCTTGAAGGTCCCCGAGACCAGCCGCATGAACGCGATGCGGTCGCGGTGATTGGGGTCCATGTTTGCCTGGACCTTGAACACAAAGCCGGTGACCTGCCCGGCATCGGGCGAGACCGGCGCCGGCTCGGCAGGCAGCGCGTGCGGCGGCGGGGCGTGCGTCGCGATCGCCTCGATCAGCGAATCGACACCAAATTCCTTGAGCGCCGAGCCGAAATAGACCGGGGTCAGGTCGCCGTGGCGATAGGCCTCGCCATCGAACGCCGGATAGCCCGCCTGGGCCAGCTCGACATCCTCGCGCAGCTTGGCGAGATTGTCCGCGCTGATGATGTCGTCGAGCTGCGGATCGTCGATGCCGCTGGTCTGCACCACCTTGCCATGGAATTCGCGGCTGTCGCCCTCGGGCAGCAGCAGGCGGTTGGTGGCGAGGTCGAAGATCCCCTCGAACGTGCCGCCCATGCCCACCGGCCAGGTCATCGGGCACACGTCGAGCGCGAGCAGGTCGGCGATCTCGTCCAGCGTCTCGAACACGTGCCGGCCTTCGCGGTCGACCTTGTTGACGAAGGTGATGATCGGCACGTTGCGCAGGCGGCAGACCTCGAACAGCTTGCGGGTCTGGCTCTCGATGCCCTTGGCGACATCGATCACCATCACCGCGGAGTCGACCGCCGTGAGCGTGCGATAGGTGTCTTCCGAGAAGTCCTCGTGGCCCGGCGTGTCGAGCAGATTGAAGGTCACCCCGTTCCGCTCGAAGGTCATCACCGAGCTGGTCACCGAGATGCCGCGCTGCTGCTCGATCTTCATCCAGTCCGAGCGCGCGCGCCGCGCCTGCCCGCGCGCCTTCACTTCGCCGGCAAGATGGATCGCGCCGCCGAACAGCAGCAGCTTTTCGGTCAGCGTGGTCTTGCCCGCGTCGGGGTGCGAGATGATGGCGAAGGTACGGCGGTCTGAAACTTGGGGCATGCTAATCCAGGAACCGGTTATCCTGAGTAGCCATTGAGCGTGGCGAAATGGCGTATCGAAGGATGTTGGCGAGCCCGTGCTTCGATACGGACCCTCGACAGGCTCGGTCCCTACCCAGCATGATCGGATAGGGAAAGTGTTTAGTCGGCCAGCGTCACGCGCATCGTGAAGGTCTTCGCCTCACCCGGTGCGAAACGCTGCATCAGCGGCTTGTCCCAGATCTCGCCCGCGAAGCCATAGGGGTCCGCGATCCCGTGCCAGGGCTCGATGCACAGATAGTTCGCGCCCGGCTTCATCCACAGCCCCAGCGCCGGCGTATCGGGAAAGTCGCATACCAGCTGCGGCCCGCCCAGCGCGCCATAGCGGAGCGACTGGCTGCGCACCGGATTCCACACCAGCGCGTCGCGTTCGAACAGCTCGTCATACAGCTCGAGCACCCGGCCATCGACCGGGCTCTCCCAGCTCTCCGCATCCATCCAGCCACCCTTTACGATCGCCGCCAGCTCGCCCGGCTCCTGGTCCGCGAAGACGATCTGGTGCTCTTCCTTCGCCGCGCCATAGGGGAGCGGCCAGGCAAAGGCGGGGTGGAAGCCGAAGCTCGCCGGCATGTCGATCTCGCCGGTGTTGGTCACGGTGATGTCCATCGAAAGCGCCGCGCCGCTCAGCGAGAAGGCCGCATCGAGCGCGAAGGCGAAGGGATAGCCCGCGCGCGTCGCGTCATTGTCGACCAGCCGCAGCACGACCCGGTCCGCCGCCTGCTCGACCAGCGCGAAATCCAGCTTCCGCGCGAAGCCATGCTGGGGCAGCGGACAGGTCTTGCCGCCCAGCCGATATTCGTCGCTCATCAGCCGTCCGACGATCGGGAAGAGCAAAGGCGCGCGTCCCGTCCAGAAGGCGGGATCGGCATCGGTCATCAGCTCGCGCCCCTCGGCATCGGTGAGCGACGACAGCTCGGCCCCGAAGGGATTGATCGCCGCGCCCAGCTCGTCCGACGCGATGCGAATCCAATTGTCAGCCACGCTTGCCCTCCGGTCCTGCCACCCTATCTGCCGCTAGCACGGCGCCCGCGCCGGCAACAATCTGCCGCGCGGCGATCGGTCGCGCGGGTCCAACGGAGCAGCTTCATGGAAATCGGCGTCATCGGCCTCGGCCATATGGGCATCGGCATTGCCCGCAACATCGCCAGGGCCGGGCACCGGCTGACCGTATGGAATCGCGATCCCGCCAAAGCCGAGGCACTGGTCGCCGAAGGTGCCGTCCGCGCCGCCAGCCCTGCCGAGGCCGCGCAGGGCGATGTGGTCGTGACCATGCTCGCCAACGACGCGGCGGTGGAAGCGGTGACCTTTGGCGAGAACGGCATCCTGACGGCGAAGTCCCGGGCGATCCACGTCTCGATGAGCACGATCGCCCCCACTTTGGTCACCCGGCTCGACGCCGCGCACCGCGAGGCGGGCATGCGCTTCCTCTCCGCACCGGTATTCGGCCGGCCAGATGTCGCCGCGGCGGGCGCGCTCAACATCGTGGCGGCAGGCGATGACGACCTCATCGCCGCCTGCCAGCCGCTGTTCGAGGCAATCGGCCAGCGCGTCTTTCCCGTCGGCGACCGGCCGGAACAGGCGAACATCGTCAAGCTCTCGGGCAATTTCATGATCCTCGCCGCGGTCGAGAGCTTCGCCGAGGCGATGGCGCTGGGCGAGAAGAACGGCGTGGCGCCGGCGACCTTCGTCGAGGTGATGACCGAGACCTTGTTCGGCGGTCGCAGCCACCGCGTCTATGGCGAGATCCTCGCCGAGCAGCGCTTCCGCCCGGCGGGCTTCACCGCGCCGCTCGGCCTCAAGGACATGAACCTGGTCTCGGCGCTGGCGAACGACAGCCGCGTGCCGATGCCGCTGCTCGGCGTGATCCGCGACCATCTGCTGAGCGCAATGGCACGCGAAGGCGAGGATCTCGACTGGTCCGGCCTCGCGCTGGCGGTGCGGGCCGACGCGGGGCTGTAAACCTCGCCGAAGGATACCAACCAGTTCCCCGGCGAAGGCTGGGGCCCAGTCTCGGCGCACCATCGATGGCGCAGGAGCGTCACGAACGCCATCGCAACTGGGCCCCGGCCTTCGCCGGGGATCAGCTGAAGCGCATCACCCCTCGCGGTGCACCGCAAAGGCCTGCCAGCTCTGGTTGACCGGCATCAGCTCGAGGCTGTTGATGTTCAGGTGCGGCGGCAGCGTCGCCACCCACAGGATCGTCTCGGCTATGTCCTCGGCGGTCATCGGGTTCACGCCGCCATAGAGCTTGTCGGAAACCTCCTGGCTGCCGGTGCGCACCAGGGTGAACTCGGTCTCGACCATGCCCGGCTCGATCGAAGTGACGCGCACCCCGGTGCCGTGCAGGTCGGCGCGCAGGTCGAGGCTGAGCTGGCGGACGAACGCCTTGGTCGCCGCATAGACGTTGCCGCCCGGATAGGGATATTTCGCCGCGACCGACGACAGGTTGATGATCGCGCCCTTGCGCGCCACCAGCATCGGCAGCAGCTTGTGGGTGATCGAGACGAGCGACGTCACGTTGGTATCGATCATCGTCTTCCAGTTGGAAAGCGACGCCTGCTGCGCCGGCTCCAGCCCGAGCGCGAGCCCGGCATTGTTCACCAGCAGGTCGATCTCGCGGAAGTCCTCGGACAGCGAATCGAGCGCCGCGTCGCGCGCCGCCTCGTCGCGGATGTCGAAGGCGAGCGTGCGGACATTGTCGCGCTCCAGCGTCGCCAGCCGCTCGGCGCGCCGCCCGGTGGCGACGACGTTCCACCCGGCATCGGCAAAGGCATGGACGCAGGCCTCGCCGATCCCTGCGGTTGCGCCGGTGATGAGTGCGGTGGGCATGGGCTGGCTCCTCGTCGAATTGCTGCTGCGCCTATGGTCAATCCGCGCGGCGGCTGCAATTGTCCGAGTGAGGGGGATCGCATGGAAACGCTGAAGATCATCGGATTCGCGACGTTCGCCGCGATTCTCTACGGCGTGCTCCACGATCAGGTGACCGCACATCTCTGCGTCGAATATTTCACCATCGGCCATCCGCCGATCTTCCCGACCGACTCGCCCCTCCTGCTGGCGCTCGGCTGGGGAATCATTGCCACCTGGTGGGTGGGACTACCGCTCGGGATCGGGCTGGCGCTGGCGGCGCGAGCCGGGCCGGCGCCCAGGCTGGCGCTCGCCCAACTGCGCCGCCCGATCCTGCTGCTGATGCTCGGCTGCGGCGTGCTTGCGCTGCTCGCCGGTATCGCCGGAGCGATCGGCGCGTCGCTGGGCTGGGTCTGGCTGGTCGGATGGCTCGCCGAGGCCGTTCCGCGCGAAAGGCATGTCGCCTTCCTCGCCGATCTCTGGGCGCATAGCGCGAGCTATGCCGGCGGATTGATCGGAGGCCTGACGCTGATGGCCCTCACCTGGTGGCGACGCAGCCGGCTTCGCTAGCCCTTATCGCGTTGGGCCCGCCTCTATGCGGACGCCGTCGACATCGGTGAAGGCGAAGAAGAGGACCGGACCGCTTTTCCCGCTGCCCCTGGACAGCCGGCCGGTCATCGATACGCGCAGCGGCGAAGGTCCCGCGCGCATCGTCCAGGGGGTGAGCAGTGCCAAGACCTGATGCAGGTCCTCGTCCTTCTCATAGCCCCCGAACAGGATGACAGCGTCGCACCCCTTGTCCTCGAAATACCAGCCATGCGGGCTGGCATCGATCAGGCGTGCCTCGGTGCGAACCACCTGTCCGGCATAGCGATCGGGCTGGCGGTAGAGATCGCAAAGGCCGACCTCGGGTGGCGCCTGCTGGCCCGCTGCTCCAAGCAGCAAGGCCAGCAGCCAATCAGCCACGCAGCGTCGCGCCGAGCTTGGTCGCCGCGGCGACCACCTTGTCGGCGACGGCCTTCAACTCCTCGTCGGTGAAGCTCTTCTCGCCCGGCTGGAGCGTGATCTCCACACCCAGGCTCTTCTGCCCCTCCGGCACGCCGGTGCCGGTGAAGACGTCGAACAGCCGCGCATCGACGATCACCGCCTTGTCCGCGCCCTTGACGGTGCGGACAAGGTCGCCCGCCGCCAGCGTGGTCGGCACCAGGAAGGCGAAGTCCCGCGTCACGGCCTGCAGCGCCGGCGGCGTATAGGCCGTGCGCATGAAGCCGTTTCCGCCGCGCTTGCCGGGCAGCGCATCGAGATAAAGCTCGACCGCGGCGACATCGCCGTCGAGGTCGAACGCCTTGAGCACGCTCGGGTGCACCATGCCGAACGCCGCGAGCACGGTCTTCGGCCCCAGCCGCAAGGTCGCCGACTGGCCGGGGTGCCAGACGTCACCGGCCTCCCCCATCACCTGCAAATTCGCCACCGGTGCGCCGGCGGCTTCGAGCAGCGCCAGCGCCTCGGCCTTGGCATCGAATGCGGTGAAGGCCTGGGCCTTGCCGCCCTGCCAGCCGCGCGGGGTCCTGGCGCCCGCCAGCAGCACGCCAAGCGTCGCGCGCTCGCCGTCCGCCAGATAGCGCCGGCCCAGCTCGAACAGGCGGACCGAGGTCGCGCCGCGCTTGAGGTTGCGCTCGGCAGCGCCGAGCAGGCCCGGCAGCAGCGACGGCCGCATGACCTTCATGTCCTCGCTGATCGGGTTGGCCAGCGTCCAGGCGCCGCCGCCGAACGGCGCCGCCTCGGCCTCGGAGACGAAGCTCCAGGTCACCGCTTCGTTGAGCCCGCGCGCGGCGGCGTTGCGGCGCAGCTTGCGCTCGATTTTCTGTTCGGGCGTCGCAGTGGGCTTCGCCACGCCCGGCACGCGCGACAGCGGCGTCGAGGGCACGTTGTCGATGCCTTCGATGCGGATCACTTCCTCGACCAGGTCGGCCGGGCCATCGACATCGCGGCGCCAGCTCGGCGCGGTGACGCGCAGCGCGTCGAAGCCCTGGGCCAGCTCGACCGGATCGCCATTGCCGTCGAGCGGCTGGACGGTGAAGCCCAGGCTCTCGAGGATCTCGACCTGGCGCGCCGCCGACACGGCGAGGCCGCCCAGCGTCTCGGCCAGCTTCGGATCATAGCCGGTGGTCACACCGACCTTGGGCAGCGTGCCGGCGCGGGTGACTTCGCTCGCCTTGCCGCCGCACAGCTGGATCACCAGCCGCGTCGCGATCGCGATGCCGTCCTCGAGGAACTGCGGATCGACGCCGCGCTCGAAGCGCGAGCGCGCATCGCTGGTCAGCATCAGCTTCTGGCCGGCGCGGGCGATATGCTCGGGATCGAAATAGGCGCATTCGATCACGACATCGGTGGTGGTCTCGGACACGCCGGTGTCCTCGCCGCCCATAATGCCGCCGATATCGTGCACGCCGTTCGCGTCGGCGATCACGGTGATCGTCTCGTCGAGCGTATAGGTCTTCTCGTTGAGCGCGAGCACCTGCTCGCCGGCCTTCGCCTTGCGCACGGTCAGCGCGCCGTTGAGCTTGGCCTTGTCATAGACATGGAGCGGACGGCCGAGGTCGATCATCACATAGTTGGTGATGTCGACCAAAGCCGAGATCGGGCGCTGGCCGATCGCCTTCAGCCGGCGCTGCATCCATTCGGGCGACGCGCCGTTGGTCACGCCGCTGACGGTCTGGCCATAATAAGCCGGGCAGCCTTCGGGCGCCTCGATCTTCACCTCGGGGCCCGCGCCCTCGCCCGCCACCGGCTCGGCGTCGAGCGGCTTGAGCGTGCCGAGGCCGGCCGCGGCGAGATCGCGCGCGATGCCGCGCACGCCCATGCAGTCCTGGCGGTTCGGGGTGATCGAGATGTCGAACACCGGGTCGTTCAAATCGGCATAGTCGGCGAACGCCGTGCCGACCGGCGCGTCGGCCGGCAGCTCGATGATGCCGTCATGATCCTCGCCCAGCTCGAGCTCGCGCGTCGAGCACATCATGCCGTTCGATTCGACCCCGCGCACCGCGGCGACCTTCAGCGCCATGCCGTTCGCCGGCACCACCGCGCCCGGCGTGCCCAGCACCCCGACCAGCCCGGCGCGCGCATTGGGCGCGCCGCAGACGACCTGCAGCACCTGCTCGCCGGTATCGACGGTCAGCACCTGCAGCTTGTCGGCCTGGGGATGCCGCTCGGCGGTCAGCACCTTGGCGACGCGGAAGCCGTTCAGCTTCTCGCCGGGATTCTCCACGCCTTCCACTTCGAGGCCGACGCGGGTCAGCGCCTCCTCGATGTCGGTGAGCGAGGCACTGGTGTCGAGATGCTCCTTGAGCCAGCTCAGGGTGAACTTCATGCGCCCACTCCCCCGCTCAGCGTGGGCACGTCGAGTGCCGAGAAGCCGTAATGCTTGAGCCAGCGCAGATCGCCGTCGAAGAAGGCGCGCAAGTCGTCCATCCCATATTTGAGCATCGCCAGCCGGTCGACGCCGGTGCCGAAGGCGAAGCCCTGCCATTCGTTCGGATCGAGGCCGCAGCTCTCGATCACCTTGCGGTGGACCATCCCGGAGCCGAGCACTTCCATCCAGCCGCCATTGTCGCTCTTGCGCGGATCGCCGCCGATCACGCGCTTGCCGTTCTGCCAGGTGAAGCCGACATCGACTTCGGCCGAAGGCTCGGTGAACGGGAAATAGCTCGGGCGCAGCCGCAGCACGATGTCGTCGCGCTCGAAGAACGCCTTGAGGAAGGTCTCCAGCGTCCATTTGAGGTGGCCGAGCGTGATCCCCTTATCGATCACCAGCCCCTCGATCTGGTGGAACATCGGCGTGTGCGTCGCGTCGCTGTCCGAACGATAGACGCGGCCCGGCGCGATGATCCGGATCGGCGGCTTGTTCGCCACCATCGTGCGGATCTGCACCGGCGAGGTGTGGGTGCGCAGCAGGTACTTCTGGCTGCCGTCTTCCTCACGCGGGAAATAGAAGGTGTCATGCATCGCCCGCGCCGGATGCGTCTCGGGGATGTTGAGCGCGGTGAAATTGTGCCAGTCGTCCTCGATCTCGGGACCGGTGGCGACCGCGAAGCCGAGATCGGCGAAGATTTCCGCCAGTTCGTCCATCACCTGGCTCACCGGATGCACCGAACCGGCCGGCACGCTGTCGACCGGCAGCGTCATGTCGATCGTCTCGCTGGTGAGGCGCGCGTCGAGCGCCGCCTTCTCCAGCGAAGCCTTGCGCGCCGCCAGCGCCTCGGTCACCGCCTCGCGCAGCGAATGGATGCGCGGCCCTTCGACCTGGCGCTCCTCGGGGCTCATTCCGCCCAGGGTCTTGAGCAGGCCGGTGATCGCCCCCTGCTTGCCGAGCGCATGCACGCGCACGGCCTCAAGCGGCTCGAGCCCCGCCGCGGCATCGATCGCGCCGAGCAGGTCGGTGCGGAGCTGGTCCAGATCGGTCGTCATCAAATCCTCATTTCGTCGAGGGAGCCTCTAGCCGGGGAGACGGCAAAGAAAAAGGGCGCCGGTGTTGCCACCGACGCCCCATTTTCTCGTACTCGCTCAGGTCGCTTACGCGGCCTGGGGCAGAGCCGCCTTCGCCTGCGCGATGATGGCGGTAAAGGCTTCGCCTTCGTTCATGGCGATATCGGCCAGGACCTTGCGGTCCAGCTCGATGCCGGCGAGCTTCAGCCCGTGCATGAACTGCGAGTAGGTCAGGCCCTCGGCGCGGACACCGGCGTTGATGCGCTGGATCCACAGACCACGGAAGGTCCGCTTCTTAACCTTGCGGTCGCGATAGGCGTACTGGCCGGCCTTTTCGACGGCCTGACGGGCGATGCGGATCGTGTTCTTGCGACGACCGCGATAGCCCTTTGCCTGCTCGAGAATGTTCTTGTGCTTGGCCTTGGTGGTCGTACCACGCTTAACTCGTGCCATTTTCCAGGGCCTCCCTTACTTCAGGCCGTACGGCGCCCACGCGATAACGCGGGCGGTATCGGCGTCGGCGAGCACGGAGGTGCCGCGGTTCTGGCGGATGTACTTCGCGTTGTGCGAAATCAGGCGGTGGCGCTTGCCGGCGACTCCGTGCTTCACCTTGCCAGTGGCGGTGAGCTTGAAGCGCTTCTTGACGCCGCTCTTCGTCTTGAGCTTGGGCATTTTCGTCTCCTTATGGTTCGACGATTGCGGACACGCGCGGCAGCCCATTCAGCCGGCGCATCCCTACGATCGCGGAAAGCGCGCGCCCTAGCGGAAGAGTCGGGAGAGCGCAAGGTGAGTCTCAAGACTCCCCTCCCGCAAGCGGAAGGGGAACGGGAACCCCATGGCGTCGCGGGGCTTTTCCTCTCCATGGCAGACCGGGACACGCCCATCACAGCCGCCGAGACGGCCCCGCCGCCCGCCGGCGCGCCCGCCAAACCGATTCGCGCGCTCGGCACCCCGATCGCCAGCGTCATAGCCGTCGTCGCCACCATCCTCGGCCTGCTGGTCCTTGCCTGGACGATCCTGTTCGTCACCAAGGGCCGTTTCCTCAAGCACAGCTTCGAGCGCATCGTCGCGGGCCAGACCCACCGCGAGGTGAAGGTCGCCGGCGACTTCCAGCTCTATCTCGACCCGTTCAACGTGAAGTTCGTCGCCGAGCGCATGACGCTCTCCAACCCGGCATGGGCCGGCAGGGGCAATTTCTTCGAGGCCCGCCGGATCGATTCGCGCATCTCCACCTGGTCGCTGATCACCGGAAACCGCCGGATCAACTGGCTGAGCCTGGAGAATGGCCAGGTCGATCTGCAATGGGACAAGGCCGGCAAGCGCAACACATGGACCTTCAGCGAGGAGAAGGGCGAGCCACTCGACCTGCCCGCGATCCGCCGCGCGCTGCTCCAGGGCACGCTGATCCGCTATGCCGATCCGCGGATGCAGATCGAGGCAGCGATCCGCGTCCACACCGTCGAGGCGAAGGACACCCAGTTCGCCTCGACCATCTCGTTCGACGGCAGCGGCACCGCGCGCGGCACCCGCTTCGTGCTGAACGGCGCGCTGCTCACCCCCAACGCCACCGTCTCGGGCGGCAGGAACCAGCTCAAGCTCCATGCCGAGGGCGTGCGCACCCAGCTCGACGTCTCGGGCACCCTGCCCGGCGCGACCGAGATCGAGGGCGCCGACCTCCACATGGACGTGCGCGGCCAGAACCTTGCCGACATCTTCATGCTCGCCGGCATCGCCGTGCCCGACACCCGCACCTATCGCCTGCGCTCGGCGCTGACCAAGCAGGGCAATGAATGGCGCTTCACCGGGCTGAAGGGCCGGTTCGGCGATTCGGACCTCGCCGGCAAGATGACCGTGAAGATGACGCGCCCGCGCATGCTGCTCACCGCGCAGCTCGCCACCGACACGCTCGACATCGTCGATGCCGGCCCGTTCATCGGCTATAATCCGAACACGCTGGCGGCCAAGGGCGCCGCCGGGGCGATCACCCAGGTCTCGGGCACGCCGCGGATCCTGCCCGATGCCAAGCTGCGCGTGGAGGCGCTCAGGAACTTCGACGCCAGGGTCCATTGGACGGTGCGCGACGTCCGCGCGCCCAGCTTCCCGGTCTCCAACATCGAGCTGGGGCTCGATCTCGACAACATGCTGCTCAAGCTCAGCCCGCTCAACTTCAGCATGGCGCGCGGCACGGTCAGCTCGGACATCACCATCAACGCCCGCCGCCAGCCGGTCTTCACCGATTACGACATCCGTCTCTCCCCCACCCCGATGGGCACGCTCCTCGCCGGCTTCGGCGTCGAGCAGAGCGGCACCAGCGGCACGGTCAAGGCGCGGGTGAAGATGACTGGCTCGGGCGACAGCGTGCGCGAATCGCTCGCCCGTTCGAACGGCCGCATCGCGGTGATCCTGCCGCGCGGCAGCATGTGGACACGCAACATCCAGCTGTCCGAGATCGACATCGGCACCTTCCTCCAGAAGATGTTCGAGAAGAAGCTCAAGGAGCCCGTGCAGATCAATTGCGGGCTGATCGGCTTCACGGTGCGGAACGGCATCGCCGCGGCAGACCCGATCCTGATCGACACCCAGAAGAACGTTGTGCTCGGCCGCGGCGGGTTCAGCTTCAGGAACGAGAGCATCGACTTGGCGATCCGCGCCGACAGCAAGAAGTTCAGCCTGTTTTCCGGCCAGTCGCCGGTCGGGCTGAACGGCTATTTCGCCCGGCCGGGTCTCGACGTGATCTCGCCCGAGCTGGTCGCGCGCGCCGGCGTGGGCCTCGGCCTCGGCGTCTTCGCCAGCCCCTTCGCGGCGATCATCGCGTTCGTCGATGTCGGCGATGCCAAGGCGGCCGATTGCGGGCCGGTGCTGGAGGGCGCCCGCGCGGCTTCCCAGCGCACCAGCAAGGGCAAGCCACGCGACGATGTCGGCCGCGGCACGACGAGCAAGTCGGAGAAGGGCAAGCGCGGCAAGGGCTGAACTTCCCTTCGCCCGGGAAGAGGATTCAGGCCTAGCGGCGCAGCCGGGCCGCGATCCAGTCACCGACCAGCGTCACCACCTGGGGCTCGGAAACCGCCGGAATCTTGCGCTCGGCCTTGCCCAGGTCGCCGGTCTTCGCGTCCTGGAAGATGTGGTTCATGCCGGGCACCACGATAACCGTCGCGTCGCGGTTGCCGCGCAGGGCCGCCTGGGCGGCGGGCATGCTCAGCGGCGTCGACACGGTCTCATCCTCGCCCGCATAGAGCGCCAGCACCGGCGCGCGGACCGCGGCGAGCGTGGCATCGGTCGTCACGTCATACATCGAGAGCATCGCCGCATCGTCCATCACCCCGACGGCGCCGCCGGCCTGTTCGGAGCTGAAGCCGGCCGCAACGAATGCCTCGATCAGCCGCCCCCGCGCGGTCTCCGCCACCGTCGGCGATGCCTTGCCCACCCGCGCATCGAGGAAGGGGCGCGCCGCCGCGACGATCCGGGCGATCCCGTCAGGCGCAATGCCGCCCCTCGCCAGATTGCTGCGCAACCCTTCGAGGAAAGGCTCGCCCCGGGCGCCGACCGGCCCCGCCAGCATCACCACCGCGGCGATGCCGGGATCGCGCGCCGCCAGTGCCGGGCCGATCACGCCGCCCTGGCTCAGCCCAAACACCGCGATCCGCTTGCCATCGATATCGGTGCGACTGCGCAGCCAGCCGATCACCGCGGCGGCATCGCGCTCGAGCAACGGCAGCGTATCGAGGAATGCGCCCGTCGATTCGCCCGATCCGCGCTTGTCATAGTCGAGCGTGGCGATGCCGTCGGCCAGCAGCCGATCCTGGACCAGCGGAAAGATTCCGCGCAGCGACGGGCCACTGCCGTTCAGCAGCAGCACCACCGGGAACGGCCCGTCGCCGTGCCGCATCGGCAGGCGCAGCGTCGCCGCCAGCGTCACCCCGGGCTCGATTGGGATCGGAAGGTCCTCGGCAAGCTGCATGGGGCGGAACCCGGCGAAGGCCCGCGAGGCCTGCGCCGCATCGGGGGCTCCCGCGGCGAAGAGCGCCGGCCCCAGCACCACTTCCGCGCCTGCCTTTCCCAGTTGCACGGTCAGGCGCTGCGATCCCGCCGCGAGATCGGCGGGCGCGATGCCGGAAAGGGTGAAACGCTGCCAGCGCGTCGTCAGCCGGATCTGGTCGCTGGCAAAGGCGCGATAGGGCGACGTGCTATCCCGCAGCGCCACCGGCACCGTGATCGGGCGCGCGGCGCGGGCCCAGAAGGTCGCGCTGAGCCGCTCGCCCGCCTTGCGCGCCAGCGGCACCGGCATCCCCGCCCCGCTCGACCAGTCCTCGCCCGGCGTCGCGCTCTGCGCGACCCGGAGCGCCCCGCCACCGGGCACGCCGGCATCGCGCAGATAGCCATGCCGCGTCCCATGGACCGCCCACCCGGCGACCTCGGCCGGCTCGATGCGTTGCGCCAGCGCGGGGGCGGCGAATGGCAGCGAAAGCAGAAGCGCCAGAACGGCACGCAGCACGGCTTTCATCCTCGGCTCTCCCCCGCCTCTCCGGGGCCAGCATCCCGGAGAAAGCCGAGCGCGGTCAAGTCGCTCTTTGCGTCGCTGGAAACAGGGAGAATACGCGCATGAACCGAGGCAATGGAACGGCGGGCAAGTCGGATAGGGGCAAGCGCGGGTGTTGAGGAAGCAGGGTTGGCCGCCAGCCTTCAGGCCTCCGAACCGCTCCCACCATTTGGGAAGCGGTTTCCAACTTCATTGAAATGCTTCTCGCCGTAGAAGCCGTCGCCAAGATCATAGAGATACAGGGTAACCGGGCACGATTGCGCGTTCGCCCAGGCCACCGCCTCCCGAACCGAAACGGCTTCGCGCTGGTCGTAATCCACCGTCTGCAAGGGATGGCTTTCAGGTGCCTGGTCGGCGTCGGCACAGCTATTGTCATGTTCGATCGCCTCGACGATCGCGTTGACCTCGCGCCAGCGATAGGGGCGGGTGCGCTTGTCTATGATGTTCCACAGCATCGCGACGCCTGTAGCACGACCGCTCTCGACCGTAACGACCGCCGTCGCCGATTCGCTGGGCGCATCCGACACGGATACCCCGCTTGCAAAAATGGGATTCCGCCTGCTTGGCTTTCGCGGCCGGATCACCGTCCGGCCGCTCTTTAAACTGTTGGAAACATAGGAAAGGCGGCGCGCAATAAACGTGCGAGATCGCGCGCCTTTCCGGGAACAGTGTCAACCCAAGGCGCCGCCAGAACCCGCTTTCGGCCTGTACTTCGTGTACTTTGGCGAGTCGTGGCTCAATGCCCGTGTTGGTGATCTCCGCGACAGGCCAGCGCTTCGAGGATGTCGTCGATCCGCGCCGGATCGCCCGCCGCGATCACCTCGCCATTGCTGCCCGCGTGGAGGGGGTCACCCTGCCAGTCGCACATCCGCCCGCCTGCGCCCTCGACGATCGGCACCAGCGCGGCGAAGTCGTGGAGCTTGAGCCCCGCCTCGACCACCACGTCCATCCAGCCGCTCGCGACGCAGCCATAATTATAGCAGTCGCCGCCCAGCACCACGCTCATCACCGCGGCGTCGAGATGCTCGAAGGCGTGGAGCTGGTCGTCGCCGAACAGCGCCGGGCTGGTGGTGGCGAGGATCGCCTGGTCGAGCTCGCGGCAGCGGCGCGTCTCGGCGGGCTTGCCGTTGAACAGGGTCGGCCGGCCGGCCACACCCAGCCAGCGCTCTTTCGTCACCGGCTGGTCGATGATGCCGAGCAGCGGCCAGCCCTCCTCGACCAGCGCGATCAGCGTGCCGAAGATCGGGCGGCCGGCGATGAAGGCGCGGGTACCGTCGATCGGGTCGAGCACCCAGACCCGCCCGCTGGTGCCTTCGCGCACCCCGAACTCCTCGCCCTGGATGCCGTCCATCGGCCGCTCGGCGATGATCAGCTTTCGCATCGCCTCCTCGGCGGCGCGGTCGGCCAGGGTGACCGGGGACTGGTCCTCCTTGGCCTCGAGCCCGTGCTCCGAGCGGAAATAGGGGAGGATCGCGGCGCCCGCGGCATCGGCGAGGCGTTCGGCGAGGGTGATGTCTGCGGCGGTTACTGGCATGGCTCCCGCCCTAGACTTCAGATTCTGACTCGCCAAGGTCACAAACCCCTGCCACTCCACCCGCCAATGACCTTGCGCCGCCTGCTGATCCCCGCCGCGCTGCTCGCCGCCACGCCCGCCGCGGCGCAGAGCCTGCGCGCCGTGCCCGCCCAGCCCGCCTCCGAGACCGAGGCGCTGCGCGGCGTGGAAGTGTTCCTCATCAACGAGGGCGAGGTGCCGGTCACCGATGCCGGCCCGCGCCAGATCGAGATCACCGCGGTCGACGGCACGCGCCTGGTGCTGGAGCGCGCGCCCGGGCCGCTGGCGACGGTCGCCCCGCACGGCTTCGCCAAGGCACGCTACATCCCGGTCAGCGTCGCCGGCCGTGCCGTGCCGCCGTCCGAACAGCATGCCGCCGCCGAGATTCCTGAGGGCGAGACGGTGGTGCAGAGTTCGACCGGCAGCTCGGCGGCATTCGCCGACCGGTTCGAGGCGCATGAGCCGATCTATGGCGCGTTCGGGCTGAAGGATGCGGGCGGCAAGCTGCAGGTGAGCTTCGCCTTCCGCCCGTTCGCCGAGAAGGCGCCGCTCAAGCTCGGCAATCTCCGCTTCGCCTATACCCAGACGATGTTCTGGGCGCTGAACCAGCCCTCGGGCCCGTTCCGCTCGACCAATTACAGCCCCGAGATCTACGCCGACATTCCATTCGATGAGACCACCAAGGTCGCGCTCGGCTATCGGCACGATTCGAACGGGCGCGGCGAACTCGATTCGGTCGATACCAACCGCGTCTATCTGCGTGCCGAGAAGAGTTTCGACCTGGGCGGCGACTGGCATCTCGATGTCGCCCCCCAAGCTTGGTTCTATGTCGGCCAGATCCGCACCGCGCCCGATGTGAAGGACTATTTCGGCTATACCAGCCTCACCGCGGCGATCGGCCAGCGCGACGGGCTCAAGCTGTCGCTCACCGGCCGCGGCAATTTCGAGACGGGCAAGGGCGCGGCGGAATTGTTCGTCTCCTACCCCCTCGCTCGGATTGCCAAGGGCGTGGGCTTCTATATCTTCGGCCAGGCGTTCACCGGCTATGGCGAGGCACTGGACGACTATCGCAAGAACGACACCCATGCCCGGATCGGCATCGCCCTCACCCGCTGACCGGAAAGACCCCCAAGGAGCATCGCCATGCGCAAGTTTCTGATCGCAGCAGCCGCCACCACCCTGGCGCTCGGCATGCCGGCAACCGCCGCGCTCAACACCGGCCAGGTCGCCCCCGATTTCACCGCGCCCGGCGCGATGGCGGGCAAGCCGTTCACGGTGAACCTCAAGGCCGCGCTCAAGAAGGGCCCGGTCGTCCTCTATTTCTTCCCCGCCGCCTTCACCGAGGGCTGCAATGCCGAGGCGCATGCGTTCGCCGAGGCGCTGCCCGACTTCCAGAAGGCCGGCGCGAGCGTGATCGGCATGACCGCAGGCAATATCGACAAGCTCGAGGCCTTCTCGGCCGAGAAGTGCGCGGGCAAGTTCGCCGTCGCCGCCGCCAGCCCGGCGATCGTCAAGGGCTATGACGTGCAGCTGACCAAGCCGGACGGCACCGCGACCAAGATCACCAGCCGCACCTCCTATGTGATCGCGCCGAACGGCAAGATCATCTTCGCCCATTCGGAAATGAGCCCGGCGGGCCATATCCGGCTCTCGCTCGAGGCGGTGCAGAAGTACAAGGCCGCGCACAAGCACTGATATTTTCAGGACTCCGCAGGCTTTGCTCACCGGATGTTAGCAGTTGCGCCCTAATTTGCCCGGCGAGACGGTGTTGAGGGACATCGTCGGGCCAATTTTGGTGAGGCAGTGAAGCACATGGTCGCGGCCAAGGCCGTCCGGGCAGCAAGCGGTTCCCAGGCCGCGCGCGACCTGTACGACCGAATCGGGGAATTTCTGGTGGACCAGCGGCTGGATCCCGATCCGGCCAACTATGCGTTCGCCTATCAGCTCCTCGCCAATCCCGACGGTCCGCTGGCCCGCGCGGTGCACGCGCTGACCGATGGCGGCGTGCGCCTCACCCGTCGCGACATCGAGAGCCTGGGTTGCGATGCGCCAACCGCGGGCGCGCCGGCCGCGACGATCGAGAAGGCGCAGGGCCTGGTCGCCCAGACCCAAATGCAGGTCGAGGGCTTCCAGGACATGGTCACCGCGATGCGCGCCGAGACCAAGGACTTCGGCCGCGACCTCGCCGCCAGCGCCCAGGCGATGCGCAGCTCGGGCGGCGACGGCCTCGAGATCAGCCGGCTCACCGCGACGATGCTCGAGCGCGTCCGCACTGCCGAGGAGCGGCTCGAAAGCGCCAATCGCGAAGCCAGCGAGCTGCGCACCAAGCTCGAGGAAGCCCGCGACAACGCCCGCAAGGACCCGCTGACCGGCCTGCCCAACCGCCGCGCCTTCGAAGAGGCCTATGCCGCCCAGGCCGGGGCCGGCACCAGGATCTGCATGGCGGTGTGCGACGTCGACCACTTCAAGTCGGTCAACGACCGGTTCGGCCATGTCGTCGGTGACCGGGTGCTCAAGGCGCTCGGCGAGGCGCTGTCGGACACCTGCAAGGGCCATCTCGTCGCCCGCTATGGTGGCGAGGAGTTCGTCGTGCTGTTCACCGGGCTCGACCTCAAGGGCGCCCGTGAGGTGCTCGACCGTGCCCGCGTCGCCGTGTCGGCCAAGCGCTACCGGCTGCGCGAGACCGATGCGCCGCTCGGCGAGATCACCTTCTCCGCCGGCCTCAGCCCGGCGCAGCAGGGCGAAGTGTTCGGCACCGTGTTCCACCGCGCCGACCAGCTCTGCTACGCCGCCAAGAATGGCGGCCGGAACTGCGTCCGCGTCGACTGACCGGAATCGGACACTAACTGTCCGCCTTTGATTGGGAAAATACACCATAGCTTGGCGTGAAATTTCCCAACCGCGCGTAACTTTCTAACGCGCACTCAGCAAAATCAAGCACTTAGAAAATTGGCACGCTCCCTGCAAATCATCTGGCATCGGCCGCCGGATGGTCCGGCAAGCCGAACGAACACAGGGAGTACCTATCATGGCCGTCCGTATCAGCTCGTTCCAGCACAGCGTTGCCGTCATCGGCGCAGTCGTCCTCAGCTATGGCATCCTGCTCTTCTCGTCCTCGGCCTTCCCGGTCATCGCATGATCGCCGGCGGACTCGACGGAAGGGAGAGGATAAGCATGACGCGTAGCCTGATGATCGGTGCGGCATCCTTCGCCATCACCGCAATGACGATCGCCACGGTCGGCCTGCAGGGTTTCAGCCGCTTCGGCTGAGCCCTGCCGAGCCGCCCGGCGGCGGCCACCAGCGGCGGAACCTCTGCCCGCCCCGACAGGTTTCCCAAGGTATCCCAGGAGGATACCGAGATGAGCGAAACCGCCGAGATGATCCACGAGGATGCGCTGCCGGGACATGAAAGCGCGCTCGAACCCCAGCCAGACTGGCAGCCCCGCTATCCCGGCTCCGGCCGCCTCCAGGGCAAGGTCGCAGTGATCACCGGTGCCGACAGCGGCATCGGCCGTGCCGTCGCCGCGCTCTATGCGCGCGAGGGCGCCGACATCGCGATCCTCTATCTCTGCGAACATGACGACGCCGCAAAGACGGCGAACATCGTGCACGGCGAGGGCCGCGAGGCGCTGACCATTGCCGGCGACGTGGGCGACAAGCAATTCTGCGACTCCGCCATCGCCCGAGTGATCGACAAGTTCGGCCGGATCGACGTGCTGGTGAACAATGCCGGCGAGCAGCATCCGGACAAGGACATCACCGACATCACCGAGGCGCAGCTGCGCCGCACCTTCCAGACCAACATCTTCGGGATGTTCTTCCTGACGCAAGCGGCGCGCCCGCACCTGAAAAAGGGCGCGGCGATCGTCAACTGCACCTCGGTCACCATGTACCAGGGCTCGAAGGAGCTGCTCGACTATTCGAGCACCAAGGGCGCGATCACTGCCTTTACCCGCAGCCTTTCGGAGAACCTGGTCGGCGAGGGCATCCGGGTGAACGCCGTGGCGCCGGGGCCGATCTGGACGCCGCTCAATCCCTCGGGCGGCGCCAGCCCCGAGAAGCTGGCGCATTTCGGGGAGAACACGCCGATGGGCCGGCCCGGCCAGCCCAATGAAGTGGCGCCGGCCTTCCTGTTCCTCGCCTGCGAGGATTCCAGCTACATGTCGGGCCAGGTACTGCATCCCAATGGCGGGACGGTGGTGAACGGCTGAGCGGGGCTCAAAGTACACGAAGTACACGCCAAAGGCGCGTTTCCAGCGCGGCGAGCGACAGTATGCTGCGCGAGTAGGAAATTTTCTTTCGGACCGAGTCAAAGAGCGGCCGGGCGCCCAGGGCCCGGCCGCTAGACGGCATCATGCGAAATCCTATTTTGCAAGCTCAGGCCGTCGCCCCTGCCCCTACCGGCCCGAGCGGCGCTTCCTCGCCGCGCGAATAGGTGCCGATGAGCAGCCCTGCGGCGATCACCCGGCCCTCCATCTCGCGCAGCACCGCGCCGCGACCGGGATTCTCGCCCGGGTCCTCACCTTCGCTGAGCGCGAAGATCTGGAAGGCGTAATTGTGCTCGCCATGCCCGTTGGGAGGATCGGGCGGCAGCCAGCCTTCGACGAAGCGGCTGTTGCGGCCGACATCCTCGCCGCCTGCATGCCCCTCGCCATCGGGCGCGATCTCGCCTTCCTTCAGGTCACCGTCCAGCGGCAGGCCCCAGACGATCGCATGGACCACCGGCTGGGGCGTCGGCGCATCGGCATCCTCGACGATCAGCACCAGCCGCGACGCGCCCTCCGGCACCCCGGTCCAGAAGAGCGGCGGCGACACGCCCTCGCCATCGGCGGTGAAGCGACCGGGCAGGCGCGCGCCATTGGCGAAGGCCGGGCTGGACAGCTGGATCACGCCCTCGGCGGCAAGCTCGGGCCGGACGATCGCCAGCTTGTCCGCACCGGCGCGAAAGGGGCTCAGCGCCTTGCCGAGCCAATGGGGAAGATGTTCGAGCATGGCTTTCTCCTCGGCTGCTGAACCGATGAAAGCGCGGGAGGCTCCCTCCACCCGTCATCCCCGCGAAGGCGGGGATCCAGGGTTACTTCGCGCAACGCCCTTGGCTCTGGATCCCCGCCTTCGCGGGGATGACGAAAAGAAAGACGACGGGCGTCGCTACAGGTCCAGCTTCTCGTAATCGGCGGGCGGCGGGATGCCTTCCATGCGCTCGCTGAGCAGCGGGCGGAAGCTCGGGCGGCTCTTCATCCGGACGTACCAGCCCTTGGCCTGCTCATGGCTCTTCCAGTCGATCCCGCCGAGATAATCGGCGATCGAGATCTGCGCGGCGGCGGCGAGATCGGCGAGGCTCATCGTCGGGCCGGCCAGCCAGGTGCGGTGATCGAGCAGATAATCGATGTAGTCGAGATGGTTGACCGCCGCCTTCATCGCATTGCGCAGCGCCTGGCCATCGGGCGACTGCTTGTAGACGATGCGCTTGAGCATGCGTTCGTGGAGCAAAGGTGCCGTGATCTCGGCATAGAAATTGGTGTCGAACCAGATCGTCAGGCGGCGGATCTCGGCGCGATCGGTGGCGGTGCCGTTGAGCATGGGCGCCTTGTTCACCGTCTCCTCGAAGAACTCGCAGATCACCGAGGAATCGATCAGCGTCACCCCGCGCTCGGTATCGGCCATCACCGGCACCTGGCCGGTGGGGTTCAGATCGAGGAACTCGTCGCGCCGCAGCCAGGGCGATTCCCGCACCGGCTCATAGCCGACGCCCTTTTCGCCCAGCAGCAGCCGGACCTTGCGCGAGAAGGGACAGAGGGGGAATTGATAAAGCTGCCACATCGGCCCGCTTTAGGACTCGCCGCGCGCCCGCGTAAAGCGATTGCCGACCGGCCGGTCGATAAAAGCCGCTTATTTGGGGTCGAGCGCGCCGCGCAGGGGCTGGAGCGCGGCGCGGAGGCGCGCAGCGGTCTCGGCGAGCGAGTCCTGCATCTGGAGCGCACCTTCGGTCAGCTTGCCGGCGACCACGACGGCACTGCGTGCGTTCTTGTGGAAGTTGCGGTCGAAGTTCGGATCGCGGCGGCGCTGGATGTCGCCCAGCGTATCCTGCTCGCGGATCGTCGGATCGAGATAGTGCGCGGCGGGGCCGACGCGGGTGTCGAGCACGATGCCGGCGAGGTTGGTCAGCATCGCCGCGGCGCCTTCCTGCACCATCGGGTTGTTGAGCGCGCGGGCCAGCGCCTCGGTCTTGTCGCGGGTGCTGGGCTCGGGCTGCGGCTGCGACTGGGCGAAGGCCGGGGTAGCGGCGGCGCAGAACAGGGCGGCGGTGAGGACGAGACGCATGACTGGCTCCGGTAACGGACTCGGATGACGGCGCCTTGTATCACAGATGGTTGGCGGTTGCGGAGCCCGGTTGCGACGAGCCGTTTCCTCCCCTCCCTGAACGGGCGGGGTCGGGGGTGGGTCGATATATGCATACGGCGCGGTGAAGCCTGACGCATCAGTATCGCCAAGCCTCCACCCACCCCCTAACCCCTCCCTTCCAGGGAGGGGAATCCGGGATTACTCCGCCGCCACCGCTTCGACGGCATCGTCGTTGAGCGGCATCGGCAGGCGCGTCAGCATTTCCTTGGGCACGACCTGCCAGAAGCTGCCGACGGCGCGGTCCCAGTCCTCGAGCAGGCCGGCGGCCCATTTGCTGTCGGTGGCGAGCACATGCGCCTCGACCAGGCCGCGCAGCTTGGCTTCCCAATGCGCCGAGGACAGGCGCTGCCAGACGATGCTTTCCGGATTGGCGCGCTGCTCGAAGCTGCCGTCCTCGTCATAGACGAATGCCATGCCGCCGGTCATGCCGGCGCCGAAGTTCATGCCGACCTGGCCGAGCAGCACCGCGGTGCCGCCGGTCATGTACTCGCAGCCATTGGCGCCGCAGCCCTCGACCACCACTTCGGCGCCCGAGTTGCGCACCGCGAAGCGCTCGCCCGCCTGGCCGGCGGCGAACAGCCGGCCCGAGGTGGCGCCGTAGAGCACGGTGTTGCCGATGATCGTGTTCTTCCAGCTCTCAACCGGCGAGCTGACCAGCGGACGCACCACGATGATGCCGCCCGACAGGCCCTTGCCGACATAATCGTTCGAATCGCCGAACACTTCGAGCGTGACGCCCTTGCACAGGAAGGCGCCGAGCGACTGGCCGGCCGAGCCGCGCAGGCGGACATGGACATGGCCGTCGGCGAGCGTCGACATGCCGTAGAGCCGGGTGATCTCGGACGAGAGCCGGGTGCCGACCGCGCGGTGGGTATTCCGCACATTATAGGTCAGCTGCATCTTCTCGCGCCGCGCGAAGACCGGGGCGGCGTCCTTGATCATCTGCGCATCGAGGCTGTCGGGCACTTCGTTGCGGAAGGTCGACAGGCTGAAGCGGCGCTCGGCATCGTCGGCATCGACCTTGGCGAGGATCGGGTTGAGATCGAGATCGTCGAGATGCTCGGCGCCGCGGCTGACCTGGCGGAGCAGCTCGGTGCGGCCGATGACTTCGTCGAGGCTCTTGAAGCCCAGCCGCGCGAGAATCTCGCGGACCTCCTCGGCGATGAAGGTCATCAGGTTGATGACCTTCTCCGGCGTGCCGACGAACTTCTGGCGCAGCTTCTCGTCCTGGGTGCAGACGCCCACCGGGCAGGTGTTCGAATGGCACTGGCGGACCATGATGCAGCCCATCGCGACGAGGCTGAGCGTGCCGATGCCGAACTCCTCGGCGCCGAGGATCGCGGCGACGACGATGTCGCGCCCGGTCTTGAGGCCGCCATCGGTGCGCAGCTTCACCCGGCCGCGCAGGCCGTTGAGCGTCAGCGTCTGGTTGACTTCGGTCAGGCCCATTTCCCAGGGCGTGCCGGCATACTTCACCGAAGTCTGTGGGCTAGCGCCGGTGCCGCCGACATGGCCGGCGACCAGGATGACGTCTGCGTGGGCTTTTGCGACGCCCGCCGCCACGGTGCCGATGCCCGCCGAGCTGACCAGCTTGACGCAGACCCGCGCCCGCGGGTTGACCATCTTCAGGTCGTAGATGAGCTGCGCCAGGTCCTCGATCGAATAGATATCGTGGTGCGGCGGCGGCGAGATCAGCGTGACCCCCGGCGTCGCGTGGCGCAGCTTGGCGATGAATTCGGTGACCTTGAAGCCGGGCAGCTGGCCGCCCTCGCCGGGTTTGGCGCCCTGGGCGACCTTGATCTCGATCTCGTCGCAGGCGTTGAGATATTCGGCGGTGACGCCGAACCGGCCCGAGGCGATCTGCTTGATCGTCGAGTTGGCATTGTCGCCATTCTCGTACGGCGTGTAGCGCAGCTTGTCCTCGCCGCCCTCGCCCGACACGGCCTTGGCGCCGATGCGGTTCATCGCGATCGCCAGCGTCTCGTGCGCCTCAGGCGAGAGCGCGCCGAGCGACATGCCGGGGGTGACGAAGCGCTTGCGGATCTCGGTGATCGCCTCGACCTGGTCGATCTGGATGCCTTCGTTCGGGAAGTTGAACTCGAGCAGGTCGCGCAGATAGACCGGCGGCAGGTCGCGCACGCCGCGCGAGAAGGCCATGTAGGACGAGTAGCTATCGGTCGACACCGCCGTCTGCAGCAGGTGCATCAGCTGGGCCGAATAGGCATGGGTCTCGCCGCCGTGGCGCTGGCGATAGAAGCCGCCGATCGGCAGCGTCGCGACGCCGCGGTCGAACGCCGCCTCGTGGCGCATCATCGCCGAGAGGTGGAGCGAGGCATAGCCTTCGCCCGAGATCTTGGCGGGCATGCCGGGGAACAGGTCGTTGACCAGCGCGCGCGACAGGCCAACGGCTTCGAAGTTGTAGCCGCCGCGATAGGAGGAGATCACCGCGATCCCCATCTTCGACATGATCTTGAGCAGCCCCTCGTCGATCGCCTTGCGGTGGCGCTTGAGGCACTCGTCCAGGGCGATCTCGCCGAACAGGCCGCGGGCATGGCGGTCGGCGATCGAGGCCTCGGTCAGATAGGCGTTCACCGTGGTCGCGCCGACGCCGATCAGCACGGCGTAGTAATGCGTGTCGAGGCATTCGGCCGAACGGACGTTGACCGAGGCGTAGCTGCGCAGGCCGCGGCGGACGAGGTGGGTGTGCACTGCCGCTGCAGCCAGCACGCCGGCGATGGCGGCGCGGCCCTCCGAGACATGCTCGTCGGTGAGGAACAGCTCGGTGCAGCCGGCGCGGACCGCCTGCTCGGCCTCGTAGCGGATGCGCTTGATCGCCTCGCGCAGATCCTCCGGCGTGCCGCCGGCGGCAAAGGTGCAGTCGATCTCGGCCGACTGGCTGCCGAAATGGGCGCGCAGCCGGTCCCAGTCGCCATTGGTCAGGACCGGGCTCTCGAGCACGAGCACCTTGGAGCCTCCGCCCTCGGTGTCGAGGATGTTGGCGAGGTTCCCGAAGCGCGTCTTGAGCGTCATCACCTGGCGCTCGCGCAGGGAGTCGATCGGCGGGTTGGTGACCTGCGAGAAGTTCTGGCGGAAGAACTGGCTGATCAGGCGCGGCTTGTCCGAGATCACCGCCAGCGGTGTGTCGTCGCCCATCGAGCCGATCGCTTCCTTGGCGGTCTCGACCATCGGGGCGAGGATCAGCTCCATGTCCTCGAGCGTCTGCCCGGCCGCGACCTGGCGGCGGGTGAGCTCGGCACGCTCGAAGCGCAGCGGCTGGGCCTCGGGCGCGGGCAGGTCGCCGACGGTGATGAACTCGCCGATCATCCCGGCATAGTCGTGCTCGCCGGCGATCTGGTCCTTGATCGCCTTGTCGCAGAGCAGCACGCCCTGGTCGAGATCGACCGCGATCATCTGGCCCGGGCCCATCCGGCCCTTGGCGATGACGGTCGATTCGGGGATCTGGACCATGCCGGTCTCGGAGCCGACGATGAGCAGGCCGTCGCTGGTCTGGGTGTAGCGCAGCGGGCGCAGCGCGTTGCGGTCGACGCCGGCGACCGCCCAGCGGCCATCGGTCATCGCCAGCGCGGCGGGACCGTCCCACGGCTCCATCACGCTCGCCAGATACTTGTACATCGAGAGGTGGTTGGCCGGGGTCGCCTCGTCCCATGCCTCGGGCACGAGCATCAGCTTGGCAGTGGGCGCGTCGCGGCCCGAGCGGCAGATCGCCTCGAACACCGCGTCGAGCGCCGCCGTGTCCGACGCGCCGGCCGGGATCACCGGCTTGATGTCCTCCGAGCGCTCGCCGAACGCGATGCTCGCCATCTTGATCTCGTGGCTGAGCATCCAGTTCTTGTTGCCGCGGATCGTGTTGATCTCGCCGTTATGGGCGAGGCAGCGGAAGGGCTGGGCCAGCCACCATTGCGGGAAGGTGTTGGTCGAATAGCGCTGGTGGAAGATCGCGACACGGCTGGTGAAGCGCTCGTCCTTGAGGTCGGGATAGAAGTCCGACAGGCTCTCGGCGAGGAACAGGCCCTTGTAGATGATCGAGCGGGTCGACAGCGAGCAGATGTAGAAGCCGCTGATCTGCGCGGCGATCACCGCCTTCTCGATACGCCTACGGACGAGATAGAGCTCCTTCTCGAACTCGGCGGCGTCCATCGCGTCGGGCTGCGGGCCGGCGATCATGATCTGCTCGATCTCGGGGCGCGTCGCCTGCGCCTTCATGCCGATCACCGAGACGTCGACCGGCACCTGGCGCCAGCCATAGATGGTGTAGCCCGCCTCGATGATCTCGGACTCGACGATGGTGCGGCACGCTTCCTGCGCGCCCAGATCGGTGCGCGGCAGGAAGACCATGCCGACGGCGAGCCGGTTCGGCAGCACGCGGTGGCCGCCCGCGGCGATCGCGTCGTCGAAGAAGCGCACGGGCAGGTCGACGTGCAGGCCGGCGCCGTCGCCGGTCTTGCCGTCGGCATCGACCGCGCCGCGGTGCCACACGGCCTTGAGCGCATCGATCGCCGACTGGACGACGCGGCGCGAGGGCAGGCCGTCGGTCGCGGCGACCATGCCGACGCCGCAGGCATCGCCCTCGAACTCGGGACGGTACATGCCCTCAAGGGCAAGGCGTTCGCGTTCGGTCTGCAGAGTCATGGCGTTTTCCTGGTGGGCGTGGGCGGCGGCGGCGGCGTGACGAGCCGGACGCGCGGCAAATCCTTGGTCACATCGTAGAGACGTTCGACGAGGTCTTTCTCGTTGGGCAGCCCGCCCTCGGCCAGCGCCGCCTGGGCGCGCCGCGCATAGGCGGGCGAAAGCTTGCGCGGATCCGAGACGGTGGCGAACAGACGCGCCAGCGCGAGCCCACCGGGCGTGCCCACCGCAGCCTGGGCGGCGGCGATCTCGTCGGGCCCGAGCTGATCATCGATCATATAGGCGAGCAGCCGCACGCGCATGTCGCGGTAGGCCGCCATCATGCCCGGCGCCGCCTCGCGCGCCAGCCGCTCGGCCGCGCCGCGGCAGCGCGGGTCGGCGGGATCGCAATTGGCGCCGCGCCAGGAGAGCTGGGTCTGGAGAATGCGCCGCGTCAACCCAGCGGCCACCTCGTCGACGCTGGAGGCGGGATTGCCCCACCCCATCGGACCGAGTTCCCGGGCAAGCGCACTCGCCGCCGCCGAGGGCTGCTCGGTCGGCACCGCCTGCGCATGCAGCGCCGCCGGTGCCACGAGCGGCAACAGGGCCAGCAAGGCGGCGCGCGACAACAACATCACTGGCCGCCCTTCTTCTTCGCCAGATATTCGGCGGTCAGCTTGACGGCGAGCGCTTCCATCCGGGGGCGATTGTCGGCGACGAGCTTCTGCGCCCAGGCCTGGCTTGCGGCCGAGATCTTGGGATTGACGCTGCCCATCTTCTGCGCGGCCGGGCTGCCGGCAAAGGCCATCAGCGCCGGATAGTCCTCGGCGGTCATCTTCGCCATCACCGAGGCGATCGCCGCCTGCTGGATCTCCTGCTCGGACTGGCCGGGACTGCTGCCCATCGTCTCATAGACTTCGGCACGGACCTTCTGCCCGGTCGGGCTGGCGAAGAAGGTAAGCGTGTCGGTGATCTCGCCCGGGGTCAGCTCGGTCTTGAGGATCGCCTCGATCTGGGTGCGCAGCGACGGCAGCTCGGCGATCAGGATGCCGGTGAACTGGTCGCGCAGGGCGCCGCCCACCTGGGCGCGCAGCGCCGGATCGGCGTCATAGGCCGCCTTGAGCCTGGCATTGCCCGAGACTTCCTGCGCCATCCCGGCATCGAACGCCTTGCCGGCGACGCGCGCGATCGCATCCGCCGGCGCCATCAGCGCGACCAGCTTCTGGAGATCCCCCTCGGCAACCGGCGCGGCGACCGGACCGGCGGCGAACGCCTGGGCCGGGGCCAGCGCGGCGACACCAAGGGCAAGGGCAGCGAGGAACGGCTTCATCGGATCGACCTTAATCAAGCAGCCCGTGCCGCATCGGCGCGGGCGCGCATCCAGGCATGCATGTGCGCCGCCACGTCGCGGCCGTCGCGAATCGCCCAGACGACGAGACTCGCGCCGCGGACAATATCGCCCGCCGCGAAAACACCGTCGAGGCTGGTCATCATCGTGCGGCCGTCGGTGCGCAGCGTGCCCCAGCGAGTGACGCCGAGCTCCTCGGCACCGAACATCCGCGGCAGGTCCTCGGCCTCGAAGCCGAGCGCCTTGATCACCAGGTCCGCCTGGAGCTGGAAGGCGCCGCCCGGATCGACTTCGGGCGCGCGGCGGCCGGAGGCATCGGGCGCACCCAGCCGCATGCGCGAGGCGCGCACGCCGGAGACCTTGTCGCCGCCATCAAAGGCCTCGGGGGCCGAAAGCCAGACGAACTCGACGCCTTCCTCCTCGGCATTGGCAGTCTCGCGCTGCGAGCCCGGCATGTTGGCGCGGTCGCGGCGATAGAGGCACTTCACCGAGGTGGCGCCCTGGCGCACCGCGGTGCGGACGCAGTCCATCGCGGTATCGCCGCCGCCGATCACCACGACATGCTTGCCGTTCGCGTCGAGGCTGCCGTCGTCGAACGCCGGCACCGCGTCGCCGAAGCCCTTGCGGTTCGAAGCGGTGAGATAGTCGAGCGCCTCGACGATCCCCTCGGCGCCGACGCCGGGCGCCTGGATGCCGCGCGCCTTGTAGACGCCGGTGGCGATCAGCAGCGTGTCGTGGCGCTTGCGCAGGTCGTCGAGCGTCGCCTCGCGGCCGACCTCGAAGCCGAGATGGAAGACCACGCCGCCCTGCTCGAGCCGCTCGACGCGGCGCATGACGACGTGCTTCTCGAGCTTGAAGCCGGGGATGCCATAGGTGAGCAGCCCGCCGGCGCGGTCGTGCCGGTCATAGACATGCACGTCATAGCCATATTCGCGGAGATACTCGGCGGCGGCGAGGCCCGCGGGGCCCGCCCCGACGATGCCGACCGACTGGCCCCGCGACGGGCCGACCGCGACCGGCTCCACCCAGCCCTCTTCCCAGGCGGTGTCGGTGATGAACTTCTCGACCGAACCGATCGTGACCGCGCCGTGCCCGGAGAACTCGATGACGCAATTGCCCTCGCACAGCCGGTCCTGCGGGCAGATGCGGCCGCAGATCTCGGGCATGGTCGAAGTGCTGTTCGACAGCTGATAGGCTTCGCGCAGCCGCCCCTCGGCGGTCAGGCGCAGCCAGTCCGGGATGTGGTTGTGAAGCGGGCAATGGACCGAGCAATAGGGCACGCCGCACTGCGAGCAGCGGCTGGCCTGTTCCTCGGCGCCGGGCACCGCATAGCGATCCGCGATCTCGCGGAAGTCCTCCGCGCGCAGTTCCGCCTCGCGCTTGCTCGGATAAGCCTGCGCCGTTCCAACGAATTTGAGCATCGTTTCCGCCATGCGGCGCGCCTAACGCCGCAAGCGAGTCGATAAAAGTCAGCAAAGCTGACCTATATTATGTTTTTCAGCCTAATCGGCGTAAATTTGAAAGATTATTGCGCCAATTTATGGCCGATCCGGACCTTACCGCATCGAAAGCCAGGCAATCGCGGCGATGCCGGCCGCGATTCGGTACCAGGCAAAGGGTGCGAAGCCGTGCTTCGAGACGATGCCGACGAATGCCTTGATCACCACGATCGCGACGATGAACGCCGTTACGAAGCCAATGGCGATCTCGTCCCAGCCCACCCGGGCGGAGACGATCGCATCATGGTTCTTGGCCAGCTCGAGCACCGTCGCGCCCAGCATGGTCGGGATGGCGAGGAAGAAGCTGAACTCGGCGGCGGTGCGCCGCTCGACGCCCAGGCTGAGCGCGCCCATGATCGTCGCGCCCGAGCGGCTGACGCCCGGGATCATCGAGATGCACTGGATGAAGCCGATGCCGACCACGCGGACCAGCGGGATCTCGGCGATGCCGTGGATCGTCGCGTTCTTCACCAGCCGTTCGATTACGAGGATGGCGACGCCGCCGATCACCAGCGCCCAGGCGACCACCATCGGTTCGCCGAGCAGTGCCTCGATATGCTTGTGCAGCGCCAGGCCGATCACCGCCGCCGGGATGAAGGCGACCAGCAGGTTGCGCACGAAGCGGATCGAGACCGGGTTCAGCCTGATCAGCCCCTCGGCCACTGCCCAGAAGGTCCGCCAGTAGAGCACCACCACCGCCAGGATCGCGCCGAGCTGGATGACGACGTTGAACATCCCCCAGGTGGCGGCGTCATAGCCGAGCAGTTCGGACGCGAGAATCAGGTGGCCGGTCGAGGAGACGGGCAGGAATTCGGTGATCCCCTCGACGATGCCGAGGAGAATCGCGACCAGGGTTTCGCTCATGCTTGGCTAGGCTCCGATGCGCTTGCGGCGCGGAAATGCGTTCAGGCGGCCAGCTTGCCGAAGCGGCCGTGGCGGCGATAGCGGACCAGCCAGCCGGGCGCGACGCTGGCGAGCGGCGTCGCGGGGACGCCGAGCGCGGCGAGGCCGGGGGCATCGCCGGCGACATTGTCCGCCTGGAGCATTCGCCACTGGTCGCGGGTGATCGGCGTGCCGGGCAGCAAAGCGATCAGCGCGCCGAGCGGATCGGGCAGCTCGGCAAAGGCCGGCTTGTGGCCGGTCGCGCCGGCAAGCCAGTCGAGCAGGCCGCGCATGGTCAGCGTGTCGGGGCCGCCCAGCGCATAGGTCTGGCCGCCATGCGCCTCGGGCGAGGCGAGCGCGGCGACGACGGCGCGGGCCACATCGACGACATAGACCGGCTGGAAGCGGACATCGGCGCGCAGCACCGGCACGACCGGGCCGAGGCCGACCATCGCGGCGAAGCGGTTGGTGAACTGGTCCTCGCGCCCGAAGACGAAGGAGGGGCGCAGGATGGTGGCGCTCGGGAAGGCCGCGCGCACCGCCGCCTCGCCCGCCGCCTTGGACTGGCCATAGGCGGAGGCCGACTCGGCATCGGCACCGAGCGCGGAGAAATGGATCAGCGTCTCGACGCCGGCTGCCTGGGCGGCAGCGGCGACGTTGCGCGCGCCGGCGGCGTTGACGCCGTCGAAATCACCCTTGAGCACGCCGGCCAGGTTGACCACCGCATCGGCACCGGCAACGGCGTTGGCGATCGTGTCCGGCTGGGTCACGTCGGCGGCGACGAACTGGGTCTGGCCAAGGCCGCCGAGCGGCTTGAGGAACCAGGCGTCGCGCGGGCGGCGCTGGGCGATGCGCAGGCGCACACCCGCCGCGAGCAGTTCCTGGGCGATATAGCGGCCGACGAAACCGCCGCCGCCGATCAGCACTACGAGTTTGTCCTTCATGCCTATTTCCTGGAACTGAAACTGTCTGTCGGTGGAGCCTTCCCATGCCGCGCGGCGGGCGGGGAGGCAAGCGCAGGTTGGCGCGGTTCGACGCGCCGACGCTCACGCCGCGGCGGACAGCGACCCGTACGCCGCACCCTGCAGCACATCCCCGGGGCATGAAGCCGGCCAAACGCCTTGCAATGTAGGATTTCCCATGTTTGCGTCGGCGACGCCGGGGGAAGACCCGGCCGCTCTTTCTCATGGCGAGAGATCGCCGCCCGATAATCCGGACCGGGTAAAGCCGGCCACGGCTGCGCCGGAGCCGCGCAGGCCCTGGATGTCGTGACCTTAGTGAACTTTCGTACCCAGCCTGGGTAAAACCCTAGGCCTTTCGCGAGATGCAGCGGAAGCCGATATGGCTGGTCGCGCTGTCGACCTGCTGGGGATGGCGCGCCGCCGGGCGATAGCGCTGGCAATAGTTGACCGCGCAGAGGTGCGAGCCGCCCTTGAGCACCCGCCGCCCGATCTTCCCGCCTGGCGCATGCGATTCATAGCTGTCGCCGATCGTGCCGCCGCGCGGATTGACGGCCTCGCAGCAGCTGCCCTTGATCGGCTGCGGCGTGCCGTACCAGTCGCGCGTCCATTCCCAGACATTGCCGATCATGTCGGACAGCCCATAGCCATTGGCCGGAAAGCTGCCGGCGGCGGTGGTGCGATAGCGGTCGTCGGGCTTGAGCGTGGCGAAGGGGAACATGCCCTGCCAGTAATTGGCGAGGATCGCGCCGTCGGGGGCCAGCTCGTCGCCCCAGGCATATTCCCGATCGACCAGCCCGCCGCGCGCGGCGAATTCCCATTCCGCCTCGGTCGGCAGCGCCTTGCCCGCCCATTTGGCATAGGCATCGGCATCCTCGAAGGCGACATGGACGACAGGATGGTTTTCCAGCCCCTCGATGCCGCTATCCGGCCCGGTCGGGTGCCGCCAGTCGGCGCCGGGCACGAACGCCCACCATTGGCCATGGTCGTCGAGCGACACCGGCTGGGGCGTGCGCTGGAAGACCAGCGAGCCGGGCACCGCCAGCGCCGGGTCCATGCCCGGATAGGCGCGCGGATCGGGCGCCTTCTCGACGAAGGTGACATGGCCCGTCGCCGCGACGAACTCGGCGAACTGCGCGTTGGTGACCGGCGTCTCGTCGATCCAGAAGCTGTCGACCCGCACCCGGCGCAGCGGGCGCTCCTCTTCGTAGAAGCGCTCCGAGCCCATGGTGAAGCTGCCGCCGGGGATCAGCTTCATGCCTTCGTGCGAGACGGCACGGGCGGCGGGGCGGGACGCGACCTTCTTCATCGCGCCCTCCTATGCGGGCCGGCCACCCCGCCGATCAAGCCCCCGCCGATCGAGCCCTATGCGTCAGCCGATCGTCATCAGGCTGGCATTGCCGCCCGCCGCGGTGGTGTTGATCGAGATCGACACTTCCTCGAGCAGCAGGTCGGTCGGATAGCCCGAGGCGCCCGGGGTGAGCAGGGTCACGATCGGGCCGTCGCGCTCGGCCAGCTCCTGCGCAACCGCAGCGACCTGCGCCGCATCACCCTCGACCAGCGCGGCGGCGATGGGTTCGTCGCCGGGCGCGAAGGCGGCGGCGACGCGCGGCGGCAGGCCGGCGGGAAGCGCCATGCCCTCCGGCGTGCCCCGGTTGCCGGTCGCCAGCACCGCGGCGATCTGGGCGTGGAGGCCGGCGGTCGTGACCGGGCGCATCAGGATGCGGCCACGCGGATGGAGCGCGTAGAGATTGTCCTCGCCGACCGGTCCGGGCAGCGTGCGCTCGGCACCCAGTGCCGAGACCGTGCCATAATGCAGCGCGGCCCGGGCCGCCTTGGCCTCGCCCTGCGCCTCGAGCCAGGCGGCGAATTCCGCCAGCGGGGTAGCAGTCGCACCGCTCGGCGCGACCGCCACCGGCGCCTCGTGCACCAGCCGGCCGAGATAGAGCGGTCCGCCCGCCTTGGGTCCGGTGCCCGAAAGCCCGCGCCCGCCGAACGGCTGCACGCCGACGATCGCGCCGATCACGTTGCGGTTCACATAGAGGTTGCCGGCCTTCACCCGGGCGGTGACTTCGGCGATCGTCGCGTCGAGCCGGGTGTGGAGGCCGAAGGTGAGGCCATAGCCGGTGGCGTTGATCGCATCGATCAGGGCGGACAGGTCGTCGCGACGATAGCGCAGGACGTGGAGGACGGGGCCGAACACTTCGCGCTCGACATCGGCGATATGGTCGATCTCGATGATCGTCGGCGGCACGAAGGTGCCGTGGCCGGCGGCGGCGGGCAGGTCCTGCTGCTCGATCCGGTGGCCACGGGCGCGCATCGTCGCGATGTGGCGCTCGATATTGCCTTGCGCCTCGGCGGTGATCACCGGGCCGGTATCGACCGCGAGCGCGTCGGTCCGCCCGATGCGCAGCTCCCTGAGCGCGCCCTTGAGCATCGCCAGCGTGCGATCGGCGACTTCCTCCTGCAGGCAGAGGATGCGCAGCGCCGAGCAGCGCTGGCCGGCGCTGTCGAAGGCCGAGGCGATGACGTCCGCCACGACCTGCTCGGCGAGCGCGGAGCTGTCGACGATCATCGCATTCTGCCCGCCGGTCTCGGCGACGAGCGGGATCGGCTTGCCGGCGGGCGAGAGGCGAGTGGCAAGCTGGCGCTGGATCAGCCGGGCGACGTCGGTCGAGCCGGTGAACATCACGCCCGCGGTCTCCGGGGCGCCGACCAGCGCCGCGCCGATCGGGCCGTCGCCGGGCACCAGCTGGAGTGCATCGGCGGGCACGCCTGCGTCATGGAGCAGCGCCACCGCCTGGGCGGCGATCAGCGGGGTCTCCTCGGCCGGCTTGGCGAGCACCGGATTGCCCGCGACCAGGGCCGCGGCGACCTGGCCGGTGAAGATCGCCAGCGGGAAGTTCCACGGGCTGATGCAGACGACCGGGCCGAGCGGCGCCTGGGCCGGGCCGAAGGTGGCGCGGGCGCGCTCGGCATAATAGCGCAGGAAGTCGATCGCCTCGCGCACCTCGGCGATGGCATTGGACAGCGACTTGCCCGCCTCGCGGACGATCAGGCCGAGCAGCACCGGCATGCGCGCCTGCATCGCATCGGCGGCGGCCTCGAGCATCGCGGCGCGGCGGGCGACGGGGGTGGCGCCCCAGGTCGAGGCGGCGGCGCGGGTGACTGAAGCGGCAGCGGCTTCGGGCGAGACCTCGACGACGACGCCTACCGTGTCGCGGTGGTCGGCCGGATTGCAGACCTTCCGCTCGGTGCCCTGCCCGTCGGCCGGCTCGGCGCGCCAGGCGATGGTGGCGCTGTGCTGGAGCGCCTGGCCGAGCGCGGCGAGCGCCTGCTCGTCGCTCAGGTCGAGGCCGTCCGAATTCCGGCGATCGGGATAGAGCGCATAGGGCAGGGCGATCCTGTCGTGATGCGCGCCGGGGTTGGGCATCGCCTGCACCTGCGCGACCGGGTCGGCGACCAGCTCCGACACCGGGACGTCCGGATCGGCGATACGGTTCACGAAGGAGGAATTGGCGCCATTCTCCAGCAAACGGCGGACAAGATAGGCCAAAAGCGTCTCATGCGTGCCGACCGGGGCGTAGATGCGGCAGGGCCGGTCGAGCTTCTCCTTGCCGACGACCTGCTCGTAGAGCGGCTCGCCCATGCCGTGCAGGCACTGGAACTCGTACTTGCCGACCGCGAAATCGGGCCCGGCGAGCTGGTAGATCGTCGCCAGCGTCTGGGCATTGTGCGTGGCGAACTGGGGGAAGACCCGGTCAGTGGCCGCCAGCAGCCTGCGGGCGCAGGCGATGTACGCGACGTCGGTGTGGAGCTTGCGGGTATAGACCGGGAAGTCGGGCAGACCATCGACCTGGGCGCGCTTGATCTCGGCGTCCCAATAGGCGCCCTTGACCAGCCGGACCATGATCCGGCGACCGGCGCGGGCGGCCAGATCGATGATCCAGTCGATCACGAAGGGGCAGCGTTTCCCGTACGCCTGGACGACGAAGCCGAGCCCGTCCCAGCCGGCCAGGTCCGGATCGAGCGCGAGGCTCTCGAGCAAGTCGAGCGACAGCTCGAGCCGGTCGGCTTCCTCGGCATCGATGTTGAGGCCGATGTCGTAGCTGCGCGCCAGCGCGGCGAGCGTTTTCACCCGCGGCAGCAGCTCACCCATCACCCGATCGACCTGCGAGCGGGCATAGCGCGGGTGGAGCGCCGACAGCTTGATCGAGATGCCCGGTCCTTCATAGATGCCGCGCCCGGCCGAGGCCTTGCCGATCGCGTGGATCGCATTCTCATAATCGCGGTAATAGCGCTCGGCATCGGCACCGGTGGTCGCCGCCTCGCCCAGCATGTCATAGCTGTAGCGGAAGCCCTTGGCCTCCTCGTGCCGGGCGCGCTTCAGGGCCTCGGCGATCGTCTCGCCGGTGACGAACTGCTCGCCCATCATCCGCATCGCGATGTCGATGGCGCGGCGGATCACCGGCTCGCCGGCACGCGCGACCAGCCGCATCAGCGCGGCGCCCAGCCCCTTGTCGTCGGCCGTGCCGACCAGCTTGCCGGTCACCACCAGCGCCCAGGTCGCGGCGTTGACGAACAGCGGCTTGCCGCCGAGATGCGCGCGCCAGTCGCCATCGGCGATCTTGTCGCGGATCAGCGCATCGCGGGTGGCATCGTCGGGGATGCGGAGCAAAGCCTCGGCCAGGCACATCAGCGCCACGCCTTCCTCGCTCGACAGCGCATATTCCTGGACCAGCGATTCGACCGCGCCGCTGCGGCGCCGGGCGCGCAGGCCGGTGACCAGCTGGGTCGCGGTCTCGCGGATCGCGGCGCGCGTCGCCTCGTCGAGCGTCGCTGCCTCGAGCAGCGGCACCAGCGCCTCACGCTCGTCTCGGCGATAGGCGGCGGTGATCGCCTGGCGGAGCGGAGTCGGCTCGCGGACGGGCGGGGCGAAGGCGGCGAAGGGCGCAGGCTGGGTCATCGCGCCAATATATGCGCTTGCCCTTGGTCGATCCGACTTATCAGCGGACAATCGCAGGCACATTCGCCATATTTCTGGCGATCTGCTAGGCGAGAATCATGAAGAAGCTCCCCGCAATAGTCGATCTGGACGAGTTCGATCGCAAGATCGTCGCCGCGCTGGCCGCCGACGGACGGATGACCGTCACCGATCTCGCCAGACAGGTAGGGCTCTCCAAGACGCCTGCCCAGGTTCGGCTCAGGCGCCTGATCGACACCGGCGTGATCCGCGGCTTCCGCGCGATCATCGATCCGGTGCGGCTGGGGCTCGACCATATCGCCTTCACCGAAGTGAAGCTCGCCGACACGCGGGAGAAGGCGCTGCAGGAGTTCAACGCGGCGGTGCGGCGCATCCCCGAGGTCGAGGAATGCCACATGCTCGCGAGCAATTTCGACTATCTGCTCAAGGTGCGCACCGCCGATATCCGCCGCTACCGGATCGTGCTGGGCGAGAAGATCTCCAGCCTGCCGCATGTCGCCAGCACCTCGACCTTCGTCGCGATGGAGACGATCAAGGATTAGTTTGCAAATATTACCCGGTCAGAATTGCAAAGTCTCGCCTGCGCATCTTTTCCGTCACCCCGGCCTTGTGCCGGGGTCCACCGGGAGGCGAGCCATGGACAGGAGGTTCTAGTCCAGCCGGCGCGGCACAGTGGACCTCGGCACAAGGCCGGGGTGACGCGATATTAGCCGGAAGCCATGCCATTGACGGAATGCCAGCTCCCTCACCCCTAGGGCCGCGAGCGCTTCGGTGCGAAGTTCAGCCCGCGGGTGACGTTATAGTCGAGCACCGCCATCACGAAATACGCCGCCGCCTGCTTGATCCGCGTCCAGGGGCCGGTGCGCGCCTTGTAGAGCTCGGGGGTGATCCGCTCGGAACGCGCCACCTCGCCATCGACAAAGGCGCGGACATAGGCGGCGAAGGCAGGATCCTCGACGCGGAACATCAGCTCGAGGTTGAGGAACATCGAGCGGATGTCGAAATTGGCCGAGCCGATGTTGACCACATCGTCGAGCAGGAACAGCTTCGCATGGAGCTTGGTCGGCTGGTATTCGTAGATCTGGACGTTCTTGCGCAGCAGGCCCGCATAGGTGAAGCGCGCCGCCCAGATCGCCGCGCCGTGATCGAGCTTGGAGGGCAGCACCAGCCGCACCCGCCCGCGCTGGCCGGCCCGGTCGAGCCGGCGGAGCATCGCCGGGTTGGGGGCGAAATAGGCGGCGATGATGTCGATCGACTGCGCCCGGTCCATGTCGCGCTTCACTTCGCGCGCCCAGGGGGAGAGCCGGCGCATCGGCCCGCCGAACAGCCAGCGGGTGGCGCCTTCGGGCTCGCTCCAGGTGCGCAGCGTCCTGGCGAGCTTGCGCAAGCTGGCGCGCGGGCGCCTGGCCCAGCTCGACAGTGCATCGAAATAGCCGACCAGCCGGGCCGCGGCAGGCCCTTCGACCAGCAGCCCCAGATCGCGCCAGGCGGCCTCGGCGATCGTGCCGAAATAGCTGTCCTCGATGTTGAACCCGCCGATGATCACCCGCTCCTCGTCGGCGAGCGCGAGCTTCTGGTGGTTGCGCAGCAGATAGCGCCGCCCCCAGCGCGGCACGAAGCGGCAGACATCGACGCCGGCTTCGTGGAGCGGATCGAAGAAGCGGCGGCTCTGGGCATGCTCGCTGCCCAGCCCGTCGACGATCAGGCTGACCTTTACGCCGCGCGCCGCCGCCTCGATCAGCGCCTGGCGCACCGCAGCGCCAGCCTCGTCATCGACATAGATATAGTAGAGCACGCGCAGCGTGCGCTCGGCGCGGCGCATCAGGTCGAGCAGCGCCTCGAGCCGCTCGGGCCCGTCGGGTAGCAGCGTCAGCCGGTTCCCTTCGACGGTGTAGCTCGGCTGGTTGAAGCGCATCGGCTGGTGATGCGGGAGCGGCGGGACGGGAGCAAGAGGGGCGAGCGCTTCCAAGATCGGGTTCCTGTCGTTGCGGCTGCGTTCCCAACGCGCCGGACCCGATTCGGTTCTCGGCCCCCATTTTCTTGACTTTTCCACAGCCGGACCCTAGATCGCCCCCTTTCCCGGACACTCCGTTTTTCAAGGAAGCGTAGATGGCGCGCGTCACTGTCGAAGATTGCGTCGACAAGGTTCCCAACCGTTTCGATCTCGTGCTGTTCGCGGCGCAGCGCGCCCGCCAGATCTCGGGCGGCGCCGATCTGACCATCGATCGCGACCGCGACAAGAACCCGGTCGTCGCCCTGCGCGAGATCGCCGAGGAGACGGTGCGCCCGACTCACCTCGAGGAAGCCGTGGTCTCGAGCCTGCAGCGCGTGCAGATCGACGACGAGGAGGCTCCGGACGAGGTCGGCTCGATCGCGGCTTCGGCCGAGGCGCTCCGCCTCACCGCTGCTGCCCCGCCGCGCAACCAGAATCTGGGCGGCGACTACGACGGCTGAGCCGGCGATTCGCTGAACCAAGCAAAAGGGCCTCGGAAGCGATTCCGGGGCCCTTTTGCTTGTGCGGTTTCCGCGATAGGATCCCTTATGTCCGACGCGCCCACCGATGCGGATCGCAACAGCTACGCGGATGCCTGGCGCAAATGGCTGATGCTGACTGTGCCTTTGGCTCTCGCTTCCTATGCAGCAAGCACCTGGTTCGGCTTTGGCCGTGTCGTGCCTGCCCTGATTGGCCTCTTGATCGTGGCTCTGCTCTATCAGCGCATCGCCAATCGGCGTAGCTGGCGATCCATAGTGTTCGGCGTCCCTGCTGCGGAGAAACGCGACTGAGCCGATCGGCTATCCCGCGCAGCGGAAGCGGCGCCAGGCAAGCAGTGGCACTGTGACGAGCACGAAGGCCATCAGCAACGGATAGACGAGCATCCCGGCGCGGTCCTGCTCGATCCAGGCAATCGCGATCAGGCACGGCACCGCGAGCAGCGGGGTGATCTTGGTCGCCCACCACAGCAACCGCCCCTGAGGGGAAGCCAGCCGCGCCTCGGAGGATCGCGGGAGCAGGACCAGCGTTGCGGCCAGCTTGGTGCCGAGCAGCAGGATCACCGCCGCCCAGAGCAGGTCGACGGTCATTCCTCCGCCGGCGCGGCCTTCCGCCCCTTGAACCCCTGCGCCACCACGAACCACTCGACCGAGCCCTTGCGGCTCGACGGCGGCTTGGCGTGCTTCACCGTGGCGAAGTTGCGCTTCATCTCGGCGACCAGCGACGAATCGGCGCCGCCGGCGAACACCTTGGCGACGAAATCGCCGCCGGGCTCGAGCACCTGGATCGCGAAGTCGAGCGCGGTCTCGACCAGGCCCATGGTCCGCAGCGCATCGGTCTGCGGATGGCCGACGGTGTTGGCCGCCATGTCCGAGACGATCAGGTCGGGCGCGCCGCCCAGCTCCTCGATCAGCCGGTCGGGCGCGGCATCGTCCATGAAGTCCATCTGGAGGATGATCGCGCCGTCGATCGGATCGACGGGCAGCAGGTCGATGCCGACCACCGGCGCCTTGGGCAGCCGCCGGCGCACCACCTGGGTCCAGCCGCCGGGCGCAATGCCCAGGTCGAGCACGCGCTTCTTGCCCTTGAGGAAGCCGAACTTCTCGTCGAGCTCGATCAGCTTGTAGGCCGCGCGGCTGCGATAGCCCTCGGCCTTGGCGCGCTTGACGTACGGATCGTTGAGCTGGCGTTCGAGCCAGCGCGTCGATTGCGCGGTGCGCTTGCGCGCGGTCAGCACGCGGGTATGGCCACGGCCTCCACCCCTACTCACAAGATTCTCCCGTTGATCAGGCGGCGGAGGATGCCTTCGCGGATGCCGCGATCGGCGATGCCGAGCCGTTCGGCGGGCCATAGATCGAGAATCGTCTCGAGGATAGCGCAGCCGGCGACGACCAGGTCGGCGCGCTCGGAGCCGATGCACGGCACCTGGCTGCGCTCGGCCATGCTCATCCCCGAGATGCGCTGGCTGACCTCGCGCATCGCCGGGGCGGGGACGATCAGCCCGTCGACCACCGAGCGGTCATAGGCGGCGAGCCCCAGATGCACGCTGGCGAGCGTGGTGACGGTGCCCGAGGTGCCGAGCAGCCGCCGCGTGCCGCGTGGGGGGCGGAGGCGCTTGGCGAAGGGGGCGAAGCTCTCGGCGACGCGGGCGCGCATGCCGGCATAGAGCGCGGCGCGGTCCTCCGCCGTCTCGGCATTGCCCGAGGCCTCGGTCAGCGAGACCACGCCCCAGGGCGCGCTGTGCCAGTCGAGGATGCGCGGCACGTCGCCGCCCCGCGAATCGACCAGCACCAGCTCGGTCGAGCCGCCGCCGATGTCGAACACCAGGGCCGGGCCGTCGCCGGGTTCGAGCAGCGCATGGCAGCCCAGCACGGCGAGCCGCGCCTCCTCCTCGGCAGTGATGATGTCGAGCGCGATGCCGGTCTCGCGATAGACGCGCTCGATGAACTCGGTGCCGTTGGAGGCCTGGCGGCACGCCTCGGTCGCCACCGAGCGGGCAAGCGTCACGTTGCGGCGCTTGAGCTTCTCGGCGCAGATCCTGAGCGCGGCGATGGTCCGCTCGATCGCCGCGTCGGAAAGCCTGCCGCTGGTCGCCAGCCCCTCGCCCAGCCGGACGATTCGCGAAAAGGCATCGACCACCGCGAAGCCCGATCCCTGCGGACGCGCGATCAGCAGCCGGCAATTATTGGTGCCCAGGTCGAGCGCGGCATAGTGGCGCGCCTCGCCCGGCCGGCCGCGTATCGGCCGCTCCTGGGGCCGCTGTATCGGCGGCGCACCCCTCCGGACTTTTCCGGAACCACGGCCGCGGGGCATATTGGCGGTGCCATCCCCCATCATATCACTCGCTTATGTTCTGTTCCGTCACGGCTTTTTCGCCGCCGGTGCTTGGATGCGAGGCTAGCGGAGACTGGGGGCGGGAGCAAGGAGGCGACACGGCACGGGCCGTTGACAGCGCGGGATCGGCACCGTATTGCGCCCCGCCTGCCGGCAGTGATGCCGCGTGATGCCCCGTCGTCTAAAGGTAAGACTACGGACTCTGACTCCGTCAATTGAGGTTCGAATCCTCACGGGGCATCCAATTTTCCCTTGAGAACCGGAAGTTTGCGCGGCGCGCCAGGCGCTTCGGCGCGCTGATTCCCGCGCCTGGGCAAGAATAGATTCGCCCGCGATCAGTATCGCCGGGGCAGGCCGTACGGGGTCATGCCCGGATTACTGGCATCCTTCGCACGCTTTTCGTCGCGCGATCGGCCGGCGTCGTCCGAATCGGCACCCCCCGTCTCCGCGATATCCGGATTGATCGCAAAGCACGGGCCCCCTGCCCCCTCAGCCCCCAACGGAGCCGCCGCTGCGCCGCGCCTGCGACCGGCCGTCCGAACCAGTGAAGAGGGGCTTATCTCGTGAAATCGATCCACAGCTTGCAGAATCGCACGTCCGCGCGCCGGTTTCAGGGTCGCGCGGGGCTCCTGCTCGGCAGCGCATTGCTGCCGCTTGCCCTGGCCGGCACGGCGCAGGCTCAGGCCGGCGCCCAGACGGTGGTGCTGGAGGAAGGCCAGGCGCCGCGCGAGGTGCATCTCGGCGCCGGCGGCGATCGGCTGGTGGTCAATATCGGCCGCGCCAACGCCGATAGCGGCACGCTCGATCTGAGCGGGCTGGTCACCGGCCCGCTCACCAATGCCGGTGGCCTCGACACCGTCTGGCTGCGCGCGACCGGCAGCCGCACCGCCGACATCGCCTTCACCACGCCGCGGACCGGCACCGGCCAGCAATATGTCAGCGCCGATGGCGTCGAGTTCCGCGGCGGCACGGTCTATGAGGCGTCGGGCAACGACACCGAACTTCGATTGGAGAACCGCAGCCGCTCGGGGCCGGCGGGCGGCAATGCGCCGATGGACCTGAAGTACGGCCCGCTGCGGCTGGCGGGCGACGGCACGATCCGTATCGGCGCGGCGCTGGACGCCAGCAATCAGGACACGCCCAACCAGCAGGCGATCCGCGTCGAGCTGGGCTCCACGCTGCTCGGGCAGGGCGGCGACGGCGTGCTGAAGGTCGTCGTCGACGCCGACGTGGACGGCGCCTTCGCGAGCGGCGGCCTGATCGACGCATCCGTCGCCGGCGAGCTTCGCATTGCCGAAGGCGCACAGGTGCGGTTCAAGCGGGGCATCGGCATCATCGGCGGCCGGGCAGACGTGGTCCTTGAGAAGAACACGACCCTTGCCGCGACCGACACCTCGATCGGAGGGGTATGGCTGATCAACAGCCGTGGCGGCCGCATCTTCAATTCGACCAGGATCTGGGTGGGCTCGGAAAATGGCGGCTCGACCGCCGGCGGCATGGGCATCGATATGCTCAACGGCAAGCTCTACAATATGCTGACCGAGAACGCGGCGGGCGACGGCGTGGCCAGCGGCGGGCTGGGCATGGTGCTCGCCAGCGGCGTCGCCGTGGCCATGGGCGGCGACGGCTATCTCGAGAATGTCGGCCGGCTCGAATCGGTGGTCGGCCCGACGATCGCCAACGGCTACGGGACGCTGGTCACCCGCAACGCTATCCACAAGTTCAGCAAGGGCGGGGGCTCGCGCGCGGGCGAGATCGTCGGCGGGACGGTGGACGGCCGGCGGATCGCCTATCTGGGCCATGGCGGCACCGATATCCTGGTCAATTCGGGCACCATCACCGGCGACGTGCTGCTGGGCTCGGGCGAAGGCATGTTCCTCTACACTGAGGCGACCAACGGCGTCACCGGCACGATCGACGGCGGGTACGGGACCGACGCCTATGGCAAGTCGTTCAGCGCCAGCGCGACCTACACCGTCAGCAATTCGATCCTGAACCAGGGTAACGTCACCGGCTTCGAGATGCACGGCGTGGAGGTGCGGGGCAAGGATAGCGTCGTCACCTTCGCGAGCCCCGAAACGCTCACCAACGGGCTGATGATGATCGGCGACGGCACGGTGGTGAACAGCGCCGACATCGAGACGCCGAGCGACATCGCCATCTGGATTCGCAGCTTCGACGATCTCCCCACCGGCGGCCGCCTCGTCAACAAGGGCAATGTCGCCGGCTATACCGGCATTTATGGCGACGGACTTTCCGGCATCGCCAACGAAGGCAGCATCCGCGCCAGCGCGGCCCACACCATGTCGATTCGGGCCGGCGGGGAAGACCGCGGGCCATTCCAGTTCGCCAATTCGGGCCTGATCGAAGCCAGCGCGGCCGGCTATTCGGCAGTGTCGCTGATGTTCTCCCGTCCAGGCCTGGACGAGGTGATGGCCGATGCCGTCAATTCGGGCACGATCCGTCACAGCGGACATGTCAGCTACGCCAATGACGAGGAGAATTACGCCCTCTCGATGATGGCGAACCTCGACAGCGAAAGCGGCGACAATGCCCTGATCCGCCTCACCAACAGCGGCATCATCGAGGCGACGGGCGCAGGGCTTTCCGGCGTGCAGATGAGCGGCCCGCAGACCGAGCTGGTGAACGAGAACATCATCCGCGGCACCAATCTGGGCTCCGGGGCGGTGCGCCTGCAGGCGAGCTATGACAGGTATCTTCCCCTTGTCGGCTCGGGCACCCGGACCAGCGCGATGCTCACCAATCGCGGCACGATCTCCGCAGGCTCGGGCGCACTTGTCGGCGGAGAAACCGGCACCCGGCTCTCCTATGGCGTGCTGTTCGATTTCTCGGGCTCGACGCTGGGCGGCGATGCGGCGCTCGTCAATGCGGGCACGATCGAGGCCGGCACGGGCGGCGTCGCGGTCGCCGTCGCTGGCGGCTATGAGACGCAATCGGCCTTCACCCTGACCAACAGCGGCACGATCCGCGGCGGCACCGGCTATGTGCGCGGCGAGGAGGAATGGCTGAACAACCTCCGCCTGCTGCTCGACGGAGACAGCATGGTCGCCGGGGCGATCCATACCCGCAACTCGGCCGATACGATCACCAACCGCGGCACGATCATCGGCAGCATCCAGCTGGGCGACGTGGAAGACACGCTCGCCAATTACGGCATGCTCGACGGCAATGTCGATCTGGGCCGCGACAATGACATCTACATCACCGATGCCGGCGCCACGATCACCGGCATCGTCGATGGCGGCGACGGCATCGACATGATCCAGGCCGACCTGAACGGCAGCAACGCGCCGCGGCTCAACATGAGCCAGTTCCGCGGCTTCGAGTTGCTGACTCGGCTCGAGGACAGCGTGGGCACCGGCCCGGTCTCGATCTTCGGCAATATCGACCAGCTGTCGCTGCGCCTGCGCGCGATCGCGCTGCGCATCGACGGCGGCGACACGGTCGGCTCGGCTTCGGGCGCCAATGGCTTCACCTTCGACAGCCGCGACGAGGACAGCGTCGAATCGGTGACCAACAACGGCACGATTGTCGGCGGCGTGGCGCTGGGCGGCGGGGACGACACGCTGATCAACACCGGCGCGATCGGCTTCGACGTCGACATGGGCGAAGGCAATGACAATGTCGTCAATGCTGGCACGATCCATGGCAGCCTGAACCTCGGCATCGGCAACGACCGCTACGAGGCACTGGACGGCGGGCTGGTGACCGGCACGATCGACGGCGGCGACGGCATCGACACCTTCCTCTTCCGGATGAACGGCAATGGCGGCGCGATCCCCGGCGGCTTCACCAATTTCGAATCGTTCGGCGCCTATGGCCAGGGCACGCTGACGCTCGGCCTCGACCGCGACTATGACACGATCGAGCTGTGGGAAGGGGCAAACCTGACACTGCGCGACGGCGTGGGCACGGTCGGCCAGATCAAGGGCGACGACAGCGCGCAGGTGGTGACGATCGAGGATGCCGACTTCACCGGCGGCATCTCGCTGGCGGGCGGCAACGACACGCTGTCGCTCAACCTGTCGGGCGCGCTCGCCGGTGCGCTGGACGGCGGCGCGGGCACCGACACGCTCAACCTGAACCTGACCGGCGCGGCGACGATCAACGACCTGTTCAACTTCGAGATCGTCAACGCGGCAGGCGCCGCCCCGCTGACGCTGACCGGCCATCTCGGCACCGGGCAGCAGGTCAACTTCGATGCCGGCGACAATCATTTCGTGATCGATACCGGCGCAGTGTTCGAAGGCAGCGCCAATGGCGGCGCCGGCACCGACACGCTGGAGATCAACACCGGCGCGGCGAGCAACCGCACGATCGTGGCGGGCCAGCTCACCGCGTTCGAGAAGCTGGTCGCCGGCGGCGCGGGCACGCTCGCGCTCCAGGGCGAGGCCTATCATTTCCAGACCGTGCAGGTGGAGGGCGATCTCTCGATCGGCACCGGCGCTTCGCTGACCTCGGCGAACGGCGTGCATTTCGGCACGGGCGACAACCGCCTGACGCTGCGCGGCACCGGCTCGGTCGGCAGCCCGGTCGATGGCGGGGCCGGCACCAACACGCTCGCCTTCGAGCTCGGCGCGAATGACACCCGCACCCTGGGCAGCGCCGGCACCTTCACCCATTTCCAACAACTGGCGACTGCGGGCGCCGGCGCGCTGGTGGTCGATCAGGACGCGACCTATCAGCAGGTGCTGCTCGAAGGCGGCAATCTGAGCATCGCCGGCGGCGCGACACTCACCGCGCCGGTGCTGGGCAGCACGCAGGCGGACAGGCTCAGCGTCGCCGCAGGCGGCACGCTCAACGGCTCGGTCGATCTCGGTGCCGGCGCCGACACGGTGAACAATGCCGGCACGATCACCGGCGACGTGCTGCTGGGGGACGGCGACGATCGCTACATCGCCCGCTCGGGCGGCGTGGTCACCGGCACGATCGACGGCGGCGCGGGGAACAACAGCTTCATCTTCAACCTCGCCGGCGCGGACGGCGACATCCCGGGCTCGGTGGTCAACTTCAACTCGTTCGGCGCCTATGGGCCGGGCACGCTGACGGTGCACCTCGACAGGGGCCAGACCTATCACAATCTCGAGATCCTCGAGGGCGCGAACCTGGTGCTTTCGGGTACCAACGGCTCGGTCGCCCATGTGATCGGCGACGACAGCAGCCAGTCGGTCACCATCGACGGAATGCTGACCGGCGGCGTCTCGCTGGGCGGTGGGGACGACATGCTGTCCGTCCACCTGTCCGGCCTGCTCACCGGTGCGCTGGACGGCGGTGCCGGCACCGACACGCTCAACCTCACGCTGGACGGCGCATCGACCATCGCAGGCCTGTACGGCTTCGAGACCGCCAACATCACCGGCAGCGCGCCACTGACGCTGGCCGGCGACCTGGGCGCGAACCAGCAGGTCAATTTCACCGGCACCGCCGACAACGAGCTGATCATCGCGGCAGGCGTAAAGTTCCAGGGCATCGTCCATGGCGGCGCGGGCACCGACACGCTGCGCGTCCAGTCGGGCGCGGCGGAGGGCCGCATTGTGGTCGCCTCGCAGATCGTCTCGTTCGAGCAGCTGATCTCCGAAGGCGCCGGCACGCTCGCGCTCACCGGCGGCAGCTACGGCTTCGATTCGGTGGCGGTGCGTGGCGGCAATCTCGAGCTGGGGGCGAACACGCATCTGGCCTCGGCCGCCGGGGTGGCCTTCGATGGCGCTGACAATCGCTTCACCCTGGGCAGCGGCGCGACCCTCGCCGGGGGTGTCGATGGCGGCGCGGGCAGTGACACGCTGGTCCTCGTCCAGGCCGACAACAGCGTCCGTTCGCTGAGCGCGCTGCAGCAGACCGGCTTCGAGCGGCTCGAGGCGGCGGGCGGCAATTCGGGCGAGCTGCGGATCGACCAGAATGCCGGCTTCGCCAATGGCGTCGCGATCGATGGCGGCGTGCTCAACGTGGTCGCGGGGAACACCCTGGCCGCCAATGTCACCGGCGGCGCGAACCGGGAGAACGTGGTCGTCTCCGGCCGGATCGAGGGCAGCCTCGACCTGGGCGCCGGTAACGACTTCCTGACCGTCACCGGCGCCGGCCAGATCACCGGCACACGCCGCGGCGGCGACGGAACCGACACGTTGATCTTCAACACCAGCGGCACCTACGCCGCACCAACCCTGCTCGACTCCAACATCTATGGCGGTTTCGAATCCCTCTACGTCGAGGGCGGCACGATCTCGGCCACCGGCACCAGCAGCTGGTCGGCGATCACGGTCAGTGGCGGCCGGCTGATCGGCCAGGCCGGCAGCGTGATCAGCGCCGCCAGCGGCATCCAGATCGCCCGCGGCGCCACTTTCGGCACCGCCGGCACGGTGAACGGCAACATCCTGGTCGCCGGCACACTCTCGCCGGGTGCGTCGCCGGGCACGATGACGGTGCATGGCGACGTCCATTTCCTACCCGGCTCGAACCTGCTGCTCGAGCTGTCGCCGACGGCGAGCGACCTGCTCAACATCGCGGGCAAGCTGGTCATCGCCGATGGCGCCGCGGTCGACATCACCGGCGTGCTGCGCAACACGCCGGGCGCGCGGCTCGACCTGGTGGTGGCATCGGGCGGCATCACCGGCCGCTTCGCCACCATCAACAAGTCGAGCGACATCTTCGGCTTCGTCGTGGTCAGCGGCAACAAGCTGCAGCTCCAGAGCGAGTTCCTCAACAGCGATGCCTACTCGCGCAACACCCGCGCCAGCATCGCCTATGCCAATGCAACGCTCGGCGCCGGCAGCAACGTGCAGGCCTATACGACGGCGCTGCCGGTGCTGGTCGACGCGGCGGGTGCGGTGAACCAGCGGGCCTTCGCCCAGCTGACCCCGGAAGCCTATGCCTCGGCGCTGCAACTCGGCATCGAGAACAGCCTGGCGCTCTATGACGGCGTATCGACCGACAGCGCCGCCCATGCCGGCCGCGAGGGACTCTTCTCCTTCGGCCGCTTCACCGGCGGCACCACTGATATCGAGGGTGACGCCACCACCGGCGCGGCCAGGGCGCACAGCGCCGGCCAGGGCTTCCACGGCGGGATCGGCTATGGTTTCGCCCGGGACCTGCAGGTCGGCGCCTTCTTCGGCGGTGGCGAGCTCCGCCAGACGATCGCCGCGCTCGGCGCGAAGACCGAATGGGATCATCTGTCGGGCGGCATCTTCGCGGACGGCAGTTTGTTCGGGTTCGGGCTGCACGGCGTGGCGGCGCTGAGCAAGGGCAATGCCGACACCAAAAGGCAGCTGCTCGCCGCACCGGGTGCGGCCAAGGCGAGCTACGGCCTGACCAGCTGGCTTGCCGGTATCGGCGTCGATTACCGGCTGCGCACCGGCAAGCTCGCGGTCACGCCGCGCGTCGACCTGCTCTATGTCGGCACCAGCCGCGCGGCGCTGCGCGAGCAGGGCGGCAACGGCCTGGCGCTCGACGTCGCCCGGCTTAGCAAGAGCAGCCTGCTCGGCCGCGCCTCGCTCGCCGTGTCGGGCAGCTTCGATGCCGGCGGGGTGGGCGTCACCCCCTATGCCGAGCTGGGCGTGCAGCAGCGCCTGAACGGCGGCGAGCTGGTCGCCTGGGGCGGGCTGCAGGGCGCGCCGGGCGGCATGGAAGCCCATGGCATCGCCCGCAGGGCGACCACCGGCCGGGTCGCGCTCGGCCTCGGCCTCGACGTCGCGCCGGGCGTGCGCCTGCAGGGCGGCTATAGCGGCGAATTCTCGGGCACCCGCCGCGAGAGCTTCACCGGCGGCGTCTCGATCCGCTTCTGAGCACCGCGCCGCGTTCACGCGGTGCCAGAGGGGCGCGGTCCGGGTCCGCCCCGGCCCCGCCCGTTCGCTGTCAGTAGAAGGCGCCGTAGATCACATCGACCACCCGGCGGGTGCGGATATTCACCAGCAGCAGGTCCGGTCCGTAGCGCACCCAGCGATAGCCGCGCGGCGGCGCGCCGAGGCCGAGATCATACCAGCCGTCATAATAATAGCTGTTCGACAGGAAGAGCAGCGGCAGTAGCCCGCCGATCGACCAGCGCTGGTAGCGATAGCCGGGTGGGTAGCGGAAGGGCGGACGGTGGATCGGCCGAAACTGGGGCGGGCGGCCGATGCCGGGCCGGTGCGGCGGGCGTGCCACCGGCGGCCGCGGATTCGGCGGACGGACGATCGGCGGGCGCGGCGTGGGCGGCCGGACGCCCGGCTGGCCCGGATTGGGCCGGCCCGGACCACCACCAGGCCCGCCGGGGCCGCCATGATGCCCGCCGGAGGGCGGGCGCTGCTGGCCGGGAGGTCGGTCACCCGGACGGTGCTGCTGCGCCTCGGCCAGTGCCGGCGCCAGGAGGATCGCCATCGCGGCGAGGGAAGTCAGCTTCTTCATGTGCTTCTCCGACTTCTAGAAATCCCACCCCCGAAACGATCCGCCGGCCAAAAGGCTGCGCGCTCAGCGGCCGGCGCGGCTCTTCATCAGCGGCTGGATGCGCGTGCCGAAATTCTCGACACCTTCGAGGAAGTCGTCGAAGGTCAGCAGCACGCCGCCGGTGTTGGGCACTTCGGCCATCTCGTCGAGCATCCGCGCGACGCTTTCATAGCTGCCGACCAACGTGCCCATGTTGATGTTCACCGCCCCTTCCGGCGCGGCGAGCTGGCGGACATTGGTGGTCGGGTTGTTCTTGTCGGCGGCGCCCTGGTCTATCAGCCAGCGCACCGCGTCGATATCGAGGCCGTCGCGATAGGACTGCCACTTGGCCATCGCCGCCTCGTCGGTCTCGTCGGCGATCACCATGACCAGCACGAACACCTTCACGTCGCGCCCGGTCTTCGCCGTCGCCTCGGCGAGACGCGCGTTGTTGAAGGCGAAGGCAGTGGGCGTGTTGACGCCCTTGCCGAGGCAGAAGGCATAGTCCGCCCATTTTGCCGAGAAGGCGAGGCCCTCGTCCGACGAGCCGGCGCAGATGATCTTCATCTCGCCCTGGGGCGTGGGGCGGACGAGGCAATCGTCCATCTGGTAATATTGGCCCTTCAGGTCGCTGCGCCCGGTCTCCCACAGCTCGCGCAGGATCTGGGCGTACTCGTCGAGCATCTGGTAACGGTTGCGGAAATGCTCGTCCCCCGGCCACAGGCCCATCTGGCTGTATTCGGGGCGCTGCCAGCCGGTGATCAGGTTCAATCCGAAGCGGCCATGGCTGATCGAATCGATCGTGTTGCACATCCGCGCGGCAAAGGCCGGCGGGATCACCAGCGTGGGGCAGGTCGCGTAGATCTTGATCTTCTCGGTGACCGCGGCGAGGCCGGCCATCAGCGTGAAGCTCTCCAGCCCGTATTCCCAGAACTCGGTCTTGCCACCGAAGCCGCGCAGCTTGATCATCGAGAGCAGGAAATCGAGACCATGCTTCTCGGCGCGCAGCGCGATCTCTTTGTTGAGATCGAAGCTCGGCATGTACTGGGGCGCGTTCTCGCTGATCAGCCAGCCATTGTTGTTGATGGGAACGAAGACGCCGACTTCCATTGTTATTCCCCCAGAAATGCGAGCACGCGGGCCTCGAAGCCCGTCGGATCGGTGACGTTGCAGGCGTGCCCTCCCCAGGGCATGCGGACAAGCTGCGCCTGCCGCATGACTTGCGCAAGCCGCTCCGAGCAGGCCGGCGGGACGAGGGCATCGTCGTCGCTGACCAGCAGCAGCACGGGCGTGGCGAGCGGCCTTGCCTCCAGCCGGTCGATCAGGTCGAATTGCAGCGCCTCCAGGATGCGCGCCTCGACCATCTCGGCGGGGAAGCCGGCGACATGGTGCCGCGCCTCTTCCTCCAGCCGCGCATGATTCTCCGAGATCCAGCGGGGCGGGAACAGGAAGATCGGCTGGACATCGACATATTTGCCGGGGCCATAGGCACGCAGCAGCGCCAGCCGGGCGTCGAAGCAGCGCTGCGTATAGGGATCGAGCCGGCCCCAGCCATTGACCACCACCAGCTTCCCGACGCGCTCCGGCATGTCGAGCGCCAGGCTGAGCCCGCCGATGCCGCCGATCGCGTGGCCGAGGATCGAGGCCTTCTCGATGCCAAGCGCGTCCATCAGACGGGCGATATCCTCGCCGATGCTCTCGATCCGCGGGGTGACGGTGCGGTCCGAGCGGCCGGTGCCGCGATGGTCGTAGAGGATGACGCGGTGGCGCTCGGCAAGCGCCGGCAGGTTCGGCCGCCAGTAATTGCCCGATCCGCCCATGCCGGCGGAGAGGATCAGCGGCGGGCCGCTGCCATGTTCCTCATAGTAAAGCCCCGCCGCTTCAGGCATCAGCCGATATGCGCCACCGAGGCGATCTCGACCAGGCAATCGGGCTTCACCAGATCGGCCCGGACGCAATAGCGCGCCGGCTTGGCGCCGGGGAAATACTCGGCATAGATCTGGTTGAAGACCGGATAGTCGGCGAAATCCTTGAGGAAGATGTGGTTCATCGCCACGTCCTCCAGGGTAGCACCTGCCGCCTCCAGTGTGGTCTTGATCACCTCTAGGATGTGCCGGGTCTGCCCGGCGGCGTCACCGACATGGAGGACGATGCCGCCCTCACCCAGCGCCAGCACGCCGGAGACATAGACGGTGTTGCCCGCCTTCGCCCCGGCCGAATAGGGCGCGATCGGGGTGGGGAACTGGGGCGGGTTGATCGGTTCGAAGGGCATCGCTTACTCCGCTGAATTCTGGCCGGGCAATTGGCCGAAGCTGCCGCAGAAGTCGGCGGTGGTGGAGACCCAGCCGAAGAACTTCTCGACATTGTAGACCGTGGCTTCCTGCATCATCGGCGGGCCGAGATGATGCGTCGCATCCTCGAGCATCACGCCGAAATATTCGAGGTGGAAGCCGTCGCGCAGCGTGCTCTCGACGCAGACATTGGTGGCGATGCCGACGAAGACGATGTTGCGGATGCCCCGCGCCCTGAGCGTCGAATCGAGCTGCGAGTTGAAGAAGGCGCTGTAGCGGGTCTTGTGCAGGCGGATGTCGCCCGGCTTCGGCGCCAGCGCATCGACCAGCTCGTAATCCCAGGTGCCGCGGGCGAGCAGCTTGCCGCTGAGCTCGGGACGCTGGCGCATCGTCTTCAGCGCATTGGACTTGTGCCAGTTGGGCGAGCCGGGGCCGCCCGCCTCGACATAGTCAGGGTCCCAGCCATTCTGGAGGTAGATGACCGGCATGCCTGCCGATCGGGCAGTGTCGAGCACGGCGGCGATCTTGCCGATCGTCCCCGCCGAGCCCGAGATGTCGAACCCGGCCTGGTCGACATAGCCGCCGGGCGAGGCATAGGCATTCTGCATGTCGATCACGACGATCGCCGTCTCGTCCGCGCTGACGCGGATCGGCTCGGGCCGGGCGGGAAGCGTGACGATGCGCGGGCCGGAAAGGTCGCGGCCTACCGTAGGTTCGCCTGTCATTTCAGGGAGTGTTCCCGAGAATGGCGCGGCGCACAAGTCCTACATCGGGTGCCGCGCCGACTCGCCAAAGTCCACGAAGTACACGCCCGAAGCGGGTTTTCACGGCGGCAAAGTTGACACACTTCCCGCAAACGCCGCGCATCTCGCAACTTCCTTGCGCGGGCGGGATCCTATTTTTCCTACGGCATCAAGGAGCGGCCGGCATTGGGTCCGGCCGCGGAAGCGGAGCAGGCGAAATCCTACATTGCAAGCGCGCGCCACGGCCACGGAGCCAAATTCCCTCGTCATCCCCGCGAAGGCGGGGATCCAGAGCCTGGAGCGGTACCAGCGGGGCTCGCTCTGCACTTTCCGGCAACCGTTGCACGGTAGCTTCGGTTATCCCGAATTACCCTTGATCCCCGCCTTCGCGGGGATGACGGTTTGGATAAGGGGAGCCGGTTGGACGGCCTAGCTGGCCTCCGCCAGCAGCGCGGCGGCCTTGGCGCCGGCCCAGTCCATCTCGCCCGAGACGCGCCAGACTTCCTTGCCGGCGGCATCATAGAGGATCGTGGTCGGCAGATTGGCCTCCACGCCCAGGCTGAACGCCGCGTCGGGATCGGTCCAAGGCTTGAGATGCTTGAAGCCGGCCTTTGCGAAATAGGGATCGACGGCCTCGCGGCCCTTGAAGTCCTGGCTCAGCGTGATCACGCGCAGCGCGTCGCCCTTCTGGCCGGCAAGGGCGTCCAGGGTGGGCATCTCGGCCCGGCAGGGGATGCACCAGGTTGCCCAGAGATTGAGCAGCACCGGCTTGCCCTTGTAGGCGGAGAGATTGGTCCGCTTACCGGCGGGGTCGAAAAAGGCATATTCCCGCATCGTCTCGCCCTTGTGGCTGCGATCAATGCCTCCCTTGTCCTTCACGGCCGCGCTGGGGGACGCCGCAGGCGCCGCTTCGGCAGCGGCATTCGCCGCGGGGATAGTTTCGTTTGCTTGGCTTCCGGGCCCGGAGCGCTTATCGCACCCCGCGATCATCAGGGTGCCGAGCAGGAGAAGTGAGATAGCCGAGCGCAAGGACAGCTCCAATGCCATGTGGGGTGGGCGCTTCGCCGAAGGCCCGTCTGCAGTCATGCGCGAGATTAACGCATCCATTCCCTTCGACAAGCGAATGTGGCGCCAGGATCTGCGCGGGAGCCAGGCACATGTGACGATGCTGGGCGCGCAGGGCATCGTCGCCGCCGAGGACGCGGCGGCGATCCATGCCGGGCTGGGCGAGGTCGCGGCCGATTTCGAGGCCGGGGGCGTTCCCGAGGACCTCGCGCTCGAGGACATCCACATGCTCGCCGAATCGCGGCTGGCCGAGAAGATCGGCGCTACCGCGGGGCGGCTGCACACCGCTCGCTCGCGCAACGACCAGGTGGCGACCGACTTCCGCCTTTGGGTGCGCGACGCGATCGACCAGGCCGAGGCGGCGCTGGGCGCATTGCAGGACGCGCTGCTCGCCCGCGCCGAGGAACATGCCGACAGCGTGATGCCGGGCTTCACGCACCTCCAGGTCGCCCAGCCGGTGACGCTGGGCCATCACCTGATGGCCTATTTCGAGATGATCGGGCGCGACCGCTCGCGCTTCACCGATGCCCGGGCGCGGCTCAACCTCTGCCCGCTCGGCTCGGCGGCGCTGGCCGGCACCGGCTTCAACCTCGACCGCGAGGCGACGGCCAAGGCGCTCGGCTTCGACGGGCCGACGCGCAACTCGCTCGATTCGGTCTCCGACCGCGACTTCGCGATCGAGTACCTCACCGCCGCTGCGCAGACCGCCTTGCACCTCAGCCGGCTGGCCGAGGAATTCGTGATCTGGGCGAGCCAGCCGTTCGGCTTCGTGTCGTTGAGCGACCAATGGTCGACCGGCAGCTCGATCATGCCGCAGAAGCGCAATCCCGATGCGGCCGAGCTGGTGCGCGGGCATTCGGGGCGGATCACCGGCGCGCTGGTGAGCCTGATGATCACGATGAAGGGCCTGCCGCTCGCCTATTCGAAGGACATGCAGGATGACAAGCCGCCGGTGTTCGAGGCGCACGACCTGCTCGGCCTCAGCATCGCGGCGATGACCGGCATGGTCGAGAGCGCGACCTTCCGGCTGGAGCGGATGCGCGCCGCCGCCGAGGCGGGCTTCTCCACCGCCACCGATCTGGCCGACTGGCTGGTGCGCGAAGGCGGCATCCCGTTCCGCGAGGCGCACCACATCACCGGGCGCGCGGTGGCGGCCGCCGAAAAGGCGGGCATCCGTCTCGATCAGCTATCGATCACCCAACTCAAGGAAATCGACACGCGGATCGACGAGCGCGTATACGGCGTTCTCAGCGTCGACGCCTCGGTGTCGAGCCGTACCAGCTTTGGCGGCACGTCGCCGAAGCGGGTGCGCGAAGCGATCGCGGCGGCGCGCAAGGGCCGCCAGGAGGAAGGGCGATGAAGCGACTGGTGGTGCTGGCACTCGGGCTTGCCCTGGCGGGCTGCGGCGCGCGCGAGGGGCTCAAACCCGCGGCGACGGCATCGCTGCCGGCCGCGCCCTATGGTGCGAAAGCGACGCCGTCGCCGACCGACCTGCTCCAGCCCCCCGTCCAGACGCGTCCGGCACGCAGCGACGACCTTATCCAAAGCTCTGATCAGCGGCGCAGCGACACGTTCGACCTGCCGCCGCGCTAAGGCCCAACAGGAAGTCTTCTCAGTGTCTCATTTCGAAGTGATCGGCGGCGAACTGCACGCCGAGAATGTTCCGCTCGCGCGCATTGCCGAGCAGGTCGGTACCCCCGTCTATGCCTATTCCACCGAGGCGTTCCGCGAAGCCGCGCGCGCCTTTCGCGACGGCCTGAAGCCCGTCGGCCGGCACCATGTCGCCTTTGCGGTGAAGGCCAATCCCAACCTGGCGGTGCTCCGCCTGCTGGCGAACGAGGGCTTCGGCGCCGATGTCGTCTCGGGCGGCGAGCTGTCGCGCGCGCTGGCGGCGGGCATCCCGGCGCATGACGTGGTGTTCTCTGGCGTCGGCAAGACCCGCCGCGAGCTGCACCAGGCGCTGGATGCCGGGATCGGCCAGTTCAACCTCGAGCTCGAGGAGGAAGGCGTCGTCCTTGCCGAGATCGCGCATGCCAAGGGCATGGTGGCGCCGGCGGCGCTGCGCGTGAACCCGGACGTCGATGCCGGCACGCACGAGAAGATCTCGACCGGCAAGGCCGAGAACAAGTTCGGCCTGCCGATCGACCAGGCCCCGGCGATCTTCGACCGGCTGTCGAAGCTGGAGGGGATCAACCTGCGCGGCGTGGCGGTGCATATCGGCAGCCAGCTGCTGAGCCTCGCCCCGCTGGAGGCCGCGTTCGAGCGCGTCGGCAAGCTGGTCGCCGAGCTGCGCGCAGCCGGCCACACCATCACCCATGTCGACCTGGGCGGCGGCCTGGGCGTCGCCTACAGGCTGGACGACGTGCCGCCGACCTCGGCCGCGTTCGGCGAGATGGTCGCGCGGGTGACGAAGGACTGGGACGTCGAGCTGATGTTCGAGCCGGGCCGCCACATCTCGGCCAATGCCGGGGTGCTGCTCACCGAAGTGCTGTGGGTGAAGCCGGGGGTTACCAATCCCTGGGTGGTGGTCGACGCGGCGATGAACGACCTGCAGCGCGTGGCACTGTACGACGCCTATCACGGCTTCGCCTCGGTCACGCCCTCGGGCGAGACGATGGTCGCCAATGTCTGCGGGCCGGTCTGCGAGAGCAGCGACGTGTTCCTGAAGAATCGCGAGATCGATGCGGTGAAGAGCGGCGACCTGGCGGTGCTGCAGAGCGCCGGCGCCTATGGCGCGACCATGGCGAGCACCTATAACAGCCGTGCCCTGGTGCCGGAGGTGCTCGTCTCGGGCGACCGGTTCGAGGTCGTCGCGGGGCGGATCACCGCCGAGACGATCATGGGCGAGGAACAGATCCCGGACTGGCTGAAGTAGGATGACGCTGACCGCCCTGCCGATCTTCGTGAAGCTGGCAGGGCGGCCGGTGGTGCTGGTCGGCAGCGGCGACGCGGCCGAGGCGAAACGCCGGCTGCTCGAACGCGCCGGCGCGGCGATCGTCGGCGAGGAGGCCGAGGCTGCGCTCGCCATCGTCGCGGCAGACGATCCCGAACCCATTGTCGCGCGGCTGCGTTTGCGCGGCATGCTGGTCAACACCGTCGATCGCCCGGACCTGTGCGACTTCACCCTGCCCGCGATCGTCGAGCGCGATCCGGTGCTGGTGGCGGTGGGCACCGGCGGGGTCTCGGCCGGGCTGGCGGCGGCGGTCCGGCAGAAGCTGGAGACCGAGCTGCCCGCCGACCTGGGCGAGACCGCGCGGGCGCTGCATGCGGCACGGCCCGAGCTGCGCGCGCGCTTCCCCGACATCGCCGATCGCCGCCGCGCGATCGGAGCGGCGCTGGCCGAGGGGCTGGGCGGGGACGTGGTCGGGCGGATCGGTACACCGGAGGCGGCGCGGCTGCTCCGCTTCTCCCTGACCAGCGCCGATCCCGACGATCTCACGCTTCGCCAGGCGCGCGCGCTTGCGCAGGCCGAACGGCTATACCATTTTCCCGGCGTGCCGACCGCCATCCTCGACCGCGCCCGGGCCGACGCCCCGCGCATCGCCTGCTCCGCCCCGCCCGAAGCGCCGGGTCCCGGCCTCTCGATCTGGCTGGAGATGCGGACATGAGCGGCTTTGCCTATATCGTCCATGACGGGAAGGTGGAGCAGCCGATCCTCAAGGAAGCGCTGGGCAAGAATGCCCCGCTGAGCTGGATCCACCTCAACACCAATGACGAGCGCGCCCAGCTCTGGCTGAGCGGCGAGGCCAGGCTGCCCCAGCCGGTGATCGAGGCGCTGACCGCGATGGAGACGCGGCCGCGCTGCGACCTGTTCGGGCCAGCGGCGCTGATCAACCTGCGCGGCATGTCGTCCGAGACGCTCGACAGCTCCGATCCGCTCGCCTCGATCCGGATGTACGCGCATGGCGGCTGCGTCTTCTCGGTCTCGCGCAAGCAGCTCAATGCGATCACGCCGGTGCGCAAGCAGGTCGAGGACGGCAAGATCCTCGATCCGGGCGACCTGATCGCGGCGATCGCCCAGGCGATCACCGAGGAGCTCGACCCGATGGTGGCGGAGCTGGGCGATTCGCTCGACGATTGCGAGGAGCAGATCTCGCGGCACCGCGCCTTCGACCTGCGCCGGCTGGTCAACGAGACGCGGGTCAAGGCGATCGGCTTGCGGCGCTTCCTCTATCCGCAGCGCGCCGCGCTGGAGAAGCTGGCCGGGCTGCCGGTCGAATGGCTGGCCGAGGACGACCGGCTCCACCTCGCCGCCGCCGCCGACCGCGCCGCGCGCATGGCCGAGGAGCTGGAGAGCATCCGCGAGCGCGCCGCGCTGACCCACGAGACGCTCACCGACCTGCGCTCCGAGCTGATCGACCAGCGCTCGCTGATGATCGCGGTGGTGGCGATGGTGTTCCTGCCGCTGACCTTCATCACCGGGCTGCTCGGCATGAACGTCGCCGGCATCCCCTTCGCGCACGAGCCCTGGGCCTTTGCCGGGGTGGTGGCGCTGTGCGTGGTGCTGGCGGTGGCGATCACCGGCTATTTCCTCGGCCGGCACTGGTTCGAGCGCTAGGCGCTCAGCAGCGGCGGCAGCGTTCCAGCTCGACGCGGATGGCGGCGAGCTCGCCGCGGGCTTCGCCCAGCTCGATCGCCCGTGCGGCGATGCGTGCATCGAGCGCGAGGTTGGAGCGCTTGAGCTCCTCCATCCGATCGGAACGGGCAAGCACGCGCTCGATCCGCGCGGCGAGCTCCTCGAATTCATAGGGCCGCTCGAGATAATCGTCGGCGCCGGCCTGCAGTGCCTCGATCGCACCGCGCGGATCGCTCTGGCTGGTGACCATGATCACCGGCAGATCGGTGGTGTCGCGCGTGGCGCGGATCTCCTGGAGGACATGGAGACTGGAGACTTCGGGCATCACCCGGTCGACCAGGACGAGGTCGAAGCCGCGGGCGGAGATCAGCTCGAGCGCCTGCGACCCGCAATCGGCGAGGACGACGAGATAGCCGAGCTGGCCAAGGCGATGGGCGAGGACATGCAGGTTCGTCCGGCTGTCGTCGACCGCCAGAATGGTACGCGTGGCACGCCGGCGATTGCCGATGCCTTCCTGTGCCGAAGCCTCGTCCATGGCCGGCATTCTACGCCTGCAACAATCACGAAACAGTTAAGTGCGGCGCAACCTTGCTTGGATCAGCGTTCCAGGAAGTTGAACAGCTGTCCCACCATCACGTCCATCGGGCCGTTGCACTTGTCGAGCGCGTCGCCCGGCTCGGCGGTGTTGACCGCCAGCCCCATCGGAGTCGGCCAGCCGCGCAGGGCATGGGTGATGGTGCGCAGCGCCTGCAGCGTCGAGACCGCGGCCTGCCAGCCGGCGGCGGTGGCGATCAGGCCGACGGGCAGGCCGTCGAAATAGGGTCGCTCGTCCTTGCTCAGCGCCTCGACATAGTCGAGCGCGGTCTTGACCAGTCCGGAAAGCGTGCCGTGATAGCCGGGCGAGCCGACGATCACCGCATCGGCGGTGCGCAGCGCCTCCAGATAGCGCATCACCGCCGGGTTCCCCTCGACATTGCCCGGCTCGTAATGGGGGAAGGCGATCGCCTCGCCGGTGAGCAAAGTGGTGCGGGCGCCGCGCGCCTCGGCCCTGGCGAGCGTGGCCGCGAGCAGGCGTCCGGTGGCGGATTCGGGGCGCAGGGTGCCGCCCAGCGCGACGATGTGAGGTGCCGACATGCGGTTGCGCTAACCCAAAGCTCGGGCGAGCGCCAGAGTGCGCGCCGCCGTGGACCTGGGGCGCGGGCTGCGGCTATGCATCGGCAGAATCACCCAAGGGGGAGCCAAATGGTCGCAGCAACGCACGGTCCCCTGGCGGGGCTGCGCATCGTCGAACTCGACATGCCGGGCACCGTGCTGTTCACCGGCATGCTGCTCGCCGACCTGGGCTGCGACGTGATCCGCATCCGCCGACCGGGCAGCGAAGGCAGCGCCGTCGCCGCGCCGCTCTATCGCGGCCGCTCGGAAGTGCTGCTCGACCTCAGCCAGGCGGCGGGACGCGAGCAGGCGCTGTCGCTGATCGCCGATGCCGACGGGGTGATCGAAGGCTATCGGCCCGGCGTGGCCGAGCAGGTGGGGCTCGATCCGGCACGCTGCCTCGCGCTCAACCCGCGGCTCGTCTATTCCCGCACCAGCGGCTGGGGCCGCGAGGGGCCGCTCGCCGGCACGCCGGGCAACGACATCAACCATCTCGCCCTTTCCGGCGCGCTCCATGCGATCGGGCCGGCCGCCGCGCCGGTGCCGCCGCTCAACCTGATCGGTGAATATGCCGGCGGCGCGCTGCACCTCGCGCTCGGGCTGGTCTCGGCGATCCTCGCCGCCCAGGCGACCGGGCGCGGCCAGGTGATCGAGGCGGCGCAGGTAGACGGCGTCGCGTCGATGATGACGCTCTACTACGCGCTCCACGCCTCGGGTCGCTGGGCCGATGCGCGCACCGCCAACATGGTCGATGGCGGCGCCCCCTATTATCGCTGCTACGCCTGTGCCGATGGCCGCCATGTCGCGGTCGGCGCGCTCGAGCCCGCGAGCTTTCGCGCGCTCTGCGCGGGGCTGGGCATAGCCACCGCCAAGTTCGACCAGTTCGACCGTGCCTGCTGGCCCGCGCTGACCGAGGAATTCGCCGCCGCCTTCGCCTCGCGCGGGCGCGACGAATGGGCGACACTGTTCGAAGGCGGCGAGGGCTGCGTCACGCCGGTGCTGTCGCTCACCGAGGCGCCGCTCCACCCGCACAACCGCGCGCGGGGGACTTTCGCCGCATCGGGCGGGACGGTGCAGCCGATGCCTGCGCCGCGCTTCTCGGGGACGCCGGCCGAGGCGATTCCGGCGGTGGAGGAAAGCGTTGCCGAGGTGCTGGCGCGCTGGGGCGGGGAGTAGAAGTACCGAAAACCCTAGTGCCGTGTTCCTGCGAAAGCAGGAGCCCAGGGTAATAAGGTACTTCGTCACCCTGGGCTCCTGCTTTCGCAGGAGAACATCGAAGCTAAGCCAGGTTCGCCTTCAGGCTGCTCCAGGCGCGGGCGATCTCGTCGAGGCTGTTCGCGGCCTCGCGGAACGGGGCGGGATCGGTGCCGGTGGCAGCCTGGAGGATCTCGCCGCGCAGCCCGTGATAGAAAGTGGCGAGCGTCCGGGCGACCTCGCCGCCCTTGTCGAAATCGAGCCCCGCCTCGAGCGCGAACAGGATCGCGGTGGCGCGCGCGACCCGCTCGCCGCGGACCGAATAGTTGCGCCGTTCGACCGCCCAGGCGGCGGTGCGCAGCGCGGCGACGCCCTCTTCGTAGAGCAGCCCGACCAGCGCATGCGGATCGCCACCGGCGGCCCGGCCGACAATGTCGATCTGGCGATAGGTGTCGGCAGGATTGGCGGCGAGGGCCGAGGCGTAGCGCATCAGTCCTTCGCGTTCCAGGCGTCGATCTGCTGCTGCAGGAAGGTCTGGGTCGACTTGTAGGCGGCGACCTTGGCGTCCATCGCGGCGAATTGCTGGGTCATGCGCTCGCGCAGCTTCTCGGTATCGCCGGCGACCTTGGTCTTCTCGTCCGCGAGCTCCTCCTGCGCCTTGCTGTACTTGTCGGCGCTGGCGCCCAGCCCACTCTTGGTGCTGGTCGCGATATCCGAGATGTCGGAAAGCGCCTTGGTCAGCCCCGCGCTCTCGGCGAAGATCTTCTCGACGTCGTTGGGATAATCGGTGAGCACCTTGGAAAGCCGCGCGCTGTCGAGGCTCAGCGTGCCGTCACGATTGGTCTTCACCCCGAGATCGGCGAGATTGGACGGCGCATCGACGCCCGCGCCCGGAACCAGGTCGCTCAGCGTCAGCCGCTTGAGCTGCTGGAGCAGCTGCTTGGCCGCCGGATCGGACTTGAGTGGACCGCTGACCGGATCGGTCGCCGTCTGCACCGCCTTGAACACTTCATTATAGGTCTCGACGAAATTCGAGACCGCCTGGCTGAGCGCCGTGGTCGGCGAGCTGGCGCCGATCGTCACCTTGGTGCCGACCGCGGCGGAGACCAGGTCGATCCGCGTGCCGGGGATCATCGTGGTGATGCTGTTGGTCGGGTATTTCGCCTCGACCCCGTCGATCGCGACCCGGGCATCCTGCGCCGTCGCGCTGATCGTCGAGCCGGTCGCGCCGGGGCCGACATCGAGCTGGGCGAGGCCGTCGGTGCCGCTCAGCGTGAAGGCCTGGGACGAGCCGGTCGCGCTCTTGAGCACGAGCCGCGCGCCGGTCGAATCGCTGAGGATCGTCGCGGTGACGCCGGCCTTCTTCGCGTTGATCGCCGCGGCGACGTCGGAAAGCGTGGCATTGGCGGGCACATCGATCTCGACCGGGGTGCCGCCGCCCTGGGTGAAGCCGGTCATCGCGCCGTCGCTGACCGTCGCGGTGCCGAAGCTGAGCGTCAGCCTGCCCGCGCCGATAACGCTGCTGCTGCCGCCGCTGAACGCCTGCGAGCTGGAAACCTGGCCCTGCGCGAGCTGGCGGACTTCCATCGTCGCGTTCAGCCCGGCGAGGTCGGCACCGGAAAGCCGGGTGACGTTGACGATGCCGGTGTTCGAGCTGGTCGGCTGGGTGGCGAGCGAGCCCGAGCTGGTGAGCGAGGCGAGCGCCGAGGCGAAGTCGCTGATATTGCCCTTGATCGTGCCGACCGAGGAGATCTGCGCGGTGAGCGCGTCGTTCTTCGTGGTGATCGCCTGGTTCTTGTTGGCGAAGCTGTTGTCGACGAGCGACGTGACCAAGGCGGTGATGTCGATCCCCGATCCGGTGCCCAGCGTCTTCGCGATCGATTCGACGGCCATTTCGTCCCCCCTGCTCTCCCACCGTTAAACGGCCGCAGAGCCGCCGATTTTAGTGGGCGCGCGCCTGTTTCAGGCCGTTTTCGTCGAAAAGCGCGGTCTCGGGCACGGTGACTGGCGGCTGGACCGCGCCGGCGCGTTTGCTGAGCTGGAAGACGAAGGCGAGCACGGTCGCCACCGCCATGTAGAGATCGTCGCGGATCTGCTGGTTCTCCTTGCTGGTGTAGTACACCGCACGGGCGAGCTGCGGATATTCGAGGATCGGCACGTCGAGCTCCCCGGCCAGTTCGCGGATCGCTAGCGCGGTCGCGCCGCGCCCCTTGGCGACCACCACCGGCACCTGGTCCTTGCCCTGCTCGTAGCGCAGCGCGACGGCGAAGTGCGTCGGGTTGGTGATCACGACATGCGCAGTCTCGACCGCCTTGCGGAAGCCGCCCTTGAGGATCTGCCGCTGGCGCTGGCGCTGCGCCATCTTCGCCTCGGGCGAGCCCTCGGCTTCCTTGTGCTCGTCCTTCACTTCCTGTTTGGTCATGCGCAGCTTGGCCATGTGGCGGAGGATCTGGATCGGCAGGTCGACGCCGGCGATCAGCAGCAGGCCGCCCGCCATGACGAAGAGCAGGTAGAGGAACTCGTTGCCCATCGCGCCGATCGCGCCGTGCAGGTCCGCCTCGACCAGCCCGAGCGAGCGGCTGGTCAGCGACCAGAGCAGCCAGATGCCGATGCTGCCAAGCAGGACGACCTTGAGCAGGCCCTTGCCCAGCTCGATCCAGCCATTGGGACCGAAGATGCGGGCCAGACCCGAGCCGGGATTGATTCGCGAGGCCTTGGGGGCGAACAGCTTGGCGTTCCAGCGCAGGCCCGCGAGACCGACATGGCTGAGCACCGCGCCGGCGAGCGCGAACAGCAGCAGGCCGCCGATCGGCAGCGCCAGCTTCCATGCTGCGGCGGCGATCGGGCGCCAGGGCTCGAAATCCTCGACATCGGCGACGGTGAAGGTGAAGCTGCCGACCATCACTTCCTTGCAGGCGCGGACCAAAGCGGGGCCGAGCATGGCCATCCAGGCGCAGCCGAGAAGGACGATCAGCGCGGTGCCGAAGTCCTTCGAGCTGAGTATTTGCCCCTCTTCCGCTGCCTTCCGCTTGCGCTTGGGTGTTGGGGCTTCTGTCTTTTCACCGCCGGTCTCGGACATCAGCCGAGCACCAGCTGCGGCATCATCGTGAGCGCTTCGCGGATGACGACGACGAGATAATCCCCCATCGCAGGGAGCGCGAGCAGCAGCGCGACCACGCCGAACAACAGACTGGCGGGCAGGCCGACCGCGAACAGGTTGAGCGCAGGGGCGGCGCGGCTCAGCATGCCGACGATCAGGTTGAGGCAGAGCAGCAGGAAGCCGATCGGCAACGAGAGCAGCAGCCCCGCGAGGAAGGTATAGCCGCCGAACATCGCGATGCCGAGCAGCCGCTCGGGCGCGATCCAGGCACCGGGCGGCATCACCTGATAGCTGCGCACGACCAGGTCGACGAGGACGAGATGGCCGTCCAGCGCCAGGAAGACCAGCGTCAGCATCAGCGACAGGAAGGTGCCGATCGCCGGCGTCGAATGGCCGTTATTGGGATCGACCGCATTGGCGAAGCCCAGGCCCATCGACATCGAGATGACTTCGCTGGCCACCATCGGCGCGGCGAAGGCGACCTGGAGCACGAAGCCCATGGCGAGGCCGATCAGCGCCTCGGCGGCGATGGCGAGGAAGGTGGTGAGCGAGAAGATCTCGGCCGGCGGCGCGATATGCGCGACATTCAGCACCAGCACGCCGATCGCGCCGGTGAGCGCGATGCGCGCGGGCAGCGGGATCGCCACGGCGCTGAAGATCGGCGCAGTGATGAACGCCGCCCCGATCCGCACCATGGCGAACAGCAGCGCCCAGAGCTGCGGCTCGATCGAGAGGCCGAAGCCCATCATCCTACTGGTTCCCCTTCCGCTTGCGGGAGGGGTTAGGGGAGGGGATGTACGGAAGGCGGCTGAGACGCAGCCCCTCCCCGGCCCCTCCCGCAAGCGGAAGGGGAGATTCACTTCACCAGGTCCGGAATGCGCTCGAAGATGCTCACGGTGAAATCGCCGAGCAGCCCCATGATCATCGAGCCGAAGATCACCAGGCTGATCGCCACCACGACCAGCTTGGGCACGAAGGTGAGCGTCTGCTCCTGGATCGAGGTGGCCGCCTGGACCATGCCGAGCACCAGGCCGGCGAGCAAAGCGGGCACCAGGATCGGCGTGGCGGCGAGCGCCAGCACCCACATCGCCTCGCGGCCGACGGTGAGGAAATATTCGGTGTCCATGGGCGCTAACTCACGAAGCTGGAGGCGAGCGAGCCCATGGTCAGCGCCCATCCGTCGACCAGGACGAAGAGCAGCAGCTTGAAGGGCAGGGAAATGATCGTCGGCGACATCATCATCATGCCGAGCGCGACCAGCACGGTGGCGACGACGAGATCGATGACGATGAAGGGCAGGAAGATCAGGAAACCGATCTGGAAGGCGGTCTTGAGCTCGCTGGTGACGAAGGCGGGGAGCAGCACCGAGAAGGGCACGTCGGCCGGCTTCGCATAGGGGCCGCTCTTGGCCATCTGGGCGAACATGGTGACGTCCTTGGTGCGGGTCTGCTTGATCATGAAGCCGTGCAGCGCCTCGCCCGACCTGGCGATCATCTCGCTCGCGCCGATCTTGCCGGCCGAATAGGGCTGGATCGCAGTCGTGTTCATCGTGCTCAGCGTCGGCGCCATCACGAAGAAGCTGAGGAACAGCGCGAGGCCGATCAGCACCTGGTTGGGCGGGGTCTGCTGGAGGCCCAGGGCCTGGCGGAGCAGCGCAAGCACGATGATGATCCGGGTGAAGCTGGTCATCATCAGCAGGATGCCCGGCAGCACCGAGAGCAGGCCCATGATGATGAGGACCTGCAGCGACAGGCTCAGCGGGGCATTGCCGCCGCCAAGGTCGCCGAGCGCGCGATCCACTGCGTCGCCGACGCCCGGGGTGGCGACCGGAGCCGGCACCGCTGGTGCGGCGCCCTGCGCGAAGGCCGGGAAGGCGAACAGCACGAGGAAGGCCAGGATGCCGATGAACAGCGCCGCGCGGCCCCCGACCGTGCGCGGAGCGGAGACGATCGCGCGGGTCATTGCTGCTTGTCCACCAAAGTGACGCCGCTGCGGCTCACCGAGACGAGCAGCTTCTGCCCCTCGAACTCGATGACGGCGAGGCGGAGCCCCGGGGAGAGCATCATCGTCTCCTTGAGCTGCACCATGCGGGTCTGCTGGTTCTTGGGCAGGCGCGCCTCGAGCTTGCGCCAGCCATAGAGGCAGCCGACCAGCAGGCCGCAGACGAGCGGCAGCAGCACGATCAGCTTGATGATGTACCAGGTCATGGGATCAGCGACCCGCGCGCTTGTCCGGGCTGACCAGCTCGGTCATCCGCACGCCGAACTTCTCGCCCACGGTGACGACTTCGCCGCGGCCGATCAGCGTGCCGTTGACGAACACGTCGAGCAGCTCATTGGCTTCGCGATCGAGCTCGATCACGCTGCTTTCGCCGAGCGCGAGCAGCTCGCGCAGGGTCAGGCGGGTCGAGCCGATCTCGACGGTCAGCTTGACGTCGACGTCCTGCAACAGCCGGAAATTGGCGGCGACGGCAGAGTCGACCGGGAATGCGGTCGTCATGTCGTTCATTGGAAGTCCTCTGCGTTGATCTCTTCGAGCGAAGTGAGGCGGACCGCGGCGCGGCCGTTGGCGGTGCCGACAAGGCCGGTGCCGAGGCGGCGCTTCGCCACCATCACCGGAACCTCGGGGCCGAAATCGATCGGAATGACGTCGCCTTCCTTGAGCTCGAGCAGGCGGCCGAGCGGCATGGTCGGTTCGGCGAGCACCGAGCGGACGGGCAGCGTGACTGCCATCACCGCGCGGGTAAGGCCGGAGCGCCATTCGGGCTCGACCTCTTCCTTCGGCCCATGGACCTTGACCATCAGCGCGGCGCCGTGCGGCTTCAGCGCGGCGACGGGATAGAGAATGTCGAAGAAATGCGGCCGGCCCTCGCCCTCGGCCAAGCCGAAGCGGGTGACGACGACCGGATCGTCGGCACCGAGATCGGGTGCGGCGGCGAGGCTGGGCGAACCCTCCGCGCGGAAGGCGACGCGCGACAGCGGCTCCCAGGCCTTGTCGAGCAGCCCCGCGGTCGACTGGGCGAGCCGGCCGACCAGCGCCTCGGCGGCGGGAGTGAACTCGCCCGGCAGCGGGTTCGGCGCCTCGCCGTCGCCGCCGAAGAATGCGTCGAGCATCTCGAAGACCAGCCCGGCCTCCAGCACGAACTGGGCGCGGGCGCGGGCATTGCCCATCGCCAGCGGCTGCCAGGCCGAGAGCACGCCGCCGCGCTCGGCCTTGTAGTCGGCGAAGCGCTGGACCGAGAGCGGCTCGGCCCAGGCGCGGAGATCCTTGCGGAGAAGCCCCTCGAAGGCGCCCTTCAACGACTTGGCCAGACGCGCGCTCAGATGCTGCAGCGTGACCAGATCGCCGAACGGATTGAGATTGGCCGTCCCCAGCACCGGCGCATGTTCCGCGCTGGTCCGGGGGCGTTCCCGCCGATCGGCTGAGCCGTCTGGTGAAGGGCTGTTAACCATGCCCGTTCACTGAACGATGAAATTGGTAAAGTAGACGTTACTAACCCCGCCAAAACCTTCCTTTTCCTTCAAAACGCCGTTGATCGCCTTGGCGAGGCGGTCCTGGATGTGGCGCTTGCCCTCGGCGGTGAACACCTCGTCCTCGGTGGTCTCGCCCAGCGCCATCAGCACCGCCGAGCGGATCGCGATCTCGTGCGTCTTGATGTTCTCGAGGACGCGTTCGTCATAGGGCGTCGACACGGCGATGCCGACCTGGACGAAATGGACGCTGTCCTGGAGGTTGGAGGTGAACTCCTTCTCCATCGGATAATAGCTCGACGCATATTTGTCGCCGCCCTCACCCTTGGGCGTGGGCTTGCCGCCATGGCCGGGGGCTTCGCCCTCGCCTTCGCCGCCATGGCCACCCTCGCCGCCACCCTTCAGCGAGGCACGCTTCTCCTCGCTCTTGGGAACGAGATGCGGCTCATCGGCGCCCTCGGCATGGGCCGCCGCGCTGAACCAGCCGGCCTGCATGCCATAAAAGGCCGCGCCCCCGCCGCCGCCGAGCAGCAGCACCGGCAGGCCCACGAGCAGCAGCAGCTTGCCCTTTTTCTTCTTCGGCGCAGCGGCGCCCGCGTCCTTGATATCGCTCATCGTCTATCTCCGCGGATCTCAGGCGATCCGTTCGTCATCCTGGGTGGAAGTCTGGGCCTCGCGGCGCGCGCCGGGCGGCGCCGAGGGCTGGTGGCGGTTGGGCGCGGCGTCCTGGCGCTGGCCCTGGTTCATCTGCGGATTCGCATTGCCGGCACCGGTTCCCGTCGCGTTCGATTCGACGCTGGTCGAGCCGAGGCGGATGCCGCGTTCCTGGGCGATCTCGGCCAGCTTGGGCTGGGCATCGGCGATCAGCTGGCGGGCGGACTGGGTATCGGTGTTGAACTGGACATGGATGCTGCCCGAATCGTCCTGGCGGATCGCGATATCGACCTTGCCCAGCGCCTCGGGCATCAGGCTGAGCCGGGTCTCGCGCGCCGGGCCGGCGCCCTGCAGCGTCTCGATCCGGTCGATCATCTTCGACGTCCATTCCTGGTGGCGCATGTCGAGCGCGGCATCCTGGCCCTGGCCGGTAGCAGCGACTGCGGTGGCGGTCTGGATGCCGGTCGCCGGTGCGGCGAGCGTCGAGAGATCGACCTGCGGGTCGCTCGATGCGCCGGCAGCGGCGGCCCGCGCCCCGGGACGATCGAACGCAGCGAAGATCTGATCGGCGACCGACGGGGAAGGGGTGACGGCCGCAGCCGGCTGAGGCCGGGCCGGCGCTACATCGGCGATCGACAGCTTCTGCTGCGGCCCAGGCTTGTCGGGCGTGATGCGTACCACCGGCGCCTCGGCAGCGGCCTGACGCAGTTCGCGCGGCGGCTGGGCCAGAATGGGCTGCGGCCTGGTCCCGGCAGGGGTGTCGCCGGTTGCGGCTGGCGCGGTGCCTGTGCCGGCCATGGGCGCCTCCGCCACGGGATCGGCCGGCGCGGCGGGTGTGGCCGGCATTGCGCCATCGGCCTGAGGCTGACGCTGAGCAGCGGCACTCCGCGCGACCGGCTGCTGCCTGGCGTCGGGTGGGATCACCGTTGCCGACGGGACAGTGGTGGCAGTGGGCGCGGTTACGGGCTTCGGCGCCTCAGCCTTCGCCTTGGGCCCGGCATCGCCGGTTTCTACGACCGGAGCCTGGGGTAGCTGAATGTCGTGGCGCGCGCGCTTGCCGCCGGTCTCGACGGTCAGGTCCGACACCGCTTCCGGCTTCGCCTCGGGTGACACTGCCGGCGGTGGTGTGATGTCGAACCAGGCGAAGGGGGAGGGCGGCGCGTCCTCGGCGGTCGCGTCCTCCTTGTCATCCGTGTCCGAGCCCGGCCGCTCCTCGCTTTTGCCGTCGAGGCCGAGCACGGCATCCGGCAATTCCTTGCCGTCCCCGGCAAGATCCTGCCCCTCCGGCAGCGCGATTGCCGCATCCGCCAGCTTGCCCTGCGGCCCGGCGGCAGGGGCCGCGGTCTTCGGCATCAGCGCACCCATGGCCAGCGCAAAGCCGCTCACGTCCACGGTGAGTGGGGCGTTCGGCTTGACGGGCTCCACGGCGGTGCCGGGAAGTGCGATGGTGAGATGGATCAAGTTCGGGTCCCCGTGAAACAAGGTTCACGGCGTACTCAGCAAATATCGTGCCGGTTTTTACCCATGGGTGGGAGCTGCTCGAGCTCGCGCAGCGCCTTGAGCGCGGCATCGGCTTCGGCGCGGGTGATCAGCTTCTCGATCGCGTTCTGGTCGCGCCGCGCCTCCCGCGTGGCGGTGCGGGCGATCTCGAGGCTCTGCTCGGCGACTTCGACGCGCTTGTCGGCGGCAAAGGCGGACTGGTGGAGCCGGTCGCGGAAATGCGCGGCGGCGGCGAGGCTGGAGGCCGATTCGGAGGCGCTGGGCGCCGGCGCGACGTTCGCGGCCAGACTGGCGATACGGTCGCGCAGCTTCGCTTCCTGATCGACCTTGGCGAGCGCGCGGACTTCGTCGGCACGGACCAGATCGAGCTGGAGCGTGCGGACGCGCAGCAGCCGGTCGAGCTTCTTGACGGAGCGGGACACTTAATCCTCCCCCGCCAGGGGGAGGGGGACCAGCGAAGCTGGTGGAGGGGGAGGTGTGCGAGCCGTTGATTGGCTGCCTACCTCCCCCTCCGTCACGCTGCGCGTGCCACCTCCCCCTGGCGGGGGAGGATAATTGGATTCCGCCTCAACCATGGCCGAACACGCCGACTAGCTCGGTCACCGCGTCAGGCAGGGTAACGATCTCGTCGGAGCCCTGGCGGATATATTCCATCACTGCCGGGTGGCAGGCGATCGCCGCGTCGATCTCGGGATCGGCGCCGGCGCGATAGGCGCCCATCAGGACGAGATCGCGATTCTCCTCGTACGTCGCGAGATGGCGGCGCAGCACGCGGGCCGCGGCGACATGCTCCCTGGGCGCGATGTCGGTCATCACGCGGCTGACCGAGGGGCCGAGATCGATCGCCGGATAGACGCCGCGCTCGGCGAGCGCGCGGCTCAGCACGATATGGCCGTCGAGGATCGAGCGGGCGCTGTCCACCACCGGATCGTTGCCGTCGTCGCCGTCCGCCAGCACGGTGTAGATCGCGGTGATCGACCCGCCGGTGTGGACGTCGGTGCCGGCGCGCTCGATCAGGCTGGGCAGCATCGCGATGGCCGAAGGCGGATAGCCGCGCGCCGAGGCCGGCTCGCCCAGCGCCAGGCCGATCTCGCGGCCGGCATGGGCGACGCGGGTGAGCGAATCCATGATGAGGAGGACCTTCTTGCCCTCGGCGCGGAACGCCTCGGCAATGGCGGTGGCGCGCAAGGCGCCGCGGATACGTAGCACCGGCGAATGATTGGCGGGGACCGCGACGACCACCGAGCGCGCGCGGGCGGCACCGGCGACCTTGGTCTCGAGGAAGTCGGCGACTTCGCGCGAGCGCTCGCCGATCAGGCCGATGACGATCACGTCGGCCTGGGCCGCGCGCACCATCATGCCGAGCAGCACCGACTTGCCGACACCCGAGCCGGCCATGATGCCGACGCGCTGGCCCTGGCCGATGGTGAGCAGCCCGTTGATCGCGCGGACGCCGACATCGAGCGGCTGGAGCACACGCCCGCGGTCCAAGGGTGACTGGAGCTTGCCGGCGAGCGGCCATTTCCCCGCGCCGCGGATCGGGCCGAGCCCGTCGATCGGCTTGCCCGATCCGTCGACCACGCGGCCGAGCATCGCGGCACCGACTTCCGCCTCACCCGGCGCGCCGATCGGGCGGACGGGCGCGTTGGGGAGCAAGGCGGCGGGACCACCGAGGTTCATCAGCAGCGTCTTGCCCGAGCGGAAGCCGATCACTTCGGCCTCGACCCGGCTCTCGCCATCGCCGATCGCGCAGACCGTACCGACCGGCAGTTGCAGGCCGACGGCCTCCATCAGCAGCCCGTCATAGGAGGACAGCCGGCCGGAGATGCGCGGCCGGACCACGAAATCGCCAAGGCCGAGGCCGTCGAGATAATCGTCGGTGAAGCGGTTCAGCATGCGGGCGGAATCGGCACGCGGTCGATCGCCTGGGCGAGCTGCTCGAGCCAAAGGTCAGGGCCGTCCTCGACGATGGTCGAAGCGCTTTCGATGACGAAGCCGCCGCGCTGGACGTGCGGATCGCCGACCGGGAAGACGCTGGCGGGCAGCCTGCCCTGGACGAAGGCGACGTCCTCGGGGTTCAGGCGGAGCAGCGCGGATTCGGCGCTGTCGGCGAGCAGATCCACCGCGGCGTTGATCCGGGCGGCGAGCACATCGGGCGCGACGCCGACTTCGCCGACCAGCCGGGTGACGAGGTGGAGCACGGTCTGGCGCAGCTGGCCGGCCATGCGATCGCGGTCGAAATGCGCGCCGGTGGCGAGTGCCGCCGATACCTGGTCGAGTAGAGCGGTCTCACGGGCCTTAGCCGCTTCGGCTTCGACCAGGGCCGCGGCATGGCCCTCGGCGAAGCCCGCCTCGTGCGCAGCGGCGATCGGATCGATGAACGGCCCGGGCTCGACATGATGCTGGGTATCGGCCGAGAAGGGATCCCAGCCTTCAGTGGGATTGGCCTGGGGATTGGCAGGCGCGAAGTGGCGCGGCTGGGCCGGTGCTTCCTCGAACACGCGGCGGCCGATCCGGTCGACCTCCGACGGCGCGAAGCCGACGCCGTCGCCAAAGGCGCGCGCCAGGACATGCTCGGCGGCGCGGATCCGCCCGGAAAAGCCCGGCGCGAACTCAGACATAGTCGTCGTCCCCGCCCTTTGACGGCATCTGGATCGTGCCGTCCTTCACCAGCCCGCGGGCGATCGCGATCATCGCCTTCTGCGCATCGAGGACATCGGCCATCTTCATCGGCCCAAGCGATTCCATCTCGTCGCGGATGCCGTCCGCCGCGCGGCTCGACGTGCAGCCGAGGAAACGCTCGCGCACCTCCTCCTCGACGCCCTTGAGCGACTTGACCAGGATCGTGGTGTCGATGTTGCGGATGAGCGTCGACAGGTTCTTGTCGTCCAGCTCGAGCAGATTGTCGAAGACGAACATCGCCTCCTCGATCGCGCGGGCGACCTCGCGGTCGATCTTGGCGAGCTTGGGCATGACGCGCTGCTCGGTGATCTTGCGGGCACCGGAAAGGATCTTCGCCGCCTCGCGGGTGCCGCCGAGCTGGAGCCCGCCGCTCGACTTGCGGCCGCCCATGCCGGCACGGCCCTGGAGCATCGTCTTCAGCGTCTCGATCGCCTCGGGCGGAATCGGGCCGAGCTTGGCGATGCGGCGCAGGATCTGCGGCTGCCCGGCCTCGGGCAGATGCTCGAACACCTTGGCGGCGATATCGGGATCGAGATTGGCGAGCAGCACCGCGGCGATCTGCGGATGCTCGTTCTCGATCATCCCGGCGATCTCCTCGGGCTCGAACCAGTCGAGCCATTCGATCGAGGCGGCCTGGCTGGCCGGCATGACGCGGGCGAGCACGCCCGAGGCCCGCTCGGGGCCGAGCGCCTTGGTCATGATGCTCTCGATCCTGGGCGCCGGATCGAACGAGACACCGGTCCGCTCGCGCGCCTTGAAGACGAAATCGTCGAGGACGATCTCTACCTCGGCCTCGCTGACGTCGGCGACGTTGAACATCGCCTTGCCGAGCGAGCGGACCTCTTCGGGATCGAGCTTCTGGAGGATGGCGGCAGCCTCCTCCTCGCCGACCAGCATCATCAGGACGGCGGCGCGCTCGACGCCGTTGAAGCTCCGGATCGCGTTCATTGCGCATCTGCCTTGATCATGTCGCGAACCGCCAGGGCGGCGCGGGCGGGATTGTCGCGGGTGAAGCCGCGGACCAGGCCGACGCGCTCGTCATAGCTGTTGCCGGCGCTTTCGAGCATGTCGATCGAGACCGGGGCGGCGCCCGAACCGGCCTCATCGCCGCCGGCGGGGCCGCTCATCGACAGCGCCGGGCGGTTGCCGGCGGCAGGCTCCTCGCGCTTCTTGAGCAAAGCCTTGGTGAGCGGGCGGACGCCGAGGAAGAGGACGAGCAGCGCGATGACCAATGCGGTGGCGTTGCGCGCGGCGAGCGGCACCCATTCGGCCTCGTACCAGGCCGGGCCCTTGTCGGCGGCATCGGCGGCGGCGTTGAACTTGCGGCTGATCACGGTGACCTGGTCGGTGCGACCCTGGTTGTAGCCGACCGCGGCCTGGACCAGCTGGGTGATCTGCTGGATCTCCACCGTCGAACGCGGCTTGCCCGATTCCTCGCGCAGCAGCACCGCGACCGAGAGGCGGCGGATGCTGCCCGGGGCCTGGCGGGTGACCGAGACCTGCTTGCCGGTCTCATAGGTGCGGGTGAAGCTGTCGCTCTGCTTCTGCGGCGTCGTGGTGCTCGCACCGGCAGCCGTGGCGCCGGCAGCGGGCGTGGCGCCGGGCGTCGGTTGCGCGTTGGGTGCGGTAACGGTGCTGGCAGCCGGCGGCGTGTTGGACAGCGCGCCGGGGATGCCGCCCGGGGCCTGGCCGTCCTTGGTGCCGGTCCAGGCACCCTGCTCGGCCGAAATGACCGCGCCTTCCTTGTCATAGCTTTCGCGGGTCGCCTGGCTCTCGTCGAGATCGACATCGGCCTGCACCTCGGCAGTGAAGTTGCCCGCGCCGACCAAGGGCGTCAGTAGCTGGACGAGCTGCTCGCGATACTTGTCCTCGATGCGGCGCTGATAGTCGATGCGGGCGTCGCTCGCCGAATTGGCTTCGTTGCCCTTCTTCGAGAGCAGCGCGCCCATCTGGTCGACGATGGTGACGTTCTCGGGCGCCATGCCGGGGACCGAGGAGGCGACCAGGTTGACGATCGCGCGGGTCTGCGCATCGCCCAGCGCGCGGCCGGGCTGGAGCTTGAGGACCACCGAGGCGGTGGGCGCGGTCTTGTCGCGCACGAACACGCTGGCCTCGGGCGTGGCGAGATGGACGCGCGCCTCGGCGACCGAATCGATCTCCTCGATCGAGCGGGCGAGCTCGGTCTCGCGGGCCTGGCGCAGGCGCTCGCCCTCGACGGCACGGGAGACGCCCATCGGCAGCTGGTCGAGGATCTGGTAGCCGCCCGGCGCCGCCTTGGGCAGGTTCTGGCTGGCGAGCAGCATCCGCGCCTTGTGGTAATCATCCTCGGCGACGGTGATCGAGCCCGAGCTGTCGATGCTCGACTTGATGCTGGCGCCCTGCAATGCCGACGAGATCGCCGCCTTGTCTGCGTCGGTGACGTTGGCGAACAGGATGCGCTGCGGCGGAGTCGAGACCAGGGACCAGGCGAGGAAGCCGGCGGCGACCAGGCCGATCAGGAAGATCAGCGGCATCGCGCGCTTCACCGCGGGCTGGGCGAGGATGCCGCGCATCTGGGCGAGCGGCGCGCCAAGGCGTCCCGCGGCGGCGGGCAGGGCAGGCGCATCGGTGGGGGCGAGGGCGTTGCTCATGGATTACACCGGCATGCTCATGATGTCCTTGTATGCGGACAGGAGTTTGTTGCGGACCTGCAGGGTCGCCTCGAAGCCGACCGATGCCTGCTGGCGGGCGAGCATCACCTTGGCGATGTCGACCGTCTCGCCGCGCTCATAGGCTTCGGAGAGCGCGCCGGCCTGAGCCTGGGACTGGTTGACCTGCTTGAAGGCCTCTTCCATCGACGCGGCGAAGCCCGCGGGCTTGCCACCCGCGGCGCCTGCAACCGTGCCGGCCGGAGTCTCGTTGGCCTTGGCGAGCGCGGCGTTGCGCTCGAGGATCTGGGCGCGGAGCGCCATCACCCGGTCGACGCTCATCGCGCCGCCGCCGATACCGTCGATACCGCTCATGCCGAAGCCCTCGCCTTACCGAAGTCGATGCTCTCGCCCTGCTCGCGCGCCTTGGCGAGCCGGTAGCGCAGGGTGCGCTCCGAGATGCCGAGCCGCTTCGCCGTCTCGATCCGGCTGCCGCCGCATTCGGCAAGCACTTCGCGGATCGCGGCGAACTCGTGCATCTGGACGATGTTGGACAGCGAGCCCGAGGTCTCGACCTCGAGGCGCGGCGCGGCCGGACGGTCGAAGATCAGATGCTCGGGATCGATCGTGCGGCCGCCGCAGAGCAGCAGCGCGCGCTGGATGACATTCTCGAGCTCGCGGACATTGCCCGGCCAGTCATGGTCGCTGAGCGCCTCGAGCGCCTCGTTCGAGATCCACGGCATCGCACCACGGCCGCCGGCGTGGCGGACGACCATCGCGGCGGCGAGCGCGGCGATGTCGCCGGGGCGATCGGCCAGCGCCTTGGTCATCAGCGGGAAGACCGAGAGGCGATAGTACAGGTCGGCGCGGAAGCGTCCGGCGGTGACTTCGCCCTGGAGATCGCGATTGGCGCAGGCGACGACGCGGACGTCGACCTTTTCCGGCATGGTGCCGCCGATCGGCACCACTTCGCGCTCCTGGAGCACGCGGAGCAGCTTGGCCTGGAGGGCGAGCGGCATCTCGGCGATCTCGTCGAGCAGGATGGTGCCGCCATGCGCGGCGCGGAAGAAGCCCTGGCCGCCCGAGGACGCGCCGGTGAAGGCACCCTTCTGGTGGCCGAACAGCATCGCCTCGAGCATCGTCTCGGGCAAGGCGGCGCAGTTGAGCGCCACGAACGGACCGTCGCGGCGCGTGGAATTGTTGTGGATCGCGCGGGCCAGCACTTCCTTGCCGGTACCGGTGGGGCCGTTGACCAGCACGGTGATGTCCGACGCGGCGACCCGCTCAGCCAGCGCGAGCAGCGCCAGGCTCTCGGGATCGGCGGCGACCGGCTCGTGCGGACCGCGCAGCAGCGCCGTCGCGAAGCCCGCGCCGACCGCGGCGTCCTCCGGCGTATAGGAAAGGCGGGCGGGGTTGCCGTCGCCGAACGCGATCGCCTGGCGGCCCTGGTCGCCCAGGATCAGCGTGCGTGCGGCAGCGGGAGGCACCTCGCCCTCGGCGACCAGGAACAGGTCGCCCGGACCGGAGCGCCCGTCCTCGCCGGTGCCGACCGCGAAGCCCTGGGCGCGCAACGACGAGACGAGCGCGTATTTCTGGCGCAGCACAGCGGCGGACGGGACGATGGATCGCATTGTTACCCCCTGAGACACCATCCCCTTTTGGGACCAGCTTGGTTAACGGCGGGTAAAATTGCGCATTTCGCGACCATCTTGGTCCGGGCGCGTCTACGCGTGCGCACGTAGCGCCGAAATTTTTTGCTTAAGCCGGGCGCAGCGCTGCCGTTCCTTGGCTTGGCGGCTCCGAGCTCCCGTTCAGGGGGGTAAATGGGAAGCCGACGAGCATGGAGTAACGAACATGACTGTTATCTCGACCAACACCGCGGCGCTGCGCGCCGCCAATGCCTCGACCGGCGCGAACAAGACGCTGAACACGGCCATGGAGCGCCTGTCGACCGGCAAGCGCATCAACAGCGCGAAGGACGACGCCGCCGGCCTGGCGATCGCCTCGACCATGACCGCCTCGATCCGCGGCATGACCCAGGCGGTCCGCAACGCCAATGACGGCATCTCGCTGGCGCAGACCGCGGAAGGCGCGCTCAACGAAGTGACCAACATGCTGCAGCGCGTCCGTGAGCTGGCGGTCCAGTCGTCGAGCGGCACCTATTCGGACGACGACCGCAAGAATCTGCAGGCCGAAGTCACCCAGCTGACCTCGCAGATCAAGGACGTGCTGACCAACACCAAGTTCAACGGCAACGCGCTGTTCCAGATCGGCAAGCCGCCGGCGGACCCGACGGACGTCCAGGCCGACGAGACTGCGGCCAAGACCTTCTCGATCCAGACCGGCTCGGAATCGACCGACAAGATCACGATCAGCGTCGATGCGCTCGACCTGGGCACCATCACCGGCGTCGGCACCGACCCGGCGGATGCCGACTATGTCGCGCCGCTCTCGATCGGCACGTCGAGCACCGCCGACAGCGCCCAGGGCACGCTCGATACCGCGCTGAAGTCGGTCGCCACGCTCCGCGCTTCGCTCGGCGCCGCGCAGAGCCGCCTCGACTCGGTGGTCAACAACCTGACGACCAACATCGCCAATCTGAGCGACGCCCGCAGCCGCATCGAGGACACCGATTATTCGGCGGAGACGACGGCGCTGGCCAAGGCCCAGATCCTGTCGCAGGCATCGACCGCGATGCTCGCCCAAGCCAACCAGAGCCAGCAGTCGGTTCTTAAGCTGCTTCAGTAAGCGCGTGCCGGTCGGGGTGTCACCCCCCTGACAGGCACCAAGGCCGGTCACCCCTTTCTCGGGAGCGCATGGGGAACCCCGGTGGTTGTTACCACCGGGGTTTTTCTTGTCCGGTGACGGATTCCCCTCCCTTCCAGGGAGGGGAGCGATGGGTCAAAGCCTCACTTCTTCTCCGGCCGGCCGCCCGGCTTCCACTCCGGCTTGGCATTGCTGTTCGCCAGCGACTTGAGCGGCGCGACCAGCGACTGGATCGCCCGGGTCATGAACGCGATGTCGAGATTCTCCAGCGTGTCCTGCGCGGTGTGATAATTGGGCGTGACTGCCCAGCCCGAGATGGTGTGCGCCACCACCCCGCGCACCGCGAGCGAGTAATTGTCCGAACGCTCGAAGAAGCGCTGCTCGGGATAGGGATCGGCGGTGACCAGCGCGCCATGCGCCTTCAGCGTCTCGCCCAAGGTCGAACGCTCGAACCCGGTCATCATCATCGTGCCGGCGGGAAGCTTGGGATCCTGCGCGCCGATCATCTCGATCTCGATATTGGCGACGATCTGGTCGAGCGGCACCGGCGGATGATCGCCGAAATAGCTCGAGCCATAGCCGCCGATCTCCTCGCTGCCATAGGCGACGAACAGCAGCCCGCGCTTCGCCTTCTTCGCCGCCGCCATCGCGCGGGCGAGTTCGAGCACCGCGGTGGTGCCCGAGGCATCGTCATTGGCGCCGTGCATGATCGTGCCGTCCGGCTGCACGCCGAGATGATCGAGATGGGCAGTGACCAGGATCACACCGGCCTTGGGGTCGCTGCCCGGCAGCCAGCCGATCGCATTGGTGGTGGTCGATTCCTCGCGCGTCACCGGGAGCGTGAAGCTGACCGGCGCGCCGGCCTGGGCGACCGCCTTGTCGAAATCGGCCGAGGGCAGGGTCGCGAGCGCAGCGTAGCTCGCCGGCGGAGCGCCCTCCAGCCCGGCGGGGAGGCGCGGCTTGCCGCCCATGCCCTTGAACATGCCCTGCGTCATCTCGGTCTCGCGCGCGATGAGCAGCTTGACGCCGGCGGCCCTGGCCGCGCGGACGAGCGCCATCGGCGATCCCTTGCCGCCGGTGACGAACACGATATCGGCACGCGGCATCTTCGCCGGGTCCTCGCCATCGAACACCGCCGAGGTGCCGGAAATGGGATCGATCGCGCCGACCAGCACGGTGGGTGCCACGGTCGGCTTGCCGGCGATGGCGAGCGCGGCGGGGCCATTCGCCGCATAGCGGATGATCTTCGCCGCCTGGAGATAGCCTGGCATGCCCGGCGCCGGCTTCAGCCCATAGCCTTCGAACTGCGAGGCTACGTAAGCCGCGGCGATCGCCTCGTCGCGGGTCGCGCTGCCGCGGCCCTGCAGCGCATCGCTGGCGAGGAAGCTCTCATGCGCGCGGACCCATTCGGGGCGCACGGTCCAATTGTCCTGGGCAAGCGCCGGCGAGGCCATCAGCCCGAACGCCATCGCGCCGGCCAGGAACAGATGCTTGGTCACGTGAAATCCCCCACAAGATACGAACGGGGCGGATTTCTGCGGCAAGCATCGGGGCGGCGCAAGCGGGGTGCGGGCGGAAAGTTTCGAAAGTTACGATTTACCCCTGGCTTCCCTTTCCCCGGCAGAGGCCGGGGTCCAGTCTCAGTGTGCGCGGCGAAGACGCGCCAAGGCGCGCGACTCTCAAGTCTGGGGCCCGGCCTTCGCCGGGGAAAGAAGCGGGGAGACGGATTTGGATGGCGGGTTATCCCAATCTTCGCGCCAGTCCCTTCTTCAGCCGGGCATGCGCGCTCGCCTTGATCTGGCAGATGCGCGCGGCGCCCACCCCCAGCACCTGCCCGATCTCCTCGAGGTTGAGTTCCTCGACATAATAGAGCTGGATCACCTGCTGCTCGCGCTCCGGCAGCTCGGTGATCGCGGCGATCAGCGCCTCGCGCTGGTCGCTCTCGGCGAGCTGGTCGAAGGCGCTGGGCGCGTCGGACATGAACCAGGGGCTCTCGTCCGAATAAGTCTCGTCGATCGAATCGAAGCGGACTGCCTCGGCATTGGCATAGTCGGCGCGCAACTTCTCCGGCGTGACACCAAGCCGCTCCGCCACCTGCTCGTCCTCGGGGGCGCGGCCCAGCTCGTTGGTCAGCACCGATACCGCTTCCTGATAGGCCTTGCGCCGGCGCATCGCGCCGCGCGTGGTGGTCGCCTGGCGGCGCAGCTCGTCGATCATCGCGCCGCGCAGCCGGGTGGCGAGATATTGCTCGAAGGTCACCTGGCCCCGGTCCTCGAAGCTTCCGGCAGCCTCGATCAGCGCGACCAGCCCCACCTGGATCAGATCCTCCACCTCGACGAGCGAGCTCATCGAGCCATGGATGTGCCAGGCGATGCGGCGGACCAGCGGCAGGTGCCGGCGCACCAGCGCCTCCGGATCGCGGCGCGGCGGGGTGGGCGAATAGGTCAGCGGTGGATCGAGAGCCAGTGAAGCCATGGCGTCGAGTTTCCCTGGGGTGAAAGCGTTCATGCGGGCAGCGCCTCCGGCGCGCCGATCACGGCGACGACTTCGACGGCCTTGTCCTCGGGCACTTCGAAGAAGCTCATCACCGGCGTGTCGGGCAGCACGTTGCGGACCAGCTTGCGGATCGCGACGCGGATCGAAGGCTGGACGACGAGCGCGAAGGGCTTGGCCTCGGCGATCAGCGGCTGGGCGGCGCGCTGCAGCGCATCGGCGATGCGGCGGCCGAGGTCGGGCTCGATCGTGTGCCGCTTCGACGGATCGGAGCGCACCGCCTGGCCGAGCAGCGCCTCGAGCTGCCCCTCCAGCGTCATCACCCGCAGCGGCTCGCGCACGCCGCACAGACGCTGGATGATCAGCGGGCCGAGATCGGGGCGGATCAGCTCCATGATCTCGTCGGCGTCGAGGGTGCGCTGCGCCGCGACCGCGATGGCGGCGGCGATTCGGCGGAACTCCTTGAGCGGTACGCTCTCGGCGAGCAGGCCTCGCAGGATCTGGGTGAGCGTGGTGAGCGGCACCGGCGACGGGCAGAGCGCGGCGACGAGCTGGGGCGAGCGCTCCTTGAGTCCCTCGAGCAGCGACTGGACCTCATCGGCACCGAGCAGGTCGGACGCGTTCTGGATCAGGCACTGGTTGAGATGGGTGGCGACCACGGTGCCCGGATCGACGACGAGATAGCCAAGGCCGGTGGCAGCATCCGAATCGCCCTGGGCGATCCAAATCGCGTCGAGCCCGAAGGTCGGGTCCTTGACCGGCTTGCCGTGCAGGCGACCGGCGGCCTGGCCGGTGTCGATCGCCAGCACCTCGTCGGGCGAGACATTGTCCTCGGCCACGACCACGCCGCCAATGACGATGCGATATGTGAAGGGCGCCAGGTTGATGTCGTCGCGCACCCGCACCTGGGGCACGACGAAGCCGAGCTCCTTGGAGAGCTGGCGGCGCACCCCGGTGATCCGGCCCATCAGCGGACCGCCGCGGCGCTCGTCGACCAACGGCACGAGCCCATAGCCGATGTCGAGCATCACCTGCATGTTGTCGGTGACTTCCTCCCAGCCGATCCGCGAGAGATCGACCGGCTCGGCCGGCGGCGCCGCGACGATCCTGGGGCGGTTGGCGACCTTGCGCAGGTGCCAGGCGGCGACGCCGGCAGCGGCTGCGGCGGGCAGCATCAGGAAATGCGGCATGCCGGGAAGCAGGCCGAGCAAGCCGAGGATGACCGCGACCGGCATCCAGGTCTTGTAGCTGGCGAACTGGGTGCCGATCTGGCCGGCCAGGTCGTCGCTCGACTTGACGCGGGTGACGATGGCGGCGGCGGCGATCGAGAGCAGCAGCGCCGGCACCTGGGCGACCAGCGCGTCGCCGATGGCGAGGAGGACATAGGCGGAGGCCGCCTCGCCCACCGCCATCTGGTGGCTGACCACGCCGAGGATCAGGCCGCCGATCACGTTGATGCCAAGGATCAGCAGGCCGGCGATCGCATCGCCCTTCACGAACTTGGACGAACCGTCCATCGCGCCGTAGAAATCGGCTTCGGTCGAGACTTCGACGCGCTTTGCGCGGGCCTCGTCGGGCGTGATCAGGCCGGCATTGAGGTCGGCGTCGATCGCCATCTGCTTGCCGGGCAGGGCATCGAGGGTGAAGCGCGCGCTGACTTCGGAGACGCGGCCGGCACCCTTGGTCACCACGATCATGTTGATGATCACGATCACCGCGAACACGACCAGGCCGACGACATAGTCGCCGCCGATCATGAAGGTGCCGAACGCCTCGATCACATGGCCGGCGGCGCTTTCGCCCTCGTGCCCGTGGACCAGCACGACGCGCGTCGAGGCGACGTTGAGGCCGAGGCGGAACAGCGTGGCGAACAGCAGCACGGTGGGGAAGGCGGAGAAGTCGAGCGGCTTCTGCGCGTTCAGCGCCACCATCAGCACCGCGAGGCTGATCATGATGTTGAGGATGAAGAAGACGTCGAGCAGGAAGGCCGGGATCGGCACCACCATCAGCGCGACGAGCAGCAGGATCGCGCCGGGCAGCGCGAAGCTCTTCAGGGCAGGCGCAGTCCCTGCGGGAAGCGAAAGTGCAGACACTAGGGGTTACGCTCCCAGGTTCGCGAGCATGAGATAGGCGAGGCGGGCATTTTCCGGTGTCGGGCGCAGCGGATCGATGCGGCGGCCGAGCGGATCGCCTGCGGCTGGGCCCTGCGAGACGTTGAGCTGGGCCAGCGTGTTCTGCACCCAGTGCCGGTCGCTATCGACCGCGCCATTGCCGAGCACGACTTCATTGTCGCCATCGGTGAAGCCGCGGGCGGCGGCATCGAAGCCAGCATCGAGCCCGTCCGAAGCCACACCGGTGGCACCGCCGGCGGCAGCGCCCTGGTCGAGCTTGCCGGCGAAGCGGCTGTAGATTTCCGAGAGCGTGCGCGGCTGGCCGTTCGCGGCGTAGAACACGCCACGATTGGCGCGCGCGGCGGCGGGGAACATGCTGGCGCCGGTGCGGCCGGGATTTTCGGCCATCGCGCTGAGGAACTTGTCGGCGCCGCCCAGCCCCAGGAAATGCGCCATGTAGAGATCGGTGCCGGTCGCCGGCCGGCCGAGGCTATCCTCGAGCGAGGCCTTGTTGTCGGCGGCATGCTCGGCGGCCATCAGCGACGCGGTCTGCGGATCGCTGCGCAGGTTGAGGATCGCGCTGCGCGTGGCGGGGTCGCTGACGACATAGCGGCCGGCGCTATTCTGCTTGATGCTGTCGGCGGCCCAGGACAGGCCATGCTCGGCGCCGTGCTGCTTGACCACGCCGAGCCAGCTCTGCTCGATGAACTGATAGAGGCCGGTCGCCGAGGAAGTGCCGGCGCGGGCATTCGCCTTCAACCCGCTCTCGACCTGTGCCTGGCCGAGCAGATAGTTGAAGTCGATGCCGGTCTTGCGGCTCGCCGCAGCGATCGCCGTCTGGACGCTTGCCTTGGAATTGACCGAAGTGACGCTCATCTGGTCCCGATCCGGATTGCCCTTATTCGGGGCTATCGGAGCAAGGACCGTGCCAGTTCTGGTTAATCGGCGTTATGCACGCCTGTCAGGCCAGCGCGTAGCCAACCGCCTTGTAGGAAGGCGCCTGCTGACCGGAAAGGATTTGCAGGCGGCGGCGAACATTTGCCGCCATCAGGTTCACATAGATGCGGCAGGTCTCGTTGAGCTTGTGCGCCTCGGCGGCGAGCTCGCGGATCTCCGCATCGGGGGCCTCGCCGTCATGCAGTGCGACCGTGTCGATCGCGGCCAGCTTGGCATGGGTCGCCGCCGCGAGCGCGGCGACGTCACTCGTCTTCAGGGCCGCGATCTCGGCGTGGAGGCATTCGATCACCTGGATGAGCGCGTCACGACGGTTCACGGGACTTCCAATCGAGCTTGAAGGCGAGCAGCCGGTCGGCGATCGTCGAGGGCGAGAGCGGGAACTTGTTGTCCTGGATCGCCTTGCGGATGCGCGAGACGCGGTCGACATCGACCGGCGGCCGGGCCGCCTGCTCCCCCGCGATCTCCGCCGCCGCGCTGCGCACCGCCGGGGCGTCGCTCGCGACCGGGCGGACCGCGGCGACCTTGGCCGCCGGTTCAACGGGCACAGCGCGACGGTCGGTGACCGCGCCTGTCTTCGTGCCGATTGAGTCCACCATTGCCTGCAACCTCGCTATGCCTGCAGCCCTTCAAACGGCCCGGCGGCGCGAAACTTTACGGGAAAATTCAGCTGCCCTCGGCAAAGCCCGGCAGGCGGGCGCGGCCCGGTTCGATCGCGATAGCCTGGAGCGGCGGCTGCTTGTCATCGATCTTCACGCTGATCCGGCCGCCGGGAGGCGCATCGTTCATCGCGACGCCCTGGCGCGAGATCGAGAAGCCGGCGGCCCCCGCCTCGACCGTGACCGCGTCGCCGCGCTTGATCACTGGCTCGGCCTTCACTGCCACCGGCGGGCGCACGACGACATTGGCTGGCATCGGCGCAGGCGTGGCGACCCTAGGCCTGGGCACCGCCGCGACCGGCACGAAGATCTTCCAGGCCGGTGCCATGCAGCGGACCACCACAGCGTCATGCGTGTCGTTCCGCCATTCCAGCTGCGGCGCGGCGCAATTGGCGAGCTTGAGCCGCCGGTCGATCGGCGCGATCGCCCCGCCCTGCTCGCCGATCTCCTTGCCGGTGAACTGGGTGACGATGGTGTCGAGCGCTGCGACCGACTGGAATTCCGGGGCGGCGAGGCTGAGTGCGAGGGCGAGGATCATGGCCGGTCTCCTTCGAAGCCGAGCGTGAGGACGGCGCGGCGCTGGCCGCGGCCGGTGGAAAATACTATGCGCGACGGATCGATCGCGTGCTGTTGGATCAGCAGCGCGGCGACAGCGCGGGCGCGGTCGGCGGCGAGGATCGGGCCGCTGCCGGTGGCGGGATCGACGTCCGCCGACGATCCGTCGACTTCGCCGGTGATGCGCAGCCGGGTGCGCGGATCGCGTGCGGCACTCCGCGCCCATTCGAGCGCCGAGCCGGTGTCGGCCAGCACTGCCGAGCCGGGCGCGAAGCCGGTGGCGGTGGCGATGTCGACCGGCATCGGCGCCGGAGCCGCCGCGCTCTCGCTGGCGCCGAAGCCCGCGCGGATGCCCGCGGCGAGCCTGGCCGGATCCACCTGGTTCGCCTGGAGGAAGACGAAGAAGCCGACGAGCAGCAGCGACAAGTCCGCCAGGGTCATCAGCCAGGGCGCGCGGGCGCACTCCTCCTCGTCGAACACGGTCACGCCGCGATCTCCTTGATCCGGCCGGTGCCCGGCTCGATCCCGGCCAGCAGCACGAGTGCCGGCTGGAGGCGGAGCCGCTCCTGCGCCTCGTGCCGCGCGCGGCGCTTCAGCCGCGTGGCGACCGGCAGCAGCGCGAGATTGGCGAGCAGCGCGCCATAGAGCGTGGCGAGCAGCGCCACCGCCATCGCGCCACCGATCGCCTGCGGATCCTTCATCGCGGAGAACATGCCGACCAGGCCGATCAGCGTGCCGACCATGCCCATCGCCGGCGCCAGCTCGGCCGCACCCGACCAGACTTCCCAGCCACCGCGATGCCGCTCGAACCGAGCGCAGCGGCGCTGCTCGAGCAGGGTCTCGACCTCTTTCGGGCTCGCCCCGTCGACGATCGCAGCGACTGCGGCGGCAATATCCGGATCCTCGATCTTCGAACGATCGAGCGCGATCACGCCGTGGCGCCGCGCGATCCGGCCGAGCGCCGAGACCTGCGACAGCAACGGCTCGACGTCGAAGCGCCGGCGCGGCAGCTGGCCGAGCGCGGCGACGCTGCGCGCAAGATCGCCCGAGGCGCTGCGCAGCACGGTGCCGGCCACCACGCCCCCGCCGACAATGGCGAGCGCGATCGGATCGAGGAAGGTCCCGAGGGCAGGAAGCACATTCATATCCATGCCCGTGTGGGTGCAAGAGGCGGGCCAATTGCCTTCCCCTCAGAGGGCGGCAATCCGGCCCCGTAAACCCGGCAAGCAGCTGCCGACACACCGGCAAAACCTTGCCGCCGCTTGCCGCTCCTCAGGGCAGAGACGGTTTTTTCGCCTCTCCAGCCAAATTGGCACGGCGGTTGCAGAGAAGCGCACAAGCCTTTCCGGCGAACTTTTGTGCGGGAGACGTGCAATGCCCAATGACAACCTCTTCGGCGTACATGGCACCGCGCTTGCCGTGCGCTCGCAGCGCATGGGCATGCTCGCGTCGAACATCGCGAACGCCTCGACCCCCGGGTACAAGGCAAAGGACATCGACTTCCGCGCGGCGCTCAACAGCGCCACCGCTGCCGGCGGCTCGATCGACGGCGCGATCGACGCCAACACGCTCTACCGCGTACCGCTCCAGCCCTCGGCCGACGGCAACACCGTCGAGCTGACCACCGAGCAGACCGCCTTCGCCGAGAATGCCGTCGCCTATCAGACGACATTGTCGTTCCTGAACGGCCGCATCGGCCAGATCACGCGCGCGCTGAAGGGAGAATAGAGATGGGCGACCAGCCGCTTTCGATCTTCCAGGTCTCCGGCCGCGCGATGAGCGCGCAGCTGGTGCGGATGAACACCACGGCCTCGAACCTGGCCAATGTCGGTACCGTCGCCTCGAGCCCGGACGCTGCCTATCGCACGATCAAGCCGGTGTTCCGCACCGCCTTCGACCAGGCGAGCGGCATGTCGACCGTCGATGTCGAGCAGGTCGTCACCGCCGGCTCCGAGCCGACCAAGCATTACGATCCGGGCAACCCGATGGCCGACAAGGACGGCAATGTCTGGGAAGCCGCCGTGGACGAGACCCGGGAGCTGGTCGACATGATGGAGACCGCCCGGAACTACCAGAACAACGTCGAAGTGATGCAGACTGCCAAGCAGCTCATCGTCGACACCCTCAAGCTGGGCCGCTGATCATGAGCGATTTCGATACCACCCTGACGAACCTGGGCATCCCCCGGTACAACACCAGCAGCACGACGAGCGGCACCACGCTCGACACCCAGGACACCTCGCGGCTCGGCAAGACCGACATGGGCGTGTCCGACTTCCTCGCGCTGATGACCGCGCAGCTGAAGAACCAGGATCCGTTCCAGCCGGTCGACAACAGCCAGATGGTCGCCCAGATGGCGCAGTTCTCGTCGCTCTCCGGCATCACCGAGATGAGCTCGACGCTGAAGACGATCGCGGGCCAGCTCGGCTCTACCTCGCTCAACGACGCGATCGGCTATGTCGGCAAGACCGTGCTGGTCCAGGGCACCACCGCCTATCCGCGCACTACCGGCGGCCTCGCCGGCGCCGTCGCGCTGGAGAAGGACGCGACCAACGTCACGGTGTCCATCAAGGATGCCAACGGCAACGCGGTCAAGACGATCGAGATGGGCAAGGAGACCAAGGGCGCGGTCGCCTGGGACTGGGACGGCAAGACCGATGGCGGCGAGGATGCCGGCGCCGGCCCGTTCACCGTCAGCGTCACCGCCACCGACGGCACCGGCAACGTCAAGGCCTATCCGCTGGTCTGGGCGCCGGTCACCGCCGTCTCGATGGGATCGGACGGCAAGCCCGTCCTCACGCTTCCGGGCATCGGCAACGTGTCCACCGACGCCGTCTGGCAGGTCGGCTGAATCAATTTTTCCTACGGAGTAACGGAAAATGTCCTTCTTCACCTCGCTCTCCGGCCTGCAGGCAGCGCAGACCGACATGTCGACGATCTCGCACAATCTCGCGAACGTGCAGACCAACGGCTTCAAGAAGAGCACCACCCAGTTCGCCGACGTCATCGCGTCGACCGCCAACATGAACCCGAGCCAGATGGTCGGTTCCGGCGTGGTCGTGAAGGCGGTGCGCCAGCAGTTCGGCCAAGGCGGCTTCACCCAGAGCTCGTCGGCGCTCGACGTCGCGATCTCGGGCGACGGCTTCTTCATCGTCAAGGGCGACGAGAAGAGCGGCAATGGTGTTGCCTACACCCGAAACGGCAGCTTCCAGGTCGATGCCGATCGCTATGTGGTCGATGCTCAGGGCAACAAGCTGCAGGTCTATCCGGTCGACGGCTCGGGCGCGGTGGTCGCGACCGGCCTTTCCTCGACGGTCAGCCTGCGCCTGCCCCAGACCAGCGGCACGCCCGAGGAGACCGAGAACGTCAAGCTTGGCCTCAACCTCAATGCCGGCTCGGCGATCCCGTCGGAAGCGGCGAAGTTCGACGATACCGAATACAAGTTCGACCGTTTCGATCCGACCACCTATAACCAGTCGGTCCAGACGACGGTCTATGACGCGAACGGCAATGCGCTGACGCTGACCAATTACTTCGTCCGCGAGAGCAAGCCGACCGGCACCGACGCGACCAGCACCTGGAAGGTCTATTCGTTCGTCGGCGACCAGCAGCTCAATGCCGGCGACGATCCCGACACGATGACGCAGTTCGAGCTGAAGTTCGACAGCACCGGCAAGCTCTCCGAGCCGACCACGCCGATCACCTTCATGGGCTTCCTGGCGCCGGGCGCGACTTCGGAGCAGGTGCTCAAGCTCGACCTGACCCAGGGCACCACCCAGGTCAGCTCGCCGTTCAGCCTCAACTCGACCTCGCAGGACGGCTCGCCCGTCGGCCAGATCGAAGGCGTGACGATCGGCGACGACGGCACGGTGACCGCGAGCTTCTCGAACGGCGACACCCAGGCACTGGGCAAGGTCGTGCTGGCCAGCTTCACCAACAATGCGGGCCTGCGCCAGCTCGGCAACTCGACCTGGGCGGCCACCGGCTTCTCGGGCGATGCGCGCCTCGGCGAGCCGGGCACCAACGGGTTCGGCGGGCTGATGTCGGGCGCGATCGAGCGCTCGAACGTCGACATCACCGAGGAGCTGGTCAATCTGATCGCGGCACAGCGCAACTTCCAGGCGAATGCCAAGGCGCTCGATACCGCCAGCCAGATGTCCCAGACCATTTTCAACATCCGCAGCTGATCGGATCGGCTGAGGAGGAGTAACCCATGGACCGGCTTGTCTACACTGCGATGTCGGGGCTTCGGAGCCAGATGTCGGCGCAGGCGACGATCGCGAACAACATCGCGAACGCCTCGACGATCGGCTTCCGCGGCGAACGCGTCAGCTTCGACCGGCTGGTCCTCCAGGGTACCGGGATGGATTCGCGCCAGATGGCCTCGGCGGAAGTCGAGGACTTCGACCGCAGCAAGGGCACGATGATCCAGACCGGCAACCCGCTCGACATCGCGGTGAACGGCGATGCCTGGATCGCGGTCCAGGCCACCGACGGCACCGAAGCCTATACGAGGCGCGGCGATCTCAGGATCGCGCCCTCGGGCGTGCTGGAAACCGGCGACGGTTTCCCGGTGATGGGGTCGGGGGGCCCCATCACCGTGCCGCCCGCCGACAAGGTCTCGATCTCCGAGGACGGCACCGTCTCGATCGTGCCGCGCGGCGGCGATCCGACGCAGCCGCAGGAAGTCGGCAAGATCAAGCTGGTCAGCACCGATGGCACGCAGACCGCCAAGGGGCTCGACAATCTCCTTCATGTGAAGGGCGGCGGCGTGCTGCCCGAGGACATGGACGCCAAGGTGACTTCCGGTTCGCTCGAGCAATCGAACGTGAACCTCACCCAGGCGCTGGTCGACATGATCGAGAACCAGCGCGCCTACGAAGTGCAGGCCAACCTGCTCAAGGAAGCCAAGAACATGGACGAGAGCACCGCATCGCTGATGCGGATGCCGTCCTGATAGGGAGTAAGACCGATGGGTTCGGCAGCATTGCACATCGCGCGCACGGGTCTCGACGCCCAGGACACGCGCATGCGGGTCATCTCGAACAATCTGGCCAACGTGAACACCACGGCGTTCAAGAAGGACCGCGCCAGCTTCGAGACGCTCGCCTATCAGGTGATCACCGCGCCAGGCGCCGCCTCGACCGCGGAGACCAAATACGCGACCGGCCTCAACCTCGGCACCGGCGTGCGCACCCAGGGCACCCAGCGCATCGAGACCCAGGGATCGCTGCAGACCACCGGCAACGGCCTCGACATGGCGATCGACGGCAATGGCTATTTCCAGATCCAGTTGCCCGGCGGCGGCCTGGGCTATACCCGCGCGGGCAATTTCTCGCGTTCGCCTGAGGGCCAGCTGGTCACCTCCGAGGGCTATCAGGTGATGCCCGGCGTCACCATTCCCGAGGGCGCGATCTCGGTCACCGTCGGCAGCGACGGCACCGTCTCGGCGCAGATGCCGAACCAGACCGACCTCACCCAGATCGGCCAGATCCAGGTGGCGAGCTTCCCCAATCCGGCGGGCCTCCAGGCGGTCGGCGACAACTATCTGATCGAGACGCCGGCGAGCGGCACCGTCGCGCTCGGCAATGCCGGCATCGATGGCCGCGGCACGATCCGCCAGGGCATGCTCGAAGGCTCGAACGTCAACGTCGTCGAGGAGCTGGTCGACATGATCGAGACCCAGCGCGCCTATGAGGTCAACTCGAAGATGATCTCGGCGACCGACGAGATGCTCAAATACGTCAACCAGAACATCTGAGGCGGCGGATCATGAAGCATCTCTCCACCCTCGCCTCGGCCACGTTGCTCGCCGCCGGGTTCGCCTTCGCCGCGACGCCCGCCCAGGCGCAGTTCCTTGGCATCGGCGGCAAGAAGAAGCCCAAGGAGGATTACTCCGTCACGCTTCCCTCGGCCGCGCCGGCCCAGGCGCCCGCCAATGGCAGCATCTTCCAGGCGAACGACGGCTATGCCGCGCTCTACGAGGGCCAGCGCGCCCGCCGCGTCGGCGATCCGCTGTCGATCCTGCTGGTCGAGAAGACCGCCGCGTCCAAGTCGGCCGGCACCAAGCTCGACAGCTCGGGCGGCTTCGGCCTGACCCCACCGAGCACCGGCGCGCTGTCGCTGTTCAAGGAAAGCGACGCCAGCGTCAGCGGCAAGCGCAACTTCAACGGCACCGGCACCGCCGACCAGGCCAATGCGCTGTCGGGCGAGATCAGCGTCACCGTTGCCGCGGTCTATCCCAACGGCACGATGCTGGTGCAGGGCCAGAAGCGCGTGACGCTCAATCGCGGCGACGAGTTCGTCCAGATCAAAGGCATCGTGCGCGTCGCCGATATCGACGCGAACAACCGCGTGCTCTCCACCCGCGTCGCCGATGCCCGCATCGCCTATACCGGCAAGGGCGACGTTGCCCGTGCCAGCCGCCAGGGCTGGCTGAGCCGGTTCTTCTCCGTGATCAGCCCCTTCTAAGCCGGAGCAGACCCATGATCCGCCGCTTCCTCGCGCTCGCCGCCCTCGCCCTCGCCGCCACTGCGCCCGCCCACGCCCAGCGCGTGAAGGACCTGGGCGGCTTCCAGGGCATCCGCACCAACCAGCTCACCGGGTACGGCGTGGTCGTCGGCCTGCCGGGCACGGGCGACGACAATCTCGAATATACCGTCCAGTCGATGAAGGGTGTCACCTCGCGCTTCGGGCTGCAGCTGCCCGCCGGCGTCGCGCCGGGCCTGAAGAACGCCGCGGTGGTGATGATCACCGCCGAGCTGCCCGCCTTCGCCAAGCCGGGCCAGAAGCTCGACATCACCGTCTCGTCGATGGGCAAGGCCAAGTCCCTGCGCGGCGGCACGCTGATCCTCACCCCGCTCCAGGGCGCCGACGGCCAGATCTATGCGATGGCGCAGGGCAACCTCGCCGTGGGCGGGCTCGGTGCCGAAGGTGCCGACGGCTCGAAGATCGTGGTCAACACGCCGTCCTCGGGCCGCATCCCGGAAGGCGCCACGGTCGAGCGCAGCGTCGATACCGGCTTCGACAAGTCGCCCTTCATCACCTTCAACCTCGCCCGCGCCGACTTCACCACGGCCCAGCGCGTCCAGGACGCGATCAACCTGCGCTTCGGCGCCGGCCGCGCCCGCGCGATCGATGGCGTCTCGATCGCCATCCAGGCGCCCGAGGGCCGCGACGTCCGCTCGGAGCTGATGAGCGAAGTCGAGAACCTGCCGGTCGAGGCCGCCGAAGCCGCCGCCCGGGTGATCGTCAACGCGCGCACCGGCACCGTCGTGATCAACTCGGCCGTCCGGGTCAGCCCCGCCGCGGTAACCCATGGTAAACTGACCGTTCGTATTGATGAGAACCAGCGCACCAGCCAGCCCGCGCCGTTCAGCAAGGGCGAGACCCGCACCGAGCAGCACAGCACGGTCGGCGTCGAGGAGGAAAAGCATCCCATGTTCCTGATCGAGCCGGGCCCGAAGCTTTCGGACGTCGTCAAGGCGGTGAACGCGATCGGCGCGTCGCCGGCCGATCTGGTCGCCATCCTCGAGGCGCTCAAGGAAGCCGGCGCGCTCAAGGCGGAGCTGATCATCCTGTGAGCAACCTACTCGCCCCGATCGGCAGCACGTCCGGCGGTGTCTCGACCGACACCTCGCGCCTCGCCTCCAAGGAGAATCTCGAAGCCGCCGGCCAGCGCTTCGAGGCGGTCTTCACCGGCATGATGCTCAAGTCGATGCGCCAGGCGAAGCTCGGCGACGGGCTGTTCGACAGCAAGGGCGAGGACCAGTTCCGCGAAATGCAGGACCAGCAGCTCGCCCAGAGCATGGCCGCGCATGCCCCGATCGGCATCGGCAAGGCGATGACCGCCTTCCTCGCCAGGAACCTCAAGACCGAGACGCCGGCCCAGCCCGGCACCACGCCGCCCGCGCCCGAAGGAGGTGCCGTCAAATGACCGACCTGCTTTCGATCGGCGCCAGCGGCGCGCGGGCCTATCAGTCGGCGCTCGCCACCACTTCGGACAATATCGCCAATGCCGCGACCGTCGGCTATTCGCGCCGTGTCGCCACGGTGCGCGAAGTCGTCGCCACCGGCGGCAACACCAGCGCGATCAATTCGGGCCTGGGCGCCAATGTCGGCGGCGTCACCCGCTCGGCCGACGCCTTCCGCGCGACCGAGGTGCGCACCGCAAGCTCGGACCTCGCCCGCACGCTCGCCGGGGCGGCCTGGCTCGGGCGGATCGATTCGGGCCTGACCCAGAACAAGCTGGGCGACCAGCTCACGTCCTTCTTCACCTCGGCCAAGGCCGTCGCGGCCGACCCGACTGCGCTGCCGGCGCGCGCGACGATGCTCGAGAACGCCGCCGGCGTCGCGGCCGCCTTCGGCGCGACCGGCAAGGCGCTCGACGGCGCGATGATCGACCTCAAGGCCTCGGCAGATACCGCGGTGACGCAGCTCAACAACCTGTCCGCCAGCCTTGCCAAGGTGAATGCCGGCCTCGCCCGCGCCAATGACGGCACCGCCGGCCAGGCCGCCCTGCTCGACCAGCGCGACCAGATGCTCGAGCAGATGAGCGCGCTGACCGACGTGACGGTCAGCTTCGACGCTTATGGCCGCGCCACCGTCCAGGCCGGCAACAGCTCGGGCCCGACCCTGGTCGAGGGCGCGCAGGCGGCGATCGTCTCGCAGGTCAGCAACGACGAAGGGACCTTCTCCTTCTCGGTCAAGCAGGCCAGCGGCGCGATGCAGACCATGGCGCCCAATGGCGGCGCGCTTGCCGGCATCGCCGAGAGCGGCAGCCGCATCGCCGCGGCGCGCGACCAGATCGGCCAGATGGCGCAGAGCTTCGCCGAGGGCGTCAACGCAGTCCAGGCCGCCGGTGCCGATCTCCAGGGCAATGCCGGCGAGCCGATCTTTTCGGTCGGCGATCCCGCCTACAACCTCAGCGTCGTGATGGCCGATCCGCGCGGCATCGCAGCCGCGGCGGCCAGCGGCGGCACGCGGGACAACAGCAACCTCGCCGGCTTCGACACGCTGCGCACCAGCGGCAATTACGAGCAGCAGGTGACCGATCTCACGGCCGCAAACGGCGCGGCGCTTTCGGGGCGCAACAGCGTCGCCGATGCCCAGACCTCGATCCGCGACTCCGCCGTCTCGGCGCGCGATTCGGTGAGCGGCGTGAACATCGACGAGGAGGCGGTCGATCTGATGCGCTTCCAGCAGGCCTATCAGGCATCGACCCGCGTGATCCAGGTCGCGCGCGAGACGCTGCAATCGATCCTCGACATCAGGTAAAAAGACCATGCGCATCGCCACTTCGCAGATGTACAGCCGCCCGACGTCGCTGATGACCCAGCTGACCGCCGCGGCCGACAAGACGCAGACCCAGATCGCCACCACCAAGCTCGGCATCACCGCGGCTTCGGATGCGGCGGCCTATATCAAGCTGCAGCAGATCCAGCGCGCCACCACCGGCGATGCGACCTACAAGTCGAACATCACCATTGCCCAGGGCGTGACCGCGCAGACCGACCAGACGCTGGAGAGCGTCGAGACCCAGATGCAGCGCGCGCTCGAGCTGGCCACCCGCGCCAAGAGCGACACGCTGTCGGCCTCGGACCGCGCCTCGATCGGCGAGGAGCTGGACTCGATCCGCGACACGCTGTTCGCGCTCGCCAACACCAAGGACGACATCCGCGGCCAGCCCTTGTTCGGCGGCGCGACCGGCGACACCGCCTATGTGAAGAACGCCGACGGCTCGATCAGCTTCGCCGGCACCGGCGAGCCCTCGGCCATCCCGATCGGCGATGGCGAGAGCGTCCAGCCGACGATCAGCGGCGAGCGGGTGTTCAGCCCCGCCGGCGCCGACATGTTCGCGGTCCTCGGCTCGCTGTCCGCCGCGCTCAAGTCGGGCACCGACGTGCAGGCGGCGGGCGCCGCGGCGCTCGATGGGATCAACGCCTCGCTCGACACGGTGGCGCTCGCCCGCGCCTCGGTCGGCGCACGCGGCGCCCGGCTCGACCTGCAGGCCGACCGGCTGACCGAGGTCGCCGAGACCCGCGAGACGACGCGATCGGGCATCGAGGATACCGATATCCCCACTGCGGTCGCCAATCTGCAGAAGACGCTCACCGTCCTCCAGGCGACCCAGGCCAGCTTCACCAAGCTGACCAGCGTTTCGCTGTTCGACTATCTCAAATAAGCCACGGGAAAGCCGCGACTTTCGCCGGAGCGCGCGCCGCTAGGCGATTCGCGCCCGAAACCCAAGCGAAAGCCCGAAATAATTCGCGCCGGTAACGAATTAACCATGTTTTTCCGCTGAATATCACGGCGAAACGGTCGTTAACCGAGACGACAAATCGGGGGTTTCGCGCACATGTTTCCGGCAATCGGCCTCGTCATCCTGCTGGCAATGGTCTTCGGTGGTTTCGCGATCACCGGCGGCGCGCTCGGCCCCGTCCTCGAAGCGATCCCGCACGAGATGCTGATCATCGGCGGCGCCGCCGCCGGCGCGCTCGTCATCGGCAATTCGACCAGGGAGCTGAAGGCGCTGGGCGGCGGCCTGGCCAAGGTGCTCAAGGGCCCGAAGTACAAGAAGCAGGACTATCTCGACACGATCTTCCTGGTCTCCAAGCTGATGAAGATGCTGCGGACCGAGGGGCCGATCGCGCTCGAGCCGCATGTCGAGGATCCCAAGTCCTCCGCCATCTTCGCCGAATATCCGCGCCTGCTCGCCGATCACACGCTGATCAACCTGATCACCGATACGCTGCGCCTCGTCGTCGTCTCGTCGGGCACGCTCGACGTGCACGCGGTCGAGGAGGTGATGGACAACTCGATCAAGACGCACCACCACGAGGTCCAGGGCCCGCAGACCACGCTCCAGTCGCTCGGCGACGCGCTGCCGGCGCTCGGCATCGTCGCCGCCGTGCTCGGCGTGGTGAAGACGATGGGCTCGATCGACAAGCCGCCGAGCATCCTCGGCGCGATGATCGGCTCGGCGCTGGTCGGCACCTTCATGGGCGTGCTTCTGGCCTACGGCATCGTCGCGCCGCTCGCTGGCCGGCTGCAGCAGGTGATCGACGCCGATGCGGCGATCTATCACGTGGTGAAGCAGATCATCATCGCCTCGCTCCACGGCCATCCGCAGCCGCTGGTGATCGAGGCCGCCCGCTCCAGCATCGCGCACGCCAACCAGCCGGGCTTCGGCGAGGTCTTTGACGGGCTCAGGGGCCGGTAAGTGGCAGCGCCGCGCGCACCGCACGGGAACCAGCTCCAGCCGAAGATCATCGTCAAGAAGATCATCGTCGAGGGGCATGGCGGCCATCACGGCGGCGCCTGGAAGGTCGCGTACGCGGACTTCGTGACCGCGATGATGGCGTTCTTCCTGCTGCTCTGGATCCTGGGCGCCACCACCGAGAAGCAGCGCAAGGCGCTTGCCGACTATTTCGCGCCGACTTTGGTCGAGCTGAAGCAGAACAGTGCCGGCTCGAACGGCCTGTTCGGCGGCGAGGCGATCAACCAGCGCGACAATTATCCGGGCAAGGCCTCGCAGACCGGCACCAAGTCGCTGACCGTCCCGGTGGGCGGCGCCGGCGGCAAGGATGTCGGCACTGGCGCCAAGGGCACGCTCAAGGACCAGCGCGCGCTGACCCAGCAGGACCAGAAGAATTTCGACGAGACCGCCAAGCGGATCCGCCAGCGCATGCAGGCGACCCCGGCGCTGGCCAAGCTGGCCAACCATGTCCGCTTCGTGCCGACGCGCGACGGCATGCGCATCGACCTGCTCGACGACGCCAATTATTCGATGTTCAACCTGGGCACGACCGCGCTGGTGCCCGAGGCGAGCGCGCTGATCGGCACGATCGCAGACTCGATCAAGGGCATGGAAAACCCGATCATGATCCGCGGCCATACCGACAGTCTGGGCTATGGCGACCCGACGGCGATGAATAACTGGATGCTCTCCAGCGGTCGCGCCGAGGCGACGCGCCGGCGCCTGCTGGCGGGCAACGTCACCGAGATGCGCTTCGAGCGGATCGAGGGCGTGGCCGACCGCGAGCCGCTGATCGTCGAGAACCCCGCCGACCCGCGCAACCGCCGCGTCTCGATCACCCTGCTCTATCGCCGGATCATGGACCAGGACCAGCAGGGCCGCTTCCGCCCCGGCCTCCGCGCCAGCCGCGAAGCCGATACGCCGCTGGGCGCGCACTGAAATCTCCCTCTCCCCTCCACAGGAGGGGAGAGGGAGATCAGGATCAGAAGAACTGCTTGCGGAAGGTGAGCTTCACCGTCCGGCCGATCGGGTCGCGCAGGTTCGGCGCATAGGCCACAGGCGTCATGCCATTCTCGTCGGTCACCCGCTGGCGCGCATTGAACATGTTGTCGACGCGCAGCTGGATCCGCGAGCCGCGGAACCAGGGATGCTTGAGCAGGAAGTCGATGTCCTGGCCCGGGTTGAACTCGGTAAGCAGGTTGACCTTGGCGAGGCTGCCGAAATTGAGCTCGCCGGTGCTGCCCGGCAGGCCGGTGGTGCCGCCCGTGGTGCGCGTGCCGCTCTGCCAGTTGCCGTTGAGCTGGACGAGCAGCGCGTCGCGCTTCACGCCCGCGGTGAAGTCGACCCGGTGCGCCGCGATCGCCTGACTGGTCGTGTCGCCGAGCCGGTCGATGACCGGCAGGCCCGGACGGATCTGGATTTCGTCACGCAGCACCCAGGTGTGATAGGCGCTGAGGATGATGCGGTTGCCACCGCCTCCACCGCCAAAGCCGCCTCGGCCCCCGCCGCCACCACCACCGGGGCCGCCGAAGCGCGGACCGCCGCCGCCCGGCGGACCACCCGCACCCGGGCCGGCACCGTCCGCCGGCGGGCGCGGCGGGGCTTCCTGACCCTGGCCCGGCTGGCCCTCGGGCCGCGGGCCGCGGAACTGGCCGCCCTGGGTACCGCCGAACAGGCTCGACTGCTGGCCGAGGCGGCGGAACTGATCGAACATCGCCGTCATCTCGGGCGGCAGCGGCTGGCCGGTGCGGCGCGATTCCTCGCGCGCCTTCTGGAAGGCCTCGCGGCGCTCGCGCATCCGCTTCTGCTGGGGCGAGGCGATCGGCAGGAACAGGTTGAAGCCCCAACGCAGCTCCGAATGCTCGGTCCGGTCATAGTTCACCGGGCGCGCATCGATGCTGAGCAGCCGGCCGTCGCCGTCGCGCACGAAGCGGTCGGGAAATGCCGCCTCCACCTCGGCGGAGGCGCCGGGGAAGCTCTGGATCGCGTTGCGGAAGCGCGAATTGGTGTAGTTCACCACGATGCCGAGATTGGTCTCGGTGAACGGCCGGATGTTGAGCCCCGCGCGGAACACGTGGCGGCTGTCGGCGCTCAGCGCGGTATTGCCGCCGCTGATCTGGCTGATGTTGACGCTCTCGCCGCGCACGAAGTCGTAGACAGTCACGTTGGGCGTGGTGACCACCGGGTTGCCGAGCTGCCCCGGCGTCGGCGCGTTGCTGTCGTCGATGAAGCTGACGATCGCCTGGACCTGGGTGATCGGCGACCAGTTGAAGCCATAGCCGGTGGTGGTCAGCCGCCCGAAGTCGGAGAGCTGCTCGACTTCGATATTGGCGTTGACCGAGAAGTCGCCGATCGCGTCGAGCACCGCGCGGCGGCGGCTGGTGATCGGGATCGAGATGTTGCCGCGGATCGCGCCGGTGTCGCGCGAGATGTCGCTCGCGCTGTACACGCCCGAGCGGAAGGACCTGCCCGACAGGTCGTTGGTCCGCCCCGCCACGCGGATGCTGCCGGTGACGTCGCCCGCCGGCAGCTTGAACAGCGGGCCGTTGGTGAGGAACTCGACATTGCCGACCTTGGTGGTCGATTCGGTCCAGTCGTCCGGACGGCTGCCGATCAGGCTGTAGGGGATCGGCGCGAACGGGTTGAAGCTCGGGTCGTTGGCGTTGAGCAGCGCTTGCGCCACGCTCGGATCGACGCCGCGCGTCGTCGTCGAATCGCTGCCGGTCTGCTGGTAATTGGCGTTGAGCGACCAGCGCCAGCTATTGATCCAGGGCGAGCTGTCGCCGTTGATCGTCAGCTCGCCGCGCAGCGCCTGGCTGCTGCTCGATCGGGTCAGCGGGTTGAGATTGTCGTAATAGCGCCGCAGCTCGACATTCTGGCCGAAGGGCGAGAACGGATTGCCCGTAGGCAGGGTCAGCGTCGCGCTCGGCAGGCCGAGCCAGCTCTCGCTCTCGTTGACGTCGAGGTTGATCGTGGCGGTGGCGCTCACCTTGGCCGAGAGCGCGCGGTTGTAGATGCCGCTGATCGTCAGGTTCTTCGCCGGGCCGACCAGGGTGCGATAGGGCGTGACGTCGGTAATGTTGGGATCATTGGCATTGGCCGCATAGCCGGCGAGCGCCTGCTGGCCGGACACCGGCACCCCGGCGACCGTCACCGGCCGGCCGGCCAGTGCGCTCAGCGCGGGATCGATCTCCCGGCCGATCGGGGTGCCGGTGACCGGATCGAGCACCACCGCGCCGAGTCCGGAGATGTTTCCGGTCGTGTCGAACAGCGCATTGCCGGCACGGCTGACCCCGCGCTCGCTCTCGAGGATCGACGAATTCTGGTTGTACTTGACGTCCAGCGTCACCCGCCCGTCGCGGTTGAGCTTGAGGATGTTGAGGTTGGCGCTCTCGGTCGCATTGCCGCCATCGGTGGGCATCTGCCCCTCGAGCACCGTCGTCACTGCCTGGAAGCGGCGGCGCAGCACGAAGTTGATCACCTTCTGGGTCGCGCCATAGCCATATTGCAGCGCGACTTCCTCGGGCAGGATGTCGATCCGCTCGATCGCCTCGGTGGGCAGGTCACGAACCTCGTTCATGCTCGAGCGGCGGCCGCTGATCAGGATCACTGGCTGCTCGTCGCCGCGGCCCGAGCCGCTGCCGAGCTGCGCCTGGAGCGCGGTGATCAGCTCCGACACGTTGGAGGCGCCATAGGCGCGGATATCGGCCGGGTTGAGCTGCACCTCCGGCTTGACGTCGGTCTTCACCGCGCCGGGCAGCACGCCGTTGACGACGATCGCGCCTTCGTCGCCCATCTCGTCCGTGCCCTGGTCCTGCGCGGCGGCGGGGACCTGCGCCTGGGGCTGGGGGTGATTCTGCGCGGAGGGAGGCGTGGGCGCCTGCTGCTGCGCCTGGGCGAGCACCGCGCCCGGCATCATGCCGGCGAGCAATCCGGCAACCGCGGCACCACGCATCAACTTCGAACGCATCAAATTCCCACCCTTTTCGAAAACCCCGCGCGGCAAGTGACACCGCCAGCATGAATGCTGCGTGGCTAGCCGCGACTTGTCGCAGAAGTTTGCCGGGTTCCCGAAAAAATTGCGGCACCGCGGCGATGTCGCCGGGTGCCTGCATTTTTCACTGGTGCGGTCGAGAAGACTCGAACTTCCACGGCCTTTCGGCCACAACGACCTCAACGTTGCGCGTCTACCAGTTCCGCCACGACCGCACGTGAAATCCGTCAGTTGGGATACCGACGGCTGGTAAGGCAGCGGCCCCTAGCAACGCGTTTCGGACATTGCAAGCGGTTCCGCCGCGCTTTTCCAAACGAAGCGAAATCCGCTAAGCGCGCCGTCCCATGCGCATCGCCCCCGATCTTTCCGCCGAGATGCGCCGAATCCTGTCGCTGGCCTGGCCGGTGGCGCTGACCAGCCTCAACTGGACGATCCTCCACGTCACCGACGTGGTGGTGGTCGGCTTCACCGGCACCGAGCAGGTGGCGGCCCTCGGCGCCAGCCGCGCGCTGACCTTTCCCGGCATCGTGATGGGGCTGGGCGCGCTGTCGGGCGTGCTCGTCCATGTATCGCGCGCCGACGGGGCGAAAGACCTGCCGGGCACCGGTCGCGCCTTCCACCAGGGGCTGCTGCTCGCCGCCGCGCTCGGCATGCTCAGCGCGCTGCTGCTCTTCGCCTTCGCCATGCCGATGCTGCTGGCGATCGGCGTGGCCGGCGAGATCGCCCCGCACGCCGCCGAGGTCGTGCGGGTGATGGCGCTCGCCTATCCCTTCCAATTGCTGATCGTCACCGCGAGCTTCTTCCTCGAAGGGGTGAGCCGGCCGCAGCGGGTGACCGTGGTCAACCTGGCGATCCTGCCGGTCAACGCCCTGCTCGCCTGGGCACTGTCGGCCGGACATTTCGGCTTGCCGGCAATGGGCGCGACCGGCGCGGCGCTGGCCACCACCATCGCCTCGGCGCTGGGCGCGGCCGGCATGATCGCCGCCGCCTGGACGCTGCCCCGGGCAAAGGCGCGCGGCGTGCACGACCTTTCCGACATCTTCAGCCGCGATTCGCTGAAGGGCGCGCTGGGGCTCGCTTTGTTCGGCCTGATCCCGGCCATCGCCTCGGGGCTCGAGCTGGTCGGCTTCTCGATCCTGATCGCGCTGTCGACCGAGCTGGGCGACGTCACCGCCCATGCCTTCCAGCTCGTCTTCTCGATCCACAACGTCACCTTTTCGGTGGCGCTCGGCCTCGGATCGGCGGCGGGGGTGCGCGTCGGCAATGCGGTGGGCGAAGGCGTGCCCCAGGCCGCCGCCCGGCGCACCGCCATCGCCGCTTCGCTCGCAGCACTTGCCACCGGCCTGCTCGCGCTCCTGCTGATCCTGGTGCCGGCGCCCTTCGTCGCGCTGTTCCCGGCGGTGCCCGAGGTGCACCGGATCGCGCTCCTGATGCTGCCGATCTGGGCGCCGTTCATCCTGTTCGACGGGGTGCAGGTGGTGTTCGTCTACGCGCTGCGTTCCTTGGGCGACCAGGTCGCGGCGGGGATCAACTCGGTGATCGCCTTCTTCCTCGTCACCGGCGGCGCGGGGCTGGTGTTCGTGCGGCTATGGGGCTGGGAGGCGACCGGGCTCGTCCTCGCCTCGGGGATCGGCATGGTGGTCGCCGCGGCGCTCCACGGCGCGCGGCTGTGGCGGGTCAGCCGCCGATTTCGGTAGCGAAGGCCAGCCGCGCCGTCGCCGCACTGCGCGGCGGATCGACCTGTGCCGAATTGAAGTCGATCGTCTGCTTGGGCCCGATCTCGCGCACCGAGGGGGTGACCCGCCAGCTATAGACCAGCCGGTCTTCCTTGTCCTTGAGCTCGATCCGGATGTCGGGCACGCGCTGCTTGTCGGCGGTGGGGTTGGCCACCTTGCCCGAGATGATGAACAGCTCGCTGCCATTGGTCTGCGTGCGCAGCTCGACATTCTTGTCGGTGAACACCAAAGGCGTCTCGACTTCGCCGCCGATGCCGAGGCCCCAGCCCAGCTGCGCGGCGAGCCCGGGCGCGCCCGAATAGAGGATCGCGCCGGTGCCGAGCAGCATCGAGAAGCCCGCGACGAAGGCGGCGGCGGTCCAGCGGCGCGCCGGGTTGCGGCGCGGCTTGAACGGCGGCTGCGGGGCGAAGGGATCGTAATCCGGCGAGGGGCCGCCGGCCGCGGCGGTGATTGAGGCATCGTCGAACACCCGCGGCGCCGTGGGCGCCTCGCGCTTCGGCACCTCGGCCTCGCGCTTGGGCGCCGGAGTGACCGGGCCGTCCGCCGCCGTGGCGCGCGTGGTCAGGTCGAGCGCGACCGGCGCCTGGAACCAGCTATGCTTGCAGCTCGCGCAGCGCACGGTACGGCCGTCGGCGCCAATGGCGCTGTCCGGCACCAGATAGCGGGTTCGGCACTGGCTGCATTCGAGGATCATTGCGCTCGGCTCACGACACACGGGGGCCTGTCGCCCGATTGTCACGATTCTAGACCCATCGATTCGCGGCCACAAGAGTCCCCGGCCGGAGTATCCCCAGCTTCTTGAGAAGGGCGGGTCTCTGTGCGATGGCAGGTGCAAGGGAAGCGCCGGGAGCCTGATGGCCAGCATCGTTCAATTCGAGAATGTCGGCCTGCGCTATGGTTCGGGCGACGAGACTCTCTCGGACATCAGCTTCTCGCTGAACACCGGCGCCTTCTATTTCCTCACCGGACCCTCGGGCGCGGGCAAGACCTCGCTGCTCAAATTGCTCTATCTCGCCCAGCGCGCGACCCGCGGCACCGTCCGCATCTTCGGCGAGGATGCCGGCGCCCTGCCGCGCACCCGCCTGCCCGGTTTCCGCCGCCGCATCGGCGTGGTGTTCCAGGACTTCCGGCTGGTCCCGCACCTTTCCGCCTATGACAATATCGCCCTGCCCCTGCGCGTCGCCGGCGTGTCGGAGAGCGATATCGAGGCGCCGGTGCGCGAGATGCTCGCCTGGGTCGGCCTCACCGATCGCGGCCGTGCCAAGCCGCCGACATTGTCGGGCGGCGAGCAGCAGCGCATCGCCATCGCCCGCGCGGTGATCGGCCGCCCCGAGCTGCTCGTCGCCGACGAGCCCACGGGCAACGTCGATCCCGACATGGCCGAGCGGCTGCTCCATCTGTTCGACAGCCTCAATCGGCTCGGCACCACCGTGGTGGTGGCGACGCACGACTTCCACCTGCTCAACCGCATCCCCAATGCGCACATGATGCGGCTGGAGAAGGGCCGGCTCAACGATCCCACCGGCGCGCTGCGCAACCCGCCGCGGGGCGCCCAGTGAAGCTGAGCCTCAATCCCAACGCCCCCGATCGCCGCCTGCTCGACGAGAGCCGGCGGACGCGTGCGATGACCTGGATCATGGCGATCATGGTCTTCCTCACCGTGCTCGCCGGCGCGCTGGGGCTCGGCATGTTCGCCGCCACCGCCCAGCTCGACCGCCAGCTCGCCGGGCGGCTGACCATCCAGATCGTCGAGCCCGATGCCGCGCTGCGCGACGGCCAGGCAGCGGCGATCCGCGCGGCCGTCACCCGCCTGCCGGGCGTGCAGCGCGTCGCCGAGGTCGATCGCCAGCGGCTCGCCGAGCTGCTCAAGCCCTGGCTCGGCGATACCGGGCTCGATCCCGACCTGCCGATGCCGGCGATGATCGACGTCGAGGTGCGCGGCAACACCACCGCGGCGGTGGAGCGCGCCGTCCGCCAGCTCGCGCCCAATGCCCGGATCGACCGGCATGCCCAGTGGCTCTCGCCGGTGCGCGGGTTCATGACCACGATGAGCTGGCTCGCCGTCGGGCTGATGCTGCTGATCGCCAGCGCCACCGCCGCGGTGGTGCTGCTCGCCGCGCGTTCGGGGCTGGACACGCACCGCGACACCATCGATGTGCTCCACATGCTCGGCTCCACCGATGTCCAGATCGCCCGCCTGTTCCAGCGGCGGATCGCGTTCGATACGCTGCTCGGCGGCCTGCTCGGCACCGTGGCGGCGCTCGGGCTGGTCTGGTTCCTCCAGTCGCGCATGGCGCTGGTCGGCTCGGAGATGCTGAGCGGCGTGGCGCTGCAGCAGCGCGACTGGTTCCTGCTCCTGCTGCTCCCGCTCGGCTTCGCGCTGCTCGCCACCTTCGCGGCGCGGCGCACCGTGCTGCGCGCGCTGGGCCGCACGCTGTGATCCTGCGCCTGATTGCGCTGGTGGTGATCGCCTGGGCGCTCGGCTTCGCCGCGTTCATGCTGTCGCTCGGCCATCCGCTCGAAGGCCGCAAGACCGATGCGATCGTGGTGCTGACCGGCGGGTCGAAGCGGATCGACCGCGGCCTGGAAGTGCTGCGCGCCGGCGATGCCGAGCGCTTGCTGGTCAGCGGCGTCGATCCCGATGTCCGCCCCGGCGAGTTCGCCGCGGAGTACAAGATCGATCGCAAGCTGATGCGCTGCTGCGTCGATCTCGGCTGGCAGGCGGTCGATACCCGCTCCAATGCCGAAGAGACCGCCGAATGGGTGAAGGCGCATGGCTACAAGACCGTGCGCCTCGTCACCTCGGACTGGCACATGCCGCGCGCCCGGCTCGAGCTCGCCCATGCGCTGAAGGGCGTGGAAGTGGTCGGCGATCCGGTGCGCAGCCAGCCGGGCTTCGCCATGCTGTTTCGCGAGTATCACAAATATCTGGTGCGCCGCATCGCACTGCTGCTCGGTGCCCGCTGATGAACTTCCTGCGCACGCTGGTCTTCTCGATCTTCTTCTACGGCCTCTCGGTCGTGCTGGTGCTGCTCGTCCCCCTGGTCGCTTTGCTCGGCGGCGATTCGCTGCGCAGCTATGCGATGGCCTGGGTGGGGCTGATGACCTGGTCGGCGCGCTGGATCCTCGGCATCCGCGTGCAGATCGAGGGCGCGATCCCCAGGGGGCCGGTGCTCTTCGCCGGCAAGCATGAATCGCTGTTCGAGGCGCTGGAGCTCAGCCGGCTGCTCGGTTCGCCCGCCACGGTGATGAAGCGCGAGCTCGCCCAGATCCCGCTCTGGGGCTGGGCGGCACGGCGCTACGGGGTGATCATCGTCAACCGCACCGCCAATGCCGCGGCGCTGCGCTCGATGATGAAGGATGCCAAAGTCGCGCTGGCGCAGGGCCGCTCGGTGCTGATCTTCCCCGAGGGCACCCGCGTGAAGCCCGGCGAGGCGCCGGCGCTGCGCTCGGGCTTTGCCGGGCTCTACCGGATGCTCGATCTACCGGTGGTGCCGATCGCGGTGCGGAGCGGCCATGTCTGGCCGAAGCACGGGATCAAGAAGCCGGGCGTGATCACCTTCCGCTTCCTCGATCCGATCCCGCCGGGCCTGCCCCGCGCCGAGGCCGAGGCGCGGGTCCATGCCGGAATCAACGCGCTCAACGGCTGAGGCGCGGCCCGGCTTGCAATGTAGGATTTCGCGTGATTGGCTCGGGCGGTCGGAACTGGCGTTCCGGCCGCTCTTTGCCTTGTTGGAAAAATAGGATTCCGCGCGCGCAAGGAAGTTGCGCGATGCGGCGCGTTTCCGGGAAAACAGGGAAAATAGCGCGATGCCGACCCCGCCGATGTCGTGAACTTAGTGAACTTCCACGAGTCGCCCGGTGCGCCCCTGTAGGACCTATTCGTGCGAACGCCCGAAGTCCGGCGCGGCATCGTCCTGACCCTGCTCGATGATCGAGCGGCGGATCGCCCGGGTGCGGCTGAACAGCTCGAACAGTTCGTCGCCCTTGCCCCAGCGGATCGCGCGCTGCAGCGCCGTCAAATCCTCGGAGAAGCGCTGGAGCATGTCGAGCACCGCTTCCTTGTTGGCCAGGAACACGTCGCGCCACATCGTCGGGTCCGACGCCGCGATGCGGGTGAAGTCGCGGAAGCCGCCGGCCGAATATTTGATCACTTCGGACTGGGTGACTTCCTCCATGTCCGATGCGGTGCCGACGATCGTATAAGCGATGAGGTGCGGCAGATGGCTGGTGACGGCCAGCACGCGGTCATGATGGTCGGGCGCCATCGTCTCGACCTGAGCCCCCAGGCGGCGCCAGAACTCCAGCACGCGCTCGACGGCGAAGGGCGCGGTGCCCTCGACCGGCGTGACGATGCACCAGCGGCCATGAAACAGCGAGGCGAAGCCGGCCTCGGGCCCGCTATTCTCGGTGCCGGCAACCGGATGCGCCGGGACGAACACCGCATCGGGAAGTGCGGCATGGACGGCCTCGACCACGCTCTCCTTGCACGAGCCGACATCGCTGACGATCGCCTCGGCCGGCAGGTCCGCCGCGATCTCCGCCGCCGCCGCGCCCATCGCGCCGACGGGGACGCAGAGGATCACCAGATCGGCATCGATCACCGCGGTGCCGGCGGTATCGGCGATGTCGTCGCACAGGTCGATGCGCACCGCAGTCTCGCGCACCGCCGGGTCGGCATCATAGCCAGTCACCCGCACGCTGGGCATGTGCTGGCGGACGGCGCGCGCGATCGACGAGCCGATCAGGCCCAGGCCGATGACCGTGACGCGCGCGAACGGCAGCATCAGGCCTCGCCCGCCAGGCTCCGCAGCGATGCGATCACGCCGCGCGTCTCTTCCTCGGTGCCGATGGTGATGCGCAGGCCGTGGGGCAGGCCCTGGCCGGGCAGCCAGCGGACGATATAGCCGGCGTCCATCAGCCCCTTGTATGCCGCCTCGGCGGTGAGCTGCCCCTCGAACAGGACGAGGACGAAGTTCGCCTGGCTCGGCACGGCGCGCAGGCCCTTGTTGCCCAGCTTGGCGATCTCGTCCGCGAACCAGCGGCGCCACTCGGCATTGTGCGCCTTGGTGTGGTCGACGAACTCGGTGTCGCCCAGCGCCGCGACCGCCGCCGCGGTGCCCGCGATGGTGATCGAGAAGGGCAGGCGGATGCGGTGCATCGCCTCGATGATTGGCGCCGAGGCATAGCCCCAGCCGATCCGCTCGGCGGCGAGGCCGTACATCTTGGAGAAGGTACGCGTCACCAGCACGTTGGGCGCGGTGCGGGCCAGCTCCATGCCGCCGTCATCGTCGTCGCCTTCGATGTACTCGGCATAGGCATGGTCGAGGACGAGCAGGATGTCGCTGCGAAGGCCAGCGTGGAGGCGCAGGATCTCGCTGCGCGGCGCATAGGTGCCGGTCGGGTTGTTCGGGTTGGCGACGAAGACGATCTTGGTCTTGTCGGTCACCGAGGCGAGGATCGCGTCGACGTCGGTCGCGTAGTCCTTGTCGGGCGCCACCACCGGGATCGCGCCGACGCGGCGGGTGGCGATCGGGTACACGGTGAAGCCGTAATGGACGTAGATGATCTCGTCGCCCGGACCGGCGAATGCACCGGCGGCGAGGTGGAGAACCTCGTCCGATCCGTTGCCGTAGATGATGCGGGCGGGATCGAGGCCATATTTGGCGGCGATCGTCTCGCGCAGCTCGACGGCGCTGGCGTCCGGATAGCGCTCGAGGCTGGTCGACGCGGTCAGGAACGCTTCGCGCGCCTTTTGGGAAGTGCCGAGCGGGTTCTCGTTGGACGAGAGCTTGGTCACCTTGCGGCCGTCATCGGTGGTGGAACGCCCCGGCACATAGGGGGCGATTTCCATGATCCAGGGCTTGGGTACAGGTGCGGTCATGGTCGCGCGGCTTGGCGGAATGGTTACCGGATGGCAAGGGTCAGGCGCTAGGGCTTCATGGTTAAGCAGGAGCCGAGGAGGGGCAATGCGGGGGAATGGCATCGTCTGGCGCGCACTCGAAATGGCGCGGCGACGCAATCTGGAAGCAGCGGGCGAGGCCCTGCCGGTCAAGGGCGCCAGCGGCGCGACGCGGCGCGCGGTGCTGCAGGCGATGGCGATTGGTGGCGTCGCGACCGCCCTGCCCCGCCCGGCAGCGGCGCGGCCCGCCGGGCGGGTGGCGATCATCGGCGGCGGCATCGCCGGTCTCACCGCGCTCCACCATCTGCGCGAGGCAGGCGTCGATGCATTCCTCTATGAGGGCCGCGGCCGCACCGGCGGGCGGATGTACACGCACAAGTCGGGCGACTGGACGTTCGAAGTGGGCGGCCAGCTGGTCAACACCGACCATTATGACATGCAGGCGCTGCTCAAGCGCTTCGACATCCCGCTGATCGACCGCAAGGCCGAGCCGCACGACACGCTGATCCTGGCGAACGGCCGCTTGATCACCGATACCGAGCTGGCCGAAGCGCTGCGCCCGATCGCCGCGCAGATCGGCAAGGATGCCGACCGGCTCGACAAGGACCAGGCCCGAGTCGCGCCCGATCTCGATCGGATGTCGATCCACGACTATCTCGACCGCCACGCCGCACTGATCCGCCAGCCGTGGCTGCGCCAGTTGCTCGAGGCGACCAGCCGCACCGAATATGGCGTGGAGCCCCGGCGCGCCTCGGCGATCGAGCTGATCTTCAACCTGCCGACGGTGGACGGCCAGCGCGCCGAAGTGCTGGGCGGTGCCGACGAGCGCTATGTCATCGAGGGCGGCAGCTCGGCCTTGGTCGAGGCGATGAGCGCCCGTTATTCCGACCGGATCGCCACGGGGAAGCGCCTGCTCCGCGTCGAATCGGGGCTGAAGCTGCATTTCCTCGATGGCTCGGCCGAGACGGCCGACACGCTGATCGTCGCGGTGCCCGGTCCCGTCACCCGCCAGATCGATTTCCGCGTGCCGCTGCCCGCCCAGTGGCGCGCCTTTATCGGTGAGATGGAGCTGGGCCTGAACGAGAAGGTCCAGTCGGGCACCAATGCGACGCCGTGGCGCGGGCCGATGGGCGTCGGCGGCGAGCTGTGGCAGACCGACGCCGATGCCGGCTGGGCGCTCGGCTGGGACGGCAGCGTGCACCGCAAGGATGGCGTGTCGCCGGTCTGGACCTGGTTCCTGGGTGGTGACGAAGTGCTGCTTGCCGAGAGCGAATCGCCTTCGGAACTGGCGAAGCGCTTCGCCGCCAGCGCCGCGCCGGCGATCCCCGGGCTGATCGAGGCTGCCACCGGTCCCTTCACCCGCACCAACTGGCACGCCCAGGCGCTCACCCTCGGCGCCTATTGCAACTATGCCCCGGGCCAGCTCACCCGTTTCTCCAAGCTGCTCTGTGTCGAGGACGAAGGCGGCAACCAGGTGCCTCATGCCGGGCGGATCTTGTTCGCCGGCGAGCATCTTTCCGATGCCTTTCCCGGCTACATGAACGGGGCGGCGCAGACCGGGCGGATGGCGGCGGCGGCGATCCTCGGCAAGCGGATCGACGCCAAGGCCGCTTGAACCGCGGGGCGCAGGCCCGTAACGAGCCGGATATGTCCGTCGATCCGCGTTTTGGCACTGGCCGCTCGGTGACGCTGCCGGGGCCGCTGCGCCTCGACGGTGGCGTGCTGCTCTCGCCGGTCGACATCGGCTACGAGACCTATGGCACGCTGGCCCCCGATGGCAGCAACGCGATCCTGGTCTGCCACGCGCTGACCGGCGACCAGCATGTCGCCTCCGAGCACCCGCGCACCGGCAAGCCCGGCTGGTGGACGCGCATGGTTGGGCCGGGCAAGCCGATCGATACCGACCGCTATCTCGTGATCTGCTCGAACGTGCTCGGCTCCTGCCTCGGCTCTTCGGGCCCGGCGACGATCAATCCCGCCACCGACAAGCCCTGGGGCATGAGCTTCCCGGTGATCACGATCCGCGACATGGTGCGGGCGCAGGCGATGCTGCTCGACCATCTCGGCGTGGACAAGCTCTTCGCAGTCGTCGGCGGATCGATGGGCGGCATGCAGGCGCTGAGCTGGGCGGCGACCTTCCCCGAGCGCGTTGCCTCGGCCGTGGTCATTGCCAGCGCGGCCAGGCATTCGGCGCAGAACATCGCTTTCCACGAAGTCGGCCGCCAGGCGGTGATGGCCGATCCCAAGTGGCGCGGTGGCGATTATTATGACGACAATGATCCGCCCGTCGCCGGCCTCGCCGTGGCGCGGATGGCGGCGCACATCACCTATCTCTCCGAGGCCGGTCTCACCGCCAAGTTCGGGCGCAAGCTGCAGAGCCGCGAGACCAAGACCTTCGGCTTCGATGCGGATTTCCAGGTCGAGAGTTACCTGCGCCACCAGGGGCTGGCGTTCGTCGACCGGTTCGACGCCAATTCCTATCTCTACATCACCCGGGCGCTCGATTATTTCGACTTGGCCGAGGAGCATGGCGGGCTGCTCGCCAGTGCCTTCAAGGGTGCCGACACGCGCTTCTGCGTGGTGAGCTTCGACACCGACTGGCTCTACCCGACCAGCGAATCGCGCTCGGTCGTCCATGCGCTGAACGCGGCGGGCGCGCGGGCAAGCTTCGTCGAGCTGAAATCGCCCTTCGGCCATGACGCCTTCCTGCTCGAAAGCCCCGAGCTCGACCGGGTGGTGCGCGGCTTCCTGGAAGCGGGGGCAGCATGAGCGACTATCGCATCTCGTTCGACAAGGCCGAGCTCGACCTCGACCTGATCCATGCGTTCCTGAGCGGATCCTATTGGGCCAAAGGCATTCCCAGGCACATCGTCGAGACATCGATCAGACACAGCTTCTGCGCCGCCGTCTTCGCCAAGGACGAAGCGGGACAGGACGAGCAGGTCGGCTTTGCCCGAGTGATCACCGACTTCGCGACCTTCGCCTATCTGGCGGACGTGTTCGTGCTGCCGGCGCATCGCGGCAAGGGCGTGGCGATGCAGATGCTCGAGGCGGTGCAGGCGCATCCCGAGCTGACCGGCCTGCGCCGCTGGCTGCTGTTCACCCGCGACATGCAGCCGCTCTACGCCAGGCTCGGCTGGACCCAGATACCGCATCCCGAGCGCTGCATGGAGCGGCATGACGTGGATCTCTACACGCGATGAGCCTGCGCCCCGACCTTGCGATCATCGCGGCGAACGTGGCGGCGGGGAGCCGCGTGCTCGATGTCGGCTGCGGCGACGGTGCGCTGATGGCGGCGCTGCGCGACACGCGGCAGGTCGATGCGCGCGGGCTCGAACTCGATGCGGGTGACGTGGCGGCGGCGGTGGGGCGGGGGCTCTCGGTGGTGCAGGGCGATGCCGATACCGACCTGGCCGACTATCCCGACAACAGCTTCGACTATGCGATCCTGAGCCAGACGCTGCAGACCACGCGCCACCCGGACGTGGTGCTCGAGAATCTGCTGCGCATCGGCAAGCACGCCTTCGTCTCCTTCCCCAACTTCGCGCACTGGCGGGTGCGCGCTTCGCTCCTTTTCGGCGGGCGGATGCCGGTGACGCGACTGCTCCCGATCGCCTGGTATGCCACCCCCAACATCCACCATGTCACCGTCGACGATTTCCGGGCGCTGGTGCACGAGCGCGGGATCACGATCGAGGGTTGCTGGTTCCTCTCCGGCGACCAGCGTTGCGGCTCGGCGATGGCCAATCTGTTCGCCGAGCATGCGGTGTTCCTGCTGCGGAGGTGAGGCGATGCGGACGGTGAAGCGGCTGCATCCGGCGTTCCGCGACGATATCGGCGACCTGGTCACGCGGCGCCCGGTGCCGGGCCCGGCGATCGGCCATGTCGGCGCCTTCCTGTTCCTCAACCATCACGGGCCGCAGACCTACGCGCCGAACAATCGCGGCCTGCCCTTCGGCCCGCACCCGCATCGCGGCTTCGAGACGGTGACCTTCATCCTCGAAGGTGAGCTGGCGCACACCGACAGCGCCGGCCACTCCAGCATCATCCGCGCCGGCGGCATCCAGTGGATGACCGCGGGCAGCGGCATCGTCCATGCCGAAGTCTCGCCGGCCGACTTCAAGCGCGACGGCGGGAGACTTGAGATCCTCCAGCTCTGGGTGAACCTGCCCGCCCGGCTGAAGATGGCGGCGCCGCGCTACATCGGTGCGCAGGCCGGAGCGATTCCTTCGATCGTCGCCGACGGCGCCACCGTCCATCTGGTCTCGGGCGAGTTCCAGGACATACGAGGCGTGGTCGATTCGCTGACCGGCGTGTTCCTGAGCTGGGTGGAGATCGAAGCCGGGGGCAGCGTGACCTTCACCGGGCTCGAAGGGCGCGACGTGTTCCTCTATTGCGCACGTGGAATGTTCCACGTGGAAGGCACTGCGGTAGCGCATTTCCATCTCGCCGAACTGAGCCCCGGCGACGCAGTGACGATCACGGCGCGCGAGCCGGCGCTGTTCCTGTTCGGCCATGCCGAGCCGATAAACGAGCCGATCGTCGCGCACGGCCCGTTCGTGATGAACAGCGAGGCGGAGATTCGCCAGGCTTTCCACGATTACCAGGCCGGCAAGTTCGGCGTGGCGGAGATTGTGGAAGCCTAGCTTCGGACTGCCCCTCTCCCCGGCCCTCTCCCCTGAAGGGGAGAGGGAGTAATTACTTCTCCACGCCCCAGTTCACCGTGACGTTGGTGACCGCCGTGGCCGATTCGGCCATCACCCGCAGCGTGCGCTTGTTGCCGTCGCCGGCGGTGAACGACTTGCCGTCCTCGATCCGCAGCGACAGGCCCTGCGCCAGCGCCTGCTGCTTGGACCAGGTGAGGATCGTCGAGGGCGAGGCGAAGTTGGTGTAGATCACCGTGCCGCTGCGCTTGCCGGTCACCGCCACATCGCCGCTCGTGCAGCTGATGATCTTGGCTTCCTTGTAGACCGGCACGAAATCGGGCTTGTCGTTGCAGGTGCCCGCCGCGACCTTGGCCGGCACCCCCTTAGAGGTCGCGTCGATCACATTCTGCGCGGCGGGATCGTCGGTCGTCCTGGGGCCGCCACAGGCCCCGGCCAGCAAGGCCAATCCGATCACCGCAACGCGCATCATGTCATCTCCGGGCTTAGAACGGAACGTCGTCGTCCAGGTCATCGGGGAACCCGCCGCCGAAGCTATTGTTTCCGCCGCTGCCGCCGCCCGAGCGCTGGCCGCCGCTGTTGAAATTGCCGCCGCCGCGGCTCGAGGACTGGCCGGCGAACTCGTCGCCGCCGCCGGCGCCCCATTCGTCACCACCGCCGCCGGACGAGCGACCGCCGCCATAGCCACCGCCACCCGCACCGCCACCACCGCCGGGCGCACCGTCGAGCATGGTCAGCACCGAGTTGAAGCCCTGGAGGACGATCTCGGTCGAGTAGCGGTCCTGGCCCTGGGCGTCCTGCCATTTGCGGGTGGTCAGCGCGCCTTCGATATAGACCTTGCTGCCCTTGCGCAGATAGCGCTCGGCGACATTGGCGAGGCCCTCGTTGAAGACCTTGACCGTATGCCATTCGGTCTTTTCCTTGCGCTCGCCCGAGTTGCGGTCCTTCCAGCTTTCGGACGTGGCGATGCGCAGCTCGACGACCTTGCCGCCGTTCTGGAAGCTGCGGCTCTCGGGATCGCGCCCGAGATTGCCCACCAGGATCACTTTGTTGACGCTGCCCGCCATGGAAACTCCGCTATGAAAATCGTATCGACGGTGGCGCGTGCGCACTTCGCCGGTGAACGAATGGGGTACTATCCTTGGCCGAGATCATCAACCTGAACCGGGCACGCAAGGCAAAGGCACGTGTGGACAAGTCCGCGCAAGCCGAAGAGAACCGAATCCGCTTCGGACGCACCAGGGCGGAGAAGCAGACCGAGGCTGCCGAGAAGGCACGGATCGCGAAGACGCTGGACGACGCCAAGCGAGACTGAGCTTTCCTACATCCGCGCAGCGGGCGACTCGCGGAAGTTCACTAAGTTCACGACCTTGGCGGGTTCCGCGCCGCGCAATTTTCCCTGTTTTCCCGCAAACGCGCTGCATCCCGCAACATCCTTGCGTGGATGCGATCCAACATTTCCAACAGCTTGAAGAGCGGCCGGTTGCCAACCGACCGCCTGAGGCAAGCAGACGAAATCCTACATTGCAAGCGGGGCGCTACAGCCCCAGCGCCACCGCGCTCCAATAGGTGAGCCCGGCCGCGACATAGGCGAGCGCGAACAGATAGCCGATCATGAACATCGGCCATTTCCAGCCATTGGTCTCGCGCCGCGTCACCGCGATGGTCGAGATGCACTGGGGCGCGAAGACGAACCACATCAGGAAGGCGAGCGCGGTCGGCAGGCTCCAGCGCTTGCGCAGATTGTCGGTGATCGTCGCCTCGCCCTGGGCGTCCTCGGGATTATCGACCGCATAGACGGTGCCGATCGCCGCCACCGCCGCCTCGCGCGCCGCCATTGCGGGGAGCAGGGCGAGCGAGATGTCGTGGTTGAAGCCGATCGGTTTGACCACGACCTCGATCCCGCTCGCGATGCGGCCGGCGACCGAATATTCGCTCTGCTTCTGCCCGGCGGGCGCCTGGGGGAAGGTGGTGAGCAGCCAGAGGATCGCCACCGTCGCGGCGATGGTGGTGCCGGCACGCTTGAGGAAGATCTCGGCGCGCTGCCACAGGCCGAGCAGCACGTCGCGGATGCGCGGTAGCTGGTATTTCGGCATCTCCATCATGAAGCCCGAAGTCGCGCCCTTGGTCACCGTGTGGCGCAGCACCAGCGCCGCGCAGAAGGCGCCGACGATGCCGAGGATGTAGAGCGCGAACAGCACGAAGCCCTGCAGGCCGATGCCGGGGAGCAGACTCCGCTCGGGGATCAGCGAACCGATGATGATAGTATAGACCGGCAGGCGCGCCGAGCAGGTCATCAGCGGGGCGATCAGGATGGTGGTGAGCCGGTCCTTCTCGTCGGCGATGGTGCGCGTCGCCATGATGCCGGGCACGGCGCAAGCGAAGCTGGAGAGCAGCGGGATGAAGGCGCGGCCCGACAGGCCGACGCTTGCCATCACCCGGTCCATCAGCATCGCGGCCCGGACCATATAGCCGGTCGCCTCCAGCACGAGGATGAAGGCGAACAGGATCAGGATCTGCGGCAGGAAGACGACGACCGCGCCGACGCCTGCGATCAGGCCCTGGACGAGGAAATCGCGCAGGAAGCCGTCGGGCAGCGCGCCGGCCACCGTATCGGACAGCCAGGCCATGCCGCTCTCGATCCAGCCCATCGGCGCCTCGGCCCAGGCGAAGACCGACTGGAACATGACGAACATCAAGGCGAGCAGGAGGATCGGGCCGGCGACCGGATGGAGGACGATCGCGTCGATCCGGTGGGTCCAGCGGCGCGCGGCGGTCTCGGAGACGGTCACCGCGGTGGCGATCTGGCGGGCGCGGCGCTGGAGGACGACGATGTCGTGCTGGACGCCGGCGCCCTCCCGCAGCTTGTGGCCGGCCTTGAGCACTTCGCCCAGCCGCTCCTTGAGTGCATCGAGCCCGCGCTTGCGCACTGCGACGGTGGCGACGACGGGCACGCCCAGCTCGCGCTCCAATGCCTCGGGATCGAGGATCAGGCCGTCGCGCTCGGCCATGTCGACCATGTTGAGCGCGACCACCATCGGCAGGCCGAGCGCGGCGAGCTGGAGGGTGAAGCGCAGGTGATTGTCGAGATTGGTCGCGTCGACCACCACGACGATGCCGTCGGGCAGGCGCTCGCCCTCCTGCTTGCCGAACAGCACGTCACGGGTGACGGCCTCGTCGGGCGAGGAGGGATCGAGGCTGTAGGTGCCGGGCAGGTCGAGCAGCTCGACCGGGCGGCCGTCGGGCAGCGCCAGGCGGCCGGCATGGCGCTCGACGGTGACGCCGGGATAATTGCCGACCTTCTGCCGCGCACCGGTGAGGGCGTTGAACAGGGCGCTCTTGCCGGCATTGGGATTGCCGACCAGCGCAACCAGCGGGGCCGCGTTCATGCGCCGGGACTGACGTGGATCGCCGAGGCGACGTGACGGCGCAGGGCGACGATCATCCGGCCGATGCGGCAGGCGATCGGGCCGCCGCCGAGCAGGCCCGACTTGTGGAGCAGCTCGACCTCGACGCCTTCGTCCAGCCCCAGCTCACGCAGGCGCCGGCCCTCGGGCTCGCTCAGCTTGCTCCAGTCGACCATGGCGACGGAGCCGGGCTTGTGGCGGGGCAGGCTGGCAAGCGGAACGGGCACGGGAATCGCGGCGGGGGCATTCATGCTGCGAGTCATTATCAATTGCGAGGGGAGGACGCCAGTAGGATATGTCCGGAACCTCCTCTCCCTTTGGGAGAGGGATTAGGGGGTCAAACCGCCGGATACCGCAGCCGGCCAACGAAGCGCGACAGGCTGAAGCGGTGCTCGGGCGGGGTCAGCCATTTCGCCTTGGCCTTCTCGAACTGCATGATGTTCTCGATCCGGCGGGCGAGGAAGGCGCGGGTATCGGCCTGGCCCTGGCTCTCGTCGTCGAGGAACACCGCGATCGTCGAGGCATAGACCGCGCCGAGCGTCATGCGCTTGCTGTAATGGTTGTAATCGGTCGCCGTGTCGCCGGCGGCGCGCCACATCGCGTCGGCGGCGCGCCAGCCGAGCTGGGCGGCACGGGCGAGGTTCTGCGGCATGGCGAGGATGGCAAGCGCGCGGCGCAGCGCCTCGCGGTGCGGGGCGGCGAGGTCGAGCCGGGCCTCGACCAGGGCGGTGATGCGCGCGCGGATCTTCATCGCGGCCAGCTGCTCGGGCGTGAAGCGGGCGAGCATCGCGGCGTCGACATAAGCGAACCAGGCGTCGATCATCGCGACCGGGCCATCGGTGAAGGCGAGATGGGCGACGTCGCGGTCGACGCCGAGCGCGTCCGCTGCGGCATCGACCGCACGGTTGTTCCAGCCATCGAACGCCGCATTGGCCGCCACCTGCGGCGCGAGCGCGGCGCGCAGTTCGTCGAGAGTCGCGTCCTTCAGGTCCATCATGCCGATTTAGCCCCCTCAGCTTCCGGCGCAACCCGTGGACCGCCGCTGCGCACCAGGACGAGCGCGATCGCGACCAGGATCGCACCGACAAAGTCGAGCGGGCCGAGCGTCTCGCCATAGACGCTCCAGCCGACGATCCCGGCGACGATCGGCTGGGAGAGCAGGCCGATGCCGACGACGAGCGGCGAGAGATGGCCGATCGCGTAGATCATCAGCCCCTGCCCCACCACCTGGCTGGCGAGCGCGAGGCCGATCAATATGCCCCAATGCCCCGGCCAGAATGTCTCGCCCATCACCAGTGCCGCGACCAGTAGTGGCAGCGCGCTGGCGAGGGTGGAAAGGGCAAGCGCAGGCAGCGGCGCCATCACCGCGCGGGCCTTGCCCATCAGCACGAAATAGACGGTGTAGAGCGTGCCGGCGAGCAGGCAGAGCAGGTCGCCGACCAGGTGATCGGGCGAGAGCTGGAAGGAACGGCCGAGCAGCAGCGCAGCCCCCGCCGCGGCGAGCGCGAGGGCGAGGCCCTGGGTCCGCGTCGGCCACATGCGCGCGACGAGGAAGCCGTAGATCGGGTACATCAGCGTCGCCGAATTGCCGAACAAAGTGGCGTTGGCGAGCGTGGTCTGGAGGATGCCGACATGCCAGCTCGCCAGGTCCGCGGCAAAGGCGAGGCCGCCGAGCGCGATCGGCAGCAACAGGCCGCGCGCCGGGGCGAAGGGCCGCTTCTGACCGGCAAAGGAGAGCGCGACCAGGATCGGCGCGGCGATCGCGATGCGCCAGAAGCCCGCCGCCACGGGTCCCACATCGGCCAGCCGCACGAACCATGGCCCGAAGGCGAGCGCGATGTTGCCGGCGAGCAGGGCGGCGATCGGCAATGCAGAGGCGGTTTGCGGGGAAATAGCTTTTCTTGGGGAGGCGGGCCGATGCATGCGCCCCCTTAGCCCCCTATTTCCTTGCGTCACAGTCGTTAGGGAATTTGCGACGATGCCGAACCTGTTCGATCCGATCCAGCTGGGCGCGATCCATGCGCCGAACCGCCTGCTGATGGCGCCGCTGACCCGCGGCCGCGCGACGCGCGAGCATGTGCCGACGCCGATCATGGCGGACTATTATGCGCAGCGCGCCAGTGCCGGGCTGATCATCTCCGAGGCGACCGGGATCAGCCGGCAGGGCCTGGGCTGGGCCTATGCGCCGGGCCTGTGGAGCGACGAACAGACCGATGCGTGGAAGCCGGTGGTCGAGGCGGTGCACGCGGCCGGCGGGCGCATCGTCGCGCAACTCTGGCACATGGGCCGGCTGGTCCATCCCGATTTCCTGGGCGGGGCGGCGCCGGTCTCGGCCTCGGCCAATACCGCGCCGGGTGAAGTCCGTACCTATCCGGCCGAGGAGAGCGGCGAGATCAAGCGCCCCTATGCCCAGGCGCGGCCGCTGCGCACCGACGAGATCCCCGGGCTGCTCGACGATTATGCCAATGCCGCGCGGAACGCGATCCGCGCCGGGTTCGACGGGGTGCAGGTCCATGCCGCGAACGGCTATCTGATCGACAGCTTCCTGCGCGACAACTCCAACTTCCGCGACGACGCCTATGGCGGCTCGATCCCCAACCGGGTGCGGCTGCTGCGCGAAGTGACCCAGCGCGTCGTCGACACGATCGGCGGCGAGCGGACCGGCGTGCGGCTCTCCCCGAACGGCGAGGTGCAGGGCGTCAACGACAGCAACCCGGCGCCGCTGTTCGAGGCAGCGGCAGCGGCGCTCGACGAGATCGGCATCGCCTTTCTCGAGATGCGCGAGCCGCGCCCAGGCGGCACCCGCGGCAAGCCCGATCATCCGCCGGTCCATCCGGGGATGCGCAAGGTCTTCAAGGGCCCGCTGATCCTCAACGCCGATTATCATCTCGACGACGCCCAGGCCGCGCTCGACGCAGGCGAGGCCGATGCGATCGCGTTCGGGCGGACCTTCCTTGCCAATCCCGACCTGCCGCGCCGGCTGAAGGAAGGGCTGTCGCTCAACCCGCAGCGCGAGGAGCTGTTCTATATCGGCGGGGCCGAGGGGTACACGGACTATCCGGTGGCGGCCTAACTTTCGTTCGCGTTGAGCGCCGTGAGCCAGGTCGTGGCCGCGGCGCGCAGCGCTATCCGCGTCTTTTCGTGGAAGATGACGAAGGCGACAGGGAAGGCCAGCACCCAGCCGAACAGCATAGCGAGCACGAACCCCAGCCCGAGCACCACGACCAGGACGACCAGCAACTGCGTCTGGCTGTCTTTGCCGATCCGGATCGTGCGCGGGCCTTCCTTGTCGTACCAGGACGCGGTCACGAAGCTGAAGCCCTCCCCGCCCGCATGGCGGCCGCGCGGCGCGCCCGAGCCGCGCGTCGGGCGAGGCTGGGCTTGCGGCCGCGGCGCTTCCATCGTCCGCGGCCGATCGCTCGGCATCTCGGGCCGGGACGCGATCGCCGGCGGGGTTACGGACCGCCCCGCCAGCGTGTCGATCACGACCAGCCGGCGCCCCTGCTCCACTACGCGGTAGCGGGACGGGGGCATGTCCATCGGATCAGCCGAACTTGCTCTTGAGCGCGAGCATCGCCAGCGCGGCCTTCGCAGCCTCGCCGCCCTTGTCCTTCTCGTCCGGCTTGGCGCGGGTGAGGGCCTGGGCTTCGTTTTCTACGGTCAGGATACCGTTTCCGATGGGGAGCGAGTCCATGGCGAGGGCCATCAGGCCGCGGGCGCTTTCGTTGGAGACCACTTCGAAGTGATAGGTCTCGCCGCGGATCACCACGCCGAGTGCGACGAACGCATCGTAGCGGCCGGTTTCGGCGGCCATCGCCACCGCGCCGGGGATCTCGAGCGCGCCGGGCACGGTGATGGTCTCGTGGCTATGGCCTGCTTCTTCGATCGCGGCGCGCGCGCCTTCGAGCAGCAGGTCATTCAGATGCGCGTAGAAGCGCGCTTCGACGATCAGGACACGTGCCAAGTCATTCTCCGGTATCGATGGGATGCTCGCCGACGATCGACAGGCCATAGCCGTCGAGCCCCACGAGCGTGTGATGGGTGTTGGTGAGCAGGATCATGTCCTGCACGCCGAGTTCGGTGAGGATCGTCGCGCCGACGCCATAGTCGCGCAGCTCGTCCATGTCCTTGGGCTCCAGCGTGCCCTCGCGGGCCTGGAGCGCCCGGGTGAACTGGTCGGGACGCGGCTTGTTGATCACCACGACCACGCCCGCGCCTTCCTCGGCGATGATCTCCATCGAGCGGCGCAGCAGCCCGCCCCGCGCACCGCCTTCGCCGAAAATGTCGGAGAAGGGCGAGAGCGCGTGCATGCGCACCAGAGTCGGCTTGGCCGGATCGATCTTGCCCTTGACCAGCGCGACCTGCTCGCTCTCGGTCGCCTTGTTCCAGAAGGTCATCGCGGTCCACTCGCCGCCCCAGTCGCTGTCGAAGCGCGTCTCGGCGCGCTTCTCGACGAGATGGTCGTGGCGGCGGCGATAGGCGATCAGGTCGCGGATCGTGCCGAGCTTGAGATTGTGGAACTGGGCGAAGGAAATGAGGTCGTCGAGACGCGCCATCGTCCCGTCGTCCTTCATGATCTCGCAGATCACGCCCGACGGATTGAGCCCGGCGAGCCGCGCCAGGTCGACCGCCGCCTCGGTATGGCCGGTGCGGACGAGGACGCCGCCGTCGCGCGCGATCAGCGGGAAGACATGGCCGGGCGAGGTGATCGCATCGGGGCCATTGGCCGCATCGATCGCCACCGCGACGGTGCGCGCGCGATCGGCGGCGGAGATGCCGGTGGAGATGCCTTCCTTGGCCTCGATCGAGACGGTGAAGGCGGTGCCGAGCGGGGTGCCGTTGACCCGCGCCATCGGCTCCAGTTGAAGCTGGCGCCCGCGTTCGGCGGTGAGCGCCAGGCAGATCAGCCCGCGGCCGAAGCGCGCCATGAAGTTGACTGCGTCCGGAGTCGCCATCTGGGCGGGGATGACCAGATCGCCTTCATTCTCGCGATCCTCGTCATCGACCAGGATGACCATGCGGCCGTTGCGGGCCTCGTCGATCAGCTCCTCGGGGGAGGAGAGGAAGGCGTGCTTGAGGCGCGCCAAAGGATTTGCTTGCTCAGGCTTTGCCACGAAGGGACTCCATGCGTTGCAGATAGCGGGCGAGCACGTCGATCTCGAGATTGACGGCCTGCCCGGCTTCCAATGCCCCGAATGTAGTGACGGAAGCGGTGTGGGGAATGATGTTGAGGTCGAATTCGACGCCGGCATCGGTATCGCGCACCGCATTGACGGTGAGCGAGACGCCGTCGACGGTGATCGAGCCCTTGGGCGCCACGTATGGCGCCAGCTCCGCGCCGGCCTGGATCACGATGTGATGCGAGCCGCCGATCTCCTCGATCGACTTGACCGTGCCGATGCCATCGACATGGCCGGTGACGATATGGCCGCCCAGCTCGTCGCCCAGCCTGAGCGCGCGCTCGAGGTTGAGCTTGCGGCCAGAGGTCCACATGCCCTCAGCGGTGCGGCTGATCGTCTCGCCCGAGACGTCGAACGCGACCCAGCCCGGCGCCTTGTCGACCACCGTCAGGCACACGCCCGAGCAGGAGATGGACGCACCGAGATCGATGCCCCCCGTTTCATAGGCGGTGGAGACGCGGACATGCAGGTCACCCTGCTTCTCGGTCGCCTCGACCGTGCCGATATCAGTGACGATTCCCGTAAACATCAGGCGTGCTCGTAGACCTCCATCCTGTCACTGCCAAGCATGCGGCTTTCCATCAGCCGCCAGCGGCCATGGGCATCGCCCAGCCGGGCAAGCCCGATGTCGCCGAGCGCCGCCCTGCCCTCGCCGATCAGGATCGGCGCGCGATAGAGCAGCAGCCGGTCGACCAGGTCGGCGCGGAGAAAAGCGGAAGCGGTCTCGGCGCCGCCCTCCACGAAGAGATGGTCGACGGCTTCGAGGCCAGCGATATCCTCGGGGCGCTTGAGATCGCCGGTCGAGGACAGCACCAGCCGGCGCGGCGTGCGCTCCTCCAGCCCCGGCAGGCGGACATCGAGCCGGGGCTTGTCGATCTCCATCGTGCGGCGGCCAACCAGGATCGCCTCGTGCCGGCTGCGCTCGAGATGGGTATGGGCGCGCGCTTCGGGGCCGGTGATCCACTGGCTCTCGCCCGAGGGGAGCGCGATACGGCCGTCGAGCGAGGTGGCGAGCTTGAGCGTGACCTGGGGGCGATGCTTCTCCAGCCGGGTCAGGAAGCCGGCCATCGAGCGGCGCGCTTCGTCGGTGCGGACGCCTTCGGTCACCTGGATCCCTGCGGCACGCAGGCGCGCGGCCCCTGTCCCATTGGTCCGCGGATCGGGATCGCCGAGCGCGATCACCACCCGGGCGACGCCGGCGGCGACCAGCAGGTTCGAGCAGGCCGGGCCACGCGGGGACTCGTGCGCGCAGGGTTCGAGCGTGACATAGGCAGTTGCGCCGCGCGACTTTTCGCCGGCCCCGGCCAGCGCCATCGCCTCCGCATGCGGGCGGCCGCCGGGCTGGGTCCAGCCGCGACCAATCACGACGCCATCGCGGACGATCAGGCAGCCGACATTGGGATTGGGCGCGGTCCGCCCCCTGCCCCGCTCCGCAAGCGCGAGCGCAGCCCCCATCCAGCGTGCGTCGCTCAGAAGCCGTGCTGGGTCAGCCAATCGTCATATTTCTTGAATTCGGCCTGACGCTTCTTCTGTGCGGCCTCGAAATCCGCCTTGCGCTTCAGCTCGGCGGGCAGGTCCTTGGCCTGCTGTGCCTTGATGTCTGCATCGCTGCGATCGAGCCGCCATTGCTGCACATAGATGATGTCGCGCTTGTACGGCGCCTCGACGGCCGAATCCTTCACGAACATGTAGAGGATCACCAAAGTGACCCCCATGGCGAGAATCATGAACCACAGCTCATAGGGCTTGCGGGTGGCGAGCCAGCGCCTGAAATCGCCAAAGGCGCGCAGGGGATTGAATCTCTGAAGGTAGCTCATCTTGGCCTGAAGATAGGCGCGCGGGGGCCCGAGAGCCAGCCCCCGCGCGCCATCAAGCCCCTTACTGGTCCTTGATCTGAAAGGTGACGCTGAGCGTCATCCAGCTTTCCTCGGCCACGCCGCCCCGCGTCGCCGGCTTGAACCGCCATTTCGACAGGGCCTGGCGCCTGGTGGCGTCGAAAAAGGCCGGGCTGGTGGCGCTGACCTGCTCGACGGCCTTCACCCTGCCATTGGTACCGACCAGCACGCGGACGGAGACGCGTCCGTCGCGCTGCTCGCGCAGCTCGGATGCCGGGTAGGCGGGCTGGAAGTCCTCGGCATAGCGCCCGTCGCGGCGGGCACCGACCAGCGGCAACGGCGCCGGCTCGACGCGCGGCTCGGGCTTGTACACCTCTCCCGTCTCGACCGGCTTGCTGTTGTCCGGGGTGACCAGCGGGATATCCGGTGTGGTCACCAGCTTGTTGTCGGTCGGCACGGTCTTGAGGATCGGATCGGGAGCAGTGACCGGCGGCTGCATCGCCGGCTTGGGATCGGGCTTGGGCTGTTCCTTGGGCTTCTCGACCGGCGGCGGCGGCAGCGTCTCCTTGACCGGATAGGTGACGAGCGTGGTGTCCCGGATCGCTTTGACGAAATTGGGCGAGGAATAGACCATCCCGGCGATGATCGCCCCGCTGAAGAGCAGCGACGCGCCGATGCTGACGGTGCGCGATTGCTGGGGCCGGTAGCGTTGTTCAGCGTACATGGCGTTGCACTCCATCTCCATTGCCGGTCTGAGCCGACTCCAGTGATGATACAACATTACATTAAACATGCAAAGGGTTTTGCGATCATGCGCCCCCGAGGCGTTCCAGGGCAGCATCCTTGCCGATCAGGGGGAGGAGCGCGGCCATGTCGGGGCCATGCTCGCGGCCGGTGAGGGCGAGTCGCAGGGGCAGGAACAGTGCGCGGCCCTTACGGCCGGTAGCTTCCTTGAGCGCACCGGTGAGTTCGGGCCAGGGATTGGACCAGTCGAGCGTCGCGGCGACCTCGGCAGCCTTGGCGAGGAAGGGGCGGTCCTCCTCGGCGATGCTGACGGTGACCGGGCCCTCGACCACGCTCCACCAGTCGGCGGCTTCGGCGATGGTGGAGAGATTGGGGCGGATCGCGTCCCAGCCGGCCTCGGTCACGGCTGCAGGGAGGCGGTCCTTCACTGCGGCATAATCGAGCTGGTGGACGATGCGGGCACCCAGCTGCGCCAGTTCCTCCTCGTCGAAGCGCGCGGGGGCGCGACCGAAGCGGGCGAAGTCGAAGCTCTCGATCAACGGGGCGCAATCGGTGAGCGGCTCGACGGGATCGCTGGTGCCGAGCCGGGCGAGCAGCGCAATCAGCGCCTGGGGCTCGATGCCGATCTCGCGGAAATGTTCGATGCCGAGCGATCCGAGCCGCTTGGAGAGCTTGCCTTCGGCGCCGGTGAGCAGTGCCTCATGGGCGAAGCGGGGGGCCTCGGCCCCCAGCGCCGCGAACATCTGGAGCTGGGTCGCGGTGTTCGAGACATGGTCCTCGCCGCGCACGACATGGCTGATGGCCATGTCGACATCGTCGATCACCGAGGGGAGGAGATAGAGCCAGCTGCCGTCGGCGCGGCGGACGACGGGATCGCTCATCGTCTTCGGATCGAAGCGCTGGGGGCCGCGGACCAGATCGTCCCACTCGATCATGGCGTCATGGTCGAGCCGGAAGCGCCAGTGCGGGCGGATGCCCTCGGCCTCGAGCTTTGCCCGGTCGGCATCGGTGAGCGCCAGTGCGGCGCGGTCATAGACCGGGGGCAGACCGCGGCCGAGCAGCACCTTGCGCCTGAGCTCGAGCTCCTGCGCGGTCTCATAGGCTGGATAGACCCGGCCGGCAGCCTTGAGTTCCTCGAACCGCGCCTCGTAGCGGTCGAAGCGGGCGGACTGGCGTTCCTCGCCATCGGGGTGGAGGCCGAGCCAGGCGAGGTCGGCGCGGATGGCCTCGACGAACGCTTCCTCCGAGCGCTCGGCATCGGTGTCGTCGATGCGCAGCAGGAAGCGGCCGCCCTGCTTCTTCGCGAACATCCAGTTGTGGAGCGCGGTGCGCAGGTTTCCGACATGGAGCTTGCCGGTGGGGCTCGGCGCGAAGCGGGTGGTGACGGTCATCGGCCCGCCTTAGGAGCGCCGTGCCTTCACGGCAAACCGCTCGAGCGTGGCGATAAGGTCGGCATCCTGTTCGGGGCTGAGGACATGGCGCGGCAGGATCAGCACGATCCGCTCCTGCGGCCGGACGACAATCGACTTGCCGTCGGCGAGCCAGCCATAGAGCGAGGCCCATTCGACCCGGCTGGTGCCGGCGGCTGACTTCGCGACCAGTGCCGTTTCGCTCCAGCGCCAGGTTGTCTCGGAGAACAGCGACGGCTGCTGCTCGGCCATGCGACGGACCTGTGCGGGAATGCGCCACGAGGTCCAGACCAGGACACCCAGCATCACCAGCACGCCGAACAGCGCGGCCCCCTTGTCGCCGAGGCTCCGCGCCAGCGACCACCCGACCGCGAGATCCCAAGCCATCGTGCCCAGGACCCCCAGCGCGAGCAACACTATCGCGACGAGGAAGAACCGGGCCAGCGGCCGGCGCTGATAGGCGCGATACCATAGCCGCTGCCCCGCGACATGGTCCTCGAGCTGTGGCGTGAACGTCACTTCGCGGTGCATAACCCTCATCCCCCGTCTTGCCCCGCTGCGTATCGGCTGACAAAGGGGGCGTCGAGGGACACTCGGGAGATATTCGATGAAACTGTTGGCCGGCAATTCGAACGCGCCGCTCGCCAAGGCGATCGCGGAGTATCTCGAGATTCCGCTGACCCAGGCGAATGTCCGCCGCTTCGCCGACGAGGAGATCTTCGTCGAGATCCTCGAGAATGTCCGCGGCGAGGACGTCTTCGTGATGCAGTCGACCAGCTATCCGGCGAACGACAACCTCATGGAGATGCTGATCATGATCGACGCGCTGAAGCGCGCGTCGGCCAAGCGCATCACCGCGGTGCTCCCCTATTTCGGCTATGCCCGCCAGGACCGGAAGCCCGGCCCGCGCACGCCGATCTCGGCCAAGCTGGTCGCCAACCTGGTGACCACGGCCGGCGCCGACCGCGTGCTCTCGGTCGATCTGCACGCCGGGCAGATCCAGGGTTTCTTCGACATCCCGACCGACAATCTCTTCGCCGCCCCGGTGATGAGCGCCGACATCCATAGCCGCTTCCCCGACAAGAAGTGGATGGTGGTCTCGCCCGACGTGGGCGGCGTGGTGCGCGCCCGCGCGCTGGCCAAGCGGCTCGAGAACGCCCCGCTCGCCATCGTCGACAAGCGCCGCGAGCGCCCGGGCGAATCGGAAGTGATGAACATCATCGGCAATGTCGAAGGGCGCTTCTGCATCCTGATCGACGACATCGTCGATTCGGCCGGCACTTTGTGCAACGCCGCCGCCGCGCTGAAGGCGGCGGGTGCCGAGGACGTGGTCGCATACTGCACCCACGGCGTGCTTTCGGGCGGCGCGGTGGCGCGGGTCGACGGCTCGGCGCTGGCCGAACTGGTCATCACCGACTCGATCGGCAACCATGCGGTGATCGCCGAGAGCAGCAAGATCCGCCACCTGACGATCGCGCCTTTGCTCGCCGAGGCGATCAAGCGGATCGCGGACGAAAGCTCGGTTTCGAGCCTGTTCGACTGAGCCAAAGTACAGGAAGTACACGCCAAAGCGCGTTTTCGCGCCTTGGCCGCTTAAATGATTTCAATGACTTAGCGAATCGCCTCAGCCACGAGGGCGATGCCGACCAGCATCATTAGCACATAGATCGCGGTGTAGAAGCGCGCCGCGTCGACCCTACGCACCAGCCAGACGCCGGCGACGGTGGACACCAGCGCGAGCGGCAGCAGCGCGGCTGACGTCATGACGTTGGCCGCGGTGAACTGGCCTAGCGCGAGGTAGGCGGGGACCTTGATCCAGTTGGTCGCGGCGAAGAAGAGCGCGGTGGTGCCTACGAGGATGTCGCGCGGCAGCCCCCGCGGCAGCACCCAGAGCTGGAAGGGCGGCTGGCCGGCATGGGCGATCTGGCTGGTGAAGCCCGAGGCAATGCCGAACAGCGATCCGATCCAGTCTGGCCAGCGGGCGGTGTCCTTCGGGGTCGCATGGCGCGCGGCCCAGAGCCGATAGGCGCCGAACAGGATCGAGATGCCGCCGACCATCGCCATCACCGCCGCGGAAGAGACGCTCGCCGCGAACCAGTAGCCGAGCGCGATGCCGAGCATCGAGCCTGGGAGCATCCAGCCGAGCAGCCGCCAGTCGACCGTGCGGCGGAACGCCCAGACGCCGACCACGTCCTGCGCGATCAGGATCGGCAGGGTGATCGCCGCGGCGCGCACCGGATCGACCGCGAAGGTGAGCAGGGGGAGCGAAAGCGCGCCCATGCCGGCGAAGCCGCCCTTGCTGAGCCCGAGCAGGATCACCGCTGGGACAGCGAGCGCGTAGAAATGCCAGTCGGTGATCATAGGGTGCGGCTTTAGCCGCACCCGTCATCCCGACGGAAGTCGGGATCTCGGGCCACCGGCATGCGCTTGCCGCATGAGATCCCGGCTTTCGCCGGGATGACGGAATAGAGCGCGGGTTGCATGCGCCATCGCCCGAGACCCCGGCTTTCGCCGGGGTGACGGTTAGGATAGGGGCAGGGTCCATGGCAGAGGATCGCACCGGGCAAGTCGCCGTCCTGTTCATTTCCGAGCGCACGGGGGAAGACGCCGAGGGGTACGCCGTCGCCGCGGCGCAGATGGATACGCTGGCGGCGCAGCAGCCCGGCTATCGCGGCGTCGACCATGTCGGAAACGGCGAGGGCCAGGCGATCACGATCAGCTATTGGGCCGACGAGGCCAGCGCCATCGCCTGGCGCAAGCATCCCGAGCATGCCGAGACGCGGGAGAAGGGCCGCGGGCGCTGGTACAGCTGGTACATGCTCCACGTCGCCGAGATCGGGCGCAGCTATAATTGGGCGCGGCCATGAGGTTCCGCCGGGTCGACGGCACCTTCGCGCTGCTGTTCACCGTCATGCTCGTCATCGCGGCGGGCAATACCGCGCTGCAATCGGTACTGCCCGCGCTCGGCCGCTCGCTCCACGCCCCCGACAGCGCCGTCGCCGCGGTCTTCTCGGTCTCCGCCCTGCTCTGGGTGATCGCCGCGCCCTTCTGGGCCAATCGCTCCGACCGGCACGGGCGGCGCGCAATGGTGCTGCTCGGCATTGCCGGCTTCACCGTGTCGCTGGGGCTGTGCGGCCTGTGCCTGGCGCTGGGGATCAATGGCTGGCTGGGCCCGGTGGCGACCTTCATCGCATTCGTCGCCGGCCGGGTGATCTACGGGACCTTCGGATCGGCGGCGCCGCCGGCGGTGCAGGCGATCGTGGCGGGACGGACCAGCCGCGAGGAGCGGACCCAGGCGCTGACCCTGCTCGCCTCGGCCTTCGGGCTCGGCACGATCCTGGGCCCGGCGATCGCGCCCTATCTGGTGATGGGGCATCTCTGGCCGGGCGGGCCATTGATAGGACTCGCCGGCCCCGCCTTTGCCGCCAGCGCGATCGGCGTGGTGATCTGGATCGCCGCCGCCCGGGGCCTGCCCCGGGACGAGGGCCATGCGCATGGCGCCGCGATCTCCTATCCCTCGATCGGCGGGCAGGGGACCGGCGCGACGGTGACCGCCGCCACCGCCGAGGAGACCAGCGAGAATGTCCGCTATTTCGACCCGCGCATCCGCGCCTGGATCGTCGCGGGCCTGATCATCGGCCATGCCCAGGCAATGACCGGCCAGGCGATCGGCTTCCTGGTGATCGACCGGATGCAGCTGCCGCCGGTCGAGGCACTGCAGCCGACCGGCCTGGTGCTGATGATCGGCGCCGGCGCCTCGCTGCTCGCGCAATGGGGGCTGATCCCGATGCTCGACCTGCGCCCGCGCGCGCTGGTGCTGGCAGGCGCGGGGCTGGGGCTGCTCGGCTGCGTTGCGACCGGCACCGCGACGACGCTCTACGGCATCGCGATGGGCTATGCGCTGATCTCGCTCGGCATGGGCTTTGCCCGGCCGGGATTCACCGCCGGCGCGTCGCTGGGTGTGGGAGCGGAAGCGCAGGGATCGGTGGCGGGCAAGGTCACTTCGGTGAACGGCGCGGCGTTCGTGCTGGGGCCGTCGATCGGGGTGGGGCTGTACGAGCTGTGGCGGCCGCTGCCGTATCTGACCGCGGCGGGGGCGCTGGGGTGTTTGCTGGCCTATGCCTGGGTGGCGACGCGGCGGGCGTAAAAATCCTCCCTCGGAGCCCATGGCTCCGGGGGAGGGGGACCATTCGCGCAAGCGAATGGTGGAGGGGGCTCACCACAGCTGTTGTAGACCCCCTCCACCACGACGCTAGCGCGTCGCGGTCCCCCTCCCCCGGAAACGCCGTTTCCGGGGGAGGATTTAGATTCAGTCCGCACCCTTCGGCCCGCGGCCCTGCAGCATGCCGGGGGCGATGAATCCAAGCGGCTGGATCGCCGAGGCCTGCTGCTTCAGCCGGCCCGACATCGCCTGGTACTCATTCTCCATCTCGGGCGTGACCGTGGCGCGCGAATCGGCGAGGGCCTCGTCGAAATGCGCCTGGGTCACTTCCTTGGTCTGGAGCGACTGGCGCAGCGCGACCAGGCCGGCGCGGCGGACCACGTCCTCCAGATCGGCACCGGTATAGCGCTCGGTCTGCTCGGCGACCGACTTTAGATCGACGTCGGAGGCCAGCGGCATCTTCGCGGTCTGGATGCGCAGGATCCGCTCGCGACCGGCCGCATCGGGCACACCGACATAGACCAGCTCGTCGAACCGGCCCGGGCGCAGCAGCGCCGGATCGATCAGGTTCGGCCGGTTGGTCGCGCCGATCACCACCACCGACTGCAGCTCCTCGAGCCCGTCCATCTCGGCGAGGATCGTGTTGACCACGCGCTCGGTCGCCTGGGGCTCGCCCAGGCCGCCGCCGCGCGCCGGCACCAGCGAATCGAGTTCGTCGATGAAGATCACGCAGGGCGCGACCTGGCGGGCACGGGCGAACAGCCGGGCGATCTGCTGCTCGGATTCGCCATACCATTTGCTGAGCAGGTCGCTCGACTTGGTGGCGATGAAATTCGCCTCCGCCTCGCGCGCGACGGCCTTGGCGAGCAGCGTCTTGCCGGTGCCCGGCGGCCCATAGAGCAGGAAGCCCTTGGCCGGGCGGATGCCGAGGCGGCGGAACGCGTCGGGATCCTTGAGCGGCAGCTCCACGCCTTCCTTGAGCCGCATCTGGGCATCGTCGAGCCCGCCGACATCCTCCCAGCGCACCGTCGGCGCCTGGACCATGACTTCGCGCATCGCCGAAGGCTGGACGCGCTTGAGCGCCTCGAGGAAGTCCTCGCGCGTTACGGCCAGCGTATCGAGCACCTCGGGCGGGATCGTGCCCTTCTCGAGATCAAGCTTGGGCATGATCCGGCGCACCGCCTCGATCGCCGCCTCGCGGGCGAGCGCCGACAGGTCGGCCCCGACGAAACCGAAGGTGGTGCGGGCGAGCTCGCCGAGATCGACCTTGTCGCCGAGCGGCATGCCACGCGTGTGGATGCCGAGGATCTCGCGGCGGCCACGCTCGTCCGGCACGCCGACGACGATCTCGCGGTCGAACCGGCCCGGCCGGCGCAGTGCCTCGTCGATCGCGTCCGGCCGGTTGGTCGCGGCGATGACGACGATGTTGGCGCGCGCCTCCAGCCCGTCCATCAGCGTGAGCAGCTGGGCGACGAGGCGCTTCTCCGCCTCGCCCGAGACCTGGCCGCGCTTGGGCGCGATCGAATCGATCTCGTCGATGAAGACGATCGACGGCGCCGCCTTGGCCGCTTCCTCGAAGATCTGACGCAGCCGGCCTTCCGATTCGCCATAGGCCGAGCCCATGATCTCGGGCCCGTTGATCAGGAAGAACTGCGCGTCCGATTCGTTGGCGACCGCGCGGGCGAGCCGCGTCTTGCCGGTGCCGGGCGGGCCATGGAGCAGCACGCCCTTGGGCGGATCGACGCCGAGGCGCTGGAACAGCTCGGGATAGCGCAGCGGCAGCTCGACCATCTCGCGCAGCTGGTCGATCGTGCCGGCCATGCCGCCGATATCGTCATAGGTGACGTCGGCGCGACGCGCGTCTCCGCTCGCCTCTTCATATTCGGGGCGCAGCTCGACCTCGGTATTCTCGTCGATATGGACGATGCCCTTGGGGCTGGCCGAGACGACGGTGAGGCGGATCTCCTGCAGCGCATAGGCCGGCGCGCGGAGGAACTGGGCGACCTGGGGCGGGATGTCGGCGCGCTGCTGGCCGGCAGTGGCGACGACGTCGCCCTGGGCGAGCGGGCGCTGGAAGAAGACGCGCTTCAATGCCTCGCCGCTGCCCTGGAGGCGGAGATTCTGCTGGGCGGGCGCGAATACCACGCGCGTCGCCGGCTTGGACTGCGCCTTGCGCACTTCGACGAAATCGCCCGAGCCGACGCCGGCATTGGCGCGCTGGAGACCGTCGATACGCAGGAGCTCAAGGCCCTCGTCCTCGGCATAGGGCAGCACGGCAAGCGCCGGGGTGGCGCGCTTGCCGACAATCTCGATCACATCGCCTTCGGTGAGGCCGAGCCGCGCCATCAGGGCGCGCGGCAGATGCGCGAGGCCACGACCGCTGTCCTCGGGCCGGGCATTGGCAACCTGCAGCCGGGTAGGCTGCGCTTCTTCGTCCGCCATTTTCTGTTCTCCCCAGGCGTGTGAGACGCCGGAGGTGGGGAATCGTTCAGACAAAAAAAAGGCCGATCGCGAGGACCGGCCGGGAAAGTTTTAGGAGAGGATGCCTGAAAGGCACGTGCTTTGTGCAGTGCGGGCGGTTTTTGTGCAAGTGCGAAAAGAAACATTAACGCGTGCACAACTTGCAATCGCGAATAACAAGAGCGATATATGGCCAACACCCAAAAGGGCATTGGCGTGGGGCGAAACCCGCGCCAAGGATAATGACGCAGCGCAACAAAAAGAGAGCGAGATGCGACGACTTCCTCCCCTGACGGCAATCGAAGCATTCGTGCAGGTGGCGCGGCTCGGCTCGATCAAGGCCGCGGCGGAGGAGCTGGCGCTCTCCTCGCCGGCGCTGAGCCGCCGCGTCCAGGCGCTCGAGCGCTTCATCGGCAAGCCGCTGTTCGAGCGGCGCCACCAGGCGCTCAAGCTCAACGACGATGGCGACCGGCTGCTCGGCATGATCGCCCCGGCGCTCGACACCATGGCCGATGCGGTGGAGACGATGACCAGCGGCACCGAGCTGCTGCGCCTGCGCCTCGGCCTGCTGCCGCTGTTCGCGACGCAGCGGCTGATGCCGCACATGGGCGACCTCAAGCGCAAGCATCCCGAGCTGCATCTCGATGTGGACACGGGCGGCCATGCGGTGGCGCGGCTGGGCGACGGACTCGACGCGGCAATCGTGGTGGCGCGCGACATCGACCCGACGCTCTATGCCAAAAGGCTCGATCGCAACCGCGTCTACGTGATCGGCGCGCGCGCGCTGCTCGAAGGGCCGGATCCGATCACCAGGCCCGAGCAATTGTCGCGGCTGACCGCGCTGGTGCACCGCGACATGGCCGACACCTTCACCGCGTGGCGCGCGGCGGCGGGGCTTTCGGAGCAGGAGATCGAGCCGGCGGCGATCGACCATTTCGATTCGGGCACGCTCATGCTCGAGGCGGCGGCGCAGGGGCTGGGCGTCGCCTTCATGCTCGAATCGCATTTCGAGGCGGCGCGCGACGAGCGACTGGTCCAGCTCTTCGACCTGACCGTGGACAGCGACTATAGCTACTGGTTCGTCTGTCGCCCGCGCGCGCTGACTACACGGCCGGTCAAGCTGTTCCACGACTGGCTAGTCGACGTGCTCGAGGCAGACCGGGTGGCGTGATGCATAAAGCCCCTCCCCTTCAGGGGAGGGGTTTGGGGTGGGGAGGTCTCACCGCGACGTTCGCACGCGGATAGGCCCCACCCCAAACCCCTCCCCCGAGGGGGAGGGGCTAGAAGGACTTTACGCCTCGGTGCGGGCCTTGACGATCTTGCCCGGGTTGCGCGGCGGCTCGCCCTTCGGCAGCGCGTCGACATGCTCCATGCCCTCGGTGACCACGCCCCAGACGGTGTACTGGCCGTCGAGGAACGTCGCGTCGTCGAGGCAGATGAAGAACTGCGAGTTGGCGCTGTTCGGGTCCATCGTGCGGGCCATCGAGCAGACGCCGCGGACATGCGGCTCGCGGCTGAACTCGGCCGGCAGGTTGGGCAGGCTCGAACCGCTCATGCCGGTGCCGGTCGGGTCGCCGCCCTGGGCCATGAAGCCGTCGATCACGCGGTGGAAGACGACGTCGTCATAGAAGCCTTCGTCGGCGAGGGTGGCGATGCGCTCGACATGCTTGGGGGCGAGATCGGGGCGCAGCTGGATGTGCACCTCGCCGGTGTCGAGGGTCATGACGAGCTTGGTGGGTTCGGACACGAAACTTACTCCTGAGAAGGCTTTGCACAGCACCTAGTGGGGCGCGGGGCGACTTGCAAATCGGCGGAGAGGGTGGCAGCGGCGGAAGCGGGGCCAAACAGGGAGGTCGAACCTTGAGCGAGACCGAACTTCAAGCGGATAGCATGGTCCCCGAGCCCCAGCTCGACGAGGACGACCGGCTGCGGCCGGAGTTCGTCGATGCGGTGCTCGACGCGGTGCACGACGGCGACTCCGCCCGGGCGCACGCGCTGGCCGAGCCGCTCCACCCCGCCGACATCGCCGACCTGGTCGAGCTCGCCCCCTCCGAGGACCGCGCCGCGCTGGTCAGCGCGATCGCCGACCTGATCGACGGCGACGTGCTCGCCGAGATGAACGACTGGGTGCGCGAGGCGCTGGTCGAATCGCTCACCGCCACCCAGGTGGCGGACATCGCCGCCGAGCTCGATACCGACGACGCCGTCGCGATCATCGAGGACATGGACGTCGAGGACCAGCGCGAGGTGCTGCGCGCGCTCGACCCCGACGACCGCGCCGCGATCGAGGAAGCGCTTTCCTATCCGGAGGAATCCGCCGGCCGCCTGATGCAGCGCGAGCTGATCGCGGTGCCCGAGCACTGGTCCGTCGGCGACGTGCTCGATTACCTGCGCAAGAACGAGGATCTGGCGACCGACTTCTGGGAAATCTTCGTCGTCGATCCCAGCCACAAGCCGGTGGGCACCTGCGCGCTCTCCTGGATCCTGCGTACCCCGCGCATCGTCTCGATGGGCGATGTGATGAAGCGCGAACAGACGCTGATCCCGGTCGACATGGACCAGGAGGAAGTGGCGCTCCGCTTCCAGAAATACGCGCTGATCTCGGCCGCGGTGATCGACCCCAACGGCCGGCTGGTCGGCATGATCACGGTGGACGACGTGGTCCACATCATCTCCGAGGAGGCAGGCGAGGACGCGCTGCTGCTCTCGGGTGCCGGCGAAGGCGACATCAACGAACCGGTGATCGACAGCTACAAGGGCCGGGTGCGCTGGCTGCTGACCAATTTGCTCACCGCGCTGGTGGCGGCGACGATCATCAGCCTGTTCGAGGGCACGATCCAGAAGATGGTGGCGCTGGCCGCGCTGATGCCGATCGTCGCGGGCGTGGGCGGCAATGCCGGCACCCAGACCATGGCGGTGACGGTGCGCGCGCTCGCCACCAACCAGCTGACCCAGTCCAACACCCTGCGCGCGATCCAGCGCGAGATCTCGATCGCGCTGCTCAACGGCGTGACCGTGGCGGTGGTGATCGGCACCGCAGTGGGGCTGTTCTATCATCACGCCGCGCTGGGCGGGGTGATCGCGGCGGCGATGATGACCAACATCTTCATCGCCGGCCTGGCCGGTGTGGTGGTGCCGGTGACGCTCGACCGGCTCAGGGCCGATCCGGCGGTGGCCAGCTCGATCTTCGTGACGATGACCACCGATTCGATGGGGTTCCTCGCCTTCCTCGGTCTCGCCAGCGCGAGCGGTCTGGTCGGTTGATCCAGGCCGGATCGCACACCAGATTGATCCCGTGCCACTTCATCTGACCAAGGTCGCCTTTGGCTGCGACTCCGTAGACTATCTCGCCCAGCGCCTCGCCTCGCGCGGGGAGATCTGGGGGCTGACCACCCGCTACCTGCCCAAAAGGCATGAGGAGATCGGCGGCGAGGGATCGCTGTTCTGGATCCTCAAGCACCAGCTGGTCGGCCGCACGCCGATCGTCGGGTTCAGCGAGGCCGAGGGCGGGCGCACCGCTATCCTGATGGAGCCGCGGCTGATCCTGGTCGCCAACCGGCCCAAGCGCGCGCACCAGGGCTGGCGCTATCTCGAGGACGCGGATGCGCCCAAGGACCTCGGCGAGGCCGGGGCGGGGCTGGACGAGCTGCCGCCCGCGCTGATGGGCGAGCTGGCGGGGCTGGGGTTGATCTGAAACTCTAGCCCTCTCCCGCGAAAGCGGGAGAGGGATTGTGGATCAGTTCACCAGCAACGGATAGGCATTGCGGAACGCCGCGACCTTCGGCTTGTCGTAGCGCACGATGTAGGGATAAGTCGGGTTCCGCCAGAAGAAGTCCTGGTGATAGGCCTCGGCCGGATAGAAGGTTCCGGTCTCGAGCTTCGTCACGATCGGCTTGGGGAAGGCCTTCGCCTTGGTCAGCTGCGCGATATAGGCGGCGGCGACGCTGCGCTGCTCGTCATTCTGCGGGAAGATCGCCGAGCGATAGCTGGGGCCGGTATCGGGATATTGCCGGTTGAGCTGGGTCGGATCGTGCGCGACCGAGAAATAGATGCGCAGCAGCGTGCCGTAGCTGACCTTCTTCGGATCATAGGCGATGCGCACCGCCTCGGCATGGCCGGTCTTCTCGGTCGAGACCTGGGCATAGGTCGCGGTCTGCGCGGTGCCGCCGGCATAGCCGCTCGTCACCGAATGGACACCCTTCACCGACTGGAAGACCGCTTCCATCCCCCAGAAGCAGCCGCCGGCAAGGACGGCGACCTGCTCGCCCTTGCCCGGCTTCACGTCGACCGCGGGTACGGGCACCGGCACGGCGCGCTCCGCCGCGCTTCCCTGCACGGTGAGCAGCAGCAGGCCGCCCGCGAGCGCGGCAGCAGTCAGGACGTATTTCGACATCGCGAATCCTCAACAGGAGGGGGCACTCTCTCCCCCTATACGTCGTCAATCCGTGGCGCGTTACAAGTCAGCGCAGGGCCGCGCAGGCTTCCTGAATGCGCGTGCATGCCTCGGTGAGCAGCGCGTCCGAGGTGGCATAGCTGATCCGCAGCGCCGGCGAGAAGCCGAAGGCCGCGCCATGCACCGCCGCGACCCGCGCCTCGGTGAGCAGATAGCCGACCATTTCCTCGTCGGTGGTGATCACCTGGCCCTTGGGCGTGGTCTTGCCGATCAGCTGACTGAACTCGGGATAGACGTAGAAGGCGCCTTCCGGACGCGGACAGGTCATGCCGTTGATCTGGTTGAGCATCGACACGACGAGATCGCGGCGGCCCTGGAAGGCGGCGACGCGCTCCGCGAGGAAGCTCTGGTCGCCGTTCAACGCCGCGACCGAGGCGGCCTGCGAGATGCTCGACGGGTTCGAGGTCGACTGCGACTGGAGCTTGCCCATCGCCTTGATCAGCCAGGCCGGGCCGCCCGCATAACCGATGCGCCAGCCAGTCATCGCATAGGCCTTGGAAACGCCGTTGGCGGTCAGCGTGCGATCATAGAGCGACGGGCAGACCTGCGCGATCGTGGCGAATTCGAAGCCGTCGTACAGGATGTGCTCGTACATATCGTCGGCATAGATCAGCACATGCGGGTGCCGCTCGAGCACTTCGCCCAGCGCCTTGAGCTCGGCGGCCGAATAGGCGGCGCCGGTCGGGTTGGACGGCGAGTTGAGCACCACCCACTTGGTCTTCGCGGTGATCGCCGCCTCGAGCTGCTCGGGCCTGATCTTGTAGCCCGCGTCCGCGCCGGCCGAGATGAAGACCGGCTTGCCGCCGGCGAACTCGACCACATCGGGATAGCTGACCCAATAGGGTGCCGGGATCACGACCTCGTCGCCGGCGTCGATCGTCGCGCAGAAGGCGTTGAACAGGGTGTGCTTGCCGCCCGAGTTCACGCTGATCTGGTTCTCGGCATAGGTGAGGCCGTTGTCGCGGGCGTATTTGGCGATGACCGCCTGCTTCAGCTCGGGCGTGCCGTCGACATTGGTGTACTTGGTCTTGCCGGCGCGGATCGCCTCGATCGCGGCTTCCTTGACGAAGTCCGGCGTGTCGAAATCGGGCTCGCCGGCGCCGAGGCCAATCACGTCGATGCCGGCGCGCTTCAGCTCGAACACCTTGCTCGTCATCGCGAGCGTGGCGGAGGGCTGGATACGATTGAGCGCGGCCGAGGTCTGCATGAATGGCGCCTTTTCCGGGAGGGGAGACGCCGGGCCTATAGGACTGGGTTCCGGGCTTTCGCAACCGTTACGGCTGAAACCAGTCCGCGAAGGGCATTGCCGATATAGAAGCCGCCCGCGAGATCCTCGGGCCGAAGGTCGCCCTCAACCGCGCGGCCGGTCTCGATCAGCTCGGCGCGCAGCACGCCCGGCAGCAGGCCGCGGGCGAGCGGCGGCGTGACCAAAGTGCCGTCGCGCTCGACGAAGATCGAGGTGAAGCTGCCCTCGGTGAGATAGCCGGCCTCGTCGGTGAACAGCACTTCCCAGGCGCCGGAATCGCGCCGTGCCTCGTCATAAAAGGCACGGCGGCTGGTCTTGTGGGCGAGGCGGAAGTCGTCGCGCGCGAGCCGGCGCGGCGTGATCGCGACCTGGACGGGACCGGCCGGCGCCTCGGGCAGCGGGGCGATGCCGATGGCGATGGCACCCGAAGGGGCAAGCAGCAGCCGCACGCGCGCGGGCGCACGGAGCCGGAAGGTCGCGGCCTGCAACTCGTTGCGCGCTTCGTGGCGATCGAACTCGAAACCGAAGGTGCGCGCGCTCGCCTTCATCCGCGCGAGATGCCGCTCGAGCAGGGGCAGGCCGGCAAGCGGATCGAAGCGCATCGTCTCGATCAGGTCGAACGGCGTTTCACCGGACGTGACGAAGGCGCCCTTGGCCAGGCACTCGTCCCATTCCTCGGCGGCGTTCGAATCGGCGACCACGCCCGATCCTAACCCGAGCAGCGCGCGTGTCGCCCCCTCTTCTATGGTCAAGGTTCGGATAGCCACGTTGAAACTGGCATCGCCGTCCGACGTGATCGCACCGATCGCCCCGGTATAGATGCCGCGCGGGCCATGCTCGACCTCGGCGATCACCTGCATCGCCCGCAGCTTGGGCGCGCCGGTGACCGAGCCGCAGGGGAACAGCCCCGCCAGCACTTCGATCGGCCCGGCATCGCCCGAGGGATAGGCGGTGACGGTGGAGACCATCTGGTGGACGGTCGGATAGCGCTCGACCTGGAACAGCGAGGGCACCTTCACCGTGCCCGGCTGCGCGACCCGGGTGAGATCGTTGCGCATCAGATCGACGATCATCAGATTCTCGGCGCGCTGCTTGGGATCGGCGGCCAGCGCGGCGGCGATGGCATCATCCTCGACCGGAGTCGCGCCGCGCCGCGCGGTGCCCTTCATCGGGCGCACGGTGATGCCGTCCTTGTCTTCATTGTAATCGAAGAACAGCTCGGGCGAGAAGGACAGCACCCAGTGGCTGCCGGTGAAGACGAGCGCGCTGTGGCCGGCAGCGGCGCGGCGGCGGATCAGCGCGTAGAGCGCCGCCGGATGGCCGGCAAAGGGCACGTCGGCGCGGAAGGTGAGGTTGGCCTGATAGATGTCGCCTGCTTCAATATAGTCGGCTACGCGGTCGAACTGGCCGCGATAGGCCGCGGCAGTGATGTGCGGCAGCGGCGCGCCAGCCCAGGCGCCCGCCGGATCGGGGAGCAGGGCTTCCGCATCGACTTGCTCGACAAGCGGGAAGATGCCGAACCACAGGCATGGTCCCTCGCCCCGCTGGACGGCGGCATGCGGCTCGATCCCGGGCGCGGCTTCATAGGAACAGAAGCCGGCAAGGTTGAAGCCGTGATCGAACCACAGCTCCATGCCCTGCAAGGCACGCTGCATCTCTTCCGGCGAATCGGCACGCACCGCGCCCGCCGGCGTGTGGAACAGCCGGGCGCCCGAGCCACCAGGCCGGGCATCGTCGAGCAGGACGAAAGGAGTGTCGGGCAGGGTCATGCCGTGCCCCGCATGCAGCCGCTTCGCACGGACGGCAAGCCCGTGTTGCCGCGCGCGGGCGCGCCGCCTATCTCGGGGCCATGTCCAATCCCCCGATGCGCGCCGCGGTGATCCCGGTCACGCCGCTCCAGCAGAATTGCACGCTCCTGTGGTGCACCGAGACGATGAAGGGCGCGTTCGTCGATCCCGGCGGCGACCTGGAGAAGCTGCGCGCGGCGGCGAAGCAGCAGGCGGTGACGATCGAGAAGATCCTCGTCACCCATGGCCATATCGACCATTGCGGTGCCGCGGGCGAGTTCGCCAAGGAACTGGGCGTGCCGCTGGAAGGACCGCACGAGGCGGATCGTTTCTGGATCTCCCGGCTCGACGAGGACGGTCGGAAATACGGCATCCGCGGCACCGTGTTCGAGCCCGATCGCTGGCTGGAGCAGGGCGACCAGGTGACGGTCGGCAACCTGACTCTCGATGTCTATCATTGCCCCGGTCACACGCCGGGCCATGTCGTCTTCCACCATCCCGAATCGAAGTTCGCGACAGTGGGCGACGTGCTGTTCCAGGGATCGATCGGCCGCACCGACTTTCCGCTGGGCAACCACCAGGACCTGCTCGACGCGATCGTGGAGCGGCTGTGGCCGCTTGGGGACGACACGACCTTCGTCCCAGGGCACGGCCCGCTCAGCAATTTCGGGCATGAGCGGAAGACCAATCCGTTCGTCGCCGATTCGGTGCTGGCGAAGGGGTAGGGCCCTAGCGTCATCTCCGCGCAGGCGGGAATCCACAGCCAAAAGCGATTCGGACACGGCGCGGCTCACCGTTTCCGGCAAGCTGCCGCTTGATTGCTTGGCATTTCCCAAACCACCTTAGGATCCCCGCCTGCGCGGGGATGACGATTATTGGCTGGTATAGGCCGAGGCATTGCGTGCTCAGTTCCCCGGCGAAGGCCGGGGCCCAGTCTCGGCGCATTGTCGATGGCGCCGGAGACTCTCTTACGACGTTGCAACTGGACCCCGGCCTTCGCCGGGGAACAGCTATGTGCGGCTCACCCCTTCGGCCCGATCTTGAAGACGGTGGTCGGCGCGGCCTGCTGGTACTGGCTGCCGATATAGATGCCATAGGCGGCGAGGCCGAGCATCGTGACCATGGTCAGCGCGATGCCGATTCGGCGGCCCAGGCCCCAGCCGTCCATCCCGAAGGCGTGGAGGATGCGCCCGAGGACCAGCGCGAAGCCGACGCCCCACAGCCAGATGCTGGTCCCCGTGGCGAGCTCGACCAGGGCGAGCAGCACGAGAATCAGCGGGACATATTCGGTGAAGTTCAGCTGTGCGCGCATACGGCGGACGAGCCGGTCGTCGCCGCCATCGCCGACGAAGATCTTCTCGGCGAGTCGCAGCCGGCTGATTCGCAAACCGAGCCAGAAGTTGATCACGGCAGCGGCGCCGGCGGTGCAGAGCGTAACGGGCAAGATCAGCATATATGAGGTCCCCTCCAACGCCCCATCCCTACACTCCCTTGCTTCCCCTGCAAGAATCGCTATAGGCGCGCACTCGCTTTCGTGACCGTCCGCTGGTCCGGCGAGCGCCGGAGCTTCCGTCGCTTGCCCGCTGGGCCGTGCGGGCGTATCGCGATTTTGACTTTGGTTTCGTTAGAAGGTGCCGAAATGGCCGTTCCCAAGAGAAAGACTACGCCGTCGCGGCGTGGCATGCGTCGCGCTCATGACGCCCTGGTGCCGCAGGCGTTCCAGGAATGCCCGAACTGTGGCGAGCTGAAGCGTCCGCACGTGCTGTGCGGTTCGTGCGGCCACTATAACGGCCGCGAGATCGTCTCGGCCGAAGACTGATTCGGTAACGATTGGGCCGGATCGCGCGGGGGCATGCGAGTATGACGAATTCCTCTCGAATCGCCGTCGATGCGATGGGCGGTGACGAGGGAATTGCGGTCATGCTCGCCGGTGTCGCGCGTGCGCGCCGTCGATTCGAGGGCATGGAGTTCATCCTCGTCGGAGACGAGGCACAGATCCGCGAGGGTCTGAAGAACCACCCGAACCTGACGGCCGCTTCGGAAATTGTCCACGCGCCGGACGTCGTCGCCTCGGAAGAGAAGCCGAGCGCGGCGATTCGGCGTGCCAAGACGACATCGATGGGAATCGCCATCGACCTGGTGAAGCAGGGCAAGGCCGGCGCCGCCGTCTCGTCGGGCAATACCGGGGCGCTGATGGCGATGGCCAAGCTGTCGCTGCGCACCATGCCGGGGATCGACCGGCCGGCGCTCGCCGCGCTGATGCCAACGCTGGGCGAGAACGACACGGTGATGCTCGACCTGGGCGCCAATACCGAGGTCGATGCCCGCAATCTCGTCCAGTTCGCGGTGATGGGTGCCGCCTATGCGCGCACCGCGCTCGACCTGCAGAACCCGCGGGTCGCGCTGCTCAACATCGGCACCGAGGACATGAAGGGTACCGACTCGATCCGCGAGGCCGCGGCCGAGCTGCGCGCCGCCGAGCATCTGCGGCTCGACTTCAAGGGCTTCATCGAGGGCAACAAGCTTTCGCGCGGCGATGTCGACGTGATCGTCTGCGACGGCTTCTCGGGCAACATCGCCCTGAAGACGGTGGAAGGCACCGCGCGATTCGTCGCGGACCTGCTCAAGCGCGCCTTTTCCAGCTCGACCCGCTCGAAGATCGGCTTCCTGATCTCCAAGCCGGCGACCGAGCTGCTGCGCACCCACCTCGACCCCAATAATCACAATGGCGCGGTCTTCCTCGGCCTGAACGGCATCGTCGTGAAGAGCCATGGCAGCGCCAACGAACTCGGCGTCGACACCGCGATCGGCTTCGCGGCGAAGATGCTCCGCGACGATCTCAATCGCCGCATCGCCGAGGATCTCGGGAACTTCGAAGCAAAGGCGGCGTAGACACTTCAAGATGACCTTGCGTTCCGTCATCATCGGCACTGGTTCCGCCCTGCCGCCCCGCCGCGTTTCCAACGCCGAACTCGCCCAGGAAGTGGATACGAGCGACGAGTGGATCGTCGAGCGGACCGGCATCCGCTTCCGCCACATCGCCGGGCCGGACGAGACCACCGGCACGCTGGCCGCCGAGGCCGCCAAGGCCGCGCTCGCCAATGCCGGCACCGCCGCGGCGGACATCGACCTGATCGTCCTCGCCACCGCGACTCCGGACCAGACCTTCCCGGCAACCGCCACCAAGGTGCAGGCGCTGCTGGGCATCCCCGACTGCGTGGCGTTCGACGTCGCCGCGGTCTGCTCGGGCTTCCTCTATGCCGTGCAGGTTGCCGATTCGATGCTGCGCGCCGGAGTCCACAAGCGGGCGCTGGTGATCGGTGCCGAGACGTTCAGCCGCATCCTCGACTGGGAAGACCGCGCGACCTGCGTGCTGTTCGGCGACGGTGCTGGGGCGATCGTGCTGGAATCCCAGGATACGGATTCCGAGAGCGGTCGCGGCATTCTCGCCACCAAGTTGCACGCCGATGGCCGCTACAACGACATGCTCTATGTCGATGGTGGTCCCTCGACCACCCAGACGGTCGGCAAGCTGCGGATGAAGGGCCGCGAGGTGTTCCGCCATGCGGTGGTCAACCTCGCCACGGTGATGTCCGAGTCGCTGGCGCTGGCCGGGCTGGAGCCTTCGGACGTCGACTGGGTGGTGCCGCACCAGGCCAATGCCCGCATCCTCGACGCGACGGCGCGCAAGCTCGACCTGCCGGCCGAGAAGGTGATCGTCACCGTCGACCAGCACGCCAACACCTCCGCCGCCTCGGTGCCGCTCGCACTCGACGCCGCGGTGCGCGACGGGCGCATCCGGCAAGGGGACCTGCTGGTACTGGAAGCGATGGGCGGCGGCTTCACCTGGGGCGCGGCGGTGGTGCGTTTCTGATAGCTGCGAAAAAACGCAGATAATCATTCCGGAACCTCAATGTTCCCGTTTGCTGTGTCGAAACAATCTGATACGACTAACTCGACACAGTTGAACGCAAGGGGGAGTTGCCGGATGACGGCTGCGGGCACGCTGACCAGGGCCGATCTCGCCGAATCGCTTCATCGCGAAGTGGGGCTGTCGCGCGCCGATGCTGCGCGGCTCGTCGAGCAGATCCTCAGCCATATGTGCGAGGCGCTGGCCGAGGGCCAGAACGTCAAGATCTCGGGCTTCGGCAGCTTCATCCTGCGTGATAAGGGCGAGCGCATCGGCCGCAACCCCAAGACCGGCGTCGAAGTGCCGATCGCGCCGCGCCGCGTCCTCACCTTCCGTGCAAGCCAGATGATGCGTGACCGCATCGTCTCGGCGAGCTGAGAGGAAGTAGCCGATGCCGGGGGCCGAAAAGGCTGCTGGCGCGCTACGGACGATAGGGGAACTCGCCCAGGAGATCGGGCGCCCGCAGCACATCCTCAGATATTGGGAAACCCGCTTTCCCCAGCTGCGTCCGCTCACCCGGGCGGGCAATCGCCGTTACTATCGGCCCGAGGACGTGGCACTGGTACGGCGCATCCACGACCTGCTCTCCAACCAGGGCTATACCATCCGCGGCGTGCAGAAGCTGCTCGCGGCGGAGAAGGGCAACAAGGCGGCGCGGGCCGCGGCGGGAACCGCTGCTCCGGCCCCAGGCACCAAGACCGACACGCAGGCGCTGAAGGCGATACGCGATTCGCTCTCCAAGGCACTCGACGAAGATAGTTGAGCCATCTTCCCCTCCCTGGAAGGGAGGGGAGTTCAGGAGGGCGCCGCAGGGCCTCAGTTGTAGTCCGGCCCCAGCGTCGAATCGAGATCGCGGGGGCGGGTGAAGCGGATCAGCTCGGCCTTGCCGGGCTTCACGTCGCGCCAGTCCACCACGTCGAAGCGCATCTCGGCCAGGCTCGCGGTGGGAAACTTCACCAAGACCGAGTCGCGCAACGCATTGTCGGCAGAGAGCAGCAGCACCAGCTCCTCGAGCCCGGGATTGTGCCCGGAGAAGAGCACGCGGCCGGCGCCGGCGGGCAGTTCGTGAATCACATCGAGCAGAGTCGCCGCCGAGGCGAGATAGAGGCGCTGGTCCCAATGCGGGGCGAGATCGCTGCCATAGCCGGTGGCGACCTGCGCCAGCGTCTCGACCACGCGGGCGGCGGGCGAGGCGACGACATGGTCGAACTCCAGCCCCTCGGTCCGCATGTGCCGCCCCATCATCGCGGCGGCGCGCTGCCCCTTGGGATTGAGCGGCCGATCGAAATCGCGCGCAACGGGATCGTCCCATCCCGATTTTGCGTGGCGGAGCAGCGTGAGCGTCTTCATGGAATCCCCGGTCAGGCGTTCGCCGGGGCCTCTTGCCCCAGCTTGGCGGCCAAGGAAAGCCGAACGCGGTCAACTGCCTGATCCAGCGTGACGCGCGTCACCCGGGTGCCCGGCGGAAAGGCGTCGAGCAGGCGCGAGGGGCTGGCGGCGGAGAGCAAAACGAAGGTGCCGCGATCGTCGGCCCGGCGAATCAGCCGGCCGAACGCCTGGGCGAGCCGGGCACGGACGATACGGTCGTCATAGGCGGTGCCGCCCCCGGCCAGGCGCCGCGCGGCATGGAGCACGGTCGGCTTGGGCCAGGGAATCCCCTCCATCACCACCAGCCGCAGCGAATCGCCGGGCACGTCGACGCCGTCGCGCAACGCGTCGGTGCCGAGCAGCGAGGCACGCGAATCGTCGCGGAAGATGTCCACGAGCGTGCCGGTGTCGATCGGATCGACATGCTGGGCGAGCAGGGGCAGGCCCTCGCGTGCCAGCCGGTCGGCGACCCGGGCATGGACGGCGCGCAGGCGCCGGATCGCCGTGAACAGGCCGAGCGTGCCGCCCTCCGCCGCGACGATCAACCGGGCATAGGCATTGGCGAGCGCGGGCATGTCGCCGCGCTTGACGTCGGTGACGATCAGCACCTCGGCCTGTACCGCATAGTTGAACGGGCTCACCGCCTCGAAGCGCTGGGCCGGGCGCATCAGGTGGATCGCGCCCGAGCGCGCCTCGGCCACGTCCCAGTCGCCGCCGGCCCGCAGGGTCGCCGAGGTGATTAGCGCACCATGAGCGGGCTTGAGCACCGTCTCGGCAAAGGGCTTGGACGGATCGAGCCAGTGGCGATGCAGGCCGACATCATATTCGCGCCCCTCGACCCGATCGACCGCCAGCCAGTCGACGAACGCCGAATCGGCCGGGCCGCCGATCCGGGCGATCAAGGCGAGCCAGGCGCCGACGGTGTCGGTGCGCCAGCCGAGCGAGGCGACTGCGCCTTCGATCCGCGCACGGGCCGGGCCATCCATCCAGTCGGGCGCCTCGGCCAGCACCGCCTCAAGCCGGCGGCCGAGCTTGACCAAGGGGCGGAGCAGCGCGTCGAGCGCTTCGCCCGCCGGGCCCGCCGCCTCGACCAGGGTGCCGTCCGGTTCGGCCAGCTCGGTCTCCAGCCCATAGCCGGCCTCGGCGGCGCCATTGCCGTCGCGGGCATAGACCAGGCCGCGCACGGCGGCGAGGAGCTGCTCGACGGGTCCGAAGGGCTCGCCTTCGTTCAGCCGCTGGAGCCAGCCGTCGCTGGGCAGCGCGCGCGCGGCTTCCACCGCCTCGACGATCGCCCGGCCGCCCTCCTCGTCATAGCTGGCGACGTCCGAGAGGCGCGCCGCCAGGCCTCGGCGCCGTCCGCGAGAGCCCGATTCGGGACCCGTCACCCAGCGGCGGATCTCGATCGCTTCCTGGCCGGTCAGCGCGGCGGCGAACATCGCATCGGCGGCATCGAACAGATGATGCCCCTCGTCGAAGACATAGCGGGTCGGGCGGCTGGCGGTCTCGCGGCCGCGTGCGGCGTTGACCATCACCAGCGCATGATTGGCGATGACGATGTCCGCATCGGCCGAGGCACGCGCTGCGCGCTCGATGAAGCATTTCCGGTAGTGCGGGCAGCCGGCATAGATGCACTCGCCGCGCCGATCGGTCAGCGCGGTCGAGCCGTTGCGGCGGAACAGGATGGGGAGCCAGCCGGGCAGGTCGCCGCCGACCATGTCGCCGTCCGCCGTATAGGCCGCCCAGCGCGCGACCAGCTGGGCGAGGATCGCGGCGCGCCCGGCGAAACCACCCTGCAGTGCGTCCTCGAGGTTGAGCAGGCAGACATAATTCTCGCGGCCCTTGCGGGTGACGATCCGCTTCTTGCGCTGCTCGGGATCGGCGACCAGCCGCTCGCCCTCATGGCCGAGCTGGCGCTGCAACGCCTTGGTGAAGGTCGACACCCAGACCGCGCCGCCAGCCTGCTCGGCCCAGAGCGAGGCGGGGGCGAGATAGCCGAGCGTCTTGCCGATGCCGGTGCCGGCCTCGGCCAGCACCAGGTTCGGCGATTCGCGCATGTCCCGCGGGGCAAAGGCGCCGGCAGCGGCGGCGGCATAGTCGCGCTGGCCCTGGCGACGCTCGGCGCCGTTGCCGGTGAGCCGGGCGAGGCGATCGGCGACGTCCGAATCGGCGAGCGTCACGGTGCGCGGCGGCACGCGCGGGGGCTGCTCGGTCCATTCGGGCAGCCGGGAGAAGAGCCAGCGCTCGGCCTGGGCGGGCTTGGCGATCGCCTGGCTGACCGCGGGCGCCCAGGGCCAGCGCAGGCGGAACAGCGACTGGGCCGAGTTCCACGCGCCCTCGCGCTCGGGCCAGGCGCCCTTGGGCAACGCCAGCAGCTTCGCCGCGGCTGCACGCAGGAACGGGGCGATGTCGGCATCATTGACGGGGACATCGAGCCCGGTGACCCGGGCCAGGCCCTTGGGCGTGGGCACCATGAAGCTGGCCGGGCGGAGAAAGGCGAACAGCTCGAGCAGGTCGAGCCCCGACAGCTCGGCATAGCCGAGCCGCTGGCCGACCAAAGGCGCGTTGAGCAGGATCACCGGCGTATCGGCGGCGACGCGGATCGCCTCGCCCCGGCTGATCGCCCGGCAATCGCCGTCCGGCGTCGCGATCCAGACGCCGCCATGGCTGGCATGGAGGGCGGGATAGGGCAGGGTCATCGCGCGGCCGGGTTCAGTGCGGCGAGGAAGCCGTGGGGATCGGGCACGCCGCGCAGATCCTCGTCGCGGACATCGTTCTTGTGGCGCACGGTGAGCGCCACCCAGGCACGGCCGCTTTTCTCCTCGACGATCAGCGCATCGACCAGTTCGGCCAATGCCAGCTCGCGGTAGAGGCGGCCCGATCCCGGCACGCGCCAGGCGATACGCCGGTCGGTCACCAGCACGGTGCCGAACGCTTCGAAGAACCAGCTGCGCAGCCGCTCGCCCAGGGCGACGAGCGCGAGCAAGGCGACTGCGCCGAACGCCAGCAGCAGCACCCGGACCTGGAGCAGGACAAGCAGCAGCGCTGGGGTGAGCAGTGCCGCCGCAGCGATCGCCTTGCTCGCATCGAGCGAAGCCAGGCCCAGGCTTCCGCGCCAGCGGACCGGCTCGTCCGGCGCCAGCGGGTCGATCCCGGTCGCGCCGGCGGGGCTTTGCTCGATACCGAGGGCGGAGAATATGCCGAGCAGCTTCTCTGCATCATCCCGGCGCAGCTCCATCGCGATGCCGCCCCATGGCCCGCGCCGGACGCGGACGCGCTGGCCGAAAAGCGTCGGCCGCACGTCCAGCGTGCGGATCTCGGCGATTTCCATGCGGCGCTCGCGCGTACGGCGCCAGACTTCCACGGCCTGCGCATCCACCCGGTATTGCAGCTGCGCCGCGCGGACTGTCGCGGCGGAGACGAGCATAAGGGCGATGCCCAACGGGATCGCGAGCAGGGCATAATGCACCACGATCTCGGCTTCGGGGCCGGACGGCGGATTGCGCATCATCGCCAGCGCGACGCCCCAGAAGGGCGCGGCAACGATCAGGACCAGGAGCGGCTGCATCAGCCGCGTCAGCAGCGTCGGCCTGCTCTCCCACAGCGCACCGCGGCGATCGATGCCGCCAAGGATGACGGGGGAGGCGGGATGCGCGATCATGTACGCCTTTCGTTCTAGCCTTGCTTGCCCGGCAAAGTGAAGGGAGTCGCGCAAACTCATTTCACTTTGGCCCGCGGCGCGGCGGTGGCTCGGCGTAGAGAGCCCGGACGGCGGCGAGCATGACCTTCCGGTCGACGCGGTGGACCGTGCCGACGAACCGGCCGGCCCGGAAGCGCGGGACGATCTCGCCGTTCATCACATGCTCGACGACCCAGGCGAACGCGCGGTCGCGCGCCTCCCGCTCGACCTGATCCCAGGCGGCGGCAAAGCTCTCGGCACCCTGGCGCTTGCGCAGGTTGTAGGCCGAGGTGACGCCCATCTCCGCCGCCTTCGCCGCGCGCGAGACGACACCGGTGGTGGCGAGCGCGGCGAGGAAGATTCGCTGCCGCGCCGGCGTCCAGCCGTCCTTGCGGCTGCGCGCCATCGGCACGGGGGTGAAATAGGGGATGCGGATCTTGCGCGAGTCGTCCATCGACGAGTCTATCTCAGGCGAAATCCTATTTTGGAAGGACGATCGCGCAGCGGCGGCGCGGCGGGTTCAGGGCCAACGCCGCTCCCAGTCTTCGCGCTGCTTCTCCTGGTCGGCCAGCGGCGGGACTCCGCTCGCCTTGCGCAGCGCATCGGACAGCAAGTCGCGCCGATAGGGTTCCTGGGTCCATTTCTGCTTGGGCGGATGGGTGAATTGGGTGCCGTATATCTGGGGCTGCCCGATGCGCTGGAGATATCGGTCGAGCGTCGCCGCCGCGATCCAGGTGGCGTCCTGCCTGCCCCGCGCCACCGCCACGATGGCAAGGGCATGAGCCTTGAGGAAATCCTCGGGAGCCTCGCCATGCTGGAAGACATAGGCGGCGTGATAGAAGTCGTCCGCGCTGTCCAGCTTGCTACCGTCCAGCAACGCCTGGGTCCGGGTTCGCCGTTCCCGGTCGGCGGCGTCCAGGACGGCCCAGTCGATGGTTGCGGGATGCTCCCGCGCAGCCTGATCCGCCTCGAAGATCGCAGTCATCTCGGCATTGGTCGTGCGATCCTGTTCCGGCGCGGCGCCCGCGGGCAAGGCGGGCGTTACGCATAGAAGCAGCAGGCTGGCGAGCAGGACACGCATTCATCACCTCATTTCGCGGCGGGCTTCGAAGATGCAGGATCACGGATATCCGGGAGGGAAGCCGCCCGGAACTTGCAAAAACGCGCTGTTTCGCGCACGCGCCACCCATCATGACAGACGATGCCATCCTGCGCGCAGCCGCACTCGAGTCCAAGGCCTGGCCGTACGAAGAAGCGCGCAAGCTGGTGAAACGCTATCCGCAGGGCAAGCCCGACGGATCGCCGGTGCTGTTCGAGACCGGATACGGCCCCTCGGGCCTGCCGCATATCGGCACCTTCCAGGAAGTGCTGCGCACCACCATGGTGCGCCACGCCTATGAGGAGATGACCGGCAACAAGACCCGGCTGATCGCGTTCAGCGACGACATGGACGGGCTGCGCAAGGTGCCGGACAATGTGCCGAACCAGGCGCTGCTCGCCGCGCATCTCGGCAAGCCGCTGTCGCGCATTCCCGACCCGTTCGAGAAGTTCGAGAGCTTCGCAGCGCACAACAATGCGATGCTGCGCGAATTCCTCGATCGCTTCGGCTTCGAATATGAATTCGCGTCCTCGACCGACTATTATGGCTCGGGCCGCTTCGACGAGACGCTGCGCACGGTGCTGCGCAACTACCAGGCGATCATGGACGTGATGCTGCCGACGCTGCGCGCCGAGCGGGCGGCGACCTATTCGCCGGTGCTGCCGGTGAGCCCGAAGTCGGGCGTGGTGCTGCAGGTGCCGGTGGAAGTGGTCGATGCCGAGGCGGGGATCATCCGCTTCACCGATGAAGGCGAGACGATTGAGCAGTCGATCTTCGGCGGCCAGGCCAAGCTCCAGTGGAAGCCCGACTGGGGCATGCGCTGGGCGGCGCTCGGCGTCGATTACGAGATGTACGGCAAGGACCTGATCGACAGCGGTATCCAGAGCGGCAAGATCGCCCAGGTGCTCGGCGCGCGCCGGCCCGAGGGGCTGATCTACGAGCTGTTCCTCGACGCCAAGGGCGAGAAGATCTCCAAGTCCAAGGGCAACGGCTTGTCGATCGACGAGTGGCTGACCTACGGACCGGACGAGAGCCTGGCCTTCTACATCTACCGCGAGCCCAAGAAGGCGAAGTCGCTGCATCTCGGGCTGATCCCGCGCGCGATCGAGGAATATTGGCAGTTCCGCGCCAATTACCCGACCCAGGAACTCGCCCAGAAGCTCGGCAATCCGGTCCATCATATTCATAATGGCAAGGTGCCGGCCGAGACGCTGCCGGTGACCTTCGGGCTGCTGCTCAACCTGGTCAGCCTGCCGGGCGTGGGCAATCGCGAGACGATCTGGGGCTTCCTGCGCCGCTATTCGCCGGACCTCTCGCCCGAATCGCATCCCGAGCTCGACCGGATGGTCGGCTATGCGATTCGCTACGCGAAGGACTTCGTCGAGCCGACGCTGCAGCGCCGTGCGCCGAACGAGGCGGAGGCGGGTGCGCTGCGCCAGCTCGACGCGCAGCTCGGAGAGTTGCCGGAGGACGCCTCGGCCGAGGATATCCAGAACATCGTCTACGAGATCGGCAAGACCGACGCGTTCGAGAATCTGCGCGACTGGTTCAAGGCGCTCTACGAGACGCTGCTCGGCAGCGAGCAGGGGCCGCGGATGGGCAGCTTCATCGCGCTCTACGGGATCGAGAACAGCCGCAAGCTGATCGCCGAGGCACTCGCCAAGGCATGAGCCGCGTCGCCGCCGCCACGCGCGCCTTCATCGCGAGCGAGGCGGCGGGCGGCGTGGTGCTGATGGCGGCGTCGGCGCTTGCGCTGATCGTCGCCAACTCGCCGATTGCGGGCGGTTATGCGGCATTGCTCCACGTGGAACTGGGGCCGCTCAGCCTGCACGGCTGGGTGAACGACGCGCTGATGGCGGTGTTCTTCCTGCTCGTCGGGCTGGAGATCAAGGCGGAGGTGGTCGAGGGCCAGCTGTCGAGCTGGTCGCAGCGGACGCTACCGGTGATCGCCGCGGCGAGCGGCATGGCAGTGCCGGCTCTGGTATATCTGGCGATTGCCCCGGGCTTCGCACGCGGCTGGGCGATCCCGGCGGCGACCGATATCGCCTTTGCGATGGGGCTGATGGCGCTGCTCGGGCGGCATGCGCCGGCGTCGCTGAAGCTGCTGCTGACCACGATCGCAGTGGTAGACGACATGGGTGCGGTGGCGATCATCGCGCTGGCCTATACCGCCAAGCTCGACCTGCTTGCGCTTGCGGGGGCGGGAGTGGTGCTGGCGGCGATGCTGGCCTGCAATTGGCTGCGGGTGGCGCGGCCTTGGCCCTATCTGGTGCTGGCGGTGCTGCTGTGGCTCTGCGTCTTCGCCTCGGGCGTGCATGCGACGATCGCGGGGGTAGCGGCGGCGCTGGCGATCCCGCGCGCGGTGGGGCTGAAGCTCGAGCATGCGCTCAACCCCTGGGTGGCATTCGGCGTGGTGCCGCTGTTCGGCTTTGCCAATGCCGGCGTGGCGCTGCCGGGGTGGCAAGCCTTGCTCGCGCCGCTGCCGCTCGGGGTCGCGCTGGGACTGTTCGCCGGCAAGCAACTGGGCGTGTTCGGCAGCATCTGGCTGGCGGTGAAGGCGGGGATCGCGCCGAAGCCGCACGCGCGCTGGGGCCAGATCTACGGCATGGCGCTGCTTGCCGGGATCGGCTTCACGATGAGCCTGTTCATCGGCGGGCTGGCCTTCCCGCCGGGGCCGCTGACCGACCAGGTGAAGATCGGCGTGCTCGCCGGATCGCTGCTGTCGGCGCTGATGGGCTATCTGGTCCTGCGCTCGACCAGCACCGCCACCACCAGCACCGCGAACCCGCCGAGCGAGAGCAAAGCGCCGACCCAGCCGGTCGACGTCCAGCCATAGCCCGCCGCGATGGCGAGGCCGCCCAGCCACGGGCCGAGCGCATTGGCGGTGTTGAAGGCGGAGTGATTGAGCGAGGCTGCCAGGCCCTGGGCTTCGCCGGCGACGTCCATCAGCCGGGTCTGCAGCACCGCACCGAGTGCCCCCAGGAAGCCGATCGCGAAGATGTCGAGCGCGATGCTCCACAGCTGGTGCGCGGCGAACGGATAGAGCGCGAGCGCGACGGCGCTGCCGAGCAGCAGCACCGCGGCGGTGGGCATCAGCGCGCGATCGGCGAATCTCGGCACGATGATACTGCCGAGCGTCGCGCCGACGCCGAACACCGCCAGCACCAGCGGGATCATCGCCGGCGAGGTCCGCGTCACCTCGAGCATGGTCGAGGCGACATAGGTGTAGACGCAGAACATGCCGCCAAAGCCGATCGCGCTGATCCCGAGCGTGAGCCAGACCTGGCCATTGGCGAGCGCGCCCAGCTCCTTGAGCGGGCTCGCGCCGTGCTGGGGCGGATCGCGCGGGGCAAGCGCCGCGACCAGCGCGACGGTGGCCAGCGCCAGCACGCCGACGACGACGAAGCCCCAGCGCCAGCCGACCGCCTGGCCCAGCCAGTTGGCGAGCGGCACGCCGAGGATCGTCGCCACGGTCAAGCCCAGCATCATCCGCCCTACCGCCTGCGACCGCTTGTTGAACGGCACCAGCGAGGCGGCGACGAGCGCGGCGATGCCGAAATAGGCGCCATGCGGCAGGCCCGAGAGGAAGCGGAACAGCAGCAGCCAATGGTAATTGGGGGCGAGCGCGCTCAGTGTGTTGAACAGCGCGAAGGCGCCCATCAGCAGCAGCAGGGTGAGCCGCCGGGAGAGCTTCGCCGCGCCGACCGCGATCAGCGGCGCGCCGACCACCACGCCCAACGCATAGGCGCTGATCACATGGCCGGCGCTCGGCGCGTCGATCCCCAGGCCCTGCGCCATGTACGGCACCAGGCTCATCGTTGCGAATTCGGTGGTGCCGATCGCAAAGCCGCCCATCGCCAGCGCGAAATGGACGAGGCCGACATTATGGGTCGGAGCAGGGGTGCTGGTCGGGGCGTGCATTAGCGCTCAAGTGGCCATGCTGCGGTGCAGCGTCAATGGCGGCGTGCGATGCATACGAATGCAGCGCGTGCACTCAGGCCTTGAAGCAGTTTTCCCGGTGCCAGCCCAGAAACAGCGGATGCGGATGATCGGCCGGTCGCGCGGGGAGCCGGGCGCGGCCCGAGCGGTTGAGCAGCTGGGCGATGCTGTCGCGGTCGTTGACGTGGCGCGAGATCAGGATCGAGAGATCGTCGGCGAGCGACAACAGCCCGCGATCGAACATCCAGTGGACCGTCCCCGAAAGCGCCAGGCCGTTGGAGACGATGTCGGGGCCATTGGCCTCGACCGGCCGGATATGCGCCGCCTCGGCTTCGGCGCGGCCGCCGCCATTGATCAGCTTGAGGCCGGTCAGCGCACAGCGCGCGTCATAGGCATCGAGCACGGTGCGGCGAAAGGCGCGGTCCCGGAGCGGCCGCGAGACCAGCTGCTGGACGCGCTCGCGCGCTTCGAAATGAAAGACCGGCCCTTCCTCGCGCACACGATTCTCGGGTGCGTCGCGGCGCGGCAAGAGTTCGTCTTCGTCACGCAGGCCGAGATTGACGATGCGGATGAAGTCCTGCGTCGAGATTGGCCGTACTGCCGCCTGGGCGCGGCCGGAGAGCTTTGCCTGCTCGTTCAGCAGGCCGCTTTCGACCCATTCGCCATCGACCATGAACGGCACCGGCGTGCTGAATTGCAGGAAGCTGCCGGGCTCGATCATCGCATAATACATGCCGGGCTGGTCAGGATCGGGAACGATCGACCCCACCCGCGCAACCGCCCAATAACCGCGGCTTTGCCGAACCTTCACTGGTTCATAGTAGAGAATCCACTCGCCGATACAGGCCTGGGCCCGCCCGAGATATTGCTTGGGGAAATGATAGCGGACGGCCGGGGTGTCCCGATAAATCGAGTCCTCGCGGTGAATGAAGACGCCGTTCGCCATTGGCTCCGACTATCGGCTGAAATCAGGTTTTGGCAAGCTGCGGCAAATGGTTGGGCTCCATACTGGGCACGCAGCGCTTGCCCTATAAGGAAGTGTAGCTGCGAAAAATGCAGGTGCATCCTGCACTTGAGGGGTCCAGACGCGTTGGCGAACCATGGCTAATCCTGGCGGCTACACACGCGGCTCCCCCGGCTATCGGCGCCTGACGCTCGCGATGCTGTTCGCGGGCTTCTCGACTTTCTCGCTGCTCTATTCGGCCCAGCCGCTGCTGCCGCTGTTCGCCAGCGAATTCCATCTGAGCGCCGAAGTGGCGAGCCTCGCCATCTCGATCGCCACCGGGCCGCTGGCCGTGGCGATCGTCATCGGCGGCATGCTCTCGGACAAGCTCGGCCGGCGGCCGCTGATGGTGGGAGCGATGTTCGGCGCCGGGCTGCTGACCATGCTCACCGGGCTGGCGCCCGGCTGGGACGCGCTGCTGGGCCTGCGCTTCCTCACCGGCATCGCGCTGGCCGGCATGCCTGCCGTCGCCATGGCCTATGTCAGCGAGGAGATCGACCCGTGCTCGGTGGGGCCGGCCATGGGCCTCTACATCGCCGGCAGCGGCATCGGCGGCATGGCCGGGCGGCTCGGAGTCAGCCTGCTGACCGAGCTGATCGACTGGCGCTGGGGCCTGATCGGCGTCGGGCTGGTCGGATTGCTGATGGCTGAGGGCTTTCGCCGACTCGCCCCGCCTTCGCGCCGCTTCGTGCCGCAGGAAGTCCATGCCCGCGCAGTGCTCGCGGCAGGGCGCGAGCTGTTCCGCGACCGGGCGATGCCCCTGCTCTATGCCGAGGCGTTCCTGCTGATGGGCGTGTTCGTCACCATCTACAATTATGTCGGCTTCCGCCTGCTCGCCCCGCCCTTTGGCCTCAGCCATGCGGCAATCGGCGCGATCTTCCTGCTCTATCTGCTCGGCTCGGTCAGCTCGACCTGGTTCGGGCATTTGGCCGAGAAGCGCGGGCGGCGGCTTATCTTCTGGATCCCCACTGCGATGCTGCTGGTCGGCACGGCGATGACCGCGTCTATGTGGCTGGCCCTAGTGGTGGTCGGGATCGGCATCGTCACCATCGGCTTCTTCGGCGCCCATTCAATCGCCTCGAGCTGGGTCGGACGCCGGGCACGGGCGAGCCGGGGGCAGGCAGCGGCCTTCTACCTGTTCTTCTATTACCTCGGATCGAGCGTGCTGGGATCGGCCGGCGGCGTCGCCTGGACCGGCTGGGGCTGGAGTGGCGTTGCACTCTATTGCGGGGTGTTGACCGTGCTGGCGCTGGCGATTGCGGCAAAGCTCTCGACCATTCCGCCCTTGCCGCTGCCGGAGGTCACCCCGCCGCGGCCGATGGGGGCGGACTAGGGGCCTGACACACAAGATTGACCTCAAAGACGGTATACACGCCATCCTCGCAGCCCTCGCCGAAAGCGCCGGCATCGATCGCGGCGACGGCTTCCTCGAGAGTGTTCAACAGACAATATTGGTTCACCGGCAAGGTGGCGGCGACCGAATTGCATGAAATCGGCGAGTGCTCGAGAAAATCGCCAAAGACCACAACATCATAGCCCAGCAGCGTGAGCGTATCATACGCGGGCGGTGCGACTTCGTCGGCTATTTCGGAGGAAGGCGCCCGTGAACGCGGACGCCAGCCGGCTGGATCGAAATTCCAGCCGTCCGAATCCAGCTCTTGCCCATAGGCCGCGTAGTAGAAGAGCGACGCGCCCCGAGCATCCACACCGTATCGCGTCACCAGCGATTCAAGCACTTCCGGACTGTTCGCCAATCCGAAGCCGTTGTGGAGCCATGCCTTTTGCGGGTCCACGATATTGTCGTTCACGCAGTCGGAGACGCTGCATATCTGCTCCACGGAGCTGACATGGCCATCGAGCCAGCCGGGGGGTGGCACGGTGCGCTTGAGTAGATAGCCTGCGGGGATCATCGAGCGCACTAGATCGATCCGCCCAGGCAAGCGCAAATGGAAAGGGCGCTCCCGCAGGAACGCCCTTTCCGTATTTCTTCAGCGAAAGGCCCGGATCAGAGCTTCTCGGTTAGCTCCGGCACGATCTTGAACAGGTCGCCGACCAGGCCGATGTCCGCGACCTGGAAGATCGGGGCGTCCTCGTCCTTGTTGATCGCGATGATCGTCTTGGAGTCCTTCATGCCGGCGAGGTGCTGGATCGCACCCGAGATGCCGATCGCGACATAGACTTCCGGGGCGACGATCTTGCCGGTCTGACCGACCTGATAGTCGTTCGGGGCATAGCCCGCGTCCACGGCGGCGCGCGAGGCGCCGACGGCCGCACCGAGCTTGTCCGCCAGCGGATCGATCAGCGCGTGGAACTGCTCCGACGAGCCTAGCGCGCGGCCGCCCGAGACGATCACCTTCGCGCTGGTCAGCTCCGGACGCTCCGACTTGGCGATCTCGGCACCGGCGAAGGTGGAGAGGCCCTTGTCGCCTTCGCCCGACACCGCTTCGATCGTGCCCGAACCGCCGGTGGCGGCGGCCTTGGCAAAGGCGGTGCCGCGCACGGTGATCACCAGCTTCTTGTCGCTCGTCTGCACGGTGGCGATCGCGTTGCCGGCATAGATCGGACGGGTGAAGGTGTCGGCACCCTCGACCGAGAGGATGTCCGAGATCTGCATCACGTCGAGCGCAGCGGCCACGCGCGGCGCGATGTTCTTGCCGGTGGTGGTCGCCGGGAAGAGGACCGCATCGTGCGAGCCCATCAGCGACACGATCAGCGGCGCGACGTTTTCTGCCAGGAAATGCTCATAGGCCGCGTCGTCGGCGACATGGACCTTGCCCACGCCGGTGATCGCCGCTGCCGCCTGGGCAACGCCGTCGACGCCCTTGCCGGCGACGAGGAGATGGACTTCGCCGAGCTTCGCCGCGGCGGTGACCGCCGAGAGGGTGGCGTCCTTCAGGCTCTGATTGTCGTGTTCGACCCAAACCAGCGTCTTCATTTCGCGACTCCCAGACCCTTGAGCTTCTCGACCAGCTCGTCGACCGAGCCCACCTTGATGCCGGCGCTGCGCTTGGCCGGCTCGACGACCTTGAGCGTCTTGAGGCGCGGGGTGACGTCGACGCCGTAATCCGCGACGGTCTTCTTCGCGACCGGCTTGGACTTGGCCTTCATGATGTTCGGCAGAGTCGCGTAACGCGGCTCGTTGAGGCGAAGATCGGTGGTGACGATCGCCGGCAGCTTGAGGTCCACGGTTTCGAGGCCGCCATCGACTTCGCGGGTGACCTTGACGCCGTTGCCGCCCAGCTCGACCTTCGAGGCGAAGGTACCCTGCGGCCAGCCGAGCAAAGCGGCCAGCATCTGGCCGGTCTGGTTGCTGTCGTCGTCGATCGCCTGCTTGCCGAGGATGATCAGCCCGGGCTGCTCCTCTTCGGCGACCTTGGCGAGGAGCTTGGCGACGGCCAGCGGCTCGACCTCGTCATCGGTCTGGATCAGGATGCCGCGGTCGGCGCCCATGGCGCGCGCGGTGAGCAGCACGTCGGTCTCCGCCTTGGCGACGCCGATGGTGACGACGACCACCTCGGTCGCGGCGCCCTTTTCCTTCAGGCGTACGGCTTCCTCGATCGCGATCTCGTCGAACGGGTTCATGCTCATCTTGACGTTCGCCAGATCGACGCCCGTCCCGTCCGCCTTCACGCGGGGTTTCACGTTATAGTCAAGCACGCGCTTGACCGGCACCAGAACTTTCATCGAAATCCTCTCCATCGCTGGAAGAACGGCAACACCCGATCGCTAATGCCCGAGATTCCGGCCAAGTCCACCCCAAACAGTGATAGGGCATACCCGATCATCGAAAAATCGATGCGGGTTGTCGCGCCATGTGGGTACCGCGGATTCACTCGATCTGGCGGGTGACGCTACGGTTTTCCAAACGCACTGGGAGGCTGGACGCAAAAAGGGCGGGGAGAACCGGCTTTCCGGTCTTCCCCGCCCTTTTGCCCGGAACCGGCAAGCCGCCGGCCGGCTTGCTCAGGCAGCGAGCTTCTTGACCTCGGCCACGATCTTCTTCGCGGCATCGCCCAGATCGTTCGCGGGAACGATGGCGAGGCCCGAATTGGCGAGGATTTCCTTGCCCTCGGCGACGTTGGTGCCCTCAAGGCGGACGACCAGCGGCACCGAGAGGTTCACTTCCTTCGCCGCGGCGACGATGCCGGCGGCGATGATGTCGCACTTCATGATGCCGCCGAAGATGTTGACCAGGATGCCCTTCACGTTCGGATCGGCGAGGATGATCTTGAACGCCGCGGTGACCTTCTCCTTCGAAGCGCCGCCGCCGACGTCGAGGAAGTTGGCCGGGAACATGCCGTTGAGCTTGATGATGTCCATCGTGGCCATCGCCAGGCCGGCGCCGTTGACCATGCAGCCGATGTCGCCATCGAGCTTGATGTACGCCAGGTCGTACTTCGAGGCTTCGAGCTCGGCGGGATCTTCCTCCGACTCGTCGCGCAGCTCGGCCAGGTCCTTGTGGCGGAACATCGCGTTCGAATCGAAGCCGACCTTGGCGTCGAGGACGAGGAGGTTGCCCTGCTCGGTCAGCGCCAGCGGGTTCACTTCGATCTGCGCCGCATCGGTCGCGACGAAGGCGGCGAAGAGCGACGACGCGACCTTGGCGGCCTGCTTGCCCTGGTCGCCGGTCAGGCCCAGCGCGGCAGCGACGGCGCGGCCATGGTGCGGCATGAAGCCGGTCGCGGGATCGACGTCGAAGGTGTGGATCTTCTCGGGGGTCGAGTGGGCGACTTCCTCGATGTCCATGCCGCCCTCGGTCGAGACGACGAAGGCGACGCGGCCGGTGGCGCGATCGACGAGGAGCGCGAGGTAGAATTCCTTGGCGATGTCGGCGCCGTCGGTGATGTAGAGGCGGTTGACCTGCTTGCCGGCCTCACCCGTCTGGATCGTCACCAGCGTGTTGCCGAGCATGTCGGTGGCGTGGGCGCGGACCTCGTCGAGCGAGAAGGCGAGGCGGACGCCGCCCTTCGCATCCGGACCGAGCTCCTTGAACTTGCCCTTGCCGCGGCCGCCGGCATGGATCTGCGACTTCACGACGAAGAGCGGCCCAGGCAGCTTCTTGGCGGCCTCGACGGCCTCCTCGACGGTGAAGGCGGCGAAGCCGGCGGCGATCGGCGCGCCGTACTTAGCCAGCAGTTCCTTGGCCTGATATTCATGGATGTTCATGGGAACGCGCCCTCATGGTTGTGGCGGGGAGGAGTTTGCGGGTGCCTTAAGCACGACGCGCGCGCGAATCCAAATCTTTTCGCAGTAAATGCGAGTGCGACAAACTTGCAATAAGTCGTCGTAAAGCCGGTATGGCCGTGGCGCCTTTCCGGGGTTAGGAAATCGCCATGACCCTAGCCCTCGCCGCCGCGCTGCTGCTCTCGCCGACCGTCGAACCGGGTATAGCCCATCAGGCACTCGATCGGCTTACGGGCTGCTGGGACGCGCCCGGCGAAGTGATGGGCAAGCGAGTCGCGACTCGGGTGCGTGGCGACTGGAAGCTGGGCGGGCGCTATCTGCTGCTCGAATCGCACGGGCTCGATCCGGCCGATCCCTATGACGCTGCGATCGTCATCGGAGACCATGACGGCGACCGGCTGAGCGCCTGGTGGATGGACAGTTTCGGCGCCGGCTACAGCGCCAGTGGCAAGGGCGCGGCCGACAAGGTCGGCGCGATCGCCATCGATTACGTCTATCCCGACGCACTCTACGCGAACCGCTTCGAGCCGCAGGGCAAGGGCTGGCGCTGGACGATCGCCACGCGCAAACCCGACGGCAGCGAGAAGCCCTTCGCGTCCTACACGCTGACTCCGGCGAATTGCGACGGCACGGCCTTCGCCTTCTGAACGGAAGCGCCTATCTAGCCATCATGTCCCCCTGGATCGGCCTTGCCCTGTTCCTTGCCACGCTTGCCGGGATGGAGGCGTTCGCCTGGGCGATGCACCGCTGGGTGATGCATGGGCCGGGCTGGTTCCTGCATGAGAGCCACCACCGCGCCCGCACCGGCTGGTTCGAGCGCAACGACCTGTACGCCGTGATCTTCGCCATCCCGTCGATCGTGCTGCTCTATGGCGGGGTGCAGGCGGGCTGGTGGCCGGGCTTCACCTGGATCGGCGCGGGAATCGCCGGCTATGGCGCGATCTATTTCGGCTTCCACGACGTGATCGTCCACCAGCGGGTGGCGCACCGCTATGTCCCGCGCTCGACCTATATGAAGCGAATCGTCCAGGCGCACCGGCTGCACCATGTGGTTGAATCGAAGCACGGCGCGGTGAGTTTCGGCTTCCTCTGGGCGCCGCCGGCGGACGAACTGAAGCGCCAGCTGAAGGTCAATACCGGTTTGGCCCGGTTCCGCGCGAACCCGGATTGACGCGGACCCCGGTGCCGGACACATGCTTGGACCTATGGAGCATCTGAACCTCTCCGAGTCCGAGTGGCGCAAGCGCCTCAACCCGGAACAGTTCCACGTGCTGCGCGAGGCAGGGACCGAACCCGCCTTTTCCGGCCGCTTCACCGACAACAAGGCCGACGGCCTCTATCTCTGTGCCGGCTGCAAGCTCGAGCTGTTCGACAGCGCCGACAAGTTCGATTCGGGATCGGGCTGGCCGAGCTTCACCCGGCCGATCGATCCCGAGAACGTCACCGAGCATGCCGATGTCAGCCATGGCATGCGCCGGGTCGAGCTGCGCTGCGCACGCTGCGACGGGCACCAGGGCCATGTCTTCCCCGACGGGCCGCCGCCCACGGGCCTGCGCTACTGCATCAACTCGGCCAGCCTCGATTTTCGTTCACGTGGCGGCAACCACAATGCCGCTAGCGAGCAAGGCTGAGCGCCTGATCCTTGTGACCGGGCCGAATAGGGCTTAATCGCACTCCCCCGATGCCATCGAAAAACCTGCCAGCCGTGATCCGCACGCCCAAATGGCGTGATCTCTCCTTTTGGAAGCGTGTCGCCTTCTGGACGCTGATCAGCGGGGGCAGCGTTGCGCTGCTCGCCTTCATCGCGCTCCTGATCGCGGTCTATTCGACCAAGTCGACGCTGCCGAGCTTCGACGAGTTGAAGTCCTCGCCCAACGGCCAGATGATCCGCGTCCATGCCGCGGACGGCACCGTGCTGGTCTCGCTCGGGCCGAGCTATGGCGAGTGGATCAAGTACGACCAGATCCCGCAGGTGATGAAGGACGCGATCATCGCGACCGAAGATCGCCGCTTCGAATCGCACTGGGGCGTCGATCCGGTCGGTGTCGCCCGCATCTTCTGGCGCGCCAAGCAGCTGCACGACGAGGGCCGGCGCCTGCAGGGCGGCTCGACCATCACCCAGCAGGTGGCCCGCACCATCTTCCTGTCGAACAAGTACGATGTCGGCCGCAAGGTGCGCGAGGGTGTGATCGCGCTGGCGATGGAGCGCAAGTTCAGCAAGGACGAGATTCTCGAGCTCTATCTCAACAAGGTCTATTTCGGCGGCGGCGCGTACGGCATCGACGCGGCGAGCCGGAAGTTCTTCGGTCACCCGGCGACGAACCTGAGCCTGGCCGAGGCGGCGGTGATCGCCGGCCTGGTCAAGGCGCCGTCGCATTATTCGCCGACCGCCGATGCCGAAGCCGCGATCGGCCGCGCCAGCGTGGTGCTCGACCTGATGGCCGAGACCGGCAAGATCACCGAATCCCAGGCCAAGGCGACCGACCCGCGCACCGTGGCGCTCGCCCCCGAGCCCAAGCAGAACAGCGTGCGTTACTTCACCGACTGGGCGCTGCCCCAGCTCGAGGTGCTGATCGACGAGACCGAGGCGCCGCTCGAGGTGTGGACCACGCTCGACCTGAACATGCAGCGCGCCGCCGACGACGCGATCCGCGCCAATGCCCCGAAGAATGCGCAGGGTGCGCTGGTCAGCCTGGACCGCGACGGCGCCGTGCGCGCGATGGTCGGCGGCAAGGACTATGTCGCCTCGATCTACAATCGCGCGACCCAGGCGACCCGCCAGCCGGGATCGGCCTTCAAGCTGTTCGTCTATCTCGCCGCGCTGGAAAGCGGCCACAAGCCCGACGACCTGGTGGTCGACGAGCCGGTGACGATCAACGGCTGGTCGCCCCGCAACAGCTCGGGCGCGTTCCGCGGCGAGATGAACATCCGCACCGCCTTCGCCTATTCGGTCAACACGATCGCGGCGAAGCTGGGCCAGGAAGTCGGCTTCGGCGCGATCGCCGACATGGCGCGCCGCTTCGGCATCACCACCCCGGTCGATACCCATCCGGCGATGGTGCTGGGCACCTCCGACGTCCGCCTGATCGACATGACCCGCGCCTTCGCCTCGGTGGCGAACAAGGGCGTGGCGGTGACGCCGTACGGCATCACCCGCGTCACTGCGAACAACGCGGTGATCTACCAGCATGAGGTCGACACCAGCCATGTGCTGGTCGCCCCCTATGTCGCCGCGCAGATGACCGACCTGATGCAGACCGCGGTCGCCACCGGCACCGGCCGTGCCGCGCAGATCGGCCGCCCGGTGGCGGGCAAGACCGGCACCACCACCTCGAACAAGGATGGCTGGTTCGTCGGCTTCTCCTCGGGCCTGACCACCGGCGTGTGGATGGGCCGCGACGATGCCAAGGTCGTTCCCGGCCTGCAGGGCGGCACCGCGCCGGCACGTGCCTTCCACGACTTCATGGTCAAAGCAGTGGCGAAGCGCCCGGTCGAGCAGTTCGACACCCAGGTGACGCTGCCCGAATATGCGCTCGACGAAGAGAATGCCGCCTATGGCGAGCCCGACAATGGCGTGTTCGTCGACGAGGACGGCAATCCGGTGCCCGAGGACCAGCAGCCGCGCAGCGACGGCACCGAGCAGGTGCAGCCGGTGCCCGGCCAGCAGGGCGGGCAGGGCGACGAACAGCTCGACCAGGACTGGATCGACCGGATGACCGGCAAGCGGGGTCCGGCGCCTGCCCAGCCGCAGCGCGACCAGCGCGAGGCGCCGCGCGACGTTCCCCGGCAGACGGCCCCGCAGCCGCGCGATGGGGCGCCGAGGGGCGAGCAGCAGTGATCTTCTGAAGCCCCCTCCCTGGAAGGGAGGGGTTGGGGGGGGTCTATGCACGCGCTACGGCGCGGTCTCGCCTTGTCTTCTCAGTACCCCCGGCACGCTACCCCCCCCGGCCCCTCCCTTCCAGGGAGGGGAGCCAAGAGGGGAGGCGTCATCTACCGTACCAGTGCAGCCCGGCGCCGTTGCGCTTGAGCCAGGCGCGGGCACGATCCGGATCGCCTTCGTAGAGCTCGGCCACCACGCGGTGAAACGCCGGCGAGTGGTTCATGTGGATACGGTGCGCGACTTCATGCGCCACCGTCGAGCGGCGGACGAAGCTCGGCGCGAGCAGCAGCCGCCAGCTGTAGCGGATCTGGCCCGAGGAGGCGCAGCTGCCCCAGCGGCCGCGCGGATCGCCGATCGAGACCTTGGTGACGCTCACCCCGGCGCGCTCGGCATATTCGGCGGTCTCCTCGCTCAACAGGTCGAGCGCTGCCTGGCGCAGCCAGCGCTCGATGCGCTTCTCCAGCCCTTCGCGCGGACCACCGCAGAGCAGCTGGTCGCCGATCAGCTTCGGAGTCCGCCCGGCGCCGGTCGCGGGCCAGACGATCTCGACTTCGGCATCGCCGACCGGAATGCGCGCGCCCGGCGCGAAGGGCCGTGCCTCGGGCATCTTGGCCTGTTGCAGCGCGATCCAGCCCTGCTGCTCGCGCGCCCAGTCCATGCCCTTCTTGAGCGAGGCCCGCGGCGGCAGGGTGAGCTTCACCTTGCCTGACCGGGGATCGACCGAGAGCCGCATCCGCCGCGCCCGGGCGTGACGAACCACCTCGATCTCCGCTTCGCTCAAAGCTCGCGGTCCACCAGGTGATGCTCGAAATCGATCACATCGTCCTCGCTCACCGTCCAGCCGCGCGTCGACTGGCCGGCGGCGTGCACCGATTCCCGGTCGCCGCTCACCAGATAATGCCAGTCGGGCAGCGGCTTGCCCTCGCCGCGCAGGCGATAGGCGCAGGTGGAAGGCAGCCATTCGATGTCGCGGACATTGCGCGCGGTCAGCCGCACGCATTCGGGGACATAGGCATGGCGGTGCTTGTAGTCCGAACACTGCCCCATCCGCCGGTCGAGCAGCCGGCAGGCGACGTTGGTCGCGTGGAGCTCGCCGGTCTCCTCGTCCTCCAGCTTGTGGATGCAGCATTTGCCGCAGCCGTCGCAAAGGGCTTCCCATTGCGCCCGGTCGAGCTTTTCCAGCGGCAGGTCTTCCCAGAACTTACTGGTCATTATTTACCGGTCATTTCACCCAATGGTCGAGCTGCTCCACAAGGGCGGCAGCGTCCTTCTCGATCGGCAACGACGTGATCGGCTTGCCGTCCCTGTCCATCAGATAGGCAATCTGGCTGTGCCCTACCAGATAGGCGCCGCCCGGGCCGGGCGCTTCCTTCCTGGCATAGACCGCATATTGCTTCTCGACCGCCTCGATCGCTCTGGGGCTGCCGGTGAGCCCGACGATGCGATCGTCGAAGTTGCGGATGAACTCGCCGACCACCTTGGGCGTGTCGCGCTCGGGATCGACGGTGATGAAGATCGGCACGATTGCCTTCGCCTTGGCCGGCGCCTGCTTGTCGAGCAGCTTCATCGCCTGGCCGATCTTGAGCATGTCGTTCGGGCAGATGTCCGGGCAATAGGTGTAGCCGAAATAGACGATGCGATATTTGCCCGCGAAATCGCCGTCCCGGACTGTCTTGCCGGCCTGATCGGTGAGGGCGAAGGGGCCGCCGATGCGGGCACCGGCCAAGGGCGGTTCGTCGCCGGCGCCGCCGCTGCAGCCCGAGACGATCAGTAGCAAAGGCGCAACGGCCTGAAATATCCTGCTCATGGTATCGCCAGCCATGATCTGATAGTCCGGGGCTTGCAAGCACTGCCGCTATGGGGTTTGGGCAAACACATGATCGTTCGCGTACTGGGCGCCGCCGGCGCCGCCCTGCTGATGCTCGCCGCCGCGCCCGCGTCGGCCCAGCAATTCTCCGACAGCTATAATTTCCTCAATGCCATCCGCGAGACGGACGGCAGCAAGGTGAACAAGTATCTGGAGAACAAGTCGCTCCGGATCGTCAACGCCAAGGACCGCAACACCGGCGAGGGCGCGCTGCACATCGTGGTGAAGCGGAGCGATGCGGTCTATCTGCGCGTGCTGCTCCAGCAGGACGACATCAACGCCAACCTCCAGGACGGCCGCGGCAACACCGCGCTGCTCATCGCCGCCGAGCGCGGCTGGGACGAGGGCGTGCAGATCCTGATCAAGTATGGCGCAAACGTGAACCTCGCCAATATGAGCGGCGAGACTCCGCTGATCCGCGCCGTGCAGGTGCACGACATCAATGTGGTGCGCGAGCTGCTCGACGCGGGTGCCAATCCGGACCGGACCGACAATGTCACCGGCAAGTCGGCGCGCGACTATGCCCGCGACGAGGCGCGCTATCCGCAGATCCTCAAGCTGCTGACCGATGCCCCCAAGGGCGGCAAGGCCAGCGGCAGCGCGGCACCGGCCGGCCCCAAGCTCTGATTGCCAGCGCGAAGCCGGGCGCAACCCGGCTTCCGCGTTCGAGCATGGCCAGGCGGCCAAAGTACACGAAGTTCACGCCAAGAGCGGGTTTTACCGCGCTAGAACGCCGCCTCCGCGTCGGGATCGAGGATCTGGATGACCCGGCGCGCAGCGCGCCGGGCAAAGGCCAGGGTGCATTTCTTGCGGGTGGGCGCGGGCAGGGGGAAGGTCGCCGCCTCGCGCATCACCGCCGCATCGTAGCGATCGGCGACGATCAGCCCGGCACGCGCCGGCAGGAAACCCTCCTGCTCGAACGGGCGCAGGTCGAACCCTTCGGGCACCGCCCAGAAGAAGCGGTCGCAATGCGCGAGATAATCGGTCCATTTGCCGTCGCCGAGCAGATCGGCGCGCGAGACCTTGATCTCGACGATGACGATGTTGCCGCGCGAATCGATCGCCATCAAATCGGCACGGCGGCCACCCTCGAGCGGCACTTCGGCCAGCGCGACGCAATCATGGCGAAGGAGGAGCCGCGTGACACCGCGCGCCACATCGGCGGCGATCAACGGGTCTGGCTGAATCGAAACGGCCGGAGAGTTCATCCCCGGCCGCTTAGAACATTAGGCGAACGCAGGAAACCCTGCGACTCGGGTCAGCGGTAGAAAACGTGGTTGCCGACAGTGCCGACACGGGCGCGCTTCCAGCTCGGCTTCACATAGCGGGCATGGAAATAGAGCGCCTCGGGCACGGGCGAGTCCCACTGCTCGTTCATCGCGACCTGGGCCACGGCGAGCGCCTTCTTCCACTGGCCATTGGCCGGCGGGGTCGGCAGCTTGCCGCCGCGCACGAAGGAGAACTGGCCGCGCTGGGTGACCACGCCGCAGACCGAGCGCGGGAAGCGGCCCGATTCGGTGCGGTTGAGGATCACGTCCGCCACGGCGAGCTGGCCGGCGAGCGGCTCGCTCTTGGCCTCGTAATAGATGCCCACGGCAAGGCAGTTGAGCTCGCTGCCGAGCGACGCGGGCGCGTCCTGCGCTGCCACGGCTTCGGAGAGCGAGTTGAAATCTTCTTCGTCCGCATCCGCATTGGGGATCTGCTGGACGATCTCGCCCTTCGGAAGGGCGGTCGGCGCGGCCTGGGGAGCCGGGGTGGGAACAACCTGGTGTTCCAGCGTGTTGACCGTCTGAACCGGCGCATCCTGCGCGCCCAGGGTCACATCGAGCGTGGCGGCATTCGCAAGTGCGCCAGCGCAAAAAGTCACGGCCGCGAAGCACGCGGCGCGGTGGATGAACTTCATTTGGCTTCGTTGCTGTGCGGTTGGTGCGCGGCCGGCCCGTTTTCTCTATGGGACCGCCGGGCTTCCCCCCCGACTGCGTAACCGACCGACTTCACACCCCGGGCAGCACAACGCGATTGATGTAGCCGGGGCCTTTCGCCGCACAGCGGCCGGATGTCAATTCATCGCCAATGTTTCAGCGGCGAACCGTTCCGCCTGCGCGATATCCAGTTCCACCACCCAGAGGTCGGAATCGCGCTCGCGGCGCCGCCTCCAATAGGCAGTGACTTCGCCGTCATCGGCAAATTCGCGGGGGCCGGAGGGGATCAGCGCGGGGTCCCCGTCGGGGCCCAGACCGCGTTCGACGAAGCGCGGATTGGCCCCGCGCTCGACCAGCAGCAGGAGCACGGCGCCGGCCGTCGCATCCCCCTTCGCCAATACCATCGCGCTGCCACCCGCGCCCTCGGCACGGCGGATCAGTGCATTGACCAGCACGCCGGTGGCGAGCCGCGCCATCAGCCCTGGGCGTAGCCGGGCAGCGAGGCGAGCGGGATGCGCGAGCGCATGAAGGTGCCCGTGCCGCGCGCCGCTTCCTCGCCGGTCGCATCGATCAGCCGCGCCTCGCCGACGAACACGCGGCGCTGGCCGCTCACCCAGCGGCCCTCCGCCACCACCGGTCCGGGACCCAGCGGCTTGGTGAGCAGCAGGTTGAACTGGGTGGTCAGCACGAAGCGATCGGTGACCAGGCTGTTGACCGCATAGAAGGCGGCATCATCGAGCATCTTGAAATAGCTCGTGCCATGCGCAGCGCCGGCGGCATGGAAATAGCGTTCGTCGATGGTGAAGCGGATGCGCGCGACGCCGGGCTCGGGAATCTCGAGCACGGATTCGAACAGCCGGTTGATCGGCGCTGCGGCATAGAGGGATTCGAGCGCGCGGAAATGCGCCTCCGCCCCGGTCGGTTCAGGCAGCGTCACGCGCCTCCACGCCAGCGAGCAGCGCATAGAGCGCATCGTGCGAGCCAGCACCGCGCAGCTTGGCGGCGACGCTCTTGTCGCGCAGCAGCCGCGAGACACAGGCCAGCGCCTTGAGATGCTCGGCACCCGCGCCCACCGGCGATAGCAGCATGAAGACCAGGTCGACGGGCAGCTCGTCCACCGCGCCGAAATCGACCGGCTTCTCCAGCCGGACGAACACGCCGCACACACGGCGGATCGTATCGAGCTTGCCATGCGGGATGGCGATGCCCGCGCCGAAGCCGGTCGAGCCGAGCTTCTCGCGGGCAGTCAGGGTCTCGGCTACCGCACGCGCGTCGAGGCCATAGGCCTCGGCGGCGGCTGCCCCCAGCGCTGCGAACAGCGCCTTCTTGCTGGCAACGCTCGTACCGGAAAGCACTGCCTCCGGCACGAGCAAATCACTGATCGTCGTCATCGATATTCCAGTTAGGTCCGCCCCCGACCCTACTACTCAGGCAGCGCGGTTGGGTTCCACCCAGCCGATCGTCCCGTCGCCGCGCCGATAGACCATGTTGTGGGCCCCTGTCGCGCTATTTCGGAACAGCAGCGCGTTGGTGTTGCGGAGGTCGAGCATCATAACTGCATCCGAAACGGTGGCATCGGGCACATCGACCCGGGTCTCGGCGATGATCAGCGGCGCATCGGAGGGCTCGTCCTCCTCGGGATGCTCCTGGAAGAGCGTATAGCCGGCATTGTTGTCATAGGCGCCGTTCTCCGCGAACGCATTGACCACGCCATTCTGCCGGTCCTTGAGCCGACGCGTGTAGCGGCGCAGCTGCTTGTCGATCCGGTCGGCCGCGCCGTCGAATGCGCCATGCGCCTCCATGCCCTTGTTGGTCGCCTTGAGCACCAGCCCCTGGGTCACGTGCATCACGATGTCACAGGTGAAGCCATTGTCGTGCGGCCCCTTGCCGAAGGTCGCCTGGGACGAGATGGCGCGCGAGAAATATTTGCCCGCAATCCCCTGGAGCCGCTCGTTGACCTGCGCCGTGAGCGCAGCGCCCGTCTCGACCTGATGCCCAGAAACCCGGATGTCCATCTTCACCTCCGCTTTTACGAGGACGTTAGCTGGGGCGGGGTCCCAGCCCTTTGACCCAGGCCAAGGCCGGGGTTCAACTGGCTGCGGCGGCGCCCCAGAGCGGCTCCTCCATCTTAGAGAGAAAGGCTGCGTGGCGTTCGAGTTCCGCCGCGCTCGCCGCAAATTGTCGCGCGGGGCGCACATGTACCCGCGTCGGTGCCTCGCCGGCGGTCTCGCGCACGATCGGCGCGTCGACCGCGAGGCCCAGAGTGATCTGCCGGCCGCCGGTCAGCTCGACATAGACCTGCGCCAGCAGCGAGGCGTCGATCAGCGCGCCGTGCAGGGTACGCTGGGTGAGATCGATGCCGTAGCGGGTGCAGAGCGCGTCGAGCGTATGCTTGGCGCCGGGATGCTTGACGCGGGCGATCGCCAGCGTGTCGACCATGCGGCCGAGATCGACGATCGGCCGGCCGCTGCGCTTCAGCTCGCCATTGATGAAGCCGAAGTCGAAATTGGCGTTGTGCGCGATCATCGGGCTGTCGCCGATGAATTCGAGCATGTCCTCGACCACGTCCTCGAACAGCGGCTTGTCCGAGAGGAACACGTCCGACAGGCCGTGGACGTTGAACGCCTCGATCGGCATCGGCCGCTGGGGATTGATATAGGCGTGATAGTGCCGCCCGGTCATCACCCGGTTGACCAGCTCGACACATCCGATCTCGACCAGCCGGTCGCCACCCGAGAAGCTGAGCCCGGTGGTTTCGGTGTCGAACACGATTTCACGCATGTGACACTTATCCTACTGCCGGCCCCGCTAGGCAAGCGATGACATTACGTACCGCGCCGCGCGTCTCATCGAGCGAACCGCCCGTCGGAATCACGAAGTCCGCCCGGGCGCGCTTCTCCGAATCGGGGAGCTGGCGGGCGAGAATCGCCTCGAAGCGCGCCGCCGTCATGCCGGGCCGGGCCAGCACCCGCTCGCGCTGCATTTCGGCCGGGGCCGAGACCACCGCGATCTTGTCGACATGCTGCCAGCCGCCGGCCTCGAACAGCAGGGGCACGTCGAGCACCACCAGCGGCGCCGCGTGATTCGACTCGAGAAAGGCGTTGCGCGCCTCGGCCACGACGGGGTGGATGATCGCCTCCAGCCGGGCAAAGGCGGCGGGATCGGCGAGCACCGCCTCGCGCAGCAGCGTGCGATCGACGCCCAGCGTGGTGGTGGTGTCGGGGAATTCCGCCTCGATCTCGGCGACCAGCGCGCCGCCCGGACCCTGGAGCCGATGGACCTCGGCATCGGCGTCGAACACCGGCACGCCGAACCCGGCGAACATCGCCGCCACGGTCGACTTGCCCATGCCGATCGAACCGGTGAGGCCGAGCGTGATCAACTACCCCTCCCGTCATCCCCGCGAAGGCGGGGATCCAGGGTAACGGAGCGAGCGCCTTTGCGACTCTGGATCCCCGCCTTCGCGGGGATGACGAGGAGAGCGGAAATGGCGCGGGGACCCGTCACCGAAGCAGCAGCTCGCGCAGTTCCTCGTCGCGGTCGCGCGGGGGCTCGGCGCCGAAGAACAATTCGAAGGCGAGGGCGGCCTGGCCGACCAGCATCTCGAGCCCGTCCACCGTATCGAGCTCGCGCGCGCGGGCCTGGGCGAGCAGGTCGGTCTCGAGCGGGGCATAGACCGCGTCATAGACCACCGCGTCCTCGGGCAGCGGCGACAGGTCGATCTCGAGCGGGGGCTGGCCGACCATGCCGAGCGCGCTGGCATTGACCAGCAGCTGCGCCGGGGGAAGCTTGCTGCCCAGCGGCAGGGCCTGGCCCTTGATCCCGAAGCCGGAGAGCAGCGCCGCACCCTTCAGGACGTTGCGGTTGAGCAAGGTGACCTTGCCGACGCCGACGCGGGACAACGCGAACAGGATCGCCCGCGCCGCGCCGCCGGCGCCGATCACCACGGCATGCCTGCCCTCGAGATCGAGCCCGGCGATCGGCGCATAGAAACCGCCGGCATCGGTGTTGGTGCCGACCAGCGCGCCGTCCTCGGCCCGCACCACCGTGTTGATCGCGCCGATCGATTCGCGGATACCGCCGCGATCCTCGACGAATTCGAGCGCGGCCTGCTTGTGGGGCAGGGTGATGTTGCAGCCGCGCCAATCGGGATCGCCCCGGCGCGCCTCGAAATAGCCGGCCAGTTCCTCGGGCTTCACATGGGCGCGGCGATATTCGGCCTCGATGCCGAGCTGCTTCAGCCAGAAGCCGTGGATCAGTGGCGACTTGGACTGGGCGATGGGGTCGCCGATCACCTCGGCATGGATGGTCATGACGTCAGAACCCCGCGGGTGCGCAGATAGCCGAGGATCGGCAGCAACGGCATGCCGAGAATGGTGAACTGGCTGCCTTGGGTAGCGCTGAACAGCTGGACGCCCGGCCCCTCGATCCGGAAGCAGCCGACACAGCCGGCGATCGCCGGCCATTCCACATCGAGATATTCCTGGATGAACGCCTCGGAGAGCGGGCGCACATGGAGTTTCGCCCGGTCGACAAAGCGCCACACCGCGCGGCCGCCCTCGGCGATCACCGCGGCGCTGTAGATGTCGTGCGTCCTGCCCGACATGCGGCGGAGATGGTCGGCGGCCTGCTCGCGGCTCTCGGGCTTGTCGAGCAGCGAGCCGTCGTCGAGCGCGACCAGCGAATCGCCGCCCAGCACCAGCGCGGTCGGCACCAGGCCGGAGACCTTCAACGCCTTCAGCTCGGCCAGCGCATCGGCGAGATCGCGCGGGGAGATGCCGCCGGCGAGCAAGGATGCCTTGGCCGAAGCCTCGTCGACCTGTGCCGTCACGGCTTCATGCGGCACGCCGGCATCATTGAGCATCGCGCGGCGCGAAGCGCTCTGCGAGGCGAGTACGAGGTTCATTGCTTTCCCTTTTCGAGCGTCCGCTCGTTGCACAGCTGGATGATCGCCGCCGCGGTCTCCTCGATCGAGCGGCGGGTCACGTCGATCACCGGCCAGCCATTATCGGCGAACATCCGCCGGGCAAAGGCGACTTCGCGGGTCACCGCGTCCTGCTCGACATAGCTGGTCTCGGTCGCCTGGTTGAGCGAGAGCAGGCGGTTGCGGCGGATCTGGATCAGCCGGTCGGCACTGGTGGTGAGGCCGACGATAAGCGGATGCTTCAGCTTGTAGAGTTCGGGCGGCGGCGGCGATTCCACCACGATCGGGATGTTGGCGGTCTTGTAGCCGCGGTTCGCCAGATAGATCGACGTCGGCGTCTTGGACGAGCGCGACACGCCGGCGAGGAGGATGTCCGCCTCTTCCCAGTCCTCGGCAAGCAGCCCGTCGTCATGCGCGATGGTGAACTGGATCGCATCGACGCGGGCGAAATAGGCGGCGTCGAGGGTGTGCTGGCGGCCCGGCCGTGCCTTGGCCTCCTGGCCGAGCAGGTTGGACAGCGCATGGTTGACCGGATCGAGCGGCGCGATCGCCGGCAGGCCCATCGCCCGGCAGCGGCTCTCCAGCGTGCGGCGGATCTCGGGGTTCACCAGCGTGTAGAGCACCAGCCCGGGATTCTGCGCGATCTCCTGGAGGATACGCTCGAGATGCGCCTCGCTGCGCACCATCGGCCAGAAATGGCGAAGCGTCTCGACATCGTCATATTGGGCGAGCGCCGCCTTGGCGATGTTCTCCAGCGTCTCGCCGGTGGAGTCGGAGAGGAGGTGGAGGTGGAGCCGCATCAGGCCGTGAATGGATCTGTGGAAAACATGGCTGACAGCCACTAGCGCAACCCGGCGCACGAACCAATCGGGTCAGTTTGATGACTCCTCTGGTGATTCGTCCACATCCGCATCCCCAGCTTGTGATTCCAATCCACAGCCTGTTGAAAACGGGGACGGCATCCGCGAATCCGAGGACTCCCGAGGGGCGGCGAGAGTCAAACTGTTGGCAACTCGCGGACGAGTGCATAAGCCCCGGTTTCCACGCGCCAACAGACTCCAACAATCTCTAGATTCATTCTTTATTGTTTTAGGAACGGGCCCTGACCGACTCCCATCCCAAGCCGCTGCTCGAGACGCTCAAGGGTGTCCGGCAGGAGATTCCGCCCGTCTGGCTGATGCGTCAGGCCGGCCGCTACCTGCCCGAATATCGCGCGCTCCGGGCCGAGAAGGGCGGATTCCTCGAACTCGCGCTCGATCCCGAGGCGGCGGCCGAGATCACCCTCCAGCCGATCCGGCGCTTCGGCATGGACGGGGCGATCCTGTTCTCCGACATCCTGATGGTGCCGATGGCGCTGGGGCAGAAACTCTGGTTCGAAACCGGCGAAGGCCCGCGCCTGGCGCCGACCGTGACCACCCGTGCCGTGCTGGATGGCCTTGAATCGGGTTCTGAGGCCCTGGAGAAGGTCTATGCGACCGTCCGGCAGGTTCGCTTCCGCCTCGACCCCGGAGTGACCTTCCTGGGCTTTGCAGGGAGCCCCTGGACCGTCGCGACCTATATGATCGCCGGGCAGGGGAGTCGGGAACAAGCCGAGGCGCGGCGGCTCGCTTATGCCGATCCCGGACTCATGCAGGCGCTGATCGACCGGATCGCCGATTGCACGATCGACTATCTGAGCGCGCAGATCGATGCGGGAGTCGAAGCCGTGCAGCTGTTCGACAGCTGGGCGGGAAGCCTGAGCCCCGAGCAGTTCGAGCGCTGGGTGATCGCGCCGACCGCGCGGATCACCGCGGCGGTGAAGGACAAGGCGCCGGTGATCGGCTTTCCCAAGGGTGCCGGCGGCAAGCTTCCGGCCTATGCGCGCGAGACGGGGGTCGATGCGATCGGACTCGACGAGACGGTGGATCCCGCCTGGGCCAATGCGGTGCTGCCGGAGAATCTCCCGGTGCAGGGCAATCTCGATCCGCTTGCGCTGATCGCCGGCGGCGAGACGCTCGATCGTGCGGTCGACCGGATCCTTTCGGCCTTTCCAAGCCGCCCGCATGTGTTCAATCTCGGCCACGGCATCCAGCAGGACACGCCGATCGAACATGTCGAGCAGCTGCTGGGACGCATCAGGGGGTAGGATCGATGGCAGGCTGGCTTGGCGGCGCCTATCTTTGGGTCAAGGCGTTCCACATCATCTTCGTGATCTTCTGGATGGCCGGCCTGTTCCTGCTGCCGCGCTATCTGGTCCATCACCAGGAAGCCTTGGGCACGCCCGAGGCGGCGGCCTGGGAAAAGCGCGAGGCGCTGCTCCGCAGGATGATCCTCAGCCCATCGATCGGGATCGTCTGGCTGCTCGGCCTGGCGCTCGCCGCCAATCTGGGGCTGTTCGAAGGCGGTGCAGGGCTCGGCTGGCTGCATGCCAAGCTGCTGATTGTGTTCCTGCTTTCCGGCTATCAGGGCTGGGCGGTCGGCTATTCGAAGAAGCTCGCGGCGGGGCAGGGCAGCCTGGCGCCGCGGACGCTGCGCATGGTCGGCGAGGTGCCGGCGCTGGCAGTGATCCTGGTCGTCATCCTGGCGGTGGTGAAGCCCTTCTGAAATCGCGCGCAATTAAGTTGCGCCATTTCGGCTGGTCGCCGCAACTTACCGCCTGCCGCAAAAGCGTATCCCAGACCACGGAGACCGGTTGACTTGGGGGTAGGCCACTCCTAATTCGGCCCTGTGGACCGGGTCACCGGGCCATCCCTCCTCCAAGCATCGTACTTCGCGCGCGACTCCACCGCCGACCGACGCTCCCCCCAGCATCCAAGCACCCGGATTCCCAATGCATCTCAAGGACCTCAAGAAGAAAGCCCCCGCCGAACTGGTCTCGATGGCCGAGGAGCTCGGCGTGGAGAGCGCTTCTACCCTGCGCAAGCAGGACCTGCTGTTCGGCATCCTCAAGGCCGAGGCCGAGAATGGCGAGCAGATCCTGGGCCTGGGCACGATCGAGGTGCTGCCGGACGGCTTCGGCTTCCTGCGCAGCCCCGAGGCGAACTATCTCGCCGGCCCCGACGACATCTATGTCTCGCCGAACCAGGTCCGCAAGTTCGGCCTGCGCACCGGCGACACGGTGGAAGGCGAGATCCGCGCACCCAAGGATGGCGAGCGCTATTTCGCCCTGGTCCGCCTCGTCTCGGTCAATTTCGACGATCCCGATGCGGTCCGCCACCGCGTCAATTTCGACAACCTCACCCCGCTCTATCCCGAGAGCAAGCTGACGCTCGACCAGCTCGATCCGACCCAGAAGGACAAGTCGGCGCGCGTCATCGACATCGTCTCGCCGCAGGGCAAGGGCCAGCGCACGCTGATCGTCGCGCCGCCGCGCGTCGGTAAGACGGTGATGCTGCAGAACATCGCCAAGGCGATCACCGACAACCATCCCGAAGTCTTCCTGATCGTGCTGCTCATCGACGAGCGCCCCGAGGAAGTCACCGACATGCAGCGCTCGGTGAAGGGCGAGGTGATCTCCTCGACCTTCGACGAACCGGCCCAGCGCCACGTCCAGGTCTCTGAAATGGTCATCGAAAAGGCCAAGCGCCTGGTCGAGCACAAGAAGGATGTGGTCATCCTGCTCGACTCGATCACCCGCCTCGGCCGTGCCTACAACACCGTGGTGCCGAGCTCGGGCAAGGTGCTGACCGGCGGTGTCGACGCCAACGCGCTGCAGCGCCCGAAGCGCTTCTTCGGTGCCGCGCGCAACATCGAGGAGGGCGGCTCGCTCTCGATCATCGCCACCGCGCTGATCGACACCGGCAGCCGCATGGACGAAGTCATCTTCGAAGAGTTCAAGGGCACCGGTAACTCGGAAATCGTCCTCGACCGCAAGGTGGCCGACAAGCGCATCTTCCCGGCGCTCGACGTCGGCAAGTCGGGCACCCGCAAGGAGGAGCTGCTGGTCGACAAGGCCAAGCTCACCAAGATGTGGGTCCTGCGCCGCATCCTCATGCAGATGGGCACCATCGACGCGATGGAGTTCCTGCTCGATAAGATGAAGGACTCGAAGACCAACGAGGACTTCTTCGACTCGATGAACCAGTAAGCGTCACGCTCCACGTGGAACAAAGGCCGGGCCCAGCGCCCGGCCTTTTTCGTTGCGGGAGCAGGGCAAGCGAGCCTTCAGGCGCTTGCATGCGGGCCCCGGCGCGTTACGGCCTTGGTGGATGCTCGACATGCTCCTCAGCGCCGCCGCAGCCGGTATCGGCTCTCCTGCCGATATCTGGCAGCATATCCTCGCCGATTTCTCGAACCTGGGCGATCCATCCGCGCTTGCGGCATTCGGCTCGGTGTTGATGATCGACCTGGTGCTCGCCGGCGACAACGCCATCGTCGTCGGTGCGCTTGCGGCGGGGCTCCCGGCGGACCAGCGCAAGAAGGTGATCCTGATCGGCATCAGCGCCGCGCTGGTGCTGCGCATCGCCTTTGCGCTGGTCGTCAGCTGGCTGATGGGCATTGTCGGCCTGATCTTCGCCGGTGGCCTGCTGCTGCTCTGGGTGAGCTGGAAGTTCTGGCGCGAGATTCGCGAGGGCGGGCCGCATGCCGATCAAGTCCAGTCGGGCCTGAAGCCGGCCAGGAGCTTTGCCGCGGCTGCCTGGGCCGTCGCCGTCGCCGATGTGTCGATGAGCCTCGACAATGTCCTCGCCGTCGCCGGCGCGGCGCGCGAGCATCCCGGCATCCTCGTCGTCGGCCTGCTGCTCTCGGTCGCGCTGATGGGAATCGCGGCGAACCTGATTGCCAAGCTGATCAACCGCTACCCCTGGATCGCCTATATCGGCCTGGCGGTGATCCTCTTCGTGGCGCTCCGAATGATCTACGAAGGCTGGGTCGGCACCTATGAGACGCCGGGGATCACCAGCTTCTTCTGAGGCTCAGCCAGCCCGGCACCGGCCGGCAGCCACCTCGGCGTCGAGGATGGTTTTCAGGATCGCTTCCGACCGCCGCTGGCCATAGCCACGACCATAGGCGGAGGACGTGATCCCGACCACCAAGTCGCAGGCCGGCGCGACATAGATCTTGTTGCCGCCATTGCCCGAGGCGAAGGACACGGTGACGGCAATGCCGCCGACCCGATGCGTCTTGCGGTACCAGAAATAGCCATAGTGATCGGCATAGGGATCGCTGTCGGTGATGCGGACAACCGGCGCCGTCATCGCCGATATCCAGCGCTTGCCGACGATCCGGCGGCTGCCCAGCTGTCCCTTGTTCCGGACCATCTCCCCGATCCGCGCAAGGTCCCGGGTGGTGAGCCAGAGATTGCCTTGGCCCTTGGTCACGCCTGCGGCATCGGAATCCCAGCGCCAGCGGGTGATGCCCAGTGGGGCGAACAGGCGCTGGCGGGCAAAGTCGGCCATTGGCCGACCCGTCGCCTTCGCCACCACGATACCGGCGACATAGCTGGTGGCGGAATTGTACCGGTAACGCGTGCCGGGCCTGGTTTCGGACGGTACGCCGCGGACAAAGGCGAGCGGGTCGGCTGCTTCGTCCATCCGATCCTCGTTGCCGGGGGAGTCGGGATCCTCGTCGAATGCGGCGAGGCCTGAACGCATGCTGAGCAGGTCGCGCAGCGCTACCGGGCCGATCGCGCTGCCCGCAGCTTCGGGCCAGTAGCGCGAGACCGGATCGTCCACCGATCGGATCGCTCTGCGATCGATCGCGATGCCGACCATCAGCGCAGTCACGCTCTTGCCGGCCGAGCGGATGTCGTGAAGCTCGCCGGCGGCTGCGCCGTTATAATAGCGTTCGGCGACGCGCTTGCCGCGATGGAGCACCACCACGCCGCGCAGGTCGGGATGCTCGTCGCGGTCCCAGCGCGCGAGCAGTGCATCGAGATCGGGGGGCAGGGAGGCGCTGGCAGATACTGCCAGCGAGGCGATGAGCGCGCATGTCGATCGGCTCAGGGCCTTCACTCCCCGCATGTTCTTCCCCTTTTCGGTCGGTGACTTAACCCAGGTTCTTCGCAAAGAACTCGGCGGTGCGGCTATCGGCGAGCCTGGCCGATTCATCCGAGCGGCGCTTGCCGAAGGTGTCGGCGAAGCCGTGATCCTCGCCAGCATAATCCAACAGTGTCACCTTGGGGTGGTCGTCCAGCCCTTCGTGCATCGCCGCCTGTGCTTCGGGGCTGACGAAGTGATCGGCCTGGGGAATGTGCAGCAGCACCGGGCGGGCGATGCCGTGCTTCTCGCCGAGCAGATTGTCGATGCCGACGCCATAATAGCCGACGCTCGCATCGCTGTCGGTCCGCGTCGCGGTCATGAACGCCAGGCGGCCGCCCAGGCAGAAGCCGACCACGCCGACCTTGCCGCCTTCGCCCAGCTGCGCGCGGGCCGCCTTGATCGTCGCTTCGATGTCGCGGATGCCGGCGTCCTGGTTGAACTTGCCCATCAGCGCGAGTGCCTGCTGGAACTGCTCGGGAACGTCGGGATCGAGCTGGATACCGGGCTCGAGCCGCCAGAACAGGTCGGGCGCGAGGCTGAGATAGCCCTTGGCGGCCCAGTCGTCGCACTTCTGGCGGATGCCCGGGTTCACGCCGAAGATCTCCTGGATCACGATCACCGCCGCCTTGGGCGTGGCTTCGGGGCGGGCGACATAGGCCTGGAAGCTGCCGCTGCCGTCGATCGTATCGATGCTGATCATCTCGCTCACAATAAGGTCCTTCCGGAATAGCGCCGCTCATGATCGAGCAGCCAGGATTTGGTCTTGGGCCCGTCGCCGCCCGAATAATTGCCGAGCCTTCCACCCTGGGCGAGGATTCGGTGGCAGGGGACGATGATGGGGAAGGGATTGTTCGAGCAGATCTGGCCGATCGCCCGCGCGCTCGATCCGGTGATCCGCGCGAGCCCGCCATAGCTCAGCGTCTCGCCATAGCCGATGGCGATCATCGCCTCGCGCAGCTCTGTTCCACGTGAAGTGGGCAGCGGCTGGAGCGGGAGATCGAAGTCCTGGCGCGTGCCGGCGAACCACTGTTCGAGCTGCTCGATGGCGGCGCGGACCGCTGCGGCCTTGCCGGGCGCAGGCGAACCTTCGCCGATCCGGATCGAAACCAGCATGTCTTCGCCGCCTTCGACCCGCACGGGACCGATGGGCGTTGCGATCACACCATGGTCGCGCGCATACATGGGTTCGAACTAGCAGCCGCCATGTGGCGTGCGCAACGGAGATACCCATGAAGATCAACGTCGAGGTGGAGTGCACGCCCGAGGAAGCGCGGCGCGCGATGGGCCTGCCCGATCTGGCGCCGGTGCACGAGCGCTATATCGCGATGATGGTCGATGCGATCGACAAGCAGGGCAGCCCGGAAGCCTTCCAGAAGATGCTGCAGAGCTGGGCGCCGATGAGCGAGGCCGGCATGGGCTTCTGGCGAGCGATGTTCGACGCCGGGAGCAAGACCGACAAATAATGGATACGATCTACGCGGTATCGAGCGGCGCTCCGCCCGCCGCCATCGCGGTGCTGCGCGTGAGCGGTCCACAGGCGTTCGAGGTGGTGCGGGACTTTGCCGGCGATCTGCCCGAGCCGCGCCGGGCCGCGGTGCGGGCATTGCACGATCCCGCCGATGGCGCGCTGCTCGATCGGGCGCTGGTCCTCTGCTTCCCGGGTCCGCGCAGCGCAACGGGCGAGGATCTTGCTGAGTTCCATCTCCATGGCGGCCGGGCGGTGGTCCGCGCAGTCGAGGCGGCGCTCGCTGCCCGGCCGGGGCTCCGGTCGGCCGAGCCGGGCGAGTTCACCCGGCGCGCGCTTCAGCATGGCCGGATCGACCTGAGCGAGGCGGAAGGGCTGGGCGACCTGCTGATGGCGGAGACCGAGACGCAGCGCCGGTCCGCGATCCGGTCGGCCGAAGGCGCGGTGCGCCGCGCAGTCGAAGGCTGGACGGATCGGCTGCTCGGGCTGGCTGCCCGGGTCGAGGCCGAGCTCGATCATAGCGACGAGGACGATGTCGCGGACGCCGCGCTGCTGCCCGCGATCCGGTCGGGCGCGGCTTCCTTGGCGGCGGATATCGAGGCGGTGGCGGACCGGCCGCCGGTCGAGCGGCTGCGAGACGGGATCCGCGTGGTGCTCGCCGGGCCGCCCAATGCCGGCAAGTCGTCGCTGCTCAACGCGATGGCCGGGCGCGATGCGGCGATCGTTTCGCCGATCTCCGGGACGACACGCGACCGGATCGAGGCGCCGGTGGTACGCGGCGGGATCGCCTGGTTGCTGATCGACACGGCGGGATTGGCCGAATTGCCGGGCGACGAGATCGAGGCGATCGGTATCGCCCGGGCGCAGGCGGCGCTGGCCGAGGCGGACATTCTGCTGTGGTTGGGCGACGAGACGCCGCCAGCGCATGCGCATCTTCTCTGGCTCAATCCGCGTGCCGATCTTCCGGAACGCATGTCGGTAGAGGGGCGAATATCGCTATCATCGCACACGGGCGAAGGGCTGGATGCGCTGTGGGAGGCGATGGCTGGGCTCGCACGCGACCTGCTTCCGCCGCCCGATCTGATGGCGCTGAATGGCCGGCAGCGGGGGCTGTGCCAGTCGGCTGCGGCCGCGCTGCAGGCGATTTCCCATGAAAGCGATCTGCTGCTGATCGCCGAGCAACTGCGCAGCGCGATGCGGGCGTTCGATGCGATCACCGGGCGGGCAGGGGTCGAGGCGATGCTTGATGCGTTGTTCGGGCGTTTCTGCATAGGCAAGTAGATGTTCCACGTGGAACGGTTTTGACGGCGGGCCCGCGATTCTGTAGCGCGCGGGCAATGGATTTCGATGTCATCGTCATCGGCGGCGGGCACGCCGGCACCGAAGCGGCTGCCGCTTCGGCCCGCCGGGGCGCGCGTACGGCCTTGCTCAGCTTCGACCTGACGAAGCTGGGAGCGATGTCGTGCAACCCGGCGATCGGTGGGTTGGGCAAGGGCCATCTGGTCCGCGAGGTCGACGCGTTCGACGGGCTGATGGGCCGCGCGACCGATGCCGCGGGCATCCATTACCGCATGCTCAACCGCTCCAAGGGCACTGCGGTCCAGGGGCCGCGCGTCCAGGCAGACCGGGTGCGCTATGCCGCGGCGATCCAGAAGCTGCTCGCGGAGCAGCCCGATCTACATCTCGTTGCCGGCGAGGCGGAGGCGCTGGAGCTGGACGGCGGCGCGGTCGCCGGCGTCCGCCTGCCCGACGGCAGCCTGCTCAAATGCCGTGCCGTTGTGCTTGCCACAGGAACCTTCCTCGGCGGCCGTATCTTCCGCGGCGAGGAGCGCGAGACCGGTGGCCGGGTAGGCGAGGGCTCCGCGATCCGGCTGGCAGAGCAGCTGCGCGAGCTGAACCTCCCGATGGCCCGGCTCAAGACCGGTACGCCGCCGCGCCTCGACGGCCGCACGATCGACTGGGCGCGGATCGAGGAGCAGCCCTCGGATGCCGAGCCCTGGACCATGTCGCCGCTTACCGCGGGTCGGGTTCTTCCCCAGCTTCATTGCGGCGTCACGCGGACTACCCATGCGACGCATGACGCGATCCGCTCGGGGCTCGACCGCTCGCCGTTGTTCACCGGGGCGATCGATGCGCAGGGGCCGCGCTACTGTCCGTCGATCGAGGACAAGATCCACCGCTTTGGCGATCGGGACGGGCACCAGATCTTCCTCGAGCCCGAGGGGCTCGACACCCACCTGATCTATCCGAACGGCATGTCGACCTCGCTGCCGGTCGATGTGCAGGTGGCGATGGTCAATTCGATCCCGGGGCTCGAGCGGGCGGCGATCGTCACGCCGGGCTATGCAGTCGAGTATGACCATATCGATCCGCGTGCGCTCGATGCGACGCTCGGCTTGCCGGCGATCCCGGGCGTGTGGTGCGCCGGGCAGATCAACGGCACCACCGGCTATGAGGAAGCGGCGGGGCAGGGGCTGGTCGCCGGGCTCAATGCCGCCGCTTATGCTCGGGGTCTTGTCCCGCTGATCCTCGACCGTGCGACCTCCTATCTCGGCGTGATGGTCGATGATCTGGTTCTGCAGGGCGTCACCGAGCCCTATCGTATGCTCACTGCCCGGGCCGAGTTCCGCCTCCGCCTGCGCGCCGACAATGCCGGGACGCGGCTTGGCCCGATCGCCGCCGAGCTGGGCTGCCTTGGTGCCGAGCGGCTGGCCTGGCTGCAGGCACGCGCGGAGGGCAGGGCCAAGCTGGATGAAGCCTTTGCCGTCGTCCGTACCGCGTCGGCGCTCGGCGCACGGGGCGCGCCGGTCGCCCAGGACGGTGCCAAGCGCCCGGCGCGCGAATGGCTGCGCTTCCCGGGGATCGAGCTCGATCATCTCGACGTGCATCCCGAGGCAGACCCGGCCCTGCTCGCCGAGTATGTCGAGGATGCGCGCTACGCGCCCTATCTCGAGCGGCAGGAGGCGGAGGTTGCGCAGATGCGCAGCAATGATGCCGTGAAGCTGCCCGCAGACATGGACTTCGCCGCGATCGCCGGCCTCTCCAACGAGATGGTCGAGAAGCTCGGCGCCTCGCGTCCCGAGACGATCGGGGCAGCGGCGCGTATCCGCGGCATCACCCCGGCGGCGCTGTCTGCCATCCTCCTGCACGCACGGCGGCGCGCGGCATGACCGAAGACGAGGCACGCGACTGGATCCGTGCACATTTCAATGTTTCACGTGAAACGCAGCTACAGCGCTTTGGCGAGATCCTGCGCGAGGAATCGACCCGGCAGAACCTGATCTCGGCGGCGAGCTTCGATGAACTCTGGACCCGACACTTCGTCGATTCGGCCCAGCTGATCCCGCTTGCCGAGGAAGCGGGGGAGGGTGCCTGGGTCGATGTCGGCACTGGCGCGGGCATGCCAGGCCTGGTCGTGGCGCTGCTGATCGATCGCCCGGTGGTGATGGTCGAGCCGCGGATCCGGCGTGTCGAGTTCCTGCGCGGGGCGGTCGAGGCGCTTGGCATCTCTGGGCGCGCCAGCGTCATCCACGGGAAGATCGAAAGCTATCAACCCAGGGCGAAGGCCGCGGTGGTTTCGGCGCGCGCCGTCGCCGCGCTGCCCGATCTGTTCAAATCCACGGCACATTGCACAGACTCGTCCACAATCTGGTTGCTCCCAAAGGGGCGAAGCGTGCAATCGGAGGTGGATGCGGCGCGCACGAAATGGCAGGGTGCGTTTCACGTGGAACCCAGCATCACATCGCCTGAATCGGGTATCGTGGTCGCGCGAAAGGTACGCCCCAGATGATCTGCATCGCTATCGCCAACCAGAAGGGTGGGGTGGGCAAGACCACCACGGCGATCAATGTCGGCACCGCGCTCGCCGCGACCGGCCAGCGCGTGCTGCTGATCGATTTCGATCCGCAGGGCAACGCCTCGACTGGGCTCGGCATCGGCCGGGCCGAGCGCGAGCATTCGACCTACGACCTGCTGGTCAGCGACGCGAACCTCGAGGATGTCGCAGTGCCGACCAAGGTGCCGGGGCTCGACATCATCCCGGCGACGCAGGACCTGTCGGGCGCCGAGATCGAGCTGATCGAGTTCGACGCGCGCACCCACCGGCTCGACAGCGCGATTGCCCGCCATCATGCCCAGCGCTGGGACGTGATCCTGATCGATTGCCCGCCCTCGCTCGGCTTGCTGACGGTCAACGCGATGGTCGCGGCGCACGCGCTGCTCGTGCCGCTCCAGTGCGAATTCTTCGCGCTCGAGGGCCTTGGCCAGCTGCTCAACACGGTCGAGCGCATCCGTGGCCGGTTCAACCCGGGCCTGTCGATCCTCGGCGTGGTGTTGACCATGTACGATCGCCGCAATCGGCTGACCGACCAGGTTTCGGACGATGTCCGCGCCGTGCTTGGCCGGGTGGTGTTCGACACGGTGATCCCGCGCAACGTCCGCCTTTCCGAAGCGCCGAGCCACGGGCTGCCGGCGCTGATCTACGATCATCGTTGCCCGGGTTCCGAGGCCTATATCGCGCTCGCTCGCGAAGTGATCGATCGCCTGCCCAAGCTCAAGAAGGCCGCATGACCGAACCCACCCGCAAGCCTCGTCCCGGCCTTGGCCGCGGGCTCTCCTCGCTGCTTGGCGACGCCGTTCCCGAAGCGCCGGTCTCGGGCACGCCCGACATGGCTTCGGGCCTGCGGATGCTGCCGGTCAGTTCGCTGGTGCCGCACCCCGACCAGCCGCGCCGCCATTTCGACGAGGAGGCGCTCGAGGAGCTGGCCCAGTCGCTCAAGCAGCGCGGGCTGATCCAGCCGATCGTCGTCCGCCCGACCGGCCATAACTATCAGATCGTTGCCGGCGAGCGCCGCTGGCGCGCGGCGCAGCGCGCCCGGCTGCACGAGGTCCCGGTCATCGTCCGCGACTTCAACGAAGCCGAGACGATGGAAATCGCGCTGGTCGAGAATATCCAGCGCCAGGACCTCAACGCGATCGAAGAGGCCGAGGCCTATGCGCGGCTGATCCGCGAGTTCGGGCATAGCCAGGAAGCGCTGGGCAAGCTCGTCCACAAATCGCGCAGCCACATCGCCAACCTGCTCCGCCTGCTCGACCTGCCCGAGGGCGTGCGCAACATGGTGGTGGTCGGCGAGATCGACATGGGCCATGCCCGCGCGCTGATCGGTGCACCCGAGGCGGAAAGGCTTGCCCGCGAAGTCGCGACCAAGGGCCTGTCGGTCCGCGAGACCGAGAAGCTGGCGCGGCACGCCAAGCCGAACAGCAAGCGCAAGCCGGACCCCAAGATCCGTGATGCGGATATCATGGCGCTTGAAAGCCAGCTCGGCGACGTGCTCGGTCTCAACGTGAAGATCGCGCACAGCGCCAAGGGCGGCACGCTGACGCTGTCCTATTCGACGCTCGACCAACTCGACATGGTCTGCCAGCGGCTGAGCGGCGAGCGGATCTGAGCGTTTCGGCCGAAATGGCGCCGGCGGAGGCTTTTGAAGCCCTTGCCGCAGCGCTCCAGGGGCTCCCGATCGGTCATATCTGGCGCGGCTATGGTTCGGCCCTGTTCCTCGAGCTGGGTACCGTATCCGAAGTGCCTCGCGGTACGCGGGACGGGGAGACCTGGCTGCTGGGACAGGTCACGCTGGGCATCGAATGGAGCTGGCGTATAGAGGATGCGACCGCCATCCGTTGCGGCAGCTGGAGCGACGAGGCGCTGTGGGAGCCCGTGTTCGCGCAGCTTCGCGGCGCACGGATCGCGCAATGCGCGTTGTTTGGCGCACTTCCGGAAGTGGCGCTTACAACCGATACGGGTATGCGGTTACTTTCCTTCTCGACGACCGATGGCCAGCCGCGTTGGCAACTGGTCGATCGTCGCAAGGAGGGCGCGGATCGCTGGTTCAGCGTTCGGGACGGCAAGCTGCATCTCGGCGACGGCAGCGAGCTGCCTGACTGAAGCTGGGGGCCTGCATATAGCAGTTCCCCGGCGAAAGCCGGGGCCTAGAGTCACAGGCGATGGGGCAGAGAAATCCTGGGTCCGGCTTTCGCCGGGGAGCAAGGTTGTATCAGCCTTTTGCCCGCGCCGCCTGCCGCGCGATCGTCACGGCTTCGGCTTCCGCCAGCACTTCCCCGGCGCTGCCCGAATGCATCAGCGCGCGTTCGGCTTCGCGGACGCGGTCGATCGCGCGGGCGAGCTGGGTGCCGTTCCAGCGGCGCAGCGCGCGGCCGGTCGCGGCTTTCTCGCGGAAGAAAACGCGATGCTTCTCAAGTACTTCGTCGAGGTCGCCGCCGCGATCCAGGTCGATGCGCATCTCGGCCATGCCCTGCAGCCGCCGGGCGAGCTGGCGCATCAGCGGCACGCCGATGCCTTCGCCCAGCCGGGCGAGCTCGATTCCGATATCGCCGACCCGTCCATCGACCACCGCAGTGATCGCGTCGCTCAGGTCCGAATCGCCGAGGTCTGCACCGATCGCGTCCAAGGCGGCGCTGTCGGCATCCCTGGGGCGGTCCGGCGCTGCGTCGAGATAGAGCGCCAGCTTCTCGATCTCGCGGGCCAGGATGGCCCTGTCGCCGGCGGTGGCGGCGGCGAGGCGCTGGGGGACGTCGCCCATCAGGCGCAGGCCATGCTCGCGGGCGACATTGGAGGCGAGACGGGTCGCATCGACGCCTTCGGGCACGTAACAGGCATGGGCCCAGGCGTTCTGCGCGGCGATCACCGACTTGACCAGCTTGCCGCTGGCCTTGAGCCCCGGGCCGATCGCCACGACCGGGTTTCCGGCGGTCTGTGCGGTAAGCAGCAGCCCGATCGCCTCGGCAGCACCTTCCTCGACGCCCAGCACCCGTACGAAGCGCGTGCCGCCGAACAGCGAGAGCGAGGCGGCCTCGTCGGCGAGCCGGCCAGGCTGTTCGCGCAGGGCCTTCATGTCGAGGTCGACGCGCTCGGCCTCGGGGCCCAGCGCCTTGCCGAGCCGCGATGCGAGGTCGGCGGCGCCGGCCTCGTCGGGGCCGTGGAACAAATAGAGCCGCGTGTCGGGGTTGAGCTTGTCGATCGCGGCGCGAATCTGCGTCGCGTTGGCCTTCACTGGCCGCCCGCGGGCGCGGTCTGCGCGTAGCGGGCGACGCGCGCGACGATCTGGTCGGCGACGATGCCCGAAAGCCGCTCGAGCGCGCTCTTCTCTGCCGCGATCGTGGCATATTCGCTGCCGACCACGTCGATGCCGGCGTCGGAGCCGGCGGTGGCGTCGAGCACGACATTGCCGTTGCTCAGGTCGACCAGCTGGTAGCGCGCGCGCAGCGTCCGGCGTTCGCGCGAGACCGAATCGTCGCGGCGCACGCCGAGGCCGCTGATCTGGTCGTCGAGCTTCACCTCGAGCCGGTAGCGGGCAGGGGCGTCGTTATGGTCGAGCCGGTCCTTGAGCGCATTGGCGACCAGCCAGCCCGACTGGCCCTGGATCGGCGCGACCTCGACCGCGGAGAGGGTGGAGCGCACCGCGCCATCGGGGCCGCCGCCATAGAGCGGGCGAAGGCCACAGCCGGACAGGGCCAGGCCCGCGGCGACGAGGAGCGCTACCCGCTTCATGCGACGATGTTCACCAGACGATCGGGCACGACGATCACCTTCCTGGGTTGCTTGCCTTCGAGCGACCGAACGATCTTCTCGCTGGCAAGTGCCGCAGCCTCGACAACATCCTTGGCCGCGCCCTTCGGCATTAGCAGCGTATCGCGCAGCTTGCCATTGACCTGGACGGCGATCGTCACTTCGTCATCGACGAGCAGCGCCGGATCCACGGCGGGCCATTCGGCATCGGCGATCAGGCCGGAATTGCCCCAATCGGCCCAGGCCTGCTCGGCGATGTGCGGGACCATCGGGGCGACGATGCGGGCGAGGGTACGGATCGCCTCGGTGCGCGAGGCGGAAGGCTGGGCTTTCTCGATCGCGCCGACCAGTTCGTAGAGCTTGGCAACCGACTTGTTGAAGGTCAGCGCCTCGACATCCTCGGCCACGCCGGCGATGGTGCGGTGCAGGCGCTTGTCGAGGTCCTTGTCCTCGCCGGTGCCGGCTTCGTCCTCGGTGACGCTGTGGAACAGGCGCCAGAGACGGTTCACGAAGCGCCAGGCGCCCTCGATGCCGTTCTCGCTCCATTCCAGGTCGCGCTCGGGCGGGCTGTCGGAAAGCATGAACCAGCGCACCGCATCGGCGCCATACTGGTCGACGATCGGCTCGGGATCGACGGTGTTCTTCTTCGACTTGGACATCTTCTCGATGCGGCCGATCTCGATCGGCTCGCCCGAGGCGAGTTCCACTGCGCCGGCGCTGTCCTTGCGGATCTCCTGGGGAGAGAGCCAGCGGCCGTCGAGCGACTTGTAGGTCTCGTGCGTCACCATGCCCTGGGTGAACAGGCCGGCGAACGGCTCCGCCACGTCGAGCTTGCCGATATGGCGCAGGGCCCGGGTGAAGAAGCGGGCATAGAGCAGGTGCAGGATCGCATGCTCGACGCCGCCGATATATTGCCCCACCGGCAGCCACTGCTCGGCAATCGCCTTGTCGAACGGCCTGTCCTGGGGCTGGCTGGCGAAGCGAATGAAATACCAGGAGGAATCGACGAAGGTGTCGAGCGTGTCGGTCTCGCGCCGCGCGGGTGCGCCGCATTTCGGGCAGTCGACATGCTTCCAGGTCGGATGGCGATCGAGCGGGTTGCCGGGGATGTCGAACGACACGTCCTCGGGCAGCACGATCGGCAGCGTTTCACGCGGGGCAGGGACCACGCCGCAGCTCTCGCAATGGATGATCGGGATCGGCGTGCCCCAATAGCGCTGGCGGCTGACGCCCCAGTCGCGCAGGCGCCACACCGTCTGGCCCTTGCCCCAGCCGCCATCCTCGGCGCGCTGGATGACCGCGCGCTTGGCGTCGGCGACATCCATGCCGTCGAGGAAGTGCGAGTTCACCAGCGTGCCCGGGCCGGTATAGACCTCGGTATCGTGGAATGCGGACTCGGTCTTGTCGCCTTCGGAGACGACGCGGCGGATCGGCAATTTGTACCTGGTGGCGAACTCGAAGTCGCGCTGGTCGTGCGCCGGCACGCCGAACACGGCGCCGGTGCCATAGTCCATCAGCACGAAATTGGCGATGTAGACCGGAACTTGCCAAGCCGAATCAAAGGGATGCGTGGCGGTGAGGCCGGTGTCGAAGCCCAGCTTCTCCTGCGTCTCCAGCTCGGCAGCGGTGGTGCCGCCCTGCTTGCACAGCTCGATGAACGCCTGGACGTCCGGATTACCCTCGGCCAGCTTCTGCGCGATCGGATGGTCGGCCGCGATCGCGACGAAGCTCGCGCCGAAGATCGTGTCCGGCCGCGTGGTGTAGACGGTGAGCTGCTCGCCGTCGGACAGGGTCCAGTGGAACTCGAGGCCCTCGGACTTGCCGATCCAGTTCTCCTGCATCAGCTTGACCTTGTCGGGCCAGTGCTCGAGGCCCTGGACGCCGGTCAGCAGGTCGTCTGCGAACTGCGTGATCTTGAGGAACCACTGGCTCAGCTTGCGCCGCTCCACGAGCGCGCCAGAGCGCCAGCCGCGCCCGTCGATCACCTGCTCATTGGCGAGCACGGTCATGTCGACCGGGTCCCAGTTGACCGCCGATTCCTTGCGATAGACCAGGCCGTTCTCGAAGAAATCGAGGAAGATCGCCTGCTCGTGCCCGTAATATTCGGGCTCGCAGGTGGCGACTTCGCGGGTCCAGTCGAGCGCGAAGCCAAGGCGCTTCAGCTGCGCCTTCATCGTCGCGATATTGGCGCGGGTCCACGAACCCGGATGGACCTTCTTCTCCATCGCGGCATTCTCGGCCGGCATGCCGAATGCGTCCCAGCCCATCGGGTGGAGCACTTCCATGCCCTTCATCCGCCGGAAACGGGCGAGCACGTCGCCCATCGTGTAGTTGCGGACATGGCCCATATGGATGCGCCCCGAAGGATAGGGGAACATCTCGAGGACATAGGACTTGGGCTTGGACGAATCGTCACGCGCGGCGAAGGTGCGGTTCTCTTCCCACACCTTCTGCCACGCGGCGTCCGCCTTCAACGGGTTGAAGCGAGACAAGTCAGTTCCTGCTGTTTTAGTCGCGGTGCCGGCCCGCTCCCCCACCCGGCCTCCCATAGAATACTGCCGTTGGGAGGCCGGGTGGGGGAGCGGGCCGGTGCCGCCCGAATTAATCAGTGGCGACCGCAGCGCGACGCAGGTCGCGGGCGCGGGTGAGGATGATGTCCTCGAGCTTCTGCACCGTCGCGGCCTGGACCGGGGCGGCGACCCAGGCGCCGTTGCGGTTGACTTCGCGCAGCGCGGCGACGCGCAGCGCATCGGCGCGGAGATCCTGGTCGAGGATCGTCACGGTCACCTTCATCCGCTCGGTCTGGACGTTCGGGTTCACATACCAGTCGGTCACGATCACGCCGCCGTTGGAGTCCGTCTGGAGCAGCGGCATGAAGCTCAGCGTGTCGAGGCTGGCGCGCCACAGATAGGAATTCACGCCGATCGTGGTCACCTTCGAAGCGGCGAGATCGGCTTCGGGGCGCTTGTTGTGACCGCCGCACGCGGTGATCGAGAGAGCGAGCGACCCAAGGATCGCGGTGCGCAACAGGCGGTTCATCGTCACATTCCTACCAGGCGGGAAAAGTCGGGGAGCATCTATAGTGGCGCATGTGGCGGGAGCAAGGCGGGAAGCCATGGCCCGAGTCGCACGTTTGAAACACTTCTGGTGAAAGGGCCCGCAATCGGATTCTGTGGGTCTGATGCAACACTGGCACGAAATTTATGCCACCGGTGGAACGCATCTTCGGAATCGTGGTACGACAAATTATCTAGGGGTGCATGAGAATGCGAGTCGGACGGACAAAGGCGGGAATTGGACTGGGGGCGCTCTGCGCTGCCGGCCTCCTGCTCGCGCCGGCGATTCAGGCGCAGACCAGCAAGGCTGACCGCGCCCTGGCCGCGAAGCGCAGCGCCGTCCCGGCGCGCGGCGGCATCGGCATCTTCACCCCGGCAGCAGCCGACCCCAAGCTCGCCGCGGTGCTCGCCCGCTCGGGCCTGCCCGAGGGCGCCTTCCGCTTCACCCCGGCCGAATCGCGCGGAAATGCCCGCGGCGTGACGGTCGCGGTCCGTGCCAGCTCGAGCCGCGCGCTGCGCAGCCGCGACGTGACCCGCGAGGTCGCCGCCGCGGCGACGCCGGTCAATCTGGCGCCGATCTCCTACAATCTCGGCGTCTCGGTCGGCTGGAAGCGTCTCGCCGTCTCGGGCGACGTGACCCGCGTCGAGCTGGTCGACCAGCCCGGCAGCCGCGAGCGCGCCGATATCGGCGTCAGCTATACCGGCAAGCGCCTGAGCGGCCGCCTGAGCGCCACTTCGGACCGTCCGCTGGGCAACACCCCGGTGCTGATCGGCGACAAGCCGAGCTATTCGATCGACGTCGGCGGCAGCTATTCGCTGACCCGCAACCTCGATGTGACCGCCGGCGTGCGCTATCGCAGCGAGGAAGATCGCCTGCCCAAGCTCAACGAGAGCCGCCGCGAGAGCCAGGCGGTCTATGTGGGCACCGCCTTCCGCTTCTGACGGCTGAGGCGTAGCTGACAATTCGGGTTTCCTGCTCCCCGGCGAAGGTCGGGGCCCAGTTGCAATGTCGTTCGTGAGTCTCCAGCGCCAACGATAGTTCGTCGAGACTGGACCCGGGCCTTCGCCGGGGATCAGCTGGGGACTGATCGCCTTTCAGGGCCTAGCCTTGGCCCAGGCATCGATCGCCGCCCAGCCGTGGATCGCGAACGGCCTGAGGCTCTTCGCCCTGCGCGCGTCCATCCCGCCGAGCGCAATCACCGGCACGTCGAGCCCGCGCACCAGCTGCCCGAAACGCAGCCGGCCCAGCGCCCGCGCGCCGGGATGCGAGCGGGTGGGGAAGACGGGGGAGACGAACAGGGCATCGGCACCCGCGCGGATCGCTGCCACCGCCTCGCCGCGGTCATGCGCCGGCGCGGTCTTGAGTCCACGGCCCCGCCGGCCATGCACGCCCGATTCGCCGCGCATCGGTTCGCTTCCGGCGCGGACCACCACCAGCCGGCGCCGTTTCGCCGCCCTGAGCACCCTGGCGAACAACGCGCGCCGCTCCGCCGGCGGCAGGCCATAATGACGGAACACCACGCCGCTTCCGCGCGGCAGGCGCGCGAGCGCATCCCATAGGCCGTCGCCCATGCGTTCGTCGGTCATCAGCCAAAGGCGCGGCAGGGGGTGGCGGCGGGGCATCGCCCTGCCTATAGCGCGCTCCATGCCGATAGACGAAGCCAGCCAGCGCCTTGCCGATGTGCGCGCCCGAATCGCACGTGCCGCGAAGATCGCCGGCCGCAAGCCCGACAGCATCACGCTGATCGCCATCTCCAAGACGCATGACGCCGAGGACATCCGGCCGCTGATCGACGCCGGCCAGCGCGTGTTCGGCGAGAATCGCGTGCAGGAGGCCGAGGGCAAGTGGCCGAAGTTGCGCGAGACGACTCCTGACGTGGCGCTCCACCTGGTCGGCCAGCTTCAGTCGAACAAGGCCGAGGACGCGGTGACGCTGTTCGACGCCATCCATTCGGTCGACCGGCCCTCGCTGGTCGCCGCGCTGGCCAGGGCGATGGACAAGGCCGGCAAGCGTCCCGCCTGCTTCCTCCAGGTCAATATCGGCGACGAGGACCAGAAGGGCGGCTGCCCGGTGCTCGAACTGCCGGCGTTGCTCAAGGAAGCGCGCGCCGCCGAGCTGCCGGTGCAGGGGCTGATGTGCGTGCCGCCGCTCGATCTGGAGCCGGCGCCCTATTTCGCGCTGCTCGCCAAGATCGCGCGCGACCATGGCCTGGAGGGGCTCAGCATGGGCATGTCGGGCGATTTCGAGACCGCGGTGACGATCGGCGCGACCCATGTCCGTGTCGGCACCGCCCTGTTCGGAGCGCGCGCATGAAGTACGATGCCATCCTCTTCGATTTCGACGGCGTGCTGCTCGAAAGCGAATATGCCGGCAACAAGCAGATCGCCGCGTACCTCACCAGCATCGGCCACCCGACCTCGCCCGAGGACTCGATGGCCAATTTCATGGGCCTGTCCGGCGCCGACTTCTTGGGGGCGATCGAGAACTGGATCGGCCGCGCGATCCCCGACGACTTCCACACCAGCCGCGCCGAGGAAGATGCCCGGGTGCTGGAGGAGGGGCTTCCGGCGGTGGCCGGCGCGATCCGCTTCGTCGAGGGGCTGCCCGCCGGATTGCCGCGCGCGATCGCCTCGTCGAGCTCGACCGAATGGATCGACCGGCATCTGCGCCATCTCGGCATCCGCGCGGCGTTCGGCGAGCATATCTATAGCGGCCGCGAGCATGTCAGCCGCGGCAAGCCGGCGCCCGACCTCTATCTCCACGCCGCCGCGGCGATCGGGGTGCCGATCGAGCGCTGTGTGATCCTCGAGGATTCGCCGGTCGGCGTCACCGGCGCGGTCGCCTCGGGTGCCGACGTAATCGGCCTGTGCGCGGGCTCGCACTGCGCCCCCGACCATGCCGAGCGGCTGCGTGCGCTCGGCGTGACGCTGATCGCGACCGACTTTGACGAAGTCGCGCGGCTGGTGGCCTGAAACGCGCCGAAGGCGCAGAGGACGCAGAGGTTTCTAAAGCGCTGCGCCCCTAGAAGCCTCGCGCTTCCCGGGCGAGCAGGTATTCCCGCAGCGCCATGGCGTCACTCAGCGCATTGTGGGGGCGTTTGCTCAGGGCCGCGCTGTCGAAGCCGAAGGCGTCGCACAGCTCGAAGCGGATGCGGTCGATCGGATGGCGGTGCCCCGGCGCGGCGATCAGCAGAGTCGCGGCATGGGCGATGTCCTCGGGCCAGTCGGCGACCAGCAGCGGATCGGGATCATTGCCCAGATAGGCGGCGAAGGCCCGTCCCATCGCCTCGCGGCTGATCGGCACGGTATCGAGCGCCGGCAGGATATGCTCGGCGACCCAGGACGTGGGATCGGGGCATGGCAGCGCGGCGTAGAAGGGCGCGCCGCCGTCCTCGGGCGCCAGCGCCAGCGAAATCAGCGGGCCGCCGAAGCCGTTGAACTCGGTGTCGAGGAAATACCTCAGAGCTGGTGCCCCGTGCGGTCGCGCTTGGTGGCGAGATAGCGCTCGTTGTGCGGATTGGGCGGCAGGAAGTGCGGCACGCGCTCGGCGACGGTCACGCCGGCGGTTTCCAGCGCGGCGACCTTCTCCGGATTGTTGGTGAGCAGCCGGATGCGGCGCTGGCCGAGCAGCGACAGCATCTTCGCCGCGGTGGCGAAGTTGCGCGCGTCGATCGCGAAGCCCAGCCGCGTGTTGGCGTCGACCGTGTCGAAGCCCTGGTCCTGCAGCGCATAGGCGCGCAGCTTGTTGATCAGCCCGATGCCGCGGCCTTCCTGGCGGAGGTAGAGCAGGATCCCCCAGCCGCTCGCCCGGATCTCGCGGATCGCCGCCTGGAGCTGCGGTCCGCAATCGCATTTGAGCGAACCGAGCACGTCGCCGGTCAGGCATTCGCTGTGCAGGCGGACGAGCGGCGGCTGGCCGTTGGGCTCGCCGATCAGCAGCGCGACATGCTCGCCCGGCATCTCGTCGGTGCGGAAGGCGACGATCTCGCTGTCCTCGGCATCGAGCACGGGCAGGCGCGCGCGGGCGACGATGCGCAGCCGGTCGGCATCCTCATGCGCGTCGATATCTTCGGGGGTGATCGCCTCCTCGCCGGCTGCCTTGCGGACGAAGAAGGCGGGCAGCAGCCCTGCCACCCGGGCGAGGCGCAGCGCGGCGGCGGCCAGCTCGGGCGCGACCAGCGGAATCGCGCGGAAGGGTCCCTTGAGCGGGGTGGCGAGGTCGAACTGCGGGTCGGCCAGCGCAGTCGCGGTGTCGAAATCGAGCCAGGGCGCGCGCTCGACCAGCACCAGCGCGTCGGGCGTCGCGGCGTCGCGCTGGTTGGCGAGCTTCAGCGTCGCGGCGCGGCCGGCGGAGAGGAGCAGGTCGGCCTGGCCGGCTTCGTCGAATGCAGCGAGGCGGCGCGCATCGGCGGTCTCCACTGCGAGCAGGGCGAGGTCGCCGATCGCGATCGGCCAGCCCCGGCGCAGCGCATCGACGGCGCGGGCGGCGGCGTGCGCGCTCAAAAGTCGAACTCGGTGATGATCGGCACGTGGTCGGAAGGCTTGAGCCAGGAGCGGCAGGGCTCGCAGACCTTGTGGCTCGTCGCCTTCTCGGCAACGTCGCGGCTGGCCCACATGTGATCGAGCCGGCGCCCGCGGTCCGAGGCGGCCCAGTCCTTCGCGCGGTAGCTCCACCAGCTGTAATAGCGGGCCGGGGCGGGGACGAAGTGGCGGCCGAGATCGACCCAGTCGTTCGCCGCCTGGAGCCGGCCGAGCGTCTCGACCTCGATAGGGGTGTGGCTGACCACGTCGAGGAGCTGCTTGTGGCTCCACACGTCGCTTTCCAGCGGCGCGACGTTGAAGTCGCCGGTGAGGATCGAGGGGACGCTCAGGTCCTTCGACCAGGCGATCATCCGCTCGAGGAAGTCGAGCTTCTGGCCGAACTTCGGATTCAGCTCGCGGTTGGGGATGTCGCCGCCGGCGGGGACATAGACATTCTCGAGCCGCACGCCGCCCGGCAGCCGCACGCCAACATGGCGCGCCTCGCCATTGGCCTGCCAGTCGAACCGGTCGTCCTCGACCACCGGCACCCGGGCGATGATCGCCACGCCGTGATGCATGCGCTGGCCGTGCTTGATGATGTGGTCATAGCCGAGCGCGCGGAAGGCGCCTTCGGGGAAGTCCCCGTCGATCACCTTGGTTTCCTGGAGGCAGAGCACGTCCGGTGCCTCCTCGCGCAGGAAGTGCTCGACGATCTCGATGCGGAAGCGGACGGAGTTGATGTTCCAGGAGGCGATCTTCATCGCCGGGGATTTAGGGATAGTTTCGTCCCGGCACCAGACCGCTCGCCCGGCCGGGCTCACAGCATCGACAATATGGGTGGCCGGGTGGGGGTGCGGGCTGGCGCCGAAGGCCCAGCGCAGCGTCAACAGATACGGAAAGGCCCTCGTCCCGGGGGCAATGGAACGAGGGCCGACCTAGCGTTCGTCACGCAGGCGGGAAGTGAGAATCCCGGGTAACAGGGGGAAAATCCCGGGTACGCCCCACATCCGCAAGACTGGTTCTAGGGCAGCCTACCTGTCGCCAGCATGAACGATGTTCAGCTTCAGCGCGGGCCCTGTTTCCGCGGGTCGTTCCAGCGGAACGCTCCGTCGCTGATATTGGCGTTGAACTGCTGGTTCGACAGCCGGATCGTGGTGCGGTTGTTCTGCGAATCCAGCGCCACCCAGCCCTGGAGCATCAGCCCGGCCGGGGCCGAGGCACTCTTCTGGAAGATCAGGGTGATCCGGCCATATTCGGGATGGTCGTTGTCGTGCACCTCGACCGAGACGACATTGTCGCTGCCGGTCGGCACCACCTTGGCGAACTTGGCGATGTCCTTCTTCGGGTTGAGCAGCACGGCGAGCGGCGAGTTGCCGATCGGCCAGCGTTCGACCTGGCGGACCTGGTAGTCGATGAAATAGAGGCTGCGCCCGTCGGCGACGATCAGCTGGGGCACGCCCTTCTGATACTGGAAGCGGATCTTGCCGGGGCGCTTGAGCGTCATCGTGCCGGTGAGCGTGCGGCCGTTGCGGTCGGTCTGCGCGAAGCCGGCGGTCATCGCGCTCACCGACTGGAGATGCTGCTGCACCTGGGCGAGCTCGTTGGCCGGCGCGGGGGCCGCGGCCGAGACCAGGGCCGGCGCGGCGAGCGCGAGGCTGAAGGCGAGGGGCCGTGCAAACACGTGTCGTTTCTCCAAATTGCGGGGAAATGCCCTGGAAGACGGGGCTTGAATGTCCCCTGAACCCCCAGCGCCCGCGTTTCGATCCGTTACGATCGGCTCGTTACAGCTGCCGCCCGTCGGTATCCATCAGCACTTCGCGGCGGCCGACATGGTCGGGGCGCGAGACCAGCTCGTCCTTCTCCATTCGCTCGACCAGCCGCGCCGCGCTGTTGTAGCCCACCCGCAGCTGGCGCTGCAGCCACGAGGTCGAGGCCTTCTGGCTCTCGGCCACCAGCTGGATCGCGCGGCGATAGAGCTGGTCCTCGGGCGAATCGTCGCCCTCGGGCGCGCCGTCGAGGCTGAACCCGCCATCTTCCGGCTCCTCGGTGACCGCCGAGATATAGTCGGGCGTGCCTTGCGCGCGCCAGTGATCGGCCACCGCCTGCACTTCGTCGTCGCTGACGAAGGGACCGTGGACGCGGACCAGCTGCTTGCCGCCGGGCATGTAGAGCATGTCGCCCTTGCCGAGCAGCTGCTCGGCGCCCTGCTCGCCCAGGATGGTGCGCGAATCGATCTTGCTGGCGACGTAGAAGGAAAGGCGGGTCGGCAGGTTCGCCTTGATCACGCCGGTGATGACGTCGACCGAGGGGCGCTGCGTCGCCATGATCAGGTGGATGCCCGCGGCGCGCGCCTTCTGCGCCAGGCGCTGGATCAGGAACTCGACTTCCTTGCCCGCGGTCATCATCAGGTCGGCGAGCTCGTCGACGATCACCACGATCTGCGGCAGCGGCTGCAGGTCGAGCGCTTCCTCCTCGTAGATCGGCTTGCCGCTGTCGGGGTCATAGCCCACCTGCACCTTGCGCCCGATCTTCTGGCCCTTCGCCTTGGCCTGGCGCACCTTGTCGTTGAACGAGGCGAGGCTGCGGACATTGGCATAGGCCATCATCCGGTAGCGATCCTCCATCTGCTCGACCGCCCATTTGAGCGCGCGCACCGCCTTGGCGGGTTCGGTCACCACATCGGCGAGGAGGTGGGGGATGTCCTTGTACATGCTCAGCTCGAGCATCTTCGGATCGATCATGATCATCCGGCACTGCTCGGGCGTCAGCCGGTAGAGCAGCGACAGGATCATGCAGTTGAGACCCACCGACTTGCCCGAGCCGGTGGTGCCGGCGACGAGCAGGTGCGGCATCGGCGCCAGGTCGGCGATCACCGCATCGCCGGCGATGTTCTTGCCGAGCACCAGCGGCAGAGTGGCACCCTGATCCTCGAAGGTCTGGCTGGCGACCAGCTCGTGCAGGTTGACCGGCTCGCGGATCGCATTGGGCAGCTCGATGCCGATCACGCTGCGCCCCGGGATCGTCGCGATGCGTGCCGAGGTGGCGGACATGTTGCGCGCCACGTCGTCGGCCAGCTGGATCACCCGGCTCGCCTTGATGCCGGCGGCGGGCTCCAGCTCGTACATGGTGACGACCGGGCCCGGCCGGACCTCGACGATCTGGCCCTTGACGTTGAAGTCGTCGAGCACGCTCTCGAGCAGCCGGGCGTTGCGTTCCAGCGCCGCCTTGTCGATCCCGGCATTCTTGTTGACCGGCGGCGGCTTGAGCAGGTCGATCGAGGGCAGCTGGTAGCTGTCCTTGAAGTCGAGGCTGGTCTGGGTCGGCGGCTTGGTGCGCACCGGGGCGGGCGCGACGTTGCGCTCGGCGATCACCGGGCCGGGGCGATTGTCGGGCACCACCGTCTTGCGCGGCTCGCGGCCCTCGCGGATCCGGGGCTCCTCCATGTCGCGCTCCCGCTCGCGTTCGCGCGGCTCGCGTGCCTCGGGGCCGCCGAGCAGCGCGGTCTTGCCCGGACCCTTGAGGTTCGGGATGCTCGGCAGGCTCACCCGCTCGGGCAGCGAGAAGTCGAGGCTGCGCCACCAGATGAACAGGCCGATCAGGCCGCAGACGACGCCAAGGCCGCGCCCGGCCCACAGGCTGATCGCGGGATCGCCGGCCAGGCCGATCAGCCACTTGAACAGCGCGGCGATCGACAGCCCGGCCACGCCGCCCCAGCCGCCGGGCAGCGAGAGCACCGCGTCGGAGGAGAAGAAGGAAAGCGCGGTGGCGAGGAAGACCACCCCGATGCCGACGCCGCGGAACATCGTCCCCCAATTGCCGACGGGCCGGTCCTTGAGCAGGCGATAGGCGACGATCAGCCCGACCGGCAGGAACAGCCACACCGCGGGGCCGAGCAGCGCATAGAATAGGTCGGAGACCCAGGCGCCGGGATCGCCCATCCAGTTGCGCGCCGGGCCGGCGGCGGCGGTGTTGAGCGAGGGATCGGTCGCGCGATAGCTGCCCAGCGCGACGCCGAGCGCCAGCATGCCCAGGAACAGGGCCGCTCCGCCGATCACCGCGCCGCTGCGGCGCGCGCCGGCCTTCATCGTTTCGCGCCAAAGCGGCGCTTGTGCCCGGGACGCCATGCCCAGCCTCCAGATTTTCAGGGGTGCGGGGGAGTTAATCGCGCGACCGGACTCCGCCGTCAAGCGTTCCCGCCACGTTCCGCCGCATCCAATCGCTCCGTCATCCCCTCATTTCCTGCGTCATCCCCGCGAAGGCGGGGATCCAGAGTCGCAAGCGGGACGGCAGAGAAACCCTGGATCCCTGCCTTCGCGGGGATGACGGGAAGGAGTGGGGATGACGAGAGGAAAGCGAGGCGCTACGGCACCACCATGGATCGCGCAGATGTCCTCATCCTTGGCGGCGGGCTGGTCGGCTCGGCGCTGGCCACCGCGCTCGACGCGCATGGCATTTCCTCGATCGTGGTCGATCCGGCGGACCCGGAGCAGATCCTCGCCGCCCGACATGACGGTCGCGCCTCGGCGATCGCCAGCGCGCCGATGCGGATGTTCGAGGCGATCGGCGTGGCGCCGCGGCTGGCCGGCAAGGGCTGCCCGATCCAGGGCATTCGCGTCTCGGACGGCCTCGAACCCGGCAAGCTCGATTTCGCCCCCGGGGAGGGCGAGGGCGCGCTCGGCCATATGTTCGAGAATCGCATCCTGCGCACCGCACTCTACGAGGCGGCGGTCGCGGCGCCGCTCGCCGATGTCCGCATGCAGACCCGCGCGCTCCACGTGGAACGGGGCGAGTTCGGCGTCACCGCGCAGCTCAGCGACGGCACCAGCGTCATCGCCCAGCTGCTGATCGGCGCCGAGGGCCGCAATTCCCCCACTCGCGAATCCGCCGGACTCAACACCGCGCGCTGGAGCTACGACCATGCCGCGATGGTCGCCACGCTCGGCCATGAGCGCAGCCATGAGAATATCGCCTTCGAGATCTTCTATCCCGAAGGCCCCTTCGCGATCCTGCCGCTGCTCGACGACGAGAATGGCCATCGCTCGGCGGTGGTGTGGACGGTCAATGCCCGCGACGCCGCCGGCATGATGAAGATCTCCGAACGCGCCTATCTCGCCGAGGCCGAGAAGCGGATGGGTGGGTTCCTGGGCAAGCTCGGGCCGCTCACCGCGCGCTTCAGCCACCCCTTGGGCTTCCACCACGCCGCCTGGATCACCAGCGACCGGCTGGCGCTGGTCGGCGACGCCGCGCACGGCATCCATCCGATCGCGGGGCAGGGCGTCAATGTCGGCTTCCGCGACGTCGCGACTTTGGTCGAGGTGCTGGTCGACGGCAAAAGGCTCGGCCTCGACATGGGCGATCCCCAGCTGCTCGCCCGCTACCAGCGCTGGCGCGGGCTCGATACCTTCATGGTCGCCGCCGCCACCGATGGGCTGACCCGGCTGTTCGGCATCCCCGGCAAAACCGCCAGCGCGGTTCGCCGCTTCGGCCTCTCCGCCGTAGACCGGCTGCCGCCGCTCAAGCACTGGTTCATGGCCGAGGCGCGGGGCGAAAGCGGCGACGTGCCCAAGCTGCTCCAGGGGCTCACCGCCTGACACCCACCCTGTTCCCCGGCGAAGGCCGGGGCCCAGTTGCACTGTCGTTCGTGAGTCGCCGGCGCCAACGATAGTGCGCCGATACCGGGCCCCGGCCTTCGCCGGGGAACTGTCAGAGCCGAACAACGATATCGCTTGAGGAGACCCGAATGCTGGTGCTGCCGTTCGCGTTGCTGCTGTTCCAGGACGGTCCCGCGCCGATCACCGCCGAGCTGGTCGAGATCGTCCCCGGCCCCAAGCGCCATTTCCATGCCGGCGAGGAGCGGGAAGGGTGCCCGGCACCGACCGCGGCCTGCCGCCGCAAGGGCTATGTCGTCGCCGGCGACCGGCTGGTCGCCTGGGAAGCCAAAGGCACGCTCACCCACGTCACTTATCTCGCTCCCGGCGCCGACCGGCCGAGCGAAGGCTGGATCGAGACCGCCGCGCTGCGCCGGGTACCGCTTGCGTCGCCGCGCGCCACCGACTGGATCGGCGGCTGGACCGGATGGGACTCGGAGATCGAGATCACCCGCGGCGCCAAGCCCGGCACCTTCCATCTCGGCGGCAACGCCACCTGGGGTGGGCATGATCCCGAGCGCGTGAAGATCGGCGCGATCAACTTCGGCATGTTTGGCGCGGACGTCCCGGCGCCGAGAGGCGACAGCCTCGCATTTGCCGATTCGGATGATCCCGATTGCCGGATCGCGCTCCGGCTGCTCGGCCCCTATCTGCTCGCCCGCGACAATGATCGTTGCGGCGGCCTCAATGTCAGCTTCACCGGAGTCTATCGGCGCTAGCGCACCGTTTCGCCCTGCTCGGCCACGATCCCTGCCTCCACGCCGGTCTCGCGCGTCATGATGAAGCTGCCCGACCAGGTACCGGGAATATCCCAGCGGCCATGGATCTCGGTGCCCTCCGCGTTGACCGCACCGTCATAGAGCACCGTGTCGAACCCCTCGTCGCCGCTGTCGTAGAATTTGGTGAAGCGCACCGCGGCGCCCTCACGGCTGCCGTCCACCGTCGCGGTGAGATGCACCTCGTCCAGCCAGTCGTCGACTTCCTCGATCGTACCCGAGAGCAGGCCGCCGCTCTCGAGCAGCACCGCATCGAACGGCACCGAGGGGCTGCCGTCGGGAGAGTTGTAGATGCCGATCCAGCGGCCGCTGAGCGGCGTTTCCGCTGCGCTCATTGCAGCGTGCCGCTCTCGTCGCCGTCGTGGCGGCCATAGAATTGCATCAGCTGGACGATCAGCTCGGATCGTGCGCTCAGCGTGTCCGCCTCGAGCAGCGCCTGTTTCGAGGCGGTGTCGAACGGGGCGATCTGGGCGATGCCGTTGACCAGCGATTCGTCGTCGAGCCGCGAGACCGCTTCCCAGTCGACCGCATAGCCCAGCCCGTCGGCGAAGCGCCGCGATTCGATCTCGAGCGCGGCGCGTTCTGCCAGGGCGAGGATCTCGCTCTCGCCCACCGTCTCCAGCTCGGCCTCGACCTGGCGGAACGGCGTCGTGACGTCGAGCTCGCGCAGCACCGCGAACCGGGCCAGCCCCTCGAGCACGATGTCGAATCGCCCGTCGTCCAGCGCCTCCACCTCGGCGATCCGGCCGACACAGCCGATGTCGAACAGGGCAGGAGGGCTGGCGGTGTCGCGTGGCTGGATCATCCCGATCCGCCGGTCGCGGGCGAGCGCGTCCGACACCATCGCCCGGTAGCGCGGCTCGAAGATGTGCAGCGGCAGGTGCATCCGGGGAAAGAGCAGCGCGCCGCCGAGCGGGAATACCGAAAGGCGCGCGATCTTCCCCGAGGCGATCATCCGAACAGGATCGCCGACAGCTTGCGGCGCTGCGCCGAGACCCAGGGATCCTCGAGCCCCACTGCCTCGAACAGCTTGAGCAGCCGCTGGCGCGCGGCGCCGTCGTTCCATTCGCGATCGTCCTGCACCATGGCGAGCAGCGTCGTGGCGGCACCGTCGCGGTCGCCCGAGGCCATCTGGCCGCCGGCGAGCTCGTAGCGCGCTTCCATGTCGCCGGTCGCGGCCTGGGCGGCGAGGCCGGACAGGTCCTCCACGGGGGTCGCTTCCTTCGCCAGCGCGATCGCGGCGCGGGCCTGCTCGATCTCTGCGCCCTTGGCGTCCTCGGGCAGCGCTGCGAGCACTGCCTCGGCCTCCTCGGCGCGGCCCAGCGCCAGCAGCGCGCGGGCGCGGCCGGCGGCGATCTGCGTGTGTTCGGGCGCCAGCTCGGCGATCTGCTCGAAGATCGAGAGCGCGCGCTCGGCATCGCCCTCGGCCAGCACCTGCTCGCCCATCGCGATCAGCGGCTCGAGCTCGGCTTCGGCCTGGGCGTCGGCGCTGTCCACCGGGATCTGGCGCAGGATCTGGTCGAGCATCGTGCGCAGCTGCGATTCGGTGCGTGCCGACGAGAGGTCGGCGACCAGCTGGCCCTGGAACATCGCATAGACGGTCGGGATCGAGCGGACCTGGAACTGGCTGGCGATGAACTGATTCGCATCGACATCGACCTTGGCGAGCGTCACGCCCTTGCCGGCATAGTCGGCCGCGACCTTTTCGAGCACGGGCGCCAGCGCCTTGCACGGGCCGCACCATTCCGCCCAGAAATCGATGATGACCAGGCTGGTCATCGAGGGCTCGACGACGTCGCGGCGGAAGGCGTCGACGGCTTCCTTCTCCGCGGGGGTGAGTCCAAGCGTGGCCAAGGCGGGTGCTCCTGAAAATGCACTGTTACGGTTGTGCGCTTATGTGGGCTTTCCGGGCGAAAGCGCCAAGCCTCTAAAAAAACTGCACGCATGGGGTTGCCGGCCCCAAAAGCCGGTGCTAGTGGCCGCGCCTCACCCAGCCCGGTGGCGCTTCGCTGCCCCGGACTAGAACGCCAGAGCGGGCGTAGCTCAGGGGTAGAGCACGACCTTGCCAAGGTCGGGGTCGAGGGTTCGAATCCCTTCGCCCGCTCCAGCGTTTCCTGCCGGATTACCGGCACTTATCCAGGAAACTTGAGAGAACGCTCTGGCGAGCGGTGACGCATGCCTGCGCTATGCCATGGGATGGCTTGCGCAATCCCGGGTCCCGGTGACAAAGTGTTTCCGATGATCGCACGGCTCGCTCTGGCGCTTGGCGCCGCCCTTCTCGTCTCCGCCGCCCCGCTTCCCGACGGGATCGAGGGCGTCTGGCGCAACCCGCACAACAGCGTCCACATCCGCTACGAATCCTGCGGCAAGGGCGCGATCTGCGGCACCGTCGTCTGGGCGAGCGACAAGGCCATCGCAGATGCGAAGCGCGGCGGCACCGACAGCCTGATCGGCACGCAGATCTTCCGCGACCTCTACAAGGCCGGGCCGAATCGCTGGAAGGGCCGGGTGTTCGTTCCCGATATCAAGAAGACGTTCTCGGGCACGGTGACGATCGAAGGCGACAGGATGATCGGCCGCGGCTGCCTGTTGCTCGGCGTCGGCTGCAAGTCGCAGACCTGGTCGCGAATCACCGAGTGATTCGGAACGCTGGGTTTCCATAAGCGCCTCTTGTTACGGGGGCGCACGCTTTCCACTTCAGCGGGCATACAGGTTCCAACCGCAAGAAGCTCCGCCATGTTCGGTAAAATCCTTCGGGCGACTCTGCCCGCGTTCGTGCTCTTCTCGCTCGCGTCTCCCGCTTCGGCCGGTTCGCCGCCCGATGCGCCGATCGCCAGCGAATGGCGTAATCCCAGCAACAGCGTCCATGTCCGCATCGATAATTGCGGCGGCGCGGTGTGCGGCACGGTCACCTGGGCCAGCGACAAGGCGATTGCCGATGCCAGGCGCGGCGGCACGAATCAGCTGATCGGCACCCGGCTGTTCCGCGACCTCAAGCCCGCGGGCCCGGGCAAGTGGAGCGGCAAGGTGTTCGTCCCCGACATCCGCCAGACCTTCTCGGGCACGATCCAGTTCCAGGACGGCGACAAGATGGTCGGCAAGGGCTGCGTGCTGTTCGGCATCATCTGCAAGGCGCAGACCTGGTCGCGGGTGCGCTGAGGGTTTTTGAAAGCAGCCTTCGGGCTGGCAGGTCCGACCGGAACGTTTAGGGTATTTGCATGAGCAATACACCCATTCGAGTCGGCATCGGCGGCTGGACCTTCGAGCCCTGGCGCGGGACCTTCTATCCCGAGAAGCTCTCCCAGAAGAAGGAGCTCGAATATGCGTCGCGCCAGCTGAGCGCGATCGAGATCAACGGCACCTATTATTCGAGCTTCAAGCCCGCCACCTTCGAAGGCTGGGCGAAGACGGTGCCCGACGGCTTCGTCTTCGCAGTGAAGGGCTCGCGCTTCTGCACCAATCGCAAGGTGCTGGCCGAGGCCGGCGAATCGGTCGCGAAGTTCATCGGCCAGGGGATCGTCGAGCTGGGCGACCGGCTCGGGCCGCTGATGTGGCAGTTCATGGCCACCAAGAAGTTCGATGCCGCGGATTTCGGCGCGTTCCTCGAACTGCTTCCCCGCGCGCATCAAGGGGTGCAGCTCCGCCACGCCGTCCAGGTGCGGCACGAGAGCTTCGCGGTGCCCGAGTTCGTCGATCTGTGCCGCAAGGCCGGGGTGGCGATCGTCTATGCCGATTCGCCGCAATATCCGGCGATCGCCGACATCACCGGCGACTTCGTCTATGCCCGGCTCGAGGCCGGCGCGGACGAGAATGTCTTCTGCTATCCCGAGGGCGACCTGCCGCGCTGGACCGATGCGGCGCGGACCTGGGCCGCGGGCGGGCGTCCCGCCGGGCTGCCCTATGTCGAGGACCGCGACCCGCCGGCCACGGGACGCGAAACCTTCATCTTCTTCATCCATGGCGGCAAGGTTCGCGCGCCGGCCGCGGCGCAGGAGCTGATCCGCCGGCTCGACGAGTCGAATCCGGGCTGAGGCCGGCCGCCGGTCCGGCCTTTTCGGCGCCGGAATCCGTCGCATTTCCGCCATGTTCCGCGGCCGGATGCGCGGACTCGAAATGCCGCGGACACACCCCGGTAAAGATGCGTGCCTTTCGGGATACAGGCCGAAGGCAAAGCGCAACCCCCTACCATCGCCCGCTTTACGCGCGAATCTCCGGCTTTCATCCCGGCGCCAGCGTGCATGCCGTCCCCCGGCATGCGCCGGTTCGTAACCCGCGCGTCGTTTGTGCGGGCAGTATGAAAAGGGTATCATGTTTACGCGTAATATCGCTCGCACGCTGCGTGCAGGCACCGCGCTCTCTGCGCTGACCCTGGCCACCAGCCTCCTCGCCGTCCCCGCTTTCGCGCAGGACACCACCCCCACCACCGACCAGACCGCCCCGGAAACCCCGGCGGCCGACGAAGCCCCCGAAATCGTCGTCACCGGCTCGCTGTTCGCGACCAAGGTCACCACCTCGCCGGTGACCACCGTCACCGCCGAAGCCCTCGACCAGCGCGGCATCAGCACCGTCCAGGACGGCCTGCAGCGCCTTGCCGCCAATAACGGCCCGACGCTCACCAACAGCTTCTCGGCCAATGGCGCATTCGCCGGCGGCGCCTCCGCGATCTCGCTCCGCGGCCTGTCGACCAACTCGACGCTGGTGCTGTTCGACGGCCTGCGCGCGGCCTATTATCCGCTCGCCGACGACGCGACCCGCAACTTCGTCGACCTCAACACGATTCCGGACGACATCGTCGACCGCGTCGAAGTGCTGAAGGACGGCGCTTCGTCGAGCTACGGCGCCGACGCGATCGCGGGCGTGGTCAACATCATCACCAAGCGCCAGTTCAAGGGCCTGTCGGCCCGCGCCGAAGCGGGGGTCTCGCAGGACGGCATCGCCGCCACCCAGCGCTTCTCGGTCACCGCCGGCACCGGCGATCTCGATACCGACGGCTTCAACGCCTATGTCAGCGGCTTCTACTACCATGCCGACCCGGTCTACACGCGTGACCTGCGCGCGCCGTTCAACTCGGACGACAAGACCGGCATCGGCGGCCCGAACGACCTGGTGAACGGCGACAATTTCGCCTCCACTTACGCCGGTTCGAACCTGTATGTCGCCCCGAGCGCGGGCGGCCGGTACCAGCTGCTCGGCGGCGGTTGCGCCAATGGCAGCCTGATCCAGACCACCGCTGCGCAGCAGACTGCCGACGGCCATGAACAGCTGCCGACCTCGCTCTGCCAGCAGGACATGACCAACCGCTACGGTGTGGTCGCCCCGCAGGTCGATCGCTTCGGCATCACCGCCCATGTCGCCAAGACCTTCGGCGATTCGGCCGAGGCCTATCTCGAGCTGAACTTCCAGCAGTCGCGCAGCCAGTATAGCGGCACCGCGTCGACCATCTACGCCAACGCGCCGGCGGGCATCTACAATGCGCCCTATTCGACGCGTGGCAGCGGTGCGAGCTTCGCGCCGGGCTCGGGCGCGCTGACGCTTCCGGTCTATGTCTGCGCCGCGCGCGTGAACTGCACCGCGGCCAATGGCACGCTCAACCCGAACAACCCGTTCGCGGCCGCCGGCGACACGGCGACCCTGATCGGCGCGATGCCGAACTTCACCCGCTATGACGAGACGCGCAGCCGCGTGTACCGCGCAGCAGCCGGCATCAAGGGCAGCTTCGGCGACGACTGGAACTACAAGGTCGACGCCACCGCGATGCACACCGACCTGCGTCGTTCGTTCAGCGGCTATGTCTACATCCAGCACCTGCTCGATGTGATCGCCGACGGCTCGTACAACTTCGTCAATCCGTCGGCGAACAGCCAGGCGATCCAGGACTATCTGGCGCCGAGCTTCAACAGCGATGCATCCTCGGATCTCTACCAGGTCCAGGCGAGCGTGAACAAGGCGCTGTTCCAGCTTCCGGGCGGCCCGGCGCAGATCGGCTTCGGCGGATCGTTCTTCTACGAGGCGGTCGATGCTCCCTCGGCGAACAGCGACATCAACGGCCCGACCCAGCGCTACTTCACGATCAACGCGTTCGGCACCAAGGGCAACCGCACGGTCACCTCGGGCTTCGGCGAGCTCAGCCTGCCGGTGCTCCAGCAGGTCGAGCTCAACCTGTCGGGCCGCTATGACCATTACTCGACCGGTCAGGGCTATTTCTCGCCGAAGGTCGGCGCGAAGTTCACTCCGTTCGACATGCTGACGGTGCGCGGCACCTGGTCGCGTGGTTTCCGTATCCCGTCCTTCGGCGAAGCCAATGCGCTGCCGACCACGGGCTATGTCAACAACACGGCCGGCCTGTTCAACGACGCGTATCTGGCCCAGTATGGCTGCACCACCGGCAACTTCAGCACGGCCTGCCCGCAATATCTGCGCAATGCCAGCTACGGCGCGACGACCCTCGCCTCGCCGGACCTGAAGCCGGAGAAGTCGCGCAGCATCACGCTGGGCGCGGTGTTCCAGCCGATCCGCAACGTCTCGCTCTCGGTCGATTACTTCAACATCAAGAAGACCGACGCGATCACCTCGCTCTCCTCGGCGGCGGCGCTGCGTGCCTATTATGCCGGCCAGCCGATCCCCGACGGCTACACGATCATCCCGGACGCGGTTGATCCGGCCGTGCCGGGCGCGCTGCCCCGCGTGGCGTTCGTCGAGTCGCACTATGTCAACGCCAACACCCAGAAGGCGGAAGGCATCGACTTCGGCGCGAACGGTCGCTTCAACTTCGGTGACGTGACCTGGACCACCAACCTGGATGCGACGCTCATGCTCGAGCTCAGCACCACGCTGGCCGACGGCACCCGCCAGACCTATGTCGACACGCTCGGCAACTACAACCTGACCGCGGGCACCGGCACCTTCCGCTGGAAGGGCAGCTGGCTGAACAGCTTCGCGTTCGGCAACTATGCCGTCACCGGCACGGTGAACTACACCTCGGGCTATGACCTCTCGGCCATGGACCAGGACACCGGCTACAAGGACTGCGGCCTCGCGCCGTCGCCCGCGTACACCGGCTGCCGCGTGAAGAGCTACATCACGTTCGATCTGAACGCGACGGCGAAGATCGCCGACAAGTTCACGATCTACGCGAACGTGCTCAACCTGTTCGATCGCCTGCCCGACGTCGATCCGGTCACCTATGGCGCGTATCTCTACAACCCGGTCCAGGCCGGCGACGGCATCTATGGCCGCCGCTTCACGGTCGGCGCCAAGCTCAACTTCTGAGCTTGCGGGTTCCCGCTTAGGGAGAGGAAGGGCGGTCCCGAAAGGGGCCGCCCTTTTTCGTCAGGGCCGCTTGGGGCTCGCCGTGTCCGCCACCATGCGCTCGCCGTCGATCGTGATCGGGGAGGCGATGCCCGGCAGCCCGTCGCGCATGATCTGCATGCCGCGGGCGATCACCTGCGGGTCGGCGAACACCTCGTCCACCGTGTTGATCGGCCCGGCCGGCACGCCCTCGGCCTCCAGCGCCTCGTACAGGTCGGCCTTGGCCCATTGACGGATCGCCGCCTCGAGCAGTGGGAGCAACGTATCGCGGTTCACCACCCGCTGCGGATTGGTCGCGAAGCGCGGATCGGCGCCATAGTCCAGCCCCAGCACCCCGCAGAGCTTGCGGAACTGCGAATCATTGCCGACCGCGATGATCAGCTCGCCATCCTTCGCCTGAAAGGCCTGGTAGGGCACCAGGTTGGCGTGCCCGTTGCCCATCCGGTGCGGCACCCTGGCGGGATTGGCCATCCAGTTGAGCGCCTGGTTGGCGAGCACGCCGACCTGGGTATCGAGCAGCGCCATGTCGATGTGCGCGCCCTGGCCGGTCGTGTCGCGTTTCCGCAGCGCGGCAAGGATCGCCACCGCCGAATAGACGCCGGTGAAGATGTCGGCATAGGCGATGCCGGCCTTTTGCGGCGGGCCGTCGGGCTCGCCGGTCAGCGACATGAAGCCGCCCATGCCCTGGATGATGAAGTCGTACCCGGCGCGCGGCGCATAGGGCCCGGTCTGGCCGAAGCCGGTGATCGAGCAGACCACCAGCCGCGGATTGAGCGCCTGCAACGACGCCGGATCGAGCCCGTATTTGACCAGCCCGCCGACCTTGTAGTTCTCGATGACGACGTCCGCGTCTGCCACCAGCGCGCGCACCGCCGCCTGGCCCTCGGGCGTGGCGATGTCGATCGCCTGGGCCGTCTTTCCACGGTTGCAGGCGTGGAAATAGGCGGCGTCGCGATTCTCGCCGTCCGCATCGTGGAGGAAGGGAGGCCCCCAATGTCGCGTGTCGTCGCCTTCGCCCGGCCGCTCGATCTTGACCACCTCGGCACCCAGGTCGGCGAGCAGCTGCCCGCACCAGGGGCCCGCGAGGATCCGCGCCAGCTCGACGACCTTGATGCCCTGGAGCGGCTTCATGCCCGGTTGATCTCGTAGATCAGGTGCGGCTTCATCTCGCCGGCCATCAGCCGCTCGACCGTTCCCGGCCGGGCCACCCCGCCGATCTTCTCCATCGCCTTGCGCGAGCGGATATTGCCGACGCCCACGGTGAACACCGCGGTGCGCACGAAGCGGTGGATATGGTCGAGCATCAGCCGCTTGATCTCGCGGTTGTAGCTGCCGCCCCAATAGTCCCGGGCGAGATAGGTCCAGCCGATCTCGATCTCGTCGGCGGTTTCGTCCCAATTGTCGAAGCGCGACGAGCCGATCACCTTGTCCGTCGCCTTGTCGATGATGGTCAGCGCCCCGCCACTGGCGATGCCGGCGTCGAAATAGGCACGGAACACCGGTTCCTGCCAGCGATCATGCGCCGGATGGACTTCCCAGACCAGCGGATCGGACGCGACGCCGTAGAGCGCGTCCCAGTCCCCGGGCGTGCTGGGGCGAAGGGTGACGCGCTCGCCTTCGAGCGTTGGCTGGCGGTCCGGGATCATGGCATCTCCTTCGATACGGGTCCTCGATACGCCCTGCGGGCTACTCGGCCCCTACTCAGGATCACCGGAAAAGAGGAACATTCCCCCCAACACCGATCATCCTGAGTAGCCCCTGAGCCTGTCGAAGGGGCGTATCGAAGGAAGGGGCGTAGTTGGTTGATCAGAACGCCGCGATTCCCGTGATCGCCCGGCCCAGGATCAGCCCGTGCACGTCATGGGTACCCTCGTAGGTGTTCACCGTCTCGAGGTTGATCGCGTGGCGCAGCACATGGAACTCGGCCGAGATGCCGTTGCCGCCATGCATGTCGCGGGCGACGCGCGCGATATCGAGCGCCTTGCCGCAATTGTTGCGCTTGATGATCGAGATCGCTTCCGGAGCGAGCGTGCCCTCGTCGAACATGCGGCCCGCACGGAGCGCTGCCTGCAGCCCGAGCGCGATCTCGGTCTCCATGTTGGCGAGCTTGAGCTGCACCAGCTGGTTCGCCGCCAGCGGCTTGCCGAACTGCGCCCGGTCGAGCGTGTACTGGCGGGCGGCATGCATGCACGCTTCGGCCGCGCCCATCGATCCCCAGGCGATGCCGTAGCGCGCGCGGTTGAGGCAGCCGAACGGGCCCTTGAGCCCCTGCACTTCGGGAAGCAGCGCGTCCTCGCCCACTTCGACGCCGTCCATAACGATCTCGCCGGTGATGCTCGCGCGCAGGCTCAGCTTGCCCTCGATCTTCGGCGCCGAGAGGCCCTTCATGCCCTTCTCCAGCACGAAGCCCTTGATCCCCCCGCCATGCGCCTCGCTCTTCGCCCAGACGACGAAGACGTCGGCGATCGGCGAGTTGGTGATCCACATCTTCGAGCCGGTCAGCCGGTAGCCGCCGTCGATCCTGGCCGCGCGGGTGCGCATGCCGCCCGGGTCGGAGCCGGCATCGGGCTCGGTCAGCCCGAAACAGCCGACCCATTCGCCGGTCGCCAGCTTGGGCAGGTACTTCCGCTTCTGCTCTTCCGTCCCGTACGCGTTGATCGGGTGCATCACGAGGCTCGACTGCACCGACATCGCCGAGCGATAGCCAGAATCGACCCGCTCCACTTCGCGCGCCACCAGGCCGTAGGAGACATAGCCGAGCCCGGCGCCGCCATAGGCCTCGGGGATCGTCGCACCGAGCAGGCCGAGCGCGCCCATCTCCGACATGATCTCGCGGTCGAAATGCTCGTCCAGATAGGCCCGCGTCACCCGCGGCAGCAGCTCGCCCTGCGCATAGTCGCGCGCGGCGTCGCGGACCATCCGCTCCTCATCGGTCAGCTGCGCATCGAGCCCGAAGGGATCTGCCCAGTCGAACCGGCCCATCTCTGCCATTTTATCGTCCTCTCCAGATTGGTCTTCGCCGTCCTAGTCGCTCGCGCGCCCGAAACCTGTCGGGATGACGGCATGGGGTATGCGGTGCGGCTATCCCGCCTGGGCGGGAGGTGCCGGCGGCGGCACGTCCATCGCCGCGCGTTCGATGTCGGTCAGTGCCATGCGCGCCGCGACATAGCGGCGGGCGGCGCCGGTCCAGCTCTCGGCAATCGAGACGCCGGGCAGGTGCGCCACTTCGGCTAGCGCCGCCTCGACATCGCCGCGGTCGAGCGCGCGCCGGGCGCGGCGCAGGCGCTCCGCAGGCAGCGGGCTCGGCGTGTCGGCCTGGCGCAGCACCACCAGGTTGCCGAGCATCCGGCGCACCCGGTTCCACAGGCTGTCGTTGGGATCGTTGGAAAGGCGCGGCGCCAGCGTGTCGAGCGCCAGGCGCAGATCCTCGAGCGTCACCGGCTGGGCGGCGGCGCGCAGGATCGCGGCGACCGCCTCGCCATTGCGCTCGCCGAAACGGGCGCGCAGCTGGGGCTCGAGCGGCCCCAGCGGCTGGCCGCGCTCGATCGCGCGGCGCACCGCGAAGACCACCATCATCCGCTCGGCGCGGGTGGCATAGGCGGCGGCGTTCCGCGAACTCGCATCGGAATCGCGGATGCGCAGCTCGATCTGGTCGAGCTTGCCGGCGAGCATCGTCTCGCGCGCGCTCAGCGTGGCAAGGTCGGTGCCTGGCGGCAGCGCCGGGATCGCCGCCTGCGGGGTGGTGGGGGCAGGGGCGGGCGCCTGGCCGGCGTCACGCGGGGAAAGCCCGCCGGCCAGCCCGACGGCGCCGATGGTCACACCGATGCCGCCCGCGAAGGCGATCATGCCGATCAGGCTGGCACTGCGCCACCAGGGAATGCGCTGGGGCGGGGGCGCGAGGGTCTCGTCGCTCATAGGGGCCCTTATTCGCCGCGCGGCGGCGCGCGGTCAATCGGCGAGCTGCAATGCGAGCGCTATCAGCGTGTCGGGATGCATGTCCGGGGCGACCTCGACGCGGCGCCAGCCGGTTCCCGCAGCCTCGGCGGCCCGCGCGCTGATCGCGGCGATGCTGGTGATCGCGCGGTGATCGGGGGCGACCAGTTCGGCCAGCCGCGCCCCGGCCCGGGCCGACTGGACCAGCGCGACCGCGCCGCGCAGACGCACCGCCTGGTCGGGCACGATGGCGAGCGCCTCGCTGGCATAGACGGTGATCGCCTGCGCCACCACGCCGCCGGCATCGAGCATCCGCTCGCGCCCGCCGAGCAGCAGCGCGCGCGTAACGCCCATCGCCGCCGCCGCCGCGACCAGTTCGGCCGCGCCGCCTTGGCCGACATGCACCACATCGAAGCCGAAGCGTCGCGCCGCCTCTGCGGTCACCTTGCCCACCGCATGCACCGGCAGGCCCAGCAGCGCGGCCAGCTGCGCCCCGCCATGGCGCACCGCATTGGCGCTGGTCAGCAGGAGCGCGTCGAACCCGGCGGGATCGGGCGCGGTCCAGCCGACCGGGCCGGCGGCGAACAAGGGCAGGCGGATCGCCGTCCGCCCCGCCGCCTCGATCGCCGCCGCAGTCATGCGGTTGCCCGGCTCGGGCCGGAGCACGGCGATGGCGCGGCTCATCCCTCGAACAGGCGGCGCACCGCTTCGGGCGCCCGGTCGAGCAGGTCGCGCGCCAGCGCGGCGGGCAAGGCAGGGTCGAGCGGCGCGCCCTCGATGCTGCCATGGACATGCGCGCTGCCGTCCTCGCTCAGCAGCTCGGCCTCCAGCGTCAATATCCCGCCCTCGATCACTGCCAGTGCGGCGACCGGCGAATGGCAATCGGCCTTGAGTGCGGCGAGCAATGCGCGCTCGGCGGCGACGCAACGATGCGTCACGGCATCGTCGATCGCGCGCACCAGCTCGCCGGCATGCGCGTCGTCGGCGCGGATCTCCACCCCCACCGCGCCCTGGGCCGGGGCGGGAAGCAATATGTTGGTCGGGATCTCGGCACCGACGTCATGACGTCCCAGCCGCTCCAGCCCCGCCGCCGCCAGCAGCGTCGCATCGGCCTCGCCCGCCGCCAGCTTGGCCAGCCGCGTGTCGACATTGCCGCGGAACAACACGGTGGAAAGGTCGGGGCGCAACCGGCGGATCTGGGCGGCGCGGCGCGGCGAGCTGGTGCCGAGCACGCCGCCCCGGGGGATCGCGTCGATCGAGGCGGCGCCGACCAGCCGGTCGCGAACATCGGCGCGCGGAAGCATCGCGGCGATGGCGATCATGTCGGGCCGGATGGTCTCGACATCCTTCATCGAATGGATCGCGGCATCGATCTCGCCGTTCAGCAGCGCCCGGTCGAGCTCCTTGGTCCACAGCGCCTTGCCGCCGATCTCGGCGAGCGCGCGGTCCTGCACCTTGTCGCCGGTGGTCTTGATCACGACGATCTCGAAGTCGGACACCGACAGCCCATGCGCGGCGGCAAGCGCATCGCGCACCATCTCCGCCTGTACCAGCGCGAGCGGCGAACCGCGGGTTCCCAGTTTGAAAACGGCCATGCCGGTTCCTTAGTGGCTCGTGCCCCGCTTGTCGAAGTGGACACTTATGTTCGCGCAGAAGCGCGGAGGCGCAGCGAGGTCGATCGAAATCGCCGCGCAGCGGCTTATCTCCTTCCTTCTTCTCCGCGTCCTCTGCGCCTCTGCGCGAACCAAAAAACCTCGCCCGCTTCGACAACGCGTCTTCGGCACACTAGATGCGCAAACAACGGAGTACGAAGAACCACTATGGCCCTGATCCTCGGCCTCGAATCGAGTTGCGACGAAACCGCTGCCGCCCTGGTCACCACCGACCGGCAGGTGCTGGCCCATAAGCTCGCCCGGCAGGAAGCCGCGCACCGTCCCTATGGCGGCGTCGTGCCGGAGATCGCCGCGCGCGCGCATGTCGAGGCGATCGGCCCGCTGATCCAGGGCGCGTTCGAGGAAGCGGGCGTCACGCTCGCCGATGTCGATGCGATCGCCGCCACCGCCGGTCCGGGGCTGATTGGCGGGGTCATGGTCGGGCTGGTCACCGGCAAGGCGCTGGCGCTGGCCGGGGGCAAGCCGCTGATCGCGGTCAACCATCTCGAAGGGCACGGCCTCTCCCCGCGGCTCACCGATCCCGACCTCGAATTCCCGTATCTCCTGCTGCTCGTCTCGGGCGGGCACTGCCAGCTGCTGCTGGTCGAGGGGGTGGGGCGCTACCAGCGCCTCGCTACCACGATCGACGATGCCGCGGGCGAGGCGTTCGACAAGACTGCCAAGATGCTCGGCCTGGGCTTTCCCGGCGGCCCGGCGGTGGAGGAAGCGGCGTCGCGCGGCAATCCGAAGGCGGTGCCGCTGCCGCGCCCGCTGCTCGGTTCGGTTGAGCCGCATTTCTCCTTTGCCGGCCTCAAGAGCGACGTTGCGCGCAAGGTCGGGCTGTACAGCGCCGAGGACATCGCCGCGTCCTTCCAGCAGGCGGTGGTCGATTGCCTGATCGACCGCACCCGCCGGGCGATCGCCCGGGTCGATGCGACAGCTTTGGTCGTCGCCGGCGGCGTTGCGGCGAACAGAGCGGTGCGCGGCGCTCTGGAACAACTGGCCGCCGAAAGTGGCATGCGCTTCGTCGCGCCGCCGCTCTGGCTGTGCACCGACAATGCGGCGATGATCGGCTGGGCGGGAGCCGAGCGCTTCCTGGCGGGTTTCAGCGATCCGCTCGATGTGGCGGCGCGGCCGCGCTGGCCGCTCGATCCGGATGCGGAGAAGGTCCGCGGCGCGGGAGTGAAGGCATGAGGATAGGCGTAATCGGTGGCGGCGCCTGGGGCACGGCCCTGGCCCAGGTCGCGGCACGCGGCGACCGCGAGGTGCTGCTCTGGGCGCGCGAGCCCGAAGTGGTCGACAGTGTGAACATCGACTACCAGAATGCGCTGTTTCTCCCTCAGGTGCCGCTGAGCCCCGCCATCCGGGCCACCCGCAACCTTGATGAGCTTCGGGATATGGAGGCTCTGCTGGTGGTCGCCCCCGCCCAGCATGTCCGCGCCGTCTTGTCCGAGACTCCGGTGGGAAGCACGCCGCTGGTCCTCTGCGCCAAGGGGATCGAGGCGGGCACCAAGCTGCTGGTCGGCGAGGTCGCCCACCAGGTCGCCCCCGACGCGCCGCTCGCGGTGCTCTCCGGCCCGACCTTCGCCCATGAGGTGGCGGCGGGGAAGCCGACCGCCGTCACCCTGGCCTGCGAGGACGAAGGCCTGCGCACCCGCCTCGCCGATCGCCTGGCGAGCCCGGCCTTCCGCACCTATGGCTCGGCCGATGTGGTCGGCGCGGAGATCGGCGGCGCGGTCAAGAACGTCCTCGCCATCGCCTGCGGCGTGGTGGAAGGCGCAGGCCTCGGCCTCAACGCCCGCGCCGCGCTGATCGCCCGCGGCTTTGCCGAGATGACCCGCTTCGGCATGGCTCGCGGCGCCCAGGCCGAGACGCTCACCGGGCTTTCGGGCCTCGGCGACCTCGTCCTCACCTGCTCCTCGAACAACTCGCGCAACTTCTCGCTCGGTCTCGGCCTCGGCCAGGGCCGCAGCGCCGCCGAGCTGATGGCCGACCGCAAGACCGTCGCAGAGGGCGCCTTCACTGCCCCGGTGCTGCGCGAGGCGGCCCGCGACGCCGGGATCGACATGCCGGTCACCGAAGCGGTCAACGCCCTGCTCGAAGGCGCGCCGGTGGCCGAGGTGATCGAGGCGCTGCTCAGCCGCCCGCTGCGGGAGGAAAAGGCGTGAAATGGGCGGCGATGCTCCGGGGCATCAACCTCGGCAAGCGCCAGCTCAAATCTGCCGAGCTCAAGGCGGTCGTCGAGAGCATGGGCTTCACCGAGGTCAGGACGATCCTCGCCTCGGGCAATGTCGTGTTCGAAGCGGGCGAGGCGAAGCCAGAAGCGCTGGAGCGCGATCTCCACGCCGCGCTCGAGAAGGCGACCGGCCTCAAGTCCGATGTCTATGTGCGGAATCGCGCAGACCTCGAGGCGCTGGTCGCGGCCAATCCTTTTCCGAAGGAGGCAGAGGAGCGCCCGAGCTTCCTGGTCGTCGCCTTCCACCGCGAATCGCCTGACCAGGCGGCGATCGACAAGTTGCTGGAAAGCTATGACGGCCCGGAGCGGATGGTGATTATCGGCCGCGAGCTGTTCACCGATTTCCCCGATGGCCAGGGCCGCTCGAACCTTATCCCGGCGATGCAGAAGGCGAAGCTGTCGCACGCCAATACCGGGCGCAACTGGAATACGGTGCTCAAGCTGCTGGCGGCGGTCAGCGACTAATTCCCGTCATCCCGCACTTTCCTTCGTCATCCCCGCGCAGGCGGGGATCCAGAGTCGCAAGGGACGTCGCTCGGTTACCCTGGATCCCCGCCTGCGCGGGGATGACGATTGAGGAAGTCCTCAGCTCGCCACCACTCCCAGTTCCCCGGCGAAGGCCGGGGCCCAGTTTCGACGAAGCGGGTGAGGCGCGTCAGCCCATCGAAAGGCGTGGCAGCTGGGCCCCGGCCGTGCCCCGGGGAACGGATAGGGACGCCGGGGCTTTTAAAAATCCACCGCCACGCCCTTGCGCTCCCAATCCCCGTACCGAGTCGGGTCGAGCGCATCGGGTTGCTTCTCCGCCGGCGCGGGCTTGGGCACGGGCGGGCTGGGCGTCAGATACGCGGGCGGTTTCACATTTGCGGGGCGCTGGGCCATAGGCTGCAGATCGTCCTTCCAATCCACGAGGTCAAGTGAAGCCCCCGCGTCGCCCCAATCCCCGCCAGAATGCGCCCGACGGTCCCGGCGTCCCCACCCGCCGCGCGGCGCTCAAGCTGCTCGACGCGGTGCTCCGGCGCGGGCTGGCGCTCGAACAGGCGCTCGATTCGGCGGCGCACGGCCTCGCCCCCAACGACCGCGGCCTTGCCCATGCCATCGCCGCGGAAGTGCTGCGCCGGCTGCCCGATCTCGACGCGCTGATCGATTCGGCAACCAAGCAGACCCTGCCCGAGGATGCCAAGGCGCGCTTCGCGCTGCGCATCGCGCTGGTCCAGGCGCTGGCGCTCGGCACCCCCGGCCATGCCGCGATCTCCACCGTGCTACCTTTGGTCGATGGCGGCCCGCGCAAGCTCGTCCACGGCGTGTTCGGCACGCTGGTGCGCCAGGGCGTGACCCTGCCCGAGCCGCCGACCCTGCCCGATGCGGTGGCGCTGCGCTGGCACGCCGCCTGGGGCGACCAGATGATCGAGGATTCCGAGCGCGCCATCGCCGTGCCGCCGCCGCTCGACCTTACCCTGCGCGACCCCGCCATCGTGCCCGACCTGCCCGGCACCAGCCTGATCTCCGGCCATCTCCGCCTCGACGAGAAGGGGCCGGTGGCGATGCTCGAGGGCTTTGCCGAGGGCGACTGGTGGGTGCAGGACCTCGCCGCCTCGCTTCCCGCCCGGCTGATCGGCAAGGGGGCCGGCACCGCGCTCGACCTGTGCGCTGCCCCAGGGGGCAAGACGCTCCAGCTCGCCGCCGCCGGTTGGCAAGTGACTGCGGTCGACATCTCCGAAAGTCGTCTGGCGCGACTTCACGAGAATCTCGAGCGCACCGGCCTCTCGGCCGAAGTGGTCGATGCCGACCTGCTCGAATGGGCACCCAAGGAGGCCGCCGACGCGGTGCTGCTCGATGCGCCGTGCAGCGCCACCGGCATCTTCCGCCGTCACCCGGACGTGCTCCACCGCGTCCGCCCCAGCCTGATCCGCGAGATGGCCGAGCTGCAGGGCAGACTGCTCGCCCGCGCTGCCGACTGGGTGAAGCCCGGCGGCACGCTGGTCTTCTCGACCTGCTCGCTCGAGCCGGAGGAAGGCGAGCAGCAGCTGGAGGCCTTCCTCAAGGCGCGGTCCGACTATGCGATCGTGCCGGTGAAGCCCGACGAGCTTCCCGATGGCGTCGTGCCGCGCGCGGACGGCAGTTTGCGGCTCCTGCCGGGAACGCTGGCCGATGCCGGCGGGTTGGACGGGTTCTTCATCGCGAGGATGCGCCGCACCTAGCTGGTTGCGCGCGAGTCGCCCCATGCTAAGGGTTCGCGCATGGCCGTCCGCATCGCACCTTCGATCCTCTCCGCTGATTTCGCCAAGCTGGGCGAGGAAATTCGCGCCATCGACGCCGCCGGCGCCGACTGGATTCATGTCGACGTGATGGACGGGCATTTCGTGCCCAACATCACGATCGGCCCGGGGGTGATCAAGGCGCTGCGCCCGCACACCGCCAAGCCGTTCGACGTGCACCTGATGATCGCACCGGTCGATCCGATGCTCCAGGCATTCGCGGACGCCGGGGCCGACTGCATCTCGGTGCACCCCGAGTCCGGCCCGCATCTCCACCGCACGCTCCAGACGATCAAGGGCCTGGGCAAGCGCGCCGGCGTGGTGCTCAACCCCGCGACCCCGGTGGAATCGATCGACTATGTCATGGACCTGATCGACCTGGTCCTGGTGATGAGCGTGAACCCCGGTTTCGGCGGGCAGAAGTTCATCGAGAGCCAGCTCGGCAAGATCGCCGAGCTGCGCAAGCGGATCGACGCCAGCGGTCGCGCGATCGACCTTGAGGTCGATGGAGGCATCGATCGTGAGACTGCCCCGCGCGCCATCGCCGCGGGTGCCGACGCGCTCGTCGCCGGCACCGCCACCTTCACCGGCGGGCCGGGCCAATATGCCGCCAACATCGCTGCGTTGCGAGGCGGGTGAGCGATGACGATATCGGCTCCGGCGCCGACGGAGTCGAGCAGGGCAAGCGGCTCATCCGCACGGGCGGCGAACGCGGCCTCAGCCTGGCCGAGCGCATCTCCGAGCGTTTCCAGCGCCTCGCCTGGCGGACTCCGCTCCACAACATGCGCCTGAAGGGCCGGCATCCGCTCAAGCTGATCGCGGTCGGCGAGGATCCCTTTTTCGGGGACGTCGAGCGCGGCAATGCGCTGCTCGACGGCTATGTGCTGTTCCGCGGCGAGCAGCGGTCGATCACCGGGCTCGACTTCGCCCGGCCGGACTGGTCGGCGGCGATGGGGGAGTATCTCCACGGTTTCGGCTGGCTCCGCGACCTTTCCAGCGTCACCACCCGGGTGACCGCCGCGCCGATCGCCGAGGGGCTGATGCAGCGCTGGCTGGCGGTGCATGGCGACAAGGTCTCCGAGCCGGCATGGCGCGCCGATCTGGTCGGCAGGCGCATCCTCGCCTGGACCGCGCACGCCCCGCTGATCCTCTCGGCCAACGACCTGGTCTATCGCTCCTCGGTGCTCCATGCGCTGGCCAAGGGCGCCCGCCATCTCGACCGCGCCGCCGATCGCGTGCTGCTCGGCACGCCGCGCATCGCCGCCTGGTGCGGGGTGCTGGTCGCCGGGCTGATGATCCCGGGCGGCGATCCGCGCCGCTCCTTCGGCGAGACGGGGCTGCGCCGTGCGCTCGAACAGTCGATGTTCGACGATGGCGGCACCGTCGGGCGCTCGCCCTGGGGGCAACTGGAGGCGATCCAGCTGCTGACCATCCTGTCCAACGCCTATGAGTCACGCCGGCTCGAGCCCCCGGCTTTGGTTTCCTCGGCGCTCAACCGCATGGTCACCGCGCTGCTCGGCGTCTGCCACGGCGACAAGGGGCTGGGCAGCTGGCAGGGCTCGGCGCCGGTGCCGGGCGCGCTGATCGAGCAGGCGGTCGAGGCCACGGGCGTGCGCACCCGTCCGCTCAAGCAGGCACGCGAATGGGGCTATCAGCGGCTGAATGCCGGCAGCACCGTGCTGATCATCGACGCCGCCCCCCCGCCTTTGGCGCGATTGGCGGCCGGTGGGTGCGCCTCCACCCTCGCTTTCGAACTTTCCGACGGGGCGAACCGTATCGTGGTCAATTGCGGCGGCTCCGCAATGGCCAGCCATTCGCTCCCGAGCGCTCTCACCGAAGGGCTGCGCACCACCGCGGCGCACTCCACCCTCGCGCTGGCGGACAGCAATTCCACGGCGATTCACCCCGACGGCTCGCTCGGCCGCGGCGTGGTCGAAGTCGAACTGGCGCGCACCGAGAGCGAGAATGGCAGCCGGATCGAGGCGAGCCACGATGGCTATGTCCGCCGCCTCGGCTTCACCCATCGCCGGCTGATCGCGCTGGGTGGTGACGGGCGCGACGTGCGCGGCGAGGACATGCTGCTCCCCGCCGACAAAAGGAAGCGCAAGGCCAGCACGCCCTTCGCGATCCGCTTCCACCTGGCGCCGCAGGTCGAGATCTCGCCCACCGCCGACGGCCAGGCCGCGATCCTGCGCCTGCCGAGCGGCCAGCTCTGGCAGTTCCGCTGCAAGGGCGGGGCGCTGGCGTTCGAGGATTCGATCTGGATCGACGGTACCGGCAAGCCGGTGGCGACGAAGCAGTTGGTCATCACGGGGGAATCGCTGGCAGGCGGCGCCAATGTCAGCTGGCTGTTCCACCGGGCGAAATAGGGTGGCATGCGTCGAAATCTATACCAGTGAGGACGAACTCAAGCCGTTCCTTACCAGCGAGTTCGGCTTCCTGCCGCGCATCGGCGAATATCTGTCGATCGAAGCGGATAGCTATTTCCGCTACTACAAGGTGGTCGAGATCTGGCACCGGCGCGGGGAGGGCGGCGACGACTTTATCCCCTGCATCAAGGTCGAAGAGGACGACTAGGGGTTGCCAGCACCGCCCCGATCCGTAGAGGGGCTTGCCGCATGGACCAGATCAAGATCAGCCGTGCGCTTCTCTCCGTCTCCGACAAGACCGGGATCGTCGAACTCGCAACCGCGCTCGCCGCACAGGGCGTCGAGCTCGTCTCGACCGGAGGCACCGCCACCGCGCTGCGCGATGCCGGGCTGAGCGTCCGCGACATCTCCGATCTCACCGGCTTCCCCGAAATGATGGACGGCCGGGTGAAGACGCTGCACCCCAAGGTGCATGGCGGCCTGCTCGCGGTGCGCGGCAATGCCGAGCACGAAGCCTCGATGGCCGAGCATGAAATCGGCCCGATCGACCTCGTCGTCGTCAACCTCTACCCCTTCGCGCAGACCGTGGCGCGCGGCGCCGACCGCGAGACGATCATCGAGAATATCGACATTGGCGGCCCGTCGATGGTCCGCTCGGCCGCGAAGAACCATGAGAGTGTCGTGATCCTCACCGATCCGGCCGATTATCCGCTGGTCCACGACGCCACGACGACGCTCGAGCAGCGCCGCACCTTCGCGGCCAAGGCCTATGCCGCCACTGCCGCCTATGATTCGATGATATCGAGCTGGTTCGCCTTCGCCGATCAGGGCGAGGCCTTCCCCGAGACGCTCAACCTCAGCCTCAAGCGCGGCGCATCGCTGCGCTATGGCGAGAACCCGCACCAGTCGGCGGCCTTCTATGCCGCGACGGGCCCCTCGACCCCGGGCATCGGCCAGGCCCGCCAGCTGCAGGGCAAGGAGCTGAGCTACAACAACTACAACGACGCCGATGCGGCGCTCGAGCTGGTCAGCGAATTCCGCGACGGCCCGCCGACCGCGGTTATCGTCAAGCACGCCAATCCCTGCGGCGTGGCGAGCGGCGCGACGCTGGCCGATGCCTATGCGGCCGCCTTTGCCTGCGACACCGTCTCGGCGTTCGGCGGCATCATCGCCGTCAACCGCCCGCTCGATCGCGCCACTGCCGAGCAGATCACCTCGATCTTCACCGAAGTCGTGGTCGCGCCCGGCGCCGACGAGGAAGCGCTGGCGCTGTTCGCCGCGAAGAAGAACCTCCGCCTGCTGCTCACCGAGGGCCTGCCCGATCCGGCGCGGAACGGGCTGATGGCCAAGGCGATCACCGGCGGCTGGCTGGTCCAGAGCCGCGACAACGGCATCATTGGCCCGGCCGAGCTCAAGGTCGTCACCAGGCGCCAGCCGACCGAGCAGGAGCTCGCCGACTGCCTGTTCGCCTGGACCGTGGCCAAGCACGTCAAGTCGAACGCGATCGTCTATGCCAAGGACGGCTCGACCGCCGGCGTCGGCGCCGGCCAGATGAACCGCCTGGAGAGCGCCCGGATCGCGGCGTGGAAGGCCAAGGACGCCGCCGACAAGGCCGGCTGGGCCACGCCGCGCACGATCGGCTCGGCGGTCGCCTCGGATGCCTTCTTTCCGTTCGCCGACGGCCTGCTCGCGGCTGTGGAAGCGGGTGCCACGGCGGTGATCCAGCCGGGCGGCTCGATCCGCGACGAGGAAGTCATCGCCGCCGCCGACGAAGCGGGCCTGGCGATGGTCTTCACTGGCATGCGCCACTTCCGGCACTAAGCAGTAAAACCGTCGTCCCGGCGAAAGCCGGGATCTCGTGCGGCGCTTTTCCCGCCATCGCCTGAGATCCCGACTTCCGTCGAGATGACGGCTGTAGTTCGGGACGGCGCTCAGTGTCGCCTGACGCTCAGATCTTCTCTTCGACTGGCAGCGTCGCTTCGCCCGCGCGCGGCATCTTGCGGAACAGTGCCCTGTCCTCGGGACCGAAGCCGAACTTGATGATCACGAACAGATAGGTGACCAGGATCGCCGGCATGCCGAGGCTGAGCTCGGCCCATTCGGCGCTCTTCGGCAGCGAGGTGAAGGCGCCGCCGACCAGGCAGGCGATCGCGATCGCCGCGAAGAAGCTCGGCCGGATCGAGACGACAGGCGCGCCGGTCAGCCGGTAGAGCAAAGCTGCCTTCACTGCTGATCCGATCGTCAGCGACACGGCGAGCGCGAGGGCGGGCCCGGCGGCCTGCACCGGCTCGGACCAGCCCTGCTCGCGCGCGATGAAGACTAACACGAAGCTCAGCACGATCTGGAGCAGCAGCACGCAGACCGAGATCGCCAGGTTCTTGTGGCGGGCGATATAGACCAGGCCGGTCTCGCAGACCGCACCGGTCGAGGCGAGAACCTCGGCGACGAGCAGGATGCACAGCGCGCCGGCGCCGATCACGAATTCCTTGCCGATCAGTCCCATCACGCCTTCGGCCGGGATCGAGAACATCACTGCTAGCGCCGCCTGCGCGCTGGTCACCCAGAAGCCGACCTGGCGAACCTGCTTGGCGACCGCCACCTTGTCGTCCTCGGCCAGCGCCTTGGTGACCACCGGCCCCAGGATCGGGTCGAAGCTCGACTTGAGCCGCTGCGGCACCGAGGCGACCTGCTGCGCCATGTAGTAGATGCCGACCACCGCGGGGGTGAACAGCAAGGCGAGGATGAAGCGGTCGACATTGCGCGTCGCCCATTCGATCGCGTCGGCACCGGCAAGCGGGGCGTTGGCCCGGGCGAGCCACCAGATCGAGCTGGGCCGCGGCCGCCAGCCATGCGGCAGGCCGTAATCCTTGACGAAGGGCACGATCGAGGCGGCGAGCGCGGCGACCATCGACAGCACATAGGCATAGATCAGCCCGTCGCGCGCCGAGACATAGGAGAAGCCCCAGGCGGCGATGCTGATCGTCCAGGGCTCGATGATCGCGCGCGCCGTCACCGCCGCGCCGATATTGTGGCGATAGGCGCAGGCGGAAAGCGCGACGTCGGACAGGGCCGGGCACAGCACGACCAGCGCGATCAGCGGCTCGAGGCCGGTCACCTGGCTGTTCGGGAACATCGCCTGGGGGAATAGGATCAGCACGCCGCTGGCGATGAGCGAGGCGATCAGCGCCACCACCATCGCGTCCCAGGCGACATGGGCATGCGGCCGGTCGGTATCGGCCAGCGCCTGGGCCAGGCCGCGCTTGAGGCCGAGCGTGGCGAGCAGCGCCGCGACTTCGATCACCAGCACCGCGATCGCATAGCGGCCGACAATGTCGGGGCCATAGGCGCGGCCGGCGATGAACAGGAAGGGCAGCCGCGCGACCAGGCGGATGATGAAGCCCAGCATGTTGGTCCGCCCGCCCTTGGCGAGCGCGTTGATGTCCTCGCCCCCTGACGGCGCGGTCACGGCCTTGGTCAATGCGCCGCGCCCCAGCTCGGGCCGACGCCGATCTCGACACCCAGCGGCACGGTGAGCTTCACCGCCGGTTCGGCCGCGGTCGCCATCACCCGCTGGATGATCGGCCTGGCCGCCTCGACATCGCCTTCGGGCAGCTCGAACACCAGTTCGTCGTGCACCTGGAGGAGCATCTTCACATTGTGGAGACCGGCCTCGGCCAGCGCCGGGCCCATCCGTGCCATGGCGCGCTTGATGATGTCGGCGCTGGTGCCCTGGATCGGCGCGTTGATCGCGGCCCGCTCGCTGCCGGCCCGCTCGTTCGGGTTCGATGCCTTGAGGCGCGGGAAATGCGTCTTCCGGCCGAACAGCGTGGTGGTATAGCCCCGCGCCTTCGCCTCGTTGAGCGTGTCGGCGATGTAGCGGTTGATGCCGGGGAAGCGCTCGAAATAGCGGTTGATCATCGCCTGCGCCTCGTCGGGCATCACGTCGAGGCGGCCGGCCAGGCCCCAGCGCGAGATGCCGTAGAGGATCGCGAAGTTGATCGTCTTGGCGCGGCCGCGGGTGTCGCGGTTGACTTCGCCGAACAGCTCCATCGCGGTGCGGTTGTGGATGTCCTCGCCCTGCTCGAAGGCGTCGCGCAGCGCCGGCACGTCGGCGATGTGCGCGGCGAGGCGCAACTCGATCTGCGAATAGTCGGCCGAGAGGATCACATTGCCCGGTTCGGCGACGAACGCGTCCCGGATTTGTCTGCCGGTCTCGGTGCGGATCGGGATGTTCTGGAGATTGGGATCGGTCGAGCTGAGCCGCCCCGTCTGCGCGCCGGTCAGCGAGTAGCTGGTGTGGACGCGACCCGTCGCCGGGTTGATCTGCGCCTGCAGCGCGTCGGTATAGGTCGATTTGAGCTTGGTGAGCTGGCGCCAGTCGAGCACCTTCAGCACCATCTCGCGGCCGGGCGAATCCTTGTCCGCCGCGATCCGCTCCAGCTCGTTGACGTCGGTGGAATAGACGCCCGACTTGCCCTTGCGGCCGCCCTTGATCCCCATCTTGTCGAACAGCACGTCGCCCAGCTGCTTGGGGCTGCCGATGGTGAACTTGAACCCGGCAATGCCGTGGATTTCCTCCTCCAGCGCCGCAATTTGGTGCGAGAAGTCGGTCGAGAGCCGGTGGAGCACCTGCGCGTCGACCTTGATGCCCTCGCGCTCCATGCCGGCGATCACCGAGACGAGTGGCCGGTCGACCATCTCATAGACGCGGGTCGAGCCTTCATAGGCGAGCCGCGGCTTGAACCGGCGCCACAGGCGCAGCGTCACGTCCGCATCCTCGGCGGCGTAGCGGGTGGCGGCCTTGAGGTCGACCTGGCCGAAGCCGAGCTGGTTCTTGCCGGTGCCGACGACGTCCTTGTAGGCGATGCACGAGTGCGAGAGGTGGGTCGCGGCGAGCTCGTCCATGCCGTGGCCGTGCAGACCGGCGTCGAGGTCGAAGCTCATCACGATCGTGTCGTCGTACGGCGCGACGTCCATCCCCGCGCGGCCGAGCACGATCATGTCGTACTTCAGGTTGTGCCCGATCTTGAGGACCGCCGGGTCCTCGAGCAGCGGTTTCAGCTTCGCGATCGCCACAGCGCGGTCGATCTGGACCGGCTTTTCGGCGAACATGTCGGTCCCGCCATGGCCGAGCGGGATGTAACAGGCCTTGTTGGGCTGGAGCGCCATGGAGACGCCGACCAGCTCGGCGCGGGTTGCATCCACCCCGGTGGTCTCGGTGTCGATCGCCACCCAGCCCTGGTGCCGGGCCGCTTCGATCCACTGGTCGAGCGCGGCCTCGTCGGTGACGGTCTCATAGCCGTCGTGGTTGCAGGGCGGGTCTTCCTCCAGCCCAGGCGTCTCGTGCGTCTCGACCGGCGCATCGGCGACGGCGGAGAGCCGGTTGAGCAAGGTGCGGAAACCGTGATGCTCGAGGAATGCGCGCAGCGGCGCATCCGGGATGCCCTGCAGCGCGAAATCATCGAGCGGCTCGGGCAGCGGCACGTCGCTGGCCAGCTCGACCAGCTGGCGCGAGAGCCGGGCCATCTCGGCATGCTCGATCAGGTTGTCGCGCATCTTGGACGGCTTCATCGACGGGGCGGCCTCCAGCACCGCCTCGACCGTGCCGAACTCCTGGATCAGCTTGGCGGCGGTCTTGGGGCCGATGCCCTTCACGCCCGGGACATTGTCGACGCTGTCGCCCATCAGCGCCAGCACCTCGCCCAGCTTCTCGGGGAGGACGCCGAACTTCTCCTCGGTGTCCGCCGGGCCCAGCCGCCGGTTGTTCATCGTGTCCAGCATGTCGACCGATGGATCGGTCATCAGCTGCATCAGGTCCTTGTCGGAGCTGACGATGGTGACGCTCCAGCCTTGGGCCAGCGCCGCCTTAGTGTAGCTGGCGATCAGGTCGTCGGCTTCCCAGCCGGCTTCCTCGATACAGGGCAGCGAGAAGGCGCGGGTCGCGTCGCGGATCATCGGGAACTGGGGGACCAGGTCCTCGGGCGCCGGCGGGCGGTGCGCCTTGTACTGGTCGTGCAGCTCGTTGCGGAAGGTGTGCTCGCTCTTGTCGAGCACCACCGCCATGTGAGTCGGGCCGTCGGCCTTGTTCAGCTCGTCGACCAGCTTCCACAACATGGTCGTATAGCCATAGACGGCGCCCACCGGCTCGCCATGCTTGTTGGTGAGCGGCGGCAGCCGATGATAGGCGCGGAAGATGTAGCCGGAGCCATCGACGAGATAGAGATGTGGCATTGCCGCGCCGGGATAGCCGAGGCCGTGGCCTTAACAAAGCCCGGTTTGCTTCACTTTGCGTCGTGAAAGATGATTCCGAGCGTATGGCGCTGCCCCGAGCGCAGTTCGCTGACGCCATGACGTAGCGTCACCCGGTAATCGCCGCGGCTACCGCGCACCGGGCGCTGGTTCACCGCGAAGATCACCGCATCGCCCTGTGCGAGCGGCACCACCGAAGCGCGTGACTGCATGCGCGGGCGCTGCTCGGTCAGCACGAACTCGCCGCCGGTGAAGTCGCGGCCCGGCTCCGACAGCAGCACGGCCAGCTGGAGCGGGAAGACATGCTCGCCATACAGGTCCTGGTGGAGGCAGTTATAGTCGCCTGGACCGTAGCGGAGCAGCAGCGGGGTGGGTCGCAGCTGGCCCGCTTCATGGCAGCGGGCGAGGAAGTCGCCATGCGCCGGCGGGAAGCGATGGGCGAGCCCCATCCGGTGGTACCAGAGATTGGCGATGGCGGCGAGCGGGGGATAGAGCCCGGTCCGCAGCGCCGCGACCATGTCGGGCAGCGGATAGGCGAAATAGCGATATTCGCCGCGGCCGAAGCCGTGCCGCGCCATCACTACCCGGCTGCGGAATCCCGCCTCAGCGTCATAGTGCGCGGCAGTCGCGTCGCACTGGGCAGTAGAGAGCAGGCCGGGCAGCACCGCCCAGCCCTGCGTGTCGAGTGCCGCGGTGATCGCGGTCCAGTCATATCGGTCTAGCATCGCCGCGGACTAGCGCGCAGCGCTGCCGCCCGCCTTCCGGTGCTTGCGGCCGAACTTACTTGCTGCTCGTGAAGGCCTTCCATGCCGGGTCGGCATTGTCCTCGGCGGGCAGGCCGGCGCCGTGATTGGCGACGATCGCCTGCGCCACTGCCTGCATCAGCAGCTGGCGCTCGCGGATCGGGCGGCGGGTGTCGCCGATCATCACGGCGAGCGCATAGGATTTGCCATCCGGGGCGGTCAGGATACCGACATCGTTGAAGCCGGCCGTGCGCGCGCCGAGATCCTGGCCCGTGCCCGTCTTGTGCCCATAGACCCAGCCGGCCGGCACCGCGCCGTGCACGCGGGCGCGGCCGGTCCGGGCGCCGTCCATCGTCTGGAGCAGCCAGGCGGTCGAGCTCGGCGAGAGTAGCTCGCCGCGCTTCAGCCGGGCAAGCGCCACCGAGATCGCGCCGGCGGCGGCGCCATCGGGCGGATCCTTCACATAGGCTTCATAGGCGGACAGCCGGACGGCGGGCGACAGGCGCGAGCGCGCGACCGCAAAGGCGTTGCCCATCGAATATTCGGGCTTCCACGCCAGGCCCGCGGTGCCGGCCTGGAGCAGCTTCTCGCCCGGGCCGAAGCGCACGCCGGTGATCCCCTTGCGCGCGAGGAAGGCGCGAACCGCGTCGGGCCCGCCGACCAGCCGCAGCAGCTTGTCGTTGCAGGTGTTGTCGCTCATCTGCATCGCGCGGCGGACGATCTCGCCGACGGTGGCGGTATAGCCGGCATCACCCTTCACCAGCGCCGCGACCGGCTGGTGGAACAGGGTGAAATCGGCGCGGGTGATGGTGAGCGGATCGTCGAGGCGGATCTTGCCCTGGTCGACCGCGTCGAGCACGGTCATCGTCACCCAGAGCTTGGAGACGCTCTGCTGCGGCATCGGCCGCGCAGCGTCGTTCGAAGTGACGATCCAGCCGTCCTGCACACTGGTCACCGCCACGCCGACCAGCCCGTCGAAATTGCGGGTGATGCCGTCGATCGCATTGACCAGCCCGTGCGGCGCGCGCGCGGTCGGCTTCCAGGCATTGGCGCTGGGCTTGGCGCCGCCATCCCAGGGGAAGGCGAAGCTCACGCCGTAAGCGGCGGGCAGGTAGGTGGCGAGCGACGGATCGCCGTGCACGGTGCAGCCGACCAGCATCGCGGGCCCCAGCCCGGCTACCGTCACTGCCCGTTGAAACGCCGAGAAGTCCTCGAACTTGAACACTTTAATACGACCCCTTGCCCCGCCGGAAACCATGCGGCGGATGTGTTTCGCGGGAAAGTCCGCGCAACGCCGGGTTGCGACGAATGCCAATCTTGTAGCGGTGAAGCGTGAATGCAGCGGAAACGCACCGCTATTTTTGAGTGAAACGCAGGGAAAATCCTGAGGTTTCAGTTGTTGGTGGCGCGCAGCCAGGCCTGGAGCGTGGGCGTTCCGGGATCCGGCGTGCAGCTGCCGGCCCTGCGCAATACGCAGCCGGGCGCTTCGGTGATGCCGGGGGCGGCGCAGGCCTCCAGCCGATAGGCCTTCGGCAGCTCGGCGACATGTTCGCGCGCCGTGATCACCACGTCGAACGCGCCGGCATGGCGGGCGGCGTCCTCGGGCACCTCGATCCGATAGATAGGCGTATCCCGGCGATAGAGCGCATAGGCACCGGCGACGGTGTCGCGCGGGCGGTAGAGCGCAAGCCCGCAGGTCCCGGTCGGGCGCCCCGCTCGTTCGAGCGCGGCGGCGAGATCGGCCTCCATCGTCCAGTTCGGCCGGAAATGCCCCAGCGCCAGCGCGGCGGAGGTGCTGCCCCACACCGTCAAGGTGCCCGCGGTGGCCAGCAACAGCCGGCGGCGCGGCAGTTTCCGGAGCAGGTCGGCGCTGCCGATCGCGGCGAGGATCACCAGCAGCGCGGTGCTCGCCAGCACGAAGCGATATTCCTTGTGCCCCACGGCGGAATGGAAGCCGAGATGGACCAGCCCGACCCAGAGCAGCGCCGGATATCGCTTCGCGCCGATCCAGGCGAGCAGCAGGATCGGCGCCATGGCCAGATACCAATACCGGGCGATCAGCGAGAAATAGCCGGTGAGGGGCATCACGCCATAGGCGCTCGCCCGGCCCTCCAGGATGTTGATCCGCGCCGCCTCGATCATCCAGCGGAAGGGCATGGCGCCCATGGCGAGATTGGCCAGCGCGTCGATCGCCAGCGCGCCGCATCCTCCAGCCACCATCGGCAGCCAGGCACCGCGCCAGTGCTTCCGCGCCGTCAGGATCGCCAGCGTCAGCAGCGCTGGTGCGTACTGAATGCGGGTAACGAAGCAGAGCCCCATCAGCAGCCCGGCGATCGCGAACTGGCGCGGCCCCGGCGTACGGCGGGCCAGCAGCAGCCAGATGGCGCCCATCAGCAGCGCCAGCCCGATCGGCTCGGAAAGTGCGCGCGGCGCGAAATAGACCAGCTCGAACCAACTCGCCGCGACGAACCCCGCCACGATCCCGTGCAGCCGCGAGAGTCGGAGCCCCAGCGATACCGCGCTGCCGACGATCACCAGCGACAGCGCCGCCAGCGTCAGGCGGACGAAGAGCAAATGCAGCGTCGTATCTGGCGAAAGCGTGTGCCCCAACCCCATCGGCAGGGCGAGCAGCTCGGGGATCAGCCAGCTTCGTAGCCCTGCGCGATAGTCCCAGGCCTGCACCCAGGGCCCGGCGACGAGATGCCAGGCCGGCTCGAGATATTGCCAGATCTCGTCGAACCAGTTGACCATGAACGGAATCGAGGCAGCGGCGCGCAATACCGCCGCCAGCAGGAGCGCGCCCCAGAAGATCCGTTTGGCGGTCAGGGCACCAGCACCGTGTCGATCGCCTGGGGCAGCGTCTCGGGATAATCGAGATTATAGTGGAGGCCCCGGCTCTCCTTGCGGTGCAGCGCCGAGCGGACGATCAGGTCGGCGCTTTCCAGCAGGTTGCGCAGCTCGATCAGGTCGGGCGTCACGCGGAAATGGCCATAATAATCGGCGACTTCCTCGCGCAGCATCTTGATCCGGTGCGCCGCGCGCTCGAGCCGCTTGGTGGTCCGCACGATGCCGACATAGTTCCACATGAAGCGGCGGATCTCGGTCCAGTTCTGCTTGATCACCACTTCCTCGTCGGAATCGGTGACGCGGCTCTCGTCCCATTGGCGGATCGGCGGGGGCGTGGCGAGATCGCCCCAATGCGCGGTGATGTGATTCGCCACCGCCTCGCCGAACACGAAGCATTCGAGCAGCGAGTTGGAGGCGAGGCGATTGGCGCCGTGCAGCCCGGACTGGCTGACTTCGCCCGCCGCATAGAGATTGGGCAGGTCGGTCCGCCCATCGCGATCGATCACCACGCCGCCGCAGGTGTAGTGCTGGGCGGGGACCACCGGGATCGGCTCGCGGGTCATGTCGATGTCGAGATCGAGCAGCCGGGCATGGATGGTCGGGAAATGATGCTTCACGAACTCCGCGCCCATATGGCTGATGTCGAGATGGACATAGTCAAGGCCGAGCCGCTTGATCTCGTGGTCGATCGCGCGCGCCACGATGTCGCGCGGGGCCAGCTCGGCGCGCGGATCGAGGTCGGGCATGAAGCGCTTGCCCGCCTCGTCGCCGGCATCGGGGGGCAGCAGCAGCCGTCCGCCTTCGCCGCGCACCGCCTCGGTGATCAGGAAGTTCTTGACCTCGAGATTGTAGAGGCAGGTCGGGTGGAACTGCATCATCTCCATGTTCGAGATGCGGCAGCCCGCGCGCCACGCCATCGCGATGCCGTCGCCGGTCGCGCCGCGCGGCGCGGTCGAGAAGAGATAGGTCCGTCCCGCGCCGCCGGTCGCCAGCACGGTGGCGCGCGCGGTGAACAGCTCCACCCGGTTGGTCCGCCGGTTGAAGGCATAGACGCCCCAGACATTGCCGGCGCCCGAATAGCGTTCCTCGTGCCGGCTGGTCGCCAGGTCGATCACCACCTGGTCGGGCACCAGGGTGATGTTCGGATTGGCCTGTGCTGCCTTGAGCAGGGCGGTCTGCACCGCCAGCCCGGTGGCGTCATCGACATGGACGATGCGGCGATGGCTGTGCCCGCCCTCGCGGGTCAGATGCAGCGCGCCGCCCTCGGTGTTGAACGGCACGCCGATCTCGGCCAGCCGTTGAATCGCGGCGGGCGCGTTCTCGACCACCATCTCCACCGTGGCGCGGTCGTTCAGCCCCGCGCCGGCGATCATCGTGTCCTCGATATGGCTCTCGAACGTGTCGCCCGGCTCGAGCACCGCGGCGATGCCGCCCTGCGCCCAGGCGGTCGAGCCCTCGGCGAACCCGCCCTTGGCGAGCACGGTCACCTTGAAATGCTGGGCGAGGTTGAGTGCCGCGGTCAGCCCGGCCGCACCGGAGCCGATTACCAGGACGTCGCTGCTATGGGGGTCTTGCGCCATTTTTCTTCCGCTGGTTTGCGCCCGGACTAGGCGCTAGGCGGGGGTGCTGGCAACGGGAGAGAGATATGCATCGACAAAGCCTGGGTTTGATGGCGGGCCTTATCGTGGCGCTTTGGGCCGCCCCCGCTGCCGCCGCTGGCTGCACCCTGGGCACGCCAGGCACCACCGTCCGCGTGAATGTCGGCGATACCGGGCGCTCGGCGATGCTCCATCTGCCGACCGGCTTCTCGCGCGCCCAGCCCGCGCCGCTGGTGATGCTGCTCCATGGCAGCGGGGGCACCGGCATGGCGATGCTCGAGAGCTCGAAGCTTGCCACCGCCGCCGACGCGCACGGCTTCATCGTCCTCGCCCCCGATGCCGGCATTCCGGTGGACAAGGGGTTCGTCTGGAACATCCCCGGCGTTCCCAGTGTCACCGGCAAGATGCCCGGCGCAGAGGACGCCGACGACGTCGCCTTCCTCAAGGGCGCGATCGACTGGCTGGCGGCGAACCGCTGCGTCGACCGGACCCGCGTCTATGCCACCGGCCTGTCGGGCGGCGGGCGGATGAGCAGCTGGCTCGGCTGCGTCGCCGCCGATCGCTTCGCCGCGATCGCGCCGGTCGTCGGCCTGCGCGCCGGCAACCCGCTGGCGAGCGACAAGCGCGTTCCCGATCCCGCCACCTGCCAGCCTTCCAAGCCCATGCCGGTGATCGCCTTTGCCGGCGATGCCGATCATACCAACCCGATCCAGGGCGGGGGTGCCGGCTATTGGCAATATACGATGGCGACCGCGCTCGGGCGCTGGTCGGATCTCGACGCCTGCCGCACCGGCCCGGCGCAGCGCGACATCGACGAGAAGCATTATGAGGTCCGCTATGCCAATTGCCGCGGCGGCGCGGAGGTGATCGGCCGGATCACGCGCGGCGCGGGCCATGTCTGGACCGCGGACAATGATGCGATGTGGGCCTTCTTCGCCAAATACCGGCGGCGCTGACCCTATCCCGCCAGCCGCGCGGGATCGACCACGACGTGGCGGATCCGCTGTCGGTTCCAGGTATAGGTGATGTGCACCAGCCCGTCCGCCGACTGGATCACCGCCGGATAGGCATAGCCTTCGGGCAGCGGCTCGCTCTCCAGCGTCAGCGCCGGGCGCCAGTGTACCCCGTCGCGCGAGATCGCGATGTTGAGCGGATAGCGCCTGCCCTTGCCGGGCGTGTCGGGCTGCTGCGCGGCATGGTTGTAGACGATCAGCTGGCGCCCGTCCTTCAGCGTCACGGCATCGGTGCCCGAATTGGGGTTGGGCAGGTCGACCGCGAACAGCTTGCCCCAGCTCTTCCCGTCATCGGCGGACTGGGTCGCGACCAGTACGCCCTGGCGCGAGCGGGCAATCGCCTCCAGCCTGCCGCCGGGCAGGAACAGGATGCTCGGCTGGATGGCATCGAAGCGCGCTTCCGGATCGACGGGCACCGGCGCCGTCTTGGTCCAGCTTCGGCCGCTATCCTCGCTGCGTTCGAAGTGCAGCTTCCATTCCCAGGTCGAGCCATCCTCGGTGCTCGACGGCGCGAGCAAGGCGCCGCTGCGCAACGCCACCGGCTTGTTCTTGATCGGGCCGAGCATCCCCTCCGGCAGTCGCCGCGGCGTGCTCCAGCTGCGCCCGCCATCGGTGGAGGTGATCACCATGCCCCACCAGCTCTGCGGGCTCGGGCCGAGCTTGTAGTAGAGGTGGAGCGGCCCGGCCGGGTCCTGGAACAGCACCGGATTCCAGGTGGGCAGGCGGGTGCCATCCGGCTGGATGCCGCTGGCGACCGACTTGGACGTTTCCCAGCCCTTCGGTCCGCGCCGCGCGAACCAGATCTCGACGTCGGGACTGCGCTCGTGCGTGCCGCCGAACCAGGCGGCGCCAAGCGCGCCGTCGCGGGTCTGGACGATCGTCGAGGCATGGCTCTGGGGATAGGGCGCATGCTGATAGATGAACTCGCGCAGCAGCACCGCATCCTGCCGCGGCGCGGCCCAGGAGGATGCCGAGACCGGCAGCGCCAGGGCGAGCATCAGCGTGCGGATCATCGGCAACTCCCTTTGTGCGAGCGTGGGGCAGGGGCGTTCAACATGGCACCGGCGCCCGGGCAAGCAGCCATTTCATGGCAGCCAGCAAGCGATCAGTCCTGCGGCATCACCGTCGGCAGCGGTTCGGCGCGTGCGCCGCGCTGGTCGCGCAGCCGGTACTTGCTTTGATATTCGCGGCGCTGGCGGCAGACTTCGTACATCACGATGCCTGAGCTGGTGCCCAGGTTCAGGCTCTCGATCATCCCGAACATCGGGACGCTCACGCACATTTCGCTGCGTTCCACCGCCCGGTCGCTGATCCCGATCGCTTCGCTGCCGAACCACACCGCAAGCTTGGTGAAGGCTGTAAAATCACCTTCGTGCAGGTAGATGCTCGCCTTGCCCTTCACATGCGGCGAGGTCACGACCGACGTGAAGCCGTTCTTCTCGAGATGATCGAAACAGGCATCGGTCGAATCGAAACGCTTCACGAAGGTCCATTTTACCGCCGAGACCGAGGTCTTGGAGATGCCCCTGTCCCCCCGCAGCTCCTGCCAGTCGTCGGGGAGCGATCCGCGGCTGTCGACCACATAGACCTTCTCGACCCCCAGCGCATTGGCGTTGCGGATCACGGTGCCGATGTTCTTGATGTCGGTCGGGTTTTCGATCACCGCGATCAGGTTCTTGCAGCGGAAATCCCGGATCGCATCGGCGCGCAGGCGCGCGGAACTCTTCGACTTGGCCTTGTCCGCGGCCATGGCGGTCTCTTCGGTCTCGCTCATGGTCAGCCGTTCGCCGCACGGGTCAGGTTCAGGAACACGTCCTCCAGGTCCGCCTCGCGGGTCGAGACATCGACGATGCCGAGCCCTGCGCCCTGGACCGCGCCCAGCACCTCGCCCGCATTCGCCTGATCCTTGCGATAGGTGATGACGAGGGTGCGCTCGCCCTTCATCTCGACCTTCTGGAAACAGGCGTTGGCCGGCGGCGTCGCTACGTCGCGGTCGACGGTCACCTCGACCACCTTCTCCTGCGCCATGCCGACCAGCTCGCGGGTCGGCTTGTTGGCGATCAGCTTGCCGTGGTTGATGATCGCGATCCGGTCGCACAGCTGCTCGGCTTCCTCGAGATAATGGGTGGTCAGCACCACCGTCACCCCGCGCTGGTTGAGCTCGCGGACATAGGCCCAGAGCTGCTGGCGAAGCTCGACGTCGACGCCCGCGGTCGGCTCGTCGAGAACCAGCACCGGCGGCGAGTGGACCATCGCCTTGGCGACCATCAGCCGGCGCTTCATCCCGCCCGAAAGCGTGCGCGAATAGGCGTCGGCCTTGTCCTCCAGATGGACGGCGCGCAGCAGCGCCATCGCGTCGAACCTGCCCTTGGGCACGCCGTATAGCCCGGCCTGGATCTCCAGCGTCTCCTTGGGCGTGAAGAAGGGATCGAAGATGATCTCCTGGTTGACGATGCCGATGCTCGCCTTGGCGTTTCGCGGATGCGCGTCCACGTCGAAGCCCCAGATCGACACCGAGCCGCCGCTCTTGTTGACCAGCCCTGCCAGGATGTTGATCAGCGTCGACTTGCCCGCACCATTCGGCCCGAGCAGCCCGAAGATCTGCCCCCGGGGCACGTCGAAGGTCACCCCGTCCAGGGCGCGCTTGCCGCCCTGATAGGTCTTACAGAGATCCTGGATCGCGATCGCAGCCTGAGTCATGCGCACCGCATAAGGCTGCGCGCGGGCGATTGCGAGCCCTCGCAGTGCTTGCTATCGGCGACTCATGACCGCGCAACAGCCCGAACTGATCCGCACCGCCTCCGCCCGCGTCGCCTGTGACGGCACCGGCCCCGGCCTGCCCGCCGCGCTGGGCCACCCGCGCGTGTTCCTGCAGATCGACGAGCATGGCTATGTCGATTGCGGCTATTGCGACCGCCGCTTCGTGCTGATCGGCGGCCCGGCCGACGGCGCCGACCAGAGCCAGTTGCCCGACCACCCGGCTGGCGCCAGCATTTAAAGCGCCTATATCGGCGGGATGAGCATTCCCTCCGATCCGCGCAGCTACATCTATCGCGACTCGCTCGATCCCGAGACCGCCGCGAAGCTCACCGCCGAGGCGCTGGCCAGCGCCGAGGATGGCGAGCTCTATCTGCAATATCGCAAGACCGAGGCGTTCGGCTTCGACGATGGCCGGCTGAAGACCGCCTCGTTCGATACGCAATCGGGCTTCGGCCTGCGCGCGGTCTCGGGTGAGACCACTGCCTTCGCCCATGCCAACGAGATCTCGCCCGCCGCGATCCGCCGCGCGGCGGAGACGATGGCGCTGATCGACCCGGCGAAGCAGGGCAAGGCCCCGCCGCCCCAGGGCAACAACCGCCACCTCTACACCCATCAGGACCCGCTCGACCTGGTGCCTTTCGCCGACAAGGTGAACCTCTGCCAGTCGATCGACGCCGCCGCCCGCGCCCGCGATCCGCGCGTCCAGCAGGTCTCGGTCGGACTCACCGGCTCGTGGAGCGTGGTCGAGATCGTCCGGCCGGACGGCTTCATCGCCACCGATGTCCGCCCGCTGGTCCGCCTCAACGTCTCGATCGTCGTCGAGCAGAACGGCCGCCGCGAGACCGGCAGCTTCGGCATGGGTGGCCGCACCCTCTACGACAATCTCTTCCAGCCCGAGACCTGGAACCGCGCGATCGACGAGGCGCTGGCCCAGGCGCTGGTCAATCTCGACGCGGTCGATGCCCCCGCCGGCGACATGACCGTGCTGTGCGGCCCCGGCTGGCCCGGCGTCCTGCTCCACGAGGCGGTCGGCCATGGCCTCGAGGGCGATTTCAACCGCAAGGGCACCTCGGCCTTCTCCGGCCGGATCGGCGAGCGCGTCGCGGCGCCGGGCGTCACCGTGGTCGATGACGGCTCGATCCTCGATCGCCGCGGCTCGCTGTCGATCGACGACGAAGGCACGCCGACCCGCGAGACCATCCTGATCGAGGACGGCATCCTCAAGGGCTATATGCAGGACCGGCTCAACGCCCGGCTGATGGGCGTCGAGCCCACCGGCAACGGCCGCCGCGAATCCTTCCAGCACGCCCCGATGCCGCGCATGACCAACACCTTCATGAAGGGCGGCAGTGACGATCCCGCCGAGCTGCTCAGCCGCGTCAAGAAAGGCATCTTCGCCAAGTCGTTCGGCGGCGGCCAGGTCGATATCGTCTCGGGCAAGTTCGTCTTCTCCTGCACCGAGGCGTACCTGATCGAGAACGGCAAGCTCGGCGCCCCGATCAAGGGCGCCACGCTGATCGGCGACGGCCCCACCGTGCTGAACAAGGTCACCGGCATCGGCAATGACTTCGCGCTCGATGAGGGCGTCGGCATGTGCGGCAAGGGCGGGCAGAGCGTCCCCGCCGGCGTCGGCCAGCCGACCCTGCTGGTCGATGGGCTGACGGTGGGCGGCACGGCGGCGTGAGATCCGCCGGGCGTCGCCTTCACGCGGCGCTCGTCACCCGGCCCGATGCGCGCGGCTGGAACGCCATCGCGCGCGAGCTGCTATGGGGCCTGTCCCTGGTCGCGCTGCTCGCCTTCGCCACCGGGCTCGCGCATTATGATCCGAAACCGTTCGATGCGCGCTGGCTCGGCTTCTTCTTCGGGCTGATGCTGGTGCCCGCGCTGGGCGAGGAACTCGTGTTCCGCGCTCTGCTGGTGCCGCCGCCCGGGCAGCCCTTCCCGATATGGCAGGCCGTGCTGGCAGTGGCGTTGTTCCTGCTCTGGCACCCCTTTCAGGCGCTGACCTTCGGTCCGCCCTGGTCGGCGATCTTCCTCGATCCGCGCTTCCTCCTCATCGTGGCGGTGCTCGGCGTGCTGCTTGTGCGCCTCTACCGCGCAACCGGCAGCATCTGGCCTTGCGTTGCCACGCACTGGATCGTCGTTGCCGCTTGGAAGCTGATGTTCGCCGGACCGATCGGGTGACTGCGATGTCGCTAGCCGCCCCCCAGCAGTACGTCGATCGCGCCAATGATCCGGAAGCGTTCGGGCGCCAACGAGGCGACTCGATCGCGCAGGTTCGATGTCCGGATCGCGGCGGCCAGCTCGGTCATCATCACCAGCATCTCGCCCTCGACCTCGAAGCGCGGATGCAGTCGCGGCGTGGTCGGGGCCGTCGCCTCCTCACGCATCAGCGGGACGACCAGACGGGTGCCGATCTCCTCGAAAATATCTGCCTGGCAGTCGAGGACCAGGCCGCCGCCGTGCATGCGATAGACGTCGAATTGCGCCATCAGAACATGCGGTACTTCTCGAGCGGCAACTCGTTCTCTTCGACCCAGCGGCTGTGCGCCTCGATCCACTCGCGATGTTCTTCCTGCCAGCGTCGGTCGCGTTCGGCCTTCGCCGCATCACGCAGCGCGGCTTCGCAGATCTGGGAGAGGTTGATCCCCACCTCGCGCGCCGCGGCGACCACGCCGGTGTCGAGCGAGAGATTGACAGCCTTGCGCTTGCCGGAGGAAAGAGCATCATGCTTCATGCGCAAAAACTATGCGCATGGGTAATGCGCGTCAAGGAGCCCGTATGATCCTCCCCGAGCTCGACTGGACTTGCTGGCGCGAGACTGCCCGGCATCTCCACCTCGTCACCCAGATCATCGGCAAGGTCCGCCTCGCCCGGACACCCTGGCTCAACCATAGCTGGCACGTCGTGCTCTATCCCGCGGCCTGGGGGCTCACCACCGGCCCGGTCCCCTGCGACGATGCGACGCTGCAGCTCGATCTCGACCTGCAGGCGAGCGAGCTGCGATTGTCCACCGACGGCGGCGGCGAGGCGGTGCTGCCGCTCGGGCCGGGCAGCATCGCCGATTTCCATGCCGCGCTGATGGCCGCGCTCGCCGCGCTCGGCACCCCGGTCGCGATCAACGGCACGCCCAGCGAAATCCCCGATGCGGTCCCCTTCGCGGAAGATACCACCGAACGCCCCTGGAATGCCGACGCGGTGCGCGATTTCCACCGCGCGCTGCTCTGGGTCGACCGCGTCTTCCAGCAATTCCGCACCGGTTTCCTCGGCAAGGCGAGCCCGGTCCATTTCTTCTGGGGCAGCTTCGATCTGGCGGTCACCCGCTTCTCGGGCCGCACCGCGCCGAAACACCCCGGCGGCTTCCCCGGCCTGCCCGACGCCGTGACCTGCGAAGCCTATAGCCATGAGGAAGCCAGTGCCGGCTTCTGGCCGGGCAGCGACGCGTTCCCGAAGCCCGCCTTCTACGCCTATGGCTATCCGGCGCCCAAAGGCTATCCGGACGCCAAGGTGCCGGCGCCCGCCTATTTCGACGCCAGTCTCGGCGAATGGCTGCTCGACTATGACGCGGTCCGCACCGCCGAGGATCCGCGCGCGACTTTGCTCGGCTTCCTCCAGGCAACCTATGACGCGGCCGCCGATCTCGGCGGATGGGACCGCGCGCATCTCGAATGCGTGCCGGGCGTTCCCCGCAAACCGCGCATCGTCTAGGGCCCGGGCATGGCCGAGTTCTTCGATGCGCTCACCGACAGCCACCGCGCCTTCATCGCACGCCAGCCGATGTTCTTCGTCGCGACGGCGGCGGCCGAAAGCCGGGTGAACCTCAGCCCCAAGGGCATGGACTGTTTCCGCGTGCTCGGGCCCAATCGCGTCGCCTATCTCGACGTTGCCGGATCGGGCAACGAGACGCACGCGCATCTGGTCGCCGATGGCCGCATCACCCTCATGTTCTGCGCCTTTGACAGCCCGGCGCTGATCCTGCGCCTCTATGGTCGGGGCCGGCCGGTGCTGCCGCAGGATCCCGAATGGGCGCGGCTCGCGGCCCATTTCACGCTGCTGCCCGGCACCCGCCAGATCTTCGATATCCGCGTGGAGAGCGCGCAGAACAGCTGCGGCTGGGGCGTGCCGCACATGCAGTTCGAGCGGGAGCGCGAAACGCTCAGCAAATATCACATCAAGCACGGCGCAGAGGCACGGTTCGCCAAATATGCGGTGCGCACCCACAGCATCGACGGGCTTCCCGTCCGCAACCCCAGCGAGGAACCCTGATGGCACTTGTCGAACTCGGCCGTTTCGATCGGCAGGAAGCCTTCATCGTCCAGGGCCGGCTGGAGGATGAGGAGATTCCCAGCTTCGTCTTCGACGCCGGCACCAGCATCGCCGATGGCTCGTACCTGCTGATCCCGGTCCGCGTCATGGTCGACGACGAGGATCTGGCGCGGGCGCGCGCGATCCTCGGCGCCGCCTAGCTCAGGAAACGATCTCGACCGGGATCGTTGCGATGCCGGTGTTGCCGCAGGAAATCGCGACTGCCTTGTACTTGGGCTGGGCGTTCTTGATCTCCGCCTTCACTTCCTGCGTCGTGATCACCTGTTGGACCGGGCCTGTCGGCACCGTCGCTACCAGGGCGAAATGCTGGGTCGGGGGCAGGGCCTTGTCGAGCGGACCCTGATTGAGCACCACCGTCCAGCCGCTCGTCGGGGTGGTCGCCTGTCCGGTGACGTGCAGCGTCGGGCTCGATCCCGGTCCGGGCATCGTGTCGACCCACGCCTTCCAGTCCTTGCTGGTGACCTTGGCGCAGTCATTCACGACGGCCACCTCTGTCGCGGCCGACACATTGGCACTTTCGTTGACGGTCTCGTTGACCGTGGCGGCGGGCGCGGTCTTGTTGGCGTCCGGTGCCGAGCAACCGGCGGCCAGTGCCGCGACCATGGCCAGGCAAGGCAAGGTTATGCGCTGCATGTTCGTTCCTCCCCCTTGGGTTTTCGAGGCAAGAAGACTGCGCGCATGGGGAGAGGAGTCAAACGACTTCGTCGCCGAAATGGACGATGCGTGCAAGTCGTTCGATTGCACATTGATAATAAAGCCAAGATTTATGCTGGCAATGGCTGGATAGGCGCAAGGATCAGGCCAGTAGCAATGCCGTCGCTTTCTTGGCGATCGCGATCAGTTCGGCGCGGGGCGTGCCCGCCCGGGCACGGGTACTCAGCGAATGGATCACCGAAGAGGCGATCTGCGCATCGCCGCGCGGATCCGCACTGCCGGCCTGGACCATCAGCTTCTCGATCCAGCCGTCCTGCAGCGCCACGAACGCCGCCAGCGCCGCGCGGATGTCGGGATCGCTCACGGCTTCGGTCGCCGCGGTGTTGACCGCTATGCAGCCCGACGGGCCGTCCTCGCCGGTCAGGAAACCCTCCAGCGCCCCCAGGAACAACGCCTTGAGCATCTTCTCGTGCGGATAGGCGGCGGCATGGAGGGCGGCGAAGGTCGCATCGACGCTGGCATGGGTGCGCGCGAGCCCGGCGAGGTACAGCGCCTTCTTGTCCCCGAACGCCGCATAGAGGCTCGGCCGGTTCACCCCGGTCGCCTCGGCGAGATCGTCGAGCGAGGTGTTCGAATAGCCGAGCGTGCGGAAACGCTGGAGCGCGGCGCGCAGCACCGCTTCCTCGTCGAACTTGCGCGGACGGCCGCGTCCGCGGGGCGCTATTTTTGTATCGGCTCGCATTAAATTCCTTGACCCAGTCATTTTTGTGCGAGATCGTACAAAAATACAAGGGAGACTCGTCATGAAGCTCTATTTCACCCCCTTCGCCTGCTCGCTGGCGGCGCGCATCGCGCTCGAGGAAGCCGGGCTCGATGCCGAGTTCGTCCAGGTCCCGAAGGACCTGCGCCTGCCCGACGGGCGCGATTTCACCGAGATCTCCCCCATGGGCTATGTCCCGGCGATCGAGACCGGCACCGGCTTCGTGCTGACCGAAGGGCCGGCCGTGCTCACCTATATCGCCGAGCTGGCGCCCGAGGGCTCGCTCAGCTTCACCGGCTTCTCCGACGCACATTACCGGATGCTCGCCTGGCTGAACTTCATCAGCACCGAGCTGCACAAGGCGGTCTACATGCCGATCCTCGGCAAGGGCTATTCGGAGGCCGAGCAGGCCGCCGCCCGCGCCCGCCACGCCAAGCCGTTCGCGGTGCTGTCCAGGCATCTCGAAGGCCGCGATTTTCTCGACGACCGGTTCAGCGTCGCCGATGCCTATCTGCTCGCGGTGCTCAACTGGAGCGAGTTCTCGAAGGTGCCGCTCGCCGACTGGCCGGTGCTGGCGGCCTATCGCGAGCGGCTGCGCGCCCGCCCGGCGGTGGCGCGGGCGATGGCCGCCGAATGGCCCTTGCTCAAGGCTGCCTGACCCTTTCGAGCTCCGGGCGAGGCCGCATCACGGTCTCTCCCACCACGCCTGCCCCTTCCGCCCCATGTCCACATGGTGTGCGGGAGGGGCATTTTTGTTGGAATCGGGCGAATCGCTCGGCTAGGCCTGTGCCATGCCCGCAACGATCAACTGCGACGTGGCGATTGTCGGCGGGGGTCTTGCCGGCGGGCTGATCGCGCTCGCGCTGCGCCGGAAGCGGCCCGACTGCGATGTGCGCATCATCGAGGGCGGCGGCCGGCTCGGCGGCAACCATCTCTGGTCCTTCTTCGCCAGCGATGTCGCGCCGGCGGACCGCTGGCTCACCGCGCCGCTGGTCGGCCATGGCTGGCGGAGCTACGACGTCGCCTTTCCCGCGGTCTCGCGCACGCTGGGCACGGGCTATTATTCGATCGAATCGCGCCGGCTCGACCAGGTCGTCCGCGCCGAGCTCCCCGAGCAGGCGGTGATGACGCGCCGCAAGGTGCTCGCTGCCAGTCCCACTGCCGTGGTTCTCGCCGATGGCGACCGGATCGAGGCCAAGGGGGTGATCGATTGCCGCGGTCCCGCCGACCTGACCGCGCTCGAATGCGGCTGGCAGAAATTCCATGGCTGTGAACTCCAGCTCGCCGCACCGCATGATCTCGCCCGGCCGATGATCATGGACGCAACCGTCGAACAGCTGGACGGCTATCGCTTCGTCTATGCGCTGCCCTTCAGCCCGACCTGCGCGTTCGTCGAGGACACTTACTACAGCGATACCCCCAATCTCGATTCCGCCACGCTGGGAAACCGTATCGGGGGGTACGCCCAAAGCCGCGGCTGGCAGCTCGATCACGTCGTCCGCGAGGAGTCCGGGGTGCTCCCGGTCGTGATGGGCGGAAGCTTCACGGACTATTGGCAGGCGGGCGGCAACAAGGTCGCCAAGGCGGGCAGCCGTGCCGGGCTGCTCCACCCGCTGACCAGCTACACGCTGCCCGATGCGGTGCGCACCGCCACCCTCGTCGCCGCGGCCAGCGACCTGAGCGGTGCGGCGCTGCACCGCCTGCTCCATGATTTCGCCCGATCGACATGGCGCCGGCGCCGTTTCTACCGCATGCTCGCCGCCATGTTGTTCAAGGCCGCCGAACCCGAGGAGCGCTACCGCGTCCTCCAGCGTTTCTATCAGCTCGATCCGGGGCTTATCGGGCGTTTCTATGCCGGGCATTCGACGCTGCTCGATCGGCTGCGGATCGTTTCCGGCAAGCCGCCCGTTCCGCTGGGCAAGGCGGTTTCGGCAATCTGGGGGTCGTTCAAGTGAAGCGTGCGGCAGTGGTGGGTGCCGGGATCGGCGGGCTCGCGCTCGCGATCCGGCTGCAGTCGGCGGGCATCGACACGGTGGTGCTGGAGGCGCGCGACAAGCCCGGCGGCCGCGCCTATTTCTGGGAGCGTGACGGCTTCACCTTCGATGCCGGCCCCACGGTGATCACCGCACCCGAGGCGCTGGAGGAGCTGTGGCAGCTCTCCGGACACCGCATGTCGGACGATGTGACGCTCAAGCCGATCTCGCCCTTCTACCGCCTGTCCTGGCCCGACGGCACACGTTTCGACTATTCCAACGACGATCATGCGCTCGCCGCCGAGATCGCCCGGCTCGAGCCGCAGGACGTCGCCGGCTATGGCCGTTTCCTCGAATATGCTGCCGGCGTGTACGAGGAAGGCTATGTGAAGCTCGGCACCGTTGCGTTCCAGGACTTCATGTCGATGGTCCGCGCCGCGCCCGCGCTCGCCAAATATGGCGCCTGGCGCTCGGTCTATTCCAAGGTCTCCAGCTTCATCCGCAACGAGAAGCTGCGCCAGGCCTTTTCCTTCCACACGCTGCTGGTCGGTGGAAACCCGATGACCGCGAGCGCGATCTATGCGCTGATCCACCAGCTCGAGCGCCAGGGCGGCGTGTGGTGGGCCGAGGGCGGCACCAACCGGCTGATCGCCGCGATGGTCCGCCATTTCGAGCGCCTTGGCGGCGCGGTCCGCCTGCGCGATCCGGTAACCGGCATCGACACGCTGGGAGACCTTGTCACCGGCGTGCGTACCGCGAGCGGACACGAGCTGCAGGTCGACGCGGTCGCCTGCAATTCGGACGTGGTCCACAGCTATCGCGATCTGCTCAAGGGCTCGCGCTCCAGCCAGCGTGCCGCGCAGAGCCTCCAGCGCAAGCGTTTCTCGCCCTCGCTGTTCGTCGTCCATTTCGGCGTGCGCGGCACCTTTCCGGACATCGCACACCATTCGATCCTGTTCGGCCCGCGCTATCAGGGGCTGCTCGCCGACATCTTCGATCACGGCGTGCTGGCCGAGGATTTCTCGCTCTATCTCCACCATCCGAGCGCGAGCGATCCCGCCATGGCACCCGAGGGCCATTCGACCTTCTATGCGCTCGCGCCCGTGCCCCATCTCGGCAAGTTCCCCGCCGACTGGAACGAGATCGGCCCGGTGCTGGAAGAGCGCATCCTGGCCGAGATCCAGCGGCGGCTGATCCCCGATCTCAAGGACCGGATCGTGACGAAGTTCAGCTATGCGCCGCCCGATTTCCGCGACGATCTCGCCGCGCATCTCGGTTCGGCCTTCAGCCTCGAGCCGATCCTTACCCAGAGCGCCTGGTTCCGCACGCACAATCGCGACGATGCGATCGACAATCTCTTCTTTGTCGGTGCCGGCACCCATCCGGGCGCGGGCATCCCCGGCGTGGTCGGCAGCGCCAAGGCGACGGCGGCGCTGATGCTGGGGGAAGGCAAGTGAGCGGCTTGCTCCCCGCGGCGTTCTGGTCGAAGGCGGGCGAAACCACGCATATCGGGAAGAGCAGCATATGAAGCGCGTCGCAGTTTATTGCGGTTCGGCCAGCCCGGCCGACCCTGTCTATATCGAAGCCGCGCGCCATGTCGGCCGCACTCTGGCCGAGCGCGGCATCGGCCTGGTCTATGGCGGCGGCAAGCTCGGGCTGATGGGTGCGGTGGCCGATTCGGCACTGGAGGCCGGCGGCGAGGTGATCGGCGTGATCCCCGAGCTGCTCGTCAATGCCGAGGTTGCGCATCGCGGGCTCACCGAGCTCCATGTCGTCGGCACGATGCACGAGCGCAAGGCACTGTTCACCGACCTGGCCGACGGTTTCCTCAACCTGCCTGGCGGCACCGGCACGATGGACGAGCTGTGGGAAGCGCTGAGCTGGGCGCAGCTCGGCTACCACAAGGATCCGGTCGGCCTGCTCAACATCGCCAACTATTACGACAAGCTCGTCGAGTTCTGGGAGCATATGGGCCGGGTCGGCTTCGTCCGTCCCCAGCACCAGAACATGCTGATCGTCGACACCAGTCTCGAAGGGCTGCTCGACAAGATGGGCGCGGCCAAGCCGATCGAGACGATCGTCCAGATGAAGCGCGACGATCTGTGAGCGCCCCGCTTCCCTCGCGCGCCGCGATCGTCGCGACCGCGCGGGAAGCGATAGCCCGCGGCTCGCGCAGCTTCGGCGCCGCCAGCAGCCTGTTCGACCGCAGGACGCGCGAGCGCGCCTGGCTGCTCTATGCCTGGTGCCGCGCCTGTGACGATCTGGCGGACGGTCAGGATCATGGGCATGATGCGGTCGAGGTCGACAAGCAGGCGGGGCTGGCACGTATCCGCGAACTGACTCAGGCGGCGCTCGACGGCCAATGGGTCGGCGATCCCGCCTTCGACGCCTTGCGCATCGTCGTCGCCGAGACCGATCTGCCCCACCGCTATGTCTGGGACCTGGTCGAGGGTTTCGCGCTCGACGCCGCCGAATGGGGCCCGCGCCACGAGGTCGATCTCTACCGCTATTGCTATCATGTCGCGGGCAGCGTCGGCTGCATGATGGCGGTGATCATGGGCGTCTCGCCCGAGGACGAGGCCACGCTAGACCGTGCCTGCGACCTCGGCATCGCCTTCCAGCTCGCCAACATCGCCCGCGACATCGAGGCGGACGACCGGATGGGCCGCTGCTACCTGCCCGACGACTGGCTGACCGAGATGGACATCCCGCCCGGCCAGCACATGAAGCCGCCCTTCCGACAGCGCCTCGCCGTGCTCGCGAGCCGCCTGACCGGTGCCGCTGCCGATTATGCCGAGAGTGCCCGCCACGGCACGCCGGCGCTGCCGTTCCGCTCGGCCTGGGCGGTGCTCGCCGCTGCCGGCATATATGGTGAGATCGCCCGCAAGGTCGCGGCCCGCGGCGGGCATGCCTGGGATCATCGCGCCACTACCTCCGGCTTCGAGAAGCTTGGCTGGATCGGCCGCTCCTGGTGGCAGGCTTGGCGTCGCAGGGACCTCTATCCTCCCGCGCCGCGCGATCCCGATCTCTGGACGCGGCCGCGCTAGTTCAGCCGCGAGTATCCGCGTTGCGGCTATCGGCCATTTCCGGGGTCTGGCGCTGGCAGGCACCGGCGATCACCGGGAAATCCAGGTCCATGTTGCGGCGGAGCGCCTCGGCCATCGCTTCCTGGCAGCTGGCCTGGCTGGTATAGCGCACCGGCTCGATCCGCGCCTGCCGGCAGTCGAGATTGTCGTCGCTGCAGCCCATGATCGCCAGCACGTAGAAGACCTGGTCCATCGCGCCTTCCTTCCGGGGTGAACAACGGACGGGACGGCCAGCCGTTGCATCCCGGCGCCGAGCGCCCCAAATTCAGCCGCGATGGCTTCCAAACTCGATGCACCTTCCGGCGAGCGGCCGATGCTCGCCACGCTGCGGCGTTTCCTCCCCTATCTCTGGCCGAAGAACGCGGCCGGCCTGCGCGTGCGCATCGTCATCGCGCTCGGCCTCGTCGTCGTCTCCAAGCTGGTCCAGGTCTATGGTGCGCCGTTCGCGCTGCAGGGTGCGATCGACCGGATGGCGGGGGGCTCGCGTGATGCAGTGTGGCTCGTCGTCGCGCTGGTCGCCGGCTATGCGCTCGCCCGCTTCGGCTCGGTGCTGTTCGACAACCTCCGCAACACGGTGTTCGAGAAGGTCGGGCAGGACGCCACTCGCCGCCTCGCCGCCGACGTGTTCCGCCACCTCCACCAGCTGAGTCTGCGCTTCCATCTCGAGCGGCGCACCGGCGCGATCACCAAGGTGGTCGAGCGCGGCACCAAGAGCATCGACACGATGCTCTATTTCCTGCTGTTCAACATCGCCCCGACGATCCTCGAGCTCGCCTTGGTCGTCGGCATCTTCTGGACGCGCTACGGCGTGTGGCTGGTCGCCGGCACCATGGCGATGGTGGTGCTCTACATCGCCTTCACCCGCTGGGTGACCGACTGGCGCTCCAAGCTGCGCGAGAAGATGAACGACCTCGACACCGGCGCCGTCGCGCACGCGGTCGATTCGCTGCTCAACTTCGAGACGGTGAAATACTTCAACGCCGAGGAGCGCGAGGCGCGGCGCTACGAGAATGCGGTGACCGCCTATGCCCGGGCGGCGACGACCAGCGAGAACAGCCTCGCCTGGCTCAACATCGGCCAGGCGCTAATCACCAACACGATGCTCGGCGCCGGCATGGCGCTGGTCGTGTTCGGCTGGTCCTCGGGCAAGTTCACCGCGGGCGATGTCGTGCTGGTCTCGACGCTGCTCAGCCAGCTCTTCCGCCCGCTCGACATGCTCGGCTGGGTCTATCGCACGATCCGGCAGGGCGTGATCGACATGGGCTCGATGTTCGACCTGCTCGACAGCGCCGCGGAAGTGAAGGACGCACCGAACGCCGTGCCGCTCGCCATCGCCAGCGGCCATGTCCGTTTCGAGGACGTGCATTTCGGCTATGATCCCGGCCGTGAGATATTGAAGGGCATCGATCTCGACATCCCCGCCGGCGCCACCGTCGCGGTCGTCGGCCCCTCGGGTGCCGGCAAGTCGACGCTCGCGCGGCTGATGTACCGTTTCTACGACGTCACTGGCGGCCGCATCACCATCGACGGGCAGGACATCCGCGACGTCACCCAGTCGAGTCTGCGCGGGAGCATCGGCATCGTCCCGCAGGACACGGTGCTGTTCAACGACACGATCGGCTACAACATCGCCTATGGCCGCGAAGGCGCGACGCCAGACGAGATCGCCGCCGCCGCACGCGGCGCCGCGATCGCGGGTTTCATCCAGTCGCTGCCCGACGGTTTTGAGACGCGGGTCGGCGAGCGTGGGCTCAAGCTCTCGGGCGGCGAAAAGCAGCGCGTCGCGATCGCGCGGACGCTGGTGAAGAACCCGCCGATCCTGATCCTCGACGAAGCGACCAGCGCGCTCGACAGCCGGACCGAGGCCGACATCCAGGCGACGCTCGAGGCGATCGAGCATGGCCGCACCACCATCGTCATCGCCCACCGGCTCTCCACCGTGGTCCATGCCGACCGGATCATCGTGCTGGAAAGCGGTCGCGTCGCCGAGCAGGGCACCCATGCCCAGCTGCTGCGCAAGGACGGGCTCTACGCCGAGATGTGGGCACGCCAGGCACAGGAGCGCGAGGCCGAGGGTGGCGACGAGGTTCCGGCGGAATGACAACGGCAAAGCGTGCAATTTTGCCGTTGAACCGAGGCGCGTTCTGCGCCTAGCATCCGCGGATACTCCAGTCCGGATTCGCGCCCATGAAGCTGCTCGCATGCCTGCCGCTGCTGCTCCTCGCAGCGGCGTCCGTTCCCCCGCGCCCTGAACCCGAAGTTTCGCCCGCGACCCTGCGCGCATGGAGTCCGCGGGAGGGCCAGGTCCACTGGGTTTCCGATGGCATGCGGATCGGCATCGCCCCGGCGCCCTGCGAAACGCCAGCCCGGACCGAGGCATGCCGCTGGGATGGGCAGAACAACCAGGCCGAGGTGACGATCACGCCGGCGGGCGGCGCACCGGTCACGGTACGGACGACCGACCAGGCCGCCTATTATCGCCTGGGGGTGGTGCGCTTCGCTGCAGGCGACGCCCGGCCGGGACTGGTGATCGAGAACCGCTCCGGCGGGTCGGGCGGCGATGTGTGGATCCAGCTCTTCCTCCCGGAAAAGTCGGGCTATCGCGAGGTCCGGCTCCCCGGCCATCTGCAGGGCGAGCTGCCCGGGGTGCTGCGCGATATCTCCGGGGATGGCACGATCGACTTCGTGCTCGGCGATGGCCGTTTCGATGGCCGCTTCGGCTGCAACGCCTGCACGCCGCGCCCACCGGTGGTGCTGACCCTGCGCGGCCGCCAGCCCGTCGAGGTGTCGCGCGAGCCGGGCTATGCCCGGATCTACCGCGAGGACATGGCGCGGCTGCGGCCGGCCTGCCTGTCCGGCGCGCGCGACCGCAACGGCGCCTGTGCCGCCTATGTCGCCGATGCCGCGCGGATCGGCCGCTTCGGTGCCGCCTGGGCCGAGATGCTGCGCCATTGGGAGCGGGAGGAGAGCCCCCTCCGGCGGCCGGAATCCCTGCGCGCATTTCTGAAAGAGACCGGCTACATCTCCTGAAAACAGGGGGAGGGCACATATGCTTTGGGGCCTGATCATCTTCATCCTGGCGCTGCTCGCGGCGCTGATTCTCTGGTCGGCGTACGTCTCGCGCGGGGTCGAGCGCTGGGTGCCGATGGACGGCCGCCAGGTCGACGTGCCCGGCGTGCGCATTCATTATGTCGAGATGGGCCCGGCCGATGCCCCCGCGATCGTGATGATCCACGGCATCATGAGCCAGCTGCGCGTCTTCACCTATGCGCTGGCCGGGCGCCTCGCCAGCGATCGCCGGGTGATCGTGATGGACCGCCCCGGATGGGGCTATTCGGTGCTAACCGGCCCTCGACTCGACCTTCGCGGCCAGGCCGATGCGGTCGCCGCGGCGATCCGCGCGCTCGGGCTGGAGAAGCCGCTGCTGGTCGGCCATTCGATGGGCGGCGCAGTCAGCCTGGCGCTGGCTTTCCGCCACCCCGATGCGGTGCGCGCGCTCGGCCTGATCGCGCCCTATACCCAGCCGATCGACCAGCCACCCGAGCCGCTCAAGGGGCTCGTCGTCCCGGCGCCGCTCCGCCCGCTGATCGCCTGGACGATCGCGGTGCCGCTCTCGATGCGCACCGGCAAGGCCAAGACGGTGGCGGTCTTCGCCCCCGATCCGGTTCCCGAGGACTTCCCGATCAAGGCCGGTGGCGCGCTCGCCATCCGCCCGGCGAGCTTCCAGATGGGCTGCTACGAGATCGAGATGGCGCCCGAGGTGATGAAGGCCCAGGCGCCGCGCTATGGCGAGATCGCGGTCCCCGTCTCGATCCTCTATGGCCGCCAGGATGCGCTGCTCGATCCCGAGCTGCACGGGCGCAAGACGGCGTCGGACATCCCGAACGGCGCGATCGAGATGCTCGACGGCGGCCATATGCTCCCGGTGACGCATGTCGGCGCCACCGAGGCCTGGCTGCGCACGCTCTAGCTGCTGCCGATCTCCGCCGGCTCGGTGGTCCAGCCGAGCCGCGGGATGGTGATCGAGCGCTTCCCCGACAGGTCGGTGCGCGTCACGAACAGCTCCTTGCTCTCGATATATTGAAGCAGCCGGCGAACCCGCCCCAGCGAACTGGTGCCATAGGTCGCGGCGATCTCGGTATCGCTCGGGCAGGGCGCGCCTTCGCGCGCCGCGCGGGCGACGAGCAGGAACGGCCCGAGCATGTCGTCGGGCAGCGCCCGCGCCGCTTCCAGCGCCTGCGCCCAGTCGTCGTCCGGATTGCCATGGATGCCGGCCCGCGCTGCCGACAGCCGGCGGACGAAGTTCGACAGGTCGAGCGGCGGCCGGGCCAGCCCGACCATCCGGCAGCGCACCAGGAAGTCCTGATAGAGCACCGAAGGCGAGCGATAGGTGCTCTCCGGATCCTCGACGATGTCGCGCAGCACGTCGGCGATCTTCTGCGCAGCCTCCTCGGCGTCGACCTCGGGCTCTTCCTCGCGTGCCGGTACCGAGCGGGCGAGCGCCTCGAGCAGCCGGTCCGAAGCGAGCTGCGGCGCCTGGACCGGGGCGGGCGGCGCCGGCGGCGTCCATTCGGGCTCGGCGGGGGCGAGCAGCAGGTCCTTGAGCTCGGCCGAAGGCGCCTCGGGCAGCGGCGTCAGCTTGGGGCTGCCGCTGCGCGCGCTGGTTTCGACCGCGCCGATCTGGATCGATACCGGCCGGCGCGAAACCGCGGGGCCGAGCGCCAGGAAATGCCCGCGCGCCAGGTCGCGGATCGCCTCGGCCTGGCGGCGCTCCATGCCGAGCAGGTCGGCGGCGCGCGCCATGTCGATGTCGAGAAAGGTGCGGCCCATCAGGAAGTTCGATGCCTCGGCCGCGACATTCTTGGCGAGCTTGGCGAGGCGCTGGGTGGCGATCACTCCGGCCAGGCCGCGCTTGCGCCCGCGGCACATCAGGTTGGTCATCGCGCTCAGCGATGCGCGGCGGACATCCTCGGCAACCTCGCCGCCGCCCGAAGGCGCGAACAGCTGCGCCTCGTCGACCACGACCAGCGCCGGATACCAATGGTCGCGCGGCGCATCGAACATCGCGTTGAGGAAAGCGGCGGCGCACTTCATCTGCCCCTCGGCCTCGAGCCCCTCCAGGCTCAGCACCACTGAGGCGCGATGCTCGCGGATACGGGTGGCGAAGCGGGCGATCTCGCGCTCGCTGTAATCGGCCGCCTCGATCGAGATATGGCCGTATCGGTCGCTCAGCGTGACGAAGTCGCCCTCGGGATCGATGATCACCTGCTGGACATGGCCGGCGCTCTTCTCGAGCAGCCGGCGCAGCAAATGCGACTTGCCCGACCCCGAATTGCCCTGGACGAGCAAACGCGTCGCCAGCAGCTCCTCGAGATCCATGGCGACGGCATCACCCTTGCCGTCCGTTCCCATGTCCACGCGCACCGTCATCGCAGACGCTTTGGCCGATGGCGGGGGCGGGGGGAAGCGGGTTCGGGTGAAAATCTGTGGGCGATACGGGTGCGAAACGCCGCGGCGCGCGTCCGGCGGCGCTTTCCGGTGCAAACCCTGCTTGCCGCCTGCCCCCGCCCGGCGGATAGTCTGGGGGCATCGAAGGGGGACGGCATGCGCGGATCGGCATGGGTTTTGGCTCTAGTGGCGGCGATTGCGAGTCCGGCTGCGGCGCAGGGCGTGAAGCTGGTGCCGGGCGAGGAGGTGGTGTTCGCGCTCGACGGCGGCACGCCCGTCGGTGCGAAGCGTGTTTCCACCACGCCCAACGCGTTCGAGGTCGCGGTCGGCCGGCACTTCTCCGGCCAGAAGCCGCCCGAGGCCCCGATGACGGAGGCCGTGCCGATTCCGAATAGCGATCGCCTGCCGCCGGCGCCCGAGCCCGAAGCGGGCAAGCTCCGCTTCCGTTTCCTCCAGGTGCCCGGCACCGATCACGTGATGCTGATCGTCGACAATGGCTATGCCAGGGGGCTGCTCTACCGTGCGCAGATCACCAGCAATGGCCGGACCGGGCCGACCGATGTCTGCCTGGTCATGCCGGGCAAGGGCGGTGTCGAGCACTGGCCCTATGCGATCGCCTCGATCGAAGTGAGCGGGTTCGAGCTGGTCGATTGGAAGCCCGAGGACGGGGTGACCTGCAAATAGCCTCGACTTACCCGGCAATCGCCCGCTAACCGGCGGGAATGTCTCAAGCGACCGACACGCTCCGCCGGGTCTTCGGCTTCGATGCCTTTCGCGGCGTCCAGGAGCAGGTGGTGGGCCGCGTCCTCGCCGGCGAGCGCACGCTGGCGGTGATGCCTACCGGCGCGGGCAAGTCGCTCACCTATCAGCTGCCCGCGGTGATGCTCGAGGGCACTTGCGTCGTCGTCAGCCCGCTGATCGCGCTGATGCACGACCAGCTCCGCGCCGCCGAGGCGGTCGGCATCCGCGCCGCGACCCTCACCTCGGTCGACGAGAACCGCGCCGAGACGATCGAGCGCTTCCGTGCCGGCCAGCTCGACCTGCTCTACATCGCGCCCGAACGCGCCTCGGGCGAGGGCTTCCGCAACCTGCTCACCCAGGCGAAACTCAGCCTGTTCGCGATCGACGAGGCGCACTGCGTCTCCGAATGGGGGCATGATTTCCGGCCCGACTACCGGCTGCTCCGCCCGCTGCTCGATCGCTTCCCGGAGGTGCCGCGCCTGGCGCTCACCGCCACCGCCGACGCGCATACCCGCGCCGACATCCTCGAGCAGCTCGGGCTGCCGCAGGAGGGGATGATCGTCGCCGGTTTCGACCGGCCCAATATCCGCTACGCCATCGCCCCGCGCGAGAACACCACCCGGCAGGTGATCGACCTGATCCAGGAGACGCCCGGCCCGGGCATCGTCTATGCTCAGACCCGCGCCGGGGTGGAGAAGCTGGCCGAGAAGCTGGCGGCGGAGACCGGGCGCCCGGTGCTGCCCTATCATGCCGGGCTCGACCCCGAGGTCCGCCGCCGCAACCAGGCGGCGTTCGTCGCCAGCGAGGACATGGTGGTGGTCGCCACCGTCGCCTTCGGCATGGGCATCGACAAGCCCGATGTCCGCTTCGTCGCCCATGCCGGCCTGCCCAAGTCGATCGAGGCCTATTATCAGGAAACCGGCCGCGCGGGCCGCGACGGCGATCCGGCGGTGGCGCATCTCTTCTGGGGCGCCGATGATTTCGCCCGCGCCCGCCAGCGGATCGGCGAAGTAGAGCCTGCGCGCCAGCCCGGTGAGCGCACCCGGCTCACGGCGCTCGGCGCATTGGTCGAGACCGCCACCTGCCGCCGCCGTATCCTGCTCAGGCATTTCGGCGAGAACAACGCGCCGGAAAGCTGCGGCAATTGCGACAATTGCCTGAGCCCGCCCGCCGCGATCGACGCGACGGTGACCGCGCAGAAATTCCTCTCCGCGGTGTTCCGCACCGGCATGATGTTCGGGGTAGGCTATATCGAGAGCATCCTGCTCGGCCAGTCGAGTGATCGCAGCATCAGCAACGGGCATGAGAGCCTATCGGTCTTCGGCATCGTCGAGGGCGAGGAGGCGGCGCTGGTCAAGCCTGTCGCCCGCGCGCTGCTGCTGCGCGACGCACTCCGGGCGAACGATCATGGCGGCCTCGAATTCGGGCCCGAGGCGCGCGCGATCCTCAAGGGCGGGGCCAAGGTCGAGCTGGTGCTGCCGCCCAAGCGCGAGCGGCGCCGGAGCGGCGGCGGCAAGGCGGGCGGGGACAATCCCGTCGGCAATCCGCTGTTCGAGGCACTGCGCGCCAAGCGCCGCGAGATCGCGCAGGAAACCGGCCTGCCGCCCTATGTGATCTTCCATGATTCGGTGCTGCGCGACATGGCGCTGCTCAAGCCCGAGAGCATCGCCGCGATGGGCAACATCTCGGGCGTTGGCGCGCGCAAGCTCGACGCTTATGGTGACGCCTTCCTGCAAGTGATCCGCGAGGCCGCGTGAGAATCCTGCTCGCCAGTCTGGTCCTGCTCGCCGCCTGCGCGCCGCAGCCCGGACCCGCGCCCGCCCCGTCCGCCCCGCCGAGCATCGCGATGGACCGCAACAGCTGGGGCCGCCCGGTCTCGCGCTGGACGATCGATGCGGCCGGCAAGGGCAGCTACACCGTGCCCGAGCCGGATGTCTTCAAGGCGGAGCGGCTGGTCACGCGCGGCTTTTCCGCCGGTCCCGCCGGTTTCGCCGAGATCCGCAAGCTGCTTGCGCTGGGCGAGAAACATGCCGGGCGCGAGCTGGAATGCGGCCCGCGGATCACCGATCACTATTACGGCACGGTCCGCTGGGGCAGTGCCAGCCTGAGCTACGACATGGGCTGCCAGGATCCCGCGGCCGAAGAGGTGCTCAAGGGCATCACCGCGGCCGAGCGCCGGGTCGCGGGCTGGGCTGCCAATCAACCGATCCTCGAAACCCGGAAGGTGGAAAACCAATGAACCTGCGCCGCGTCGACGACAGCATCTCCGTCGCTCCCCAGATCGCCGCCGAGGACATGTCGTTCCTTGCCGAGCAGGGCTTCAGCTTCGTGATCAACAACCGCCCCGACAAGGAGGAAGCGGGCCAGCCCGAAGGCGAGGCGATCCGCGCCGCGGCCGAGGCGGCCGGGCTCGGCTATGCCGCGATCCCGGTGACCCATGCCGGCTTCTCCTCCGCGCAGGTCGAGGCAATGGCGGCGGCGCTGGCCGAGGCGAACGGTCCGGTGCTCGCCTATTGCCGCTCGGGCACCCGCTCCTGCAACCTTTGGGCGTTGGCCGAGGCCTCGCGCGGCAGCGACCCGGCGGAGATCACCGCCAAGGCCGCCCAGGCCGGCTATGACATCTCCGGCATCCGCCCGCTGCTCGACCAGCTCTCGGGCAAGGCGTGACGCAGCTCTACGTCTTTGCCGGCTCGCTCGGCGCCATCCTGGTGATGACGCTGGCGGCCTGGGCATTGGGCCTCGGCCGCGGCGCCGCCATCGCCAGCGCCGAGGAGGCGCGCGAGACCGCCGAGGGCCTGATCTCGGGTTTCGACGCTGGCGAGGCGCTGCTCGGCAGCGACGGCCGCGCCGCTCTGGTCCATGGCAAGGCGGGCGACGTCGCGCTGCTCAAGATGCACGGCGCGCGTGTTGCGGTGCGGCATCTGCGCCTGCCGCTGACCAGCCAGACGACCCCCGATGGTCTCCGTGTCGACAGCGGCGACCGGCGCTTCGGGGCCGTGCTGCTGCGCGGCGTGACAGGTTACTGACAGCAGGGTAAGTAGGCGCTATGCCCGTGGTGCCTCTTCTTCCCGATCCGGTGACCTACGCTATTCCCGGATTCGTCGTGCTGATCCTGGCGGAGATGCTGATCGCGCGCATCCGCGATCGCCGCCGCTTCTGCCCCAGGGACACGCTGACCAGCCTCGCGCTGGGGCTCGGCAGCACCGTGGCCGGCTTGCTCACCACCGGCCTGGTCTATGCGCTGGCGACCTGGCTCTACCAGTTCCGCATCTTCACGATCGGCTTCGCCTGGTACTGGTTCGTCCTCGCCTTCGTGCTCGACGATTTCGCCTATTATCTCTTCCACCGCGCCGCCCACCGCGTCCGCTGGTTCTGGGCGAGCCATGTCATCCACCATTCGAGCCAGCACTACAACCTGACCACGGCGCTCCGGCAGACCTGGACCGGTTTCGTGAGCGTGAGCTTCGTGTTCCGCCTGCCGCTGTTCCTGATCGGCTTCCACCCGGCGATGATCTTCTTCGTCGCGGGGCTGAACCTGATCTACCAGTTCTGGATCCATACCGAGACGGTCGGCCGCATGCCGCGCTGGTTCGAGGCGGTGATGAACACGCCTTCGCACCACCGCGTCCACCACGCGACCAACCCGCGCTATCTCGACAAGAATTATGCCGGGGTCTTCATCGTCTGGGATCGCATGCTCGGCACCTATGAACCCGAGCGCGACGACGAGAGGCCGCGCTACGGCATCGTCAAGGACCTGGGCAGCTTCAACGTCCTGTGGGCCGCGTTCCACGAATGGATCGGCATCGCCAGGGACGTGTGGGCCGCGCCGGACATGAAGTCCCGAATTGGCTACATGATCGCGCCGCCGGGCTGGAGCCACGATGGCAGCCGCGATACATCCGAGACCATCAAGGCGCGCTGGGAGGCGCGGCAGCAGCAACAGCGGGGGGATGCGTGGAAGCAGCCGACATCGTCGTCATCGGTGGAGGATCGGGCGGGAGCGCCGTCGCAGGCCGCCTGAGCGAAGGGGGCAGGTACAGCGTGGCGGTGCTGGAAGCGGGCGGCCGCAACACCAGCATCAAGACCCGCATGCCCGGCATGATGCCGTTCCAGCGCCCCGGCGCCAACTGGGCGTTCGAGACCGTGCCGCAGCGCGGATTGAACGGCCGGCGCGGCTATCAGCCCCGCGGCCGCGGCCTGGGCGGGTCCAGCGCGATCAACGCGATGCTCTATGTCCGCGGCCACCACCGCGACTATGACGAGTGGCGCGACCTCGGCTGCACCGGCTGGGGCTGGGACGACATGCTGCCCTGGTTCAGGAAGGCCGAGCACAATGTCCGCGGCGCCAGCGACTATCATGGCGACAAGGGTCCGCTCTGGGTCAGCGACCAGCTCTGGGCGCACCCCGGCTCCGAGGCGTTCATCGATGCGTGCGGCGAGCTCCAGATCCCGCGCAACGACGATTTCAACGGTGCCGAGCAGTCGGGCGCCGGCCTGTTCCAGGTCACGCAGAGGAATGGCGAGCGCTGGACCGCGGCGCGCGCCTATCTCGATCGCCGCGACAATCTCGAGATCATCACCGATGCGATGGTCGAGCGCGTGCTGTTCGAGGAGGGCCGCGTCTGGGGCGTCGCCTATCAGCGCGACGGCCAGGCCCGCGAGATCCGCGCCCGCCGCGCCGTGGTCCTCGCCGCCGGCGCCTTCCAGACCCCGCAGCTGCTGATGCTCTCAGGCATCGGCCCGGGCGAGCATCTGCGCGAGATGGGCCTGTCGGTGCGGATCGACCGGCCCGCAGTGGGCGGCAACCTCCAGGACCATGTCGACTATGTCGCCGCCTTCGAGACCCAGGGCAGCTTCTTCCTCGGCCGTTCGCTGCCCGGCACGCTCAAGTCGCTCGGCTCGATCGGCCGCTGGATGGTCAGCCGCAAGGGGCGGATGACCACCCCCTATGCCGAGGCCGGCGCCTTCCTGCGCAGCGATCCTTCGCTCGATCGGCCCGATCTCCAGCTCCATTTCCTGATCGCCATCGTCGAGGATCATGGCCGCACCGCGGTGCCCGGCCACGGCTTCAGCTGCCATGCCTGCGTGCTGCGCCCCGAGAGCCGCGGCACCGTCCGTCTCCAGTCACTCGATCCGCGCGTGGCGCCGCTGATCGACCCCGATTTCCTCGGCGACCCGCGCGACCTGGAGCTGCTCAAGAAGGGTACGCGGGCGATGTACCGCGTGCTTGAGGCGCCCCAGCTCGCCCAGTACAAGGGCCGCGACCGCTATCCGATCGACCTCGATGACGATGCCGCGCTCGAACGCCTGATCCGCGCCCGCGCCGACACGATCTACCATCCGGTCGGCACTGCCCGCATGGGCTCGGACGAAGGCGCGGTGGTCACCCCGCGGCTCAAGGTCCGCGGCGTCGAGGGGCTCTACATCGCCGACGCCTCGATCATGCCCCGGCTGGTCGGCGGCAACACCAATGCCCCTAGCATCGTGATCGGCGAACGCTGCGCCCAGTTCATCAAGGAAGATCTGGCTTAACTCCCTCTCCCCTTGTGGGAGAGGGAAGGGGCCCGCAGCCGAAGGCGGTGGGAAGGGTAAGGGGGGAATCTTCTCGGAAGCGGCATGCACGTTGCCCGAGATCCCCGCTTTCGCGGGGATACGCGTCCGCGTGCCTCCGGCCCGCAAACGCTAAAAAAGGGCCGGCGGTCTTAAACCACCGGCCCAGTCGTCCGCAGGAGGAACCTCGGTTGGGCGCCGCCCCTCAGGAGAGGAGAAGGCGCGGCGCCCGATCTCGTCAGTAGTTGTAGGCGCGCTCGCCGTGCGCATTGATGTCCAGGCCTTCGACCTCGACTTCCTTGCTCGGGCGGATGCCGATGGTGAACTTGAGCAGCAGGAACAGGACCAGCGACACGCCGCCCGAGAGCAGCAGGGTCACGCCCACGCCGGTCGCCTGGGTGACCAGCTGCGTCGCCATGTCGTACTTGCCGGCAACCGCCGGGATCACGGTGAAGTCCATGAAGCCCTGGCCGCCCAGCGTCGGGTCGGCGACGACCGCGGTGCCGATCGCGCCGATGATGCCGCCGATGCAGTGCACGCCGAACACGTCGAGCGTGTCGTCATAACCGAGCTTGTTCTTCACCGTGGTGACGAAGAAGAAGCAGACGACCGAGGCGACCGCACCGAGCACGACCGAGGTCATCGGCGCGGCGAAGCCCGCGGCCGGGGTGATCGCGACCAGGCCGGCGACCACGCCCGAGGCTGCGCCGAGCAGCGACGGCTTGCCGTGGACGACCTGCTCGATGATCGCCCACATCGCGCCCGCCGCCGCAGTGGCGACCATGGTGTTGATGAAGGCGAGCGAGGCGAACTTGTTGGCTTCGAGGTTGGAGCCGGCGTTGAAGCCGAACCAGCCCACCCAGAGCAGCGAGGCGCCGATCATGGTCATGGTCAGCGAGTGCGGCGGCATCGGCTCGTTCTTGTAGCCGGTGCGCTTGCCGATCACGAGGCAGCCGACCAGGCCGGCGATGCCCGCATTGATGTGCACCACCGTGCCGCCCGCGAAGTCGAGCGCGCCCAGGCCCCACAGATAGCCATGGTCCTTGGGCAGGCTGGCGGTGAAGTCCGGGCCCGGCCAGTACCAGACCATGTGCGCCATCGGGTAATAGACCAGGATCGACCAGGCCACGACGAAGAGGATCAGCGGGGTGAACTTCACCCGCTCGGCGAAGGCGCCGACGATCAGCGCCGGGGTGATCATCGCGAAGGTCATCTGGAAGACGACAAAGGTCGTCTCGGGCAGATAGACGCCGTTCGAGAAGGTCGCGGCGAAGGTGTTGGCGTCGACGCCCTGCATCAGCACCTTGGAGAAGCCGCCGACGAACAGGTTGAGCGCGCCGCCATTGGTGAACGCCATCGAATAGCCGATGGTCACCCAGAGCAGGCCGGCGACGCAGACGATGGTGAGCACCTGCATCAGCACCGAGAGCATGTTCTTGGTTCGGACCAGGCCGCCATAGAAGAGCGCGAGGCCGGGCACCGACATCATCAGCACCAGCGCCGAGGAGACCAGCATCCAGCTGACGTCGCCCTTGTTGACCATCGCGTCGGTCGGCACGACCGGGGCGGCAGGCGCCTGCGCGAGGGCAGGCATCGCGGCGAACAGGGCGCCGAGCCCCGCCCCCGCGGCAATCTTCATCGCTAGTTTCATCTGGACCCCCATCTTACAGCGCCGTCTCGTCGGTCTCGCCCGTGCGGATGCGCACGGCCTGGCCGACATCGAGGACGAAAATCTTGCCATCGCCGATCGCGCCGGTGCTGGCGGCGGCCTGGATCGCTTCCACGGCGCGGTCGGCCAGATCGGCACCCACCACGACCTCGATCTTGATCTTGGGCACCATGTTGGTGCTGTATTCCGCGCCGCGATAGATCTCGGTCTGGCCCTTCTGGCGTCCGAATCCCTTCACTTCCGACACGGTCATGCCCGCGACGCCGACGCCCGTGAGCGCCTCGCGGACCTCGTCCAGCTTGAACGGTTTTATGATGGCGATGATGAGCTTCATTTCGCCCCCTCGTTTGGCGGTTATCCCGGGGGCTCTCGTCGCAAACAGCGTGCCAAACGCAAGAAACGCACGATTCCGCGAGGTTCCGGCGCAATCAAATGTTACGGAGAGGTAAAAATTTGTGCAGTTGCGAAGGGGTGCTTAAAAATTGGGCAGAATTTGCCGGGCGTCTCGTGTCGGATTTTCGCGCAAAGGTCAGAGGAGGTGGACCCCGCCGCGAAGCGGCCCACTTCTCATCCGAAGAGAAAGGTCACGCCATGCCGCGCGCAATTACTCCTCCGCGCTCTCTGCGCCTCTGCGCGAACCAACCTTCTTCTCTTCGCTGCCGCGCCTTCGCGTGAAAAATGAAGTAAGCAGCGAAGCATGACGCTCGCGCTTCCCTTTTCCCTGCTGCTGCTCGCCCCGCAGGACGGCCTCCCTCCGGTTCGCTATCCGGTGCTCGCGGCCGAGGCGACGAGCGCAAAGGGCTTCGTGCCCGCCGGATGGATGCTGGAGAGCAGCGCCACCGGCGACCTCGACGGCGACGGCAAGCCCGATCTCGCTTTCGCGATGCACATGACCGACCCCGCCAATGTGCTGGAGAACAAGGGCGGTTTCTGCGGCGAGACGCTCGACACCAATCCGCGCATCCTCGGCGTCGCAATGGCCCGGCCGGGTGGCGGCTACCGGCTCGTTGTCCAGAACCACAGCCTGGTCCCGCGCCGCGACAATGCCTGCGCCGAGGACTGGTTCGACAGCGAGGGCGTGAGCGGCGGCGGGCTGGCGATCGCGCGCGGCAATGTCGTGGTCACGCTCGGCCGGTTCATGAGCGCTGGCGGCTGGGGCATGGGCAGCACGGTCTTCACCCTGCGCTGGCGGGAGAATGCGCTGCGGCTGATCGGCTTCGACGTCCGGAACACCCAGCGCAACAGCGGCGAGACTTCGTCGCTCAGCATCAACTATCTCACCCGCAAGGTGCGGACCGGCCATGGCTCGATCGAGAGCGATGCCGAGAAGGTTCGCTGGAGCCGGCTTCCCGGCACCGGGCTCCCGACGATCGAGGCGATCGGCAACGGGCTCGATTATGATCCGGGCGGGCTGGTCGGCGGTCTGTGATGCTGCCCGCCATCCTCCTATCCGCGGTGGCGATGACGCTGATCGTCGGCGTGCGCTATCTGCTGGCGAGCGGCGGCTTCGCGCTTGCCACCCAGCTGCGCCACCCCGGCCTCTATGCCGGGCTCGACAGCCAGATCCGCCGCGAGATCGGTTGGAGCCTCGCCAGCGCCGCGATCTACGGCGTGCCGGCGGGCGTGGTCGCCTGGGGCTGGCAGAACCATGGCTGGACGCGGATCTACGCCGACGCCAACGCCTTTCCGCTCTGGTACCTGCCCGTCTCGGTGCTGCTCTATCTGCTCGCGCACGACGCCTGGTTCTACTGGACGCATCGCTGGATGCACCGGCCCGCGCTGTTCCGCCGCATGCACGCCGTCCACCATGCCAGCCGTCCGCCGACCGCCTGGGCGGCGATGAGCTTCCACCCGCTGGAAGCGATCACCGGCGCGGTGGTGATCCCGGCGCTCGTCTTCCTCGTCCCCATCCATGTCGGCGCGCTCGGGCTGGTGCTCGCGATCATGACCGTGATGGGCGTCACCAACCATATGGGCTGGGAGATCTGGCCGCGCTTCGTCTGGCAGGGGCCGCTCGGCGCCTGGCTGATCACCGCCAGCCATCATCAGCGGCACCACGAACAATATGGATGCAATTTTGGTCTCTATTTCCGTCACTGGGACCGGCTCTGCGGCACCGACAAGGGCCTTGGCGCTTTCGATCGCAACCACGCTGCTGCTGGGCGCCGCCGCGCCCGCGCCGAATGAGGGCGGTGCGCTCGACATCGCGCTGACCGGCCTGCGCTCGACAAAGGGCGTGGTACGGATCTGCCTGGTGCAGGACCCGAGCGACTTTCCCGATTGCCGGGAGGGCAAGGGTGCGCTGAAGCGTACGCTCCCGGCCGCCAACCCCCGCATCCGCCTCGAAGGCCTGGCCCCCGGCGACTATGCCATCGCCGCGATCCATGATGCCAATGGCAATGCGAAGCTCGATACGGTGCTCGGCATTCCGCGCGAGGGTTTCGGCTTCTCGCGCAACCCTGCGATCCGCTTCGGCCCGCCGCGCTACAAGGATGCGCGCTTCACCCTAGGCGCAGATGCCCAGATGCAACAGGTTCGGATTCGCTACCTTTTATAGGAACTTGCAGGGATCGGGCCGCGTTTCGCGCCTGCAACATCCTGAAGGCCAGTTCATGATCCGACTTTGCGGCGCACTCCTCGTCTCGCTTCTCGCCGTTGCCCCCGCCTGGGCGCAGGACCAGGCCGAGCCCCAGTCCACGCCGCAGTCGGCCGAAGTCGCCGAGGCGGCGAGCGAAGGCGCGGCGCGGCTCACCCTCGGCGTCGGCGCTGCCTATTTCCCCGACTATGAAGGCTCGAGCCACAATCGCTGGACGCCAATCCCGGTCGCCAATGGCACGGTGGCGGGGATGAGCTTCACCCTGGTCGGCAACCGCGCCCAGCTCGACGTGATCCCCAACGCGACCGGCCCCGGCTGGGACATCCAGTTCGGCCCCGTCGCGGTCTACAACATGAACCGCTCGAACCGCGATTCCATCCGCGATCCCCGCGTCCGCGCGTTGGGCGAGGTCGATTCCGCGCTTGAGGTCGGCGGCTATTTCGGCATCGGCCGCACCGGGCTGATCACCAGCGATTTCGACAAGCTCTCGGTAACCGTATCCTATCGCAAGGACGTGACCCGGGTGCACCGCGCCGGCATCTGGAACCCGGTGGTCACCTATTCGACGCCGCTCAGCACCAAGGCGATGGTCAGCCTCTCGGCCTCGGCCGAGATCGTCGAGGATCGCTATGCCCGCACCTATTTCGGCGTCACCCCGGCGCAGAGCCTCGCCAGCGGGCTGCCCGTGTTCCGGCCCGAGGGCGGCCAGAAGGACATTACCTTTGGCGGCTATTTCGCCTATGCGCTCACCGGCAACCTGACCAAGGGCCTGTCGCTGGTCGCCGGCGGCACCTATCGCAAGCTGGTCAAGGACTTCGCCGACAGCCCGCTGGTCAGCATCGCTGGCGACCGCAACCAGTGGACCGGCGCGGCCGGGCTGGCGCTCACCTTCTGAGCGCTGGACCTCGCTTTCCCAAGCGCCTAAGACCGCCGTCATCCCCGGGGGAGCGCTGATGTGCGCTTGAGAGGGAAGCAGCAGCTTCCGACCCGCTGAACCTGATCCGGTTGAGACCGGCGTAGGGAGGGAGCGGCCCCACCACAGGACCGTCCTCTCCCCTTTGGAGAAGTGACGAATGGCCGACATCCCTGCCAAGACCGAACTCGCCGTCACCACCGGCGCGATCCGCGGCTCGAAGAAGATCCATGTCGGCCCCCTGAAGGTCGCGATGCGCGAGATCCATCTCGAGCCGGGCTCGGGCGAGGCGCCGGTGCGCGTCTACGACACCTCCGGTCCCTATACCGACCCCGAAGCCCGGATCGATATCATGGCCGGCCTGCCCGAGCTGCGCCGCGACTGGATCCGCGCCCGCGGCGATGTCGAGGAAGTTACCCAGCGCGAAGTCCGCCCTGAGGACAATGGCCAGCTCGGCCCCGATCGCTCGGGCGGCGTCCAGCCCTTCCCCAACGTCCGCAAGAAGGTGCTGCGCGCCAAGCCGGGCGCCAATGTCTCGCAGATGTACTACGCCAAGCGCGGCATCATCACGCCCGAGATGGAATATGTCGCCGAGCGCGAGAATCTCGGCCGCGCCCGTCTCGCCGAATATGTCCGCGACGGCAACAGCTTCGGCGCGTCGATCCCCGACTATGTCACGCCCGAATTCGTCCGCGAGGAAGTCGCGCGCGGCCGCGCGATCATCCCGAACAACATCAACCATCCGGAATCGGAGCCGATGGCGATCGGCCGCAACTTCCTGGTCAAGATCAACGCCAATATCGGCAACTCCGCCGTCGCCTCGAACGTGGCGCAGGAAGTCGACAAGATGGTCTGGGCGATCCGCTGGGGCGCCGACACGATCATGGATCTGTCGACGGGCCGCAACATCCACGACACCCGCGAATGGATCATGCGCAACGCGCCCGTGCCGGTCGGCACCGTGCCGATCTACCAGGCGCTCGAGAAGGTCGGCGGCATCGCCGAGGACCTGACCTGGGAGATCTTCCGCGACACGCTGATCGAGCAGGCCGAGCAGGGCGTGGATTACTTCACCATCCATGCTGGCGTCCGCCTGCCCTATGTGCCGCTCACCGCCAAGCGCGTCACCGGCATCGTCTCGCGCGGCGGCTCGATCATGGCGAAATGGTGCCTCGCGCACCACAAGGAGAGCTTCCTCTACGAGAAGTTCGACGAGATCACCGAGATCATGAAGGCCTATGACATCGCCTATTCGCTCGGCGACGGCCTGCGCCCCGGCTCGATCGCCGACGCAAACGACGAAGCCCAGTTCGCCGAGCTCTACACTTTGGGCGAGCTGACCCACCGCGCCTGGGCGCAGGACGTCCAGGTGATGATCGAGGGCCCCGGCCATGTGCCGATGCACAAGATCAAGGAGAATATGGACAAGCAGCTCGAAGCGTGCGGCGAGGCACCCTTCTACACGCTCGGGCCGCTCACCACCGACATCGCGCCGGGCTATGACCATATCACCTCGGGCATCGGCGCCGCGATGATCGGCTGGTACGGCACCGCGATGCTCTGCTACGTCACGCCCAAGGAGCATCTCGGGCTCCCCGACCGCGACGACGTCAAGGTCGGCGTAGTCACCTACAAGCTCGCCGCCCATGCCGCTGATCTCGCCAAGGGGCACCCCGCTGCCAAGGTCCGCGACGATGCGCTGTCCCGTGCAAGGTTCGAGTTCCGCTGGCGCGACCAGTTCAACCTGTCGCTCGATCCCGACACGGCCGAGAAGTATCACGACCAGACCCTGCCGGCCGAAGGCGCCAAGACCGCGCATTTCTGCTCGATGTGCGGGCCCAAGTTCTGCTCGATGAAGATCACCCAGGAAGTCCGCGACTTCGCCGCCAAGCAGAACGCGCCGGTCGAGGGCTTCCTTGCAGCGGAAGACGCCGAAGCCGGCATGGAGGCGATGTCGAAGCTCTACCACGAGACCGGCCGCGAGCTCTACATGGGCCAGGGCGACCGCGAGCACGATTGAGCCGCGTGGCTTGACTCGGACAGGCCGGGCATCGTTCCTTCGCAGGCGAAACGCCGTGCGGAGGAACGATGCCCCTGCTTGCCCTGGCCCTTGCTGCCGCCAATCCCGCCTTCCCGCCGATCGACGACGACCTGCGCGCCGAATGCGCGCGCGTGGCGAAGGTCTATCCGCTGCTGATGATCGCGGCGATGGCCGAGGGGCCGGTCGATTGCGGCGATCCGGAGCTGGGCGAGTCGGTCGATTGCGCCGCGGGCGAGACCCCGGAGCAGAAAAAGGCCCATGCCCTGCGCTGGGAGCTCCGCAAATATCAGGAAGCCGGCTACAAGGCCGCGGACGCCGCCTGCGACGATTGGCGCGCCTATCCCAAGTCCGACGACATGCGCGCGCTCGCGGCCAGCGCCATCGCCGAGGCCCGTTCGCGCGACAAGGCGACTTCGGTACCGCCGGCCCCGGCGCCGGCAAACTGACGGGCCGGATAATCCGGTAGCGGCGGGCGGCTTGACCCGCTGGAACATTATGGCAACATCGGCCCGAACACGCCGGAGCCTGCCGCATGACCGATCATTGCACCGATTTCGATTTCCAGCAGGGTCGCTGGCAGGTGCGGCACCGCCGCCTCAAGTCCCGCCTCGCCGGCTGCACTGAATGGGAGACCTTCCTCGGCACCAGCGAGCAGCGCCCGCTGCTTGGCGGTAACGGCAATGTCGAGGACAATCTCCTCCATCTGCCCGCCGGCGACTATCGCGCCGTGGCGCTGCGCTCCTATGATCCGGAAGCCGGCACCTGGGCGATCTGGTGGCTCGACGCGCGCAATCCTCATGCGCTCGACACGCCGGTGACCGGCCGGTTCGAGCAGGGCATCGGCACCTTCTACGCCGACGACACGCATGAGGGGCGCGCGGTCCGCCTGCGCTTCCTCTGGCTCGACACGCAGGGCGATGCGCCGCGCTGGGAGCAGGCGCTGTCGGCCGATGGCGGCGAGAGCTGGGAGACCAACTGGGTGATGGAGTTCACCAGGGCCTGAGGCAGGTCCCGCGCGCCGGAGTCATGTCCGAAACGGACAAGCTTGCGTCCAAAGCCGAGCCGAACCCCGATACCCTCGCGCGCAGGCAGTGAGGGGAGGGGGCGATGGTGCAGGCATGGCAGGGACTGGCCGGCGCGCTGCTGCTGTTCGGCACGCTGAGCCTCGCGCCCGAGGCTACGGCGCAGGAGGCGCAAGGCGTGGTCAACGGCCCCGACTTCTCGCAAGTCACCGGCAAGGCGGCAGCGCAGAGGCTGGTCCGCCAGGGCCGACTGGTACGGATCCGCGCCTTCCCCGCCGAGCTGGGCGGGCCGGACTACAAGCGCAACCTCCTCTACGTCCCGCCCGAGGTCGAGGAGGCCCGCCAGCTCCTGATCGGTACCCTCCGCCGCTTCGCCGAGGAGGACCTGATCGACAGCCTCGACGTGCAGATGGAGTACAAGGGCACCAGCATCATCCCCGCGCGCATCCGTTATATCGGCCAGCACAGCCGGGGCGGGGAACCGTTCGAGGCGGTGGTGGAGGTTTGGTAGTACAAACGCCCAGTAATAGCACGGCGATCCCGAATTCTAAAATGTATGATTGACTTCGGCTACAATCTAATCAACCAATTTCGTAAGATTCTTCGGTGGAAGACCACGTTACTGGGAGGGGTTGTGGCTAGCTCAAAAACATCTGAAGTGGCTGATAGTAAAAAGACGCTATATTGTTCATTCTGTGGGAAGAGTCAGCATGAGGTTAGTAAGCTAATCGCTGGCCCTACTGTTTTCATATGTGATGAATGCACAGAACTTTGTGATGATATTATCTGGGAGAGCGTAGACGACAGAATTCTAATTAAAGTTCGCATGCCATCCGCAAGCGAATTTGATGAGGTTCTTTATCACACAATGTCTATGTTGCTCAAGGAGAGGTTTCCTGATCTGGACTTCAAATACGAATGTAAAATAACCGCGCATTCAGAGATGTTAGATAAGAAGAATGTGACAGCCGTTTTTTCCGCTCAGAAAATATATGGCCCGGAATATAATAGCGAAACTGGCCAAAAATATCAGGAAGTTGTAAATAAGTATCAAGAAATTCGAGATGAGCTTTCGATTGTCCTGGCGCAGTTGGCTGTAACAAATACAAAGTTCTTACATGAAAGCAAAAGAAGCTCTGATATTCAGAATGAGCTTAACGAACTTAGGATAGAATATCTTGAGCACCTTCGTGAAACTTCAAAATCTCTTATGAAGATAGATGTGAATCTAAAAGTTGTTATGTTTTTAGATGTCTCTGGATTCTCCCTTCTCGACAAGGTTCGTCGTGAAGGGCTTCTGGATATGCTTCGAAGCATGGTTCCTACTCTTCTCAACAGTAGAGAGGCGTCAGAAATTAATATGTGGGGAGACGCGATCGTAGCGACGTTCTCAGATCCTAACCATGCTATTGAAAGTGCGATGCGGTTCGTGCGGCATTTAGAGGTTGACCGCATGAGTGTCAGGATCGGTATGGCATGGGGGGAGGTGCGCACAAATTTTAACCCGGCTACCGGCCGAAGGGATATTGATGGCGAGGTAGTTAATCGCGCCGCGCGCATGGAACCTCTGGCTCCCACAGGAGGCATACTTGCTTCTGAAGAATTCGGGGGACTAGAAATAGATCAAACTCTTGCTGAGCTGGTTCCAGTAGAGGTCTCTGCGAAGAAATCTTTCGCTGATGTCAAAGCGGGTGATATGATAAAAGCATTTAGAATAAGGATATTGAAAAACTAGATACGTAATGTTATAGAGGATAACTTTATTCTATGCTTCCTCTTTAAGAAGGGTTTCGCCGCCTACACCAAGGCCGGCGTCCATTTCGTCCGCCCGCCCACCGACCAACCTTATGGCAAGGTCGCGGTGTTCGAGGACCTTTACGGCAATCGATGGGACCTGATCGAGCACCGCCAGCCCTGACCCGCCGCCCCGATTTGCCTGCAAGCCCCCGCAGCTATATCCTCCCGCCATCCGCCCCGGGGGATCCGCCATGAACACGCACAAGCTGCTGCAGGCCGCGCTCATCCTGTTCGGTATAACCTGCTGCCTCGTCTATCCGCTCGCGATCGTCTGGCCTTCGGGCTGGGCCTGGCATGAGGGGGCGCCGGCCGCGTCCAACTATTTCCTGATGATCGTCGGGGTCTATGCGACGCTCGGCATCTTCCTGATCCGCGCCGCCGCCGATCCGCAGGCGCACCGGTCGCTGATCCTCTTCGCCATCTGGTCGAGCCTCGTCCATGGGCTGATCATGGGCGCCCAGTCCTTCGCCCAGCCCATGCACATGGGGCACATCCCGGGCGACGTGTCGGCGCTGCTGATCATGGCGGCGGTGCTGGCCTGGCTGCTCCACGCCGATCGCACCCGGTCCGCCGATGCCCCGGCCTGACGGTCCGTCGCCGCCGCCGCGCCTCACCCAGGAAGCGGCTCCCGAGCCCCATCCCCTCGCCACGCCCCAGACCGCCCGCGCCAGCATCCGGATAGGGGAGCGCGTCGTGCTCGAGGCCGAGGCGCGCGCCACGCCGATCGGGCTGATCGCGATCGGCGGGATGGTCGCGGCGATCCTGCTCTCGGTGCCGCCGATCCTCCGCGCCGCCCGGGGGCCGCACCGGCTTCCGCCCGGCTGATGGATGCCTTTGTGCAACAGGTGCCGGCAAACGATCCTACAGCACTGGCACAATAGGGTTTCGTCTGATCCAAGCTTGTGGATGGAACAGCAGGACCATCGTATCGCATTCGATCCCGCGCTATCCGCAGGGATCGATCCCTTCCACCCTCCCGCCACGGCATCTGCCGCGGCGCCGCCGCCGGCCTTGCTCGACGCGCATGGCCATGACCCGGACGACTATGAATGGGTCCCGGTCCGGCGGAAGCATCGCCACGATGGCTGGTCGCCTGAGCGCCAGCGCAGCTTCATCGAGGCGCTTGCCGATCGCGGTTCGGTGACCGAGGCGGCGCAGGCGGTCGGCATGTCGGTCAGCAGCGCCTACAAGCTGCGCCGCTCGCCGGGTGGGGAGAATTTCGCCCGCGCCTGGAACATCGCGCTCCATCAGGCGGCGCTGCATCTTGCCGATGTCGCCTTCGACCGCGCGATCCACGGCAGCGACGAGCCGGTGTTCGACAAGGAAGGCCGCCGGGTCGGCCGCCGCATGCGCCTGAACGACCGGCTGCTGATGTTCCTGCTGCGCGCGCATCTGCCCGAGCGCTATGCCCATGCCCATCGCGAGGCACTGCCACCCGGTGTCGTGCAGCCCGGGCCCGGCATGCCGCTCGCGGCGGCGCTCGCCGCGCTGTCGCCGGTGGCTCCCATGGATCCCGCCGCGCTGCTCTCGCCCGAGGCGCTGGAAGATGCCATCGAGATCGCCGATCTCGCCGACGGCAAGCTGCCGCACTGGCTCTACGAGAAGTCCGAGGACGAGCAGGACGAAGCGGTCCGGGCGGAGCAGGCTGCGATCGACGCGCGGATCGATGCCGAGCTTGCCCGGCTGCGCGGCAAGCCCCCGTTCGATGCGGAGTTCGACGACGACTGAGTCGGCGAAAACATGCTTTTGGCGTGTACTTCGTGTACTTTGACCCCGGCGCCGGGCCGGCTCAGAGCCCCCGGCGCCGCTTCCAGTTGAGCGTCACGCCGATGCGCTTGTCCCAGCTGCCGTCCCAGTGCGTCTCCAGGCCATGTGCCTCGAGCTCCGCGACGATCTCGTGGGCCACGGCCAGCGCGGCGTCCTCGCCTTCGTCACAGGCGCCGTAGTTGAGGTAGAGCCCGCCGCCGTCCACGGCGCCCTCGGTGTCCTGCATGTGGTAGAATGCATAGCCATGCGCCGGGGCGCCGGCCTCCTCGACCGCGCGGACCTCGTCCCAGATCTCGGTCGCGCCGCAATTGCCGCAGCAGCTGAAGTTCTGGCGGGCGATCACGCCGCTCTCCTCCAGCGCGGCGAAGGCGGCGTCGAGCCGGTCGCAATCGGTCTCCTCGGGCCATTGGCGCTCGGCGTAGCGCTGCTCGGCCAGCGCCTCGCGCAGCGCCTTCTGGGCCATCGGGCGGAGCTCGTCGGGGGTCAGGTCGTCGGCAAAGGCGTCGGCCGCGTTGGTCAGGATCGCGTCCTCGTCATAGAAGCCGCTCGCCACGTCGCGGCGGATCTGGTCGCGCACCCATTCGGCCTTTTCCTCGATCGGCGTCGCCGGGGGCGCCAGTGCAGCCTCGGTTTCCGTCTCGGGCGCGCGCTTGCCGAACAACCGGCCGAACAGCGACTTCATCATTTCCTCCATCGTCCGGAGGGCAAGATAGCAACTGCAGGCGCCCGCGCCTATGCCGCGCGCCGCAAAAACGGGTCAGAACATGCCCGGCACGTCGCGCTGCGGGACGCTCGGCTTTGCCGGAGTGAGCAGCTCGTTGCCGGGCGTGGCGGCGCCGGTCTCGTTCAGGCTGCGCGCTGCGGCGGTGGCGGTGACCGCGCTGATCGCGGTGCAGCTCTTGCCCTGGATGAAGTCGAGCGCGGCGCGGGTCGATGCCTCGCGCGGGTCGCCCAGCTGATAGGCGATGTCGTCCGATGCGCGGCAGCTTGCCTTCACCGTGCCGGCCAGGCCGGAGAAATAGGCGCCCTGATGGTCGCGATTCTCCAGGGCGAAGGCGATGACGCGGAAGCGGTCGTCGCAGGCGGCCTTGTCGAGCGCGATCTGGCCGACCGGCTTGCCATAGGTGTTGGTGCCGACCAGCGCCATGTTGGTGCCGAGATAGGGCAGCATGCCCGCGGCGACGAGCTCGCTGGCCGAGGCGGTGCTGGAGGTGCCGATGAACGCGATGCGGGTCGGCGCGATCGACTGGGTCTGGGGCGCGAAATAGGCGGTGGTGTTCTGCGACGACTTGCTCGGGCGGAAGGTCATGTAGTCGAACACGTCCGAGGTGCTGCGATTGGCCCCGAGCAGGTCGCCCATCAGCTCGGCGATCGAGACCAGGCCGCCGCCATTGTAGCGCAGGTCGATGATCACCTCGGTCACCCCCGCCGCCTTGAACTGGGCGAAGGCGGCGCGCAGCGGCGAATCGGCGGTGTTGATGAAGGTGCGCAGGTTGACATAGCCGACGCGGTGGCCGCCATCGTCGATGATCTTGGCACCGTAGCGCGACGAGACCGGGGTGAGGGTATAGTCGGTCTTGGAGATCGTCACCACGCGAGTGCCCGCCGCCGCGTCGCTCACCCGCATCACCCGGCTGGTGCCGGCGGTGCTGGGGCCGAGCGCATTGGTCAGCGCGTCGGTGCCGCCCGCGGCGAGGATGTCGCTGACGTTCTGCAGGTTGCCGGTGGTGGTGCCGATCGCCTGGATCTCGGTGCCGCGGTCGATCCCGGCGGCCAGCGCGCTGGTGCCCTCGAAGGTCTCGGCCGAATAAAGCCGGTTGCCGTTCAGATAGAGGCGGAAGCCGAAGCCCGCGCTCGAGCCGGAATTATAATAGGCATTCTCCTCGGCGATCGAGGTGACATAGGTGAAGTAGCGGTCGCGGCCCTGGGCGCGTGCGGTGGCGGTGAGCGCGTCGACATAGGCTTCGACGGTCGAATAGGGCGCCGGGTCGAGGCTGGCCGGCAGCGTCTCGGGGAAGAGATACCATTCGTTGAGCTGCGCGGCGGCCCAGGTCTGGCGCTCGCGCAGGGTGCAGCCTGCCGCGGTGGTCGGCGTCGGGGTGGGCGTTACCCCGGTCGATCCGCCCCCGCCGCCCGAGACGGAACCGCTCCCGCCACCGCCGCTGCAGCCGGCCAGGGAAAGCGCGATCAGGATGGTCAGGGTGCGGCGCATCGGTGTCTCCTTGGCCCGAGCTTAGGCTCAGGAATTTTGCGAGTCATCCCCTTGTTATTGCCGGATTCGACTCATTCCACGGAAAGGAACATAAAGCGAACATATCAAGTGAGTCGAAAGCGAGGGAATGTCCGAGCCGGTCCTGTACGTCATGGCCAAGCCTCCGCCGGAAGTGCAGCCGCCCTTGCAGCGCGTTCGCAGCGCCCACCGGCTGGACGCGCATTATCCGCCGGACCGCTGGCACAGCACGATGCTCAAGCTCGGACTTGCCCGAAACTGGGCACCGCACCAGCTGGACCGGCTCCGCGAGGAACTCGGCGCGCTCTGTTTCGATCCGTTCGACATGGTGTTCGACGCGATCGACGGCCGGGCGCTGCGGGGCCGCAAGGGGATGCCGGCGCCGGCGGCCTTCCACCGTGCGCTTCGCCGGGTCGCGCTGCGCTGTGGTGTCGATCTGCCGGTGCACAATTTCTGGCTGCACCTCAGCCTCGCCTACAAGGGCATGGGCGTGCCGCGCGCGCAGATCGATCCGGTCTCGTGGCGCGTCGAGGAATTCCAGCTGATCCGGAGCGACCATGGCCACGAGATGCTCGGCCGCTGGCCGCTCATCCCGCGCCAGTACGCCTTAGCCCTGTAGCGGCGGCAGCGCCCAGTCGATCGGCTTCTGCCCGACGCTCTTCAGGAATTCGTTGGCCCTGGAGAAGTGCTTCGAGCCGAAAAAGCCCGAATAGGCGGAAAGGGGCGAGGGGTGGGGCGCCTTGAGCACCAGGTGCCGCCCGCCCCTGTCGATCGAATCGACGAACGCCGCCTTCTTCTGGGCATGGCTGCCCCAGAGCAGGAAGACCACCGGCTCGGCGCGGGCGTTGACCAGCCGGATCACCGCATCGGTGAACCGCTCCCAGCCGCGCCCCTGATGCGATGCCGCCGCGCCCATCTGCACGGTCAGCACCGCGTTGAGGAGAAGGACGCCCTGCTCGGCCCAATGCTCGAGAAAGCCGTGCCGCGCCGGCGGGATGCCGAGGTCGGCCTCCATCTCCTTGTAGATGTTGACCAGGCTCGGCGGGGTGCGCACGCCCGGCTTGACCGAGAAGCACAGGCCATGCGCCTGACCCTCGCCATGATAGGGGTCCTGGCCCAGGATGACGACGCGGACATTCTCCAGCGGCGTCAGGTCGAGCGCGCGGAACCACTCGCTGCCGGCCGGGAAGATGCGCTTGCCCGCTGCCTTCTCGGCGACGAGGAACTGGCGCAGCGCCGCCATGTACGGATCGGCGAACTCGCTTTGCAGCGGTTCGAGCCAGCTCGGATGGAGTTTCACCTCGGCCATGGCCTCCTGTCCGAGAGCGCGGGCACGCTGTCAATTGCTCCGAGAGCGACAATCGGTCCGAAGCGGGCAGCGGGCGCAGTCGGTGGCGTCGAAGCGGCAGAGCGTCTGGCCAAGCTTCTTGGTGCCGATATGGAAGTCGAGAAAGTCGCCGCCCTGCCATTCGGGCATCGCCGCGGTCACCGCCTCGCTCGCGTCGCGCCCCTCGGCGCTGCGCCGGACGAAGCCGATGCGCTGGAGCACGCGCAGCACATGGGTGTCGACGATCAGCACCGGCCGGTCGAGCGTGCTGGCGTTGAGCGTCGCCGCCGCGACCTTGCGCCCCACCCCGGGCAGCCGCTCGAGCCAGGCGAGCGCCTCGCCCAGCGGGAGCGCACCCAGGAAGTGCAGGTCGAAGGTCTTGCGCTCCGCCGCGATCCGCCCCAGCGCGCCGATCAGGTAGCGCGCCTTGTCCTCGGCATGGGTGACTGCATGGATGGCGCGCAGCACCTCGGCCGGCCCCGCCGCCAGCACCTGGCCGGGCGTGCCGAAGCGGGCGACCAGCCGGTCATAGGCGGCCAGCGACACCGGGTCCTTGGTCCGCCCGCTGATCAGCGACTTGACCAGCGCCCCGATCGGCGAGCGGCGCGGTAACGGGCCGGCGAGCGCGCGCATCGGCTCCAGCGCTTGCTGCCAGCGCGCAATATCGTCATGCCCATGGAAGCCGAAGCCCGATTGCATGGGCCGTGCAATAGAACATAATGAGAACAAGAACAATGGGGCAGCCCGCGCGTTGCCCCGCAAAGAACAGAGGAGGAGACGATGCCGTTCACCGGAAGCTGCCATTGCGGCGCGATCGCCTATACGGTCGATGAGGATCCGCCCCGCCAGGCGATGGCATGCAACTGCTCGATCTGCCGCCGCAAGGCGCCGCTCCACCATTTCACCACGCCGGACAAGTTCACCCTCCACACCCCGCGCGACGCGGTGGCGACCTATGAGTTCAACCACCACGTCATCCAGCATCACTTCTGCAGCAATTGCGGCGTGGCGCCCTTCGCGGAGGGGCGGGGGCCGAACGGGCCGATGGTCGAGATCAACCTGCGCTGCGCCGACGGGGTCGATCTCGATGCGCTGAACGTCCAGCAGTATGACGGGGCGGCCCGCTGAGACTGGCCGCGGCGGCGGGGCAGTGGCATGGGGCCTCCCATGCACATGACTCACGATCCCGCCGCCCAGGCCGCCGAGACGATCGGCTTCGACCAGTTCCTCGCCGTCGACATCCGCGTGGGCACGATCGTCGAGGCCGAGGCATTCCCGGAGGCGCGCAAGCCAGCCTTCAAGCTGCTGATCGATTTCGGCCCGACGATCGGCCGCAAGCGCTCCTCGGCGCAGATCACCGAGCATTACACGCTCGCGCAGCTGCCGGGCCTGCAGGTCGCCGCCGTGGTCAATTTCCCGCCGCGCCAGATCGGCAAGTTCATGTCCGAGGTGCTGACGCTCGGCTTCCCCGATGCCGAGGGCAAGGTGGTGCTGTTCCACCCGAGCGAGAAGGTGCCGGACGGGGGCCGGCTGTTCTGACCGGTAACGCTAACAATTCCGATTGAAACGATCCGGACACAGGCATAGCCTCCTTCGCAAACAACAAGGGGAGGCAAAATATGACCAAGCGACTGGCGCTCGCCGCCATTGCCATGACGATCCCGGCCGGGCTCGCCGCGCAGACGGCACCGGCCGAGCCCGAAGTCCTCAACAACGCCAATCCGGACAGCTTCCAGGTCTATGGCCTGCCGGGCGGGGCCAAGCCGCAATCGGTGAAGGATGCGAAGGTCCAGTTCGGCAAGGCGATCCGGGTCGAGACGCCGGGGGGCGGCAATGCCTGGGGCGTCGGGGTCAACTCGCCGCTCCAACTGGGGGTGAAGAAGGGCGACAAGATCGTGATCGCCTTCTACGCCCGGGTGCAAAAGCCGGCCGAGGGCGCGACTACCGCCGAGATCGCCAACGCCCAGATCCAGCTCGCCGCGGCACCCTATACCCGGCTCTTCGGCAACCCGGTCACCGTGGGTCCCGAGTGGAAGCTCTACACCGCCGCCGGCCATGCCGACCGCGACTATGCCAAGGGCGAGCTCGCCGCCGCGCTCCACATCAACACCGCCAGGCAGGTGCTGGATATCGGCGCGATGGCGGTGCTGAACTATGGGCAGAAGCCGTAGCTTCCAAACCCGCGTTCCAATTCCAAACCGTCATCCCCGCGAAGGCGGGGATGACGAAATCGAGGGTTACGCCCGCACCACCGTGACCAGGTAATTCAGCGTCTCGCTGGTGCCGGTGACGAACCCGCGCGCCGGCGAGAAGCCCAGCCCCGTGCGGTCGATCACCTTCAGCCCGGCCGCCGCCAGCAATTCCTCCAACTCCTCGGGGCGGAGGAACTTGCGCCAGTCATGCGTGCCCGGCGGGATCGCGCCGGTGCCCTCGGCCAGGGTGATCATCGCCAGATGCGAGGCGAGCGTGCGGTTGGGGGTGGAGAGGACCATCAGCCCGCCCTCGGCGAGCGCCCCGGCCAGCGCGGCGACGAACGCCGCCGGATCGGTGACGTGCTCGATCACTTCCATCGAAGTGACCAGGTCGAAGCTGCGTCCCGGCAGGTCCTCGATCCCGCCCGCGATATAGTCGATGTCGAGCCCGGTCGCGGCGGCATGGGCTTGGGCGGCACCGATATTCTCGGGCGCGGCGTCGATGCCGGTCATCTTCGCCCCCAGCCGGGCGAGCGGCTCGGCGAGCAGCCCGGCCCCGCAGCCGACATCGATCGCGGTCCTGCCCGCTAGCGGTGCGAAGCCCGCGCTGTCGCCGCCCCAATGCGCGTCCACCGCGGCGCGGATATAGCCCAGCCGCGCCGGATTCAGCCGGTGGAGCATCGCCGAGGAACCCTTCGGATTCCACCAGTCCGCCGCCAGCTTGCCGAAATGCTCAGCTTCACGCGGGTCAATTGTTGCTTTGGTTGCGCTTGCCATGCGCCGCTCCTATCAGGGCGCCCCATTATCGTCATCCCCGCAGCTGCGGGGACCAGGCCCGCAAAGCAGACAGGCTCTTTCCATGGCGCGTATCGTGATGAAGTTCGGCGGCACCTCGATGGCAGGCATCGAGCGCATCCGGAACGTTGCGAAGCGCGTCAAACGCGAATGGGATGCGGGCAACCAGGTCGCGGTGGTCGTCTCGGCGATGGCCGGCGAGACCGACCGGCTGGTCAATTTCTGCCGCGAGGCAAGCTCGCTCTACGATCCGCGCGAATATGACGTGGTCGTATCGGCCGGCGAGCAGATCACCTCGGGCCTGCTCGCGGTGGCGCTTCAGGCGCTCGGCGTGCCGGCGCGCTCCTGGCTCGGCACGCAGGTCGCGATCCACACCGATTCGGCGCATGCCAAGGCGCGCATCCAGACGATCGATTCCGCCGGGCTCGAAGCCGGCTGGGCGCAGGGCGAAGTCGCGGTCATCCCCGGCTTCCAGGGCGTGACCAGCGACGGCAGCAACCGCGTCACCACGCTCGGCCGCGGCGGCTCGGACACCTCGGCGGTTGCGGTTGCGGCGGCGGTCAAGGCCGATCGCTGCGACATCTACACGGACGTCGATGGCGTCTACACCACCGATCCGCGCATCGTCCCCCGGGCTCGCAAGCTCAAGAAGGTGACGTACGAGGAGATGCTGGAGCTCGCCAGCGTCGGGGCCAAGGTGCTCCAGACGCGCTCGGTGGGCCTGGCGATGAAGGAACAGGTCCGCGTCCAGGTGCTGTCGTCGTTCACCGGCGACGATGCCCCGATGGCGGACACGCTGCCCGGAACGATGATCGTGGGCGAAGAGGAGATTCAGGACGTGGAAAGCCAGCTCATCACCGGCATCGCGCACGACAAGAACGAAGCGAAGATCACGCTGACGGCGGTACCGGACAAGCCCGGCGCTGTGGCCTCGATCTTCAATCCGCTCGCCGCGGCCAACATCAATGTCGACATGATCATCCAGAACATCGCGCACCAGAGCGCGGGTTCGGCGAGCGCGACCGACGTGACCTTCACCGTGCCGGCCGCCGATCTGGCCCGCTCGATCGAAGCGCTCAACCAGGCCAAGGGCGTGATCGGCTTCGCGGACCTGCTCCAGGACACGCGCGTCGCCAAGATCTCCGTGGTCGGCGTCGGCATGCGCAGCCATGCGGGCGTCGCCGCGACGATGTTCAAGACGCTCGGCGAGCGCGGGATCAACATCCAGGCGATCACCACCTCGGAGATCAAGGTCAGCGTGCTGATCAACGAGGACGAGACCGAGCTGGCGGTGCGCATCCTCCACACCGCCTATGGCCTGGACGCGACCGACGAGGCCGCCTGACCGCGTCCTGCCGGATGCGTTCTGACCGTCCGCTGCAACGAACCGTAACATGCGGCGCGATGCTGCCATGTTTCGGTCGTGCTGCCGCCGCGCCGCCATGGTTGGGGCGAAAGCGTGATGATGTGGCTGCGCACCCGTCTCTTCGCTGATTCGGGGCTGCTGCGCAGGCGCGGCGCGGCCTTGCTGATCGCGCTCGTCCTCGAGCTGCTGCTGCTGGCGCTCCTGCTGTTCTTCGTGCCGCCCTTGCCGGGCCGCAAGCAGGGCAACAGCCTGAGTACCTTCGGGATCGAAGCATCGAAGGGCGAGGAGAGCCCCGACAAGAAGCCGGCCGAGAAGCAGCAGAAGAAGGCGGCGCGCGCGCAAAAGGCGCAAGCCCAGGCGCAGACCCAGCCGCCGCCTCCGGTGCCGACCCCGATCGAGACGCCGGTGCCGGTCGGTCCGCCGACCTTCCTCAAGCTCAGCCGCAACGACTATCAGCAGGGGGACATCGCAAAGGTGCCCTCGCGTGCCGAGACGAGCGACGGCGCGTCGACCGAGACCGCCGATGCGGGCGGCGGGGGCGGGGCGGGCGACACGCCTGTCGCGGGCCGCAAGGGCCGCAATGGCGAGACGCTCTATGTCGCCGAATGGTATCGCGAGCCGCGCAACGCCGAGCTCAATCCCTATATCAACCCGAACCGGGCGCGCTTTCCGGGCTACGGGCTGGTCGCCTGCCGGACGGTGGCGCGCTACAAGGTCGAGGATTGCTACGAGCTCGAGGAGACGCGCGGCACCGGCTTTGCCGGATCGGTCCGCCAGGCCGCCTTCCAGTTCCTCGTCCGCCCGCCGCGTGTCGGCAAGAAGCCGATGGTCGGCGCATGGGTGGTGATCCGCATCGATTATCGCCAGACCAATCGCCCTTCGGCGGACGTCGCGCCCTCGGGTTCGGGAAGCCAGGAACCCTAGGCTCTCGGCGCGGCCGTGCTTGCAATGTAGGATTTCGCATGGTTGCGTCGAAGTATCGGGGCGTGCCCTCGATCGCTCTTTGACTGGTAGGAAATATAGGACCGGTCCCCTCGCTGGCCTGCGCAACAAGCTTGCCGAAATCGCAGGGGCGCATGCTGCGCATATGTCGTGACCTTTGTGAACTTCCGGCCCGCCCACGACCCCGCGCTGTAGGATCGAACCGAGCCACGAAAACCCGCTTCTGGCGTGTACTTCGTGTACTTTGGCGATTCGTGGGGGCCTTGCCGGGCAATGGCCTGGGCGGCTAGGCGAGGGGGATGACCAATGCATCTTCCATCGGCGCCGAGCGCCTGGCCCGCCGCATGGCGCGCGGCTGCGCGTTCCTGGGCACCGAGACCGCCATCCTGGGCGGCGCCATGTCCTGGGTGTCCGAGCGCAACCTCGTCGCCGCCATCTCCAATGCCGGCGGCTTCGGCGTGATCGCCTGCGGCGCGATGACGCCCGAGCTGCTCGACAAGGAGATCGCCGGGACCAGGGCGCTCACCGCCAAGCCCTTCGGCGTCAACCTGATCACCATGCACCCGCAGCTCTTCGAGCTGATCGAGGTCTGCAAGAAGCATGATGTCGGCCATGTCGTGCTCGCCGGCGGCCTGCCGCCCGCGGGCTCGCTCGATGCGATCAAGGCCAATGGCGCCAAGCTGATCTGCTTCGCCCCCGCGCTCAGCCTCGCCAAGAAGCTGATCCGCTCGGGCGTCGACGCGCTGGTGGTCGAGGGCATGGAGGCCGGCGGCCATATCGGCCCGGTCTCGACCAGCGTGCTGGCGCAGGAGATCCTCCCCGAAGTCGCCGAGCAGGTCCCCGTCTTCGTCGCCGGCGGCATCGGCCGGGGCGAGGCGATCGCCGGCTATCTCGACATGGGCGCCGCCGGCGTCCAGCTCGGCACCCGCTTCGTCTGCGCGACCGAGAGCATCGCCCATGCCAATTTCAAGAAGGCGTTCATCCGCGCCTCGGCCCGCGACGCCATCGCCAGCGTCCAGATCGACCCCCGCCTGCCGGTGATCCCTGTCCGCGCGCTCAAGAATGCGGCGGGCGAGCTGTTCTCCGCCAAGCAGCGCGAAGTCGCCCAGCTGCTCGACGAGGGCAAGGTCGAGATGCTCGAGGCCCAGCTCCAGATCGAGCATTACTGGGCCGGCGCGCTGCGCCGCGCGGTGATCGATGGCGATGTCGAGCATGGCTCGGTGATGGCCGGCCAGTCGGTCGGCATGGTCTCGAAGGAGGAGCCGGTCGCCGACATCATCGCCACGCTGATGGCCGAGGCCGCCCACGCGCTGGAGAAGCGCGCGGCCTGAGTCCGGCCCGAAGCGGTGCGGCCTCGGCTTGCCCGGGGGCCGGTGGCGTGAGACGCTGCCGGCATGGCAAGCTCTCCTGTCTCGCCGCCCCGGCTGACCGCGCCCGTCCGCGCGCTGTCGCTGCTCCTCGCCCTGCTCTTCGCCGCGCTGCCGCTGGTTGCGCTGCTCCAGAGCATCGCCGTGCAGTTGCTGCCCGCACCGAACCCGCCGGCTGCGCCGGTGACCGAGGTGCGGCTGATTCCGCTGCCGCCGCCCGCGATCGCGCCGCTGAAACAACCCGCCACGGCCGAGGCCGGGCCGATAGCGCCGGCGCCGATCGTGGCGGTACCGGTCGGCCAGCCGGCCCCGTCGGTGGTGGCGCCGGCGCCCAGCGCCGGACCATCCGCCGGCAATGCCGTCCGTACTGCGGAACCGGCCACGCCGTTCGCCTCACCCGTGCTGCCCGCTCCGCCGGCTCCGCCACAGCCGGTTCGCGAGAGCGGGGAGGGCAGGCTGTTCCCGGCGGTCTGGGCCGAGACGCCCAGCCAGCGCCTGCTCGGCAAGCACAATCCGCCACGTGCCCGCTATGAGGGCGTCACCGGCAGCGCGCTGCTTGCCTGTCATGTCCTGGCGAGCCGGCGGCTCGCCGATTGCAAGGTGCTGCGCGAGACGCCCGAAGGCTATGGCTTCGGCAAGGCGGCGCTCGACGCATCGGCGGATTTCCGGGTGGTCCCGCCGATGCTCGATGGCCAGCTGGTGTCGCAGGGCCGGGTGGCGATCCCGGTGGGCTTCGCCAACCGCAAGCCCAACCGCGATTAACGGCGCTCCCGGTACAGCTGGTACAGCTCCTTCGCGCACTGGAAGGCCGTCGCTGCGGCGATAACGATCACCGCGATCTCCAGGCTCTTGTCGAGGCTTTCCTGGATCCGCGCGGCCTTTGCCGTGTCGGTGCCGACCACGGTGACGATCTGCCCGGCCTCGTGCAGCACCTTGGCGACGAGCAGGGTGCCGGCGGTGCAGCCCAGGATCAGCGCGGCGCGCACCGCCTTCCAGCCCGGGCGCAGGAAGCCGATCAGGCTCAGCGCGATCCGTGCCCAGACCAGCAGCGCCACCGGCCAGTAGAGCGTCGCCCAGACCTGCGCGCCGGTGATGCGCACGCCGGCATCGTGCGGCACGAAGGGGAAGGTGAAGCCGCCCGCCCACCAGATCAGGAAGGCGATGCCGAAGCCGATCTCGAACAGCGGCTCCCAGCGCTTGCGCGGCGACAGGTCGAGGCGGAGCTTGCCGAGGTCGGGCAGCTCCTCGGGCTTCCACTTGGCGAGATAGGCGTCGAGCCAGCCCAGCCGCTCGATCACCGCGAAGGACAGGGTGACCAGCGCGGCGTTGTAGAGCAGCGAATGGACCAGCCCGCCCGATCCGCGCGCCACCGCGCGGACCAGGTCGCCGGTCACCACGATCCCGCCGCCGATCTGCACCAGCTCGATCACCGCGACCACGACCAGCACGACCTTGAGCACGAACCAGTAGAAGGGGAACACCTCCGCCCCGATCAGCGCGCGCTGCTCACTATATTGCCCGGCAACCGCGATCGGATGGCCGAACTCGCGCAGTAGCTGGCTGACCTCGTCCTTGCTCAGCGGCCGGCCGAGGCTCTCCTCGCGATCCTCGATCCGCGCGGCGATCAGGTCGGCCAGTTCGGCGATGATGTCGTCGGCCTTGGCGGCGGGCAGGTTCCAGCGCACCGCGCCGAGATAGCGTTCGATGAGGTCCATCACTTGTCTCCCTGCGTCAGGCGGAGGATCGATTCGGAGATTGCGTTCCATTCGGCGAGCAGCTGGCCGAGCACGTCGAGCCCGACCGGGGTCAGGCGGTAGAAGCGCTTGTTGCGCTTGGCTTCCTCGCGCCATTCGCTGGTCAGCAGTCCCTGGGACTCCAGCCGGCGGAGCAGCGGGTAGAGCGCGCCCTCGTCGATCGGCAGCCCCGCTTCCTCCAGGCTGGTGCGCAGCGTGTAGCCATAGCGCTCCTCGCGCAGCGCCCCGAGCACCGCCAGCACCAGCGATCCGCGCCGGAGCTCGACGCGCAGCTTCTCGAACAGGTCTTCTTCGACCGGCATCGTCCTGTGCCTCATATCGTGTATGACACATACTATGTACTGCACAGTATATGCGGGCGCAAGTGGGCTGTGGATCGTTACGCAAGTGCTTGTAATTTGCGACGAATCGAGGCGGTAAACATGTGATTCACAAGCATTCTTCAGCCCGGATTCAGCGCGATGGGCAATGCTGCCGGCAGGGGATAGAGACCGGGGGGTTTCTTGCATGAAGAAGGTGTTTTGGAGCGCGGTTGCGCTCTGTGGACTCGTGTGCGCGCTGCCTGCGCATGCGCAATATCGGGATGGCGGGATGGTCGACCGGCCGCTTCCGCCGGCGGGTTCGACGATGAACCAGCTGATCCCGGCGGTGGCTGCCGATGGCCGCTACGACACGGTCAATCACAGCATCTCGCGCGATCAGACGGCCTGGCATGTACGGGCGGCGCTCAACGTGGCGGCGCTCGGTTGCCGCGACGTGGCGGAGCGTGAGACGGTGGCGGCGTACAATGCGATGCTCGGCCGGCACCGGGCGCCGCTCGCCGCCGCCGATGCGGCGGTGAAGGGCCAGTACCGCGCCCGCTATGGCGCGGGCTGGGATTCGCGGCACGATCGCGACATGACCCGGGTCTATAATTTCTTCGCCCAGCCGCCCGCCCAGCCCGGCTTCTGCCGCGTCGCGCGGGAAGTGCTGGCCGAGGTCGGGCAAGTCGTGCCCGGGCAGTTCGCGGCCTTTGCCGCCGATGCGCTGCCGCGGCTCGAACAGCCCTTCACCGACTTCTACCGTGATTATGACGCGTGGCGGGCTGCCGACCGCGCCTGGCATGGCCAGCTGGCGAGCGTTCAGCGCTAAAACAACGCTGCCGTAACGGTTTGTGTTCGCCTGCGCATGGCGTGGGCGAACACAATCTGTTAGCGCCTTGTGCATGCCCGTTTCCGCCGCCGCCTCGGCCCGTGAAATCCTGACCCGTCTTCACGACGTGATGGCGTCGCGCAATCCGGCGCAGTCGAAGCTCAATTCGGTGGTGGGCATCATCGGCGAGGCGCTCGATAGCGAGGTCTGCTCAATCTATCTGCTGCGCGAAGGGCTGCTCGAGCTTTTCGCGACGCGCGGCCTGGCGCAGGAAGCCGTCCACGTCACCAAGCTCGCGCTCGGCGAGGGCCTGGTCGGCACGATCGCGCAGAATGTCGAGACGCTGAACCTCGACGAGGCCGAGATGCACCCGGCCTTCGCCTATCGCCCGGAAACGGGGGAAGAGGCGTTCCACAGCTTTGCCGGCGTGCCGATCATCCGCCGCGAGCAGTCGGTGGGCGTGCTCGCCGTGCAGCATGCCGAATCGCGGCGCTATGCCAGCGAGGAGATCGAGGCGCTGCAGACCGTCGCGATGGTGCTCAGCGAGCTGATCGCCAATGCCGATCTGATCGATCCTGCGAGTGCCGGCGGCTCGACCCGGCTCCAGTCGACCGCGCCCGAGCTCGGCCATGGCTTCAAGCTGGTCGACGGCATGGCCGCCGGCGTCGCCGTGTTCCACCAGCCGCGCATCACCATCGAGCATACCGTCGCCGAGGATACCGAGGCGGAGCGCCACCGCGTCTATGCCGCGTTCGACAAGATGCGCGAGCAGATCGACCGGATGGCGAGCCAGGCCGAGTTCGGCGTCGGCGGCGAGCAGGACGAGATCCTCGCGACCTACAAGATGTTCGCGTACGACGAAGGCTGGTCGCGCCGGATCAACGAGGCAATCGATTCCGGCCTTACCGCCGAGGCGGCGATCGAGCGCGTCCAGCAGCGCACCCGCCAGCGCATGCGCGAGATCGACGATCCGCTGCTCCGGGACCGGATGCACGATCTGGAGGATCTCTCCAACCGGCTGCTCCGCATCGTCTCGGGCCAGCTCGGCACCGCGGCGCAGATGGGCCTGCGCCAGGATTCGATCCTGATCGCGCGCAACCTGGGGCCCGCCGAGCTGCTCGAATATGACCGCCGGCGCCTGAAGGGCGTGGTGCTGGAGGAAGGCTCGCTCACCGCCCACGTCACCATCGTCGCGCGTGCCATGGGCGTGCCGGTGCTGGGCCGCGTCCGCAACATCCGCCAGCTGATCGCCGAAGGCGACATGCTCCTGCTCGACACGAGCGAGGAGAGCCTGTTCGTCCGCCCGACCCAGGCGATGCAGGAGGCGTTCGAGACCAAGCTCGAGCTCAGCCAGAAGCGCCGCGCCGCGTTCGCCCAGATGCGCGGCGTCGCGCCGGTCACTGCCGACGGCCACCGGGTGACGGTGATGGTCAATGCCGGCCTGCGCGACGATCTCGCCGCGCTCGACCTGACCGGGGCCGACGGCATCGGCCTGTTCCGCACCGAATTCCAGTTCCTCGTCTCGGCCACCTTGCCCCAGCGCGAGATGCAGCGCCGGCTCTACAAGGACGTGCTCGACGCCGCGGGCGACCGGCCCGTCACCTTCCGCACCGTCGATATCGGCGGCGACAAGGCGCTGCCCTATCTCAACCATGACGAGGACGGCGAGGAAGAGAACCCGGCGATGGGCTGGCGGGCGCTGCGCCTCGCGCTCGATCGCGATGGCCTGATGAAGGCGCAGGCGCGCGCGCTGATCGAGGCGGGCGCCGGGCGCACGCTCAACATCATGTTCCCGATGGTCTCCGAGCCCTGGGAGTTCGATGCGGCGCGCGAGCTGTTCGAGGCGCAGCGCAACTGGCTCGCCGCGCGCGGGCGCAAGATGCCGACCGAGATCCGCTATGGCGCGATGCTCGAGGTGCCGGCGCTCGCCGAGGTGCTCGACGTGCTGCTGCCGCGGCTAGACTTCCTGTCGATCGGCACCAACGATCTCACCCAGTTCCTCTTCGCCGCCGATCGCGCGCATCCCAAGCTGGCGCTGCGCTATGACTGGCTCAGCCCGTCGATCCTGCGTTTCCTCAAGCGGGTGACGGCGCAGGCCCAGGCGGTAGGCGTGCCGGTCGGCGTCTGCGGCGAGATGGGCGGGCGGCCCTTGGAAGCGCTGGCGCTGCTCGGCCTTGGCATCGATCGCCTGTCGATCACCCCCGCCGCGGTCGGGCCGATCAAGGCGATGATCCGTTCGCTCGATCGCGCGGCGCTGATGGAGGCGATGGCCGCGATGCTCGCCGAGCCGGGCCGCTCGCTGCGCGACGCGCTCGAAGCCTGGGCAAGCGAACATTCCGTCGAACTGGCCTGATCTGCGGGCAAAATAGCCCCTGTCGGCGTTGACAGGGGCGGCGTGGTGAACGACAGCTTCAGCCGTGGCGGAAGCACCGGGCGCAACCCTTCCGCTACGGAGAGTATGGATGGAAGGCGAAGCCGCCGAAGACCCGAACCTGTTCCCCGCCACGGTGGGCGACAAGCTGCGTGCCGCGCGTGAGGCGCAGGGACTGGACCTTCCCGAGATCGCCTCGCGCACCCGGATTCCGCAGCGCCATCTCGAGGCGATCGAGAAGGGCAATTATGCCGGGCTTCCCTCGATCACCTATGCGCTGGGCTTCGCCAAGGCCTATGCCCGCGCCGTCGGCGCCGACGAGGTGGCGATCGCGCGCGATCTGCGTACCGAGCTGCACCGCAATCCCGAGCGCGCCGCGCCGATCCCCGCCTATGAGACCAGCGATCCCGCGCGCGTGCCGCCGCGCGGCCTGGCGATCTTCGGTGCGCTGCTCGCGCTTGTCCTGATCGTCGGTGCGATCCTCTATTACGGTACCGACCTGTTCCGCGGCAGCGCGCCCGCGCCCGAGACGCTGGCGACCGAGGAGCCGGTGGCGAACGCCGCGGACAATGGCATCGCCGGCAACGCGGTTGCGACCGTGCCGGCGGCAGCCGGCGGCCAGGTCTCGCTGATCGCGCTCGACACCGTCTGGATCCGCGTCACGGATGCCAAGGGCACCCGGCTGGTCGAGAAGGAGCTCGCCCCGGGCGAGCGCTATGACGTGCCGGCCGATGCCGATCATCCGCGCATCCGCACCGGCGGGCCCGAGAAGATTCAGGTGACGCTCAACGGCTCGAACATCGATCCGCTTGGCCGCGCCGGCACGACTGTCGATGTCGAGGTGAGCGCCGATGCGCTGCGCAACCGCAACCAGCCCGGCGCCGGCCCGATCGCGGGATCGAGCCCGGCGGCGACGTCTGCGGCTCCCACGCGGCGCGAGCGTCCCGCGGCGGCGCGTCCGCCGGTGGTTACGCCTGTACCCGTTGAGCCGGCGCCTGCGACGAGCACTGCCAACAGCGCGCCATAAGGATTTTCCCCGGGACTGGCGGGAAGCGCCTCCTACCGGTTATAGCGAATGTCTGTTCACCTTGTTTGACCTGCACCGGGGGGTGTGATCGATGCGTTTTCTTCTCGCTGCAACGGCAATGGCCGTCGTCTTCGCTGCCGCCGGCACGGCCCAGGCTCAGGATTCGGGCATTTCCGGCCGGGTCGACCGGCTCGAGCGCGAGATGCGCGCGGTGCAGCGCAAGGTCTTCCCGGGCGGTGCCGGTCAGACCGTCGAGCCGCAGATCACGCCCGAGACCGACACCAGCATCCCCGGCATCCCGTCCAGCTCGCCGCTCAATGACCTCACCAGCCGCGTGACCGCGCTCGAGGAGCAGCAGCGCACGCTCACCGGCCAGGTCGAGCAGGGCCAGTACCGCCTGCGCCAGCTCGAGGACGCCTTCGCCGCCTATAAGCGGCTGACCGACAACCGCATCAAGGCGCTCGAGGATCGCTCGACTGCCAATGCCGCGCTCGGCGGCGAGGACACCACCGTGCCCGGTGACACCGCCGGTGCGGTGATCCGCCCGCCTGCCCCGATCGGCACGCGCCCGTCGATCCCGGCGCCGGGCGCGAGCACCGCGCCTGCGAACACGCCGAAGCCGACCGGCACGCGCGCCCAGCAGGTCGCCGCGATCGAGAAGCCGGCGACCGGCGATCCGGCCGAGGACGGCTATACCTATGGCTTCCGCCTGTGGCAGGCCAAGCTCTATCCGGAAGCGCGCCGCGAGCTGGAGGCGGTGGCGACCAAGTACCCGACGCACCGCCGCGCCAGCTATTCGCAGAACCTGCTCGGCCGCGCCTATCTCGACAGCGGCGCGCCCAGTCTGGCGGCGGTCGCGTTCTACGAGAACTACAAGAAGAACCCCAAGGGCGAGCGTGCGCCCGACAGCCTCTATTATCTGGCCCAGGCGCTCATCAAGCTGAAGAAGCCCGCCAGCGAAGTCTGCAAGGTCTATACCGAACTCGACCAGCTCTATGGCGACAAGCTGTCGATCGAGATGAAGACCGGTGTGGCCGAGGGCCGTGCAAGTCAGAAGTGCAAGTGACCGGCTGACGCTCGGCCCGGAAACGGTCGAGCGCTTCCGGCGTGACTGTGCGGCGCTAACCGGCGCCGCGCCTGCCCCGCACGATCCCCTCGCGCTCGCCGTCTCTGGCGGTCCCGACAGCCTCGCTTTGCTCCTCCTCGCCCATAATGCCTGGCCCGGCGCGGTGATCGCCGCCACCGTCGATCATGGCCTGCGTCCCGAAGCCACCGAGGAGGCGGCGCTGGTCCGGCGCCTGTGCAACCAGCTCGACGTGCCGCACGAGACGCTGGCCGGCACCGTCCCCGCCGCCGGCAATCTCCAGCAGGGCGCCCGGGCGCTGCGCTATGCCCTGCTCGCCGACTGGGCGATCGGCCGCGCCGCCTGGGTCGCCACCGCGCACCAGCAGGACGATGTCGCCGAGACCTTCCTGATGCGCGCGCGGCGCGGGGCCGGCGTGGGCGGCCTGGCGGCGATGGCGGCGGCGCGGCCGCTCGGCCCGGTCACGCTGATCCGCCCGCTGCTCGGCTGGACCCGCGCCGAGCTGGAGGCGCTGGTCGCAGCAGCCGACATTGCCCCGGTCCGCGACCCCTCCAATGCCGATCCGCGCTTTGACCGCGCCCGTATCCGCGCCTTGCTGGCGGAGGCGGGGGACCTGCCCGCCGATCGCCTCGCGCTCGCGGCGGCGAATCTCCGCGATGCCGAGGATGCGTTGGCCTGGGCTGCCGAGCGTGAATGGCGGGCCCGGGCAACGGTTGCGCCGGATCGGGTGACGCTCGACCCTGCCGGCCTGCCCCGCGAGCTGCGCCGTCGCCTCGTCGAGCGGGCCGTCGCTGCGGTGCGCGCTGCGCATGGCCTGGGTCCCGACTGGCGCGAGACCGGGCTCGATCCGCTGCTCGCCGCGCTCGATGCCGGGGGCACCGGTACGATTGCGGAAGTGATCGGGCGAACCAAAACCGGTATCTGGCGTTTCGAACTGGCGCCGCCGCGTCGATCACACTGATCGACGCTGTTCCATTGCCATTAACTTGGCCGCGCCTATCTTAGATGGCGGAAAGGTACCGAATCCGCATGAGCGACAACGACAAGAACCAGCAGGGTCCCGAAAATGGGGGCAACCCCTGGATGAAGAGCCTGTTGATCTGGGTGGGCATCCTGGCGGCGCTCGCCCTGTTCGTCAGCCTGTTCGGCAACAACAGCGCGCCGGCGACCGGCGACGCGATCTCCTACTCGCAGTTCATCGGCAAGGTGAACAATGGCGAAGTGAAGAGCGTCAACATCGCGCGCGGCACCGGCGTGGTGACGGGCATCTTCACCAACGACAGCAAGTTCCGCACGAACGCGCCCGAGGATCCCCAGATGATCCGCAACCTGCTCGACAAGAACGTGCAGGTCACCGCGCGTGCCGAGGAGGGGCCGAACATCTGGTTCTACCTGCTCTACCAGTCGCTGCCGTTCCTGCTGATGCTCGGCATCGCCTTCTTCGTGATCCGCCAGATGCAGAAGGGCTCGGGCTCGGGCGCGATGGGCTTCGGCAAGTCGCGTGCACGCCTGCTGACCCAGAAGGAAGGCAAGGTCACGTTTGACGACGTCGCCGGCATCGACGAGGCGCGCGAGGAGTTGCAGGAGATCGTCGAGTTCCTCAAGGACCCGACCAAGTTCGCCCGCCTCGGCGGCAAGATCCCCAAGGGCGCGCTGCTGGTCGGCTCGCCGGGCACCGGCAAGACGCTGCTCGCCCGCGCCATCGCGGGTGAGGCGGGCGTGCCCTTCTTCACCATTTCGGGTTCGGACTTCGTCGAGATGTTCGTCGGCGTCGGCGCCAGCCGCGTGCGCGACATGTTCGAGCAGGCCAAGAAGTCGGCCCCGTGCATCGTCTTCATCGACGAGATCGACGCCGTCGGCCGTTCGCGCGGCGGCGGCATCGGCAACCAGAATGACGAGCGCGAGCAGACGCTCAACCAGCTGCTCGTCGAGATGGACGGCTTCGAGGCCAACGAGGGCATCATCATCATCGCGGCGACCAACCGCCCCGACGTGCTCGATCCCGCTTTGCTCCGTCCGGGCCGCTTCGACCGACAGGTCGTGGTGCCGACCCCGGATATCGATGGTCGCGTGAAGATCCTTCAGGTCCATATGCGCAAGGTGCCGCTGGCGCCCGACGTCGATCCCCGCGTCATCGCACGCGGCACGCCGGGTTTCTCGGGCGCCGACCTCGCCAACCTCGTCAACGAGGCTGCGCTGCTCGCGGCGCGCCGCGGCAAGCGCCTCGTCGCGATGAGCGAGTTCGAGGAGGCCAAGGACAAGGTGATGATGGGCGCCGAGCGCCGCTCGATGGTGATGACCGACGACGAGAAGCGGATGACCGCCTATCACGAGGCCGGCCATGCGATCGTCGCGCTGCACGAGCCGGCATCGGATCCGATCCACAAGGCGACGATCATCCCGCGTGGCCGCGCGCTAGGCATGGTGATGCGCCTGCCCGAACGGGACAGCTATTCGCTCCACCGCGACAAGATGCATGCCAACCTCGCCGTGGCGATGGGCGGCCGCGTCGCCGAAGAGCTGATCTTCGGCTATGACAAGGTCTCGTCGGGCGCCAGCGGCGACATCCAGAGCGCCACGCGCCTGGCCCGCGCGATGGTCACGATGTGGGGCATGTCCGACAAGGTCGGCCCGATCGAGCACACCTATTCGGACGACAGCTATCTGGGCCAGGGCGGGCTGCGCAACGCGCCGATGTCCAACGACACTTCGAAGCTGATCGACAGCGAGATCAAGAAGCTGGTCGAGGGCGGGCTCAAGCGCGCCCAGCAGCTGCTGACCGACCATAACGACCAGCTCCACGCGCTCGCCAATGCGCTGCTCGAATATGAGACGCTCACCGGCGAGGAGATCAAGCGCCTGATCTCGGGCGAGGATATTGGCCGCGAGGATCCGCAGAACATCCACCGTCCGGTGGCGGTGGCGGGCACCTCGATCCCCAAGATCCGCAAGCCCAAGGGGCCGTTCGGCCAGCCGACGCCCCAGGGCGCCTGAGCTTAGGTCTCCGCAAGAGCAAGAAGGCCTCCCCGAGCGATCGGGGAGGCCTTTTTCATTGCCCTATTGCTCCCCGGCGCAAGCCGGGACCCAGGGTTTCTCTGCCATGTCGCTTGTGACCCTGGGGGCCAGCCTCAGCCGAACATCCCCAGCGCCACCAGGATCAGCAGGAAGATCACCAGGATCCAGCTGATGAAGAAGGTCAGCACCCAGGCGCGCATGAAGGCGGAGAACCAGCCGATGTCATAGGCCTGTTTGAGCTGCCGGGTGATGTGGACGAAGGGAACCAGCACCGCCACCATCCACAGCGGACCGCTGCGCAGCCCGATCGCCGCAGCGACTGCGATCGCGATGTAGAACAACGACATGAACGCGATCGAGTAGGTGATGAAGATCGTGTGGTCGTACAGCTTGTACTGCCGCTTCCAGAAGAACAGCGCCCATAGGAAAGGCAGCGACAAGGGGATCAGCAGCCAGGAGAATTTGTAGCTGGCCGACTGGAGCTTGTACATCATCAGCGCCGGGTTCTTCTGCCACTTCTCGATGCCGTGATCGAGCGCGTGCCAGCCGGTATGCGCCTCGGACGTGGACACGTCGACCGGGCCGCCTTCCAGTGACTTGGCCGCCTTGTCGAGCCCGGCGAGCTGCTGCTGCGCATCGGCGATGTCCTCGCGATACTGCGCCTTGTCGTCCTCGTCGGTCGCCTTGGCGAGCTTCTTCCGCGCCTTGTTCAGATCGTCCTGCGCGTCCTTCTTCGCGAAGTCGATCGCGGCCACCGGCTTCAGGTTGCCGCTGCCCAGCTCGGTCGGTGCCGAAATGCCGACCCAGGAGAAGACCGCGAACATCGCGAAGACCGAGAAGAGGAAGATCGCCATCGGCGAGACGAAGCGCGCGCGCTCGCCGGCGATGTAGCGTTTGGTCAGCTCGCCCGGGCGCCAGGCGAGCATCGGCAGTGTGTTCCACAGCTTGCCTTCGAAGTGGAAGACGCCGTGCAGGATGTCGTGGCCGATCGCGTTGAGCGAGCGGTGGACATGCCCCGACTGGCCGCAATTATGGCAATGCGAGCCGATCAGCGCGGTGCCGCAATTGAGGCAGAGCCCATGGCCACCGCCATGACCCTCGCCCGCGTTCGGTTCCACGGCGCGACCAAGCAACGCCCCCGTTGCCAGTTCCCCAGCTGCTTCGAGTTCCCCCACCATGGGCAGCAGGCCTATCAGCTTGATGCTGCACGTGCTAGGCGCAAGCGCAGCATGACCGACACCGCTGCCCTGATCGCCGAAATGGCCGCCCGCGCCCGCCTCGCCTCGACGAAGCTTGCCGCGATGCCGACCCCGGCCAAGGCAGCTGCGCTGCGTGCCGCCGCCGCCGCGATCCGTGCCGATGCCGCCACGATCCAGGCCGCCAATGAAGAGGACATGGCCGCCGCCGAGGCGAGCGGCCTGTCCGGCGCGCTGCTCGACCGGCTCAAGCTCGATGCGAAGCGGATCGAGAGCATGGCGGCTGGTGTCGAGGCCGTGGCCGGCCTCGCCGATCCGGTCGGCGACGTGTTCGACCGGGTCGAGCGGCCCAACGGCCTGGTCCTTACCCGAGTGCGCGTACCTATCGGCGTGATCGGCATTATCTATGAGAGCCGGCCCAACGTCACTGCCGATGCCGGGGCCCTCTGTGCGATGGCGGGCAATGCCGCGATCCTGCGCGGTGGCTCCGAAGCGATCCGCTCCAACCGCGCGATCCACGCCGCGCTCGCCCGCGGCCTGTCCGAAGGCGGCATGCCCGCGGATGCGGTGCAGCTGGTCCCGGTCACCGATCGTGCCGCGGTCGGTGCGATGCTCACCGCCGAAGGCGCGATCGACATGGTGGTGCCGCGCGGGGGCAAGGGGCTGGTCGCCCGCGTCCAGGCCGAGGCGCGCGTACCCGTGCTCGCCCATCTCGACGGGCTCAACCACACTTATATCGACGGCGCCGCCGATCCGGCGATGGCGAAGGAGCTGGCGCTCAACGCCAAGATGCGCCGCACCGGCATCTGTGGCGCGACCGAGACCCTGCTGATCGACCGCGCCTTCGCCGATCCCGCGCCAATCCTCGCCGGCCTGGCCGATGCCGGCTGCGAGCTGCGTGGCGACGCGGCGATCCAGATGCTGGAGCCGCGCGCGGTCGCCGCCAGCGACGAGGACTGGGACACCGAATATCTCGATTCGATCCTGTCGGTGAAGCTGGTCGATGGCGTCGACGATGCGATGGCGCACATCGCCGCGCATGGCTCGCACCATACCGATGCGATCGTCACCGCCGACGAAGCCGTGGCGGAGAAGTTCCTCGCCCAGGTCGACAGCGCGATCGTGGTGTGGAACGCCTCCACCCAGTTCGCCGATGGCGGCGAGTTCGGGCTGGGCGCCGAGATCGGCATCTCCACCGGCAGGCTGCATGCCCGCGGGCCTGTCGCGCTCGAAGGGCTGACGACGTACAAATGGGTGGTCCGCGGCACGGGGCAGGCGCGTCCTTGAAGGCTGCGTATCAAATGTATACATTCGTTGCATGACCAAGCCGGCCGTCATCACCGCCCGCCTCGACGAAGAGGGATTGGCAAGGCTCGATACGCTCGCCGGAATGCTTGAGCGATCGCGGGCTTGGATCGTGGCGAAGGCAGTTCAACGCTATGTGGATGAGGAACTGGAGTTTCGTGCCTTCATTCAAGAGGGCATAGACTCGGCCGATCGTGGCGAATTGATCAGCCAGGAAGACATGGAAGCCTGGTTCGAAGCCCGCCACCGGCAAGCCGCCGCTGAATGAGTCGCGCTCAATGGACACCGCCGGCGCAAGACGACTTGGCCGCGCTGGATGATGAGTCTTCTCAACTGTCGCCAGATTATGCGCGGCGCATAGGGCGTGAGGCCTTGGCCGCGGCGCGTTTTCTGGCTGAGAATCCTGGAGCAGGCCCCGTGGTTGAAGGCCCAGTGCGCAAATGGCGCGTGCTGCGAACCGACTATGTTCTCCTCTATCGTATTGTCGCTGGCGGGGTGGAGATTCTTCGGCTTCATCACGCGATGCGCGATTGGCGGCCGCGTCGGTAATGAAGCGCATCGGCCTGCTCGGCGGCTCGTTCAATCCGGCGCATCTCGGTCATCGCAAGCTCTCGCTTCACGCGATCCGCGCGCTGGGGCTCGACGAGGTGTGGTGGCTGGTCTCGCCCGGCAATCCGCTCAAGGACAAGGCGGGCATGGCGCCGTTCAAGGTGCGCCTGGCCTCGGCCGAGCGCATGGCCCGCCACGCACCGATCCGGGTGTCGGACATCGAGAAGCGGATCAAGACGCGCTATACTGCCGATACCGTGCGCAAACTGCCCCGGCTGTTCCCCCAGCACTGCTTCATCTGGCTGATGGGCGCGGACAATCTCGCCCAGTTCCACAAATGGGAGCGCTGGCGCGACATTGCCGAGCAGGTTCCGATTGCGGTGATCGCCCGTCCGGGATATGATCGGGATGCCCATGCAAGTCCTGCAATGGGTTGGCTGCGGCGCGCTGTGTGGCCCGCAGGCCAGGCGAAGAACTGGACGCGTTGGAGATTGCCGGCCCTCGTGCTGTTGCGCTTCCGCCCCGATCCTACTTCGGCGACGAGCCTTCGGGCCGCCGATCCCGCCTGGCACCGGCGTTATGCGGGTACCGGTCAAAGTGATACTTTGACGGGATCGGATAAGGCGTCGTCTCCATCGCAATCCCACACAGACCCGTTGCAACCCTAGGAGGCCCCTTGGCCACATCGCCCAATGTTCTGCGTTCCTCCGATGCCAAGAATGGCGTCGAGGCGCTGCACCAGCTCGTGATGGCGTCGCTCGACGACGATCAGGCGGTCGAGACGGTCTCGATCCCGCTCGCCGGCAAGAGCAGCATCGCCGATTACATGGTTGTGGCCTCCGGCCGCTCGACGCGCCAGGTCGCCTCGATGGCGATCAAGCTCGCCGACAAGATCAAGGCCGAGTTCGGCCGCACCCCGCGCGTGGAAGGCCTGCCCACCGCCGACTGGGTGCTGATCGACGCGGGCGACGTGATCGTCCACCTGTTCCGCCCCGAGGTGCGCAGCTTCTACAATCTCGAGCGCATGTGGTCGTTCGGCGAAGCCGGCCAGGCCTGATTCGCTAGACGGAGCCGCACGGGCAATGCAGCTCCATATCGTGGCGAGGGGGAAGATCGGCCGCAGTCCGGAAGCGGAGCTGGTCGATCGCTATCTCAAGCGCATCCAATGGCCGACCCGGGTGACCGAGCTGCCCGATACCGGCGGCAAGGTCCCCGACATCTCGGGCACCACCCGCATCGTCATGCTCGACGAGCTGGGCGAGAACCTGCCTTCCCGCGTGATCGCCGAGCGGCTCGGCGCCTGGCGTGACGACGGGGTGCGCGAGACGCGCTTCCTGATCGGTGCGGCGGACGGGTTCGACGATGCCCAGCGCGCCCAGGCCGACCTGCTGATCAGCTTCGGCCGCGCCACCTGGCCGCACATGATGGCCCGCGCGATGCTCGCCGAGCAGCTGTGGCGCGCCACCTCGATCCTTGCCAACCACCCCTATCATCGCGAAGGCTGAGCCCATGCTCCGCCCGCTCGTCCTTGGTGCCAGCCTCGTGGCGATCCTCGTCACCGGCAATCTCGCCGCGGCGCAGGCGCCGAGCCTGGCCGAGCAGCAGGGGCGGCTGCGCGATGCCACCGCCCAGTCCAACGCCGCCCAGGCCCGCAGCGCCGCGCTTGAGCGCCAGGCTGCCGCGGAAAGCAACCAGGCCGCCCAGGCCCGAGCCCGCGAGGCCGCCGCCGCCGAACGGATAAAGGCGGCCGAAGCCGACATCGCCGCCGCCCGCGCCCGAATCGGCATCGTCGATCGCCAGCTGGCCGCCCAGCGCACCCGCGTCGCCGAGCGCCAGGGGCCGATCCTCCGCCTGATCGCCGCGCTCCAGTCGATGGCGCGCCGGCCGGCGGTGCTCGGTCTGGTCCAGCCCGGCTCGACCGCCGACATGGTCCATGTCCGCGCCGTGCTCGGCACCGTCATGCCCGTGGTCGAATCGCGTACCCGCGACGTCCGCGCCGAGCTCTCCCGCATCCGCCAGCTCCGCGCCCAGGCGCTCGCCGCGGTGAACAGCTTCCGCGACGCCCGCCAGCGGATCGAGCAGGAGCGGATCGGCCTGGTGAAGCTCGAGGCCGAGCACCGTGCCCGCTCGGCGCAGCTCGCCTCCAGCGCGCTGGTCGAATCGGACCGCGCGATTGCCCTGGGAGAGCGCGCGAGAGAGATCGTCGACCAGATCGAGACCAGCGGCGAAGCGGCCGAAATCCAGGCCGATCTCGCCGCGCTCCCCGGCCCGCTGCCCCGCCCCGGCAGCGCCGTCGCCGCTACCGCTCGCAGAGGCGGCCCGCCCTATCTGCTTCCCGTTACGGGATCGGTCGTCACCGGCATGGGCGAGCTTTCCCCCACCGGCGTGCGCGCCCGCGGTGTCACGCTTGCCTGCGCCGCCAACAGCGATGCCGTCGCCCCCACCGGCGGGCGCATCCTCTTCGCCGGTCCGTTCCGCGACTATGGCGGCGTCGTGATCATCGACCATGGCAATGGCTGGACCAGCTCGATCACCGGGCTCGGCGCCATCGCCGTCCGTGTCGGCCAGCAGGTTTCGCAAGGCACCCGCATCGGCCGCGCCCCCGAAACCGAGGCGCCGCGCATCACCGTCGAGCTGCGCCGTCGCGGCGAACCCATGGACCTCGCGAGCCTGCTCGGCTGAATCTGCCGTGCAATTGCCGCGATCCCGTCCTAGATTGTCTTTCGAACGCGTTTCCGGAAAGTAGTTTTGATGCTCCGTTCGTTCCTTCAGGTCACCGCCGCCGTCAGCGCGCTGGCGCTCGTCCCCGTTGCCTCCGGCGCAATGGCCGGCGTCGATACGCAGAGCTTCAAGGAGCTCGACACCTTCATGGAAGTCTACAGCCAGGTGAAGGCGAACTATGTCGAGAAGGTCGACGACGCCACGCTGATGAAGGGCGCGATCCAGGGCATGCTCGCCGCGCTGGATCCGCATTCCAGCTTCGCCGACGGGCTCGACTACGACAATCTCAAGATCCAGACCGACGGCAATTATGGCGGCCTCGGCCTCACTGTCACCCAGGAGGACGGCGCGGTGAAGGTCGTCGCCCCGACCGAGGACACCCCGGCCGCGCGCGCAGGCATGAAGTCGGGCGACTTCATCACCCATATCGACGGCAAGTTCATCGTCGGCGGCAGCCTAGACGAGGCGATCGAGCAGATGCGCGGCAAGCCGGGCACCCCGGTCACGCTCACCGTGATCCGCCCGGGCGCCGACAAGCCGCTCACCTTCTCGATGAAGCGCGAGATCATCGTGCAGAAGCCGGTGAAGTGGGACGTCAAGGACGGCGTCGGCATCATCAACATCAACACCTTCACCGCCCAGACCGGGGCGGACACGGTCAAGGCGATCCAGGAGATCGACAAGAAGCTCGGGCACAAGCCGCTCGGCTATATCGTCGACCTGCGCGAGAATGGCGGCGGACTCCTGAGCCAGGCGATCGAAGTGTCCGACGTGTTCCTCAGCCATGGCGAGATCGTCTCGCAGCGCGGCCGCGAGAAGACCGATATCGAGCGCTGGTATGCCGATGTGAACGAGCCCGGCATCACCCCGATCCCGGGCGACCTCGCCAAGGGCCTGCCGGTGGTCGTGCTGATCGACGCCGGCACCGCCTCGGCCTCGGAGATCGTCGCCGGTGCGCTCCAGGATCATCACCGCGCGCTCGTCATGGGCGTGCGCAGCTTCGGCAAGGGCTCGGTCCAGTCGATCCTGCCGATGGGCGCGCGTGCCGCGTTGCGCCTCACCACCGCGCGCTATTACACCCCGTCGGGCCGCTCGGTGCAGGAAGGCGGCATCAAGCCCGACCTGCTCGTGCCCCAGCTCAGCGATGCCGACTACAAGACCAGGCCGTCGATCCGCGAGGCGGACCTGCGCGCGCACCTGATCAACAACGACAAGGTCGATGATTCGGTGCTCGAGGACGATCAGCGCACCGATCCGCGCTTTGCCAAGACGGCCGAGCAGCTGAAGAAGGAAGGCGTGGACGACTTCCAGCTCCACTACGCCCTGCAGACCATCTCGCGCCTCGGTCCCAAGACCCAGGTCGCCGCCGCGAAGAGCAAGTAAGCGATGCGCAACGACGGGCTTCGCACCGCGCGCTGGATCGCGCTCCTGCTTCCGCTGGCCTTGGTCGGCGGCGCGCACACCACCGAGTTCTTCGGGCTGGTGCCGTGCGAGATGTGCTGGTGGCAGCGCTATCCGCATTATGTCGCGATCCTGATCGCGCTGTCCGCCTTCCTGGTGAAGGATCGCCGTGCCCAGCTCGGGCTCGTCCTGCTCGCCGCGCTCGCGGTGGCGGTCAGCGGCGGCATCGGCGTGTTCCATGCCGGCGTCGAGTATAAATGGTGGCAGGGCATCACCGCCTGCACCGCCCAGGTGCACGGCGCCAACCCGATGGACATGCTCAACGATGCGCTGCGCCGCCCGCTGATCCGCTGCGACGTGCCGCAATGGACGTTCTTCGGCATCAGCCTGGCCGGGTTCAACGCGATCCTCTCGCTCACCGGCGCCCTGGTCATCTTCGTGCTCGCTCTCCGGAAGGGCCGCGCATGAGCTGGAAGCCCGGCGATCGGCGCGAGGGGATATCCTCGATGGTCCGCGTCGATCAGGCGGGCGAATATGGCGCGACGCGCATCTATGCCGGGCAGCTGGCGGTGATGGGTGATCGCACCCCGATGGCGCGGATGATCGCCGGCATGGCGAGCCAGGAGGAGCGCCACCGCGCCTTTTTCGACGCGATGATCGCACGGCGCGGCGTGCGCCCAACGGTGCTCCAGCCCTTCTGGGACGTCGCCGGCTTCGCGCTCGGCGCGGTCACCGCCGCGATCGGGCCCGAGGCCGCGATGGCCTGCACTGCCGCGATCGAGACCGAGATCGATCTCCATTACCAGCAGCAGCTGGAAGAGCTGGGCGCGGGCGATCCCGAGCTGCGCGAGGCGGTGGCGAAGTTCCGCGACGAGGAGCTCGAGCACCGCGATACGGCGCTGGAGCATGGTGCGGAACAGGCCCCGGCCTATCCGCTGCTGTCCGGATTGATCCGCACGGGCTGCCGCGCTGCCATTGCGCTGTCGAAACGGATATAAAGCCCAGGTTCAGCCGTTTCCCCCGATGCACGGCGCCAGAGGAGTAAGGCCGATGTTGAAGCAGATCGTGATCGCAGGCGCGCTCGCCGCCATTCCGATGCTGATGCCCGTCGCGGCGCAGGCCCAGAACGCGCCGCAGAACGGCGTGCTGGTCATCTATGGCAAGGACAAGTGCCCGACCAACTCGAACGGCGAGGAGATCGTGGTCTGCAAGCGCCTCGACGAGGCCGAGCGCTACCGGATCCCGACCAATCTGCGCGAGCAGGGCGGCCCGCCGCAAAAGACCGAGAGCTGGGCGGTGCGCTCGCAGGATTCGCTCACCTCGGGCGATTTCGGCACCGGCAGCTGCACGACGGTCGGCGTCGGCGGCGGCACCGGCTGCTTCGTCCGCCAGGCCACCGCCGCCCGCGCCGAGACCCGCGCCCGCCGCAAGGCCGAGCAGAACCTGCCGCTTCCTTGAGGGGCCTGAATTCATTCCCCTCCCTGCAAGGGAGGGGTTAGGGGTGGGTTAGAAAAGGCCGGGCTCGATGCCCGGCCTTTTCTTTATCACTTGCGTCTCGCTGGGCGCCTCCGGAAAACCGGAGGCGCAACCCACCCCAGCCCCTCCCTTTCAGGGAGGGGAGCTAGAAATGGTCAGCGCGAAGCCCGCCACCGCCCCACCCATTCGGGCGGCTCGCGCCGCAAGCAATCCGCGATGATCCACAGCATCACCATCGCCCGGGCGGTTGCCGCACAGGCGATGTCGATCGTGCTCGCCGCCGGCCAGGCTCCGTCCGCCCCGGCGAAGAACCAGAATTCGGCGAAATAGGCGACGACGCTCGTCCCCGCGAACAGCGCCACCGGCCAGAGCCGCGGCGCGGTCATCACCAGCAGCGGCCACAGCCACAGGTCGAACTGCGGCGAATAGACCTTGTTGGTCAGCATGAACCAGGCGAGTAGCGGCGTGGACAGCAGCCACAGCCGCGCATGGTGGCGCTTCCAGCCCAGCGCGATGATTGCCGCCCCGCCGATCACGAAGGCAAGCGCGGCGCAGAGATTCTTCGCCTCGGTGCCGAGCGGCAAAATGCCCAGCGCGCCCAGCACGTCCCAGCTTCCCGCCGCGGTGCCGCTGCGCGACTGCGAGAAGAGGTAGAATTCGCTCCAGTTCTTCGGCGCGAGCAGGATCACCGGCAGGTTCACCGCCAGCCAGGCGCCGATCGCCGCCAGCTTCACCCAGCCGGTCCGCAGGATCCGCTGACACCAGCTCCGCCCGCTCTCGAAGAAGGCGGAGAAGACCAGCAGCGGCAGCATCACCACCGGGAACAGCTTGGCCGCCACGCCGAGCCCGGCCGCGCCGGCGGCGCCGATCAGCCGGTTCTCGCGGGCGAGCAGCATCGCCCATACCGCCAGCGTCACTGCGATCATGTCCCAGTTATGCCCGACATAGAGGATCAGCGGCGGCGCGGCGGCCCACCACCACAGCCGCCTGCGGTCCATCCCGGCGCGCCACAGCATCCACAGCACCAGGAAGGCGAGGGCGATGTTCACCGCCGTCACCACGCCCAGGAACTTGGCGTCGTTTGCCCGCTTGCCGAAGATCAGGTGCGTGGCCACGCCCTCCACCCAGATCGCCGCGCCGGTCAGCACCGGATATTCGATCGGGGTCTGGAGATAGGGCACCTTGCCCTTGTCGACCTCGCGCGCCGACCAGAAGGGCACCGCGTCGCTGTAGCAGCCGGTGAGATACTGCTCCGAATCGGTCCAGCCGCCGGGCATGCAATGCTGCTTGAAGGTGAAGCCGAGCAGGCAGGTGACCGCCAGCGCGATCAGCAGGATCCTGAAGTGCCGGTCCACCCGCAATCGCATCGCACACTCCAAAAATTCCTCCCCCAGCTTGTCTGGGGGAGGGAGACCGCCGCCGAAGGCGGTGGTGGAGGGGCCTGCCGGTACCGACGCGGTTCGCGTCGGCCCCTCCACCATTCGCTGCGCGAATGGTCCCCCTCCCCGAGCGAGCTCGGGGAGGAATAATGATCCTGAGCGTTGCCCTTCCCACAACCCACTGGACACCGCAATATCAGGAACATAGAAGGAACATATGTCGCAGCTCGATCTCCGCGCGAAGCTCGCCATCCTTGCCGATGCCGCCAAATATGACGCCAGCTGCGCGTCCTCGGGCACAACGAAGCGCAATGCGGCGAGCGGAGCGAAGGGGGGCCTGGGCTCGACCGAGGGCATGGGCATCTGCCACGCCTATGCGCCCGATGGCCGCTGCATCTCGCTGCTCAAGATCCTGCTGACCAACAGCTGCGTGTTCGACTGCCATTACTGCATCAACCGCAAGAGCTCGAACGTCCGCCGCGCCCGCTTCACCCCCGAGGAAGTCGTCGATCTCACGCTGAGCTTCTACCGGCGCAACTATATCGAGGGGCTGTTCCTCTCCTCGGGGATCATCCGCTCGTCCGACTATACGATGGAGCAGATCGTCCGCGTCGCCCGGCTGCTGCGCGAGGAACATGATTTCCGCGGCTATATCCATCTCAAGACCATCCCCGATGCCGATCCGGAGCTGGTCCACCAGGCCGGCCTCTATGCCGACCGCGTCTCGATCAATGTCGAGCTGCCCACCGTTGCCGGCCTCACCCGTCTCGCCCCCGAGAAATCGGCGGGCCGGATCGAAGGCGCGATGCGCGATGTCCGCACGGCGATCGACGACACGGCGGATGCCGGCAAGCGCTACAGGTCCGCGCCGAAGTTCGCTCCCGCCGGCCAGTCGACCCAGATGATCGTCGGTGCCGATGCCGCCACCGATGGCGACATCATCACCCGTGCCGCCGGCCTCTATGACCGGTTCCAGCTGCGCCGCGTCTATTATTCGGCGTTCAGCCCGATCCCCGATGCCAGCGCGGTGCTGCCGCTCCAGCGCCCGCCGCTGATGCGCGAGCACCGGCTCTACCAGTCGGACTGGCTGATGCGCTTCTACGAATATCGGCCCGGCGAAGTCGCCGAGGCGGCGGATCCGACCGGCATGCTCCCGCTCGACATCGATCCGAAGCTCGCCTGGGCGCTCAAGTTCCGCGAGCGCTTCCCGGTCGACGTCAACCGCGCCCCGCGCGAGGCGCTGCTGCGTGTGCCGGGGCTCGGGCTCAAGGCCGTGGACGCGATCCTCGCCGCCCGCCGCTGGCGCCGGCTGCGGCTCGAGGACGTCGCCCGGCTGACCGCGTCGATCGCCAAGGTCCGTCCCTTCCTGGTCGCCGAGGACTGGCGCCCCGTCGCCCTGTCCGACCGCGCCGATCTGCGGTCGCTGGTCGCCCCGAAGCGCGAGCAGCTCGAACTGTTCGCGGCCTGATCGTGCTGCTAGCTTCGCGGGCATGAAGCTGCTCGCCGCCCTGCTCGCTTTGTTTGGTGTCTCGGGCCAATCCACCGATCGCCCCGCTTATGCCGCCGGCCAGGTCTGGGAATATCGCACGCGCCCGACCGAACCCGATTCGCTGCTCAGGATTCAGGCGATCGAAGCCGATCCGCGCGGCGATCCGATCTACCATATCAGCCTGATCGGCCTCGCCCTGCCGGGGGGTGAAATCATGCATTCGCCCGTGTCGAAGCAGACGCTCGACGCGAGCGTCACGCGGCTGTCTTCGCGCAGGCCGGCTTTCCCCGATCCTTCCGAAGGCATCGCGATCTGGCGAGAGAATGAGGGCGGCGTCTTCACCCTTTCCGTGGCGGAGATCGTCGAGGCGATTGAATCGATATCCACTCGCGGTCGGCCGGAATCCGAATAGCCTTCAGTCGGCGATCGGCACGAACAGCCCGCGCTTGCCAACGCCCAGCACGACATTGGTGGTGAAGCGGCGCACATTGGGATTGTCCGCCATCAGCCGGCTCATCAGCGCGTCATAGGCGCCGACATCGGGCGCGACGATCACCAGCATGAAGTCGGCGGTGCCGGTGACGTAATAGACCTGCTGGATCTGTTCCTCCGCCGCCATCCACTGGCGCAGCCGGGCGATCAGCTCGGGCCGCTCGCGCTCGATCTCCAGCGCGGCCAGGAAGAAGTTGGGCTTCCCCGTCTTGAGCGGGTCGACCACGGCGATCTCGCTGAGGATCACCCCGGTCTCGCGCAGCCGCTTCAGGCGGCGCAGCACCGCGGAGGCGGACAGCCCCACCTGCTCGGCAAGCGCGTCGGCGGTCTGGCCGGCGTCGCGCTGGACGAGGGTGAGGAGCTTGCGGTCGAAGCGGTCGAGATCGGATTTGGCCATCGCCGTCATCCTAGCGGGCAAATCTGCCGAAATCCGGCGATTCCTTCGGTGCCTTCGCCGGAATGCGGCGTCGCCGGGCCTTATCTCCTGCGGCGAAGGAGCTTTACATGATCGACCATATCGAGATCCGCACCGCCCGCCTCGCCGAGAGCCTGGCCTTCTACGCCGATGCCCTGGCGCCGCTCGGCTACAGCCAGAAGATCGACGGCCCCGCCAAGGGCTTCGGCAACGCGACCGCGCTCGACCTGTTCCTGATCGAGGCCGATACGCCGTCGGACCTCCATTTCGCCTTCGCCGCGCCCGATCGCGCCACGGTCGACCGGATCTACGCCGCCGGCCGGGACGCCGGCCATGTCCTCGACCGCGCGCCCGCGCTCGCCCCGCACATCCACCCGAACTATTATGCCGGCTATCTCCGCGACCCCGATGGCCGGCTGATCGAGTTCGTCTGCCACCATCCCGAGCCGGCCTAACTGACAGGACTGTCAATTTCTCCCGAGCGGCGTATCATCCTTCAAAAATACGCAAATAGGGAGAGAGGGATGCTTCGATTCTGTGCGCTTGCCGTGCTGCTCGCCGCGACTCCGGCGGTGGCGAAGGACATCACCGTCGAGGCCGGCCCCAATGCCCAGGAGCGGCTCCAGTCCGCGCTGCTCGACGCCAAGCCCGGTGACACGGTCCGCATCGGCGCCGGCCGCTTCGAGCTGACCGACGGGCTCAGCCTCGACGTGAACGGCGTGACGGTGCGCGGCGCCGGTTCGCTCAGGACGGTGCTCAGCTTCAAGGGCCAGCTCGGCGCGGGCGAGGGGCTGCTGGTCACTTCGGACGACGTGGTGCTGCGCGACTTCGCGGTGGAGGACAGCAAGGGCGACGGCATCAAGTCCAAGGGCGCAGACCGTATCGTCTACAAGAACGTCCGCGTCGAATGGACCGGCGGCCCCAAGGCGAGCAACGGCGCGTACGGCGTCTATCCGGTCGAGAGCGAGGACGTGCTGATCGACGGCGTCACCGTGAAGGGCGCGTCGGACGCCGGCATCTATGTCGGCCAGTCCAACCGGATCATCGTCCGCAACTCGACCGCGATGTACAATGTCGCCGGCATCGAGATCGAGAATAGCGGCCTGGCCGAAGTGACCAACAACCTCACCACCCACAATACCGGCGGCATCCTGGTGTTCGACCTGCCGGCGCTGCCCCGCCGCGGCAAGGGTTGGGTCACGGTCTCGGGCAACCGGGTGCTCGACAACGACACCCCCAATTTCGCGCCCCCGGGCAACACGGTCGCGACCGTGCCAACCGGCACCGGCGTGCTGGTCATGGCCGAGAACGACGTCGATGTCCGGGACAACGAGCTGAGCGGCAACGGCACCGCCAACATCATGGTCGTCGCCTATCGCCAGCCCTTCGAGGACAAGGGCTATGATCCCTATCCGCGCAACATCCGTCTCGCCGGCAACAAGCATGGCCGCGCCGGCTTCGCCCCCGCCATGCCCGGCGGCAAGGAGCTGGCCGCGGCGCTGGGCGGCACGCTGCCGCCGGTCTTCTGGGACGGCACCGGCGGCGACCAGGTCAGGCTCACCGGCGATGACGGCCCGGTCCTGACCCTCGGCCTCGCCCTCGGCGCCGGGATCGAGACCGCCAAGCCCCAGCTGATCAAGCTCGCGGACGAGATCCCGCCGCCCTGGCAGACCTTCAAGCTGCCGGCAGCGATGGAGGCCGCCGCCAAATGAAGGCACTGCTCGGCGCGGCCGCCCTGTTCGCCGCCGCGCTGCTCGGCCGGCCGGCGGGCGTGAACGACGCGGCGATCACCGCCGAGGGCTGGCCCGCGCACCTCTCCGACTATGGCTTCTTCACCGATCTCAAGGCCCGCACGCCCGCCCAGCGGCTGATGCCATACGATCTCGAGACACCGCTCTTCTCCGACTATGCGGCGAAGGAGCGCTATATCTATCTGCCGGCGGGCACCCGGGCGAAATACGACCCCCAGAAGCCGCTCGATCTCCCGGTCGGCGCCGCGCTGGTCAAGACCTTCGGCTACCCTGTGAACGGCGTCTTCAAGCCCCTGGAGACCCGCGTCCTGCTCCACCGTGCCGGCGGCTGGGTGCCGATCCCCTATGTCTGGAACGCCGACGGTACCGATGCCGACCTCAAGCGCGCCGGCACCCGCTTGCCCGTAAGCTTCACCGATCCCTCGGGCGAGGCGCACAGCATCTCCTATGCGGTGCCCAACCAGAACCAGTGCAAGGATTGCCACGGCCTGGCCGGCCAGGTCACGCCGATCGGCATCAAGGCGCGTTACCTCAACCATGGCGGCCAGCTCGAAAAGCTGCTCGCGGCCGGCATGCTCGACCGGCTCCCGCCGGACGCACCGCGCGTCGCCCGCTGGGACGACAGGACGGCTCCCCTGGACCAGCGTGCCCGCGCCTGGCTCGAGATCAACTGCGCCCATTGCCACAATCCACAGGGCGCCGCGTCCAACTCGGGCCTGTTCCTCGACCTCGCCCGTACCGATCCCGAGCAGCGTGGCCTGTTTAAGCGCCCCACCGCCGCCGGCCGCGGCGCCGGTACGCGCGACTTCGACATCGTCCCCGGCGATCCGCAGGCCTCGATCCTGCTCTACCGGATGGAATCGACCGACCCCGGCATCGCCATGCCCGAGCTCGGCCGCGCCACCGTCCACAAGGAAGGCGTCGCGCTGGTCCGGGAGTGGATCGAATCGATGCCGAAAACGCCGGTGAAGCGTTAATAGCCGTCATCCCGGCGAAAGCCGGGATCTCGTGCCGCGGGCCATTCGCTTGCCGCCTGAGATCCGGGCTTTCGCCGGGATGACGGTTGGGAGTTGGTGTGCGCGTCGCAAGTCTGGCAAGCGAAGACGATTTCACCGGCTGGCGCGATGCCGCGCGCGGGCTCGTCCAGGCGGGCGTGCCGGCGTCCGAAATCCTCTGGCAGGTCAGCGATGCGCCCACCGACCTGTTCGCCGACGAAGCCGTGCTCCCCCCGGCCGCGCCGCGCCCGCTGAAAGTCCCCCGTGCCTTCCTCGACCTCGCACAGTCGGCGATCCTCCACCGCGATCCCGAGCGCTTCGCCCTGCTCTACACGCTGCTCGCCGGCGATCCGCGCCGCGTCGCCGACCAGGCCGATCCGCTGGTCCGCCGGCTGGAGGCCATGGCCCGCCAGGTCCGCCAGGACATCCACAAGATGCGCGCCTTTGTCCGCTTCCGCGAAGTCCGGGACGCGCTGCCTTTCCCCGGCACCGGCGAACCCAACACCCGCTATGTCGCCTGGTTCGAGCCCGAGCATCACATCGTCCGCGCCAATGCCCGCTTCTTCGTCGAGCGCTTCACCTCGATGCGCTGGTCGATCCTCACCCCCGAGCTGTCGCTCCACTGGGACACCGAGACGCTGTCCGAAGGCCCCGGCGCAACCAAAGCCGATGCCCCGGGCGACGATCCGGTCGAGGATATCTGGAAGACCTATTACGCCTCGATCTTCAACCCGGCCCGCCTCAAGACCGGCATGATGCTGAAGGAGATGCCGCGCAGATATTGGAAAAACATGCCCGAAACCGCGTTGGTCCGGGAGCTGGTCGCAACCGCGCGCCAGCGGGAGACGGCGATGGTGGCGACACAGCCAAGGCCTGGCGGCAATATCGAAGGCGCGTGGCAGGCGCTGCGCGACGAGGCGGCGCACTGCACCCGCTGCGACCTCTACAGGCACGCCACCCAGACCGTGTTCGGCGAAGGCCCGGTCGATGCCCGGATGATGATCATGGGCGAGCAGCCCGGTGACCAGGAGGACCTGGCCGGCCGTCCGTTCGTCGGCCCGGCCGGCGAGATGTTCGACCGCGCCATGGCGCAGGCGGGGATCGAGCGCGACACGGTCTACGTCACCAATGCGGTCAAGCACTTCAAGTTCGAGCCCCGCGGCAAGCGGCGCATCCATTCGAAGCCCGATGCCGGCGAGGTCCAGGCCTGCCGCTGGTGGTACGAGCAGGAGCGGCTGCTGGTGAAGCCCGATATGACCGTCGCGCTCGGCGCCACCGCCGCGCGGCAACTGCTCGGCAAGGCGGTGACGATCACGGCAATGCGGGGCAGGGCGATCGAGCTGCCCGAAGGCGGCCTCGGCTGGGTGACGATCCACCCCAGCTTCCTGTTGCGCATGCCGGACAAGTCGAAGGCGGAGGACGAGTTCGCCGCCTTCGTCGAGGATCTGAAGGGCGCGGTAAAAGCGCTGGGCTAGAAATTCCTCCCTCGGAGCGCAGCTCCGGGGGAGGGGGACCGCCGCCGAAGGCGGTGGTGGAGGGGAAACACGCTCTCCACTCGCTATATCGCTTGCGGCTAAGCCCCCTCCACCATTCGCTACGCGAATGGTCCCCCTCCCCGCTTCGCGAGGGAGGAACTAGAACCCCAACCCCTCGGCAATCCCCTTCACCTTCGCCGCCCGCCCGGGCGCGAACTTCTCCACCATCGCCCGGTAGCGTGCCACGGTCTCCGCGTCCGCCCGCTCCGGAGAGCCGGAATCGAACGGTGGCGCGGGATCGTACTCCAGGCTCAGCTGGACGAACCGCGCATGATCCTCGCCCCGGATCGCCGCGGTCAGCGCCAGCGCGAAGTCGATCCCCGCGGTCACCCCGCCGCCGGTCGCGCGGTTGCGGTCGAACACCACCCGCTCGGCCACCGGCTCGGCACCGAACCAGGAAAGCTGCTCGCGCGATCCCCAATGGCAGGCCGCCCGATAGCCTTGCAGAAGCCCCGCGGCGCCGAGCAGCAGCGATCCGGTGCACACGCTGGTCACCCAGGCTGCGCCCTCCGCCACCTGCCTCAGCCAGGCGAGCGTCTCGGCATCCTCCATCGCCGCCACCGTGCCGAACCCGCCGGGCACGCAGAGGATGTCGGTCCGCCGCACTTCGGCAAAGGTCGCGGTCGGCAGCAGGTCGAAGAGCGCGTCGGTACGCACCGGATCGCGGGTCTTCGCCACCAGGTCGAGCGTGACGTTCCCCATGCGCGACAGCACCTGGGCCGGCCCGGTCAGGTCGAGCTGGGTCACGTCGGGGAACAGCAGGAAAGCGATGTGCAGTGGCTCGGGCATCATGGTCCTCCAATGCGTGAAGGGTGCCCAGGCGAACGGCGTCCACGCCCGCGCTTCCCGATGGTGCTCCATCTCGTATCGCCAGTCACGCGGACGGGAGCATCGTAGCGCAGCTGGCACGCAACGCCAATCCCGACCCACCTCCAAACCGATCCCAACCTCACCCTTAACCCGCCCCACCAAGCCCCGGTCATCCTGAGTAGCCATTGAGCTTGTCGAAATGGCGTATCGAAGGACGGTCCATGGGCTTCCTTCGATACGGGCTTCGACAGGCTCAGCTCTACTCAGGATGATCGGAGGAGGGGCAAGCCCACGCAACCTTCCCCCGCCCCAACAGTTCCCCTTGCTTCACATCCCTGCAACCAATATTAGTTCGTTCGAACGAACAAGATTCGGTGCAGATGACCAGCCAGACCCTCATCGACACGGCGATCGAGCAGTTCGGGCGCCACGGATTCGAAGGCGCCAGCACGCGGGAGATCGCGCGCGCTTCCGGCACCGCCATGTCGTCGATCACCTATCATTTCGGCGGCAAGCAGGGGCTCTATCTCGCCGCTGCCGATCATATCGCCGCCAGCGTCCGCCAGATCCAGGGGCCCGCACTCGAGGTCGCCCGCCAGGTCGCCGAGAGCGGCACGCGCGATCAGGCGATCGAAGCGTTGCTCGCCCTGCTCGACGGGTTCGCGCTGATGATGATCAGCCCGCAGACCGAGGCCTGGGCGCTGTTCATCACCCGCGAGCAGCAGACCCCGACCGAGGCGTTCGACCGGCTCTACACCGGGGTGATGCAGGGCGTGGTCGACACCTTCGTCGCCGCGGCGGCCCGCATCCGCACCGACCTGCCCGACAGCGAGGTCCGCGCGATGGGCATCCTGCTGTTCGGCCAGTGCCTGGTGCTGCGCGTCTGCCGCGCCGCCGTCATCCGCATCCTCGCGGTCGAGACGATCGACGAGCCTACCCAGAAGCTGCTCCGCGCCCGCCTCCGCGCCAACGCCCTCTGCATCCTGTCGGAGAATCCCGCATGAACCGCCGCCGCATCGCGATCCTCGTCATCCTCGTCGCGCTGGGGATAGCCGCGTTCGCCACCAGCGGCTTCGGCCTGTTCAAGGCGCGCGACGACGGCGCGCTCGCGCTCAACGGCAATGTCGATATCCGCGAGGTCGATCTCGGCTTCCGGGTGAACGGCCGGATCGCCAGCATCGCGGTGGAGGAGGGGGCCAAGGTGAAGCAGGGTCAGCTGCTCGCCACGCTCGACGCCGCGACGCTTGACAGCCGCATCGCCCAGGCCGACGCGCGAGTCTCCCAGGCCGAGGCGCAGCTCGCCAAGCTCCGCAACGGCAATCGCGCGCAGGACATCGCTCAGGCCCGCGCCCGGGTCGCCTCGGCGGCGGCGCTCGCCCAGGACGCCGATCGCGACTATGCCCGCCGCCAGCCCCTGGTCGAGCCGGGCGCGATCAGCCGCGACATCTGGGAGCAGACCGTGGCCAGCCGCGACAAGGCGCGTGCCGACCTGCAACAGGCGCAGCAGGCGCTGTCGTTGCTGAACGCCGGCAGCCGCAAGGAGGACATCGACGCGGCCGCTGCCGATGTCCGCTCCGCCATCGCCGCACGCCAGGGCGCCGCCACCGATCTCGGCGACGCCCGGCTGCTCGCTTCGACCGACGGCACCGTGGTGACCCGCGCCCGCGAGCCCGGCGCGATCGTCCAGCCCGGCGAGACGGTGCTCACCCTGGCGATCCTGCGGCCGCTGCGCGTGCGCGCCTATGTCGCGGAGAGCGATCTCTCGCGGATCAGCCCGGGCATGGAAGTGGTGGTCACCGCCGACGGCAACCCGAAGCGCTACAAGGGCAATATCGGCTATATATCGCCCCGCGCCGAGTTCACGCCCAAGACGGTCGAGACCGAGAATCTCCGCACCGACCTCGTCTACCAGCTGCGCATCATCGTGAACGATCCGGACGATGCGCTGCGCCAGGGCCAGCCGGTCAGCGTGTCGGTGCCGGGCGCACGTCCGAAGCACAAGGATTGAGGGAAGCATGAGCCGCTTCCCCTTCTCGTTCCCCTGCGAAAGCAGGGGCCCAGGGTCACGGGCGCGTCGCGTGCGGCCCTGGGTTCCTGCTTTCGCAGGAACACAAGGGGGGAACAGGTGACCCAACCCCTCGCCACCACCACCGACCTGGTGAAATGCTTCGACGCCAACCGCGCGCTCGACGGCGTGTCGATGGCGATCGAGCCCGGCCGCATCACCGGCCTGGTCGGTCCGGACGGCGCGGGCAAGACCACCCTCATCCGCATCCTCGCCGGCCTGATGGCGCCAACTTCGGGGACCGTTGAAGTCCTGGGCGGCAAGCCCGGGGAAAAGCTCGACGATCTCGGCTACATGCCCCAGCGCTTCGGCCTCTACGAGGACCTCTCCGTCATCGAGAACCTCCGCCTGTACGCGGAAGTTCGCGGACTCCCGAAAAGCGAGCAGCAGGCCAGCTTCGACCGGCTGATGGACTTCACCGATCTCGCCCGTTTCCAGGATCGGCTGGCGGGCAAGCTGTCGGGCGGGATGAAGCAGAAGCTCGGCCTGGCCTGCGCGCTGGTCAAGACGCCCAGGGTGTTGCTGCTCGACGAGCCCGGGGTCGGCGTCGATCCGATCAGCCGCCGCGAACTCTGGAGCATGGTCGGGGATCTCACCGAGCAGGGCATCGGCGTGCTCTGGTCCACCGCCTATCTCGACGAGGCGGAGAAGTGCGACACCGTCTATCTGCTCAACGAAGGCCAGCTGCTGTTCGACGGCCCCCCGGCGGAGCTGACCGGCCGGGTCAGGGACCGGGTGATCCGCGTCACCGGCTTCCAGGAGCGCCGCCGCCAGTTCCTCACCCATGCGCTCGACCGCGACGACGTGATCGACGGCACGATCCAGGGCCGCTCGGTCCGCCTGCTGGTCGCCGACGGCAAGCCGGTTCCGGACGCCGAGGCGCTCGCGGGCGGTCCGGACACCGAAATTGGCACCGCCGATCCGCGCTTCGAGGACGGCTTCATCGAGCGGCTCGGTGGCGGGCCCAAGGGCACCTCGGCGCTGGCGGAACGCTACCGCACCATCCCCGAGACCGAGGAATGCGCGATCGAGGCAAAGGGCCTCACCAAGGTGTTCGGCGAGTTCACCGCGGCGAAGGACATGAACTTCCGCATCCCGAGGGGACAGATATTCGGGCTCCTCGGCCCCAACGGGGCGGGCAAGTCGACCACCTTCAAGATGCTTTGCGGGTTACTTTCGCCAACTTCGGGGACCGGAGCGGTCGCCGGCAAGTCGCTGCGCAAGTCCGCCGCTGCCGCCCGGGCGTCGCTCGGCTACATGGCCCAGAAATTCTCCCTCTATGGCGACCTCTCGGTCCGCCAGAATCTCGATTTCTTCGCAGGGGCTTACGACCTGCCGCGCGACAAGGCGAAGCGCGCGATCGAGGCGATGATCGAGATCTTCGAGCTGGGCGACAAGGTCGACGTCAACGCAGGCACCTTGCCCCTCGGCTTCAAGCAGCGCCTCGCGCTCGCCTGCGCGGTGATGCACGAGCCCCCGGTGCTCTTCCTCGACGAGCCCACCTCGGGCGTCGATCCGGTCACCCGCCGGGAATTCTGGATGCATATCAACGGCCTGGTCGAGAAGGGCGTGACCGTGCTGGTCACCACCCACTTCATGGACGAAGCCGAATATTGCGACCGCGCCACGCTGATCTACCGTGCCGAGCAGATCGCCACCGGCACCCCCGACGAGCTCAAGGCCGAGGCCGCCCGCCTCACCAGGGCCGAGGACCCGACGATGGAGGACGCCTTCATCGCCCTGATCGAGGAATTCGACCGCAAGCGTGAAGCGCGGGAGGCGGCATGACTTTCCGCTTCGATCTCAGGCGCCTGGCCGCCCTGGTCCGCAAGGAAGCCGCGCAGATCCTGCGCGATCCCTCGACCTTCCTGATCGCCTTCGTGCTGCCGATGATCCTGCTCTTCCTGTTCGGCTATGCCGTCTCGCTCGACAGCACGCGCACCCGCGTCGGCCTCGTCCTCCAGGACAGCAGCGCTCCCGCGCTGCGTCTCGCCCAGGCCTATCGCAGCTCGCGTTATTTCGAAGTGACCGAGGCCCGCACCGTGGCCGAGGTGCGCGACAAGCTGGTCGATGGCGAGCTGCGCGCGCTGATCGTCATCCCCCAGGATTTCGGCGCGGGCATCAAGCGCGGACACATGCCGCCGGTCCAGATCGTCACCGACGGCTCCCAGCCCAATACCGCCAATTTCGCAGCCGCTTACGGCGAAGGCGTCCGCGCCAGCTGGGCCGCCGCCGAGGGGTTGGAGCGTAACCCGAATGCGCGCGAGGCACCGGTCACTATCTCGGCGCGCTACTGGTACAATCCCGAACTCAAGAGCAAATTCTTCCTCGTCCCCGGCTCTATCGCCAATGTCATGACCATGGTCGGCACCTTGCTGACCGCGCTCGTCGTCGCCCGCGAATGGGAGCGCGGCACGATGGAGGCGATGATGGCCACGCCGATCTCGATGGCCGAGTTCATTGCCTCCAAGGTCATCCCCTATTTCTTCCTCGCCCAGGCCTCGATGACGCTCTGCGCGGTGATCGGGATCTGGATATTCGGGGTGCCCTTCCGCGGCTCGATCTTCGCGCTCTACGCCATCTCCTCGGCCTTCCTGATGCCGGCGCTCGGCCTTGGCCTGTTCATCTCGGCGGCGACCAAGAACCAGTTCGTCGCGAGCCAGGTGGCGCTGCTCTCGGCCTTCCTGCCCACCTTCCTGCTCTCGGGCTTCATCTTCGAGATCGGCTCGATGCCCTGGCCGATCCAGGCGCTCACCTATATCGTCCCGGCGCGCTATCTGATCCCCAGCCTCGAGACCGTGTTCCTCGCCGGCGACCAATGGGGGCTGCTGCTGCCGAACATCGGCATCATGCTGGTCTTCGGCATGGTGTTCTTCACGCTCTCCTTCCGCGTCACTCGCCGGAGTCTCGACTGATGCGCGGGCTGTTCGAAGGCGCGGGCCTGCGCCGGCTCTGGGCGATGATCGTCAAGGAGATGTGGGCCGTCCTGCGCGATCCGCAGGCGCGGCTGGTGCTGTTCGTGCCGCCGCTGATGCAGCTGTTCATCTTCACCTATGCCACCACGCTCGACGTCAAGAACGTCGATATCGGCATCCTCGATCGCAGCTCGGGCGCGCATTCGGTCGAGCTGGTCCAGCGCCTCGCCGGCAGCCCCAATTTCCGCCGGATCGAGCTGCTCCGGACGCCGAAGGAGCTGAAGTCCGCGATCGACAACCAGAAGGTGATCGCCGCCCTGGTGATCGACGAGGATTTCGACCGGCAGCTGGCGCGCGGCGAGAGCGCGACGGTCGGCCTGGTGCTCGACGGTCGCCGCTCCAATGCCGCGCAGATCGTCGCCGGTTACGTCACCAACATCGCCGGCGGCATGGGTGCGGAACTGGCTCCACCCCAGATGCGCGGGCAGGCAGGCGGCAGCGTGGTGACCAACTGGTACAACCCCGCGCTCGACTATATCTGGTTCACGCTTCCCTCGCTGGTCGCGATCATCACTTCGGTCGCCGGGCTCGCCATCACCTCGCAATCGGTCGCGCGCGAGCGCGAGCTGGGAACGTTCGACCAGCTGATGGTCTCGCCGCTTCGGGTCCACGAGATCCTGATCGGAAAGATGGTCCCGCCCTTCATCATCGGGATGATCAACGGCAGCGTCTATCTGGTGGTCGCGCCGCTCGTCTTCGGCGTGCCCTTCACCGGCTCGCTGCTGCTCTTCTGGCTGTCGCTAGGCATGTACCTGCTCGCGCTGATCGGGCTCGGCATGCTGGTCTCCGCCGCCTCGCAGACCCAGCAGCAGGCGTTCCTCGGCGTGTTCCTCGTCACCACCCCGCTGATCCTGCTCTCCGGCTATGCCAGCCCGATCGACAACATGCCCGACTGGCTGCAGACAATCACCTATCTCGATCCCGCCCGCTATTTCCTCGTCATCGTCCAGGGGCTGTTCCTCAAGGCGATGCCGGCAGGCGCGGTGTTCCACCAGCTCTGGCCGCTCGCGCTGATCGCCGTCGCGACGCTCTCCGCCTCGGCCTGGCTCTTCCGTGCGCGCATGGAGTAACCGATGATCCGCTCGCTTCCCCTGTTCCTGCTGCTCGCCGCGTGCACGGTCGGGCCGGACTATCATCCGCCCGAAACCAGAGCCGCGCCGAACTGGGTCGAGGCCGGTACGCCCGGCGAAGTCGACCTCAAATGGTGGGACCGGTTCGAGGATCCCCAGCTCTCCGCGCTCGTCCAGCGCGCGGTGGCGTCGAGCCCGGACCTGCGCGAGGCCCAGGCCCGGCTGGCCGAGGCGCGCGCCAATCGTGAGGCGATCGCCGGCGGGCGCCTGCCCGGCGTCACCGCCAAGGGTTCGGCGACCGAGAATGTGCTGAGCAACAACGGCCAGCTGCCGATCGGCAACATCCCCTTTCCGGGCTTCTCGCGCGATTTCCCGCTGTTCGATCTCGGCTTCGACGCGAGCTGGGAGGTGGATATCTGGGGTCGGCGCACCCGCCAGATGCAGGGCGCCACCGCGCGCGAGGAAAGCGCCGAGTTCGCGCGGCGCGACGTGATGCTCACACTGATCGCCGAGGTGGTGCGCAGTTACATGGACCTGCGCGCCGCCCAGGCCGATGGCGCGACTGCCGAGGCGCAGGCGGGCTCGGACAGCGAGCTGGCCCGGCTCACAAGGCTGCGCTTCGATCATGGCGAGGCGTCGCGGCTCGAACTCGACCGCGCCGATGCCGCGGCCAAGGCGAGCGCCTCGGCGGTGCCCAATGCCCGTGCCCAGGCGAGTGCCGCGTCCTATCGGATCGCGACGCTGGTCGGCGTACCGCCCGAGCAGGTCGTGCCCGAGCTGCAGGCGCCCGCACCGCTGCCGGCGAGCCCTGATGCGATCCTGGTCGGGTTGCGCTCCGAGCTGCTCGAGCGCCGCCCCGATGTCCGCCGCGCCGAGCGCGAGCTGGCCGCCGCCAGCGCCGATATCGGTGTCGCCACCGCCGATCTCTTCCCGCGCTTCAGCCTGCTCGGCAGCATTGGCCAGCAGGCGCGCAAGCCCGGCGACCTGGTCTCGGGCGATTCCTTCCGCCTCCAGCTCGGTCCGAGCTTCTCCTGGCCGATCTTCCAGGGCGGCACGATCCGCGCCCAGATCCGCGCGGCCGATGCCCGGGCCGATGCCGCTGCGGCGCGCTACGAGAAGGCGGTGGTGGGCGCGCTGTCGGACAGCGAGGCGGCGATCAACCGCTTCCTCAATGCCCGCGCCGCCGCCGATGACGCTGCCGCCTCGCTGGCCCGAGAGCAAAGCGCCTTCGCGCTCGCCCAGAAGCGCGCGGATCGCGGCGAGGACGACCGGCTGACGCTCGAGCGCGCCCGCCAGTCGCTGCTCGCCGCCACCCGCCGCGACCAGCAGGCCCGTGCCGCCAAGGCACAGGCAGCGACCGCGCTCTACAAGGCCTTGGGCGGCGGCTGGAGCTAAAGATAAGATCTATAGGACTTATTCCGCGCAAATTACCGCTTTTGGCATGTACTTCGTGTACTTTGGCGGCCTCGCTACGCGATCGGCACGCGGATCTCGAAGCTGGTCCCGCGCGCCGATGGGACCAGTTCGATCGTCCCGCCATGCGAGGCGAGCAGCGAGCGGGCGATCGGCAGGCCCAGCCCGGTGCCGCCGGCGGCGCGGCGGCTGGTGAAGAAGGGCTCGAAGATACGCGCCCGGTCCGCCTCGGGGATGCCGGGGCCGTCATCGGCGATGTGGAGCCGGAGCGTGCCATCTTCCTGGGTGGCGGCCATGGTCACCCCGGCCGCCCCGGCCTGGCGGCTGTTCTCGACCAGGCTCTCGACGATCGCCTCCAGCATCGTCGCCGGCATCGCGGCGCGGGGCAGGGTGTCGGGCAGGTCGAGCGCGATCGCCAGCCCGCGATCGGTCCAGGCATCGGCGATCCGGCGCAGCGGCAGCGCGCCGTCGCTCGCCGCGTTCGCATCGGGCTCGGCCATGTCGGCGCGGGCCAGCTCGAGCAGCCGGGTGACGAGCTGGGCCAGCCGGTCGGCATCGGCGCCGGCATTGGCGAGGAAGCGGCGGCGGTCCGCCTCGTCCATGTCCGCATGGTCCTCGAGGATCTCGATCACCCCGCGGATGCCGGCCAGCGGGGTCTTGAACTCGTGGCTCACGGCATGGGCGAAGTCGCGCAGGTAGCGCGACCGGCGGTCGATCGCGTCGGCCATGGTGGCGAAGTCGCTGTAGAGCGCCTGGATCTCGATCGCGGCGGTGCGCGGCACCTCGGGCACTCCGCCCCCGCCGCCACGCGCCACGTCACGGGTCGCCTGGCTCAGCATCTCGATCGGTCGGGCGATGCCGCGCGAGAGCAGGCCGCTCAGCACCACCAGGGTCGCGAAGATCGCGCCGATGCCGAACAGGATCTTGCCGCGATCCTCATAGAGCCCGCGAAACAGCACGCGCGGCGAGCGCGACAGCAGCAGCACCGCCACCACCTTGCCCTTCACCATCACCGGCCGGGCATGGTGGATACGCAGGCCCGAGGCGCGGCTCAGCCATTCGAAGGCATATTCGGGATGATAGTCGCCGCGGCGGCGCAACACCGTCTCGGGCCGCCCGGCGCGCGCCGCGGCCAGCTCGGGCAGGCCCGCCAGGCTCCTGCCTTCATTCTTGCCGATCAGGATCCGGCCATCGGGCGCGAGCAGCAGGATCGAGGCGAGCGTCGCGTCCGACGTCGCGTTCACCACCGGGGCGAGGCGTGCCGCGGCCGCCTGGACCTCGGGGGCCGGGCTGCCGGTCAGGGACGCGGGCTCGGGGCGCTCGGGCAGCGGCCGGGTGCCGAGGTCGATGGTCGAGAGCGGGCCGCCGGCGATCCCGCTCGACACCCGCGGAGTGAGCTCGGGCCCGGTCGAGCCCGGCCATTCGGCGCTGGTGACCGCGGCAAGCGCCGTCCCCTGCGCGATCAGCTCCGCCTCGGTCTGGCGCACCAAAGTGTTCTCATAGACGCGCAGGAACAGCGCGCCGACCCCGGGCAGCGCTGCCACGAACACGAAGGTGACGAGCAGGATCGTGCGCAGCCGCAGCCGCGGCCAGAAGCGCCGGATCGGCGCCTTGATCCCCTCGATCAGCCCTCCGAGCATGCGCCGATACGATAGCCGATGCCCGCCCGAGTCTCGATCAGGTCCTGCGCGCCGGCCTGGCCGAACTTGGCGCGCAGGTTGCGGACATGGCTGTCGATCGTCCGGTCGGTCAGCGCGAAGCCGGGGCCGCGCAGCCGGTCGATCAGCGCGTCGCGGCTGAACACCTTGGAGGGCATGGCGGCGAGCGTGCGGAGGATGCCGAACTCGGTGACGGTGAGCGGCACCGCCGCGCCCGCCCAGCTCGCCTCCCAGCTCTCCGGATCGAGGCCGAGCTTGCCGTGGCGGATCACCGTGCCGGCGCGGTCGACCTCGGGCGCATGGGCAGCGGTGCGGCGCAGCACCGCCATCACCCGCGCCACCACCTCGCGGGGGGAGAAGGGCTTGGTGACATAATCGTCGGCCCCCAGCTCGATGCCGATGATCCGGTCGATCTCGTCGTCGCGCGAGGACAGGAACAGGATCGGCAGCCCGCCCTCGGCCCGCAGCCGCCGGCAGACCTCGAGCCCGTCCATCCGCGGCATGTTGATGTCGAGCACGATCAGGTCGGGCGCCTGGCTCTCGGCGATCCGCAGCGCCTCCTCGCCGTCGGCCGCCTCGATCGTCTCGAGCCCGGCCTTGGCGAGCGCGAAGACGAGCAGCTGGCGGATATGCGGATCGTCATCGGCGACGAGGATGGTGCGAGGCATGGGGCATTGGATCATCGCGAGGGTGTTCCGGTCAACGGCGGAGTGGCGGTGGCGACGGCCTGGGCGACCGGATCGCTCTCGGAGGCGGCGGGCATGGGGTCGGGGCCGGGATCGTCGCGGATCCAGCCATCGCACTCGCGGTGCGTTCCCGGCCAGGTCGCGGCAGGCGCCGGCGGGTTGGCGCCGAGCAGCCGGCGCGCCGTGTCGAGCCGGCGCTGGTTGCGCCAGGTCCAGCCGTGCCAGTCGGACTGGCGCTGGACCAGCCTCGCCATCGCCTCGGCACGGACATAGCGGACGCGGTCGCGGAACCTGGGCGGCAGCGGCCGGCGCTCGAGTTCGATCAGCGGCAGCAGCGAGGAGGTGCCCGTGCGCGACAAATAGCAGAGGTCGAGCTCCACCCCGCGCCCGCCGACCTCGCGGGCATGGCGGACGTTCCAGGCCGCGGCGCTCGCTTCGAGATCGACGACACTCACCGCGCCCAGCACCAGCCCGGCGATCAGCGCATTGGCGTTAATCAGCCAGGCGGCGCTCCTGCCGGCGAGCATCCGCCAGCAGATCAGCGCCAGCCCGATCGCCACCAGCCCCATCCAGGCGAGCGCGGCGATGCGGAAGCCGGTGAGCGAATAGGCCTCGACATAGTCGAGCGTGCGCAGGATCGAGGAGGCGACGAGCAGCAGGTTCTGCGCCACCCACAGCACCACCAGCCGGCGGATCGCCGGATTGCCGGCGCTGGCCGAGCCGGGCTTGAGCGCGACCAGCACGAACAGCCCGGCGAGCAGTGCGGTGGCGATCAGCGGATAGGCGCCGCGATGGGCATAGTCGGCCAGCGTCACGCCCTCGGGCAGCGGCGCGCCGCTCCACAGAAAGGCGAGGTCGAGCCCGTTCTGGAGCGCGAACACCGCGTTGAACAGGATCAGCGAGAGCAGCAGCGTCGCCTGGGGCAGGCCGGGCATGCCGATCTCGGCCCTGGGCAGCCCGGCGACGATGCGGGTGGCCCAGCGGGTGGGACGCAGGCTTGGCCAGGCGACGAGCAGCACCAGCACCCAGAAGGCCGTATTGTCCGCGGAGGGCAGGCGAAGCTGGCCAAGCCCCCAGGCGATCAGCGGATTGGCGCTGGCGAACAGGGCAAGGAACAGCCCGGTCATCGCCAGCGGCAGGGCGAGCAGGGCAGCGAGCCCCGCAAGGTTCGGCCGTCCCCGGCGTGGGCGGGCGCGGAACAGGCGGACGAAGTCGAGCACCGGCGCGAGTGGCCCGGTCGCCGCATGGGCGAGCAGCCTGAGGCTCCAGCGCCAGGCATTGTCGAACCTGCCGATGCGCGGCATCAGCGCCGCGATCGACAGCGCACTCCAGAACAGCACCCAGCCGAGCAGGGTGGGGTCATGCGCCAGCGCGGCGGCGAAGCCGATGGCGACGGCCAATGCCACGAGGCTTGCCCGCCGGCGCAGCGCCGGCCGGGTCAGCAGCAGCACCAGCGCCCAGCCGAGCGCGAGCCCGCCGATCCACGAGCCGAAGGACAGGCCGGAGAGGAGCTGGTCGGCGGCGGCGATCAGCGCGATCGCGGCCGGGATCTTCAAGAGAAAACTGTAGCGGGTGCGGGCCATGCGGGTCTCCCAGGTTCGGGAGCGGCAATGGCTGGGCGCCGTCCAGCGATGCCGGCGAAGTGCAAGGAGAAGCCGTGCAGAATCGATGCAGTCGCGGGGCTGCGCATATTTGTTTTATGTCGGCCGCATATCGCCTATCCTGGGTGCAGGAGGGCGTGATGGGGATTTTTGACTTCCTTTCGAAGCAGTTTGTCGATGTCATCGACTGGGTCGACGAGCCCGGCACACTGGCCATCCGCTATCCGATGCAGGATCGCGAGATCCAGAATGGCGCGCAGCTGACCGTCCGCAGCGGCCAGACCGCCCTGTTCTTCAACGAAGGCCAGATCGCCGACGCGTTCCTGCCGGGGCTCCACACGCTCCAGACCGGCAACCTTCCCCTGCTCACCTCGCTGATGAACTGGGACAAGGGCTTCGCCTCGCCGTTCAAGGCGGATGTCTATTTCTACAGCCAGAAGGAGCAGACCGGGCTCAAATGGGGCACCGCGCAGCCAATCACGGTGCGCGACAAGGAGTTCGGCCCGCTGCGCATCCGCGCCTTTGGCAGCTACAGCTTCCGGATCGAGGACGTGTCCGCCTTCGCAGTGAAGATGATGGGCTCGCTCGACCGGCTGACCGTCGGCGATGTCGAGCCGCAGCTGCGCGCCGCGATCGGCACGGCGATCGCCTCGGCGCTCGGCGGGGGCGAGATCGCCTTTATCGACCTGGCCGCCAATCAGAGCGCGCTGTCGGAGAAGCTCAAGGCCGCGGTCGAGCCCGCCTTCACCCAATGGGGGCTGAGCTGCACCAGCTTCTTCATCGAGAGCCTGTCGCTGCCCGAAGAGGTGCAGGCGATGCTCGACAAGGCCAGCTCAATGCGCGTGGTCGGCGATCTCGACCGGTTCATCCGCTTCCAGAGCGCAGAGGCGATCGAGACCGCGGCGGCCCAGTCGGGCGGCATCGCCGGGATCGGCGCGGGCGCGGCGGCAGGCGTGGCGATCGGCCAGAGCATGGCCGGCGGGATCGGCGGCGCGGCGCCGGCCGCTGCAGTCGCGGCACCGGGCGAGGACGCCTATGCCCAGATCGAGAAGCTCCACAAGCTGCTGACGATCGGCGCGATCACGCAGGACGAGTTCGACGCCAAGAAGGCCGAGCTGCTCTCGCGCATCCGCTGACGCCGTCATGAGCCTGAGCGTCAACTGCCCCAATTGCGGTGCCGAGGTCGTCTTTCGTTCGGCGGCGTTGCCCGCGCGCGTCTGCGGCTATTGCCATAGCCTGCTCACCCGCAGTGATGGCGCCGTGATGGTGGTCGGCACGTCATCGCCGCTGCCCTTCGACGTCAGCCCGGTGCAGATCGGCATGCGCGGGCGGATCGAGGATCAGCCGTTCGAAGTGATCGGACGGGTGCGCTGGGCGTGGACCGACGGCGCCTGGAACGAGTGGCTGTTGCTGTTCGGCGATGGCAGCCATGCATGGCTGGGCGATGCGATGGGCCAGTTCATGCTGCTGCGCGAGCGCCCGTTCAGCCAGGTCCAGACGCGCACGCTCAAGGATATCGCGGGCGGGAAGGAAGCGGTGCCGGGCCAGGAAGTGACGCTCGACGCGCGCAAGCTGACCATCGTCGATGCGCGCGACGTGATCTGCATCGCTGCCGAGGGCGAGCTTCCCTTCACCCCGACGACCGGCTGGAAGCTCTATAGCGTCGATCTGCGCGGGGCGAAGGGCGAGTGTGCGACGCTGCAGCGCGATGCGCTCGCCACGACCTTCTACCAGGGCCAATATGTGACACTCGCCGACCTCGCCCCCTCCGGGCTGCGCGCGTTCGAGGGCTGGACGCTCCCCGCCTATGCAGCCTGAGATGCAGCCCGCGGCCGATATCCAGCTGCCTGCAGCGCCGGCAGTGAAGGCGCTGGCCTGCCCGGCATGCGGCGGCTCGGTCGAATTGCGCGCGGCCGGCTATTCGGTGAGCGTCGTCTGCCAATATTGCAGCTCGATCCTCGACGTCACCGATCCGCAGGTGAAGCTGGTCACCCAATATAACCAGGCGGCGGCGGCGCTGGAGATCCCGCTCGGTTCGCGCGGCACGCTGCGCGGGATCGAATGGGAAGCGATCGGCTATATGCAGCGCTCGGCCATGGGTGGCGCGGCCTGGGACGAATATCTGCTGTTCAATCCCTATCACGGCTATCGCTGGCTGATCACCGATGGCCGCGGCTGGAGCCTGGGCGAGCAGCTGACCGTCACCCCGCTCCGCGACGATTACGAGACGCTGCGCCTCGGCAACCAGAGCTATCAGCGCTTCTACGAGGACAGCACCGCGCGCGTCGACTACGTGCTGGGCGAATTCTACTGGCGCGTGGCGGTGGGTGAAGAAGTGGTCGGCGCCGACTGGGCACGCCCCGGTGCGATGCTCTCGCGCGAGAAGAACGCACATGAAGTGAGCTGGACCCGGTCGGTGCTGCTCGCCCACAAGGAAATGGCCGAGGCGTTCGGCGTCCGGAAGGGGGCCAGCTGGCCGCCCATGCCGCACCAGCCCTCGCCCAACGCCGCCTGGCTGGGCACGGGATTCAAGATCTTCGCGGGCGTGTTCCTGCTGCTGGTCGTGCTGATCCTGGCATTTGGCGGCACGAGCTGGACCAGCGCGGGAAGATTCCCCGTCGCGCCGGACGGCAGCGAGCGCACCGTCACGCTCGGCCCGATCCATTTCGGCCATCTGTATCAGCGCGTCGAGATCCGCGCCGACGTGCCGACGCTTGAGAATGGCTGGGTCGATCTCGACTACAGCCTGGTCGATCGCAGGACGCAGCAGGTCTATGAGGCGTATGGCGCCGCCGAACGCTATTCGGGCAGCGATTCCGACGGGCCCTGGACCGAGGGCTCGCGCGGCTCCTCGGTCTCGGTGGCGAGCGTGCCGGCGGGGGATTACGACCTGGTGGTCGACTACAAGGGCAATCGCTGGAGCAGCGGCTCGCTCTACAGTCCGCGCTATGCCGGCATGCCCGAGGATCTCGGCTGGATGACGCCGGTGAACAAGCCCGAGGTCGTGGTGGAGGTGCGCACCGGCGCGCTCTTCCTGTCCAGCTTCTGGCTCGCGCTGATCCTGCTCGGCCTGCCGCTGCTGATCGGCCTGATCCGCCACATCCAGTTCGACAAGGCGCGCCAGGCGGAGAGCGATTTCGCGCCCACAGGCTTCGCAGCGCTGGGCGCATCGGAGGATGATGAATGAACCCGCGTACCTTCCTCTACGGCCTCTGGTCGCTCGGCGTCGTCGCCTTGTTCGTGCTGAGCGGCATCTTCGCCTGGTCGCCCTTTGCCGAGGGCGGGCGCGCCCGTCCGCATGCGGGCATCTACGGTCCCGCCCACAAATAGGGAGTTGGATATGGTCACCACTCTACCCGCCTTGCTTTCCACCCTGCTCTATGCGGTGATCGGCATCGTCGTCTTCGCCGTCGGTTTCCTGGTCCTCGACCTGCTCACTCCGGGCAAGCTGTGGCAGGAGATCCACGAGAAGCAGAATGTCGCGGTGGCGGTCTTCGCCGGCGCGGTCGCGATCGGGCTCGCGATGATCGTCGCCGCCGCCATCCATGGCTGAAGGCGATCCGGCCCATCCAAAGTTCCGCACGTCCGCTCCGGCAGCGGCGCTGCTTGCGTCTGCCTTTGTCGTCTCCACCTGCGGGCTGATCTACGAGCTGCTCGCCAGCACGCTGGCCAGCTATCTGCTCGGCGACAGCGTCACCCAATTCTCCACCGTCATCGGCTCCTATCTCTTCGCCATGGGCGTGGGCAGCTGGTGCTCGCGCTATGTGAAGCGCGACGAGGTGCGGCTGTTCGTCCGGGTGGAGCTGCTGATCGCGTTGATCGGCGGCAGCTCGGCCGCGGCCTTGTTCCTGCTCTTCCCGCTGGTCGAGCATTTCCGGGTCGCGCTCTACGGGCTGGTGCTGGCGATCGGCTTCCTGGTCGGGCTCGAGATCCCGCTGCTGATCCGCATCCTGCGCGGCTTCGATTTCCGCGAGACCGTGTCGAACGTGCTGACCTTCGACTATGTCGGCGCGCTGGTCGCCAGCCTGCTCTTCCCGCTGCTGCTGATGCCGCATCTCGGCATGATCCGCACCGGCTTCCTGTTCGGCATCGCCAATGCCGCGGTCGCGCTGGCGCTCCTGTTCGCGCTGCCCCGCGCCGCCAGCTACCGGAGCGAGAAGCTGGCCGCGGTGCTGGTGCTGATCGGCCTGGCCGCCGGCTTCATTGCCTCGGACCGGCTTCAGCGCTGGGCGGAAGTGGCGAGCTATGGCGAGCCGGTGATCTATGCCCAGACGACGCGGTTCCAGCGCATCGTGCTGACCCGCCGCGACGACGATCTGCGCCTCTATCTCAACGGCAACCTGCAATTCTCCTCGCGCGACGAATATCGCTATCACGAGGCGCTGGTGCATCCCGCGCTCGGCCGGGTGGCCAATCCGCGCAACGTGCTGATCCTGGGCGGTGGCGACGGGCTGGCCGCGCGGGAAGTGCTCAAGCACCCCGAAGTGGCGAAGCTGACCCTGGTCGATCTCGACGGCGAGATGACCAGCCTGTTCGCACATACCCCGACGCTGACCCATCTCAACCGCGGGTCGCTCACCGATCGGCGGATGACCGTGATCAACGCCGACGGCTTTCGCTGGGCGCGCGAGAATAGCGGCCAGTATGACGCGATCATCGTCGATTTCCCCGATCCGGTCGATTACTCGGTGGGCAAGCTCTACACCGAGACCTTCTACCGCGCGGTGCGCAAGCTGCTGGCACCGGGCGGGATGATGGTGGTGCAGAGCACCTCGCCGCTGGTCGCCCCCAATGCCTTCTGGACCGTCGCCTCCACGCTCGAGGCGGCCGGGCTGCGGACCCGCGGCTACCATGTCTATGTGCCGAGCTTCGGCGAATGGGGCTTCGTCCTCGCCGCTGCCGGCACGATCCCCGACCAGGCGCGCATCCTCCCCGGCGGCCGCTTCCTCACGCCGACCATCGACCAGCGCCTGTTCGACTTCCCGCCCGACATGGCGCGGCGGCCGACCCCGGTGAACCGGCTCGACAACCAGGTGCTGGTGCGCGAGTTCGCCGATGCCTGGGGGAAATATGAAGGCTGACCGGCGCACGGCGCTGGGCCTGGGCGCGGCGGCGGTCGCCGCGGCGGGCGGCGGGCTGGCCTATGCGCTCGGCCGCCGGCCGGCGCTGCCCCCGGGCAAGCTCGGCGGTGCGGACATGGCGCGCGGCCACCGGCTGCGCGACGGCGATTTCCCCGCGCCGAGCGTGGAGCAGGACGTCGACCTGGTCATCGCCGGCGGCGGCGTGGCCGGGCTGTCGGCCGGCTGGCGGCTGGCCGATGCCGGCTTCACCCGCTTCCGGCTGCTCGAACTCGAGGACGAAGTCGGCGGCAATGCCCGCAGCGGCCGCAATCCCGTCTCCGCTTATCCGCTCGGCGCGCATTACCTGCCCGTCGCCAACCGCGAGGCCAGGGCGCTCCAGCACCTGCTGCGCCAGCTCGGCATGATCACCGGCGATGCGGACGGCGTGCCGGTCTATGACCCCGCCCAGCTCTGCGCCGACCTGCAGGAGCGGCTGTTCTGGCAGGGCCGCTGGCAGGAGGGGCTGATCCCGCGCACAGGTCTCGCCACGCAGGACCGCGAGGATCTCGCCGCCTTCAACCGCGCGATGGACGAATTCTCCAAACGGGTCGGCAATGACGGCAAGCCCGCCTTCGCGGTGCCGAGCGCCTATAGCTCGCGCGACCCGGCGCTCACCGCGCTGGACAGGGAGGACTTCGCCGCCTGGCTCGATGCGCAGGGCTGGAAGTCCCCGGTGCTGCGCGCCCATGTCCGCTATGCGATGCGCGACGATTACGGCACCGAGCCGCATGCGGTCTCGGCCTGGGCCGGCATTCATTACTTTGCCGCCCGGCGCGGCTGGGCGGCCAATGGCGCCGGCGAGAACGAGCTGACCTGGCCGGAGGGCAATGGTCGGCTCGCCGCGCGCCTGGCCGGCTTCTTCCCCGACAACATCGCCCGCGGCCATATCGTCCACCGCGTCGCGCGCGACGGGGACCGGCTGCTGGTCGACAGCTTCGACGTTGCCGGGAACCGCACGGTGCGCACCCGCGCCCGCGCCGCGATCCTCGCCATGCCGCACTTTATCGCCACGCGGGTCTGCCCCGAGCTCGGCGACGCCAGGGCGTTCAGCTACGCACCCTGGCTGGTCGCCAATGTCACCGTCGATCGCTTGCCGGGCGGGCGCGGCGTGCCGCTCGCCTGGGACAATGTGTCGAGCAACAGCGATTCGCTCGGCTATGTCGTCGCGACGCACCAGGGGCCCGCGGCCGTCACCGCGGGCACGGTGCTGACCTGGTATTTGCCGCTCTCCGGCATGGAGCCCGCCGCCGCGCGCCGCCTGCTGGTCGAGCGCAGCGCCGACGAATGGAAGCGCATCGTCACCGACGATCTGCTGGCGCTGCATCCCGAGTTGGACGGCGCGATCCGCGAGATCGCGCTGTGGCGCTGGGGCCATGCGATGATCCGCCCGACGCCCGGCTTTCTCGAGCGCGGCCAGGCGCACCAGCCGCAGCCGCCGCTGTTCCTCGCCCATTCCGATCTCAGCGGGCTGTCGCTGTTCGAGGAAGCCCATTATCACGGCGTGCGGGCGGCCGAAGGCGCGATGGCGCTGCTGCACCACGCCCATGAGAGCCTGTTGTGACCAGTGGACACCATCTCATCGCGGACCTTTCCGGCGGCAGCCGGCTGGACGACGCCGCGCATATCGAGGCCTGCCTGATCGCGGCGGCGGCTGCCGCGGGTGCGACGCTGCTCGAGGTCCGCCTGCACAGCTTCGGCCTGGCCCAGGGCGTCACCGGCGTGGCCCTGCTCGCCGAATCGCACATGTCGATCCACACCTGGCCCGAATATGGCACCGCCTGCATCGACATCTTCATGTGCGGGCCGAAGCACGATCTCACCGCCGGGCTCGATGCCATACTGGCGGGCCTTGGTGCCGAGATTGCCCGCTCCTCGATCGTCGAGCGCAACTTCGGCGGCTGAATCGGCCTATCGCGGGGGAACCGCCGCTCCGGCATAGGGATCATAGGCGGGTGCCGCTTTCGGTGTCGGGAGGGGCAGCGGCGGGGGCGTCGGCACCGCCCTGGAAATGACCACCGGTGCCGCGGCCTGCGGGCCCGAGCGGACGGCACCAAGGATGCCCGACGCGATCGTCGGCGCGCCGAACAGTACGAAGCAGCCGAGGATCACCGTGGCGCCCCGGCGGATCTGCAGGCGCCCGGTGAGCATCAGCAGCCCGATGCTGGCCACCGCGATCACCGCGATGCTGGTCGCGATGGTGCCGAGCGCGACCTGCTCGATCCACCGGACTGCCGCGGCCAGGCTGCTCGACCCTTCCGGATCGGCGAGCGAAGGGGCGATCGCATAGACAGAAACCAGTGCCGTCACGCCAGCAGCACCTGGGCGACGCTGCGCTTGCCGCCGACCCGCTGGAGCTGGACATAGACATCGACCGTGCTGCGCACATAGTGCCGCACATCGTCGCGGCTGAGCTGGGTGCCTGCCTGGAGCACCAGCAGCACGATCTGCTCGATCGCGCGCTCGGCGGAATCGGCATGGACCGAGGTCATCGAGCCCGGATGGCCGGTGTTGATCGCGCGCAGGAAAGTATAGGCTTCCTCGCCGCGCAGCTCGCCCAGGATGATCCGGTCGGGCCGCATGCGCAGCGAGGCGGCGAGCAGGTCGGTCGCCGTCACCCGCGCCTCGCCCTGGCTGCCGCGCACCGCGAGCAGGCCGACCAGATTGTCGTGATGCTGGTGCAGCTCGGGCGTGTCCTCGATCAGGATCAGCCGCTCCCCGTCCGGGATCTCGCGGATCAGCGCATTGAGGAAGGTGGTCTTGCCGGTCGAGGTGCCGCCCGAGACCAGGATGTTCTTGCGCGCCTTCACCGCGGCAGCGAGCATGCCGGCGACGTCGCCGGCCGCGAGCAGCTCGGCGAGGCGCAGGTCGGTCTCGGACTTGTCGGGCGCGGTGCCGCGCACCGTGCCGGCAAAGGCTCCGGCACTGACATAGTCGTCCAGGGCCAGGTCCGACGAGATGTGCTTGCGGATCGCGATCGCCATCGGCCCGCGTGTCGCCGGTGGCGCGGCGATCTGGACGCGGGAGCCGTCGGGCAGGCTGGCGGAAAGCAGCGGGTGCTCGCGGCTGATCCCCTGGTGCGAGAGCGCCGCGATCTGGCGGGCGAGCCGGTCGAGCGTCGGCACGTCGAGGCCCGGCGCCTCGTGCCGTTCGACCGCGCCGCCCAGCGTCTCGGCCCAGACTTCGCCCGGGCGGTTGACATAGATGTCGGTCACGTCGGGTCGCGCCAGCATGCCGGTCAGCGGCGCGAGATAGGCGCGGAGATAGACCTGGGCGTCGATCGTGGCGGCCTCGCTCACCGGCTCTCGACGCCCGTGAAGTCGAGGTCGCGGGCCACGAAGACCGAGATGCTCGTGGCGGCCTTCACCTTGAGGGTGGGCTTGATGTCGGCGGGGGCGGGGCTGCGCGTCGCGCTGCCCAGCGTGCCCGGCAGCGCCACGATCACCTGGCCGTCGGCCGCGCGCGCGGCGAGGTTGACGCCCACGTCGAGCGCCGACTGCAGTATCGCGCCGGTGAAGCGGGCGAAGAAATGCGAGTTGACGCTGGCGCGGATGCCCCCCTGGCCCAGCGGGTCGCTGGCCGGCGATCCGATCGCGATGGTGACGCCGTCGGGACGGATCAGGCGGATCCAGTTGACCAGCATCCGCTTCTGCCCGCTTTCGGTATCCGAGCCATATTCGCCGATCAGCCGGCTGCCGCGCGGGATCAGGATGCGGCTGCCGTCGAACCCGCGAATGTCGCGCGAGACGAGCGCGCGGGCGAGGCCGGGGCTGGTCGAATCGAGCGCGGTCTCGAGCACCGCCGGGATCAGCGTGCCCTGCGGCACGGTGGTCGGCTTGTTGGCGAGCACGCCAGCGCTGGTGCGCGTGCCGGCGACCGCCGTCCGTCCTCCCGTCTGCTGCGCGGCGGGCTGGGCGGCATTGGGCCCTGCCTGGACCGGCGTGCCGGCCGTGTTGTCGAGCACCAGCGCCGGCTCGGCGGTCGTCCGGGCAGGCGCGGGCGCCGGAGCGGTCGGGGGCGGCGGGGTATAGGCCGGCTGGGGATAGACGATCGCAGGTGGCGGTGGCGGGGTGTACGGCGCCGGTGCCGGGGTCGGCGCCGGCAGCGGCTGCGGCGCGACCAGGACGGGCGCGGGCACCGGCGGCACATAGAGGGGCGGGGCCTCGGAAGGCGTGGACAGCGCCTCGCCGGCGCGGGCGCGCACGGCCGGGGAACTCAGCGCGCGGCGGCGGGCATCGAGGATGGCGAACAGCACCACGCCGATGCCGACGACAACAAGCACCAGTACCCAGGCGGGCGGGCCGGCGCGGGGCCGCACGACCACGGGCAGCATGTTCGGCTCGACCGCGGGGCGCGGATCGCTGGCGGGGGGCGGGACCGTCGCCATCAGCGGTCGCCCAGGAAGCGCACGGCCTGCGCCTTGTGCTTGTCGATCCGGAAGACGAGCCGGTCCTGCACGCTGTCGATCACCATCCGCCCGTCGCGCATCATGCCGTTGACCAGCGTTTCCTTGCCCTGGTCGTTGATCGCATAGATCGCGGGAAGCGCGCGCTCCTCGGGCCATTCGACATAGGTGTGGATGCCGTCGTCATGGATGCCGTTCGGGCGCAGCGCCGGATCGCCGCGGACCTTGTAGCGGCCGACGACCTTGTCGGCGGCGGGCTGGGCACCGGCTTGGCCAGCCGCGGCGGGATAGCGGAACTTGACCGACCAGGCCGTGTCGGCCGCCGGCGCGGAAAGCGAACTGAGTTCGAAAGTGTAGAGTCGCGCGTCGGTCACCACCGTCATGTTGGTCGAGACGCCGGGCTGGACCGCCTTGATGAACAGGCGGTCGCCCCGGCGATTGGCGGTGACCTGCCAGGCGCCGCTGTCGCCGAGCGCGATATTCTCGATATACTCGTCGGGCGCGAGTTCGAGCATCAGCTGATAGCCCGGTGCCGCCTCGAGCCGGACGACCTGGTCGGGGACATAATCGACCGTCTGAATGCGCGGATCGCCCTGGCCGGGTTGCGGGCGGATTTGCGCATTCGCGGCGCCGGGCGCGAGCATCAGCAGCAGAAGCAGGGCGGCGTGCTTCACAGCTCCACCTCGGGGGCCCGGGCCGGGGGGGGCGCGACCTGCAGTCCCGGCGCGGCCGGCAAGGCCGGCGTCGGGCTGGCGCCCGGCGCGGGTTCCGGCGCGGCCGCGGCGGGCTCGGGTGGGGGCAGCGCCTCGGCGTTGCGCTGGTAGCGCGTCACTTCGAAGCCCAGCGGGTTCACGAACCGGTCCTCGAGCCGCAGCGGCTCGCCCGAATAGCGATAGCGGATCACCGCGACCCAGGCATTGGCCGGCTGCACGGCGCCATTCGCATCGCGCCGCACCGTCTCGAAGCGCACCATCGCGGCGTTCTTGCCGAGCGGCGACACGCTCTTCACGCGGGTGTCGACCACGCTGCTGCGGGGCAGCCGGACGAGTGGGCTGTCGGGGTTCGAGGCCTGCATGCCGGCGACATAGGCGTTGCGGGCATCCCCTTCGGACCAGAGCGAGACCTTGCGGTAGCTGGCCTGGAGCGAGGTCGCGTCGAAGCTCTCGCGCGCGATCACATATTGGACGAGGAAGGATTGGGTCAGCGCCGAATCCGGGGCGATGCGCTGGGCGTCGAGCGGCTTCAGCGCCTGGACGAACCCGGTCTGCCGGTCGACGAGCAATGTATAGGGCTCGACCGTCTTGAGCGGGGCGAGCGCGATCAGCGCCGCGGCTTCGAGCAGGGCGATCGCGCTGGCGACGCCGGCGACGATCCAGGCGGTGCGCCGCGATCCGCTGAGCGCGGCGCGACTGTCCTCGGCCCAGCTGCCGGCCTCGCGATAATAGGCGTCCAGCGCCTCGCGCGCCTTGTTCTTCATTTCCCGTAATCCCGTCGTGTGGCGCTGGCCGAGACCCGGCTGCGGGTCCGGCGATGTGTCTGTCCGAGCGGCGTCGGCGCGCCGGCGGGCATGTCGCGCAGGCTGGTTGCCCCCGGGGTTCTCCCGGCTGCCCCCGACGTGGCGGCGGCACCGGCGAGTGCCGTTTCCTGGCGCTGGATGCGGGCCACGGCCTCGGCCACCGCGGCAGCGCGCGAGTGCTGCGCGGCGGGTGCCTGGCGGCGCTCGGCAAGGCCGGCGGGCTGCAACCGCTCGGCCGCGCCGACAGCGACACCCGCCCGCTCGGCCAGGCCGCGCCACACTGCGCCGAGACGGAAGCCGATCGCCACGCGCGCCGCCATGCCGAGGCCGGCGACCAGCGCCAGGCCGAAGGCGAGCGCGGTCACGAACAGCTCGTTGGTCGCGCCGCCGATCGGCAGCCCCGCCGCGCGCTTCTGGAGCAGGTCCGCGAGCCAGGGTTCGAGCAGCGCGAGCTCGACGCCGAGCAGGACCGTCACGGCCACCGCGCCGAGCATCGCCGCGACGAGGCCGCGCACCCAGCCTTCGAACAGGCTGCGCGTCCCTTCGAACAGCAGCAGCGCGATGAAGAAGGGCCCGAGCGCGAGCAGCAGCCCGGCGACCAGCCGGACCGCGGCATAGGCGGCGATGGTCGCGGTGAGGAAGGTCGTGCGCGCGGTGCCGAGCGCGAAGGGGCCGACGATGCTCGGCGGCTCGGGATTGGGCTCGGCGACGGCGACCGGCTGCCCGTCCGCGCCGGTGCGCACGCGGGTGGCCATCAGGTTCGAGCCCGTGCCGATCGCGTTGAGCGCGACCAGGCCGTTGTCCACCTGCTGCAGCCGGGCGACCAGCCCGCCGCCCGATCCCGGCAGCCCGGCGCCTCCGCCCGCCCCGGCGGCAAGCTCGGCCGGGGCGTGCATCGTCACGTCATAGGCGAGCGTGCGATAGGCGTTCCAGTTGGTCGCCAGGGCGAGCACCACGCCGATCTTGACCAGCGCCATCACCCCTTCGCGGACACCTGGCGTGTCGCCGAACAGCAGCCGGTAGCCGTAAAAGGCGATGAACAGCGTGAGCAGCCCGGTGAGCAGCAGCGACAGCGGCGATCCGGGCGCGGCCGCCGCCTGGTATCCGGCGGCGCCGATCGTCTGCGCCTGGCAGTCGACGAAGGTCAGGACGCTCTGGAGATAGGCGCCGTCGGTGATGCCCGAGCAGGTCATGCGACCTCCAGCAGCCGGGGCAGCCAGTCCGCCGGGTCCTCGCCATGCTCGGCGCGGATCTGGTCGAGCAGCCGCACGGTGCGCTCGCGGCCGGACAGGATGGTGAGCAGCTCGCGCTCGCCGCTCAGATTGAGCCGCGCGACCACGCTTTCATTGCCGTGCTTGATCAGGAAGCAATGCGCATTGTCGGGCAAGGTGCGCACCAGATCATATTCATGCTCGGTAAGCCCGAAACCTTCGATGTAATCGCTGGCGCGTGCCTTTGGATTGGCCATGAAGATCTGCGTCGCCGCCTGCTCGATGATCGCGCTGGCGATGCGGCTCTCGAGCGCGTCCTGCGCGCTCTGCGTGGCGAAGCCGACGATGCCGTTCCGCTTGCGGATCGTCTTCTCCCAATCCTTGATCCGGCGGACGAACACCTCGTCGTCGAGCGCCTTCCAGCCCTCGTCGACCACGATGATCGCCGGCGTGCCGTCGAGCCGTTCCTCGACCCGGTGGAAGAGATACATCATCGCCGGCGTGCGCACGATGGCATCGTCGAGGATCTGGGTCATGTCGAAGCCGACGGTGTCGGCGGTCAGGTCGGTCAGGTCCTCGGCATTGTCGAACAGCCAGGCGCGCTCGCCATCGCCCCACCAAGGCCGCAGCCGTGCCCACAGGTCTGCGCCGTGCGGCCGGTGGCTGCCGCGGAACAGCGCCACCAGGTGGCGCAGCCGCCGCTGTTCGGTGGGCTGGCCGAAATTGGCGTCGATCGCGTCCTTGATCTGGGCAAGCTCGTCGATGTCCGCTCCCCCCGCGAGCAGCGCGACCCAGTCGATCAGGAACTGGCGGTTGGCGGGATTGTCCTCCATTTGCAGCGGGTTGAGGCCCGAGGCCGTACCGGGCCGCAACAGGTCGTAGCGCCCGCCGACCGCGCGCAGGAACGGCTCGGCGCCGCGATCCTTGTCGAAGAAGATGATGCGCGGGGCGAATTTGCGGCTCTGGGCGAGCAGGAAGTTGAGCACCACCGTCTTGCCCGAGCCGGACGGGCCGATCACGGTGAAGTTGCCCAGGTCGCCGTGATGGAAATTGAAGTGATAGGGGCCGGCCGCGGTGGTCTCGAGCAAGGTCACCGCCTCGCCCCAATGGTTGCCCGCCGCCTGGCCCTGGGGCAGGTTATGGCCATTGGCGAAGCCGGCGAAATTGGCCGTCGAGATCAGCCCGCGCCGGGCGATATATTTGAAGTTGCCGGGGAACTGCGCCCAGAAGGCCGGTTCGAGCGCGATCTCCTCGCGTACCGCAATGATGCCGAGATCGGCGAGGGTCGCCTGCACCTCGGCCACGCCCTGGTCGACCTCGGCCAGCGTCGTGCCCCGCACCGCGATCGTCATGTGATGCTCGCCAAAACCGGCGCGCCCGGCGGCGACTTCGTCCTTGGCGCCGGACAGGTCGGCGCGCAGGCTCACCGCCTCGTCCTCCGCGGAGCGCATCCGGCGCAGCGCCAGGTTCATCTTCGAGAGTGCGGCCTGGCGCTCGACGAAGCCGAAGCTCTGCGAGATGGTGGTCTCGAAGGGCAGGCGCAGCAACTCGTCGAGCATGCCCGGCGCCGACTGGCCCGGATAATCCTTGATCGAGACCATCGCCACGAAGCTGCGCGGGGACGGGCCCGCGGCACCGAGCTCGATCGTCTCCTGCCCGAAGCTGATCCGGCGATAGGGGAGATAGGCGCCGGCATCCTGCATCGGCAGCAGCACCGGCCGGACTTCGCCATTGTAGAGCGAGGAGAGGAATTCGAGCGGCTCGGAGCAATTGCCCTGCGGGGTCTGGTAGACCGAGAGCAGCCGCGGTGCATAGCTGCCGAGCGACGCGACCAGCGCCTCGCGAGCGGTGTCGAGCGCGCGCAGGTCGTGCACGGTGTTCGCCGCTGCCGGGGTGCCGCGCAACCGGTCGAGCAGGCCCATCCGGCCCTGGAGCGGGCGCCGGATCAGCGTGAGGAACAGGTCGTTGGTATAGAGCCGCCGCTCGGCCAGCCGCCCGCGCCATGCCGCGTCGAGCCGGGCCGAGAAGGCATCGGGGAAGCTGGCGTCGAGCTCGGGCTCGATCGCCCGGCGCACGACATGATAATAGACCGCGAAGCGCGATGAGCCGATCGACTGGAGCATCGCGTCGCGCAGGCGCTTGCGATAGTTGAGCTCCTCGGTGTCGGCGGTCTCGAACAACAGGCCGCGCAGCTGGATCACCTGGAGCAGCATGCCGTCCCGCGTCTCGACCGTATGGTCGTCGATGTGGCGGGCATAGGGCAGGTGCCGTCCGGCCGGCGCCTCGCGCGCGACGACCTTCGGATCGCGCGTCAGGGCCGGTAGGAGTTGCATTGCCAGATCTTGTGATTGCGCACCCGCGGGCAACGGCTCACCCGAGCGAGCCACAGGTCGAAGAAGCGCGGCTCGCGCAGGCAGGCGAGCACGCCCGCCAGGTGGATGACGAGTGCCGCGACTACTGCCCAGACCGATTTGAATATCAGGAACAGCTCGGTGGCGATGATCGCGTTGGCGACGAAATAGCTATAGGTCACGCCCGCAAACATCTGCGGACGCGTAAGCGCCACGAACAGCGGGTCGCGTTCGAGCCCGTTCATCTACTGGCCGAGCTGCGCACTGGTCTGGATGCCCGCGACGATGCTCGCGGCTCCGAACAGGATGAAGCAGCCCAGGATGACGGTAGCGCCGTAGCGCCAGTTGATCCGGCCGGTGAGCATCAGCAGCCCGACCGACGCCACCGCAATCACGGCGACCACGGTCGCCACGGTGCCCAGCAAGGTGCCCTGCAGCCATTGCACGGCGCCGACGATCACGCCCGAGCCGGCGGGGTCGGAAGTCAGCTCCTGAGCCCATGCGGTGGCCGGCGAAAGCAGCGCTGCGATGCAGCCTGCGCGCAACAGTCGGCCAGTGGTGCGGATCGACAATTCCAGTCCCCTTCGGTTCGAAACCCAATAGTGCGCGGCGCAAGGCCGATTGCCAATGGTCTGTAGCCTGCAATTTTGCTGCAGGTGCACCGATTTGGTCGATTAGGCCAGCGGGCATGTCGCGACAGGCCCGGCTTCGCGCGCGGCTCAGCGCGCGGAGAAATTCTTCCGCAATATCGCGAACAGGATGAGCAGATAGGCGGCCAGCCGGATCAGGTAGAGCCAGCTGCGGTCTTCCTCGGGCCAGCCGCCGATCGCCAGCAGGATCTGGCCGATGCCGAGCAGGCCGAAGGCCAGGGCGAAGAAGAGGAACAGCTCCTCGCCGGTGTTCCGCCAGAAGCGCAGAAAGAACAGCGCGGCCGCGAACAGCCCCATGGTGGTCGCGCCGGAGACGAAGACGAGCGCGCTCATCGTTCCGCCTCCTGGTTCCAGATGAAGCCGAACAGCAGCACTGCCACCGCGCCCAGCGAAAGCAGCCCCCGCACCGGCGACAGGTCGATGTCGTGGATGACCAGCATGTCGAGGATCAGGAACAAATTGTTGGCGGAGAGCAGCACGAAGCAGAGCGCGCTCCAGAACAGCAAAGGCGCACGGCTGCGGTGCCAGGTGCGCCCGAGCAGCCAGGCGCAGGCGGTGCTCGTCACGAAGCAGAGGATGTAGACGACGGCCGGAGCGAGATCCCCCATTGCCTCAATCCCTTCGTACGCGGAAGGCGTCCGCGAAGGCGCTCAGACTGCCATGTGCCGCATGGATGATCAGGCGGCGCACCTTGTCCGGGCTGCTGGCATATTGCGCTTCCGCCTCGCGCGCCAGCCTGTCGAGCTCGGCGCTGGCGGGCTGGTAGCGGGCGCGATCAGGCGCGAGCATCACCACGAGTCCGGCGGCCGCCAGCCCGGCCAGGCCCTGGTCGATGACGAGGTCGCTGGCCCGCAGCGCCGATACCAGGTCGCCGCGTTCCCATTCGCGCTCGGGCTCGCCGCGCATCAGGCACAGCAGTTCGAGCGCCCAGACCGAACGGAAGGTGGTGCGGATGAAGCTGGAGACGTCGTGCCGGGCGGGCATCTTCCCGCGATAACTCCCTGGTCGGCCCCCGCCGGCCCGGGTTTCGTAGCGCTTGATCTGGATTAGGCAAGTTTGGTTCGATGTCTGATCTTTTTCCGAGCCAAGGCGATTTCTCTGTTATATCAGGAGGTAGCGGCTGGGGGGCCGTCCAGTGGAACGATAGCGGGGTGGGAGATGCTTGGAGCCTTGGGTGCACGCAGAGACTATCCCCGACACGCTGGACCGCCGCCGCCTCGTATCTGCGCTCCGTAGCCTAAGACGCGGAGATTTCTCGGTTCGGCTGCCGGACGATCTGCCCGGCGCCGATGGCGAGATCGCGATGCTGTTCAACGAGGTCGTCGTGCTCGAGGAGCAGATGACCAACGAATTCGAACGCCTCTCGCGAGTCGTCGGCAAGGAAGGCAAGATCAACCAGCGCGGCCATGTCCGCGGCGCCACCGGCGGCTGGGAAGCGAAGCTGCGCGCGCTCAACGAGCTGATCGAGGACATGGTGCAGCCGACCGCCGAGGTCGCGCGCGTCATCGGCGCGGTGGCTAAGGGCGACCTCAGCCAGTCGATGGCCGTCGAGATCGACGGGCGCGCGCTGCGCGGCGAGTTCCTGCGCATCGGCAAGGTGGTGAACACCATGGTCGAGCAGCTCGGCTCCTTCTCGGCCGAGGTGACGCGCGTGGCGCGCGAAGTGGGTACCGAGGGCAAGCTGGGCGGCCAGGCCAAGGTGAAGGGCGTCGCCGGCACCTGGAAGGACCTGACCGACAACGTCAACGCGATGGCGACCAACCTGACCGGCCAGGTCCGCAACATCGCCGAAGTGACCACCGCCGTGGCGTCGGGCGACTTGTCCAAGAAGATCACCGTGGAGGTGAAGGGCGAGATCCTCGAGCTGAAGAACACCATCAACGTGATGGTGGACCAGCTCAACTCCTTCGCGAGCGAAGTGACGCGCGTGGCGCGCGAAGTGGGTACCGAGGGCAAGCTGGGCGGCCAGGCGCAGGTGCCGGGCGTGGGTGGCACCTGGAAGGACCTGACCGACAACGTCAACCTGATGGCCGACAATCTTACCGGCCAGGTCCGCAACATCGCCGACGTGACGACCGCGGTGGCGAAGGGCGACCTTTCCAAGAAGATCACCGTGGACGTGAAGGGCGAGATCCTCGCGCTCAAGGACACCATCAACACGATGGTGGACCAGCTCAACGGCTTCGCGAGCGAAGTGACGCGCGTGGCGCGCGAAGTGGGCTCGGAAGGCAAGCTCGGCGGTCAGGCGCAGGTGGAAGGCGTCGCCGGCACCTGGAAGGATTTGACCGACAACGTCAACCTGATGGCCGGCAATCTCACCGGCCAGGTCCGAAACATCGCCGAGGTGACCACCGCGGTGGCGAAGGGCGACCTCTCCAAGAAGATCACCGTCGACGTGAAGGGCGAGATCCTCGAGCTGAAGAACACCATCAACACCATGGTGGACCAGCTCAACGGCTTCGCCTCGGAAGTGACGCGCGTGGCGCGCGAAGTGGGCACCGAAGGCAAGCTGGGCGGCCAGGCCCAGGTGCCGGGCGTCGCGGGCACCTGGGCCGATCTCACCGACAATGTGAACCTGATGGCGGAGAATCTGACCGGCCAGGTCCGCAACATCGCCGAGGTGACCACCGCGGTGGCGAAGGGCGACCTCTCCAAGAAGATCACCGTGGACGTGAAGGGCGAGATCCTCGCGCTCAAGGACACCATCAACACGATGGTGGACCAGCTCAACGGCTTCGCCAGCGAAGTGACGCGCGTGGCGCGCGAAGTGGGCTCGGAAGGCAAGCTGGGCGGGCAGGCGCAGGTGGAAGGCGTCGCCGGCACCTGGAAGGACCTGACCGACAATGTGAACGCGATGGCGACCAACCTCACGGGTCAGGTGCGCAACATCGCCGAGGTGACCACCGCCGTGGCCTCGGGCGACTTGTCGAAGAAGATCACCGTCGACGTGCGCGGCGAGATTCTCGAGCTGAAGAACACGATCAACACGATGGTCGATCAGCTCAACGGCTTCGCCTCGGAAGTGACGCGCGTGGCGCGCGAAGTGGGCTCGGACGGGAAGCTCGGTGGCCAGGCGCAGGTGCCTGGCGTCGGCGGCACCTGGAAGGACCTGACCGACAATGTGAACGCGATGGCGGCGAACCTGACCGGCCAGGTCCGCAACATCGCCGAGGTGACGACGGCCGTGGCGCTGGGTGACCTTTCCAAGAAGATCACCGTCGACGTGAAGGGCGAGATCCTCGAGCTGAAGAACACGATCAACACGATGGTCGATCAGCTCAACTCCTTCGCTTCGGAGGTTACCCGCGTGGCGCGCGAAGTGGGCACCGAGGGCAAGCTGGGCGGCCAGGCCCAGGTGCGCGGCGTCGCCGGCACCTGGAAGGATTTGACCGACAACGTCAACCTGATGGCCGACAATCTCACCGGCCAGGTCCGCAACATCGCCGACGTGACGACGGCGGTGGCGAAGGGCGACCTGTCCAAGAAGATCACCGTGGACGTGAAGGGCGAGATCCTCGCGCTCAAGGACACCATCAACGTGATGGTGGACCAGCTCAACTCCTTCGCCTCGGAAGTGACGCGCGTGGCCCGCGAAGTGGGTACCGAGGGCAAGCTGGGCGGCCAGGCGCAGGTGCCGGGCGTGGGCGGCACCTGGAAGGACTTGACCGACAACGTCAATTTGATGGCGACCAACCTGACCAACCAGGTGCGCGGCATCGCCGACGTGGTGACCGCGGTGGCGCAGGGCAATCTCAAGCGCAAGCTGACCGTGGACGCCAAGGGCGAGATCGCCGCGCTGGCCGAGACGATCAACTTCATGATCGACACGCTCTCGGCGTTCGGCGACCAGGTGACCAACATGGCCCGCGAGGTCGGCATCGAGGGCAAGCTGGGCGGCCAGGCGCGCGTGCCGGGCGCCGCGGGCCTGTGGCGCGACCTTACCGACAACGTCAACGAGCTCGCCGCCAACCTGACCAACCAGGTGCGCTCGATCGCCGACGTGGCGACTGCCGTCACCAAGGGCGACCTCACCCGCTCGATCGCGGTGGAAGCGTCGGGCGAGATGGCGGCGCTCAAGGACAACATCAACGAGATGATCCGCAACCTGAAGGATCAGACGCTCAAGAATGCCGAGCAGGACTGGCTCAAGACCAACCTGGCGCGGTTCAGCCGCATGCTCCAGGGCGAGCGTGACCTGTCGACCGTGTCGAACCTGATCATGTCCGAGCTCGCGCCGCTGGTGAACGCGCAATATGGCGTGTTCTACGTCACCAATCGCGACGGCGACGATACCGTGCTCGAGCTGGCGGCCAGCTACGGCGCCAGCAAGCGCGAGGCGCTGAAGCCGGCCTTCGAGCTGCGCGAGGGACTGATCGGCCAGGCGGCTGCCGACAAGCGGCCGATCCTGCTCGAGGACGTGCCGAGCGACTTCATCCGCATCGGATCGGGGCTGGGCGAGGCGCGGCCCGCCAGCGTCGCGATCCTGCCGGCCTTGTTCGAGGACGAAGTGAAGGCAGTGATCGAGCTCGCTTCGTTCAGCGAGTTCAACGAGACGCACCAGAGCTTCCTCGACCAGCTGATGGAATCGGTGGGCATCGTGCTCAACACGATCGCCGCGACGATGCGCACCGAGGGCCTGCTCAAGCAGTCGCAGCTGCTGACCCAGGAGCTCCAGGCGCGCCAGACCGAGCTGACCACCAAGCAGGAAGAGCTGCACAACACCAACGAGGAGCTGGAGGAGAAGGCCCAGCTGCTCGAGAACGAGAAGAAGCAGGTGGAGGCCAAGAATCTCGAGATCGAGATGGCCCGCCGCGCGCTGGAGGAGAAGGCCGAGCAGCTCGCGCTCACCTCAAAGTACAAGTCCGAGTTCCTGGCCAACATGAGCCACGAGCTGCGCACGCCGCTCAACTCGCTGCTGATCCTGTCGAAGCTGCTCACCGACAATCCGCAGGGCAATCTCAACGAGAAGCAGGTCGATTTCGCCCGGACGATCAACTCGGCCGGCTCGGACCTGCTCAACCTGATCAACGACATCCTCGACCTGTCCAAGATCGAGTCCGGCACCGTGTCGATCGAGATCGGCGAGATGCCACTCCAGGCGCTGCGCCAGCACATGGAGCGGACCTTCCGCCAGCTCGCCGCCGACAAGAATCTCGCTTTCAACGTCGAGTTCGACGGCAGCCTGCCCGCCACGATCCGCACCGACGAGAAGCGCCTGCAGCAGATCGTGCTCAACCTGCTCTCCAATGCCTTCAAGTTCACCTCGCAGGGCTCGGTCACCCTGTCTGTGCGCACGGTGGAAAGCGGGTGGAGCACCAACCATCCGGTGCTGCGCGGGGTCGACCGCGCCGTCGAGATCGCCGTCACCGATACCGGCATCGGCATTCCGAAGGACAAGCAGAAGCTGATCTTCGAGGCCTTCCAGCAGGCCGACGGCACCACCAGCCGCAAATATGGCGGCACCGGCCTCGGCCTTTCGATCAGCCGCGAGATCGCCCGGCTGCTCGGCGGCGAGCTGCAGGTGCGCTCGATCCCCGGCAAGGGCTCGACCTTCACCCTGTTCGTGCCGCCCCAGGCGATCGCGCCGGCGACGCTGCCCGCACCCGGCAGCCAGCCGCGCTACGACAATAGCGGCGCGCTCGCCCCGCCGGCGCTGCCCGCCACCTTCGAGCTCAGCGACGATCGCGACACACTGGAAGGCGCGCCCTTCGTGCTGATCGTCGAGGACGATCCCACCTTCGCCTCGATCCTGCTCGACATCGCGCATGGCCAGGGGCTGAAGGGCGTGATCTCGGCGGCGGGCGCGGGCACGCTGTCGCTGGCGCGCAAGCTCCAGCCCGATGCGATCACGCTCGACCTGGGCCTGACCGACATCGACGGCTTCGTGCTGCTCGACCTGCTCAAGCATGATCCGCAGACCCGGCACATGCCGATCCACGTCATCTCGGGGGCCGACAAGCTCGCCCAGGCGATCGATCTCGGCGCCACCGGCGTCACCGAGAAGCCGGCCGAGGGCGAGGAACTGGCGGCGGTGTTCAAGCAGCTCGCCGCGACGATCGAGGGGCGCCGCAAGACCGTGGTCGAGCTGGTGCCCGAGGCCGAGGCGGCATTGCGCACGGTGCCCGAGCTGGCCGGCGCGCGCATCCTCATCGTCGATGACGACATCCGCAACATCTACTCGCTGACCAGCGTGCTGGAGAGCTACGGCGTCGAGGTCCTCCATGCCGAGCGCGGCGCCGACGGCATCGTCATCCTAGAGCAGACGCCGGGGATCGACATCGCGCTGATCGACATCATGATGCCCGAGATGGACGGCTATGAGACGATGCGCCAGATCCGCCAGCGGCCGGCATTGGCGGCGCTGCCGCTGATCTCGGTCACCGCCAAGGCGATGAAGGGCGACCGGCAGAAATGCCTCGATGCCGGCGCGTCGGACTATATCGCCAAGCCGGTCGACATCGACCTGCTGCTCGCGCTGCTGCGGGTGTGGATCGCACGCTCGCGCGAGGCCAAGCATTCGGCCGACCTGATCGTCGTGGAGCGCGGCTGAGATGGCGCCACGGGTGGTTCCGATCTCGCCGGCGATCGTCATGGGCTCGGTCGGCGACGCGCCCGCGCTCGATCCGCTGCCGGTCGATCCGGTGCGGGTGCTCGTGGTCGACGACGACGAGCGCAACCTGATCGCCATCGCCAACGTGCTCGAGGACGTCGCCGAGATCGTCGTCGCCAAATCGGGCGACGAGGCGCTGCGTCACCTGCTGCGCACCGAGTTCGCGGTGATCCTGCTCGACGTCTACATGCCCGGGATCGACGGCTATGAGACCGCCCGGCTGATCCGCGAGCGCGAGCAGACCCGCCGCGTGCCGATCGTCTTCCTCTCCGCGGTCAACAAGGAGATGGAGCATCTGCTGCGCGGCTATGCGATGGGCGCGGTCGACTATGTGTTCAAGCCGGTCGAGCCGACCGTGCTGCGCTCCAAGGTCGCGGTGTTCGTCGATCTCTATGCGATGCGCAAGGAAGTGCAGCGCAATGCCGAGCAGCAGCAGCGCCTGCTCGACGAGAATCTGCGCGCCAATGCCGAGCGGCTGCATGCCGAGCAGCAGCTGCGCGTCGCCGAGCAGCGCCAGGCGGCGATCATCGCCTCGCTGCCGATCGTCCTCTATCTCGAGGAAGTCGGCGCCGATGTCCGCGTGCCCAAATATGCCAGCGGCAATTTCGAGGCGCTGACCGGCTATACGCTCGATGCGGTGCGCAGCACGCCCGGGCTCTGGGCCGACCGGCTGCATCCCGAGGACCGCGAGCGCGTGCTGGTCGCGCTGGCGATGCGCGCCCAGGGCGGGGCGCATTCGGTGGAATATCGCTGGCGCTGCGCCAATGACGAGTATCGCCACTTCCTCGACCAGGCCGTGCTGGTGCGCGACGGCGCCGGCGCCCCGTTCGAATATGCCGGCACCCTGCTCGACATCTCGGACCGGCGCGAGCTGGAGAGCCAGCTCGACCATATCCGCAAGATGGACGCGATCGGCCAGCTGACCGGCGGCATCGCCCATGACTTCAACAATTTGCTCGCCGCCGTGCTCGGCGGGCTCGGCATGATCGAGCGGCGGATTCCGCTCGATCCCGAGCAGCGCAAGCTGGTCGAAATGGCGCGGCACGCCGCCGAGCAGGGGGCGGAGCTGGTGCGGCACCTGCTCGCCTTCTCGCGGCGCCAGAAGCTCCAGCCCGCGGCGATCGACGTGGCGGACCTGGCCGAGGCGGTCGGCACGTTGCTCGCGCATACGCTGGGCGGCCTGGTCGAGCTCGTCTGGCAGCACGACAAGGGCCTCGACCGGGTGTTCGCGGACAGCGCCCAGCTCGAGCTGGCGATCATGAACCTCGTCATCAACGCCCGCGACGCGATGCCCGACGGCGGCACCGTGACCATCGAGGCGCGCAACTGCCGGATCGACGCATCCGAGGAGGTCTCGGGCATCCAGCTGGGGGCAGGGCGCTATGTCGTGCTGACCGTGTCCGACACCGGATGCGGCATCGCCGCCGATCAGATCGAGCAGGTCATGGAGCCGTTCTTCACCACCAAGGCGGTGGGCAAGGGCACCGGCCTCGGCCTCAGCATGGTCTATGGCTTCGCCAAGCAGTCCGGCGGCGCGCTCCGGCTCAGCAGCGAGCTCGGCGTCGGCACCCGCGTCGAGATCTGGCTGCCGGCTGCCGACCGCGTGGCCAACCGTGCAGCGAAACGGTCCAGGGCAGCCGCGGTCGTGGCGGCCCGGTCCGCCATGCGGATCCTGCTGGTCGACGATCATGACGGGGTGCGCGCCACCACCCTCGCGATGCTGCAGGACATGGGCCACCATGTCTCCGAGGCGTGCGAAGGCGCCGCCGCGCTCGACATGGTGCGGGCGAGCCCCGACGCCTTCGACCTGGTGCTCAGCGATTTCGCGATGCCGCGGCTTTCGGGCACCGAGCTGGTGCGCCAGCTGCGGGTGCTGCGTCCCGCGCTCCCGGCGATCATCATCACCGGCTATGCCGAGCCGACGCTGGAAGCGGCCGACAACAACGTGCCGGTGCTGATCAAGCCCTTCACCGCGCAGGACCTGGAGACGTTGCTCCGCGAAGTGAAGCCCGGCTGACCGATACGTACCGGGGGCGAAGATCCGGGCAGTTCTGGCTTGAAATCCGAACTTTCTGCGTGCTGCACCCCATGGCATATTTCGCTTCATGCTGCTCCGCCCGTTGCTCGCTCTGATGGCGCTGACCGCCGCGCCCCTGCTCGCCGCCGCCCCCGCCAGGGAGGAGGTGCGCGAGCAACGCAGCTTCGTGGTCAATGGCTCGAAGGAGGTCTGGCGGCTGATCTGGCGCGGCACGCCCAATGACGGCAGTGATTGCGGCCCCGCAGACCCCGCCATGGCCATGACCTGCCCGTGCAGCGGTGTCGCCTATGCCCAGGCTGGCGACCTGGTTCTGGAGCGTGAGCGCCCCGGCGCACCTTCCGAACGCATGGCCTTGACGCCGCTCTTCGCCGGATCGGACATGCTCGGCCCGGTCGCGATGCTGCCCCGCTGGCCGGCCCATCCGGGCGACATCGACGACAACCCCACGCCCGCCACGATCCGCGCCCGTCCGGCGGTGCCGATCATGCGCCTGCAAGATTACGACCATGACGGGATCGCCGGCGAATTCCTCCTCCAGATCGACACCCTCCCATGCGGGAAGCAGATGATGGTGGCGGTCGGCATCACGCGCGACAATCCCCACCTCCACGCGATGACCAGCGCCGAGCATCCGGAGCGGCCGCTGGTACTCAACAGAAGCCAGTGGGAGGCGCTGGCGCGCAGCCCGCGCCCCGGCAAGGTCATGGACGTGCCCTGTGGCGACCACGGCGCGGAAGAACAATCCGTGATGGCTCTTGTTGCCGACCGCGGCCGCATCCACGCGACCCGCATCACCAGCACCTGCCCCGACACGGAGAGGGTGCTGGAGCGGGAGGTCATGTAGCTGTCCGGTGGCAACTTGCGCCAAAGCAACCAGCAGTCTGTAATTCGGGTCGATAGCTTGGCGGGGCGTCCACCCTCATGCATTGAGGCGCGAATAGCATCAGCACTTCATCTTCTGCAGGGTTGTTCCTGGCCATGACCGCGAGCTAACAGTCGCCGCGGTGGCCGAGCAAAGCCGGGGGCGGCATCTCGAGCCAGGGTTCAGGGGGAATAAAGCATGAAGCGTAAATTCATTCTCGCGCTGGTCGCGAGCGCGCCCGCATTGATGGCGCAAACGGCGGCTCCACAAGGACCGGCCGACGCGGCTCCGGCTTCATCGCCAGCCACGACGGCCATCGTCTTCTCCGAGAAAGGGGCGAATGGGCTGAGCGATCTGCCCATGGGTGTCCACCGCATCCCGGACAGCAACGTCGTTGTCGCGGGGCATCAGGGCGGGATCGGGGCGCTGTTCGGCCCGATCGGCATGCTGGTGCAGAGTTCGATCAACGCCGAGACCGGCACGGGCAAGGTCCGCAATGTCGAGGATGACTTGCGCTTCGACGTCCGGGCAAAGGCGATCGAGATGACCAACACGATCATGGCGGGCGACAAGTTCCGGACGGCCTTCACGCTCACGCCCCAGCCGGGCGGCCGCACGATGACGGTGACGCCGTATGTGGTGCTTACGTTTGTCAAGAAGACCGAGGATGTTCGCCCCTATATCGTGCTGAAGACGAAGGTCGCGATCGACGGCGACTCTGGCAAGGCGATCAAATATTTCTGCTGCGAAGGTAAGGCGCTGCCGCTTGCGAGCCTGACCGAAAATAACGGCGCTCGCCTGAAGGAGCTCCTGACGGCCGAGCTCGACACTGCCATCAATGTGATGCTGCTCGATCGTTCGCAGCCCTTCATGCGCAACGATGAGGCCAAGGTCGCCACCAACGGCTTGCTCCCGTTTGTCGGCAAGCCCATGAAGTGGCGGGGATTCGATCTGGGCCGCTACAAGGATTACGATCTGATCGAGTTCCGTGGCGGGATGATGGTCTTCTCGGGCGTGAATATCGTCGAGCCGGGCGCGTTGGAAATCACGCCCGTGGTCAAGAAATGAGGGCCGGCACCGCGAGGGCCTGAAGCCTGATCAACCGGGCGATCCAGAGATCGCCCGGTCCCGCCAGGATTCAGATCACGACAAGAGCTTGCCGGCATCGACGATGCCCTGCTCCTGCCCCGACGAGCGAGGTCCGGTTCCGGAAACGGCCCGTCCAGACGCGTATGGGTGTTTTCGCCGAAACAGGCCAAGGGGCGGCGGATCAAGACCCTAGGACGTAACGGCCCCCGGCGCAGCTTCCGCCTCCGGCGCCGCAGCTTCTTCTTCCGCCGGCGCGGTCCAGGATCCGCGCTGCACCGGGATCACCGATACCGGCTCGGGCAGCGCCGCCTCTTCCTCCACCGGCACCGGCTCGGGGTCGATCCGGGCGGCGAGGGCATAGTCGGCGGGTTCGGCCGGGCGGGTGATCGCGGCCGGGCGGGGCGGTGCCGGGTTCTCGGGATAGGGCGGTGTCGCGGCGGCGCGGCTCACCGGATAATAGCCGGCGCTGTCCGCGGTCGCCGTCATGTCGTAGCTGCCGGGTGGCGGCGTCTGCTTGTAGAAGTCGAATGCGCCCGTCCGGGTATAGTTGGCCAGTCCCATGCCGGCCAGGCCGCCGCCGAGCACCGCCACGCCGGCGCAGACCAGAATCCCCTTGTGCACTGCAGTCGCCATATGCGCCTCCGAAGCGCAGAACCATCGGCAGGGGCCCGCTGTTCCGCCGGGCTGCCGAGTGGAACTTGCCCCGGGTTGCGCACAGGCGTAGCGCTGCCCCCATGACCGACTCCACCAAGCCGCTCGACTATGTCGAGGCGCATCTCGACGACAGCCTGGACCGTCTCTTCGCGCTGATGCGCGTGCCTTCGGTCTCGACCGATCCCGCCTATGCCGAACAGTGCCAGCATGCCGCGCAACTGCTCTCGGACGAGCTGAACGCGTTGGGCTTCGACGCTCGCGTCGCGCCGACGCCCGGCCATCCGATGGTCGTCGCGCACCATGACGGAGACGGCCCGCACATCCTGTTCTACGGCCATTACGATGTGCAGCCGGTCGACCCGCTCGAGCTGTGGAAGCGCGATCCGTTCGATCCGGTGATCGAGACGCGCGGCGACGGCGCGAAGCAGATCGTCGGCCGCGGTGCCTCGGACGACAAGGGCCAGCTGCGCACCTTCGTCGAGGCCTGCCGCGCCTGGAAGGAGACCGAGGGACGGCTGCCCTGCAAGGTGACGATCCTGTTCGAGGGCGAGGAAGAGTCCGGCTCGAAGAGCCTGGAGCCCTTCCTCCACGCCAATGCCGAGGAGCTGAAGGCCGATTTCGCGCTGATCTGCGACACGTTGATGTGGGACACCGAGACGCCGGGCCTCACCATCGGCCTGCGCGGCATGGCCGCCGGCCAGGTGACGATCCGTGCGGCCTCGCGTGATCTCCATTCCGGCCTCTATGGCGGTGCGGCGCGCAACCCGATCCAGCTGCTCTGCTCGATCCTCGGCGAGATGAAGGATGCCGATGGCCGGGTGACGCTCGACGGCTTCTATGACGGCGTGCCCGAGCTCGATCCTGCGGTGCGCGCGAGCTGGGACGCGCTCGGCTTCGATCCGGCCGAATTCCTCGGCGAGATCGGCCTGAGCGTGCCCGCCGGCGAGAAGGGCCATGACGTGCTCGAGCAGATCTGGTCGCGCCCGACTGCCGAGGTCAACGGCATTTGGGGCGGTTATACCGGCGAGGGCTTCAAGACGGTGATCCCGGCGGAAGCGCACGCCAAGGTGAGCTTCCGCCTTACCGGCAACCAGGATCCCGCAAAGATATGGGCCTCGTTCGAGGAGCATATCCGGTCGCGCCTGCCCGCCGATTGCTCGGTCGAGTTCACCGGCCGCGGCCCGGGCAGCCCGGCGGTCACCGTCTCCAGCGACAGCCCGCCGCTCGAGGCCACCCGTGCGGCGCTCGATGCCGAATGGGGCAAGGCGGCGCTGATCGGCTGCGGCGGCGGCATCCCCGTCGTCACCTCGATCTCGAAGATCCTCGGCATGGACACGGTGCTGGTCGGCTTCGCGCTGACCGACGACAATATCCATTCGCCCAACGAGAAATACGACCTGAAGAGCTTCCACAAGGGCATCCGCTCCTGGGTCCGTATCCTCGAAAAGATCGGTGAAATGGCGAAGGTCCCGGCCTGATCGCGCTGGCCCGGATCGGCGCTTTGCGCTAGATTCGGGCCATGCGGACAGGGGCTCACATCATCGCTGGTCTGGTCGGCTGCGCGGCGCTTGCGGCGTGCAACCCGAACCCCGTGAAGCCGGTGCAGAAGGCCGAGGCGAGCGAGGCCAAGCCCGTCGCCGCGGTGCCGGCCAAGCCCGCCGGTGCCGCGGCGCCGCTCCAGGCCTGGCTGGTCGGCAGCTGGTCGTTCGAGAACAGCTGCGCCAGCGACTTCATCGCGCATTACGGCGCCGATGGCGCGCTCGACAATAGCGGCGAGACCGGCAGCTGGGCTCTGGCCGGCGACACCGTCACCGAGACGATCCGCGAGCGGTACGACAGCGCCGCCGACGGCACCGAGAAGGTCAATCCGCCCGAGACGCGCAGCTACACGATCACCCGCACCGACCAGGATCACGGCGTGGTCACCTATCAGGGCCGCAAGGTGCCGATGCTGCGCTGTTGACGGCGCGGGCCGGACGACCGATAGCAGGGCCATGGTTCCCCTTTCGTTCGCTGGCCACGAGTTGATGGCGCTGCCCGAGGGCGCGCTCTACTGGCCGGCGCGCGCGGCCTTGCTGGTCGCGGACCTGCATTTCGAGAAGGGCAGCTGGTTCGCCCAGCGCGGCCAGATGCTGCCGCCCTATGATTCGATCGCGACGCTCCAGGCGGTGGCGGCGCTGGCCGCGCGGACCCAGGCGCGCGAGCTCTGGTGCCTGGGCGACAGCTTCCATGATTCCGAAGGCTGCGAGCGGCTGCCGGCCGATGCCCGCGCGCTGCTCACCGATCTCATCACCCGGCTCGACTGGCGCTGGATCACCGGCAATCATGACAGCCTGCTGGTCGACCATTGCGGCGGCACGATCCTCGAGGAAGCCGAGGTCGATGGGCTGGTGCTGCGCCACGAGGCCGAGCCGGGCGATCCGCGGCCCGAGCTGTCGGGGCATTTCCACCCCAAGCTGCGTCTGCGCGTCCGCGGGCGGCAAGTGGCGCGGCGCTGCTTCGTCGCCTCGGCGACCAAGCTGATCCTGCCGGCCTTCGGCGCGCTCACCGGCGGGCTCGACGCGCATCATCCCGAGATCGTTCGCGCGGTGGGCAGCAAGGCCCAGGCGCTGGTCGCGCTCGAAGGCCGGCTGCTGCGCTTCCCGCTCGCCGCCTAGGACGGCTTGCAATGTAGGATTTCGCCTGCTTGGCTCATGCGGCCGGCCTCGCGGTTCGGCCGCTCTTTGACCTGTTGGAGAAATAGGATCCCGCGCACGCAAGGATGTTGCGAGATACGATGCGTTTCCGGGAAAATTGGGAAAATAGCGCGGCGCGGCACCCGCCGATGTCGTGACCTTAGTGAACTTCCACGAGTCGGCGCGGCGTGCGGTGTAGGCAATGCGCAGGCGGCGTTAGTTGGCTTCCCGGCCCTTCTCGAAATCGGCGCACTCGACTGGCCCCTGGCCGATCACCGCGCATTTGGCATCGCCGAGCACCCGCACCACGCCGCTCGACGTCGCGCTGATCCGGGCATTGTAGCGCACGGTCATCGCCAGCGCGCCGCTGCTCCCGGAGACAAGCTGCGCATCGGCGGTGGTGAGGGCGGCGGCATCGAGGCTGCTCGATCCATAGAGCCGCACCCGCGTATGCAGCGCGCTGCCGGCGAGCGCGATCGTGCCCGATCCGGCCAGCGTCAGGCTGAGGTCTTGCGCATCGACCCTGCCGATGTCGATCCGCCCGGTGCCGTTCTGCGACACGTCGATCCGGTCGCCGCGGAGCTCGGCCAGCCTGAGCAGGGTGCCGCCATTGGTCTGCACCACGCGTAGCGCCGGCACGGTGACGCGGATGCGCGCGCCGCTCGCCGCCTTGCCCGCCGCCGATTGCCAGCTCTGCGTGCCCGAATTGAGGATCAGCGTATTCGCATCGACCCGCACGGCGATGCTGTCGAGCGCGGCGCGGTCGCCGGTGATGGTCACCCCGGGCGATCCGGGCGCGACGTCCACCTCGAACGGCCCGTCGATGCGCAGTCGGTCGAAGCCGGTGACCATCACTACGCGCTCGTCGCCCGGCGCGGCGGCACCGAGGAGCAGGAACAGCGGGGCGAGGGCGAGCCGGTGCATGGGCGTCACCCTCGCGCCACTTCAGTACTTAGGCAAGCTCAGGAGCAATGCGCCTCGCCCGGGCCGGTCGCGCTGATCGAGCATTTCGCGCCACCGGTCAGGTCGACATCGCCGGGGCCGGCGATCGAGATCGAGGCGCCGCCGGTCACGTTGCCCTTCAGACTACCCGGCCCAAGGATCGAGATGCTGGCGCTCGATGCGGTGAACTTGCTGGCGTCGATGTCGCCCGGGCCGGTGATCGAGGCGTTGAGCCGGTTTGCGGTGCCGGTGACGGTGAGGTTGCCGGTGCCGGTGATCGACAGGTCCGCATCGGTGGCGGCGAGCGCGGCGATCTTCAGATCACCGGTCCCGGTGATCTTGCCGTGGAAATCGCCCTCGGCCTTGTCGACGCTGATGTCGCCGGTGCCGGTGAGGGTGGCGCCGACCAGCTTGGGCAGCGTGACGCTGACCTTCACGCTCTGGTCGCTATGGCCCCAGGAGAAGCCCCTGCGATCCTTGCGGCCGATACGCAGCGTGCCGTCGACCACCTGGATCTCGAGCTGGTCCAGGATCGCGCTGTCGCCTTCGGCGGTGACCGCGAACTGCGCGCCGTTCTTCACGTCGACGTCGTCGGTGCCGCGCAGCTCGACCTTGGTGAAGCCGGTCGCGTCATAGCTGCGCTTGGCGGTGACGCCGCTCTGCTTGACCTCGTGCCCGTCCTTGCCGCCGTCCTTCTCCCAGCTGGCATGGCAGGCGCCGGTGGCCATCAGCGGCAACAGGGCGAGGGCGATCAGGCTGCGCATCGAATTTCTCCCGAACATGTGTATTGCTTCACCAATACACTATCGATTGGACAAGGAAAAGGGGCGGTTTTCAAGGCCGCCCCTCTCCGCAGGTACCGATGCTGATCGAGATCAGGCCGGAACCTTGTCCTTGTTGTGGATCGCCGCGGCCTTGCGCAGGATGTCGAGGATCTTCTCGAGCGCGGCCGGCTCGTCGGTCTCTTCCATCGCCGCGAGCTCGCGGGCGAGGCGGCTGGCGGCCGCTTCGAAGATCTGACGCTCCGAATAGCTCTGCTCGGGTTGATCGTCGGCACGGAACAGGTCGCGGACCACTTCGGCGATCGACACCAGGTCGCCCGAGTTGATCTTCGCTTCATATTCCTGGGCGCGGCGCGACCACATGGTGCGCTTCACCTTGGGCTTGCCCTTCAGGGTCTCCAGCGCTTCCTTGAGCGTCTTGTCGCTCGAAAGCTTGCGCATGCCGACGCTTTCCGCCTTGTTGGTCGGAACGCGCAGGGTCATTTTCTCTTTCTCGAAGCGCAGAACGTAAAGTTCGAGCTGCATTCCAGCGATTTCAGACTTCTGGAGCTCGATTACACGGCCAACGCCGTGCTTGGGGTAAACGACATAATCGCCGACATCGAAGGACAGCGCCTTTGCAGCCATGTGCGAGGAACCTTTCGTGATAACCGGCCCCGACGGGCTCGGCGTCCACCCCGGCAAATGCAGGGCAGGCAGATCGGGGCGACTTCTCTTTGCTTCTCCGGGCGGAGGTGAGTCTTCCTCCGTCGCGCCCCATTTAACACGCTTGCAATAAAATTACCAGCCAAACGTCACCGTTTGTCCGTGGTAAAATGCGGTTTCTCGCAGGTTTCTGTGGATTTCGCGTGGGTAAACGCCAAATCGGGTAAGCCTAGCTGCCCGAACCGGGCTCCGGCGAGAAGAACTGCTCGAACTTGCCCTGCACGTCCTTCATCTCGTCCGCATCGGCGGGCACGTCGCCCTTCTGCGTGATGTTCGGCCAGGATTCCGAATAGGTGCGGTTGAGCTCCAGCCACTTCTCCAGGCCGTTCTCGGTGTCCGGCAGGATCGCCTCGGCCGGGCATTCCGGCTCGCAGACGCCGCAGTCGATGCACTCGTTCGGATTGATGACGAGCATGTTCTCGCCCTCGTAGAAGCAGTCGACCGGACAGACCTCGACACAATCCATGTACTTGCACCGGATGCAGGCGTCGGTGACGACATAGGTCATGGAAACTGGCCCCTTGGAACGAAACGTGCCGGTCCTGCTATGCCTGTGACACTGCGGCGTCAATCATGTGGCGCTTCCTGCGAGACGTTCTCAGTCACCGTCAGGTCCTGGTAACAGGCCCTTCCTTCGGCCGGCGGACCGCGCCGCGCCGGCAGTTGCTCGACCCGGACGACGCGCACCTTGCCGTAGAGCGGGAAGGCGATGACGCAGCCGATGCGCACCGTGGCCGAGCTGCGCTCGATGCGCCGGCCGTCGATGCGCAGCGTGCCCTTCTCGGCGATGGCCTGCGCCGCCGAGCGGGTGCCGGCGAGGCGGGCCCACCACAGGAAGCGATCGATCCGCATGGCGCTCGCATCAGCCATGCTTGAGGTCCGCGAGCACCGCGAAGGCATTGTCGCGCGGCGGGGCCTTGGGCTTGGGCGGCGCGACCAGCCCCTGCCAGATCCAGCGCTGCGGCTCTCCCTCCGCGCCCCTTACGGTGCGGAAGCCGAGCTGCGCCATCAGCCGCGCCAGCGTCTCGGGGGTGAGCCCCATCGAGGTGGCGAGCGCGGGATCGGGGGTGAAGGGCTTGCGGCCCTGCCGGCTGTCATGCGCGGCGCGGGCGATGCGCTCGACCAGATCGACGCGGACGGCCTGGGCGCCGAGCGGGCGATAGCCGTGCATCAGGTCGGCACCGGGGGCGGCACGCGGCAGCACGGTGGCGCCCTCGCGCGGCGCCTCGGCCAGTCCCATCAGCTCGCGCCGCCAGCGTGCGGCGCCGGGCTTGAGCAGGGCAGGGGCGAAGATGTCGAGCGTGCCGATGGTGACGCCGATCTTGCGCAGCCGCTGGCGCGCCGGCGGGTCGAGTGCCTCGACCAGCGTCGCGGCGGCGCGGCGCGGGAGCAGCCCGCCGGCCTCCAGCAGCGCATTGGCGAGCGCGCGCAGCGGCGAGCCGGCCTGGGGATCGCGCGTCGCTTCGTCGAGCTTGCCGAGCACGGTCAGGTGCCTGCCGATCTGGTCCGCGAACCAGCGCTCGAGCCGGGCCTGGACGGCGGCCTTGGCTTGCGGTTCGAGCACGTCGAGCGAGCGGTCGAGCCGGATGCGCGGGCGAGCGATATTGGCTCCGGGCTCCAGCGACGCCACCGCCACGCCGCTCCAGGCCAGCACCGCACCGGTGAGCGCGATGTCGGCATCGGGCGCGTCGATCAGCGCCTGGCCGCGCTTGCGATATTCCTTGCCCAGCCGTTTCTCCGCCGCCGCGAGCAGCATGCGCTTGTCCCCGGCGCGCGCCTCGGGCGCGACGGTGAAGCGGAAGCCGGTGAGCGTGCCGAGCGGATGCTCCTCGACGGTCACTTCGCCCTCGGGCCCGATCGTCACCGGCAGGTTCGAGGCATCGGCGCCGATCTGGCGGAGCAGCACGGTGGTGCGCTTGTCGACGAAGCGCTGGGTGAGGCTGGCGTGGAGCGCGTCGGAGAGCTTCTCCTCCACCGCGCGCGTCCGCTCGGCCCAGTGGATCGGGTCCTCCAGCCAATCGGCGCGGTGGGCGATATAGGCCCAGCTGCGCGCCGCCGCGATGCGCCCCGCGAGCGTCTCGACATCGCCGCCCATATTGTCGAGCCGCTGGATCTCGTCGGCGAACCATTGGTGCGGCACATGGCCACGCCCTTCGGACAAATGCCCGAACAGCCGGCCGACGAAGCGGCTGTGCGGTTCGGCGCCCAATTTGCGGAAGTCGGGCAGGCCGCAGGCGGCCCAGAGCCGCTTGACCATCGCCGGCGAGCGCACCCGCTGGCGCACCCAATCTTCCTCGGACAGCCGCTTGAGCACGGCGAGGTCCACCGCCTCGGGTGCGGCGCGCAGCACCTCGCTGTGCGGCTTGGCCTCCAGGCTGGCGATCAGTGCCTCGACGCTGGCAAAGTCGGGCTCGCCCTGGCGCCAGAACAGCTTCTCGAGCGGCGGCACGCGGTGCGCCTCGATCGCCAGCACTTCCTCGGGCGTGAAGGCGCTGGGGCCTTCCTCGTGCAGCGCGCCGAAGGTGCCGTCGCGCTGATGTCGCCCGGCGCGGCCGGCGATCTGGGCCATCTCGGCGACGGTCAGGCGGCGCTGGCGGCGGCCGTCGAACTTGGTGAGCGAGGCGAAGGCGACATGGTGCACGTCCATGTTGAGCCCCATGCCGATCGCGTCGGTTGCGACGAGATAGTCGACCTCGCCGGCCTGGAACATCGCGACCTGGGCGTTGCGGGTGCGGGGGCTGAGCGCGCCCATCACCACCGCCGCGCCGCCCCGCAGGCGCCGCAGCGCCTCGGCCACTGCATAGACTTCCTCGGCGCTGAACGCGACGATAGCGCTCCGCCTGGGCAGGCGGGAGAGCTTCTTCGCGCCGGCATAGCTGAGCGTCGAGAAGCGCGGCCGGCCGATCACCTCGGCTTCGGGCACCAGCGCCTTGAGCATCGGCTTGAGCGAGTCCGAGCCGAGGATCATCGTCTCCTCGCGGCCGCGGGCGCGCAGCAGCCGGTCGGTGAAGACATGGCCGCGCTCGGGATCGGCGCCGAGCTGCGCCTCGTCCAGCCCGACGAACGCGACCTCGCGCTCCAGCGGCATCGATTCGGCGGTGCACAGGAACCAGCGCGCCTTGGGCGGGCAGATCTTCTCCTCGCCGGTGATCAGCGCGACCTCGGCGTCGCTGCCCTTCATCTTGACGACGCGATCATAGACTTCGCGCGCCAGCAGCCGCAGCGGAAAGCCGATCATGCCGCTGGCATGGCCCGCCATCCGCTCCACTGCCAGGTGGGTCTTGCCGGTGTTGGTCGGGCCCAGCACGGCGGTGATCTCGGAACGCGCGAAACGACTCATTGCGACTCCCAAGATCGTTCCGAGTCACCCCTTAAGCAACTCCCCCGGATTGGCGATTCGCCTTAACCATGTTGGAAAGACTACCGAATATGGTGAAATCTTCGCTTCATCCGCGAGGCGCCACAACTCGCCGCACGAGTCGGCCCCAGAGACGGTGCTTAATTTGACTTTAAGTCCTGCCTTCCACAGTGATCTGCTCGGTAGCCGGGGGTTTACGGCACGACATCGACGACCTTTTGGGGGGCGTTGCGCCTTGTATTTGCGGAGTGACCATGGAGAGGGCCTGACCGGCGGTGCGGCATCCGCGCGCGCCAAGGCTCCGGCACGTGGCTTTTCCGCCAGGCTGAGCGAGCGCTTCGGCGACTTCGAATTCGCCCCCGATCTCGGCTCGCGCATCGGCACTTTGACCTGGTATCGCGGCGCCGCGACCTGTGTCGGGCTGATCACCGCGACGTTGCTGCTCGCCCCGGGCTTCGAGAACCCGATCTACGGCAACGTCCCCGCACCGGTCTCCGGCGCGGAGTTCGAGGCGACCCAGGCCCAGGCGATCAAGCCGATCGGCATGGGCTCGGGCACCGGCGCGCGCCTTGCCGCGACGAAACTGGTCGCGCCGCTGAGCGACACCCCCGAGCGCCCGATCCTCGAAGGCTCGACCAGGCTCGCCTCGGGCGGCGCGCTGCTCGCCGCGCTCACCCGCTCGGGCATCGGCGCCGCCGACGCGAAGACGGTCGGCTCGCTGATCGCCGGCGCGATGCCGCTTTCCGACATCCAGTCGAACACGATGCTCGACTATGTGCTCGGTCGCCGCCCCGAAAAGTCGCAGCCGCGCCCGCTCGAGAAGCTCGAGCTGCGTGCCGCCTTCGACAAGAAGATGGAGATCATCCGGGTCGGCGCGAACCTCGATCTCAAGGTCATCCCGATCGCGATCGACCGGACGCCGCTGCGCATCCAGGGCACGATCGGCTCGTCGCTCTATCGCTCGGCCCGCGCCGCCGGTGCCCCGGCCAAGGCGGTCGAGAGCTATATCCGCACGCTCGCCACCCGCACCCCGGTCTCGCGGCTGGGCTCGGACTGCAAGTTCGACATCATCGTCGGCCAGGCGCGCGCCGAGACCGGCGAAGTGCAGCTCGGCAGCCTGATGTATGCCGGCGTCAGCGGCTGCACGAGCAAGATGCAGCTCGCGCCGTTCGAGCAGGGCGGCAAGACCAGCTGGTTCGACGGCGGCGGCAAGGGCAACAGCACCGGCGCGATGGCGATGCCGGCCAATGGCCGCTTCTCTTCGGGCTTCGGCATGCGCCGCCACCCGATCCTCGGCTATACCCGGATGCACAAGGGCGTCGACATCGCCGCGCCCTGGGGCTCGCCGGTGTTCGCCGCCAGCGACGGCGTCGTCCAGTTCGCCGGCCGCAGCAGCGGCTATGGCAACTTCATCAAGGTCACGCACGGCAATGGCTATGGCACCGGCTATGGCCATCTCAGCCGCATCTATGTGCGCAACGGCGAGACCGTGCGCCGCGGCCAGCGGATCGGCGCGGTCGGCAATACCGGCCTGTCGACCGGCCCGCACCTCCACTATGAGCTCTACCGCAACGGCATGGCGGTGAACCCGCGCTCGGTGTCGTTCACCTCGACCCAGCAGCTGACCGGCGGCGACCTCGGCCAGTTCAAGGCGCAGCTCAACCGGCTGCTCTCGGTGCCCGTCGGCCACGGCGCGGTGAAGGACGCCGAGGACTGAGGACGATCGGCATGCAGCGCGTGCCGATCCTTCCTTGTCTTTCCTACGGCACGTCGCAAGGCGACTCGTGGAAGTTCACTAAGTTCACGACATTGGCGGGGTCTGCGCCGCGCTATTTTCCCAGTTTCCCCGGAAACGCGCCGCATTTCGCAACTTCCTTGCGCGAGCAGGATCCTATTTCTCCAACGAGGCAAAGAGCGGCCGGGCGCCAGGCCCGGCAGCGCCAGCAAGCCACGCGAAATCCTACATTGCAAGCAGGCCGCGCCGCCTGACCGGAGATGGGCTTTTGCACTGCACCGCAAACGCGGTATCGCTGCGGCGCAATGGACCTCTACCTTCCGATCGCCAACCTGTCGGTCAATGCGCTCGTCATCGTCGCGCTGGGCTTTGGCGTGGGATTGCTCTCGGGCATGTTCGGGGTGGGCGGCGGGTTCCTGACCACGCCGCTGCTGATCTTCTACGGCATTCCGCCGACCGTCGCCGCCGATGCGGCGAGCCAGGTGACCGGCGCAAGCGTCTCGGGCGTGCTCGCCCATTTCCGCCGCGGTGGGGTGGACCTGCACATGGGTGCGGTGCTGGTGGTGGGGGGCGTGATCGGCAGCATCGCCGGGGCCGGGCTGTTCACCCTGCTGCAGAAGAGCGGCCAGATCGATGTGGTGATCGGGGTGCTCTATGTGCTTATGCTGGGCTCGATCGGCGGGCTGATGCTGCACGAATCGATCCAAGCGATCCGGGTGACGCGCGGCGCCCGCCCGCCGCGCCCGCGCAAGCGCCGCCACCATCCGCTGGTCGCGATGCTTCCCCTGCGCTGGCGTTTCTATTCCTCGGGCCTCTACATCTCGCCATTGGCACCGCTGCTGCTCGGCTTCTTCACCGGCATCCTGACCGTGCTCCTCGGCGTCGGCGGCGGCTTCATCCTGGTGCCGGCGATGCTCTATCTGCTGGGCATGGGCACGCAGGTGGTGGTGGGCACCTCGCTGTTCCAGATCCTGTTCGTCACCGCCGCGGCGACGATGGTCCACGCCACCACCACCAAGGCGGTCGACATCGTCCTCGCCGCGCTGCTGCTGCTCGGTTCGGTGGTCGGCGCGCAGATGGGCGCGCGCTTCGCCCTGGCGGTGAAGCCCGAATATCTGCGCTTCATCCTGGCGGTGATCGTGCTGCTCGTCGCGGTGCGCATGCTGCTCGGCCTCGCCTGGCAGCCCGACGAGATCTATTCGGTGGAATTGCTGTGAAGCGGCTCGCGCTTCTTCTTTTGGCGCCGCTGCTGATGGGGCAGGCCAAGCCCGTCCTCGTTCCCGACGTCTCGCAGCGCGACATCGAGATCGCCTATTCGTTCACCGGCGCCGAGCTGCTGCTGTTCGGCGCGATCCTCTATCCCGGCGGGCGCACGCCAAGACAGGGCGAGAAGCCCGCCGACATCGTCGTGGTGGTGAAGGGACCGACCCAGTCGGTGCAGGTCCGCGAAAAGGAGAAGGTCGCCGGCATCTGGGTCAATGCCCAGCGCATGCGCTATCGCTCGGCACCCAGCTTCTACGCGATCGCCTCGTCGCGGCCGATCAGCCAGATCGTCGACGAGCGCACCCGGGCGATCTACGAGCTCGGCGTCGACAGCCTGCAGCTCTCGCCCGCATCGGGTGCTGCGCCCGAGGTGCAGGCACGGTTCGACAAGGGGCTGGAGGATCTGCGCGCCCGCACCGGCCTTTATTACCAGGCGCCCGGTGCGGTGGAGATCACCGATGGCGTACTCTATCGCGCGCGCCTCGCGATTCCGGCGCGCGTGCCGATCGGCAAGTTCACTGCCGAGACCTTCCTGATTCGCGACGGCCGGGTGCTCGCCGCGGCGGTGCGCGGGATCGAGATCCGCAAATCGGGCTTCGAGCGCTTCGTCGCCCATTCGGCGGAACACTATTCGGTGATCTACGGTATCGTCGCCGTGGCGCTCTCGATTCTGTTCGGCTGGGGCGCGGGAGCGGTCTGGAAACGCTTCTGAAGTCCTTCGGGACTCATCCAATATTTACCTCCCTGGCGCAGATTGCGCGCGTCAACGGGGAGCAGCCGAATGGACGGCCAATTTGGCGCGCGCGGGTTCGAAGGCGCGGCGTCGGTTTCTACGAACGAGGGCCTGCCCTCGCGCACGCCGGTCGAGCCGATCGGCGCGGTGCTCGAGATCGCCGGTTCGTCGAGCCAGGTGCTGATCGATCCGGAGGCGCTGAACGCGCTTGCCGGGAACAGCGATCCCACCGTCGCCAATGCCGGCCAAGTCGGCAGCCAGGTGAAGGTGCGCGTCGGCGCGACCTGGCTGATCGCGAACGTCCGCTCCTTGAAGCTCCAGGGCGACCACATCGCCGCGTACATCGACTTCCTCGGCGAAGGTGATGAGGAGCGGCTGACCGGCAAGCTCTACAAGTTCCGCCGCGGCGTGACGCGCTACCCGACGCCGGGCGCGCCGGTCTTTCCGGTCTCGACCGCGGACCTGAAGCAGATCTACGCCGCCGAGGATCGCGCCCATATCGAGATCGGCAATGTCTATCCGACCAAGGACATCCGTGCGGCACTCTATGTCGATTCGATGCTCGGCAAGCATTTCGCGCTGCTCGGCTCGACCGGTACCGGTAAATCGACTGCCGCGGCGCTGATCCTTCACCGCATCTGCGAGCTGGCGCCGCAGGGCCATGTCGTGATGATCGATCCGCACGGCGAATATGCCAGCGCGTTCAAGACCACGGGCGCGCTCTACGACGTCACCAACCTGCAGATGCCGTACTGGCTGATGAACTTCGAGGAGCATTGCGAAGTGTTCCTCAACACCTCCGGCTCGGACCGGCAGGTGGATGCGGACATCCTCGCCAAGTGCATCCTCGCCGCGAAGCAGAAGAACCGGCTGGCGGCCGAGATCGGCAAGCTCACCGTCGATGCGCCGATCCCCTATCTCCTGTCGGACCTGACCCAGATCCTGCAGCTCGAGATGGGCAAGATGGACAAGGCGACCGACACGGCGCCCTATCTGCGCATCCGTTCCAAGATCGACGAGATCAAGGGCGATCCGCGCTACGCCTTCATGTTCTCGGGCATGCTGGTGGCCGACACCATGGCGGGCTTCCTGTCGCGCGTGTTCCGCCTGCCGGGCGACGGCAAGCCGATCTCGATCATCGACGTGTCGGGCGTGCCGAGCGAGATCACGTCCGTGGTCGTGGCCGTCCTGTCGCGCATGGTGTTCGACTTCGCGATCTGGTCGCGTGGCGAGAGCAAGCGGCCGATCCTGCTCGTCTGCGAGGAGGCGCACCGCTACGTTCCCAACGAGCGCAATGCCGACGGCTCGTCGGTCGGCCGGATCCTCAGCCGGATCGCCAAGGAAGGCCGCAAGTACGGCGTGTCGCTGGGCCTGATCACCCAGCGCCCTTCGGACCTGGCCGAGGGCGTGCTCTCCCAGTGCGGCACGATCCTGTCGATGCGCCTCAACAACGAGCGCGACCAGGCATTCGTGAAGGCGGCGATGCCCGAAGGCGCGCGCGGCTTCCTCGATTCGATCCCGGCATTGCGGAACCGCGAGTGCATCGCGGTGGGCGAGGGCGTCGCCACGCCGATCCGGCTGTTGTTCGACAATCTGGACGACAACAAGCGGCCGGCTTCGGACGATCCGCTCTTCTCCGAGCTTTGGCGCGACACCGGCGGCGAGGAGCAAATCCTCGAGCGCACGATCCGCCGCTGGCGCGCGCAAGGGAAATAGGCTGCGCGCGAACGCGCGGGGGAAGTAAGCCCTAGAAATCCGCACCCAAGGTGAGCGCAAGGCCCGAGCCGGGCCTTGCCTCGCCGGCCACGCGCTGGCGCCAGTCGAGCGCCAGGCGCAGGTTGCGCACCGCCAGCGTCGCCGAGGGGCCGATATCGAGCCGTTGCGCGTCGCGCTGCGCGGCACCCCAGGTGCCGGCACCCAAGGCCAGCTGTACCGGTCCGGCGGTGCCCACCGTCCGCGTGCCACGCGCGGCGCCATCGGCATAGGGTTCGGCGCGCCGGCGCAGCACCGCGCCGGCCTGGCCATAGGCTTCGAGCCGGAAGCCGCGCCATTCCCTGTCGATCCCCGCAATCGCGCCGAGCCCGGTGCCGCCTGGATTGCCGTCGATCCCGAAGCGGCGCTCGGCGATCAGCCGGACCGGCGCGCGGGTCGGCTGCCATTCCAGGCCCAGCGCGGCCTCGCGGCCCTTGCCGGATAGCGGAGTGGTGACGCGGCCATAGGCGGCGATGCGTTGGCGGGGTGCTACCAGCCACGCGACCCTCGCGCCGGCCTGTCCGCCGCCGATCTGCCCGCCGGGTGCCGCGACCGGACCGCCATTGCCGCGCGCGACCATCCACAGGCTCAGCGACCAGCGGTCGGGCAGCGGATCGAGCCGCCCGGGGGCGGGCATCGCGCTTGCCGGCAGCGATGCCGGCAGTGCGGGGGCGAAGGGGGCGACGGGCTCGACCTCGCCATATTGGGCGAGTGCCATCAGCGCGAGTTGCACGCGCGGATCGTCGTCACCGATTGGGGCGCGATAGACTATCGGCACGCGCGCATGCGCCGGCGGTAGCGGGGGGCGTTCGACGGCCGCCTGTCGGGCGATGGCGGGTGTGGTCCGGGGTTCGGCTTTGGCAAAGGGCAGCGCGGCCTCGATCGCGGCCGGCAGTGATCCGGTCTGGGGCCAGAGGATCGCGATCCGCGCACCCGTCCAGACGATGGCGACCATCGCGAGGAAGCGCAGTGGCCGGCCGCGGCCGTTCATCCCTGCTCCGGGTGCAGGTCGGGGAAGCGGTGCGCGGTCTTGTCCCAGCGCGGCGGGGCGCCGGCGAGCATGCGCAGATAGAGGCCGAGCGCGCGTCGTGCGGCGAGCAGCGCGACGGCGTTGCTCGAGAAGATGCGGGGCACCGACCAAAGCCCTTCGCGCCAGCCATAGGCATGGCCGACAAAGGCGGCGCGGATAGCCAGCCGCCAGGCGAGCAGCGCGAAATTGGTCCAGAGCAGGGCCTGCATCAGCGCCGATTGCTCCGGTGCCTTGCTGCCTGTGAGCAGATGGGCGCCGGAGGAAAGCCCCCAGGCGAGGATCGACAGATAGGCGAGCGCGAGCACGGGGATCTCGAGCGTGGCGCGCCGGTCGCGCATGCGCATCCAGTTGTCGCCGATCTGGCGCCAGCCGCCCCAGCCGGTCCGGTCCCAGCCGGCGAGTGCTATGCCGGTCATCCAGCGCGCCTTTTGCCGAACCGCCGCCTCGATCGTGTCGGGGAAATAGGCGCGTACTGCGACCGGCGGCCCGCCTGGCGCCTCGGCGATGCGGACCAGCCGGGCAGGGGTGCCCAGCGCCGCGATGGCAAAGCCCAGCTCATAATCCTCGGTCAGGCTGGTCGCGTCGAACGGCGCGCCGCCCCGCGCATCGGCGAGCCGCCCCAGCACGTCGCGGCGGATCGCGCAGCCCACGCCGGCAAAGGGCAGGCCCGCGCCGATCGCCTGGCGCACGACCAGCGACCGGCCGTGGCTCTCTGCGAACTCGTCGAGATAGTGTCCGGCAAAGAAGCGCGAATGGGCGTGGGGAAGCGGCAGCACCGGCAGCTGGACCGCCGGATGCTCGACCAGCTCCCGGGCATAGACGCGCAGCTCGAGCGGGTGGACCACGTCCTCGGCATCGTGCAGCGCCACCGCGCTCGCCGTGAAGCCCTCCGCCGCCTCGTCGCGCAGCAGGGCGCGCCACAGGCCGTTGAGGCAGTCCGCCTTGGTCGTCCCTCCCGGGCGCGGGCCGATCACCAGCCGCACCCGCGCATCCACCAGCGCGACTTCGGCCACCGCCGCGATCGTCGCCGGATCATTGGGATAGGCGCCGACATAGATGCGGTAATCGGGGTGATCGAAGCGTTCGAGCGCGGTGCGCAGCATGGCGCCGATCACCGCGGATTCGTCCCAGGCGGGCACGAAGACCGCGATCCGGCCCGGCGGCACGGGACCGTCCAGCGCCGGCTGCGCCATGCGCCGTCCGCGCAGCCGGCGCGCGGCGTAGATCAGGTCGACGAGCAGGTCGTCGATCCCGCCGACGACGAACCAGAGCGCCGCGAAGAGGGTCATCTCGCGCGCTACCAGGTCCATCGCAGTGATCAGCGCCTCCCCAGTCGGCACCTCGAGTCCCTCCGATTCGGAGGCGGAATTAAGCCGTGCCGCTGACGGAACGATCAAGCGCCATGGTGCATTTTCGCTCCGAAACGGACGCGGTTAATTCGTCGCTGGACTCGTAACGGGGCCCGGCTATCGTGCCGACCGCTGCCCGAGGGGAGGTTGCCACCATGAAGCTCGTTGCCCGGCTAGGCGTTCTGGCATTGATCCTGGCGCCGATCGGCGCCGTTACCGCGTTCGGTGACAACAGTCCTCAGGTCGAGATGGCGACCCCCGGCGTCGGCGACGGCGCGATCGAGCGCTTCACCGCGCGCTTCAACGTGCCGATGGTGCCGCTGGGCGACCCGCGCGCCGAATCCCCCTTCAAGGTCGATTGCCCGACCGGCGGCCAGGGCCGCTGGGTCGACCAGCAGACCTATGTCCACGAATTCGCCAGCCCGCTCCCCGGCGGCGTCACCTGCAAGTTCACCCTGCGCGACGGGATCAAGAGCCTGTCGGGCTATGAGCTGCAGGGCCAGAAGGAGTTCACCGTCGATTCGGGCGGCCCGATCGCCCGCGCGGTGCTGCCCAACCGCTATGGCAGCGAGATCGAGGAGGACCAGGTCTTCGTCGTCGCGGCGAACCTCGCGCCCGATCCCGCCTCGGTCGGCGCCAATGCCTATTGCGCGGTCGACGGGCTGGGCGAGAAGATTCCGGTCGACGTGCTGCCCGCCGATGTCGCGCCCAAGCTGCTCGCCGATCTCGGCACCGATCGCTGGCAGGTCCAGAGCTTCCTGAGCGAGGCGGGCCTGCCCCAGGCGCTGCCGGAGAAGGCCGAGGATCGCGCGAAGTCGCTCGCCAGCGTCGTCGCGGTGAAGTGCCGCCGCCCGCTGCCGCCCGGCCGCGACATGGGGCTGGTCTGGGGCAAGGACATCAAGAGCGCTTCGGGCCGCGCCGCCGGCACCGACCAGCGCTTCGACTTCACCGTCCGCAAGGAATTCAGCGCCCGCTTCGAATGCTCGCGCGTCAACCCGACCGCGGGCTGCAGCCCGGTGCAGGACGCCTGGGTGCGCTTCTCCGCCCCGATCCCCAGGGCGCAGGCCGAGGCCGTCCGCATCAAGACGCCCGACGGCAAGGAGCTGAAGCCGATCTTCGGCGACGACGACAAGAACAAGGCGACCGTCGCCGACCTGAAGTTCAAGGCGCCGCTGCCGGCGGAGACAATCGCCAAGGTCGTCTTCCCCGCCAACATCACCGACGAGAGCGGCCGCAAGCTCGCCAATGCCGAGCGCTTCCCGCTCGACGTGAAGTTTGACGCGCCGCCGCCGCTGGTGAAGTTCGCCGGCAATTTCGGCATCCTCGAAGCGAAGGAGGGCGGCGTCCTCCCGGTCTCGGTCCGCAATGTCGAGCCCGATCTCCAGGGCATGCAGATGGCGGTGAGTGGACAGAGCCTGAAGATCGAGGGCGGCGACGCCGAGATCGCCAAGTGGTTCCGCGCGCTCGCCGACGCGGCCGAGGACAAGTCCGACGAGATCAAGCGCGGCGACGAGACGATCACGATCAACCAGACCGGCGCCAAGCCGTTGCTGACCCCGGCCACCGGCAAGCCGCTCAAGATCGGCCTGCCCGGCAAGGGCAAGGATTTCGAGGTCGTCGGCATCCCGCTGAGCCAGCCCGGCTTCTATATCGTCGAGCTGGCCAGCCCGCGGCTCGGCGAGGCGCTGCTCGGCCGCAAGGCGCCGCGCTATGTCGCCACCGGCGCGCTCGTCACCAACATGAGCGTCCATTTCAAATGGGGCCGCGACCAGTCGCTGGTCTGGGTCACCGCGCTCGACAGTGGCCAGGGCGTCGGCGACGCCGAGGTGCGCGTCACCGACAGCTGCACCGGTCAGCTGCTCGCCAAGGGCAAGACCGACGCCTCGGGTCGTCTCGGCGTGCCCGCCGGCCTGCCCGCGCCCGAGACCTATTCGAGCTGCGAGAACGGCAATTCGAGCCCGCTGATGGTCTCGGCGCGCAAGGCCGATGACTTCAGCTTCACCCTCACGCAGTGGGGCCAGGGCATCCGCCCGTTCGACTTCGACCTCAACTATGGCTGGTCGGAGCAGGAGCAGATCTTCCACACCGTGTTCGACCGTTCGCTCGTCCGCCAGGGCGAGACGGTGCACATGAAGCACATCGTGCGCCAGCCGATCGCGGCGGGCTTCGCGAGCAGCCCGGCGTTCAGCGGCACGCTGCGCCTCAGCCATCGCGGCTCGGACACCCAGTACGACCTGCCGCTGAGCATCGACGCCAATGGCGTGGGCGAGAGCGAATGGACCGCGCCGCAGGGCGCCAAGATGGGCGACTACGACGTCACCGTCCTCACCAAGGACGCCGGGGGCACGGAAAAGACGATCTGGACCGGCCAGTCGTTCAAGGTCGACGAATACAAGCTGCCGACGATGAAGGCGTCGGTCGCCGGGCCCAAGGATGCCGCGGTGCGCCCGAACACGCTGCCGCTCGACCTGTTCGTCGGCTATCTCTCGGGCGGCGGCGCGGCCAGCCTGCCGGTCGAGGCGCGCATCGGCTATTTCGCCGACTTCAAGACCCCCGACGGCTATGACGGCTACAGCTTTGGCGGCCGCGCGATGACCGAGGGCACCAAGCCGATGAACGGCGAGGGCGAGGACGAAGAGGTCAAGCTGCCGCCGACCCAGACGCTGCCGGCCACGCTCGGCGCGGACGGCACCAGCCGGATCAATGCCGAGGTGCCGCAGACGCTCGAACAGAACACCACGATGCTGGTCGAGATGGATTATCAGGACGCCAATGGCCAGATCCTGACCTCGTCGCGGCGCATCCCGATCTTCACCTCCGCGGTGCAGCTGGGCGTGAAGACCGATGGGTGGCTGATGAAGCAGGACGACCTGCGCCTGCGCTTCGTCGCGCTCGACACCAATGGCAAGCCGATCGCCAACCAGGCGATCGCGGTCGAGCTGTACAGCCGCGAGATCCTCACCGCGCGGCGCCGGCTGATCGGCGGCTTCTACGCATACGACAACCAGATGAAGACGACCCGGCTGAGCGCCACCTGCTCGGCGACGACCGACGCCCAGGGCCTGGCGAGTTGCGCGCTCGATCCCGGCGTGTCGGGCGAAGTCTATGCGGTGGCGACCACCAAGGACGCCAATGGCAATGTCGCCCGGGCGACCAAGTCGGTCTGGCTGGTCGGGGACGACGACTGGTGGTTCGGCGGCGACAATGGCGACCGCATGGACGTCATCCCCGAGAAGCTCGAATACAAGGCAGGCGAGACCGCCAAGTTCCAGGTTCGCATGCCCTTCCGCGACGCGACCGCTTTGGTCACTGTCGAGCGCGAAGGCGTGCTGTCGAGCTTCGTCGTCGGGCTGACCGGCAAGGATCCGGTGATCGAAGTGCCGATGCCGGGCGATTATGCGCCGGACGTGTTCGTATCGGTCATGGCGGTGCGCGGGCGCGTCACCGGCTGGCAGAACTGGCGCTCGAACATGGCGCGCGACTGGGGTGCGCCCTGGTCGAAGGACGGCGGCGAGCCGACCGCGACGGTCGATCTCGCCAAGCCCGCCTATCGGCTGGGCATCGCCAAGGTGAAGGTCGGCTGGGAAGGCCATAAGCTCGACGTGGCGGTGAAGGCCGACAAGGCGAGCTATGCCGCGCGCGACAATGCGCAGGTCGACGTCACGGTGAAGAGCCCCGACGGCAAGCCGGCGGCTTCGGCCGATGTCGCCTTCGTCGCGGTGGACGAGGCGCTGCTCCAGCTCTCGCCCAACGAGAGCTGGGACGTGCTGACCGCGATGATGGGCGACCGCCCGATCTCGGTGCTGACCTCGACTGCGCAGACCCAGGTGGTCGGCAAGCGGCATTACGGCAAGAAGGCCGTCGAGGCCGGCGGCGGTGGCGGCGGCGATCTTTCCGGGCTCAACCGCGAGAATTTCCAGCCCGTCCTGCTGTGGAAGGGCAAGGTCGCGCTCGACGCCAATGGCCATGCCCGGGTCGCGGTGCCGCTCAACGATGCGCTGACCTCGTTCAAGCTCGTCGCGATCGCTACTTCGGGCCCGCAGCTGTTCGGCACGGGCAGCGCGAGCATCCGCTCGTCGCAGGACCTGACCATCTATGCCGGCGTGCCGCAGCTGGTGCGCACCGGCGACCAGTTCGGCGCGATGTTCACGCTGCGCAACGGTTCGAGCAAGCCGATGAAGGTCACCGCCACGGTGGCGCTCAACCCAGCCTATGCGACCGGCAAGCCGCTGACCGTCGAGATCCCGGCGGGCGGTGCCGCGCCGGTAGTGTGGAACCTCACCGCGCCGCCGCGCGACGGCAAGCTGAGCTGGACGGTCACCGCCAAGTCGGCGGACGGCAAGTCGACCGACAAGGTCACCGTCGCGCAGGTGGTGGCGCCGGCCGTCCCGGTCGAGACCTGGGCGGCGACGCTCGGGCGAGTCGGCACGGGTACGCAATTCCCGATCGCGCCGCCGGCGGGCGCGCTGCCCGGCTTCGGCACGGTCGAGGTGAGCCTGACCGACAGCCTCGCCCCGCCGCTCTCCGGCGTGCGCGAATACATGTCCGCCTATCCGTACAACTGCCTCGAGCAGCGCACCTCGCGGGCGATCGCGCTGGGCGATACGGGGATGTGGAACCTGATCGCCAGCGACATCCCGGCCTATCAGGATGGCGACGGGCTGTTGCGCTACTGGCCGGGCGACTGGCCCGGCTCGGAGGCGCTGACTGCCTATATCCTCTCGGCCAGCGGCGAGGCGGGCCTGCCGCTGCCGGAAGGCCCCAGGGCCAAGATGCTCGATGCGATGAAGGCAGTCCTCGACGGGCGCCTGCGGCACGAGGATTATGGCGATGTCCGCCTGCAGCGTGTCGCGGCCTTCACCGCGCTGGCGCGGCAGGGTGCGGCGACCTCGGCGATGCTCGGCCAGATCGGCATCACGCCGGCCGAGATGCCGACCAGCACGCTTTCCGACTATGCCATGGCGCTCGGCAAGGTGCAGGGCCTCGCCAATGGCCAGCAGCTTCGCGTCGATGCCGAGAAGGTGCTGCGCAGCCGGCTGGTCTATGAAGGCACGCGCGTCGACATCTCGGACAAGGGCCGCATGGCCTGGTGGCTGATGTCGTCGGACGACGAGGCGGCGATCAAGGTGCTGCTCGCCACGCTCGGCCGCCCCGGCTGGGAGAATGACTCGGCCAAGCTGATGGTCGGTATCGCCGCCCGCCAGCAGCGCGGGCATTGGGACACCACGACCGCCAATGCCTGGGGCACGATCCTCGCGCGGCGCTTCATGGGTCTCTATCCGGCCGAGGCGATCGCGGGCGTGACCACCGCCAGCTTCGGCAGCAACACGCCGCTGAGCCTGAGCTGGCCGCTCGCCGAGCCGCAGCGGAGCTTCGGCTTCCCGCTGCCGGCCCAGACCACGCCGCTGGTGCTCAGCCAGTCGAGCGCTGCCGGTCCCTGGGCGTTCGTGCGGGTGAAGGCGGCGGTGCCGCTCACCCAGCCGCTGATGGCCGGCTACAAGGCGACCAAGAAGGTCGAAGCGGTCAAGCAGGCCGTCGCCGGCCGCTGGACGCGCGGTGACGTCGTCAAGGTGACGATCAGCGTCGAGGCCTCGGCCGAGCGCAACTGGGTGGTGGTCAACGATCCGGTGCCGGCCGGTGCGACGATCGTCGGCAATCTCGGCGGCCAGTCCGAGCTGCTCGCCAAGGACAGCGGCACCAGCGAAGGCGTCTCGCCCAACTATATCGAGCGCGGCAATGACAGCTGGCGCGCTTTCTACGGCTGGGTGCCGCGCGGCAGCTTCACGGTGTCGTACGTGATGCGGCTCGATGCGGCGGGCAAGTTCAACCTGCCCGCGACCCGGATCGAGGCGATGTACGCGCCCGAGATCCGCGCGCAGCTGCCCAATGCCGTGATGTCCGTGGCGCAGCGGTGACGGCGAAGGGGGCTTTCGACCGCTTCCTCGCCTTCGCCCGCCGCTGGACGAAGCGCATCGATGATGCGCCCGAGGGGGCGCGTGCGTGGCTGGGCCGCGAACGCGCGGTCTGGAAGGAGAAGGGCTGGCGGGGCGTCATCACGCCGCCGCGCATCGTCGGCACGCTGCTGACCTTGCTCCTCGTCGCCTCGGCGAGCTTCTGGTGGGTGACGCGCCCGCCCGCGCTGCCCGACTATGCCGCGGTCCGTGCCGGCTGGCATCCGTCCGAGGCCTGGCTCTACGACCGGCACGGCGTGCTGATCGATTCCAGCCGCATCGACTACCAGGCGCGCCGGCTCGCTTGGACGAAGTTGCAGGACGTTTCCCCGGTCGCGCGCGATATCTTGGTCGCCGCGGAGGACCGGCGCTTCCGCGAGCATGGCGGAGTCGACTGGATGGCGCTGAGCGGCGCGGCGCGCGACCGGATCGAGGGCAAGCGCGGACGGGGCGCCTCGACCCTGTCGATGCAGGTCGCCGCCTATCTCGCGCCCGACCTCGCCAATCCCGGCAGCCGCGGGCTGCGCGACAAGTTGCGCCAGATGCGCGCCGCCTGGGCGCTCGAATCGCGCTGGAGCAAGGACCAGATCCTCGAGGCCTATCTCAACCTGGCCGGCTTCCGCGGCGAGGCACAGGGGATCGGCGCCGCCGCGCTCGGGCTGTTCGGCAAGACCCCCGCGACCTTGACCCGCGACGATGCACTGCTGCTCGCGGCCTTGCTGCCCAATCCGCAGGCGGCCCCGGGCGAAGTCGCGCGGCGTGCCTGCGCGCTCAGCCGCGACAAGGATTGCAGCCGTTTCGCCGGCGCCGCCGCCTCGATGCTCGGCCCGGCGCGCAGCCTGGCGCTCGATCCGGGCCTCGCGCCGCACCTGTCCGCTGCACTGCTGACCAGGCCCGGCGCGAAGATCACCACCACGCTCGATGCGAGCATCCAGCGCGCCGCGATCACGGCGCTCCGGCGCCAGCTCCAGGGGCTGGGCGGCAGCCGCGCCCGCGATGGGGCGGTCATCGTGGTCGATAACCAGAGCGGCGACGTGCTCGCCTATGTCGGCGGGATCGGCGGCGAGAGCACGGCGCCCGCGGTGGATGGGGCCTCTTCCTATCGCCAGGCGGGATCGACGCTGAAGCCCTTCCTCTACGCGATGGGCATCGAGAAGGGCTATCTCACCGCCGCCTCGATCCTCGACGATTCCCCGGTCCAGCTCGACACCGCCTCGGGCCTCTATGTGCCGCAGAATTACGACAAGGCGTTCAAGGGCCCGGTCTCCGCGCGCATCGCCCTGGCCGGCTCGCTCAACGTCCCGGCGGTGCGCACGCTGCTGCTCACCGGGGTGGACGCATTCCGCGACCGGCTCTGGGACACCGGCTATCGCGGGCTGGTCGAGGACGGGCAATATTATGGCTATTCGCTCGCGCTCGGATCGGCCGAGGTGACGCTGATGGAGCAGGTCGACGCCTATCGCAGCCTCGCGCTCGAAGGGCGCTGGTCGCCACTTCGCCTGACGATGGACGCGAAGAGCGAAGCGCCGCGCCGCACCACCACGCCCCAGGCCGCCTGGATCGTCGCCGACATGCTCGCCGACCCGAACGCCCGTGCCGGCACCTTCGGGGTCGATTCGGCGCTGCGCCTGCCCTTCTGGGCCGCGGTGAAGACCGGCACCTCGAAGGCGATGCGTGACAATTGGTGCGTCGGCTTCACCGATCGCTTCACCGTCGGCGTCTGGGTCGGCAATCTCGAAGGTGATCCGATGCGCGCGGTCTCGGGCACCAGCGGTGCGGCACCGGTGTGGCGCGACGTGATGCTGGCGCTCAACGAAGCCAATCCCGGCAAGGCGCCGCCGCGTCCCGAGGGGATCGAGGAACGCCAGATCCGCTTCGCCGCGGGCATCGAGCAGCCGCGCCGCGAATATTTCCTGAAGGGCACCGGGCTCGACCGTATCGCCTATGCCCCGGCCGAGGCGCGCCGGCCGCGCATCGTCAATCCGGTGGGGGGCAGCGTCTATGCGCTCGACCCCGATATCCCGCGCGACAACCAGCGCCTGGCGATTTCGGTGTCCGGACAGGCGCTTGGCCATAGGCTGATTCTCGACAAGCGCGACCTAGGCACCGCCGATTCGCGCCCGCTGATCCTCGCCCCGCCGGGCAAGCATCGCCTCGCCCTGATCGACCTCGACGGCAAGACCGTCGACCAGGTGCTGTTCACCATCCGATAGCGCGCAAATTTGGGGAATGTTGAGGGAGCGAAACGCTGCTCCGGACGTTACGGCAAACGGTCCCTACCCCTTTCGGGACCGTGCCCAACGGCACCGGCCGCACGGCCCCAAAAGGCGGTGCGGCCGAAGCCTTTGATCTTGCCGGATTACCAGTAGAAGCCGGGGATCGTGCGGATGACGATGCCGCGGCGCGTGTCGATCAGCAGCACATCGTTATAGTGGCGCACCCAGTTCTGGTAGCGGCCGGCGCGCGGCAGGTGATAGCGCCACGGATCGGCGATCACATAGCGCGAGCCATAATAATTCGGGGCGATCCGGCCGCCGGCGCGGAAGGACGTATAGCGGAACGGGGCGTTCCAGCTGCCACGGCCATAGAGCGAACGGTTGCGATCGCGATTGAAGCGCCAGTCGTCACGGCCCCAGGCACGGTCACGGTCGCGCAGGTCCTCGCGATATTCGCGGTGCGCCTCGCGCACGTCGCGGCGCTCGTCCCGGATGTCGCGGCGGTCGCCGCGGCGATAGGCGTCCTGCAGCTGGCGCTGCTCGTGGCGGATGTCCTGGCGGTCGCGGCGCAGTTCCTCGCGCGACTGGGCACTGGCCGCAGCCGGCACCAGCATGGCCGGCATCGCGACGGCGGCGAGCAGCGCGGCGGTTACGAACGTCTTCATGTCTTCCTCCAAAGCACTGACCGGATTTGCTTTCCGGTAGATCGCCCTTGTGGAGGAGCCTCGCTGAACGGCCCGGGAACGGCACCGTCAGCGAAATGAAAGGAGACGAATCGCGGCTAGCAACTAGGGGCCGTTGCCGCCGCCACCACCGCCCGGGCCACCGGTGCCCGGCGCACCGACGGTGCCGATATTGCCGAACAGGTCCTCGAAGAAGCCGCGCTTGTGGCCCAGCGTCGGGGTGGTCTTGCCGTAAGGATCGACCTGGGCGATCAGGTCCTTGCCGGTGCGATCGACCGCGGCGACATTGCCCTTGGCATCGAAGGTGATGCGCAGCGTCGTCTGGTCCTTGGCCTTCAGGCCCTGATAGCCGAGGTTCGCGCTCTGGCGGGAGATGTAATACCACTCGCCTTCGTTGAACTGGCTGGTGAAGGTCGGGCGGCCGAGCGTCTGGAGCACCGATTCGCGGGTGTCGATGCCGGGCTGCACCGAATCGACCAGCTCCTTGTCGATGATATAGCCCTGGTGCGTGCGCACGGGCACGCAGGCGGTGGTGCCAAGCGCGGCTGCCAGCAGGGCGGCGCCTAGCGCGCGGGCGGGAATCGACATTCTGGTCTCCAGGCAAACGCGTACCGGCACCGCGCACATTGCATCGCGGGCCGTTCGCCTCAATATGCGGCAAAATGCGGCCAAACAAGGTCGCGCCCTTCGATTGCAGGAACCATCTCGGCACATGCGCTTGCTCAAGCGGCTCTTCCAGGCTCCCGACCGCGGTGCCGCCCCGATTCTCTACGCCGCCATCGTCGCGCGCGGCCGTCAGCCGCACTGGTATGAAGCGGGGGCGGTGCCCGACACGATCGACGGCCGCTTCGACATGATCGCCGCGGTGATGAGCCTGGTCCTGCTCCGGCTCGAGCAGGACGAGACGGCGGTGCCGTTCAGCACCCACCTCACCGAAGTGTTCATTGCCGACATGGACGGGCAGCTGCGCCAGATCGGCATCGGCGACATCGTCGTCGGCAAGCATGTCGGCAAGATGATGGGCATGCTCGGCGGCCGGCTCGGCGCCTATCGCGAGGGGCTGGCGAACGGCACGCTGGGCGAGGCGCTGGTCCGCAACCTCTATCGCGGCGAGGCGCCGGCGCCGGAAGCGCTCGCCCATGTCGAGACCGGGCTGCGCGCGCTCCACGCGAAGCTGGCCGATACGCCGATCGCCACGCTGGTCGCGGGAGATCTCGCATGATCCAGAGTGAATTCAACCGCCCGCAGCGGCTCGACACGATCGGTGCCGGCGAGAGCCAGGTCCATGTCGAGGCCGAGCCCAAGGAGCGCGCCGCGCTGGCCGAGCGCTTCGGTCTCAAGACGCTCGACAGCCTCGTGGCGGATTATCGCATCCGCCGCGATGCGCAGGGCATCATAGCCACCGGCCATCTCTCGGCCAAGGTCGTCCAGGCCTGTGTGATCACCGACGATCCCGTGCCTGCGCGAATCGAGGAGGATTTCGCGATCCGTTTCCTTCCCGAGAGCGAAGGCGAGGACAGCGACGACGAGACCGAGCTGAGCGAGGACGAGTGCGACGTCGTCTTCTATTCGGGCGGCGCGATCGACCTGGGCGAGGCGGCGGCCGAGACGCTGGCGCTGGCGCTCGATCCCTATCCGCGCAGCCCCGCCGCCGAGGCCGCGCTGCGCGATGCTGGCGTGATCAGCGAGGAAGAGGCGAAGCGGCTCGCGGAGGAAAGCGGGCCGTTCGGCGGGCTGGCGGGGCTCAGGGACAAGCTCGGCAAGGGTTGAGCCTGGAGGTTGAGGGATGACGTGTCCCTCCTTCAATCCTCCCCCGCTAGGGGGAGGTGGCGCGCGTAGCGCGACGGAGGGGGAGGTGTACGAGCCGAGAATTGGCTGCTTACCTCCCCCTCCACCAGCTTCGCTGGTCCCCCTCCCCCTGGCGGGGGAGGATCTTGAGTCTAGGCCGCTTCGCTGTCGCCCTTGTCGATGATCCCCGCACGCTGGCGGCGGTCCACCGAGAGCTCGAACACGTCGTGCCGCGCCTGGGCGCCGTCGACGTCCATCGTCGCCAGCCCGCGATCGACTTCGTTCAGGTCGATCTCGGCCATCAGCAGCTCGGGCGCGGTGCCTGCCTGGGCGATCACCACCCCGTCGGGCGCCAGGATCGCGCTATGGCCGCGCTGGATCTGGCCGTCCGGCAGCCGGTCGAGCAGCTTGCGCGCCGAACCGTCGCCGCCGGCCTTCTCATAGCCGGCGATCAGCTCCTGCTTGTACTGGATGGTGCCGGCCGCCAGCACGAAGGCGCGGCCCTCATAGGCATAATGCGCCGAGGCGAGCATCGCGATGTCGGTGACCTGCGGCCAGGCGGCGACATGCACCGTCTCGCCCTCATGATGCATCGCCGCGCGGGCGAGCGGCATCCAATGCTCGGTCGAGGCGAGCTGGCCGATCCTGCCCCAGGGCGCCTCGTGCAGCCCCAGCGTCGATCCGTCGCCGCGCCCCAGCATCAGCTTCTCGGCGGGCGTCAGGATCAGCTTGCGGTGGCGCAGCACCGGCGCCTTGGGCCGGAACAGGAATTGCGTCGCATAGAGGCTCTGGCGGACACGCTCATAGCCACCGACCGACACCGCGACATCGGCGATGTCGACCGTCCATTGCAGCGGCTGGAAGCGCGGATCGTCGCCGCGGATCGCCTGGTCGAGCAGCAGCGCGTGCAGCTCGCGGGTGCCGGGATGGTCCCAGAGCCGGGCGGGGGCGACATGCTCGAGCCAGGCCGGATAGCCGCCGAGGAAACCCTCTCCAAAAGCGATGACGCGCGCGCCCTTCTCGATCGCCTCGCGTGCTTTCGCGATGGCCTTGTCCAGCCCCGCGCCAATGGCGAGGGGAACCGGCGAATCCTGTACGATGGCGACCTTGAGCTTCTTCGTCACTCGACCCAGTCCAACCCGATCTCACGGTAAAGCGAACGGTCTTCCTGCCATTCCGGCCTTACCTTCACGTGAAGATAGAGATGAACCTTTACGCCCATGAGACGCGAAAGCTCCGCCCGGGCCCGCGCGCCGATCTCCTTGATGCGGCTGCCGCCCTTGCCGAGCACGATCGCGCGCTGGGTCTCGCGCTCGACCAGGATCTGCTGGTGGATCTCGACCGATCCGTCCTCGCGCTCCTTGTACTGCTCGGTCTCGATCGCCGAGGCATAGGGCAGCTCCTGGTGGAGCTGGAGATAGAGCTGCTCGCGCGTCACTTCGGCGGCGAGCATGCGGTCGGTCGCGTCGCTCACCTGGTCCTCGGGGAAGTGCCAAGGTTCCTGCGGCATCGCTGCGGCCAGCGCCGCCTTCAATTCGGGCACGCCGTCGCCGGTCTGGGCGGAGACGAAATAGGTCTCGTCGAAGGGCAGGATCTCGTTGAGCTTGGCGGCGTGGCCGAGCAGGCGTGGCTTGTCGGCGACATCGACCTTGTTGAGGATCAGGATCTTGCGCTCGCGCCGGCCCTTCAGGCTCTCGATCACGGTGTGCACCTTGGGGCCGATCCCGCCCTTGCCGTCGACGATCAGCGCGATCAGGTCGGCGCCGTCAGTACCTTCCCACGCGGCGGCGACCATCGCGCGGTCGAGCCGGCGCTCGGGGGTGAAGATGCCCGGCGTGTCGACCAGGATCAGCTGCGCATCGCCTTCGATCGCGATGCCCATCACCCGGGTGCGTGTGGTCTGCGCCTTGGGACTGACGATCGCGACCTTCTGGCCGACCAGCGCGTTCACGAGCGTGGACTTGCCGGCATTGGGCGCGCCGACGATTGCGATCAGGCCGCAGCGTTGGGTTTCGGGGGTATCGGTCATATCAGTTCCAAATCCCCCTTCCGCTTGCGGGAGGGGTTAGGGGAGGGGATGTCGGTCTAAATTCCGGGGAGATATATACGCCCTCCCCCGACCCCTCCCGCAAGCGGAAGGGGAGAAACGGGTCATGCCTTGAGCTTTTCCAGCAAAGCCGCCGCGGCCGCGGTTTCGGCTTCCTGCTTGCTCGTGCCTTCGGCGCTCGCATCGGCGAAGCTGCCGATCGACACCTTCACGGTGAAGCGCGGCGCATGGTTGGGGCCGGAGCGATCGACGACTTCATATTCGGGCGGGCGGCGATTGTTCGCGGCCGCCCATTCCTGCAGCGCCGACTTGGGGTGGCGCGGCGCGCTGGCATGCGCGTCGATATGCTTGGCCCAAGCCTTGCGGACGAAATCGCGCGCCGGCGCGAAGCCGAACTCGAGATAGAGCGCGCCGATCAGCGCCTCCATCGCGTCGCCCAGCACATTGTCGCTGTCCGCCGCGCCGTCGCCGCGCGCCTGCTTGCCCAGGCGGAGCAGCGGCGGCACGCCGACTTCGCGTGCGACATTGGCGCACATCGCGCCGGTGACCAGCGCGTTGAGCCGGCGCGACAGTGCGCCCTCGGGCTCGCTGGCGAACCGCTCGTACAGCCATTCGGCGATCGCCAGGCCAAGCACCCGATCGCCGAGGAACTCGAGCCGCTCGTAATTCTCGGCAGCCTGGCTGCCATGCGTCAACGCACGCTGATAGGGGCCCAGGTCAGAAGGGCGCTGGCCGAAAGTCCTGGCGATCCATTCCCCCAGGTCGGGAGCGCTCAAAAGCCTTCCCCGATCCGGCTCCAGCGCGCCGCGGTGAACCAGGTCCAGGGCAGGAACCAGTTGGCGCTGCCGTCGGTCGACCAGAAGCTCAGCACCGCCTTGCCCTCGATATTCTCGAGCGGGACATAGGAGATGCCCTGGCCCTCGGGCGGCTGCGAGAAGCGGCTGTCGGTCGAATTGTCGCGATTGTCGCCCATCAGGAAGGCATGGCCGGCGGGGACGTGATAGACCTCGGTATTGTCCTGCGGGGTCAGCCCCTGGTCGAGCACGTCATAGCTCTTGCCGCCCGGCAGCGTCTCGCGGAAGCGCGGCAGCTTGCACACCGGATCGCCCTTGGCGCTCACGGCCTGGAAGAGGGTGGGGCAGTTGGTGAAGTTCGGGGTGACCGGCAGCTCGAGATCGGCGACCTTCTGCTTGGGCACTGCCTTGCCGTTCAAGATCACCTGACCGTTGACGACCTGGACGCTGTCGCCCGGCAGGCCGATGACGCGCTTGATCCAGTCCTCGCCATTATGGCCCGGCGCCTTGAACACCACCACGTCGCCGCGTGCCGGCGTGCCCGGGAAGATGCGGCCCGGGATCAGCGGCAGGCTCCAGGGCAGCGAGTGCTTGGAATAGCCGTAGTTCCACTTGGTGATGAACAGATAGTCGCCGATCAGCAGCCGCGGCATCATCGATTCCGACGGGATCGAGAAGGGCGAGAAGATGAAGCTGCGCACCACGAAGACGATCAACGCCAGCTTGACGAGGAAGAGGCCCAGGTCCTTCCACTCGTTCTTGGGCTTCTCCTCCGCAGCCGCCGCGGCGGGAGTGGCAGGCTTCTCGTTCAGGGAATCGGCGGGGGTGTTTTCCATGGGTACCTGCTCTGCTTGGGGCGGGCGGTGAGGTCAAGCCGATGAATGGAGTGGCGGCGGAGAGATTGGGACGATAGGGGCTGGCTTGTCGCAAATGGAGATGAACATGAGCTTGCCCGACTGGTCCGCCGTAAAATCGCTCGAGGCCTCCACGCTGACCGAGCTGTTCGCGCGCGATTCCGACCGCGTCGCCAAACTCTCCGCCGACGTTGCCGGCATCCATTTCGACTGGTCGAAGACGCACCTGACGCCCGAGCTGGTCGCGGCGTTCTCGAAGATCGCCGCCGACATGGGCCTGGTCGCCAAGCGCGACCTGCTGTTCGCCGGCGAGAAGATCAACGTCACCGAGGGCCGCTCGGTCGAGCACACCGCCGAGCGCGGCGAAGGCTCGCCCGACAGCGTCGCCCGCGCCCAGGCCTATCATGCCCGGATGCGCGCACTGATCGACGCGATCGAGGCCGAGGCGTTCGGCCCGATCCGCAGCGTCATCCATATCGGCATCGGCGGCTCGGCACTGGGTCCGGACCTGCTGGTCGACGCGCTCGGCCGCGACGCCGACCGCTATGAGGTCGCCGTGGTCTCGAATGTCGACGGCGTCGCGCTGGAGACCGCGCTCGACCGATTCGATCCACAGACCACCCTGGTCGCCATCGCGTCGAAGACCTTCACCACCACCGAGACGATGCTCAATGCCGAGAGCGCGATCTCATGGCTGATGCAGGGCGGCGTGACCGATCCGTACGGCAAGCTCGTCGCGCTCACCGCGGCGCCGGAAAAGGCGATCGCCTTCGGCATCGACGAGACGCGCGTGCTGCCCTTCGCCGAGTCCGTCGGCGGCCGCTATTCTCTCTGGTCGTCGATCGGCTTCCCCGCGGCGCTCGCGCTGGGCTGGGACGCGTTCGAGGAGCTGCTCGAAGGCGCCGCCGAGATGGACCGCCATTTCCGCCTCGCCCCGTTCGAGGCGAACGCGCCGGTCCTCGCGGCGTTCGCCGACCTCTATTACACCCAGGTCCGTGGCTGCGAGACGCGCGCCACCTTCGCCTATGACGAGCGGCTCGGCCTGCTGCCCTCCTATCTCCAGCAGCTCGAGATGGAGTCGAACGGCAAGCGCGTCACCGCGCAGGGCCAGCCGGTCACCTACCCGACCGCGCCGATCACCTGGGGCGGCGTCGGCACCGACGCGCAGCATGCGGTGTTCCAGCTGCTCCACCAGGGCACCCGCCTCGTGCCGCTCGAGTTCATCGGCTCGATCGAGCCGGGCGACGGGCTGGCCGAGGAGCATCACCGCCAGCTGCTGCTCAACATGTTCGCCCAGGGTGCGGCGCTGATGGCCGGCCGCAAGAATGACGATCTGGCGCGCGACTATCCGGGCGACCGCCCCTCCGCCACGCTGCTGCTCGACACGGTCGATCCGCGCACGCTCGGCGCGATCCTCGCCTTCTACGAACAGCGCACCTTCGTGAACGCGGTGCTGCTCGGCATCAACGCGTTCGACCAGTTCGGTGTCGAGCTCGGCAAGGAAATGGCCAAGGCGGCGGGCGCGGGCGACCAGTCGTTCGACGCGTCGACCAACGACCTGATCGCCCGGGCGTTCAAGTGAGCGACGACGACTACGTCTATGACGAGGCGAGCGGGGAGTGGGTCCCCGCCGCCGAGGCTGCGGCAAAGGCGGGCGCGGCGGATACGGTCGAAGTGCGCGATTCGGTCGGCAACCTGCTGCAGGACGGCGACCAGGTCACGCTGATCAAGGACCTGACCGTCAAGGGCGCCGGCCAGACGCTCAAGCGCGGCACGCTGATCAAGTCGATCCGCCTGACCGGCGACGCGCAGGAGATCGACTGCAAGTACGAAGGCATCAAGGGCCTCGTCCTGCGCGCGGAGTTCGTGCGGAAGCGCTAGCCTCGTTCCCGTCATCCCGGCGAAAGCCGGGATCTCAGGCGAAGGCGCGGGGACAGAGCCGCACGAGATCCCGACTTTCGTCGGGATGACGGTCTGTGCAGGCAATCCGTTTACCGTCCCGCGCTAAGCTCCCCTCCCGTCACGCCGAGGGGCAGTCCGATGAACCACGAGAACCGGGTCCGGGACATGGAGCGCGCGGCGGTGGACCGCTGGTTCGCGCAGACGCCGCTCGGGCCGATGTTCCATGCCGGTCGCGGCCGCACCCTGCCGGTGCCCGCCGACGCGATCCAGCCTTGGCGCGACGAGGCGCATGCGATCATCGACAAGTTCATCGTCGACAGCCGCCCGCCCGCGCAATGGGCGATGGTCGGCATCCTCCTCGCCTTCACCTGCGTGCTGCTCGCGCTCAAGCCGTGGCTCGGGCTCGGGGGCGGCCAGATCGGCGTGATCGTGATGGGCGGGCTGGCGCTGTGGCATGTCGATGATCTCTGGCGCCTCTGGTGCTATCGCCGCGACCTGCGGGCACTCCGCGCGCGCATCGCCGCCTCGCTCGCGCTGCGCACGCCCATTCCCCAGGAGATCGCCGGTCGCTTCCGGCGCATCAATCCCTGGCGGATCGCGCTGCAGCTCTGGGTGGGGAGCTTCGTCGCGATCGCCCTGCTCTCGTCGCACTTCGTCCCGCCCGAGGCGATCGATCGCGGCATCTTCCTGTTTCTGCTCGCCGCGGTCGGCATCGCCTGGATCCTCTATTTCCTCTCGCGCCGGGTCGACCTGGGCCAAGGGTGAGATTGGCAGAGCGCCGCGCGCATCCTATCTCCCGGCCTCGAAACGAGCGGGAAGGACAATCACGTGGCCGAATACGACTATGACCTCTTCGTGATCGGCGCCGGTTCCGGGGGCACCCGTGCCTCGCGCGTCTCCGCGGCCTATGGCGCGAAGGTCGCGGTAGCCGAGGAATATCGCATCGGCGGCACCTGCGTGATCCGCGGCTGCGTGCCCAAGAAGCTGCTCGTCTATGGCGCCCATTTTGCCGAGGATCTGAAGGACGCGCGCCGCTTCGGCTGGAACGTGCCCGAATGCGATTTCGACTGGGCGGTGCTGCGCGACAATGTCATGGCCGATGTCGACCGGCTGAATGGCCTCTACACCCAGACGCTGCACAACAATAATGTCGAGACCTTCCTCGAGCGCGCCACCGTCACCGGCCCGCACGAAGTGACGCTGGCCTCGGGCCGCAAGATCACCGCCAAGTACATATTGATCGCCACCGGCGCGCATCCGCACGTGCCCGAATTCCCGGGCAGCGAGCATGGCATCACCTCGAACGAAGTCTTCCACCTCGAAAAGCTGCCCAAGCGCATCCTGATCGCCGGCGGCGGCTATATCGCCAACGAGTTCGCCGGCATCTTCAACGAGTTCGGCAGCCACGTCACCCTGGTCAACCGCACCGACGTGATCCTGCGCGGCTATGACCATTCGATGCGCGACCGCCTGCTCCAGATCTCGCTGATGAAGGGCATCGATTTCCGTTTCCATGCCGAGTTCAAGAGTATCGAGAAGCTCGAGAACGGCGCCTTCAAGGTGACGCTGACCAAGCACGAGCCGATTGAAGTCGATTGCGTGCTCTTCGCTACCGGCCGCGTGCCGAACACCGAAGGCCTGGGTCTTGCCGAGGTCGGCGTCACGCTCGACAGCAAGGGCGCGGTGCAGGTCGATGCGGACAACAAGTCCTCGGTCGATTCGATCTATGCGGTGGGTGACGTGACCAACCGGGTGCAGCTCACCCCCGTCGCCATCCGCGAAGGCCAGGCGTTCGCCGACACGATCTTCGGTGGCAAGCCGCATCAGGTCGATTACAGCTGCATCCCCAGCGCGGTGTTCAGCCACCCGCCGCTCGCCAGCGTCGGCATGACCGAGAGCGAGGCGCGCAACAAGCTCGGCTCGATCGCGGTCTACCAGTCCGATTTCCGCGCGATGAAGAACGTGCTGGCCGATCGCAACGAGCGCGCGCTCTACAAGATGATCTGCGACGGCACGACCGGCCGGGTCGTCGGCCTCCACATGATCGGGCCCGACGCGCCGGAGATCCTCCAGGCTGCGGCGGTGGCAGTGAAGGCGGGGCTGACCAAGGACGCCTTCGACCAGACCGTCGCGCTGCACCCGACCATGTCGGAAGAGCTGGTGCTGATGAAATAACAATTCCTCCCCCAGCTTGTCTGGGGGAGAGAGACCGCCGCCGAAGGCGGTGGTGGAGGGGCCGTCACGGCACTCAGCGGTGTTCCACCGCCGCCCCTCCACCCCGACGCTTACGCGTCGCGGTCCCCCTCCCCGAGCAAGCTCGGGGAGGAATTTGATTTGGCAAACCGCCCCGCCGCCGCCCTCGCCAGCGTCGGCCCCAGCGCCAGCACGGCAAGAAACCGCAGCGCCTGCATCGCCATCACGAAGGGCTGGTCGACCGGCACCGAGGTCGCGATGATCGCCACCGAATCGAGCCCGCCGGGGCTCACCGCCAGATAGGCGCTGACCGGATCGATCCCGGTCAGCCGGGCGACCACCAGCGACAGCGCCGCCGAAAAGCCGATCAGCACGAAGGTCGAGAGCAGCACCCGCGGCAGCGCCTTCGCCGCCAGCGCCAGCGTCTCGCGGTTGAAGGCCAGTCCGATCCGCCAGCCGACCAGCGCATAGCTCACCGCCAGCACCGGCTCGGGCAAAGTCATCCGCAGCACGCCCATGGCATGAAGCGCGATCCCCGCCGCCATCGGCACCAGCAGCGCCCCCGCCGGGATGCGCAGCCTGAGTCCGACGAATGCGCCTATCCCCGCCACTGCCAGCGTTGCCAGCGAGGGGATCAGCGGGGCGGGCGCGAGCATCGTCACCAGCCAGTCGCCGCCGTGATGCGCGCCGAGCGCCGCGGCGAGGATCGAGGCCGCGCCGGCCACGCAGACGACGCGGGTATAGGTCATGAACGCCACCAGCCGCGCGTCGGCGCCGAACGCATCGGCCATCACCACCATTGCCGAGGCGGCGCCCGGCATCGATCCCCAGATCGCGGTGCTGCCCGGCAGCACCCGCCAGCGACTGAGCAGGTAACCGAGCAGGCTGCTCGCCCCGAGCGTCGCCGCGGTCACGCCGAGGAACAGCGGCCACTGCGTCACCACCCGCGCGAAGGTGCCGATATCGAGCGTGCCGGCGATCAGGCAGCCGATCACCGCCTGGGCGCCGACGAACAGCGGTTTGGGCAGGCGCAGCGCCGCACCGCGCGCCGAAAAGGCGATCGCGGCGAGCATCGGGCCGAGCAGCAGCCCGGCCGACAGCCCGATCGCCTCGAGGATCGCCGTGCCCGCCGCCGACGCCGCGAGCAGCGCCAGCCACAGTCCGGCGATGCGGCCGGTCAAAGCTCTTCGGCGAGCAGCGCGTCGGTCTCGGTCTTGGGTTCGCCATCGCCGGTGCGGCGGGCGATCGTCGCGGTGACCGCGACGTCCATGGTGACGTTGCCGAGCGTGCGGAACAGGTCGGGCACCGTCTCCACCGCGACGAGCAGGCCCAGCGCCTCGATCGGCACGCCCATCGCCACCGCGACCGGCGCGACCGAGGCGAAGAAGCTGATCGTGCCGGGCAGGCTGACCGATCCCATGGTGGTGATCGCCGCCGTGGCGATGCCCGCGGCGAGCTGGCCGGGGCCGATCGGCGTGCCGGTCAGATGCGCGACATAGAGCGCCACCGCCAGGTTCATCGCCGGGCTGGTCGCGCGGAACACGGCGACCGCGATCGGCAGCACCACGCCCGATACGGTGGCGGGCGCGCCCAGCGCCTCGCTCGAGCGCAGCATGGTCGGCAGGCTGGCCAGCGAGGAGGAAGTGCTCAGCGCCACCACCTGGCTCGGCAGCACTTCGCGGGCGAAACGGCCGATCCGCATCCGCGCGCCGATGGCGGCGATCGGATAGGCGGAGAGCAGCACGATGATGCCCAGCGAAGAGACGATCAGGATATAGTGGAGCAGCGCGCCGAACGCGGCGGCGCCGGTCTCCATGCCCAGGCCGAAGGCAAGGCAGAACACGCCGACCGGCGCCAGCATCAGCACCCAGCCGATCACCACGATCATCGCGTCGGCGATCGCCTGGAAGAAGTCGAGCAGCAGCTTGCGCCGCTCGGTCGGCAGCCGGGTGATCGCGAAGGCGAAGACCATGGCGAACACGGTGAGCGGCAGGAAGGCGTCGGCGCTGGCGGCGGCGACGATGTTGGTCGGCACGATCTTGTCGAAGAAGTCACTCAGGCTCGGCACCTGCCCGGCCACCTTGGCGCTCGACAGCGAGGCGCGCAGCGCCTCCGCCCATTCGTGCGGCAGCGGGAAGAGCTGGAGCAGCATCGGCGTGACGAAGGCCGACAGCAGCGTGTTGAACCAAAGGATCGCGACGAAGCAGATCAGCGCGCTCGCGGCGATGCGCCCGGCGCGCGCGGCTTCGGCCGAGGCGGCGATACCGATCACCAGCAGCGCCACCACCAGCGGCACGATCACCATCTGCAGCCCGTGCAGCCAGGCCGATCCGATCGGCTTGGTGAAATAATGCAGGGCGAAGCCACCCGCGCCCGGCGCGTAATTGGCAAGCGCTATCCCCACGCCCAGTCCCGCGACCAGCGCGATCAGGATTCTCAATGCTTGCGACATGCTCGCCCTTTTTGGTTTTCCGCGCTAATCGGGTGGCGGTTGAGGGCCCGCAAGGTCGCGAGAAAACGGCACATGGCAAGAAAATATTTCGGTACGGACGGAATCCGCGGGGCGACCAACGTCGCGCCGATGACTGCGGCGATGGCGATGAAGGTCGGCATGGCGGCCGGTGCGCATTTCCGGCGGGGCGATCATCGCCACCGGGTGGTGATCGGCAAGGACACGCGGCTCTCGGGCTATATGCTCGAGAATGCGCTGGTCGCCGGCTTCACCTCGGTGGGCATGGACGTGGTGCTGCTCGGGCCGATGCCCACGCCGGCGGTGGCGATGCTCACCCATTCGATGCGCGCCGACATGGGCGTGATGATCTCGGCCAGCCATAACCCTTATGCCGACAACGGCATCAAGCTGTTCGGCCCGGACGGCTTCAAGCTCTCCGATGCGGACGAGCTGGCGATCGAGGCGCTGATCGACGGCGAGGTGCCGCTCGCCCAGTCGGCCGATATCGGCCGGGCCCGCCGCGTCGAGGATGCGCGCGGCCGCTACATCCACTTCGCCAAGTCGACCTTCCCCGAGGCGTTGACGCTCGACGGGCTCAAGATCGTCGTCGATTGCGCCAATGGCGCGGCCTATCAGGTCGCCCCCTCGGCGCTGTGGGAACTCGGCGCCGAAGTGATCGCGATCGGCGTCACGCCGAACGGCAAGAACATCAATGACGGCGTCGGCTCCACCGCGCCGGGCACCCTATGCGAGACGGTGGTCGCCTCGGGCGCGCATATCGGCATCGCGCTCGACGGCGATGCCGACCGGCTGATCGTGGTCGACGAGCATGGCAAGGTCGTCGATGGCGACCAGCTGATGGCGACGATCGCCGGCGGCTGGGCGCGCCAGGGCCGGCTGGCCGGCGGCGGGCTGGTCGCCACCGTCATGTCGAACCTCGGGCTCGAGCGGCACCTTTCGGCCCAGGGCCTCGGCCTGATCCGCACCGCGGTGGGCGACCGCTACGTCCTCGAGAAGATGCGCTCGTCGGGCTATAATGTCGGCGGCGAGCAGTCGGGCCACATCATCCTGTCCGACTATGCCACCACCGGGGACGGGCTGGTCGCCTCGCTCCAGGTGCTGGCCGAGCTGGTCCGCGCCGGCGCGCCGGCCAGCGAGGTGCTCCACCGCTTCGATCCGCTGCCCCAGCTGCTCAAGAATGTCCGTTTCAAGGGCGGCAAGCCGCTCGAGGATCCGCGGGTCAAGGACGTGATCGCCGCCGCCGAGGCGGAGCTGGACGGCAAGGGCCGCCTCGTCATCCGCGCCTCGGGCACCGAGCCGGTGATCCGGGTGATGGCGGAGGGCGATGACAAGGGCCAGGTGGAGACGGTGGTCGACCGCATCTGTGCCGTGGTCGCGGAGGTCGCGGCCTAAGTTCCCCTTCCGCTTGCGGGAGGGGCTAGGGGAGGGCATGTCCCTCGATATCGGGAGGTGCAGACAGCCCCTCCCCCGACCCCTCCCGCAAGCGGAAGGGGAGAAGGTGGTAGAATGCTGGAAATGCGCCCCGATTGCGAACGCTGCGGCGCCGACCTGCCGGCGGACGAGGGCGGCGCGTTCATCTGCTCGTTCGAGTGCACCTATTGCGCCGACTGCGCCGATGCGCTCGACGAACGCTGCCCCAATTGCGGCGGCGAGCTGTTGGACCGGCCGGCGCGCGTGGGTAAGGCGCTGGCGAGCAACCCGGCCTCCACGGAGCGCCGGTTCAAGGGTTAACTCCAGGGGTTGAGGCACATGACTCCTCGCATCCTCATCATCGCCGGCTCTGATTCCGGCGGCGGCGCGGGCATCCAGGCGGACATCAAGACCGTCACCATGCTCGGCGGCCATGCGATGACTGCGATTACCGCGATCACCGCGCAGAACACGCTCGGCGTCACCGGCGTCCATCCGGTGCCCACCGAGATGGTGCTCGCGCAGATCGACGCCTGTGTCGCCGATATCGGCGTCGATGCGGTCAAGATCGGCATGATCGGCTCGGCCCGCACCGCGCTGGCGGTGGCGGAGAAGCTCGCCGAGCTGCCCGGCGTGCCGGTGGTGTTCGACCCCGTCATGGTCGCGACCAGCGGCGCCACCCTCGCCGACGACGCGACCATCGCTGCGTTCGAGCGGCTGATGGACCGCGCCACCGTCGTCACGCCCAACATCCCCGAGCTCGCCGCGCTCGGTGGCGACGCCCGGGCGCTGGTCGAGGCACATCGCTGCGCCGTGCTGGTCAAGGGCGGCCATGTCGAGGGCCCGGTGATCACCGACCGGCTCTATTCCGCCGATCCCGAGGATCCGCCCGAGATCGAGTGGAGCAATCCGCGCATCGATACCGACAGCACCCATGGCACCGGCTGCACCCTGTCCTCGGCGATCGCCTGCGGCCTGGCGGTGGAGTGGGACCTGCCCGAGGCGGTTCGCCGCGCCCGCCGCTTCGTCCGCATCGCGATGCTGGAGGCGCCGGGGCTGGGCCGCGGCCATGGCCCGATGGGGCACCAGGCGGTGCGGCTCGATCTCAACATGAGCTTCTTCGAGCCGATGCTGAACCAGGTGACCGTGCCCGCCACCGACCTGGCGGCGAGCGAGCGCTTCTACCGGCTGCTAGGCCTCACCCAGGTCGTCCGCGCCAGTCCAAGATACGCGCGCTTCGAGACCGAGGGCGGCGCCACCTTCAGCATCGCCACCGATCCCGGCTACACCGCCCCGGTCGTCTATTTCGAATGCGGCGACCTCGACGTCACCGTCGCCTATCTCCAGCAGCAGGGCGTGAAGTTCGAGCAGGAGCCGAAGGACGAGAATTGGGGCTGGCGCGAGGCGCGGCTGCGCGATCCGGCCGGCAATTCGGTTCGTCTCTATCAGGCTGGCGAGATGCGCCGCTATCCGCCATGGCGCGTCGGCGATGCTTAAATCCGGGCCTGATCTCAAGTTCGAGCGGAAATATGGAAAGCTGCACGGCGGCCCGGTCGCCGGGGTGGACGAAGCCGGCCGCGGCCCGCTCGCCGGCCCGGTCGTGGCGGCGGCGGTGGTGCTCGATCCGAAATGCATCCCCGAGGGTATCGACGATTCCAAGGCGCTGACCGCCGGCAAGCGCGAGCGGCTCTGCGCCGAGATCCTCGCCTGCGCCAGGGTCGGCATCGGCATCTGCTCGGTCGAGGAGATCGACACGCTCAACATCTTCTGGGCGACGATGCTGGCGATGACCCGCGCGGTCGCCGCGCTCGATCTGCCGCCCGCCTTCGTGCTGGTCGACGGCAATCGCTGCCCCGACTGGAGCCACCAGAGCCATGCCGTGGTCGGCGGCGACGCGCTCTGCCTGTCGATCGCCGCCGCCTCGATCGTCGCCAAGCACAACCGCGATGCGATGATGATCGCGCTCGATGCGCTCCACCCCGGCTATGGCTGGGCGAGCAACAAGGGCTATGCCGCCAGGGTCCACCAGGAAGCGCTCCGGTCGCTCGGCCCGACGCCGCACCACCGCAGGAGCTTCGCGCCGGTCGCCCAGGCGCATTTCGACTTCGGGATGCCCGCGGCGGAATAGAAGAAACGGCCGGGGCGAACCCCGGCCGTTTCCGTCTCGGCTAGGCCGAATATTCGTAGACGATCACCAGGCCATTGGCGCCGGCACCGCTGTTCCGTGCAGCGCTCGCGGCAATGCCGCTTGCGCCCCCGCCAGCGGCACCCGGCGCAAGCCCGTTGAGGCCCGCACCGTTGCCGCCGCCATTGCCGCCGCCGCCAAAGACCGAGCCGCCGCCATTGCCGCCAACCACCATGCCGGTGGTGAGTACGAAACCATGGTGGCCGGGATTGCCCGCGGTATTCATCAGGTTGCCGCCGGTCGAGATCGGGCCGGGAGTCGTGCCGCCCACGATCACGCCCGGCGTGGTCGCGAAGCCTGGATTGCCGCCCAGGCCCCCTGGTGCGGTGACGAGCGCGCCGAAGCTCGAAGCGCTGCCGGCATTGCCGAGCGAGGCCGCCGATGTCGGGGCGCCACCGGTGCCCACGGTCACCGCCACGCCGGCAAAGCCGGTGGTGAAGCGCGCCCGGGCATAGGAACCGGAGGAGCCGCCGCTGCCCGCCGCCCCTTGGGCGCCCGAAGTCGCCGCGGAGCCACCACCGGCACCGCCGCCGCCGACCAGCTCGACCACGACCGAGGCCGTGCCCGCGCTCGGCGTATAGGTGCCGCTGCTGGTGAAGGTCTGGATGCCGATCAGGCCGCCGGCGGTACCGCTACCGCCCGCACCCGCCGGAGCGACGCGCTCGTCCTTGATCCGCGCATTGGGGATCACGGTCATCCCGACATCGAGCCGCAGCTGCGCCACCGGCAGCTGGCCGGCCGGAATGGCGGGCGGCACCGGATTGGCCGCTTCGGTGCCGGTGGTGACCGTCAGCAAGCCGGTGGTCGGGCTGATCGTCACCCGGTCGATACGCGGGCTAGCCAAGGGCGGGGCGATCGTCGCGCTGGTCTGCGCCTTCACCTCGACCGGCGCTCCCGCGACGAGCAGCGCGCCGGCGTCGAGTGTCACCGCCATCGACGGCGGTGCGGTCTCGTGCGGGGCGAAGGCCGCTGCCAGCCGGGCCAGGACCGAAAGGTCGCCGTTCAGCGTCGGGAACGGGGAGCCGGTGCTCGGCTGGTTGAAATCGATGGTGCCGTAAGTGTGTACGGTCATGAGGATACTCCATTGAACATGAACCACATGCCGGGCGATTCGATGGGGGCGCCTCCCGTCCGAATCACTCAACGTTCATGATATGTTCTTCGATTTCCTACATGTCACGCACTAAATTGCCTGCGGCGGCAGGCTGTTGCCTGCCCGCCGACGCACGCGGATTCGTGGAGACCTGCGCTCAGATCCCTTCGCGGAAATGGCCGGCCGGGCGGGTCGGCCTCGGCAGTTCCTCGCCCTTGCTACCGCATAGCCGCTCGCTGCTGCCCAGGCAGGTCTGGCAGCCGCGGCTGGTCGCCACGCCGTTGGAGAGCTCGGCGAAGATGCGCAGCGCTTCGGGGCTGCGCATCGCCGCGCCCAGATCGGGATAGTCGGAGACCGATCCGAACACCGCGGTGCTGTTGAGATCGAGGCAGCAGATGCCGAGCTTGCCGGTGGCGTAGATCGCCAGCGACGGCGTGGCGGTGAAGCCGCAGGTCTCGCGGTTCACCACGCTGCGCGACACTTCCCACCGCGGATCATATTCGAGCAGCAGATTGGCATAGGTGCCGATCGGCCGCGCCGACATGAAGGCTGTCTGAGGCGCGCCGCACGCATCTCGCCAGCGCAGGATCGGCAGATGATCATGATCATAATGATCCGCCTCGGTGAATGCGCGGATGATCGCGGCGTCCGAATTCACCAGCGCTTCGGCCTGCGCCTCAGCCGGTGCGGTCGCGGCGATTTCGGCGGCGATCGCTTCCCATTTGCGGACATGCGCGGTCATCCGCTCGGCGGTCTCGGGGAAGGCAGAACGGGTCTGCGCATCGACGCGCATGTCGACATTGCCGTTCGACACCATCTGATAGAGCCGCAAATGGCTTTCGGCGCGCTCGGTGACCATCTGGCGCATCAGCGCGGTGACTCGCGAGACCATCGTCTCGTAATCGCCGATCTTGGCGCTGCGCGTCAGCTCATAGGATTGCTGGCTGTCATTGTGCAGCGATACCGCGATGCCGCTGGGATAGTTGCGCGAGAGCTGGCGCAGCTTCTTGTCGACCAGCGTCATGCCATGTGTGGTGAAGAAGGTCGGGAAGGGCAGGTCGCGCTCGCGGAGATAGGCGAGGATCTCCGCAATGTTCGGGTGCAGCAGCGGCTCGCCATAGGCATTGAGCTGGAGCGAGCCGACCGAGCAGTTCGCCGCCAGGTCGTCGATCAGCGCCTTGACCTGCTCGAGCGGCAGCCAGGTGCGCGCATCCTCGCGGAACATGTCCGGGCAGAAGGTGCACTTCTGGTTGCAGTGGTTGGTGATCTCCAGCCAGACGATGTCGAGATGCGGCTTGCCGTTGACGATCGGATAGCCGGTCGCGCCGCCGGCGGTGAGCAGGCTGCGCTGCAGCGCCGCGCTCTGTTCGGTATCGAGGAACGGGAAGGCGCCCGAACCCACCCGTGCGGCCGCGTCGGTGGCGGCCTGCGGGCACAGGGCGATCGCCCAGCGCGTGCGCTGGCGCTCGACATGGGCGGCGTTGCCCCGGCCGGCCAGGATCGCCGTCACGCCGGCCAGTTCGTCCGCCAGTTCGCTTTTGTCGGCTTCCCCGATCGGCAGCGCCATGGCGGCGCACAGCGCGTCGAGCGCCTCCTCGGCGCGTCCCGCTTCCAGCAGAAGCCGCACGCGGTCACGATGGCGGCCGATATGCAGTGGGGACTTGTCGATCGAGGCCTCTGCTTCCTCGATCGTCGTGGCGGCGCCCGGTGCCGGAGTGCTCCAATAGGCCGTGATATCGGTCTCGCAGCCAATCGCGCGGCAACGCACGATCCAGGCGGCGTGCCGAACCGCATAATGCTGGTTGGCGGGACTGGCCGCCGCGATCAGCTTGGCGGCCTGGTCATGTTCGCCCGCAGCGCTCAGCAGGCCGGCAAGACACGTCACCGCCTTCACCGTGAGCAGCCCGGGGCGCGGCGTCGAGCCTTCGAAGATCGCGTTCAGCATGACGCGATAGAGCGTTGCAGCGAACGCGGACGGCATTGCGGCAAGGGCAGCATAGGTGTCGGGCGAAGCCGGATCGGCATCGAGGGCACGGACCATCGAAGCCATTACTTCGTCGAACACCTGCTGCATCAGCGGGTCCGTGGGATCGGGTCCGCGATCGGCCAGCGCCTCGAAAATCGCAGGTGCGGCAGCGACGCCGTGGAGGGCCAAAGCCCCCTGAACCAGCTTGAGCATTGATTCGTCGCTGGGCACTTCAACAGTCGTCGTGGCGGGGACCGAACCTTCGTACATCTGCAAGCTCCCGGGCCCGGCGCACAGGCTTCGGGCGGTCAAAAGGGCATGGTTTCCAGATTCTTATAGGCGCAGGAGGGGTGCTGCGGCGGTTCAACTGCGGAAAATCGCAGCGAACGCCGCGCATCACGCAGCGTCACGAATGAGTCTTTTTCGTCACACCCCATATCTTGTGCCTGTGGATAACTTTGCGACTCAGCATGTGGATAAGTTCGCTCGCCGTTCTACAAGTTAACGGAATCGCAGGTTTTTTCATTAACCAATCAGCGCTTGACGCGAGGCCATTCGCCGACAGAAACCGCCTCTCCAACAAGGGGAAAGAGGTTAATGGGGGTTCTCGAAAAGGGCAGACTCAAGCCGGCAACGGTGCGTTCATGGGTCGATGTATTGCCCTACGACACGATCCTGCAGCAGGACTGCATCGAGGCGATGCGCGCTTTGCCCGCAAAGTCGATCGACTGCATCTTTGCCGATCCGCCCTACAACCTCCAGCTCGGCGGCGACCTCAACCGTCCGGACGGCAGCGCCGTCGACGCGGTCACCGACGAATGGGACAAGTTCGACAGCCTCGCCGCCTATGACGCGTTCACCCGCGAATGGCTGGCCGAGGCGCGCCGCATCCTCAAGGACGACGGCACGATCTGGGTGATCGGCAGCTATCACAACATCTTCAAGGTCGGCTCGGCGATCCAGGACCTGGGCTTCTGGATCCTCAACGACATCATCTGGCGCAAGGCCAACCCGATGCCCAATTTCAAGGGCACGCGGTTCACCAACGCGCACGAGACTCTGATCTGGGCGAGCAGCGGCGAGAAGGCGAAGTACACCTTCAACTATCGCTCGATGAAGACGCTCAACGACGAGATCCAGATGCGCTCGGACTGGGAATTCCCGATCTGCGGCGGCCAGGAGCGCCTGAAGAAGGGCGGCACCAAGGTCCACCCGACGCAGAAGCCCGAAGCCCTGCTCTACCGCATCCTGCTTGCCTCGACCAAGCCGGGCGACGTCGTGCTCGATCCCTTCTTCGGCACCGGCACCACCGGCGCGGTCGCCAAGCGCCTCGGCCGCCGCTGGATCGGCATCGAGCGCGAGACCGCCTATGTCGAGGCCGCGCAGGAGCGCATCGAGGCGGCGCTGCCGCTCGACGAATCGGCGCTGAAGACGATGCAGGCGCCCAAGAGCCAGCCGCGCGTCGCCTTCGGCCAGCTCGTCGAGAATGGTTTCCTCAAGCCGGGCACCGTGCTGACCGACAGCAAGCGCCGCTGGCGCGCGGTGGTCGGCGCCGACGGCTCGCTCAGCTGCGACGGCCAGGCCGGCTCGATCCACAAGCTCGGCGCGACGCTGCAGAACGCGCCGTCGTGCAATGGCTGGACCTTCTGGAACTACGAAGCCGCCGACGGCCTCAAGCCGATCGACGCGCTCCGCCAGAACTACCTGCTGGCGACTCAGCCTTAACCCGTCTCTAGCCCCTCCCCTTCAGGGGAGGGGTTGGGGTGGGGGCTATCCGCGAGCGCCGGTCTCTGTGAGACACGGCCCCACCCCCTTCCCCTCCCCTGAAGGGGAGGGGCTCAAGAAGTTTCCGCTTCCAATGTAGGATTTCGTCTGAGACGCTTTCCCGCATGGCCAGCCGCTCTCCCCGCTCTCCCCGCATCAGTCCGTCCCGCAGGGCGGCAAGCCTCACGCGCGTGCATGTCGTGAACTTAGTGAACTTCCGCGCCGCATGACCCTCGATCTGCCCCCCGCCGCGCGGCTCTATCTCCGCCCCGTCCAGCTCGCCGATTCGCCGGTCAACCGCGACGGCGAGGTCGTCCGCCTGGCCGGCGGCCTCAGCTGGTGCTCGGCCTTCGAGCTGATCGCGCGGCAGGACGGCAAGCGCGTCCTCCAGCGCACCATCCCCGTCGCCGACCTCCCCGACGATCCCCGCATCGCCGCGATCCTCCAGCGGATCACCGCCTCGCGCGCGCCGCTGAAACTGGGCGAGCGCGTCGTCCGGCTCGATCAGCCCCAGGTGATGGCGATCCTCAATCGCACGCCCGACAGCTTCTCCGATTCGCGCGCGCTCGGCGAGGATGCCGATGCGGCGGCGAGCGCGGGCGTCGACATGGCGGCGGCCGGCGCCGCGATCCTCGACGTGGGCGGTGAATCGACCCGGCCGGGTGCTGCCGAAGTCTGGGAAGGCGAGGAGATCGAGCGCGTCGTGCCGGTGATCCGCAAGCTCGCCGCCGGCGGTGCGGCGATCTCGGTCGACACCCGCCGCGCCGCGGTGATGGCGGCATCGCTCCAGGCCGGCGCGCACCTCGTCAACGATGTCGCCGCTTTGCTCTACGATCCCCAGGCGCTCGACGTGGTGGTCGAAGCCGGCTGCCCGGTGGTGCTGATGCATTCGCCCGAGCCGCAAAGGGGCCCGCATGGCGGCGAGGGCTATGGCGACGTGCTGCTCGACGTGTACGACTGGCTGGAGAAGCGCGTCGACGAGGTGGTCGCCGCGGGTGTCGACCGGTCGAACATCCTGGTCGATCCCGGTATCGGCTTCGGCAAGTCGCTCCAGGACAATCTCGCGCTGATCAACGGGCTGGCGCTGTTCCATGGCCTGGGCTGCGCGATCCTGCTCGGGGCCAGCCGCAAGCGGATGATCGGCGCGCTGTCGAACGAGGCGCCGGCCGACCAGCGGCTCGGCGGCAGCCTGGCGATCGCGCTCAAGGGTGCCGATGCCGGGGCGCAACTCATACGTGTTCATGATGTATTCGAGACGGTTCAGGCGTTGAGGGTCTGGCGGGGCCTGCGCGATTCGGCGCTGATCGCCCGCTAGAGAAACGGAGAAGAGTAATGCGTCTCGCCCTTGCCCTCACTTTGCTCGCCGCGCCCCTTCCGGCATTCGCCCAGGAGCCGGGCCCGCAGGATGCCCGCGACACGGTCCAGGCCTATTATGCCGCGATCGAGCGCGGCGACTTCCGCACCGCCTATGGCCTGTGGGACCGGGGCGGCCAGGCGAGCGGCAAGAGCTTCGCCAGCTTCCGCCAGGGCTTCGCCGCCACAGCGCACAGCCGGGTCGAGACGCGCAAGCCGATCAACGCCGATGCCGGGATGAGCCAGCGCTGGATCACCGTGCCAGTCGATGTCTACGCCACGCTCAAGAACGGCAAGCGCCAGCATTTCCGGGGATCGTACACGCTCCACCGCGTGGTCGCGGGGGTGAGCGCCAACCGGGCGGACAGCCTGTGGCACCTGTCAAAGGCAAGGCTGGTCGCGGTCCGCTGAGCGCGCTTGCAATGTAGGATTTCGTCTGATCCTCTCGGGCGGCTGGCCCCCTGGCCGGCCGCTCCTTGAGACCGTCGGAAAATAGGATCCCGCAGGCGCAACAATGTTGCGAGATGCGCGGCGAACCCGGGAAAATAGGGAAAATAGCCGCCCGGAAAACCCGCTTTGGCGCGTACTTCGTGGACTTTGGCGAGTCGGCTGCCGGCGCGGTGTTGGAAGGGCTAGAACCAGCCCTCCGCCTCCAGCCCGGCCGCCTGGGCCCGGGCGACCGGCGCCTCGATCCCGCCGGCGAGCTGCAGCCGGACATTGCGCCCCTCGCGCCGCGCCCCCTGTACCGCGTCCCGGGCGACCCACCAGCTGCGGTGGACCAGCGCGCCGGGCAGGCCGTCGAGCTCGAGCACCGCGTCGCGCATCCGCATCAGCAGCAGCGCCGAGCCATGCGCGGTGTGCACCCGGACATAATGGTCCTCCATCTCCAGCGCGATCGGCACGGCGCGGAGGTGCGGGGGCAGGCGCTCGACCAGCCGGGGCATGCCGGGCTCGGCCGGCTCCACGGTCGATGCCGGCTCGGGCGTGGGTTGGGCACGGTGCCGCTGCCGGGCGAACCAGAACAGCGCGCAGACCAGCGCCCCCATGACCAGCACGTTGCAATAATGGGCGAGCGCCTGCTCCAGCGTCGGCCAGCTCGGCGGATGCCAGACGAAATTGGCGATCCACACCACCGCGCTCATCGGCAGGGTGACGATCAGGCAGGCCGCCGCCCACAGCGCCGGTTCGGGCAATTGCAGCCGCGGGGCGAGCGCGACCATCCCGCGCATCGCCGGGAAATAGAGGAAATAGCCGGCATAGCTCATCGCCAGCCAGTAGAGCAGCCGCAGCTCGAACGGCGCCGCGAAGCTGCCGAACGGCCCGACCAGCGCGAGCACCAGTCCCACGCCGAAGATGATCGCGCAGTCGATCAGGATTCGCCGTGCGCCGCTCACTTGTTCGCCTTCCCCCGTCCCGTTCGCGCTTCGCCAAATGGCAGCGCCCGGCGGGCCGCCGTCCGTCCACGCAGCAATCGGCCCGGCCACGCAGCTGCGATTGCCGTCGGCCGGCGCCACGCCATTCCTGGTCCTGCCAATAGCGTCGGGAGGCAAGCAATGGCCAGTCATGCAGTTGTTCGGGAAGCCGCGGCGATCGATCTGTCGCGGGTCGCCAAGGGGATCATGTTCGTCGCGGCGGGGGCGCTGACCGGGGCGACCGGCTATGCGGTGGCGCGGGTGCTGCTCGGGCTGACCCCGCCGACCTACGAGATCCGCCAGGTCGCGATCGCCGTCCACCTCGCCACCGTGCTGCCGGCGATCCCGCTCGGCCTGTGGGTGCTGCTTTCGCGCAAGGGCGACGCGACCCACCGGATGCTCGGCCGGATCTGGGCGGTGCTGATGGTGGTCGGCGCGGGATCGGCGCTGTTCATTCGCCACCTCAACCACGGCCAGTTCAGCTGGTTGCACCTGTTCGTGCCGGTGGTGTTCTTCACTCTCTACCGCGCCGTCCGTCAGGCCCGGGCGGGGCAGATCGCCGCGCACAAGGTCAATATGTGGCGGCTCTATGCGCTGGCGCTGCTGCTGCCGGGCATGTTCGCCTTCCTGCCCGGCCGGCTGCTCTGGCAATGGCTGCTGGTCTAGCCGAGCCCCGCCTTGCGCCGCGCCGCCGGCCGGGCGAGGTCGCGTGCCGCGTCCCGCCCGATCCAGCGGGCGGCGGCGGCAGGGGAGGCGGCGAACCGCCCGGCCAGTTCGCTGGCAGCGGCGTGCAGCGTGGGATTGCGCATCCCGATCGCCCGCAGCGCCCAGCTCACGCCCTTCTTGACGAAGTTGCGTTCGTCGCCGGTCGCCGCCTCGATCAGCGGCAGCGCCTCGAGGAAGGGCGTATCGGGCAGCTTCTTGGCATGCAGCGCGAGCCCGGCGAGCAGCGCGAAGGCAGCGCGGCGGACGAACTCGCGCTCGTCATCGGCCCAGCGGTGGACGGCATGCCAGGCGAGCGGGCTCTTGTCGAACAGGTCGAAACAGGCGGTGTCGCAGGTTGCCCAATTGTCGAACCCCGCCGTCCAGCGGTCCATGCCCTCAGCAGTGAGCCGCCTGGGCTCGCCGACGAAACAGGCGAGCAGCCGCGCCTCGTACACCCCGGCATCCCAGAGCTGCTCGGCGAGCGTCTGGTCGCGGCCCAGCCCCTTGGCGATGCCGCGGATCGTGCCGACCTTGATGCCGATCACCCGGTCGGCGGTGGTGATACCGAACCGCGCCATGCCTTCGGCCACGCCGGGCTCGGCGGCGCGTTCGAGCAATTGGAGTGCCTCGCCCAGCATGTGGCGAAGGCTAGGCTCAGGCGGCGCTCTGGTCGATCCCCAGCTCGCCGAGCTTGCGGTAGAGCGTCGAGCGGCCGATCCCCAGCCGCCGGGCGACTTCGGTCATCCGGCCGCGATAATGGCCGATGGCGAGGCGGATCACATCGGCCTCGATCTCGTCCAGCGCACGCAGATTGCCGTCGGGCCGGAACAGCGTGACGCCGGCGTTGTTCGCACCCGGCGCCTGCTGGCCATTGCCCGAGGGGCGGCCGGCGGCAAGCTGGGCGATCTGCGGGAAGTCGGCGCGGGTCAGCCCGTCGCCGTCGCAGAGCACGGCAGCGCGGAACAGCGCGTTCTGGAGCTGGCGGACATTGCCCGGCCAGTCATAGGAACCGAGCAGCTGGAGCGCGTCGTCGGTGATGCCCAGCTCGCGCAGGCCCGGCTGCTCGGCGATCCGCGCAAGCAGGTGGCGGGCAAGCGCGGGGATGTCGCCGGTGCGCTCGCGCAGCGGCGGGATCGTCACCTGGACGACGTTGAGCCGGTAGTAGAGGTCCTCGCGGAAGCGCCCGGCCTCGACTTCGGCCTGCAGCGTCTTGTTGGTCGCGGCGATCACGCGGACATCGACTTCGCGGGCATGGCGCGCGCCGAGTGGCTGGATCTCGCCCGACTGGAGCACGCGCAGCAGCTTGACCTGGGCGTCGAGCGGCATCTCGCCGACTTCGTCGAGAAACAGCGTGCCGCCATCGGCTTCGGCGAATCGGCCGATCTTGCGCTCGAAGGCGCCGGTGAAGGCGCCCTTCTCATGGCCGAACAGCTCGCTCTCGACCAGGTTGGCGGGGATCGCGCCGCAATTGACGCAGACCATGTCCTTCTTGCTGCGCGGGGAGGCGGCATGGACGGCCTCGGCGACCACTTCCTTGCCGACGCCGCTTTCGCCCTCGATGAGAACTGGCACCCGGGCGCGGGCGGCCTTGGCGGCGATGGCGAGGGCCGCGCGGAACTGCGGCGCGCTGCCGACGATTTCGTCGAAGGCGAGCGGGGCGGAGAGCTTCTCGGTGAGCGGGCGGAGCTCGCCCGCGGTCTTGCCGCCGACGGCCGCCTCGAGCGCGGCGAGCAGGCGCTCGGCGGCGAGCGGCTTGACCAGGAAGTCGGTCGCACCGGCGCGCATCGCGGCCACGGCATTGGCGACCGATCCGTTGGCGGTGAGCATCAGGATCGGCAGCTGCGGCCGGCGGGTGCGCAGCTCGGCGATCAGCCCCGCCGCATCGGCGTCGGGCGAGCTATGGTCGAGCAGGATCGCGTCGAGCGCCATCCCGTCGGGCGTGCCCAGCGTGGCGATGCCGGTCTCGGCCTCGCTCGCGAAGATGGTGCGCCAGCCGCGGCGTGCGGCGATCGCCGCGACGAGGCGGCGCTGTGCCGGTTCGTCGTCGATCAGCATCAGGAGGCGCTGGCCGTTGCGCGTCATCGCTCTTTCTGTCCCCAATGTCCCGTTTCAGGGCGTCCGTCATAAGGCAGATGGGTAAAGGCGGGCTTAAGCTTGCCGAAGTCGCACCGGGGTTGAGGGAGCGGGGGCTGCGGGTTAAGGTCCCGCCACATAGTTTCAGGGGAGAGACGAATGGCCGACACCGGTGACAACGCCGCGCAGCTCAAGGCACATGAGCAGACGTGGAGCGGTTTCAAGGCGATGATGACCTGGGGCACGGTAGCTGCCGCACTGGTCGCCGCCCTTGTCGTCTTCCTGATCTCCGCCAAGTGAAGATCGCCATATTGAAGGAGGCCGCCGCCGGCGAGCGGCGCGTCTCCGCGACTCCGGAAACGGTGAAGAAGTTCGTCGGCCTCGGCGCCCAGCTGGCGGTCGAGTCGGGCGCGGGCCTGGATGCCTCGATCGCCGACCAGGCCTATGCCGATGCCGGCGCCAGCGTCGGCGGGCGGGCCGAAGTCCTCAAGGACGCCGACATCGTGCTCGGCGTGCAGGGCCCCGATCCGGCGAGCCTGGCGGGCACAAAAGCGGGTGCCTGGATCGTCGCCGGGCTCAATCCGTTCGGCGAGCGCGCCCGAGTCGATGCCTATGCCGCAGCCGGCTTCGAAGCGCTGGCGATGGAGTTCATGCCGCGCATCACCCGCGCCCAGTCGATGGACATCCTGTCCTCGCAGTCGAACCTCGCCGGCTACAAGGCAGTGCTCGATGCCGCCGCCGAATATGGCCGCGCCTTCCCGATGATGATGACCGCGGCGGGCACCGTCTCCGCCGCCAAGGCCTTTGTCATGGGCGTCGGCGTCGCCGGCCTCCAGGCGATCGCCACCGCACGGCGCCTTGGCGCCCAGGTCTCGGCGACCGATGTGCGTGCCGCGACCAAGGAGCAGATCCTCTCGCTCGGCGCCAAGCCGATCTTCGTCGAGGCGGTGAAGGGCATCGAGGGCGAAGGTACCGGCGGCTATGCCACCGAGATGAGCGATGAGTACAAGGCGGCCCAGGCCGAGCTCGTTTCCAGCCACATCGCCAAGCAGGACATCGTGATCACCACCGCGCTGATCCCCGGCCGGCCCGCGCCGCGCCTGATCAGCGACGCGCAGATCGCGACGATGAAGCCGGGCAGCGTGATCGTCGATCTCGCGGTCGAGGCCGGCGGCAATGTCGAGGGCGCAGTCGCCGGCGAGATCGTCGTGAAGCACGGCGTGAAGATCGTCGGGCACAAGAACGTGCCTTCGCGCCTCGCCGCCGACGCCTCGGCGCTGTTTGCCCGCAACCTGTTCAATTTCCTCTCCGCTTTCTGGGACAAGGAGCAGGGCAAGCCGATCCTCGACGAGGAGATCGGCAACGCCATCCGCCTGACCCAGGGCGGCAAGGTGGTGAACGAGAGGCTGCTCGGGTGAGCGCCGGCGCCATGTGGCTGGCGGGGTGGCTGAGCCTTGCCGGTCCCGCCGCGCTGGTCGGCTCGCCTTCCTATCATTCGCTCTGGTTCGTCGAGCCGAGTCTCGCGACCGCCGAGATTTCGGTGAAGCGCGGGGAGTGGGTGATCAAGACGCGGCTGCTGCCGCCCGGGCTGATCGAACTGAGCGAGGAAGTGCTCGACACGGAGAAGGGCGTCGTCATTGCCCGGAAGGGCGACCAGCTCTTCAAGGCGATGCCGGGCAAGCTCCGAAAGCCGACTCCGGAAGCGGATCTCGGCGTCTATTGCACCTTCCACCCGCAGGACGTGCCGGCGGGGCTGTTCGGCCTGCTCGGCAGCCGCCACGTATCCTATCGCTGTTTCGTCGACAGCGATCGCGACGGCCGGCTCGACGGGATGGCGCCGGGCGCCTGCACCTCGCGCGCCTTCCCGATCATCGAGGCGAAGGTGCCGGACAACCCCGTTCCGATACGCGGGGGCGCCTATCGCAAGCTCTCGCCGATCGAGATCAAGGAGGGGCCCATGGTGGGCATCATGTTCGACGGCATCCGCGGCAGCGGCTTGCCCAGTCTCCAGTTGCACTTCGGCGACGGGACGCCCGTGCCGGTCTTCGGCTCGGTCGCGTCGAACGGCGAGAAGGGCCAGCGCCGGATCTTCGGCGCGAAGATATCGACGATCGACGGAAACGACGATGCAGCGCGGCTGCGGATCGATCAGGGCATTCCGCTCCAGCCTTTCGCGATGGTGGCGCAAGGGTGCCCGAACTAATCGGCTAAGGATTTCATCATGGACTTCATCTCGATCCTGTCGATCTTCGTGCTGGCGTGCTTCGTCGGCTATTATGTGGTCTGGTCGGTCACCCCGGCCCTGCACACGCCGCTGATGGCGGTGACCAACGCGATCTCCTCGGTGATCATCGTCGGCGCGCTGATCGCCTCGGCCGCGTCGGGCTCGGAGATCGCCAAATGGCTCGGCCTCGTCGCGGTCGCGCTGGCCTCCGTGAACATCTTCGGCGGGTTCGCCGTCACCGAGCGCATGCTCGCCATGTACAAGAAGAAGGGCTGAGCCGATGCACGAGGGGGCACTTGTCAATCCATGGGTGGCGCTGGCCTATCTGGTCGCCGGCATCTGCTTCATCCTCGCGCTGCGCGGGCTCTCCAGCCCGGCGAGCAGCCGGCGCGGCAACCGGCTCGGCATGCTCGGCATGGCGATCGCGGTGGTCACCACGCTGATCACGCACGAGATCGCCAGCCCGATCGAGCTGGGCGCGGCGATCGCGATCGGCGGGATCGTCGGCTTCGTCACCGCGCGCCGCATCGCGATGACCGCGATGCCGCAGCTCGTCGCCGCCTTCCACTCGCTGGTCGGCATGGCGGCAGTGCTCGTCGCGGCGGCGGCCTTCCTCAACCCCGGCGCCTTCGGCATCCTCGGGCCGGATGGCGAGATTCTCAGCGTCAGCCGGATCGAGATGGGCCTGGGCGTCGCGATCGGCGCGATCACCTTCTCGGGCTCGGTGATCGCCTTCCTGAAGCTCAACGGCAACATGTCGGGCAAGCCGATCCTGCTGCCCGGCCGCCATGTGATCAACCTGGGCGTGCTCGCCGGCATCCTCGGCCTGATCGGCTATTTCGTCACCGACCAGAGCCCCTGGGTGTTCTGGACCGTGACCGCGCTCAGCTTCGTCATCGGCTTCCTGCTGATCGTCCCGATCGGCGGCGCGGACATGCCGGTGGTCGTCTCGATGCTCAACTCCTACTCCGGCTGGGCCGCGGCGGCGATGGGCTTCACCCTGCACAACAGCGCGATGATCATCACCGGCGCGCTGGTCGGCAGCTCGGGCGCGATCCTCAGCTACATCATGTGCCGCGCGATGAACCGCAGCTTCATCAGCGTGATCGCCGGCGGCTTCGGCGCGACGGCGGATGCGGGCGGCGGCGGCGCGGCGATCGACCGGCCGTGGAAGCGCGGCTCGGCCGAGGACGCGGCCTTCCTGATGAGCCAGGCCGAGCAGGTCATCATCGTGCCGGGCTACGGCATGGCGGTCGCCCAGGCCCAGCACGCGCTGCGCGAGATGGGCGACAAGCTCAAGGCGCACGGTGTCCGGGTGAAGTACGCGATCCACCCGGTCGCGGGGCGCATGCCCGGCCATATGAACGTGCTGCTCGCCGAGGCGAACGTGCCCTATGACGAAGTGTTCGAGCTGGAGGACATAAACAGCGAGTTCGCCCAGACCGACGTCGCCTTCGTCATCGGCGCCAACGACGTGACCAATCCGGCCGCCAAGACCGACAAGAGCTCGCCGATCTACGGCATGCCGGTGCTCGACGTCGAAAAAGCCAAGACGGTGCTTTTCATCAAGCGCTCGATGGGCGGCGTCGGCTATGCGGGTGTGGACAATGAGCTGTTCTACCGCGACAACACGATGATGCTGCTCGCGGACGCCAAGAAGATGGTCGAGGAGATCGTGAAGAGCCTCGACTGACGCTGGCGGGCCGGAGCGAATGGGGGAATATCGAATGGCGAGCGTGGGTTCGATTCTGGGGGGCGCATTCCGGCTGCTGCGCGATCGCCCCGCTTCGGTAGTGATCTGGGCGGTCACCTATTGCGTCGGCGCATTGGCCATCTCGCTGGTCATGGGCCTGCTGATGTACGGCACGATGATGCCGACCGTGGCCGATACCAGCGCTTCGGTCTCGGCCTTTGCCGGGCCAGCGTTCAGCCTGATATTGCTCCTCAACCTCTGCCTGCTGTTCCTCGTCGTGGTGCTGATGAACGCGGTGTTCCGCGCGATGCTGCGGCCCGAGGAGGGCGGTTTCGCCTATATGCGGCTGGGCATGGACGAGTTCCGCATGTTCGGGCTGGTGATCCTGGTCACCCTCGGTCTCTTCGTCGCCGTGTTCATCGGCGAGTTGCTGCTGTTGCTGATCATCGCGGTGCTGGGCTGGATCCTGGGGCAGGGCGTGATCACCGCCATCCTCGCGTTCCTGCTCGTCCTTGCCTTCATCTGCGCGGTGATCTGGGTCGAAGTGCGCATCTCGCTGATCTTCCCGCTCAGCTTCCATCGCCGCCGGATCAGCCTCGATGCGACCTGGGACCTGACCCGCGGCCGCTTCTGGCTGCTCTTTGCCTGTTACTTCCTGATCGGACTGATCTTCGTCGTCGCCGGTGTCGCCGTCATGTCGTTCGTGATGGGCGATTACCTCGCCGCGCTGTTCGCAGCCAATGGCGACCAGGAGCAGATGCGCGCGGCGGCCGAGGCATTCGCCGCCCAGCAGCTGGCGATGCCGCTGGTCACCAAGATCATCTTCGGCGTGATCGGCGCGATATTCTTCGCGATCGGCCTGGCGCTGGGGCCGGGCCTGCTGGCCAGTGCGACGCGCGAGCTTCTCGGCGATCCCAGCGAAGCCGCGGTATTTGCAGCCGAATCCGACGGATCAGTCGTGGACTGATCCGGAACGGACGGGCAAGGATTCCTATGCCCGTCCGGGTCGCGCCATAAGCTCCGAAACGGAGCGGATCGAGCAATCCGTTCCGGAGGTTGGGCCTCTCCGGGAACATGACCCGAGAAGGCGATGGCGAACCTTTCCGCGGCCCCCGAACTGATTGGCGCTCCCTATGATCTGGCGGCCAATGCCCTGCTGATCACGGCAGTGGCGCGGACCGAAGTGACCGACGCGCTCGCCACCGCCGGTTTCCGGGTGCGCGACGTGGCCGATCCCGCCACGGCCCCCGCCTTGCTCGACGGCCCGGTGCTCGATCTGGTGCTGCTCGATGCGCGCGATGCTGCCGAGCCCGAACTGGAGGTTCTGCTCGATCTCCTGGCGGCACGCGACGCTTCTGCCAGCCCGGCGCTGGTGGCGATCTTCTCAGCCGGGCAGGTCGATCTCGCCGGGCCGCTGCTCGGCATGCCGTGCACCCAGCTGCTCTGCGATCCCGGCGTCACCGAGCTGCTCGGCGCGCTGCTCCGCTCCCGGGCGGAGAGCGAAGGCGCGCCGCGTGCACGCTGGACCGACATCACCCGCGATGCCGAGGTGGCGCGCCTGCGCCGGCTCAACGAGGAAGTCGCGCGCATCGCCGATGCGCTGGCCCGGCTCACCCGGGGGGAACTGTTCGACGACGAGGAGGATGACCGCGCCGGCACCTTGCGCGCGCCCGAGATGGACTATCGCGGCCCCGACGAGCCGGCGTCCGAAATAGCCGCGTCCGAGATCCGCGCAGTGATTCGCTCGCGCCGGCTGCGCAGCCAGTATTTCGCGGCGGAGCTGTTCGCCGATCCTGCCTGGGACATGCTGCTCGACCTGTTCGCCGCCAATATCGAGCGGCGGCGCGTCTCGGTGTCGAGCCTGTGCATCGCCGCCGCCGTTCCGCCGACCACGGCGCTGCGCTGGATCGGCACCATGCACGAGGCGGGGCTGTTCGGCCGCCACGCCGACCCGGGTGACCGGCGCCGCGCCTATATCGTGCTCAGCGAAAAGGCGGTGCAGGGCATGCGCGCCTATGTCGGCGCGATCCGCCGCGCGGGGCTCGGATTGGTCTGAGGGGCTTGCCCCGGCGCCCCGGCTTTGGCATCGGGGCCGGACTGGCGTTGCGCCAGGGCGCTTAGCTCAGTTGGTAGAGCATCTCGTTTACACCGAGAGGGTCGGCGGTTCGAGCCCGTCAGCGCCCACCATCTTCCCGAAATCCTCGACCCCAAAGCGGCCGTTCCCGATAACGCTGAGGCGATGAGCCCGGTCGTGCGCCGAGTGGAAGCAATGCGGGCGGCTTCGGTGATCCGCGCGTCGCGCCTGACCAAAGGGTCCGTCCGCTCAGGCAGAGATGCCGCCGAGATACTGGATTACCAGCCGAGTCGAAGTTCCCACTGCGCACACCGCCGTGAATAACTGCGCGGGCGTTACCGATAGCTGATGAGCCCAGTAGATGATCTCCGAATCATCATTGATATCGATATAGGCACGGCCACCGAATTCACGCTGCGCAACCATTTACGAAGATACCCTGGATCTGCTGACGGGATCACCATGCGTGCCGCCCCCATGCCCGAGGTCCCGGCTGACGCATTGGTCTCCCCGGCGTGGAGACGCCGGGAAGCGTGAAACCCACACCCTGGGGGAGACAAAAATGCTGCGGTCGCGAAAACTCGGGGCGCCAGCCCGGGTGCGCCCCGAGGATGCCGATCGAGGCTCTGGAAAAGCGATATCCATTGCATCGCCACCCTGGCACTCGAGCCCTATGCGTGGGCGCCGGGGACGATATCTCCGATCTTCACCGCCCCAAGGCTATTGGCGCGGCGTGCTGGCGCGCTCATCCGGCGAGCTCGGGCTGGCCAGGCAGCCGCGGTCGCCGCGACCAGCGTTGCATCAAAAGCCAGGTTCGTCCCGACATCGCTGCGATCCAGCAATGATTTGTTACAATTGCCCGATGTCCGAACCAAAGGGGCCGCCTCGAAGATCTTCTATAATATCCGCATATAATTCGAGGATCCTGAAACATGACAGATACTTTTAACAGTTGGCGTCTTTCAAAGAAGATGCTGGTCGCATTCGCCATTATCGCCTTGACGATGAGTGGTATCGCCGGCGCCGGTATCTTCGTCATGTCCCAGCTCAGCGCGATCGCCAGTCGCCATGTCGAGCGCGGCATCGGGGGCACCGAGACGCTGGGCAAGCTCGTCTCGGGCTTGCGCGAGCACCGCATCATCATCTGGTCCCAGATGAACGCGTCGTCCGCGCAGGAAGAAGCCAAATATGACCAGCGCTATGTCGCCAACCAGAAACTGATCGACGACGCGATGCGCGGCTATCGGCCGCTTGCCGGCGAGCTCGCGCCGCAGCTCGACGCGTTGCAGGCGAAGGTCGCGGGGCTCGAGAAGCTCAACGCGCGGATCTTCTCGGTGCGCCGCGGCCAGGGGGCGGCAGCTGCCCTGCCGATCGTAAAGGGCGAAGGCCGTGATGCGTCGAATGCCGCGATCGAGAGCGCCGAGGCGCTGATCAACGCGCATCACCTGCGCGCCCAGACCAACGACCATATCGGGCGCCGCTTCGCGACCACGGCCTTCTGGTGCGTGATCGTCCTGTCCGTGCTCGGGCTGGGCGCATTGTTCGGCATATGGCGCCTGATCGCCCGAACCGTCTCGGTGCCGATGGCCGAGCTCAGCCAGGTCACCAAGCGCCTCGCCGAAGGCGGCGAAGCGGAAGTCCCGCACCGCCGGCGCGCGGACGAACTGGGTGACGTCGCGCAGGCAGTCGAGCAGTTCCGGGTCGCGGCGGTCGAACGCGCGGAGGCGGATGCGCGGGCCGCGGCTGCGCAGCAGGTCGTGACCTCTACCCTGCGCGATGGCCTGTCCGCGCTCAGCAAGGGCGATCTGACCGCGGAAATCCATACCGCCTATCCTGAAGGCTATGCGGAATTGAAGACGAACTTCAACGAGGCGCTGGCGAGCCTGCGCGGGCTGATCGGCTCGGTGACCGACAGCACGGTGGCGATCCGGACGGGCTCGACCGAGATCGCCCAGGCCTCGGAAGACCTGGCGCGCCGGACCGAAGCCAATGCGGCGAGCCTCGAAGAGACTTCGGCCGCCATCACGCAGATGGACGGCCGCCTGAAAGCGGGGGCGGACGCAGCCGGGCGCACGGTTGTCCGGGCGGACGAAGCCATTGCCACGGTCCAGGGCGGACGCGGCGTCGCGGACGAGGCGATGCAGGCGATGACCCGCGTCAGCGAGAGCGCCAAGGGCATCGACAGCGTGATCGAGGGCCTGGACAAGATCGCCTTCCAGACCCGCGTCCTCGCCATGAACGCCGCGGTCGAGGCCGGGCGTGCCGGGGAGGCGGGCCGGGGCTTCGCCGTGGTCGCCGACCTCGTGTCGGCGCTGGCGATGCGTGCCGAAGAGGAAGCGGGCCGTGCCCGCGAGCAGCTCACCGCGACTCAGTCCGACATCATCGAAGCCGTGGCGATGGTCGAGAGGGTCGACGGCGCCCTGGCGGACATCTCGGGCCAGGTCGGCGAGGTCCATATGCTGCTCGGACAGATGGCGGCGGACAATCAGGCGCAATCGACTGCGATCACCCAGATCAGCGTCGCGGTGGGGACGATGGACCAGTCCACCCAGCAGAACGCTGCGATGGTGGAGGAAACCTCGGCGGCTGCTCGCAACTTGTCGGGCGAAGTCGCCCAGCTCGCCGAGCAGGCCGCCCGGTTCGAGATCGGGAAAGCGTTGCCCGGCGCTCGCCCTGTGACCGCCCGGAAGCCTGCCGCGGGCAATGCCGCCTACGTGGCTCCGGTCAAACAGCTGCCGCGGTCGATCTCGGCCCATGCTGCCCAGAACGACTGGCAGAGCTTCTGATCGCCTGCGCGTTGTCGCGCGGCGGCGAGGGTAAAGACCAGGCTCGCCGCCGCGCTTCGATGATCGTCCGGGAAAGGGAGCGTCCGAATCTGGTTGAGCTGTTCCCAAGGGGTCAGCCGGCGGTGCTCTCGGGCTCCTGCCAGTGCGGATAGGTGACATAGGCGGTCAGCGCGCCTTCCGCATGGGAGCGGATGGTCACTGCATTGCCCTTGGGCATGTAGAGGATCTCGCCCGGGCCGGCGGTCAGGGTAGCGCCGTCGCTCGTCACGGACAGGCGGCCGGTCAGCACGATCATGATGTCATCGACGGCGATTTCCTCGTCGATCGACTGATCCGGATCATAGCGCCCATAGCCGATCGTGACGGGTCCGCCGTGGCGCTGGTCGACAAGATTGCCGGCGAAGACACCGGCTTCCTGTCCGGGCGACCGTTCGAAGGCTGCATCCGACGCACTGAATTTCTGAACCTTCATGGTTATCCTCTCTGCGCGGCCGCCAGGCGGATCGTCCGGAGTAGACGCATGTCTCAGGCGTTCGATCCGCCATTTTCTTGAAGCAGCTCTGCCCGGGTGAGACGGAGATCGATGCAGTTCAGCGCGCCGGGGCCACGGCGACGGGCGGAGCCGCGGTCGTGCCGCCGCCTGTGGGCGGTGCCGTCGTCGCGCCTCCCCCGGTGGGTGGCGCCGTGGTTGCGCCGCCACGGGTCGGGGGGGCGGCGGTCGATCCTCCTCCCGTCGGCGGGGGCGCAGTGGTGCCTCCGCCCGTCGGGGGTGCAGTCGTCCCTCCGCTACTGCTGCCGGGGGTGGTGCCGCGCGGCGTTATCACCGCCAGCGGGGGCGGGGTCACCGTCTGGGAGGGCGCAAGGCCCGAGCCGCCGCTGCTGGCCGCGGTCGGGGGATTGGCGGCACCGGCGGCGGTGATCCGGGCGCGGTCGGTCTCGGCGGCGATCTGCGCCTCGCGCTCGGGGTTGAGCGTGTTGAGCCGCAGCCGCTCGACGGTGTTCTGCGAGGCGATGCGGTCGAGCGGGACCTGGTCGGTGCGGAAGTGCAGCTCGACCGAGCTGTCGAGATCGGCCGAGACATTGGTGCTTTCGTTGGTCGTCACGTCATCGGTGCGGACATAGCCGATCGTCGAGTTGACCGAGGCCGATGCGCTCCAGAAGCCGAACCCGCCCGATGCGCTCGCGCCCACCGTGGTGCGCGTGTCGAAGCCGCTATGCTCCTGCTCGCGCGCGGCCGATTGCGCGTCGATATGGAAGCGCATCGAAGCGGCGATGCGCCCGGAATCGATCACGATCCGCTGCATGCCCATCTGTACCATCGTCGCCAGCATCTGCTGGCGGTTGCGGGCCAGGCTGCTGCGGACAAAGGGGATCAGCTGCTGGGCGTCGGTGCCGGGGATCGCGGCATCGGGCTCGAGATTGAGCGCGGCGCGCACCGCGTCCACCGTCGGCGGGGCGCCGACCGGGATCAGCCGCACCGGATCGGGTGTGTCCTCGGGATCGGGGATGTCGCGCGGGTCTGGGGCCTCGGGCTCTTCGATGCGGAAGCTCTGGGGGAACTGGTCGGCCAGCCAGCGCTTGGCGGGGTCGTCGCTCGATCCGCCGGCCGAGGCGAAGCCGTCGAGCGACTGCGACACGCCGCGGACCAGCTCGACATATTGCTGGAGCTGCTGCTGGTTGGTGTCGACGATCGCGCGGAAGATGCCGTTGATCAGCTCGGCGACGAAGCGCGGGAAGCTGATCGCCCGCAGCACCGCATGGGTGGTGCTCGCGACCCCGGCGACGGCGGTGCCCGAATAATGGTCGCCCGCGGCCATGCCGGCGGCGGTCTCGGGCTTCTTCGGGGCGGCCTCGGCCTCGAACAGCTGGGCGGCATGGGCGATGCGGACGAGCGCGTTGGCGATCTCGCGGCGGTCGCCTTCCTCGAGATCGCCATAGCCTTGCGCCGCGGTCAGCGAATCGCGGATCGCGCCGCGGACCAGGGGCGGCGGGGTGGCGAGCGCCGCGGCCGTCATGCTCAGCTCCCCAGGTCGCGCCAGCTGGTGCTCGCGCCGCCGGAAGCGGAGGGGGAAGGCGGGGCGGCGGCGTTGGCGTCGGGGCCGTTCTGGCCGCGGACGATCGACAGCGTCTCGTCGACCCAGTCGACCGCCGAGTCGATGACCGGGTCGCTGGGCTGGACCAGGCTGCCGCCCGAGGTCTCGATCGTGTCGACATGCTCGGCGAGCCAGGCGAGCACCGCCATGCCGGCGCGGCCGCGGCGCAGCAGCGCGAGGGTGGGGCGCGGCTGGCGGCGGAACTTGCGGTCGATCGCGCCGACCGTGTCCCACAGCGTGCGGGCGTGCAGCAGGGTGCGTACCTGGGCGTTGTTGAGGATCGCGATCGCCTGGGAAAGCGTATCCAGTATCTGCCGCGCCAGCATCAGCACCATACCGTTCGTCGCGCCGGAAATGTTCTCGGCAATCTGAATCCCTGCCTGCCGAGCCCGCCCCTGACTCCCTCCATCCGCTGCTTTCATGATTGCGTCACAAAGGTTTAGCAGCAGTTCCTCGAATTCCCCATTCGCGCGTGCGCCCAGATCCTCGGGGCCGGTCGGTGCGCCGAACAGCCGGCCGAACAGGGACAGGCGCTCCGCCTCGTTCGGACGCTCGTCCCGGCTCTGCCAGAATTTCTCCACGACCGGTGCCGCCTCGCCGATGTCGCCGTCGAGGGCGCCGGTGCGCATCAGCCGGGTGAAGTCGTCGGCGGCCTGGATCAGCCCTGCCATCTCCAGGGTCGAGGCGAGATAGAGGCTGGCGATGGCGCGTATCTGCGTCGCATCGGCACGGGAGGCGGGCGGGAGCTCGATATCGCCGAGCTCGGCGAGCATCGTCGCATGTGCATCGGCGGAGAGGAGCAGCCGCTCGGCGTCGTCGACGGCGCGCATCAGCCCGAGCGGGACGGTCGGCCGCGCTTCGAGCGCTAGAGCGAGGGCGGGGGTGTGCAGCATGGTTCAGGGGCCCGTCGGGGCCGGGGCGGCGGTCGGCGGCGTCGCGCCGCGCGGAGCCGGCGGCATCGAGTTGCCCTGGATCGCGCCGATCATCTCGGGCGTCGCCATCTTCTCGAGCGGCAGATAGTCGGACTTGAAGTTCACCCGCACCTCGCCCTGCATCTTGGCGGCGAGCTCGAGCTGCGATTCGCTCGTCTCGTTGACGGCGGTGCTCACCGTCGCGACGTGCGACTGCTCGTTGGTGCTCACCTGTCCGCCGCCAAAGCCGAGGAAACTGCCGCCGAACGCGCTCACCTTGCGGTTGCGACTCGACTGGCGATCATAGGCCGAGGCGCGATAGTCGCGCTTGGCCTGATCGGTGGCGCGCATATCGAACTTCACCTTGGCGGTGATGGAGCCGTCGGTGACGACGATACGGTTTATGCCCAGCATCACCATCGAAGCGAGGAGTTGCTGACGGGATTTGGCCATGACGATGCGCGCTGCGTTGACGAAGGCGGCCTCGGTCTCGTCCTCGCTGAGATCGCTGGGCACCGGGCCGGCCATGGCGAGCGTGCCGTGGATCTCGGCCAGCGCCGCCTCCTCGTCCTCCCCGGTGATGCGCAGCTTCGACTTGCCGCTGTCCTCGTCGACATCGACCGCGAGCAGGTCGGGGAAGCGATCGACCATATAGTCGCGGCCCTGTCCCATGCCGATATTCTCGGCCATATACTCCTCGGCGGTCTTGGCCACCGCAGCGACCAGCTCGGCATAGGCGCGCATCTGCTCGATCGTGGTCTCGACGATCGACTTGAAGACATTGTTGATCAGCCCCCCGACAAAGGCAGGAAAATCAACATTGTGGACGAGGTTGGTGAACTGCTCGGTACCCGCCGCCGCCGCGCCTGCGACGAAGTCCTTGCCGGCGAAGCCGGGCGACTGGGACAGGTTCTTGCGCGTCTGCTCGTTCGCATCGGCCATGCCGCGCGCCGCCGCCGGCGGTGCCGCCGCGGTGGTCTGCTCGACCACGCCGGCGGGATCGTCGATATAGGCGAGCACCTTGACCATGTCGTTGGCGAGCTTCGACTGCTCGGCCGAGCTCAGCATCGCGAAGGCGGGGATCGCGGTGAGCATCTGCTGCACCTTGGGCCGCACCCGCGCGATCGCCGCGGGAGTCATGCCGCCCGGGCCGCCATAGAGCGGCGGCGCCTGCGGATCCGGTTCGGAGGCGAGGGCCTGTGCCATGGCTCAGGCGTGGGCCGGGGCGGGCGCGGGAGTCGGCGCCGGAGCAGCCGGGGCGGGCGCCGGTCCCGGCGTATATTGCGGCTTGTTGTGATCGACCGGCTTGGAGCGCATCTGGATCGCCGCGATCATCTCCGGCGTCGCCATCTTCTCGAGCGGCAGATAGTCGCTCTTGAAGTTGACGTCGACCACGCCGGCCAGGCTCGCCTTGGCGCTGATCTGGTCGACCGACTGGTCGCTCGCCACTGCCTGGGCGGTCATCACCGGCTTCTGCGAATATTTGTACTTGCCCTTGGTGTAATAGTCGGAGTCGTAGTTGCCGCTGTAGCTCGACTTGCCGCTCTGATAGCTGCCGCTGTAGTCGCCCTTGCTGGTACCGCCGCGCTCGCTCTCGCCCTCGCCATCGGTGGTGACCGCAAGGTTGCCCGAGGCATCCTTGGCATAGTCCCGGGCCATGGCGGTGCGCGACAAGGTGCGCTGGCTCGAGGCGTTGAAGTCGTAGAGGATCTTCGCCTGGATCTTGCCGTTGGTGACGACGATCCGCGACAGGCCCATCATCACCATGGTGGCGAGCAGCTGCTGGCGCGACGTGGCGATCTGGCCGCGCGCCGCCTTGATCAGCGTCTCCTGCACTTCCGGATCGGTCACGTCGATCGAGTCGATGTCCTTGTCGGCATAGCTGCCCAGCGCGTCGCGGACGCTCTGCAGTCCGGCATCGAGATCGGCGCCGTCCTTGACGCGCAGCTGCGGGCCACCGCCGGAAAAGGCGTCCGCGCCGACATCGAACAGGTCCGGGAACTGCTCGCAGAGCTGGTCCTTGCCGTCGTCCGAGGAGGTGTTGTCGTCGCGGAACTGGTTGAGCGACTTGGACACGTCGGAGACCATCTTCGAATAGGCCTCCATCTGCTGGATGTTCGAGGTGATGATCGAGTTGAACACGCCGTCGATCAGGCCCGAGACGAACTCGACGAAGTTCACCTGGCGCATGAACTCGCCGGCCGCCTGGGCGCCGGCCATCAGCGATCCGGCGGAGAATTCCTCCTTGCCGATGTCGTCGACCGCCTGCTTATTCGATTCCCACTGGCTTTCCGCCATCGGCCGCGCGGCGACCGACTGGCTGCCGGCCTCCGCCTTGCCGACCAGCGCGTCGGCGATCAGCGCCGTGTCGCGCGCGACCTGCATCTGGGTATCGGCCGGCAGCTCGCGGAACGAAGGCGTCGCGGCGAGCATCTCGCGCACCTTGGCGCGGACCTCGGGGCGCGGCGTCACCTCGGCCGGGGGCGGCGACCCGGGGGCGGGAAACTGAGCGGGAGCTTTCATCTCTTCGGTCCTTGGCTGGCCGGCCGGAGCCGGCGCGACATGGCTCAGGCGGCGGCGGGCATGGGGGCGCCGACCAGCGAGGCGGCCGGACTGATCTCGAACTCGACCGGGCGCAGATAGAGCTTCACCTTGGGCGGCCCGGTGGGGCCGACGCGGATGCCGAGAATGGTGAACCGCCCGGGCCAGACGTCGTCGGCCGGGGTGAACGCCTCGAGGAAGCGTTCGAGCGCCGCCAGCTCGCGCGGGCGCTCGCGCAGGTTCATCGTCAGCAGCTGGAGGAAATTGGGCGGCACGTCGGGGATCGCATCGAGCATGATCTGCAGGTCGAGCTCGACCCCCTGGGGACTGCGGCCGAAGGCCACCAAAGCCGCGCCGTCGGGCACGTCGAAGCGGCCGCCGAGCGCGACGCCGACGATCTGCAGGATGCTGCCCAGCCGCGCGCCCAGCCCCAGCTCGTCGAGCATCGGCCGCATGTCGGTGATGCGGAAGCGGTTGGTGAGCAGGAAGGTGACCCATTGGCTGCCATAGTCGCGTCCGGCGACGAGCGTGGTGAACACCGGGCGCAGGCCGGGCATCGCCGCCATCGCCTGGCCGATCAGCCGGGCGAGCGCGGGATTGACCTCGTTCATCGGATTGCCGTTGCCGCCCTCATAGGTGACGGTGGCGCTTTCCAGCCCGTTCTGGTCGAAGCTCGATCCGAAGAAGGCGCCGTAGCGCAGCCCGCCGGCACGGGTGAGCCCGCGCTGGCTCTCGCTCGCACCGTCGAACCAGTGCAGCGCCTCGCGCCCGAAATTGTCGCCGACCAGCCGCCGCATCTCGCGGCTGGCGGTGTCGCGCCGCTCGCACCCCGATGCCTCGGGCCCAAGCGGTTCGAGATGGAAGGCGAGCGCACGCGTCTGGTTCGATCCGAACACCGGCTCGATCGGCGCGGCGCCGGGCGCCAGCGCATTGGCGGCATAGCGCGGATCGCCGACGGGCAGCTCGAAGCTGTCCTCCAGCAATCGCCCGACAAAGCCCAGCGGATTGGCGGTTCGCAAGCAGCGAGAGGCGCTGAACAGCCGCCCCTTCACCTGCGTGCTGAGTGGTTCATAGCCCATGGCGATGCTCCTTCAGCCGGGGATCAATAGCCATAGCCGCCGCGGGCATGGCCGTTCGACTGCGGTGCCTGGGCATAGCCCATGCCCATGCCGAGCCCGGCGCTGTCGAGCAGATCACGCGCGATCGACGGGATCTGGATCGGCCGGCTGGTCATGTTCGGCGCCTCGCGCGGCTGCGACATCTGCTCGATGCGGCCCTCGTCCATCGCCGAGTCCGCGAGCCACATCTCGCAGGCATTGACCAGGTCATAGTCGTTCGGGTGCGACACCGCCGACTGGCCGCGCGGACGCGTCGGCGGATTGCCGACCGTGCCGAGATCGATCATCGCCGCGGTGGGATCGCGCAGCCGATCGCTGTTGCCGGCGATCCACGAGGTGATGATCGCGCCGCTGGTGGCGAGCATGCGGTACTTGGAGCTGTTGCGCGCACCGCCCAGCTCGGTCTGCGCGACCTGGTCGATCACGCCCCACATGTCGGTCGAGCCGAAGGCGGAGAGCAGCTCCTTGTCCTGGAGCAGCGAGATCATGTCGTTGATCTGCTTCTGCAGGTCGGCGGCGGCGTAGAAGGCCATGCCATAGCCGTGCAGCGACATGTTGGTGGCAAGGTCACGGGCGGCCTTCTTCACCTGCTGCTGGTTGACCGCCATCGGCGTCGCCGCGCGGATCAGCGCATCGACGCGGGCCTCGCGCACCAGAGTGGAGACCGAGGAAACGAAGCGCAGCCACAGGTCCTGGAACTCGGTGTTGACCTTCACGCCGGGCTGGCCGGTCGGCAGGCCGAGCATCATCGCGTAGAAGCCCTGGCGCTCACTCTCGCTCATCCGGTTCGGTGCCTCGCGCCAATAGCTGTAGAGCTGGGTGCCGGCGGGACCCTTCACCAGCGCGAGGTCGCCGCGCTGTGACATCTCGACCAGCTTGTCGACCACCTGGAAGGCCTTCAGCTCCTCGAAGGCCGAGGCGAAGATGAAGGAGCCCATCAGCTTGCAATGGCTGGCGACGACTTCGAAGGAAGTGGTCGCCTCGAGATCGGGCAGGTCGATGACGATGTCGTGCAGCGCCTGATCGTCGCCGAGCGCCTGGACCTTGTCGAACTGGTCCTCGACCAGCCGCTTGAGGTTGACGTCGCGGGCGGTGACGCCGCGGCCGACCAGTCCCTCGAACACCTTGGCATATTCGGCGCTGGACACGCCCGGCTCCTGCCGGTCGCCCTGAATGTTGACCGCGGCGGCGACCTGCTTGAGCGTGCGCTCGGCAAGCTCGATCCGGCCGGCGATCCGGCCCACCGCCTGGAACAGGCCCTCGCCGAACGCGGCGGTGTTGGGATCCTCGGGATCGGGCTGGGGCAGCTTCCCGGTGGTGACGAGCCGGGGCAGCGGGGTGCCGTTATACTGGAGCAGGCCGAGGATCAGGCCGACACGGGCGACTTCCCCGTCGCGCTCGGCCTCGGTCGACTTGTCGCCGGTCAGCTCGGGGAAACGCAGCACGCCGAGCTCATGCTCGACGTCGCGCGGGCGCAGGCCGATCTCGGTGGACTTGAGCGCGGCGCGGGCCGTGGCGAACAGGGGATCGAAATAGAGCTTCCCCTTGTCGTCGTTCTTGACCAGCGCCTGCAGCGCGGTGACGCGCGCCAGCTCGGCGGCATCGGCCTGGCCGAGCTGGCCGAGCTTGGCCAGGCGCGCGGTGAGATTGTCATAGCTGCTGGTGATCGCATCGCGGGCAGCCTGTTCGCGCTTGGCGATGTCGACGAAGCGGATGGTCGGGATCAGGATGTCGGCCATTTGAACGGTTCCTTTCGAAAATCTTTGTCCATCTTGGGGAGGGGCGCGGTGGGCGCCCTAGGGAGCGAAGCGGGCTCTAGCCGTCATCGGCGCCTCCCAATTCGGTGGTGTCGTCGGCGTCGATCGCGCGATCGAGCAGCTCGAGCGCGCGCGCGGCGTCCAGGATGCCGGCGCCATTGCCGGCGGCGATATCGGGGCGGTGCGGCTGGACGCTGGCGACCAGCAGCTTCTTGATCGTGTCGGGATCGACCGCGGCGGCGCGCTCCTGCGCCCGGGCGACGAGCAGGGCGGCGGCGCCGGCGACGAAGGGCGCGGCGAAGCTGGTGCCGGTGGCGCGCTGATAGCCGTCGAGATCGGCGGTGCGGATGTTCACGCCGGGCGCGCAGAGCGCGACATGGTCGCCGCTGGTCGAGAAGCCCGCCATCCGGCGGCCGGAATCGACGGCGCCGACTGCGATCACCTCGGGGAAGGCGGCGGGCCAGTAGACGCGCTTGTCGCCGCTGTTGCCCGATGCGGCGACGAGGGTGCAGCCGCGCGCGGTGGCATAGGCGATGGCTTCGGCATGCGGCTTGGGCATGCCGGGCTCGATCGCCTCGTCATCGGTGCCGAAGCTGCAATTGATGACATGGGCGCCGAGCTGGGCGGCCATCACCAGCCCCATGTCGAGATCGCTGACCGCGCCGATGCCGACGGGCTTGTGATCGGGCGGCTGGGCGGCGCCGAGCGAGCGGATCGGCAGCAGGCGGCAAGCCCCGGCGATCCCCGGGGGCAGGCCGGCACCGCTGGCGCCGATGATCGCGGCGCAGGCGGTGCCATGGCCGACATAGCGATCGGTGGGATCGGTATCGGCGCCGCGATTGTCGCCGAGCAGCTTGATGCCGGTGGCGAGCTGGCCTTCGCTCAGCTGGACGGTGTCATAGCCGCGGCGCAGCCGGTCGCCCATGCCGCCGTCCTGCGCATGGCCGGAGAATTCAGGGTGGAGCAGGTTGATGCCGCTGTCGACCACGCCGACGATCACGCCGCCATCGCCGGCGCAATAGGACAGCGCCCGACGCGCATTGACCATGTCGCGCGGGTCCCAGCCCTCATTGTCATCATCCTCGTCGCGGCGGGGATGGCGATCGGGCCCATCCAGGCCGATCGTGCAGAGATAATTGGGCATCGCCGATTCGACGATGTCGAGCTGCATCAGCGAGACGGCAAGCGAGCCGACATGCGTGTCGGGCGCGACGTCGAAGCGGAGCATGCGGGCGATGCCGCTGATCTCCTCCGCCTCGCTATAGCCGCGGTTGCGCGCGCCGATGCTGTGGAGCGCCTGGCCGGCGGCGTGGAGGCGCGAGACGCGCACGGCGCCGCCGAACGACTTGACCACACGGTCGAGGATCTGGTGCTGGGTGGTCTCGGCGGGCTGGGCGGCGCGGCGGCGCACGTCGAGCGCGGCGGGGATGCCGGCGGGGACCTCGCCGAGCTTGAGGCGGACGAGCAGGCTGCCGGGCGCGGCATAGGCGCCGGCGCGGTGCGCCCAGGGCTGGACGAGGCGGCCGAGCCGGGCGCTCATGGCTGGCCTCCGTCGAGGCCATAGCCCCCGGCATGGCCATTGCTGGCCGGCGGTGGCGCGAAGGGACGGCGCGGCTGCTGGTCGAACCACAATTCGGTCGGCGCGCGCGGATCATGGGTCAGGCTCATCTGCCCGGCGAGCTGGTCATGGTCGGGGGCGAGGACGAGCTCGTTGTCGTGCGCCTGGACGACGTTGACCGGGCGGCCGGCGATCATCACCTGGGGCGGCATCCCGCCGCGCAGCAGGTTGCGGCCCTTGACCCGGAGCCGCTGGCGCAGCTCGTCGGTCTGGTCGGGATCGTCGATGCCGTCGCGGCTGACATCGTCGACCATCGGGCGCGAGGCACGGGCGAGCACCTGCTCGAGCTTGTCGACCGGCAAGCGGGTGATCCGCCCGACCGATCCGGAGATGCCGCGGCGCTCGAGCTCGTTGAGCTTCTCGACGGTGCGCACGCCGATGCCTTCGAGCCGGCGGCGCTCGGCTGGGTCGAGCTCGTCGCCGAGCGCGGAGAGCGGCACTTCGTTCTTGTCGTCGACCGACATCGGGACGGCATTCTCCTCGATCATCGGCTTGGTGATCGCGGTGAAGACGAGGTGGAGGACGGTGGGGTCCTTGTCGCTTGGGCCTGCCGGACGGATTCGGAGTTCGCCCTGGTTGAGTTCGAGATGGGCCTTCAGGTCCATCGAGATGTCCCGGATCGCGAAGGTGAGCGGCAGGCGGTCGTTCTGCGCCTTCAAGGTCATGCGCGCCTGGGCGGTATCGAGCTGGGACTGCACCGCCTGGATGAAGTCCTCGAGCGCCACGGCCTCGCCGGTCTCGCCGATCATCGCGCCTCCTCCACCGGCAAGGTGCCGATGTGGAGCGAGAGGCGGCCGACCGGGCGGTCGAACCAGGTGCGGGTGCGGGTGCGCGGCACGTCGGCGCGGACCATCGGCCCGGCGGGACCGGTCTCGACCGTCGCCTCGACCGGCAGGTCGAACTCGACGCTGGTGGCGCGCAGCCCCGCCGCGGGCAGCGCGGCGACGCCGTCGAGCAGCTCGCCGATCAGGTCCTCGAGCGGGCGACGGGCGGCGTCGGTCATGCCGGGCCTCCCGGCGGGGTGGCGGGCAGCGGCGCGGGGGTGGCTGGCGCGGCGGGCGCCGGGGCCGGCGGGGCGGGCAGTGCTGCGGCGGCGGGCGCCTTGCCGGGCAGCTGGGCGGGCCGCGCCGCCCGCTCGAGCAGCATGCGCCGGGCATCGTCGACGAACCGGTCGAGCGGAAGCGTCTCGCTGGCAAAGTTGATCTTCACCTCGCCGAACAGCTCGGCATTGAGCTGGCTGTCGGTCTGGGCGTTGACCCCGACGGTCGAGACCTTGGTGACCGGCGCCTGGTAGGAGGTGCTGCCGCGCGTCGACCAGCTGCCCGAGGGCGTGGCGTTGCCGGGATCGTCGCTCACCGCATAGTCGATCGCGGTCTTGTCCGCCGCCGCCGCGCGGAAGCGCAGCCGGGCGGTGATCGAGCCGTCCTTCACGACGATCCGGTTCATGCCCATCATGACGAGCGTCGCCAGCGTCTGCATCCGGTCGCCCGCCAGACGGTCGCGCGCGGCGGGGACGAGCTGCTCCTCGATCAGCTCAGGGGTCAGTTCCTGCCCGCCCAGCCCATAATCGGAGAGCCAGGTCGGCGAGTTGCTCTCCCCAGAATCATCGCCACCGCCACCGCGCGGCACCAGCGTGCCCTCGCTCTCGCCGCGGGCCAGGCCGATATCGCCGGGATATTGCGCCATCAGCCAGTCGCGCGCCTGGTTGGCGGTGACGTTCTCGTCGCGGAACTGCGAGAGCGGCTTGGAGATCGCGGCGACCAGATCGGCATAGCTGTCCATCTGGCGGATCGACGAATCGACCATAGCGTCCCAGGTGCCGTGGATCAGCGACGCGACGAAATCGGGGAAGTTCAGCTCGTCCGAAAGCGCCCCCGCACGCCGGCCGATCGTCTCGGTGGCGGGCGGCGCCTTGCCGCCCGACGAACCGGTGCTGGTGCCGGGCGCGGTCAGCTCGTCCTGCTGGGCAGGCTGCTGCGCGCCGTCGCCGCCCCAGAAGGAGCCCGCCATCGCCTGCGAGGGCGCAGCGGCGCTCGCGCGCCGGGAAGTGGCGACGGGCGGCGGCGGAAGGTAGCGATCACCCGACATGGATCACGCCAGGGCAAGCGGGCGGGCACGGTTGGTCGGCGTTCCGCCGCCGGGCCGCGCATGCTGTACCCAGCGGCTGGAGATGTCGTGGGTGCCGTCGGCGTACAGCGTGACGCGCGTGTTGGCGACATGGTCGTCGGCCACGGTGTTGTCGAACGTATAGGTGATGTTGACGTGCAGCGCCGGCACCTCGGCAGCGCCGGGCAATGTTGCCTGGGAGCTGCGCGGATAGAGGCGCGAATCATCCTCGATCGTCGCATTGACGGTGAGGCCCCAGTCGAGCGCGTCGTCATGGCCGTCATCGTCGATATAGACGTGGCTGATCGACGTGCCGTTGTACTGCCAGCGGATCTTCAGCCAGCAATAGATGTCGTCGATACCGAAGGTGGCGCCGAGCACCGGCCAGTCGCGCAGGGAAATCTCGCCATTGTGGAACCTGGCGCTCGTCGCCGGGGCCACATCGTTCGGATGCTTGGTGCCGGACCAGGCGGACAGGTTGGTCCGGATGTCGCCGCTGTTGCTGGCGATGATCTGGATCACCGTTCCGGCGATCGTTGCCGCCGCGCCGATATCGAGCGCGCGGCTGCGGGCGACCGGTGGCTCGGGCAGCGTGCCCGTCGCCCCCATGGCATAGCCTGCCGGTGCGGTCGTGCTGCGGTTGATCTGGCGGCCGGCGGGCACGCCGGCGCTGAAGATCTGGACATTGGCCGGCGTGCCGGTCGCCGCCATCTCATACTCGGACTGGAAATCCTCGTAGCGCAGGATGTAGCGGCTGCCGTGATTGTGCGTCGCGGTGTGGCGGCCGGGATTGCCCGGCGTGCCGACCGGGCGGTCCCAGGGATCGGCGACGCGGACATAATATTGCCCGCCGCTCGAATACATGCCGACGACCAGCACGGCATGGCCCGAGCGATCGGCCGAGCTCGCCATCTTGCCGACATAGAGCGGACCGTTGTTCTCGATCAGCTGGGCGAAGCCGTCGGTCGAATAGCATTGCGGGGCGTGCGCGGTGAGGCCGAGCTGGACCGCGGTAGCGGCATGATCGACCCAGGGCAGGATATTCTCGATGCTCCTGCCGCAGCGCGCGCCGATCGATTCAGGCGTGATACTCTGCTGCTCGCGCCAGCCGAGCATCATCGCGATCGTCGTCGCCCAGCAGCCATTGTCGGTGGGCTGTGCGACCAGCTGGACATTGTCCCAGTTGATCGACCAGTCGGGCGCGGACATCGCGCTGCTGGTGCGCGGCGCGGCCATCGCATAGCCGGCCGGCGGCGTGGTGCCGCTGTTGATCTGGCGGCCGGCGGGGACCCCGGCGCTCAGGATCTGCACGTTGACCGGGTTGCTGCCCGATGCGGCCATCTCATACTCGGCCTGGAACGCCTCGTAGCGCATGATATAGCGGCTGCCGTGATCATGGCTGTCCGGATAGGCGCCGGGCTTGCCGGGGGTGCCGACCGGGCGATTCCAAGGATCGGCGATGCGGACGAAATATTGCCCGCCGCTCGAGTACATGCCGACGACCAGCACGGCATGGCCCGACAGGCCGCTCGCGGTCGCCATCTTGCTGACGTAGAGCGGGCCGTTGTTCTGGATCAGCTGGGCGAAGCCGTCGGTCGAATAGCATTGCGGCGGATGCGCGGTGAGGCCGAGCCGGGCTGCTGCGGCGGCATGATCGTCCCAGGGCAGGCCCTGCTCGATATCGTTGCCGGCGCGCTGCGCGATCGACTGCGGCGTGATGCTGCGCTCGTCGCGCCAGCCGAGCATCATCGCGATGGTCGTCGCCCAGCAGCCATTGTCGGTGGGCTGGGCGACCAGCTGGACGCCGTCCCAGTTGATCGACCAGTCGGGCGCGGACATCGCGCTGCTGGTGCGCGGCGCCGCCATCGCGAAGCCCGCGGGCGCGCTGGTGCCGGTGTTGGGCTGGCGGCCGGCGGGGATGCCGGCATAGATGATCTGGACATAGGACGGGGTGCCCGCTGCCGCCATCTCATATTCATGCGCGAAATCCTCGTAGCGCATGATGTAGCGGCTGCCGCGCTCATGGGTGTTCGGATAGGCGCCGGGGTTGCCCGGCGTGCCGACGGGGCGGTCCCAGGGATCGACGATGCGGACATAATATTGGCCGCCATCCTCGTACATGCCGACGACGAGCACGGCATGGCCCGAGTTGATCGTGTCGGACATGATCTTGCCGACATAGAGTGGGCCGTGGCGCTCGATCAGGCTGAAGAAGCCTTCGGGCGTGTAGCATTGCGGCTGAACCGTCCCAAGGCCGAGCGCGGCGGCGGTGGCGGCGCGCTCGGCCCAGGGCAGGCGCGAGTTGATGTCGCGGCCGCAGCGCTGGGCGATCGTCGCCGGGTCATAGCATTTCTGGTCCTTCCAGCCGATCAGCATCGCCAGCGTGGTGGCCCAGCAGGCATTGGCGTTCGGCTGGGCGATCCAGTCGATCCCGTCCCAGTTGATGCTGCGGCCGACGGACTGGGCGCGGGAATAGGCCATCGGCGCCGGCCGGACCGAGCCTTCGAGCTTCTCGAACAGCGGGTTGAGCGTCGTCTCGGCCAGGCCAAGGTCGAGCGCCTCGCCGATCCGGCTGGCGAACTGGCCGCCGATGCGAGTGGCGCGATCGCGGGCGCCAGTGCCGGGCAGGCTGGGCGGCACATAGGCGGCCTCTTCCTGGCCGAACTGCAGCGCGAAGCCCGCGCCGATCGACACCGCGCCGCCGATCCCCTGATTGGCGCCATCAAGCCAGAGCTCGGCGCCGACCACCAGCTCCTCGCCGACATTGATCGCGGCGACCTTGCGCAGGCTGGCGAAGCCGTCGATCCCGCCGGCATTGTAGCCGAGCTTGAACTTGGCCTGGAGCGCCAGCTTCAGATGCTCGATGAAGTCGCCGATGCCCTGGGCGTCGAAGTTCGAATCGGCGGTGCCGAACAATGCCGCCTGTCCGTCGGGCGAGAAGACCGCGCCGACCCCGCCGCCGAAAACCGGCGTATCGAGCGACGGCCCGATCGACAGGGTGACGCCGCTGCGCACCGCAAGCTGGGGCAATGCCGCAAGGAAGGCGTTGAGCGGGTTGATCAGCCCGGTGATCCCGAACCCGGCCTGCCAGGCGGCGATGAAGGTGCTGCTCGCGGCGCCGAACCGGTAGAGGCTCGGCGGATTGACGTCGCTGCCGGCGACCGCCGCGGCGGCGCGGACCTTCTCCATGATCCAGGCGAGCGCGTCGTTCGCGTTCAGCCCAGACGCCATGGTCAGCGCGACATTGCCGCGCGCGGATTGCGCCCGGGAGAGGCCGGCGCTCTTGGCGGGGATGTCCGGCATCGGCCCGAAGCCATCGTCATAGGTGCCGTTGCCGCCGGGCGCGGCGGGGGCGGGCGACGCGGAAACCGGTGCCGGGCTGGCCGGCGCGGCCGGCCGGCTGCCCGGCTGGGGGACGTCGCCGGCCCATTCGAGCACCGGCGTGGTGCGCGCGGCGGTGTAGCTGCGGCGCAGGCTCCGCCCACTGAAGCCGTTGAGCGCGACATAGGGGCTGCCCTCACGCGGCAGCGCGGCCACGCTCAGCTCGCGCGTGCCGGCATTGCCGGTGGCGAGGCCGAAATAGAGCCGGCTGTTGCCGATGAAGCGCGCAAGCACCTCCGGCGGCACGACGAACACGCCGTCCCCGCGCGGCACGGTGAGCCGGCCCTGCTCGTCACTGCAATAGAAATTGGCGGCGGTGCGGTGCTGCCTGCTGCCCGGATCGAACAGGGCGACGTCGGTCGCCAACACCACCTGCGCGTCGACATTGGGCTGATCGACGCGAACGGCGAATCCCAGCATCGGGAAACGATCGCTGACCTCCATGCGGTTTGGGCGGATCTGAGCAGTCATGGATCACCTGTCGTTGCTGGAAGGGGATTTGCGGCCGGCATCGTCGCCGGGAGCGGAATCGGATGGCGGGCGCGGCGCGCGCAGCGCGCGGGCGCGTTCCTCGAAGTCGCCGAGCGAGGAGAGGACGATGTCGAAGGGGGAACTGTCCTGGCCGATCTGCACGATCGACCCGTTCTCGCGCTCATGCTCCTGCACCGAGCGGGCGAGCAGCTCGGACAGCATCTTGGCATAGGGCGGGGTGAGCACCAGCCGGGTGTGGATGCCGATCGCGCCCACGCCTTCATTGCCGCTGGGATAATATTGGCCGAGGTCGATCAGGAATTCGAAGGGGTTCTGGCCCAGCTCGAAATAATTGACGTAGCTGGCAGGGGCGCGGGGCGCGTCGCTGCGCATCACCGCCTCCGTATCCACATCTGCCAAGCTGCCCTGATTCATCCGGCATGCCTCCTGCCGGATACGGAGCAAGCGCTGTGCCAGCTTGTGAAATGACGGAATAACAGGGGGTTAGGCGGGTGACCTAGGTATAACCACGTAACAATGCGGCGAACGGGGTGTATCGATGTTACGCCGGGCTGTTACAGCGCGGGGAAATCCTCGGGACCTTCCGGGCCGCCGCGGGTCATCTCGTACTTGGTCATCTTGCGGTACAAGGTCATCCGCGACCAGCTGAGCGCGCGTGCTGCCTCGGCGCGGTTCCAGTCGGTGCGGTCGAGCGCGGCGCGGATGCGGGCGCGCTCGTCCTTGCCCGAAGCGTCGAAGCTGCGCTGCAGTCGCACGAACGCGTCGGGGATGTGGTCCATCCGGATTGCGCCGCGCGGCGGATCGATGAAGATCGCCTCGACGAAGTTGCGCACCTCGCGGATGTTGCCGGGCCAGTCATAATGGAGCAGCACGTCGATCAGCTCGGCATCGGGCGCCGCCACCGTGCAGCCGCGCCGGCAGTTGAACGATTCGATGAAGTGCCGGAGGTAGAGCAATATGTCTTCGGCGCGCTCGGCCAGGTCGGGCAGGGTGACGCGGGCGACATTGAGCCGGTAGTAGAGATCGGCGCGGAAGCTCCCTTCCTCGACCTGGCGCTCGACGTCGCGATTGGTCGCCGCGATCACCCGCAGATCGACCTTCACCGGTTTCTCGCGTCCGATCGGTTGCACTTCCTTCTCCTCGAGCAGGCGCAGCAGCTTGACCTGGCTGAACGGCGACAGCTCGCCGACCTCGTCGAGGAACAGGGTGCCGCCGGCGCCGGCGACCACCGCCTTGCCGGTCTGGCTGCGCACCGCGCCGGTGAAGCTGCCGCGTTCGAAGCCGAACAGCTCGGCCTCGAACAGGCTGTCGGGGATGGCGCCGCAATTGATCGCGACGAAGGGCGCGTCCTGGCGCTCGCTCAGGGCATGGATGGTGCGGGCGCAATGCTCCTTGCCGGTTCCGGTGGAGCCGGTGATCAGCGTCGGCGCGTCGCTGCGCGCGATCTTGGGAACGATGGTGCGCAGCCGCACCATCGCATCACTATCGCCCAGCAGCCTGGTCTCGAGCGTGTCCACCCCTGTTCACCCGACAGCACTGACCCTTCCGCGCCGGGAGATTCCGGTCGGTCGAGCATGTGAACGCGGAAGGATGCCGGGGCATCTTCCGGAACTGGCAATGTACATGTGAAGCAGCCGCGACCCCGTGCGGCCATGACATCTAGGGCGACTCGATAATCCGTGGATAACTTTAGAAGACCGGCCAGTCGACTCCAATTAATGGTGGATATCTTGTCTACTCTTCCATCTTGGACCTATTTTCCGATTCGAAATGCTTCGACTCGGATGTTTTGGGCCGATCCGGTGCTGATCTGGGGACGGGCGTCGGGCTTCGTACAGACGAAAATGGCGGCGCACCGCGTGCCGCGGCGCTCCGCCATTGGTCGATCCGCCGGCTGCTGCGCAGCCCGGGCGCTCAGTTCGCCGTGAAGGCGGGTGCGCCGGCGGCGTTGTACTTCACCGTGACATAGGAATTGTCGCAGACGTTGATGCCGGTCCACACGCCGCTGCTGCTGTCGGCGAAGCTGAGCTTCACGTCATATTTGCAGGTGGCGCCCTTGTCGAAATGGACGGTCATCCGCCCGCCCGGCTTCACCGTGGCGTCTTCCTTCTTGAATTCGGGATCGACCTTGTTGGGCTGCCAGGTGGTGGTGCCGGTCGGCGCGAGCTCGACCGTCTTGATCGGCTTGCCGCTGTTGTTGATCAGTACGAAATCCCAGTCATCGGCCATTGCGGGTGCCGCGATGGCGATTGCGGCAGCTGCCGCCAGACCCAGTTTCAGCATGGTATGCCCCTCCTGCTTTTGCCAGGCAGACTGCGCCTGTCCGGGGCGGTCCGCAAGGTGATTCAGAGGGGGCGGACCAGACGGATCGCCTCCGCGATCCAAGGGGGATCGGCGACCACCTGCTGGCGGGCGCCCTGGCCGAGCGGGAGCAGATGGAGCCGGTCTCCCTCGCGCCCGATCAGCCGGCCGAACAGGAAGCGGCCGGCGGGGCGGGGCACCAGCACGTCGCGGTTGAGTGCCCCGGCAAAGCCCTCGGGCGCGAGCATGCGGCACCATATCTCGTCGCCCGCGCGATAGTCGCCGATGCCCGCCACCACGCTGACCGCGACCATGCCGGGCTCGGCATGCGGCGGCACCACCACGGCGGTCCGGGTCGGTGCCTGCGCGCCGCCGCTCTCCAGCAGGGCCGCAACCGGGATCTCGGGGCGCTCGGGCAGCTTGACCAGGTCGGCGGCATCCACGCCCAGCGCCGCGGCGATGCGGTTGAGCCAGCCGACCGACACGGTGCGTGTGCCCATCTCCAGCCGGCCGATCGTCTGCGCCGTGGTAGGCGGCACGCAGCGCTCCGCGACTTCCTCCAGAGTGAGCCCCTTGGCGCGGCGTACCTCGCGGATGGCTGTGATCATGCGACTATCTCTCTAACCAGATCGGTTTCCCTCTTTCCTACAATCGAGCCGACATGGCAAGCATGGCGAATCGGAACAAAAGGAGATCGAAATGCGGGAGCTGGTCGAGCGGACGATAGAGGATCTGAATGGGGTGCGGCGCAGCGTCACGGTGAACCTGGCCGAATCGCCCATGGCCTGGCTGGCGTCGCGGGGCCATGTGAGCCTGCGCCAGCTCGATGCGGGGGAGAGGCTGCGTGGGGATTACGAGACAGCGGCGCTGGGGCCGCGCGTGACGATGCGCTGGGATGCCTCACCGGCGGCGCGGACGCCGGGGGGCATGTCGGAGCGGCTCGATCCGACGCTGGCGCAGATCGCCGCGCGCCGCCGCTTCGATGGCGCGGTCGCGGCGGCGGGGCCGGGTCTGGCCGATATCCTCTGGCGAGTGGTCTGCGCGGGAGAAGGGCTGGGGCCGGCGGAAAAGGCGCTGGGCTGGCCGAGCCGCGCGGGCAAGCTGGTGCTGTGCTTCGCGCTCGACCGGGTCGCCGATTTCTACGGGCTCAGATGACCGGTTCGGTCTCCGCCGCGCTGCCCTTGCCGACGAACCGGCCATAGGCCCAGCCGATCCCGATCAGGGCGAGGCCGAGCCCGAGGAAGGAGAGGATGCGCAGCAGTCCGTCCAGCGCGGCGGCGTCGATCAGGAATACCTTGAAGGTGACGCCGGTGAGCAGCGCGAGGCCGAAGATGCGCAGGTCGCGTGCGCCGGTGGTGATGCCGCGCCACAGCCAGAACAGCGCCAGGGCCAGCATCGCGGCACTGTATCCGCCATTCTCGGCGGTGCCGATCGGGCCGGTGAGCAGGCCTCCATGCGTCGCCTGGCGCACCGCCGCCAGCACGGCGAGGAGCGCGAGCAGTGCTGCGCCCACGCGCCAGCGCAGCGGCAGGGTCCACAGCCAGAAGCTGGCCAGCGCGAGATGCGCCACGACGGCATTAAGGAGTGGCAGCGGACCGACCATCTGCGGCTCCACCAGCGGGGTGAGCAGGAAAAGATCGAACCAGAGGATCCGGAACAGGCCGAGCGCGAGCAGCGCATGGCCGAGCACCACGGCCTTGCCCTGGCGGACCAGCCGCCAGCCGGCGGCAAGAAAGACCTGGGTGAGCAGCGCGCGCTCGAGGAAACCCCAGGTAAGGAAACGGGGCAGGGTGGCGATCGCAAGAAGCTGCTTGGCGAGCGCGTAGAGCAGCAGGATGGCCAGTGCGATTGCGACGAGTGATGCCGCGCGCCGGACCCGGCCGAACTGGGCGGGGTCGAACAACAGCGCAATGGCGAGTGCGACTGGGAGTGCGAGTTCTCGCAGCAGTTCGAACAGGCCGGGGATCAATGGATAGGTGAGGCGTTCGCCGGAAAGCGAGGCGAGCACCAGCTCGCTGAGGGCGCCCAGCGGCAACGCCCCAGCCACAAGTGCGGTGGCGAGGGGATAGGCGGGCAGGGTGTAGAGCAGCGGCGTGCGGATCTTGCGCGCCCACCAGGCCAGCGCCGCAGCGACGAGGGTAAGCGGCAGCGATAGCCAGTCACCCGGTACGAACTGGCCGAGGCCCAGCCCGGCCAGGAATGCCGCCAGCGCCGTAGCGGGCACGAGCATTGGGTGCGCAGGCTCGGTGCGGGTTCGCCAGGCGAGGCTGAAGGCGATGGCTGCCGCGGCCAACTCGATCAGCCCCCATTGGACGGCCGGCAGCAGGTCCGGGGCGCGTAGATGCGCGACCAGCAGGGGGCCTGCCGTGCCGAGCAGCGCGATCGTCGCCCAGATCGGATGCCGGCGCGCAAGGACATGGCCCGGGGCGGCGAAGATCAGGGTGGCGAGTATCGCGGCAGCCGGAGTGAAGCCGGTGTCTGGCGGTGCGAGCGCCAGCGTTTCCAGCATCAGCAGCAGGACGAGTGCGGCAAGCGCGCCGGGAAGATAGACGATATCGCGCCAGGCGAGGAACAACGCGGCCGCGGCAAGCACCAGGTAGAAGCTCCAGGCGAGCCAGCCAAAGTCGAGCGCCGGGGCGAGTATCGCCAGCTGGAGGCAGCCGGCGATCAGCGGCGCGATGCGCAGCCAGCGGCTATGGGCGCCGGTGGCGGGCAGGGCCGCGCTGGCGCCGATGGCGAGCAGCATGGTGAAGGCGCCGACCGCGGATAGGTCCCCTTCGCGTGCGACGAGCATCGCGATCAGGAAGTTGATCCAGGCGAAGCCGGACAGGCAGGCGGCGAGCGCCAGCCATGCCCAGCCGCGATGGATCGCCAGGCCGAACAGGGCTGCGGTGAAGAGGGCGAGATAGACCAGCAGCGGGCCGATCCCGGCCACGTCGAAGCCGGCGACCAGCGGCGCGGCGAACCCGCCGACCAGCGCCATCACCGCGGTGGGCGGGCCGTGCCGCAATGCGAGGGCGAGCGCCCCGCCGGTCACGACCAGCACGAGCAGAAAGGCAGTGAGCGGCGCGATCAGGTGATAGAGCGCGGCGGCCATGTAGAGCGTGCCGTAGAGGCTGGCGATGCCTGCCCCGGCCAGTGCCTGGGCAACCCGCGGGGCCTCGGCGGTGGCGCGAAGCCGCCGGGTGACTTCACTCCCCGCGATCAGCGCCAGGCCGAACAGCGCAGCGAGCAACGTGCGCATCGACGGGCCGAGCAGCCCGCTCTCGATCGAGTAGCGAACAAGGAAGAAGCCCGCGAGCACCAGCGCCGCCCCGCCGATCCAGATTGGCAGTCGGCCGCCGATCAGCGTCTCGAGGCTGAAGTCCGGCATGGGGCGCGGTTCGGGAATGCGCGGGCGATCCGGCTCGGGTGCTGGTGCCGGCAATTCGGCGATGCGCGCGGGCGCTTCGGGCGCCCGGACCGGCGCCGCCTTCGGCTCGGTTCGGTGAATCGGTGCTTCACGTACTTCGATATCGCGCGCCACGATCAGCGATTCGACACGGCGCAGTTCTTGTTCCAGAAAGGCCACGCGCCGCAGCACGATATAAAAGGCCGCAGCCGCGCCCAGCGCGAGAAGGAGCGTGAGAGCAATCACTCGCTTCATCTTCGCACAGTGGAGCGCACCTGTCGCGCACAACCCGGTTGCCCCGTGCAATCGATCGGATAGCCTTTTGCCAAAGCCTAGGAGAGGTTGGCATGATCGTGTTTGGTTCGACGCTTTCGCCCTATGTGCGAAAGGTCATGGTGTTCGGCGCCGAAAAGGGCCTGAATCTCGAATTGCAGGCCGCCGGCATGGGCCGCGGCAGCCCGGATTTCGTCGCCGCGAGCCCGTTCGGCAAGATGCCCGGCTTCAAGGACGAGGATTTCCTGATCTCCGACAGCTCGGCGATCGTCGCCTATCTCGATGCCAAATATCCCGAGCCGAGCCTGATTCCGACCGAGCCGCGCGCCCGGGCGCGGACGATCTGGTTCGACGAGCTCGCCGACACGATCATGATGGCCGCCGGCGGCGCGATCTTCGGCCAGCGCTTCGTGCGTCCGCGCGTGCTCAAGATGGAGTGCGACCATGACGCGGCCGATGCGGCCGAGCGCGACCTGATGCCGCCGATCCTCGCCTATCTGGAAGGCGCAATCCCCGAGAGCGGCTATCTGGTCGAGGACCGGCTGACGCTTGCCGACATCGCGGTGGCGAGCCCGCTTGCGACGCTGGGCTGCATCGGGGTGACGGTGGATCCCGCGACCTATCCGCGGCTCGCGGCCTGGGTCGCGGCGATGCATGCGCGGCCGAGCTTCGCCACGATCATCGCGCGCGACAGGGCGGCGGTTGCTGCAATGGGCGGCGCCGTGTCGCGCGAAGCGGTCGCCGCCGGCTAGTCAGCCGGGCCGCGTGCGCCTAGAGGGGGCGCCATGCGGTTCGCCTTCATCAAGTGCCATGGCTCGGGGAACGACTTCCCCCTGATCGACGCGCGCACGCTCGATCTGTCCGATGCGGATTGGGCCGGCGTGGCGCGCGCGCTCGCCGACCGTGCCGGGCCGGTGGGCGGCGACGGGCTGTTGCTGCTCACCGCAGGCGACGATGCCGGGCATGATTTCGGCATGCGCATGTTCAATTCGGACGGGTCGGAGGCGGAGACCTGCCTCAACGGCCTGCGCTGCACCGCGCGGTTGGGCTTCGAGTTGCTCGGGATCGACCATGCCCGCGTGCGGCTGAAGACCAGCAGCGCCGAAGTCGCCCGCGCCGAGCCGCTCGCGCCGGGCGTCGTGACGATCCGCGAGACCGCTGGTCCGGCTTCGACCCGCACCGCCGATGTCGGCCTGCGCACCGACGCGGAAGAGATCATCGAAGCGGCCATTCCCGGCCTGCCGAGCCCGCGCGCCTTCACCGCGATCGCGATGCCCAACCCGCATCTCGTCACATTCGTTGAATCGGTTGATGAGGCCGAGCTGGTCGCGCTGGGCGACTGGTGCGAGGCGGGGCCAGAGCTGATCCCGGCGCGTGCCAATGTCTCCTTCGTCGAACTGCGTGGCCAGGATCTGTTCGTGCGCACCTATGAGCGCGGCGTCGGGCTGACCGACAGCTGTGGCAGCGCCATGGCCTCCTCGGTCTATGCCGCCGGCCGCACCGGGCGCGTGCCCTTCGGCACGGTGATGAAGGTGTTCAACAAGGGCGGGCTGGTGATGGGATCGTCCGATGCCGCGGGCATGGTCACGATCCGGGGCAACGCGACCTTCCTCTACGACGCCAGCATCGAGGTCGATCCGGCCGGCGCCACCGCCGAGCCGCCGCTCGTCCATGCCCGGCGCGAGGACGAAGCCGAGGCCTGGGCCGCCGCGATCCCGGCCTAGCCGCCGACGAAGCTGGCGAGATTGGCCAGCGAGGACTTCAGTCCCTGGAGATGATCCTGCTTGCGGATGCCCTGCGGCACGTCCTCGCAGGCGATGGCCACCCGCGTGCCGCCCTCTGCCGGCTCGAGCGTCCAGGTCATGCGCATCGTGCCGGCAAAGGCCGGATCTTCCGCATCGAACACTGCCGACTGAACGATGCCCCGGCCCGGGTTCAGCGCGATGAAGCGCACCTCGACCACATCGGCATGTTCCGAAGTCTTGCCCGACGCGTCATGCTCGGCTTCGTCATAGCGCAGCGCCATGCGATAACCGCCGCCCGGTCGCGCATCGAATTCCAGCATCTCGCCGGTCATCCCCTCGGGCGGCAACCAGCGCACCAGTGCCTCGGCGTCGATGAAGGCGCGATAGATTTGGCTCGCCGGCGCCTTGATGAGCCGCGACGCGCGATCGGTGCGCGATACCGTCCTCACCCGAACTCGACCGCCTCGAAGCGCACCGGCCGGCCGACCGCCCGGTTGGCCAGCTCGGCCTCCCACATCACCCGGTGCCCGCGCACGATCGTGCCGATCGGCTTGCCGGTGAGCTGCATCCCGGTGAAGGGCGACCAGCCACAGCGCGAGGCGAGCCAGCTCTCCTCGATCGTCCAGCGCGCCTTGAGGTCGACCACTGTGAAGTCCGCGTCATAGCCGACCGCGATGCGGCCCTTGCCGGCGATGCCGAAGATGCGCTGCGGCCCGGCGCTGGTCAGGTCGATCACCCGCTGCAGCGTGGTGCGGCCCTCGGCGACATGGTTGAGCATCAGCGGCAGCAGCGTCTGCACGCCGGGCATGCCGCTGGGACTGTCGGGATAGGGCTTGGCCTTTTCCTCGCGCGTGTGCGGGGCGTGATCGGAGCCGAGCACGTCGGGCACGCCCTGGTTGAGCCAGTGCCACAGCCCGGCACGGTGCGCGGCCGAGCGGATCGGCGGGTTCATCTGCGCGAAGGTGCCGATCGTGGGATAGGCCTCCTCGCCCGCCAGCGTCAGGTGCTGCGGGGTGACTTCGCAGGTCGCGATGTCCTTGTTCTGCCCGAGAACTTCCAGCTCGGCTGGCGTGGTGACGTGGAGGACGTGGATCCGCCGCCGGGCCGCCCGCGCCAGGCCCAGGATGCGGCGGGTCGCCAGCATCGCGCTTTCGTCGTCGCGCCACACCGGATGGCTGGAAGGGTCGCCCGGCACCCGCTCGCCGAGCCGGTCCTGCATGCGGAATTCGTCCTCGGCATGGATCGCGACGCGGCGATGGCCGGAGGCGAGCACGCGCGCGAGATTCGCATCGTCGGAGACCAGCAGGTCGCCGGTCGAGGCGCCCATGAAGATCTTCACGCCCGCAGTGCCCGGCAGGCGCTCCAGCTCGGCAAGATGCTCGGCATTGTTGTTGGTCGCGCCGACATAGAAGGCGTGGTCGCACCACATGCGATCCTTGGCCCTGGCAAGCTTGTCCTGCACCGCCTCGGCCGAATCGGTATTGGGCTTGGTGTTCGGCATCTCGAACACCGCGGTCACGCCGCCAAGCACGGCAGCACGTGCGCCGCTCTCCAGGTCTTCCTTGGCCTCGAGCCCGGGCTCGCGGAAATGGACCTGGCTGTCGATCACGCCGGGCAGCACGTCGAGCCCGGTGCAGTCGATCGTCTCGCCTGCCTCCAGCGTGCCGCCGATCGCGACGATGCGTCCGTCCCGGATGCCGATATCGGTTTCGGCCGGACCGGAAGGCAGGTGCACACGCCCGCCCTTGAGCTTCAGATCGACATTCATAACCGCGCCTCTTCCGTCGCCCCCGGCCACCCCCTACCTGTTCGGAATGAGCGATACCAGCACCTGGCTAGATGACCGCGCCCTGATCCGCATTGCAGGCGAAGACGTCCGGGGATTTCTCCAAGGCCTGGTGACACAGGATCTCGCCCTGGTCACTGCGGAAACGCCGCAATGGGCCGCGCTGCTCACCCCCCAGGGCAAGGCGCTGTTCGATTTCCTGCTCTGGGCGGATGGGGATGCGATCCTCGTCGATTGCGAAGCCGCCCAGCGCGAGGCCCTGGTCCGGCGGCTGACTCTCTATCGGCTGCGCCGCGCGATCACGATCGAGGCGGTGGATGGGGGCGTGCATTGGTCGCCGGATCCCGGGCAAGGCGTTGCCGACCCGCGCCTCGCGGCGCTCGGCTATCGTTGGCTGGGGGCCGCTTCCGGGGAAGCTGCGGCGGCCTGGCGCGCGCATCGCCTGCGTCTGGGCGTTACTGAAGGCGTGGAGGAGCTCGGTCAGGACAAGACACTGTGGCTCGAATGCAACGCCGCCGAGCTTCGTGGCGTCAGCTTCACCAAGGGTTGCTATGTCGGGCAGGAGAATACCGCGCGGATGCATTATCGCGCCAAGGTCAATCGCCGGCTGGTCGTGGCGCCGATCGGCGAGCCGGGCGACCGCACCCGGGCCAGCTATCCCGATCTCGGGTTGATGGTGGAGTTGCGCCGGGTCGAGGCGCTGGGGGATGCGTTGATCCCGGAATGGCTGGCCGAGACGCTGCGTGCGGAAGGCAGCTAGATCCCCAGCCAGTCGAGCCCGCCCGGCAGGGCGATGGCGGCATAGTCGACCTGCAGCACACGGCGCCGGGCCGGACGGGCGGCTGCATCCGAGGCGTGGAGGATCGGCGTCGCATAGACCCAGATATCCCCCGCCTCGGCAAGACAGGCATGGATGCCATGGCTGGCCACCGCTTGCTCCATCTCGCCTTCCGCAACCAGGGTCCGGTGCGATCCGGGTGCGACCAGCAAAGGGGCATTGTCGGCCGGGACCGGGTCAAGATGTACCCGCAATGTCAGCATTTCCGCGAGCAGGGCGAAGGGTGGGGCCACGTGCTGCATGCCATGCTTGATGGTCCAGGGGCTAAAGCCAGGCACGTCACGGCGGGCGGTCACGGCAATGGTACGATCCTGGTGCCAGCCCAGCGCCCAGTTGGTGCGATCGCTCTTGTCGAACAGGATGGCGCGGACGGGTCGGGCATTGGAGCCAAGGCGATCGGCTGCGATTTGCCCGATGACACCTTCTGCGGCGAGTAGGGTATCCAGACCAGAGACCCCGTACAGGCGTGACCCGGGGCGATGAGCGGGCACGTCGGCAAGCATGGCCTGAATCTCTTCCAGCGCCGTAACCGCGGCGCCGGGCAGATGCTCTGCGCCATCGCGCTCGAGGGATAGGGGCTGCACCGGATCGGTCATCCCGATCTGCTAGGCGCTCGGCCTCACGCGGCGCAACCGCCGGGGTAACGGAGCCAAAGAAAAAGGGAGGCCGGTTTCCCGACCTCCCCAATTCTCAGTCCTTGCGGACGGGTCTGGCTTAGTTGCCCGAACCCGGACCGTAGGTGACTTCCACGCGGCGGTTCTGCAGCTCGCGGACGCCGTCGGCGGTCTCGACGCGCGGCTTGCTCTCACCGAAGGCTTCGGTCGAGATCGCGCCGGCACCGATGCCACGGGCGGTCAGGTAAGCCTTCACCGAGTCGGCACGACGCTGCGAGAGGCCAACGTTGTAGCTGGCCGAACCCGAGCGGTCGGCGTGGCCGGCCAGCATGACCTGCGCGTTACCGCAGTTCTGGTAGTTGCTGATGGCGTTGTCGAGGATGCTCGCGGCTTCCGGCGTGATGTCCGACTTATCCCAGTCGAAGAACACGATGTACGGTCCCGGGGTGCAGACGACGGTCGGCGTCGGGGTCGGTTCCGGAGTCGGCGTCCAGGTCGGCGTCGGGGTCGGTTCCGGCGTCGGAGCCGGAGCCGGAGCCGGCTCTGCCGGAGCGCCGAAGTTGAAGGTCAGGCCACCCAGGATCGAGTGCGAACGGAAACGGCCGTCCCACACGCGACCCGAAGCGTCGGTGAGCTTCACATTGTCGGCGTTGAAGAAGCGATACTTCAGCGACACGTCGATCGAGTCCGACAGCGGAGCGCGGATGCCCGCGATCGCCTGCCAGGCGAAGACCGTGTCCGAATCGTCGAGCGAGTCGGCGAAGGTGTTCAGGCCAACCTTGCTCTTGACGCGAGCGACGCCAACGCCGCCGCCGACAAAGCCCTGCACGCCGGTGTCTTCACCGAAGTCGAGCAGGCCGTTGACCATGAAGCTCAGCGCCGACGAACGGCCACCGGCATAGCTGTAGTCGCCCGCGGGCGCATTGGCCGCGCCACCGGTCGAGGTACGGACCGGCTGGGTCACGGTGCTGGTGAGGCGGTTGACCGAAGCCGAACGATAGCCAACCTCGGCTTCCGCGCGGAACGGACCGAAGTCGTAACCGACGGTGGCGTCGGCGTCCCAGCCAGCCTTGTGGTGCACGGTCGCAGCATCGGTGGCTGCGCCGACGTCGAACTTGATGTCCTCGACGAGCATCACGCCGCCTTCGACACCCACATACCACGCATCGTCGCGAGCGAGGGCGGGCGTGCTGAGCGCGGTCGTCGCGAGTGCCAGAGTTACGGCAAGCTTCCGCATCTTAATCCCCTTTCATGATTGTCACTACGGACAGCGAAAAACTCAGTACCGAAACGAAAGTTTCTGCGCAAGCGCACAAATCCGGGCACTGTTGCATGAACGTCACAGTCCGCCGTGTTCGATGAGACCGTGCGCGCGCAAGGCAACCAGTACCGCAGAAATTGCGGCCCGCGCTGGCGCATCAACCACCGGCCCGCCCTGTGGTTCCGCGATGGCCGCGGCGCGTTCGCCAACGACCTGCCGGCCCGCCACCATCACGCGGCCATGGGCTTCGCCGGCCCGCCATTCGTCTCCGGTGAATAGCGCGAACCCGGCTTCTTCGCCCAGCCACAGCCGCATGCCTTCGCGCGGTGCCAGGAACCGCCAGCCACCCTCGGTCCAGGCGGCCACCTCGCCGGCACGGCCCAGCCATGCGCCCTCCGGCGTATCGCCCACGATCCAGCATTGGCCTGGCGCAGGATCGGCTGGGGGCAAGTTCAGGCCTATGGCCTCGGCACAGGCATGGCTGAGCAGGTCGAGTCCGATGATCGCTTCATTGTGGTACATTTCCTTCTGCGCCTGCCCGGCGTGCAGTAGCGGCAGGTCGAATCGGTCGGTGGTCTCGGTCATGTCTCCTCTCCCTGAAGCGGCAAGCTAAGCGTAGCGGGCGGCGAGGGGCCTGCGGTTCCCAATTGCCGGACCTCGATTCCGAGGCCGCTGGTGTCGGTCCCGATGGGCAGCGTCATCTCGGGCGCCAGCGTGTCCACTGTCCAGCTCGCGCCGGTCGCGGGGATGAGGGTGATGCGATAGCGCTCGCCGTCTGGTTCGGGGGTGACGTCGATATGATCGCGCCAAAGCCAGTCGCGCCGGCTCCGTCGCGTCCAGCGCAACTGCACCCCACCTTCGGGCAATGGTTGTGCAGCCAGATGTACTGGCGCGAGCGGCAGCAGTGAGATGCCGTCCACCGTCGCCCGGGCGGTAGCCGGATCGCCCATGTCCGCCGCGCCTTCCCCCAGCAGCTGCACCTCGGTGCCGACTGCGGTGCGGGGCAGGTCGATCATCGCGAGCGTATCCGCGTCGAGCAGCACGAAGCGGTCGCCCGGGGCCTGGTTGCCGATCGCATGTTCGGTGCCGCGTCGTCCGCGCCACAGACCTGAAAGCCACCAGCGCCCGTCACCCAGAGGCTGGGCATTGGCGAACTGGATGAGCTCATCCCCCAGCATGGCGAGATTGGCACCCCTATCGAGCGCTGCCGCGTCGACGTCGTCGAGCTGCATTCCATTATGCGCCAGCGCGACTTCGACGCTGTTGTGCCGGTCCTCGATCAGCGGCGAGGCCGGGCCGGGCGGAATGCGAATCTCGCCGATCACGGCAATGCCGCGGGTGCCGCCCGTCGCCTGCCAGGAGTTCCCGTTGTCCGTGCTGAGCAGTAGCGCCGCCCTGCGCCATGCCGGGCCGGCACCGGCCGCGGCTACTGCCAGCCTGGGCACTGCCGGCGCGATGTCGTCGACCGGCGGCAGCTCGAAGGCGTGCACCATGGTCCGGCCGATCATGACATCGTTTGCACGCGAGGCGCGCCCGCTGGCCGCGGGAATCGGTGCCACCTCGGGCGCCAGCGCGACGCAGTCGAGCGAGACGGCCATCGCCTCGAGCTTCCAGCCATCGACCCGCCAGATGCCGGGGCTCCCTGCGATCCGCACCCGTACGCCGGGCGATATGTTGAGTGCCTCCGAGCCGAGATGCACGCTCCGCCGCACCCGTTCGGTATCGGCGCGCAGCAATGCTGCCTCGGCCAGCGTCCGTGCCCCGCCGGCGTCGATCGCCGCGGGCAGTTCGATTCGCTGCTCGCCCGGGCCCCCGCTGAGACTCCCGGCGCGCTGCACGCCGATCTGATAGTCGCGCGCCGGGTCGTAATGGCTGAGCGTCAGTGTCCGCGGCACGCTGCTCGCCGCCGCGATCGAGCGGTTCGCGCGGCCCTTCCCGCCGACGCCGTCATCGTTGACCATGAGGGCCCCGCCCGAACCGCAGCGCAGCGCCGGCCCCTCGCCGAACCAGCCGCCGGCGGCATCCGCCAGCAGCTGCGCGACCGCGCCGAGATTCGTCCCCTGCGCCGCGAAGCCCGCCAACGCCATCGTCGGTTCGCTCGCCGCCACCGCGCCCAGCGCCACAGCGATCGCGCCCGCCTGCACCGGCGCGGCATCGGCCTGCACCTCGAAGGTCAGCGAGCCGGGCGAACTGGTCGGGTGCCAGCACGCTGCCGTCGCCCGGATCATGGACCAGCGCACCCGAGGGCCGGGCGGCATTGTCGAGCAGCGCCTTGTTCCAGCGCGCCGCGGCATTGTGGATCGCCACCGCGCCGGCGGCGGCACCCAGGCAGCCCAGGCCATAATGATCGTCGATCGGCGAGAAGGCGCGGATATGCACCACCGCCGGCCGCCCGGCGCCGTCCTCCGCCGCGAGCCGGGCGACATTCTCGCCCACCTTGTAGCGATAGGCGACCGGCCAGCCGCGCGCATCGGGCTCCACGCTCACGCGCTCGGGGCGAAGCGCATAGAGCTCGCGCACCGCGCCGGCATCGTCGGTCAGGATCTGGACATAGCCGTTTCCGTGCAGCAGCAACTGGGCGGCCAGCGTCTCGATCAGCGGCTGCCCGCCGCTGCGCGCCGTCACCAGCGCCAGCAACGCCGGATCGCTCGCCCTCAGCGCCGCGCTGCCGGCGCCTTCCGCCACCAGCTTCACCGCGCGCTGCGCCACTGGATTGTGGCAATAGGCCTCGCGCACCTGCGCCTCATAGCTGCGCGGCCATTCGCCAACCGCGCCCGTAAAAGTGCCGGCGCGCGACAAGGCCGGCCGCGCGCCTTCGCGCACGGACTTCCGCCCGAACCATTTCATGCCTGATCTCCTGAAATCTCTCGAACGGTTCGCCCATGGAAGGGCATTTTCCCCGGCGAAGCCTGTCCTGAGCGCCCGCCCTGCGGGCGGTCGAAGGGGCCGGGGCCCAGACTAAGCGTTGCCACTTTCAAGGCTGGGCTCCGGCCTTCGCCGGGGAAAGAATGAGGCAGCCATATTGGATTGCCACCAGCGCAGTACTTGCCGCCCCAGCCCCGCTATGATCTGTTCCCCGCAGGGGGGATATTCGATGCGCAGCCTGTTCACCGCGGTCGGCAACACGCTCCAGCCGGTCGGCAAGGACACGCTGCTGCCCGATGGCCGGGTGATCTTCGTGCCGCGCCGCGGGCCCAACAGCACGCTGCCGGACGACGGCCTCCAGCGTTACATCACGCCCCGGCAGCGAGTGCTGCTCGGCTGGGCCAAGGCACCCTTTCTGGGAATCCCGCTGGTCTTCCTCATCGCCTATCTCCGTTACGGATCCCAGGGCAACCGCGTGCCCATCGATTTCGCCCGGCCTGGCGAGGCGCTGTTCGTCGCCCTTTTCGCTGCGGTCTGGCTGCTCTCCGCGTTCGGCTTCCTCGCGATCTACCGCATCGGTTCCCGGGTCGAGGAGCAGTTCTACGAGCCCGCCGACTGATCGAAGCTGGTCCGGCCCTTTCCCAAGATAAGATCGTCATCCCCGCGAAGGCGGGGATCCAGAGTCACGCAGGACCACGCTTTGCCACCCTGGATCCCCGCCTTCGCGGGGATGACGGACAGCTTGTTCGGACAGGGAAGCGCCAGACGCATCCAGGATAGCCCCCACCGCTAGGCAATCACGCGCACGAACCGCTCGCCGCCAGCTCCGCCGCGGTCAGCCGGCCGTCCCGATTGCAGTCCCGCGTCCAGTATCCCGCCGCCAGCCCGGCGCGCAGCGCGTCGCGCTCGGCGCCCTTGCCCGGCACGGCGGCGGCGACCATCGCAATCACCTCCGCCGGCCCGAGCCCGCCATCGCGGTCGGTATCGAAGCGCGCCACCAGCGCCGCGCTCCCGGCATCGAGCAGTGCGCCCAAGCTCAGCGCGCAGCCGCACAGCCCCAGCATCCCGGCAAGCACGATCGCCCGCCGGAACAGCTTCCGTTCCGTCATGTCGGTTCTCCTGATTTCTAAAGCGCCCGTCCCTGCCAGGGAGGGGAATTGTGAATTCACAGCACCGCCCCCGAGCTTCACAAATCCTCCCCCGCCAGGGGGAGGTGGCACGCGAAGCGTGACGGAGGGGAGGTGGGGGCGCCGATAACTGGCTGCTTACCTCCCCCTCCGTCAGTCCCTGCTGACGCAGGAACTGACACCTCCCCCTGGCGGGGGAGGATCGCAGGCGATCACAACAGCCGTATCGCCGCCTTGCCCCGCTTGCTCAGCATCAGCTCGGTCATCGCCCAGACCAGCGCGTCGGCGCGGTCCGGCGATCGGCCGGGCCCTTCATAGCCGCCGCCTGCCACCAGCCCGCACAATTCGTCCTCCAGCGCCGGGAAGGGCACGGCATGCAGCACCTTGCCCGCCTCGTAGAGCAGGCTCACCGGCTCGGCGCGCGCCGCCTTGCCTTCGCTGGCATGCACCAGGGTCACCGGCAGCCGGCTGTCGGCACCGAGCAGCACGGACTTCACCATCGCGCCGCCCTGGTTCTTCTCGGCGATCACCCGGTCGGCATCGTGCCGTGCGGCACAGGCCGCCACCGCTTGTGCCCAGCCCTCGGGTGTCGCGCCCGAAATGCTGGCATCCTCGATCACATAGCCCTTCCCGTCGCGGCCCAGCCCGACTGCGACGATTCCGCAGGAATCGGCGCCCACCCCCGCCGGCGGATCGACGCCCACCACGCGGCGCACCAGCTCGGGCACCTCGCTCGCCCGGCAGGCCTCGATCAGCGGGCGGCTCCACAAGGCGCCCTGCAGCTCGTCGATCATCTCGCCCTCCAGTTCCTGCCGGCCGAGCTGGGTGCCGCCATAATCGGCGGTCATCGCCTCGACGAAGCTGCGCGGCAGCCAGGGATTCTCGCGCGTTCGCCCACACGTCTCGGTCACGCCGGGCAATGCCATCACCTTGCGCATCAGCTTCACCGGGCGCGGCGTCGTCGTCACCAGCACCTGCGGATGCTCGCCCAGCCGCAAGCCCAGCATCAGATTGTCCCAGGCGGTCTCACCGCTCCGTCCCCATTTCGCCAGCTCGTCGCACCAGGCATAATCATGCTCGGGCCCGCGCAGCGTATCGGGCGCGCTGGCCGAATAGACATAGGCGCGCGCGCCGCTCGGAAAGTGCAATTCGCCCGAGCTGCGGTGCCATACCAGTTCCTCGTCCGTGCGTGCTGCCGCCAGGATGCCGCTTGATCCTTCGATCATCACGCGGTGCACGTCGTCGTTATTACCGCCAACCAGCGCAATCCGCGCCGCGGGGTTGGCGCGGGCCCGCGCGAGCACCCATTCGGCACCCGCCCGCGTCTTGCCGAAGCCGCGCCCCGCCCGGATCAGCCAGATCCGCCAGTCCTTCGCGTCCGGTTCTCCTTGTCCATCATGTGCCCATTGCAGCCAGCGCTCGTCATATTCGCGCTTCTGCGGTCCGCTCAGCGATCGGATCGCCTCGGCGCGGTCCTCGGCGGTGCGCCCCAGCAGCGCGTCGAGCGCCGCCTTATTGCCCACCGCCCGTCTCCGCCGCCTTGCGTGCCCGGTTGCGATCGATCGCCTCCAGCTTCCTGAGGATCGCCGCATCGGTATCCTCGGGCCGTGCGCGCTGCAGCTTCGGGCCGCCGCGCCATTTGCCCTGCATGCTGTTGCGATGCAGGCCGAGCAGCTTGAGCGCATGCTCCACGCTGATGCTGCTGCCGTCTGCACGTTCGACCACATCGCCGCCGCCGGCCAGCACATGGCCGAGCAGCTCGGTCTCCAGCATCTCGTATCCGACATGGAGCGCCTTTCGCCACTCCTCGCCGAACTCCTCGTCCTTGCGCCGCAGGTGATAGACGCTTGGTGGCGTCATCCCCGCCGCCGCTGCCGCCGCGCGCACGTTGCAGCTGCCGGCAAGCTCGTCGAGGAAGGCATCGCGCTTCTTCCTGGTCCAGCGCACCCAGCGCCGTCTCACTCTCTCCACGGCTCCTCTCCCGAAAAGAAAAGGGCCGGAAGGCGTTACCGCCCCGGCCCGACTCGCAATTCTTCAGCGTGCTTTACTTGTGCCATATCAGCGTGACGATGTCAAGTAAAAAGTGCCTATATGGTTCGTTGATAGCCAAAAGAACGGGTTCGTGGAGGGAGTCGTGGGTGGGGAGGGGTGCCCTTAGAAGGGCAGCCAGCGCTTCTTTTCGCTGAACTTCATGTAGCCGGCGTTGACGCCCAGCCGCCAGCCGACGCCCAGGCGGACCGGGATCAGCACCACGTCGCCGCGGCGCAGGTACGAGGCGGAGAGGCCGCCGACGAAATAGGCGCGGCCCTCGCCCTGGGGGAAGCGCTTGTAGAGGTCCTGGCTGTCGTAGAGATTGTAGACCAGGACGAAGACCTTGTTGGCGTCGCCGCCCAGGTCGAAGCCGATCGACGGGCCGGTCCAGTAGACCTTCCGCTGGCCCTCGACCTTGTGGAACAGCATGCCGGATCCATAGCGCAGGCCGACGCCGATCGCGCCCGAGGCCTCGCTGCCGGCGATATAGCCGTTGGGCTGGCCCTGGTCCTTGAGGATGTCCTCGATCAGCTTGGCCAGGCCCGACGCGCCCTTGCCGAACACGCCCTCGGCGGCGCCGACCAGCTCGTCGCGCTGATAGGTGGTCGCCTGGGTGCGGGCGTTGCCGGTGGGGCCGGCGGGCAGCGGCTGGCCGGCCGGGCCCTGCTGCTGCGGATAGGGATCCTGCGGCGGCGGGGCGGGGACGTCCTGCTGCTGCTGTTGCTGCTGCGCGGGGGCGGCATAGGGGTCCTGCGCCGGGGGCGGGGTGTTGATGTCCGAATCGATCGCGGTGTTGGGGTCGATCGTGGTCATCTGCTGCTGGGCGGATGCGGGCAGGCTGCCCATTCCGAGCGCGGCGGCGGCCGCCATCAGCATCAGATCACGAACGCGCATCGGTCGAATTACCCCAGCCCAGCAGATGTCCGTTCTATAGAGGGCGCGCCTGTCGCGGCAATGAACGAGCGGCGGGTCGAGTCGATTTTACGTCGAGGTGGGCGTTGCCTGTCGCGAAACGCCTCGCTATAGGCCCCGCTTCTAGCCGTTATCCGGAGACGTGGGTGAGTGGCTGAAACCAACGCTTTGCTAAAGCGTCATACGGGAAACCGTATCGAGGGTTCGAATCCCTCCGTCTCCGCCACTCCTATAACGCGCTGATATTACTGATCTTTTTGATAAGATAAGGACCCAGGCCTAGGGATTCGCCCCGATTCGCCCGGCTCTTGGCAGTTGCGGGCAAAGTGCTTAGGCAGGGAGCATGCCCAGCTGGCAGCCCAAAGCGTCGATCCCGCGCCCAGAGAAAAAATCCCGGACCCGCAAGCCGCGGCCCCGGTCGCTGCGCCTGCACGGCACCGTTGCGCGTACGCTCGGCATCCGTATCGTCTCGGGCGAGCTCGCGCCGAACGAGATTCTCGAGGGCGAGATCGCCGCAAGCGAGCAGTTCAAGGTCTCCCGCACCGCCTATCGCGAGGCAATTCGCATATTGGCGGCGAAAGGCTTGGTCCATTCCCGCCCCAAGATCGGGACCCAGGTGAGCCCGCGTCGCGAATGGCATCTGCTTGATCCCGACGTGCTTAGCTGGATTTTCGCCGGCGAGCCCGATGATGCGCTGATCGAGAGCCTGTTCGAGCTGCGCCGTATCGTCGAGCCCGATGCCGCCCGGCTCGCCGCATTGCGCCGCACGCCCGAACAGCTCGCGCGCATGCAGCAGGGGTTGGCGGGGGTGGATCGGCATGGATTCGATTCCGAGGAGGGGCGTTGTTGTGACGAGGCCTTTCACTCGGCATTGCTCGAGGCTTCGGGCAATGATTTCATCATGTCGCTGACCAGCGGCGTCGCGGCGGCGATCGAGCTGACCACGGCGTTCAAGCAGCACCGCCTGCCCGCCCCGCACGATGCGCTGCCCGTCCACCTGGCCGTGCTGGAGGCGATCGAGGCGCAGGACGCCGAGCGCGCGCATGATGCGATGGCGCGGCTGGTCGAGCGCGGCTTCCAGGACACGATGGAAGCGCGCAAGCCTGCCAACGTCGCCGGCCAGCGCATCGCCCGCTAAGCCGGACATAATTTCTATCGCTCCGGCAAGCATGCAGTCGGCCACACGCAATTGCATTTTGCTAAGGCGCTGCCTAAGTCCCCGCGCGAGCGGTGTTACCGCTAACTTCATCTGTCACACAGGAGAGCAGGCATGGCGCTGACCGGCGAATTGTTCATTGCATCGAAGCGTGTCCGCCGCGACGGGCCGGGCTTCCAGGCTGTCGCCGCGTCGACCGGCACCCCGCTGGAGCCGAGCTTCAGCATGGCGACCAAGGACGACGTCGAAGCGGCCGCCGCCGCCGCCGAGGCAGCCTTCCCGATCTACGCCAACCTGCCGCGCGAGAAGCGTGCCGAGTTCCTCGAGGCGATCGCCGAAGAGATCGACGCGCTGGGCGAGACGCTGACCGAGCGCGCGATGCAGGAAAGCGGCCTGCCGCACGCCCGCCTGACCGGCGAGCGCGGCCGCACCTCGGGCCAGCTGCGCCTGTTCGCCAAGGAGCTGCGCCTGGGCGAGTATCTGCGCGCCCGCATCGACCACGCCATTCCCGACCGCCAGCCCGCCCCCAAGCCGGACCTGCGCCTGCGCATGATCCCGGTCGGCCCGGTCGTCGTCTTCGGCGCCTCGAACTTCCCGCTCGCCTTCTCGGTCGCCGGCGGCGACACCGCCTCGGCGCTCGCGGCCGGCTGCCCGGTGATCGTGAAGGGCCATTCGGCGCATCCCGGCACCTCGGAGCTGGTCGCCGGCGCGATCCAGCGCGCCGTGGCGAAGACCGGCATGCCCGAAGGCGTGTTCTCGCTGATCAATGGCGCCGGCAACGAAGTCGGCTCGGCGCTGGTCAGCCATCCGGTGGTCAAGGCGGTGGGCTTCACCGGCTCGCGCGGTGGCGGCACGGCGCTGATGAAGCTCGCCGCGAGCCGTCCGGTGCCGATCCCGGTCTATGCCGAGATGAGCAGCATCAATCCGGTCTTCCTGCTCCCCGCCGCGCTCGAATCGCGCGCCGAGGCGCTGGGCAAGGCCTATATCGGCAGCCTGACCATGGGCGCCGGCCAGTTCTGCACCAATCCCGGCCTCGTCCTGGCGCTGGAAAGCCCGTCGCTCGATCGCTTCCTTGCGGCGGCGACCGAAGCGGTGTCGGGTGCCGCGGCGCAGACCATGCTCACTCCGGGCATCCTCAAGGCCTATGAGCAGGGCGTCGCCCGCTGGGCTGCCGCACCGGAGCTGAACCAGGTCGCGCAGGGTCAGGAAGGCTCGGCGAGCTGCGGCCGTGCCGCACTGTTCACGATGAGCGGCGCCGACTTCATCGCCGATCCGAGCCATGCCGAAGAAGTGTTCGGCGCCGCCTCGCTGCTGGTGCGTTGCGCCACGATCGAGGAGCTGCTCAAGGTCGTCTCGCTGCTCGAGGGCCAGCTCACCGCGACGCTGCACCTCGACGATGCCGACACCGAAGTCGCAGCGCAGCTGCTGCCGCTGCTCGAGCGGCTCGCCGGGCGCATCCTCGCCAATGGCTGGCCGACCGGCGTCGAAGTGACCGACGCGCAGGTCCATGGCGGCCCGTTCCCGTCGACCGCCGATGGCCGCAGCACCTCGGTCGGCACGCTGGCGATCGACCGCTTCCTGCGCCCGGTCGCCTATCAGGACCTGCCGGCAGCGCTGCTCCCGGCCGATCTGCGCTACGGCTATGGGGGAATCCCGCGCCGAATCGACGGAAAGCCGACGCTGTAAGGGGCACTTCCCCTCCCTGGAAGGGAGGGGATCGAGGGGTGGGTCAGCGCCGGGCGATACTGAAGCGTCAAGCGTGACGGCGCCGTATCGCGCGTATCCACCCACCCCCAACCCCTCCCTTTCAGGGAGGGGAGTATGGGTTGTTCGTCCCGCCAGCGGGACGTTCGGCCCGAACCGGGTGCATGCCCGGTCACCGGATGCTAGCATGGAGGCCTTCCCGCAACGGAGGGTCTCCATGCGCTTCCTGTTCCTTACCGCCGCCCTCAGTTTCGCCGCCCTGCCTGCCCATGCGCAGGAGAAGGACGAGGCGGGCGCCCGTGCCGCGGTGAACCACTATCTCGCCGGCCATGCGACCGGCAGCGCGGCCGAATTCTCCGCCGCCTTCCATCCCAAGGCGATGCTCTACTGGAACCGCGACGGCGCCTTTGCCGAACGGACCAGCGCCGAATATATCGCCGGCGCGCCCGGCAAGCCGGCCGCGGACGAGGCGCAGCGCAAGCGCTCGATCGAGAGCCTCGACGTCACCGGCAATGTCGGCATGGCCAAGGTCGTGCTCGACTATCCGACCGTGCGCTTCGTCGATTATCTCTCGCTGGTGAAGGCGGACGGCGAGTGGCGGATCGTCAACAAGATCTTCCAGGCCGAGCGGAAGGGCAACTAGGGCGTGGCCCCATGAACTGCCGCTTCCGTCGAACGCGGCTGAACGGCCGACATTGGGTGGCTAGCCGTCATTCGCGATAAGCCCCTGTGCAAGGAGTAGGCATGGCATACGAAGATCAGCGATTTGCCTTGGCTTTTGCCGAACGCGTGCTGTGCGATGAGTTCGGGCACACGGTTGCCGACGCGGAGGCTCATACAAAGGCGTTTTATCACGCGGCATGTTCGGGGCAGATTTTCCCTCGCCCATGGGAGGACGAGGATATCCAGCATGAAGGCGCGGGACTGGCCTATTATGTCCAGTACCATATGGCTGGTCGCGGTCGTTTGAGAGCTGCGACGCCTCAATTCTTCGAGTGGCGCTCCGCCTGCCTCAGAGCTCACGCTGAGGGCCATTCGCTCCCGCCTGTTCCTGAGGAGGACGCGTGACCTTGGGAGCGTCCGCTTCTGGGGCGTTTCCGCTGGGCGGCTCTTTCAGTCCACTGTGCTAGCCAAAGGCCTGCTCGACACTTTCGGCCGTTCGGAAGCGGAAGGCGATGTCGTGGCGGTAGGTCTGGCCCGGATCGAGCCGTGCCGAGGGGAATTCCGGCCGGTTCGGGCTGTCCGGGAATTTCTGGGGTTCGAGGCACAGTCCCTGGCGCGTGGCATAGACCTTCCCGCCCGTCCCCGGCGCGCCGCCGGCGAGGTGGTTGCCCGAATAGAATTGCAGCCCCGGCTCGCCGGAATGGAGGTCGAGCACCCGGCCTGATCCCGGATCGAACAGGGTTGCGGCACAGCGCGGGGCGCCGTCGATCACGAAATTATGGTCATAGCCATGGCCGAGCTTAAGCTGCGCATCGTCCGCGTCGATCCGCTCGCCGACCCGGCGGGGGACGCGGAAATCGAACGGCGTGCCGGTCACCTCGGCAAAGGCGCCCGTCGGGATCAGCCCGGGGCCGACGGGCGTGGTGCGGCTGGACGAGATTCGCAGCAGATGATCAAGGATCGTCGCTCCGCTCGCCTCGCCGGCTAGGTTGAAATAGGCGTGATGGGTGAGGTTCACGACCGTCGGCGCGTCGGTGGTCGCGGTGAAACCGATGGCGAGGCCATCCGCTTCCATGGTGTAGCGTGCCTCCACCGCCAGCGTGCCGGGAAAGCCGTTATGTCCTGCCGGGCTGACATGGCGGAAGGTCACGGAGTCCTCGGCCCGCGCCACCACTTCCCAATGCTGCTGGTCGAACCCGAGCGGCCCCGAATGGAGGCTGTTCGCGCCGTTGTTCGCCGTGACCCGGTGCTCCACCCCGTCGAGCATGAAGCGCGCACCACCGATGCGATTGGCATAGCGGCCGGCCACCGCGCCATAGAAGCGCGGCGTTCGGCGATAATCGTCCAGGTCGGCGAAGCCGAGCACGACATTGGCGGGATTGCCGTGCCGGTCGGGCACCTCCAGTACGCGCAGTGCCGCGCCGAGCGTGATCAGCTCGGCGCGGAACGGGCCATGGGCAATCGCGATGGTTTCGATTGGCGTTTCGGTCACTTGGCCCCGGGGCAGATCGAGTTGGCGGGATCCGACACGATTCGCGCGTCGGACAGGCTGAATACCAGCGGATCCGAGGCCGTCACCACCACCGGCGCCGAGACCACGTTCATGTCGGTCCCATTCTGCTGGTAGCATTTGAGCAGGATCTTCACCGTCCGCCATTTGCCTGTCTCGCCGGTGAACAGGCTGGTGGCGTCGAGCCCCTTGCCGTTGCCCATGCCGAGCGTCACCGGCCCGCTCGCTGCACGGTCGAGGCGATAGGTGAGGGCGAGCGACAGGTCGCCATTGGCTTCGCGGCCGAGGTTGATCGGAGACCCCCCGCCGATGCTCAGCCGCGCCTGGCCGCCGGTCCAGCTCAGCTGCTGCGCGCCTTCCTGGGTCTGCGGCCCGTCGATCGGCGCCCGGGTGATCTTCGATTCGGTGGCGAAGGAGAAGGGCTTGGGCGTCACGCCCTTGGTGAAATAGACGCTGGTGTTGAGCGACGAGGCATCGAAGCCCGGCTCCTCGGCGAGCGCCGCGACCTTGCCCGGCCTGGCGTAGCTGAGGCCATAGCCGAGGGCGAACAGCGGGTCGTACCCCGGCTTGCCCTTGTTGAGGGTGAACTGGCCTGCGGTCTTGGGCCAGCTGAACGACAGCGTGCCCTTGAAGTCCTTGCGCGGCTTGCCCGCCTTGTCGCCGATCAGCACGTCCGCCACGCCCGCGCCTTCGCTGCCGGGCAGCCAGGCTGCGACGAACGCGTCCGAGGCGTTGATCTCCGGATTCGTCCAGAGCGGCCGGCCCGAGAGGAAGACCGATACGGTCGGCACGCCGGCCGCCTTGAGCTTCTTGAGCAGCGCCAGCGCCTGCTTGTCGCCCGGCTGGAACTCCAGCGTGGGCACGTCGCCGCGCATCTCGGCATAGGGCTGCTCGCCGAACACCACGATCGCGACATCGGGCTTGGCGGTGAAGCTGCCGTCCGCCGAGAGGGTGGCGGTGCCGCCGCCGGCCTTCACCGCCTCGGCAATGCCGGAGAAGATCGTCTGGCCATTGGGGAACATCGAATTGTCGTTGCCGTCGCCCTGCCAGCTCAGCGTCCAGCCGCCGGTCTGCTGCGCCATCGAATCGGCGCCGGGCCCGGCGACCAGCACATTGGCGGAGGCCTTTACCGGCAGCACGCCCTGGTTCTTGAGCAGCACCAGCGACTTGGCCACCGCCTCGCGGGCGATGGCGCGGTGCTCGGGGCTGCCGAGCACGCCGGCCTTGCCTTCGAACGGGCGGGCCGGATCGAACAGGCCGAGCTTCACCTTGACGCGCAGGATGCGGCGCACGGCGTCGTCGATCCGGGACATCGGGATCGTGCCATCCTTCGCGTGGCGGACCGTGCTGTCGAACAGGCCCTTCCAGCTGTCGGGTGCCATCGCCATGTCGAGCCCGGCGTTGAAGGTCTGGGCGCAATCCTCCTTGGTGCAGCCCGGCACCTGGCCATGGCCGTTCCAGTCGCCGACGACGAAGCCCTGGAAGCCCATCCGGCCCTTCAGCACATCGGTGAGCAGCGACTTGTTGCCGTGCATCTTGGCCCCGTTCCAGCTCGAATAGCTGGCCATCACGGTGAGCGTGCCGGCCTGGATGGCGGGGACATAGCCTTGGGCGTGCGTCCTGATCAGCTCGTCCTCGGAGACGCGGGTATCGCCCTGGTCGACGCCTTCGAAGGTGCCGCCATCGCCGAGGAAATGCTTGGCCGATGCGGCGACATAGCCCTGCTGGATGCGGTCCTTGGTACCCGGCGCGCCCTGCAGGCCGAGGATCATCTCGCCGGCATAGGAGCGGACCACGGCGGGATCTTCCGAATAGCCTTCATAGCTGCGGCCCCAGCGATCGTCCTGCGGCACGGCGAGGGTGGGGCCGAACGCCCAGTCGGGGCCGGTCGCGGCGGTCTCGGCGGCGGTCGCCCGGCCGATACGGCGGATCAGCGCGGGATCGTGCATCGCGCCCAGGCCGACATTGTGCGGGAAGATCGTCGCGCCGATCACGTTGTTGTTGCCGTGCACCGCGTCGATGCCGAAGATCAGCGGGATCGGCTGGTGCTTGCCGCGCGGCTCCATCGCCACCTTGCGGAAGGCCTTGGCGGTCTCGACCCAGGGCGCCTGGGGCGAGCGATCGGGCGCGCCGATCGGCGGCGAGCTGCCGCCGGCCAGGACCGAGCCGACCGGATATTGGCGCAGCTCCTCGGGCTTCATCGCGCCGATGTCCGCCTGGATCATCTGGCCGACCTTCTCCTCCAGCGTCATCTGCGCCATCAGATCGGTGACGAACTTCTCGGTGGCGGGATCAATCAGGCCCTGCGAGCCGGCAGTCGGCCATTTGGCGGGGTTGGCGACCTGCTGACCAGACAGCGTTGTCGGCGCTTGCTGCGCAAAAGCGGGCGATGCGGCCCAGATGATGGTGGTCGACAGCAACAGCTTCAGGCCAGGCCGCATTGCACTCTCCTCTTTTCTATATTCTGGTAGCGATAACAGAAGTTCATCGGGCAAGTCCACGCTCCAGCCAGCTTGCGGCCTGGTCGGGACTTGATTTGTTACTGTCGCGATCGACCATGTAGTTGGCCTCGCGCATGCGCTCGACGCCGATCGCGCCGACCAGCGGGCGGAGTGCTGCCTGGAAGCGGACATCGTCGGCGCGTTTCGGGGCGAGCAGCAGGATCGCGTCATAGCCGGGGATCGCGCCCTTGGGGTCGCTGAGCACCGTCAGCCTGTCGGCGGCGATGCGGCCGTCGGAGGAGAAGGCGGGGATCACGTCGGCGGTGCCGCTGGCCAGCGCGCGGTACATGAAGGTCGGCTGATAGGGGTGGGCGGACTTGAAGCTCAGGCCGTACGCCTGTTTCACCGCCGCCCATTCGGGTCGCTCGAGGAACTCGACATCGGTGGCGAGGTTGAGACTGCCGGCCACGGGCGCGAGGTCGGCGATGCTGGCGATGCCGCGCTTCCTGGCATCGTCGCCGCGCATGGCGAAGGCATAGGCGTTCTCGAAGCCGAGGCTGCCGAGCAGGGTGACCCTGTGCTGGTCCCTTGCCCATCTGGCGACGCCGGAGACGATGGCGTCACGGGGCGGCACGTCGCGGCGTTGCATCTGGTTGGTCCAGATCGTGCCCGAATAATCGACATAGACATCGACATCGCCCGCCGCGAGCGCGCTGAACGCCACTGCCGATCCCAGGCCTTCGCGGTAGCGGACCTTGTAGCCCGCAGCTTCCAGCCGGTGGCCGATCAGCCGGGCGAGCGTATATTGCTCCGAGAAGCCCTTGGCGCCGACCGTGACCGTGCCGCGCGCGGCGGGCAAGGCGGGGACCAGCGCAACGGCGAGCGCGACCAGCAGGGTACCCAGGCTCGCCCAGATCAGCGCACGCTTGCGTTTCGCGATGCCGTGTTCGGCCAGCCCGAGCAGTCCATCCACCGCCAGCGCGAGGCAGGCGGCGGCGATGCAGCCGGTCAGCACCAGCGACCAGTTCTGGGTCTGCAGCCCGGCGAAGATCAGGTCGCCCAGGCTCGGCTGGCCGACGGTAGTGGAGAGCGTCGCCGCGCCGATCGTCCACACCGCGGCAGTGCGGATGCCGGCCATCAGCACCGGCAGTACCAGTGGAGTCTCGACCAGCCATAGCTTCTGCGCGGCGGTCATGCCGACGCCGTCCGCGGCTTCGATCACCGCCGGGTCGATCGTGGCGAGGCCGGTCACGCCGTTCCGGAGGATCGGGAGGAGAGCATAGAGGGAGAGCGCGAGCAGCGAAGGCAGGAAGCCGAGCGCGGGGATGCCGCCGCCGACCAGCGTCGAGAGCGAGAGCAGGATCGGGTAGAAAAGCGCGAGCAGCGCGAGGCTCGGGATGGTCTGAATCAGGCTCGCGAAGCCCAGGGCGATTTTACCCAGGATACGGTTCCGCGAGGAGAGTATCGCCAAAGGCAGCGCGATCACGAGCCCAAGCAGCAATGCCGCGAGCGCCAGCAGCAGATGCTGGGCCAGCAGCTCCGGAACGCGGGCGAGGGCGGTCACTTCTCGAGCTCCGCCAGCCGGTGCGCCTGCTCGCGCGGCACTGCGACCAGCGCATCCGCCACGGCACCGCCCTTGCCCGCGAGCAGGTCGCGTGGAATGGCATCGGCGACGATCCGGCCCTTTTCCATCACCAGCACCCGGTCCGCGAGGAGCAGCGCCTCGGCCATGTCATGGGTGACGAGGATCGTGGTGAGCCCCATCCGGTCGTGCAGCGCGCGGATGGCCTTGCCGAGGCCGTCGCGGGTCACCGGATCGAGCGCGCCGAACGGCTCGTCCATCAGCAATATGCCCGGCCCCGTCGCCAGCGCCCGCGCCACCCCGACCCGCTGGCGCTGCCCGCCCGACAGCGCGTCGGGCATCCGCGCCGCCATCTCTGGCGAAAGCTCGACCAGCTCGAGCAGCTCCGCCACCCGGCCGCCCATCTTCTTCTCGCCCGCCAGCCTGAGCCCGATCGCGACATTCTCGCCGACGCGCATGTGCGGGAACAGCCCGACATTCTGGAAGACATAGCCGATCCGCCGGCGCAACTCGGGCGCGGGCCCGGCATCGACCGGTTCGCCGCCGACCAGCACCTGGCCTTCGCTCGGCTCGATCAGCCGGTTGACCATCTTGAGCAGCGTCGACTTGCCCGATCCCGAGGCGCCGACCAGTGCCACGAAACTGCCCGCCCGCACCTCCAGCGACACGCCATCGACGGCCTTCACGCCCTCCGGCCAGACCTTGCTGACATTTTTGAAGGTAACGGAGCGGCTTTGCTCTGGCATCGCAGCGCTTTGTGCGGGATGAAGTCGCAAAGGTCAAAAGAACAGGAGGCGGGGACATGACGGCGAAAGCGGCATTCATCACCGGCGGCGCATCGGGCATCGGCCTGGCGGTCGCGAAGAGCCTGGCGGCGGATGGCTGGCTGGTCGGCCTGGCCGATATCAACGCGGCCGGGCTGGAGACGGCGAAGGCCGCGATCCCCGGCGCCGAAACCTATGCGATGGACGTGCGCGACCGCGATGCCTGGAAGGCCGCGCTCGCCGATTTCGGCGGCAAGAGCGGCGGCCGGCTCGACTTCCTGTTCAACAATGCCGGGATCGCGGTGGGCGGCCAGCTCGAGACGATCTCGGACGCCGACGTCGAGCGCGGCCTGGGGATCAACATCAACGGCGCCGTCTATGGCGCCCGCGCCGCCTATGCCCTGCTCAAGGCGACACCGGGCTCGGCGATGATCATCACCAGCTCGGCGGCGGGCATCTCGGGCAATGCCGGCATGGCGATCTATGCCGCGGGCAAGTTCGCGATGCGCGGCTTCGCCGAGGCGCTCAACGCCGAATGGGGGCATGACGGCATCTATGTCGCCTCGCTGATGCCGAGCTTCATCGACACGCCGCTGCTCAACCACGTCACCCAGGATTCGAACCGCAACGTCCGCGAATCGGTGCGCGCAGCGGGGCTGGAGATCACCCCGGTGGAGGAAGTGGCGAAGACCGTCCGCCACATGCTGGAGACTCGCAAGGACGTCCACACCCGTGTCGGCAAGACCGCGCACCGGCTGTGGTTCATGGCGCGCTGGATGCCCGGCACGCTGCGCAAGATGCAGCGGCGCGCGTTCAAATGAGCGAGCCGCGGCGCCCGATCTTCCACCGCGACCGGATGGAATATTGGGCGTTCGTCGCCCAGATCGTCAGCGCGCTGGCGGTGGTCGCCTCGCTCGTCTTCGTCGGGCTCCAGCTCTACGACAGCAACCGGGTCGCGGTGCGCAGCGAGGCGAACGACACGCAGGCGCAATGGTCGTCGTTCCGCGCCTCGATCTACAGCTCGCACGATACCGCCGAGATGTTCCGCGCGGGCCTGGAGGGCAGCCAGGCGCTCGATCCCGCCGACCAGCTGCGCTTCGACTATCTGATGCGCGAGCATGGCTGGGCGACCTATCAGGTCTGGGAGCGGGTGCGCGACGGGCTGATGCCGCGCGCCCATTACGAGGCCGGCCAGGGCGCCGATTTCGTGCGGGTGATCTGCACCAAAGGCGGCTGGGCGGTCTGGTCGCGGATCAAGATCGAGCTGGCCAGGCCCTATATCGACGACATGGACCGGATGGCGGCCGCCTATGCACGCGCCAATCCGGGCAAGGTCAGCTGCACGGGTTAGAGCAGGGCGTCGATCGCCTGGGCCATCTGGATGTCGCGGGTGGAGAGTCCGCCCGCGTCGTGCGTGGTCAGCAATATGTCGACCTTGTTCCAGACGTTCGACCATTCGGGATGATGGTCCGCCTTGTCGGCGAGCAGCGCCACGCGGGTCATGAAGCCGAAGGCCTGGTTGAAGTCCCGGAACTCGAAGCGGCGCGTGATCGCGTCGCGTTCGGGCTCCCAGGTCCAGTCGGGCAGCGCCGCGAGCGATTCCTCGCGAAGTCCGTCGGTCAACCGCGCCACCATCATTGCCTCCTTGCCGTAGCTCTGCTCCCCGGCCTATTCCCGGCGGCATGACCGGGCAAGCCCCAGACGCCGCCATTATCGAGGCGCTAGCCCGCGCCGCCCTTGCGCGCATCCCCGAGCCCTTTCAGGGCTATCTCGCCGACATCGTGCTGGTGGTCGAGGACTTCGCAGATGATGAGACCCTGGACGAAATGGGCATCGAGGATCCGCTCGACCTGACCGGCCTGTACCGGGGCCGCCCGGTCGGCGAGAAATCGGCCTGGGACGGGGTGACCATGCCCGACGAGATCCATCTCTATCGCCGGCCGCTGCTCGACGAATGGGTGCATACCGGCGTGACGCTCGAATCGCTGGTCAACCATGTCGTGGTGCACGAGGTCGGCCATCATTTCGGGCTTTCCGACGACGACATGCACGCGCTGGAAGACTCGGCCGAGTGAGTGCCCTGGCCCTTCGCGGCGTGGCATGCCTGCGTGGCGGACGGCTGCTGTTCGAAGGGCTCGACCTGGTGCTCGCAGCGGGCGAGGCGGCCCTGGTCACCGGGTCCAATGGCGTCGGCAAGTCGAGCCTGATCCGCATCGCCGCCGGGCTGCTCGCGCCCGCTGCCGGCAGCGTCGAATGCGACGGCGCCCGCGCACTGATGGCCGAGGCGCCGGCGCTCGATTCCGAGCTTCCGCTTGCCGCCGCGCTCAACTTCTGGGCTGGGCTCGACGGTCGGCGTGACGTGGTGGCGGATGTGCTGGTGTCGCTCGATCTCGGCCCTCTCGCACAAGTGCCGGTCCGCATGCTCTCGACCGGTCAGCGACGCCGCGCGGCGCTCGCCCGGGTGGTGGCGAGCGCCGCGCCGATCTGGCTGCTCGACGAGCCGGCTAATGGTCTAGATACCGCTTCGGTCGCGCTGCTCGAAGGGCTGATCGCCGGCCACCGCGCGGCGGGTGGGATCGCGCTGGTCGCCACGCATCTGCCGATCGCATTGCCCGATGCGCGCGAGGTTCAGCTGTGAGCATCTATGCTGCGCTGGTCTGGCGCGAGCTGCGGCGGGCCTGGAGCACCGGCGGGCTGGCGCTGCCTTTGGTGTTCTTCCTGCTTGTTGCGATCCTGTTTCCCTTTGCAGTCGGGCCCGATGCGAAGCTGCTCGCCCGCATCGCGCCGGGCGTGATCTGGGCGGCGGCGCTGCTCGCCGCGCTGCTGCCGGTCGAGCGGCTGGTGTCGCCCGACCTGGAGAGCGGGGTGCTCGACCAGCTGGCGGTGCGCGGACTGCCCGATGCCGGAGTCGCCGCGGCCAAGGTCGCTGGGCACTGGCTCGGCTTCGCGCCGGCGCTGCTGGCGGCAACGGTGATCGCCTCGGGGCTGCTCCAGCTCCCGGGCGAGGGCCTGGCGCCTTTGCTGCTCGCGTTGCTGATCGGTACGCCGGGGCTGGCGGCGCTGGGGGTCGCCACCGCGGCGCTGGTCGCCGGGCTGCGGGGAGCCGGCGCGCTGGCGGGGCTGGTCATGCTGCCCTTCGCCGTGCCGCTGCTGATCTTCGGCGCCACTGCCGAGCAGCCGGGGGCGCTCAAGCTGCTGGGGGCAGTTAGCCTGTTGCTGGTCGCCGGCTGCCCGTTCGTGGCGGGCGCTGCGGTGCGGATGGGGCGGAGCTGATGTTCGCTGCCGAGGGCTATTGGGAACGCGCGGATTGGCCGCTGCTGCATAACGGCGCGGTAAATCTATTCCACGCACCGGAGATCCTGGCACAGGCGCGGGCGGCCCTCAGCCTGCTCGGCTATGAAATCGCCGAGATCGCCTGTCGTGGAGACGCGCCGAGCTTCGAACGGCAAGTCTCGGATGTGCTGCGGTGGGAGGAGCAGTTCAACTATGCGCCTTGGTCCGGCAACCTGAATGCGCTGGACGACGCCATGGCGGGCTACCCCTTCGGTGCCTCGGCGAAGCGGGCGCTCGTACTGGATGGCTTCCATGTGATCGCCGAGAGGGACGCCGGCTACGCGCATGCCCTGCTCGACATCCTCGAATCGGCGGCGCGCGACCATCTGCTCTTCGGCCGGATATTGGTGATGTTGGTCCAGACCGACGACCGCGATTATGCCTGCCCGCCCATCGGCGGCCGCAGTGCCAATTGGAACGGTCGGGAAGCCATGGCGCGGCGGTCCGCATGAGGGGAGTGGGATGATGCGGCGTGCGTTTCTCGCCGGGCTTGGTGCGCTGTTCGGTACGGCGGGAGCCAGGGGGCAGCCGCAGGAAAAGCCGCGCTTTCCGCCGGTCCCCGACTGGCATCCGCCCTTCGCCACGCCACTCGACCGTGTCGCCGGTCGCGTGCGCTATTATCTCAACGGCAAGCGCGATTTCGCGTTGTTCCGTCACGGTACCTTCGCGATCCTTGCGGACGGTCTGTCCGACGAGGCTGCGCGTACCGCGGCGTACACCGCTCTGGCGGGCGTGTACGGCGCCCACCCCGACATGAACCCGCTACCGATGGACGACGGCAACATCCTGGTCCGCTACGGGCATGACACCGGCAACGTCGTGCTCAGCGATGTGGCCAAGGCGCATTGGCCGGAGATCGAGGCGAAGCATCTCCAGGGCCTGACCACCGACGAAGTGCTCATCACCCCGCTCGGACCGAACAAGTTCGACGATTTCGGCAAACAGGCGCTGCTGGGCCGGGCCTATATGTTCCTCGACGCGCAGACTCCGGAGGTGGTGGCGATCCACCGCCGCGGCTGAACCTCAAGCCTCGGGCGGCAGCTCGTCGCCATAGACGACCATCGCCGAGCCTTCGGCCAGCGCATCCGCAGCGGCGGCGCGCAGCACCGGGTCGTCGGTCGCCGTCGGATCGGCGACTTCCATGCCCTTTTCCAGCCGCACCAGCATCCAGCCGGTGCCGAGCGCGACGCCGGCGGCCTTGGCCTGGGCTTCCTCGAAGCTGTCGGCCGAGACATAGATCAGCATGGCGTGGCGCCCGCCCGGGCGGCGGCCCTCGACGGTGTCGGCCACCGCGGTGGCGAGGAATACCGAGAGGCCCATCAGCCGCGGCTCCAGCGCGCGAAGATCGCGGTCGGCAGTTCGAGCCCGCGCGCTTCCTCGCGCACCGCCAGCTCGCCGCACTCGACCTTGCCGGGCAGATGCGAGACATGTTGGCGCAGCAGCTCGCCGATCGCCAGCGCCGACATGCGCACGGCGTAGACGGTGAGGAACAGGAAGCGGGAGTTCGCGTCGAGCAGCTTGGTCGTGTCGGCGATCAGGCCGGGCAGGCCTTCCTCGAGCTTCCACACTTCGCCGTTCGGGCCGCGGCCCCATTTCGGCGGATCGAGGATGATCCCGTCATAGCGCCGCCCGCGCCGCACTTCGCGCGCGGTGAACTTGGCGGCGTCGTCGATCATCCAGCGGATGGGGAGGTCCTCCATGCCCGACAGCGCGGCATTGGCCTTGCCCTCGGCCACCGACTTTTTCGAGGCATCGACATGGGTGACCTTGGCGCCCTTGGCCGCCATCGCCAGGCTGCCGACCCCCGTGTACCCGAACAGGTTCATGAACTCGGGCGCGTCCATTCCCTCGATCTGGCTCCGCATCCAGTGCCAGACCGGGGACATGTCCGGGAAGAAGGCGAGGTGGCGGAAGGGGGTGTTCTGCGCGGTGAAGCGCACTTCCTCCCAGCGCAGCGGCCAGCCTTCACTGGGTACCGGCTTGGTGAAGTTCCAGCGACCGCCGCCATCCTCGTCGGCGCCGGGGACGAACTCGCCATGCGCGTCCCAATTGTCGGACGCGGGCGCCCACATCGCCTGGGGCTCGGGGCGGATGAAGCGGTATTTGCCGTAGCGCTCGAGCTTGCGGCCATGGCCGCTGTCGACCAGCCCGTAATCGGCCCAGGGCTCGCCGGTGAGAGTGATGAGGTCCATGGGGGGTCTTTAGCTATCCAAGCCTCTCTCGTCATCCCGGCGAAAGCCGGGATCTCAGGCGAAGGCGCGGGGCAGGAGCCGCATGAGATCCCGGCTTTCGCCGGGATGACGATTCTAGGTTAGGTGCGCGGCTTGGCGATGCCGGTGATGTAGTCGCGCACCGCGTCGAGCGTGCCCGGCAGTACTTCGTAGCGCTCCTGTCGGTCGAACAGATCGCCCACCCGCGCCGGCAGGCCCGGCCGCATGCCGGTGGCGCGCTCGACCGCGTCGGCGAACTTGGCGGGGTGTGCGGTCGCCAGGGTGACGACGGGGACGTCGGCGGGGATGTCCGCCCGGCGCGCGGCGGCGAGGCCGATCGCGCTGTGCGGGTCGATCACCTGCGCGGCCTCGGCCGAGGCCCAGCGCATCGTCTCGCTCATCTCCTCGGGCGTGATCCGGTCGCTCGCGAAGATCTTCGCCGCGCCCTGCTGCTGCGCGTTGGTGAGGCGCATCGCCTTGCTCGATTCGAAGCCGGCCATCTGATCGGCGACGCTGGCACCGGCGAGATCGAACAGCAGCCGCTCGAAGTTCGAGCTGACCTGGATGTCCATGCTCGGCGCCGCGGTCGGCGTGACGGTGCCGGCCGAATAATCGCCATTGGCCAGCGCGCGGTGGAGGATGTCGTTGACGTTGGTGGCGACGACCAGCCGCTCGACGGGCAGGCCCATGCGGGCCGCGACATAGCCGGCGAAGACGTCGCCGAAATTGCCGGTGGGCACTGCGAAGGCGACCTTCTGCGCCGGCGCGCCGAGGCGGACCGCGGCGTAGAAATAATAGACCACCTGCGCCATCAGACGGGCCCAGTTGATCGAGTTGACCGCGGAGAGCCGGAAACGGCCGGTGAAGTCGCGGTCGTTGAACAGCGCCTTCACCATCGCCTGGGCATCGTCGAAGCTGCCTTCGATCGCGATGTTGTGGACGTTGGGCGCGAGCACCGTGGTCATCTGGCGGCGCTGCACGTCGGACACGCGGCCCCTGGGGTGCAGCATGAAGATGTCGACGCCGTGCCGGCCGGCGACCGCGTCGATCGCGGCGCTGCCGGTGTCGCCCGAGGTCGCGCCGACGATGGTCAGCGGCTCGCTGCTGCCGGTCAGGAACTTCTCGAAGAGCAGGCCGAGCAGCTGGAGCGCGACGTCCTTGAAGGCGAGCGTAGGCCCGTGGAACAGCTCGAGCAGGAAATGCTTGTGGTCGAGCTGGACCAGCGGGGTCACCGCGGCCTGCGAGAAGCGGCCATAGGCCTGCTCGCACAGCGCGCGCAGCTCATCCTCGCTCAGGTCCCCGGCGGTGAAGGGCGCCATCACGCGGACGGCGGTCTCGACATAGGAGAGGCCCTTAAGGCTCTCGATGTCCGCGTGGCTGAAGCTCGGCCACTGGGTGGGGACATAGAGTCCGCCGTCGCTCGCCAGGCCGGCAAGGGTCACGTCACGGAAGCCAAGCAGCGGCGCGCTGCCACGGGTGCTCTGATATTGCATGAGCGCGGGGCCTAGCGGGGAGCGGGGAGGGGTACAAGATAGGCTATGTTTAGGCGGCTCACCGTACCCCTCCCGTCATCCCCGCGCAGGCGGGGATCCAGAGCGGCAGAGCGACGTCTTCAGTAACCCTGGATCCCCGCCTGTGCGGGGATGACGATTATGATTTGGGCTTCTGCCGCCACTTCAGCGCCAGCAGGTAGATCACCGACGCCACCAGCGCGAACAGGAACCACTGCACTGCATAGGCGAGGTGGTTGTTCGGCACGCTCGACAGGTCCGGCCTGGCGGTCGGCTCCAGGCCAGGCGCGGCGCTCTCCGAGATCAGCATCAGATGCTTGGGCTCGCTGTCGAACAGGCCGGCGAGCAGCGGGCGGTGATCCGGGGCGTGGGTGATCGTGCCGGTCACCTTGCCGCCCTTCCAGACCGGCTGAAACTTGGGATCGAGCGCGACCCCCATGTCGACCAGCAGCACCGCACCTTCCGCGCCGGTGCGGCACCGGGCGAGGTGGCGATAGCCGTTGCTGCCCTTGATCGAGCGGCCACCCTGGCTCTGCCAGCCGACCACCTGGAGGCAATAGGCGGTGGCGCGGCGGAACAGATACTGGTCGCCGACCGGCAGGCGCGGAAAGGCCATTTCGGGCTTGCCGAAATTGGCGGCATATTGCTGGAGCGCGGCCAGCTTCTCGCTGCGGCGCTCGATCTGCCAGACGCCCAGGCCGAGCATCGTGGCGACGGCAAGGGCGACGAGGATCGTCGGGATCAGCGGAAAGCGCGGCATCATTCGCTCCGAACGCGCCCTTCGCCCGCACGGTTGCGATATTCGAGTGCGAGCAGCAGGCCCTTGGAGAAGCGCAGCGCGAGGATCACCAGCGCGGCGGTGACCGGGATCCAGAGCAGCGCATGGATCAGCACGCCCGGCTGGAAGGTGAACTCGACCCAGAGCGCGAGCCCGGTGACCAGTGCGCCGATGCCGAGGGTGAGGAACACCACCGGCCCGTCGCCGACGTTGAAGCGAGTGAAGTCGAGCCCGCAGCCGCTGCATCGGTCGGCGAAGCCGGTGAAGCTGCGGAACAGCGTCGGCGCGGCACAGCGCGGGCAGGCGCCCCTAGTCCCCGAAAGGATCGGGGGAGGCGACACTGGGCCGCCTCCCCCGAGAGAATCGCTATCGGCGTCGGTCACGCTCAGCCGGCGTGGACCGGCGCGCCCCAGCCGCCCCAGACATAGATGGAGGCGAAGAGGAACAGCCACACCACGTCGACGAAGTGCCAGTACCAGGCCGCCGCCTCGAAGCCGAAATGCTGCTTCGGGGTGAAATCGCCCTTATAGGCGCGGACCAGGTTCACGATCAGGAAGATCGTGCCGACGATCACGTGGAAGCCGTGGAAGCCGGTCGCCATGAAGAAGGCGCCGCCATAGCTCGAGCCATGCTCGGCCGCAGCCTGGAACGGGAAGGGCGCCTCGGCATATTCATAGGCCTGGAGGCAGCTGAAGCTCAGGCCCAGGATCACGGTGAGCCACAGGCCCTTCAGCACGCTGTCATTCTCGCCGACGCCGAGCAGGCCCCACAGGCCCCTCTTCTCGCCGCCGCGCTCATTGTGGATCAGGCCATGGTGCGCCCAAGTCACGGTGCAGCCCGAGCAGAGCAGGATTAGCGTGTTGAGCAGCGGGAACTTCCAGGCGTCGAGCACTTCCATGCCCTTGGGCGGCCACTGGCCACCCACCGCCTCGACATGCGAGGGGAAGAGCGAGAAGTCGAACCAGGCCCAGAACCAGCCGACGAAGAACATCACCTCGGAGGCGATGAACAGGATCATGCCGTAGCGCAAATGGAGCTGGACGATCGGGGTGTGATCGCCGGCATGCGCTTCCTGGATCACCTTGCTCCACCAGCCGAACATGGTGATCGCCACCAGCGTCAGCCCGGAGAAGAAGACCAGATAGGCGCTCGGATATTTGTGCATCACCATGATGCCGCCCACCGCGAGCACGAACGCGGCAAATGACCCGAAAAGCGGCCAGATGCTGGGTGGAAGGATATGGTACTGGTGATTCTTAGCCCCGGCCATCGATCTTCCCTGTCCTAATGCTTTTGCGCGGGAGCTTAGGGCGCGAAATCGCATCCCGCAACAATCCTCGCGCGCGTTGCGGTTTCGCTCAGTGCGCCTTGGCGGCGGCGTCCTTCATCGCCTGCGAATCGGCGGGGAAGAAGGTGTAGGAGAGCGTGATCTCCTGCACGTCGCGCGCATCCGGATCGTCGAGGATCTTGGGATCGACATAGAAGATCACCGGCATGCGCACCGTCTCGCCGGGCTTCAGCGTCTGCTGGGTGAAGCAGAAGCACTGGATCTTGGTGAAATACTTGCCGACGAACACCGGGGTGACGTTGAACGTCGCCGTGCCGGTCACTTCGTGGTTGGACGTATTGGTGGCGGTGAAGAACGCCATGTCGCGCCCGCCGATGTCGATCGTGTCCGATCGGCGCTCGGGCTGGAACTTCCAGGGAATGCCCTTGGCGACGTTGCTGTCGAAGGCGATGGTGATCTTCTGGCCGACGCTGCCGGGCGCGCGCAGGCCTTTTTGCGTCGTGCCGTTGAGGCCGGTCGCCTCGCAGAACATCCGGTAGAGTGGCACCGCCGCGAAGCCGAGCCCGGTCATCGAGCACACGCCGATGCCGGCGAGGATCGCGACGCGCAGGTTGCGGCTGATCCGGATCATCCGCCGTGGCCGAGCTGGATCTTCACGATCGAGATGGCGAAGACGAGCACCACGAACAGCCCGAGCAGCACCGCCATCACCACGGCGCGGCTGCGCTGGCGGGCGCGGACCGCCTCCGCCTCGTCGATCGGCGTGGGCGGGGTCTTGATCAGATCATCGGTCATGCGAACCACCTGTCGACGACGAGCGCGCCGAAAACAATGAACAGATAGAGGATCGAGAATTTGAACAGCCGCTTCTCAGGGACCATCGCGTCGTCGGGCTCGGAGCGGCGGATCGCCACCTGCACCGCCATGGCGAGGAACAGGCCGGACATCACCGCGGCGGTGATGCCGTAGATCGCGCCGGTATAGCCGAGCGGCCAGGGCGCGGCGGCGCACAGGATCATCGGGATGGTGTAGAGCCCGATCTGGATGCGGGTGGTGCGCTCGCCCGCGACCACCGGCAGCATCGGCACGCCGGCATTGGCGTAGTCGGTCTTCACGAACAGCGCGAGCGCCCAGAAATGCGGCGGCGTCCACAGGAAGATCAGCGCGAACAGCAGCACCGGCATGGTGCTGACGTCGCCGGTCGCCGCCGCCCAGCCGATCATCGGCGGGAAGGCGCCGGCCGCGCCGCCGATCACGATGTTCTGCGGCGTCCGGCGCTTGAGCCAGATCGTGTAGACGAAGACGTAGAACAGGATCGAGGCGGCGAGGATCAGCGTTGCCGCCAGGTTGATCGCGAAATACATCAGGGCGAGGCTGAAGCCCGCCAGGCCCACGCCGAAGTGCAGCGCCGACTGACGGTCCATCCGCCCGGCCGGCAGCGGCCGCTTGGCGGTGCGCTTCATCTTGGCGTCGAGATCGGCCTCGTACCATTGGTTGAGTGCTCCCGCCGCGCCGGCGCCCAGCGCGATGCACAGGATCGCGGTGAAGCCGAGGATCGGGTGGATCGGCACCGGGGCGGCGAGCATGCCGCACAGGCCGGTGAAGACGACAAGCGTCATCACCCGCGGCTTGGTCAGCGCGAGGAAATCACGCCAGTCGGCGGGAAGCGAAACGGTTGCTGCGGAAGTGCTCATGGTCGTGCAGGAGCTATAGGCCAGCCCGCGGCCGGTAGCAAAGTGGACGAATCGACCAGCCCGGCATGTGCCGATCAGGGCGTCTTGGCCAGCCCCGCCTCGAGCACCGCGAGCGAGTCCCCGCAGCCTTGCCAAGGCTCGCCCGAGCCGAGCTTCGCGGTGACCTGGGTGGGATAAGTACGGCGCCGGTCGTCCTGGCACGGCGCCTCCACCACCTCGATCGACAGCGGCTCCTCCTGCGATTCGACGAACATGAGCGGCTGGCCGTTTCGCGCCCTGCCGCCCAGGGGGACGAGCTGGTCGTACACGATCGTCGCGTTGATTCGCACCTTGCCGGGCGCGCGCTCGACCGTGTCGATCGCGCCCCCGTCCCGGGTCTTCAACGGCCCAAGCTGGCGCAGCTCGAAGCGGCCCTGCGCGATCGTCAATCGCCATTTGGGGACCCTTCCCGCCGCATCGAAGCGAGTGTCGCCCTGCGATACCGCCGGGGAGCTCAGCGTCAAAAGCGCGACAAGGGGCAGCCAGCGCATCATGTGGCGAGCATATCGCTCTCGATCCCGGGCAGCAATCGACGCACTTGCCCCAAGAAAAACGCCCCGGAAGTTTCCTTCCGGGGCGCTTCGTGTCTCAGCCTTTCGGCCCGGCTCAATGGTGGCCGTGATCCTCGATCACCGGCAGCGTCTCGAACTGATGGAACGGCGGCGGGCTCGACAGCGTCCATTCGAGCGTCGTCGCGCCTTCGCCCCACGGATTGCCCTCGGCCTTGCGGCCGGCGAGCAGCGAGATGATGACGTTGACGAAGAAGAGGATCATCGACGCGGCCATGATCATGTAGCCGATCGTGGCGACATAGTTCCAATGGGCATAGGCGTCCGGATAGTCCGGATAGCGGCGCGGCATGCCCTGCAGGCCCAGGAAGTGCATCGGGAAGAACATCACGTTCACGCCGATGAAGAAGATCCAGAAGTGCAGCTGGCCGAGCAGCTCGTTGTACATCCGGCCCGACATCTTCGGGAACCAGTAGTAGAAGCCTGCGAACAGCGAGAACACCGCGCCGAGCGACAGCACATAGTGGAAGTGTGCGACGACGTAGTAGGTGTCCTGCATATAGTCGTCGACGCCGCCATTGGCGAGCACGACGCCGGTCACGCCGCCGACGGTGAACATGAAGATGAAGCCGATCGACCAGACCATCGGGGTCTTGAAGCTGATCGAGCCGCCCCACATGGTGGCGATCCACGAGAAGATCTTCACGCCGGTCGGCACCGCGATCACCATGGTGGCGGCGGTGAAGTACATCTTCACGGTGACCGACATGCCGGTGGTGAACATGTGGTGCGCCCACACGACGAAGCCGACCAGGCCGATCGCGACCATGGCATAGGCCATGCCGAGATAGCCGAACACCGGCTTGCGGCTGAAGGTGGCGATGATCTGGCTGACGATGCCGAAGCCCGGCAGGATCATGATGTACACTTCGGGGTGGCCGAAGAACCAGAACAGGTGCTGGTAGAGGATCGGGTCGCCGCCGTACTGCGGATCGTAGAAGGCGGTACCGAAGTTGCGGTCGGTCAGCAGCATGGTGATCGCCGCGGCGAGCACCGGCAGCGCCAGCAGCAGCAGGAAGGCGGTGATCAGCACCGACCACACGAACAGCGGCATCTTGTGCAGGGTCATGCCCGGCGCGCGCATGTTGAAGATGGTGGTGATGAAGTTGATCGCGCCCAGGATCGAGCTGGCGCCGGCAAGGTGGAGCGACAGGATAGCCATGTCGACCGACGGCCCGGGCTCGCCATAGGTGGAGAGCGGGGCATAGACCGTCCAGCCGGTGCCCGCGCCGATGCCGACGAACGGCGAAGCGAGGAGCAGCAGGAAGGCCGGGATCAGCAGCCAGAACGAGATGTTGTTCATGCGCGGGAACGCCATGTCCGGCGCGCCGATCATGATCGGCACGAACCAGTTGCCGAAGCCGCCGATCATCGCCGGCATGACCATGAAGAACACCATGATCAGGCCGTGCGCGGTGATCAGCACGTTCCAGAAGTGCATCGCGTCGTCGAACTTGGCCTCGCCGTGCAGCATGCCGAGCCAGGTCGGCAGATACTGGATGCCCGGATGCATCAGCTCGGCGCGCATCAGGCCCGAGATCGAGCCGCCGATGATGCCCGCGACGATCGCGAAGATCAGGTAGAGCGTGCCGATGTCCTTGTGGTTCGTCGACATGAACCAGCGGGCGAAGAAGCCCGGCTTGTGATCGGCATCGTGGTGGACATGCGCATGATCGTCATGCGCGTGAAGGGCGATATCGGTCATGGTCTCAGTTGCCCGTGGTGTTGCCGGCGGCGGCGTTTGCGGCCGGCGCGGTCTCGTTGGTGGCGGCCGGTTCGGCGGCGGCGTTGGTCTCGGCGGCGTTCGCAGCGGCCGGCGCGGCGGCGTTCTGCGCAGCCTCGGCAGCCGCGGCCGCGGCGACCTCGGCCGGCATGGTGCCGCCCTTCGACTTCACCCACTGGGCGAACTCGGCCGGCGAAACGGCCTCGACCGCGATCGGCATATAGGCGTGGCGGGCGCCGCACAGCTCCGAGCACTGGCCGAAATAGAGGCCGGGCTTCTCGATGATGAAGCTGGTCTCGTTGAGCTTGCCGGGCACCGCGTCGAGCTTGATCCAGAAGGCGGGGACCGCCCAGCTGTGGATCACGTCCTGCGCGGTGGTGATCAGGCGGATCGGCACGCCGACCGGCAGTACGACGCGCTGGTCGGTCGCGAGCAGGCGCGGGCCGTCGGCATCGGTGCGGTATCGCTGGCCGGCCGGGACCTGGCCCTGCTCCTTGAGCATGTTGGCGGTCAGCTGGATGCCGCCATTGTCCGGATATTCATAGCTCCAGAACCACTGGTTGCCGATCGCCTTGAGCGTGATGGCATCCTTGGGTGCGGGCTTGAACTGCGCGGCGAGCAGGCGGATCGAGGGGACCGCGATCGCGATCAGGATCAGCACCGGCACCAGCGTCCAGATGATCTCGATCACGGTGTTGTGCGCGGTCTTGGACGGCGTCGGATTGGCGGCGCGGCGATAGCGGAAGATCACCCACAGCAGCAGCGCCAGCACGAAGATCGAGATGATCGTGATCAGCGGCACCAGGATATGGTTGTGGAAGTCGTGCGCTTCCTCGCCGATCTTGGTGACCTGCGGCTGGAGCGCGATCCCCTCGGCGACCGGCTGGCCGATGCCCGGAGCCGCCTTGGTCAGCGGCTTGCCCGAAGCATCGAGCGTGGGATCGGCGACCGCCGGCGTGGCGGCTGCGGCAGGTGCCGCGCTGTTCGCGACCGGTGCCGCGGTGTTAGCAACAGGCTCCTGGGCCGAAGCGGGCGTGGCGAACGCCATCCCCGCCGCCAGGAGGATCGAAGTCAACCCAAGCATGCGCATCGTCTATCTTCACCCTGTTCCGCAAGAGCCCCGGGCTGGGAAAGGATTACCCCCAGTGCAACCGGGGTATACGAGCCGTGCATCCATTCTCAACCCTTTTTGATCGCCCGTTGCGGTGGATGGGAGGTGGTCCTAAGGGAAATCGACAGTCCCCGCGATGATTGGAGCGAGCATTGGAAGGCAACGCAGTTCTGGATGAGTTTCGTGCTGCAGGTGCGTTGCTCGAAGGCCATTTTATCCTCTCTTCGGGCCTTCGTTCTCCCATCTTCCTGCAAAAGATGCGTATTTTCGAGGACCCTGCCCGAACCGAGCGTGTGTGCAGTGCACTAGGAAACTTGATTCGCGAGTCGTTTGGCGAAGTCGACATGGTCGTCTCGCCGGCGATCGGCGGAATCATCCCGGGCTATGAGACGGCGCGGGCGCTCGGCTGCAAGGCAGTGTTCGTCGAGCGCGAGGAGGGCGAGTTCCAGCTGCGCCGCGGCTTCGAGATCCCCGAAGGGGCACGGATCGTGATGGTCGAGGACATCGTCACCACCGGACTTTCGTCGCGCGAGTGCATCGCGGCGATCCGCAAGCACCCGGGCAAGCTGCTCGGCGCCGCCTGCATCGTCGATCGTTCGAACGGCAGCGCGGACGTCGGCGTGCCTTTGGTCTCGCTGCTCAAGATGGACGTGCCGGCCTATCCGGCGGACCAGCTGCCCCCCGAGCTGGCGGCGATCCCCGCGATCAAGCCGGGCAGCCGGGCGACCACGGCATAGGGAGGCGCCAGAGGTGACCGACAAGCTTCGCCTGGGGGTCAACATCGATCACGTCGCCACCGTGCGCAACGCGCGCGGCTCGGGCTATCCCGATCCGGTGCGCGCGGCGCTGCTCGCGGCCGAGGCCGGCGCCGACGGCATCACCGCGCACCTGCGCGAGGATCGCCGCCACATCACCGACGACGACATCGCCCGGCTCTCCGCCGAGCTGACCGTCCCGCTCAACCTCGAGATGGCGGCGACGCAGGAGATGCTGGCGATCGCGCTGCGCCACCGCCCGCACGCCGTGTGCATCGTCCCCGAGAAGCGCGAGGAGCGGACGACCGAGGGCGGGCTGGATGTCGCCGGGCATTTCGATCACCTGGCGCCGATGGTCGCGAAGCTGCGCGACAATGGCAGCCGCGTCTCGCTGTTCATCGAGCCGGACGAACGCCAGATCGACGCGGCGCTCCGCCTGGGCGCGCCGGTCGTCGAGTTCCACACCGGCCGCTATTGCGAACTGGCCGAGACCGACCGCGCCGCCGAGCTGCGCCGGATCGCCGATGCTGCGGCGCTTGCCGCCAAGGAAGGGATCGAGCCGCATGCCGGCCACGGCCTGACCTTCGACAATGTGATTCCGATCGCGGCGATCTCGCAGATCATGGAGCTCAACATCGGCCATTTCCTGATCGGCGAGGCGATCTTCGACGGACTCGCCCCGGTGATCCGCCACATGCGTGCGCTGATGGACGAGGCACGGTGACGACTCTGCCGCGTGCACGCCTGGGGCTTGTGCTGGTGTCGTTTCTGCCGTTGCTGCTTGCAATTCGGATCGCGCTGGTTCCGGTCGGAATCCTCTATGGCAAGATACCGGACCCGGAAGCCGGCATGATCCTGCATACGCTGATGCGCGGCGGGATTATTCTTGGCCCGGCGATATTTCTCTATGCCGCGGCCTGGATCAGCCATGCGCGCGGGAATGGCATCTGGTGGTGGCTGTTCCTGATGCTGCTGGTTGCTCCGGCGAGTGTTGGCACCCTTATCTGGACGGGACCCTAGATGATCATTGGCCTCGGCTCCGACCTCTGCAACATCGAGCGGATCCAGAAGTCGCTGGACCGTTTCGGCACGCGCTTCGAGCAACGCAGCTTCACCGACCTCGAGATCGCCAAGGCCAAGACCCGCCCGCACAACTATGCCGCGACGCTGGCCAAGCGCTTCGCCGCCAAGGAGGCCTTCTCCAAGGCCGTGGGAACCGGGTTCAAGCGCGGCGTGTTCATGAAGGACATCGGCGTCGTCAACGCACCTTCCGGCGCCCCCACGCTGGCATTGACCGGAGGTGCGAGGGCGAGGCTTGACGCCATCACCCCCGCGGGTCACGTCGCCAAAGTGCATCTGACGCTGACGGACGATCATCCCTGGGCGTTCGCCATGGTGATGATCGAGGCGGTGAAGGAAGGTTGATGGGGGCGGACGAGCTCGCGTTGAGTCACCAGGCGTATGAGGAGGAGGCCGAAGCCCGACCGCACACCGACTGGTGGGCGGAGGCGCGCGGCATCCTGTGGCTGGTGCTCGCCGTGCTCGGCTTCCACAGCCTGATCGCCAAGCCCTTCTTCATCCCCAGCGAATCGATGCTCCCCGGGCTGCTCGTCGGCGACCGGCTGGTCGTGACCAAATATCCCTATGGCTATAGCTGGGTCACCCCGACCTTCCATGTGCTGCCCTTCATGCCGGGGCGCATCCTGGGCCGGCTGCCCGAGCGCGGCGACGTGGTGATCGTCACCCCGCCGGGCACCAACACCGACTATATCAAGCGGGTGATCGGCCTGCCCGGCGACACGATCGGCGTGCGCGGCGGCATCGTCTATCTGAACGGCAAGGCGGTCCCGCGCCGGGCGATGGGCGACCGCTACATCCCGGTCGATCCCAATACCCGCTGCGACGAGGAGCAATATCCCGGCTTTCGGGTAACCCGCGACGGCAGGGCCTATTGCCGCCTGCCGATCTTCCGCGAGACCTTGCCCAATGGCCGGTCCTACGACACGGTAGACCTCGGCTTCCGCCCCGGTCGCGGCGACAATTATCCCGAGATCCGCGTGCCCAAAGGCAAGGTGTTCCTGATGGGCGACAATCGCGACAATTCGGCCGACAGCCGCTTCCCGCTCAGCCAGAACGGGCTGGGCGGGCCGGTGCCCTGGGAGAATATCGGCGGCCGCGCCGAGTTCATCACCTTCAGCCTCGACGGCAGCGCCAGCTGGAACCCGCTGACCTGGCCCAAGTCCTTCCGCCCCGGCCGCGCCGGTACTTCGCTCCATCCGCAACGGGATAACCACTGATGAGCGATCCGCTCGCCTCGCAGAACGTCCATGTCGTCCAGGAGCCGGGGCCGAACGAGCTCCGCGATCCGGTGGTTCGCGCCGAGCTCAAGAAAGCGAGCGTCTGGTTCGGGCTGGCCATCGCGGTCGCGCTGTTCGTGCTGCTGGTCCAGCCGATCCTGATCATCTTCGGCGGGCTGGTCTTCGCCTCGATGCTCGATGGCGGCGCCCGGCTGCTCGGCCGCGTGCTGCCGATCCCGCGCTCGCTGCGCATCGTGATCGTCATCCTGCTGATGATCGCCTTCTTCGGCGGCATCTTCTACCTGACCGGCGTGCAGATCTCCGCCCAGGCCGAGCAACTGCGCACCACGCTGGAGGTGCAGGCCAACAAGGTCGCGCAATGGGTCTCCGACCTCGGGCTGATGCCCGGCCGCTCGGACCTGACCGGGCTGGTCCAGCAGGCGCTGGGCAGCGTCGGCAAGCTGACCTCGGCGGTCGGTTCGGTGTTCGGCGCGGTCTCGTCGCTGCTGATGATCTTCATCATCGGCCTGTTCGTGGCGCTCGAGCCGCGCATCTATGAGCGCGGCCTGCAATGGATGGTGCCGATGGACGCGCGCGACCAGTTCGCCGTCATGATCAGCCGCATGGCGACGACGATGCGCCGCCTGCTCGCCGGCCGGCTGCTCGGCATGTTGTTCGAAGGCGTGGTCACGGCCTTCTTCCTCTGGCTCGTCGGGGTACCGATGGCGCTGCTGCTCGGGATCATCACCGGCGTGCTCGCCTTCATCCCCAATATCGGCGCCTTCGTCTCGGGCGTGATGATGGTCTCGGTCGGCTTCAGCGCCGGCACCGAGACGGGCATCTGGGCGATCATCATCTATTTCGGCGTGCAGAATTTCGACGGCTATGTCGTGCTGCCGCTGGTCGCCCGGCACACGGTCGACATGCCGCCGGCGCTCACTTTGTCCTCGCAGATCCTCGCCAGCACGCTGTTCGGCGTGCTCGGCCTGGCGCTGGCCGATCCGATCGTCGCGATGATCAAGGTTGCGCTGGAGAGCGAGGCGGAGCGCGCCGCCCGTGCCGCCGACGAGCATGGCCCGCGGCTCAAATGGCGGGTGCGGCTGCGCAGGGGCTATGCCGAGGACGCGCCGACCCCGCTCGAGCCGCCGGCGGGCGCGGCATGATCCTCTATGATTATTTCCGTTCCTCGGCCGCCTATCGCGTCCGCATCGCGCTGAACCTCAAGGGGCTGACGTACAAGCAGCACGACGTGATGCTGCTCGAGAACCAGCAGTGCAGCCCCGAGCATCTCGCCCGCAATCCGCAGGGGCTGGTGCCGGCGCTGGAGGCGGATGGCAAGGTGATCACCCAGAGCCTGGCGATCATCGAATGGCTCGATTCGCGCTATCCGGAGCCGCGGCTGATCCCCACCGATCCCGATGCCCGCGCCGCGGCGATGGCGCGCGCGCTGGTCGTGGGAGCCGATATCCATCCGCTCAACAATCTGCGGGTGATGCGGCGGCTCAAAGACATGGGGATCGACGAGGCGGGCCGGAACGACTGGACACGCCACTGGATCGCCGAGGGCTTTGCCGCGCTGGAGGCGATGGCCGGGGACGGCCCGTTCCTTGGCGGCGACGCGCCCGGCATCGCCGATCTCTTCCTGGTGCCGCAGATGTACAATGCCCGTCGCTTCGAGATGCCGCTAAACGAGTTTCCCAGGCTCGTCGCGATCGATGCGGCCGCCACCGCGCTGCCTGCCTTCGCGGCGGCGCATCCCGACGCCGTGGCGCCCAAGTGAGGCTCCCTCTTCTAAGCCCCTCCCCTTCAGGGGAGGGGTTTGGGGTGGGGAATGTGTCTCACCGAGAACCTCGCTCGCGTACAGGCCCCACCCCAACCCGTCCCCTGAAGGGGAGGGGCTTTATGTTCTTGGCTGCCATTGCCTTCTTCCCGCTCCCGGCCTTCGCGCAGGAGCAGGACCCGGACGAGATCGTGGTCAACGGCCGCGGGCTCGAGGCGCCGCCGGGCGAAGCCGCCTATGACGTGGTGACGATCGACCGCGACCGGATCGCCGGCACCGCCAGCGGTCGGCTGGAGGATGCGCTGCGCGACGCCGCCGGCCTCGCCCAGTTCCGCCGTTCCGATTCGCGCTCGGCGCATCCGACCTCGCAGGGGATCACCTTGCGCGGGCTCGGCGGCAACGCCTCCAGCCGCGCGCTGGTGCTGCTCGACGGCGTGCCCCAGGCCGACCCGTTCGGCGGCTGGGTCGCCTTTCCCGCCTATCTGCCAAATCGGCTCGCCGGAGCCCGAATCGTCCGCGGCGGCGGCAGCGGCTATGCCGGGCCGGGCGCGCTTGCCGGCACGATCGAGCTGGAGAGCGGCGGCCCTGCGCAGCTCGGGGCGCTGGCGCTCGACGCGCTCTATGGCAGCCGCGACAGCGTAGACCTGTCGGGCGTCGGCGCGGCGAGGCTCGGCCGCGGCTTCGTCACGCTTGCCGGCCAATATGCGCGGGGCGACGGCTTCACCCCGATCGTCGAGGCGGATCGCGGGCCCGCCGATCGCCCCGCACCCTATGAGCAGGCGGCGGTCGCGGTCCGCGCCGTCACCGATCTCGGCGGTGCTGTCGAGCTCCAGGCCAATCTCTCCGCCTTCACCGATCATCGCGACCGCGGCGTCGATTTCACCAAGGTGAAGAGCGAAGGCGCCGATGCCAGCCTGCGCCTCGTCGGGCGCGGCCGCTGGGGCTGGTCGGCGCTCGCCTATCTCCAGACTCGTGGTTTCGCCTCGGGCTTTGCCAGCGTCAACGACACGCGCAGTGCGGCGACCGCCACGCTCGATCAATATGCCGTGCCCGCCACCGGGATCGGCGCACGCATCGAAGTCGCGCCACCCATTGGCGGCGGGGTGACGCTCCGGCTTGGCAGTGACCTGCGCCGCGTCTCGGGGCGGACCGAGGAGCTGTTCACCTATGTCGCCGGCTTGCCGACGCGGCGTCGTGTCGCTGGGGGCGAGAGCCTGACGGTCGGCGGCTTTGCCGATGCCAGCTATGAGAGCGGGCCGCTGACGCTCAGCCTGGGCGGGCGGCTCGATCATTGGAGCATCTCCAACGGATCGTTGCGGGAGACCTCGCTCGCCCTGGGACCGGTGCTCACCGACAGCCGCTTCCCGGACCGCGGCGGCACGGAGGCGACCGGCCGCGCCGGGGCCGCCTATCGGCTCGGGCAGGTGACGCTGCGCGCCGCCGCCTATCGCGGCTGGCGGTTGCCGACGCTCAACGAGCTCTATCGGCCCTTCCGCGCCGGCGCCGACGCGACCGCCGCCAATGCCGCGCTCGATCCCGAACGGCTGACCGGCGCCGAGATCGGCGCGGACTGGCGGCCTGCGCCGTCGCTTACCTTCCGCGCGACCGGCTATTGGAACCGGCTGGACGGCGCGATCGCCAATGTCACCCTGGCGCAGGGGCCGGGGACGTTCCCGGGCGTGGGCTTTGTCTCGGCAGCGGGCTTCTATCGCCAGCGGCAGAATCTCGATGGGGTGACGGCGAAGGGCGTCGAGCTGGACGGGCGCTGGGTGGCGGGCGCGTTCAGCCTCGGTGCCTCCTATGCCTTCATCGATTCGCGCGTCTCCGCCTCGGGCGCGTCCGCCGGGCTCGACGGGCTGCGTCCCGCCCAGACCGCGCGCCACCAGGCTAGCGCCACGCTTGGCTGGACGCATGGCGATGCCGGCGCCTCGCTCACTGCGCGCTATGCCGGGCCGCAGTTCGAGGACGACCAGAACGCGCGGGTGCTGAAAGGCGCCTTCACCCTCGACGCCACCGCCGCGCTGCCGATCACGCGCGGCCTGGCGCTGCAGGCGCGGGCGGAGAATATCTTCGATGCCGAGGTGCAGGCGGGGATCAGCGGCCCGGGTGTGGTCGAACGGGCGTTGCCGCGGACCTTGTGGCTTGGTGCGCGGCTGCGGCTGCGGTGATGGCTATCTGGTCCGCTGACTGACGACCCGGTCGAACAGCGCGAGATATTCGGCGATCGGGTCGCCGCTGACCGTGACCGGCGCAGGCCGCACCGCATCTGGCGCCAGCCAATGGTTCAGCGCTGCGACTAGTCCGTCGGCGTCCTCGCGGTCGATCACCGTCCCAAGATCGGGTGAATGGACGATCTCGCGCACCGCGACGCTCGATTCGGTCGAGACGACCGGCGTTCCCACCGACAGCGCCTCGCGCAGCACGCCGGGCACGCCTTCATAGTCGGAGGTCAGCACCGCGACTGCCGCGCCCCTGAGCGCGGGCAGGGGATCGCCGGCATGGCCGGGCATCGTCACGCGGTCGCTCAGCCCCAGCGCCGCGACCCGCGCTTCCAGCTGCGCCCGGGCGCTGCCTTCGCCGAGGATCAGCAGCTTCACCTGCCGGTCGGCGAGGCGGGGCAGGGCGGCGAGCAGCCGGTCCCAGCGCTTCTGCGGCTCGAGCCGGCCGACGCCGATCAGATAGCGCCCGTCGGGGAGTGCCACCGGCGCCGCCTCCGCGATGACCGAGGCGGGCGGATTGGCGATCACGCTCACGCGGTCCGGCGGCATGCGCATCTCGGCGACCGCTTCGGCGGCCATTGCCGGCGTCATCGCGACGACATGGTCGAGGAAGCGCGGATGCAGCCGCAGCCAGCGGCGATAGCGCCACGCGGCGCCCGGCGAGAGCTCGGGGCGGACCAGCGCGTTGGAAACCTTGGCGACGATCGGCGGGCTGCGCCGGCCGAGCCGCAGCCGCGTGGCGGCGGCGATGCCGCTGTAATGATTGCCCGCGCAGAAGATCAGATCAGGGCGAACATCGCGCACATGCGATGCCAGGCCGAGCAGCGCCGAATAGCGGGCATCGTTCAGCTCCATCAGATTGATTCCATTAGGTATTTCTGATGCGAGCGGCCCTTCTCGGCTGCCCAGAACCAGCGTTACCCGGCGCCCTTCACGCAACCAGCCGGCGGCCATGCGCAGCATCGCCCGTTCCACCCCGCCGCCCTGCAGGCGCTGGGCATAGGTGAGGATGTGCTGGGCGGACTCGTTTTGTGTGCAGTGCAACATAGACCTTGCGAATTGCCACTCTTACGCCCAAATCGCCCCCGCAATAAACCGTATTCTGCTGTCACCAGCCATTTTCGCGTCGTGTGAACTGGGGGCTGCAAAGCCGCATGGCGCCGGTAAGATACTGTAATACGCCCGTTATTTGGGCAGCGGATACGAATCAGTGAACGAACCCAGTCTGGAGGCTTCGGTGAACACGAGCGTTGTCGAGGCCGTCCCCCTGCCGGGCGCGCCCGATCTTGCGGGCCTGGAGCCCGTCGAAAAGATCAAGCGTCGCTGGCCGGCACTGGTCGGAGGCGCGCTCACGCTGCTGATGATCGTGGCGCTCGGCCGCGAGCTGTTCGGCTCGGGGCTGGCGGGTCTGTATCGCACCCTGCCGACCAACCCGCTCTTCTACTTGGTCTTCGCGCTCTATTATGTCGGGCCGCCGACCTTCGACTACATCATCTTCAAGCGCCTCTGGCAGATCCCGCTCGCCGGGCTCGCCGCGCTCCACAAGAAGCGCATCTCGAACGAAGTGCTGTTCGGCTATTCGGGCGAGGCCTATTTCTACGCCTGGGCCCGCCAGCGCACCCAGATGGTCGCCGCCCCCTTCGGCGCGGTGAAGGACGTGATGATCCTGTCGGCGATCGCCGGCAACGCGATCACCTTCGTAATGATGATCGTCGGCCTGCCGCTCTATCTCGGGCTGGTGCCGCCGCAATGGAAGCTGGCGGTGATCGGCTCGGTCGCGGTTCTGGCGCTGATGTCGCTGCCGTTCCTGCTCTTCTCGAAGCGCGTCTTCTCGCTGCCCCGCCGCGAGCTGTGGTGGGTGTTCATGGTCCACTGCATCCGTATCCTCACCGGATCGCTGCTCGTCGCCATCGCCTGGCACCTGGCGATGCCGGGCGTGTCGATCGGCGTGTGGCTTATGATGGCCGCTGGCCGCCTGCTGGTCTGGCGCCTGCCGCTGGTGCCGAGCAAGGAAGCCGCCTTCGCCGCGATCACCGGCGTGGTGATCGGCCAGGGATCGGCGATGTCCGAGCTGATGGCGCTGATCGCCGGCCTCACGCTTCTCGCCCATGTCACGCTGATCGGAGGGTTCAGCGTCCAGGCCCTGCTCACGAGGAACAAGCAGCAATGATCCGTGCCCTGACCGCCAGCACCGCCGCAGCGCTCGCCTTTGTCGCGAGCCCGGCCGCCGCGCAGCAGGATCCGGTCGACGGTACCTGCGCGATCCCCGGCGGCGCGCGCCTCTATGTCAACGTCACCGGCCTCAAGGACCGGATCGGCCGGCTGAAGGTCGAGCTCTATCCGCCCAACGAGGAAGACTTCCTGCGCGACGACACCTCGCTCAAGCGCGAGGGCAAGCCGTTCCGCCGCGTCTGGGCGTCGGTGCCGCAATCGGGCCCGGTGCGCATCTGCATCCGCGCGCCCAGCGCCGGCACCTGGGCGGTGCTGTTCACCCACGACCGCGACGGCAAGAACAAGTTCAACTTCTGGGAGGACGGCGCCGGCTTCGCCAGCAACCAGAAGCTCGGCCGCAGCCGGCCCAAGGTGCGCCAGGCCCTGGTCAATGTCGGCGCGGGTGGTGGACAGATCACGATCAAGGCCCAATATCTGCGCGGCCTGGGCGGCTTCGGTCCGCTCGACGACTGAGGAGGCGCCTGCATGCGCATCGTCGACGTCAACGAGTTCTACTCGCCGACCGGCGGGGGCGTCCGTACCTATCTCGACCGCAAGATGGGCATCATGGCCGATATGGGCCATGAGCTGACCGTGATCGCTCCGGCGCTCGAATCGAGCGTCGAGGAGCGTCCCGGCGGCGGCCGCGTCATCTGGGTCAAGGCGCCGCCGCTGATCCTGGACCGCAACTACGGCATCTTCGTCAAGGACGAGCCGGTCTGGAACCTGCTCGACGAACTGCAGCCCGACATCGTCGAGACCAGCTCGCCCTGGCTGCCGGGCTGGACCGTGGCACGGTGGAAGGGCGATGCGGTGAAGGTCTTCTTCGCGCATGGCGACAATATCGGCGCCTATCCGCAGCGCTGGCTCGACAGTGTGGCGACGCCGATCCAGGTCGAGCAGGCCTTCGCCTGGTACACGCGCTACATGAACAACTTCCTCCAGCATTACGATGCGTTCGTTACCAACGGCCCGGCGCTCGCCAAGCGCTTCCGCCGCCGCGGCATGACGGTCCACGCCTCGATGCCGCTGGGGATCGAGCGGCAATGGTTCTCGCCCGACCTGCGCGACGAGAAGCTCCGCGTGGCGCTGTTGGCGCAGCTCGGCCTGCCGCCCGAGGGGCATCTGCTGCTTGGGCTCGGCCGCCACCACAAGGAGAAGCGCTGGCCGCTGGTGATCGACGCGGTCGAAGCGGCGGCGAACGACCTGCCTGTGGGCCTGATGCTGATCGGCGACGGCCCGCAGCGCCGCCAGCTCGAGGAGCGGATCGCCGGCAGCCCGCACATCAAGATCTTCCGGCCGGTCTATGACCGGGTGCGCTTCTCGCGGATCATGGCGAGCTGCGACGCGCTGATCCATGGCTCGGATGCCGAGCCGTTCGGGCTGGTCGCATCGGAGGCGCTCGCCTCGGGCCTGCCGCTGATCGGGCCTGACGAGGGCGGGTTCGCCGAGATCGCCGATCCGCTGTTCGCCGAAACCTATCGCGCGCGCGATGCCTATTCGGCGGCCGATGCGATCCGCCGCATGTTCGGCCGCGAGCAGAGCATCCTGCGCAACGCCGCGCGCATCGCCGCGGGCAAGGTGCGCAGCGACGCCGATCACGCCGCCGAGCTCATGGCCTATTACGAGGGCTTGCTCGAGGCGAAGCGCGGCGCCGCCGGCTTGGTGGCGGCCGGCAGCTCGTAGACCGAGATGTAGAGGTCGCCGAGCGGCCAGCGGCCGCGCAGGCGATAGCCCATCTCCTCCATCCGCTGCACCGCCAGCCGGTGCGAGTCCATGCGCTCGCCATAATAGGTCGGGCGCATCACAACGATCTCGGGCCGCTGGGTGAAGATGCGGTTGATCTCCTCCAGCTGGTCGACGCCCAGCGCGCCATTCTCCCGCTCGCGCGAAAGGTGGCTCGGGAAGATCCACGGCGTCACCGTGCAGCGCCCGGTATAGCTGTAGAGGATGGCGTTGCCCGAATAGACGTACATGCAGCCGCTGCCGTGGCCGATGCCCTCGGCCAGTGCCTCGAGCTGCTCGGCATTGCCGCGATGCCACTTGGCGCTCCACGCGGTGTATTCGCCGCCCAGCCCGGCCGCGAGCAGCATCACAGGGGTCAGCCATTTGCGGCCGAACTCGGTGCCGCCCAGATAGCCGGCGCAGCACAGGCTCGCCGGGACCAGCACAGGCAGGGCATAATGGTTGAACCAGCTGCCGAACACGAGCAGGCCGATGACCGCGGCGATCAGCCAGCCGAAGAACAGGGCGCGCACCGGATGCTCGCTCGGATCCTTCACCGGCACGTGGCGCGACAGGCCCGAGACGATCAGCAGCAGCCCCAGGATCAGTGCGATCTTGAGGAAGGCGCGCAGCAGCACCATGGGCGGATCGCTGAGCCGATCGACGATCGAGCCGAAATTGGCGTAGAACCAGGGCTCGCCATGCCCCATCAGGATGAAGACGGCCCAGACGGCGAGCGTCGGCAGCCACACCGCCGACGCCCATAGGCCGCCACGGCGCAGGACATGGGCGATGCTGGTGCCGAGCCGGATCTCGCGCCACATCAGCCACAGGCCGAGGAACATCGCCTCGAACACCACCGAATATTTGACCTGCATCGCCACGCCGACGATCAGCATGGCCAGCGTGCCGCGATGGATGCGGCGGCGGTCGCCGCTCTCGTCGCTCGGGCTCGGCACGACGAGCAGGAACGCCCAGGCCATCAGCAGATTGTAGAAGACCGGCGCCTGGCCGCCCTGGCCGTCGGCGAAGTTGATCATGAACAGGTAGAGCAGCGCCACGGTCAGAGCGCCGCGTCCCCAGCCTGCCTTCTCGGCCAGCCGCGCGATCAGCAGCGCGGTGCCGACCACGGCCGCCAATGCCATCGCCTGGTAGATCCAGATCCCCGCCGGCACGCCGAAGGCGGCAGGCAGCAGATAGATCAGGAACAGGCCGACGGGCTTGCGGTCCCACACATCGACGAAGGGCACCGCGCCGTGCAGCATCTGCTGCGCCGTGACGAAGTAGAACTCCTCATCGACATGGACCACGGGGTTGCCGAAGGTCAGCGCGCGGACCGCGATGGCGACGAGCAGCAGGATCGACCAGCGCGGCAGCGCGGCGACGACTGCGGTGAGATCGGTCAGGCGAGTCGTCCGGCTCCCCAGCACTTCGGACTTGCTTGCCATCAGGAGCGCGGAGCCCCGGGCGGAAGGTGATGCGGCATGAAGTTGGACAGGGCCTTGTTGCGTGCGACTGCAGGCGTGCTTAGCGTCCATGGCGCGCGCTGTCACGAACTCGACACGTGGCGGCGGCAAGGCTTGCGGCGAAATAGCTTGGGAACGCCTCAAAATGACACTGCGCATCGATCGCCGCTCGCTCATCCTCACCGGCACGCTGGGCCTGGGCGCGCTCGCCATCCCCGGCTTCTCCTTCGCCCAGGCGCTGGCCAGCGGCTTCACCCATTCGGTCGCCAGCGGCGAGCCGGGGCCGGACACGATGCTGCTATGGACGCGCTACGTTCCCGCCGACCGCGGCGCGGTGAAGGTGAAGGCCGAGATCTCGAAGACCGAGGATTTCGCCAGGATCGTCTCGGGCGGCGAGCAGATCACCGGCCCGTGGCGCGATCATACCGCCAAGATCACCGTCGAGGGGCTCGAGCCGGGCACCAATTACTTCTACCGCTTCGTCGCGCCCGACGGCAGCTTCTCGCCGGTCGGCCGCACCAAGACGCTGCCGGTCGGCAATGTCGGCAAGTACGGCATCGCGATCTTCTCCTGCTCGAACATGCCCTATGGCTATTTCAACGCCTATGGCCATGCCGCGGCGCGGGGCGACATCGACCTGTGGCTGCACCTGGGCGACTATCTCTATGAATATGCCGCCGGCGGGTATGCGCCCGAGAGCGGCCCGGTCGGCGGGCGGGTGCCCGAGCCGGCGGGTGAGATCATCCACCTCGCCGATTACCGCCTGCGCTATGCCAGCTATCGCAGCGATCCGGACCTGCAGGAGCTGCACCGGGTCAAGCCGATGCTGGCGCAGATGGACGATCACGAATCGGCCAACAACAGCCGCGAGATGAGCGCGCAGAACAACCAGCCGGGCGAGGGCGACTGGAACGACCGCCGCGCCGCCGCGCTCCAGGCGTACAAGGAATGGATGCCGGTCTCGGAGACGCCTTGGGGCAGCTATGACGTGGGCAGCCTCGCCACGCTGTTCCGCACCGAGAGCCGCCTGCTCTATCGCAGCGACGAGCCCGAGCTCGCCCCGCTCTTCGCCTCGGCCGATGCGCAGAAGGCGCTGGTCGCGTTCCGCGACGGCGCGCTGCAGGATCCGGCGCGCACCATGCTTGGCACCGAGCAGGAGGCGTGGCTCGGCCATGCGCTGAAGAAGTCGACCCGCGCCGGCCAGAAGTGGCAGCTGGTCAATTTCGGCACGATCATGGGCAAGCAGAACATCCCTGCCCAGGCGACGGACTGGCTCAAGCCCAATGCCTCCGCGCGGACCAAGGCCTATGTCCAGGCGGGCGTGATGGCGAGCAAGCTCGGCATCCCCTCGGACCTCGACAATTGGGGCGGCTTCCCGGCGGCGCGGGCGCGCTTCCTGAAGTCGGCCCAGGCAGCCGGCGCCAATCTCCTCGTGCTGTGCGGCGACAGCCACAATGCGTGGGCGTTCGATCTGGGCCAGGACGGCAAGCCGGCCGGCGTCGAGTTCGCCGGGCACAGCGTCTCTTCGCCGGGCTATGAGCAGGCGGTGGGCGCCGATCCGAAGGTGGTGGCCGCCGCGCTCGTCGCCGCCAGCCCCGAGCTGAAATGGTGCGACACCAGCCGCCGCGGCTACATGGCGCTGACGCTCACCCCGGAAAAGGCGAGCAACGACTGGGTGATGATGGACACGATCGCCCAGCGCGCGCTCAAGGCCAGCGTGGGGCATACCGCGGTGGTGACGCGCGGGCGGAATGTGATGGCCTAGTTCAAATTCCTCCCCGAGCTTGTCTCGGGGAGGAATTTTGCGTTCAGCCCTGCTCCAGCCCGAGCAGATATTCCTTCGCCGCCAGGCCTCCCGCGAATCCGGTGAGCTTGCCGGTCGAGCCGATCACCCGGTGGCAGGGCGCGACGATCGAGATCGGGTTGCGGCCATTGGCGGCGCCCACCGCGCGCGAGGCCCTGGGGCGCCCGAGCTTGAGCGCGATCTCGCCATAGGAGCGCGTCTCGCCGAACGGGATGGCGAGCAGCTCGGCCCAGACCGATTTCTGGAAATCGGTGCCGCGAAAATCGAGCGGCAGCTCGAAGCGGGTGCGGGTGCCGGCGAAATATTCGCGCAGCTGCGTCTCGGCGGCGGCTAGAACCGGGTGGGCGGCGTCCTCCTGCGTGGCGCCGAGCTTCACCCGGTCGGGCGAATCATTCTCCCACAGGATCGCGACGAGCCCCTTGTCACTGGCGACGAGAGTGAGTTCGCCGACGGGCGAGGCGATGGTCTTGATCGACAGGGTCATGTGTCTCTCCTTGCCCTGCCGATATGGCGCACGCCGGGCCGCACTGCTTCCCGGCGCTTGCCACCAAAGCGTCAGTCCAGCGACTTCGACGCTTGCTCGAACATGTCCTTGCTCAGCCCCGGCGTCGCGACGATCCGCTCGAGCTCGTCGCGCATCCGGGCGGCGCGGGCGGCGTCGAACCGCTTCCAGCGGCCGAGCGGCGGCACCAGCTTGGCCGCGGTCTGTGGGTTGAGGCGATCCAGCGCGATCAGCTGGTCCGCGACGAAGCGGTAGCCGCGGCCCGAAATGTCGTGGAACGCGCGCTGGTTGACGCTGAACGCGCCGATCAGCGCGCGGGCGCGGTTCGGGTTGGCGAGGGTGAAGTCCTTGTGCCCGGCCAGCGCCTCGACCGCCTGGGCGGTATCGTCGCGCGCCGACAGCGCCTGGGTCTGGAACCATTTGTCGAGCACCAGCGCATTGCCCTGGTAGCGATCGTAAAAGGCCGAGAGCGCCGCCTCGCGCCTGTCCGACACGCCGTTGACCAGGGTGCTGAGCGCGCCCTGGCGGTCGGTCATGTTGTCCGCCGCCTCGAACTGGCCGAACGCGATCTCCGCCGCATCGTCCGCGCCGCTCGCCGCGATATAGCCGAGCGCGACGTTCTTCAGACGCCGCGCGCCCTTGGCCGCGGGCGAATATTCGAAGCGATTGGCCTGGGCGCCGTCATAGGCCGCGCGCCATTCGCCGGCGAGCGCCTTGCCCAGCTCGGCCCGCAGCGCTTCGCGCGCCGCGAAGATCGCGTCGGGATCGACCACCACCATCTGGTCGCCGATGAAGCTGTCCGAGGGTAGCAGCACCGCCTCGGCGACGAATGCCTTGTCGAGCGCGGCATCGGCCAGCGTGTTGCGCACCGCCTCGATCACCGCGTCATGCGCGCCCTTGCCGCTGGTCACCGCGGCGACCAGCGTGTCGAGCATCAGCTGCTGCATCGCCTCGTAGCGGGCGAAGGGATCGTCGTCATGCGCCGAGAGGAAGGCGAGGTCCTTGGCAGTCCGGTTGGTCTCGACGATCACCGGGGCGGAGAAGCCGCGGTTGATCGACAGCACCGGCGGCTCGGACAGGTTCTCGAACACCATCTCCTGCGCGGCGTCCTTGAGCAGCATCAGCTGCTCGTCGCACATCGGGCGGCCGGTATAGCTGCCGAACAGCTTGACCTTGAGCGGTAGCACCATCGGCTCCTTGACCGGCTGGCCCGGCGTGGGCGGCACGGTCTGGGCGAGCTTGAGGCGGGCGCGCCCGCCTTCCTGGCTCAGATTGGCCGAGACGCGCGGCGTGCCCGCCTGGCTGTACCAGCGGCGGAACTGGGTGAGATCGACGCCGCCGGCCTCTTCCATGCAGCGCACGAAATCCTCGCAGGTCGCCGCCGTGCCGTCGAACTTGTCGAAATAGAGGTCGGTCGCCGCGCGGAACTTCTGCGGGCCGAGGATGGTCGACATCATCCGGATCACTTCGGCGCCCTTGTTATAGATGGTCGCCGTGTAGAAGTTCGAGATCTCGATATATTCGTCGGGGCGCACCGGATGCGCGAGCGGGCCGCTATCCTCGGGGAACTGCGAGGCGCGCAGCCCGCGGACATCCTCGATCCGCTTGACTGCCTTGCTGCCCTGGTCGCCCGAGAAGCTCTGGTCGCGGAAGACGGTGAAGCCTTCCTTGAGGCTGAGCTGGAACCAGTCGCGGCAAGTGACGCGGTTGCCCGACCAGTTGTGGAAATACTCGTGCGCGACCACCGCGGCGATCGCGTCATAGTCGTAATCGGTCGCGGTATCGGGGTCGGCGAGGATGTAGCGGCTGTTGAAGACGTTCAGCCCCTTGTTCTCCATCGCGCCGAAATTGAAATCGTCCACCGCGACGATGTTGAACACGTCGAGATCATATTCACGGCCATAGACGTTCTCGTCCCACGCCATCGACAGCTTGAGCGCGTGCAGCGCGTGATCGGTCTTGGCCAGATCGGCTTCGCGCACCCAGATGCCGAGATCGACCTTGCGGCCGCTCATCGTGGTGAAGCTGCCCTTGTTCGCCACCAGGTCGCCGGCGACCAGCGCGAACAGATAGCTCGGCTTGGGGAAGGGATCGTGCCACTCGGCCCAGTGGCGGCCATCCCCGGCATCGCCCCCCTCACAATCTCCTTGGGCGATCGGATCGCCATTGGCCAGCAGCACCGGGAAGCGCGCCTTGTCGCCGGTCATCCGCACCTTGTACCTCGACAGCACGTCGGGCCGGTCCGGGAAGAAGGTGATGCGGCGGAAGCCCTCGGCCTCGCACTGGGTGCAGAGCATGCCCGACGAGGCATAAAGCCCCTGCAGCTGGGTGTTGCGCTCGGGCGGGATCGTGACGACCGTCTCGATCTCATGGGCCGTGCCGGTGAGCGGGATCACCAGGTCGGGCCCGTCCATCGTCCAGCCCTGCGCCTCGGCACCGTCGACCCGCACCGATTCCGCTGCAAGCGCGTCGCCGTTCAGCACCAGCGGGCGATCATGCGTGCCGTTGCGCTCGACCTTGAGCGTCGCGCGGACCTTGGTGGCGGTGGGATCGAGATCGAAGTCGAGCGCGATCTCGGGGACCAGCCAGTCGGGCGCGCGATAATCCTCGCGGCGAGTGATCTGCGGAGTCTGCGGAGCGATGCGTGCGTCTGCCATGATGCCTCGGATATAGGGGCAAGTGTTAAGCTCGCCACCTTGAAAATCTGCCGGCTTGCGCCTGCGCCAAGCCGTGCTACCGAAGCGATATACCGAGTTACCCCCGGAGAGGTTCCCCCACATGATCCGCACCACCACGCCGCTCGCCCTTGCGATGATGCTGGCCATGCCCGCATATGCCCAGACCGCCACGGCGCCGACTCCGGCCACCGCACCGGCGGCTCCCAGCGCGGCGGAGCGCAACGCCATCATCAATGCCGAGCTCCCCGCCGACCAGGCCGCGCTCAAGAGCCATGTGATGTTCCTGGCGTCGGACGCGCTCAAGGGCCGCGAGGCGGGCAGCAACGAGTTCAACATCGCCGCGCAATATGTCGCGTCGCAATTCTATGCGGCGGGGCTCAAGCCCGCGGGCGACAATGGCTCCTATCTACAGAACGTGCCGCTGATCAGCGCCAAGCTCGACGGCCCGGGCACCATGTCCTTCACCCGCAAGGGCGCCCAGCCGGTCGCGCTCGAATTCGGCAAGGACTTCGTCTCCTCGGCCAATCCCGAGACGCCCAGCTACACCATCACCGCGCCGGTGGTGTTCGTCGGCTATGGCATCACTGGCCAGGGCCGTGACGACTATAAGGGCGTCAATGTGAAGGGTAAGATCGTCGCCTATTTCGGCGGTGTGCCCGAGAGCTTCCCCGGCGAGGTCGCCGCGCACTTCTCCAATCCGGCGGCCAAGTCGGAGATCGCGGCGAAGCATGGCGCGGTCGCCACGATCACGCTCGAATCGCCGCGCACCGCCAAGCAGCGCCCGTTCAGCTTCTACGCCAATGCCGTGACCCGGGCGCGCTTCACCTGGGGCAATCCGAACGGCACCGGCCATATCGCAGCGCCGGGCACGCCCTCGGCCGGCACGGTCAGCCTGGTCGGCGCCGAGAAGCTGTTCGCCGGCGCCAAGCAGAAATGGGCCGACATCGCCAAGGCGGCCGAGGCCGACAACGCCGTGTTCAAGGCCGAGGCGCTGCCGGTTACCGTCACCGTCGCCGCCAAGACCGCGCTCACGCCCGTCCAGAGCTATAATGTCGCCGGCATGCTGCCGGGCAGCGACCCGACGCTCACCAAGGAAGTCGTCGTGCTTTCGGCGCATCTCGATCACATCGGCGTCGGCCGCCCGGACAAGACCGGCGACACGATCAACAATGGCGCGCTCGACGACGCAGTCGGCATCGCCTCGCTGATCGAGGAGGCCAAGCGTTTCAAGACGGCGGGCACCAAGCCGCGCCGCTCGGTGCTGTTCCTCGCGGTCACCGCCGAGGAGAAGGGACTGATCGGCTCGGACTATTTCGCCAACAATCCCACCGTGCCGCTGTCGAGCATCGTCGCCGACGTCAATCTCGACATGCCGATCATCACCTACAAGTTCCAGGACGTGGTGGTGTATGGCGCCAGCCACTCGACGCTCGGCCCGATCGTCGAGCGCGCCGGCAAGGCGATCGGCGTGCCGCTGTCGGACGATCCGCTGCCCGGCGAGAACATCTTCGTCCGCTCGGACCATTACAACTTCGTCCGCAAAGGCGTGCCCTCGGTCTTCCTGTGGCCGGGTGCCGGCGGCCCGGGCCGCGCGGCGATCGACGACTTCATGAAGAACCATTATCACCAGCCCTCGGACGAGGTCGGCCAGCTGCCGGCGATCGACTGGGAATCGGGCGTGCGCTTCGTCGACGTGAACTACCGGATCGCGCGCGAGATCGCCGATGGCGACCAGCGCCCGCTGTGGAACAAGGGTGATTTCTTCGGCCTCACCTATGAAGGGCCGGGCGCCAAGTGAGCATCAAGCGGCACCTGCTTCTCGCCGCGAGCGCGCTGCTCGCGGCGACTCCGGCCTTCGCCCAGGACCTGGGCAAGGACGCGGCGGCGCTCAAGGCGCATGTCCAGTTCCTCGCCTCGGATGCGATGAAGGGCCGCGACACGGGCAGCCCCGAGCTGACCATCGCCGAGCAATATGTCGCGGCGCAGATGCTCGCGGCGGGGCTCAAGCCCGCGGGCGCCAACGGCAGCTGGTTCCAGCCGGTGCCGCTGATCGACTACAAGCCCGCCGATCATGGCAGCCTGGTGCTCAAGCGGGGTGCGATCGAAACGCCGCTCGAATGGGGCAAGGACTATCTCACCCGCGCGGTGCCCTCGAACCCCAAGCTCAGCCTGTCGGCGCCGGTGGTCTTCGCCGGCTATGGCAGCGAAGGCGAATATAAGGGCCTGGACGTCAAGGGCGCGATCGTCGCGGTGGTGCGCGATGCGCCGCATGCCGGGCCGAGCGACGTGCGCGCGCATCTCGGCATCCCGGTCGTGCAGTCGCGCACCGCCGCGGCGCATGGCGCGATTGGCGTGATCCTGATCGAGGGTGTCTCGCGCCGCCAGGGCTATTCCTTCGCGCGCACCGTGCCCAATTGGCAGGGCGGCGCGATGCACTGGCAGGGCGCGCCCGATGGCACCGAAGCGCCGGCCTTCGCCTATCTGAGCTATGAAGGCGCGGCCAAGCTGTTCGCCGGCACGAAGATCAAATGGGACGCCGTGCTCGCCGCCGACAAGGGCGACAGGAAGCTGCCCACCGGCGCGCTCGGCGTGACCGCCGCGGGCACCTCCAACACCGACGTGCGCACGCTCACCGCCAACAATGTCGCCGGCGTGCTGCCGGGTACCGACAAGGCGGGCGAATATGTCGTGATCTCCGCCCATCTCGATCATGTCGGCGTCGGCGAGCCCGATGCGACGGGCGACAGGATCTACAACGGCGCGATGGACAATGCCGTCGGCACCGCCGCGATGCTCGAGGTCGCCCGGCGCTTCCAGGCCGCGGGCAAGGCGCCGCGCCGCTCGATCCTGTTCGTCGCGGTGACGGCGGAGGAGGCGGGGCTGGTCGGCTCCGAATATTTCGCCGCCAACCCGACGGTGCCCAAGGGAGCGATCGTCGCCGACGTCAATCTCGACATGCCGATCCTCACCTATGACTTCGTCGACCTGGTCGCCTATGGCGCCGATCGCAGCACTTTGGGCAGGATCGTCGAGGCGGCTGCGGCGGCCGAGGGCGTGAAGCTCGTCCCCGATCCCGCGCCCGAGGAAGCCTCGTTCGTCCGCTCGGATCATTACAGCTTCGTCAAGGCGGGCATTCCCTCGGTCTCGCTCGATCTGGGTCCGGGCGGCGCGGGTGCGGCGGCGACCAAGGAATTCCTCGACAAGCATTACCACCAGCCCTCGGACGAAGTCGGGCTGATCGACTGGAAGCAGGGGCTGCGCTTCGTCGGTCTCAACTATGCGATCGCCCGCGCCGTCGCCGATGCTGAGGACAAGCCGGTGTGGAACAAGGGCGACTTCTTCGGCACGCTCTACAAGGGGCCCATGTCACCGTGAACTTCCTCGACCGCTTCCTCCTTGCCGCCACGGCGTTGCTCGCCGCGCCGCTCGCCCAGGCGCAGACGGCTGCGTCTGCGGCACCGGCGCAGCTCCCGCCCGAGCAGGCGGCGCTGAAGAGCCATGTCCAGTTCCTCGCCTCCGATGCGATGCACGGGCGCGAGGCCGGGACGCGCGACTATGAGGTGGCGGCCGAATATGTCGCGGCGCAGATGCTCGCGATCGGGCTGCAGCCGGGCGTCGAGGGAAGCTGGTTCCAGCCGTTCAAGCTGGTCGCCTACAAGCCGGCGGAGAAGGCCAAGTGGAGCCTGGTGCGCGGCGGCAGCGAGATCCCGCTCCAGTTCGGCATCGATTTCGTCAACACGCCGGTGCCGGCGACGCCCGATTTCAAGGCCGAGGCCGGGATCGTCTTCGCCGGCTATGGCCTGGTCTATCCCGAGGGCAAGCGCGACGACTACAAGGGGCTCGACGTGCGCGGCAAGATCGTCGCGGTCCTGCCCGGCGTGCCCAAGGGACTGCCCGACGCGGTCGAGGCGCATTTCAGCGATGACGAGCAGAAGGCGGCGATCGCGCAGAAAAAGGGTGCGGTCGCGGTGATCGTGCTGGAATCGCTCGCCCAGCGCGAGCAGTTCCCGTTCGAAGCGATCGTGCCTTACTACGACTATGAGCGGACCAGCTGGGCGCGGCCCGACGGCACTGCCTTTGCCACCGCGCCGGGCGCCCCGCCGGTCGGCTATCTCGGCCCGGTCGGCGCCGAGAAGCTGTTCCAGGGCGCGAAGATCAAGTGGCAGGACGTGCTCGCCGCTCAGCGCAAGGACACGAAGGTGCCCACCGGCGCGCTGCCGGGCATCCTCAAGGTGGCGAGCAAGACGCGGCTGGTCACCAGGCCGACACGCAACGTGGTCGGGCTGATCCCCGGCAGCGATCCCACGCTCAAGGCGGAGTATGTCGTCCTCTCCGCGCATCTCGACCATGTCGGGGTGGGCGACGCGGTGAATGGCGACCGCATCTATAACGGCGCGATGGACAATGCGATCGGCGTCTCGACGATGCTCGAGGTCGCGCGCAAGTTCATCGCCTCGGGCGAGAAGCCGAAGCGCTCGATGCTGTTCATCGCGCTGGCGGCGGAGGAGAAGGGGCTGCTCGGCTCCGATTATTTCGCGCATTACCCGCCGGTGCCGAAGGACCGGCTGGTCGCCGACGTCAACATGGACATGCCGATCCTCACCTATCCGCTGGTCGATGTCGTGGCGCTGGGCGGCGAGCGCTCGAGCCTTGGCGCGGTGATCGAGGCGGCGGCGGCGAGCGAGGGGCTGAAGGTCGTGCCCGATCCGAGCCCCGAGGAGATGTTCTTCGTCCGCTCGGATCACTACAGCTTCGTCAAGGCGGGCGTGCCGGCGGTGTCGCTCGACACCGGCCCGGGCGGGGAGGGTGCCGAGGCGCAGAAGAAGTTCCTCGCCGAGAATTACCACAAGCCTTCTGACCAGATCGACCTGCCGTTCGACTGGAACTCGGCGGCGAAGTACATGCGGCTGAACTATGCCATCGCCCGCGCCCTCACCGACGCCCCCGAGCGCCCGCGCTGGAACAAGGGCGATTTCTTCGGGGTGCAGTTCGGGGGCTATGGGGCGGAGTGAGCGACCAGTTCCTCCCCCAGTTTGCTGGGGGAGGGGGACCGCCGGCGAAGCCGGTGGTGGAGGGGCGCCGCGCGGCGGTACCCGCGGCGCCCCTCCACCATCGCTGCGCGATGGTCCCCCTCCCCGAGACAAGCTCGGGGAGGATTTTAGCGGATGCGCCTGCTGATCTTCGGCCCGGGCTATACCGCAACCCGACTGATCGCCCGGCTTGCCGGCCAGGCCGACATCGCCACCGTCACCCGCGAGACCTTCGCCGATCGCGCGGCCGATATCGCCCGCGCCACCCACATCCTCTCCACGGTCCCGCCGGGCGAGGACGATCCCGTGCTCGCCGCCTATGGCCGGGACATCGCCACCTCGGGCGCCTGGATCGGCTATCTCTCCTCGACCGGAGTCTATGGCGATGTCGCCGGCGCCTGGGTCGACGAGGGCGCCCCCACCGGTACCGGCCGCCGTACCGCCCGGGCGCAGGCCGATGCCGCCTGGCTCGGGCTGGGTGCCCGGGTGTTCCGCCTGCCCGGCATCTACGGTCCCGGCCGCTCCCCGCTCGACCGCATCCGCGCCGGCGCCGCTGCCCGTATCGACGTGCCCGGCCAGGTGTTCAGCCGCGTCCATGTCGACGACATCGTCAGTGGGGTGATCGCCGGGTTCGACGGCCCGCCCGGCGCCTATAACCTGGCCGACGATCGTCCCGCGCCGCAGAGCGACGTCATCGCCTATGGCTGCGCGCTGCTCGGGCTGCCGGTTCCGCCGCTGGTGTCGCTGGAACAGGCCAACCTCGGCCCCCAGGCCCGCGCCTTTTATGCCGAGAACCGCCGCGTCGCGAATGGGAAGGTGAAGCGCGTGCTCGGCTGGCAGCCGCGCTACGCCGACTACCGGTTGGGCCTGCGCGCCTTGAGCGCCACGATCAGCCCGGCCACCACCAGCACCGCGCCGCCCGCCGCCAGCGCCGACCAGCGATAGCCCTCGAACAGCGTCGAGAAGACCATCGCGATCACCGGGATCAGCACGCTGGTATAGGCCGCCTTGGCCGGCCCTATCGTGCGGATCAGCCGGAAATAGATGCTGAAGGTCAGCGCCGATCCCAGCACGCCGAGATAGAGGATGCCCAGGCCATAGCTCGGCCGCGGATCGAACACCGGCGGACCGACCGTGGCGAGCGCGAACATGGCGTCGATTGCCGCGCCGCTCAGCATCGCCCAGCCGAGCGCGGTCGCCATCGGATAGGCCTTGGCGGTGCGGGTGGCCTGCATGACATTGGCGGTCGAGGCGGACAGCACACCCAGCAAGGCGATGCCGATGCCGAGCAGCGCCGCATGCGGCCCCACCGGGCTCAGCCGCGCCTCATGGACGAACAGCAAGGCTACGCCGGCCATCGCGATCGCCGATCCGATCACCAGCTGCCGCCCCATCTTCTGGCCGAGGAACAAGCGGGCAAGCACCGCATTGGGCACCAGCAGCAGCGCATAGACCACCGCCACCACGCCCGAGGTGATGTGCTGCTCGGCGCGGTAGACGAAGTTGAAATTGAACACGAACTGGGCGAGCCCGAGCAGCACCGCGAACCGCCAGCCGCGCGCGTCCATCCGTAACCCGTCGCCGCGCAGCAGCGCCCAGGCGAGCATCGTCACGCCCGCCACGGTGAAACGGTAGGTCACCGACCAGCTCGGCGGCACCACCGAAAGCTGGTCGCGGATCACGATCCAGGTCGATCCCCAGATCAACGTGACGATCGCGAAGGGGATCAGGACCGAAAGACGGGTGGATTGGGGCGAGGTGCCCTCGCTCACAGCGCCGCGATCGCGTCGGCGAGTGGCCGGATCGCGTCCTCGCTCTGGTCCCAGCTGATCACCAGCCGGGCCTCGCCGACGCCCCAGTCATAGAAGTCGAAGCCGAGGGCGCGCAGGCTCGCGGCTTCCTCGGCGCTGACCTTGAGGAACACTTCGTTCGCTTCGACCGGATGCACCAGCCGGTCGCCCGCCGCCCGGGCGAGCAAGGCCGCCCCGGCATTGGCCGCGCGGCCGTTCCTGAGCCACAGATCATCCTCGAGCAGCGCGAGGATCTGCGCCGCGAGATAGCGCCCCTTGGAGAAGAGCAGCCCCGCGCGCTTGCGGCGATAGAGCGTCGCGTCCGCCAGCTCGGGCTTGAAGAACACCAGCGCTTCGGCGCTCATCCCGCCATTCTTTACGAAGCCGAAGCTCAGCGCATCGACGCCCGCGCGCCAGGTCACGTCGCCGGGATGGCAGCCGAGATGCGCGACGGCATTGGCGAAGCGCGCCCCGTCCATGTGCAGCCCGAGCTTGCACGCCTTGGCGAGCGCCCCGATCGCCGCGACCTCGTCGGGCGTATAGGCCAGGCCGTACTCGGTCGCGTTGGTGATCGAGATGGCGTGCGGCTGGACCTGGTGGACGTCCGGCCGGATCGGATCGATCACCGCGTGGATCGCGTCCGGGGTCAGCTTCGAGCCGCTGCCTTCGCCGACCAGCAGCTTGGCGCCATGCGTGTAGAATTCGGGCGCGCCGCATTCGTCGACATTGATGTGCGCGTCGCGGTGGCAGACCACTCCGCCATAGGGCGGGCAGAGCGCGGCCAATGCCAGGCTGTTCGCCGCCGTGCCGGTCGGCACCCACAGCGCGCGTACCTGGGTCCCGAACAGGTCGGAGAACGCCCCGTCGAGCGACTGCGACCATCTGTCCCCGTCATAGGCCGTGTCGAGCTGGTTCACCTTGCTCAGCGCAGCGAACACTTCGGGGCAGACGGCGGCGGCGTTGTCGGAGAAGAAGCGCATGGCCGGTCCATGCGGAGGGTGCGGGGCGGCGTCAACACACAGAATCTCGCGGCCTCTTCGGGGCTGGCAACCACGGCCTTTCCGTGCAGTCGGACATTCGCGCGTTGGCGGCGCAGGGCTTTGGCGCCATACAGCCACGCCAGCTTATCATGGCGAAAAAGAAAGAGGGAAAACCATGCGCTTGTCCTGTCTCTTCGTACCGATCGCGCTGCTTGCCCCGGCGCTGGCGCATGCCGGCACCTGTGAGGAATCCTTCACCAAGGGTGGCAGCATCCTCAGCGGCCAGAAGTTCGCCGCCTCGGTGACGCTGCCCGGCCTGAAGCCTGCCAGCGCGATCGGCCAGATGCGCGGGATCGTCGTCGCCAAGGGCTATGACGTGCTGGCGGTCGAGCCCGAGGACGGCAGCATGCTGATCGAGCAGGCGCAGACCGGCAAGTCCCGCGCCTTTCCCCTCACCATCACCGCGACGGACGACGGCACCGTCCGGATGGAGGCGAAGCTGCGCGCCGGCATGTCGGCCGCGAGCGAGCCCGCCAAGGCGGAGATGTGTGGCATGCTGAACCAGCTCAAGACCGGCAAGGCCGGCACCGCGGCGGCCAGCGCCGGCATGACCGCGGCCGGCAACAAGGCGCCGCTCGAAATGGACGCGCTGTCGATCTCGCACCAGATCTCGAAGGACACCCAGCGCAACGCCGCCGCGATCCCGCTGCGCTACAAGGACAAGACCTTCATCGTCAGCGGCACGGTCAAGTCGATCGACAAGCTGGATGACGCCTATGTCGTCACCTACGACATCCCGGAGCCCTATAACGAGGCGATCCGGCTGCCCGGCACCGCGCCGTTCAAGACCGACATCTTCTGTCGGCTGGCGAAGGGCCAGTCGGTGTTCGCGCTGCAGCTCAAGCCCGGCAAGCGGATCAAGCTGTCGGGCGTCTATGCCAATTTCAATGCCAGTGCGCACGGCCTGCTGCTGGAGAATTGCCGCCCGGTAAAGTGATTGCGCGCCGGCGAGGCGTGGCGGCGTGAGGTTGCCGCGCCTCACCGGTTTGACACTGACCCAGTTGTTCCCCGGCGAAAGCCGGGGCCCAGGGTCACAGGCTGGACGGCAGAGAAACCCTGGGCCCCAGCTTTCGCCGGGGAACTGAAAGGGTTGAATGTCGATCCGAGCCTAGCGCTCCTCGCCCCGCCGGTCGTCCGGCCGGAAGCGATCCGCTGGCGGCGCGCTCGGGCCGCGGCCCGGGCGTCGCCGGTCGGTCGCCGCGCCCGGTTGTCCTTCCGCCGGCCGGGCGTCGATCGGCGCCTCGCCCTGCTCGTCGGGATCGACGCCCGGCGGCACCACCTGGGTCTCGATGCCCGAGCCCTGGATGAACTCGCCCACCCCGTTCAGCACATCGTCGAGCGTCACGTCATTGGCGTCGGGCTCCACCGTCGGCTCGGGCGGCGGGATGCGCAGGTCGAGCGCGCGGGTCATGAAGTCGCGCCACACCCGCGCCGGCAGGCCGCTGCCGGACAGGCCGGGATTGGGCGAATTGTCGTCATTGCCCAGCCACACCCCGCAGACGATCCCGCCCGCATAGCCGATGAACAGCGCGTCGCGATTGTCCTGCGTCGTGCCGGTCTTGCCATAGGTCGGGATCGGCAGGTTCGCCCCGCGCCCGGTGCCGTCCTCCACCACCGTGCCGAGCAGGCTCCTGAGATCGTCGAGCTGGCGCCCGTTATAGCGGGTCGGGCCGCCCAGACGCTTGGCCAGCCAGTCGCTCTCCGCCTCCTCGCCGCTCAACCCCTGCGGGCGCACCGGATAGGTGCCGTTGGCGACCGAGGCATAGGCGGCGGTCAGCTCGAGCAGCGAGACGGTCGAGGTGCCGAGCGCGATCGAGGCATCGTTGCCGATCGGCGTCGAGATGCCGAGGTCGCGCGCCGCCTGGGTCACCGCGCGCACGCCGAACTTCTGGGTCAGTCGCGCCGCGACGACGTTGGACGACTTGGCGAAGGCCTGGCGCAGCGTGATCTGCCCGGCATAGCTGCCGTGCGAATTCTCGGGCTTCCAGTCGCCGATCTGGACGGGGCTGTCGTCGACGATGCTGTCCGGCTCCATCCCGCCGCGCAGGGCCGCGAGATAGACGAACAGCTTGAAGGTCGATCCCGGCTGGCGCCGCGCCTGGGTGGCGCGGTTGAACGGGCTCTCGCCGTAGCTCTTGCCGCCGACCATCGCGATCACCCGGCCATCGGGATGCATCGCGACGATCGCGATCTGCGACTTGCGCAGCCCCGCGCCGCGCACCGCGCGCTCGGCCGCCTGCTGGGCGGCCAGCTCGAGCGTGGTCTGCACGGTCTGCTCGGTGCCGACGCCGCCGGCCCGGTCGCGCGCCTGGGGCAGCACCCAGTCGGCGAAATAGGTGCCGTTGGGCAGATCGTCCTCGGACTTGGTGACGTTGAGCACGGCGGGACGCACACTCTGCCCGCGCGCCTTGGTGAGCAGCCCGGCATCGACCATCGATGCGATCACCAGCTTCTGCCGCTCGCGCGCGCCCTTCAGATTGCCGGTCGGCGCCAGCCGCGACGGCGCCTGCACCAGCCCGGCGAGCAGGGTCGCCTGGCTCAAGGTCAGCCCCTCGGGCTCGACGCTGAAATAATGGCGCGCGGCGGCGCGCAAGCCGTAGACATTGTCGCCGAAATAGACGTTGGAGAGATAGCGCGAGAGGATCTCGTCCTTGCTCAGCCAGGCTTCCAGCCAGAAGGCGATCAGCACTTCCTGCGCCTTGCGCCCGAAGGTGCGCTGTGAGTTGAGGAAGGCGTTCTTGGCGAGCTGCTGGGTGATCGTGCTGCCGCCTTGCGATCCGCCGTCGCTCGTCACATTATGGACGAAGGCGCGCAGGATGCCGCGCGGATCGACGCCCCAATGGCTGTAGAAGCGCCGGTCCTCGATGCCGACGAAGGCGTTGCGGACATGTTCGGGCAGCTTGCTGGCGTCCACGGGGGCGGCGATCACCGCGCCGCGCCGCGCGATCGGCTTGCCCTCGGCGGAGAGCAGCGTGATCGAAGGCGGCGCCGGCGGCTGGAGCGATTTGGAGAGCGGCGCGGTCAGCGCCAGCCAGGCGACCGCGACGAAGAACAGCACGAGGAAGCCGGCGACGATCCAGCTCGCCCAGCGCAGCCAGTTCCGCTTCTTGAGCACCACCGGCAAATTGGTGGTGTAGCCGCCCGCCGGCAGCGGCTCGGCATAGGCCGGCTGGGCGGGCGGGGGAGGCGGTGGCGGTGATGCTGCCCGGCGCCACCGCGGGGCATAGTCGTCGGGCGCCGGCATGCCGCCCGACAGCTCGAGCGGTTCCTCGCGCGGCGGCCTGATCCGCTTGAGCGCGTCGCCCAGCCCCTCGCCGATCTTCTCGATCGACGGCGGGCGCCAGGCGCGCGGTTCGGGCTTCGGCGCCGGCGTGGGGCCCGGCGCGAAATCGTCGCCCGACCGGCGCAGCGGAAAGCGGACGTTCCTCGGATCGCTGCCGTCAGCCATCAGTCGGTGATTCTGCCGCTCGCATGCCGTCCTTTTAGCGCAGCATCTGTGTTACTACAATAATACAGTTGATTACGGCACCGGCACGAAGGCGAGATGCTGGTAATCATAGCTGAAATCGGCGAGCGGCGAGAGCGGCTTCATCGTCACCCCGACGACCTTGCCGCCCTTCACCTCGAAGGTCACGACTGCATCCTCGCCGGCATCCTTGGCGAAGCGGGTGCGGAAGCTGTCGGGACCCCAGGGTTCGAGCACGCTCTTGAACACCGGCGTGGGGGTGAAGTCGATCCACAGCTTGCCGCCCTTGGTGCTCACCACGACATTGCCGTACCAGGGATCGCGGTAGCGCCCGGCATAGCCTGCCAGCGGCAGCGACGGGCTGCCTGCCGGCGCCTTGTCGATCCCGCCCTCGACGCTGGCCAGCGCCTCGTCCTGCGCCGCCTTGCTGCGCGTGCGATAGCTCGCCACCCAGTCGAACGCCGGTGCGTCGATCAGCTTGTCGAGGATCGCGTTGCGGATCGCGGCGGAGACGCCTTCCTCGACATTGCTCAGCACCGACACGCCGATCCCGCGCGAAGGCAGCAGCCCGGTATAGGTCACCTGGCCCGACAGGCCGCCGCTGTGCTGGATCAGCCGGAGCCCGCGATAGTCCTGCACGAACCAGCCCAGCGCATAGGCGGCGAGCACCGGGCGCACCGGGTTCTCCGCGGTCGGGCCGTCGCTCGACGAGGTGATCGTCTGCGGCTTCCACATCTCGCGGGCCTGCTGGACCGACCAGAGCTGCTTGCCGTCGGGCAGCTTGCCCTGGGCGAGCTGCACCTGGATCCATTTGGCCATGTCGCTGATGCTGGCGTTGATCCCGCCTGCGGCGTCGACCATCTTGCCTTCGTCGGGCTGGACGACTTCCTGCTTGCCGATCCCGCGCACCGGCGGCCCGAGCCGCGCATGGCGCCCCGCGACATTGTCGGTGGTGAGCGAGGTGCGCGAGCCGACCGCGTCCGCCATGCCGAGCGGCGCGAAGATCCGCGTCTCGACGAACTTGTCCCAGGCCATGCCGCTGACGCGCTCGATCAGCAGCCCGGCGACGATGTAGAGGATGTTGTCGTAATCATAGCCGGCGCGGAAGCCGCGCGCGGGCTTCAGATAGGGCAGTGCCTTCAGCACATCGGCGGCGACATGCGTGCCGGCCGGGAAGAACATCAGGTCGCCGGCGCCCAAGGGGAGCCCCGAGCGATGCACCAGCAGGTCGCGCACCGTCATCATCTGCGTGACCGCGGGATCGGACATGCGGAACTCGGGGAGGTGCTTCACCACCGGGTCTTCCCAGCCGAGCTTGCCCGCATCGACGAGCAGCGCCAGCGCCGCGGCGGTGAAGGCCTTGGAGTGCGAGGCGATGCCGAAGCGGGTGTGCGCATCGACCGGCGCGGGCTTGCCCAGCGTGCGGACGCCATAGCCCTTGGTGAAGGCGGGCATGCCGGGACGGACGATCGCCACGGCGACGCCCGGCGTCTCGAACGCGGTGAGGAAGGGCTGGACGATCGCATCCACCGCCGCTTCGTCGAGCGCCGCCGCGAAGGCGAGCCGCGGGAACGCCAGCGCACTCGCGCCGCCCAGCGACAGGGCCAGCGCCGTGCGCCGGTCGATGGTGAAACCGCTCATATCCGTGACCTCCCCGCTTTTGCCGGGGATGCTAGCGCGCATCCCCCCTGCCGTCCCCCCCGCGCAGGCCGGGGCCCAGGGTTTCTCTGCCGGCGCGCTTGTTGCCCGAGATCCCGGCGTTCACCGGGATGACGATCAGGCCAGCAGCTCGACATCCCAGTAGAGCCAGTCGCGCCAGGTATCGTGGAGATAATTGGGGGGATAGCGCCGGCCATGCTCCTGGAGCTGCCAGCTGGTCGGCCGTATCGGCTGGAGATAGAGGGGCATCGCGGCCTGCTGGGGAGTGCGTCCGCCCTTTTTCAGGTTGCACGGCGCGCAGGCAGTGGCGACATTTTCCCAGGTGGTGCGCCCGCCCTGGGCGCGGGGAATGACATGGTCGAAGGTGAGGTCGCGGTGGCTGCCGCAATATTGGCAGGCGAACTTGTCGCGAAGGAACAGGTTGAAGCGGGTGAAGGCGGGAAACTGCGAAGGTCTCACATATTGTTTGAGCGCGATGACCGAAGGAAGCTTCAGCCTCGCGCTGGGACTTCGGACCTCGCGTTCGTAATAGGAGACGACGTCCACTCTATCGAGGAACAGCGCTTTGACCGCCGTCTGCCAGGGCCAGATGCTCAGCGGATAATAGCTCAGGGGCGTATAATCGGCATTGAGCACAAGGGCGGGGCAGCTGTCCGGATGGCGGATCAGATCGGGATGATACATGCGCTCCCTCGCCCGTTAGGTGGTGGCACGCATCTCGCCGAGAAGCGTGACGCGGTGATGACAGCATATGCCGCGACTCGCGGTCAAGGGCCGTTCTGATGGTTGTCCACACGAGATTCGCGCCCAGCCCCACCGGCCGCCTGCACCTAGGGCATGCGTGGTCGGCGATCCAGGCGCATGACTTCGCCCGGGTGGCCGGCGGGGCCTTCACCCTGCGCATCGAGGATATCGACGGCACTCGCTCGCGCCCCGAGCATGTCGCGGCGATATTGCGCGATCTCGAATGGCTCGGGCTCGAATGGGACGGGGAGGTGACCTTCCAGTCGCAGCGCCTCGGGCTCTACGAGGAAGCGCTCGACCGGCTGCGTGCCATGGGCCTGCTCTACCCCTGTTTCTGCACCCGCGCCGACATTGCCGCGAGCCTGACCGCCCCGCACGGGCCGGAGGGCGCGCTCTATCCGGGGACGTGCCGCGGGCTCGAAGCGCCGGACCTGGGCAAGCCGCATTGCTGGCGGCTGGATATGGGGCGTGCCCTTGCCACCCTCCAAACCCGTCATCCCCGCCTTCGCGGGGATGACGGCGAGGGTTTTCAGCTCTTCTGGCAGGACGAGATCGCCGGCCGCGTCCGCGCCGGCCCCGCCTCCGCCGGGGACGTCGTCCTAGCCCGCAAGGACGCCCCCGCCAGCTACCATCTCGCCGTCACTATCGACGACGCCGCGCAGGGCATCACCCATGTCGTGCGTGGGGTGGATTTGTTCGCCGCGACGCATGTCCACCGGCTGCTTCAGGCGCTGCTCGGCCTGCCCACGCCCGAGTACCGCCACCATCCGCTGCTGCTCGGCCCGGACGGCACCCGCCTCGCCAAGCGCCACGGCGCGCCGAGCCTCGAGGCGATGCGACTGGCTGGCGAGGATGGCCGCGCGCTGGCGGAGCGGTTGCGGGCAGGACAACTGCCGGTTGGCATCGCCGCCGCACAGGCGTAGGGTCGCCGCATGATCTTTCTGGCCTTCCTGCTGATCGCGGCGATGCTCGCCACTCTGTTCATCCTCATCAAGGGGCTGGTGAACATGGCGCAGACGACCAGCCAGGACCTGGAGAACACCGGCGACGGCCCCAGCCCGCGCGCGCTCAAGTCGCAGAAGCTGATGCAGCAGCGCATCCTGCTCCAGGCCGTGGCGATCGCGATCATCGCGATCATCCTGATGATGATGTCGGCCAAGGGCTGACGCACCGGGCCGCACGGCCCTTTCCAGAATGCCAAGGTTGCCGCGATGACTCTCCAGACCTGGTGGCTGTTCGTCATGGCCGTGTTCCTGCTTTGCGGGACGCCCGGCCCCAACATGCTCCACATCCTCCAGCGCAGCGTCGATTTCGGCCTGCGTCGCACCGTCGCGGCAATGGCCGGCTGCCTGGCCGGGCTGATCGCGCTCCTCGCCGCCTCCGCCGCCGGGCTCACCGCGCTGCTGCTCGCCATTCCCGGCGCGTTCGAAGTGCTGCGCTGGGCCGGCACCGCCTATCTGGTCTGGCTCGGCATCAAGGCCTGGCGGTCCGACCCGGCCCCGCTCGACGTGACCGACGATGCCGCCCTCGCCGACAGGCGCCTCACCGCCGCCCAGCTCTTCCGCGGCGGCTTCGTGATCGCCATCTCCAACCCCAAGGCGCTGCTGTTCGCCGCCGCCTTCTTTCCCCAGTTCGTCAGCGCCGCCGCGCCCAAGCCGCCGCAATTCGCGATCCTCGTGCTGACCTTCGCGGTGGTCGAGTGCTTCTGGTACCTGGTCTATGCGCTGGGCGGCCGCGGCCTCGCCCGCCATCTCGAGCGACCGGCGCTCAAGAAATGGTTCAACCGGATGACGGGCACGATCTTCATCGGCTTCGGCTTGCTGCTGCTCCGCTCGAAGCACGCCTGAGTGATTGAGATGGCGCGCGCGCGGGCGTAGGCTCCGCCGCGATGGTCAAGCTCAACAAGATCTACACCCGCACCGGCGACGACGGCACCACCGGCCTGGTCGACGGCTCGCGCATCTCCAAGGCTGCCGCGCTGATGGCGGCGATCGGCGATGTCGACGAGGCGAACTGCGCGCTCGGCGTCGCCCGCGCCACGCTCGGCCATCACGCGTTCGGCGGCATGCTTGCGCATATCCAGAACGACCTGTTCGACCTCGGCGCCGATCTCGCCACGCCCGAGGGGATCCAGGGCGCGCTGCGCATCACCCCCGGCCAGGTCGCATGGATCGAGGAGCGGATCGACCATATCAATTCGGCGCTGGAGCCGCTGACCAGCTTCGTGCTGCCCGCCGGCGCCCCCGGTGCGCCCGAGCTCCATCTCGCCCGCGCTGTCACCCGCCGGGCCGAGCGTGCCGCGGTCGCCGCCGGTGCCGGGCCGCAGCCGCTCGCCTATCTCAACCGCCTGTCCGACCTGCTGTTCGTCGCCGCCCGCGCGGTGAACCAGAGCGAGGCCGGTGACGTGCTCTGGATACCCGGCGCGTCACGCTGACCGATACCTTGGCATAGCTGCCCGGCCCGGGGTCGCCCGCTATCGGCAGGGCGTGAACAAAAGCCGGCGACGTAACGTTCTGAAGGGGTACCGGGGGCTTTCCGCGAACCTATATCTCCCCCGGTTGACCGGCGCACCCGGCCGCGCTAGGAGAACATAATGCGAACGGAAACGGGATCCGCTCCGGCCTCCGGCGCGCTTGGCGCGAAGTTCCAGCATACCCGCGCACTGAGCGAGGCGCTGGTCCGCCCGCTCTCCGATGCCGATGCGACGATCCAGTCGATGGACGATGCCTCGCCGGCCAAATGGCATCTCGCGCATACGACGTGGTTCTTCGAGACCTTCGTGCTGCGCGACCATGTCCCCGGCTATGCGCTGCACGACGAACGCTGGCCCTTCCTGTTCAACAGCTATTACGAGGCCGAGGGGCAGCGGCATGCGCGTCCTCGCAGGGGAATGCTGTCGCGCCCCAGCCTCGCCGAGGTGCTGGCGTACCGCGCCCATGTCGATGCCGCGCTGATCGATGCGCTGCCCGATCTCCCGGAAGCGGCCCGGGTGCTGGTCCTGCTCGGCTGCAACCATGAGCAGCAGCACCAGGAGCTGCTGCTCACCGACATCCTCCACCATTTCTCGGTCAACCCGCTCGAGCCTGCGGTCTGGCGCGGCGCGCCCAAGGTGCCGGTGGCGATGCCCGGCCCGATCGGCTGGATCGAGGGGCAGGCCGGCCTCGTGCAGCTGGGTGTCGATTCAAGCGATTCAACATTTTCCTTCGATTGCGAGGGGCCGCGCCACCAGGCGCTGCTTACTCCGCACGCCCTTGCCGATCGTACGGTGACCAATGGCGAATGGGCCGCGTTCATCGCCGATGGCGGCTATCGGGACCCGCGCCACTGGCTGTCGGACGGCTGGGCCTGGGTGCAGAAGGAAGGCATCGAGGCGCCGCTCTACTGGCGCCAGGAGCGCGGCGCCTGGACCCGCTTCGGGCTCGACGGCCGCCGTCCGGTCGATCCCGCCGCGCCGGTCACCCATGTCAGCTTCTTCGAGGCCGATGCCTATGCCAGCTGGGCCGGCGCCCGGCTGCCCACCGAGTTCGAATGGGAAGCGGCCGCTTCGGCTTTCGATCCGGAAAGCGGCAACCAGCTCGATGCTGCCGGCCCGGTCGAGCCGCGGCCTTCGGCGGGTGGCCCGGCCTTTTTCGGCGATGTCTGGGAATGGACCGGCAGTGCCTTCCGTCCTTACCCCGGCTTCAAGGCCGCAGAGGGCGCGGTCGGCGAGTACAACGGCAAGTTCATGAGCGGGCAGTTCGTGCTGCGCGGATCGTCCTGCGCCACGCCGCGCGGCCATTCGCGGCCCTCATACCGCAATTTCTTCTACCCCCATCAGCGCTGGCAATTCACCGGCGTGCGCCTGGCGAAGGACCTGTGATGGCCTTCCCGCACCAGCCCCTCTTCACCGCCACCTTCGCTCCCTTCCTCGTCATCCCCGCGCAGGCGGGGATCCAGGGTAACAGAGCGATGACCTTCGTGGCTCTGGATCCCCGCCTGCGCGGGGATGACGATCAAAACCGAAAGGCCGGCCAGTCATGCTGAAACAGGAACTCGAAGACGGCCAGGCCAGCCTCGCCGATCCACATTTCCGCGCCGATGTACTGAGTGGCCTCGGGGCCCGGCCGCGCGCCATCCCGGCGCGCTGGTTCTACGATCGCCGCGGCTCGGAACTGTTCGAGGAGATCACCCAGCTCCCCGAATATTACCCCACCCGCACCGAAACCGAGCTGCTCCGCAAGACCGGCCCCGAGCTCGGCGCGCTGGCGGCGCGCGGCGCCGCGGTGGTCGAGTTCGGCTCGGGTTCCTCGGTCAAGACGCCGCTGCTGCTGCGTGCCATCGATCCCGCCGCCTATGTGCCGATCGACATTTCGGGCGATTTCCTCCGCCAGTCCGCCGCTGAACTGGGCCAGGCCTTTCCCGGCCTGCCGGTCTATCCGGTCGAGGCCAATTTCCTCCGCCCGGTGCCGCTGCCCGAGCAGGTGAGCGGCATGCCCAAGCTCGGCTTCTTTCCCGGTTCGACGATCGGCAACATGCAGGCCTGGCATGCGGTCAACCTGCTGCGCGCGATGCGCGAATGGCTGGGCGACGGCGCACGGCTGCTGATCGGGATGGACCGGGTCAAGTCGCCGGACGTCCTGGTCCCCGCCTATGACGATGCCCAGGGAGTCACCGCCGCTTTCAACCTCAACCTGCTCGAGCGGATCAACCGCGAGCTGGACGGCACGATCCCGGTCGAGGCGTTCCGCCATGTCGCCTTGTGGAACGACGATGCCGCGCGGATCGAGATGCATCTCGAGGCGGTGCGCGACATGGAGTTCAGGGTCGACGGCCGGCCGTTCGCGATGGCGGCGGGCGAGACGATCCACACCGAGAACAGCCACAAATATGGTCGCAACGGCGCCCGCATGCTGCTGCGCGCCGGCGGCTGGACCCCGATCCGCGAATGGACCGACCCGAACGACTGGTTCGCCCTGATCCTCTGCGAAGCCCAGCCGATCAGGCTGGCGCCTTAGTCCTCTAATTCCTCCCCGAGCTTGTCTCGGGGAGGGGGACCATCGCGTAGCGATGGTGGAGGGGCCGACGCGGTACGCGCCGGTGCCCGGCGCACCCCACCACCACCGGCTTCGCCGGCGGTCCCCCTCCCCCAGCGAGCTGGGGGAGGAATCATCGAAGGCTCAATGCAGCGCGCGCCTCTTGTCCAGGCTGCGCCCGAACGCGACGAACAGGTAGATCAGCGCCGGCACCAGGACGATGCTCAGCACCACCTTGCTCAGCATCTGGCCGACCAGCAGCTCGCCGATCGGGAAGACGCCGTAGAAGGCGACGGTGACGAAGATCAGCGTGTCGGCGATCTGGCTGAGCACCGATGCGATCGCGGCGCGCAGCCAGAGCAGCTTGCCGCCGCCGCTCTTCAGCGCCGAGAAGATGGTGACGTTGAGGATCTGCGAGATGCCATAGGCGATGATCCCGCCCAGCCAGATGCGCGGCGTGCCGCTCATCATCAGCTCGAAGGCGTGCAGCCGGTCGGGCGCCATGCTCGGCGAAGCGGGGAGGGTGAGGACCAGGATCGACAGCAGCACCGAGGTGACCAGCGGCACGAAGCCGATCAGCACCAGCCGCCGCGCCGTGTCCGGCCCGTGCAGCTCGGCGACCGCGCTGGAGACTGCGACGAGCAGCAGGAAGGCGAAGATCCCGGCCTCCACCGCGAGCGGGCCGACGCCCACCCAGCTGCCGATCTGCGAGATCGGGCCGAGTGCGACCTGCTTGTTGCCCAGCACGCCGGCGATGCAGACCATGCCGCCATAGAAGATCGATAGGAAGAAGAGCGAACGCGGGATGCGAATGGTGTCCATGGGCGGACGCTAGCGAGAAATGCCTGTACCGCAAGTCCCGGGACCTTTTGGGCTTGACACAGTTCCTGTTTTGTTCTACATGCGGCTCCGAGATCTCGAAAATCCCGTTCCTTCCGCCATCCGCCCGGCTGTCTTCGCCGGGCGGGGCCGCGGAGCGTTGGCCCGCGCGTGCGGGTGCCTGCGATCGCACGCGGCGATGTCGGGAACTTTGTGAACTTCCGCCACGCAGCTTCTGCGGGGAACGGAGTCGGCTGCCTCTGGCCATGCGGGTGCGAGCGTGTATGCTCACAGGCTTGGGCGTTTGCCTTGGGGGTAGAAGTTGAATCAGTTTCCGGTCGGCATCTTCGGCGTGCTCGCGATCCTCGGCATCGCCTTCGCGCTTTCGTCGAACAAGCGCGGGATCAACCTGCGCGTGGTCGGCGCGGCCTTCCTCCTCCAGGCGGGCATCGCCGCGCTGGTGCTGCGGACCAGCTGGGGCCAGGCGGCGCTGCACGGCCTGTCGAACGCCGTCTCGGCTTTGCTCGGCTATGCCGGCGCCGGTACCAGCTTCCTGTTCGGCCCGCTCGCCAAGCCCGAGCTGGGCGGCCAGAGCTTCGCCATCGCGGCGTTGCCGGTGATCATCTTCTTCGCCGCGCTGGTCTCGATCCTCTATCATCTCGGTGTGATGCAGTTCGTGATCCGCTGGATCGGCGGCGCGATCGAGAAGGTGGTCGGCACCACCAAGGTCGAATCCCTCTGCGCGGCGGCGAACATCTTCGTCGGCCAGAGCGAATCGCCGCTGGTCATCCGTCCCTATCTCGCCCGGCTGACCCCTTCGCAGCTCTTCGCGGTGATGACCGTCGGCATGGCCGGCGTCGCCGGCACGATCCTCGCCGCCTATGCCAGCCTGCTCGGCGCGGCGTCTTTGCCCTATCTCCTCGCCGCCTCGTTCATGGCGGCACCGGGCGGGCTGCTGATGGCCAAGATCATCATGCCCGACAGCCCGGTGCAGGACGGCGAGCTGCCGCTCGGCGACGATGCCGAGGAAGCGGCGATCAAGGTCGCCGAGCAGGATGTCGAGGAAGAGCGTGCCGCCAATCTCATCATGGCCGCCGCCTCGGGCGCCTCGACCGGCGTCAAGATCGCGGTGGCGGTGGGCGCGATGGTGCTCGCCTTCGTCGCGCTCGTCGCGCTCGCCAATGGCCTGCTCGCCGGGGCGGGCAACTGGCTCTACGACCTGACCGGCCATGCCGCCTGGGCAGGCTTCCTCCAGAATCTCAGCTTCCAGAAGATCATCGGCACGATCTTCGCGCCGGTCATGTACCTGCTCGGCATCTCCTGGCACGAGGCGACCGCCGCGGGCGGGCTGTTCGGCACCAAGGTGGTGCTCAACGAGTTCGTCGCCTTCATCGATCTCGGCGCGATGACCGATATCGCGCCGCGCACCCGGGCGATCGTCACCTTCGCGCTGTGTGGCTTCGCCAATTTCAGCTCGATCGCCATCCAGATGGCGGCGACCGGCAGCCTCGCGCCGAACCAGCGGCCGATGATCGCCAAGCTCGGCATCCGTGCGCTGATCGCCGGCAGCCTGGCGAACCTGATGAGCGCGGCGCTGGCGGGGCTGCTGCTCCCCTGAGTCGTTAACCTTTTGGATACCCTCGTTACCTAGATTCGGCCCAAATCGGCAGGACAACGCTGCGCCGGGGGCGCGCTGTACATGCCGGGGACAATCGACATCGGGTGGAGAGCGGGTCGCGCGCCATCATCGGATCGTGCCGCAGGGCCGGCCCAGGGATGTGCGCTCTCCAGGACAGCAGCTGGAGTGAAGCGTGACCAATTTCATCGCCACCGGTCCGGATGCACGTCCGCTCCGCATCCTGCGCCGCCCACCGCCGACACCGGGCGAGGAAGCGCTGGGCCGGGTGCGGGACTGCCTGCAGCTCGCCTTCCGGCCTGCCGGCGACAGCGAGGAGCCGGTGCATCCGCCGCTGCCGCGTGCCGTTGCGACATCGAAACGTTACAGACATCTGACGGACGCATATTCGCCGCGGGTCACAACAGAAAAGCCGTTGGAGGCGAACATTTCCCGCACCGAGATCTCCTTCCAGCCCGAAGTGCCGACCATGGAACGCCGAAGCGACGATCGTTCGAAGATCTCGGTCTACCGGTCCGCGATGCTGCGATGGGACGGCTATGAGGCGCTCTGCCTGATCCGCAACATCTCGCCCGGCGGACTGATGGGGAAGCTCCACACCAGCCTGCCCCCCGGCGAGCCGGTGACGGTCGAGATCCGCTCGGGCAACGAGATCGCCGGGCACGTCGCCTGGTCGGCCGATGGCACGGTGGGCGTGCAGTTCGACGAGAAGATCGACGTGCTCGAGGTGCTGCACGCGCCGGTCCACGGCGATCCCGGCCTCACCCAGCGCATGCCGCGCCTGCGGATCGCCTGCCCGGTCAGCCTCGTCGCCGAGGGGCTGCGGGTGAGCGTCACCTTGGTCGACGTGTCGCAGGGCGGCGTGAAGGTCGAGGCGGACTTCCTCCGCGAAGGCGACGAAGTGACGGTGGGCGTGCACGGGCTGGAGGGGCGCCGCGGCGTGGTCCGCTGGGCGCATGACGGCCGTGCCGGGATCGCCTTCCTCGCGGCGATCCCGTTCGACACGCTCGCCAAATGGGCGCTCGACCGCCAGACCGAGCTGACCCAGGCCGAGGCCGGCGCCTAGCGCGTCGGCACCGGCTCCGCGCCGCTATAGTCGTAGAAGCCGCGCTTGGTCTTGCGGCCGTACCAGCCGGCCTCGACATACTTCACCAGCAGCGGCGCCGGGCGGAACTTGGGATCGCCGGTGCCTTCGAACAGCACGCGGGTGATCTCGAGGCAGGTGTCGAGCCCGATGAAGTCGGCCAAAGTGAACGGCCCCATCGGATGGTTGAGGCCGAGCTGGCAGGCAGCGTCGATGTCCGGAATCGTCGCCACGCCTTCGCCAAGCGCGAAGCAGGCCTCGTTGAGCATCGGCATCAGCACGCGGTTGACGATGAAGCCGGGGGCGTCGTTGGCGTGGACGATACGCTTTCCGAGCGACTGGCCGAAGGATTCGACCGCTGCGACGGTGGTATCCGAGGTGGCGAGGCCGCGGATCAGCTCGATCAGGCCCATCACCGGCACCGGATTGAAGAAGTGCACGCCCATGAAGCGTGCCGGATCGGGCGAGGCCTGGGCGAGGCGGGTGATCGGGATCGACGAGGTGTTGCTCGCCAGGATCGCGTCGGCGCCCAGCACCTTGCCGACGCTCTCGAAGATCTGGCGCTTGATCGCCTCGCGCTCGGTCGCCGCTTCGATGACCAGGTCGCAGGGCGCGAAGGAGTCGGTGCCGCCGACACAGGTGATCCGGCCGAGCGCCGCCTCGGCATCGGCCGCGCCGATCTTCTCCTTCTCGACCGCACGGGCAAGCTGCTTGGCGATGCCGGCCTTGCCCGCCTCGGCCCGCGCCTGATCGACGTCGGAGAGCAATACCGCATAGCCCGCCTGGGCCGACACCTGCGCGATGCCCGCGCCCATCTGCCCCGCACCGATCACGCCAACCGTCTTCATCATCGTCTCTCCTTTGGCGCCGCTCCTATCGATTCGAAGCCGAATCGGCTAGGCTCGACGCCATGCTGCTCCTCGCCTTCCTCCTTGCCGCCCAGGCCGCGCAAGACGATCCCGAGAAACTCTATGGTGACTGGGCCGTCGCCTGTGACAATCTCCATCGCTGCGAGATGACGTCGCTCCTGCCGGGCGACCAGGCGATACCCGAAGAAGGCTCGGACTATGACGCGACCATGTCGGTCATCCGCGAGGCCGGGCCGGCAGGCGGCTTCACGGTGGAGGTATGGCCTGCCGACAAGCCGAGCGGCAAGGCCACGCTCCGGATCGACGACGTGGCGATCGCCAGCGCACCGGCCGGCGACGAAGGCGTCACCTTCAAGGGCGCCGACGCCGCGAGGATCGCCGCCGCCATGCCGAACGGCAAGGCGCTGGCGCTGGTCGGTGGCGATGGCAAGGTCGCGGCGCGCATCTCGCTTGCCGGGTCCTCGGCCTCGCTGCGCCACATCGATGCGGACCAGGGTCGCGCCGGCACGGTGACTGCGCTGGTCGCCAGGGGCGCAAGGCCTGCCGGTGCCGTCCCCGCCGCGAAGGCGGCCGAGCGGATCGTCGCACTACGTCCGAGCGGTGCAGCCATAGCCGTCTCCAGGGCGATGCGCCTCACGCTGGAGAAGCAGAGCGACTGTGACGGCTTGTATGACGGTGCCGAGAGCGTGCCCGAGGTAGAGACGCACGCGCTGGGCGGCGGCAAGACGCTGGCGCTGCTGCCCTGCGGAGCCGGCGCCTACAACTACAGCACCGTCGCCTTCGTGATCGCAGGCGGCAAGGCGGTGCGCGCGGTCTTCGACGACGGCAATGACGGGATGCTGGTCAATGCCGGCTTCGACAAGGGCGAGCTGTCGACCTACGCCAAGGGCCGCGGCATCGGCGATTGCGGCGACAGCGCAAGCTATGTCTGGGACGGCACCCGTTTCCGGTTGACCCGGGCGCGCTCGATGAGCGAGTGCCGCGGCTCGACCAACTGGCTGACCACCTATCGCGCCACCCCGGTCTTCCGCTGAAAGTTGCGGGGCAGCCCCTCTGGCCCTATGGGGCCGCCATGACCAATGCCCCCGATCCCGCGCTGCTCGCCAAGGCCGAAACGCTCGTCGAGGCGTTGCCCTATCTGCAGCGCTATGCCGGCGCGACCTTCGTCGTCAAATATGGCGGCCACGCGATGGGCGATCCCGAGCTGCAGCGCGACTTCGCCGAGGACGTGGTGCTGCTCAAGGCCGTGGGCATCAATCCGATCGTCGTCCATGGCGGCGGCCCGCAGATCGGCGCGATGCTGAAGCGACTTGGCGTCGAATCGAACTTCGTCGGCGGCCTGCGCGTCACCGATGCCGAGACCGCGCGCATCGCGGAGATGGTCCTGGCCGGATCGATCAACAAGGAGATCGTCAGCTGGATCGGTGCCGCGGGCGGTCGCGCCGTCGGCATCTCGGGCAAGGACGCCGGCCTGGTCACCGCCGAGAAGGTCACCGGCCGCGAGGCGGATCCGCTGCAGGGCATCGAGCGCCATGTCGACCTGGGCTTTGTCGGCGAGCCGGTGGCGGTGAACCCGGCGATTCTCCACTCGCTGGCCGCGCAGGACTTCATCCCCGTGGTCGCCCCGATCGCGCTGGGCGCGGACGGGCATACCTACAACATCAACGCCGACACCATGGCCGGGGCGATCGCCAGCGCGATCGGCGCCTCGCGCTTCTTCCTGCTGACCGACGTGGCCGGCGTGCTCGACAAGCAGGGCGAGCTGCTCACCGATCTCGACCGGGCACGGATTGAGGCGCTCAAGGCCGACGGCACGATCAAGGGCGGCATGATCCCCAAGGTCGAGACCTGCGTGCACGCCGTGGAGCAGGGCGTCGATGCGGCGGTGATCCTCGACGGGCGCATCCCGCATGCGATGCTGCTCGAGATCTTCACCCGGCGCGGCGCGGGGACGTTGGTCCACGCCTGATCCGGCAAGCGATCGGCGTTGCCGGGGTTGTTGCGGAGCGCGGTGTTCCCTAAGTTCTCCGCCAACCAATCTCGGAGATCGCCTTGTCCTTTCTCGTCATGCTCCTGCAAGTCGCGCAGTTTCTGCTGTGGGTGCTCAGCTGGATCATCATCGTTCAGGCGATCCTGTCGTGGCTGATCGCGTTCAACGTGATCAACACGTACAACGACATCGTCCGCTCGATCTGGCAGACGCTCGATGCGATCACCCGGCCGATCTACCGGCCGATCCGGCGGTTCATGCCCGATTTCGGCGCGCTCGACCTGAGCCCGCTGGTCGCGCTGCTGCTCATCATCATCCTCAAGGACTTCGTCCTGAGCTGGGCGATCGCGCAGCTGGCCGTTCCCAACTACTGACGCCGGCGTGCCCGCCTGGCGGCGCATTACGGACGGGATCGAGATCGCAGTCCGGGTGACGCCGCGCGCGTCGCGCGATGCCTTCGCGGCGGGCACCGAAGCGCATTTCGCCGCCCGGCTCGCCGCGCCGCCGGTGGAAGGTGCGGCCAATGCCGCGCTCGTCCCGCTGGTGGCGGCGGCCTTCGGCGTGCCGAAGCGCGCCGTCAGCCTGATCGCAGGCGATACCGCGCGGCTCAAGCGACTTCGTGTAACCGGCGACCCCACAGCGCTGGAAGAACGGGCCCAACGTCTCTATGGCGGGGCGCATGACGGCTGACATCATAGACGGCAAGGCGTTCGCCGCGGGCCTGCGTGCCCGCGTGGCGGAACTGGTTCCCGCGTTCCAGGCAAGGACGGGGCGTGCACCCGGGCTCGCCGTGGTGCTGGTCGGCGAGGACCCGGCCAGCGCGGTCTATGTCCGCTCCAAGGGCAAGCAGACCCGCGAGGCGGGGATGGAGAGCTTCGAGCACAAGCTCGGCGCCGACACGACCCAGGCGACGCTGATGGCGCTGGTCGACAAGCTCAATGCCGATCCCGAAGTCGACGGCATCCTGGTCCAGCTGCCGCTGCCCCGGCACATCGACGAGCAGGCGGTGCTGCTGCGGATCGATCCGGACAAGGATGTGGACGGCTTCCACCCGGTCAATGCCGGGCGCCTCGCTACCGGGCTCGACGGCTTCGTGCCCTGCACGCCGCTCGGCTGCCTGATGCTGCTCGAGGACCGGCTGGGTGACCTGGCCGGGCTCGACGCCGTGGTGATCGGCCGCTCTAACATCGTCGGCAAGCCGATGGCGGCGCTGCTGACCCGGGCGAGCGCGACGGTGGCGCTGGTCCATTCGAAGACGCGCAACCTGCCGCATTATCTGAAGCATGCCGACATCGTCGTGGCGGCGGTGGGCCGGGCCCATTTCGTCAAGGGCGAATGGCTGAAGCCGGGCGCGACGGTGATCGACGTGGGCATCAACCGCACCGAGGCCGGGCTGGTCGGCGATGTCGATTTCGACAGCGCGGCGAGCGTGGCCGGGGCGATCACCCCGGTGCCGGGCGGTGTCGGCCCGATGACCATCGCCTGCCTGCTGCGCAACACGCTGGTTGCGGCGTACCGCAATGCCGGGGTGCCGCTCGAGAAGGGCGCGATCTGATGCTCCTGGCCGCGCTGGTCCTGCAGGCCGCGACGCCGCAGACGGCGGTGGATGCCGAGCGCGCCTTTGCCGCGGCGGCGGAGGCTAGGGGGCAGTGGACGGCGTTCCGCGAATATGCGACGGCGGATGCGATGATGTTCGTGCCGCAGCCGGTGAAGGCGCAGGAGTGGCTCAGGGACAAGCGGGACCCGGTCAAATCGGTCGAGTGGTGGCCGGTCGAGAGCTATGTCTCCTGCTCGGGAAATCTCGCGGTCAACACCGGCGGGGCGCTTTGGCCGGACGGCTCCAGCGGCTATTTCTCCACGATATGGGCGAAGCAGGGTGACGGCAGCTGGAAGTGGCTGGCCGATCATGGCGGCGCAGTCGCCGTGCCGCGCGCCCGGCCTTCGCGACCAAAGGTCGTGCGGGCTTCCTGTGCAGGAAAGCCGATGATCGACATGGGTGGCTGCCTCTCCGACGCGGATAGCATGGGATGCCATGCCGCGCGGGACCAGTCGCTCCAGGCGCGCTGGGTTCGGAAGGGCGATGCCGTTGCCTTCTCGGCCGTGATCTGGACCGGGCGCGGTTGGAAAACGGTGTTTGACGAGGGAGCGGCGCCCGCCAAATGATCGAACTCTTCATCTCCACCTTCATCACCTTCTTCGTGGTGATCGATCCGCCGGGCTGCGCGCCGATCTTCGCGGGGCTGACCGCGGGGACGAGCGCGGTGCATCGGCGGGCGATGGCGGTGCGCGCGGTGATCGTTGCGGCCGTCATCCTGTTCGGCTTCGCGCTGTTCGGCGAAGCGCTGCTGCGTGCGCTCGGCATCAGCCTCAACGCCTTCAAGATCGCCGGCGGCATCATGCTGTTCCTGATCGCGCTCGAGATGGTGTTCGAGAAGCGCACCGAGCGGCGCGAGGACCGGGCCGAGAAGATCAAGGCCGAGGAGCCGACCGACATCTCGATCTTCCCGATGGCGATGCCGATGATCGCCGGGCCGGGCTCGATCGCCTCGACCATGCTGCTGATGTCGCAGAACAACGGGCTGGAGCGCACTGCCGTGGTGCTCGCGGCGATGGCGGCGATCCTGCTGCTGACGCTGCTGGCGCTGCTTGCGGCGGGACCGCTGATGCGGGTGGTCGGTGCCAAGATCGAGGCGGTGGTGTCGCGGCTGCTCGGCGTGCTGCTCGGCGCGCTGGCGGTGCAGTTCGTGATCGACGGGATCAGCGCCGCGCTGGTCGCCGGGCGGGCGGTGAGCGGGCACTGATTTTCTCCCTCTCTCCGCTTGCGGGGAGAGGGCAGGGGAGAGGGGCGTATTCGATAGCGCGTCGCACTCCCCCTCTCCCCGGCCCTCTCCCCTGAAGGGGAGAGGGAGAAGAGATCAGCGCTTCGTCTCAGGCTTCGCCGCATCCGGCAGATCGTAGCGGATCTTCCACAGCTTGAACGGCAGCGGCGTGCCCGGGCGGACCTGGCGGAGCGGCACCGGTTCGAGCCAGTTCGGCACTTCGCCCCGGGCCAGCTGCGCATAGAAGCCGTTCGGGCCGCGCGAGCGGTAGAGCGTCGTCTCCGACATGTTCGGGCAGACCAGCAGATATTGCGCGCCGTGCGCCCGCGCGATCGGGCGGAAGTTGGGCGTCGGCCAGGTGAAGGCGTGGTGGACGTCGAGGATCGCGCGGCCGTTGCGGTGATAGGGGCCGGCGATGCCGTTGTGATGGGTGGTCACGATCAGCCGCGGCCCGAGATCGACATGGGTGAAGATCGTCGCGGCGGGGATGTCGTCGAGCACGCGCAAATTGCTCAGCCGCGCGCAGGCGGCGTTGGCGGCGGCTACCTTGTCGGGCGGGGCGGGCTTGCCCGGCTTGGCGCCCTTGTCGGCCGAGAACCACGGCACGACCAGCCCGGCCCAGAGGCCCGAGAGCAGCAGGAAGGCAGCGACGGTGCCGAAGACGCGGAGGACGACGCCGAGGACCATCGCCGGTACCTCGCCGATCCAGCGTGCCAGCGGTGCCCTGAGGCCGAGGAACCAGGGCACGACCACGACGAGCAGCGCCGTCGAACCCGGCACCGCGAGCAGCTGCGCGGCGGGGGCGGCGCGGACCTGCCAGAGCAGCATCGCGCTGGCGAAGGCAGTGAACAGCGCGATCGCTGCCCAGCCGACCAGCGCCTCGCTGCGCCGCGCCCGCCAGGTGGCGAACAGCGCGCCGAGCACGCCGATCACCGGCAGGACGGCCATCGGGAAGGCGGTCTTGAACGGGTGCTTGTAGATCGGCCGCGCCTCGCGGACATTGTTGAGCCAGGTATTGGCGAGCTCGTCCGAGACCTGCTCTGGGCGGCCGAGGCATTGCGGGAAGAGCAATGCGAAGCCGGCAACGATCACGGCGCCGGCCAGCGCGGCAAGGGCGAGGCGGATCCAGCGATTGGCCGGGTTGAGCAGCGACAGGCCGAACAGCAGCGCGCCGGCGGCGATCATCACGCTCAGCCATACGGGAGTGAGCGCGTCGCAGCGCAGCACCTGGTTGGCGTTGGAAGCGAACAGCGCGAAGCCGAGCGCCGAGCCGCCGCCCAGCGTCAGGCCATAGACCTGCATGCGGCGGACATCCTCGCGGTCCCAGATCCAGCGCAGTGCGATGATCGCCCCGGCCATCGCGCAATAGGGCAGCATCTCGAGCCCGATGGTGAGCGAGGCGGCGCTCGACAGGCCGACGGTGGCGCCGCCGCGGGCGCGCTTCGGGTCGGCCAGGCCGGCGACGGTGAGCGCGAGGAAGGCAAGCTGCCAGCCATGATGGTCGATGCGCAGGGGGGCGTACATCGACATGGTCGAGGTGCAGCCCATCAGCACGATCAGCGCGACCGGCCAGGCCCAGGGGGCGATCAGGCGGCGGACGGCCAGCGAGAGCCCGGTCATGGCGAGCGCGAGCGGGAGGAGCGGTGCGAGGCCGCAGGCCCAGCGCTCGGCAGTGGCGGTGCCGACGAACGGCTTGAAGGCGAGGATCATCCCCGCGATCGGCAGGTCGACGAGGCGCGACCAGTGGATGTCGAAGCCGCCCAGCGCCGGATCGAGGCGATAGTTGCGCAGATCGTACCAACCCTGGCCGGCGAGCCAGGCGCGGACCTGCATCAGCCGCATATTGTCGTCGGTGTCGCCGAGGACCAGCCAGTAGATGTTGCCCTGGCGGTCATAGAGGAACCACAGGACCACGCAGAGCCAGAACAGCGCCATCCAGCGCAGCCAGTTGCGGTCCAGTTCCTGGTCGAGGCGGAACCCGCCCGGCACGTTCGGCTTCAAAATCGCTTCCCTCGCATTGATGCAGGCATTAGGGCCGCCTTCGGTTCCTGGGCAAGCGGTTGTGACGGCAGTAATCAAGCGATTTGAAGAGATGCGGGCGAATGGCGTGCTGGGACAGCTCGTCCGCTTCGGCATTGTCGGTCTGGGATCGACCTTCGTCTACTCGGTGGTCTACTGGCCGCTGGCGACTTACGCGATCCCGCCGGTGCTCGCCTCGGTTGCGGGCTTCCTGGTCGCGGTGGTGTTCGGCTATGTCTTCCACAGCCGCTGGAGCTTCAAGGGGCACGAGGCCGAGGGCGGGGTGGGAACCCAGTCCAAGTTCCTTGCGGTCCAGTCGGTCGGCATGGCGATGAATGCCTTCTTCACCTGGGTGTGCACCGGGCCGCTGCACCAGCCGACCTGGGTGCCGCTGCTCCCCGTGATCTTCGTCACCCCCGTCATTACCTTCGCGCTCAACCGTTATCTGGTGTTCAAATAAGATGGACCGCATCGTCTACGAGCGCATGGCCGCGCATGACACCACCCATTGGTGGTACCGCGCGCGCCGCGAGATCCTTTCCGACTATCTGACGCGCTACGGCGCGATTCCCGCCGGCGCGCGCATCCTCGAGATCGGCTGCGGCACCGGGCACAACCTGCCGATGCTCGCCCAGTTCGGCGAGATCGACGCGATCGAGATCGACGAGACAGCCGCCGCCAAGGCGAGCGAGCGGCTGGGCAAGAAGGTCGGCTCCTCGCCGCTACCCGAGCTCGCGGGCGTGGCGGACGGCAGCTACGACATGGTCGCGGTGCTCGACGTGATCGAGCATGTCGAGGACGATGTCGCGGCGCTGAAGGCGATCGCCCGGGTGCTCAAGCCCGGCGGCAAGATCCTGATCACCGTGCCCGCGCACCAGTGGATGTGGAGCGCGCACGACGTGGTGAACCATCACAAGCGCCGTTACTCGAAGGGCACGCTGGTCGCCTCGCTGCAAAAGGCCGGGCTGGGCTGGCGCAAGCTGCGCTGGTTCAACTCGCTGCTCTTCCCGGTCGCGGTGGCGGCGCGCCTGCTCGGCAAGCTGACCGGCAAGGACGACAGCGACGATTCGCCGCCGCCCAGGCCGCTCAACACTGCGTTCGAGGCGGTGTTCGGGGTCGAGCGGCACCTGCTCGGCCGGCTGCCGATGCCGCCGGGCCTTTCGATCATCGTGCTGGCGGAGCCGAAGTAACAGTCGTCACCCCGGCGGAAGCCGGGTCTCAGGCGAAGGTGGGGATAGAGCCGCACGAGATCCCGGCTTCCGCCGGGATGACGGTCTAGCCGGTCAGACTTCTCGCGGCGTGACCGGCGAGACGCTGACTTCGCCCGAATCGGCGTAGCGATAGCCGAGCGAGGCGTGGCCCATCACCGGGCCGGCGACGTCGGCGACGATGTAGAGCGGGCGGCGCTTGGACTCGACATAGAGCCGGCCGAGATACTCGCCGATCATGCCGAGCACGAACATCTGCACGGCGCCCAGCACCACAACGACCAGCATCAGCGAGGTCCAGCCCGGGATCGCCGCGCCCATCAGCCAGCCGGCGACGATGTACAGCACCAGCAGCGCCGAGGCCGCGGTCAGCAGCAGGCCGACATGGCTGGCGAAGCGCAGCGGCGCGGTCGAGAAGCCGGTGATCGCGTCGAGCGCGAAGCGGATCATCTTGCCGAGCGGGTATTTGGTCTCGCCGGCGTGGCGCTCGTGCCGGTCATAGGGAAAGGGCACCTGCTTGAAGCCGACCCAGGCGACCATGCCGCGGATGAAGCGCGCCTGCTCGGGCAGCGACAGGAAGGCGTCGAGCGCGCGCCGCGTCATCAGGCGGAAGTCGCCGGTGTCGAGCGGGATCGGCGTGTCGGTGATCTTGTCGAGCATGCGGTAGAAGAAGGCGGCGGTGATCTTCTTGAAGATCGTCTCGCCGTCGCGCTTGCGGCGCACCGCATAGACCACGTCGGCGCCCTGCGAGCGCATCGCGGCGCGCATGTCGGTGAGCAGCTCGGGCGGGTCCTGCAGGTCGGCGTCGATGATCAGGATCTCGTCGCCCGAGCAGAGGTCGAGGCCCGCGGTGAGGGCGAGCTGGTGGCCATGGTTGCGCGACAGGTTGATCGCGACGAGGCGCGGGTCGCCGGCCGAGAGGCGCTGCATGACTTCCCAGCTCTTGTCGCGCGAGCCGTCGTTGATCAGCACGATCTCGTAATCGTCGCCCACCGCCGCGCGGGCCGCGCCGGAGACGCGCGCGTGCAGCATCTCGAGGCATGCCTCTTCATTGTAGCAGGGGATGACGACGGAAAGTTGCGGGCGCTTTTGCATGACCGGACGCCTTAGCGGCGAGACGAGCCGACGTCGAGCGGCCCGTTGCGGACACTGTGGACGCGGATGTTGGCGCGGTTCGCGCGAGTCGCAGCATGGCGGGGGCGGTAACGAAACGCTGTGGGGAGTGCGGCGTACCCTGCGCGCGGACACTCCGGCTCACGGAAGTTGGCACCGCGCTTCGACCCACCCCGCGAAACCCACGCATTTCTGGCGTGCGGACGGTGCTCCACTTGCGATCCACGGTGTCAAAGAGCGGCCCTGGGGCTGATTGGAACATTAGCAGAACGAGTGCCTGTAGGACAGGCCCCTGTGAAGTGGGACACTATGCTTCTGGCAAGTTTGACACTTGCTTTTGGCGCTCTCAGGCCGGCTCGGAGAGGGCACTTAGGTGCCCCGTCGGCTGATCGATAAGGCGGCGAAGGCCCTGCGCTAGGCGGGCGGCGGTAAATACAAACTGTCCGGACAAAGACTGGCCGAACGGTGCTGAGGGCCTTTCAGCGCCATGCGCCTTGAGGAACCCCACCAGCTTTTCTTCCATGTCGAGCTTAACCACGAGATCCCGCACAGGACTATCCTCGAAACTCGCAACACGTATGCGGTGCGCGAACCTGTTCCGGATTTGCGCGATCAGCCGTAGCTCCTCGGCCGCGCCCGGGGTCAGGGCACCAAGGGCCTGCGCGAAGTCGATTTTGCTGACCACCGCCGATAGTGGACCAGCACTCTTCTCGGAGCCGAACATTCTCGCTTTCAGTTCAGGTGTGATCCCAGGGAGGCGAACGCTGATCACGCCGGTCAGGGCGTCCTCAATGAAAGCGCAGCAGACGATCGCCAGCACGCGGTGTTCGGTCGCCTTGTTCCTGGCCATCTCGATTAGGTGCTTCAGATCCTCGTCAAGCCTTTCAGCGCTGTTCTCGCCCATCGCTGAGACACCTCTTAGAGTCGATTTAGGGGTAGTTCAGGCCGCACAGCTCGCTTTGTAAAGGCCAACTCTGATCCGTCGCAAAGTGCCTTGGCCGTCACGTTCGTGCCGCCCGTATTCCCGCCTCTGCCAGGAGCAGTGTCAACTATCACCCTTCCGCCCTGCCCGTCGTTACGGGGTTGACGCCAATCGCCCCGCCCGCCTAATGCAATCCGCGATTGAGAATCACTTGCATTAGCAGAAAGGGTTTCAGGGCATGCGCGGCGTTTTGGGGGTGGGGATCAGCCTGTGGGCCGTGGCGGCGTCGATGCCCGCGCTGGCGCAGGCGCAGGACAAGAAGGCCGACGCGCAGCAGGATTCGACGATCACCGTCACCGCCACCCGCATCCCCGCCGACGTCAGGGAAGTGCCCGCCACGGTCACCGTGATCGACGAGCGGAAGATGGCCGACGCGCTGACCACCGACATCAAGGACCTGGTCCGCTACGAGCCGGGCATCAGCGTGCCGCGCGGCCCGACCCGCTTCGGTGCGGCGCAGGGCACCACCGGCCGCGCGGGCAATGAAGGCTTCGTCATCCGTGGCATCGGCGGCAACCGCGTGCTGATCCAGGTGGACGGTGTGCGCGTGCCCGACGGCTTCGCCTTCGGCGCCCAGTCCTCGGGCCGCGACTATGTCGATGTCGGGCTGGTCAAGTCGGTCGAGATCCTGCGCGGTCCGGCCTCCGCGCTCTATGGCAGCGACGGCCTGGCCGGCGCGATCAGCTTCACCACCAGCGATCCCGCCGACTTCCTGGGCGGCGACAAGAAGGTCGGCGGGCTGGTCCGCGCCGGCTACAGCTCGGCGGACAACGAGTTCGCCGAGACCGGCATCGCCGCCGCCCGCTTCGGCGACCTGTCGGCGATGATCTCTTACACGCGTCGCGACTTCCACGAGCTCGACAACAAGGGCAGCGTGGGCGGCGCCGGCGCGCTGCGCACCGAGCCCAACCCGCAGGACGGCCGCTCCAACGCCGTGCTCGGCCGCCTCGTCTACGAGCCCGATGCGCAGAACCGCTTCCGCATCACCGGCGAATATCAGGACAGCCATATCGACACCAATGTGCTGACCGGCCTCAGCAGCACGGTGGACCTGCTCCAGGCCCGCGACAGCACCAAGCGGGGCCGCATCGCAGGCGACTGGTTCTGGAAGGGCGACGGCCTGTTCGACCATGCCCGGGTGAGCGCCTATTGGCAGGACGGCGAGAACCGCCAGTTCACCGACGAGGACCGCACCCCGGCGGCGGACCGCGAGCGGCTCAACACCTTCGAGAACACCGTGTTCGGCGGCTCGGTCGAAGTCGGCATGCGCTTCGAGACCGGCGCGCTGAAGCACCGCGTGGTGTTCGGCGGCGACATCAGCAAGACGCATCAGGAGGGGCTGCGCGACGGCAAGGTGCCGCCGGCCGGCGAAACCTTCCCGACCCGCGCCTTCCCGGAGACCGACTTCACCCTGGCCGGCGCCTTCATCGCCGACGAGATCGCGGTCGGCCCGCTGACCCTCTACCCGGCGCTGCGCTTCGACGCCTATGACCTGTCGCCCGACAAGGACCCGCTGCTGCCGGGCTTCGCCGCGGCGAAGCAATCGGGATCGCGCGTCTCGCCCAAGATCGGCGCGGTGGTGAAGCTGAGCGACGAGATCCGCTTCTTCGCCAACTATGCCCAGGGCTTCAAGGCGCCCGAGCCGAGCCAGGTGAACCAGTTCTTCTCCAACCTCGCCTTTGGCTACACCTCGCGGCCCAATCCGAACCTGCGGCCCGAGACCAGCGAGAGCTGGGAAGGTGGCTTCCGCCTGAACAGCGGTCCGGTGAGCCTCGACGTGACCGGCTTCATCGCCGACTATGACAACTTCATCTCGCAGGAAGTGACGGGGGGCGGCTTCACGCCGGCCAATCCCGCCATCTACCAGTTCATCAACATCGACCGCGCCAAGGTGAAGGGTGCCGAGGCGCGCTTCCAGGCCAAGGCGGCCAATGGCCTCTCGGGCACGCTGGCGCTGGCCTATGCGCAGGGCAACCAGATCGAGCCGAACGGGGCGCGGGTGCCGCTGTCGACGGTCGATCCGCTGACGCTGGTGATCGGCGCGGGCTATCGTGCCCCCGACGGCCGCTTCGGCCTCGACCTGACCGCGACGCATGCCGCGCAGAAGGAGCTGAGTGCGACCACGGGCCTGTGCACCGGCGGCTGCTATCGCCCCGATGGCTATACCGTACTCGACGCGACGGCATTCGTCCGCGTCACCGACGGGCTGACGCTGCGCGCCGGCGTGTTCAACATCTTCGACAGCAAGTACAGCCGCTGGACCGATGTGCGCGGGCTGGGCCTGACCACCATGGTCGGTGCGGCGACTCTGCCGATCTCGGCGATCTCCGACTCCTATACCCAGCCGGGCCGCAACGGCTCGGTCTCGATCAGCTATCGTTTCTAACCGCTTCTGAGGACCAAGATCATGAAGCTCCTTCTTCCGATCGCATTGTCACTGCTGACCCCGATGCCGGCGCTTGCCCAGGCGCCGGCCGCGGCGCCCGCGGCGAAGTCCGCCTTCGAGGCGGACCGCGCCGACATCCTCGCCATGGCCGGCACCTTCAAGGTGAAGTTCGACATGCAGGAGAGCACCTCCTGGCGTGCCGACTACACGCCGATCCCGGTCAAGGTTTCGGGCGGCAACGAAGTCGTTCGCGTCATCGAGGACAGCGGCAAGACCATTCGCCTCCAGCACCTCCTCGTCGTCGACATGGGCGAAGGCAAGAAGATGGTGATCAAGCACTGGCGCCAGGACTGGCAGTATGAGCCGGCCAGGGTGCTGGCCTATTCGGACCGCGACGCCTGGACCTGGACCGACGTGCCGGCCGCGGAGCGCAAGGGCGCCTGGTCGCAGACTGTCTATCAGGTCGATGACTCGCCGCGCTATGGCGGCTGGGGCAAATGGGCTGCGGTCGGTGGCCAGCGCCGCTGGGTGTCGAACGAGACCTGGCGCCCGCTCGCCCGGCGCGATGCGGTGCGCGGGCCGGTCTATGACCGCTATCTGGGAATCAACCGCCATGCGATCTCGCCGGCGGGCTGGATCCACTGGCAGGACAATCTGAAGATGGACGGCGCCACCACCCCGGTGGTCCAGGAATATGTCCTCAACAGCTATACCAGGTTCAGCGACTTCGACGTGAAGGCGGCGGACGATTACTGGGCGGCGACCAAGGGCTATTGGGCGGCGATCCGCGGCGAATGGGACCGTATCGCCGCAGCCAAGGGCGGCATCCGTATCACCGAGGAAGCCGATCACGGCACGGCGATCGCCGGCCGCGTGCTCGAGATCGCCGACGAGATCCAGCAGGGCAAGACCAGCGAGGCGGACGGGATCAAGACGGCCAAGGCGCTGATGGACCAGGCGACGCGCGCGGCGCAGTAGAGTTTCCCCCTCGGGAAAAGGCCCTCTTTCCTTGGTCGGAGAGGGTCGGGGCGAGTCAGGCGGATCCCAAGCCCGTCGGACTCGCCCCTTTTTTGTCCGTGCAAGACAGGCGCAGCGGGGAACCGGGCGCAGCGCCATCCGTCTCCGGTGCGGCCATACGATGATATGGCTTCCCACCGCCGCGTGTGCGCCCGAGACTGGCGCGCGACGCCAGACGGAGAGTGCCGATGCCGAAGAAAGTGGCCGATGTCGTGACCGGGATCCTCGCCGCGGCGGGGGTGCGACGCGTCTATGGCGTGGTGGGCGACAGCCTGAACGGCATCACCGATTCACTGCGGGCGCGCGGCGACATCGACTGGGTGCATGTCCGCCACGAGGAAGTCGCCGCCTTTGCCGCCGGCGCCGAGGCAGCGCTGACCGGTGAGCTTGCGGTGTGCGCAGGATCGTGCGGGCCGGGCAATCTCCACCTGATCAACGGGCTGTATGACTGCCATCGCACGCGCGTTCCGGTGCTCGCCATCGCCGCGCAGATCCCGTCGGCGGAAGTCGGCCGGGGCTATTTCCAGGAGACCAAGCCCGAGGCGCTGTTCCGCGACTGCAGCCATTTCTGCGAGACGGTGACGCATCCCTCGCAATTGCCCGAGCTGCTCGAATCGGCGATCCGCGCGGCGATCGGCCAGCGCGGGGTGGCGGTGATCGTGATCCCGGGCGATGTCGCGCTGCAATCCTGCGAGGTGCCGATCTCGGCGCCGCGCGCGCTCGCCATCCGTCAGCCCGTGGTGGTGCCAGACCAGGCCGAGATCGAGGCGCTGGCCGAGATGCTCAACGCCAGCGCGCGCGTCACCTTGCTGTGCGGCCGGGGATGCGCCGGCGCGCATGACGAAGTGGTGGCGCTCGCCGAGCGGCTCAAGGCGCCGGTCGTCCATGCGCTGGGCGGCAAGGAGCATGTCGAATACGACAATCCCTATGATGTCGGGATGACCGGCCTGATCGGCTTCGCCTCGGGCTATGAGGCGATGGAATCCTGTGACACGCTGCTGATGCTCGGCACCGATTTCCCCTATCGCCAATTCTATCCCAAGGCGAAGATCGCCCAGATCGATCTCCGCCCCGAGAATCTCGGTCGCCGCGTTTCGCTCGACCTCGCCATCGTCGGCGATGTCCGCCAGGCGATCACGGCGCTGCTGCCGCGGCTGGCCGAGGACCGCGACGGCGCGCATCTGGAGGCCGGCCTGGAAAGCTATCGCAAGGCCCGGCGCGGGCTGGACCGGCTGGCCAGCGGCGCTTCGGGCCGGGCTCCGATCCATCCGCAGCATCTCGCCGAGCGGCTGAGCGCCCTGGCGCAGGACGATGCCGTGTTCACCTTCGATGTCGGCACCTGCACGATATGGGCGGCGCGCTATCTGAAGATGAACGGCAGGCGCCGGCTGGTCGGATCGCTCGCCCATGGCTCGATGGCGAATGCACTGCCCCAGGCGATCGGCGTGCAGGCCTCGCATCCCGGGCGGCAGGTGATCAGCCTGTCGGGCGATGGCGGGCTGTCGATGCTGATGGGCGACATGCTCACGCTGGTGCAGGAGAAGCTGCCGGTGAAGATCGCCGTGTTCAACAACGGATCGCTGGGTTTCGTCGCGCTGGAGATGAAGGCCGCGGGCTTCCTCGAGACCGGTACCGATCTGGAGAATCCGGACTTCGCCGCGGTGGCGCGGGCGATGGGCATGCACGGGGTGCGGGTCGAGGATCCGGCGCTGCTCGATGCGGCGATCGAGGAGGTCCTCGCCTATCCCGGGCCGGCGCTGCTCGACGTCGTCACCAACAGCCAGGAGCTGGCGATGCCGCCGTCGATCACCGCCGAGCAGGTCAAGGGATTCAGCCTGTGGGCGCTCAAGGCGGTGCTCAACGGCGATGCGAGCGAAGTGATCGACCTTGCCCGGAGCAACCTGCTGCGCTGAGCGGGCTAGGCCCGTTCCGCCGAGCTGACCACGTCGGCTGCCCGGAGCGCCGCGAGCAGCCGCATCAGGTGCGCGGCGTTGCGCACTTCCAGGTCCATCGTGTTGGTGTGGAAAGTGGTGTCGCGATTGTCCATGCGCAGGCCGAGGATGTTGGCCTTTTGCTGGCCGATCAGCGTGGCGACCGCGCCGAGCGCGCCGGGCTCGTTCTTCAGCGTGATCTCGATCTGGGCGATGCCGCCCTCGGCCTTGTCGCCCCAGGTGAGATCGACCCAGTCCTCCTCGGTGGTGTCGGCGAGGCTGGGGCAGTCGATGCGGTGGACCTCGATCGGCTCGCCGGGGCGGCGGATGCCGATGATACGGTCGCCGGGGACCGGGCGGCAATCGACCGAGAAGTGGAACGCCACGCCCGGCGTGAGCCCCTTGATCTCGATCGCGTGCTGCTGCGGCGGCAGGTCGTGCTCGTCCTCGCCATCGGTGGAGCCGGGCATCACCGCTTCCATCACCTGGCCGTCGGTGAACTGGCGGCGGGCGATCGCCTCCATCAGCGAGGCCTCGTCCTGGAGCTTGAGCCGCTTCAGCGCATCGGGGATCGCCGCCTCGCCCGGCGGGGTGGGCAGGCGCTCGACGATCTCGTCATAGAGCTTGCGCCCGAGCGCGATCGTCTCCTCGCGCTCCTTGTGGCGGATATGGCGGCGGATCGCAGCGCGCGCCTTGCCGGTGATCGCGAAGTTGAGCCAGTTGGCCTGGGGCTCCTGCGCCTTGGAGCGCAGGATCTGGACCTGGTCGCCCTGGGCGATCTCGGTGCGCAGCGGCACCACCCGGCCGTTGATCTTGGCGCCCACCGCCTGGTCGCCCAGGTTGGAATGGACCGCATAGGCGAAGTCGATCGGCGTCGCGCCCTTGGGCAGCTGGATCAGCTCGCCCTTGGGGGTGAAGGCGAAAATCCGGTCCTGGTACATCGCCATCCGGGTATGCTCGAGCAGTTCCTCGGGGCTGTCGGCATGCTCGAGGATCTCGATCAGGTCCTTGATCCAGCTGACCTGCGTGTCGGGCCGGACGTTGCTCGCCTTGTAGGCCCAGTGGGCGGCGAGGCCGAACTCGGCCTGGGCGTGCATGTCGCGCGTGCGGATCTGGATCTCGATGCGGGTGTCGCCGGCATGGATGATGCTGGTGTGGAGCGAACGATAGCCGTTGCGCTTCGGCGTCGAGATGTAGTCCTTGAACCGGCCCGGCACCATCGGCCAGCGGCGGTGGATCACGCCCAATGCGCGGTAGCATTCCTCCTCGGTATCGACGATCGCGCGGAAGGCCATGATGTCGCTGAGCTGCTCGAGCGACACGTGCCGCTCCGACATCTTCTTCCAGATCGAATAGGGGTGCTTCTCGCGCCCGGTGATCTCGGCATCGATGCCGCCACGGGACAATAGCAATTTCAGGCCCGAGGCGATCTTGGCGATACGGTCCTCGCCCTCGACCTTGAGGCTGTCGAGCCGCTTGTGGATCGATTCATAGGCTTCTGGCTCGAGCTCGCGGAAGGCGAGCGTCTGCATCTCCTTCATGAACTCGTACATGCCGATCCGCTCGGCGAGCGGGGCGTAGATCTCCATCGTCTCGCGGGCGATGCGCTTGCGCTTGTCGGGGTTCTTGATGTGGACCAGCGTGCGCATGTTGTGCAGCCGGTCGGCCAACTTGACGAGCAACACGCGGACATCGTCCGACATGGCGAGCAGGAACTTGCGGAGGTTCTCGGCGGCGCGCTCGCTCTCGGTCTGCGCCTCGATCTTGGAGAGCTTGGTGACGCCGTCGACCATGCGCGCGACATTGTCGCCGAACAGGCGCTGGATGTCCTCGGGCGTGGCGACCGTGTCCTCCACCGTGTCGTGGAGAATCGCGGTGACGATCGTCTCGTCGTCCAGGTGCAGGTCGGTGAGGATGCCGGCCACTTCGATCGGGTGGCTGAAATAGGGATCGCCGCTCGCCCGCTTCTGGCTGCCATGCGCATTGACCGAGAAGACATACGCCCGGTTGAGCATCGCTTCATCGGCATCGGGGTCGTAGCTCAGGACCCGGTCAACAAGTTCATATTGGCGCAGCACGGGAACTAGATGGGGCCCGGGGCTGTTGCTTTGCAATAAAATTGAGCGCGATCCGGAAGTTCCGAACCGCGCTCAACTGCTTTATCGGTGCTGGTGTGGCGCTGGCGCCATACCGCTTAGTGTGCCTTGGCGTTGCACTTATCGAGCGCGGCGGCGTCGAAATCGGTGCCGTTGGCGCGGAAGGCCGAGAGCTTGCCGACTTCGCGGGCGACCAGCTCGCAGACGATGCCGTCACGCGCATTGGCCTTGGCGGCGGTGCAGGTGCCGGCGCCGCACTTCCACAGCGTGGAGCGGGTGACGAGGCTGGTCTTGGCCGGCGCGGCGACCGGGGTGGCGGCGTAATAGCCGTTCGGGGCACCCTGCGCGATGCCGGCGGCGGGGACGAGGGCCAGCGTGGCCGCGGCCGCTGCGGCGAAGAAGCGGGTCATGGGAAATCCTCCTGGGGGTCGTGAACCTGCGACCGGAGTCGCGACTCAGTTTCTAATTGACATAGAAGTAAGTTGCAACGAGAAACTTTTGCTGCAATGCAAGAAGTTACGGCATTCCGTAGCGTCAGCTTTTGCGATAGGATGACAAGTCATGGGTGGTGCCATTCGAGAATCCCTGCGGCAACTGGCCAGTGACTGCAGCCTGCCTGCCGCGCTGGAAGCGATGGGCGAGCGCTGGTCGTTCCTGATCCTGCGCGGGTCGTTCAACGGACTCCATCATTTCGAGGAATTCCAGTCCGAGCTGGGCATCGCCCGCAACATCCTGGCCAACCGGCTGGCGCGGCTGGTCGACAAGGGCATCCTGGTCCGCGAGCCCTGTGCCGACGATCGCCGCAAGATCGAATATCGCCTGACCGACAAGGGCTATGCGCTGCTGCCGGCGATGATCGCGCTCAGGCAATGGGGCGAGCGCTGGGAAACCGGTACCCCGGCCTATCCGGTGCTGGTCGACGCGCGCGACAGCCGGCCGATCCGTGCCGTGCAGGTGCTGAGCCATGACGGGCGGGCGCTGGGCAAGGGGGACCTGCTCTGGGCGCTGCCGGAGGATGTGGTGAGCGACGACGTGCCCGAAGTGAAGGCGGCGGAATGAGGGTCCTTATCCTCCCCCGCCAGGGGGAGGTGGCGCCGAAGGCGACGGAGGGGGAGGACGGCAATGCGTCTCGATGGCGCGGACGGCGGGAGGCGAAATGCGAAGCGCCTTCGCCAGCAGATGACGCCTCCTGAGATCGGCCTCTGGCTTGCGCTGCGTCGGAACGAACATGGGCTGCGCTTCCGCAGGCAGCATCCGGCGGGGAACTATGTCCTCGATTTCTATTGCGCGACTGCGCGGCTGGCGATCGAGGTTGACGGAGAAGCGCATGCCCGTGGCGACAGGCCGGCGCGCGATGCGGTTCGAGATGCCTGGCTTTCAGATCAGGGCGTGCGTGTGTTGCGCTATTCGGCCGAGCAGGTCCTGACCAATCTCGAGGGCGTGCTGCGGCAGATCGTGGTGGTTGCGGTGGCGCGGCGGGAATCGATCGCAAGCTGATCGCTTGCCTCCCCCTCCGTCATGCTGCGCATGCCACCTCCCCCTGGCGGGGGAGGATTTATGAAGTCAGCCGCCCAGCCCCTCCAGCCGCGTCCGCACATTCTCCGGGATCGGCTTCGACTTGCGCGTCTCCAGGTCGACATGGACGCTGACCATCTCGATCTCGGTGTGCAGCTCGCCGGTGTCGGCGTGGCAGAGCTCGATGCGCATCGTCATGCTCGAGGTGCCGACACGCTCGACCCGGGCGAAGCCTTCGACCATGTCGTCGAACACGAAGGGCTTGCGATAGTCGACGCGTGCGCTGACGACGTTGAATTCGGCGTCGAGCCAGTCGGGGCCGATCTCGCCCAGGTCCGCCCAGCGCCAGAACTCGCCCAGCGTGACGTCGGCATATTCGAGATAGCGCGAGTTGAAGACGATCTTCTGCCCGTCGATCTCGGAATAGCGGACGCGGAAGCGGGTGGAGAAGCGGAAGCCCTGGCGCATGGGAGTGGGGTGGCGCGGTGTGGGCGTCAGGTCAACCTGGCAGTTCCCCGGCGAAGAGCTAGGTCAGCAGCTTGAACCCGACGATCGCCAGCACGGTGGCTAGGATCGGGGTCAGCACGCGGTCCGAGACGCGCGTCGCGATCAGGCTGCCGACCACGATGCCGGGGATCGAGCCGAGCAGCAGGGTGAAGAGCAGGCCGAGGTCGACCGAGCCCATCGACCAGTGGCCAAGCCCGGCGATCAAGGTGAGCGGCACCGCATGGGCGATGTCCGACCCTACCAGCCGGGCGACCGGCGAGCCGGGATAGAGGACGAGCAATGCGGTCATCCCCAGTGCGCCGGCGCCAACCGAGGTGAGCGAGACCAGCACGCCGAGGACGGCGCCGAGCAGCACGGTCAGCGCCGCGACCTTCTGCTCGTCCAGTTTCGCGAAACGACGCCCCGCCGCGCGGACGATGCGGACGCGGAAGAACACCGCCAGCGCCGTGAGGACCAGGGTGACGCCGAGGATCGTCGAGATCAGGTGGCCGGTATCCCGGGCGTCTCGGTGCGCGGCGGCAAGGTAGAGCAAGGTGAGGATCGTCGCCGGCACGCTGCCCGTCGCCAGCCGGCCGACCACCCGCCAGTCGACCGACCCGCGCCAGCCATGGACGGCGGTGCCGACCGCCTTGGTGCCCGAGGCATAGAGCAGGTCGGTGCCGACCGCGGTGGCCGGGTGGAAGCCGAAGACGAGCACCAGCAGCGGCGTCATCAGCGAGCCGCCGCCGACGCCAGTCAGCCCGACGAGCAGGCCGACCAGCACCCCGGCCAGCGAGTAGAGCAGGTCGATATGCGGCACCGGCTGGGGCTCAGCCCGCCTTTGCCGTGGTGTTGACGCCCATCGACTTGAGATACTGCTTCACGTTGCGCGCGGCCTGGCGCAGGCGCTGCTCGTTCTCGACCATCGCGATGCGCACGAACCCCTCGCCATTCTCGCCATAGCCGACGCCGGGCGCGACCGCGACCTTGGCATGGGTGAGCAGCTGCTTGGAGAATTCGAGGCTGCCGAGATGGGCGAGCGCCGGCGGCAGCGGCGCCCAGGCGAACATCGAGGCGGGCGGGGAAGGAATCTCCCAGCCGGCGCGGCCGAAGCTCTCGACCAGCACGTCGCGGCGCTTGTGATAGAGTTGGCGGTTCGCCTCGACGATGTCCTGCGGGCCGTTGAGCGCGGCGCAGGCGGCCGCCTGGATCGGCGTGAAGGCGCCGTAGTCGAGATAGGACTTCACCCGGGTCATCGCCGCGATCAGCTGCTTGTTGCCCACCGCGAAGCCCATGCGCCAGCCGGCCATCGAATAGGTCTTGGAGAGCGAGGTGAACTCGATCGCCACGTCCTTGGCGCCCTTGACCTGCAGGATCGACACGGTCGGCTTGCCGTCGAAATAGAGCTCCGAATAGGCGAGGTCGGAGAGAATCCACACCTTGTTCTCGCGCGCCCAGGCGACGAGGCGCTCGTAAAAGGCGAGATCGACGGTCTCGGCGGTGGGATTCGACGGATAGTTGACCACCAGGATCGAGGGGCGCGGCACCGTGAAGGCGATCGCGCGCTCTAGGCTCTCGAAATAATGCTCGTCGGGCGTGGTCGGAACGGCGCGGATCGTCGCGCCGGCGAGGATGAAGCCGAAGGTGTGGATCGGATAGCTGGGGTTGGGCGCCAGCACCACGTCGCCCGGCGCGGTGATCGCGGTGGCGAGGCTGGCGAGGCCCTCCTTCGAGCCCATCGTCACGACGACCTCGGTCTCGGGATCGATCTCGACCCCGAAGCGGCGGGCATAGTAATTGGCCTGGGCGCGGCGCAGGCCGGGAATGCCCTTGGACTGGGAATAGCCATGCGCGTCGGGCTTCTGCGCGACTTCGACCAGCTTCTCGATCACGTGCGGCGGCGGCGGCAGGTCCGGATTGCCCATGCCGAGATCGATGATGTCCTCTCCCGCCGCGCGCGCCGCTGCCCGCATCGCATTCACTTCGGCGATGACGTACGGGGGCAGGCGCTTCATGCGGTAGAATTCTTCGGACATTTCCTCAACTCTCAGGGGTTGGAGCGCGGCACGACGCTGTGCCGTCCGGGTTTCCTACGCCATGTTCGCGTCTGCGGGAATGACGAGTTGCCTGTGCTGCGCTAAAGCAGTGCTTGAAGAGGATGAGCATGGCCGAGACGACCACCCCGCCGATTCCCGATCTCAAGGACCTGCAGCACTGGACCTGGGTGCTGGGCCGTGCGCAGCAGATGATGCTCGAGCATGGCTTCGATCTCATGGAGCAGATGCCGGCCGCACAGCCATTCGGCGCGCTGTTCGATCCGAGCGTGGCGGTGAAGGCGACCACCGATTTCTGGTCGGACACGATGCAGCTGTGGCAGCGCTTCCTCGATCCGCAGAACGCCGTGCCCTTCGCGGAGACGCCCGAGCAGGCGCGCGACAAGCGCTTCAAGGCGCCGCAATGGCGCGAGGAGCCGGTGTTCGACTTCCTGCGCCAGAGCTATCTGGTGATCGCCGACCATATGCTGCGCGGCGTCGATGCGCTGGAGGGGATGGACCCGAAGCAGAAGGACCAGGTGCGCTTCGCGACCAAGGGCTTCCTCGACGCGGTGAGCCCGACCAACTTCCCCGCGACCAATCCCGAAGTGCTCGAGAAGATCGTCGAGACCAAGGGCGAGAGCCTGCTCAAGGGCCTCAGCAACATGATGGGCGACCTCGCCAAGGGCCAGATGACCCAGACGGCGGAGGGGGCGTACGAGCTGGGCCGCAACCTGGCGATGACGCCGGGCAAGGTGGTCAAGCGCACGCCGCTCTACGAGCTGATCCAGTACGCGCCGGCCGAGGGCGCGCCGGAAGTCTATGCGACGCCGCTGCTGATCTTCCCGCCCTGGATCAACCGCTTCTACATCCTCGATCTCAACCCCGAGAAGAGCTTCATCCGCTGGGCGGTGGAGCAGGGGCTGACCGTGTTCGTCGTGTCGTGGAAGTCCGCCGACGCGTCGATGAAGGACGTGGTGTGGGACGATTTCGTCGAGCGCGGGCAGATCGACGCGATCGACACGGTGCGCGAGCTGCTCGGCGTGGAGGGCGTGCACACGATCGGCTATTGCGTCGCCGGCACCACGCTCGCCGCGACGCTGGCGGTGCTGCACGCGCGCGGCGAGGCGGAGAAGGTGGCGAGCGCGACCTTCTTCACCGCGCAGGTCGATTTCTCCGAAGCGGGCGAGCTGGGCATGTTCGTCGACGACGACCAGCTGGCGATGATCCGCAGCCTGGGGACGGAGGGCTTCCTCGACGGGCGCTACATGGCCGCGACGTTCAACCTGCTGCGCGGGCGCGACCTGATCTGGAACTACGTCACCAACAACTACCTGATGGGCAAGGACTATGCCCCGTTCGACCTGCTCCACTGGAACTCGGACGTGACCAACCTGCCGGCCAGCTGGCACATGAGCTACCTGACCGACCTGTACCGCGACAACAAGCTGGTCCAGCCCGGCGCATTGGCGATCGGCGGGACGCCGCTCGACCTGTCGAAGGTGCGGACGCCGACCTATGTCCAGGCCGGGCGCGAGGACCATATCGCGCCGGCGCAGAGCGTCTGGAAGATCACCCATTATTTCCAGGGGCCGCTCAAGTTCGTGCTGGCCGGATCGGGGCACATCGCCGGGGTGGTGAATCCACCTTCGGCGCAAAAATACCAGTATTGGACCAATTCGGACAAGGTTGAGACGCTCACCGAGTTTTTCGCGGGAGCGAAAGAGACTAAGGGGAGTTGGTGGCCCGATTGGATCGGCTGGCTCGATGCGCTCGATGCCGCGAAGGTTCCGGTCAAGGGCGCGCGGATACCCGGCAAGGGCAAGCTCGAGGCGATCGAGGATGCCCCAGGGAGCTACGTGCGGGCGCGCTGATTTATCATCTAAATTGAAGGGCTTGGGTATTTTTGTGCACTGCACAAAAGTGCTTGCATTGCCGCGCAGAAGTCCCTACATGCTGCATCGCAGCAATAGCTTTAGGGAAGGCACATCATGGCCACCAAGGGACCGAAGTCCGGCGCGGCAAAGCCCGTCGTTCAGAAGCCTGCGGCGCGCGCCAAGGCCGCGCCAGGGAAAGTTGCTGTGCCCGAGGCTGAGAAGCCCGCGCCGGTCGAAGCCGCCGAGACGATTGTCCAGGTGCCCTTCGCCGAGCCGGTCCCGGTTCTCGAGGCAGCACCGCAGGAAGTGACCGAAACCGTTGAAGCCGTGGTCGAGCCCGTCATCGAGGCTGCCGCGGAAACCGCACCCACCGCCGTGGAAGCCGTCGAAGAGACGCTCGCCGCGCCGGCAGTCAAGGAAACCGTGAAAATGGCAACTACCTTCGACAACAGCACCGTCGAGAACGCCACCGCCAAGGCCCAGGCCCTGTTCGGCGAGTGGAACGAGCGTACCAAGGCCGCCGTCGAGAAGTCGACCAAGCTGGTCGAGGAAGCCAATGACTTCGCCAAGGGCAATGTCGAGGCGCTGGTCGAGTCGGGCCGCATCGCCGCCAAGGGCTTCGAGGGTCTGGGCCAGGACGCTGCCGAATATGGCCGCAAGTCGTTCGAGAGCGCGACCGCCGCGCTGAAGAACCTCGCCACCGTCAAGTCGCCGGCCGATTTCTTCCGCCTGCAGAGCGACTATTTCCGCGGCGCGTTCGACTCGTACGTCGCCGAGGCTTCGAAGAACACCGAGGCGCTGATCAAGCTCGCCAGCGACGCGGCCCAGCCGCTGTCGAACCGCGTTGCCGTCGCCGCCGAGAAGGTGAAGACCGCGGCGTAAGCGGGCGCTTCCGGCCAGCCGGAAGTCAGGAATCAGGGCGGTCCTTCCTCCGGGAAGGGCCGCCTTTCCTTTTATCCAATCCCAATCGGGGTCTACGCGTTCGCCGCGGCCTTGCCCTAGCGGACGCGAACCCATATTTTCCGCACCGTGACAAATCCCGTGAAATTTCAGATCCGCATGGCCGAAGACGGCAATGACGACGATCGGGGGAACAACCCCTCGATCGGCCTTGCCACGCGCACCCGCACGCGGACCAAGAAGCCGACGCCCTACCGCGTGCTCATGCTCAACGACGACTACACCCCGATGGAGTTCGTCGTGCTGTGCCTGCAGCGCTTCTTCCGCATGGACATGGAAGAGGCGACGCGGGTGATGCTGCATGTCCACCAGCGCGGCGTGGGCGTGTGCGGCGTGTTCAGCTATGAAGTCGCCGAGACCAAGGTGAGCCAGGTGATCGACTTCGCCCGGCAGAACCAGCACCCGCTGCAGTGCACGCTGGAGAAGGCGTGACCCCGGCCTAGGCCATATCGACATTCAGCGACGGCTTGTTGGGATATTATCCTTCCCCGCCAGGGGGAGGTGTCAGCCACAGGCTGACGGAGGGGGCGGTAGGCGACCAATTAGCGGTTTGCTGACCTCCCCCTCCGTCGCGCTACGCGCGCCACCTCCCCCTGGCGGGGGAGGATAGATGAAGGTCGATGCTGCCTAGGCTTCCGCCGTCCGCTCGCGCGGCGTGGGCGGCTGCATCGGCTGGAAAGACGCGCCGAGAAAGCCATGGGCGCGCCACGCATCGGCCAGCACTTCATCGAACACCATGTGGAGGCTGTGCTCGGGCAGCAGGAAGACATGGTGGTCGGCGGGCAGGTCGGGCGCCATGTGGATGTCGTAGAGGTCGCCGATCCGGGAATATTTCTCTCCGGTAATTCCGTCCTCGCCGTGCCGGATGTCGAACACCGATCGCGACTTGTCGAACCCGGGGGCGAGCCTGGCGACGTCCATCAGCCAATAGGGTTCGATCGGGCGCCCTCCCCGGGTGACGGTATCGCATTCGGCGAAGTCGAAACCCTCAGGATCGATTGCGCGGAGCAGCTCACGGGCCCGGCTGTAAACCAGCCGGCGGGTATGCAAGCCATAGATGTCGAGCGGCTTGTTGCGATCGGCGACGATCACCCGGGGCCTGGCCTGCAGCGCGGGCAGGCCTTAGCTGCTCTCGGTGCGGGATCCCCAGGCGACATATTTGCGCGGTCCCGCGGTGATCGGAACGACATCGCCGACCAGCGTGGTCGTGACCGGATAGACTTCGAGCGGGTTGAGCAGGTCGTAATCGCTCGGATTGTGCCGGAAGGACGAGTCGAGCTGGTGGTAGCGCCGGCGCGCCGGATCGGACGGAATGTCCCTTGGCCACTGCATCGCGCATCCCCCTGCCGGACCAGCGTGACCGCGCGCTCCCATTCACGCAAGCTGTCGTTACGCCCCTGCCTAAGGACTTACACCATAGGCGTTTTTCCGGGCGACACAGCCGGGCCGCGAATCGGTAGAAGGACCGCAGTTCCTGGGAACCGGGGGGTTTTGGCGGGAACAAAGGGCCGGACGGCGCGAGCTTGTCACCGCAGACGTCCGGCCCACCCTTTTTCTCGAAATCGCCGGAAGCCGCTCAGCGCCCCTTGGGGAGCCAGCCGAGGTCGAGCCCTTCGTAGCGGTTCACGTAATTGGCCGCGCGGGCGAGCGCGCGCTCGTCGAGCAGTGTCACCCGGCCGCCTTCGCGCGCGATCAGATGCTCCTCCTCCAGCTGGCGCAGCATGCGGTTGACGTGGACGGCGGTCAGGCCGGTCGCGTCGCCCACTTCCTCCTGCGTCAGCCCCAGCGAGAAGACATTGGCCAGGCTCTTGTCGGTCGCGCGCAGGCGGTTGCGCAGCTCGAGCAGCAGCGCCGCGACGCGTGCCTTGGCGCTGGTGCGGCCGAGCGCGGCGAGCCGGTCGGTGAGCGCCACCCGCTCGATCTGTGAATGGACCAGCACCATCGCCGCCAGCCGGGGATGCTCGCGCATCAGCTCGGCGAGCGCGCCGCGATCGAAGGGCGAGACGACGCAGTCGGAGAGTGCCGCCAGCGTCTCGGGCGCTTCCTGATAGACTGCGCTGGAAACGCCGAGCATGTCGCCGGGGAAAAGGAAGCGCAGGATCTGCCGGCTGCCATCGTCGAGCAGCACATAGCTCATCATCAGGCCCTTGCGCAGGATGTAGAGCTCGCCGCCGCCTTCATTTTCGCGCTGAAGCACCGCCCCGCGGCGCACCTGCCGCTGGCGTTCCTCCAATTTTTCGAGCGCTTTTTGCTCGACCTCTGTCAGATCGATCAACTCGCTCAGCTTCTCCGCAAAGCAACTGCCGGACACGCGATGGCTTCCCCCCAGCGGCGATGCAAAGCAGTGCAATTGAATCAATGCATTAAAATCGATCAATGGCGCAAAAAACGCTCGGCCTTGCGTGCGGCGCGGCAGGGATTAGAAGCCCGGCATGGACCGTATTCTCATTCGTGGCGGCAATCGCCTCTCCGGCAAGATTCCCGTCTCCGGCGCGAAGAACGCCGCGCTCACCCTGATGCCCTGCGCGCTGCTCACCGACGAGCCGCTGACGCTGCGGAATCTGCCTCGCCTGGCGGACGTCGACAGCTTCGGCCACCTGCTCAACGAGCTTGGCGCCTCGACAGCGATCGAAGGCACGCGGCCGACCGATTTCGGCCGGGTGATGACGGTGCGCGCGGGCAAGCTAACCTCGACGGTCGCGCCCTATGACATCGTCCGCAAGATGCGCGCATCGATCCTGGTGCTTGGCCCGCTGCTCGGCCGCGCCGGCGAGGCGACCGTGTCGCTGCCCGGCGGTTGCGCGATCGGCAACCGCCCGATCGACCTGCACCTGAAGGCGCTGGAGGCGATGGGCGCCGAGATCGAGCTGGCCGCCGGCTATGTGAAGGCGACGGCGCCGGGCGGCCGTCTGCCCGGCGGGCGGTTCAGCTTCCCGGTGGTCTCGGTCGGCGCGACCGAGAATGCGCTGATGGCGGCGGTGACCTGCAAGGGTACCACCGTGCTCGACAATGCGGCGCGCGAGCCCGAGATCGTGGATCTCTGCAACCTGCTCGTCGCGATGGGCGCCCGGATCGGCGGCATCGGCACCGAGCGGCTGGAGATCGAAGGCGTCGATCGCCTGCACGGCGCGACCTATGCGGTGATGCCTGACCGGATCGAGGCGGGCAGCTATGCCTGCGCCGCCGCGATCACCGGCGGCGACATCGAGCTGGTCGGTGCGGCGGCGGGCGACATGCGCGCCACCCTCGACGCACTCGTCCAGGCCGGCGTGACGGTCGAGGAGACCAAGACCGGCATCCGCGTCGCCGCCAATGGCCCGCTCAAGCCGCTGACCCTGTCGACTGCGCCCTTCCCGGGCTTCGCCACCGACATGCAGGCGCAGTTCATGGCGATGCAGCTGGTCGCCGAGGGCGCCAGCGTGTTCACCGAGACGATCTTCGAGAACCGCTACATGCACGTGCCCGAGCTGACCCGCATGGGCGCGCATATCGACGTGCGCGGGCGCACCGCCGTGGTGCACGGGCCGACCAGGCTGGTCGGTGCCCAGGTGATGGCGACCGACCTGCGCGCCTCGATGAGCCTGATCCTCGCGGGCCTCGCCGCCGAGGGCGAGACCCAGGTCAACCGCGTCTATCATCTCGACCGCGGTTACGAGCGGCTCGAGGAGAAGCTCCAGGCGGTGGGCGCCGATATCGAGCGCGTCGGCGACGGCTAGGGCCTTGCGGGGGCGGGGCACCAGGCTGGCGATTGCGGCGGCCCTGCTGCTGCTGGCCCTTGTGCTTGGCGCCAGCTGGCGCTTCGGCTCGATGGCTGCGGCCGGCCATGCCTCCGCGGTCGATCCGGTGCCGCCGCCCGCGCAGGCGGTGCGGCTCAAGGCGCGCGACGGCGTCGCGATCGCCGGGACCTGGTGGCCCGGGCGCCGGCCCGATGCGCCGGCGGTGCTGCTGCTCCACGGCGTCGGCGCCTCGCGCGACCAGACCGTGCCGATGGCAGAGGCGCTGGTGGCGCAGGGCTATGCCGCGCTCGCCATCGACCTGCGCGGGCATGGCGAATCGGCGATCACCGACCATAGCTATGGCCTGGACGAGGGACTCGACGCGCGCGCCGCCTTCGACTGGCTGAAGGCGCGGCAGCACCAGGCGAAGATCGGCGTGATCGGCGTCTCGCTGGGCGGGGCGGCGGCGCTGGTGGGGCGCGACGGCGCGGTGCCTGCCGATGCGCTGGTGCTGGTCGCGGTGTTCCCCGACATCCGCCATGCGATCTACAACCGGATGGCGGCGATGCTGGGCAGCGTCGGCGGGACGATCGGCGAGCCCTTGCTCAGCTTCCAGTCGCTGCCGCGCTATGGCGTGTGGCCGGCGCGGATCGCGCCGGTCACGGCGATCCGCGATTTCCGCGCGCCGGTGTTCGTGATCGGCGGGGCTGAGGATCGCTACACCCCGCCGGCCGAGACCCGGGCGCTGTTCGCAGCCGCGCCGAACCGCAAGGCGCTGTGGCTGGTGCCGGGGCTCGACCATGGCAAGGTCAGCAATTTCCATGACGAAGAATGGGCGCGCCGCGTCGGCGGCTTCCTGCGCGGAACGATCGGCGCGGCCTAGGGTCTGTTAGTCCGCGAAGTCGGTGCCGAGGGTGAGCGGTTCCCAGCGATCGATCTCGTCGATCACCGTGTCGAGCTTCTCGCGGGCCCGGCGCAGCGCGTCGCTGCCGAGCAGCAGGTGGACCGGAGGGTTGGGCGAATCGGTCAGTTCGAGGATCGCGGCGGCGGCGCGGGCGGGATCGCCGAGCTGCTTGCCGGCCATCGCATCGAACGCCGCCGAGGAACGGCCGACCGCGGCATAGCTTTCGTCGGCGCCGCTCTTGCGGATCGAGCGATTCGACAGGAAGTCGGTGCGGAACGCGCCCGGCGCCACTGCGGTGACATGGATGCCGAGCGGGGCGATCTCCTGCGCGAGCGCGGCCGAGAGGCCTTCGAGCGCATATTTGGCCGAGGCATAAAGGCCCGAGCCGGCGCCCGGGGCACGGCCGGCGATCGAAGTGACGTTGACGATATGGCCGCTGCCCTGTGCACGCAGCCGGGGCAGGGCGGCGCGGATCAGGCGGAAGGGGCCGAACAGGTCGACTTCGAACAGCCGCGCGACATCGGCGTCGCTCGCCTGCTCGATCGCGCCGAGCAGGCCGTATCCGGCATTGTTGACGAGGACGTCGATCCGCCCGGCCAGCGCGAAGGCCTGCTCGACCGTGGGGGCGATCGCCGCCGGATCGGTCATGTCGAGCTGCAGCACGTGCAGCGTGCCGCTGCCCCGCTCCAGCTCGGGTGCCGCGCCGCGCACGGTGCCGATGACGGTGTCGCCGCGCGCCAGCGCCGCCTGTGCCAGCGCGAGGCCAAGCCCGCGCGAAATGCCGGTGATGAACCAGGTCTTCATGATGCAATCTCCTTCGCGGCGGGAGATGGGCGCTGGCAGTCGCCAGGATAATGGCCGGGTTTTGCCATGGACTTGTAAGTCCTGCTAAACAGTCGGGATGGATACGACGTTGCTCTCCGCCGACTATCAGCAGCTGCGCGGCTTCGTCGCGGTCGCACAAGCGCTCAGCTTCAGCCGTGCTGCCGGGTCGATGGGGGTGTCGCCCTCGGCGCTGAGCCAGCTGGTGCGAGGGCTGGAGGAGCGGCTGGGCACGCGGCTGCTCAACCGCACCACGCGCAGCGTCTCGCTCACCGAGGCGGGAGCGGCGCTGCTCGCCCGCACCGGGCCGGCGCTGGCCGAGCTGGGCGAGGCGATGCTGCAGGCCCGCGCCGGGCGCGAGGGGATTGCGGGGCGGGTGCGCGTCCACGCCTCGCGCTTCGCCGGCGAGCTGCACGTGCTGCCGATCCTCGCCCGGTTCGGGCGGGACTATCCCGATGTGGTGCTCGACATCTCGTTGGACGACACGGTGATCGACATCGTCGCAGGCGGCTATGACGTGGCGATCCGCATCGGCGAGCTGGTCGAGCGCGACATGGTCGCGGTGGCGCTGGGCGCGGAGATGCGCCAGCTCGCCGTCGCGACGCCGGACTATGTCGCTGCGCACGGCGTGCCCGAGCATCCCCGCGACCTGCTGCGCCACCGCTGCATCCGCTGGCGCTGGCCGGGCAATGCCGCGCCCTATCACTGGGAGTTCTGGGAGGATGGCTGGTTCCAGGTCGCGGTCGACGGGCCGCTGATCCTCGACGACAAGCAGGCCTGCCTGGAAGCGGCGCTGCAGGGCGCCGGCATCGCCTTCGCGATCGAGCCCAAGGTGCGCGCGCATATCGCGGCGGGCCGGCTGGTGCCGATGCTCGAACGCTGGTCGGCGCCGTTCCCCGGCCATTATCTCTGCTACCCGCAGCAGCGCCATATGGCGCCGGCGGTGCGGGCGTTCATCGATGCGGTGCGCCGCGGCGCCTAGCGGGCTGTGCTCATCGAATAAGGCCGCGCCGCCTTGCCCGTCGCCCAGCTCTTGTTGGGCTTCGCGCTCATCGTGAAGCGCAGCTCGCCGCCGGCGACGATCTCGTCATGCTTCAGATAGCCGCGCGCCAGCGGCTTGCCGTTGAGCGTGACCTTGCCGACATATTTGTTGGCGTCCGACAGCCCCTCGGCGACGATCGCGAAGCGCTTGCCGTTGGGCAGGTTGAGCGTCGCGCGGTCGAGGAACGGCCGGCCGATGACATATTCGTTCGAGCCCGGCGCGACCGGATAGAAGCCGAGCGCGGTGAACACGAACCAGGCCGACATCTGGCCGAGATCGTCATTGCCCGACAGGCCGTCGGGCGTCGGCTTGTACTGGCTGTCGACGATCTGCTTCAGCCGCTCCTGGGTGCGCCAGGGCTGGCCGGCATAGCTGTAGAGATAGGCGACGTGGTGGCTCGGCTCGTTGCCATGGATATACTGGCCGATCAGCCCGGCAATGTCCTCGGCATGGCTGTAGTCGATCTTCGAGTTGTCGAAGTCGAACATCGCATCGAGCTTCTTCACCGCCGCGGCGTCACCGCCGAGCAGCTTGAACATGCCGGCCTGATCCTGGGGCACGAACCAGGAATATTGCCAGGCATTGCCCTCGGTATAGTCCGAGCCGTAATTGATCGCGGTGGGATCGAAGGGCGTGCGGTAGGTCCCGTCGGTCTTGCGGGCGCGCAGGAAGCCGGTCTGCGTGTCGAAGCTGTTGCGCCAGTTGCCGGCGCGCTTGTCGAAGGTGGCGGCGACATCGGCCTTGCCCATCGCGCCGGCCATGCGGGCGATGGTCCAGTCGTCATAGGCATATTCGACCGTCTTGGAGGCGGCTTCCGGCTCCTTGTCGATCGGCACGTAGCCGAGCTTCATATACTGGTCGAGGCCGCCGTAAGGGCCATAGGTGGCGCTCTTCACCATCGCGTCGAGCGCGGCATTGGGGTCGAAGCCGCGGATGCCCTTCATGTACGCGTCTGCGATCACCGGCACGGCATGATAGCCGATCATCGTCCAGGTCTCGCGGCCATGGAACTGCCAGACCGGCAGGATGCCGAACGGGCTGACCTGCTGGCTGGCGATCAGCGAATTGACGAAGTCGGCATTCTTCTTCTCGCTCTGGGTGAGCAGAAGCAGAGGATGCTCGGCGCGGAAGGTATCCCACAGCGAAAAGGTAGAGTGGAAGGTAAAGCCTTTCGCTGCGTGGACCTGATCATCGGGGCCCCGCCAGCGGCCATCGGCGTCGGAGAAGACGCTGGGCGCGATCAGGCTGTGATAGAGCGCGGTGGCGACCATCTTCTTCATCGGCGCCGGGCCTTCTAGCTCGACCGCGCCGAGCGCCTGTTCCCAGGCCCTGCCGGTCGCGGCACGGACCGCGTCGAAATTGCCGGGTTCGCTGTCAAGATTGGCGATCGCGCCGTCCTCGTCGACCGCCGAAATCGCGACCTTCAGTTCGAGCGGGCCGTCGATCTGGCCGAAGTCGAGCCGTGCGACCAGCTCGCGCCCGGCGAGCTGCTGGGCATCGTCGGCACCGCGGCTCGGGCCCTGGAAGCCCTTGTACTCCACCTTCTCCTCGCGGTTGAGGAAGGCGTGGCCGGTGATCTGGTGCGAGGGGCGGATCGCGAAGAACAGCTTGCGGGCGGGTGCCCAGCCGCGGGTCTCACGCGCACCGGTGATGGTGCCGTCCGGGCGAATGCGGATCGACGACCAGAGAATCTTGCCGGGATAGTTGTAGAGCGAGCTGCGCAAGTCGAGCAGCAGATGCGCGGGCTTGCCGGCCGGGAAGGTATAGCGCTGGACGCCCACCCGCGTGCCCGCGGTCATCTCGGCGAGGACGCCGGGCTTGGCCAGGGTCACCGCATAATAGCCGGGCACCGCCTGCTCCGTCGCGTGGTCGAAGGGCGAGCGATAGTCGCCGGGCTCCAGCCCGACCTTGTCGCCCGAGACCGGCTGGATCAGGAAGTCGCCCAGGTCCGAATGGCCGGCACCCGAGAAATGGGTCATCGAGAAGCCCTGGATGGTCGGGTCCTCGAAGCGATAGCCGGCGGCATGATCGTAGCATTTGCGGATCTGGCAGGTCGTGTCGGTATCCGGGCTCAGCTGGATCATGCCGAAGGGCGCGACGGCGCCCGGAAACGTATGCCCTTCGCCACCGGTGCCGATCATCGGATCGGCCGAGGCCGCGGTCGGCTCCGGACTCGTCTGCGCCAGGGCCGGCGCAATGGGGGTGAACGACAGGGCGGCGAGCGCGGCGAGGCCGGTACGGAACTGGGCGATCATGGGTGCGGGTTAGAGCATGGCTTGATGCCGCTTGCCAGCCGCTTTCCCCGACCCGTGCTTCGTGCCAGATTTGCGGCACGGGAAGAGGAAGGGGCGCGCGGTGCAGGCAAGTCTTTCGGATCGTCGGGCGCTCTGGGCCTTCGCGCTGGGCTGCGTGGCGGTCACCCTCGGCGTGCTGCTGCACATCCCGATGTTCCTGATGGGCCGCGACATGCACTTCATGCTCGCCGGCATGCCGATGGGCTGGGACATGGTCGCCGGGATGGGACTGATCATCGGCGGCTGCCTGGTCGCCGCCTATGGCCTGCTTCCCCGCAACGTCGCGGAACAGCGCGCGGCGGGCGCGGCAATCGAGGTGGCCGCGCCGGAGGACGCGCCCCTCGGGCCGGCGCATTGGGGGCTGATGGTGGTGCTGGTGATCGCGCTGATCATCGACACGATGAAGCCGGCCTCGCTCGGCTTCACCGTGCCGGGCATGGTCGGCGAATATATGGTGCCCAAGGAGACGGTGAGCCTGGTCCCCTTCTTCGCGCTGATCGGCACCGTTACCGGATCGGTGGTGTGGGGCGTGCTCGCCGACATCTATGGCCGCAAGGCGACGATCCTGCTTTCCGCGGTGATGTTCGTCGGCACGTCGATCTGCGGGGCGATGCCGAGCCTCGCCTGGAATATCGGCATGTGCTTCATGATGGGCGCGGCGGCAGGGGGCATGCTGCCGGTCACCTATGCGCTGCTCGCCGAGATGATGCCCAACCGGCATCGCGGCTGGAGCTTGGTGCTGGTCGGCGGGCTGGGCGCCGGCGGCGGCTATTTCGCCGCGAGCGGGGCATCGACGCTGCTGGTGCCCGAATATAGCTGGCGCATCCTCTGGCTGCTCAACCTGCCGACCGGGCTGACGCTGGTGCTGCTCGGGGCGCTGATCCCCGAAAGCGCCAAGTTCCTGCTGGCACGCGGCCGGGTGGTGGAAGCGCAGGCGGTGATGCGCAAGTTCGGCGCAGTGGTCCGCAAGGTGGACGCGCCGCCCGCCACCGCCGCGGCCCAGCCCGGGCACGGCGCGCTGAAGGGCATGCACCTCTATGGCAAGCTCACCGCGCTCTCGCTGACCGGCATCACCTGGGGCCTGATCAATTTCGGCCTGCTGCTGTGGCTGCCCAACCATTTCGTCAATGAAGGCTATTCGATGGAAGTGGCGAGCCGGCTGCTTGCCGAGAGCGCGCTGATCGCCTTCCCGACGATCTTCGTGGGAGCGCTGCTCTACAGCCTGTGGAGCACCAAATGGGCGCTGGGCGCCTCGATCGCGGTGACGCTGCTGGGGCTGGCGGGCGTGTTGCGGATGGAATTGTTCGGTGGCGGCAGCCCGGTGCTGCCGGTGGCGCTGCTGATCATCGGCATCAACGGCATCATCGCGATCCTGCTGCCCTATACCGCCGAGAGCTTTCCCTTGCGCGTCCGCGGCCGGGCGACCGGCTGGGTGGCGGCCTGCACCAAGGCCGGCGGCGTGATCGCGCAGGCGCTGTTCATCGCCAAGCTGGTGCCGTCGATCGGCGTGGTGGCGGGCGCGATCATGGTGCCCATGCTCGCGGCGCTGATCCTGGTGGGCTGGTTCGGACGCGAGACGCGGGGCAAGGACCTGCGGCATCTCGACGAGGCGATGGATTAGCCGGAGCTGGGCCGAAAAGCCTTTGATCCAAGTTAGTTGCCGGAACTCTCCCAAATGCTCGCCGGTTCAGACGAGCAAGCAGGAGAGACAATCGACATGGCAACCCGCGCCCGCGATTTCGCGAACGACCCCGGCTCGCAATTTCTGAAGCACAGTTTCCAGCGCGGGCTCGCGCACTGGAACCGGGAACGGCTCGAGCCTGGTTTTCCCGATGACGACTGGCAGAAGACTTTCGAGCGTGACGTGAAGATGCAGCGGCTCGAAGGCGCGTTCCTCGAGGAACTGCGCAGCGAGGTGGCCGAGGAGGCCGCCGCGGCACCGACCGACGTCGAAGGCTTTATCGGCTGGTTCGAAAGCCTGAAGGTGGGCGGGCCGGGCCAGGGCGATCCGCTCTTCCCCTGGCTGGCCGAACAGGCCGACCGGGACCAGCTGCGATGGTTCTTCGAGCAGGAGGCCGCGGGCGAAGCGGGGTTCGACGATCTCGTCGCGATGACCCAGGTCAAGCTGCCGGTGCGCCCCAAGCTGGAGCTCGCCCGCAACTATTGGGACGAGATGGGGCACGGCACCGAAAAGGGCATGCACGGCCCGATGCTTGACGCGCTGGTCGAGACGCTGGCGGTCGAGCCGGTGATCGAGAACACGGTGTGGGAGAGCTTGTGCCTGGCCAATGCGATGACCGCGATGGCGACCAACCGGCGCTATGCCTGGCATTCGGTGGGCGCGCTCGGTGTGATCGAGCTGACTGCGCCGGGCCGCGCGACACTGGTTGCCGAAGGGCTGAAGCGCGTCGGGCTGAGCCCCAAGGAAGCGCGCTATTTCACGCTGCATGCGGTGCTCGACATCAAGCATAGCGAGGACTGGAACCGCGAGGCGATCCGCCCTGCGGTGGAGGAGGCTCCGGCTCGTGCCACCGCGATGGCGGAAGGCGCGCTGATCCGGCTCAAGTGCGGCGCGCGCTGCTTCCAGGCCTATCGCGACCATCTCTGGAGCTGACGTGGCGCCCGGCTGCGCATAGGCTGGGCCCATGAAGCTCGCCGCCATTGCGCTGCTCGCGCCGCTCACCCTTTCCGCAGCGCCCGCTCCCGAGGGCAGGATGCTCGACGTCCATATCGGTGGACGCGTGGTCGTGCAGGGCAAGGCGATCCGCTTCGGCTGGCCGGGCGTCTATGTCGAGGGACGGTTCCGCGGCACCGAGGTCAGCGCGCATGTCGAGACCCAGGGCGACTGGCTGCGGGTGAGCGTCGACGGCAAGCCGTTCCAGACGCTGGTGACGCCGGGGCCGGCGGTGGTGAAGGTGGCGCGGCTCAAGCCGGGGATCCACAGCATCCGCATCGACAAGCTGACCGAGAGCCAGTCGGGCAGCAGCCGCTTCCTGGGCTTCTTCACCCATGGCACGCCGCTGGCGCCGCCGGTGCGGACGCAGCGTATCGAGTTCATCGGGGACTCGCACAGTGTCGGCTACGGCAACACCTCGCCGACCCGCGACTGCAACGAGAGCAAGGTGCATGACACCACCGACACCAGCCAGGCCTTCGGGCCGGTGCTGGCGCGGCGGCTGGGCGCCGATTACCGGATCATCGCCTATTCGGGCTATGGCGTGGTCCGCAACTATGCCGGCGGCAAGCCGGGGGAGAACCTGCCCTTCCTCTATCCCCGTGCCGTTCCCGGCGAGCCGGCGCCGGCCCGGGCGGATGGCTGGCGGCCCGGGATCATCGTGATCAACCTGGGCACCAACGACTTCTCGACCAGGCTCCATGCCGGCGAGTCCTGGGCGGACGATGCGGGGCTGCGGGCGGATTACCGGAAGCGGTACATCGCCTTTGTCCGCGCCCGGCAGGCAGCGCAGCCCAGGGCGCGAATCCTGCTGATGGGTGCCGAGAATTTCTACGCCGACGTCGCTGCGGTGGCCCAGGCCACCGGGGTCAAGGCGGTGAAGGTGCCCACCCTGGAGATGACGGGGTGCAACTGGCACCCGTCGCTCAAGGACCACCGCGTCATGGCCGACCTGCTCGCCACCGCGCTCAGAACGCCGGCGCGCTGAGCTTCACATCGGCGCGGGTCCAGGCGGCGGCGAAGTCCTTCTCTGCGGCGCGCGCGTCCTTCTTCTGCGCCTTCAGGGCCTGGGCCAGGCCGAGCAGCGCCCAGCCATTGTGCGGGTTGCGCTTCAGGTCCTCGACGAACACCGCCTCGGCCTCTGCCGCCGCGCCGTTGCCCAGCAGGGCCGCGCCGAGCAGGTGGCGGGTGGGGAAGAACTCGTCCGAAGGCTCGTTGTAGGACAGGCCGTCCTCGACGGTGACCGCCTCGCGGAGCAGGGCGATCGCTCCGGCGGCATCCTTGCGGGCCAGCGCGATGCGGGCTTCGGCGCGGAGCGTCGCGATCCGGAAGAGCGGGGCGGCGAGGTTCATGCCGGCCAGCACATCGGCGGGCGCGGCGGCGACCTTTGCCTTGAGCCTGGCCAGCTCGGCATCGGCTTCGGGCAGCTTGCCGGTGGCGGCGAGCGCGATGGTGCGGGCCGAGAGCCAGTTGACCGTCAGGTCGAGCAGCCGGGCGTCGGGCTGGGGCTCGGCGAGCATCGCGTCCCAGCGGCCGAAGCGGACCAGCGCCTGGTAGAGATAGCCGATGCCCCAATCCATGCCGGGCATGCCCGCCGCCATCTCGTCGGTGAACACGGCGCGCACGTCGCGCAGCGCCTTGATCGTCTCGGCGCTGCGCCCCTCCATCGAGGCGGCGGCGGCAAGGAACTGGAGATTGTGCGCCGAGTACATCGGGTAATAATCGATCGCCGCGGTCTTGGCATAATAGGCCTTGTCGGCAGCGTCGGCGAGGCGGTTGGCCTCCGCGGACTCGGCATAGCGGCCGACGCGCTGGAGGATGTGCGACGGCATGTGCACGACATGGCCGGCGCCCGGCATCGCCGTCTTGAGCCGTTCGGCGGAGTCGATCGCCTTGCCCGGGTCGGTCGAGGCCTCGACGGCGTGGATGTAATAATGGTTGGCGCCGGGATGGTGCGGGTTGCGGGCGAGCACGGTCTCCAGCGCCGTCACGATCTCGGGCGTGTCCTTCGCCGGGGTGCCGTCGGCGTTCCACAGCTTCCATGGGTTCCGGTTCATCTGCGCTTCGGCGAAGAGCGTGAGGATGTCGTCGTCCCGGGGGAAGTCCTTGGCGGCGCCGCGCATCGCGTCGCCGAAGGCGGCGAGCAGCGGGGCGCTGTTGCTCGGGTCGACCGGCTGGGGGCCGGTATAGCGTTTGGCCAAAGCGAGGATCAGCGCGCGGTTGGCCGGGGTGGCGGACGGTGCGAGCGCCTGGGCCTTTTGCAGCGACTCCCAGGCGACCCGGGCACGGGCCTCGGCCATCATCGGCATGTTGTAGTTGGGGCCGAGCGTGAGCGCGACGCCCCAATGGCAGATGCCGCACTGCGGATCGGCCTGGGCCGCCCTGGCGAAGCTGCGCGCGGCCTCGTCATGGTTGAACGCCCAGAGCAGGCGCATGCCCTGGTCGAAATAGGCCTGGGCCTGGGGGACCTTGCTGCCGCTGTCGCGGTGGAAGCCGCCGAGATCGGGGAAGAGCTGCGCGCCGGCTGCCCAGTCGGCGAGGGTCTGGGGGAAGGTGGCGTGGCCGGCGTGCATGCCGGCCATCGGGTCGCTGGTCTGGGCGGTGGCGGGTAGCGCCAGCAACGGTGCCGCGAGAAGAGCAATGAAGCGCAAAAGTCGGGTCATGGCCGAGTCCCCCTCGGATGGGCAGGATAAGGCTTTCGCGCTCTAAGCTCAATCAAGCCGGGCGCTCCATAAGTATTGCACCCAATATCCCCGGCCGAAGCCGGGGAGCCTGTTCTTCACACCGCCTTCAGCGCTTCCTCGAAGTCCGCGATCAGGTCGTCGGCATCCTCGACGCCGATCGAGATGCGGACGAGATTGTCGGTGATGCCGAGCGCCTGCTTGCGGGCATCGGGCACCGAGAGGTGGGTCATGCCGGCGGGGTGGCTGGCAAGCGTCTCGGTGCCGCCGAGCGACACGGCGAGCTTGGCGATCTTCAGCGCGTCGAGGAACGCGAAGGCCTCCTTCTCGCCGCCCTTCAGATAGAGCGAGAAGGTCGAGCCGGCGCCGGTGCAGTGGCGGTTGTAGATGTCCGCCTGGCGCGAGCCTTCCTCGAGGAAGCCGAGATAGCCGACATGCTCGACCTTGGGATGGCTGCGCAGGAATGCGCAGACCTTGGCGGCATTCTCGCCGGCGCGAGACATGCGCAGCTCCAGCGTCTCGAGGCTGCGGAGCAGCATCCAGGCGGTGTTGGGATCGCAGATCGTGCCGATCGTGTTGCGCATCAGCCGGATCGTGTTGATGTGCTCCTTCGAGCCGAGCACGCCGCCCGCCACCAGGTCCGAATGGCCGCCGGCATATTTGGTCAGCGAATAGACGACGATGTCGGCGCCCTGCTTGAGCGGCTGCGCCCAGAGCGGGCCGAGGAAGGTGTTGTCGATCGCGATCGGCGGCTTGTTGGCGCCCTTGAAGATCGCATCGCGGCTGGCGGCGACGGCCTCGACATCGACCAGCGCGTTGGTCGGGTTGGCCGGCGATTCGAGATAGATCAGCGCGACGTTCCCCGACGCGGCCTTGGACAGCACCGCATCGATCTCTTCACGCGTCGCGCCGGCGGGGAAATCGAGCCAGTGGACGCCGAAGCGGCCGAGGATGCGGGCGATCAGCGTCTCGGTCGCCGCATAGAGCGGGCCCGAATGGACGATCGTGTCGCCTGGCTTGACCATCGACAGGAACAGGGTGGCGATCGCCGACATGCCCGAGGAGAAGGCGAGCGCGTCCTCGGCGCCTTCCCAGATGCCGAGCCGGTCCTCGAGAATCTCCTGGTTCGGGCCGTTGAAGCGCGAATAGACCAGCCCGTCGGCACCACCCGGGCGCTTGCCGGTGACGCCTTCGAAATGGCGCTTGCCGGCCGCGGCATTGGGGAAGACGAAGGTCGAGGTGAGGAAGATCGGCGGCTTCAGCGAGCCTTCGGAGAGCATCGGGTCATAGCCATGGCCCATCATCATCGTGCTGGGCTTGAGCTTGCGATCGCCGACCTTGTCGGCCGAAGGCTTGGGCCGGCGGCGCGGGGTGGCGCCGGTCAGATCGGCTTCGGTCTCGTCGGTCATGCTGTCTCTCCGGGTATATTTCGTATCATCTGTAACGATTCGGCCGGGCTTGGGGGAGCCTTAAACGCGCGGAAGTTCACTAAATTCACGACCTCCACGCGCGAGGCCAGGGGCCTTGCCGGGCAGGCGCGGCGAAGGGTGGCGCGGGATCGGCGCGGCGAGTGGAATGGTGCGGGGTTGCACATGCTCCGAAGGGGAACATGGAAAATCCTACATTGGAAGCCTGTTCCCCCTCTCCCCTTGTGGGAGAGGGAGGGAGCCGACGAAGTCGGCGGAAGGGTGAAGGGGAGTGGGACTCAGTCCCCCTCATCCTTCCCACTCGCTTCGCGAGCGGGCCCCTTCCTTCTCCCACAAGGGGAGAAGGAGTTAGATTCCGATCAGGCTGATCTGCCGGCCGTAATCCGGCTCCTGCCGGTGGGTCGCGCGGCGGAAGCTGTAGAAATGCGCCTCCTGCGCATAGGTGTCCTGGCCGAGCATCTCGACCGTGCGGATGCCGGCCGAGGCCAGCCGGTGCGCGACATAGGCTTCGAGGTCGAACTGCCAGTGATCCTCGCGCCGGCCCTCGGCGAAGAAGCGCTCGTTCTCCGGATCCGCATCGGCGAAGCGGGCAAGGAACAGGACGTCGACTTCATAGGAGGCGCGGGCGATGCAGGGGCCGACCGCGGCGGTGATCCGCGCGCGTTGGGCACCCAGGGCCTCCATCGCGGCGATGGTCGAATCGGTGACGCCGCCGAGCGCACCCTTCCACCCGGCATGGGCGGCGCCGACCACGCCGGCCTCGCGGTCGGCGAACAGCACCGGCGCGCAATCGGCGGTGAGGATGCCGAGCGCGAGGCCCGGGCGATCGGTGACCAGCGCATCGGCATGCGGGCGCAGCCGCTCTTCCCAGGGCTCGGCGACGGTGACGCAATCGGCCGAATGGACCTGGAAGAGCGAGACGAGCCGGCCGCCGGGCAGCACCGCCTCGACCGCGCGGCGGCGATTCTCGGCGATCAGCGCGGGATCGTCGGTCGAGCCCAGCCCCACATTGAGGCTGGCCATGGCGCCGGTCGAGACCCCGCCCTGGCGGCCGAGAAAGCCGTGGGCGATCCCGTTCAGCGCGCGGGCCTGATGGACTTCGACTTCGCTCGTCATTTCGTCACTCACAATGCGCGGCGCATCAGCCGGTCTTCATCCTCATGGTCGCCGACCAGGAAGATATAGGGGCCGCGATCCTCGAACCCGTTCTTTTCGTAGAAGCGCTTGGCCCGGTGGTTGTCGATATAGACCGACAGCCAGAGCTCGTCCGCGCCGCGCGAACGGCCCTCTTCCACTGCCCAGTCGAGCAGCGCCTGCGCGGCGCCGCTGCCCTTGGCGCGCTCGTCGAGATAGAGCTGGCGGAGTTCATGGGGGCGCGAGGTCACCGTTGCGGGCAGGGTGAGGGCGCTGGTCTTGGCGAAACCGGCCAGGCCCCGTTCGTCCTCGGCGAGGCGGAAGCGCAGGTCCGGCTGGGCGAACTCCGCGGCCCAGGCCTCGGGCGTGAAGCCGGCGAAGAACGCGGCGAGATTCTCCGGCGTGTAGAGATGGCCGAAGGTCGCGGTGAAACTGACGCGGAACAGCGCGTCGATCGCGGGGAGGTCGGCCGGGGTGGCGTCGCGGTAGTTCATGTTCACTTCGTCATCCTCGCGAAGGCGGGGACCCATCTCGTGCCCTCGCCAGATGGAACCACAGCTGCCGTATCTGCGGCTTCTCTCCGAGATGGGCCCCGGCTTTCGCCGGGGTGACGGCTCGGAGCGCCTGTCATTCGCCGAACCCCGCCGGCACCGGCCAGCCGGGGGCGGTGAAGGCGATGACCTTGAACAGCTCGCCCATCTGCTCGGGATGGGTCAGCCGCTCGCGATCGGTGGCGAGCTGGCCGGCGCGCTCGGGCGATGCGAGCGACAGGCTGGCGGTGCGCTCGGTGATGCCGAGCCGGGTGAGGAACTCGCCCTGGGTGACCGGACCATGGACGACCAGGCCCTCGGCACGCGCGGCCTCGGCCAGCGTGGCGAAATCGACATGCGCGGTCAGGTCGGCTTCGCCGGGCGTGTCGAACGGGTTGGCATAGGCATGGCCCTTCACCGCCTGCAGCGTGTCGCCGAGCGCGGGGCCCATATAGCCATAGTCGATGACCAGCGCGGCGCCGCCCTGGTCGTTGAGGCGCTTCGCCAGCTGGCGCAGCACCGCGACGCTGGCCGGCGAAGTCTCCAGGATCGATCCGGGCTCGGCCTGCTTGAAGTCGCGCGGGATGATCATGTCGAAGCTGCGGTCGCCGGCGATCGGCAGGAACAGCGTGTCCTGGCAGGCGACCAGCCGCTCGCGCCAGCCCTCCTGGGTGGCGATGAGCTGGCGGATGGGCAGCGCATCGAAGAACTCGTTGGCGACGAAGACCAGCGGCGCATCGTCGGGCAGGCCGACCAGGTCGAGATGGAATTCGGCGCCCGGCACGCGCTCGGCCTGGGCGGCGCGCAGCGTCGGGCTGGTCTCGACCAGGTCGACCGGCGGCTGGAGTCCGACCTTGGCCATGGCGCGCAGCGCGTCGGCGGCCAGCGTGCCGCGGCCCGGGCCCAGCTCGACATAGCGGACCGGCGGTTTCTCCGCGCGCTGCCAGATATCGGCGACCCACAGGCCGATCAGCTCGCCGAACATCTGGCTGACTTCGGGCGCGGTGGTGAAGTCGCCGCGCGCGCCCAGCGGATCGCGCGTGCCGTAATAATGCGCGTTGGCGGCGCCCATGAACTGCGAGAGCGGGATCGGCCCGGCCATGGTGATGGCGCGGGAGAGCCGCTCGGCGAGCAGGGGTTCGGCAGCGTTGGCGGCGCGCTCCTGCTGCCCGGCGTCGAGGGGGTTCTCGCTCACGTCAGGCCACGCTCTCCGTGCCCGCGATCGGCTCCACCCGCTCGCGCCGCCCCTTGGCGGTGGCGATCAGGTAGATGCCGCCGACGATCATCGGCAGGCAGAGCACCTGGCCCATATGGATGACATGCTCGAAGATCGTGCCGGCGAACTGCGCATCGGGCTCGCGGAAATATTCGACGAAGAAGCGGAAGCAGCCATAGCCAAGCAGGAAGATGCCGACGAGCTTGCCGGGCTCGTAGCGGGCCTTGGTCCGCCAGAAGGCGTAGGCGAGGATCACGAAGAGCAGCAGGCCTTCGAGCAGGGCTTCGTAGAGCTGGCTCGGGTGGCGGGCGAGCGGGCCGGCGCCGGGGAAGACGATCGCCCAGGGCAGATCGGCCGGCTTGCCCCACAGCTCGCCGTTCACGAAATTGGCGAGGCGGCCGAAGAACAGGCCGAAGGGCGCGCAGCAGGCGACATAGTCATGGACGCGCAACCAGTTCAGGCCCTGGCGGCGGCACATCAGGATGATCGCCAGCGTGGTGCCGATGACGCCGCCATGGAAGGACATGCCGCCGTCCCACAGCTTGAAGATGTCGAGCGGGCGGGCGAGGAACCGGTCGAGCCCGTAGAAGATCACATAGCCGAGCCGCCCGCCGACGATGATGCCGAGCGTCGCGTAGAAGACGAGGTCATCGGCATGGGCGCGGCTCATCGGGGCGCCGGGCTGCTTGAGCAGGCGGACCAGATACCACCAGCCGACCAGGATGCCGGCGATATAGGCCAGCGAGTACCATTTGATCTCGAAGAAGCCGAGATTGAGGGCGACCTTGTTCAGGCCGAGATCCGCGAAATGGATATGGTCTGCCGCGGCGGCGGCAAGGGTGGCAAGCAGCACGTATTTCCCTCCAGGGTGTGCGACCCCGATAGAACAGGCTTGTTGCAAACCCAAGAGGCCATCCCGTCATCCCGGCGAAAGGAGCGGGTGGCGATCGGGGCGGCGGGGTGACAGCCTCCGGCCCGCAGGATAGAGCAGTCCCGATGAAGGTCGATTTCGGCAAGCTCCAGAAGCTGGATCGGCGCACGCTGCTGATCGGCGGCGGCGTGGGCGTGGGGCTGGTGGTCGCCTGGGCGGTATGGCCGCGCACCTATCTCCCCAATCTCAGCGCGGCGCCCGGCGAGAGCCTGTTCGGTGCCTGGGTCAAGATCGGCGCCGACGGGCATGTCTCGGTCGCCATCCCGCAATGCGAGGAAGGGCAGGGCGTGTTCACCGCCATGCCGCAGATCGTCGCCGACGAGCTGGGCGCGAACTGGAAGCTGGTCGGCGTGGAGCCGGCGCCGCTCAACCCGCTCTATGCCAATCCGCTGGCGGCCGAGGAATTGTTCGAGCTGGCGCTGGGCGGCCTGCCCGAGCAGCTGCGCCGCACCCATGCCGCGCGCACCGGGCTGATGCTGACCGGCGGCTCGACTTCGATCCGCAACTTCGAGGACCAGCTGCGCCATGCCGGCGCCACTGCGCGGGTGCTGCTGTGCAAGGCCGCGGCGCGACGCTGGGGCACCGAGTGGCAGAGCTGCGACACGGTTGGCGGCCAGGTGGTCCATGGCAATTCGAAGCTTGGCTTCGGCGAGCTGGCTGCCGAGGCGGCGGACGAGAGCGTGCCCGGCGACGTGCCGCTGCGCACCGCCGAGACCAACCGGCTCTATGGCCAGCCGCTGCCCCGGCTCGACGCGCCGGCCAAGGTCGACGGCAGCCTGAACTTCGCCGCCGACATCCGCCTGCCCAACATGGCCTTCGCTTCGATCCGGATGGGGCCGATCGGCGAGACCGCGCTGGTCAAGCTCGACCGGGCGGCGGCGAACAAGATCCCCGGCATGCTCTCGATCGTGACGACGAAGGACTGGGTCGCGACGATCGCCAATAATGGCTGGGCGGCGGAGAAGGCGATCGACGCGATGCGCCCGCGCTTCAAGACGCCCGAAGAGGTGATCAACAATGATTCGATCGCCGATGCGCTGGGCAATGCGCTGAACGCAGATGGCGCCCGGCTGCACGAGGCGGGCGATCTCGCAGCGGACTTCCGCGGGGCCAAGGTGGTCTCGGCCGAATATCGCGTCGACGTCGCGCTGCACGCCGCGCTCGAGCCGATGACCTGCACGGCCAATTATCATGACGGCTATCTCTCGCTCTGGCTGCCGACACAGGCACCGGGGCTGGCGCGCGCGGCGGCGGCGCGGGCGATCGGCATCTCCGAGAGCGCAGTGACGGTGCATGCGACGATGGCGGGCGGTTCGTTCGGCGCCAAGCTCGAGCATGAAGTGGCGGCGCAGGCGGCGTTGCTCAGCCAGAGCGTCGGCCGGCCGGTGCAGCTCACCTGGCCGCGCGGCGAGGACATGCGGCACGACCGCTACCGCCCGCCGGCGATCGGGCGGATGACCGGCAAGCTCAATGCGCGGGGCCAGGTCTCGGGCCTGCTCGCCAAGATCGCGGCGCCGGAGACGGGGCGCGAGCTGGCGACGCGGCTGCTCGGCGGCGATCCGGTGGTCCAGGCCTCGCTCGCGCTGCCGGGCAAGGGCGATCCCTCCGCCGTGGCTGGCGCGCAGCCGGTCTATGCCATTCCCAATTACGCGGTCGATCATCACCCGGCGGTGATCGGCGTGCCAACCGGGTACTGGCGCTCGGGCGCGCACAGCTACAATTGCTTCTTCATCGAGAGCTTCATGGACGAGCTGGCGCATGTCGCCGAGCAGGATGCGGTGTCGTTCCGCATGGCGATGCTCGGCGGCGAGACCCGGCTGGCGCGCTGCCTGCAGACCGCGGCGCAGCTGGGCGGCTGGCAGGGCGGGCAGCCGGGCAGCGGTCAGGGCATCGCCTGCCACGCGTTCCGCGGCTCCTATATCGCGGTGATGGCCGAGGCCCGGCTCGAGGGGCGCAAGGTCAAGGTCGAGCGGCTGGTCGCGGCGGTCGATTGCGGGCGGGTGGTCAATCCCGACCTGGTGGCGCAGCAGATCGAGGGCGGGCTGCTGTTCGGCATGGCGGCGGCGATCGCGGGATCGACCGGCTTCACCGAGAATGTGGCGGACGTGCGCGACATCTCCGAACTCGGCCTGCCGACCCTGGCCGATGCGCCGGACATCACCGTCGAGCTGATCCGCAATGGTGCCGATCCCGGCGGGGTGAGCGAGCTTGCCGTGCCCCCGGTCGCTCCCGCCATCGCCAATGCGCTGCAATCGGCGAGCGGTGTGCGCTTCCGCGTGCTGCCTTTGCTTTCGGACGTCGAATGAGCATTCCCGACGGGCATCCGCCCTTCTTTCCGCCCGACAAGATCGGCGTGCTGCTGGTCAATCTCGGCACGCCGAGTGCGCCCGATCCCGCTTCGGTGCGGCGCTATCTGGCCGAGTTCCTGTCCGATCGCCGCGTGGTCGAGATCCCGCCGCTGATCTGGCAGCCGATCCTGCGCGGGATCATCCTGCGCACCCGGCCGAGGAAGTCGGCGCATGCCTATCAGCAGGTCTGGCGCCCCGACGGCTCGCCGCTCGCCGCGATCACCCGGGCACAGAGCGAGGCGCTGCAGGGCGCGTTCGGCGAAGGGACTCTGGTCGACTGGGCGATGCGCTATGGCGAACCGAAGATCGCCGACCGGCTGATTTCGATGAAGGAATATGGCGCGAACCGTATCCTGGTCGCCCCCCTCTATCCCCAATATTGCGCAGCGACGACCGCGACCGCCAATGACAAGGCGTTCGAGGCGCTGGCCGGGATGCGCTGGCAGCCGGCGATCCGCACGCTGCCGCCCTATCACGACCATCCCGCCTATATCGCCGCGCTCAAGGCCTCGGTCGAGGAGAGCCTGTCCAGGCTCGATTTCGAGCCGGACGCGATCCTGGCCAGCTTCCACGGCATGCCGCAGCGTACGCTTGAGCTGGGCGACCCCTATCATTGCCACTGCCGGAAGACGGCGCGCCTGCTGAGCGAAGCGCTCGGCCGCGAGCTGACCGTCACCTTCCAGTCGCGCTTCGGCCGGGCGAAATGGCTGGAGCCCGCTACCGATGCGACGCTCGCCGCGCTGCCGGGCAAGGGCGTGAAGAAGATCGCGATCGTGGCGCCCGGCTTCTCCGCCGATTGCCTGGAGACGCTGGAGGAACTGGCGATCCGCGGGCGCGAGACGTTCCTTGGCGCAGGCGGCACTCACTTCGGCTATTTGCCCTGTCTCAACGACAGTCCCGCTGGCACCGAAATGCTGCAGACAATTTTGCGCGAGGCGCTTGCGGGCTGGACGCAGCCTGCCTAGCGTTTCGGCTCACCCACGAAGGAGAGATACAGCATGGCACGCGTAGCGATCGTGACGGGCGGCACTCGCGGCATCGGCGAGGCGATCAGCCTTGCCCTCAAGGATGCCGGGATGATCGTCGCCGCCAACTATGCGGGCAATGAGGAGAAGGCCAAGGCCTTCACCGAGCGCACCGGCATCGCTTCGTACAAATGGGACGTGGGCGATTACGACGCCTGCCACGAGGGTGTGGCCAAGGTCGCGGCCGAGCTCGGCCCGGTCGACGTGGTGGTCAACAATGCCGGCATCACCCGCGACGGCACCATCCTGAAGATGAGCCGCGACATGTGGGAGGATGTGATCCGCATCAACCTGGGCGGCTGCTTCAACATGGCGCATGCGGTGTTCCCGGGCATGCGCGACCGGAAATGGGGCCGTATCGTCAATATCGGCTCGATCAACGGCCAGGCCGGCCAGTACGGCCAGGTCAATTATGCCGCCGCCAAGTCGGGCATCCACGGCTTCACCAAGGCGCTGTCGCAGGAAGGCGCGCGCTTCGGCGTGACGGTCAACGCGATCGCGCCCGGCTATATCGACACCGACATGGTCGCCGCGGTGCCGCCGGAAGTGCTCGAGAAGATCGTCGCCAAGATCCCGGTCGGCCGGCTCGGTCAGGCGCACGAGATCGCGCGCGGCGTGGCTTTCCTCTGCTCGGACGAGGCGGGCTTCGTCACCGGATCGACGCTGTCGATCAACGGCGGCCAGCACATGTACTAATACGACGAGGGCCGCTCCAACGGGAGCGGCCCTCAGCCCTCGATACGCTACGCGAGGGGAACTCGTAGTCAGATAACTAACGCAAGTTACTCTGGTTCCCTTTATTTTCTTCTGAACGCGCTGGTCATCCGGCGTTCATCTTTCGGGCGCTGGTTCTTCGCCGCCCAGTCGCTATGAGCGAGGGCGATGCTCCGCCTCGCCGTCACCCTGATTTTGTCCGCCGCGATCCTGCTGCTTTCCGCCTCGGGGCGCGAAGGGCGCGACCTGCTGGGCAAGGTGCCGCGGATGACCGTGGAGCGCGTGCCGCTCGATGCGCACGACCCCGGCAGGGTCCGGGTGGGCGCACTCACCTATCTGGGTGGCGTGCGGCTGAAGAGCCCGGACCGTGCGTTCGGCGGCTTCTCCTCGATGCAGATCAAGGGCGACCGTTTCACCCTGCTCAGCGATGGCGGAACCTTCATCCGCTTCCGCATGGGCGCCGACTGGGTGCCGCATGACCTTGCCTTCGGGGATCTGCCGGCGGGGCCCGGCCGCGGCTGGCTGAAGGCGGACCGCGATTCGGAATCGATGACCACCGATCCCGCCACCGGCAGGATCTGGGTGGGCTTCGAGCACTATAACGCGATCTGGCGCTATGACGACGGGCTGACGCGTGCCGAGCGGAGCGCGCGCCCGGCGGCGATGCGGAACTGGTCGTCCAATGGCGGGCCCGAATCGATGGTCCGGCTGGCCGATGGCCGGTTCGTCGTGATCGGCGAGACCTCGCGGCCCAGGGGTAGCAGGGTGGGGCGCGAGGGGCTGCTCTTCCCCGGCGACCCGACCGCGCCGGGCGCCACGCCGATCCGCTTCACCTATATGCCGCCCGACGAGCGCCATGACCCTAGCGATGCGGTGCAGCTGCCCGATGGGCGGCTGGTAGTGCTCAACCGGCGCTTCTCGGTGCCGGGGCTGTTCTCGGCCAAGCTGACTCTGGTCGATCCGCGCGCGATCCGTCCCGGCGCGGTGGTGCGCGGCACCGAGATCGCGACGCTGGCGGCACCGCTGCTCCATGACAATTACGAGGCGCTGGCGGTGACCCGCGAAGGTGGCGACACGATCCTGTGGGTGGCGTCGGACGACAACCAGCAATTCTGGGAATGGTCGCTGCTGCTCAAGTTCCGGATCGAGTTCGCGAAGCGCTGAGCAGGGTTGCTGGCGGCAGGGGCTCGAACTCTGCACCCCGTTTCCGGGATCACCGATCGTGATGCGTTGCCAATTCCGCCACGCCGGCAGAATCCGGACATGCGAAAAGCCCGCCCTCCGCCGTGGAGAACGGGCTCGCATTGAGCCGCCGAAGCAGCGCGGCTGTTAGGCCGCGGTCTTCTCGGCCGACGCCTTGCGCACTTCGCGCTTCAGGCGACGGGCGCGCAGCGAGAGGTCCTCGTCGCGGGTCTTGAGCAGCCAGTTGTCGAGGCCGCCATTGTGCTCGACCGAGCGCAGGCCGTGCGTCGAAACGCGCAGGCGGACGCTGCGACCCAGCGAATCGCTGATCAGCGTGACGTTCTGCAGGTTCGGCAGGAACGTACGCTTGGTCTTGTTGTTGGCGTGGGAAACGTTGTTACCCACCTGCCGGCCCTTGCCGGTCAGCTCGCAAATGCGCGACATCGTTTGATATCCTGGTTTGAGCCCTGGCGAACCACGGCCGGAAAGGCGGCGCGAATAACCGTAATGGGACGGAGCGTCAACCGATTCGCTCCAAGAAACGCCTTGTCCCCATGCAACCGGCATGGTTGATGCGACGTTGATTACGCAAACGATTCAAATGGGGAGATGAAGCGATGCGTGGAATTCTCGTGCTGATCGGTCTCGTCGCGCTTGCCGTGGTTGTGCTCATGTCGGTTGGCATGCTGCGCATCGAGCAGCAGCAGGGCGCGACGATGCCGTCGATCAGCTTCGATGCGAAGGGCGGCCAACTGCCCAAATTCAAGGCCGAGACGGGTTCGGTAGGGATCGGATCGACCAACACGACCGTTGCAGTCCCGACGGTAGAGATGAAGAACACCACGGTCACCTTGCCCACCATCGAAGTGAAGCAGGCCGGCGCCACTCCGACGCCGACGCCCGCCGCGAAGTGATGGCAGCGCGCCCCGGACCCATCGTGGCGGCGATCCTGCTGCCGCCGCTGGGAACGTACCTGGCCAGGGGTGCGGGGCGCGACTTCTGGATTGCCACCGGGCTGACGGTGCTGGGATTCCTGCCCGGCGTCGGCTTCGCGCTGTGGAGCGTGTTGCGCGGTTCGTTGGCGGCGCCTGCGGTGCCTGAGCCGGCGCTCACCGTATAGCTTCTCCCCGGCGAAGGCCGGGGCCCAGTCCCAATAAAACCACGCGCGGCAGCGCGTCTTCGCGTCCACCTATCAAGGCTGGGCCCCGGCCTTCGCCGGGGAAACAGAAGGAAGCAGACGGAAAGCGGAAGGGTGACGGCCTGCGCCGCACGCGCTAGTCCCCTCGCATGTTCCCGCTCCCCGAACCGATGCGCCTGGCGCTCGACGCTGCCCGTGCGGCGGCCGAGGCAGGGGAGGTGCCGGTGGGCGCGGTGCTGATCCATGACGGCAAGGTGATCGCCACCGCGGCCAATGCGCCGCGCACGCTCCACGACCCCACCGCCCATGCCGAGATGCGGGTGATTCGCGCCGCCGCGGAAGCGCTGGGCCGGGAGCGGCTCGAGGATTGCGACCTGTGGGTGACGCTGGAGCCCTGCGCGATGTGCGCCGGCGCGATCGCCCATGCCCGAATCGCGCGGGTCTATTACGGCGCGGGCGATCCCAAGGGCGGCGCGGTGGAGCATGGCCCGCGCTTCTTCGCTCAGCCGACCTGCCATCATCGCCCGGAGATCTATCCCGGCATCGGTGAGGCCGAGGCGGGCGAGATCCTGCGCGATTTCTTTCGCGAACGGCGCGTTTAGCACGCTTTCCGTTCCGTTGGCGCAACGCCAGTTGCCGTCCGCCCCCCGGTGCGGATATGAGGGCGGAACATCATGTTAGCGCCTTTCCCCTGGATAGACGTAGCGATCATCTTCGCGCTGATCGTTCTGAACGGCCTTTTTTCGATGTCCGAACTCGCGATCGTCTCGTCGCGCACGGCGCGGCTGGAGGCGATGGCGCGCGTCGGGCGCAGCGGGGCGGGGGCGCGGACCGCGATCCAGCTCGCCGCCGATCCGGGCAAGTTCCTCTCCACCGTGCAGATCGGCATCACGCTGATCGGCATCATCGCCGGTGCCTATTCGGGCGCGAGCCTGGGCGAGCCGACCGCGCAGCGGATCGAGCTGCTCGGGGTGAACGAAGAACTGGCGCACACGCTGGGCATCGCGCTCGTCATCGGCATCACCACCTTCTTCTCGCTGGTGGTCGGCGAGCTGGTGCCCAAGCAGTTCGCGCTGCGCTCGCCCGAGCCGATCGCCGCGATCATGGCGGTGCCGATGCTGTGGCTGAGCCGCGTCACCGCGCCGATCGTCTGGCTGCTCGATTCGACCAGCGCGCTGATCTTCCGCCTGATCGGGCTCAACCGCGAATCGGAGAACCGGGTCACCGCCGAGGAGCTGCACCTGATCGTCGCGGAGGCCAGCAAGTCGGGCGTGATCGAGGAGCATGAGCGCTCGATCATCTCGAGCGTCGTCCGCCTGGCCGACCGGCCGGTGCGCGAAGTGATGACGCCGCGCACCGATGTCGACTGGGTCGATGTGAACCTGGATGCCGATGGCATCCGCGAGGCGCTGCTGCTCACCCCGCACACCCGCCTGCCGGTGGCCGAGGGATCGGTCGACACGGTGATCGGCGTGGTCCAGGCGCGTGACATCGCCGCGGCGCTGTTCCGCGGCGAGCCGCTCGACCTGCGCAAGCTGATGCGCGAGGCGCCGATCCTGCCCGACACGATCGACGCGATGGACGCGCTGGGATCGCTGCGCCGCGCCGAGGTGCCGATGGGGCTGGTGCACGACGAATATGGTCATTTCGAAGGCATCGTCACGCCGGCGAACCTGCTCGCGGCGATCGCCGGCGAACTCGCGTCGGACGTGGATCCCAGCGACAATCCCAATGTCGTGACCCGCGAGGACGGCTCGCTGCTCGTCTCGGGCCAGATGCCGGCGGACCTGCTCGCCGACAGGCTGGGCCTCGATCTCGACGAGGACCGCGACTACGCCACCGTCGCCGGCCTGGCGCTGGCGGTGCTCAAGCGGCTGCCGAATGAAGGCGACTTCTTCGTCGAGCAGGGCTGGCGCTTCGAGATCGTCGACATGGACGGGCGCAAGATCGACAAGCTGCTGGTCCAGCGGGCGGAGAAGTGAGCGAGGTGCGCTTCGTTGCGCGCATCTCGCGGCGCAAGGTGATCGGTAATGTGCTGTTCCAGCTGGCCGGGGCCGGTTTGATGCTGGCGTTCCTGATCTCGCACTCGCCGGTAAGTACCTCGGACTGGCTAGCGTTGCTTCTGCTCGCGGGCGGCACGCTGATGTTCCTTTACGGCGCCTTTCGCATCGGCAGCGTGATGTCCTACCGCGGCGAGCTCCTCTCCATCGATGCAGAGGGCATCCAGATGCCCCGCTGCTATCGGGGCGTGCTCCCGTGGAGCAGCATCGCACGTGCTGCGGTGGTGAAAGGGCGGCTGCAGCTCTGGCTGGTAAAGGACGCAGCCATTCCGCCGGGCAAGGGCCTCGACCACATCCTGCGTACCAACCAGGCGCTCCGCCGGGAGGAAGGTGGAGCAGATCTGGGCGTTGGCACCTGGCTGGCGGACCGCCGGAACGGCGAACTGATCGACGCCGTCCGGGCGCAGGCGCCGCAGCTCTTCGTCTAGAGCTTGCCGAACACGCCCTCGAAGCCGGCAATGTCTTCCTTGGCCAGGAAGCTTGCCTGTTCGATCCAGCGGTCGCGGTGGATGCGGCCCTGGAAATCGCCGAGCTTTGCATCGAGCGCATCGGCTTCCTCGGGGGTGAGCGCGGCGAGCTGGGCGAAGCTGGTGATGCCGACGCTGTTGAGCTTTTCGCCGAGACGCGGGCCGACGCCCTTCATCCGGGTGAGATCATCGGCGGTCGGTGCGGAGGGCGTGGGCTCCGGCGTGGCGGCTGCCGGCTCGGGTTCTGGTTCGGACGCAGGTGCGGGCTCCGCAATGTCCGAGGCGAGCGAGGCGGGCGACGCGTCGAGCGGTGCGGCAGCGGCGATCGGCTCGTCTGCCAGCGGCTCGGGGGCCGGAGCTTCCTCGACGACCGGCGGCAGCGGCGCGGGAACGATCTCGGGCTCGGCCACCGGCTCGTGCGCCTCGACTACCGGTTCGGGCGCGGGAGCCTCGGCGACCGGCTCAGGCGCTGGAGGCGGCGGCGGTGCGAGCGGGGCCTCGGCGATCGGCGGAGGCGGCGGAGCTACCGGCGGAGTGATCGGGCGCGGCTGGGCCGTCTCTTCCCGATACTCCTCATTATATTCCTCGATCTCCCGGCGCGCGCTGCGGCGGCGGCCGGCGAGGCGGGCGCCCCAGAACAGGATGAGGAGCGCGAAGACGACTCCCGCCGCGATCAGCGCGAACGGGAGCGTCAACCAAATCGGCGCGCCTTCGTAGAGCGGTTCCGTGCTGTTCATCTGCGCCAACCCCGTCCGTGCAATTGTCGATTCTCGCCAGTGCATAACGTGGTGCGGCGCAGCGCGACAAGCTAATCGCTGGAACTGCCCGCCGGCTGTCCCGAATCGGCAAGCTTCACCAGCCGGGCGAACTCGCTGCGCCAGTAATTCTGGGAGGCAGGGGCGAGCGCGCCGATCTGGGTGTAGCTGTAGCCGTTCAGATATTTGTCGCCGCGCAGATGCTGGCCGAAGGCGGCGACCGAAGTGACGAAGGCCATGTCGCCGCGCGGCGCGGCGGCGCTGCGCATCAGGCTGGCGGAGACCGGGCGCTCGATCAGCTTCGAGGTCTCGTTACCGGGCAGCTTGTAGCGCAATTTGACGAAGGCCATCTCGTCGCCCTTGCCGGCGGGCATGGCGGTGCGGTCGGCATCGTAGCGTCGCTCCGAGGTCCAGCCATTGGCACCGGCGGGGACGACCTCGTAGAGCGCGGTCACCTGGTGCCCCGCGCCGATATCGCCGGCATCGACGGTGTCGTTGTTGAAATCCTCCTCGGCCAGCGCGCGGTTCTCATAGCCGATCAGGCGGTATTGCTTTACCTGGGCCGGGTTGAACTCGACCTGGACCTTCACGTCCTTGGCGATGGTGAACAGCGTGGCGGAGAGCTCGTCGTCGAGCACCTTGGTCGCCTCCATCGCGCTGTCGATATAGGCATAGTTGCCGTTACCCACGTCTGCGATGCGCTCCATCATCGCCTCATTGTAATTGCCCGTGCCGAAGCCGAGCGTAGTGAGGGTGATGCCGTCGTCGCGGTTCTTCTTGACCAGCGCCTCGAGCGCCGACTTGTCGTTGATGCCGACATTGAAGTCGCCGTCGGTGGCCAGGAAGATGCGGTTGATCCCGCCCTGGACGAAGGTGGCACGGGCGACCGAATAGGCGAGCTTGATCCCGTCGCCGCCCGCGGTGGAGCCGCCGGCCGAGAGGCAGTCGAGCGCCGCCTTCACATATTCCTTCTTGTTGGTCGGCTCGAGCACCATGCCCGCGGCGCCGGCATAGACGACGATCGAGACGCGGTCCCGCGGGGTCAGCCGGTCGGCGAGCTGGGTCAGCGCCTTCTTGACCAGGGGCAGCTTGTCCTGACTCTCCATCGATCCCGAGACATCGACCAGGAAGACCAGATTGGCCGGCGGGCGGCCCTTCGCGTCGACGTCATAGCCGCGCAGGCCGATGCGGAGCAGCCGCGTCTCGGCGTTCCACGGCGTGGTCGAGACATCGGTGGTCACGCTGAACGGCACGTCCCGCGAGCTGGGACGGGGATAGTCGTAGCGGAAATAGTTGATCATCTCCTCGGTGCGCACCGCTTCGGCAGGCACGTCCTGCCCCTGGCTGAGGAAGCGGCGGACATTGGCATAGGCGCCGGTATCGACATCGACCGAGAAGGTGGAGACGGGCTGGTCGGCGACCGACTGGATCGCGGCGACGGCCCGGCCGTCATAGCGCTCGGTATTGCCCGGCGTGCCATAGGGCGCGGGGCCGGCGAGCTTGCTGACGATGCCCTGCGGTGCGCCCATGGCCCGGGTTCGGGTTGCCGAGACGGTCACTTCCTGGCTGGCGGTGGGTGGCGGCGGAGCCATCATCGGGGCCGGCGGCGGCGCAGGCTGAGGCATGGGCGTCGGCATCGGTGGCGCAACCGGCGCATAGCCCATCGGGCGGGGACGGTAGCGGAGGCGATCGGTGTCCCCTTCGCCCCGCACGCAGCGGACGGGCGAATGGCGGTCCTGTGCCGCGGCGGCCGGAGCGACCCTGGGCAAGGGCGGCGGCGCGGCCGAAGTGGTGAGCAGGGCGGTGCAACCGAGCAGCAAGGCGGAACGCGACATGGCAACTCTCCCCTTCAGAGTGCGGCGCGCGAGTCGCTGCGCGCCCATGGGATGGAATGTTGCCCCCGCGCGATGAGCGGCAGATGAACGGATGTAACTTTATATCATTTGCGCCGGCTTACGTACATTCCCCAAGGCCCGGATACCCGGCCTTAACTTCGGGGAAACGGTGCGTTCCTAAGGCTTGTGCCGGGGACTGCGAGAATGGATTGCTGAAACGAATCCCACCAGGAGAGGCAAAGCTCGGCATGTTCATCCACGGCTTCGAAGGCTCGTGGATGGCGCATCCGTTCTGGCGCACGCGGTTCCTGCTGGAACGCCCCGCCGATCTCGCCCTGCTGAAGGCGAGCGACGTGGCCGCCGTGCTGATCGACGTGTCGCGCGGCGTCGCGCCCGATCCCGCCGCAACGCTGCCCGAAGCCGTCGCGGAGCCTGCACGGACCCTCTCTCCCGAGACCTTGCGCGCCGATCGCGAGCATGCCCGCCGGACCATCGCGCACGCCCGCGACGTAGCGCAGGAAATCTATGACAATGCCCAAAACGGCCTGTCGATCGACGCGCGCGATGCCATCCCGGTGGTCGCCGAGATCGCCGAATGCGTCGCCCGCAATCCGGCGATGTTCGTCGACATGGCGCGGCTGAAGACCAAGGACCAATATACCTATCTCCATTCGGTCTCGGTCTGCGGGTTGATGGTCAACCTGGCGCGCGAGATCGGGCTCGACGATGAGACGGTGCGGGCGATGGGGCTGGCGGGCCTGCTCCACGATGTCGGCAAGATGACCGTGCCGGCCGAAATCCTCAACAAGCCGGGCCGGCTGGAGGCGGAGGAGTTCGCGCTGATCAAGCAGCATCCCGAGACCGGGCATGCGATGCTGCACGGCGCCGAGGGCATCAACCAGCAGGCGCTCGACGTGGCGCTGATGCATCATGAGAAGATGGACGGCAGCGGCTATCCCTTCGGGCTGAAGGGCGAGGCGATCAGCCTGGCCGCACGGATGGGCGCGATCTGCGACGTCTATGACGCGCTGACTTCCGATCGGGCCTACAAGGACCGCTGGACGCCGTTGCGGGCGGTGACCGAGATGCATGGCTGGAAGGGTCATTTCGATACCGAGCTGCTCTTCGCCTTCTGCCGCAGCATCGGCGTGGCGCCGACCGGCTGGCTGGTCCGGATGCAGTCCGGGCGGCTGGGCGTGGTCCTGCCAGATGGCACACAGGAGACGCGCAGCAAGATCCGCGCCTTCCATTCGGCGATCACGCGCCGGCCGGTGCCGCTGGAGGACCTGTTCCGCGGACCCGGAGACCGGGTGGTCGGCACCGAGGACCCGGCGCATTGGGGCTTCACCAACTGGGACGCCGCGGTGCGCAGGCTCATCGAGGGCCATGGCGTGCTGCCCGATACGCCCCATTCATGATATCTTGTATCATCCATAAGGTCCGGCTAGGCTTTCCGTGAGGGGGAAAGCCATGCGGCTGCTGCGATGGACGGGCCTTGCGCTTCTGGTGACGGGTGTGGCGGCGGCGATCGCGGGCACGCTCTGGTATCGGCACGACCGGACCGCCGCGCTGGCTGTGGCTTGCAGGATGGGCCTGCCCAATTTCTCCCGCCCGCCGCAGATCAGCGCGGATACCCTCGGCTGCACCATCCTTGGCCCCAGGCAGCGGGTGCGGGGCGTGCTGGTCACCGGCTTCGAGGAATCCAGCCTGCATTCGCCCGACCTGGAGCGCGCGCCGGAGCGGGGCGGGCGCGGCGGCGTCTGGTATGAGGCCAGCGAGACCCGCAAGCTGGATCCTGCGCTCGCCCGCAAGCTGAAGGGGCTGGACTCAGGGGCGGAGGATGCCGTCGCCACGCTCACCGTCGAGGGCTGGGCGACGGTCATGCCGGGGGAATATGGCCATCTCGGCCAATATTCGCGGATCTTCTACGCCGACCGCGTGGTCGCGGTCGATCCGGCGCCCCGGGATTTCCTGCTGCGTCACTTGGTGGTCGAGGCATGCAACCACCCCGACAGCGGGTGCGGCCGCCCCTAGCCTTCGCGCGCCACTTCGCGCCAGCCGATGTCGCGGCGGCTGAAGCCAGTGGGGAAGTCGATCGCATCGACGGCGCGATAGGCTGCTTCCTGCGCTTCCTTCACCGTGTCGCCCAGCGCGGTCACGTTGAGCACGCGGCCGCCGCTGGAAACCAGCGCGTCGCCCTCCATCCGGGTGCCGGCATGGAAGACCTTGGCGCCGGTCGCTTCCGCCTTGTCGATGCCGGCGATCGCGCCGCCGGTCTCGGGCGTGCCGGGATAGCCGTTCGCCGCCATCACCACGGTGAGCGCGGTCTTGGCGGCGAAGGTCGGTGCCGGATGGTTGGCCAGCTCGCCCTTGGCCACGGCGAGCATCAGCTCGAGCAGGTCGCCGGTGAAGCGCAGCATCAGCACCTGGCATTCGGGATCGCCGAAGCGGGCGTTGTACTCGATCAGCTTGGGGCCGGTCGGGGTGAGCATCAGCCCGGCATAGAGAACGCCCGAATAGGGGGTGCCGACCCGGGCCAGCGCTTCGATCGTCGGGCGGACGATCTCGTCGATCGCCTGGGTTTCCAGCTCGGGGGTGAGCACCGGGGCGGGGCTATAGGCGCCCATGCCGCCGGTGTTCGGGCCGGTGTCGCCGTCGCCGACGCGCTTGTGGTCCTGGGCCGAGCCGAACGAGACGAATGCCTCGCCATCGGTCAGCACGAACAGGCTGGCCTCCTCGCCTTCGAGGAACTCCTCGATCACCACGCTGGCGCCGGCCTCGGTGAAGATCGCCTGCACGGCGCCCTCGGCCTCTTCATCCGTGAAGGCGACGGTGACGCCCTTGCCCGCGGCCAGGCCATCGGCCTTGATCACCACCGGCAGGCCGAAATCCTCGAGGCTGGCGAGCGCGCCGTCACGGCTTTCGCAGCGGACATAGCCGGCGGTGGGGATCTTCTCCCGCGCGCACAAATCCTTGGTGAAGCCCTTCGAGCCTTCCAGCTGGGCCGGGGCCTTGTTGGGGCCGAACACGGCAATGCCCATGGTGCGCAGGTTGTCGCCCAGCCCGGCGACCAGCGGCGCCTCGGGCCCGATCACGACGAAGCCGATCGAGTGGCGCAGGCAGAAATCGATCACCGCGCGGTGGTCGTTCACCGCAATGTCGACGATTTCGGCATGCTCGGCTATTCCCGGATTGCCCGGGGCGGCGTAGAGCCGTTCGAGCAGCGGCGATTGCCCGAGCTTCCAGGCCAGAGCATGTTCGCGGCCGCCCGAGCCAAGCAACAGGACATTCATGAGCGACCCCTTCTTCGATACGCCAGCGCGGCTCGTAGCCGAGCCGGTGGCGGGCGACAACGCACCGGCGCTATCGGTCAGCGAATTATCTCTTGCCCTGAAGCGGATGGTCGAGGGCGAGTTCGGCCATGTCCGGCTGCGCGGCGAGATTTCGGGATGGAAGCGGGCGGCGTCGGGCCATGCCTATCTGGCGCTCAAGGATGCCGATGCGGTGATCGACGGGGTGATCTGGCGCGGTGCCGCCAGCGCGATTCCGTTCGCGCCGCAGGACGGGCTGGAAGTGATCGTCACCGGCAAGCTCACCATCTATCCGGGCCGCTCCAAATACCAGATCGTCATCGAGCGGATGGAGCTCGCCGGCGAAGGCGCGCTGATGGCGCTGTTCGAGAAATTGAAGGCCAAGCTGGCGGGCGAGGGGCTGTTCGACCGCGAGCGCAAGCAGCCGCTGCCGTACATGCCCAAGGTGATCGGCGTGGTGACTTCGCCGACCGGCGCGGTGATCCGCGACATCCTCCACCGTCTGGCGGACCGCTTCCCCAGCCATGTGCTGGTCTGGCCGGTCAAGGTGCAGGGCGACGGCGCGGCGCAGGAAGTCGCCAATGCGATCCGCGGCTTCGATGCGCTGGGCGAGGGTGGCGCAGTACCGCGGCCCGACCTGCTGATTGTCGCGCGCGGCGGCGGCTCGATCGAGGACCTCTGGGCGTTCAACGAGGAAGCGGTGGTGCGCGCCGTCGCCGCCTGCCGCATCCCGGTGATCTCGGCGGTGGGCCACGAGACCGATACGAGTCTCTGCGACTATGCCGCCGACCTGCGCGCGCCGACGCCGACCGCTGCGGCCGAGATCGCGGTGCCGGTGCTGGCGGACGTGCGCCATACGGTGGCGACGCTGGCGCACCGTACCGAGCGCTGCGCCCGTCGCTATCACGAGCGCGCCGGCGAGCGGCTGGCGGCGCTGGTCCGGGTGCTGCCGCGCCGCGACGCGCTGCTCGGGCCGCAGCGGCAGAAGATGGACGATCTCGGCGGCCGGCTCGACCGGGCGCTCGAACGGCGCGTCACGGTGACGCGGGGCGTGCTCGATCGCTCGGCCGGCGCGCTGCGCCCGGCGATGCTCGACCACCGGCTGGCCGCGGCGAGGCAGCGGCTGGAGGGGATCGGGCGGCACCTGGAGCTGGTCCACCCCAATCGCCCGCTGGAGAAGGGCTATGCCTGGGTCGAGGCGCGCGGCACGAAGAAGGTGATCGGCACCGCCGAGGGCGCGCGTTCCGCGGGGGCCGTGACGCTCCACTTCATCGACGGTTCGGTGGATGCGCGGGTTGAGCGGCCGGCCGGCAAATCCTATGATGCGCCCAAGCCGGAACAGCCGAGCCTGTTGTAGAAAATGAACGTCCCGAGGATGCCGTCATGCTGATGTCGAACCCCGTCGCCCGCGCGGCGCGTCTCCATTTCATGGCGAACGGCTTCCGCGTGCTGGTGCCGGGCGACCATGTCGTCTGCGCGGTGAGCGGCGAGAAGGTGCCGCTGCCGCTGCTGCGCTACTGGAGCGTGGAGCGGCAGGAGCCCTATGCCTCCGCCGCGCTGGCGATGCAGGCGATGCGCGGTTGAGGGGGCGCCGCTGATGGGACTCGCTGCCCGGCTGCCCGCCGCGATCCTCGGCTTCACCCTGCTGGGCAGCGCGCAGCTGCCCGCCGTGCCGGGCGTCGCGGTGCCCGAGGCGATCGCCGCGCCGATCCCGGCCGCGCCCGATGTCGCCGGGCCCTTCACCTTCCAGGGGCAGCTGATCCAGGGCGGCGCCGTGCTCGGCACCGCGCCCAGGGGAACCAGCCTGCTGACCCTCGACGGGGAGTCGGTACCGGTCACCTCGGACCGCCGTTTCCTGATCGCCTTCGATCGCGATCATGGGCCCTCGGCGACCTTGGTCGCGACGCTGGGCGATGGGACGCAGCAGCGCCAGGTGCTGACGATCGCGCGGCGTGCCTGGGACATTTCCCGGCTCAACACGCTGCCCAAATATCCGGTGCCGCGCCCCGAATTCGATCGCGTGCGGCCCGGCGAGCTCGCCCAGATCAATGTTGCGCGGAAATTGCAGACCGATGCGCAGGGCTGGCGGCAGATGCCTTTCTTCTGGCCGGTGGTCGGCCGCATCTCCACCCTGTTCGGATCGCAGCGCATCTATCGCGGCGAGCCCGGCTCCTATCATTCGGGCATCGACATCGCCCGGCCGACGGGCACGGTAGTGCTCGCGCCTGCCGACGGCGTGGTGATCCTGGCGGCGGCCAGGCCCTTCACGCTCGAGGGCAACCTGCTGATGGTCGACCATGGCGCGGGGCTCAACAGCGCCTTCATGCACCTCTCGCGCATCGATGTGCGGGTGGGCGAGCATGTCCGGCGTGGCCAGCCGATCGGCGCGGTGGGGATGACCGGGCGCGCCACCGGGCCGCACCTGCACTGGAGCCTGAAGTGGCGCGACGCGCGGATCGATCCGCTGCTGGTTGCGGGGGCGATGCCGGTCACCGATTGAGGCGCGAATGTGTCGCGCTGCAACATAAAGAAACATATCTCCGCATTGCTGCGCAATATTCTAATTGTGGCTGTGATATTTCCGCTACAGTCGGCTTGAAAGCGCGCGCAGCATTCCTATGCGCAGTTTACAGTATCAGGCTCTCAATTCACGATCCCGCCAAGCTTCCCGTCCCGACACGTGAGTTGCACACGAATGGACGGCGAAGTGGGTAGACAACGCGGCGGAGTACGCAAGTACAACCGTCGGAACAAAGAGGGATCAACATGAAGAGTACGCAGATCAATCTGCGCGGCGGGACGGCGTTTACGGCGCTGGCTCTCGCAAGCGCGTTTGTGGCCATGCCTGCGATGGCGCAGGACACCGGCAGCACCACCACGGTTCCGGCGGCGACCGCCCAGGACGAGCCGCAGGGCCAGGAAATCATCGTCACCGGCTCGCGCATTCCGCAGCCGAACCTGACCTCGACCGCCCCGGTCACCGTCGTCAGCTCCGAGGACATCAAGCAGCAGGGCACGACCCGTGTCGAGGACATGCTGAACTCGCTGCCGTCGGTCACCGCCAGCCAGGCGAGCTCGCTTTCGAACGGCGCGGACGGCACCGCGACGGTCGATCTTCGTGGTCTCGGCACCAGCCGCACGCTGACCCTGGTCAACGGCCGCCGCCTGATGCCGGGCGACCCCAGCCCGACCAGCGGCTCGGCCGCCGACATCAACATCATCCCGGCGGCGATGGTGAAGCGCGTCGAAGTCCTGACCGGCGGCGCTTCGTCGACCTACGGCGCGGACGCCGTCGCCGGCGTCGTCAACTTCATCCTCGACACCGATTTCGAAGGCTTCCGGGTCGACGGCCAGTACAGCCTCTACCAGCACAACAACCGCAACACGGTCACCCCGAAGCTGCTCGACGCGCGTACCGCTGCGGGCCAGCCGGGCTTCAACTATCCGAAGGGCAACATCTCCGACGGCGGCACCTTCGACGGGACGATCGCGTTCGGCACCTCGCTCGGCGACCGCGGCCATGCGATGGCCTATTTCGGCTACCGCAAGGTCAACGCCGTCACCCAGTCGCGTCGTGACTACAGCGCCTGCACCATCCAGAACGGCGGCACCGGCGCGCTCCAGTGCGGCGGCTCGCTGACTTCGGGCAACGGCACCGCGATCCTGTTCGATCCGACGATCAACACCGCGTCGTCGACCGTCTACACCTTCATGCCGAATGGTGGCTTCGAGAACACCACGACGCGCTTCAACTTCGCGCCGACCAATTATTTCCAGCGGCCGGACGAGCGCTTCACGGGCGGTGCGTTCGTGAACTACGACGTCAGCGACTCGTTCAAGCCGTATCTCGAATTCATGTTCATGGACGATCGCACCGTCGCGCAGATCGCGCCGTCGGGCGATTTCGGCAACACGCTGACCGTCAACTGCGACAACCCGCTGATGTCGGCTGTCCAGCGCGCGAAGATCTGCGCCCCGGGCAACCTGATCAACGGCACGCTCGGCAACTTCCCGCTCGCCGTGGCAGCGCCGTACAACCCGAACCCGGGTGCCGCGCCGCTGACCTATTTCGACCCGATCACCGGCACGCCCTACAACCGTGCCTTCATGCAGCTCCTGCGCCGCAACACCGAGGGTGGCCCGCGTCAGGCGGACCTGCAGCACACCAATTTCCGTGGTGTGATCGGTGCGAAGGGCGACCTGTCGTCGGCATGGAGCTATGACGCTGCCTATCAATATGGCCGGGTCAACTACTCGCAGGTCTATTCGAACGAGTTCTCGGCGGCTCGCCTGGCGCGCGCGCTCGACGTCGTCGACAATCCCAACGTCGCGGGCGTGAACCCGGTCTGCCGCTCGGTGCTCGACGGCACCGATACGGCCTGCGTTCCCTACAATGTCTTCGCGGGCCCGGGCCAGGCCAGCGCGGCGTCGGTCGCCTATCTGAGCGCGACCGGCTTCCAGAAGGGCAACACCACCGAGCAGGTGGCGAACGTCTCGTTCACCGGCGATCTCGGCGAGTATGGCGTGAAGTTCCCCTGGGCCGCTGACGGCATCGGCGTGAACGTCGGTGCGGAATGGCGCCGTTCGTCGCTCGACCTGCAGACCGACAGTGCCTTCCAGACCGGCGACCTGACCGGCCAGGGCGGCGCGACGCTGCCGATCTCGGGCAACTTCCGCGTCTTCGAAGTGTTCGGCGAGGCCCAGGTGCCGATCGTGCAGAACAGCTTCATCGACACGCTGGCGCTGAACGCGGGCTATCGCCACTCCTCGTACAAGACGAGCGGCGGCAACAAGTTCGACACCGATACCTACAAGATCGGCATCGACTTCGCGCCTGTCTCGGACATCCGTCTCCGCGCTACCTATAACCGCGCGGTGCGTGCGCCGAACCTGCAGGAACTGTTCTCGTCCCCGACGGTCGGCCTCAACGGATCGGTCGATCCGTGCGCGGATATCGGTCCGATCTCGGCAACCAACTATGGCTGCCGCGCGCAGGGCATCACCGTGGGCCAGGGCATCACCGGCAACCCGGCGGGCCAGTATAACGGCCTGATCGGCGGCAACGCGAACCTGGATCCGGAAATCGCGACGACCAAGACGCTTGGCCTCGTGTTCCAGCCGAGCTTCGTGCCGAAGCTGGCCATCACCGTCGATTATTTCGACATCAAGGTGAAGAACGCGATCCGTTCGTTCGGCCAGGATGCGATCCTGCAGGACTGCGTCGACAAGGCGACCGCGACCTTCACGCCGGTCTCGTGCTCGCTTGTGCACCGCGACGCGGCAGGCTCGCTGTGGCTGACCCCGGGTGGTTATGTCAGCGATCTGCCGAACAATGTGGGCACGCTGCAGACCAAGGGCATCGAAGTGGGCGCGAGCTACTCGATCGGCCTCGGCTCGCTCGGCAAGCTCTCGCTGAACATGCAGGGCACCTATCTCGACAGCTACAAGATCAACAACGGGCTGAGCGAGACCTATGACTGCGCGGGCTATTATGGCTCGACCTGCAGCATCGGCGGCACCACGGATGCGGGTGCTCCGCTGCCGAAGTGGCGTCACAAGCTGCGTGCCAGCTGGCAGGCCAATGAGAGCATCGGGTTGTCGGCGCAGTGGCGCTATATCGGGGCGATCCAGTCGCAGGCGCGCAGCAGCGATGATGCGCTCAATGCGCCCTTCGTGTTCAACCCGGGCTCGCGCCTGAAGCCGTACAACTACATCGACCTGACCGGCACCTTCAATGTCGGCAAGGCCTATACGTTCCGGCTGGGCGTCAACAACCTGTTCGACCTGGAGCCGCCGCTGGTGACCTCGGGCAACGCCGGCCGCGCCGGTTCGAACCAGTGCCCGACCGGTCCGTGCAACGGCAACACCTATCCCGCGACCTATGATGCGCTCGGCCGCTATCTGTTCGTGGGCGCAACGCTCAACTTCTGATCCTTCCCGGATCGAAGTGATTGGGGGCGGTCGGCAGCTGCCGGCCGCCCTCTCTTGTATCTGCCGTAGCTAGCGGACCATAATCATCGCCATGAACCAGGCTTCCACCGCGGCTCGCACGAGCCGGGAGATTCTTGCCGCCGCGATGCCGCGCGCCCAGGCCGGCGACTTTGCCGGCGCCCAGGCGATCGTCGAGGCCGGGCTGGGCCAGGCCGACGATCCCGCGCCCCTGCACGCCTTTCTCGGCATGGTCTGCGCCCGCCGCGGCGCGCTCGCCGATGCGGCGACGCACCTTGCCGAGGCGCTTCGCCTGCGTCCGGACGACGTCACCATCGCGTGCAACCGCATCGCGGTGGCGATCGACCTCAAGGACCATGAGGCCGCACTCGACGTCGCGACCATGGCCCGTGCCCAGGCCGATCCCAGCCTGCGCATCGCCCGCTACCGCGGCTTTGTCGCGCAGGAGCTCACCCGGTTCGACGAGGCGGCGGAAGCCTATGACTTCGTGCTTGCCCGCGCGCCCGACGATTTCGAGAGCTGGAACAACCTCGGCAATGCGCGCTCGGCCCTCGGCGATTTCGACGGTGCGATCGCCGCGCTCGAACACGCCGTGGCGCTCGACCGCCAGGCCGCGCCGACCCGGCTGAACCATGCGCTGACCCTGCGTGCGGCCGGCCGGGCCGAAGCCGCCGAGGCAGCGCTGCGCGACGCGGCGCGCGACTTCCCTGGCGATGCCCGTCCGCTGCACGAACTCTACATGCTGCTCAAGGAACTGGGCCGCCACGCCGAGGCGCTCGATACGCTCGAAGCCGCTGCCGCGCGCGACGGCGACGACATGGTCGTCCAGCTCAAGCTCGCCATCGAATATGGCCTGGTGATGGAGTCGGACAAGGCGGAGACCGCCTATCGCCGCGTGCTGGCCGGGCGCCCGCAGGAGCAGCTCGCCTATCTCGGCCTGGCGATCCATTACGAGCATGCCAATCGCGAGGACGAGCTGGCGCCGCTCGTCGAGCTGGCACGGGCCAATGCCCTCGACGCGGGGACGTTGAACTTCCTGTCTGCGCTCGAGCATCGCCGCACCAGGCGCTTCGAGGAGGCGCTGGCCTGCCTGGACCAGGTGCCCGGGGATATCGAGCCGGAGCGCACCGCGCATCTGCGCGCGACCTTGCTCGATCGCCTCGGACGCAGCGACGAGGCCTTTGCCTGGATCGAGGAAGCCGGCCGGCGCCATGCCGCGCACGTCTCCGATCCGCTCGGCCGTGCCGCCGAACTGCGTGCCGAGGTGCGCGACGAGATCGGGCGGATGACGCCGGAATGGGCACGAAGCTGGACTCCGGACGCCGCGCCGGCAGCCGCGACGCCGGTATTCCTGCTCGGCTTCCCGCGTTCGGGCACGACGTTGCTCGACACGATATTGATGGGGCATCCCGGGACGGTGGTGCTCGAGGAGAAGCCGACGCTGCTGGTGGTGGACCAGGAGATCGGCGGCTTCGATGCGCTCGCGACGATGGATGCCGGTGCGATCGAAGCGGCGCGTACCCGCTATTTCGAGGAGGTCGCGCGCCATGTCGATCTGGCCGCGGGGCAGATGCTGGTCGATAAGTCGCCGCTCTATCTCTACAAGCTGCCGCTGATCCGCCGCCTGTTCCCGGAGGCGCGCATCATCCTGTCGCTGCGCCACCCGTGCGACGTGCTGCTCAGCTGCCTGATGAGCAATTTCCGCCTGAACCGTGCGATGTCCAACTTCCTGCGGCCCGAGGATGCGGCGGCGCTCTACGATCTGAGCTTCCGGCACTGGGAAGCGGCGCAGGCGCTGTTCGACATGCCGGTGCACCGGATCGTCTATGAGCAGCTCGTCGCCGATGTCGAAGCGGAGGTTAGGCCGCTGTTCGACTGGCTGGGGCTCGACTGGCATGCGGAGGCACTCGATCACACGCGCACCGCGCGGTCGCGCGGGCTGATCACCACCGCCAGCTACTCGCAGGTCACCGAGCCGATCTACACCCGCTCGGCAGGGCGCTGGCAGGCCTATCGCGAGCATCTTCGCCCGGTGCTGCCGATCCTCGCGCCATGGGTGGAACGCTTCGGCTATTCACTGTAGTATTCGACCGATACACGGCCGGGAATCCAGCGGCCGCAGTCTTGTTGGGAGTGGTTGCAATGATCCGTTCTGCCTTGATCGCCTGCACGGTCGCCGTGGCGCTGTCCGGCTTCTCGCCGATTTCCGCCCAGGAAAAGCCGAAGAAGGACGGCACCCCCGATCCGAACGAAGTGATCTGCCGCAAGGAACCGGTGTTGGGCAGCCGGCTCCAGTCCCGCAAGACCTGCATGACGCGCGCCCAATGGGCGGAGCAGCGCATGCTCGACCGGCAGAATATCGAGCGCGCCCAGGTCGGCGGCTGCCAGAAGCAGGGCGGCTGCTGATTCCCGCCCGCGGCTGACGAAGGGGTAGCCCCGTGGCCACCCCTTCGCCGGATCAGGCGACGCGGAGCTTCAGCGCGCCGTCGCCCTCGTCGATAGCGACGGTCGATCCGTCCTTCACCTCGCCGCGCAGGATCATGTCCGCCAGGGGATCCTGCAGATAGCGCTGGACCGCCCTTTTGAGGGGCCGCGCGCCATAGACCGGGTCATAGCCGACCCGGCCCAGCCAGGCGCGGGCGGCGTCGGTCAGGTCGATGGCGATCTTGCGATCCTTGAGCAGCTTGCCGACGCGGCCGACCTGGATGTCGACGATCGGCGCCATATGCTCGGCGCCCAGCCGGTGGAACAGGATGATCTCGTCCAGCCGGTTGAGGAATTCCGGGCGGAAATGCGCGCGGACGACTTCCATCACCTGCGGCTCGACGCTCTCGACCGGCTGACCCTCGCCCAGATTGGTGAGGAACTGCGAGCCGAGGTTCGAGGTCAGGATCACGATCGTGTTCGAGAAGTCGACCGTGCGGCCCTGGCCATCGGTCAGGCGGCCGTCGTCGAGCACCTGGAGCAGGATGTTGAACACGTCGCCATGCGCCTTCTCGACCTCGTCGAACAGCACGACCTGGTAGGGTCGCCGCCGCACCGCTTCGGTCAGCACGCCGCCTTCCTCGTAACCGACATAGCCGGGAGGGGCGCCGATCAGCCGCGCGACCGCGTGCTTCTCCATGAACTCGCTCATGTCGATGCGCACCATCGCGTTGGGATCGTCGAACAGGAACTCGGCCAGCGCCTTGGTCAGCTCGGTCTTGCCGACGCCCGTCGGTCCGAGGAACAGGAACGAGCCGAGCGGCCGGTTCGGATCCTGCAGGCCGGCGCGCGACCGGCGCACCGCGGTCGACACGGCCTTCACCGCATCGGCCTGGCCGATCACGCGCTTGCCGATCACTTCCTCCATGGCGAGGAGCTTCTCGCGCTCGCCCTCGAGCATCTTGTCGACCGGGATGCCGGTCCAGCGGCTGACCACCGCGGCGATGTCGTCGGCGGTGACTTCCTCGCGCAGCATCGCGCCCTTGGTGGTGTTCTGTGCCTCGGCCAGCTGCTTCTCCAGCGCGGGGATCGCGCCATAGCTCAGCTCGGCCATCTTCGCGAGATCGCCGGCACGCTGTGCCTGGTCGAGCTCGCCGCGTGCGGCGTCGAGCTGCGCCTTGATCTGCGCCTCGGCGTTGATCTTGTCCTTCTCCGCCTGCCAGCGCGCGGTCAGCTCGGCCGATTGCTGCTTGAGATTGGCGAGCTCGCCCTCGAGCGTGGCGAGCCGGTCCTTCGACGCCGAATCGGTCTCCTTGCGCAGCGCCTCGCGCTCGATCTCGAGCTGCATGATCCGTCGATCGAGATTCTCGATCTCCTCGGGCTTGGATTCGACCTCCATGCGGATCCGGCTGGCGGCCTCGTCCATCAGGTCGATCGCCTTGTCGGGCAGGAAGCGGTCGGTGATGTAACGGTTGGACAGCGTCGCGGCGGCAACGATCGCGCCGTCGCTGATCCGCACGCCGTGGTGCAGATCGTACTTCTCCTTGATCCCGCGCAGGATGGAGATCGTGTCCTCGACCGTGGGCTCGCCGACGAACACCGGCTGGAAGCGGCGCTGGAGCGCGGCGTCCTTCTCGACGTACTTGCGATACTCGTCGAGGGTCGTGGCACCGATGCAGTGCAGCTCGCCGCGGGCAAGCGCGGGCTTGAGCAGGTTGCCGGCGTCCATCGCGCCCTCGGTCTTGCCCGCGCCGATCAGCGTGTGCATCTCGTCGATGAACAGGACGATCTGGCCCTCGGCGCCCTTCACCTCGTCGAGCACGCCCTTCAGCCGCTCCTCGAACTCGCCGCGATATTTCGCGCCGGCGATGAGCGAGCCCATGTCGAGCGACATGAGCGTGCGGTCCTTGAGATTGTCGGGCACGTCGCCATTGGCGATGCGCAGGGCGAGGCCTTCCGCGATCGCGGTCTTGCCGACGCCCGGCTCGCCGATCAGCACCGGATTGTTCTTGGTGCGGCGCGCGAGGATCTGGATGGTGCGGCGGATCTCCTCGTCGCGGCCGATCACCGGATCGAGCTTGCCGTCCCGCGCCGCCTGGGTGAGGTCGCGCGCGAACTTCTTGAGCGCGTCATAGCGGTCCTCGGCACCGGCAGTGTCCGCGGTGCGGCCACCACGCAGCTGGTTGATAGCGGCATTGAGCGCCTCGGGCCGCGTGCCGGCGGCCTGCAGCGCCTTGCCCGCAGCGGTGTTGAGCGAGAGGGCAAGCGCGACGAGCAGCCGCTCGACGGTGACGAAGCTGTCGCCGGCCTTCTGGGCGATCTGCTCGGCCTGGTCGAGCACGCGCACCGTGTCATTGTCGAGGCCCGGCGTCTGCTGCGCGCCCGAGCCGGAGACGGCGGGAATCTTGGACAGCGCCAGGTCGGTCTCGCCGAGCGCGCGCTTGGCGTCGCCGCCGGCTGCCTGGATCAGCCCGCTCGCCATGCCCTGCTCGTCCTCGAGCAGCGCCTTCAGGATATGTTCGGGGGCGATCCGCTGGTGGTTCATCCGGATCGCGACGGTCTGCGCCGACTGGAGGAACCCCTTGGCGCGGTCGGTGAATTTCTCGAGGTTCATGCTGGCCCCTTGTTTCGGTCAGGGCAATGTAGTGTTGCCATTGTGCAACACAAGGAGGAGGGCGCGCGCGATGGCTATTGGCTCGCGTTGGGCAGCACCGTCGTCAGCGCATTGCCGGAGACCGCGATCTGATAGCCCGGGTCGATCGTGCCGCCATGCCCAGTCGCGCCCGAGCGGGAGGCGAGCCGGGCGATGCGCAGGATGCGTGCCGCTGCCTGAGGGTGATTGGCGATATAGACGTTGGTGAGTGCGCGTGCCGCCTCGAAATAGCCATGCGCGGGATGGTTCACGTCGCGCGTCAGGTCTCCTGGCGGCCGGTTGACGAAATAATCGCGCAGCAGCTGCATGTTGCCCTGGTCGTGCGGAGTTGCCGGGCCGACGATCGTGACGCCGTCGCCGCTGATGTGCAGGCCGCCCGGGGCTGCCACCTGGAGCGCGTGCAGGTCGTGGAGATGCTCGTCGTTGAGCCGCGCATCCCAGGTGTTGATCGGTGCGGCACCGGCGCTGCCGATTCCGGGGCCGCCTGCCTGCTTGCGCACGGCGCGGGCGGCGTTGGCGGTGGCGTGCTCGGTGGGGTCGCCGAGCCGCGCGCTCAAATTCTCGATCACCGATTTCGATGCGGCGCCGCCGAGCGGGTTCATGTTGATCCGGTGCACCCCATGCAGATTGGCGTCTATCCAGCGCAGCACGGCGGGAAAGAGGTGCGTGGCCACGCCGGCATTACCGGCGCCGCCCGCTGCCGCGGTGTGCAGCGTGAGTTCGCTGTCGTCATAGACGAGCGGTGGCTGGTTACCATGCTGGTCCGCTGCACCCATCGGCTGAACACCCGTGCGATCCATCGTGATCGAGCCGACGGCATGCCACGCATCGTTCTGATAGGCATGCAGGGTGATCCGGCGATGCGTGACCTGGCCATTGCCGTCGCGCGTCAGCTGCATCGTCGTCTTGGCTTCCCACGTGTCGATCGCGTTGCAGGCCTGTTCGTTCTGCAACGTCCCCTTGTAGGTGAGCCAGCGCGGGCCGGCCATGAATTTGAAACCCTGGACGACAGGTGCCGCGGGCGCGGTCTGGGCGGCACGCATCGGCGCCATCGACGCCGGCGCCGCAAGCGCGCGTGCTCCCATCGTATCGGCCTCGCGCTCAAGCCCCGCATCGTCGTTCACCGCCGTGCCGTCGCCGGTATGCGCGGTCGGGCGAACGCGCCCCTGCATCTGCTGGATGACGTGCCATGCCTCATGCGGCAGGTGGCTCTCGCGGCCCGGCGCGAGATGGATGTCGCGGCCATGGGCGTAGGCTTCGGCATCAATATGTGCCGGCATCGACGAGTTGCGGTGGACGCGCACGGCGTCGAGCGACAGGCCGGACATCGCCTCGATGCCATGCTTCAGTCCGTCGGGCAGGCCGGTTCGGTTGGCGCCGGGCGAGGCCTTGCGCTGGATGCAGCTGCCATGCGCTGCGGCATAGCTGGCGACGGTTTCCGGCGGTGCCGCGATCGCTGCTCTCACGGTCCGGAATGCGGACGCGCGTTGTGCCACCGGCAGTGGCTCTCCCATCGGCTTGCGCGCATCGAGCGCGATTGCTGCCGGTTTGGGAGCAGGCGGGACGCGCGCGGGCATCAGCTACGTATCCGTCCCGCCGACGGGCTTGCCGTGCGCTGCCTGGACATAGTCCCAAACGGCGAGCCCATCGCGGACCAGCGACTGGGCGGTGGTCATGCCGAGGTCGCGCAGCTCGAAGATCGGCCGGTCGCGGATCGGCGTTTTGCGCCGGGCGTAACCGAGCGCCGTCGCCGCCGCCCCGGTCGCGGCGATGCTGCCGCCTACGCCGGTTGTCAGGCCGGCGGCGATGCCGACGCCCATTGCCGCTATCCCCGCGGCCATCAGCAAATAACCGCGATAATTGTCCTCATAGCGACTGGCATCCATCAGTCCGCCATAGCTGCCGAGCGATTCGAGCTCCTGCGCGGCCTTTTCGTGCGTGGCGCCGTGCCGCGTCTCGAAATCGCGCGCGGTAAGCCGGTCCTCGCCGTGCGCGAGGCCCTGGATCCAGTCGTGTCGCGACAGATTGTCCGAAAGGAAGTCGGTGTGCGCCGTGCGTTTCTTGAATGCGCCCCGCGGGAAGACCGGTGAGGTGTCGTGGCTGCCGATCTCTTCCGTTCCCATGGAGAGATGCAGGATCCGAAGCACCGTGTCGGTCCATTGGGTGGGATGGGTCTGAATCGCGTGGAGCTGATTTGGCGGCAGCATGCGCATCACCGTGACGTAATCCGATCGCGCGAGTATCGGGGCGGACGCAGCCTTGGCATAGTCGAGCGGCGACGATGCGGCATTCATCGGGATGTGGATGATCAGGCTGATCACCGCGCAGAGATTGTCGATATTCTCGTCCGGGCCGAGCCCAAGCGCTTCGCGAATCTCGCCTTTCCGGCTGTCGACATCGTGAGTGACGAGTTGCGCCGACCCGCCGGTTCCGAGCACGTCCTTGGTCGCAAAGAGCGTTTCCTCGTCAAGTTCCTCGCGCGCGTCGGGCTGGAACTGCTCGAGCGCCGCGCCGGTGCGGACCGAACGCAGCGCGTCGAGCGAAAGTCCGACGCTCGCCTGGAATTGCGCGAGGTTGCTGGACATGGACGAGCGGATCAGCATGCCCTTCGGCCGGGAAGGGATCGGCTGAACCTTGGATGATTCGATCGCGGTCCATTCCTTCGAGATCGCGGTCAGACGTCGCCGCGCATCCTCGCGGCCGCCGGGGTCGATATCGTCGATCGGGCCGGTGCGGAATTCGAGGTCGAACCCGGCCTCGGTTTCGTCGGCCGACGCATCCCAACCCTTGCCCTTCCAGAGCTGGAGCCCCTTCTTGAGCGCGACGGTGGCATTTGGCCCAGGCTTGACCCGGATCATGCCTATCTCGACCTCGTAGCCGATTGCACGCTGAACCACCACAGGCCCGGCCGTGCGAAGTTGCACCGGAGACGCGACCGGAGCAGGGCCGGGGCCGCGCATCGCCCGCGACCCCATGCGGTCCGCCTCATGTTCCAGCCCGGCATCGTCGTTGATCGCGGTGCCGCCGAGCGCCGTGGTGGGGCGCACCCGGCCCTGCTTCTGCTGGATGACGTGCCAGGCCTCGTGAGGCAGATGGCGCTCCTGGCCCGGCCCGAGATGGATGTCGTTGCCCTGGGTATGGGCGAGCGCCTGGAGCTGGGCCGGCCGGGCTGAATTGCGGTGGACGCGGACATCGTCGAGCGCGATGCCCGATAGCGCTTCAATGCCGTTCTTCAGGTGGTCGGGAAGGCCGGTGCGGTTGGCGGCACGGGCGGCGCAATCCGCGCGCGATCGCGCAAATGCCGCCACTGCCCCTCCCGGCTCGGTGGCGCGGAACTGGAGCGGTGTCCCGGCCGTACCCGGCTGGCCCGAACGGAATTGCGGCGGCAGCGGGCTTGCGCGGGTCGGGCCGGGGGTTGGCGCCGCGCGCGGCCGCTCGGGCAGCGCATGTCTCATTGATAGAATACCCCCAGCGGCATGGTGTGCTGGAAGTGGTCGCCGCCGGTATGGTAGATCGTCAGCGTCGGCGGGACGCCGATGATCGTCTCGTTCAGCGCACCGCTGCCGACGGGATAGCGGACCAGTATCTGGTTGTTGATCCCCAGCACCTGCCGGATCACGCCGACCGCGTTCGGGGTCGCCACCATCATCTCGCCGACATTGTTGAGATTTAAGCGGATGCTGAGCAGCTCCATCAGCGTGGCGGTGCGTCCGTGCGCGGCCAGGCAGATCGCGTTGATCAGGCAGTTGTTCTGCCACAGCGCCGCGCGGCCCTGCAGCTCCTTCTTGGCCTTGTCGGTCTCGCTGCGCAGCGCCTTGCGCTGGTCCTTCGAGCCGCCCTTTCGCGCCGGCAGGAAGGTTGAGGTGGTCTTGCTGCCGAAGATCGCGTGGAACGTCGTCTCGCCGCGCGCCCGGGCACGCAGCTGCTGGATGAAGTCGCGTTCGGTGCGCCGCGAGTTGAACTCCGTGCGCATCGGGTCGGAGAGTAGCGCGACCGAGAGCAACCCGCCCAGCGCGGCCTTTTGCCGGCTGGTCAGGTCGCTGAACTTCATCGTCTCGTCGTCGTTGAGGAAGGTCAGGATGTCGCGCGCCCGCGACTTCTTGTCCTCCTCGTCCTCCTCGTCGTCGGAAAGCTCGTCGGCCCAGTCGTCATAGTCCTTGCCGACCTTCTTGTGCTTCTTGCCATAGTCGCCGCCGCGATAGCCGATCATGCCCTGGGGCTGCTTGGTCGTCTCCTCGGGCGTGTCGAAGGCCTCGCCCCCGCGCGACATGGTCTTGCTGCCGAACGGATAATGAAGCCGCAGCGTGCGCGGGATGACGCGGTAGCTGTTCCGGATCATCATCAGCGCGGTGCGCACGCTCACATTGTTGGCGCGGGCGATGTCGGCGATGTTGAACTCGCCGTCGCTCGTCGAGACGCGGGCGTTGCTGTAGGTGAGCGCGCTCGTCCCGCTCATGTCCTCGTCGTCTTCGTCGCTCGAATCCTCCACGTCCGAATCCGTGCCGGAATCCGATTCGTCCGACGATTCCTCCATGTCGCTGACGCGCCGATGGATGTTGCGCTGGCCGCGGACCAGGCCGACGTCGAACAGGTACCAGCCGCCGCCGCGTATTTCCTCGAGCTCGCCTTCCTGGCGGACCCCGTCGACCGTCGTCACCTCGAAGGATTCGCCGATGTCGTCCTCGTCCACCGGGATGCACTGGGCGATTCCGGCTGGGGCCGGGGCGGCGGCGAGCGGTTCCGCATTCCCGGGCAGCGGCGCGCGTGCCGCGCGCGCGCCCATCGCGTCCGCCTCGTTCTCCAGCGCGCCGTCGTCGTTCACCGGCACATTGCCGGCCCGCATCGTCGCGCCGACTCGTCCCTGCTTCTGCTGCACGACGTGCCAGGCCTCGTGCGGCAGGTGCCGCTCCTTGCCGGGGGCGAGGTGGATATCGTTCCCCTGGGCGAACGCATGCGCCTGCAGCCGGGCCGGCTGCGACGAATTGCGGTGGACGCGGACATCGTCGAGCGCGATGCCCGAAAGCGTCTCGATCCCGTTCTTCAGGCCGTCGGGCAGGCCGGTGCGGTTGGGCCCCGCGGCGGCACGTGCCACCCCCGAAGCGTGCGAGCGGGCATAGTCGGCGACACTCTCCCGGCGGGGGCCGGTCTGCGCGGCGACCGCCGCCGGATGCAGCGCCGAAAGCTGGGCGATCGGCTGTGTGGCAGGGGCCGGATTGCGCAGCTGCTCCTGGCGGGCGGACGGGCCGGGCTTGGCGTGCAGGCGGGCATGCATCCGCTTCCTCCTCCGCGGGCCGTCTCGGCGCGAGTATGGCGCAGGCCGCCGCAAAGCGGAACGACGATTAGCTTCGTTATGGCGGTTGCCGCTACGGCACTCGTTGCGTGTCCGAAACCTGTAACTTCACGGTCGCGCAACTGCCATCATCGCTACGCGATGTTGCAACGCACAAATCCTAGCCCCTCGCCGCCGGGCACAGTGCCCGAGCCGATAATATCCCGGGGGGAACCACGCCCAATGCGCACGCTTTCCATTCTGCTCGCCGGCACTTCGATGCTGGTTTCCGGAGCCGCCTTCGCGCAGGACGCGCAGACGGTCGCGCCGGCTCCTGCCGCCGACGAGGGCTCGTCGGAGGGCCAGATCGTCGTGATCGGCCGCGGCGAGACTCGCCAGGTCCAGCAGCTGTCGAGCAGCGACATCGCCGAGCTCGCCGCGGGCACCAGCCCGCTCAAGGCGATCGAGAAGCTGCCCAGCGTCAACTTCACCGCGGCGGATCCCTTCGGCGCCTATGAATGGGCCGAGCGCGTCTCGATCCGCAGCTTCAACCAGAACCAGCTGGGCTTCACGCTCGACGGCATCCCGCTCGGCGACGCCAGCTATGGCAATGTCAACGGCCTGCACATCAGCCGCGCGATCACCAGCGAGAATGTCGGCGAGGTCCGCGTCTCGCAGGGCGCCGGGTCGCTCGGCACCCAGGCGACCAACAATCTCGGCGGCACGCTCGAATTCACCTCGCGCGAGCCGTCGGACCGCTTCGGCGTGCATGCCGAGGGCACCTATGGCACCGAGAACACCGTGCGCCTGTTCGGCCGGCTCGAGACCGGCGACATCGGCGCCGGCGTGAAGGGCTATGTGTCCTATGTCTATTCGGACCTGGACAAGTGGAAGGGCTGGGGCTCGCAGCGCACCAACCAGGTCAACGCCAAGCTCGTCGCGCCGATGAGCGACGCGATCCGCTGGGTTGCCACGCTGAGCTATTCGGACCGTCGCGAGAACGACTATCAGGACCTGTCGCTCGGCATGATCAAGCGGCTGGGCTATAACTGGGACAATATCTCGAACGACTATGCGCTGGCAGTGCGCCTGGCCGACATCGCCAACAATATCGACAATGTGAACAACAGCACCGGCGCGGCGGGTGCCGACGGCCTGTCGGACATCACCGGCCTGGCGCCGAGCAACCCGGCCGCCGGCACCGCCTTCCCGGCGCCGTTCCAGACGATCGACGACGCCTATTACGACGCCGCCGGCCTGCGCCGCGACTGGCTGGGCTCGCTCGGGCTCGACGGCGAGAGCGGCGGCGTGCGCTATGAGCTCAAGGCCTATTACCACAACAACCACGGCCAGGGCCTGTGGTACACGCCCTATGTCGGCAGCCCGGGCGCCGGCGCCTCGCCGATCTCGATCCGCACCACCGAGTACGACATCGATCGCAAGGGCATCTTCGGCAATGTCGGCGGCGAGCTGGGCTCGCACAACGACCTGACCGTCGGCTTCTGGTACGAGCGGAACGACTTCCGGCAGGCGCGCCGCTTCTACGCCCTGTCGAGCCGCACCACGGTGACCCGCGACAGCCTCGACTTCCAGTCGGACCCCTTCGCGACCCAGTGGGACTACAACTACACCACCGACACCTTCCAATATTATGTCCAGGACAAGCTGACCTTCGGCGACCTCACGCTGAATCTCGGCTGGAAGGGCTTCAAGGTGAAGAACGCGGCCGATCCGAACGTCGCCGGCAGCCTCGCCCGCGGCAAGATCGACGCCACCGACTGGTTCCAGCCGAGCGCGGGCTTCAACTATCGCCTGGGCGCCGGCGCCGAGCTGTTCGGCGGCTTCACCCAGGTAAGCCGCGCCTTCGTCGCCTCGGCCACCACCGGCCCGTTCGCGACCACCCAGGCCGGCTTCAACGCGCTGCTCTCGGGCGCGACCAAGCTCAAGCCCGAGCAGTCGGACACCTATGAGCTGGGCGGCCGCTTCCGCTCGGGCCCGTTCACCGGCTCGCTGGCGGGCTATTACGTCAACTTCCGCAACCGCCTGCTCGGCGTCACCACCGGCGCCGGCATCGTCGGCAATCCGGTGACGCTGCAGAATGTCGGCGACGTGCGCGCGCTCGGCTTCGAGGCGACCGGCGACCTCAAGCTGCCGGCCGGCTTCGGCGCCTTCGTGTCGTACAGCTACAACGACTCGACCTATCGCGACGACGTCCGCAACGCGGCCGGCGCGCTGCTCGCGGCGACCAAGGGCAAGACCGTGGTCGATGCGCCCAAGCACCTGCTCAAGGGCGAGCTGACCTTCGATCATGCCGGCTTCAACGCCCGCCTCGGCGCCAATTACATGAGCAAGCGCTACTTCACCTACACCAACGACCAGTCGGTGGGTGGCCGGGTGCTGGTCGACGCCACGCTCGGCTACAAGTTCGATCTGGGCGATCGCACGCTGGAGATCCAGGCCAACGCGACCAACCTGTTCGACAAGAAGTATGTCTCGACGATCGGCACGAACGGCTTCGGCAATTCGGGCGACAACATGACGCTGATGGTCGGCGCGCCGCAGCAGTTCTTCGTGACGCTGAAGGCGGGTTTCTAAGCCGTACCTCCCCACGGACGGCAGGGGAGGAAAGGGGAAGGGCCGGGGCGAAAGCTCCGGCCTTTTTCGTGGAATCGACCGTCACAGCTCCGGAACATAATGACCGCGCTGCTCCTCGGGATCGAAGAACAGCGCGATGTACAAGCGCTTGGTGTCCTTGCCTTGCTCGCCGACATCCACCGTGTGGAGATGCTTGAGGGTGAAGATGTTGAAGGTCACGAGCCGGAGCGAATAATCATATCCGCGCCCCTGGAGATTTTCGATGAAGGGGGCGAGGTCCTGCGCGTCCATGTCCTCCTCGAACTCCACGTCGGCTGCAGTGGCTGCAGCTCGCAGCGTGTTGTGATGGATGCCATAGCTGCGCAGCGTGTCCCAGAAGCACTGGCCGACATCGCGCACGCCTTCGGTATTGGGCGAGAAGCGATGCTTGCGCCATTTCGCCACATCGGGTCGGGGCTTTCTCGGGGAGCGCTTGCTGGAGGAGGATTGTGCCCGCCCCTTCTTGCGCGGCCTGCGCTCCTTGCCCTTCGAGGAACTGCTGCTTTCGTCACTTTCCTCGCTCTCCTCGCTCTCCTCGTGAATCTGGGGCTTTGACGGCGTTTTCTGGCGCTTGGCTTCGCGTTTCGACTCCTTGCGCGGCAGGGGTTTGCGTTTCGCCTTCTTCTTGGGCTTCTCGTCCTCGCTGCTCTCGACCTCGACGCTTTCACCGCCCTCATCCTCGCTATGGGGATCGAGCTCGTCATTGTAATAGGGCTCGTGGTCGCTTTCGTTGGTGAAGGAAGAGACCTTGATGCCGTGCTTCTTCAGCTTCTTGATGTTCTTGGTCATCAGGGAGGGTTTTCCATATGTATTCTTGAAGTACACATGGAAGGTGGAGAATTTATGCGTGTCCTGAAGGTCGATTATCTTGTCGAGGCAATTGTCTTCCTTGCGGCTCTTCGTTGTGGTTTCGTGTGAGCAGAAGAAGTTGTTCAGGGTGATGTTGAGGCGTTCGCGCTTGGGCTTGACCGCGTTGGTTTCGATGTAGCTCTCGATCTGTTCGATCAGCCCGTCTTCGGCGTGCAGTTGCTCCCCCGTATCGTTGCGATCGTGGAAATCGGCCTGCTTTCGGCCGTGCGACAGAATCGAGCGGCCGAGCGTCACCGATGAAAAGTTGAAGGTGTCGGTCGCCTTGCCCTGGTCGACATCTGCCTTGCGGTTGACGCGATTGGGCATCTTGGGCCCATGCGGCGAGCTTGAAGCGACCGTGGTGAGCGCGAAGGTCGGTACGGCGCCCTTTTTCTTGAGTGTAGCGACGATGCGGTCGTACACCTGCGAGCCGAATATTTTCCAATCGGCGTCGTCATATCCCTGGACCATCGCCAGCACCTGTTTGTGCCATTTCCGCTCGAAGATCGCGAGCAGTGCATTTTCGAGCTGCTCGCGGTTGTCGAATCTGCCGGAGGCGTAGGAGATCTCCCGCTGCACCGGCGCGGCGCGCGGTGCCGGCACCGCGCGCGGAGCCATCACGGCCGAAGGTGCCGAAAGCGCGCGCGCGCCCATCCTGTCCGCCTCGCCTTCCAGCCCGCGATCGTCGTTGATCGCGGTGTCGCCGAGCTGCATCGTCGGCGCTACCCGGCCCTGCTTCTGCTGGACGACGTGCCAGGCCTCGTGCGCCAGATGCCGTTCCTGGCCGGGCGCGAGGTGGATCTCGCTGCCCTGGGTATAGGCATGCGCCTGGATCGCCGCGGGCCGGCTCGATCCGCGGTGCACGCGGACATCGTCCATCGACAGGCCGGAGAGCCCCTCGATGCCGCTCTTCAGCCCGTCGGGCAGGCCGGTGCGATTGGGTTGCGCCAAACCGACTGAACTGGGCAGACCGTGATAGGGCATCGGCGCCGCCGCGCGCTGTACGGGCGCGCGTGCAGCCGGCGCCGCGGTGGCTCGCGGGTCCGCCTTCGGCTTGCGGTTCGCGCGGTCGTACACGGCGGCTCCTCGCAGGACTTCGCTACGAGATTGCCGGCTTTGGCCGCCGCGCGAAAGCGCAAATGCCCCCGGTCCGGGGGTGTCAGTTCTTCGCGGGCACCGGGATGGTGATCACGGCCCTGGACGCCGCCGCCGCGGGTGCGCCGGCCGGGCGCGGCGCCTTGGGGGCGTCCTTGGCATAGCGCTCGCCAAAGCTGTTGCCTTCGTACCAGCGCGGCTCCTGGTCGGCATCGGCGATCTCGCGGGCGATCAGATAGTTGATCTTCGCGAACTTGGCGCCGGCCTTCCAGTCGAAGGGCTGGCGGATGTCGTCGGTCACCTTGTGGTAGTTGGTCTTGAGGAAGTCGCGAAACGCCTTCTCGCCGCCATTCTTGAAGCCGGTGACGAGGAACACCGAGGGCACGCCCGCCTTGACGAAGCTGTAGTGATCGGAGCGCAGGAACAGCTGCTCCTCGGGCATCGGATCGGGCGACAGGGTGACGCCCATCTTCGCCGCAGCGCGCTCGACGATCGGCCCGAGCGTCGAATGCTCGGCACCGAAGGCGACCACGTCCTGAAAGTCGTAGAGCAGGATCGGCATGTCGAGATTGACGTCGGCCACCACCTTGCCGCTGCCGGTCACCGGATAGCGGGCGAGATATTCGGAGCCGATCAGCCCGTCCTCCTCGGCGGTCAGCGCGACGAACAGGATCGAGCGGCGCGGGCGCTTGCCGGTCTGGGTGAAGGCGCGCGCGGCTTCGAGCATGCTCGCCACGCCCGCGGCATTGTCCATCGCGCCGTTGAAGATCTTGTCCTCGCCCTCGATGTCGGGCTGGGTGCCTTCATGGTCGAGGTGCGCGGAGAGCACGACATATTCATTGGCGAGCCTGGGGTCCGATCCCGGCAGCACGCCGATCACGTTGTTGCTCTTCTTGATCGTGACGATGCTGGTCCGCTGCAGCGTCAGCCGCTGCTTGAGCGCGAAGCTGCCGGTCTTGGCCTCCGGGGTGGCGAGCGCGGCATAGAGCTGCGCGGCGCTCATCGGGGCACCCTTGAACATCGCGTCGGCGGCGGCGCCCTTCACATAGGCGCCGATCTTCAGCCCCGGATTCTCGCCCTTGGGAAAGCCCTTGGCATCGAGCCAGTTGCTCTGCGGCTGCTGGAAGTAGCTGACCGCTTGCGCCCAGGGGAAGGCGCCCTTCAGATTGTCGGGCGTCACCAGGTAGATCGTGCCGAGCGCGCCGTGCTTGCCGGCGACCGCGGCCCGGTCGAGCGTGCCGGGCGGGGTGCCCGGCGGGTTGCCGAGCAGCGTGACGACGAACTTGCCGGTCACGTCGAGCCCGGCATAATCCTCCTCGCGGCCATGGCCGACGAACACCGCGTCTGCGGTAAGTGTCTGGGTCTCGTCGCCATAGAGCGGGCTTGGCCCGAACAGCACGTCCTCGCCGCTCGCGAACGCCTTGGTGCCCACGGTGATCGAGGCCGGCTTGTCGGCGTCGAGCACATAGTCGGCGATGTCCACCGGCTGGTACCAGCCCTGCGTCCCGCCGGGCTTGAATCCCATCGCATCGAAGCGGCTGGAGACATAGCGCGCCGCGATATCGAATCCCTCGGTGCCATTGTCCCTTCCGCCCAGCAGGTCGTCGGCGAGGAACTCGACATGTGCGCGCACTTCGTCGGGGCTGAACACCGGCTCCGCCGTCGCCGTCTGGGCCAGCGCCGGAGCCGGGGCCAGGCCGAGCGAGAGCATGATGAGAAACGGTGTCAGGCGCATGGATTCTCCCCGAAATGGCGCAGTTTCCGGCAGGCTAGAGCAATTGGTATCGCGCGCAACTGACTTGCGGGGCTGATACACCGCGTTATGCTCCCGCCATCCAGTCCGTTCGGGGGAATCAGATGAAGTCGTTCAAGATGTTCTGCAGCGCGTCGATCTGCGCGCTCGCGGCCGGCGCCGCGATGCCGGCGATCGCCCAGCAGGCGCCCGCCACTGCACCCGCCTCGGCCCAGGCCAAGCCGGTTCCGGTCTCGGAGCTCGTGAAGAAGGTCGACATCCCCTATGAGGCCTTCACGCTCAAGAACGGCCTGCGCGTGCTGGTCCATACCGACCGCAAGGCGCCGATCGTCGCGGTGTCGACCTGGTACGATGTCGGCTCCAAGCACGAGCCGACCGGCAAGACCGGCTTCGCCCACCTGTTCGAGCATCTGATGTTCAACGGCTCGGAAAACGCCCCCGGCGATTTCTTCGAGCCGCTCAAGCAGGTCGGCGCCACCGATTTCAACGGCACCACCAGCTTCGACCGCACCAATTATTTCGAGACCGTGCCCCGCCCGGCGCTCGACCGCGCCCTGTTCCTCGAGAGCGACCGCATGGGCTATCTGCTCGGCGCGATCACCCAGGACGTGCTCGACGAACAGCGCGGTGTCGTCCAGAACGAGAAGCGCCAGGGCGACAACCAGCCCTATGGTCTGGTCTATTACTCGATCCTCGAGAATCTGCTCGGCAGCACGCCCTATGGCCATAACGTGATCGGCTCGATGGCCGATCTCGATGCCGCCAGCCTCGACGACGTGAAGAACTGGTTCCGCTCGCACTACGGCCCGAACAACGCGATCCTCGTCCTCGCCGGCGACATCGACGCCAAGGAAGCGAAGCCACTCGTCGAGAAATATTTCGGCGCGATCCCGGCCGGCCCGAAGAGCGTGCTGCCCAAGGTGACCGTGCCGACGCTACCTGCGCCCAAGACGGTGACGATCAAGGACAGCGTCGCCGCCACGCTGATCATGCGCAGCTGGGCGGTGCCCGGGCTGAACGACAAGGATGCGACCCCGCTCAACGTCTTCGCCTCGGTGCTCGGCGGGCTCGCCAGCTCGCGGCTCGACAATGCGCTGGTCCGCCAGGACAAGACCGCGGTACAGGTCTCGGCCAATATCCAGTCGATGGCGCAGCTCGGCATCTTCTCGATCCAGGCGGTGGTGAAGCCCGGCAGCGATCCGGCAGCCGTCTCCAAGCGCCTCGACGAGGTGCTGGCCGACCTGCTCAAGAACGGCCCGACAGCGGATGAAGTGACTCGCGTCGCCACCACCAAGGTCTCGGGCCGCATCGGCGGGCTGGAATCGGTCGGCGGTTTCGGCGGCAAGGCCGTGGCGCTGGCCTCCGGCGAGCTCTATTCGGCCGATCCGCTCTTCTTCAAGAAGGAGCTGGAAGCGACCGCGAAGGTCACCCCGGCCGAAGTGAAGGCGGCGGCGAACAAGTGGCTGAACCGTCCGGCGCTCACCGTGATGGTCGTCCCCGGCCAGCGCGAGGCCTATCAGGAAGCGACCGCGGTCGCCGCCAAGCCGGCAGCGGAAGGCCCCAAGGCCGAGCCGTTCAAGGGCACCCGCGGCGCGCTGCCGGCGGTGGCGCCGATCGGCGACCTCGTCTTCCCGAAGGTGGAGCGCACCAAGCTCTCCAACGGCATCGAGCTGGTCTATGCCAATCGCACCGCGGTGCCGGTCACCCAGGTCGAGATGAGCTTCGACGCCGGGATCGCCGCCGATCCGTCGGACAAGCTCGGCACCCAGCGCCTGACGCTCAACATGATGGACGAAGGCACCACCAGCCTCGATTCGGTGGCGCTGGCCGAGGCGCGCGAGCGGCTTGGCGCCGGCATCAGCTCGGGCAGCTCGGCCGACCGGACCTATCTCAGCGTCGATGCGCCGAGCCCGAACCTGGCCGGTGCGCTCGACCTGTTCGCCGATGTCGTCGAGCACCCGTCCTTCGCCCCGGCCGAGCTGGAGCGCGTGCGCGGCCAGACGCTCACCGGGATCGCGCAGGAGCTGACCAGCCCGCAGGGCCTGTCGGGCCGCATGACGCCGCGTGTGCTCTATCCGGCGAACAGCCCCTATGCGAAGCTCGGCGCGGGCTCGGGCGATCCTGCTGTGGTCAAGACGATCAGCCGCGACGACCTGGTCGCCTGGCACAAGGCGTGGATCCGTCCGGACAAGGCCAAGATCTTCGTCGTCAGCGATCGTCCGCTTGCCGAGATCAAGGCGGCGCTCGAGTCGCGCTTCGGCAGCTGGAAGGCTGACGGCGCCGGCGGCACCAAGAGCTTCACCGCGGCCACCCAGGCGATGACGCCGAAGATCATCCTGATCGACCGGCCGAACTCGCCCCAGTCGCAGATCATCGCGGCACAGCTGACCCCGGTCGATCCCTTCTCCGACACGCTCGCAGTGGCGACGGCCAACCAGGCGCTCGGCTCGGGCTTCCTGTCGCGCATCAACATGGACCTGCGCGAAGCCAAGCACTGGTCCTATGGTGCCGGCGGCGGCTTCAACTTCATGGAGCACGCCGTGCCCTACACGATCAGCGCCCCGGTCCAGGCCGACAAGACGGGTGACTCGATCAAGGCGATCCAGCAGCAGGTGAAGGACTTCCTCACCACCAGGGGCGTGACCAACGAAGAGCTGACCCGCGAAGTCAACGGCTCGACTCGCGAGCTGCCCGGCCGCTTCGAAACCTCGGACGCGGTGCTCAACGCGATGCAGCAGAACGACATCCGGCGCCGTCCGGACGACTATTTCAGCACCATCGCGCAAAAATATCGCGGGCTCACCATTCCGCAGCTTGACGCTGCGGCACGCGCGGCTCTCGACCCGAACAAGTTCGTTTTCGTGGTCGTGGGCGATGCTTCCAAGGTCCGGCCGCAGCTTGACAGCATCGGCCTCCCCGTCGAGGTGGTCCCGGCAGCGTCGCTGGCAAGCACCAAGCCGGCGGCCAACTAATCAGGAGAGCTCTCATGGCGAATGTGGATGGCAGCTGGAACACGGTCGTGAAGTCGCCGCTCGGTGACCAGGCGGCGGTGTTCACCGTGACCAGCAACGGCGATACCTTCACCGGCACCTTCGCCGGCGCGATGGGCAATGCCGAAGCCAAGGACGGCAAGGTGAATGGCGACACGCTGACCTGGTCGATGGACGTCTCGGTCCCCATGCCGATGACGCTGACCGGCGAGGCGACCGTCGATGGCGACACGATCACCGGCACCGTCACCGCGGGTGCGTTCGGCGCCTTCCCGCTGACCGGCACGCGCGCCTGAGCGCATAGCTTTCGAGCAAATAAAGCGCCCGTCCCGCATCGCGCGGGGCGGGCGTTTTGTTTTGGGGGGCTACTAAGCCCCTCCCCTTCAGGGGAGGGGTTTGGGGTGGGGAAGGTGTCTCACCGAGACTACCGTCTGCGGACAGGCCCCACCCCAACCCCTCCCCTGAAGGGGAGGGGCTTTCATAGGGGAGCCACTCCGCTATGTGCTGAACCACAATTCACAAAAGGGGATCACATGGCAGGCGGCCTGGTTGCATTGCTGGATGACGTTGCCGCACTCGCCAAGCTGGCGGCGGCTTCGCTCGATGACGTGGCGGGTGCCGCGGGCCGGGCGGGGACCAAGGCGGCGGGCGTGGTGATCGACGATGCCGCGGTCACCCCGCGCTATGTCGTCGGCCTGACGCCGGACCGCGAGCTGCCGATCATCTGGAAGATCACGCTCGGCTCGTTGCGCAACAAGCTGCTCTTCATCCTGCCGGTCGCACTGCTGCTCAGCGCTTTCGCGCCTTGGGCGGTCACGCCGCTGCTGATGCTGGGCGGTTCCTACCTCTGCTTCGAGGCGGCCGAGAAAATCCTCGAGGCACTGGCCGGCCATCATGCCGAGGAGGAAGTCGCCGAGATCGACACCCCGGCCGAGCTGGAGAAGCGCCAGGTCGCCGGCGCGGTGCGCACCGATTTCATCCTCTCGGCCGAGATCATGGCGATCGCGCTGGCCGAGCTGCCCGATGCCTCGCTCGGCATGCGTGCCGCGGCGCTGGCCGCGGTGGCGGTGGCGATCACCATAGGCGTCTACGGCGTGGTCGCGCTGATCGTGAAGATGGACGATATCGGCCTGCACCTGAGCAAGCGCCCCTCGGCCAGTGCCAAGCGGACCGGCGAGTTCCTCGTCAAGGCGATGCCGGTGCTGCTCCAGGCGCTGTCGCATATCGGCGTGGCGGCGATGGTCTGGGTCGGCGGCGGCATCCTGCTGCACGGGCTGGAGGTGTTCCATTTGGGTGCGATCCCGCACTTCGTCCATCATCTCGCCGAAGTGGCGGGCCATGCCGTGCCCTTCGCCCAGGGCTTCGTGGAGTGGCTGGTCGGCGCGATCGGCGCGGGCATCTGCGGGCTGATCGTGGGTTCGGTCATCGCCGGGGCGCTGCACCTGGTGCCGAGGAAGAAGGCGCACTGAGCTCCGACTCCCCTCCCTGGAAGGGAGGGGCTGGGGGTGGGCGGATGTACACGAGACGGATGGTATGGGTGCCTTGGGCGTCAGTATCGCCAGGACGCGACCCACCCCTCGATCCCCTCCCATCCAGGGAGGGGAAGAATCAGCCCCGCTTCACCCGCGTGACATGCCCCATCTTGCGCCCGGGCCGGGCATCGCCCTTGCCATAGAGGTGCAGGTGCGTGCCCGGCTCGGCAAGCAGCTCGGCCCAGCGGTCCGCCTGGTCGCCGATCAGGTTCTCCATCTCCACCCGCGTGCCGGTCAGCGTCGTCGAGCCGAGCGGCAGCCCGCAGATCGCGCGGATATGGTTCTCGAACTGCGAGCATTCGGCGCCTTCGATGGTCCAGTGCCCGGAGTTGTGCACGCGCGGCGCCATCTCGTTGAATACCGGGCCTTCGTCGGTCGCGAAGAATTCCAGGGTCAGCACGCCGACATGGCCCAGCGCCTCGGCCACCCGGCCGGCGAGCGCGGCGGCTTCGGTCCAGTGGCGGGCGATCTCGGCGGGGGCGGGAACGGTCGACTTGTCGAGGATGCCGTCCTTGTGCTCGTTCCAGGGCGGCGGATAGCTTGCAAGGCTGCCATCGACGCCGCGCACCGTGATGATCGAGAATTCGTGGCTGAACGTCACGAAGCCTTCGAGGATCGCGGGACGCTCCCCGATCTCCTCCCAGGCCGAAGCTGCCTCGACCACGTCGCGGATGCGCACCTGGCCCTTGCCGTCATAGCCGAGCCGCAGCGTCTTCAGGATCGACGGTGCGCCGATCTTGGCGATGGCCTCGTCGAGCTGCTCGCGCGTCTCGACCAGCGCCCAGGGCGCGGTGCGGCCTCCCAAGGCTGCTACGAACGCCTTTTCGCGCGCCCGGTCCTGCGCGATCGACAGGCTCTGCGCGCCGGGGCGCACCGGCACCTTGTTCGCGAGATGCTCGACCGGCCCGATCGCGATATTCTCGAACTCATACGTGACCACGTCGCACTGGGCGGCGAGCTCGTCGAGGACGATGCGGCTGTGATAGTCGGCGCGGGTGTAGCTCGACGCGGTCTGCGCGGCGACGCTCTCCTCGTCGGGCGCCAGCACATGGGTGCGATAGCCGAGCTGCGCCGCGGCGACGGCGAGCATGCGGCCAAGCTGCCCTCCGCCGAGGATGCCGATCGTCGATCCGGGGGGCAGGATGTCGCTCATTCGGGGTCGGTCGCCACGCTCTCGGTCTGTGCCGCGCGCCAGGCCTGGAGACGCTCGCTCAGCGCTTCGTCCGACGTCGCCAGGATCGCGGCGGCGAGCAGTCCGGCATTGATCGCGCCCGCCTTGCCGATCGCCAGCGTGCCGACGGGGATGCCCCCGGGCATCTGGGCGATGGAGAGCAGGCTGTCCATGCCCTTCAGGGCCTTGGATTCGACCGGCACGCCGAGCACCGGCAGATGGGTCATCGAAGCGGCCATGCCGGGCAGATGCGCCGCGCCGCCGGCCCCGGCGATGATCACCTTGAGCCCGCGCTCCGCGGCGCCGGTCGCATAGTCGTAGAGCCGCTGCGGGGTGCGGTGCGCCGAGACGACCTTGGTCTCGTGCGCCACGCCGAGCTTTTCGAGGATCTTGGCGGCGTGGTGCATCGTCTCCCAGTCGGAAGTACTGCCCATGATGATGCCGACCAGAGGTGCCACGTCTTGCCCCATGCTGTTGGAAGCGGGCTGACTAGAGGGAAGGGCGGGAGAGGGCAACACCCTTCACTCCCCTCCCTGAAAGGGAGGGGCTGGGGGTGGGTGGATGTACGCGAGATGGCGCCGGTTGGTTCGTCGCAGCAGTATCGCCCGGACGCGACCCACCCCTCGATCCCCTCCCTTCCAGGGAGGGGAAGCGGAAGGTCACCGCCCGCCCTCTGCCTCCTGGCAGCCATGCACCTTCTCCCCTTCCGCCAGCGGGCAGGGCGCGAAATATTGGCGGTCCAGTGCGATGTCGTGGAGATACGGCTCGATCCCGCTCTCGCCGATCGCCCACTTGCCGTCGTTGTACAGCACCAGATCGCGCGCGACATGCTCGCGGGCCAGTGCTTCGGGCATGCCGGCGAAACTGCGGGTGATGCGCGGATCGCGGGCCCAGGCCGGCGCATCGACGATGCGGAAGCGATAGAGCAGCTGCGGGGTGGTATCGGTCGGGTCTCGGGGCTTCATCTTCAGCCCGGTGACCACGCGCCGGCCATAGCAGAGCTCGACCGGCTTCTTGTCCGCCCCGATGTCGCGCACCTTGAGCGAGGACCTGGCAAGCGTGGTCGGCTCGTAGCCCGCCGTCGCCGGGCGGATCAGCCCGAGCTCGACCAGCGCCGCCACACCCGGCGGCGCCGCCGCGCCCTTGTCGACAGGGATGTCGAGCGGCAGGAAGCCGTTCAGCAGCCCGGCGCATTGGCGATAGCCGTCCAGCTGCTTCTGGATGGCGGCACGGGCGGAGCCGTCGTCGATCGCGCGCTGCGCGTCGGCGAAGGGATCACGCCCGCACCCCATCAGTGCGAGCGCGGCGATCAGGGCCGCGCCGCGCATCTCACCGCTCGTTGAGATAGTAGCGGTCGAGCGCGTTGAGCTGGTCGTCCAGCTCATAGACGATCGGCTGGCCGGTCGGGATCTCGAGGCTGACGATCTCGTCGTCGGGAATGCCCGACAGATGCTTGACCAGCGCGCGCAGCGAATTGCCGTGCGCGGCGATCAGCACGCGCTTGCCGGCCTTGAGCTCGGGGGCGATCGTCTCTTCCCAATAGGGCAGCACGCGGGCGATCGTGTCCTTGAGCGATTCGGTCTGCGGGATCGCCACGCCGTGATAGCGGGTGTCCTTGGCGAGGTCCCAGGGCGAGCCTTCCTCGGGGAGCGGCGGCGGCACGTCGAAGCTGCGGCGCCAGATCTTCACCTGCTCGTCGCCGTGCAGCGCCGCGGTTTCGGCCTTGTTGAGCCCGGTCAGGCCGCCATAGTGGCGCTCGTTGAGCTTCCAGCTCTTCTCCTCGGGCAGCCACAGCCGGCCCATCGATTCGAGCGCCAGGTGCAGCGTCTTGATCGCGCGGCTCTGGAAGCTGGTGAAGCACAGGTCGAAGTCGAGCCCCTTGTCCTTCATCAGCGTGCCGGCGTCGCGCGCTTCCTGCACGCCCTGCTCGGTCAGGTCGACGTCCCACCAGCCGGTGAAGCGATTCTCGAGGTTCCAGGCCGACTGGCCATGGCGGATCAGGACGAGCTTGGGCATGCGAACTCCTTGCAACCGGTTGCGAGCGTCCTTAGCGGCAGGAGCGAGCGGGACAAGGGAGACAGGCGATGGCGATCGTTCGACAGACTCTGGTGTACCAGGGCCCCGGCGGCCCGTTCGAGGGCGTGATCGCCTATGAGGACGAAGTGACCACCGCCCGCCCGGGCGTGCTCGTCCTCCCCAACATCCTCGGCCAGAAGGAGGCGGACAACGTCCATGCCGAGAACCTGGCCAAGCTCGGCTATGTTGCGCTGGCGGCGGACATCTATGGCCAGGGAAAGCGGGTAACGCACACATCGCCCAACCGCAGCGAATATATGGACGCGCTCAACGCCGATCGCGGGCTGCTGCGCGACCGGCTGTCGGCGGCGCTCGACGCGCTGGCCGGCTTCGGTCCGGTCGATTCGGGCAAGCTCGCCGCGATCGGCTTCTGCTTCGGCGGCAAATGCGTGCTCGACATGGCGCGCAGCGGCCTGCCGATCCTCGGCGGCGTATCGTTCCACGGCGTCTATGACCGGCCCGACTATGCCAATGCCGATCCGATTCGGGCGAAGTTGCTGGTCTGCCATGGCTGGGAAGACCCGGTCGCCCCGCCCGAAAAGACCGTGGCGCTGGCGCAGGAGCTGACCGAGTCGGGCGCCGACTGGCAGATCCATGCCTATGGCCATGCCGGCCACGCCTTCACCGATCAGGACCGCAAGACCTCCACTATTCCCGGCGTGGTCTACGAGCCCAGGGCCGATCGCCGCAGCTGGCAGGCGATGACCAATTTCCTCGAAGAGGTCTTCGCCTGAGAGGAGTCCGCGAGTCGCGCGGGATGGTTAACGAATCGTATCCCGCCCGGCCCCGGATTCATCCGTAAGGTGCGACTACCATAAGGGTTCCCGCCGAATATTCGTCGCCTGAGTCGCCGTTCATAAACCCCTCACGACAGCAGCCGAGCGGCTGCAGAAGCAGGGGATTGCAGACATGTCGAAGACCACGATCGCGCTCGAAGCCGCCGTTGCCATCGTCCTCGAGAACACGCCGAAGGATGTGCCGCAGACCAACCGCCAGCGCGTCACCGTCGATCGTGCCTTCGCCCAGATCCTCAAGCTGATCGCCCCGCGCATCCGCCACTTCGTCCGCCAGTACGGCCTGACCGCCCATTGGGAAGATGCCGAGCAGGTCTGCGCCATCGCCGTCCACCGCGCGATCGAAGGCTATGACCCCACCAAGGCGCAGTTCACCACCTTCGTGAACTGGCAGATCCGCGGCGAACTGCAGAGCCTGCGCTTCCGCCTGATGACCGATCAGCGCCCGTCGGCGAAGAAGGTCGAGGCGACCACCGTCTCGCTCAGCGCCCTCGCCACCTCGCCCGACGGCGACGAGATCAGCCCCGAGGCAATGATCGAGGACGAATATGCCCTGGCCCGCACCGAGGCCGCGGCTTCCGACTATCTCGCCGAGGGGGCCGTCTCCGAGCTCATCGACGCCTATGTCGACCAGCTCCGCAAGGTCGGTGTCGAGGCGCTCCGCCGCCGTCCCCGCGCCAAGAAGGCCGATGCCCCGGTCCGCCGCGAAGGCCCGTTCAAGACGGTCGACCCGGTCGCCCTCGAGCAGCTCGAGGCCAAGCTGATCCGCGATCGCCAGATCGTCGAGCGCCGCCTGTTCGACAGCGCCACGCTCGACGAAGTCTCGAACGACACCGGCGTGACCAAGGAGCGTATCCGCCAGATCACCAAGCAGGCGACCAAGCTGCTCACCGAGATCGCCGCCGAGACGCCGCGCTTCGAGATGATGGCCGACGACGCCCGCCGCGCCATGCCGCCGGCCCGCCCGCGCCGCAGCATCGCTGCCGCCAAGCAGGTCTCGCTGCTTCCCGATCCCAGCGCGCTCCACAACCGCCTGTCGCACATCGAGGCGATCGAGGCCGAGCGCATGGCCTATGTCACCCCCGCCCTGCCGGTCGCCCAGCTGGTGATGCACTGATCCCCTTCCCGCAGGGGAAGGGCCGACACGCGAAATCCTACATTGCAGGCATCCCTGATCCCCGGCGAAAGCCGGGGCCCAGGGTTTCTCTGCCGGATCGCTTGTGACCCTGGGCCCCGGCTTTCGCCGGGGAACTGAGGGCCCGATAGCATTATCCCCTAGACCACCCGCGACAGGAACCGGCTGAACGGATCCTCGCGATAGTCGCCGAACGGCCCGCATTCGGTGAAGCCGAACTGGCGGTAGAGCGCATGGGCGGCGTCGAAGGCTTCGCCCGATCCGGTCTCCAGGCTCACTCGTTTGTAGCCCCGCGAACGGGCGGCGGTCAGGATGTGCCCGACCAGCCTGGCGCCGGTACCGCGGCGCAGATGCTCGGAGGCCGTGCGCATCGACTTGATCTCGCCATGCTCCGGATCGAGCTGGCGCAGCGCCCCGCAGCCGAGCAGATCCTCGCCGTCCCACACGCTCCAGAAGGTCACGTCGGGTCCGGCCAGGCCGGACAGGTCGAGGAAATGGCAGCTGTCCTTGGGCGAATTGGCCAGCATCCCGGCGAAATGCTGCTCGAGCAGCGCCCGGACCCGGGCATCGTCGAGCCCGCCTTCGCGAATTTTGGTCATGAATAGAAGCTCAACGAGGTTTGCTGCCTGCCTTCGACCTTGCGGCCGAAGATATCGACCGGCGGCAGATAGGGCTGGCTTTCGAAATATTGGCATGCGGCGATATCGGTCGCATCGCTGCCCGACGATCCGGTGACCCGGCAGATCGGCTGCCTGCCCTCCGCCGGGAAGCGCAGGTCGACCCGGACCGTGCCGCTCAGGCCCGGTCGCCGATTCCGCGTGGCCACGACGAAGCCCAGCGGCGTGCCGCGCGCGCGCTTCGGAAGCTCGACGCCGGCCTTCCTGCCTTTCCAGCGGACCAGCAACGTCATCCTGCCGGTCCGCTCCGCGCCGACGGGCCTGAAGCCGGCCGAGGCGAGCGCACGGCAGGTGGCGTCCTCCAGCACAGTGTCCTGGCGGACGCCCAGCACGTTGCAGACCAGCTGGTGGCTGCCGTCCGGGCGGAAATTATAGGCGAACAGGCTCACCGCGACATCGCCCTTGCCCGCCGACGCGGGCGCGAAGCCCGCCCAGTCCGGCTCGCGCGTCAGCGACATGCTCTGCCGGTTCTCGAGCAGCTCCAGGCTGGTCCCGTCCTGCCACCCCAAAGCGGGCGGCGCCGGGGGCAGCTGCCTTGGCTCGAAGCGCAGGCGCAGCGCGATCCGGTCGGCCACCGGCCTGCCGCTGCGGTCGAGCGCGTAGCGGAACCGCGCGCTGCGCTTGAGTACCGGGCAGATCACGCCGGCAAAGGGCGTGGGGGAGGGATCGGGCACGCAATCGACCATCGCGCCCGATGCATCGACACGCACCGCCGCGCGCGCCTCGCCCCGTTCCCCGGCGGCGAGCGCGGCGGCGGGATAGTCCGCCGCGGACGCCCAGCTGACGATCTCCTGGGGCAGCGCGCCGCGCAGCAGGGCGGGATCGCCCTCCGCCGGTTCGAGGTAGAAGAAGATCATCGGCTGATCGCGGGCCGGCGCCGCCTGCCCAAGGGCGAGCGCCAGCATCATTGCAACGGACATCGATTCCCCTCCCCGAAATCGCGGCTTGCCTCAGACCTGGTCGATAAATCCTGCCAAAGTCTCAAGACAGCTATGCGCCAGCGTCTTGCAGCGGGCGGGCGACCAGGCGAACTCCGGATCGGCGTTGGCCTCGTGATCCTTGAACGGCATCTCCAGCGTCATCGACACCGCGCCGAAGCGCTCGGCGAGCTGGTTGGTCGACATGGAGAGATTGGCCTGGCCCGGGGCCGATTTCTCATAACCCAGGTCCAGCTGGAAGTCGGGCGTCGCGTTGGCGAGGCGGCGCGCATATTCGTAGAATTTCTCGCCCTGTTCGTCGGTCCAGGAGGGGATGCCCTCGAAGCCGGCGAGGAAGTTGGCCGGGATCGCCTCGTCGCCATGGACGTCGATCGCGAAGTCGCAGCCGGTCTCGTCCATCGCCGCCTTGACGAGGAACACCTCGGGGCTCTTCTCCATCGTCGGCGCATGCCATTCGCGGTTGAGGTTGATGCCCGCGGCGTTGGTGCGCAGATGGCCGCGGCGCGAGCCGTCCGGATTCATGTTCGGCACGATGTGGAACACGGCCTTCTCGCGCAGGGCGAGGGCGGTCTGGTTGGTCGGATCCGTCAGATACTCGAGCGCGCCTTCGGCCCACCACTCGGCCATGCTCTCGCCCGGATGCTGGCGCGCATAGATCCACACGGTCTTGGGGCCGGTGCCGAGTGTCAGCAGGTCCAGCGGCTGGCCGTCGAGCGTCTTGCCCAGCTCGCGGTGCGACACGCCGGGCTGCAGCGCGATGCGGCTGACCAGGTCGTGGTGCCTCTCCATCGAATAGGGCGCGAAATAGGCGAACCACACCAGGTCGGTGTCGATCGTCTTGGTGAAGGTCAGCACGCCGTCGGCATAGGACGAATCGGCGGTGCGCCACGCCTCGCGGTCGGTCGACCAGCGCGCCTTGTAGCCCGGCCAGCCGAATGCATAGGCAGCCCCGCCCGCATTCAGCAGGCGGAAGGTGAGCGTCCGCCCCTTCGCGCCCGCCACGCGGAAATGGAACCACTGGTAGAAGTCGGACAGGTGATCGGTGACGATCTCGAGGTCGACGCGGTCGCCCTCGATGCCGACGAGGCGGATGTTGCCGGAGTCGAAGCCGGAATTGATCTGGATGGTCATTTCACCGTGATAGTGATGCCGGACTCGCCGGGGAAGTCCTTGAACAGCGCCTTGGCCATGCGCGCGGCGGCGACGGACGGCTGATCCGGATCGGTGCCGCTCACGCTGCCGCTCTGGGCGCGGCCTTCCCACACGGTGGTGTTGTCGCTGCGGCGGCGCAGCTGCACCCACAGCTCGGTCTGGTAGAGCTCGCGCACCTTGCCGCCGATGCCGAAGCCGACATCGCCGCCGACGCCCACGCCGCCGCGGCGCCCGCCGCTGAAGCTGCCGCCGCCGACGCCGATGGTGACGGGCGGCGGCTCCTTGAAGGCGCCCTTGGAGGTGCGGCGGAAAGCGACCGCGGCGATATAGCCCGAAGGCGTGCTGCTCACGGACTGGACATAGCCGAGTCGCTCCAGCTCGGCGCGGACCGCATCCGAATAGGCCGCATATTCGGGCCCGAACGAATCGGTGTTGGCCATCGGCTCGACCGCCACCGTGGTGCGCTCCATCGGCGCACCCAGATGATAGCGGGTGACGTCGATCGGCTGGGGGCGATAGGTGGGAGCGCAGGCCCCCAGCGCGACGAGCAGAGCGATGCTGAGCGGCTTCTTCACGCGACGAACTCCTGTTTCGCGAACGGAACGTCTCCCGTTTGCCCTCCAACACGGATCAGGTCGAGTCGGTTCCGCACGGCGACAGGGCGACTCCTGCCTTGACTTGGCGGGGATCGGTCACTAGGCGAGCCCCTCTTTCCGGCATTCCATAATTGAGAAGCGAATCGGTCATGAAGATCGTGAATTCATTGAAGTCGCTCAAGGATCGGCATCGCGACAACCGCGTGATCCGTCGTCGCGGGCGCATCTACGTCATCAACAAGACCCAGAAGCGGTTCAAGGCCCGCCAGGGCTGATCCTGCGCGTGGAGGCCCCGTCGGCCGTCATCTTCGACGTCGGCAACGTCCTCTACGACTGGAATCCGCGGTTCTTGTACGAGCGCCTGATCGGTGACGATCGGGCGCTCGACGCGTTTCTAGGCAGCGTCGCCACCAAGGCGTGGCATTTCCAGCACGATGCTGGCCGTCCCTTTGCCGAGACCTCGGCGGAGCTGGCTGCCGCGCACCCCGAGTTCGCCGAGATGATCGCGCTCTGGGGTCCGCGGTTCGACGAGCAGATCCCGCATGCGCTGCCGGGCATGACGGCGCTGGTCACGCAGCTCGACGAATCGGGCGTGCCGCTGTTTGCGATCACCAATTTCTCGGGCGAGTTCTGGCCGCAATTCCGCAACCGCGAATCGGCCTTGTTCGATCGCTTCCAGGATATCGTCGTCTCGGGCGACGAGAAGCTGGTGAAGCCCGATCCCGCAATCTACGCGCTGGCGCTTGCCCGATTCGGCCTGGAGGGGCCGGACGCGGTGTTCGTCGACGATCGCGAGGACAATGTCGCTGCGGCCAATGATGCGGGGCTGCACGGGCTGCTGTTCACCGATGCGGCGAAGCTGCGCGCGGATCTGGAAGCGCTGGGCATCTTCTGAACTCCCCTCCCTGCAAGGGAGGGGCAGGGGGTGGGTAGGTTCCTGGCGATACGGGAACCCCAGCGCTCGACGGCGCCGTAACGCGTACATCCACCACCCCTGGCCCCTCCCTTGCAGGGAGGGGAATCAAGCGAATCAGATCGCGTCCGGGCCTTCCTTGCCCGGGTGGTTCTTCAGCTCGTCGCCGACCAGGGTCACCACGTGCAGCACGTTGGTCGAGCCCGGCGTCTTGAACGGCACGCCGGCGCACAGCACGACGCGGTCGCCCGCCGCGGCGATGTGATGGCGCAGCGCCATCCGCTTCGACTTGGCGACCATCTCCTCGAACGAATCGACGTCGCGGGTGTGCACCGCGTGCACGCCCCAGAGCAGGCCGAGCCGGCGGGCGGTGTCGATATGCGGGGTCAGCACCAGGATCGGCACCGGCGGGCGCTCGCGGGCGATGCGGCGCGCGGTCGAGCCCGAGGTGGTGAAGCAGGTGATGCCCGAGGCCGAGACGGTACGGGCGATGTTCTTCGCCGCTTCGGCCAGCGCGTCCGCCGTGGTGGGGTCGGGGCGCAGCACGGTGAAGTGGACGCGGTCGCCATGCGCCGGGTCGCGCTCCACCGCATCGGCGATCGAGTTCATCATCGCCACCGATTCGACCGGCCACTTGCCCGCGGCGCTCTCGGCCGAGAGCATGATCGCATCGGCGCCGTCATAGACTGCGGTCGCGACGTCGGAGACCTCGGCGCGCGTCGGCGACGGCGATTCGATCATCGATTCGAGCATCTGGGTGGCGACGATCACCGGGCGGCCCATGCGGCGGGCGGTCTCGACGATACGCTTCTGCATCGGCGGCACGGTCTGCGGCGGCAGCTCGACGCCCAGGTCGCCGCGGGCGACCATCACGCCGTCGCACTGCTCGACGATCTCGTCGAGGCGGGCGATGGCCGAGGGCTTCTCGATCTTGGCGAGCAGGGCTGCCTTGCCGCCGATCAGGCGGCGGGCCTCCATCAGGTCCTCGGGGCGCTGGACGAACGAGAGCGCGATCCAGTCCGCACCCTGCTCGACCGCGAAGGCGAGGTCGCTGCGGTCCTTCTCGGTGAGTGCTGCGAGCGGCAGCACCATGTCGGGCACGTTCAGGCCCTTGTTGTTCGAAAGCGTGCCGCCGACCTCGATGATCGTCGTCATCCGGTCGGGCGCAGCCGAGAGCACGCGCAGCACCAGCTTGCCGTCGTCGAGCAGCAGGCGGGCGCCCTCATGCGCCGCCTCGAAGATCTCGCGGTGCGGCAGCTCGACGCGAGTCGCGTCGCCCGGCGTCTTGTCGCGGTCAAGGACGAACTCATGGCCGGTGACCAGCTGGACCTTGCCGTCGGCGAACTTGCCGACGCGCAGCTTCGGGCCCTGAAGGTCGGCCAGGATCGTGGTCGGGCGGCCGTACTTCTTCTCCAGGCCGCGGATCGCTGCGAACAGCGGGACCTTCGATGCCTGGTCGCCATGGCTCATGTTGATGCGGAACGCGTCGGCGCCGGCCTCGAACAGCTTCGCGATCATCTCGGGCGTCGCGCTGGCCGGACCGAGCGTTGCGAGGATGCGGACCTTGCGCGTGCGGGGGCTGATTGCCTTTGTCATCGTTGTCATATCCTCGGCTTGTGCCCGGCTGGCTCTAGCCTCATATCGCGGAGGATCAACCGCTGAGGTGTGATAAATGGACGATCTCGACAAACTGGACGACGCTACGGCCGCCAAAGCGTTCCGCACGCTCGTCCGTCACCTCCGCCATCGCACCGATGCGCAGAACATCGATCTGATGGGCCTGGCGGGCTTTTGCCGCAACTGCCTGGCCGACTGGATCGTCGAGGCGGACCCCGGAATCGCCAAGGACGAGGCGCGCCGCATCATCTACGACATGCCCTTCTCCGAGTGGAAGGCGCAGCACCAGGGCGAGGCCACGCCCGAGCAGCTGGCACGGATGGAAGAGAGCCTGAAGAAGAACCAGCTGCTCGATGACGAGCTGGACGAGGCGCTCGACGAGAGCTTTCCGGCTAGTGACCCGCCTTCGATGACCGAACCGGGCCGCTGATCGCCGGTCTGGGCTTGGCCGGCGTCTTCGCCGGAGGCGCCGGCGGCAGCTTCCACTTCATCGCCCTGCCCACCGCTGCGCGCCACACGTCATAGCCCGCGCGGGTCATGTGCAGCCCGTCGCCGAGGAACAGCTCGGGGCGGGGCCTGCCGTCCGGGCCCGTCATCCCCGGCACGATGTCGACATAGCCGAGCAGCGGGTCGGTTGCGGTGTAATCGCGCACCAGCGTGTTGGTCGCGCGGATGCCGTCGATCAGCCGCCAGCGCGACAGGCTCGGCTTGATCGACACGAACAGGATGCGCGTCTGCGGCAGGCGCAGCCGGATCTTGGCGACCAGCGCCTGGAAGTCGGCGAAGACCTCGTCGGGCGTGTGCCCTGCCTCCAGGTCGTTGTCCCCGGCATAGAAGACCACCGTTTTCGGCGCATAGGGCGTGACGATCCGGTCGACATAGCGGACGCTGTCCGGGATGGTCGATCCGCCGAAGCCGCGGTTGATCACGTTGTGGCCCGGGAAATCCTTCGCCAGGTCGGTCCACATCCGGATGCTCGAGCTGCCGAGGAACAGCACCCCGCCCTTCACCGGCTTGGCCACCTTGTCGCGCGCCTCGAACGCGGCGATCTCGGCGGCGAAGGGCTGCTTCTCGATTGGGATCGGGCCGGGGCGGATCGTCGCGGGGGCGGGCACCCGCATCGCCGGCGGAAGCTGGACCGGCGGCGTCGGCCGGGTCTGGGCCGAAACGGCGGCGGGCATCAGGGCGAGCGTCAGGGCGGCGAGAAGCGGGATTCGGCGGAAAAGCGGCATGGCTCGGGGATAGCGGCACGTGCTCGCCGGGGCAATCGACTGGTGAGTCTGCGTGGCGTGGCGGCGTTGGGGGTTGAGCGGCGCCGCGCGCTCCGATAATCGCGCCCCTTTCCGAACAGATTCTTCCAGGAGCTTTCCTTTGTCCGATTCGATTTCCGCCGAGCAGCTGCGCCTTTTCATCGAGCGGATCGAGCGCCTCGAGGAAGAGAAGAAGGGCATCGCCGACGACATCAAGGATGTCTATGCCGAAGCCAAGTCGACCGGCTTCGACGTGAAGACGATGCGCAACATCGTCCGCCTGCGGAAGATGGAGAAGCACCACCGCGACGAGGCGGAGATGCTGCTCGAGACCTACAAGCAGGCGCTGGGCATCTGACGTTGACGTCATCCCGGCGAAAGCCGGGATCTCAGGCGGCAAGCGAACGGCCTGTGGCACGAGATCCCGGCTTTCGCCGGGATGACGTATCTGGCCGGGGTGACGATATTCGGGGCAAGCATTGCCCATCCCCCCGCGCCTGGCCTAAAGCCGCGCGACCAAATTCAAGAGAAGCGCAATGGCAGGCCATTCCAAATTCAAGAACATCATGCACCGCAAGGGCGCGCAGGATAAGAAGCGCTCGAGCATGTTCTCCAAGCTCAGCCGCGAAATCACCGTCGCCGCCAAGATGGGCTTGCCCGATCCCGACATGAACCCGCGCCTGCGCGCCGCGATCGCCGCGGCTAAGGCGCAGTCGATGCCCAAGGACAATATCCAGCGCTCGATCGACAAGGCGAGTAAGGGCGACGGCGAGAATTACGAAGAGATCCGCTACGAAGGCTTCGGCCCGGGCGGCGTCTCGCTGATCATCGAGGCGCTGACCGACAACCGCAACCGCACGGCGACCAATGTGCGCACCGCGGTCTCGAAGAATGGCGGCAATCTCGGCACGGCCGGTTCGGTGAGCCATGGCTTCGACCGGATGGGCCTGATCAACTATCCGGCCAAGGTCGGCGACGCCGAGAAGGTGTTCGAAGCCGCGCTCGAGGCCGGCGCCGAGGATGTGACCAGCTCCGAGGACGGCCATGAGATCTGGACCGCCCAGGGCGACCTCCATGAAGTCGCCAAGGCATTGGAGCCGGTGCTCGGCGAGGCCGAAGGCGCCAAGCTCGCCTGGCGCCCGCAGACCATGGTCGACGTCAATGAGGAAGACGCGACCAAGCTGTTCAAGCTGATCGATGCGCTCGACGACGATGACGACGTCCAGACCGTCTGGGGCAATTACGAAGTCTCGGACGCGGTGATGGAGAAGCTGGGTTAAGCTGCTACGCTAAAAGCCCCTCCCCTTCAGGGGAGGGGTTGGGGTGGGGCAGTGGTAACCGAGCGCGAACTTCTCGACAGAGCGTATGAGATGCGCCGTAACCCGACGGAACTCGAAGTACGGGTCTGGCGCCATCTCTCCAATTCCCAGCTCGGCCATAAATTTCGCCGACAGCATGTGATCTTTCCCTACATCTGCGACTTTTTCTGCCCGTCGAAAGGACTGGTCGTGGAAGTTGACGGCGATACCCAGGATGCGCCGTATGATGAGCGCCGTGACAGGTGGCTGGCCGCCAAGGGATTTCAGACGCTGCGTTTCACCAATCACGAAGTCTGGGACAATCTGGACGGGGTCATGGCTTCGATCGCGAGCGTCCTTGCTGAGCGATCCGATCGCTGGTCCGGCATGCCCCACCCCAACCCCTCCCCTGAAGGGAAGGGGCCAAGCGCGCCTCAATCCAAGCCTCTCCCCTCGGGGGAGGGGTTGGGGTGGGGCCTATCCTCAAGCCCGGAACCCGCGAACAATGATCATCCTCGGCCTCGATCCCGGCCTGGGCACCACCGGCTGGGGGTTGATCCGGGCCGAGGGCAATCGCCTGTCGCACCTCGCCAACGGCAAGCTGAAGACCGACACCCAGGCGCCGCTCCCGCGCCGCCTCGCCCATCTCGACGCCATGCTCGCCGCGCTGATCGCCGATCACGCGCCGCAGGCCGCCGCGGTCGAGGAGGTGTTCGTCAATTCCAACGCCCAGTCGACGCTCAAGCTCGGCCAGGCGCGCGGGGTGGTGCTGTGCGCGGCCGCGCGGACCGGCATCGATGTCGGCGAGTACAAGCCGAGCACGGTCAAGAAGTCGGTGGTCGGTGTCGGCAATGCCGACAAGGAGCAGGTCCATGCGATGGTCTCGCGGCTGCTGCCCGGCGTGAAGATCGACGGTCCCGACGCCGCCGACGCACTCGCCGTGGCGATCTGCCACGCCCATCACCTCGCCAGCGCGCGGCTGGGGCTGCGCTAGCAAGTTCCCCTCCCTGGAAGGGAGGGGCTAGGGGTGGGTAGAGGCTTGGCGATACTGTTGGGGCAAGCGCGCCGGTTCCGTATCGCGAGCAATCCACCCACCCCCGACCCCTCCCTTCCAGGGAGGGGAGTTCAGGCAGCCAACGCGAACGCAACTCCATCCTCGTCATCGTTCGAGGCTTCCCGCTCCACCGGCCGCGCCCGCCGCGCCCGTGTCGCCCGCCGCCCGAGCGGCACTCGCGCCGTCACCCACCCGCGTACCGCGCCCAGCCGCAGCGTCGATGCCGCCGCCACGCTCACAGCAAGCGCCTCGACCAGCGCGCCCGCTTCCATCATCGAGAGCCAGCCGGCGATCTCGGGCAGCGCCATGGTGAACAGCCGCAGCCCGTCCTCCTCGAGGAACCAAAAGCACAACAGCCCGATCAGGCCTAGCAGCGCCCAGACGATCACCGCCCCGCGCCGGATCCGCGCCAGACGCGCCGCCGGCCATTCGACCAGCACCCGCCGCATCCACTGACCCACCGGCGTGCCTTGCGCCAGCAGCAGCATGCCCCAGAGCCCGAGCAATACGACGGTCATCGAATATCCCCCAATTCCCTCAGCCGCGAATTGGTGCGCCCAAGGGCGTTCCGCCAGAGCCCGCGGTGGGATTTCGCTTTCCTACGTCCGACTGTTCCGCTTATGTACCGGTCGTGAGCCGGCATATCCCTCGACCCTCGATCTTGCCTCGCCCGCGCATGCGTGGGGATTCAAGAGATTCAACATTTTTGCCCAACCGGGCGGTCGAACGGCGGAGGCGAACGGCATGATCGCGCATCTGAAGGGCCGTATCGAAGCGACCGGGATCGACAGCGTGGTGATCGACGTCAACGGCGTCGGCTATCTCGCTGGCGCCTCGGCCCGCACCCTTGCGGCGCTCGGCGCGGTCGGCGAGTTCGCCACCCTGCACACCGAGATGCTGGTCAGCGAGGATTCGATCCGGCTGATGGGCTTCGCCACGGCGGCGGAGCGGGACTGGTTCCGCCATCTCACCAGCGTGCAGGGCGTCGGCGCCAAGGTGGCGCTGGCGATCCTCTCGATCCTCTCGCCGGAGGAAGTGCAGACCGCCGTCGCCCGTGCCGATGCGGCGATGATCGCCCGGGCCAACGGCGTCGGGCCCAAGCTCGCCCAGCGCATCGTCAACGAGCTGAAGGACAAGGCCGGCGGCGTGGCGCTGGGCAGCGGTGCCCCCGGCGCGGCCCCGGCGAGCGGCGCGGCGCAGGATGCGGTGTCGGCGATGCTCAATCTCGGCTTCAAGCCGGCCGAGGCCAGCGCCGCGGTCAATGCCGCCGCCGACGAACTGGGCACGGGCGCGACGCTCGACGCGCTGGTGCGCCTCGCGCTGCGCAAGGCGGCGAAGTGACGACCCGCACCGCCTCCTGCCGCTGCGGCCAGCTCCGGGCCGAATGCGCGGGCGAGCCGGTGCGAATCTCGGTCTGCCACTGCCTCAACTGCAAGCAGCGCAGCGGTTCGGCCTTTGCGGTGCAGGCGCGCTTTCCCGCGGACCAGGTGACGATCTCCGGCCGGTCGACCGAATGGGTTGCGGCGTCGGAGAGTGGCGGTGCGCCGGCCAGCTTCCACTTCTGCCCGGTCTGTGGCGGCAATGTCTGGTATGTCGGCGGCGGCATACCGGACACGATTGCGGTTCCTGTCGGCCTTTTCGCCGATCCCGGTTTTCCGGCACCCACCGTCTCGGTGTTCGAGGAGCGGCAGTGCGACTGGCTGAGCATCACCGGCACGGTCGAGCATTATGACTGAGCGCCTGTCGCCTCGGTTGCCAGGCCGGTTGGCCGGCGAGCGTGGTGACGCTGCCGGCGGCGCAAAGGCGGCGACGTGAATCTGGAAGATTATCTCACCGAGCGGTGGAGCTCGTACCAGCTCTCCTGGATGGGCCTGGTGCTGCCGCTGTTCTTCTTTGCGATCGCATTTTGCGGCTTCTTTCTCCTGCCGTCGTCGCTGCTCATTCTGGTGTTCTTTCCCCTGATCGGCGCAGTCGCCGGCTCGGCATGGCTTTCGCTGCTATCGGCCTGCCCGAATTGCGGGAGGCCCAACGGCACGCGGAGCGACGCACTCCCCACTCGCCGCTGCAAGCAATGCGGCGAGGATCTCAGCAGGCCACTCGGCGATGGCTGAGGCCCGCGCGTCAGATCAGCGGCGTCACCAGCGGCCGGCCCGCGAAATGCGCGTCGAGATTGGCGAGGACGAGGTCGCGCATCCCGGCGCGGCCTTCCTCGGTGGCGCTGCCCTGGTGGGGGGCGAGCACCACCTGCGGCATCACCTTCAGCGCCGCGGGCACGTTCGGCTCCTCGGCGAACACGTCGAGCCCGGCACCGGCGATGCGGCCCTCGACAAGCGCCGTGACCAGCGCCGCCTCATCGACCAGGCTGCCCCGCGCGATGTTGACCAGCACGCCGCCGGGACCCAGCCGGTCGAGCACCGCGGCATCGACGATCTTCTCGGTCTCTGCCCCGCCGGGCGCCGCCAGGATCAGCACGTCGCTCGCCTCGGCCAGCGCGGCAATGTCGGGGACGAAGCGCCAGGGCACCGGCTTCTCGGTGCGGGCGCTGTAGAGCAGCTTGCCGGCAAAGGGCGCGGCGCGCAGCGCGATGGCATGGCCGATCCGGCCCAGCCCGAAGATGCCGATATGGCGCCCACTCGCCCGGCGCCCGAGCGGCGCGCTCCAGCCGCCGCCACGCACCAGCGCATCGTTCGCCACCACCCGGCGCTGCACCGCCAGCATCAGCGCGATGGCAAGGTCGGCGACATCCTCGGTCAGCACGTCCGGGGTCAGCGTCAGCCGCACGCCGCGGGCTCGCAGCGCGTCGAGATCGATGTCGTCATGGCCGATCCCGTGGATCGCGACGATCTCCAGCGCCGGCAGCCGCTCGAGCATCGCGGCGTCGAGCCTGGCCGTGCCGCCGCCCACCACCGCGCGGATGCCGGGCACCGGCTCGCCTTCGTGCAGGGTGAAGCGCTCGGCCAGCGCGGCGCGGAGCGGAGCGGGTACGTTCGAGATGAGCAGCAGGTCGGGGCGGGGCATGCCCGGGACCTAGTCGCATCGCTGCGGGCAGGATAGGGCGAGGCCATGGAAATCGAAGTCAGCGCCGAGGCGAAGGACAAGTCGCTCAACCGCAAGGTGGCGATCACCGTGGTCGTGCTCTCGGTGTTCATGGGGCTGTGCGGGATCAAGGACGGCAACATCGTCCAGGCGATGGCCCAGGCCCAGTCGGCCTCGGTCGACAAGTGGAACGAATATCAGGCGACCAAGACCAAGCAGCATGTCGCCGAGGCGAGCCGCGTCCAGATCGCCGCGCTCGCGGAGCCCAGGCGCGCCGCGCCGGTGCTCGCCGGGCTCGACCGCGACATCGCCAAGTACAAGGCCGAAGCGCCCCGGCTTGCCGCCGATGCCAAGGCGCAGAGCGACCAATATGACGCGCTCAACGTCCATGACGACCAGTTCGACGCGAGCGACGCGGCGGTCTCCACCGCCATCTCGATCGCCGCGGTCGCCGCGCTGGTCGAGAGCGGCTGGCTGCTCTGGGCCGGCTGGGCGTTCGGCGCCTTCGGGCTGTTCATGGGACTGTGCGGGTTCCTCGGCTGGGGCTTCCATCCGGCGCTGTTGAGCGGGTTGCTGGGATGAGCGATGCCAATCATCCTTATGTTCCCGGTTGGCAGGGTGAGCGTGGCTGGACTGCGCCGGGCGAGCAGCCCTCTGGTTTCCTGTCGTTCGAGGCGGGCGATCTCGGCGCTCCATTCCGCATCGAGCATGGCCGCGACATGATGTACGATCATGGCGAGCTCCAGCAGGACTATAATTTTATCGACTATCTATTCGGCGACCCCGCCGAGCCCGTACATGCGCGCCACTATCTGGGTGATCGGCATGTGTCGGTCGATCTTCCCAGCTTGCGTACCGACGCGACGCTGGCACAAGCGCGAGCTGTCTTTCCCGATGATATTCTTCGCTATCTTCAGCGCCGCTTCGATACGGTCGAAGTGTTGACCGGCGAGGGATATCGAGAGCTTTGGACGGCAGCATGACCGATACCGATCGCCTCCTCTCCTCCGCCCGCCGCGCCGACGATGTCGACGCGGCGCTGCGCCCCAAGAGCCTCGACGAGTTCGTCGGGCAGAAGGCGGCGCGCGAGAATCTCCGCGTGTTCATCGATGCCGCCAAGTCGCGGGGCGATGCGCTGGACCATGTCCTGTTCTTCGGCCCCCCGGGCCTCGGCAAGACCACGCTCGCCCAGATCATCGCCCGCGAGATGGGCGTCGGTTTCCGCTCGACCTCGGGCCCGGTGATCGCCAAGTCGGGCGACCTCGCGGCGCTGCTCACCAATCTCGAGGATGGCGACGTCCTGTTCATCGACGAGATCCACCGGCTGAATCCCGCGGTCGAGGAAGTCCTCTACCCGGCGATGGAGGACCGTGCGCTGGACCTGATGATCGGCGAAGGGCCATCGGCGCGCTCGGTGCGGATCGACCTGCCGCGCTTCACCCTGGTCGGCGCCACAACCCGCCAGGGGCTGCTCACTCAGCCGCTCAGGGATCGCTTCGGCATCCCGGTCCGCCTCAATTTCTACAACGTCGACGAGCTGGAGAAGGTCGTCACCCGCGCCGCCCGGCTGCTCGATTTGCACGTCGCCCCCGATGGCGCACACGAGATCGCGCGGCGCTCGCGGGGGACCCCGCGCATCGCCGGGCGGCTGCTCCGCCGGGTGCGCGACTTCGCCAATGTGCTGGGCGAGGAGACGGTGCATGCCAGGGTCGCCGACCAGTCGCTGACCCGGCTCGAGGTCGACGCGCTCGGGCTGGACGCGATGGACCGGCGCTACCTCATGATGATCGCCGACATCTACAAGGGCGGCCCGGTCGGCGTGGAGACGCTGGCGGCGGGCCTGTCCGAGCCGCGCGACACGATCGAGGAAGTGATCGAGCCCTATCTGATCCAGATCGGGATGATCGCGCGCACTGCTCGTGGCCGGTGCCTCAATGCAGCGGGATGGAAGCATCTCGGCCTCAATCCTCCGTCCACCGCGCAGGAAGGGCTGTTCGACTGAGGCTGGGGGTTCCCCCATGGAAAACGCTGCGTTAGGGGCCGGGCATGGACGTCCGTTTCGCCCCTGGCCGGTTCGAGGGCCTCGAGCATCATTTCGTCCTGCGTGTCTATTTCGAGGACACCGATCTCAGCGGCGTGGTCTATCACGCCAATTATCTGCGGTTCATGGAGCGCGCCCGCTCCGATATGCTGGCCCTGGCCGGCATCGACCAGCGCGCCGCCCATGAAGCAGGCGAGGGCGCCTATGCGCTCCGCGAGGCGAACATTCGCTATCGGGCGCCGGCGCGCCTGGGCGACGAACTGGTGGTGGTCAGCAAGCTGGTCCAGCTGCGCCCCGCCGCAGTGGATATTCATCAACGAGTCATGCGCGACGTTACCATAGTGGCCGAAGCGGAGATTGAGGCGGTGTTCGTCGCCCCGTCAGGCCGTCCGCGCCGCCAGCCGGCAGCGTGGATGGAACGTTTCGCGCCGCTGGTCTTCAAGGGAAACTGAACCGATCATGGAATTCATCAGCACCGACGCCGCAACCATGTCGCCGATCGGCCTGTTCCTGCAGGCCGACTGGGTGGTGCGCGCCGTGATGATCGGCCTGCTGCTCGCGTCGCTCTGGACCTGGACGATCATTCTGAGCTTCGGCTTCCGGGTGAGCAGCGTGAAGAAGGCGATCGATCGGTTCGAGAGCGAATATCGCGAGGCAGACGACATCGACGAGTTCCACCGCCGCGCCGCCGGCCGTGACCAGCCGATCGCCCGCGTGTTCGCCGCCGGCGTCACCGAATGGCGCCGCTCGACTTCGGGCAAGGCCATCGATCGCGAAGGCACCCGCGAGCGCCTCGCCACCGCGATGGGCGCGACGATCGCCCAGGAAGTCGACAAGCTCGCCGACCGGCTGAACTTCCTCGCCACCATTGCCTCGGCAGCGCCGTTCATCGGTCTGTTCGGCACGGTATGGGGCATCATGCGCAGCTTCACCGGCATCGCCAAGGAGCAGAGCTCGTCGCTCGCCGTGGTCGCGCCGGGCATCGCCGAGGCGTTGTTCGCCACGGCGATCGGCCTGTTCGCCGCCATCCCCGCGCTGATCGCGTACAACCGCTATTCGCACGCCGTGAACCGCGTCGAGGCCCGCCTCAACCGCTTCGCCGACGGCTTCCACGCGACGCTCAGCCGCCGCCTGGAGATGGAGGCCTGATCCGGTGGCGATGCATCTCCCTTCGAACAAGTCGCGCGGCCGCCGCGCGCCGATGGCCGACATCAACGTCACGCCGCTGGTCGACGTGATGCTGGTGCTGCTGATCATCTTCATGGTCACCGCGCCGCTGCTCACCGCTGGCGTGCCGGTGAACCTGCCCGAGAGCCGGGCCAAGCCGGTCGACCAGGATCAGAAGCCCGTCCAGATCTCGATCGACGACAAGGGCCAGGTCTTCGTCGACAACGAACTGACCCCGGATGCCGCGCTGCCGGCCAAGCTCGAGGAAATCGCCGGCCGTGCGCCGGGTCCGGACGGCAAGCCGGCCGCCGTGTTCCTGCGTGCCGACCAGGGCCTGGGCTATGGCAAGGTCATGAAGGTGATGGGCGAGCTCAACCATGCCGGGCTCAACCGCGTGTCGCTGATCACCGACGCGAGCACCAAGCCGTGAACCGGACCGAGGGAGCAGGGCTGACGATTGCGCTGATCGGGCATGTCGCCCTGTTCGGCATCCTGTCGGTCGGCTTCCTCGCGACCCCCAATCCCGAAAGGCTGAAGGCGCAGCCGATCGAAGTGACGCTGGCCGACCAGGTCGCGCTGGAAAGCGCCGCGCCGGTGATCAGCAGCGAAGAGCAGAAGATGGATTATGCGCCGGAGCCGGCACCGGGCGCGCCGCAACCGGCGCCCGCCCAGCCGGATCCCGAGCCCGAAGTCGCCAAGCCTAATCCTGCGCCCGCCAAGCCGGCTCCGGCACCGGACGCCAAGGTCCAGCCGCCGGCCAAGCCCAACAAGGCGCCGACCAATCCCAACACCAGGCAGCAGCCCAATCGCAAGCCCAGTCTTGATCTCGACACCACGATCAGGGACCTGCGCAATCCCGGCGGCGTTCCCAAGCCGAACGATGCGAAAAACCCCAATCCGCCCGGCGCAGTGATGTCGAAGGAAGCGGCGACGAACATCGGCTCTGCAATCCAGCGCCAGGTCCAGCCCTGCGCGGATCGCCAGGTGAGCCCGGGCCCCGGCACCGACCGCATCAAGGCAGTCGTCCGCCTCCAGCTCAATCGCGATGGCTCGCTCGCAGCGCCGCCGCGAATCATCGGCCATAGCGGCGTCGACGAGGACAATCAGCGCTATGTCGCGCGGGTCGACGATGCGGTCCGCGCAATCTTCGCGGGCTGTTCGCCTCTGCGCAACCTGCCCCCCGATTTGTATGACGTGAAAGACGGCTGGAAGAGCTTCACGCTCAACTACCGGCTCAAATCCTGAGGAACCGATGATGATGCGCACCATGACGGCGATGGCCATAGCCCTTCTCGCGACGGCTGCCAGCGGCACCGCACAGGCGCAGGTCACACCCACGCCGGTGCCCACGCCCACGCCTTCCCAGGATGACGGCGGCCTGGTCGTCGATGTCGAGGGCGGCATGACCGCGCCGCTGCCGATCATCATTCCGGCGATGCCGACCTCGGCGGTGGCCGATACCGCGGCGGGCTCGACCGACCAGCTCGGCCAGAAGCTCGCCCAGGTGATCGACGACGACCTGCGCAACACCGGCCTGTTCAAGACGATGGGCCCGAACGCCACGCGCAGCATCTCCTATGCGGAGGTCTCGGCACCCAATTATTCGGCTTGGGGCGGCGTGACCGGCCAGGCGTTGATCCAGGGCTATGTCCGCGCCAACGGAAACGGCTCGCTGACCATCGGCTGCTATGTCTACGACATGGCCGCGCAGACCGAGCTGGTCCGCCAGGGCTTCGTGGTGGCACCGGGCGACTGGCGCCGCGCCGCGCACAAATGCGCCGACGCGGTCTATGCCCGCCTCACCGGCGAAGGGCCCTATTTCGACAGTCAGGTCGTCTACGTCGCGGAGACCGGCCCCAAGAACAAGCGCCGCAAGCAGCTGGCGATCATGGACCAGGACGGCGCCAACCACCGCTTCCTGACCAACGGCCAGTCGATCGTGCTCACCCCGCGCATGTCGCCGAAGCAGAACGCGATCGTCTATATGAGCTACACCCAGCGCAAGCCGTCCATCTATGTCTATGACATGGCGACGCGGGAGAACCGGCTGCTCGTCTCGAACGTGAGCCTCAGCTTCGCGCCGCGCTTCTCGCCGGATGGCCGCAACATCCTCTTCTCGATGGCGCAGGCCGGCAACACCGACGTCTACCGGATCGCTACCGCCGGCGGCGCGCCGCAGCGGCTGACCACCTCGCCCGGCATCGACACCGGCGGCAGCTATTCGCCCGACGGCTCGAAGATCGTGTTCGAGAGCGACCGCAGCGGCACCCAGCAGCTCTATGTGATGGACGCCGACGGCTCGAACCAGCATCGGATCAGCTTTGGCGGCGGCCGCTATGCCACGCCGGTATGGAGCCCGCGCGGCGACCTGATCGCCTTCACCCGCACCGGCGGCGGCGCCTTCCGCATCGGCGTGATGAACTCTTCGGGCCGCGGCGAGAAGCTGCTGACCAACAGCTGGGGCGACGAGGCGCCGAGCTGGTCGCCCAATGGCCGCGTGCTGATGTTCTTCCGTTCGGCCCAGGGTTCGGGCCGGCCGGACCTCTGGTCGGTGGACCTCACCGGCACCAATGCGCGGCGTATCCCCACGCCGCTCGACGGATCGGATCCCAGCTGGGGACCGATTCGCCCCTGAAACGTTACCGCATCTGTGCTAAGGGCCCGGGCAAGCGGGCTCGATGCGACATCTAGGAGGAAATGACCATGTCCAAGATCACGACTGGCCTGGTGCTCGGCATCGCGCTGATCGCCACCGCGGGTTGCACCAAGAAGCGCAATGTCGCCGATATCCCGCCCGCGCCGTCGGAGACTGGCCCGGTCAATGCGGGCGAAGGTGACAGCGACACCGTCGCCGCGCCGATCAACGAGCAGTTCCGCCGCGAGGTTTCAAGCGATACCGTGCACTTCGCCTTCGACCAGTATGACATCGATCCCGAGGCGCGTGCGATCCTCGACAGCCAGGCACAGTGGCTGACCGCGCACCCGAACACCCGGATCACGATCGAGGGCCACTGCGACGAGCGCGGCACCCGCGAGTACAACCTCGGCCTCGGCGATCGCCGCGCCAATGCCGCGAAGAACTATCTCGCCTCGCGCGGCATCTCGCCGACCCGCATCACCACGATCAGCTATGGCAAGGAGCGCCCGATCGCGCTCGGCTCGGACGACGCCAGCTGGGCGCAGAACCGCCGCGCCGTGACGATCGTCATCAGCTGAGGCGAAACTCCTTCTCCCTTTGGGAGAGGGAAGGGGCCCGCTCGCGAAGCGAGTGGGAAGGGTGAGGCTAGCCTCGCCTTTCGACCCTCCCGCCGATTGCGTCGGCTTCCTCCTCTCCCAATCGGAGAGGGATCGAAAGGCCGCCGGGAGCAATTCCGGCGGCCTTTTCGATTCCGCTTGCGGCCCCCTCCGACTCGATATAAATACGATATCATAATTTTGGGAGGTAAGAATGACCGACGTACGTAGCGCCGCGCCGGCACTGCGCCAGAGCAGCGAGAAGCCTGCAAGCACGACGAGCGGCTATGGGATGCTGCTCGTGCTGCTGATCGCCCTGGCCGCGACGGCAGGCGCGCTCACCCAGATCGACCGCATGGAGGACTGGATCGTCATCTCCTGGCTGCTCGTGTCGATCCTGGTCGAGCTGTTCGTGCTGTGCGGCTTCTATCTGCTCCAGCCCAACCAGGCGGCGGTGATCACGCTGTTCGGCGACTATCAGGGCACCGATCGCACTACCGGCCTGCGATGGGCCTGGCCGTGGCTGATCAAGAAGAAGGTCTCGGTGCGCGCCAACAACATCATCTCGGAGCGCATCAAGGTGAACGACCTGCGCGGCAATCCGATCGAGATGGCGGCGCAGGTGGTGTGGCGCGTGACCGACACCGCGCAGGCGCTGTTCGACGTCGATGACTACAAGGCGTTCGTGAACGTCCAGATCGAGGCGGCGGTGCGCACCATCGGCTCGCGCTATCCCTATGACGATTTCGAGCATCAGGAAGTCACGCTCCGCGGCAATCACGACCAGGTCGGCACCGAGCTGCGCGGCGAGCTGATCGAGCGGCTGCGTGTTGCCGGCATCACCGTCGACGAATGCGGCTTCACCCATCTGGCCTATGCCCAGGAGATCGCCGGCGCGATGCTCCGCCGCCAGCAGGCCCAGGCGGTCGTCGCCGCCCGCCAGACGCTGGTCGAGGGTGCGGTCGGCATGGTCGAGATGGCGCTTGCCCAGCTCTCCGCCAAGGATGTGGTGCATCTCGACGACGAGCGCCGCGCCGCGATGGTGTCGAACCTGATGGTGGTGCTGTGCGGCGAGCGCGATACCCAGCCGGTGGTCAACACGGGCTCGCTGTACCAGTAAGGCGAACCCCGTGTCCGACCAGCCGCCCCAGAAGAAAGCCTTTCCGCTGCGCCTCGATCCCGCCCTTTATGCGGCGATCGAGCGCTCGGCGGCGGCCGACCTCAGGAGCGTCAACGCCCAGGTCGAGTGCCTGCTGCGGGAGGCGCTGGGGAAGCGCGGGGTGAAATTGGCGGAGCCGGTGCGTGCCAAGCGCGGCCGCCCGCCCAAGGCGAAGGAAGGCGAGGACTGAACGGCATGCGGCGCGACCGCTTCGCTGCCCCGCCCTGCGGATCGAAGGAGGAAGACCGATGTTCCTTGCTGTTCATGCCCGCCGCGAGCGGATCCCGTTCCTGCTGACCCTCGCCGGCGTGGCGCTGCTCGCCGGCATCGCGGTGGCGCTGTCATGATCGGCGCCCGCTTCCGCGAGCGGGCCAGCGTCCGGCCCGGCTATTGGTTCCGCCCGAAGAAGTTCGGCCTGGGCGCGGTGCCGGTCACCTGGCAGGGCTGGGCGGCGACGATGCTGTTCGGCGGGGCCGCGGGATTGATCGTCCATGCCGGCCTGCATCGCGGCCGGATATGGTTCGTGCTGCTGGTGCCGCTGGTCGCAGCGCTGCTGTGGCTGCTCGCCAACAAGACCGATGGCGAATGGCGCGTGTTCAACTGGGGAGGGGATGCGTGATGCCCGTCCGATCGAACACCTGCCCGAAATGCCAGGCCTCGATGGAAGAAGGCTTCATCCTGGCCGATCGCGATACCTATCGGCGCCCGACGGGCTGGGTCGCCGGCCCGCCCCAGAGGCAGTTGTTCCTCGGCCTGAAGCTGCCGCACAAGCCGATCGACATCCAGAGCTGGCGCTGCCCGCGCTGCGGCTTCCTCGAGCATTACGCCAAGGGCTGACGGCTCAGCCCAGGGCCTCGTCGAGCAGGCGGGCGAGGCGCAGGCCGCCCTTGATCACCTGGTTGCGCGCCTCGGGTACCCATTTCTCGATCATCGGCTCGGTGATCGCGATGCGGCTGGTGATCGGCTTGCAGGTGTCGCCGCCATTGAGGTCGGCATAGATCGTCCTGGAAAGCTCCCAGCTGTCCTTGCCCCAGTCCTGCACGGTGCCGCCGCCGAACTTCGCGCGGTCGGCACGGCTGTAGCTGCGCACGATATTCGGGCCCGAGGTGATCGCGCGCTCGGCGAGCAGCCCGTCCCACACCGAGTGCAGGTTCAGCCGGTCGGTGGTGTAGATGCCATAGCTCACCATCGCCTTGTTGCCGCCGGCGTCATGGTCGTGCTCGGCACCGTGGAGCGGCTGGCCGATATCGCCGACGAAATGGACGAGGAAGAGCAAAGCCTTCACCCGCTCGACCTGCGGCGCCTTGCGGTCCTTGAGCAGCTTCACGTCGCGCTCGATCTGGGCGGAGACGCAATTGCCGTCCTTGCACTCCGCGGTCACATCGAACGGCTTGCACACGTCTGCGTCCTGGTAGTGCCAGACCGAGGCGTAGCGCCAGTCCGCGCCCAGCTTCTTGATGCAGTCGGCCCAGACCGATGCTTCCTCGATGTTGGTGGCGGGGCAGCCTTCGGTCTTGAGCAGGTCGGTGTGGCGGAGCAGCTGGGTGATCTTGTTGCGGGTCGTCGGGGTGACGTTGCGCCAGGCGATCGCGGCGACGGTCTGATGGCCATATTCCCAATAGGCATTGGCGGGCGCGGCAAAGCCGATCAGGGCCGCGAGGATCACGAGAAGGCGCATCAGACTACTCCAGAGGCAGGCGCAGTCTCCCTAGCAGAGCTTTCGGGCTTCGCCAGCCGGTTGAGTCCGATCAGCGGCCGCAGCCAGCCGATCCGCCGGCCGACCAGATAGGTCGCGGCGCAGACGCTCGCGGTGCCGCCGAGCAGCAGCGCGAAGTCGAGCGGGGCGCTCAGGTGCAGCGGCAGCGAATACCAGGCGATCAGCACGATCGCGGGATGGTGGACGATGTAGAAGGGGAACACCGCCTCGGCGAGCGGCTTGCGCAGGGGATGGTCGTGGTTCCAGCGCGTCTCGGCGATGTGGAACAGCGCGAGGATCATGCCCCAGGCCATGGCCGTGCGCGCGGCGCGGTCGAGCGCCATCACTTCGTGCGGGGGCACGCCGGCGCCCGGCCAGCTCAGCTCGACCGTGACGACCACCGCTCCCGCCAGCGCCGCCAGTGCCGCGCCCGGCATCCAGTTGCGTGCGATTGCCGGCCACAGCCCGGGGGCGCCGGCCAGCGCGAAGCCGAACAGGAAGATCGGCACATATTGCGCATGCCCGCCCCAGTCGCGCAGCAGCCCCTGGCGCTCGGGCGCGACGAACAGCAGCGCCAGCCGGGCCATGGCCAGCAGCGCCACCGGCGCCCAGAGCAGGCGATGGCCCTTGCCCAGCCATTCCGCCGCCCCGTCGATCGCCCGCATCAGTTGCGGGCCGCGCAGTGCCAGCGCGCCGGCGAGCAGCAGCGTATAGGCCGCGAGATAGGCGACGAACCAGAGATGCTCCCAGCTCGGGAACTCGCGGCCCCAGAAGGTCCCGCTGCGCCAGTAATCGAATGCCCAGAAATGGAGGTATCCGTGGGGATAGCCATTCTCCATCACCCGCACCCACATCTCCAGCGGCACCAGCACCGCCATGCCGAAGGCGAGCGGCACGAGCAGCCGGAGCGCACGGGACCGCGCGAACTCGCCCGGCGCCCGGTCGTAGAGCTTGCGCGAGGCATAGCCCGAGACGGCGAACAGCAGCGGCAGGCGCCACGGCGTGAGCAGCGCCATCGGCGGGATCAGCCACCCAAAGGCATATTCGGTCTTGATCACCCAGTCCCAGGGCGAGAAGGCCATCGCGATGTGATAGAGGATCAGCAGCCCGAACGCGGCGATCCGCAGCCAGTCCATGCCGTAATGGCGCTGGCTGGCGCGAGCCGTGGCAGCAGGGATCGGGTCGTGCCGCAACACAGGCCTCGCAGTTCGGAACAGCCGCCAAGCCTAGCCCGGCTTGCTTAGCAACGCGTAAAGCAGCGCCTATGCATTTCTGCATGGTATCTCGACATCGTCGCGGCTGGCCCCGCGGGGTCAAAGCGCCTATATGGCCGCCATGTCCGTACGTCCCTGGCGCGATATCGTCCGGCGGCCCAGCCGTCAGATCATGGTGGGCAATGTCCCTGTAGGCGGCGATGCGCCGGTGACGGTGCAGACCATGACCAACACCGCCACCTCCGATGCCCGCGCGACGATCGACCAGATCCGCCGCTGCGAGGATGCCGGCGTGGACATCATCCGCGTCTCCTGCCCGGACGTCGAATCGACCGCGGCATTGAAGCAGATCGTCCGCGCCAGCCGCGTGCCGATCGTCGCGGACATCCATTTCCACTACAAGCGCGCGCTCGAAGCCGCCGACGCCGGCGCCGCCTGCCTGCGCATCAACCCGGGCAATATCGGCAGTGCCGACCGGGTGAACGAAGTGGTCAACGCCGCCAAGGCCAATGGCTGCGCGATCCGCATCGGCGTCAACGCGGGTTCCCTCGAGAAGGACCTGCTCGAAAAGTACGGCGAGCCCTGCCCCGAGGCGCTGGTCGAATCGGCGCTCGACCATATCAAGCTGCTCCAGGACCGCGACTTCCACGAGTTCAAGGTCGCGGTGAAGGCATCGGACGTGTTCCTCGCCGTCGCCGCCTATCAGCAGCTCGCCGACGCGGTCGATTGCCCGCTGCACCTCGGCATTACCGAGGCAGGCGGCTTCGTCGGCGGCACGGTCAAGTCAGCGATCGGCATCGGCTCGCTGCTCTGGTTCGGCATCGGCGACACGATCCGGGTGTCGCTCTCGGCCGAGCCCGAGGAGGAAGTCCGCGTCGGCTTCGAGATCCTCAAGGCGCTCGGCATCCGCAACCGCGGCGTCCGCGTCGTCTCGTGCCCCAGCTGCGCCCGCCAGGGCTTCGACGTGATCCGCACCGTCCAGGCGCTCGAGGACCGGCTCCAGCACATCCGCACGCCGCTCTCGCTCTCGGTGCTCGGCTGCGTGGTCAACGGCCCCGGCGAGGCGCGCGAGACCGATATCGGCCTCACCGGCGGCGGCAACGGCAAGCACATGGTCTATCTGTCGGGCGTCACCGATCACACGGTGAACGACGCCGACATGCTCGATCATATCGTCAAGCTGGTCGAGGCCAAGGCCGCGGAGATCGAGGCGGCGAGCGAGGCCGCTGCGGTGGCGGCCGAATAGGTCCTGTGCTAGAGGTCAGGTCCTGGAGGGCCTGACATGACCTATCACGCCAAGGTGATCGCCGGCGGCAAGATCGTCATCCCCGCCGAGCTGCGCCGCGAGCTCGGGATCAAGGACGGCGATGTGCTGGTGCTCGATCGCGCCGCCGACGGCTCGCTGGCGGTCAGGACGCACGAGCAGGTCATCCGGGAAGGCCAGCAGAAGATTCGCGCGATGATCACCCACCCCGTCACGGTGGACGACTTCATCGCCGACAAGCGCGCAGAGGCCGAACGCGAATAATGCTCGTGCTCGACGCTTCGGCGCTCCTCGCCCTGCTGCTCGAGGAAACCGGTGCCGAACAGGTGGCGGCGGTGGTCCGCGGTTCCGAGATATCGATCGTCAATCTGTGTGAGGTAGTGACCAAATTGACGGAAGGGGGCGCCGATCCGGATGCGGTATATGGCATCGCGGTTTCCTATGGGGTCCGCGTCCAGGCCTTTCGCGAGGCGCATGCGCTGGAGGTCGCTCGACTGCGCCCGATCACAAAGTCCCTCGGCCTGTCGCTCGGCGACCGGACCTGCCTCGCGCAAGGACGGCTGAGCGAATTGCCGATCCTCACGGCAGACGCCCGCATGGCCGCCGCCGATATCGGCCTCGACATCCGCATGATCCGCTAGCCCATGCCGCGCGCCACTCCGATCCTCGCAGCCCTGCTCGCTGCTTCCGCCGGCATCGCCCTCTATTCGATCATGGATGCGGTGATGAAGGGGATCAGCCTCGTCATCGGCGCCTATGCCGCGATCTTCTGGCGGCTCGTCGCCGGCGCCGCGATCATGACCCCGCTGTTCGCCTTCAACAAGCCGCGCCTGCCCGAGCCGCGCGTGCTCAGGATCCACGCGATCCGCAGCGTGGTGATCGCGGTGATGGCGATCGCCTTCTTCTGGGGGATCGTCCGCGTGCCGCTGGCCGAGGCGATCGCGCTCACCTTCATCGCCCCGCTGATCGCTCTCGCCCTCGCCGCGATCTTCCTGAAGGAAAAGATCGGCGCCCGCTCGATCCTCGGCTCGCTGCTCGGCCTGGCCGGCGTCGGGATCATCCTGGCGGGACAGCTCGGCACGCCGCACCGGCCCGATTCGGCGCTCGGCATGGTCGCGGTGCTGGTCTCGGCGGTGTTCTATGCCGTCAACCTGGTCATCGCCCGCCACCAGGCGCAGCAGGCCAAGCCGATCGAGATCGCCTTCTTCCAGAACTGGATCATCCTCGCGATCTTCTGCGTGCCCGCACCCTGGCTGCTCGTCATGCCCGCGCCCGGCCAATGGTGGCTGGTCCTGCTCGCCGCCAGCCTGGCGATCGTCTCGCTGCTGCTGCTTTCCTGGGCCTATGCCCGGGCCGAGGCGCAGGTGCTGCTCACCGTCGAGTACACCGCGTTCGTCTGGGCGGCGATCATGGGCTGGCTATTCTTCCACGAGCCGCTGACGCTGCTCACCATCGGTGGCACCTTGCTGATCGTCGCCGGATGCCTGATGGCGGCGCGCAGCAAACCCGGCATCGCCGAGCCCGAAGTGGAGTCCGCCCTTTCATGATCACCATCCGCACCGCCGCGCCGCAGGATGTCGCGCTGATCCTCGACCTGATCCGCGAGCTCGCCTTGTACGAGCGCGAGCCCGACGCCGTGGTGGCGACCGAGGCGATGCTCCACGACGCGCTGTTCGAGCGCCGTGTGGCCGAGAGCCTGATCGCCGAGCTGGATGGCAGGCCCGTCGGCTTCGCGCTGTTCTTCCACAATTTCTCGACCTGGACCGGCAAGCCCGGCATCTATCTCGAGGACCTGTACGTCACCCCCGACGCCCGCGGCTCGGGCGCGGGCAAGGCGCTGCTCCGGCATCTGGCGGGGATCGCGCTCGACCGCGATTGCGGCCGCTTCGAATGGGCGGTGCTCGACTGGAACACGCCGGCGATCGATTTCTACCGGGCGATGGGCGCGCAGGCGATGGACGAATGGACCGTGCAGCGCGTCAGCGGCGATGCGCTGGTGGCGCTGGCCGGGCGCGGCTGATGGCGATCGACGAGGGCCTGGCCGACTGGGTCGCCGAGGCGCTCGAACCGCTCGGCACGGTCACCCGCAAGCGGCTGTTCGGCGGCGCCGCGCTCTATTTCGACGGGCTGGCCTTCGCGATCCTCGCCTTCGACGCGCTGTGGCTCAAGGCCGATGCGGAGAGCGCCGCCGAATGGGGCGACACGCCGCGCTTCTCGGTCACCCGCGAGGACGGCCGGATCCAGTCGCTCAACTATCGCCGCGCGCCCGACGAGACCTATGACGATGCCGACGAACTGCGCCGCTGGGCGCTGCTGGCGATCGAGGCGGCAAGGCGCGCGCCGCCGAAGAAGGGGAAGAAGCGCTCCTAATTCCTCCCCCAGCTTGGCTGGGGGAGGGGGACCGCCGCCGAAGGCGGTGGTGGAAGGGTGCGGCGGGCACCGCCGCGTTGCGGCTGCCCCTCCACCATTTGCTGCGCAAATGGTCCCCCTCCCCGAGACAAGCTCGGGGAGGAATTGGACCCGCTATCCCCCCAGCACGTTGATCGTGAACGCCAGGATTCCCAGGTTGAACACGAACGCCGCCAGGCAGTGCGCGGTCACCACGCGGCGCAGGCGGCGGCTGGAGATGGTCACGTCGCTGGTCTGGAAGGTCATGCCCAGGCACACCGCGAAATAGACGAAGTCCCAGTAATCGGGCTCCTTGGTGTCGGGAAATTCCAGCCCGCCCGAATCGGCGCCGTTCCGTCCGGCGGTGTAGAAGATATGCGCATAGTGCAGGGCGAAGATGATGTTGCTGAACGTCCAGCTCAGCGCCAGCGTGCCCAGGATCGCCGGCAGCGCCCAGGGATTGGACTTGATCCCGCTCATCACTTCGCTGGCGATCGCGGTGAACACCGCCGCGCCCACGATCACCGTGATCAGCAATAGCATCGCCCGGTTGCCGTCGTTGCGGCAGGCGCTCTCGCGCATCCCGCTGGCGCGGTGGCTGAGCAGCGGCACTGCCGAAAGCAGAAATGCCACCGCGCCCGCGTCAAAGGCCAGCATGATGCCGTAGCGCAGCCCGAACAACGGCAGCAGCAGCCAGCCTGCCACCAGCGTCGCGGCAAGGAACAGCAGGAAGCGCGGCGGCGCGATGACGTTGCCGATGCCCTTGCGGTGCGGCCGGCTCATGTGCGGTGTACCCAGCGCGGGTTGATCGCCCCGACCAGGGCGAGGGCCAGCAGCGCCATCCAGCCATAGCTGTGCGCCTGCATCATCCAGGGATGGTGTGGCTCGCTCAGCAGGAACCAGAGCGAGACCAGTCCGCCGGCCGCCAGCGGCACCGCGCTGAGCCTGGCGATCAGCGCCCCGCGCCAGGCCAGTAGCGCGAGCAGCAATTCGCCGATCCCGAGCAGTGCGAACTTGGCGCGGACCGCGACGAACAGCATGTCGAACAGGCTCTGCGCATCGGGGCCGACCGGCAGGATCTGGAGCAGGATCACGCCTTCGATCTGGTCGAGCAGCGCGGCGCCGAACAGCACCGCCATCGCGATCCAGCCGAGCGCGCGCGCGTCGCGCCGCAGCGCCAGCGCGCCGAGGACCAGGAAGGTCGCATAGGCGGGGATGAAGACCAGCGCGTCCCACCAGCTGGCGCTCAGCTGCGCGACACGGAACTTCTCGGAACAGGGCGGGGCGCCGAACAATTCGGCGAGCTCGGCGGGGCTGCGCACCAGCTCGAGCGCGATTATCGGCCCGGCGCCGTGGGTGGGGCCGCAGGCGACGAGGTCCGGGATGCGCCCGAACCCCATCGACGCGGCCAGCGTCGCCAGCCCGGCTACTGCGCACAGTCGCCAGGCCAGCGCGCGGTTCAGGCGGCCGCGGCCTCCTTGGCCTTCTTCGCGGCTTCGATCGCTTCGAGCACGATCTTGCGGGCCTCTTCCGCATCGCCCCACTGGCCGATGCGCACCCACTTCTCGGACTCGAGGTCCTTGTAGTGCTTGAAGAAGTGCTCGATCTGCTGGAGCACGATCGAGGGCAGGTCCTGCCGCTCGCCGATGTCCGAATAATAGGGGAAGGTCGAGTCGACCGGCACGCAGATCAGCTTCTCGTCGCCGCCGGCCTCGTCCTCGAGCTTGAGCACGCCGATCGGGCGGGCACGCACGACGCAGCCCGGCACGAAGGGCGAGCGCGCGATGACCAGCGCGTCGAGCGGATCGCCGTCGGGCGACAGGGTGTGCGGCACGAAGCCGTAATTCGCCGGGTAGCGCATCGGCGTGTGCAGGATGCGGTCGACGAACAGCGCGCCGCTTTCCTTGTCGAACTCGTACTTCACCGGCTCGCCGCCGACGGGCACTTCGATGATCACATTGAGGCTGTTCGGCGGATCATCACCCACCGGAATCAAATCGATACGCACGCTATGCTTTCCTTAAGCTGGGCGGTTTGCGCGCCCCCAGTCCTCACTTGGGCTGGAGGAGTTTATCCAGGCCAGCCTCTCCTTCGGTTGTTTTCTCAAGGTGCGGATAGCGCAGCCCGTCATGATAGTCGATGGCCACGTCGCGGTAGCGCGAACCGCGCTTCACGGTGAGCTTGATCGGGTCCTTGCCGCCCTTGGCCGCCTTCACTGCGTCCCTCAGCTTGTCGCCGGTAAAGGCCGTGCCGTTCACCGCGACGATCTCGTCGGCCAGGGTGATTCCCGCGTCGAACGCCGGGCTGCCCCACATCACGCCGGAGATGCCCTTGGGCCCGATCGCCAGGCCGATCGAATAGGACAGGTCGGTGCTGGTCTTGGGCGTCGCCTTGTTGGGAGTGTCGTTATAGACCAGCTTGTAGCCGTTGCGCTCGAACCCGCCGAGCGGCGCATTCTGCGAGGTGCCGTTCACCCGCTCGTCGAGGAACTTGCGCCAGTCATAGGGCACGACCTGGTTGAGCGTCGCGACCACATCGTCGAACGTATAGGTCAGCTCGCCATAATCGCCGTTGCGGCCGCCGAAGAAGATATGGGCGAAATCGTCGATCGACTTGGTGCCGCCGCTCTTCTCGCGGATGATCGAATCGGCATCCAGCCAGATCAGCAGGCCCTCGTTGTAATAGTCCTCGCTGCGCTGCCAGCTCACCCAGCCCTTGGGCGAGCGCGGTGTGATCACCGGATCGTTGGTGGTGTCGCCCATCGGGCGCCAGGTGCGGCCCTTCCGGTTGTCGAGGCTGGCGGCGATGTTGGCATACTGGTCGAGCGTGTCGGCCTTGCTCACCAGCCCCGAACGCGCCTGGAAGACATAGCCCCAGAACTGGGTCTGGCCCTCATAGACCCAGAGCAGCGAGCCGCGCATCGGGGTGCGGAAGTCCGGCGTCCACAGGTCGGCGCCGCGGCGGAACTTGCCGTCCCAGCTATGGGTGTATTCGTGCGGCAGCAGGTTGCGGCTGGTCGCCTTCTCGTCCCATTTGGTGAAGAAGCCCAGGCCCGTGCCGTTCTCCGAGCTGCGATGATGCTCGACGCCGATCCCGCCCAGCTCGTCGCTGATCGAGAACAGGAAGCGGTAATGGTCGTAATGCTCGACACCGAAGGTCTTCACCGCCTGCTCGACCAGCTTCTTGAGCGCATCGACATGCTCGGGCTTGGCGGCGAGCTCCTCGGGGCTGTCGGCATAGGCCTCGACCGAGACGCGGTCGGTCAGCTTGAGCTGACGGTAATAGCGGCCGGCCAGCACCGGCGAGTCCATCAGCACGTCGTAATTGGTCTTGTCATAGGTGTAGACGTTGCCGGCCACCTTCGCGTCCACCGCCGAGCTGGCGGTCCAGCCCGCCGGATAGGTCACCTTGGCCTGGATCGGGATGCGGCGGGTGAAATAGCCGGCCGGATAGAGGCTGAGCGAGAAGAACTGCAGGCTCATCAGGTTCGGCGTCATCACGATGCGGCCCTGGTCGCCGACGGTGGCCGAGACGAAGTTGAAGCTGACGTCCAGCTTCTTGGCGCCGGCGGGCACGTCGATGTGGAAGGCGAAGACGTCGACGGGATCGCGCTTCCACGGGATCACCTTGCCGTTCGCCTTGATGACCAGGCCGCCCAGCTTCTCGATCTCGCCGCGCGGGCCGTGCTTGCCGGGGATCCACTTGGGATAAAGCAGCACCATGTGCCCGGCCTTCGCGACCGGGATCGTCTGCTTCACGTTGAAGATGCCGCGGGTGATGTCGGTCGCGTCGATGTCCAGCGTCAGCGTGCCCGGATAGGCGACATCGCGCGCATCGGGGATGGTGTTCGGATAGGGCGCGGTCTGCGCCGGCGCCGAGTTCTGGACCGCCGAAGTCTGGGCGATTGCCGGGGCGGAGACGGAAGCGAGCAGGGCAGCTGCGGCGAGCGCGCGGATCATCGGGGGAAGCGACCTCATTCTTAGGATTGCAGGGTCATAGGACCCTGCGGGCGGGCAGGTAAAGGGCCGCGCGGGCGCGCAATCCTTCACGGGACGCTAACCATTGCGCGCTACTCGTTTCCGCCATGTATCACGATCCCAAGCTGGCCGCCGATGCAAAGGCCGATCCGCGCCCCCGCTCGGCGGTGAGCACCGGGGTGGGTATGGCCGGCCTGGCGGGCATGGCGCTGTGGACGATGTTCGCCACTTTGTACCGGCTCGACGGTCCCTATTCGGCGCTGGTCAACGTCGTCGCCTGCGCGGTGCCGATGGTCCTCTGGTCGCTCCTTGTCGACAAGGTCCACCGCAACCCGAGCACCGGCATCGACTGGTCCTCGCCGCGCACGCTTCGGGAGACGCTCGACATCTCGGTGACCAAGCTCACCGGCCTGTGGCTCACCTGGGGCGGCATCGCGCTGATCTACGCCACCTTCCGCTTCTGGTGGAGCGGCCGCTACGCCAATTTCGCCTGGTCGATCTGGTGCATCGAGATGGCCGCGCCGGCGCTGTTCCTGCTCTCGATTCCCTATGTCCTCTGGCTCGACCGCAAGCTGGTCCAGCCCAAGGACGGCGCCTGGCATCTCGGCGCCTGGCTGATGGGGCTGAAGGAGCCGATCGACACTTCGGCGATCCACAACCATCTGCGCAGCTGGGCGGTGAAGGGCTTCTTCCTCGCCTTCATGCTCTCGATCGTGCCGCCCAATTTCGGCGACTTCGTCGGCTGGAACTTCGCACGGATGTTCGACAGCCCGGCGGTGATCGCCAACTACTGCATCAGCTTCATGTTCGTGATCGACGTGGCCTTCGCCACCGCCGGCTACATCCTGACGATGCGGCCGCTCGATTCGCATATCCGCACCGCCACGCCCTATGCGGCGGGCTGGACCGCGGCCTTGATCTGCTATCCGCCCTTCGTGCTGATGAACGAAGGCGGCGTGCTCGACTATCATCCCGGCAGCGCCGACTGGACCTGGTGGTTCGCCGGCCATCCCTGGATACTGGGCGGGCTGGGCGTGGTACTGGTGGTGCTGACCGGCATCTATGCCTGGGCGACGATCGCCTTCGGCATCCGCTTCTCGAACCTCACGCACCGCGGCATCCTGACTCACGGCCCCTATGCGTGGAGCCGCCACCCGGCGTACCTGTCGAAGAACCTGTTCTGGTGGCTCTCGGGGCTGCCCTTCCTCGCCACCACGACCTGGGTCGAGGGGCTGCGCAACGCCGCGATCATGGCGTGTGTGAGCGGCATCTATTACTGGCGCGCGCGCACCGAGGAACTGCATCTGGGCAGCGATCCGGCGTACCAGGAATATAGCGCCTGGATGCAGCGCAACGCGCCGGTCCCGCGGTTCTTCGCCTGGGCGGGAAGCAAGATTCGCGGCTAATCCGTCACCAATCCCCCGCAGCCCCCATCCACAATGCCACCGCGGCCGCCGCCGCTGTCTCCGCCCGCAGAATCCGCGGCCCCAGCGCGATCCCGATGGCGCGCGGATGCGCCCTGATCGCCTCGCGCTCGCTGTCGTCGAAGCCGCCCTCGGGTCCGATCAGGATCGCTGCCGGTCCCGGATTGGCCCGCATCGCATCCGCCGCCGGCACGCCGCCGGTCTCGTCGGCGAAGAACAGCACGCGCTCCTCGGGCCAGTCACGCAGCAGCGCCGGCAGCTTCACCATCTCGTCGAGCCGGGGCAGGGCAGTGCGCCCGCATTGCTCGGCCGCCTCGATCATATGGGCGCGCAGCCGCTCGAGGTTGAGCTTGTCGACCACCGCGCGCCGGGTCAGCACCGGCACCAGCCGGTCGACGCCCAGCTCGCACGCCTTCTCCGCGATCCAGTCGATCCGCCCCTTCTTGATCGGCGCCACGCAGAGCCAAAGGTCGGGCACCGGCTCGCGCTCGCGCAACTGGTCGGTCACCTCCAGGATCAGGTCGCGCTTGCCGATTGAGCGGGCGACCCCGGCCCATTCACCGGTTCGATCGTCGAACAGCTTGATCGCCTCGTCGAGCTTAATCCGCATCACCGAGATCAGATAATGCGCCTGCGGCCCGTCGATCCTGATCTCGCCGGGCGAGAGCTCGGTCTCGACGAACAGGCGCGGGGCGGACTGGGGCGGCCAGGCGGGCGTAGCGGGCATGCCCCGCTCTAGCGCGTGCTCCGGCTCGCAGTCACTCCCCCATGCCGCCCATACCGCCGCCTGGGCCCATCCCGCCGCCGAAACCGCCACCGCCGCCATGCCGGCCACCGCCGCCGCCGCCGTGCCGGCCCATGCCACCGCGTCCGCCGCCCTGCTTGCCCGGCTTGAAGCTCGGCGTGTCGAGCTTGGGCAGCTCGCTCTTCTCGATCTTGCCGTTGCCATTCTTGTCGAGCAGCGCAAAGCGCTTGTCGGCGGCGATGCGGAACTCGCGCGCGTCCACGCCGCGATCGAAATTGATGTCGGCCACCACCACCGGCTCGGGATAGTCGAAATAGCCGAAGCGCGCCGCGCCCTGCGCGACATAGGTCGCCTTGGGCCGGGGCGCATCGCTGTCGCCGCTCCCCTCGGTCGACTCGGGCTCGGTGCCCATATAGCCGCCGACCCGGATCATCGGCGCGACCACCGTCTCGTAATATTCGATCTCGTCCGGATCGATCTCACCGTCCTTGTTCTTGTCGAGCGTCGCGAAGAAGCGCGCGGCATCGGCTTCCATCTCGTCCTGCGTGAGTATGCCGTCATGGTTCGTGTCGGCCTTGTCGAACCAGATATTGGGCGCGTCGGGCCCGCGGAATGGCTCGCCCATCGGGCTGATGAAGAAATTGGGCGTGCTGTCGGCCAGGGCGGGGCTGGCGATCGCGGCGAGGGTGAGGCTGGCAAGGATAAGGCGCATCGGATGTTTCCGGAATGAAAGGATCCGATCCTGCCCTCGGCGCAGTTTGTCGCAGAATTATGCCAGATTGTTGCGGGCTTGATCTTTCCGCCCGCCGCGCGGAGACGGGACGCATGGCAGAGGCGCAGCAGATCGTTCCGGATACCGAGCATCGCGGGCTGGTGGGCCTGCTCCCCAGTGGTTGGCGGCCCTATGCCCTGCTCGCCCGCTTCGACCGGCCGATCGGCTGGTGGCTGCTCTTCTGGCCTGGCGCCTGGGCGGTCGCGCTGGCCAAGGGGGCGGTCGAGCGCTGGGACCTGATACTTTGGCTGCTGCTCGGCAGCATCGCGATGCGCGGGGCGGGCTGCGTGTTCAACGACATCGTCGATCGCGACCTCGACCGCCAGATCGCGCGCACCCGCAGCCGACCCGTGGCGAGCGGCGCGGTCTCGGTGAAGGCGGCCACGCTCTGGCTCGCCGCGCTGTGCCTGGTCGGGCTGGTCGTGTGGCTCCAGCTCCGCTGGCCCGCCCGGCTGGTGGCGCTGGCCAGCATCGCCCCGGTCGCCGCCTATCCCTTCATGAAGCGGATCACCTGGTGGCCCCAGGCCTGGCTCGGCCTGGTCTTTTCCTGGGCCGCGCTGGTCGGCTGGGTCGAGATCGGCGGCCAGCCGTTGCTCCCGCTCGCCCTGCTCTATGCCGGCTGCATCGCCTGGGTGATCGGATACGACACGATTTATGCGATCCAGGACATCGAGGACGATGCGCTGGTCGGTGTCCGCTCCTCGGCGCGGGCGATGGGAAGCCATGTCCGGGGCGGCGTCACCGCTTTCTACCTCGTCGCGCTGGTCTGCTGGGGCGCGGCCTTCTGGCAGATGCGCCCCGATCCGTTGGCCCTTGCAGCGCTGCTGCCGATGGCGCTCCACCTGCTCTGGCAGGTCGCCACGCTCGACACGCGGGACGGCGCCAATGCGCTCGCCCGCTTCCGTTCGAACCGCAATGCCGGCCTGCTGATGTTCGCCGCCTGCTTCGTCGTCGGACAGACGCTTTGACGTTCCGCCTCCGGCTCCCTAAGTCCCCTCGATGCTGACCATCTCCGAAGCCTGCGAACGCGCCGCCGATGTCGTCGCCCGCGCGCGCGCCGCCGGCGCCGATGCCGCCGATGCCGTGTTCGCCGCCGACAGTTCCCAGTCGATCTCGGTGCGCATGGGCGAGCTCGAGGATATCGAGCGCTCGGAGAGCGAGGAGCTCGGCCTGCGCGTGTTCGTCGGCAGCCGCTCGGCCAGCGTCTCCACCTCGGACCTCAGCTCCGCCGCGATGGACATGCTCGTCGAGCGCGTCGTCGCCATGGCGAGGGAGGCACCCGAGGACAAATGGGCCGGCCTCGCCCCCGAGGACCGGCTGCTCCACGGCAGCCCGCCCATGCTCGACCTCGACGACGGCGCGCATGTCGACCCGCCGACGCTCAAGGCCCGCGCCCTGCTCGCCGAGGAAGCCGCCCGTGCGGTTGCGGGCGTGACCAACAGCGAAGGCGCCAGCGCCGGCGCGTCGCGCTCGGTGATGACGCTTGCCACCAGCCATGGCTTCACCGGCGGCTATGCCCAGACCAGCCATGGCATCTCGGCCAGCGTGCTCGCCGGCACCGGTGGTGGCATGGAGCGCGATTATGCGCATCACTCCGCACGCCACGCCGCGATGCTCGAAGCACCCGAGGCGATCGGCCGGCTGGCCGGAGAGCGGGCGGTGGCACGGCTCGATCCGGCGAGGATTCCCAGCGGCGCGATGCCGGTCGTATTCGATCGCCGCGTCTCGTCTGGGCTGATCGGCCATTTCCTCGGTGCGATCAGCGGCTCGGCGATCACCCGCAAGACCAGCTTCCTGCTCGACAGGCTCGGCCAGCAGGTCTTCGCCAGGGGCGTGACCATTTGCGACGATCCGCACCGTCCGCGCGGCCTGCGCTCGCGTCCCTTCGATGGCGAGGGCCTGCCCGTCCAGCCGGTCAAGCTGGTCGATGCCGGCCTGCTCGAGACCTGGCTGCTCGAAAGCGCCTCGGCGCGCCAGCTTGGCCTCGAGCCCACTGGCCATGCCTCGCGCGGCATTGGCGGAGCCCCGGGCGTCGCGCCGTCCAACCTCTATATGGAAGCCGGCCATATCCCGGCCGAGACTTTGGTCGGCGAGATCGAGTACGGCATCCTCGTCACCGAGCTGATCGGCCAGGGCGTCAATGGCGTTACCGGCGACTATAGCCGCGGCGCGGCGGGCTTCCTGATCGAGAAGGGTGAGATCACCCGTCCGGTCTCGGAGATCACCATCGCGAGCAACCTCAAGGACATGTTCCTGGCGATGACGCCGGCGAACGATCTCGAATTCCGCTACGGGATCAACGCGCCGACCCTTCGCATCGACGGGATGACCATCGCCGGTGCCTGAGGCCGGACTCGCCTCCGAAGTCGCGGCGATCGCCGCGGAGGCCGGGCGGCTGGCGATGGCGCGCTGGGACACCGACTTCAAGCGCTGGGAGAAGGTGCCGGGAAGCCCGGTCTGCGACGTCGATCTCGAGGTCGATTCGTTGCTTCGCATCCGCCTTGCCGCGCTGCTGCCCGATGCCGGCTGGCTCTCCGAGGAGACTGCGGACAACGCCAACCGGCTCGCCGCGCGGCGCATCTGGGTGGTCGATCCGATCGACGGCACCCGCGATTATCTGCGCGGACGCCCTGGCTGGGCGGTGTCGATCGCGCTGGTCGAGGACGGCCAGCCGGTGATCGGCGTGCTCGACGCGCCGGCGCGCAGCGAAGTGTGGACTGCGGAGGCGGGGCAGGGCGCCTTCCGCAACGGCGTGCGCCTTGCCGTCACCCCACGCGACATGCTCGCTGGCGCCCGCGTGCCGGCCGACCAGTTGCCCAAGGTCGACGGCGACCTGGTGATGGTCGCCAAGCCCAATTCGATCGCGCTGCGAATCGCAATGGTCGCTGCGGGCGAGGCCGATCTGCTCGCCACGATCCGCTGGGGCAATGAGTGGGACGTCGCGGCCGCGGTCCTGATCGCACACGAGGCAGGGGCGGCGATCACCGACGCGCTCGGCCGACCGCTCGGCTTCAACACGCCGAGCGGCCAGGCTTTCGGCGTGCTCGCCTCCGCGCCGGGCATCCACGCCGCTGCGGTCGAGCGGCTAGCGGATCGGGCAAGGGAAGTGCTGGAGAAATGAGCATGGCCGATGGCCCGATCGTCCTGATCAACCGGTTCGACATGGCACCCGAGCATCAGGCGCGGGTACTCGCGCTCCTCACCGAAGTGACCGAGCAGATCGTCCGTCACGCGCCCGGTTTCCTCGGCGCGACCCTGCATCGCAGCCTCGACGGCCAGTCGGTGACGATGGTCGCGCGCTGGGAGAGCCAGGCCGCGTACCAAGCGATGCGCGCCGATCCGCGGCCCTTGCCCTGGTTCCAGCAGGCGCTGGAAGTCTCCACCTTCACCCTCGGCATGTACGAAGCCGTCGAGGAATTCCGCCCCGCCTAGCGCGTCGCCACCGCGATCAGCGCGGTCGACGGGATCGGCAGGATCGCCCGCCCCTCCGCCAACCGCCGCACCTCGGCGACCACTTCCGCCCGCTGCGCATCGTCGAGCGCCGCCCAGTCCGGGCTCATCCCGAAAAGTTCGTCCGGCGTGTCGAGCTGGCTGACGCCAAGCGGGAAGTCATGCACCACCACGTCGATCTTCGGCGGCTGGAACCCCGCATCGACCATTGCTGCCGACAGCCATTCGGGATCGCCCAGCGCCACCGCGCCCTCGGGCAATTTGGTCTTGCCGTTGAGCCTGGGGAACAGCCGCCGGCGGATCTGCGAGAGCAGCAGGAAGGTCGCCGCGCCCTCGCTCTGCCAGGTGGCGAGCACGCCGAGGCCGCCGGGCCTGGTCACCCGCGCCATCTCGGCGAGGCCCTTGCGCCAGTCGGGGAACATGATGACGCCGAACACCGAGAAACTGACGTCGAAGCTCGCGTCGGGCAGGTCGAGCGCCTGGCCGTCCATCACCTCCGCATCGACATTGGGCAGCCCCGCCGCGGCGATCCGCGCGACCATGCCCGGCGAGAAGTCGGTGGCGAGGACATAGGCTCCGCTCCGCGCGGCCGCGAGCGCCAGCGCGCCGGTCCCCGCCGCGACGTCGAGCACCTGCATGTCGAGCGTCAGCGTCACCCGGGCCAGCGCCTCCTCGGCGAACCGCGCGGTGAAGGGATGGGCGGTGCGCTCGTAATTGGCCGCGGCATCGTCCCAGTGGGCGGGGTTCTCGTGCTTGTTCTCGGTCATGGGCAGCCTTTCGCGAATCATGTAACATGATAAGTATCGTGAAAGCCTGCGCTTGCCAACCGGCCGCGCGGACCCGAGGAAGGATCGATGCGAAAGGACAGCCGCCTATCCCGGATGCTCCATGTGCTGCTCCACATGGTGCGGCACGACGGGCCGATGACGTCGGAGCACATCGCGAAGATGCTCCAGACCAACCCGGTTGTGGTCCGCCGGACGATGGCCGGGCTGCGCGACGCCGGCTATGTCCGCTCGGAAAAGGGCCATGGCGGCGGCTGGGCGATCGCCGCCGACCTGGAGAAGGTCTCGCTGCTGGACATCCACCGCGCGGTGGGCGGCCCCACCCTGTTCGCGATCGGCAGCGAGCAGGAGAGCCCGGCCTGCGCGGTGGAGGCGGCGGTGAACGAAGCGCTGGACGACGCACTACGTGAAGCTGAGGCGCTGCTGGTTGCCAGGCTGGGCGCGGTGAGTCTCGCCGAACTGGCCCGCAGCTTCGATGCGCGCTGCGTGGCGGGCGGCTGGCCGCATCCGGCCTGAGGCGTGCGGGTTAGTGGTAATATAGCGACAGCAAAACCGCGGTGAGTGCTATCGTCAGGCACGACAGCGGCCCCGCGAGCGCAACTGCGCCCCAAAGCCCGGCAGTCCGGTTCGCGCTCCTGAAGTCGGCGACCATTTTCTGGGCGCAGTAGGTGGCGGTGATCACCAGCAGCGCCAGAGGAATCAGCAGCAATTCCATCAGGCGCGGCCCGAGGCCGGGCCGGGGACGATCACCCCTCTTCGCCCTGATATTTGATCTGCAGATACCGCCCGCGCGTCGCCAGCGCGTCCAGGTCGCCCTGGGCCAGCTGCGACGTCATCTCGGCAATCTCATCGTCGATCAGCTGCAGCCCCTGGGCGAGCTGCTGGTCCGGGGTCAGGCCGTTGCGCTCCACCCGGCGCAGTGACTCGGGGACGCGGGCATAGCCCTTGACCAGCTCGGGCAGCTGCTCGCCGACCAGCTTGCGCACTTCCATCGCCGCCGGGCTGTTCTCGTCGAGCGTGGCGAGCTGCGGGGTGAGCGTCTCCAGCTTCACTCCGATCGAATCGACCAGCCCGCGCACCGGGGAGGGCAGGGCGGGCCGCTGCGTCTCGAGCCAGCGCTCGGTCGACCGCGGCAGTGCCTTGAGCGGGATCTCGGCCAGCTTCTCGACATTCACCGGCGCGCTTGCCGGCAGCACCGCGAAGAGCATCGTCGCCGCGATCAGCAGCAGCCCGACCAGCATCGCACCCATGATGCCCAGCGGCGACACGATCAGCGCGAAGGCGATCGCCCCGGCGAGGATCGCGCCGTCCGCCGCCGCGATCCGTCCGAGGCGGCGAACCACTTCGGCCTCGCGGTGCTGGCGGTTGCGACCGGAGACCGCCACATCGGTGCGGCTGCGCACCCGGTTGAGCGTATCTCCGATCCGGTTCAGTTCGCGATCGACATCGGTGGGCACGGCTTACATCGCCTCCAGCTTGAACTGCTCCGCCCCACCCGAGACCTGGTTCTGCGACGCCCCCTCGGCGCGGGCGATATAGCCCTTCGACTTCTCGACTTCGTCCGACAGCGTGTTGACCGTGGTCTTCATGTTGTCGAGCGCCTTGAGCTTGAACGTGTCGATCGCGTCCATCGTGTCATAGATGTTCTGGAACGCGCGCTGCAGCGTCTCGACCGGAATCGTCGAGTTCGCCGCCTGCTCGTGGATCGCCGCCGACTGGCTCTTGAGCAGCGTGCCGGTCGCATCGATCAGCCCCGCCGTGGTGCTGTTCAGCGCGGTGATCTGGTCGAGCACCAGCTTCTGGTTGGTCAGCGCCTGCGCCACGGTCACTGCGGTGCGCAGCGCCGAGACGGTGGTGGTGCTGGCGCGGTCGACGCCCTTCACCAGCTCGACATTGTTCTTCTTGACCAGGTCGAGCGCGAGATAGCCCTGCACCGTCACCGCCATCTGGGTGAGCAGGTCGGTGGTGCGCTGGCGGACATAGAAGAGCGCGGTCTCGCGCAGCGCCTTGGCCTTGGCCGGGTCGCTGTGATCGAGCTCGTTGGCCTTGTCCTCGATCTTCGCATCCATCGCCTTGGACAGATAGATCATCTGCTCGAGCCGGCCCATCGAGGCCCAGAGATTCTGCCGCTCGGTGTCGATCGCGGCATTGTCCATCAGCAGCTCGTCCTTGCCATTGGCCAGGCTCTTGAGAATGCCGTTGATGTGCGTCTGCGACGATTGGTACTTGCGGAAATATTGCTGCACGCTGCCGCCGAAGATCTTCGACAGGAAGCCGCCGCCACCGTTGATCAGCTTGGCGTTCTGGCTGGGATCCAGCTCCTCGACCTTCTTGCGCAGCGCGAGCAGATCGGCGCCGACGCCGTCATTGCCCATCGCCTTGACCGGCCGGTCGAGGAAGCGATTGGACTGGCCCGCCGCGTCGCGGATTTCCTTCTGCCCCATCGCCGAGATCGCATCGACCCGCTTGCCGAATTCGGGCGAGTTGACGTCCTGCGCGACGAGATCGTCGATGAAGCCGTCGACCCGCGCTTCCAGCTCGCTCTTCTTCTTGTCGTCCACCGGCACCAGCCCGGCCGCCTTTTCGGGCGCGACGACCTTCACCGGCTCGGGCGGAGTGAGCACCAGATCCTGATCGGCCACCAAGGTCTCGCTTGCCATGCGTACGTCTCCAAAGCTGTCCCGGGCCCAGCATAGGGCGATCCGGACCGCAGTCCAACTGTGTCGTTTATGTAATACACCAAGGCCGCCCCGCCAAGGGCCGGCGTCCTCAGCGGGTTTCGCTCTTCACCTGGCTCGAGCGATAGATCTGCTCGCCATTGCGCAGCACCGTCAGGCTGCAGCCATTTTGCGGCACCGCGGTGCCGGCGCAGAAGCGTGCGCCTTCCTTCGCGCCCTCGCCTTCGCTGGTCGAGCCCTTGGCGGCCGAGAGGAACACCGGCTCGCCCGACCCGGCGACCAGCACATGGCAGGTGCCGCTGCTCGAATCGCGGCAATTGAGCAGCAGCTTGCCGGTGGTGAAATCGGCGTCGAGTATCAGGCTCACGCTCTGCTTCTCGGTCTTGGCCGCCGAGCAGCCCGCGAGCAGCACCAGCGCCAGCAACAGACTCTTCTTCATCGCCTTACTCCTTCGCTGCCAACATAGGCGCGGTTGGCCGCAGGAATAGCGGCACCAGAGGATCGTTGAACAGCCGTTCCGTTCATCTGCCGGTCAGCCTTCGCCCCGATAAATCGCCCGCGGGTTCGAAAAGGGGGATTTCCATGCATCAACGGCTGCGCGTCGCGGCATTGCCCGTCCTGCTGGCGCTCGGCGGCGCCGTGTCCGCGCCCGGGCCCGCGATATCCTATGCGCTCGCGCCCGAGATGCAGGGCGACGCGATCGCCGCGCTCGACGTCACGATCCGGCTCAAGGCGGACAAGTCCGGCACCACGACGATCGACTGGGTCGACAGCTGGGCCGGCGAGCGCAAGCTCGGCCAATGGGCGCGCGACATCCGTGTCGAAGGCGCCAGCTCGACCGCGCCGGCGCCGAATGGCGGCCGCATCGTCCGCTCGGCCCCCGGTGCGGCGCTGGTGATGCGCTACCGGATCGTCTCCGCCTATGATGCCGATCCCACTGCAGGCAACAGCGAGCGGGCGCAGCCGGTGGTCCGGCCCGGCTGGTTCTATGCGGTCGGCGAAGTCCTCTATGCTCGCCCGGTCGACCGCGACGAGGCGCCGGCCCGCTTCGCCTGGAACGGGCCGAAGACCCTCGGCTTCGCCTCCGATACCGAACATGCCACGGGCCTGGGCGGTCACCCCCGCACGGTGACCGACATCCTCGAGAGCATCGCGATCGGCGGGCGCGACCTGTCCGTCTCCACCGTCACGCTCAATGGCGCCCCGGTCCGCGTCGCCCATATCGGCAGCTTCAACTTCGACGTGCAGGCCTTTGACAAGCTGGCCCAGCAGGTCGTCTCGGTCGAGCGCGATTTCTGGCGCGAGGACAAGGTCGGTCCCTTCCTGATCACCGCCATCCCGCTCGCTTCGGTGCCCGGGCGGCTCAGCTATGGCGGCACCGGTCGCAGCGATGCCTTCGCCACCTGGATCGATCGCGACGCGCCGCTCTCGGGGCTCGCCTGGCTGCTCGCGCATGAATATTTCCACAGCTGGAACGCCCGCCAGCTCGGCCGCTTCCCGCAACAGGCCGAAACGCAGGTCTAATGGATGAGCGAGGGCTTCACCGATTTCTATGCCCGCCGGCTGATGCTGCGGGCCGGGCTGTGGACGCCCGAGCAGTTCGCCGCCGACTGGAACGAGATGCTGCGCGCCTATGCCGCCTCCTCCTTCCGCGCGACCGGCAATGTCGCGGCCGCCGCCAAATTCTGGAGCGGGGACTATGATGCGGAGAAGATCCCTTATCAGCGCGGTGCGCTGCTCGCGGCGCTTTGGGACCGGCAGCTCCAGGCAAAGGGCCTGGGCAGTCTCGACACGGTGCTGCGCGCCCAGCTCGCCCGGACCCGCGCAGCCAAGGAGCCGCCCCAGCTTACCGACGGCTTCGTCGCGGAGATCGGCCGCGCCGGCTTGGACATTCGCCCGGACCTGGACCGCTATCTCACCCGTGGCGAGCCGCTCCTCCTGCCCGAAGATGCGTTCGGCGGCTGTGCCGGGCTGGTCACCGCCGATGTCCCGGTGTTCGAGCGCGGCTGGGATCCCGACGCAGTGTCCAAGGCGGGCAATGTCCTGACCGGGCTGGACCCGGCCTCCAACGCCTATGCCGCGGGGCTGCGCGACGGGATGAAGATCCTGCGCCGTGTCGCGGGCGAGCCGGGCAATTCGGCGGTCGATTATGTGCTGGAGGTGCAGGACGGCACGGAGAAGCGCAGCTTCACCTTCCGCCCGGCAGGCAGGAAGACACTGCGCACCCAGCAGATCGTGCTCGATCCGGCCCGCTTCGCCGCGGAGCCGGGCAAGTGCAAGACGGCGCTGGCCGGCTAGGCGCGGCTAGCGTGCGGTGAACGCGCCGAACGCCAGCCAGCCGGTGCCCGACGCCTGGACGGCATAGCTCTGGCCGGGCTTGAGCTTCAGGCCGGCCGGCGTGCCGTCGGCCTGCGAAAACCCGTGGGGAACCTTGGCGAACTCGACGCTGGCGATGCAGCCCTCGTCCCCGCCGGCGATCTGCCACAAAGGCTGGCCGCCCTTCGGCTCGCCTTCATAGACCTCAAGGTTGCGGATGCAGGCCGGTTTGTCGCTGGATATCCGCGAAAGCGAGAAAGTCGCGCGCCCGTCCTTCTGGTCGATCCGGATCTCCGCGCCCTGCTGGCAGGCGGCGAGGACAAGGCTCAGAAGGACGAGGATCGGCATTCGCTTACTGCGCATAGATGCCGGTGCCCTTGAGCTTCGCGCGGAGCCTGTCGGCCAGCGTGCGATTCTGCGGCACGTTCAGCGCGCGCTTCGCCGAGCCGAATTCGCCGACGATCTGCGCCTGGCCTTCCAGCGTCTCGTGGAACCAGTCATTGTTGCGCGAGCCATAGTCGTAGAGCTTGTCGGGATCATAGCCGTGCGCCTTGAGTTCGGACGCATAGCGCGTGCCGAACCGGGCGAAGCCCAAGGTCGCATATTGCACCACATGGGTATATTCATGCAGCAGCATCTCGATGCCGCGCAGCGAGTTCGAAAGGTCGTTGTGGGTGAGATATTTCAGGTCCGACTTGATATAGATGGTATTGCCCAGGGTGATCGCCGGATTGCCCTTTCGGAAGGCGATCGCCGCCCAGGCCGATAGCCCTGCGCCCTTCACGATCCGCACATCGGCGGGATTGATCCGGCTGCCCCAGGCTTCCTGCACCAGCTGCGTCTCGACATGGGTCAGCCGTCGGGCGTGCCAGCCGCGATCGAGATCGAGGATCCAGTTGGCCGTGGCATGCGGCAGCTTGCCGAGCGTGGTCATGAACTCCTGAAGTGCGGAGAGGAAATAGCCGCGTATCTCTCCGGCCGCCGCCGCGGCGGCAGAGCTTCCGGCGGCGATGATCCGCTCGACCAGTTCCTTCTCCGCCCTGTTCAGCAGCCGCCGGGCGATCGCGATCGGATCGGGGTTCATGCCGGCTAAACGCCGCCGGGTCGTTTCGGTCGCATCGTTCCTGCGAAAAAGAGCAGGTCCGCTCAATCCGCGGCCTTGCGCCCGGCCCTGAGCGTCCGGCCCCACCAGGTCAGCTCGTCATAGAGATGCCCGATCCAGCGGCTGTCCTTGTCGTCGGGCGTGAAGCTGCCGCCCGCAGCCTTGCTCCAAACACTCATGATGTGCACCGACGCTTCCAGCGGCGCCATGCGCAGCTCGCGCGCCACCATCGTCAGCTGCTCGATCGATCGCGCCCCGCCATTGCCGCCATAGCCGACAAAGGTCACCGGCTTGCGGTGCCATTCGGCATAGACGAAATCGAGCGCGTTCTTGAGCACCGCCGGGATGCCGTGATTATATTCGGGGCAGATCAGGATATAGCCATCGGCGCCGGCGATCTTCTCCGCCCAGCGCAGCTGCAGCGGGTCCTGGTAATCGCCCGCCGCCGGCGGCTTGGCGAAGGGATAGAAGGGCAGATCCCAGTCCTTCAGGTCGACCAGCTCGAGGTCGAGCGCCGCGCGGTCCGTCGCGCCCTCCATCACCCAATGAGCCACCGGCTCCGCCATCCGCCCCTCGCGGACGGATCCCATGATGACGAGGATCTTCAGCGGCTCGGCCATGTTCTTCCCTTCATGCAATCGGCGCTGTCCTACACGGCGCTTTTGTGGTTCAGAATGACCGATGCGCGTACTTGCTCCAATTACCCTTTCGGCGGCCCTTGCCGGCCCGGCGCCCCGCGCCCATCTCCCGAGCAAGCGCCACGCGCGTGGATGTCACGAACTTTGTGAACTTCCGCGCCGCGCACGCGATGGCGATTCAAGGGATTCAAGATTTTCTGGCTGCGGCGTCTCGACGCCGGCGGCGAATCACCGGGCTTCCCGCAACGCACAAATTGCTGTACGGGCCCGCCAACTTACTTCCAGGATAGCATCATGAACCTCCGCAACGTGGCGATCATCGCGCACGTCGACCACGGCAAGACCACGCTCGTCGACCAGCTCTTCCGTCAGTCCGGCACCTTCCGCGACAACCAGCGCGTCGAAGAGCGCGCGATGGACTCGAACGACCTCGAAAAGGAGCGCGGCATCACCATCCTGGCGAAGCCGACCTCGGTCGAGTGGGAAGGCACGCGCATCAACATCGTCGATACGCCGGGCCACGCAGATTTCGGCGGCGAGGTGGAGCGCATCCTCTCGATGGTCGACGGCGTGATCCTGCTGGTCGATTCGTCGGAAGGCGCGATGCCGCAGACCAAGTTCGTCACTGGCAAGGCGCTCAAGCTCGGCCTGCGTCCGATCGTGGTCGTCAACAAGATCGACCGTCCGGACGAGCGCATCCAGGAAGTGCTCGACGAAGTGTTCGATCTGTTCGTGTCGCTCGACGCCACCGACGAGCAGCTCGATTTCCCGGTGCTCTACGCCTCGGGCCGCAACGGCTATGCCAATGAGGATGCGTCGCTGCGCGAAGGCACGCTGCGCCCGCTGTTCCAGAAGATCGTCGATCACGTGCCGCCGCCGGCGCTCGAAGTCGATGCGCCCTTCACCTTCCTGGTGACTTTGCTCGATCGCGACAACTTCCTCGGCCGCATCCTCACCGGCCGCGTCCAGTCGGGCACGGTCAAGGTCAACCAGCCGATCCACGCGCTGGACATGAACGGCAAGGTGATCGAGACCGGTCGCGCCTCCAAGATCATGACCTTCCAGGGTCTCGAGCGCGTTCCGACCGATGAAGCCAAGGCAGGCGACATCATCTCGCTCGCCGGCCTCACCGTCGCCACCGTGTCGAACACGATTGCCGACACCTCGGTCAGCACCGCCATCCAGGCGCAGCCGATCGATCCGCCGACGCTGTCGATGCGCTTCGCCGTGAACGATTCGCCGATGGCGGGCCGTGAAGGTTCGAAGGTCACCAGCCGCATGATCCGTGACCGTCTCGAGCGCGAAGCCGAGTCGAACGTCGCGATCAAGGTCACCGAGAGCGAGGACCGCGACAGCTTCGAAGTCGCCGGCCGCGGCGAGCTTCAGCTCGGCGTGCTGATCGAGACGATGCGCCGCGAGGGCTTCGAGCTCGGCATCAGCCGTCCGCGCGTGCTGTTCGGCGAAGACGAGAACGGCAAGAAGACCGAGCCGTACGAGACCGTCGTGATCGACGTCGATGACGAGTTCTCGGGCACGGTCGTCGACAAGATGAACCAGCGCAAGGGCGAGATGACGGACATGCGTCCGTCGGGTGGCGGCAAGACCCGCATCACCTTCTCGGCGCCGTCGCGCGGCCTGATCGGCTATCATGGCGAGTTCCTGTCGGACACCCGCGGTACCGGCATCATGAACCGCCTGTTCGAGAAGTATGGCCCCCACAAGGGCAACATCGAAGGCCGCAAGAACGGCGTGCTGATCTCGAACGGCAATGGCGAAGCGCAGAGCTATGCGCTGGGTCCGCTCGAAGAGCGCGGCATCCTGTTCGTCGGGCACGGCGAGGCCCTGTACGAGGGCATGATCGTCGGCGAGAACGCCAAGACGGATGACCTTGAGGTCAACCCGATGAAGGCGAAGCAGCTCACCAACTTCCGCGCCTCGGGCGGCAAGGACGACGCCGTCCGCCTGACCCCGCCGAAGAAGATGACGCTGGAGCAGGCGATCGCGTACATCGACGATGACGAGATGGTCGAAGTCACGCCCACCAAGATCCGCCTGCGCAAGCGCCACCTCGATCCGCACGAGCGCAAGAAGGCGTCGCGCGCCAAGGCTGCCGCGTAAGGCCTTTCCTACAGACGGCGATCTGTGATTAGCTCCGCCCGGTCCTGGTGATCGGGCGGAGTTTTTCATGCCCGCATCGGCAGGTCGGGGGAACCGCGATGGATTTGCTGCTTCGGCCGTGGAGGCTCTATTCCGATTCGAGCGGGCGTTCGCGCCGTTCGGAGTTCTGGCTCTTCTATATCGTCAAATACGGCCCGCTGTTCCCGTTCGGGTTCGTGATGGGCATGTTCGATGCCGGCGGAACCGAGCCCCCGGCGTTTCTCGGCGCGGCGGGTGTCATCCTCCTCCTGTGGTTGCTGGCCACCTTCGTGCCCTCGATAACGCTGCTTGCCCGCCGGCTGCACGATTTCGATGCCAGCGGCAAATGGCTGCTGGCCAGCTTCGTCCCCTATCTGGGCTTCCTCGCGGTGATCGTGATCGGGCTGGTTCCGGGTACCAAGGGGGAGAATGGCCGGGGCGAGGATCCGCGCGGCCTCGATCCCGATGCGATGGCCGAAGTCTTCGAGTGATTTCGCAGGCCGGGGCTTTCCTACAGGCGGCTATCCATGGTTAGCTCCGTCTAGTCCCCGGTGGATGGGCGGAGTTCTCTATGCTGCTGACGATGCTGGCCCTGATTGCCGCGCAGGAAGCGCCGGGCACGCTCAACCAGCCGAAACAGGCGGCGGACGGCAAGCAGAGCTGGTCTATCCTCAACGATCCTTGCGCGGCGGCGCGGACGAAGGACGAGATCGTCGTGTGCGGCCAGGGCGCTCCGCCCGATCCGCGCCTGCCGCTGCCCGGCGAGCGCGGCCCGCCCGACCGGCCGATGCCGAGCAACCCGGACGTGACCGGGATCGGCGCGCTCAACGCCTCGATCGCGCCCTGCGCGACTCGCTCGGAGGGTTGCACCACGGGCATCAACATCCTCGGCATGGGAACCGCCCTGATCCGCGGCGTCGGCAAGGTGATCGATCCGAACAGCTGCTGCGAGGAACCGGGCGAGTCGACCAACCCGGTCAAGCTGGTCGGCGACGCGATCGGCGGCGTCGGGCGCGCCTTCAAAAAGAAGCCCGACAAGACCGGCCGGGTCGCCATCGAACTGAACGATCTCCCGCCGCCCGAACCGGTCCGGTTGCGCGACCTGGAGGTCCGTCTCCCGCTGCCCTGATTGCCACTGGCACCGGTGTCATCTAGCTTCCGGACAAACAGATTCGGGAGAGATGGGATGCGAAAGGCTGTTGTCACCGGATGGGTATTGGCGCTGTCGATGGGCGTGGCGCAGGCCCAGACCGCACCGCAGGACCGTCCGCCGGCGGTGCCGATCAAGGCCTCGAAGATCATCCTGGTCGGCGATTCGACCACCCAGGTGCTGTCGGGCTGGGGCGGCAGCTTCTGCGCCACCCATGTCACCAGCTTCGCCGCCTGCGTGAACCTCGCCCGGGGCGGGCGCAGCACCTATAGCTACCGGGCCGAGGGCAGCTGGGATCTGGCTCTGGCCGAGATGAAGACGCCGGGTTTCGTGAAGACCTATGTCCTCATCCAGTTCGGTCATAACGACCAGCCGGGCAAGCCGGGCCGCTCGACCGACCTCGCCACCGAGTTTCCGGTGAACCTGAAGCGCTATGTCGAGGAAACGCGCGCCGCCGGTGCCGAGCCGATCCTGCTGACCCCGCTCACCCGCCGCCAGTTCAAGGCCGGCAAGCTCGACCGCGATCTCGAACCCTGGGCGGCGGCGATCCGCAAGGTGGCGGCGGAGATGCAGGTGCCGCTGGTCGATCTCAACCGGCGCAGTGCCGATGCGGTCGAGGCGCTGGGGCCGTCGATGGCCAACCGCTTCGCCCAGATGCCGCCGGCTCGCGAGGTCTCGGCCGCAGCGCTCACCGGCACGACGATCGCCAATCCCGCCGCGACGCCCGCGGTGCCGGCGGCCGCGCAGAACAATGCCGCGGTCGAGCCGCTCGGCGATGCCAAGCTGGCGTTCGACTATACCCATCTGGGGCCAGTGGGCGCCGATTTCTTCTCGAAGATGGTGGCCGACGAACTGGCGATGGCGGTGCCGAAGATGCGGCCGTTGCTGGTGCCGTGATCGCTCTTGCAATGTAGGATTTCGCCTGCTTGGCTCGGGCGGCCGGGGGTCTTGTCCGGCCGCTCTTTGATTTCGTTGGAAAGATAGGATCAGGCGGCCGCAAGCAAGTTGCGCAAAGCCGCCGATCGAGGCGCTTCAGGGCGCGCGCTACGCCGCCCAGGTCATGAACTTAGTGAACTTCCGCGAGTCGCCCGGCGGTGCGCTGTTGGACCCGGGTCTTAGTCGCCCAGTTCCAGGATCACCGCCCATTCGTCGTCGCGGACGGGGGTGACCGAGAGGCGGGACTGGCGGAGCACTTCGAGCTTGGCCAGCCGGGGCTCGGCCTTGAGCATGGCGAGCGTCACCGGCTTGCCCAGCTTGCGCACCGGCTTCACCGCGACGCTGGCCCATTTGCCGTCATCGCCGTCAGCCTGCCAAGCGCGGGTGACCTCCATGATCCCGACCGCCGCCTTTTCGGTGTTCGAATGGTAGAAGAACGCCTGGTCGCCCGGCTCCATCTCCTTGAGGAAGTTCCGCGCGGTGTAGTTGCGCACGCCGTTCCACTCGGTGGCGCCCTCCTTGATCAGATCGTCCCAGCCATAGACATCGGGTTCGGAGCGGAGGAGCCAGTAGCGCATGCCGGGTCCTTAACCAGCTAAACCGCCGCTTAACAGCCGATTCCGAACCAGTTCAGGCTCCGCGCGTTATCTCCCTGACCTCAGCGCCGCGACTCGTCCCTCCTCGGGCAGCCGAAGGCGCCAGCAGTTGAGGAGGAAAGTATGTTCAAGTTCGCGCAGAGGGTCGTACTCGGCTTCGCAATGGGTGCCGCGGCGCTCACCGCCTTTGCCCCGTCGGCCGAGGCACAGCGCTATCGCGGCGGCGGCTATGGCCACCATTATCGCGGCCATGACGACACCGGCACCGCGATCGTCGCGGGCATCGCCGGCCTCGCCATCGGCGCCGCGATCGCCAGCAGCAACAACGACCGCCGCTACGACTATGATCGCGGCTATTACCGCGATCACGGCTATTACCCGACGGACGGCTACTATTACCGCAACCACTACCGCTCCTATCGCGGCTATTGCGAGACCCGGCGTGTGTGGGATCCGTATCTCGATCGCCCGGTCCGGGTGCGGTATTGCCGCTAACACTTTCGGGGGGCTGGCCTAGGGTCGGCCCCCCTCGTTACGCTGGCGGCATGGGCACCGATTCGCACTTCCAGCCGCAGCTGACCGCCGATCCCTCCGATCCGTACAAGCGGGAGGCCCAGACCTTTCCCGAGCTGAACGACGACATGGCCGGGCGGGTCGCTGCCTTCGGCACCGTCGAGGAACTGCCCGAGGGCGGTTCGCTGTTCGACCGGGGCGACCGCAGCGTCGACTTCTTCCTCATCCTCGAAGGCGCGGTCGAGGTGCTCGACATGGATGCCAAGGGGCATGAGCATGTCGTCCATGTGCACGGTGCGCGCCAGTTCACCGGTGAGCTCGACCTGTTCAACGACCGCAAGATCCTGGTCTCGGCGCGAGCAAAGCCCGGCACCAGGGTCGCCCGGGTCGGCCGGCTGGAGTTCCGCCGGCTGATCTCGGCCGAGCCGGATATCGGCGAAGTGGTGATGCGCGCCTTCATCCTGCGTCGGGTGGGGATGATGCTGCACGGCGAGGCGGGGATCGCGCTGATCGGCCCGGCCCATGCCGCCGCCACTGCGCGAATCGAGAGCTTCCTGCGCCGCAACGGCCTGCCGCACCGCCAGATCGACACCGAGACCGATGCGGACGCCGGGGGCTTCCTCGAATGCTTCCGGCTCAGCCAGGAGGACCTGCCGGTCGTCGTGGTCCGCGGCCAGACGTTCCGCCGGCCGAGCAACGGCCAGGTCGCCGATGCGCTGGGCCTCACCGTCGATCTCGACCCGGACCATGTCCATGACGTCGCTGTGGTCGGCGGCGGGCCGGCGGGGCTGGCCTCGGCGGTGTACGCCGCCTCCGAAGGGCTCGACACGATCGTGATCGAATCGATCGCGCCGGGCGGGCAGGCGGGGACCAGCTCGAAGATCGAGAATTACCTGGGCTTCCCGACCGGCATCTCGGGGCAGGCGCTGGCCGGGCGGGCGCAGGTGCAGGCGCAGAAGTTCGGCGCGCGGCTGCTGGTCTCGCGCGGGGCGGTGGGGCTCGACTGCTCGGGCGTGCCCTTCACCGTCCGGCTCGACGACGGCACCGAGATCCGGTCGCGCGCCGTGGTCGTCGCGACCGGCGCGCGCTACCGCAAGCTCGACCTGCCGCGCTATGCCGAGCTGGAGGGCAACGGCATCTATTATGCCGCGACCAACATGGAGGCCGGGCTGTGCGCCGGGCAGGAAGTGGTGGTGGTCGGCGGCGGCAATTCGGCCGGGCAGGCGGCGATCTACCTCGCCCGCAGCGCCGGCCACGTCCATATCCTGGTGCGCGGCAAGGGGCTGGCCGACACCATGTCGCGCTATTTGATCGAGCGGATCGAGGCATCGGACCGGATCACGCTCCATCCCTTCACCGAAGTGACCGAGCTGGAGGGCGAGCGGCATCTCGAGGGGCTCAGCTGGACCGACCGCCGGACCGGTGAGAGCAGCCGGCGCAGGGCCGGGGCGCTGTTTGTGATGATCGGCGCGGTGCCCTCGACCGACTGGCTGGACGATTGCCTGGAGCTCGACGGCGCCGGCTTCGTTAGGACCGGCAGTGGCGAAACCTTCTTCTGCTCGTCCAAGCCGGGGATCTTCGCGGTCGGCGATGTCCGCTCGGGTTCGGTCAAGCGCGTCGCGTCCGGGGTGGGCGAGGGATCGGTGGTGGTCTCCTCGATCCACCGCTACCTTGAAAGCCTGCGCCAATAGCGGCAAAGGGCTGGGCCATGAGTGACACGCCTCCCGACCGCCTGTCGGTCAACCAGAACAGCCCCTTTTTCCAGCGCGAGCTGCTGGAGCGCGGCATCGGCATCCGCTTCAAGGGCGTCGAGCGCCGCGACGTCGAGGAATATTGCATCTCCGAAGGCTGGATCCGCGCCGCGCTCGGCAACAAGGTCGACCGCAAGGGCAACCCGCTGACGATCAAGCTGAACGGCCCGGTCGAGGCATGGTTCGAGCGTCCGGCGGCTGGCGGCGAAGCGGAAGAGGGCGCCGAGGGCTGATCTTCGGCCGATCGGCTGAGCGATTCGTTGAATCTCTTGAATCCCTGACGCGTGCGCGCGGCAGCGGCCGCGCGCGCTCGGGATAGGGTTCCACGGTGAGAAAGAGCCTGTCGAGGGTGACAGGCGGAATCCTATTTTGGAAGCCCGATTACCCCTTCTCCCTTTGGGAGAAGGAGGGGCCCGCGCCCGGAGGGCGTGGGAGGATGAGGGGGCGACATGCCTCTGGCCGCGTTGTTCGCGGACAGGTCGCCCTCACCCAACCCTCTCCCAAAGGGAGAGGGCTTTATGGACTCACGCCGAGAACGCCGCCCGCGCCGCGTCCTCGAAGGCCTTGAGTGCGGCCATGTGGGGGAAGGGGCCGTGGCTGATGCGGGCCACGCCGGTCTGCGCCACCGCCTTCGCCTCGGGCGCGCCGGGGAAGGCCATGAAGTTTACCGGCAGCGGCACCGCCTTCGCCACCCGCTCGAGCAGGGCGAGGTCGGCGAGGCCGGGGACGAAGAAGCCGCTGGCCCCGGCATCGGCATAGGCCTTGCCGCGCTCGATCGCCTCGTCGGCCATCGCCGCGTCATGGGTGTCGCCCGGCGCGATCAGGAAGATGTCGGTGCGGGCGTTGAGGAAGAAGTCCGGGCCCACCGTCCAGCGGATCGCGGCGATGCGGGCGGACTGGTCCTCGATCGTATGCATGACGCGCGCCGGCGTGCCGTTGCTGGCGACGACCTGATCCTCGAAATTGCAGCCGATCGCACCGGTGGCGGCGAGCTTCTCGACATTGGCGGCGACCGCGTCGGGATCGACGGCATAGCCGCCCTCGAAATCGACGCTGACCGGCAGCGCCACTGCGCCGACGGTCCGGCGGGCATTGGCGAGCGCGAGGTCGAGCGGCAGCGCCTCGGCATCGTCGAAGCCGTGCGCGGTGGAGACCGAGGCGCTGCCGGTGGCGATCGCCTTCGCCCCGGCGCGCTCGGCGGCGCGGGCGCTGCCCGCGTCCCAGACGTTGAACAGGATGACCGGATCGCCGGGAACGTGCAGCGCGGCGAAGCTCTGATACTTGGACATACGGGAACCCCTCTCGTTCCCGGATTGTTCTAAAGAGGTAACGACGCCGGGGCAAGGGGGCCGTAGCGTCGCTTTGCGACCATGCTGCCAAATCCCGCCAGTTTCACCCACGAAAAAGGATACCCGTCTCATGGGAGTATCCGGACGACGGATGCGCTCGCGGAAAGCCCGGGAGGTGGGTCCCCGCTTTCGCGGGGGTGACGGGGTTTTGGTGCAGGGACCTTAGTGGAGCCGCGCGCCGGCCCGGGCGTGGCGTGGCGTGCGCGCCGTCACGGCATCGGCGACCTGGAACTGGGCGGCGCTGTCGGCCAGCACTTCGACCTCGTCGCTGAGCTTGCGCGCGGTGGCGGAGGTTTCCTCGACCATCGCGGCGTTCTGGCGGGTGGTGGCGTCCATCGTGCCGATCGCGCTGCTGATCCGGCCGATCGCGGCGGCCTGGGTCTGGTTGTCCTCGGCCATCGCGCCGAGCAGCTGGTGGACCTGGGCGACGTGCTCGGAGATGCTGCCGAGCGCGCCATCGACCTTGCCGACCGCGCCGACTGCGTTCTGGATGTCGCCCTGGGTGACGGTGAGCTGCTCGCGGGCGCGCTTGGCCTCCTCCTCGGCGCGCATCGCGAGCGCCGAGACGAGGTCGGCGACCACCGCGAAGCCGCGGCCGGCCTCGCCGGCACGACCGGCTTCGACCGCGGCGTTCATCGCGAGGACGCGGGTCTGGAAGGCGATCTTGTCGAGCCCTTCGATCACGTCGTCGATACCCCGGGCGCTGTCCGACACCCGGCCCATCGCGCTGACGACCTCGTCGGCGACGCTGCGGCTCTCGCGCACGGTGAGGATCGCCTCGTCCGCACGGGCGACGACGCCGTCGGCGCTGACTGCGATCGCCTTGAGGCGATGATCCATCTGGCCGATCGCCTCGCTGGTCTGCTCGAGGCTGTGGGCGGTGCTCTCGGTGCGGCGGGCCAGGTCCTCCGAGGCGGCGGCGATCTCGCTCGAGGCGAGGCGGATCGCCTCGGTGCCCATGCCGACCGAGCCGATCAGCTTGCTGAGGCTGGCCACCGCCTGGGTGAAATCGGCTTCGAGCGCGGCATAGGCGGCGGGCAGGCGCCCGGCGATGCCGCTGCGCAGATCGCCTTGGGCAAGCGCGGCGAGGCTGGCGCTGACGGTCTCGATGACGGTGGTGAGCTCGGCCTCGTGGCGGGCGCGTTCGCGCGCGGTCTGCACCTCGATCTCGGCGCGCTGGCGGGTCTGGACGTTGAGCGCGTCGATCAGGCCCGCGAGCCGGGCGGAAAGGAAGACGAGCGCGCCGGTCTCGGCGATCAGGATCACCGCATGGAGCAGGATGCGGCCCAGGCCGCCGCCGTTGAGGAACACCCAGTCGGGGACCAGCATGCCGAGCCCGAGATGGTGGAGCGCGACCACGCCGGCGCCGGCGACGAGCGCGCGCCAGTCGCATAGCATCGCGGTGATGGCGAGGGCGGCGAAGAACAGCATGTGGAGATCGACCTGCCAGGGCTGGCCCTGGAATACGAACAGCATCACCGCGGGCTGGGCGACCATCGTCATGGTCACGATCATGCGGGTGGCGGCATCGGTGCGGCCGTTCAGCGTGAGCCAGATCGGCCAGGCAGGCAACGCCAGTGCGAGGAACAGCGCCGCGCCTTCGTTGCCCACTTCGGTGAAGAAGGTGCCGGCGACGGTGGCGAGCGCCATCACGCCCATCAGCGCGGCGAGCAGCTTCATGCCGACGCGGCGCATCGCATCGAGGGACAATTCGGTCATTGCTGAGGTTCCATCTGGAATTCGCCGCAGATCTGCGGGGAGATGCTGACGAGGATCATGCCGCTGTGGAGCGCGGCCGGGAGCAGGCGCGCGCGATCGCCGTCGACGAAGCGCGAGCGGGGAAGCGGGCCGACGCCGCCCAGCGTCGCGCCGGCTTGGTCGCCCACTGCCTCCACGGTGGCGGCGCTGGCGGGATAGAGCGGCACGAGCAGCATCGTGCCGCGCACCGGCGGGGCGAAGACGAGCAGGCCGGGGGCGAGCAGCAGCGTCACCTGGCACGCCATCGCGATCGACAGGCGGGGGCGCAGCGTGGTGGACGCAGAAGGAGCGGGGGCCGGGGGCACCCATCATTATAGGAAGCGGAGGTGCGCCGGGGGGCGGGGCTTGGGGACTCTACGGAGGGGTTTAGGCCCTTTCCCATCGGGGGGAGGGAAGGGGCATGGACTATGCCGCCATGCCCTTCGCTATCGATTCAGGGACACACTGCCCCTCTCCCCGGCCCTCTCCCCGGAGGGGAGAGGGAGAAGGGGGTTAGTGCACGAAACGGGCGACTACGTCCCGGTACGAGCGGCTGACTTTCACCTGGGCACCCGAATCGAGCACCAGGAAGCATTCGCCATTGGTGTGCGGCTTGACCTGGCGGACCAGGTCGAGATTGACGATGGTCGAGCGGTGAACGCGCTGGAAGCGGCGCGGATCGAGCCGCTTTTCCAGATCCTTCATCGTCTCGCGCAGGATCAGCGTGTTGTCGCCGGTATAGATGCACATGTAGTCGCCGGCCGCGTCGATCCGCTCGATCGTGTCGACGTCGACGCGGAAGATCTGGCCGCGATCCTTGATGTTGATCAGCTTCTCGAAGCGGCTCGATGCCATCTCGCCTTCGACGGACGAGGCGGCGATCTCGTCGGCCGCATCGGGGGCGACTTCGGCGAGCACTTCCTTGAGCTTCTCGATCTCCTCCACGCCGCGCTTCTCGCTCAGGCGCTGGCGCACCCGGTCGAGCGTGTCGGCGAGCCGGGCGGGTTCGACCGGCTTCATCAGATAGTCCATCGCCTGCGCCTCGAAGGCGCGGATCGCGTGATCGCTGTATGCGGTCACGAACACGAACAGCGGCGGTTCGACTTCCATCAGACCCTGGACGACGGAGAACCCGTCGAAGCCGGGCATCTGGATGTCGAGGAATACAAGGTCGGGTTTGTGGGTCTTGATCGAACGGATCGCCTCGCGTCCGTTCGAGCATTTGTCGATGATCTCGACATCTTCATGTTCCTGGAGCCTCAGCTCGAGTCCCTGAATTGCAAGGGATTCGTCGTCTACCAGGATGGTCCGAATGGTCATGCGGCCTCTCGATTAGGTTCCTCGATCTGGAACGGTATCTCGATCTCAACGCTGAACCCCTTCCCTGGGTCCGAACGCGTCTCAAATCGATGGTCAGGCCCGTAAGCCTGGGCCAACCGCTCCTTGATATTGGCGAGCCCCACGCCGGTTGAAAGGGTCGGCCGCTGCTTGACTTCGATCAATCCCGGACCCGTATCGGATACGGCGATCTGCACTCGTTCTCCGGCGAGCCGAGCGGAGACGGTGATATCGGCGCCCTCTTCCTGGGGCGTGACGGCATATTTGATGGCGTTCTCGACGAGCGGCTGGAGCAGCAGCGACGGCAGCCGTGCCTTGGTGACGCGCTCGTCGATCTCGAAATGGGTGCGCAGGCGATCGTCGAAGCGCATCTTCTCGATCTCGAGATAGAGCTTCAGCGTCTCCGCCTCCTGCTGGAGCGTGACGTGCGCGGTCGGCTCGTTGGCCAGCGTGTAGCGGAGGAACGAGCTGAGGCGGGAGAGCATGATGTTCGCGCGCTCGGTCTGCTTGAGCAGCACCAGCGTGGAGATCGAGTTGAGCGTGTTGAACAGGAAATGCGGGTTGAGCTGGTAGCGCAGCATCGCCAGCTGGGCCTGACTGGCCTGCATCTCCAGCGCCTGCATCTGGTCGATCTGGTCCTCGACGACGAGGTAGAAGTTGACCGCGAAATAGAGCGCCGACCAGCCGGCGAGCACGGTGAAGTTGATGAACACCGTGCCGGTGACCAGCGACAGCGTTATCCCCGGCGTGCCGCGGACGAACGAATAGGTGAAGGCGTCGAGCATCGCGTAGATCGTGGTGGCGATGCCGAGCGTGGCCAGGGTCAGCAGGATCGACGGGACGCGCGGCAGCTTGCGATAGGTGCGGTAGAGCGCCGAGAGCAGCAGCGTCAGGCAATAGCCGATGATCGTCTCGACGATGCCGGCGATCGCGCTCTGGATCGGCTGCGAGTTCGAGATCACCGAGACGGTGCGCAGGAGCAGATAGCCGGTCCAGCCGCCGGCCTGCAGCATCCAGAAGGCGCGGTTCTTGTCCTCGAAGAACGGGCGCGACAGCGCGGCCGGCGGCTTCGACGGCTGCGCGAGGAAGGGGGATCTGGGGTCCAGGGTAGCCACGACCTGCCTCTAACACCGCTGACAGGCGGGGGCAAAGAGGGGTAGGATCGCAAGGGCCGGCGGCAGACCGGTGGCGAGAGGGAGAGCGAGATGGAAACCGGCGGCGAGCGGGCGAAATTCCATGCGATGGCCGAAGGCACGGCCGAGGACTGGGCGATCATCGGCGGCGCGTTCCGCGGCTTTGCGGCCGGGCTGCCCGACCGGGTCCTCACTCATCTCCGGCTGCTCGACGGCGATTTCGGCGGCTTCGCGATCGACCGGCTCCAGCATTCGCTGCAGACCGCGACCCGCGCGCACCGCGACGGGCGGGGCGAGGATTATGTGGTGATGGCGCTGCTCCACGACATCGGCGACACGCTGGGGAGCTACAACCATCCGGAGATCGCCGCGGCGATCCTCAGACCCTTCGTCAGCGAGGAGCTGCACTGGATCGCCGACAAGCACGGCGCCTTCCAGGGCTATTATTTCTTCCATCATCTGGGGATGGACCGCGACATCCGCGAAGGGTTCCGCGGGCATCCGCATTTCGAGGCCTGCGCGGAGTTTTGCGAGAAGTACGACCAGGCGGCGTTCGACCCGGCCTATGACAGCGCGCCGCTCGACTTCTTCGAGCCGATGGTCCGCCGGGTGTTCGCGCGGCCGATCAACAGCATCTACGCGAAGGCGTAGATTTGTTGACGCTGCGCTGAGCCTCGGCGCCAGCCCGCTCCCCCACCCGGCCACCCATATGATACTGCCGTTGGGTGGCCGGGTGGGGGAGCGGGCTGGTGCCGCCTCGCGGCGTGAGCGGCGTAAATAAGCGCCCCCAAACGAAAACCGCCCCCCCCGTTTCCCCGGGCGGCGGCTTCGTCTTGCCCTATCGGCGTTGGGCTTAGAAGCCCACCACCAGCGTACCGATGACGGTGCGCGGATAGCCGATCTGGGTGTTCAGCGCCGAGCCGTAGCCGGTGATCGCACCCTGGGCATTGTAGGTCGGGCCCTGGTTCAGCGAACCGTTGCCGCTGTTCATCGAGCCGACCCAATACTCGTTGAACAGGTTGCGGACGTTGACCTGGAAATAGGTCTTCTTGTTGAGACCCGCCCAGGTGAGATCGACACGGGCGTTGAGGTCCACCAGCGTGTAGGACGGGGTCTTCGCCGGGAAGATCTCCCAGGTCTGCACGGCACCATTGACGGTCAGCGCCTGACGGGCCGGCTCGTTGGTGTCGTACAGGTAGCGCGGACCGGTGCGCTTCACGTCGACGCCGAACGACACCGGCGCGAGATCGACCGTGGCGCCGCCGCCGAACATGTAGACCGGCGCGTTCGACTCACGCTTGCCCTTGGTGGGAGCGTAGACGATCGTGCCGACCGGGCCGAGCGGGCCAGCGGCGGTGGTGCGGAACGCCTCGACGTTGTTCTGGATCTCCGAGTGGAGATACGAACCGAAGGCATAGACGCTCAGCTCACGCATGGGCTGATAGGTCACGCTACCGTCGAAGCCGTACTTCTTCACGGTGCCGAGGTTACGATACACCGAACGGTCCAGCTCGGGGTCGTAGGACGAAGCCAGGCGGTTCTTGTAGTTGGTGTACCAGCCGCCGAACTGCGCCTGCAGCGTCGACGAGCGGTAACGGAGACCGAGGTCGAAGTTGTCGGTGGTTTCCGGCTTCGGCGAAGCGCGCTCGGAGTTCGCCGGGAAGTAGAACGAGTTGTACAGGTTGTCCGTGCCCGGGACCTGGATGCCCTGCGAATAGTTGCCGAAGACATCGACCTGCGGGGTCAGCGACCAGGTGTAGCCGACGTTCGGGAGCAGCTTCTTGTAGTTCAGGATGCGCTGCTGCGCGCCCTGGGTCGGGAAGGTGCAGACGCCGGCGACGCAGGTCGCGCCCGCAGCAGCCGCCGCGCTCGCCACCACCGTCTGGGTCGGGTTGGCCGCGAGCCAGGCTGCGCCGGCCGCCGTGTCGTCGCCATAGCATTCGACGAAGCCGGCAGCGCTCGAGGTGGCGCAGTAGTTGGTCAGGTTGCGACGGAAGAACTTCGCGGCCAGGCCGGCATTGATCTTGATCGCGCCGTCGAAGAACTCGCCGCGATACTCGATCGCGCCCTGCTGCAGGATCGCATAGGAGAGACGGTCACGCTTCTGGAGCGCACGGCCGTTCACGTCGAGGATCGGATCGTTGACCGGGAAGACGTCGTACGGCTTGCCGTTCAGCTGCAGGAAGCCGGTCTCACCGGTCTGACGGTGACGGGCACGGTCATAGGTGTAGGCGAGACGGATCGTCTGATCCGGCGACAGATCGTAGCGCAGCGACGTGGTGAGGCTGATGCGGTGCGTCTGGGTCTGGCTCGGCGCCAGCACGCGGATCGTGTCGAGCGTGTCGCCGTCACCGTTCAGGTCGCGGCCGAAATAGGGCGTGCCGCCCCAATAGCCCGGCTGGCAGCTGACGGTCGCGCTGTTGGCGGTGGTGTTGCAGTTCGCGTTGCCGCCGGTCGGGTTGACGTCGCGGCGCGCTTCCTGGCCGACGACGGTGCCGCCGCCATTGGCCTTCACATACTGGTACGACGGATCGACCGTGAGGACGAGGCCGTCCGCCAGGGTGAAGCGCGACGAGCCGCGGATGTTGCCGGTGTTCGACGGGTTGAAGCGCTCGTCGAAGATCGAGCCGCAGGTGTTCGCCGTGTCGGCGACGCCGGCGCGGGCCACCGTATTGATGGTGCAGGCCGGGACGTTGTAGAACGCCTCGTCACGGTTCAGCGGGAAGCGGTCGCTCGAGTTCGGGCCGACGTTGCGCGGGGTGGTGGTGACCACCTGGTTCGGGGCAGTGCCGGTGACCGAACGCTGCACGGTGTCCCAACGCAGCGGAACCGAGCCCTGGAAGTTGTTGCGGTTCTCGTTCCAGTTGCCGGCGATCGACAGGAAGTCGCCATTGTCGCCCAGCGGCTGATAGATGCGGGCGTTGTACTGGTCCTTGTTGACCCGCGCGTTGCGGTTCCAAGGCTGATAGTTCTCGGCGTGGCTGGCCGCGAAGAAGGCGCGGGTGCCGAACGAGGTGAACTCGCCGGTGTCGACCATGCCGAAGGTGCGGAAGAAGCCGAACTGGCCGACCGAGCCGACCAGCTTGACGCCGAAGTCACGGCCCGGGAGGCGGGTGCGGTAGTTGACGGTCGAACCGGTCGCAGCGGCGGTCGGCGAGTCGACGTCGGTGGTGCCGAGGTTGACGTTGACCTGCTCGATCAGCTCCGGATCCATCTGCTGGTTCGAATAGATCGCATAGTTACCCGAGTCGTTCAGCGGAACGCCGTCAAAGGTCTGCGAGATACGCGAAGCGTCGAAGCCGCGGATGTTCATCGAGCCGCCCGACGAACCGAACGCGTCGTTGTTCTGGAAGCTGACGCCCGGCAGCTGGTTGATCAGGTCGTTGACCGTGGCGCCCGGTGCCTGGCGCTCGATGAATTCCTGGGTGAGGACGCCCTTGGCCTTCGAAGTGTCCGGAACGATGATGCCGTTCACGCCATTGTCGGCACGCGAGCCGGTCACGACGATTTCGGTTTCGCCCTCGAAGTCCTGCGTGCCGGTCGACTGCGCGAACGCGGCCCCCGGAACCATCAGCGCGGCAAAAGCCACGCCCGCAAAAAGCTTGGTGCGCATTGGAGGTGTTTCCCTTTCGGTGTGTGCTTGTCGTCTGCACTGACGCGGTGTGGTTCACCGTCGCCGCCGCCCATGCGATTAATTTATGTCGGTCCTGTGACAGTCAATCCGAGTCAGGATGGGCAGCGCTGTTAATCCACGATTCAGGATTGTTGCGTTGCAAAAAAGTCACTTAGTGTTTCCGACGATTTGCAGCCAATCGCTCTCCGTAATTACGCGAATTCCGAGATCCGCGGCCTTTTTGAGCTTCGAGCCGGCGCCCGGCCCGGCAATGACCAGATCGGTCTTCGCCGACACCGATCCCGCGACTCGGGCGCCCAGCGACTCGGCCTGCGCCTTGGCCTCGTCGCGACTCAGCGCCTCCAGCGTGCCGGTGAAAACCAGCGTCTTTCCCGAGACTTCCGATTCGCGCGTCTCGACGATGAAGGGCGGCGGCGCGACTTCGCCGAGCAGGTCTTCCCACACCGCGCGATTGTGGGGCTCGTGGAAGAAGTCGGCCAGCGCCTGGCCGACCGCGCCGCCGACATTCTCGACGCCGATATGCTCGGCGACTGCCTTGTCGAGCCGGGCGCGGTGTTTCGTCTCGGTCTCACCGATCTGTGGCGGCGTTGCATCGCGCATCGCGATGATCTCGTCGGCCAGCGTCTGGAGTGCCGGCAATGTTGCATAGCGTTTCAGCAGGTCTCGCGCGGTGATCGCGCCGATATGGCGGATGCCGAGGCCGAACAGCAGGCGCGCGGCATCGGGCGCGCGCTTGGCCTCGATCGCGGCGACCAGTGCATCGACCGATTTCTCCTGCCAGCCCTCGCGCCCGAGCAGCTCCTCGCGGTGCGCGGCGAGGCGGAAGATGTCGGCCGGCTCGGCGATCCAGCCGAGATCGAGAAACTCGGCCAGCGTCTTCTCGCCCAGCCCCTCGATGTCGAGCGCGCCGCGGCTGACGAAATGCTTGAGCCGCTCGAGCCGCTGGGCCGGGCAGATCAGCCCGCCGGTGCAGCGGATATCGACCTCGCCTTCCTCGGCCACCGCCTCGGACTGGCAGATCGGGCAGTGCGTCGGGAAGGCCCAGGGATCGCGGGCCTCGTCGCGGGTGAGGTTCTCGACGATCTGCGGGATCACGTCGCCGGCACGCTGGAGGACGACGCGGTCGCCGGGGCGCACGCCGAGCCGGGCGATCTCATCGGCATTGTGCAGCGTCGCGTTCGTGACGACGACGCCGCCGACGGTGACCGGCTCGAGCCGGGCCACGGGCGTGAGCTTGCCGGTGCGGCCGACCTGGATGTCGATCGCGCGCAGCGTGGTCTGGGCGCGCTCGGCCGGGAATTTGTGCGCCATGCCCCAGCGCGGAAAACGGCCCACGAAGCCGAGCCGGCTCTGCCAGTCGAGCCGGTCGACCTTGTAGACGACGCCGTCGATGTCGAAGGGCAGGTCGGCGCGGACCGCCTCGATCTTGCGGTACTGGGCCAGCGCCGCGTCGAGATCGACGGGCCCCACGAACAGGTCGGAGACCGGGAAGCCCATCGCCTGGATCGCGTGGATCACGTCCACCTGGGTCTCGCCCGGCAGCGCGGTGACCTCGCCCCAGCCCCAGGCCCAGAAGCGCAGCGGACGCGACGCGGTGACCGCGGCATCCTTCTGGCGCAGCGAGCCGGCGGCGGCGTTGCGCGGATTGGCGAACTGGCGGGCTTCCTTGCCGCTCTCCTCGGCTTCGGCGAGCAGCCGGGCATTGAGTGCGGCGAAATCGTCCTTCGCCATGTACACCTCGCCGCGCACCTCGAAGATATCGGGCGCGCCGGCGATCTCCTCGGGGATGTCCTTGATCGTCCGGACATTGGCGGTCACGTCCTCGCCGATCTGGCCGTCGCCGCGAGTGAGCGCCTGGACGAGCTTGCCGCTCACATAGCGCAGCGAGCAGGACAGGCCGTCGATCTTGGGCTCGGCGGTGAGCGCGACCGGCTCGGCATCGCCCAGCGCGAGGAAGCGGCGGACGCGGCCGAGGAAGTCGGTCACGTCCTCGTCGCTGAACGCATTGTCGAGGCTGAACATCGGCCGGGCATGGGCGATCTTGGCGAGCCGGCCCGACGGCGCCGAGCCGACCAGCTTCGACGGCGAATCGGCGCGGACGAGATCGGGGAAGGCCGCCTCGATCGCGGTGTTGCGCCGCATCAGCGCATCATAGTCCGCGTCGCTAATCTCGGGCGCGTCCTCGGCATGATAGAGGCGGTTGTGGTGCGCGATCTCGGCGGCGAGCTTCTCGAGCTCGGCAGCGGCCTGTTCCGGAGTCTGGGGGAGCGGATCCATGGCGCCGGGTTAGGCTGGGGGCGGCTCGACGATCAAGCGTCTTGAAGCGGTGCGGGCGCGTAACGACATTGTCGGTAATGCGCCTGGTCCGGATCGTTCTTGCCGTCTTGCTCTGGGCCGTCGTCGTGCTGTGCCTGGTCGCGACGGCCGCGCCCTTCTTCCTCGATCGCGTCTATTATCGCGGGCCGGTCTCCGGCCATTTCGACGGAACGCGCTTCTTCAATCCCGATGGCGACGCGCTCGATATCTCCGCCACGCGCCGCAACCGGCTGCTCTGGCAGCAGGTGTTCGGCGACCCGACCCGACCGGCGTGGCCCGAGCGGGTCGCGGTGACGCCGGGCAAGCCGCCGGCGCGCGTCGAGGGTGGCGCGATGCGTGTCACCTGGATCGGCCATGCCACGGTGCTGGTGCAGGCCGACGGGGTGAACATCCTCACCGATCCGGTGTGGAGCGACACGGTCGGCCCGTTCGGCTTCGGCCCGCGGCGCGTGGCGGAGCCGGGCGTGCGCTTCGAGGACCTGCCCAGGATCGACCTCGTTCTGGTCAGCCACAACCACTATGATCATATGGACCTGCCGACGCTCAGGCGGCTCTCGGAGCGCGACCATCCGCTGGTCGTCACGTCACTTGGCAATGACCGCGTGATCGCCGGCGCCGGCGTGGCGTCGCGCGCGCTCGACTGGGGCCAGCGGATCGTGTTGCGCTCGGGCGTGGCCGTGACGGTGACGCGCAGCCATCACTGGGGCAGCCGCTGGTTCGCCGATCGCAGCCGGGCGCTGTGGTCGAGCTTCGTCGTGCAGCTGCCGCACGGCAATTTCTTCTTCGCCGGCGATACCGGGCTGGGCGACGGCAAATGGCCTGCCGAGGCGGCGGCGCTGGGGTCGGTCCGCTTTGCCGCCATCCCGATCGGTGCCTTCCGCTTCGAGGAAGGGCAGATGGCGAGCGGCAGCCATATCGGGCCGCCGGATGCGATCCGGGTGTGGGACGGGCTTGGCCGGCCGGAAGCGCTGGCGGTGCACTGGGGCACCTTCCGCCTGTCGCGCGAAGGCTATGCGACGCCGCCGGCGATGCTGCGTGGGATGCTGCGCTGTGCCGGCGAGGATCCGGCGCGCTTCGCCGCGCACCGGATCGGCGAGACCTTCGCCGTGCCCGCGCTTGGCGCGGCACCGCCGCCGCCTGACTATCCCGGGCTCGACGCCTGTATCCGAGACCGGCGGTTCGCCGCGCTGCGCTGATGCGCCGAAACGAGCCGGCGCCTCGCTCCCAGACGCTTGTCGGGACTCGCTCGCGCGGTTTATCCTGCGCGGAATCGGGAGGGGTCCCCTGTGAACGACAGCGCGAAAGCTGCGCAACGCTATGACACGTCCATCGACCGGGCCGGGCTCGCGCTCGGCGCGGGCAGCGCCTTTGCCGGGCTGATCGTGCTCGTGCTGCTGCTGCTCGGCGGCAAGCGCGATCCGCTGAGCCTGGTGAGCGGCTGGCTGATCGGCAGCCTGATCGCCGGGATCGCGATCACCGCGGTGGGCGGGCCGCTCTGGCTGGTGATGCATGTCGCCGGGCTGCGCCGCGCGCGCCATGCGGCCCTGGTCGGTGCGATCACTGCGCTCGCTGTCTTCGTCGGCGCGCAGACCTATGGCTTCGGGCTGTTCGAAATGCCGCCGATGGACAATCGCGCGCTGCTGTTCCGCTGGATCAGCGCGCTCGCCTCGAGTGGGATCCTCGCGCTGTTCGCGGCGGGGACGGCCACGCTGATGTGGCGGATCGCCTATCGCCCCGAGGCCTGACTATTCCGCGCATTTCCCGGTACGGTGGCCGCTCAGCGCCATAGTCATCTTCGCCCGCTGCGCCGGATCGGCTGGCTGCTGGTCGATGTCGAGGCGGATCGCGAAATTCTCGGCGGTGTAGCTGCCGGAGACCGCGACATCGACCCTGGCGCCCGGCTCGCTGCCCTTGCAGCTGAGCTGGCCGTCGAACTGGCCGCCGCCCATCGTCAGGCGCTGATAATGGCAATCGCTGCCGAGCATCTCGAAGACCGCCGCCGGCTCGGGCGCGGCGAGATCGGTGCCTTTATGACAGACGCTCTCGGTCTTGTGCATCGCCTTGGCCGCCGCGACCTTGGCGTCGCGATCGGGGCCCGGGGCCATGCCGGGCAGCTCGAACGCCGAGATCGCGATCGTGCGGTCCCACTGGCCCATGTGCATCGGGCCGCCGGGCTTCGCCTTGGCATAGGCGGCGGCGACCTGCTCTGAGGTCGCATCGGTCAGGCTGAAGCCGTCGCCGGCCTGGCCCGCGCCGGTGAGCAGCACCAGCGCGGCGGCGGCGCCGAACGGGGCCAGGCGGCGGATCATGCCTTGCACTCGCCGATGCGCTTGCCGGTGACGCGGAAGGTCATCGAGGTTTCCTTGGTCTGGCCGGTGACGGTCTGGCTCTGCTTCATCGTCAGGTCATAGGCGGCCGGGGTCTGGGTGCCCGTGATCGATACGCGCGACTTGCCGAGCGGCGTGTCGCAATCCATCGCCGCATCGACCTTGCCGCCGGCGGTGACATATTTGGCGAAGCGGCAGGACTTGGCCATCGCCGGGAATTTCGAGACGTCGAGCGGCTTGCCGTCGCGCTCGGTGCGGCAGCCGCGCTGCGTCTGCGGGGGCTTGCCGACCTGCGCCTTGAGCGGGGCGACCTGCGCCTCGGGGGCGCCGCCGGGCTCGAAGCCGGTCAGCTGCATCGTCTCTTCCCACATGCCGGGCTGGCTCGGCGCCTTGCTGTCAGCCGCGGCGCTCTGCTTGGCGACTTCCTCCATCGATGCGTTCTCGAGCCGGACCTCCCCGGTCCTGCGCGCGCTCTCCTCGGTCGAGGGCCCCTGATTGCAGGCGGCGAGCGGGAGCAATGCTCCGGCGGCGAGAATCGTCAGACGCATGATGTTCCCCTGGGGTTGGCGTATGTGGCAGCCACACCCCATATTCCCTGCGATGGCAATCCAGATTCGCACCAGCCTGGCCGAGCCCGAGACCGGGCAGAGCTTCGTCCCGCACCGCCCGCAGCGCCCTGACAAGCTCGAGGGCGGCAGGCCGTTCAAGCTCGTCAGCGACTATGAGCCCTCGGGCGACCAGCGTTTCGCGATTCCCGAGCTGGTCGAGCAGGCGCGGCAGGGCGAGCGCGACCAGGTGCTGCTCGGAGTCACCGGCTCGGGCAAGACCTATACCATGGCCAAGGTAATCGAGACGCTGCAGCGTCCGGCGCTGGTGCTGGCGCCGAACAAGATCCTGGCGGCGCAGCTCTATGGCGAGATGAAGAGCTTCTTCCCCGAGAATGCGGTCGAGTATTTCGTCTCCTATTACGACTATTACCAGCCGGAGGCCTATGTCGCCCGGTCGGACACCTACATCGAGAAGGAAAGCTCGGTGAACGAGGCGATCGACCGGATGCGGCACTCCGCCACCCGGTCGCTGCTCGAGCGTGACGACGTGATCATCGTCGCGTCGGTTTCCTGCCTGTACGGCATCGGCTCGGTCGAGACCTATTCGGCGATGATCTTCGACCTGAAGAAGGGCCAGGTGGTCGACCAGCGCGAGATCATCCGCAAGCTGGTCGCGCTCCAGTACAAGCGCAACGACGCCGCCTTCGGGCGCGGCGCCTTCCGGGTGCGGGGCGACAGCCTCGAGATTTTCCCCTCGCACTATGAGGACAGCGCCTGGCGGGTCAGCTTCTTCGGCGACGAGATCGAGGAGATCACCGAGTTCGATCCGCTGACCGGATCGAAGGTGGCGAGCCTCGACTATGTCCGCGTCTTCGCCAATTCGCACTATGTGACGCCCGGGCCGACGATGAAGCAGGCGATGGAGGGCATCCGCCACGAGCTGACCGAACGGCTCAAGGAGCTGGAGGCCGAGGGCAAGCTGCTCGAGCACCAGCGGCTGGAGCAGCGGACCAACTTCGACCTGGAGATGATCGCGGCGACGGGTTCGTGTGCGGGCATCGAGAATTACTCGCGCTTCCTCACCGGTCGCCTGCCCGGCGAGCCGCCGCCCACCTTGTTCGAGTATCTGCCCGAGAACGCGCTGCTCTTCGTCGACGAGAGCCACCAGACGATCGGCCAGATCAACGGCATGTCGCGGGGCGACCATCGGCGGAAGGTGACGCTCGCCGAATATGGCTTTCGTCTGCCGAGCGCGATCGACAACCGGCCGCTTCGTTTCAACGAATGGGAAGCGATGCGGCCGCAGACCGTCTATGTCTCGGCCACCCCGGGCGGCTGGGAGATGGAGCAGACCGGCGGCGTGTTCGTCGAGCAGGTGATCCGCCCGACCGGGCTGATCGACCCGCCGGTGGAGATCAGGCCGGTCGAGGAGCAGGTCCAGGACCTGATCCAGGAGTGCAAGGCGACCACGGCGAAGGGCTATCGCACGCTGGTGACCACGCTCACCAAGCGCATGGCCGAGGACCTGACCGAGTATATGCACGAGGCGGGGGTGAAGGTCCGCTACATGCACTCGGACACCGAGACGCTGGAGCGCATCGAGCTGATCCGCGACCTGCGGATGGGCGTCTACGACGTGCTGGTCGGCATCAACCTGCTGCGCGAGGGCCTCGACATTCCCGAGTGCGGACTGGTCGCGATCCTCGATGCGGACAAGGAAGGCTTCCTGCGCAGCGAGACTTCGCTGATCCAGACGATCGGCCGCGCGGCGCGCAACGTCGAAGGCCGGGTGATCCTCTATGCCGATCGCATGACCGGCAGCATGGAGCGCGCCCTCGCCGAGACCGGCCGCCGCCGCGAGAAGCAGCAGGAGTATAACGCCGAGCATGGCATCACCCCGGCGACGGTGAAGAAGAATATCGGCGACATCATCGCCCATGTCGCGTCGAAGGATCAGGTGACGGTGGAGATCGATGCCGATCGCCCGCACATGGTCGGCCACAACCTCCGCGCGTACATCGAGGAGCTCGAGAAGAAGATGCGCGACGCGGCGGCGAACCTCGAATTCGAGGAAGCCGGCCGCCTGCGCGACGAGATCCGCGGGCTGGAGCAGGAAGAGCTCGGGCTGCCGCCGGGCGAGCACAAGGCGCCGATCATGGGCCGCAGCAACGAAGGCAAGCCGGGCACGCGCAAGACCCGCTATGGCAAGACGCAGCGCAAATGGGGCGGCGGGCGCTGATCGCGCCCCGCCTGCTCTCCAATATTGAGCCGATGCCCGAATTGCGGCATGGTCGGGCGATAATATAAGCCGCGAGTCTCCTGCGTCCTGGTCGGTTCATCGACCACAGGGCGCAGGGAATTTCGTTGGAACCATCGGGCTGCATCCACGCCAATATTGGGGGAAACGGCCAATGTCTGACACGATCGAAAAACAGCCCGGTGCGGCCTTCGACCTGACCGTCGATGCCGCGCGTCCTGCCGAAGCCCATGCCGATGCGCCGGGCCTGCGCGCGGCGGGGCCGGTGCATCTCGAGCTTTTCCACGGCATGAGCCGGCTCTTCAGCTATGCGCAGGTGCCGGGGCTCAATTCGGGCGAGCTGGCCGTGGCCACGATCGTCGATTTCTGGGCGGGCAACGGCCCGAGCCTGGGCTTTGGGCGCTCGGTGCAGGGCATGGGCGACGCCAATGACGGCCGGCTCCATTTTCCGCCGCAATATGCCGTGACGGTGGCGCAGCAGGTTCCCACCAGCGGGCTGTTCGGCGCGCCGATTCCGAACAAGGAAGAGATGGCCGGCGCGTTCCAGCATTTCGGGCTGCGCACGATCATTTCCCATTCCGCGGCCTTTGGCGATGGCGAGGCCGAGGTGGCGGGGCTGCGCGACTGGCTTTCCCGCTATCGCATCCCGGTGGCGTGCCTGCTCGATGCGGCGCAGATCTTCGCGCAGGGCCAGTTGCGCTGGGGCGTGGTGTGCGGCTGGTCCGATGCGCAGGTGCTGCTGGCGGACGAGGGGCAGGTGCATCGGCTGAGCTGGCAGCAATTCCGCGCCGCCTGGCATTGCCCGGGCCTGCCCTGGCCGAACAACTATATGGCGGTCTCCGCCTATCTGCCGGCGGGCGAATAAGCCGGGCCGGGAAGCGTGCGGCGGCGTGGCGGTGCGCCGTTTCGTCGCCGCAGCGGTTGAGCCGCCCGGGCACTTCGCCCATAAGGCCGGCCATGCATCGCAAGCTGCTCGTCTTCGCCTCCGCGCTCGCCATTGCGGGCTGCTCGGAAACGCCGCGCATGGTGCCGCCGCCCGCGCCCGCACCCCGGCCGGTCCCCGCGCCTGCCCCGGCGCCCACACCTGCTCCGGCCCCCGCGCCGACGCTGGGCGCCGACTGGCGCGACTGGCCGCTGACGCCGGGCAACTGGGTTTACAAGCAGGATGGGCGGGGTTCGGCCGCGCTCTACGGCGTGGCGGGCGGCGAGGCCGAGCTGATCCTGCGCTGCGATGCCGGGCGGGGCCGCATGGTGCTGTCGCGCAAGGGCGAGGGCGTGGCGAGCCTGACGGTGCGGACCACCAGCACGCTGCGCCAGCTTCCCGTCCAGCCGCTTCCGGCGGGTGCGACGCCCTGGCTGGCGGCCGATCTGGGGCCGCGGGATTCCATCCTCGATGCGATGGGCTATAGCCGCGGGCGCTTCCTGGTGCAGGGCAATGGCCTGCCGACGCTGGTCGTGCCCGCCTATGCCGAGATCCTGCGCGTCGCCGAGGATTGCCGCGGATAGATCGGCGCCCCTCGCGCATTGATCGCGCGAGAGGAGAGTGGCGATGATCCGCAAGCTCAAGTCGGGCGAATACCGGCTCTATTCGCGCAAGGTCGATCCGCACACGCACAAGCGGCGCAACCTCGGCACGTTCGACACGCGTGCGGCGGCCGAGAAGCACGAGCGCGAGGTGCAGTATTTCAAGCGGCACTGAGCGGGCGCGCCGACGGGCCCGGAATGATGTGGCGGATGCTGTGGGAAAGGGCGGTGCGACGGTTTCCGGCCCAGAATTCCAGAATCGCTCAGAAAAAGATTTTATACAAGACTTGTTCTGCGACTCGCGGTGATTCAAATAGTTGGCGTACCCTTCAAGGGTACGGGCTTCTTCAACTAGCGAAAGGAGGTGATCCGATGTCTCATGGTTCAGCAATGGGGTCGGTTCAGTTCGTTCGGGAGACGCACCGCTGAGCTTCTGGGCGCGATCGGAAGCCCTCCGATCGTAAGGCGCACGGGAGGTATTCTCCTCCAATCAACGGCGCCGGTCCGAAGCAAAGCGGTCCGCATGGTCTCCCGGGCTGGAGCAACCGGCCGCTGTGACCATGTCGGAGGTCGCCGGGTCGTCGGGAGACGCCCCGGCGGCCTCTTTCAATTTTGAGGAAGCGCGATGCGCGTGGCCCCTGCGAGAGCGGGGGCTTTTCTTTTTGGGCGCGGCTCAGGCGATCCGGTCGAGCCAGCCGGGCAGTTCGGCGAAGCGATCGAGCTGGGTGAAGCGCGGATGGTCGCTCGGCACCGCGGCGCGTTCGTGCGACCAGGACAGTTCGGGCGGCAGGAAGGCGGCCCAGCCGCCCGCGGCGAGCACCGGCGCAATGTCCGAGCGGATCGAGTCCCCGGCCATTCCGGCACGTTCGGGCGCGACGCCATAGCGGGTGAACAGGCGGACAAAGGTGTCGGGGGTCTTGTCGCTGACGATCTCGACGCCGTGGAACAGCTCGCCCAGGCCCGAGGCGGCGAGCTTGGCTTCCTGGTGTAGCAAGTCGCCCTTGGTCACCAGCACCAGCCGCACGCGATCCGCCAGCGCGGCGATCGTCTCGCCGACGCCGTCGAGCAGCTCGACCGGATGCGACAGCAGATCGCGCCCTGCCGCGAGCATCGCGGCGACCGTTTCGCGGGTGAGCGAATCGCCGCACAGCTCCGTCGCGGTCTCGATCATCGAGAGGGTGAAGCTCTTGGCGCCATAGCCATAGAGCCGGAGATTGGCGCTCTCCATCGCCTCGAGCCGCTCGCGCGTCACGCCTTCCGCCGCGAACGGCGCCATCATCGCGACAAAGGCGCGTTCGGCGGCATCGAAGTGGCGCATATTGTGCCAGAGCGTGTCGTCGGCATCGAGGCAGAGCAGGTCGAGTGGCATGGACGCTGCTCTAGCCCTGCCGGATCCTCACGGCCACGCATAAGATATGCGTGACCGCGAGCGTCCGCGGCTTTCGTCTGGTCAGGTGATCAGATTGTAGCAGATGGTGGCGAAATCGTCGTAAAAGCCGGAATAGTCGAGCAGCAGGACATTGGGCTGCTGGACGTTCTGCGTGACACCCGGGATCGCCGACTTGCCGGCCCACCACTGCCCATAGGCCGCCTCGAAGACCGGGTTGAGATGCGAGGCCCCCTCCTTGTTCTGGCTCCCGCCATTGGGCGTAGTCATGTTGGTATAGCCGAGCACCGCCTGACTCACCCAGAACAGCCCGGGATCGCGACCGTCCGATCCGGTATCGGCGAGATAATTCTGCTGGTCGGCAAGTGTGTCGTCGACCAGCGTGTTCCAGGAATGCAGCGCGTATTTATAGTCCGAGAAGCGCTCGCGCAGCGTGGTAGAGGTAGGCAGCGCCCAGTTGCTCCACTCGCCCGGCCATGCCTCGTCGTTGATCAGCAGGATGATGCGCTGGCCCAGGTCGATGCACCTTCCATAGGTGGGGATGTCGCCGGGGACATAGAGCAGGTCGTTTTGCGACGGGACGGCGCCGAAGTCCCTGAGCAGGCAGGCCATGAAATCAGCGGCGTCGGTCGCGGTGAAATCCTGGCCCGTGACCGCGGTGAAGTCCTTGAAATTGAGAACCACCACTTCGCCGATATGCGCCCGCAGGAACCGGGTGATCTCGCCGAAGAGATAGGTCGTTCCCGTCTGGATCGAGTTCGCGGTGTAGGGATTGTCCCGCGATTCATCGGCGCCGTGGTGCGAGAAGAACACGCCCCTGTCGACGCGCACCCGGAAATCGAAATAGCGCACGCCGTGTTCGAGCTGCTCGTAGATCGAGAAATGCTGCGTCTTGCTCTTGACGTTGATGCCGCCATAGGAGCCGGCATCGTGGCTGCCGGGCAGGGGAAACTGGCACATCGGGATCTGTCTGACGCCGCTGTTGTGTAGAAGGGCCTGGCCCATCCAGTCGGCTGTGTTGATGCTCATCGCGGTTGGCCCCTGCTACATGGAAAGCGGCAATTCATTGCGCGCGTGCAACGTAGCATGGGCGATCGGCGCGAAATCGGGTCGCGCCGATCCGGACGGAAAAAACCGGCTGGCGGGCCGGGCGGCTAGTGGCCGGGCTCGAACCGTATCGCCCGCACGCCACCGTCGAAGCTCTTCGCCCCCAGCACCAGCATGTTGTTGCCGTCGAGCAGGGTGGCCGGTGCGGTGACGCGCAGCTTCTGCCAGCCGGGGCCGGCGGGGACGGCGAGCGTCAACGGCGTGCCGCCGTTGAGGGCGAGGGTCAGCGTGCCGGGCTTGTCGGCCTTTGCCTCGACTTCGATCGTGTAGCGCCCGCCGCCCTCGGCGGAGAGCGAGTAGCGCATCCATTCGCCGGGCTTGAAGTCGCTGACATAGAGGCTCTCGTCGTCCGCGCGGGCGATGTCGACGCCGTCGTTGCGCCAGGTACGGCCATTGTTCCACTGGCTGCGCGGCTTGCCGGTGGAGACATGGTAATTGGCGTCGTCGCTGTCGTGATAGGCGACGCCCGCCGGGCCGATATCATAGTCGACCGCGTCGAACGCGCCGCCCTCCGCGGTGATCTGCAGCGGTGCGGAAGGGCGCGGGCTGGGGTCGTGCGGCTGGCGCAGCATCGCGTCGACCACGTCGGCGTGGAACAGGTTGTTCTCGTGGCGGATGTCGTGCCGGGCGAGCTGCATCAGCGTGGCATAGGCCTCATTGGCGCTCGGGCGCGGGCCCTTGCCGGTCCACCAGGCGACCAGCTTCGGCCAGCCCGGATTGGGAGCGATCTCATAGGGATTGTTGAAGCCGATCTTCTTGAGCGGCCAGAAGGCCCAGCCGATATCGTGCTTCTCGACCAGGCTGATCGCGTCGCGGAACCAGCGATTGGAGTTCTCGCCCGATTCTCCGAGCCAGAGCGGCATGTTGTACGTCTCGCGCAGCTTCAAATGCGGGGCGATCGAGGCTTCGTCGTTATGGTTCCAGTATTTGTGGAAGCTGAGCGCGGTGTTCCCGTCGGCGAAGGGCAGCAGGCCCTGGTAGTTGTTGCCCCAGCAATTGCCCTCGATGATGAGCATGTGGCGCTTGTCGACCTGGCGGATCGCCGCGGCGATGTCGGTGTAGAGCTGCTTGAGCGGGGCATTGCCCGTCTCCTTGCAGCCATGCTCGCCGCCGGGGGCGGAGAAGTCCCAATTGGGCTCGTTGAGCAGGTCGTACGCGCCGATGCCGGGCTCGTCGGCGTAGCGCTCGGCGAGCTTGCGCCAGATCGCGATCGTCTTGCGGCGGTTCTCCGCGCTCTGCCACAGCGAGGGCTTGTCGGGATCGCGGTCGGCGATCGGCAGGTCGGTGCCCTGGCCGCCGGGCGCGGCGTGCAGGTCGAGGATCAGGTACATGCCGTTCGCCCTGGTCCAGGCGAGCAAAGTGTCGATGCGGCGGAAGCCGTCCTCGAGCCAGGTGTCCTTGCCGGGGACCGGCTCCTTCTCCACCGGCAAGGTTAGGAGATTGTAGTGCATCGGCAGGCGGACCGAGTTCATCCCCCAGCGCGCCATCATGTCGATGTCCGCCTTGCGCGTGTGGTTGTCGAGCCAGGCCTGGTAGAACTCCGCGGTCTTCTCCTCGCCGATCAGATCGGCGATCGCGGCGCGGATGCGATATTGCTGGCCCGAGCCGAGCTGGCCGAGCTGGAGCATATAGCCTTCCTGCAGCATCCAGCCGCCCAGCCCCATGCCGCGCAGCAGGACGGGATTGCCGCTCTCGCCGACGATGCGCTGGCCCTCGGCACGCAGGAAGCCCTGCGCCGATGCTGGCAACGTTGTCATGCAAGCGAGCAAGGCGAGCGCGAGCTTCTTCATCCGGGCGGTCCTCTCTGTCTGGTTTTGGCGGGAGGGTAGCGCGGAGCTGGCTTGAGATCGATCACAATCGTCACCCCGGTGGAAGGCTTTCCTGAGCGAAGTCGACGGGCCGGGATCTCGTGCGGCTCTTGTCCCGCCGCGCGCGCCATCGCCTGAGATCCCGACTTTCGTCGGGATGACGATTTGGAGAAATGGCTTTAGCCCGGCGTGCCCTTGGCACCCGGGGTTGAGCAGAAGGAAAGGACCGGCGCGTTCTTCTTCTCGTGACGCTCGGGCTCGACGACGATTGGCAAGTTGATATTCGAGTATGTGTCGCGTCGAGACTTGATCATCCGCGGCGTTCCTCCCCCTGTATCGCAGCCAAAAGAGAAGCCAGGGGTGTATTTTAAGGCGAGGGGCTCTGCGTTTCCTCTGGCGAAGCTTCGACTTACGCTGCCGAACGATTCCGCCACCGGTCCTCCGGCGTTGCCACGTGCAATCGCCGGCCTTCATGATCCTTCGTGCTGGCCTGGTACGGAGGATGGTGCGGCGTATAACCTATATGGTTCATACTGTCAAGCGAAAAGTGCCACACAACTCGTCATCCTGGCGAAAGCCGGGATCTCGTGCGGCCCCTTCCCCGCGCCACCGCCTGAGATCCCGGCTTTCGCCGGGATGACGAATGGGGCCGGGATGACGAATGGGGCCGGGATGACGGTTTGGGGCCGGGATTTCGAGTTGGGGTGGGACGGGGTTTGGAACCGGGCGACGATTACGGGGCGCCGGCGGCTCGGCACCGAAACCGGCTCAGTCGATGATCGGATACTTGTCGCGCAGGCGGTCGGCGATGCGCTCGACCGCGGCGTTCTCGTCCGCTTTGCCGCCGGGGGTGATCGACCAGTTGCAATGCGGGTGGGTCGCGGCGCTGTAGCGCTTCACCGGGCCGATGACGTTGCGCCAGCGGCGGCGGGTGCCGCCGACCTCGCGCAGCAATATGGCGAGGAACTGGTCGGTGAGGTCGAGCGCGGTCATACGCCTTCCGCCGCCAGGCCCTTGAGCCGGTACAGGACTTCGAGTGCCTCGCGCGGGCTCAGGCTGTCGATGTCGAGCGTGCCGAGTTCGTTGCGCAGCATGTCGACCTGCGCCTCTTCCTCGACCGCCATGGCGGCGAAGAGGGGGAGGTCGTCGAGGCCCGCGGCAAGCCCGCCGGTGGCGGCACGGCCGGCCTCGAGCTTGTCGAGCACGGCCTTGGCGCGTATGATCGTCACCGGCGGCAGGCCGGCGAGGCGTGCGACGGCAAGGCCGTAGCTGCGGTCGGCGGGGCCTTCGGCCACTTCGTGGAGCAGGACGAGATCGCCCTTCCACTCACGCGCGCGGACATGGTGGAGGGTGAGCGCGTCGCAGCGCTCGGCCAGCCGGGTCAGCTCGTGATAGTGCGTGGCGAACAGGCACCGGCACCGGTTGTCCTCGTGGATCGCCTCGACCACCGACCAGGCGATGGCGAGGCCGTCATAGGTCGAGGTGCCGCGACCGACTTCGTCCAGGATCACGAAGCTGCGCGGCGTCGCCTGGGCGAGGATCGCGGCGGTTTCGACCATCTCGACCATGAAGGTCGAGCGGCCGCGCGCGAGATTGTCCGAGGCGCCGACGCGGCTGAACAGCCGGTCGACCAGCCCGAGCGTGGCGCGGGCGGCGGGGACGTAGGAGCCGGCCTGGGCGAGGACGGCGATCAGCGCGTTCTGGCGCAGGAAGGTCGACTTGCCGCCCATATTGGGGCCGGTGACCAGCCAGAGGCGGCTGCTCTCGGAGAGGTTGCAGTCATTGGCGACGAAGCGGCCGCCCGACTTGGCGACGGCTTCCTCGACCACCGGGTGGCGGCCGCCCTCGATCTCGAAACAGGCATGCTCGACCAGGTGCGGGCGGGCCCAGCCGCCCTCGGCGGCGCGTTCGGCGAGGCCCGCCGAGACGTCGATCCGGGCGAGCGCGTCGGCGGTGCGGGCGATGGGCTCGCGGGCATCGAGCGCGCGGATGGTGAGGTCCTCGAGATGCGCAGCCTCGGCGGCGAGGGCATGGGCGCCGGCTTGCGTCACCTTGACCGCGACCTCGTGCAGCTCAGGCGCGTTGAAGCGGACCACGCCCGCTAGCGTCTGGCGGTGGGTGAAGCCGCTGTCCTGCGCCATCAGCGGGTCGGCATTCTTCGCCGGCACTTCGATATGATAGCCGAGCACGCCGTTGTGGCGGATCTTGAGCGAGCCGATGCCGGTGCGGCTGCGATACTCGGCCTCCAGCGCGGCGATGGCGCGGCGGCCGCCGGCACCGGCGTCGCGCAGGTCGTCGAGCGCGGCGTCATAGCCCTCGGCGATATAGCCGCCGTTCGCGGCATCGACGGGCGGCTCGGGGACGAGCGCGCGCGAGAGCAGGTCGATCAGCGCGCCGTGGCCGCGCATCTGGGGCAGGAGCTCGCCGAGCAGGGGCGGGATGCCGGTCGCGTCGAGCCGCTCGGCGAGACCCCAGGCGCCGTACAGGCCGTCGCGCAGCTGGCCGAGATCACGCGGGGAGCCGCGTCCGGCGGCGAGGCGGCCGAGCGCGCGGCCGATGTCCGGCATGGCGCGCAGCGCGCCGCGGACCATGTCGCGCAGCAGCGCATCGTCATGGAAATGGGTAACGAGATCGAGCCGGGCCTCGACGCTCGGACGATCCATCAGCGGCGCGGCGATGTCGCTGCCGAGCAGGCGCGCGCCGGCGCCGGTGACGGTGCGGTCGACGCTGTCGAGCAGGCTGCCCTTGCGGGTGCCGGCGCTGCTGACGGTGAGCTCGAGGCTCTCGCGCGTCGCCGCGTCGATCGCCATCGCCGCCTCGGTGCGGGTGACGCGCGGCGGGCGCAGGAAAGGGAGCGCGCCCTTGGCATTATGCTCGAGATAGGCGGCGAGGCCTCCGGCGGCGGCGAGCGCAGCCCGGGAGAACTGGCCGAAGCCGTCGAGCGTGGCGACGCCGAACAGCTGCTTGAGCCGGTCCTCGCCGCCGGCGCTGTCGAAGTCGATACGCGGGCGGGTGACGGTGGCGAGTTCGCCGAAGGGCGAGCCGTCGCCGACCACCGTCTCGGCGGGCGAAAGGCGGGCGATCTCGGCGCCGGCGCGGTCGGCCGTGGTCTCGATGATCTCGAAGCGGCCGGTGGAGATGTCGGCGCAGGCGATGGCGACGCTGCCGCCGGCTTCGCCCACTGCCGCGCACCAGTTTGCGGTGCGACTGTCGAGCAACGACTCCTCGGTCAGCGTGCCGGCGGTGACGACGCGGACGATCGCGCGGTTGACCAGCGCCTTGGAGCCCATGCGCTTGCGCGCTTCCTCGGGCGTCTCGGTCTGGTTGGCGATGGCGACGCGGTGGCCGGCCTTGATCAGCCGGGCGAGATAGCCCTCCATCGCGTGCACCGGCACGCCGCACATCGGGATGCGCTCGCCGTCATGCTCGCCGCGGGCGGTGAGCGCGATGTCGAGCACCGCGCTGGCGATCTTCGCGTCCTCGAAGAACAGCTCGAAGAAGTCGCCCATCCGGTAGAAGAGCAGGCAGTCCTCCGCCTCCGCCTTCAGGGCGAGATATTGCGCCATCATCGGAGTGGGAGCGGTGGAGGCCATGCCGGGCCCGGACTAGCCGAACGGCTCCGCCGATCAACACCCGGGGTGCGCTTTTCTGGGGAAAAGCCCGATGTGCGGGATTTCGCACGGTTCGATAATTAGTCAGACTAGAAACCTGGCCCAGTCGGTGCCATTTGCGGGATTCGGCACATTGCGGCGTCGGAATGGTCCTCCTAAAGGGTAGGGCGACGCCCGGGAGAGAAGAATGTCTGAGGAAGCGAACGTCCAGTTTTCGGAGCGCGAGGCGCTGCTCTATCATTCGGAGGGACGTCCGGGCAAAATCGAGGTCATCGCCTCCAAGCCGATGGCGACGCAGCGCGACCTCGCGCTCGCCTATTCGCCCGGCGTTGCGGTCCCCGTCCTCGCGATCGCCGAGGATCCGGCCAAGGCCTATGACTATACTGCCAAGGGCAATCTGGTCGCGGTGATCTCCAACGGCACCGCCATCCTGGGCCTGGGCAATCTCGGCGCGCTGGCCTCCAAGCCGGTGATGGAAGGCAAGGCGGTGCTGTTCAAGCGCTTCGCCGACGTCGATTCGATCGACATCGAGCTGAAGACCGAGGACGTCGACCGCTTCATCGACGCGGTCGAGCTGATGGAGCCGAGCTTCGGCGGCATCAACCTGGAGGACATCAAGTCCCCCGAATGCTTCGTGATCGAGCAGACCCTGCGCGAACGCATGAACATCCCGGTGTTCCATGACGACCAGCACGGCACCGCGATCATCGCCGCCGCCGGCCTGATCAATGCGCTCCACCTGACTGGCCGCGACATCAAGACGACGCGGGTGGTAGTGAACGGCGCCGGTGCCGCCGCGATCGCCTGTGCCGAGCTGATCAAGGCGATGGGCCTGCCGCACGACAATCTGCTGATGCTCGATCGCACCGGCGTGATGTACCAGGGCCGAGAGGGCATCAACCAGTGGCAGTCGGCCCACGCCGTCGCCACCGATCGCCGCACCCTGGCCGATGCGCTGGAAGGCGCCGACGTTTTCCTGGGCCTGTCGGCCGCCGGTGCGCTGCCCGCCGAGCTGCTCAATCACATGGCGCTCAAGCCGATCATCTTCGCGATGGCCAATCCCGATCCCGAGATCACCCCGCCGGAGGCCAAGCGTGCGCGTCCGGATGTGATCATCGCCACGGGCCGTTCGGACTATCCGAACCAGGTCAACAATGTGTTGGGCTTCCCGTTCATCTTCCGCGGCGCACTCGACGTGCGCGCGACGACGATCAACGATGCGATGAAGGTCGCCGCCGCGCAGGCCATTGCCGAGCTGGCCCGCCAGCAGGTGCCCGAGGAAGTCGCGGCGGCGTATGGCGTGCAGCACAGCTTCGGCCCCGACTACATCATCCCGGCGCCGTTCGATCCGCGGCTGATGGAGCTGGTCCCTGCCGCCGTCGCCCAGGCAGCGATGGATTCGGGGGTGGCGACCAAGCCGATCACCGACATGGCGGCCTATCGCCAGTCGCTGCGCGCCCGCCTCAACCCGACCACCTCGGTGCTCAGCCTCGCCTATGAAGGCGCCCGCGCCAACCCGAAGCGGGTGATCTTCGCGGAAGCCGAGGAAGAAGTCGTGCTGCGCGCGGCGATCGCCTTCAAGGATGGCGGCTATGGCACGCCGGTGCTGGTGGGGCGTGAGAGCGTGCATGACCGGCTCAAGGCGCTCGGCGCCAATCCGGACGAGTTCGAGCTGCACAACAGCGTCAACTCGCCGCTGGTCGATCAGATGGTCGACTTCCTCTATTGCCGCCTGCAGCGCCGCGGCTACCTGCGCCGCGACTGCGAGCGGATGGTCAACCGCGACCGCAACATCTTCGGCGGCCTGCTGCTCCAGCTAGGCCATGCCGATGCGATGATCACCGGCGTGACGCGGACCTGGGCCGAATCGATGCGCCAGGTGAAGCGCGTGATCGACCACCGTCCGGGCCAGACGCCGTTCGGCATGCACGTGCTGGTCGGCCAGTCGCACACGGTGTTCATCGCCGACACGACGGTGAACGAGCGTCCGAACGCCGAGGAGCTGGCCGATATCGCCGAGGGCGCCGCCGCCGTCGCGCGCCGCATGGGCCATGAACCGCGCGTCGCCTTCCTCAGCTACTCCAACTTCGGCAACCCCGAAGGCCAGTGGCTCGACAATGTCCGCGGCGCGATCAAGGTGCTCGACGGGCGTGCGGTCGAGTTCGAATATGAGGGCGAGATGTCACCTGACGTCGCGCTCAACGCGCGCCAGCTCGCCAATTATCCGTTCGCGCGGATCAAGGGGCCGGCGAATGTGCTGATCATGCCGGGCCTGCAATCGGCCAACATCTCGGCCAAGCTGCTGCGCGAACTGGGCGGCGATTCCACGATCGGCCCGATGCTGATCGGCATGGAAAAGCCGGTGCAGATCGCCCCGATGACCGCGACCGCGAGTGAGCTGGTGACGCTGGCGGTGCTCGCGGCGGGCGGGATCGCGCGCTAATCGGGTTCCGGGCGCCGGGCCGGAAATTCCGGTCCGGCGCGCGTTCCAACAGTGTGTGGCGGGGCGACTCGCCAAAGTTCACGAAGTTCATGCCAGGAGCGCGCTTTCGCGCACCTTGAATTGACACGATTCCCGCCAGAGGCGCGCATCTCGCAACAATGTTGCGGGCGCGCGATCCTATTTCTCCAACGGGGTCAAAGAGCGGCGGACCACGGAGCCGGCTGATTCAGCCCAGCAGGCGAAATCCTACATTGCAAGCAGGGTCAGCCAAGAAGGGGGCCAGCTCGCGCTGTGCGCTGATCACGCGCAGCACGAGCACGGTCCCGCCATCGATCCGATAGGCGATCAGCAGGCGCCGCTCGAACGAGAGGGTGCGCAGGCCGGGGGCGAGATCGTCCCGCGGCGTGCCGCGATCCGGAAACTCGGCGAGCGCGGCGATCCGGGTCTCGATTCGGTCGATATACCCGTCGGCGATTGCCGGGGTCGCTTCTGCGGCGACCCATCGGTGGAGTGCGACGAGATCCGATATCGCAAGCTCGGAGAGCCGGACCGCGTGGCTCATTCCCCGGTGGTCGTCGCCGCGCGGATCCTTGCGAATGCCTCGGTCAGCGGGACGCTGGGGCGCGGGTCTTCGAGGGCTTCCTGGACCCTGGCGCGCATCAGCGAATCGAGCGCGGCCTCTTCCCGGTCGAGTGCGCGCAGCCCGGCGCGCACCACCTCGCTCATCGAGGAGAAGCGGCCCGAGGCAAGATGCTGCTCGGCGCGCTCGGCCATTTCGCCCAACGTCACGCTCACTGCCTTGGCGGCCATGTCGATCTCCTCGGATATGATTTAATCATATCGCCCGCGCTTTTCTACCCGTCGATGCTCACCCCCAGCGAGGCGTTGACCAGGCCGCCGTCGACGGTGATCGTGTCGCCCACGACATAGTCGCCGGCGCGACTGGCGAGGTAGATGGCGGTGCCGGCCATGTCCTCGTCGACGCCGATGCGCTTTGCCGGGATCGCCTTGGCGACTTCGCCGCCATGGTCGCGGGCGGCGCGGTTCATCTCGCTGGCGAAGGCGCCGGGGGCGATCGAGGTGACGTTGATATGGTCGCGGATCAGCCGCGCGGCCATGCGCTTGGTCAAATAGATCAGCGCCGACTTGGAGGCGTGGTAGCTGTAGGTTTCCCAGGGGTTTAGGCGCTGGCCGTCGATCGAGGTGATGTTGATCACCTTGGCCGGACGCTCCGCCGAACCGCCGGCCTTGAGCAGGTCGAACAGCGCCTGGGTGAGGAAGAAGGGCGACTTGACGTTGAGGTCCATCACCTTGTCCCAGCCCTTTTCGGGGAAGGCCTCGAACGGCTCGCCCCAGGCGGCGCCGGCATTGTTGACCAGGATGTCGAGCCGCTGCTCGCGCTCGGCCAGCGCGGCGGCGAGGGCCTTGCAGCCGGCGACGGTCGACACGTCCATCGGGAGCGGGATGCAGTTGGGCCCGAGTTCGGCGGCGGTCTCCTCGCAGGCTTCGGCCTTGCGGGAGGAGACATAGACCCTGGCGCCCTGGGCGACATAGCCGGCGGCAATCATCCTGCCGATGCCCCGCGAGCCGCCGGTGACGAGTGCGATCCGGCCGTCGAGGCGGAAGAGCGTGCTGGTGTCCATTTTATCCTCTCCAGAATTCGTCAAATTCTTCAAATTCGTCATCCCGGCGAAAGCCGGGATCTCAGGCGATGGCGGGAAAAGAGCCGCACGAGATCCCGGCTTCCGCCGGGATGACGGTTTCTCTCTTCCTACCCGCCGCGCTTCAGTGTCTCGCGGGCGATGATCAGTTGCTGGATCTGGCTGGTGCCTTCGTAGATCCGGAACAGGCGCACGTCGCGGTATAGCCGCTCGATGCCGTAATCGGCGATATAGCCGGCGCCGCCGAAGATCTGCACGGCGCGGTCGGCGACGCGGCCGACCATCTCGCTGGCGAAATACTTTGCCGCGGCGGCTTCCATCGTGGTGTTCTTGCCGGCGTCCTTGGCGGCGGCGGTCTCGAGGACAAGGGCCTTTGCCGCCAGCGCCTCGGTCTTGGAGTCCGCCAGCATCGCCTGGATCAGCTGGTGCTCGGCGATCGGCTTGCCGAACTGCTTGCGCTCGCTCGCATAGGCGACGCAATCGGCGATCAACCGCTCGGCTACGCCGACGCACACCGCCGAGATGTGGAGCCGGCCGCGGTCGAGCACCTGCATGGCGATCCTGAAGCCTTCGCCCTCGGCACCGAGCCGGTTGGCGGCAGGGACGGGGGTGTCGTCGAACACGACGTCTGCCACCCGGGCGCCCTTCTGGCCCATCTTCTTCTCGGGCTCGCCGATGCTGACCCCGGGCAGGTCGCGCGGCACGAGGAAGGCCGAGACGCCGCGGCCGCCGGGTTCGTCGCCGGTGCGGGCCATGACGGTGAACAGCTCGGCCTTGTCGGCATTGGTGATGAAGCGCTTGGTGCCGGTGAGGCGGTAGACGTCGCCATCCTTCACCGCCCGCGTCTTCACCGCGCCGCTGTCCGAGCCGACATCGGGTTCGGTCAGGGCGAAGCTGGTGACGATCTCGCCGCTGGCGATCTTCGGCAGCCACGCGGCCTTCTGCTCGGGGGTGCCGGCCATCACCAGGCCCTGCGAGCCGATGCCGACATTGGTGCCGAAGGACGAGCGGAACGCCGGGGTGGTGCGGCCGAGCTCGATCGCGACCTTGCACTCCTCGAGCATGGTCAGGCCAAGGCCGCCATATTCCTCCGAGATCGACAGGCCGAACAGGCCGAGCGCCTTCATCTCGTCGACGACCGCGGCGGGGATCGCATCGGCGGCCTCGACCTCGCCTTCGAGCGGGCGCAGCCGGTCGGCGACGAAGCGGCGGATGGTGTCGATCAGGGCTTCGAAGACTTCGGGGTCGAGCGCCATAGTCGTGCGTTCCTCAGGTTCGAAGCGGGACGCTATACCGCTCTCAGGGTGTTGAGCAAGCCATACCCGATGTTCCAATCTGTTCCGGTTGACCGCTTGGGCACGGCACCTATGCTGCGCGGCAACGGGTCGCAAAGGGGAGTGCACAGCATGGAGAACAACCAGGCGGCAGTGCCCGCAGCGCGACGAATCCGCACCCCGATCATGCTCGCTTACGGCTTCGGCACGGTGGCGTACGGGGTGAAGGATTTCTGCTTCTCGACCTTCCTGCTTTTCTATTTCAACCAGGTGCTCGGGCTGCCGGCGACCGAAGTGGGCTTCGCGATCATGTGCGCGCTGCTGCTCGACGCGGTGGCCGACCCGGCGATCGGCTTCCTCTCGGACCGGACCCGCAGCCGCTGGGGGCGGCGCCATCCCTGGATGTATGCCTCCGCCATTCCCATCGCGATCGGCTGGCTGCTGCTGTGGAACCCGCCCGCGCTTTCCGAGCATGGCCTGCTGCTCTGGGTGTTCGCCATGTCGGTGATCGTCCGCACCGCGGTCTCCGCCTATGAAGTGCCCAGCCAGGCGCTGACCCCGGAGCTGTCCGCAGATTACGAGGAGCGGACGCGGATCATGGCCTATCGCTTCCTGTTCGGCTGGGCCGGCGGGCTGGGGATGATGATCCTTGCCTATGCCTGGCTGCTCGGTCCCTCGCCGGGGCATCCCAACGGCCAGCTGGTACAGGAGAACTATCCCGGCTTCGCGCTGGCGAGCGCGCTGCTGATGGTCTTCGCCATCCTCGTCTCGGCCGCGGGCACGCACGGCGAGATCAAGCGGCTGCCCCGCGCCGAGGCTGCGAAGCGCCAGTCGCTGGGCAAGCATTTCGCCGAGCTGGGCGAGACGGTGCGCAACCGGGCCTTCCTGATCCTGATGGCGGCGGGGCTCTGCTATTATTCGGCCCAGGGCGTCAGCTTCGCGCTGTCGAGCTATCTCTATGCCCATGTCTGGCGCTTCGAGGGGCAGGACTTCACGATCATCGCCTTCTCGCTGCTGGTCGGCGCTTTCTTCGCCTTCCTGCTCGCGCCGCGGATCTCGCGCCGCATCGGCAAGCCCCGCGCCGCGACCTGGCTGATGGCAGCGGCGGCGTTCTGGGTGGCGCTGCCCTATGTGCTGCGGCTCATTGGGGCGTTCCCCGAGCCGGGCTCGCCGTGGCTGCTGCCCTCGCTCTTCGCCATCTATGCTGCGAACGTGACCTGCAGCATCGCGGCGACGATCCTCGGTTCCTCGATGATGGCCGATGTCGTCGAGCAGTCCGAGATCGAGACCGGGCGGCGCAACGAGGGGGTGTTCTTCGCCGGGGCCTTCTTCATCCAGAAATGCTGCAGCGGCCTGGGCATCTGGGCGACCGGCCTGCTGCTCGACCTGGTCGATTTCCCCGCCGCCGCCAAGCCGGGCCAGGTGCCGCTGGCGACGGTGGACCGGCTGACGGTCCTGTTCTTCGTCCTCTACGGTGTGCTCGCCTTTGCCGCGGCGGGCTTCTACCGCTTCTTCCCCTTCGGCAAGGCCGAGCACGAGGCCCGGGTCGCCGCGCTCGCTAGCCGAGGCACGGAAATGTCCGCCGAGGGCTGACCCCTCGGCGGACATCCTTTCCTCCCCAGGAAAGTCGTACTTCAGGCGGCGGCTCCTTATCCGTCATCCCGGCGAAAGCCGGGATCTCGTGCGGCTCTGTCCCGCGCCTTCACCTGAGATCCCGGCTTTCGCCGGGATGACGAGGGCTCAGGCCACGCGGCCCAGGCGGTGATAGAGGTTGGCGTATTTCACGCTCTCCGGTGCATCCTTCACCTTTTCGAGATGGGTGGCGACCGCGTCGCGGATCAGGCGGAAGTCCTCGGTCGAGAAGACGGCGCGGCTGCGCTGGGGTTCGGTCATGGCAATCACTCCTTTCTCAGGTTTCAGGCGGCTTGGGTGACGAACTGGGCGGCTTCGGTGCTCTCGGCCAGCGCGGTGGTGCTGCTCGAGCCTCCCGCCAGCGTGGTGGCGATCGCATCGAAATAGCCGGTGCCGACTTCGCGCTGGTGGCGGGTCGCGGTGTAGCCATTCTCTTCCGCAGCGAACTCGGCCTGCTGCAGCTCCGAATAGGCGGCCATGCCGCGATCCTTGTAGCCCCGGGCCAGCTCGAACATGCCGTAGTTGAGCTGGTGGAAGCCGGCGAGGGTGACGAACTGGAACTTGTAGCCCATCGCGCCGATCTCGCGCTGGAAGCGGGCGATGTCGTCCTTGTCGAGATTCTTCTCCCAGTTGAAGCTGGGCGAGCAATTGTACGCCAGCATCTTGTTGGGGAATTCCTTCTTGATCGCCTCGGCGAAGCGGCGGGCATCGTCCATGTTCGGCTTCGAGGTCTCCCACCACAGCAGGTCGGCATGCTCGGCGAACGCCAGGCCGCGCTTGATGCAGTGATCGACGCCGGTGCCATCCTTGAGGCGGAAGAACCCCTCGGGGGTCCGCTCGCCGGTGAGGAACTCGCGGTCGCGCTCGTCGACGTCCGAGGTGATCAGCCTGGCGCTCTCGGCATCGGTGCGGGCGCAGATCACCGTCGGCACGCCGGCGACGTCCGCCGCCAGCCGCGCCGCATCGAGGTTGCGGATATGCGCCTGAGTGGGGATCAGCACCTTGCCGCCGAGGTGCCCGCACTTCTTTTCCGAGGCGAGCTGGTCTTCATAGTGCACCCCGGCGGCGCCTGCGGCGATATAGGCCTTCATGATCTCGAAGCAGTTGAGCGGGCCGCCGAAGCCGGCCTCGGCATCGGCGACGATCGGCATGAACCAGTCGCGCTGGGCGCCGCCTTCCATATGCTCGATCTGGTCGGCGCGCTGGAGCGTGGCGTTGATCCGCTTCGCCAGCTCTGGGCCGGCATTGGCGGGGTAGAGCGACTGGTCGGGGTACATCTGGCCGGCGGTGTTGGCATCCGCCGCGACCTGCCAGCCGGAGAGGTAGATCGCCTTGAGCCCGGCGCGGACCATCTGCATCGCCTGGTTGCCGGAAAGCGCGCCCAGGGCGTTGATGTAATCCTCGGTCTGGAGCAGCTCCCACAGCTTGAGCGCGCCGCGGCGGGCCAGGGTATGCTCGACCGCAAGCGAGCCGCGCAGCCGCTGGACGTCCTCCGGCGAGTACGGACGGACAATGCCGTCGAACCGGCCGGTCGGGGCGGGGATCAGGTCTTCGAAGCGGGTCGACATTGTCATTTCCTTGACTGGATTGCCAAGTCTGTGTGCGGATTCGTTGAGTATGTTGATAGCCGGAGAATGGCCTTGCGAGGGTTGGGGTGTTGCGTGGGCTTTCGCTTGGGTTGAAAGGGTGTAAATTATTTACAACAAGGTTCGACTCGGTTGAGGCGAACGTATCGGGAACGCGGCGTGTAGGACAGCCCCAACCCTCTCCCTTCCAAGGGAGAGGGTGGCGAAGCGAAGCTGAGCCGGGTGAGGGTGATTTGGGTGTTGCATCCCGCTCACCCTCACCCTTCCGCCGACTTTGTCGGCTCCCTCCCTCTCCCTTGGAAGGGAGAGGGAATGAAGGACGATGATGGCCGAACAGAAGCTCTTTGCGGGACACGCCGTCCGCCGGCTGCGGCGGCAGCTGGCGCTGACCCAGGCGGCGATGGCCGAGGCGCTGGGGGTGTCGGCGAGCTATCTCAACCTGGTCGAGCGCAACCAGCGGCCGGTATCTGCGATGCTGATGCTGCGGCTGTCGGAGGTGTACGACTTCGATCCGCGCAAGCTCGCCGCGGCCGAGCCGGGCGGCGGAATGGAGGCACTGCGGCGGCGGCTGGCCGATCCGTTGTTCGCCGATCTCGAGATCGATCGGCAGCAGATGGAGGAATGGCTGGCGGGCGCGCCGGGCGGGGCGGAGGCGTTCGCGCGGGCCTATGACCGGATCAGTGCCGGCGGGCCGGTGGCGGAGACGGGCGCGGGCGATCCCGGCCGGCAGGTCCGCCGGGAGATCGAACGCTGGCGCAACCATTTCGCCGATCTCGACGCAGTGGCCGAGGCGCTGGCCGACGAACTGCGCCAGACCGCCGGCGATCCCTATGGCGCGATGGCCGAGCGGCTGCGGGTGAAGCATCAATTGTCGGTGCGCATCCTGCCGGCGGACGTGATGCCGGGACTGCTCAAGCGGCTCGACCTGCATGCGCGCCAGATCCAGCTTTCCGAGCTGCTCGATGTGCCCGGCCGGACCTTCGCGCTGGCCGAGCGGCTGTCGCAGGAGGCGCGGGGCGAGATCGACGCGCTGGTGCGCGGCGCGGGGCTCGATCGCGCGGGCGAGCGGCTCTACGCGCGGCACCTGGTCGGCTATTTCGCCGCGGCGCTGGTGATGCCCTATGGCCGGTTCCTGCGCGCGTGCGAGGCGAGCGGCTATGACCTGGAACTGCTCCAGCGCCGCTTCGGGGCGAGCTTCGAGCAGGTGGCGCACCGGCTGACCACGCTGCAGCGGGTCGGTGCGCGGGGGCTGCCCTTCTTCCTGATCCGGACCGACCGGGCGGGGCAGGTCTCGAAGCGCTTCGCCGGGGCGAGCGGTTCGCCTCTGGTCGAGGGGCCGGGGCTGTGCCCGTTATGGAATCTGACCGAGGCGTTCGGGCGGGCGGACGAGACGCTGGCCCAGCTGGTCGAGACCGAGGAGGGCGGGCGCTGGTTCACGCTTTCCCGCGCGCGGACGCCGCAGGGCGCGCAGGGGGTGAAGGCGCGCTTCGCTCTGGGCGTCGGGCTGGCGGCGGCCGAGGCGCGGGCACTGTCGGCGGCGCGCGGGGTCGACCTGGCCGGGGAGGCGGTGCCGGTGGGGCTGGGCTGCCGCGCCTGCACCCGGCCGGACTGCCCGCAACGCTCCGCCCCGCCTGCGGGACGCGCGGCGCTGGCGAACGAGCGCGAGAGCGGGGTCACGCCGTTCGGGTTTGCGGGGGATTAGGGGGGCTTCTATTGGAATGCGGACATGGCCGGTATGCGCCCCATTCTCGGCCATTCGGAGCGCCGGCTCAATTGGAGCGACCGTATACTCCAAATTGAAAGCAAGCTGTGGAAACAGCGGACATATAGTTCTTTTTGCGGTGCCGCGAAGTCCGAGGATCAGTCGCCGATCGGACCGTCGGGAGGCAAGGAGAGCTGCGGGGCGAGAGAAACGCACCGCAGTTCTGTATCCGCTACCTAATGCTTGACCGATCCCGAAAAGCGGGCGGTGTGGCTCATTCATGGCCGACGCTTCTGCCAAAGCGCGCACGAACCCGATAAGAAGGCTGGGCACTGTTCTGATCCGGGGGCGCGGTGCCGGGCCGCGCACTGGCGACCGGCGGAAACAGGAGTGAGGGTTATGCCATTCAGGATTGGCAGCGAGTTCCTCGTCAATACCGGCAATACCTACGGAACACAAAATTCAGCCACATCGCGGGTACTGCTGATGGCGGCTTCACCATTGTCTGGCGCAGCGAATTCCGGCCCGATGATACGAATGATCTCGATTTCGAGATCCAGGCGCGAGCCCTGTTGCCGGGACACGCGATCGCCGAGGAATTTCGTGTCAACGCGATCACCACCGATGCGCAGTTCAGCCCGACCGTGACGGCGCGGCCTGATGGCAGCTTCGTAGTCGCCTATAGCAGTGGCGAGGAAAACAGCCTGCCGGGCACATCGGTGAACACGCAGTATCTTGACGTGAATGGTGCACCGGCAGGACCTGAGTATCTGACTGATTACGACTATTATCATCGCAACCCGCAAGTCGCCTCCTTCCCCGATGGCGGCGTCGTGACGGTGTGGAGCGGCGAAAATAATGGCGAGGGCGAAGTGCGGTCGCCCACGGGCGCACTGTGGTCCAATTTTTCATATGGCTGGGACAGCAGCGTCGACACCAAGGCGGTCGCCACCCTGTCCAACACAAGTTTCGTCGTAACCTGGTACGGTTACAGGGACGAAGAGCACGCGATGGAGGGCGGCGAGACCGTCTTCTACGGCCAGATCCGCCAGCGCGACGGACAGGGCGTCACTCCATTCGAAATTGGCGAGGCAGCAGGCGGAAGGCCGGATCCTTCGATCGCACTGCTGTCCAACGGCAATTTCGTCGTGGTCTGGCGAGATGGGGAGTTCGGTAGCGATCCGGTGAACGACCCTGGCTCCGAGGTCAGGGCACGTATCTTCGATCCCAACGGCCAGCCAATCGGTGACGCCTTCACGGTGAACAGCGAGATTGCGGCCGACCAATACAACCCTGATGTCGCCGCGCTCTCCGACGGGCGCTTTGTTGTGGTCTGGCAGGACGGCGCGGAATCGCCTGGCGTTCCCGCGCCAACTGCGACGATCCGCGCGCAGGTGTTCGATACGGAGGGTGCGCGCCTGGACGAAGAATTCCAGGTCAACGCGCCCTCTTCCATCAACGCGGAGGGGCCGAGCGTCACCAGCCTGGGTGGCGATCGCTTCGCGGTTGCATGGACGGGCGACGAGGGCGCTATCGGATCGGACGGCGGGATCAAGGTGCAACTCTTCGCAGTGGACGGCCCGCCGCCGTCGGACACAATCGCCGGCACCAGCGGCAATGACCGACTCACCGGCGGCTTCGGGGACGATCAGATCAGCGGCGGCAAGGGGGCGGACGCGATCTTCGCCGGCTTTGGCGCGGATCTGGTGCTCGGCGACAAGGGGGAGGATTCGCTCTATGGCGGCGCGGGTGACGACGCGATCTTCGGCGGCTGGCAGAGCGATGCGCTCTACGGTGAGCTCGGCAACGACACGCTCTATGGCGATGTTGGCACCATAGGCGCCGGCAGCCGTGGCGCCAATGACCGCCTCTCCGGCGGCGACGGCGACGACACGCTTTATGGCGATGCCGCGGTGATCGCCTTTGGCGGGCACGGCGGAAACGACGTGCTCAAAGGCGGCCGCGGCAACGACAAGCTTTACGGCGATGGTGCATCGGGGGACGGCGTGGCTGCAGGCGGCAGCGACTCACTCGACGGGGGTGCGGGGAATGACGAGTTCTGGGGCGGGGGCGGCGATGATCGCTTCGTCTTCAACGGTCTTTCAGGTTCGGACATCATCTGGGATTTCGGGCAGGAGGCGGGCGACAACGACGTGATCGATCTGCGCGGAACGGAGGCCGGTAATCCCGACAATGGCGGCCTCCAGATCTATTATGTCGATGGCAATGCCGAACTGTATTTCAACGGGGGTTTCATCAAGGTGATGGACGTGGTCAGCCTCGACCTGTCGGACATCCTGATTTGATCGGCCATGTGCCGGTCATTGTTCCCGGAAAGACGACCAGAACCCGCCGACGAGCGGCCCCAGAAAACTTGTTCGAGCGCGGCGCGCTCGCGCAGGGGGCAGCGGACAGTCGGCTTATCCGAACGATCCGTTGAAAGCCGCCAGTCAGAAATCGGCCCAATTCCAGTCGCTTGTTTAGGTACGCCGCTGGTGTCCGAGCATCGGGTGTTCCTGCCTGCGTTGCATTTTAAGCTTCCACCGCGAAGGCCGGGGCCCAGTTTCGGCGCATTATCGATGGCGCAGGAACCTCACGAACGACATTGCAACTGGGCCCCGGCCTTCGCCGGGGATCAGTGCAGTATGTCGATGGCGCTCAGTCCATCTCCCCCAGCAGCTCCGCCAGCTGGGCGAACTGCTCGGGCAGGCCTTCCGCGGCGCCGATGCCTTGGTCGAGCGCTTCCTTCGACGGATAGCGTTCCTGGAAGGTCACCAGCGTCTTGCCGTCCTGTTCTTCGAAGGTGACCGAGGAGATCGGGCCGGTATCGCCGCCTTCCTCGTTGGTCCAGACGATGCGTTGGTTCGGCTCGACTTCGAGATATTTGCCGAAGAACGCCCAGACCTGGCCGCCTTCGCCGTCGAACTCGATGCGGTAGCCGCCGCCGACCCGGACATCGAGCTCGCGGACGTGCATCGGCACGCCCATCGAGCGGGGCGCCCACCAGCGCTGGAACAGCTCGGGGGTGGTCCATGCTCGCCAGACGAGGTGCGGCGGGGCGTCGAAGAGGCGGGATGCCGCCACTTCGGTGTCCGAGATGCGCTCCACCCTGGTGGCGCCGAGGTCAGTGGCGTTCAGGCTCATCCTTGTTCTCCATGGCTTTGAGTTCGGCGATCACGTCGTCCAGCGCGTCGAAGCGGGCGTGCCAGCGCTGATGGTAGTTGGCGATCCAGCCCGCTTCCTCGGCAAGGCCCTGGGCGCCGAGCCGGCAGGTGCGCACGCGGCCGACCTTCTCGGTGACGACCAGCCCGGCGCGCTCGAGCACCCCGACATGCTTCTTCATGCCGGTGAGGGTCATGTGGAAGCGCTCGGCAAGGTCGGTGATCGACGCCTCGGCCCAGGCGAGCTGCTCGAGCACGCCGCGCCGCGTGGCGTCCGACAGGGCGGCGAAGGAAGCGTCGAGGCGCGTGGCGGCGGAATAGTGAACCATATGGTTCAGTGTTAGCGCAGGGCGGACCTGCATGCAAGTGCAGGGAACCTCTCGTGCGCGCTGCCGGTTGCCTTTGGCAAAGAGGAGCGCTTGCCATGGAACTGCATCGCGGACGATTGATCGACCATATCCAGCTCGTCGTGCGCGACCTGGCGGCGAGCCGGCGCTTCTACGGCACGGTGTTCGAAGTGATCGGCGTGCCGATCGCCGGCGAGGGCGACGACTATTTCTGGGCGGACGAGCTGTTCATCTCGACCGCGGACAGCGAGGCGGCGGCGGGCAAGCTCACCGGCAGGCACCACATCGCCTTCCAGGCGAAGGACCGGGCGATGGTGGACCGCTTCCATGCCGAAGGGCTGGCGGCGGGTGGTGAGGACAACGGCGCGCCGGGCGAGCGGCCCTATCATCCGGGCTATTACGGCGCGTTCCTGATCGATCCGGACGGGAACAACATCGAGGCGGTGTATCACGGGCCGGCAGAGATTTCGGCGGATAGCGTGGTGGTGACGTTCTAGGGGATGCCCGAGGAAGGTTTTAAGATCGTCATCCCCGCGAAGGCGGGGATCCAGAGCCAAGGGCGGCAAGCGTAAGGCGGGTCCCGAACATTTCCGGCAGCCATCGGTATGATTCCAGCCTCTACCCGAGCTACCCTGGATCCCCGCCTTCGCGGGGATGACGATGATGGATATGAGAGGGTCAGTCCTGGCCCCGCTCCCGCACTTCCTTGAGCCAGCGCGCCCGGAGCTGCGCGGTGCTGCCGGGGATCATGTCGTCGAGGAAGGCCGCGGCGGCGATGCGGTCGAGGCGGAAGGTGCGGAAGCCGGTGCGCAGCTCGCACCAGGCGACGACGACGCGGGTGGTATCGGCATAGCCGATCATCAGCGGCCAGATCACCCGCTGGGTCGCACGGCCTTCGCCATCGGCATAGTCGAGGCGCAGTTTGCGGCCGGCGCGGATCCAGGCGCGCAGCTGGGCGGCGTCGATGCCGTCGACCGGCCGGTCCCAGGCAGGCACGGCGCGGGCGGCGGGATTGCCGAGGAAGGGGCGCATCTCCTCGGGCAGCACCGCGGCGATCTTGGCGAGCAGGTCGGTGGCGGCGCGGCCTAGGCCCTCGTCTGCATGGCCGGCGACCCAGGTGGCGCCCAATGCGACTGCGTCGATCTCGTCGGCGGTCAGCATCAGCGGCGGCAGGTCGAAGCCGCTTTCGAGGACATAGCCGACGCCCGCCTCGCCGCGGATGGGCACGCGCTGGCCGATCAGCGCGGCGATGTCGCGATAGACCGAGCGCTTCGAGGTCTCGAGCTCGGCGGCGATCGCGTCGGCGGTGATCGGGCGCGTGCTCCGGCGCAGGATCTGGACGATCTGGAAGAGGCGGTCTGCTTTCCGCATTGCTTTATCCCTGGCGGCACCGGCCCGTCGGCCGGCACCGCAACTCCTACTGCCATGCTGCTGACACCATGCTGGCAGCAGCATGGCAGTAGGTCGAGTCCCGTCAGATCAAACGGGAGCCAGGAAATGACGACCAAGACCTATCATGGCAGCTGCCACTGCGGCGCGGTGACCTTCGAGGCGGACATCGATCTCGCCGCGGGCACCGGCAAGTGCAACTGCACCTATTGCCGCAAGCGCCGCAACTGGGGGGCGCTGCTCAAGCCCGAGCAGTTCCGGCTGCTCTCGGGTGAGGAAGCGCTGGGCGAATATCAGTTCGGCACGAAGAGCGGGCACCACCGCTTCTGCAGCAAGTGCGGCATCGCCCCGTTCGGCACCGGCTATGTCGAGGCGATCGGCGGGGCGTTCGTCTCGGTACAGGTGCTGTGCCTCGACGACGTGCCGCTGGAGGAGCTGGAGGCGGCGCCGATCAACTATGCCGACGGGCTGCACGATGCCTGGTGGCAGGAGCCGGCGGAGAAGGGGATTTTGTGAGCTAGCCCTATCCTCCCCCGCAAGGGGAGGTGTCAGCCAAAGGCTGACGGAGGGGGAGGCAAGCGACCAACTATCGGTTTGATTACCTCCCCCTCCGTCGCGCTATGCGCGCCACCTCCCCCTGGCGGGGGAGGATTTCGATCGAACCTGGAAACGAAAAAGGCCGGGGCGTGAACCCCGGCCTTTCCTTTTTGCGCAGCACTGCGGCTCAGAAGCCGGCGCTGAGCGTGACGAACGCCTGGCGCGGGGCGGACGAGTGGAACACCAGCACGGTGCCCGCCGCATCGTCCGGCGCGAAAACGCTGCTGTCGAAGTTCGACGCGTAGCGCTTGTTGGTCAGGTTGGTGACGTTCAGCGACAGCTTGAGGTCCTGCACATAGGCGAAGGAGCCGTAATCATAGCTGAGGCCGAGATCGAAGGTGGTGACGGCACCGAAGCTCTGGTCGTTGGTGTAGGTATAGTAGCGGCGGCCGGTGTACTTGCCCTGGAGCGAGGCCGAGAAGCCGCTCTTGTTCACGGTCAGCACGCTGGCGAGCATCGTCTTGGGCGTGTCCACCTGCTGCTTGCCGGCGGTCAGCTTGACCACGCAAGTCGTGGTACACCAGTTGAGATTCTCGTCATAGGTCGACTTGTTGTACGAGGCCGAATTGTACCAGCTCAGCCAGGGCGCCGCCTTCCACAGCACGCCGAGCTCGGCGCCCTTGCTGGTGACGCTGCCGGCATTGTGGAAGCTGTTGCCGCAGCCCGGGTTCTGCTGCTGGTTGGTCGGGCAGGGATTGTACTGGAGCAGGCGGTTGTCGAACTTCACATAATAGCCCGACAGCGCGACCTGGAGCGGGCCGCTGACATAGCGATAGCCGCCCTCGACGCTCTTCGAGGTCTCGGGCTTCAGATACTTGCCCTGCGCGTCCCACACCGCCTGCGACACCGACTGCGGGCCGAGTTTGAAGCCACCCTGGAACATCGCCATGTTCTCGGCATAGCTGGCGAACAGCTCATGGCCCGGCGCGACGTTCCAGTGGACGCCGATCTCGGGGAGGAAATTGTCCTTGGCGACCAGCACGCCGCTGGCGAACTGGCTCGAGGCCGGCGGGGCCGAGGCGGCGATGCCGCGGATCGCCCGGGCGTCCGACCTGGAATAGGTGCTCTTGAAGCCGAAATCGACGCTCAGCGCATCGTCGAACAGGCGCACCGTGTCCTGGACGAAGAACTGCTGGGTCTTCCAGTGGGTCTCCTGCACCCATTGCGCGGTGTTCGGCTGGCCCCTCAGATACTGGGCGAGGCTGAACGGGCCGGTGACGTTGGTCCAGATGTAGCGCGCGGCGCTGCTGCTATTGTCCTCGACCCACAGGCCGGCCTGGAACTCGTTGAAGGCGACCTGCCAGTTCAGGCTGGCGAGCACGCCGGTGCGGTCGATCGTGTAGCGGGTGTCGCGGATCTGCACCGGCACGTCGTCCGCGGTGGTCGAAGTGCCCTGGTTGGACAGGCCGGTGATGAAGTTGTTGCCGGCGCCCTTGTCATTGTGGTGGTAGACCTGGGTGTGGACGCTGAGGCCCTTGGCCAGCTCGAAATCGCCCGACAGGTAGAACAGGTTGTCGTCGCGCAGGATCTGACCGTTGGTGAAGGTGACGTCGGCATTCTTCGTCGGTGCAGGCGCGGCGGCGCACTTGAACGGGGTGGTGGTCACCGTGCAGGCGGCGACGCCGACATAGGCCTGCCAGTTCGGCGCATAGCCGCCCCAGTCCCAGCCCAGGCGGTTCAGCATGTCCTTCGACAGATAGGCGTCGTCGGCCTGGTTGGTGCGCGAGACATCGGCGAAGGCAGTGATCTTGATGCCGTCCGCCTTGTACTGGACCTTGGCGTTGAGCTGCTTGCCGGTCGACTTGTTGTAAGCCGGCTGGTTCACGAACAGGTCCTGCTCGACATACTGGCCCGAGACATAGGCGGAGAAGCCGCCATGCTCGCCGGTGTCGAGGCGGACGAAGGTGCGCAGGCTGCTCTCGCTGCCCAGGGTCTGGCTGACCGCCAGCGCCGCGTCCTTGCTCGGGTCGCGGCTGACATAGGTGAGCGCGCCGCCCAGATTGCTGGTCGAGGGGATGGCGAGGCCGGCGATCCCGGTGGCGAGGTCGGCGCGGCCGAGATTCTCCGAGATCAGCGCGCGGCTGATCGTGAGGCCGTTGTAATTGTTGTAGGCGCCGTCGCCGAGCGGCATGCCGTCCAGCGAATAGCCGAGATGGGTGGTGTTGAAGCCGCGCACCTGGAGCGAGAGCGACTGCTCGTTGACGCCGAGCGCGTCGATCGACTGGGCCATCACGCCCGGCAGGAAGTTGAGCGCCTTCTGCACGCTGGTGCCGGGCGGCAGCGTGTCGAGGTTCGACGGCAGCAGGGTCGAGACCGAACGGGTCTGGCCGCTGCCGACCACGACGATGTCGCTGCTCTCGCCGGTGGCGCCGCTATCGTCCGCGGCGACCGCGGTGCTGTCCTGCGCATGCGCGGCGGGCGTGAGCGCGACCAGCGCGGCCGAAGCCGTCAGAAGAGCAAAAGCATGGCTTTGGCGCAGCCGGCGGCGCGAGGCATCGATCATGATCATTTCCCATCCCGGCGGCCGGAGGACCGCCCCCATGGGAGCCGCTAGGCAGGGTTGGCGTCGGTATCGTTACGAGTTCGCGACGTTTCAATGACGGAATGTAACTGCCGGTTTCTGTTGCCGATTGGCAACGATCGTGCAGGATGCCGCCCCGAACAGGGAGGTGGCTTGATGCGTCGTTCGGTACGATTCGGGTTGGCGGGTTTGCTGGCATTGGGAGTCGCTGCGCCGGCCGCGGCCAAGGGGCCGGACATGGACGCGGCGGTCAAGGCGGCGATGGCCGAGACCGGTGCCAAGGGCGTGGCGGTCGCGCTGATCGACAAGGGCAAGGTCGTCTCGGTCAAGACGTACGGCGCGCGCAACGCCAAGGGCGAGCCGCTGACCGCCGACACCATTATGTACGGCGCATCGCTGACCAAGGCAGTGTTCGGCTATCTGGTCACCCAGCTGGCGGCCGAGAAGAAGCTCGACCTCGACGCGCCGATCGCGGCGATGCTGCCCCAGCCGATCCCCAGCTATGGCAATCTCGATGCCTATGGCCATTGGGGCGACCTGGCCGCCGACGAGCGCTGGCGCAAGGTGACGCCGCGCCACGTGCTCAACCACGCCACCGGCTTCGCCAATTTCGCGGTGCTCGAGCCCGACGGCAAGTTGCGCTTCCACTTCGATCCGGGCAGCAACTACGGCTATTCGGGCGAAGGCATCTCGCTGCTCCAGTTCGGGGTCGAGAAGGGGCTGGGGCTGAGCGTGGAGGCCGAGCTGCAGCGCCGCTTCTTCCAGCCGCTCGGCATGACCCGGACCAGCCTGATCTGGCAGGACAGCTTCGGCACCAACCTGGCGGACGGCTGGGACGAGAACGGCAAGACCGAGCCGCATGACGACCGCAGCCGGGTGCGCGCGGCGGGATCGATGGACACGACGATCCACGACCTGGCGATCATGGCGGCGGCAATGGTGCGCGGCCAGGGCCTGCCGGCGAAGTGGCGCGTCGAATATGCCCGCGGCACCCAGAAGATCCCGAGCAAAACCCAGTTCCCGACGCTGAACAATCCCGCCGGTCCGGGCGAGGGCACGGATGCCAAGGCGGCGCTGGGGGTGATCGCCTTCAACGGACCGCAGGGGGCGGGCTGGCTGAAGGGCGGTCACAACGAAGTGACTGCGAACACGCTCGTCTGCTTGGAGAAGGGCCAGCGCTGCGTGCTGATCCTGGGCAATGACGTGCGGATCGAAAAGGCATTCCCCAAGCTGGTCAAGGCGGCGCTTGGGGAGACCGGCGTGCCGTATCGCTGGGAATATGGGTTCAAGGACTAGGTTGCCCCGCCGGCGCAGGCCGAGGGCCCCTGCGCTGGCGGGCGGACTCCGTCCTCGCGGGACCAGCCGATGACCAGCGGCCCCCAGCCGATGCCGATCATCTGACTGCGATAGGCGATCGCACCCGCGCGGGGCGCTCGCTCGATGCCGCCCGGCTCCGGCGTGGCCAGTGCGAGCAGCCGGGTGGCGACTTCAATATCGACCGCCATGCATGCGATGGAAAGAAGGCTGGCGCAGGTGCACAGCAGGACGATGCGCCGGCGCGTGGTCCTTGCCGCGCGCCGGGCCGCGGTTTCGTCTCGATGAGGCATCGCCATCCCCCCGGCCTCAGCGCATGCCTGCGCCGCGCGTCTCCGGCACGGCGCTGGGCGCGCGGCGAAGCAGCAGGCAGAAGGCGAGGATGTGGGTGATCATCAGCAGCGGGACATAGAGGATGGGGATCGCATAGGCCGCGCCCAGCTGGCCGGCGACTTCGGGGAGCCCGAGCCGGACCGCATGATAATAGTTTCCGAGCAGGTCGCCCACGCCCACCAGGTTGAAAGCGACGACAAGGACCCGGAACACGGGCCGCACCCGGAAGGTCGCGAGCGCCAGCAGGGCGAGCAGCCCGGTCGCCAGGTCTCCCCAGGCGGCGAAGGTGGCGAAACTTTCGGGCAGGCCGGGGGCGACCACGCCGGGCACGATGAACACCAGGCCGAAGAAGCGGAAGGCGTGGACCATGGCGATGGCGCGATGCACCGCATCGGGCGCCATGGTGCGGGCGCGGGGCAAGCCGTAGCTCAGCAGCCAGGCGAGCCATGCCGCATAGCCAAGAAGCATCTGCAGCTGAAAAATGAGAGCGACAGGCATGTCATGGCCTTTCTGCTTGGGCCGGGAAGTGGCGGCTATTTCAGCGGCAGGAACAGCTCGGCGACCGGCGTGTGGATCGCCACCTCCGGGAGGAGCGACAGCCAGCGCTTGCTGTATACCGGGAAGTCGCGCGCTTCCTCGCCGCTGGCCGGCAGCCAGTCGCGATAGAGGTAGAGCACTTCCGGCTCGAGGTTGTTGGACGCGCCGTTGGCGGCGCGCAGCACCGCGCAGCGTCCCCCGGGGATCATGCCGGCCTTCACCTGCAGGTCGTTCGCCTCGATCGGCTGGTCGGTCGCGACGCACAGGTCCATGCTGTAGTCGGCCGGGTCCACGGGCGTCCGTTCGGAGCGGAAGACCATGAAGGTCGGGCTCGTCTCGGGCGACAGGCCCGCTGCCTTGCGCCAGGCGATGAAGCGCTGGATGGTGTCGCCGAGCGTCGCCCGGTCGCCGCGGTGCTCGAGCATCGCCACCGGGGTGGGTGCCGTATCACGGATGGTCACGTCGTCCGGGGTGTAGATCGTCTGCATGAGCCTGGTCCTCGCATTGTCGAAGGGCCCGAAGGCCGCGAGCCACTGCACCCAGTCGGGAGACTGGCGGAAGGACGAGGGCGATTGCCCCAGCCGTTGCCGAAAGGCGCGGGCAAAGGCGTCCGGCGCGTCATAGCCGGCGTCCATCGCGATCTCGGTGACGCTGTCGGCATCCCCGGAGGCCAGCTGGTGCGATGCGCGCTTCATGCGGGCGAGCTGGACATAGCGATGCACGGACAGCCCGAAGGTCGCGGTGAACTGCCGGTGGAAATGGAATTTGGAGAAGGCCGCCACACGGCTCACCGCCTCCAGGTCCAGATCGCCGTCCAGATGCCCGTCGATATGGTCGAGCACCCGCTGCATCCGGCCATGATAGTTTCGAAGCGCCGCCGTCATCTTTCCTTCCTTCGTGGCGCCGCCAGCTAGCCGCACCGGCCAGTGCTGCGCTCGACCGATCTTGCGGTTCGGATGCGCCGGGCCGATTTCATTTCGGTGGCAAATTGAATCGCCAGCGGACGATCTTCCCAAATATGTAAGGCGGGCATTTTCCGGATTCGTTTCAGTGTGAGGGGGAATCATGTCCAATTACGACGACGATTCATATTTCCAGCCGGCGAACACCAACAATCCGGAGGCGGTGACATATTGTCCAAATGACAATCCGTTCATCACTTTTGCCGGCAGGCAGTGGTGGATCAACTATCACTGGACGCAGAACCAGGGCACCTATGTCTGGGAGCCTTTCCAGTCGATCTTCGATCCGACGATCATCCAGAACGGCGCGGACGGCATCCAGCTGCAGATCCTGGCCAACGCGGATCCGTCGGCGGCGTGGCGGACCTCCGAGGTCGTGCTGATGGACAAGCTCGGCTATGGCAAATACCTGATCACCGCGCGCGCCGATGGCGGGTCCTTCTCGGACCTGGATCCCAATGCGGTGTTCGGGGTGTTCCTCTACCAATATTCGGATGCGCCGCCGAGCAACGGCCCGAACGTCCACCGCGAGATCGACTTTCTCGAGGTGCTGCGCAATGCCGGCGGGAACGCGCAGTTCACGCTGCAGCCCTATGACGCCTTTGATCCGCACCCGGTGGAGTTCTTCAAGATCCCTTCGGGCACGAGCATGATCACGATCATCAACGACTGGTATGTCGATCAGGGCGGAAACCGCATTGCGGCCTATTCGCTCTACAGTGGCGACTGGTCGTTCGAGAATCCGCCGCCGGCGGCGAACCTGATCGCGCAGTGGGCGCCGGCGACGAATTCGACCTTCGCGACGCTGATCCCCGATCACACCGAGACCAGCTGCGAGCGGCTGCACCTCAACCTGTGGCTGATGCACGGTGCGGCGCCCCAGGGGCCGCAATCGGTGACCGTGACGCGGTTCGAGTTCCAGCCGGCTTCCTAGCCGGCCGGGCGGGCGAGGGGGCTCAGGCCCCCGCGGCCGTCAGCCGGTCGAGCTGTTCGCGGCTCAGCGTCACGTTCCAGCAACCGAGCAGCTCCTCGGCCTGGGCGACCGAGGTGGCGCTGGCGATCGGGGCGGTGACGCCGGGCTGGGCGGCGAGCCAGGCCAGGGCGATCTGAGCGAGGGTGGTGCCGGTCTCGGCGGCGATGTCGTCCATCGCGGCGAGCATCGCCGGGCCCTTGCCCTCCATGAAGGCGGTCATCCGGCCGCCGCGCACGCTCTTTCCGAGGTCGGCTTCCGAGCGATACTTGCCGGTGAGATAGCCCGAGGCGAGGCCGTAGAACGGCACGCAGCCGATGTTGTACTCGACGCAGAGGTCCTGCAGCTCGCCTTCATACTTGTGGCGGCTGAGCAGGTGATACTCGTTCTGCAGCGCGCGGTAGCGCGGCAGGCCGTCGCGGGTGGCGATGTCGAGCGCGGACTTGAGGCGCATCGCGTGGAAGTTCGAGGCGCCGATCGCCTGGACCTTGCCGGCCTTGATCAACCTGTCGAAGGCGGCGAGGACCTCTTCCTGCGGCACGTCCTCGTCGTCCTGATGCGCGAAATACAGGTCGATCGTCTCGACGCCGAGGCGCTTGAGGCTGGCGTCGCAGGCGGCGGTGATGCGGGCCGGGGCGAGCTTGGTGCCGCCTTCGCCGTCGAGCATGCCGACCTTGGTGGCGATCTTCACCTGGCCGCGCTTGTCCGACTGCCGGAGCCACTCGCCGATGATCGTCTCGGACTCGCCGCCGCTATGGCCCGCGACCCAGGCCGAATAGACGTCGGCGGTGTCGATCAGCGTTCCGCCGGCTTCGGCGAAGCGATCGAGCACCGCGAAGCTGGTGGCCTTGTCGGCGGTCCAGCCGAAGACGTTGCCGCCGAGGATCAGCGGCGGTGTCTCGATGCCGCTCGCGCCAAGGTCCCGCTGGTTGCTCATTGCTGGTTTCCGTTGCTGGCGTTGATGTCGGTCGCGGCCGCCGCCGCATCGAGATCGCGCGACTGGCTGGCGCTCAATCCGCCATGGCTGTCATCGGAGCCGTCGCCGCCGCCACAGGCCGCGAGTGCGAGGAGCAGGAGGAGCGGGGCCAGGCGCATGGGCTTATTCGTCGCCCGAGCCTTCGTCGCCCGAACCTTCGCCCGCGGCATTGCCGACCGGCACAGCCTGGTCGTAGTTGCTCTCCGCAGCGCCGAACGCGGCATTCTCGGCGGCGTTCACGTCGCTCACCGCCTCGCCCATCGTGTTGCTGTCGCCGGCGACCGATTCATTGGCCTCGGCGGCTTCGTTCTTCGCCTTGTTGCCGCAGGCCGACAGGCCGAGCAGCGCGACCGCCGCGAGCGGGAGGAAGATCTTGCGCATGGACGGATCCCTTTTGCCGTAATTGCTCCGGCGCAGGGCTAATCGGGCGCGGAGTCGCGTGCAAGGCGCATGCGATGCGTTGACCTCATATAAAGATATCTTTATATCTCTAACCGCCATGCAGCAGGCCCTCGCCATCTTCCGTGCCCTTGCCGATTCGACGCGGCTGCGCATCCTTGCGCTCGTCCGCTCGATGGAGCTGAGCGTGGGCGAGCTGGCGCAGGTGCTCGGGCAGAGCCAGCCGCGGGTCAGCCGGCACGTGAAGATCCTGTGCGATGCCGGGTTGCTCGAGCGGCGCAAGGAAGGCAGCTGGGTGTTCGTCGGGCTGGGCGCCGAGCGCAAGGTGGATCCGGTGCTGGCCGCGCTCGATCGCTGGGACGAGGCGGATCACTGGATGGTCGCCGACGAGGCGCGGCTGGCAGCGGTGCGCGCCGATCGCGCCACGGCGGCGGCGGACTGGTTCGAGAGCAATGCCGGCGAATGGGATGCGATCCGCTCGCTCCATGTCGCAGAGAGCGAAGTCGAGGCGGCGATGTCGCGGGCGCTGGGCGAGGCCGCGGTTGGCTGCCTGGTCGATATCGGCACCGGCACGGGCCGCATGCTCGAGCTGTTCGCGCCGCGCGCCGAGCGGGCGCTGGGCATCGACCGGTCGAGCGAGATGCTGCGGCTGGCGCGCGCCAAGCTTTCCGAGCGCGGGCTGGCCAATGCCGAGCTGCGCCAGGCGGACCTTTATGCGCTGCCGCTGCAGGATGGCGGGGCGGACCTCGCTATATTGCACCATGTGCTGCATTTCGCGCAGCAGCCCGGCGCGGCGATCGGCGAGGCGGCGCGGGTGCTCGCGCCGGGCGGCCGGCTGCTGATCGCCGATTTCGCGCCGCACGAGCGCGAGGAGCTGCGCAGCAAGGACGCGCATGCCCGGCTCGGCTTCTCCGACGAGCAGGTGCTCGGCTGGTTCGAGGCGCATGGGCTCGCGCCTGTCCAGGTCGAGACGCTGGAGGGCGGCGAGCTGACGGTGAAATTGTGGCTTGGTCGCAAGACCGGGCAGGTGAATGAAAAGGTGAGGGCCGCATGACTATCCTTGACCCGCTGGCGGCGCCGCTCTTCGCGGACGTGGCGGGCGATATCGACGTAAGCTTCGAATTCTTCCCGCCCAAGACGGAGAAGATGGAGGAGACTTTGTGGGAGTCGATCGAGACGCTGAGCCCCCTGGGACCGCGCTTCGTCTCGGTCACCTATGGCGCCGGCGGCTCGACCCGCGAGCGCACCCACAACACGGTGGCGCGGATCGCGCGCGAGACCGGCATCCCGGCGGCGGCGCACCTCACCTGCGTCGAGGCGACCAGGGAAGAGATCGACCAGGTCGCGCAGGAATATTGGGCGGCGGGCGTGCGGCACATCGTGGCGCTGCGCGGCGATCCGCCCCGCGCCGGCGAGAAATATGCGACGCATCCGGGCGGCTATGAGAATGCCGCGGACCTGGTCGCGGGGCTGCGCAAGCTGCATCCGTTCGAGATCTCGGTCGCGGCCTATCCGGAATGCCATCCGGATTCGCCCAATCCGAGCGCGGACATCGAGAACCTCAAGCGCAAGATGGACGCGGGCGCCACGCGGGCGATCACCCAGTTCTTCTTCGAGCCCGAGACCTTCTTCCGCTTCCGCGACGATTGCGCGAAGGCGGGGATCGACGCGGAGATCGTGCCGGGGATCATGCCGGTGATGAACTTCGCCAGCGTCCAGCGCATGTCGGCGATGTGCGGCACCGACGTGCCCGCCTGGATGGGCCGGCTGTTCGAGGGGCTCGACGCGCATCCCGCCGCGCGCCAGCTGGTCGCAGCGACGCTCGCGGCGGAACTGTGCCGCAAGCTTTATGCGGGCGGGGTGCGGCAGTTCCACTTCTACACGCTGAACCGGGCCGAGCTGAGCTACGCGATTTGCCACCTGCTGGGGGTGCGGCCGAAAGTGCCGGCGCTGGTTGGGGCGTAGATAAATTAGCCCCTCCCCTTCAGGGGAGGGGTTGGGGTGGGGGCTGTCAGCAAGCTCCCGGTCTCGATGAGATACATGCCCCACCCCAAACCCGTCCCCTGAAGGGGAGGGGCTTAAAGAGGTGAATATGACTGCACGCGAGAAACTGCTGGCCGAGGCCGCCAAGCGCATCCTGATCACCGACGGGGCGTTCGGCACCGAGATCCAGAACTGGAAGCTCGACGAGGCCGCCTATGCCGGCGATCTCGGGCTCAGCCACGACCAGAAGGGTAATAACGACATCCTCGCGCTGACCAAGCCCGAGGTGCCGGAGAGCATCCACCGCGCCTATTTCGAGGCGGGGGCGGACATTGCCGAGACCAACACCTTCTCGGCCAACCGGATCAGCCAGGCCGATTACGGCGCCGAGCATCTGGTGCGCGAGATCAATGTCGAGAGCGCGAAGCTCGCCCGCCGCATCGCCGACGAGTTCGAGGCGAAGGATGGGCGCCCGCGCTTCGTCGCCGGCGCGCTGGGGCCGACCAACAAGACGCTGTCGTTGAGCCCGGACGTCAACGATCCGGGCTATCGCGAGATCGACTTCGACTACCTCAAGGACGTCTATCGCGAGCAGATCGACGCGCTGGTCGAGGGCGGGATCGACTTCGTGCTGATCGAGACGGTGTTCGACACGCTCAACGCCAAGGCCGGCATCATGGCGGCGATCGAGGCGGCCAATGATCTTGGCCGCGACCTGCCGATCATGCTGTCGATGACGCTGACCGACTTGTCCGGACGCAACCTCTCCGGCCACACCGTCGAGGCGTTCTGGCACGCGGTGCGCCACGCCCGGCCGGTGACGATCGGGCTCAACTGCTCGTTCGGCGCCGAGCAGCTGCGCCCGCACGTCAAGACGCTGTCGGGCATCTGCGACACGCTGATCATGGTCTATCCGAACGCTGGCCTGCCCAACGAGCTGGGTGCCTATGACGAGGCGCCGGTGACGACCGCGGGCCTGGTCAAGGAATGGGCCGATGCCGGCCAGGTCAATGTGCTGGGCGGCTGCTGCGGCTCTACCCCGGCGCACATCAAGGCGATTGCTGAGGCCGTAGCGGGCCTGCCCGCGCGGCCGATCCCGGTGCCCGAAGTGCGGACCCGGTTGGCCGGGCTCGAACCGTTCACGATGGCGGCCTAGCTCGTCATCCCCGCGAAGGCGGGGATCCAGAGCCACGAACGATATCGCCTGTTACCCTGGATCCCCGCCTTCGCGGGGATGACGATGGAAAAAGAATGACTACCACCGCCTCCTCCACCAACTTCGTCAATATCGGCGAGCGCACCAACGTCACCGGCTCCGCGCGCTTCAAGAAACTGATCATGAACGGGGACTATGCCGCCGCCGTCGAAGTGGCGCTGCAGCAGGTGGAGGCCGGCGCGCAGGTGCTCGACGTCAACATGGACGAGGGCCTGCTCGACGCGCACGAGGCGATGACCACCTTCCTCAAGCTGATCCAGGCCGAGCCCGACATCGCGCGAATCCCGGTGATGGTCGACAGCTCCAAGTGGGACGTGATCGAGGCGGGGCTGAAGTGCGTCTCCGGCAAGCCGATCGTCAACTCGATCAGCATGAAGGAAGGCGTCGACCAGTTCCTCGAGCATGCCCGCAAGTGCATGGCGTACGGCGCGGCGGTGGTCGTCATGGCGTTCGACGAGACCGGCCAGGCCGACACCCAGGCGCGCAAGGTCGAGATCTGCGAGCGCGCCTACAAGCTGCTTGTCGGCATCGGCTTCCCGCCCGAGGACATCATCTTCGATCCCAATGTCTTCGCGGTGGCGACGGGCATCGAGGAGCACAATAATTACGGCGTCGACTTCATCGAGGCCTGCCGCGAGATCAAGGCGCGCTGCCCGCATTGCCATATCTCGGGCGGCCTATCGAACCTGAGCTTCTCGTTCCGCGGCAACGAGCCGGTGCGCAAGGCGATGCACTCGGTGTTCCTCTATTATGCCATCCCCGCGGGCATGGACATGGCGATCGTCAACGCCGGCCAGCTCGACGTGTACGACCAGATCGAGCCCGAGCTGCGCAAGGCGTGCGAGGACGTGATCCTCAACAAGGATCCCGAGGCCGGCGACCGGCTGGTCGCGCTCGCCGAGAAGTTCCGCGGCACCGATGCGGTGGCGGAGAAGCAGGCGGCGGAGTGGCGCGGCTGGGCAGTCGAGAAGCGGCTCGAGCATGCGCTGGTCAAGGGCATCGACGCGCATGTCGTCGAGGATACCGAGGAATGCCGCCAGGCGGTGTTCGCTGCGGGCGGGCGCCCGATCCAGGTGATCGAAGGCCCGCTGATGGACGGCATGAACGTGGTCGGCGACCTGTTCGGATCGGGCAAGATGTTCCTGCCGCAGGTGGTGAAGTCGGCGCGCGTGATGAAGAAGGCCGTCGCGCATTTGATGCCCTATATCGAGGCGGAGAAGTCGGAAGGTTCCAAGGCCAAGGGCCGCGTGATCATGGCGACCGTGAAGGGCGACGTGCACGATATCGGCAAGAACATCGTCGGCGTCGTCCTGCAGTGCAACGGCTTCGAAGTGATCGACATGGGCGTGATGGTGCCCTGGTCCGACATCCTCAAGGCCGCCAACGAGAATGACGCGGACATGATCGGCCTGTCCGGCCTGATCACCCCGAGCCTCGACGAGATGGTGACCGTCGCCGAGGAGATGCAGCGCTCGAACATGACGATGCCGCTGCTGATCGGCGGGGCGACCACCAGCCGGGTGCACACCGCGCTCAAGATCGAGCCGATGTACAAGGGGCCGGTGGTGCACGTGCTCGACGCGTCGCGCGCGGTGGGCGTGGCGACGGCGCTCGTCTCGGACACGCAGCGCGACGACTATGTCGCCAGGGTCGCGGCCGAGTACGAGCAGGTGCGCCAGGCGCGTGCGGGCCGCGGGCAGAGCGAGCTGCTGCCGATCGACAAGGCGCGCGACAACGCCTTCGAAGCGGACATGAGCCTCAAGCCCGGCAAGCCGCGCATGCCGGGCGTGCACAGCTTCGACGACTGGGACCTGAAGGACCTGCGCCAGTATATCGACTGGACGCCCTTCTTCCGCGCCTGGGAGCTGGCGGGCAACTACCCCGCGATCCTGACCGACGAAGTGGTGGGCGAGAGCGCCTCGTCGCTGTTCGCCGACGCGCAGAAGATGCTCGACACGATCATCGCCGAGAAATGGCTGACTGCGCGCGGCGTCGCCGGGCTGTGGCCGTGCCGCCGCAAGGGCGACGACGTCATCGTCCATGTCGGCGACGAGGAGCATGTCACGCTGCCGATGCTGCGCCAGCAGATCGCGAAACGGGAAGGCCGGGCGAACATGTGCCTGGCCGATTTCATCGACACCCAGGGCGACTGGATCGGCGGCTTCGCGGTCTCGATCCATGGCATCGAGCCGCACCTGGCGCGCTTCAAGAACGCGATCGACGATTATTCGGACATCCTGCTCAAGGCGCTGGCCGACCGTCTGGCCGAGGCGTTCGCCGAGCGGCTGCACCAGTTCACCCGCACCTCGCTATGGGGCTATGCCGAGGGCGAGCAGCTCGACAACGAGGCGCTGATCCGCGAACAATATCGCGGCATCCGCCCGGCGCCGGGTTATCCGGCCTGCCCCGAGCACAGCCTCAAGCCGATCCTGTTCAAGATGCTCGACGCGCATCACAAGACCGGCATCTCGCTGACCGAGAGCTTCGCGATGCTGCCGACCGCGGCGGTCTCGGGCTTCTATTTCGGGCACCCCCAGGCCGAGTATTTCGGCGTCGCGCGGATCGGGCAGGACCAGCTCGAGGATTATGCCGCGCGGCGCGGGATCGATGTCGCGCTGGCGACGCGTTACCTGCGGCCGAACCTGGATTGAGATCGGATCTGCAGGCGCCGTGTTCCTGCGCAAGCAGGAACCCAGGGCCGTCCGGTACTTCGCTACCCTGGGCTCCTGCTTTCGCAGGAGCACTGGAAAGGGGCTGCCGCATCGTCGCTAGCACCTTAATCTGGGTTGATCCCGGAACGTCCGGCAATCGATAAGGTTGTGCGATCGACACGATCCCCGGAGCCGGCATGACCGAGAAGAACAACGAAAAAACCTCGGTAACCAAGCAACTTGGCCCCGGGCTGATCACCGGGGCGGCGGACGACGATCCCAGCGGCATCGCCACCTACTCCCAGGCTGGCGCCCAGTTCGGCTATGGCCTGATGTGGACGATGCTGCTCACCTATCCGCTGATGTCGGCGGTGCAGCTGGCGAGCGCGCATATCGGGCGGGTGACCGGCAAGGGCCTGGCCGAGAACATGCGCGAGGTGATGCCGCGCTGGCTGCTGACCCTGCTCGTCACCGTGCTGTTCGTCGCCAACACGATCAACATCGGCGCGGACATCGCCGCGATGGGCGATGCGGCGCAGCTCGTCGCCGGCTGGGGCGATCACTGGTTCACGATCTTCTTCGCCTTCGCCAGCCTGATGCTGCAGGTGTTCGTGCCCTATCACCGCTATGCGCGGGTGCTGAAGTGGCTGACCCTGTCGCTGCTCGCCTATGCCGCGGTGGTGATCGTGGTGAAGGTCGACTGGGCGGCGGCGGCGACCGGGCTGGTGGTGCCCAAGCTCAGCGGGCCGCAGGCGATCGCCACGGTGGTGGCGATCTTCGGCACGACGATCAGCCCCTATCTCTTCTTCTGGCAGACCGCGCAGGAAGTGGAGGAGATCGAGGATGACGACGACGCCAGGCCGCTGAACGAGGCGCCCGACCAGGCGCCGCGCGAGATCAAGCGGATGCGGATCGACACGCTGGTCGGCATGGCCTTCTCGAACATCATCGCGCTGGCGATCATGATCGCAGCGGCGGCGACGCTGCACCAGCAGGGCATCACCCAGATCGACACCGCGGCCGATGCGGCCAGGGCTTTGCAGCCCGTGGCGGGCGACTTCGCCTTCGCGCTGTTCGCGATCGGCATCATCGGCACCGGCCTGCTCGCGGTGCCGGTGTTGGCGGGCTCGGCGGGCTTCGCGGTGAGCAACGCGCGCGGCTGGCGCTGCGGTCTCGAGCACAAGGTCAGCGAGGCGCCGGGCTTCTACGGGGTGATCGCGCTGGCGACTTTGCTCGGCATCGCGCTCGACTGGTCGGACATCCCGCCGATCCAGGCATTGTTCTGGAGCGCGGTGGTCAACGGCTTCGCGGCGGTGCCGATCATGGCGGTGATGATGATCATCGCGACGCGGAAGAGCGTGATGGGCGAGTTCCGGATCAAGGGTCCGATGCTCTGGCTCGGCTGGGCGGCGACGCTGGTGATGGGCGCGGCGGCGGCGGCGATGCTGATCTGGCAATAGGACCTTTCCGGACCTGTCTTGCCGCCTCGCCCTGAGCCGCTAAGCTCGCGCGCAAATTCAGGGGAAGAGGGCACCCAAATGGCGGACGGCGCGAGCGAGCCGACGGGCAAGGACATCCGGCTGGTGATCGGCGCATCGTCGCTGGGCACGATCTTCGAATGGTATGACTTCTTCATCTGGGGGACGCTGACCGCCACCGGCATCCTGCAGCACACCTTCTTCCCGGCGGGCAACGACGTGCTGGCGAGCCTGCTCGCCTGGGCCGCCTTCGCGGTCGGCTTCGGCTTCCGGCCGCTGGGGGCGGTGCTGTTCGGCTATCTAGGCGACCGGATGGGGCGGAAATACACCTTCCTCGTCACCATCACCGTGATGGGCCTGGCGACCGCCGGGATCGGGCTGGTGCCGGGCTATGCCGCGATCGGGGTGGCGGCGCCGGTGCTGATCCTGATCATGCGGGTGGCGCAGGGGCTGGCGCTGGGCGGCGAATATGGCGGCGCGGCGATCTATGTCGCCGAACATTCGCCGGGCGGGCGCGCCGGCTTCCACACCAGCTTCATCCAGGCGAGCGTGGTCGGCGGTTTCATCCTGAGCCTGGCGGTGGTGCTCGCGTTCAAGACGCCGATGCCGGCCGCGACCTGGGAGGCATGGGGCTGGCGGCTGCCCTTCCTCTTCTCGATCCTGCTGCTCGCCGTATCGCTGTGGATGCGGCTCAAGCTCTCCGAGAGCCCGGTGTTCAAGGCGATGAAGGAAGCCGGCGAGACCGCGAGCAATCCCTTCCTCGAGAGCTTCACCTATCCGGGCAATCTGCCGCGCCTGTTCGTCGCCCTGTTCGGCATCGCGGCGGGGCTGACGGTGATCTGGTACACGTCGATGTTCTCGGTGCTATCCTTCCTCACCGGGCCGATGCGGATGGACCCGACGACGGCACAGCTGATCTGCGGCGGATCGGCGCTGGTCGGCTGTTGCTTCTTCGTGCTGTTCGGCCATCTGTCCGACCGGATCGGGCGCAAGAAGCCGATCGTGATCGGCTATGCGCTGACCCTGGTGCTGCTCTTCCCGCTGTTCTGGACGATCGGTGGGGCGGCCAATCCGGGGCTGGCGGAATCGGCCAAGCGGGCGCCGGTCGTGGTGCGCGGGCCGAACTGCAATTATGATCCCTTCGCCGCGAAGCAGGCCGATGCCTGCGGCCAGATCCTCGACCATCTCTCCAAGAAGGGCATCGCCTACAAGACGATGAAGGCCGATGCGGTGGTGGTCACTATCGGCGGCGTGCCGGTGCCCGACATGCGCCCGGCCGGGCTCGACGCGACGCTGGAGGCGGCGGGATACCGGCTCGAGCGGATCGTGCCTTCGGCGGGCAACATCGCAGTGATCGTGCTGGCGATGCTGGGGCTGATGGCGCTGGCCGGGGCGACCTATGGCCCGGTGGCGGCGCTGCTCAGCGAGATGTTCCCGAGCCGGATCCGCTATTCGTCGATGTCGATCCCCTATCATCTCGGGACCGGCTATTTCGGCGGTTTCCTGCCCTTCATCAGCCAATATGTCGTCGCGCGGACCGGCGATCCCTATGCCGGGCTGTGGTACACGATCGCGGTGGTGGCGATGGCGCTGGTGGTGACGGCGCTGGGATTGCAGGAGACGGTGAAACCGCCGCGCAAGGTGCATCACCATCTTTGAATGGGTCGGGACCATTGCGGCACGGGGGCGCACCCCGTAACCGCAGGCACATGACTGCACCCCTGCGCCTGCGGCTGGACAGCGCCGCGCTCGTCTCGAACTGGCGGCATCTGGCGAAGCTGAGCGGCAGCGCCGCGTGCGGCGCCGCGATCAAGGCGAACGGCTATGGCCTGGGCTCGCGCGGCGTGGCGCAGCGGCTGGCCGGGGCAGGGTGCCGCGACTTCTTCGTCGCGACCTGGGCCGAGGCGGAGGCGCTGGCCGATCTCGGGCTGACGGTCTCGGTGCTGCACGGGCTGCGCGCCGAAGATCCGCTCGATGCGCCCTATGCCCGGCCGGTGCTGAGCACGGCGGAGCAGGTGATGCGCTGGAAGCCGACCGGGCGGCCCTGCGACGTGATGGTCGATACCGGCATGAACCGGCTGGGCGTCTCGGCCGAGGAGATCGGCGCGGGGCTGCTTGACGGGCTGGTGGTCGAGACGCTGCTGAGCCATCTCGTCTCCGCCGACGAGGACGTGCCGCTTAACGCACAGCAGCTCGCGGCATTCGGGGCGCTCAAGGGTTGCACGACGGCCAAGCGGATGAGCCTGGCCAATTCGGCGGGCATCGCGCTCGGCGCCGATTATGCCTTCGATCTCACCCGCCCGGGCATCGCGCTCTATGGCGGCTGGCAGCGGCCCGGGCATGACGCGATCCGCCAGGTGGTGACGCCCGAGGCGCAGATCCTCCAGCGCCGCACGGTGCGGGCGGGCGACAGCGTGGGGTACAACGCGACCTGGACCGCGCCGGCGGATACCGAAGTGGCGATCCTCAACCTCGGCTATGCCGATGGCTATCTGCGCTGCTTCTCGGGCAAGGGACTGGCGCAGGCCGAGGGCGTCACCTTGCCGCTGATCGGCCGCGTCTCGATGGACCTGACCGCGATCGACGTGACGGCGCTGCCGGACCTCCGCGAAGGGGGCTGGGTGACGATGTCCTATGCGCTGCCCGAGACGGCGCAGCTGAGCGGACTGTCGCAGTACGAGCTGCTGACCGGGCTAGGCCCGCGTTACGACCGGATCTGGGAATAGCAGGCACAAAAAAGGGGCCGCCTCGCTGGAGGCGGCCCCGATAGTCTTGTTCGCCTGGATCAGAAGCGGGTCGTCACGGTCAGCTTATAGCGACGGCCGATCTGGTCATAGTAATCGGCGAAGCGATAGCCGAGATCGCCAACCGTGGTCTGGTCGAGCAGGTTGGTGACGGCGACCTGGATACGGTAGCTCTCATCAACATTCAGACCGAGCGCCAGGTCGATGTTGTTCACCGACGGATAGCGCGAGTACGGATACTGCTCCTTGGTTGCCGGGAGGCCGCTCACGAAGATCTGCGTGGGCGACTGGCGGTTCCAGGTGACCTGACCATAGACCGAGCTGGTCTCGTAGCGCGCCGAGAGCTGGGTCTTCAGCGTCGGAGCGGCACGGCTGCCGGCGGCAGCGATCGTGTCGTCGAACTTGCCCGACGACGACGAGTCGTAGTTGAGCAGGTAGTAGGCGTTGCCGTGGAAGGTCAGCTTGTCCGAACCGAAGTTGAGCGCATAATCGCCGGAGAAGTTGATCGCCTTGACCTTGATGGCGCCCAGATTGAGGAAGCCGGCCTGGTAGCCGTTCTGGATCTGGAAGGCGCTGTCACGCGAGAAGTTGGCGCAGGTATTGATGCCAACCGACGCAGTCGGATCCGGATAGGTCGGGCTGTCGTAGCAGGTCTGGATGATGGTCGCGAGACCCACCGGAACGATCGTGTCGTCCAGACGGAGGTTGATATAGTCCGCCGACAGGGTGAGGCCCTTGATCCAGCGCGGCTTGAGTACTGCACCGACCGTCCAGCTGGTGCCACGCTCCGGACGCAGGTTCGGCGAACCCGAATAGGTGCCCTGCAGACCCGAGCCTGCCGGGGCGAAGCCCGCCAGGAAGGACGTGGCCGAAGCCGTGTCTGTCGCGTTGCCATTGGCGATGGCCGCCTTGATGCAGTTGGCGCGGCGAGTGCCCGGGACCGAACCCGAGTCGATGTTCGCCGGGCTGCAATAGTCGGTCGGGGTGGTGAACACCGGCTGACCACCGAGGAACAGCTCCACGATCGACGGCTGACGGACCGACTTGGTGTAGTTGCCGCGGACCAGGATGTCGCGGACCGGCGCCCAGGTGCCGGCCAGCGAGTAGATCGAGTTCCAGTCGCCGCGTGCCTTCGGGGTGATCACACGGCCCGCCAGGTTGCGATAGGTCTCGGCCTCACCGTCCTGCTTGGTCATGCGGAAGCCGGGGCGGAACTCGGCATTGCCGAGGAAGCCCAGGAAGTCGCCACCGAAGATCGGAATCGCCGCTTCGCCGCCGAACTCATAGGTCTTGGTGAACGCGTCGGTGTTCGCCGAGGGTGCCGAACGCGAGCGGCCGAGACGGTTGAGCTCGTTCGTCGAGAACTGCATGTGGTCGCGGCGATATTCGCCGTTGATGTTGACCTGCAGCGTGCCCGCCGGAAGATCGAACAGGCCGCCGCCGACCGAGGCCTGGATGAAGGTCTGCTCGGAGACGTTGCGGAACAGCGACGGGCTGAGGACATAGGCCTTCGACGCCGCCGACATCTGGTTGTAGCCGAACGGATTGAGCGGCTTGCACGAGTTGATCATGTCCTGGGTGATCGTCGGGGTGACGAGCACTTCGGTCGGCAGGCCATCGGCACCGCGCACGCGGGTGATGTTCTCGGCCGTGCCGATCGGGGTCTTGCCCAGATACTGGTTCGGGAAGACCTGCGCGCGGCAGACGATGTTGCCGTTCGCGACGCCACCGGTCGCCAGGCCCTGATCGACGGCGTCGAGCGCCAGCTGGTACTCGACGTCGGCAACGCCCCACGAGCGGGTGTTCTGCTTCGAGTTGCCATAGGTGCCCGAGATTTCGGCGTTCCAGGGCTTGCCGAGCAGCTCGAACTTGGATTCCAGGCCCGCGGTGATGCGGTAGGTTTCCTGACGGTTGGTATAGGGGTTGGCGCCGAACAGATCCTGGTTCTGGCGCGTGATGATGAAGTTGCCCTGATTGCTCGCCGCCGGCGTGATGCCGACCTGTGCGAGGACGGTGCGGTTCTGCGCCGTCAGATAGGGATTGTTGTAGTTGACCATCAACGCGGCGTTTTCCTGCGTATTGGTCAGGAAGCTCTGCGCGCCGGAGATGTTGCCGAGCGACCGGTTGAGGATGTTGGCATAGGTGTTCTCGGTGAAGAAGGTCACACCGTCGAACAGGTTGTAGCGGGCATTGGCGTTGAACACATAGCGGTCCTGCTGCGTGCGCAGCACCGTGTTCTCCAGGCTGCGGCGGAAGCCGCCATCGCCGCCGCGCGACGAGCCGAGGGTCAGCGGGGCGTTGCCGCTGATCGCGCCCGAGAAGGTGTAGGCGTGCAGCGAACCGTCGTCATTGAACTCGAGCGGCACGGCCACGAACGGCAGGACCTGGTTGATCGGGACCTGGACGGTGGTGCCGTTGACCTTCACGCTGACCAGCGAAGTATCGGTGTTCGCGATGCGCGGAACATCCGGTGCGAAGGTGCCGACGAAATAGTTCAGGTTGACGTTGGGGTTCGCAGCCAGGAACTCGCGCGCGGTGAAGCGGTTGGCCTGGAGCAGGTTGACCGCGATCGCGGTCTGCTGCGCCGCGGTCGAGCCAGTGGGCGCGGTGACGCCATAGGCCGCCAGCACCTGGGCCGCGGTCACGTTGCTGGGCAGCGCGGTCGGGGCGAAGGTGGTGAACGGAACGTTGGTCGCCTGGGTGGTGCGGCCGTTCAGGCCGTTGCCGGTCAGGTTGCCATAGGACAGGCCGACGCCCGGCGTGCCCTGGATGATCTGACCGCTGGTGACCCAATAGCCATTGTTGTTGGTGGTGATCGTGGTGCGGCCGCCGGTGGCGTTGGTCGCGTTGATCGCGAAGCCGACCGGCGCGACGCCGTTGGCGAAGGTGATGTAGTTGCTGGTCCGCAGCGTCGCGCCCGCGCCCGTGGTGATCGGGGTGTAGGGCGTGTAGAAGCTGGTGCTGTTGACGTTCAGCACGGTGCCCGGATTGCTCAGCGTCTGGGTCACCAGGCCCATGCCGAACAGGGTCGAGGCCTGGCCGTCGTCCGCCGCGCGCAGGAAGGCGCCGTTGTTCAGGTTGGTGACGTCGATGACCGCGGTGCCGGTGAAGTTCGGGTTGCGGATGCCGCCGTTGAACGGATTGGTATAGGTGCCCGGGCGTGCGTTGCGGAAGTCGCGCGCGGTCGCCTGAAGGCCGTCGTTGCGGCTATATTCGGCGGAGAGCGTGATGTTCAGCTTGTCGTCGAACAGGTTCCAGCCGGCCAGCGCGCTGAGCTGGTACTGGGCCGAATCGCCGCGCTCCGAGATGCCGGTGACGGCACGGAACTGATAGCCCTCGTAATCGGTGCGCAGGATGTAGTTGACCACGCCCGCGATCGCGTCCGCGCCATAGGCGGCGGCGCCGCCGACGGTGACGACGTCGATGCGCTGGATCAGCGACGAGGGGATGACGTTGACGTCGACCTGGCTGCCGGTCTCGTTGCCGGCGACGAACAGCGACGCTGCGTTGCCCGAGACGAAGCGGCGGCCGTTGACCAGCGTCAGCGTGCGCGCGGTGCCGAGGTCGAGCAGGTCGACGAAGGCGGCGCCCAGGCTGGCGGTCTGGCCGCCATTGTTGCCGGTCAGCGGGCTGGCGCCGGCGCCGACCAGCGGAATGTCGTTGAGTGCTTCGAGCGCGTTGGTGAAGCCGCGCGTCTCGATGGTCTGCTCGCTGACCTGAACGCCGGGGAGGATGCCCTCATATTCCGGACGGGCGATGCGCGAACCGGTGACGACGATGGTCTCGCCGGCCTGCGGATCATTTTCCGTGGCGGTCGGAGTCGGGGACGGCGAAGGCGTGGTTTGCGCGAATGCCGCGACGGGAAGAGTCAGCAAGGACCCTGCGAGCGCGGTAGCGCTCAGCAACTTTGCGAGTTTCATTTTTTGCCCCTCGAGCGGGATGCCCGAAGCGGACAGTGAGACGGACATGTTTCCGCACTGCAAGAGAGGGAAACATGGCCCGGCGCAATTCGATTGCCAGTGTTGCAGAAAAGAGACTGTCAGGCGCGCTAAATTTCACGCGCACACGGGTTAATGTAACATTCAGAATGTGCCCTAGTGCATCAATACACTAGGGCATTCTGCGTCAGAAACATTTCGTTACACGACGAAAGCCGCTCAGCGCTCGACGCACATGGCGATTCCCATACCGCCGCCGATGCAGAGCGTGGCGAGGCCCTTCTTCGCATCGCGCTTCTGCATCTCGTAGATCAGCGTGGTCAGGACGCGCGCGCCCGAGGCGCCGATCGGGTGGCCGATGGCGATCGCGCCGCCATTGACGTTGACCTTGCTGGCGTCCCAGCCAAGCTCCTTGCCGACCGACAGCGCCTGCGCCGCGAACGCTTCATTCGCTTCGATCAGGTCGAGATCGGCGATGCTCCAGCCGGCCTTCTCGAGCGCTTTCTTCGACGCCGGGACCGGGCCGATTCCCATGATCGAGGGATCGACGCCGGCGGTCGCCCAGCTCTTGATCGTAGCGAGAATCGACGCGCCGCGCTTCTCGGCTTCGTCGCGGCGCATCACGACCAATGCTGCAGCGCCGTCGTTGAGGCCCGAGGCATTGGCGGCAGTGACGGTGCCGTCCTTCTTGAACGCCGGGCGCAGGCCCGAGACGCCGTCCAGCGTGGCGCCGGCGCGGATGTACTCGTCGTCGGAAACCACGGTGTCGCCCTTGCGGCCCTTGATCGTCACCGGGGCGATCTCGTCCTTGAACCGGCCCTCGGCGCGGGCCTTCTCGGCCTTGTTCTGCGAGGCGACGGCGAACTCGTCCTGCTCGACGCGGGTGACCTGGTACTGCTCGGCCAGGTTCTCGGCGGTGATGCCCATGTGATAGCCGTTGAACACGTCGGTCAGGCCGTCCTTGATCATCGTGTCGACCAGGGTGACGTCGCCCATCTTCGCACCTGCACGCAGCGCCTGGGCGTGGTTGGCGAGCGACATGCTCTCCTGGCCTCCGGCGACGACGATGGTCGAATCGCCGGTCTGGATCGCCTGGGCGGCAAGCGCCACGGCACGCAGGCCCGAGCCGCAGACCTGCTGCACGCTCCAGGCCGGCACTTCCTTGGGCACGCCGGCTGCCATCGAGGCCTGGCGGGCGGGGTTCTGGCCCTGGGCGGCGGTGAGCACCTGGCCGAGGATGACCTCGCTGACTTCCTCGCCCTTCACCCCGGCCTGGTCGAGCGCCGCCTCGATCGCGATGCGGCCCAGCTCGTGCGCGGGGGTGCTGCCGAAGGCGCCGAGGAATGCGCCCACCGGGGTGCGCTTGGCGGCGATGATGACGACGTCGTTCGGATTGGCCATGGCTCGGGACTCCTGCGGGTGGTTCTGTCGTTTGGCGGCTATTTAGTGTGCGCTGCGGCAAGAAGCCAGTCGCGCAACGGCTCCCACACCATTGTCCGCGCCCGCCCGCCGACGATCATCCCGACATGGCCCAGCGCGAGGCTGCGCCGCTCGGCCAGGCCGGCGGCGGTGGCGGCGGGAACGATGCGGTCGGTGGTCGAGAGCAGTTCGAGCGCGGGGCAGGCCAGACGTGCGGGCAGGATCCGCCTGCCATCCACCCACCAGCGGCCGCTGCCGGGACGGTCTGCCTTGAAGAAGCGCTCGAACATCTGCGCGCCCGCGGCATAGGTCAGCGGGGCGCCGGCATTGGCCCAATCCTCGAGCGCGACGAAGGCACGGGCCTGGTCGCTGTCCGGCTCTGCCTGCGCGAATCGCTCGAACTTGGCGATGGTGCGGGCGGGATCGAGCTGCCAGAAGCCGGCCTGCAGCACTTCCATCGGCACCAGCCCGAGCTGGGCGCAGGCAGGCTGGGCGGCTTCCCATTGCGCCGCAATGGCTGCGCGCGCGAGATCGCCATAGCGGCGGAAGCGCCAGGGCGCCGCGATCGTCACCAGCCCGCGCGCCGGTCGCAGCGCCGCCGCGGCCATCGCCAGCGTGCCCCCCAGGCAATAGCCGGCGAGCAATGGCGATTCGTCGAGCGCATCCAGCAAAGGGAGCAGCAGCGCGGTGATATGCGCATCCACGCCCTGGTCGCGATCCTCTGGCTCCGGCGTGCCCCAGTCTACAAGAAGCGGCCGAAGTCCTTGAGTCGCCAGCCATTCGAGCAGCGAATTGCCCGGCGCGAGATCGAGGATGAAGGGCGGATTGATCAGCGAAGGGACGAAAACGACCGCCGGCCCGTCGCCGCCATAGTCGCGCAGGGACGCGCGGCCGGCCGTGGCGATTACGGGCTTGAGCGCGCGCTCGGGTGGCCTCTCCGCCTCCTGATAGGCCTTTAGTCCCGCCAGTGCGGCGGCCCGCCGCTCGGGCGATGCTGCAGTCTCGCTGCGCAACAGCGAGAGGAATAGCGGAAGGGGGCGCGGTCCGTGTTGCGCCGCAGAATGAAACGATGATAGATATGTTTCACTCACCTGGGGGCCTTAGATGAAGAAAAGCGCTGCTGGTACGGGACCGGTCATCATCAAGAAGTACGCGAACCGGCGTCTCTACAACACCGAAACCTCGTCCTACATCACGCTGGACCATCTCGCCGCGATGACGCGCGAGGGGCGCGATTTCAAGGTCGTCGATGCCAAGACCGAGGAGGACATCACCCATAATGTCCTCACCCAGATCATCATGGAAGAGGAGCAGCGCGGCCAGACCATGCTGCCGGTCAACTTCCTGCGCCAGCTGATCGCGCTCTATGGCGATTCGATGCAGGCGATGGTGCCGGGCTATCTGGAGGCTTCGATGGAGAGCTTCCGCCGCAACCAGCAGCAGTTCAAGTCGGCGGTCGAGGGCGCCTTTGCCAACTCGCCCTTCGCCGAGATGGCCAAGCGCAACATGGAAATCTTCGAGGCGGCGACCCAGGCGTTCAAGCCGGGCACGACTCCGGGTGCCCCGGGCGCGGCTGCCGCGCCCGCCGCTGCTCCGGCTGCGGGCGAGGGCGATGACGTCGCCGCGCTGAAGGCGGAGCTGGCCCGGCTGCAGGACAAGATCGAGAAGCTGGCGAAGTAACCGTCGCTTCCCCTCCCTTCCAGGGAGGGGAGCTTTCTAGAATCAGCCCCGCCCGCGCAGTCCGCCCAGTGCCGCGCGGATTTCCTCCAGCGTCGGCATCTTCTGCTCGATCACGCAGCGCAGGCCGAGGCCGGTGAAGCCGTGATAGTCGGTGGCGCTGGCGAAGGCGATCGTGCTGTCGCCGCGCACCTCGGCGCCGCGCACCGCATTGAGCGGCAGCGCGACGTGCTCGCCGTGGCGCTTGCCCGAGGAGCTCGCCACGATCCGGTCGGCCTCGTCGACGATCGCGATGCTCGTCCGCCCCCAGTCGCGCTCGCCGAACAGCGAGCGGTCGGAGATGATGGCGGGGATGTGCCCCTCCCAGTCGAACTCGAGATAGAAGGCGCCGAGCGGTCGGCCGTCGCGCCCGCGCGGGCGCACGCCGGTGACGAAGATAAGGACCGCGCGGTTATCGGAATAGGGGTTTAGCCACACCTCGTCGGTGAACCATTCGTCGCGCCGGTGGCTGCGCATCGCGTTCAGATATTGCGGCGCGTTCGCCAGGTCGACGCCGCGCACCCGCGCATGCGGATCGGATGCGGCGATCACCTTGCCCTCGTTGTTGGCGAGGAAGGCGTTGACATAATAGGGCGAGATGCCGGTCAGCATCGCCAGCCGCGCATCGGCGGCGGCGATCGTCTCGGGCGAGGGATCTTCCAGCGCGGCGATCACTTCGGAATCGGATGCCATCACCCGCAGGTCGATGCTGCGGCCATAGAGATGGCGGCTGACATTCTGGATCAGCGCCTGGGCAAGCTCGACCAGGCGAGTGCCCTCGATCTCGCTGACCATCTCGTCGGCGATGCCCGCGCCCATGGCGAGACGCTCGCGCACTTCGGAGCGGAATTCGATCGAGGCGCCGCGCGCCTGCTGAGCCAGCGCCTTCACTTCCTGCGCCACCACCGAGAAGCCGCGCCCGGCCTCACCCGAGCGGGCGGCCTCGATCGCGGCGTTCAGCGCGAGCAGGTTGGTGCGCGCAGCGATCTCCTCGCTGGTCGCGGCATAGCTGTCCACTTCCTCGCGGAGGACCGACAATAGGGTTCGAATTCGGCGCGGCACGTTCCTGTGCCTAATCCGAATTGGTTAATCCTGCGTTGAGTCGAAACCGCTTCGGTGGAATCTGCTCATGGTTTCCGGAACTTGAGCGTCATCCGGTCGCTCTCGCCGATCGCCGCATACTTGGCGCGGTCAACGTCCTTGAGTGTGTAGCTCGGCGGCAGCGTCCACACGCCCTGGGGCCAGTCGGCGGTATCGCGCGGATTGGCGTTGACCTCCGACGCGCCGACGAACTTGAAGCCGGCCTGCTCGGCGAGCCGGCGCACGGTCGAGACCTTGATATAGCCGCTGGTCTTCTCGCGCTCGGCGATGGCGCTCTCGGGCAGGCGGTGATCCTCGATGCCGAGCGTGCCGCCCTTCTTGAGCATCGCGAACATCTGAGCGAACGCCTCGGGCGAATAATCGACGTTGCCGCGCTTGTAGCCCATCCGCCAGTTATGGACGTTGCGGAAGGTCAGCACGACGTCGGCGGTGCCGTCCGGCACCTTGGGCTGGCCGGCCTGGGCGGGGAAGGCGACGAGCTGGGCGTGGCCGTAGAGCGCCGCGTCCTTGGCCTTGAGCGTCTCGACCGCCTTGCCGCCAGCCGGGAAATCGGGCCCGACCGCGGCGTAATAGCTGCCCTTTTCCCGGGTGAGCGGAGCGAGGATCTCGGTGTACCAGCCGCCGCCGGGCCAGATCTCGACCACGGTGTTGCCGGGCTTCACCCCGAAGAAATTGAGCGTGTCGACCGGATGGCGATACTGGTCGCGCGCGACATTGGCCGGCGAGCGGGTGGGCGAGGCGACAGCCTCGGCGATCGTCTGGCGCTGCATCCGGGGGGCGCCGGTGGCGACGCTGGCCACCGCGACGGCGGTCGTGAACACGGCGAGGATGGTCAGGGTCTGGCGCACGCGAATTCCCTCCCTAGATGTCGTCCGCGCATTTGGGGGATTTTCGTGACGATGCAACTACAATTATGGCTCGGGGCGGCGGGCGCGGCAGTGATCGCGGTAGTCAGCGGCCTAGGCGAGCACCGCCGGCGCAAGCGCAAGCGGATCGACGATGTCGGTTTCGTGCCGTGGCAGTTCCTCCAGGTGATGGCGATGCTGGGCGCGGTAATCCTGGCGAGCGTCGCGCTGAATTTGCGATAAGCTGCCCCGTCAGCCACGGGAGCGCACGATGATCACATTATGGGGTGAAGGCCGGGGATTCCGGGTGGCGTGGCTGCTCGAGGAGCTGGGCCTGCCCTGGCGGCTGCGGCCGGTGGACATGCTCGCCGGGGTGGAGAACGATCCCGAATTCCTGGCGATCAACCCGGCGGGGTTCATCCCGGCGCTGCAGGACGGCGAGGTCGTCCTGGTCGAATCCATCGCGATCCTCGAATATCTGCTCGGGCGCTACGGACCCTCGCCGCTGGCGCCGCAGCCGGCCGATCCGGCGTTCCCGCTCTACCAGCAATTCCTCCATCTGGGCGAAGCCGGGATGGCGACCTTCATGTTCGTCTTCGTCGCCACCAACATCCTCGCGCCCGAGGGCGAGAAGGACAATTGGAGTGCCCGTGCCAGCCTTGACTGGTTCGAGAGCCGGCGCGGGATCGTCGCGCGGCAGCTGGCGCAGGCGCCGTACATGGCGGGCGAGGCCTTCACCGCGGCCGATATCTCGATCAGCTATGCGCTCCAGTTCGCCGAGCGGACCAGGGGCGCGGTGCTGCGCGAGGACGAGCTGGCCTATCTCGCCCGCACCACCGGGCGCGCCGGCTACAGGCGGGCGATGGACAAGTGCACCGATACCAAAGCCTGGGTGGCGGCGCTGGCGGAGGCGGATGCCTAGCCGGAGCCGACCTGCCACGCTTTTCCCCGGCGAAGGCCGGGGCCCAGACTTGAAAGTTACGCGCCTTTGGCGCGTCTGCGACGCGCACGCTTAGTCTGGACCCCGGCCTTCGCCGGGGAAAAATGAGGTGGCGCAGCCAGCCCTAATAGAACTTTCGCAGCGTCAACTGCCGCTCGCGGCCGTCGCACAGGGTGAGCGCCACCACGCGTCCCGGCGTCCCCGCACTCCAGTCGACCGGGCGGCCCGCTACCGCCACGCCATCGGCGGCGCAGATCGTCTCGCCTTCGCGCCAGCCGCCCGCCTCGGCGGGCGAGCCGCGCATGACGTGGAGTACGCGCAGATGCGCATCCTCGGCGCCGAGCAGCAGCCCGCTGGTCGAGCGCAGCACTGCCGTGGCGGGGGCGCCGGCGGGCTGGAGCACCATCCGCCCCGCCCGGGGATCGAGCAGCACGCGGTAGCGCAGCAGCAGCCCGGTGCCGATCCGTCCGGCGGCGCCGGCGGCGGTGGAATAGCCGCCTTCGCCTTCGATGCGGACCTCGGTCTCGGGCAGGACACTGCCGCCCAGCGCGAAGCCGGGGATGACCGCGGCCTCGCTGACCAGCGCGCCGCCGATGCCCCAGCCCAGCGTGGTGGTTAGGGTGGCGCCGCGATAATTGGCGCTGGTCCAGGCGGCGCGGCTCAGCGTCACCGCGGCGCCGTCGCCGGTATCGACGATCATCGGCCGCAGCCGCGCGCCGCCCAGCCGGATCTCGGTGACCGGCACTTCGGAGCCGCGCTGGAGCGACAAGGGCGCGGTGTGGCCGGTAAAGGGCATGCGGCCGCTCGGCAGGATGCGGAAGCGGCGCACCGCATAGTCGATGTCGAGCGCGCAGCAGCTCAATATGTCGCTGCCGATCAGCAGGTCGGCGCCGAACCGCTCCTGGCCCGGCGCATCGGGAATGACGATGCGCCCGCCGCGCCGGGTGAGCCCGCCCATCACCAGTGTCCCGCCCGGCGCCCAGGCGACCTCGACGCCGCCGCCGATTGCCAGCGCGCGCTGGCGACGGCCGATGGCGAGCCGGGCGCGGGCGGCGAAATCCTGGGTGGCGAGTGTGTTGGTCAGCCCGGTATCGAGCACCGCGCGGACCGGGCGGCCGTTGAGCACCGCCTCGAAGCGGATCTGGTTGGACGGCGTCAGGTCGAAGGCGATCCAGCGCGCCTCGCTGTCGGGTGCCAGCGTGATGCCGTCCTTCGCCTCCTCGATGGCAGGCGGGGAGGCAAGGCCGAGAAAGACCGCAAGGGGCAGAAGGAAGGACAGCAAGTGCGGGTCTAGCCGATCGAAATGCACATGGCGGTGTACCGTATAAGATTATCTCATCCCGGCTATCCTGAGTAGGGGCTGAGCTTGTCGAAGACCCGTATCGAAGGGGCTGCCGTGCACCGTCCTTCGATATGCCGCTTCGACAAACTCAGCGGCTACTCAGGATGACCGGCAGAAGGTGGAGATCAGAGGCACGCCTCGAGCAGCGCCTGGTCGAAGCCATACTGCTTGGCCTTGTCGAGCGTATAGGGGCGCAGGCCCATCGAGCGATACTCGCCGATGATCTTGCCGTCGGCGCTCTCGTCGAGATACTCGAACTTGAACAGCTCCTGGGTGACGATCACCGGGCCTTCCATGCCTATCACCTCGGTGACGTTGGTCACACGGCGCGAGCCGTCGCGCAGGCGCTTCACCTGGATGATCAGGTCGACCGAATCGGCGATCTGGCGGCTGATCGCTTCCTTCGGCACCTTGATGTCCGACATCATCACCATGTTCTCCATACGGGCGAGCGCCTCGCGCGGAGAGTTGGAGTGGAGCGTACACATCGAGCCGTCGTGGCCGGTGTTCATGGCGGCGAGCATGTCGAAACACTCGCTGCCGCGGATTTCGCCCAGGATGATCCGGTCCGGGCGCATACGCAGCGCGTTCTTGACCAGGTCGCGGATGGTGATCTCGCCCTGGCCCTCGAGGTTGGGCGGACGGGTTTCGAGCGGCAGCCAGTGCGGCTGCTGCAGGCGGAGTTCGGCCGCGTCCTCGATCGTCAGCACGCGCTCGCCCGGGTCGATCATCTTCGACAGGGCGTTGAGCATCGTCGTCTTGCCCGAGCCGGTACCGCCCGAGATGACGATGTTGAAGCGGCTGGCGCCGGCGATCTTCAGCGCGGTCGCCATCTTCTGCGACATCGATCCGCCCTGTGCCATCATGTCGAGCGTGATCGGCTTGGCCGAGAATTTACGAATCGAGATCGCGGTGCCGCGCAGGCTCAGCGGCGGCACGATCACGTTGACGCGGCTGCCGTCCTTGAGGCGGGCGTCGGCGAGCGGGGTGGTCTGGTCGACGCGGCGGCCGACCGAGTTGCAGATGCGCTGGGCGATCTGGAACAGATGCTCCTCGTCGCGGAACTGGATGTTGGCCAGCTCGAGCTTGCCCTTGCGCTCGACAAAGGTCTGTTCGGGGCCGTTGACCATGATGTCCGAGATGGCCGGATCGGCGAGCAGCTCCTCGAGCGGTCCGAGGCCGAGCAGCTCATCGACCAGCACCTTCTCGAGCGCGAACTGCTCGCGGCGGTTCAGGGTCAGCTTCAGCTCGGCGAGCACTTCGCCGATGATCGGGCGAAATTCCTCGGCCAGCTCGTCCTTGCTGAGCGTGGCGGCGGCCTCGGGATCGACGCGCTCGAGCAGGCGCGGCAGCACCTGTTCCTTGATGCGGTGGATCGAGGCCTCGAAGCCTTCGACGCGCGAATTGCCCTGCTCGCCGGCCGCGGCCTGGCGATCGGCGAGGCGCTGGAGCGCCTCCGCGCTGGCGACGCTGGGGCCGTTGGGATCGCGCTCGGCCATCGGGTCGGGCATGGCGCCCTGGCCCGGAAGCGGCACGGAATTGATCGGCGGGAACTGGTCACCGCCCAGCGGGGCGGGATCGACCGGGCGGGGCAGCGGTCCGCCGCCCTGCATCGGGCGCGCAACGCCGAACGCCGGCCGGCCTGCCGGTCCACCACCCAATCCGCTGCGTCGTCCGAAAGCGCTCATCAGAACCCAATGTCCCCTCGACCGAGAGGTGTTACCGGCCAAGGCTTGATATTTACCTAACCCGGTAACCCCGCTTGTTACGGAGATGGACCGGCAAAGGTGCAGACCGGGTAAACGCGTGCGCCTAGAGGAACGGTCCCTTTGCCCTGACGCGTGCCCCGCTGGGCGGCATGCCGGCGAGTTCGCGGAAGTCGCGCGCCATGTGCGCCTGATCGGCATAGCCGCGCGCTGCGGCGGTATCGGCGAGATTGTCCTCGCCCTGCTGGACGTCTTGCAGCGCTTCGCGGAAGCGCAGCAGCCGCAGATAGGTGCGCGGCGCCAGCCCCAGCTCGCGCGCGAAGATGCGCTGCAGCCGGCGATGCGGCAGGCCGGTGGCTGCCGAGATCTCCGCCACGCTGGTGGAGGCGAGGATGGCGCGGGCGAGCGGCGGCGGGTCGATGCCGGCAAGCGCCTGGACAAGATTGGCGACCGGGTCGCCTTGCAGCAACGCGGCGAGCGGCGAATCGGGTGCCACCGCCATCCAGTCGTCCGCGAAGCCGGGGCAGGGCGCGCCGCCCAGCGCGTGCCAGGCCCAGGGCCAGAGCTTGATCGCGGTGAAGCGCGCGTCACCGCTGAAGCCGAAGCGGATCGGATGGGGGGAGAGGCCGGTGGCGAAGAATTCCGGCTGGCCGCGTCGCCATTCGGAACGGCCGGCAGGCCGGTGGATCAGCTCGACACAGCCGTCCGGAGTCGCCTCATGCTCGACCCAGCCCGGCTCGCTCGCCGCAAGCGTCCACACCGCGGCGACAAGGCCGTCGAGCGCGGGCGGCAGGGGCATCTCGGCATAGTCCATGTGCCGAGCCTCGCATGTCGCGTGCGTTCAAGCCAGTATCGGCGGACAGGCATAGCGTCAGGCGAAACAGGGAGGAACGAGGATGATCGCGAACATCATGCTGCTCGCCGGACTGGGGCTGTCGCCGGAGCCGCTCGACTGGCTGGTCGGCAAATGGTGCACCGAGCCACTGAATGGCCGGACGACCTGCGAGACCTGGCAGTCGATGGGCACGGATCATGTCATGCGCGGCGAGACCGTGACGACCTCCGCCAAGGGCGAGCGGCGCGAGCCGATGCGGATCACGGACGAGGCGGGCAAGCTGGTCTTCCATGCCGAACCGCCGGGCCAGGCGCCTACCGATTTCGCGGGAGCGGCCTCCACGGCGCAGAGCGTGGAGTTCGTCAACGCCGCGCACGATTATCCGCAGCGCGTCCGCTACTGGCGCGAGGGGGAGCTGCTGATGGCGGAGATTTCACTGGCCGATGGCAGCAAGCCGATGCGGTGGCGCTATCGGCGCGCGGGCCAGTAGTTCGTCCGGGGTGAAAGCCGGGACCCGGGCCGCGAAAGCGGGACGAGAGCTTCCCGGGTGGATCCCGACTTTCGTCGGGAGACGGAGCCGACGGGGCGAACCCGTCGGCATTTCGTCTTGTCAGCCGGCCTTTTCGGCGAGAACGGTCAGGCCCTTCTCGTTCACTTCGGCGAACCCGCCTTCGATGCGGATCGTCTCGGGCTTGGACTCGCCGGCCTTGTAGATCTCGAGATCGCCGTCGCGGATGGTCGACATCAGCGGGGCATGACCTTCGAGCACGCCGAAATCGCCCTCGGAGCCGGGGACGACGACCATGTACACTTCCTCCGAGCGAAGGAGCTTTTCGGGCGTGACGAGTTCGAAGTGCAGGGACATTTCTTTTCTCTCAAAGCCCCTCCCCTTCAGGGGAGGGGTTGGGGGTGGGGCAGGTGCCTCATCGAGACCGAAGCCTGTTTGGACAGGCCCCACCCCAACCCCTCCCCTGAAGGGGAGGGGCTAGATGTACTTACGCCTCGCCGGCGAGCTTCTTGGCCTTCTCGACCGCCTGGTCGATGCCGCCGACCATGTAGAAGGCGGCTTCCGGCAGGTGGTCATACTCGCCGTTCACCACCGCCTTGAACGACTTGATGGTGTCCTCGATCTGCACGAACGCACCCGGGATGCCGGTGAACACTTCGGCGACGTGGAAGGGCTGCGAGAGGAAGCGCTGGATCTTGCGCGCGCGCGAGACGGTCAGCTTGTCCTCTTCCGAGAGCTCGTCCATGCCGAGGATGGCGATGATGTCCTGGAGCGACTTGTACTTCTGCAGGATCGACTGGACCGCACGGGCCGTCTCGTAATGCTCCTGGCCGACGACGCGCGGCTCGAGAACGCGGCTGGTCGAGTCCAGCGGATCCACCGCCGGATAGATGCCGAGCTCCGAGATCGCGCGGTTGAGCACGGTCGTGGCGTCGAGGTGGGCGAACGAGGTCGCCGGGGCCGGATCGGTAAGATCGTCCGCGGGAACGTACACGGCCTGCACCGAGGTGATCGAGCCCTTGTTGGTCGAGGTGATGCGCTCCTGCAGCGCGCCCATGTCGGTCGACAGGGTCGGCTGATAGCCCACGGCCGAAGGAATACGGCCGAGCAGTGCCGACACTTCCGCGCCCGCCTGGGTGAAGCGGAAGATGTTGTCGACGAAGAACAGCACGTCCTGGCCTTCGACGTCGCGGAAATATTCGGCGATCGTCAGGCCCGACAGCGCGACGCGGGCACGGGCGCCCGGCGGCTCGTTCATCTGGCCATAGACCAGGGCGACCTTCGAGCCGTCCGAGATCGCGTTGCCGTCGGCGTCCTTGGCGATGACGCCCGCGTCGAGGAACTCGTGGTAAAGGTCGTTGCCCTCACGGGTGCGCTCGCCGACGCCGGCGAACACCGAGGTGCCGCCATGGCCCTTGGCGATGTTGTTGATCAGCTCCTGGATGAGCACGGTCTTGCCCACGCCGGCGCCGCCGAACAGGCCGATCTTGCCGCCCTTCGCGTACGGCGCGAGCAGGTCGATGACCTTGATGCCGGTGACGAGGATCGAGCTCTCGGTCGACTGGTCGATGAAGAGCGGGGCCTCGGCATGGATCGGGGCGCGCAGGTCGGTGGCGACCGGGCCGCGCTCGTCGATCGGCTCGCCGACGACGTTGAGGATGCGGCCGAGCGTGGCCGGGCCGACCGGAACGCGGATCTGGCTGCCGGTGTCCGTGACGACCTGGCCGCGGGTCAGGCCCTCGGTCGAGTCCATCGCGATCGTGCGGACGGTGTTCTCGCCAAGGTGCTGGGCGACCTCGAGGACGAGCTTGTTGCCGTTGTTGTCGGTCTCGAGCGCCGAAAGGATCGCCGGCAGCGGGCCTTCGAACGCGACGTCGACGACGGCGCCGATCACCTGGCTGATGCGGCCGCCATTGTTGGTCGTGGCCGGCACGGCGCCCGGGGCATCGGCCTTGGGCTTCGCGGCGCGCGGCTTGCGCGCGGGCTTCTCTGCGGTCGGGGCTGCGGTGGCCATCTTACTTTCCTTGGGTCTGATTGGCGGGGGCACTAGCCCCGACGCGGGTGAAAGTCACGGTGATGTGGCGATCCTTGGCGTTGCCGCCGCCGATCGGGTTGGCGTCGACGACGATGGAGACGCCGTGCTGGACGTCCTTCGCCGATTCGCGGCGCTGGAGGGCGCCGTTGATCGTGTCGCCCGGCCCCACCTCGAAGCGGGCGAGGAAGCCGAGCACGATGCGACGGACATAGCCGTAGGAATCGCGGGCACGGCCATCGAGCTTCTCGGCGTGCTTCACGTCGAAGGTGAAGCGGACGGTCTCGATCGTGTCGGCCCTGGTGCCGGTCGCCTCGAAGGCGCTCTGGACGGCGATGCCGTTGGGTTCTTCGGGCCAGGTGACCTTGCCGGTGGCGGCAAAGCCCTTGCCTGCCGCCTTATAGCCTTCGACCTTGAAGCCGAAGTCGTTGGCGGCGGCGACCACGGCGGCCGGATTGCTGAAGATCTGGCCCCAGCGATCGGTCATCACCTTCTCGCGGTCCGGCGCGCGATTCTGCGCGGCGGCGGCCTGCTGCTCGTTGTACGACGGATCATGCGCAGCCCCGCAGCCCGCGAGCGGGGCCGCAGCCACGATCAGCAGGAGGGGGACTGCGAAACGCATCAGAGGGCCTCGGCGCCCGAGATGATCTCGACCAGCTCGGTGGTGATCGCGGCCTGGCGCTGGCGGTTGTACAGCGTGTTGAGGCGCTTGATCAGGTCGCCGGCGTTGCGCGTGGCGTTGTCCATCGCGGTCATTTTCGAGCCCTGCTCCGATGCCGCATTCTCGCGGATCGCGCGGAACAGCTGGATCGCGACATTGCTCGGCAGCAGGTCGGCGAGGATCGATTCCTCGTCCGGCTCATAGGTGACGGCAGCGATGCCCGATGCGGCCTTGTCCTCGGCCTCGGCCTGCGGGATCGCGACGGGGATGATCTGCTGCGCGGTCGGTTCCTGCGCCAGGACCGACTTGAAGGTCGAGTAGAACAGCGTGGCGACGTCGAACTCGCCCGCCTCGAAGCGCGCGATCAGGTCGTCGGCATAGCCGCGCGCATCGGCGAAGCTCAGCTTGCCCAGGTCGCCCGGCTCGATCGAGTGGAGGATGTTCTTGGGGAACTGGCGGTTCAGCACGGCGCGGCCCTTGCGGCCGATCGTGTAGATCTTCACCGTCTTGCCCTGCGCCAGCAGCTCCTGCGCGTGGCGGCGGGCCAGGCGGGCGATGTTGGTGTTGAACGCGCCGGCCAGGCCCTTGTCGCTGGTGGCGACGACGAGCAGGTGCACGTCGTCCTTGCCGGTGCCGGCGAGCAGCTTGGGCGAGCTCTCGCTCACCGTGACCTTGCTGGCCAGGCTGGCGACGACGCCTTCTAGGCGCTGGGCATAGGGGCGCCCGGCCTCGGCCGCTTCCTGCGCACGGCGCAGCTTGGCGGCGGCGACCATCTTCATCGCCTTGGTGATCTTCTGCGTCGACTTCACCGAGCCGATGCGGATCTTGAGGGCCTTCAAACTTGCCATTTACGAATTCCGAGCAAGGGCCAGACGGCCCGCGAGACCAACAAATGCGACGCCGAGCACGCCCTCGATCCAGCGCATCGCGCTGCTCTGCTTCGCGGCGCGGCCCGCACGGGCGGCGACGAAGACGATACCGGTGAGCCAGAAGCCGCCGAGCAGATAGGGCACTGCAATCAGCAGCGCGCCCTTGAGCGGGGCATCAGCGCCGGTGCCGACGAACTGCGGCAGGATGGCGAGGAAGAACAGCGCGACCTTGGGATTGAGCGCGGTGGTGAGCAGCCCCTGCCAGAAGGGCTTGCCCAGGGCAGGCGCCTCGGCGGTGGCGGGCGCCGGCTGGATCGCGCCGCGGATCAGCTTGAAGCCGAGCCACGCCAGGTAGATCGCGCCGGCGGTCTTCACCACCGTGAACAGCGCCGGGAAGACCGACAGGACGCTGAGGAAGCCGAAGCCGCACAGCGCCATGTACCACAGCCCCCCGAGCACCACGCCCGAGACTGCCGCCAGGCCGGCCCGCACGCCTCCGCGCGCCGCGTGACCCGCGACGAGCATCGTGTCCGGCCCGGGCGTCAGCACCAGGCCGACGCTGAGCAGCGTCCACGCGAGGAGGGAGTGGTCGGCCACGGGCTGCGGATCAGGCGAAGGTCTTGGCGAACGCCTCGAGGGCGGCCTTGAGCTTCGCCTTGGCGTCGTCCGACAGGTCCTTCGACTCGCGGATGTCCTTCAGCACATCGGCATGGTTCGCGCGCAGGTCGGCGAGCATCGCCGCCTCGTAGCGCACCACGTCCTGCACCGAAACGGCGTCCAGGAAGCCCTGGGTACCGGCGAAGATCGACGCCGTCTGCTCCTCGAAGGGCAGCGGGTTGAACTGCGGCTGCTTGAGCAGCTCGGTCAGGCGCGCGCCGCGGTTCAGCAGGCGCTGGGTCGAGGCGTCGAGGTCCGAGCCGAACTGGGCGAAGGCGGCCATCTCGCGATACTGGGCGAGGTCGAGCTTGATCGAGCCCGAGACCTTCTTCATCGCCTTGGTCTGGGCCGAGGAGCCCACGCGCGACACCGAGAGGCCGACGTTGATCGCCGGGCGGATGCCGGCGTTGAACAGGTCGGTCTCGAGGAAGATCTGGCCGTCGGTGATCGAGATCACGTTGGTCGGGATGTACGCCGACACGTCGCCCGCCTGGGTCTCGATGATCGGCAGCGCGGTCAGCGAGCCGTTGCCATTGGCGTCGTTCAGCTTGGCGGCGCGTTCCAGCAGGCGGCTGTGGAGATAGAACACGTCGCCCGGATAGGCTTCGCGGCCCGGCGGACGGCGGAGCAGCAGCGACATCTGGCGATAGGCGACGGCCTGCTTGGACAGATCGTCGAACACGATCAGCGCGTGCATGCCGTTGTCACGGAAATACTCGCCCATCGCGGTGCCGGTGTACGGCGCGAGGAACTGCAGCGGGGCGGGGTCCGAAGCGGTCGCGGCGACGACGATGGAATATTCCATCGCGCCATTCTCCTCGAGCGTGCGCACCAGCTGGGCGACGGTCGAGCGCTTCTGGCCGACAGCGACGTACACGCAGTAGAGCTTCTTGCTCTCGTCGGTGCCCGCGTTGACGGTCTTCTGGTTGATGAAGGTGTCGATCGCGACGGCCGACTTGCCGGTCTGGCGGTCGCCGATGATCAGCTCGCGCTGGCCACGGCCGACGGGAACGAGCGCGTCGATCGCCTTGAGGCCGGTCTGCACCGGCTCGTGCACCGACTTGCGCGGGATGATGCCCGGCGCCTTCACTTCGACGCGGCTGCGCTTCTCGGCGACGATCGGCCCCTTGCCGTCGATCGGGTTGCCGAGGCCGTCCACGACGCGGCCGAGCAGGCCCTTGCCGACGGGAACGTCCACGATGGTGCCGGTGCGCTTGACGGTGTCGCCCTCGCGGATTTCGGCGTCCGAGCCGAAGATCACGACGCCGACATTGTCGGCTTCGAGGTTGAGCGCCATGCCCTGCACGCCATTGGCGAACTCGACCATCTCGCCGGCCTGGACGTTGTCCAGACCGTGGATGCGCGCGATGCCGTCACCGACGCTGAGCACCTGGCCGGTTTCCGAAACCTGTGCCTCGGTGCCGAAATTGGCGATCTGGTCCTTGATGACCTTCGAGATTTCTGCGGCGCGGATATCCATGTTCAGCCTTTCATCGCGTGCGCGAGGGAGTTCAGTCGGGTCTTGATCGAGCTATCGATCATCTGGCTGCCGATCTTCACGACCAGCCCGCCAAGGAGCGAGGGATCGACCGAAAGGTCGATGGCCACTTCACGGCCGACGCGGGTGCGCAGCTGCTGCTTGAGCGCGTCGACCTGATCGGCGGAAAGCGGATGAGCGGAGATCACTTCCGCCGTCGTCTCGCCGCGATGCGCGGCGGCGAGCTGGCGGAACGAGCGGATGATCGCCGGAAGCTGGCCCAGCCGGCGATTCTCGGCGAGCACGCCGAGGAAGTTCGCGGTGGTGGCGTCGAGCTTCAGGCTCTTGGCGACGGCGGCGACGGCCTTGGCGGCGTCGCTGCGCGACACCAGCGGGCTGGCGGTCAGCGCCTTGAAGTCGGTCGATTCGGCAAGCGCCTTGGCCACGGTGCCGAGGCTGGCCTCGACCTGGCTCAGCGCCTTCGAATCACGCGCGAGCTCGAACAGGGCGGTAGCGTAGCGTCCGCTTAGGCTTGCCTGGATACCGGCGGAATTCTCCACGCGATCGGGTTCCTCTCGGAGGTTCGGGTTCAGCCCCATATGAATTGGGGGCCGATTTCCGGCTCCATCAAAGTATTACTCTGACAGACACCCCATACGGCCCCCTATGGGTCGCGGCGCGGTTAGCATCGGTGTCACAGGGATGCAACCCGAGTCCGAGTCGCTCTCGGCGAACACTCTCCCAAACTGGCCGCGACACCACGTGTACCGAATCGTTTCGTATGGTAAACGGCACCCGCAACATCCTTTTGGGGGAAGGGTTGGGGGAATGAACAAGCGGATTCTTGGCGGCGTCGTGCTTGCCGCTCTCGTCGCGGGCATCGCGCATGCCGAAGTGCTGAAGATCACCGGCGAGTTCGCCGCGCCGAACCGCGAGGCGAGCCTGCTGCGTTCGCTTTCGGTCGATCGCATCGCCGGCCAGGACGGTCCGGCGCTCGCGCGGGCGATCGAGCAGGGCCTGTCGGGCACGCATTTCGACCTGATGGGCGGCTATACCGGCCAGGGCAATGCCGAGGGCTCGCTTACCGGCGGCGTCACCACCGGCGTCGACGAGCAGCCCTTCAAGCGCAAGGAAAGGCGCTGCGTCGAGAAGGACAGCGCCGACCAGAAGAAGTGCGTGCGCGAGGAAGAGGTCGAGCTGCGCTGCCGCCGCCGGACCGTCAGCGTGAAGGCCGATCTGCGCATCGTGCGTAACCGCGACGGCCGCATCGTCTATTCGGCGACCAAGCCGTTCAGCCAGGAAAGCAGCTGGTGCGAGGGCAAGAATGACCGCCCGGGGCCGGTGGAGGACGTGATCGCCGATGCGGTGCGCAGCCTCGGCCAGGCGGTGCGCGAGGACATCGCGCCGACCATCTCGACCTATGACATCCGGGTGCGCGAAAGCGACAAGGGGTTGAGCAAGGAGCAGGCGAAGCGCTTCAAGGACCTGGTCAAGCTCACCAAGCGCGACGTGCGCGGGGCATGCGCGGGCTGGGAGGCGATGGCGGCGGAAGTGCCGAATCACCCGTCGATCACCTTCGACCTGGGCCTCTGCGCCGAGCAGGCCGGCGATTATCCGCGGGCGCTGCAGCTCTATCACGCCGCCCAGCGCGCCGGTGCGTCCGAGGGCGGCGTCGGCGCCGACCGGGCGATGCGGCTGATCGCCGGCAAGGAGGATGCGGCGATCCGCGCGCGGCGGCGGTGAGGTTAACTCTCTCCCCTCCCTGCAAGGGAGGAGTTGGGGGTGGGTTGCGAGCGCAGCGAGCCCTGCCCGTCGGCTGGTGGTAAAAGAAAAGGCCGGGCATCGAGCCCGGCCTTTCCTAACCCACCCCTGGCCCCTCCCTTGCCGGGAGGGGAATTCGAGGATGCCTAGCGCCCGCGGCCGCCGCCCTGGCCACCCTGGCGCTGGCCGCCATTGGTCGGGCGGGGCTGCCACTTGCGCTTGGGGCGGGCATAGTTGCGGGGCTGTTCGCCCTGCGGCTGCGCATCGAAGCGGCGCGGACGCGGCTCGCCGGCAGCGGCACCGGCGGCTTCCGGACGCGGCGCATGGCCGTCGCGGCGCGGCTGGTCGCCACGCGGACGATCCTCGCGCTGGCCACCGGGGCGACCGCGCTGCGGCTGGCCGCCCGGACGGCGGCCGTCCCGCTGCATCGCGCGGCCATTGCGGCCGTTCTGCTCGTCGCGGCTCGGCGCCACGTTGACGCGGCTCGACTTGATCTTCTCCGCAGCCGCCACGAAGCCCTCGGGCAGCGGCACCACGGTGAGCTTCTGGCGGATCAGCCGCTCGATGTCGCGCAGGTACGGACGCTCGTCATCGGCGCACAGGCTGATCGCCTCGCCATCCTTGCCGGCGCGTGCGGTGCGGCCGATGCGGTGGACATACTGGTCCGCCACGTTCGGCAGCTCGAAGTTGAAGACATGGCTGACGCCCGACACGTCGATGCCGCGCGCGGCGATGTCGGTCGCGACCAGGATCTTGACCTTGCCGGCGCGGAACTCGCCGAGCGCACGCTCGCGCTGCGGCTGGCTCTTGTTGCCGTGGATCGCGTTGGCGGCGATGCCGTTGCCCGCCAGCAGGCGGACGACGCGGTCGGCGCCGTGCTTGGTACGGGTGAACACCAGTGCGCGATCGATCTCGGTCTCGCGCAGCAGCATCGTCAGCAGCGCCTGCTTCTCGTCCTGGCGGACGAAGGTGACGCTCTGGTCGACACGCTCTGCAGTCGTCGCCTCGGGGGTGACCTTCACTTCGACCGGGTCCTTGATGAACTGGCCGGCCAGCTCGCGGATCGTCTTCGGCATGGTCGCCGAGAAGAACAGGGTCTGGCGCTTCGACGGCAGCTCGCGGACGATGCGCTTCAGGGCATGGATGAAGCCCAGGTCCATCATCTGGTCGGCCTCGTCGAGGACGAGGATCTCGATCCCGAGCAGGATCGCATAGCACTGGTCGATCAGGTCGACGAGGCGGCCCGGCGTGGCGACGACGATGTCGACGCCCTTGGCGAGGTCGGTCTTGTTCTTGTGGATCGAGGTGCCGCCGAACACGGTGGCGACCGAAAGGCGCGTGCCCTTCGAATAGTGGCGGGCCTGGTCGGCGATCTGGCTGGCGAGCTCGCGGGTCGGGGCGAGGATCAGCATGCGGCAGCCGCGCGGCTGGGCGCGCTTGCCCGATGCGACCAGCCGGTCAATCGAGGGAAGCATGAAAGCAGCGGTCTTGCCGGTACCGGTCTGGGCGATGCCGAGCAGGTCGCGCCCTTCGAGCAGCGACGGGATCGACTTGGCCTGGATCGGCGTCGCCTCGCTATAGCCCTTGGCGGCAAGCGCGGCGAGAACGGTCTCCGAAAGACCGAGTTCATTGAATTGCATTATGTGTCCTGTACATACGGCCGGGCGCACCGGACGGAATCCAGGCGCAAGGCGGGGTCAAAAATGACGACCCGCGTGACTAGGGAAGCCGGGAAAACAAAGAGGCGGAGCCTGGGCCCTTGGGGATGAACCCGCATGCCCGATCACGCTGCATTACGCCTCGATGGCGGCGCATATGGCGATGAAATCGGTTTCCGTCAAGGAAGCTACCGGGGATAGCCGGTCACGCACCCGTAAAGCGGCTTGAGCTTCTCGAGCCGTTCGCCGCGTTGCAAGGCCGTAGCGAAATGGATGAGTGCGGCATTGGCGCGTACAAAACTGCGCTGCTGAGCCGCCTCGGCTTGATCGGGCTGGCCCATTTCGCGCGCCCAGATCGCCTCGCCGACAACGGCCTCCTGTTTCGAGCAGAGATAGAGGCCGTGACCGCCAACGACACGATAGCGCAGCGCCACATTGTCCTCGTAGTGGCCTGTGCCGGCGTCGATCATCTCGGTCGAAAGCGGAAAGCATGTCGTGGCGCCGGGATTGTCCAGGTCTTGCCGGGTGAGGCGGGCGAGCGGTTGCCAACAGGCCTTGCTTCCCGACCGCCGCTCGCATTTGCACGCGCGATCCGCGACCGCCTGCAGCTGTTCAACATCTGGCTTGACTGCCAGTACCGCCCAGCCCGGCAGCGCGATCGCAGCGAGCGCGAGTGCTGACGATATCGCGAGCAGCGCGGATTTCCCCATGGCGTCAGGCTAGCGCAGATCTCGCCCGTTGCGCAGATGAAATTATTGCCGGCAGACCCATTCGCAAAGCTCTCGTTAACGCCTCTCCGGCTACGCTCGGGGTGCCAACCATGGAGCCCCAAATTGCTCGTCGCCAAGCTTGAGATCCTCGGAGATATCGACCGCCGCGGCGCGATCCGTTTCGATGCGGATTCGCCCTCGACCCTGCGCACCCCCGATGGCGCGCCGATCGACGTGCAGGTCGAGGATTTCTCGCGCACCGGCTTCCGCTTCGGCTCGGAGATCGACCTGCCGGTCGGCACGCTGGTCTCGCTCGGCCTGTCGGGTGCGGGCTCCCGCGCCGCCAAGGTCGTGCGCCGCTCGGGTAACTCCTATGGCTGCGCCTTCATGAAGGCGCTGACCGAGGAAGAGATCGCGCATGCCTTTCGTGGGCAGGAGCAGATCCTCGCCGATCTCTCGGCCGCGCTTGCCGCGCGCTTCGGCACCGGCAAGTCGGGCGCGAAGCCGACGATCCCGCCGCTTCGCCGGCTTATGCGCCGTCCGGTCCGCGAGGACTGAAGTCCCGTTCCCGATAGGCGAACCAGTCGAAGTCCGCGTGGAGCCCCGCGCCGGACATGTCCTGGCACGCCATGCCGATGAACGCGCCGGTGAAGTTGGGCAGGCCGGGGGCGCTCGCTTCGTCGGAGAGGATCGAGGCGTCGAACTGCTCCGGCAGCCAGTTCCACGCGCCGCCCGCCAACCGCCAGGCGAAGCGCAGCCGCTCGTAATCGACTTCGATCCGCAGCTCGACCGGCCCTTCGGGAATCGCGATCGGCGCGGTGAAGCTGTCGGCCTGGGGCGAATCGGGCAGCGCCGACATCACCCGCAGATGGCGGCCCGATTCCTCGTCATGTGAGACGTGGAGGTAATGGAATTTGGAGGCGTTATAGTACGCGACCAGCCCCGCGGCCTGCTGGAAGTTGCGCGGCGCAGTGTCGAGCGCGCAGCTCGCTGAATAGCAGAATGCCTGTTGCCGCCGCGCGACCAGCGCCTGGGTGAACAGGCTGCCGATCGTCTCGCGGCCATATAGCCGAAGATGGCCTGGCCGGGCGGTCAGGCTGAAGATTGCCTCCTGCTCGGGCGTGCGCAGCCATTGGAAGTCGATCGGCAACATGGGGTCATCGAAATCGTCTCGCGCATCGGCCGGCGCCCGACCCTCCGGTCCCGGCACCTCGAGCATCGGCATGCCGGGCTCGCCCGTCGTGTAGAGCCAGCCATCCGCGCCCCAGCGCATCGGCTGGATCGCCGTCTCGCGGCCCAGCACGCAGCGCCCGCGATTGGGGAGCGGCCGGCCGCACAGATAGACCAGCCAGGGCTCGCCCGTGGGCGTCTCGACCAGGTCAGCATGGCCGGCGCGCGCAAGCGCTGCGTCGGGGCGGGTGCGGCTGCTCAGGATGTAGATGTCGGGATGCAGCTCGTAAGGGCCGGTGAGGCTGCGGGAGCGCGCCATCGTCACGGCATGGTTCCAGCCGGTGCCGCCTTCTGCCGTCAGCAGGTAATACCAGCCATCGCGCTTGTAGAGGTGCGGCGCCTCGGTCAGCCCCAGCGGCGTCCCGGGGAAGATGTTGACCCGCTCGCCGACCAGCCGCTGCTCCGCCGGCGAATATTCCTGCGCCACGATCCCGGCGAAGCGATTGCGGCCTGGGCGATGGTCCCACAGCATGTTGAGCAGCCACTTCCGGCCATCCTCGTCGTGGAAGAGCGAGGGATCGAAGCCGCTGCTGTTCAGGTGGATCGGATCGGACCAGTCGCCGTCGATCGTCTCGCAAGTGACCAGATAGTTGTGGAAGTCGCGCAGGCTCGCCCCCGATGCGCCGCCGACCGTGGTGCGGCCATAGCGCTTCACATCGGTGTAGATCAGGTGGAAGCGCTCGCCGTCATGGCTCAGGCACGGCGCCCACACGCCGCAGCTGTCCGGATCGCCGCGCATGTCGAGTTGGGCAGCGCGGTTGAGCGGCCGGGCGACCAGCTCCCAGTTCGCCAGGTCGCGGCTGTGATGGATCTGTACCCCGGGGAACCATTCGAAGGTCGAGGTGGCGATGTAATAGTCCTCGCCGACGCGGACGATCGAGGGATCGGGGTTGAAGCCGGGCAGGATGGGATTGCGGGTCATGCGGGTTTGCGCACCAGGGTCCAGAGCACGGCCGCCGCGATCAGGTCGAGCAGGCCAAGGGCGATGAAGAAGGGGTTGTAGCCGATCGAGGCGACCAGGCTCCCCATCAGCAGCGAGAAGATCAGGATCGAGGCATTGGCGAGCGTGCCGGCCATGCCGGCAACAGTGCCGAGCTCGTCGCGGCGGAACAGGTCGCTCGCCATGGTGATGCAGGTGACCGACAGCGTCTGGTGCGCGAAGCCGCCCAGGCAGAGCAATCCGACCGCCGCCCAGGCGCTCTCGACGCTGCCGACGAACAGCATTCCGGTCATCAGCACCGCGCCAAAGGTGAAGGTCCAGCGCCGCGCGTCGATCAGGTCGATGCCGCGGCGCTGGAGCCACAGCACCAATGTAGGCCCGAACAGGCAGCCCAGGTCGGCGGCGACGAAGGGCAGGAAGGCCGAGATGGCGATTTCGCCCAGGTCGAAATGGCGGACCTTCACCAGATAGAGCGGCAGCCAGAAGGTGAGCGTGCCCCAGGTCGGATCGGCCAGGAAGCGCGGGATGGCGATGCCCCAGAAGTTGCGTTGGCGGAGGATCGACAGGACCGATGGGCGGGTGCCGGCAGCCTGGGTATGCGCTTCCTGCCCGGCAAGGATATAGGCGCGCTCCTCCTCGCCGATGTCGGGATGCTCGGCGGGGCTGCGGTAGAAGCGCAGCCAGAGCAGCACCCAGAACAGCGCCAGCGCGCCGGCGATGACAAAGGCCGCACGCCAGTTCCACATCCAGATCGACCAGGCGACCAAAGGCGCCGCCAGCGCCGATCCGGCCGAGGCGCCGAGATTGTAGATGCCGCCGGCGAGCCCGCGCTCCTTCGCCGGGAACCATTCCGAGACGACCTTCAATCCGCCGGTGTGCGAGGTCCCCTCGGCAAAGCCCAGCGCACCGCGCAGCCCGAACAGCATCTGCCAGTTGAAGGCGAGGCCGTGCGCCATGGTCAGCAGCCCCCAGCAGCTCGCGAACACGGCGAGCCCGGTGCGCAGCCCTATGGTATCGAGGATATAGCCGACCACCGGCTGGAGCATCACCCCGGCCTGGAAGGCGGCGGTGATCCAGCCATATTGGCGCTCGTCGATGCCCAGGTCGGGCATGAACACCGGCGCGGCGACGGCCAGGGTCGAGCGGGTGAGATAGTTCACGATCGTGCCCAGCATCACGATCCCGATGATCCACCAGCGCAGGGCGCGCGTGCGTCGCCAGAAGGACATTGCTCTCTCCCGCCGGACGTCGGCGCGCCCGTTAGCGCTAACAGTGGCGGGTTTCGAGGCAGGGGGCAAGGGGGCTATTGTATGAGTTATTGTTCGGGGCGTCATCCCGCGCCCCCTTCCGCCATCCCGACCCATATTCGTCATCCCGCCTTTCGCCGGGATGACGCTCATGTTCGTTTGGCCGCAATCCCCGGGATGTGGGGCTGGGAGGAGAGGCCTATATCCCTCCCATGACCCACGAACTCCTCCTCTCCGAAGACGCTGCCTGGGCCGCCTTCGAAGCGCGTGACCGCGCATTCGACGGGCGGCTGATCGTCGCGGTGACCACCACGCGCATCTATTGCAAGCCGACCTGCCCGGCGCGGCGGCCCAAGCGCGAGCATGTCGAATTCTACAATGACGCCGAAGCCGCCCGCCAAGCCGGCTATCGCGCCTGCCTGCGCTGCAAGCCCGACGAGGTCGGCCGCGACCGGATCGCGGTGGCCCGGGCGGTGGCGCTGATCGAGGCGGCGGAGGAGAGCGTCTCGCTCGACGAAATCGCGTCGGCGGTCGGCTATGCCCCGCATCACTTCCACCGGCTGTTCAAGCGCGCCACCGGCGTGACGCCCGCCGCCTATGCCCGCAGCCTCAAGGCGAAGCGCGCAGCGGCGGCGCTGGACGAAGGCAGCGTCACCGAAGCGATATACGAGGCCGGCTATTCGGCGCCGAGCCGCTTCTACGAGACTGCCAATGCCCGGCTCGGCATGTCGCCCAGCGTGTGGAAGCGCGGCGGCGCGGGGGTGACGATCCGCTGGACCATCGCCGAGACCAGCCTCGGCCCGTTGCTGATCGCGGCGACCGACAAGGGGCTGTGCCGCGTCGCGTTCGACGAGAATGCGCTCGGCCTCGCCACGCGCTTCCCCGCGGCGGAGATCGTCCAGGGCGGCACGGCGCTGTCGGCGCTGGCGGCGCGCGTCGTCGCCGAGGTCGAGAGCCCAGGGCGCGACACCGACCTGCCGCTCGACGTGCAGGGCACTGCCTTCCAGGAAGCGGTGTGGCAGGCGCTGCGCGCGATCCCGCCGGGCGAGACGCGCAGCTATGCGCAACTTGCCGCCGCTGTGGGCAGCCCCGGCGCGGTCCGTGCGGCGGGCACGGCCTGCGGCGCCAACCATGTGCCGGTGATCATCCCCTGCCACCGCGCGCTCCGCTCGGACGGCAGCATGGGCGGCTATGCGTACGGCGTCGATCGCAAGCAGGCGCTGCTCAGGCGCGAGGGCGGTGACGCATGAGCTATGTCATCCAGGGCATCGACCCCGCGCCGTTCCGCCGCCTCTATGGTCTGTCGGACGCGACGCTCGCCGCCGAGCAGGTGGTGCGCTTCACTGTCGAAAAGAAGCCCGATGCGCCGTGCCGGGTCGAGCTGGTCGATGTCGAGTCGGGCGAGACCGTGCTGCTGGTCAATTACACGCATCTGCCCGTCGCCTCGCCCTATCGGAGCAGCCATGCGATCTTCGTGCGCGAAGGCGCCGAGGTGGCGGCGCGCTTCGAGAACGAAGTGCCCGAGCCGCTGGCGATCCGCCTGCTCTCGGTCCGCGCGTTCGACGACGCGGGGATGATGACCGATGCCGAGGTGATCGAGGGCCGCGACCTCGAACCGCTGATCGCGCGGATGCTCGCCGATCCGGCGGTGGCGTATCTCCACGCCCACAATGCCAGGCGCGGCTGCTTCGCCGCGCGGGTGGATCGCCTCTAACTCCCTCTCCCATCCGGGGAGAGGGCTGGGGAGAGGGGCAGTGCGGCAGGCGATGTGCTCGCCGCCCCCTTCGGCCCCTCCCCCGGCCTTCGCCGGGGTCGGCGTCCCTCTCCCGCAAATCGGTAGAGGGATTACTCCGCCGCCTCGCCCCCAGCCGCGGCGCACCGATACACCAGCTTCTCGTTGTACACCGCCGGCAGCGCCGTGCGGATGTTCTGCTGCTGGGTTGCCAATTCGGCGCGCTTGGCCTGGTCGGTCGAGCATTCCTTCAGCGGCACGCCCTTCCGCAGCGCCCGCGCCTGCTTCATCTGCTCGGACGAGAGCAGATAGCGCGTGTTGGTATAGGTGCCGGTTGCCGGGTCGAAGTCGAGCACCGAGACATTGGCTTCCTGGTCGGGGACCAGGATGCGCTGCCAGTGTGTGCCCGATTCGGCATATTGGGTGCGGCCGTTGATGCAGCCGTCATTGCCGATGTCGAGATCGACCTTGTCGGTGGCCGAGACGATCACCCGGCTGCGTTCGGGCACCAGTGTGCAGACCAGCTTGCCCTGCGCCAGCATCGCCGCAGCGCCGCTCGCCGCCGCCTTGGGCACCGGCAGCACTGAATTCTCGTTGAAGCCCGGCCGGCTGAGGAACAGCGCCACCGCGCCGAGCATCAGCACGCCGCCGCCCGCCGCGACCCAGATCGCCTCGCGCTTGCGCTCGCGGGAGAGCAGCAGCCCGCCGCCTCCTACCGCCAGCGCGCCGAGCACCAGCAGCACCGCGGCGCCGGCCATGTAGTTCTCGCGCGTCGTCTCGGCGCGGTTGCGGGCCTGGGCGATCGCGTCGTCGCGCTCGGCCGCGGCCTTGGCGGCATCGGCGCGCGAGACTTCGTCGGCCGCCAGCCGCGCCTTCTCGTCGGCGCTCCGCTCCTGCGCCATCTGCTCCTCGACCGAGGTGCAGGGCACGTCGATGGTCGAGACCGGCTGCTTCGCCTCGGCGAGGAACGCCGCCAGCTCGCTGCCGGCAATGGCGAAGGCGAAGGTCGAATCGCCCTCGTCATTATGGGTGATCGCCGAGTTCACCCCCAGCACCCGGCCGCAGCGATCGAGCAGCGGGCCGCCCGAATTGCCGCGCGCGATGCTGGCGGTGTGGAGCAGCACGCTCACCCCGCTCAGCTGGCGCAGGCCGGCGAACCCTCCCTGCGAGCGCACCGGCGATTGCGGCTTGATGAAGTCGGCTGCCGAGCGCGCGGTGGCGATGTCGACATTGCCGGGATAGCCGAGCGCGATCAGCGAATCCCCGTCAGAGATCTTGCCGCCGAACAGGGTGAGCGGCGGCAGGCGCACCCCGGTGAACTCGATCAGCGCCAGGTCGCGTGCCTGGTCGATCTTGATCACCTTGCCCTGGTACGACTTGTCGCCCTCGGACGGGACGACGCCGATCACGACATTGTCGGGATAGCGCGAGGCGAGCTCGACGACATGCGCGTTGGTGACGATCCGGTTGGGCGTCACCGCGAAGCCGCTGCCATGGCCGAAGCCGACCACCTCGTCATCGACCACCGCGATGGTGACGATGCGCACCACGCCGCGCGCGGAGGCGGAGATGTCGTCGGCATGCGCGGGAGCCGTCCAGGCAAGGAGCAGCGCCACCACCATCAGCAACCGACGCATCATCGAACCCCGACCTCCATTTGTGCCGGCAGCTTTCGTGCAAAAGCAGCGGCGGTTCAAGCCGGGTGCGTCACTCCTCTTCGGCCTCCGCGCGTTTCGCCGCGTCACCGTCCAGCGCCGCCTTCGCCCCGGCCGTATCGCCCGCGTCGATCTTGGCGACCAGCAGGGCGGCGAACTGGGCCAGGCCCTTGCCATGCGGCTGATAGGCGAGTGGCGCGAGCAGGCTGCGCGCACGTGCCGTGTCGTCGTCCTTCAGCAGCATCGCGGCGGTGGTCAGGCGCAGTCCGCTGTCCTGCGGCGCATAGCTGAAGGCGTCGTACAGTGCGTCCTTGGCGATCGCGGGCGGCGGAAGGCCCTGCTCCACATAGCTGCTGTAATAGAGGATCAGCGGTTCGGGGTCCTTGGAATCGATCCGGTTGCCGCTGGCGATGATCTTGCGGATGGCGGACCAGCTTTCCTTGCTGAAGTCCTTGGCCTTGCTCGCCAGCGCCATCCGGCACATCGCCTTGTAGACATAGCCGTCCACGGCCTTGGGATCGGCGGCGATGGCGCGGTCCGCGGCGGCTTCGGACACGGCATAATCGCCCGCGTCATAGGCCGCCTCGGCGAGCACCAGCTGCGCGCCGCGGTCATTGGGATAGGGCGCGGCGGCCTTCTTCGCGGCGGCATAGACGCCGGGGGCCGTCTTCTCGCTGACGCCGTTCTTGGAGCGGATGCGCACGTCCATCGTCGCTGCCTCGCCCGGGGTGAGCGGGCGGATTTCGACGCTGCCCACCTGGGTCTGCTCCGCCTCCACGCGCCGGGCCTGGAGCTTGCTGTGCTTGTAGCTCTCCAGCTCGCGATCGAGCTGCTTCAGGTCGCCGAACGCCGCGGCGGCATCCCTGGCCGATTTGCCGGCGTTGAGCGCATTCAGATAGGTGAGGAGCTGGCCCTGTCGCTTGTCGTTGAACAGCAGATAGTGGTTCAGCAGCCAGCCGCGCCCGTAGAGCCCTTCGCGCTGGGTGTCGTTGAGCTTCAGCGTATCGGCCATCAGCAGCTTGTCGGCGGGCAGCCAGTTGCCCTCCAGGATGCCATAGCCGCGATATTGCGGCGGCAGGCCGATCACCATGCTGCCGTCCTTGTCGTAGCGGGTGGTGGCGAAGAACTCCGCCGATCCCTCGATGTACCAGGACGGAAAGACGATGTTCGGGGTGAGGCTCCACATCAGGTGGTGGGCATATTCGTGGAGCAGGATCTGCAGCGGGCCGAGGTCGTTGGCGTCGCCGTCCCCGGCGCTGCGCGGGACGATGGCGAGCGATCCGCCGGCGCGCGGGCGATAGAAGCCGGCGACGAAACTCTCCCCCGCCAGCTTGGCGACATCGCTGGTATCGTCGACGACATAGACGGTCAGCCGGTTGGCCGGGCCGATCGGTTCGTCCTTCACCTTGCGGATATAGCGGATCAGCTTGTCGAACCGCTCGAGCTTGGTGGCGAAGTCCCTGAGCTTTTCGGGCTTCTGCTCGGAATAGACGATGAAATGCCCGGTGCTGGCTTCATACCAGTCGGCGTGCGCCGCCACGGGCAAGGCGAGGAGAGCGGCCGCGAGCAGCTTGCGTAACATCTGGAAATCCCCCGTTTTCACCCAGATGCTTATCGCGGCGCGATCCGCGCACAAGCCGCAATTTGGACCGGATCAGACGAAGCTGTACGGGTCCACGTCAACCGCCACGCGCACCTTCTGGCTCCAGGCCAGCCCGCCCAGCCAGTCGCGCAGCACCTGCTGCACGTCGAAGCTGCGCCGCGCGTGCACCAGCAGCCGGTAGCGGTGCCGCCCGCGCAGCATCGCCAGCGGGGCGGGAGCCGGGCCATAGACGTGCATGTCCTCGCCGATCTCGGGCGCGGTGCGGCCGATCATCCGCGCGGTCTCCTCCGCCGCGGCTCGGTCCTCGGAGCTGACGATGATCGCGGCATAGCGGCCGAACGGTGGGGCATCGGCATCGCGCCGCGCGTCGGTCTCGGCGGCGTAGAAGCTTTCGGCATCGCCCGATACCAGCGCCTGCATCACCGGCGCATCGGGCGCGTGGGTCTGGATATAGACCGTCCCCGGCTTCTCGCCGCGCCCGGCGCGCCCCGCCACCTGCATGATCTGCTGGAAGGTCCGCTCGCTGGCGCGCAGGTCGCCGCCGTCCAGCCCCAGATCGGCATCGACCACGCCGACCAGGGTGAGGTTGGGGAAGTGATAGCCCTTGGTCACCAGCTGGGTGCCAACGACGATGTCGATCGCGCCATGCTCCATCCGCGAGACGAACTCGGCGGCCTTGGCCGGCGACCAGAGCGTGTCCGACGTGACAATTGCTGTTCTGGCTTCGGGCCACAGCGCCGCGACCTCGTCGGCGATCCGCTCCACGCCGGGGCCGCAGGCGACGAGCGTGTCCTCGCTCTTGCACTCGGGGCAGATCTCGGGTGCCGGAATCGTGTGCCCGCAATGATGGCAGGACAGGCGCTTGAGCAGCCGGTGCTCGACCATCCAGGCGGTGCAGTTCGGGCATTGGAAACGGTGGCCGCAGTGCCGGCACAGGGTCAGCGGGGCATAGCCGCGCCGGTTGAGGAACAGCAGCGATTGCTCGCCCCGCGCCAGCGTCTCGTCGATCGCCTTGACCAGCGGCGGCGCCAGCCAGCGGCCGCGCTCGGGCGGAGCCTGGAGCATGTCGATCGGAACGATCTCCGGCATCTCCGCCGCGCCGTAGCGCCCGGGCAGCTTGAGTTCCTCGTACCGGCCGAGCTCGACCTGGTGGCGCGTCTCGATCGCCGGCGTGGCGGAGGCGAGCAGCACCGGGCATTCCTCGAACCGCCCGCGCATCACCGCCACGTCGCGCGCGTGGTAATGGACGCCGTCCTCCTGCTTGAAGCTGGTCTCGTGCGCCTCGTCGACCACGATCAGGCCCAGGTTCGGATAGGGCAGGAACAAAGCCGATCGCGCGCCGACCGTGACCAGCGCCTCGCCGCGGGCGATCGCCCGCCAGGCACGGCGGCGCTGCGAGGTGCGCAGGCCCGAATGCCAGGCGACCGGATCGCAGCCGAAGCGCTTCTCGAAGCGGGTGAGGAAGGGCTCGGTCAGCGCGATCTCGGGGAGCAGCACCAGCGTCTGCTTGCCCGCGGCAATCGCGGCGGCGACCGCTTCGAAATAGACTTCGGTCTTGCCCGATCCGGTCACGCCGTCGAGCAGGAAGGGCTGGAACGCCTCCGCCCCCACCGCCTGGCGCAGGATCGATGCGGCATCGGCCTGTTCGGGATTGAGCTGGGGTGGGGCGAAATTGGGGTCGGGCAGGGGGTAGGGCGTGTCGGTATCGACCACCACCGCCTCGATCGCACCGACCTTGACCAGCCCGCGGATCACTGCGTCCGAGACATCGGCGACCAGCGCCAGTTCCTTCACCAGCCCCTGGCGCTCGCCGATCCGCTCCAGCGCCTGGGCGCGCTGCGGAGTCAGCCGCTCGGGCACCTGGCCGGTTGCGCGATATTCGGTGATCGTCGGCGCGCTCTCGAACGCGGCGGAGGTACGTAGCGCCATCGCCAGCACCGCCGAGGGCGGGCTCAGATAATAGTCCGCGGTCCATTCGACGAGCCGGCGCACCGATGCCGGGATCGGCGGGGCGTCTGCAACAGCGAGGATGTTGCGCAGGCGGTTGTCGCCGATCTCTTCGGTCGGCAGCCGCTCGGGCTCCCAGACCACCCCGGCATATTGGCGCGGCCCGATCGGCACGACGACGATCGACCCCGGCGCGACCTGCATGCCGGCGGGCACGCGATAGTCGAGGGGGCCGAGCGCGGGATGCAGGACGAGGACGCGGGCGCGGGACATGAGACGCCCTCATATGGGCTTTTGCGCCGGAAACGGAATCCCCGTATCGTCTCGCTATCCATTCTGTTTTTCGTCATCCCCGCGAAGGCGGGGATCCAGAGTCACGAGGGACTGCGCTCTGCCACCCTGGATCCCCGCCTTCGCGGGGATGGCGATTATAAGATGATCGGGAGAATTTGATGCTGTTCGCCGCCGCCCTGCTGCTCGCCCAGACTGCGCCCGCCACCCAGACCACGGCCTGCAAGGCGACCGATGCCAGCCTGCCGACCGGCCTGCTCGGCTGGGTGAAGCCCGGCGACGAGTTCACCCCCGGCAAGGCAGTCGAGCTCGACACGATCGACGCGGCGGCGCTCAAGGGACTGCCGGCCGGCAGCAAGCCGGGCAAGGCGGCGACGATCGGCTTCAAGGTCGAGACTGCCGGCATCTACGGCATCGCGCTCGACCAGGGCGGCTGGATCGACGTGCTGCCGGGCACCGAGGGCGGCGCGGCGCTCACTTCGGTGAAGCACGGCCATGGCCCCGAATGCTCGAGCATCCGCAAGATCGTCCGCTTCGATCTCAAGCCTGGGCTCTACCGGCTCTACGTCTCGGGCCTGCCGGGCGCCAAGGTGAAGGCGATGCTGGTCGCGGGGGAGTAACCAAGAGGCTTCTGGCAATGCAGTTCCCCGGCGAAGGCCGGGGCCCAGTCTCGGCGCACCTGGCTAGGCGGTCAAACCTCTCGAACGACGTGGCAACTGGGCCCCGGCCTTCGCCAGGGAACAGGTTTTGCGACGCAAATGCGCGGCTAAGGCCGCAGCGTCAGCCCGATCGTCATCGCATGGTCCATCTGGTCGCGCGCGCCGCCTCGGCCGAAGCGATACTGGTTGAGATAGCCGATCTCGCCGCGCAGCTGTCGGCCGATCGGCACGCCCAGCCCGATATTGGCGCGCACCCGCTCGATCCCGCTGCGCTGGCCCCAGCCGGTGGTGTTGAAGTTGAGGAAGGTCTCGTGCGTGGCGAACAGGCCGAGTCTGCCCCGGATCAGGTCCGTGTTGAAGCGCAGCTGCCCGCGCACCCGGTGGCCAATCTCCGGCCCCGAGCTGTTGAAGCGCTGCTCCAGCCGCACCCGGGTGGCGAAACCGGCGCCCAGCGGCACGATCACATGCTGGCGGATCCGCTCCTCATTGGGCAGCGTGCGGTCGCCGACGAAATCCTCGACATGCCGATAGCCGATCGCCAGCTCGACCTTGCCGATCTTCCAGGCGAACAGCCCGCCGATCTCGGTATGTGCCAGGCCGCGCGCGCGGTCGCCGAAGCGGGCGATGCTCTCCACCGTCGCCTCTTCATGCGCGCCGACACGCATCACGCTGCTGGCCTGGAGCCAGAGCTGGTCGTCGGTCTGCTGCGCCCATGCCGGGGTACCGGCCAGCAGCAGGGGAAGGGCAAGGAACGCGCGCATCCCGCCTAAACGCATCGTCTTCATTTCGGTGCAAGCTTTTGTTGCTGGGACAGGAACATTCATGGAACATCTGCGCGATCAAGGGGAGGAAAGGCGATGATTCTTACGGCACTGGCGATCGGCATGGCTGCGCAGGGCCGCTGCGCTGCGCTCGACACGCGCCTGCCCCGGCCGCTCGCCGGCTGGACGCGCGACGGGCGCGGGCTCGATACCGGCCATGCGGTGACGCTGCCGGCGCGCGGCGGCAAGCTCGAGACGCGGATCGCCATCCGCAAGGCGGGCACGGTCGGTATCGCGATCGACCAGGACGGCTGGATCGACGCCTGGCCCGCCACCGGCCGGCGTGCGCTGCGCATGGCGTCGGAAAGCCGCGGCCCGCGTTGCTCGACGATCCGCAAGATCCTCTATTACCGGATGCGTCCCGGCACCTATCGCGTCACGGTGAATCGGCTTAAGGGCGGTCGCGCAAAGCTCATGCTCACGCACGACTGACAAGGATTCCAGATGAAGTTCTTCGCCGACACCGCCGACACCGCCGACATCCGCGACCTGGCCGATACCGGCCTGCTCGACGGCGTCACCACCAACCCCTCGCTGATCCACAAGGCTGGCCGCGACTTCCTCGAAGTGGTCAAGGAGATCTGCGAGATCGTGCCGGGCCTGCCCGTCTCGGCCGAAGTCGTCGCGCTCGATTTCGAGGGCATGATGCGCGAGGCGGAGATCGTCCGTAAGGTCGCCGACAATGTCGCGGTCAAGGTGCCGCTGACGATCGAGGGCCTCAAGGCGTGCAAGGCGCTCACTAGCGACGGCACGATGGTCAACGTCACGCTCTGCTTCTCGGCCAACCAGGCGCTGCTCGCCGCCAAGGCCGGCGCGACCTTCATCTCGCCCTTTGTCGGCCGCCACGACGATATCGGCTATCCGGGCATGGACCTGATCGCCGACATCCGCACGATCTACGACAATTACGCCTTCGACACCGAGATCCTGGTCGCCTCGGTGCGCAACCCGATCCATGTGCTCGAGGCCGCCAAGATCGGCGCCGACGTGATGACCGCTCCGCCGGCGGTGATCCGCCAGCTGGTCAAGCACCCGCTGACCGACGCCGGCATCGCCGCGTTCATGGCCGACTGGGCCAAGACCGGCCAGAAGATCGGCTGAGTCTGATCTCCCTCTCCCCACCGGGGAGAGGGAAGGGGCCCGCCGCGAAGCGGTGGGAAGGGAGAGGGGCAGAACGAGAGGCAGGCCATGCGGTTCGCCGCACTGCCCCTCTCCCTTCCGCGCCTTCGGCGCTCCCTCCCTCTCCCCAGAGGGGAGAGGGATAGCTATGCTCCCCCGCAATGCCCGACCCCGTCCTCCCGCTCCTTTACGCGCAGCATCTCGCCCGCGACCGGCGGCGCTCGGCGCATACCGTGCGGGCGTACGGCGCCACCGCCGAGCGGCTGGTCGCCTTTCTTCAGAATCACTGGGGCGGCCCCGTCACCCGCGACGACCTCGCGAAAGCCACCGCCACCGACCTGCGCGCCTATCTCGCCCATCGCCGCGACCAGGGCCTGACCAACACCTCCGCCGCGCGCGAGCTTTCCGCCGTCCGCGGCTTCCTCAAATTCGCCGCCGGCGAGGATGCCGAGCTGCCCCGCCTCAAGGGCCCGCGCGTCAAGAAGGGCATCCCCCGCCCGATCGCTCCGCACGAAGCGGTCGCGCTCGCCGAGACCGTGTCCGAGGACGCCCGCGAGCCCTGGCTTGCCGCGCGCGACTGGGCGGTGCTGCTTCTTCTCTACGGCGCCGGCCTGCGCATCGGCGAGGCGGTGGCGCTCACCGGCGCGGTGCTGCCGCTCGGCGACGCGATGCGCGTCACCGGCAAGCGCGACAAGACGCGGATCGTCCCGCTGCTCCCCCAGGTCCGCGACGCGATCGAGGTCTATGCCCGGCAATGCCCGTACGGCATCTCCCGCGACGCCCCGCTGTTCCGCGGCGCCAAGGGCGGGCCGATGCCGCCCGGCGTGATCCGCAAGTCGGTCCGCGCCGCGCGCACCGCGCTCGGCCTGTCCGACCGCACCACCCCGCACGCGCTGCGCCACAGCTTCGCCACCCACCTGCTCGGCCGCGGCGCCGATCTGCGCGCGCTGCAGGAGCTGCTCGGCCATGCCAGCCTCAGCTCGACCCAGGTCTATACCGCAGTCGACGCCGCGCACCTGCTCGACGTCTATCGCAACGCCCATCCCCGCGCCTGATCAGCCTCGAGGCTTCCAGGTGAACACCCGCCACAGATAGATCGCGACCACCGACCCGATGATCGCGAACACCATCGGCGCGACCCAATGCTCGATATCGGCGATCGTCGCGCCCAGCGCATAGCCCAGGCCGACGAGCAGCGTGTTCCAGACCGCGCTGCCCATGGCGGTATAGCCGACGAAGCGCCAGAACGGCATGTGCATCAGGCCCGCGGGGATCGAGATGATCGTGCGCCCCACCGGCATGAAGCGGAAGATCAGCACGGTCGGCCCGCCCCATCGGTCGAAATAGGCCTTGAGCCTCTCGATCTCGGGCCAGTCGAGCGTCAGCCAGCGGCCCCAGCGGTCGATCATCGGCTTGAGGCGCTGATAGCCGAGCCGCCGGCCGATCTCCCACCAGAAGAGATTGCCCAGCACCGTGCCGGCGGTGCCGACCAGCACGAGCAGGGTGAAGTCCATCTGCCCGCGCGCGACGGCGATGCCGCCCACGCTCATGATCGCTTCGGAGGGGATCGGCGGGATCACATTCTCCAGCACCATCAGCCAGAAAATGCCCCAATAGCCCCAGGAAACCGCGTCCCACATCTACGCTGCACCGATCATTTGCTTACGCGGCTTTCCCCTGTCGGTTCCCCGGCAAAGGCCGGGGCCCAGTTGCACTGTCACTGGAGAGGCGCCAGCCCCTCGCCTGGTTCGCCGCTGCTGCACCCCGGCCTTCACCGGGGAACACGCATGGGCCAGATCTTACCCTAGTTCCGCCACGCGGCGTTCGATCGCCTGCCAGATCACCGCGCCGGTATCGGTGCCGTTGAACCGGTCGATCGCGACGATGCCGGTGGGAGAGGTGACGTTGATCTCGGTCAGCCATTCGCCGCCGATCACGTCGATGCCGACGAACAGCAGCCCGCGCTTCTTCAGCTCGGGGCCGAGCACGTCGCAGATCTCCTGCTCGCGTGGCGTCAGCTCGGTCTTGGCCGCGCTGCCGCCCACCGCCAGGTTCGATCGGATCTCGCCCTCGCCCGGGATGCGGTTGATCGCGCCGGCCACGTCGCCGTCGACCAGCACGATCCGCTTGTCGCCCGCCGCGACCGAGGGGAGGAAGGCCTGCACCATGTGCGGCTCGCGATAGGCGGTGTTGAACACTTCGATCAGCGCGGAGAGGTTGGCGCCGTCGCTGCCCACCTTGAAGATCGCCTTGCCGCCATTGCCGTGCAGCGGCTTGATCACGATCTCGCCGTGCACCGCCAGGAAGGCACGTGCCTCCTCCAGGCTGCGCGTCACCAGCGTCGGCGGCATGAACTGCGGATAGTCGAGGACGAACACCTTCTCGGGCGCGTTGCGCACCGATGCGGGGTCGTTGACCACCAAAGTCCGGTCGGCGATCCGCTCGAGCAGGTGCGTCGCGGTGATATAGCCCAGGTCGAAGGGCGGGTCCTGGCGCATCAGCACCACGTCCGCTTCCTCGCCCAGGTCGAGCTGCACCGGATCGCCGAACTTGAAATGATCGCCGGCCACACGCTGCACCGTCACCGGATGCGCCTTCGCCCATACCCGGCCGGCCGAATAGTTCAGGTCCTCGGCGGCATAGTGGAACAGCCGGTGCCCGCGCTCCTGCGCCGACAGCATCAGCGCGAAGGTCGAGTCTCCGGCGATGTTGATCGCATCGAGCGGGTCCATCTGCACGGCGACATTGAGCGACATTCGGCCTCCTTCGGGAAACGCTGTAGGTGACTTATTCGTATAAGTCACCCCATCCAGGCGTTCTCGATATGGCGAGGGAGGGTGCGGGGGGCAATGAGGATTACGTCGACCCGGATATCGTCGCCCGGCCCGGCATAGCGCGGCATCAGATATTCCGCCGCGGCGGCAACGCGGGCGAGCCGATATTCGTCGATCGCATGGTCGAGATCGGCGGCCGTGGCGCGGGTCTTTACCTCGACGAACGCCACCAGATTGCCCTTGCGCGCGACCAGGTCGACTTCGCCCGCCGGCGTCCGCACGCGCCGGTCGAGGATGCTCCACCCCTTGAGCCGCAGCCACCAGCCGGCGATCCGCTCGCCGCGCCGGCCCTCGGTCTCGGCCTTGCGCCGCTGCTCCAGTGTCCTGCGCGGGCGAGGCCGGTTCATCGCCATTCAGCCGAACTGGCGGGTATGCAGATAGACGGAGAGCCAGCGCGCATGCCTCACCCAGTGGGAGGAGAGCATCCGGAATTGCCAGGCGCCATCGTCGGGGCCGAGATGGGCATCGCACCAGATCACCTCGCGCAGTTCCCTGGTAATGTCGACAAGGTCGTCGATCGCGTCCGCCAGCATCATTGTGGCGTCCTCGATCTCGGCGAGCGGATCGACCAGGGGATAGCGGCCATAGTCCGGAAAGCGTCGGGCCGCTTCGCGGTAGAGCGCCGGGCCGTCGATCGGCGGTGGATCGAGCTCGATCTCGCCGGGAGACCTATCCGGCACGTCATGCGACGCCGCGAGCAGACGATCCAGCGCACGGCCAAGTGTTTCGTCGTCCGGCGGTGCGCCGTCCCAGACCACAGCAAGAAAGTCGCGGGCAATTTCGGCTGCCGATATTGTCATTGCGATATCGTTCCATCCTGCCCGTCGAACCGCAATGCCATTGTCCCGCCGACACCCGGGAAACGCGCCGCCGCGGCGCAGCACGCGATCGGTTCCGCGGGCGGCCGCGCAAACCGCGAATCGCCGATTTTCCGGCGCTTGCGGCAAGGTCATCACACCCCCCACCCACCACCTTAGCGGCCACGCGTTGCCGCAGCGCGGCGATCCGTTGGTCTCTTACCCCTCACGACTCGCACCTGTGGATAACTTTGGTTACCATCGCCAGACCGAGTCGCACCGAACCGGGTTCATCGGTGCTTCCGGGGGGTCTGCATCCAATGGAATCGAACGAACGCTATTATCGGCGTCGCGCCGCTCAGGAACTTGCAGCTGCCAAACGCGCCATGACGGAAGCCGCCGCGCTCCGCCGTCGCCAATTGGCCGAAACCTATCTCAAGCGCTTGGCCGAACTGACCGGCGCCGACGAGATGCGCCTGCTCGAGCAGGAATACGCATAGGCTAGCTTCGTCATCCCGACGAAAGTCGGGATCTCAGGCGAAGGCGCGATGCGGCACGAGATCCCGGCTTTCGCCGGGATGACGAATTTGGTGCCGGGGTGACGGACAAGGTACCCGTCCGCTACCCTTTCATCTCCATCGCCCGCGCATAGAGCGCCTTGCGATCGAGCCCGAGCTTCTTCGCCACTTCGCCCGCCGCCTTGCTCGCCGGCAGCCGGGTCAGCGCCTCGGCGAGCGCGGCGTCGGCATCTTCCCCGCTGGCCGGGGCCGGCGCGCCCGGCGGCGCCACCACCACGACGATCTCGCCCTTGGGCGGCGCCTCGGCATAGCGTTCCGCCAGCTGGCTGAGCGAGCCGGTCACGCATTCCTCGAACTTCTTGCTGATCTCGCGCGCCACCGCCGCCTCGCGGTCGCCCAGTCCCTCGGCCAGCGCGGTCAGGCAGGCGGAGAGCCGCGGCCCCGATTCGTACAGCACCACCGTCGCCCGCACGCCGGCGATCTCGGCGATCGATTCGGCCCGCGCCTGTTGCTTGCTCGGCAGGAAGCCGAGGAACAGGAAGCGGTCGGTCGGCAGCCCGGCCAGCGTCAGTGCCGCGATCGCCGCGCAGGGGCCGGGGATCGTCGTCACCGCATGGCCCGCCTCGCGCGCGTCGCGGACCAGCTTGAAGCCGGGATCCGAGATCAGCGGCGTCCCCGCGTCCGAGACCAGCGCGATCGCCTCGGTCGCCATCCGCGCGACCAGGCCGGGGCGCACCGCATCGGCATTATGGTCATGATAGGGAAGCATCTTGCCCTTGGCGCCGAGGTGGCGAAACAGTCCGGCTGTCACACGGCTGTCCTCAACCGCAACCAGATCGGCGTTCAGGAGTATCTGGCTGGCGCGCGGTGACAGGTCACCGAGATTGCCGATCGGGGTGGCGACGATATAGAGGCCGGGCGTGAGAACAGTGTCCATCGGGGAGAGTAAATGGCAGACGCGACCGTGAATCCGCAACGGGGCATCCTGCGCTGGGCCGCTTTGGGCCTCGCCGCGCTCCTCGCCGCCTGCGCCAGCGGGCCGCGGGTAGTCCCCGAATCGCGCCCCGCCCCGACGGTCGAGGTGCCGCGCGAGCGGCCCTCGACGCGTCCGATCACCCCGGGCCTGCCCCAGGATGTCGAGCGCCACCGCGTCGCCCTGCTCGTGCCGATGACCGGCCCGAATGCCGGCGTCGGCAAGTCGCTGGCCAATGCGACCCAGCTCGCGATCCTCGACACAAAGTCGGACGTGCTGCGCATCACCACCTATGACACCGCCGGCGGTGCCGCCAATGCCGCGCGCCAGGCGATCGCCGACGGCAACAAGCTGATCCTCGGCCCGCTCCTCGCCGAGGAAGCGCGCGAGGTCGCGCCGATCGCCCGCGCCGCGCACGTGCCGGTGCTGAGCTTCTCGAACGACACCAGCGTGGCCGGCAACGGCACCTATCTGCTTGGCTATTCGCCGGCTCAGTCGATCGAGCGCGTGGTCGATTATGCCCGTGCCCAGGGCGTCACCAACTTTGTCGGGCTGATGACCTCGGGCGTCTATGGCGAGCGCGCCTCGACCAGCTTCCTGCGCGCGGTCGAGGACCAGGGCGGCAAGGTGCTGGCGATGGAGAGCTATGACGGCCGCCCCGGCTCGATGACGACGGCGATCACCAAGCTGTCGCGCACCCCCTATCAGGCGATCCTGATCGCCGGCTCGGGGGCGAGCGGCGTCACCGCGGCGCCGATCATCCGCAAGTCGGCCGGCGGCAAGACCTCGCGCATACTCGGCACCGAGCTGTGGAACACCGATTCGGCGATCGGCGCGAATGCGGTGCTCAATGGCGCCTGGTTCGCCAGCGTGCCCGACAACTACTATCGCACCTATGCCACCAAGTACCGCACCCGTTTCGGCGCGGCGCCGTACCGGCTGTCGACGCTCGGCTATGACGCAGTGCTGCTCACCGTGCGCATCGCCCGCGAATGGCGCCCGGGCGACATCTTCCCCGAACGCCGCCTGACGGCGCCCGATGGCTTTGGCGGCCTCGACGGCGCCTTCCGCTTCGGCCGCGACGGCATCGCCGAACGCGCGCTCGAGGTGCAGGAAGTGAAGGCCGGGACGACGGTGACGATCTCCCCGGCGCCGACGGGCTTCGGGAACTAAGAACTTCTTCTCCCTCTCCCCTCCAGGGGAGAGGGCCGGGGAGAGGGGCAGTGCGTCTCGACGCGAAGGCCGGATAGGCGCGCCATAGGCGTCCTTCCCCATAACCGTCATCCCGGCGAAAGCCGGGATCTCGTGCCGCTCTTGTCCCGCCGCACGCGCCCTCGCCCGAGATCCCGGCTTTCGCCGGGATGACGGGAAGCTTGCGGAAGCCGTAGGAAAAATAGGATCGCTCTCGCGCAACATTATTGCGGGATCCGAAGCCCCAGTGGGACCCTGCTCAACCCAAGCCCCACGAAAACCCGCTTCGGGCGTGTACTTCATGTACTTTGCCAAGCCGCCGCGCCGCGCGCGGTAGGAAGCTCTAGGCCAGCACCAGCTCGCGCAGGATCGCCTCGAGCACCGGCATGCCCGCGTCGGTTACGATCAGCCGGGTGCCCGTCCGCATGACCAGCCCCTGCGTCTCCAGCAGCGCCAGTGCCTTCAGGTCGAGCGGCGCATCGGGGATGCGGGCCAGGTCGACGCCCTCGGCCAGCCGCAGCCCCATCACCAGCGCCTCGACGCCGCGGTCGTGCAGGTCGAGCGGGTCCTCGCGCTCCATGCCGTGCCCGTTGCGGCCCAGCGCGTTCAGCCAGTTCTCGGGCTTCTTGTGGCGCACCGTCGCCATCCCCCCGCGCCGGCCATGCGCGCCTGGGCCAACGCCGGCATAGTCGCTGTAGCGCCAATAGGTCAGGTTGTGCCGGCTCTCGGCGCCCGGCCGGGCATGGTTGGAGACTTCATAGGCCGGCAGCCCGGCAGCGCGCGTCATCGCCCGCGTCGCCTCGAACAGGTCGGCCGCCGCATCGGGGTCATAGGCCTTGAGCTCGCCCTTCTCGAACAGGGTGGCGAAGCGCGTGCCTGGCTCGATGGTCAGCTGGTAGAGCGAGAGATGCTCGGTGTCGAAGGAGAGGGCACGGGTGAGCTCCGCCTCCCACTCGGACAGGCCTTGGTCCGGCCGGGCATAGATCAGGTCGAAGCTGACCCGGTCGAACGCCCGCTGCGCCGTGTCGAGCGCCGCCAGCCCCTCCTCCACCCCGTGCGCCCGGCCCAGGAAGCGCAACGCGTCGTCGTCCAGCGCCTGCAGCCCCAGCGACACCCGGTTCACCCCGGCCGAGGCGATGTCGGCGAAGCGCGCCGCTTCCACCGAGGACGGGTTGGCCTCCAGCGTGATCTCTACGCCGGGCTCGAAGCCCCAATGCTGCTCCGCCGCCTCGATCACCGCGGCGACCGTCTCGGGCGGCATCAGCGAAGGCGTGCCGCCGCCGAAGAAGATCGAGCCCAGCCTGCGCCCCGGTAGTTCCGCCGCCTCATGCGCCAGGTCGGCGAGCATCGCGCTGCGCCATGCAGCCTGGTCGACGCTCTCGCGGACATGGCTGTTGAAGTCGCAATAGGGGCATTTCGACACGCAGAACGGCCAGTGCACGTACAGTGCGAGCGGAGCGGTTTTGGTGGTCATATGCCTGGAGCAGGTGGAGCGGGTAACGGGAATCGAACCCGTGTATTCAGCTTGGAAGGCTGCTGCACTACCATTGTGCTATACCCGCAAGAGCCTGATTGTTCGTCAGTTTCCTGCGTCGCTGCCGGCCTGCCCGGCAAGCCGTGGAGCAACGATGCGCTCGCCCCCTGCCACGACCTTGGGGCGGTGGTCAACCTGCTCCCGGCATCGCGCGCAGATGCCTGCCGCTTCCGCCATGTGCTTCGGCCGGCTCAGCCCGTGCCGCTCGGCCAGCGCGTCGAGTGCGTCGAAGGCCTGGGGGCAGTCGACCAGCGTCACCTCGCCACAGCTGCGGCAGAGCAGGGCGATGCTGCGCGTGCCGTCACCTGCGACATAGCCGCGGGCGATCTCGACCTTGTGGATCGCCCGGCGCTCGGCGAGCTGGCGGATGGCGCGGAAGATCAGGCTCGGCGCGGCGATCTCGCCGTCCCTGTCGAGCCGTGCCCGGATCTCGACCACCCTGAGCGGCCGCCCGGCATCCTGAAGCAGGCGAAGGATCGCCTCGTTCAGCTGCCCGGCGGCGCGCCGCTGCTCAGCCATGGCGGTGGTGGCGGTGCCGCAGCCGCCAATTGCGGACATGGCCGAACACCAGGAACAGGCTGCCCGCGATGGTCAGCGGCACTTCCTGGGGCGTCTCGGCGAAGAGCAACGCGCCTGCCGCCATCAGGGCCAGGCCGATGCCGCCGGCAAGGAGCGGCTGCCACAGCCGGTGCCGCCAGGTGCCGACCAGCAGGGCAAGCCCCGAGCTGGGCACCGCCAGCACCAGGATCCACAGATGCAGTGTCTCTGGCAGCGCGACCAGCCGCGACAGGGCGGGCAGTGCCGCCAGCAGCAACGGCAGGCCGGCGCAGTGGATGAGGCACAGGACCGAGGCGCCGACCGCCATCCGCTCGACCCAGTCGATAGCGGAAGGCGCGGCCGCCGGTTGTCCGCAGCGCATGTCTTTTACTCCAAAATACTCGCAGTCGAGGGGAGCGGCGGCGCGGTTCTCCGGCGCCGCCGCTCCCGCTTCCCGGCCTTAGAAGCCGACGCGTACCGTCGCGCGCAGGTCGCGTCCCGCCAGCGGGGCGAAGTCCTTCAGGAAGCTCGAATGGCGCCGCGCATCGACATCGAAGATGTTGTTGGCGCTGAGCAGCAGCGAGATCTTCTGGTTGCCCGGGATCGGCCGGAAGGCGATCGAGGCATTGACCAGGGTATAGTCGCTGGTCGGCGTCTCGAACGCGGCGACCCGGTCCTGCTCGAAGACATGCTCGGCCTCGACGCGGCCGGTCACCCGGTCCGACTGTGCCTCGATCCCGCCGAGCACGCGCATCGGCGGGATGCGGGGCACGGGGCCCTCGTCGACGATGTTGGCATGGACATAGTCGCCCAGCGCATCGACGTTGATCGAGGTGCCGCCGATCTTGGCGACGCGGAACGAGGCATCGGCCTCGAAGCCGTAATAGCGCGCTGCCGCCTGCTGGAACTGGAAGCAGGGCAGGTCGACGTCGCGCCCGCTCGGTGCCGCTGCCGCCTGGCAGATCGCCGGATCGACCTGGTTCTCGGAGATATAGTTGGAGAACCAGTTGTAATAGGCCGAGGCGTCGAGGCTGAAGCCTTCCTTGTGGACGTGCAGCGAGCCTTCCAGACCCCAGGACTTCTCGAGCCCGAAGTCCGGGCTGCCCAGCTCCCAGCTCTGCGTGCCGGCATGGCCGCCGCGGGCGAACAGCTCCTCGGCCGAAGGCGCGCGCTCGGTGCGCGACAGGTTCACGCCGATCCGCACCCCGTCGCCCAGCGCATAGGACAGGCCCGCCGAGCCGGAGAGCGCATTGAAGTCGCGCTTGCCCGAGAAGAAGCGCAGGTCGCCGTCGATCGGGTTGGCCTGCTGGGTGGTCATCTCGTAGCGCAGACCGCCCTCGGCCCTGAGCGCGCCGAAATCGAACTGCTGCAGGGTGAAGAGGCCGATCTGCTGGGTCGAGTTCTTCGGCAGGAAGGCCTCGTCGCCGACCACGTTGAAGTCGCGGTTGAAGAACTGCACGCCCGACGCGCCGCTCCAGCCGCCGCGATTGGCCTGGACCAGCTCGAGCCGGCCCTCGATGCCCTTGTTGTAGAAGGCGGTGCCGATCGAGCCGTCTTCCTCCAGCTCGAAGTGGCGGTAATTGGCATAGCCGGCGCGCAGCCGGATCTGCTTGAGGAAGCCGCCGCCGGTATCGACTTCGCCGCGCAGGTCGAAGCGGTTCTGGACCAGGCTCAGCCGCGGCGCCTCCTGCTCCTCGCCCGAAGCGAGCGCATAGCGGATCGGCACGCCGTAGAAGCTGTCATAATGGCTGTACGAGATGCCGAGGCTGCCGGTGTCGGTGATGATCGACGCGCCGACGCCCGCCGTCCAGGTCTTGGCGAAGCTGTTGGGCAGGGTGTTCTTCAGCGCGGCGGTGGCGGCGAAGTCGGGATCGTCCGGCGTGGTCGGACCGGCGGCCGCGGCCAGCGCCTGGGCGCGTGCCTCGGGGGTCAGCACATAGCCGCCGACATGCAGGTCGTCGCTCTTCAGGTAGGAGCCATCGGCATGGAGCACGAGCTTGTCGGTGACCGCGACGTCACCGGCGCCGCCGATCGAGCGCTCCTTCGCCGCCGAGCCATAGCTGCCGATCGCATCGAAGCGGTAGCCATTCTCCGGCACGCTGCGCGGGATGCGCGTGTCGATCACATTGACCACGCCGCCGATCGCCGAGGAGCCGTAGAGCAGCGCGGACGGGCCGCGCAGCACCTCGACGCGCTCGGCGAGCAGTGGGTTGATCACCACCGCATGGTCGACCGAGGTGTTCGACACGTCGATCGAGCCGATGCCGTCGGTCAGCACGCGGACGCGCTCGCCCTGGAAGCCGCGCAGGATCGGGCGCGAGGCGCTGGGGCCGAAAGAGGTGGCGGAAACGCCCGGCTGGCGCGCCAGCGTCTCGCCGATGCTCGGCCGCAGGTCGCGGGTCAGCTCTTCGCCCGAGACGATCGAGGTGCCGGCGAGGACATCCTTCTCGCTCTGGTTGAGCAGGCCGGTGACGACGATCTCGTCGCCATGGTTGCCGGTGGTGCTCTGCCCGTCGGCGGGCGCATCGGCAGGGGCCGCCTTGGCGGTGTCGGCGGGGGTGGCGGTGTCGGGGCCGGCGGCATGGGCGACGGCGGGGAAGGCGAGCGCGATCGTGGCGGCGCTCAGCAGAAACAGATGACGCATGAAATCTTGCTCCAGGAACCTTGGTCTTTGGGGATCAGGGACTCCACGGCGCATGGGCGCGCGGATACGCGCCTCTCTTCGCGAGCGGAGTCCTCAGGCCTGGGAGCGGAGCGGGGGTGCGCGGCTCTGCCAGCCACGGGCCGGCGGCAGCAGCGTCAGGGCGTCGAGCGACGCCGGGGTGAAGTGGAAGCTGGTCGCTTCCGGTGCGGCAAGCGCGATGGGCGTCGGCAGCAGATAGGCGCCGGCAGTCGCCATCTCGCGGCAGAGCGGGCAGTTGGCCGGCAGGTCCGCGGGAGCCTGCTTGCCCGGCGCCTGCACCTCTTCGGATGCGGTGAGCGCCAGTCCCGCCAGGCGGACCGGATCGAGATGCTGGTGCGTCTGGACGACCAGGCTCTGCCAGCAGAAGGACAGCAGCAGCGCGAGGAACAGGGCGCGTGCGCGACCGGACAGATGGTGCAACCGCCACCTTCCGCTTTCGCGCTGCCTGTTACCCAACACCAGAAGCTACCCTTTTCGTCTATCGGGGCCTGATATGTTACATTGTAACGTCAATCAAGCGCGGATACCCGCGAAGCGCAGTGGCGCCGAATTATTTCCCGGTGAAGTCCGGCTTCCGCTTCTGGAGGAAGGCCAGGCCGCCCTCCATCGAATCGGCGGTGCCGCGCGCGCTGCGCTGGTGGTTGGCTTCCATCGCCAGCGCCTCTTCCAGCGACAGCTCGAGCGCCTGGCCGATGCCGCGGCGGATCATGCCGAGCGCCTGGGTGGGGCCGGCGGCGAGCCGGGTGGCGAGCGCGAGCGCCTCATGCTCCAGCTGCTCGTCCGAGACGACGCTGTGGACCAGCCCCCAGTCGCGCGCCTTCACCGCGGGCACCTTCTCGCCAAGCATCATCATCTCGGCGGCCCGGGCGCGGCCGACCAGGCGGGGGAGCAGCCAGGTCGCGCCGCCGTCGGGGACCAGCCCGATATTGACGAAGGCCTGGAGGAAATAGCCGGTGTCGCTCGCCACGCAGAAATCGGCGGCGAGCGCGAGGCTGCAGCCGATGCCGGCGGCCGCACCGCGCACCGCACTGACCACGGGCACGCCAAGCCGGGTCACCGCGAGGATCGTCGGGTTGTAATGATCGGTCAGTGCCGCATGGGTGGCGTTACCGGGATCGGCCGAGGCAAGCGCGCCGCTCGCCACATCGGCGCCCGAGCAGAAGGCGCGGCCGGCGCCCTGGAACAGCACCGCACGGGAGTCGCCCAGATTACCGAGCGCGTCGCGGATCTCGTCGAACATCGCCGGCGGCGCGGCGTTGAGGCGATCGGGCCGGTTGAGCGTGATCACCAGCACATCGCCGGCGCGCTCGGTCAGGATCGTCTCGTAGGCCATGCTTCCACTCCCGTTTCGCTTCGCAACCGATAGCGGGGTGTGGGAAGAGGGAAAAGGGTGGGCGGAATTACCCTAGGGCAGCGGCGTTTGCAGCCAACCAGCTCCCCGGCGAAAGCCGGGGCCCAGGGTTTCTCTGCCGAATCGCCGGCGATTCGAGGTCAGAAACAATCCTCCCCCGGGGGAGGGGGACCAGCGAAGCTGGTGGAGGGGAGGTAAGCAGCCAATTCTCGGCTCGCTTACCTCCCCCTTCGTCGTGCTGCGCACGCCACCTCCCCCTTGCGGGGGAGGATGAGTTAGGGCGCGGGCGTCGTCGCCTGCGGCCCGTTCGCCGTAGCCGTCAGCAGCGAATCACCCCCGAGCGTGCGGTACAAGGTCACCAGGTTGGTCGCCTCGACCAGCCGCGTGTTCACCAGCCCGCGCTGCGCGGTGTAATAGGAGCGCTGCGCCACCAGGTTCGCCAGGAAATTGTCGATCCCGCCGCGATAGCGCGCTTCGGACAGGCGGTAATTGTCCTGGGCCGCGGTCAGGTTGGCGGTGTCGGCCTTGAGCTGGTCGTCGATCGTGCCGCGCCGGGCGAGCGCATCGGCGACTTCGCGGAAGGCAGTCTGGATCGACTTCTCATAGGTGGCGAGCGCCGCGTCACGCTGTGCCTCGCTCGCCTGCACGCCCGCACGGCCCGCGCCGGCATTGAAGATCGGATAGCTGCCGCTCGCCCCGCCCGACCAATGGAAGCCATTGCCCGAGAAGAGCCCGGTCAGCGCGTCGCTGGCGAAACCAAGCAGCCCGGTCAGCGAGATGCGCGGGAACAGCGCGGCGCGGGCCGCCCCGATCTCGGCATTGGCGGCGCGCAGCGTATATTCTGCCTGCACCACGTCCGGCCGGCGGAGCAACACGCCCGAATCGACCCCGGCGGGCAGCTCGGCAACGGTCGGTGCGGCTTCCTCGATCGCCGCGGACAGCAGGGTTGGATCGATCTCCGCGCCGACGAGCAGGCGCAGCGCATTGACGTCCTGCGCCACCGCCGTGGTCTGGGAGGCGACGTCGGACTGGGCGCTGGCCAGCGTCTGCTGCGCCTGGGCAAGGTCGGTGCGCGGGGCGATGCCGCCCTTCAGCCGCAGGTCGGTGAGCTTCACCGAGCGCTCGGCATTGGCCGCGGTGTCCTGCGCGATCTTGAGCAGGCTCGCGTCCGCCGCATGGTTGAGCCAGGCCGAGGCGATGTCGCCGATCAGCGTCAGCCGCGTGGCGCGCGCTGCCGCTTCGGTCGCGAACCAGCGGTCCTGCTCGGCGCGGGTGAGCGAGGCGACGCGGCCGAACAGGTCGAGCTCGAACGCCGGGATGCTGAGATCGCCCGAGAAGCTGGTGCGCGTCCCGTTGCTGCCCGCGGTCGCCACGCCGGTGCTGCTGCCGCGCGAGACGGTCGCGCCGGCACCGGCGTCGAGCTCGGGCAGCCGGTCGGCGCGCTGGATGCGATACTGGGCGCGTGCCGCGGCGATATTGGCCGCGGCGATGCGCAGGTCGCGATTGTTGGCCAGCGCAGTCTCGATCAGCTTCTGCAGCCGGGGATCGCGGAAGATCTCCTGATAGGTCACCGTCGGCAGCGCAGCTTCGTTCGCCTTCAGATAGGCGTCGCCCACCGGCCAGCTCGGCGGCACCGGCGCCGCCGGCATCTCCAGCTTCGGATCCATCGAGCAGCCGGCCAGCACGCTGCCCAGCATCAGGGTAAGGACTGCGCGCTTCATGCCTGCGCCTCCGGCTTGTTGCGGCCCATCCGCTCGCGCACCGCCTTGAGCGAATCGCGCACGCCGCGACGGACGAGCACGAAGAACAGCGGGATGTAGAAGATGGCGAGGATCAGGGCGGTCAGCATGCCGCCGATCACGGCGGTGCCGATCGCGATGCGGCTGTTGGCGCCGGCACCGGTCGAGATCGCCAGCGGCAGCACGCCGAAGATGAAGGCGAGGCTGGTCATCACGATCGGGCGGAAGCGGATGCGCGCGGCTTCGAGCGCGGCGTCGATCACCCGCTTGCCTTCCTTCTCGGCGCGCTCGGCGAACTCGATCATCAGGATCGCGTTCTTCACTGCCAGGCCCATCGTCGTGAGCAGGCCGATCTGCAGGTACACGTCGTTCTGCAGCCCGCGCAGGCTCACTGCGAACACCGCGCCGATCAGGCCGAGGGGCACGACGAGCATCGCGGCGACCGGGATCGACCAGCTCTCATAGAGCGCGGCGAGGCATAGGAACACGATCAGCAGCGACACGCCGTACAGCAGGGGTGCCTGCCCGCCCGCCAGCCGCTCCTGGTAGGACAGGCCGGCCCAGGAGACGCTGGTGCCCGGGATCTGCGCGGCGAGCTCCTCCATCCGCCTCATCGCGTCGCCCGAGCTCTTGCCCGGTGCCGGCTGGCCCTGGAATTCGAAGGCCGAGATGCCCTGGAAGCGCGAGACGGTGGTCGGCGCGGTCGACCAGCCGATCGTCGCGAAGGACGAGAAGGGAGTCATCTTGCCGTCGCTGCCGCGCACGAACCAGTCGCTGAGGTTCTGCGGTTCGGCGCGATAGGGCGCATCGCCCTGGACATAGACGCGCTTCACCCGGCCGCGATCGATGAAGTCGTTGACGTAGCGGCCGCCCCAGGCGGTCGACAGCGTGTTGTTGACGTCGGCCTGGGTGAGGCCGAGCGCCGCCAGCTTCTCCTGGTCGATCTGGATGTTGAGCGTCGAGACGTCGGGCAGGTCCGACAGGCGCACCGCCTGCAGGTCCGGATCGGCATTGGCCGCGGCGAGCAGCTTGTCGCGGGCGGCGACGAAGTCGTCGCGTGACATGCCACTGGCATTCTGCAGCTCGAGCGTGAAGCCGTTCGACTGGCCGAGGCCGCGGATCGCGGGTGGCACAAGCGCGAAGACCTGGGCGTCGCGGAAGTTGCGGAAGGTGCCCGCCGCGCGCTGGACGATCGCGTCGGCACCGTTCTCCTTGCCCGGGCGGTCGTCCCAGGGGACGAAGTTGACGAAGCCCTGGCCGGTATTCTGGCCGCTCGCGCCGCCGCCGCCGCCGCCGCCGGTCACGGTGAACAGCGTCTTGACGTTCTTGCCCTCCGGCCCGGTCAGATACTTCTCGACCGCCAGCTGCACCTCCTGGGTGCGCGCCTGGGTCGCGCCGGCCGGCAGGCGGAACTGGACGCTGGCCGCGCCCTGGTCCTCGGTCGGCAGGAAGCCCGTGGGCAGGCGGTAGAACATCAGCACCAGCACCGCGCAGACCAGCAGGTAGATCAGCAGGAAGATCCACTTGCGATCGACGACGTACGAGATCGTCCGCGTGTAGCGGTCGATCGTCCACTCGAAGCCCTGGTTGAACTTCTCGGTACCCTTGCGGAAGCCGTTGCCGATGAACGGCACGCGGCGCGAGAACCAGCCGCTGCCCGGCTTGGCCATGTCCTGCTTGCGCTTGAGCACGGTGGCGGTGAGCGCCGGGCTGAGGATCAGCGCGACCAGCACCGACAGGATCATCGCCGAGACGATGGTGACCGAGAACTGGCGGTAGATCACGCCGGTCGATCCGCCGAAGAACGCCATCGGCAGGAACACCGCCGACAGCACCAGCGCGATCGCCACCAGCGCGATCTGGATCTGGTCCATCGACTTGATCGTCGCCTCGCGCGGGGTGAGCTCGGGATCCTCCTCCATCAGCCGCTCGACATTCTCGACCACGACGATCGCGTCGTCGACGAGCAGGCCGATCACCAGCACCAGGCCGAACAAGGTCAGCGTGTTGATCGAATAGCCGAGCGCATAGAACACCGCGAAGGTGCCGAGCAGCACCACCGGCACCGCGATCATCGGCACCAGGGTCGCGCGCCAGCTCTGCAGGAACACGAACATCACGATGACGACGAGGATGATCGCCTCGACCAGCGTCTTCACCACTTCCTCGATCGAGAGCTTGATGAATTCGGTGGTGTCGTTGGCGTAGGCGTAGTTCAGGCCCTCGGGGAATTCCTTGGCCGCTTCCGCCACCGTCGCCTTGACCAGGTCCGCGGTCTTCAGCGCGTCGGCGCCCGGCGAGGTGCTGATCGCGATGCCCGAGCCGGGATGGCCGTTGACGCGGCTGACCGCGTTGTAGTTCTCCGCGCCCAGCTCGATCCGGGCGACGTCCTTCAGCAGGACGTGCGCACCGTTGGTCTGGGTCTTGAGGATGATCTTGGCGAACTGCTCCGGCGTCTGCAGCCGCGACTGGGCGGTCACCGTCGCGTTGAGCATCTGCGTGTTCGGCTGCGGCTGGCCGCCGATCTCGCCCGCCGCGATCTCGGTATTCTGGTTGGTGATTGCCGTCACCACGTCGCTCGGCATAAGGCCGAAGCTCGCTAGGCTCGCCGGGTTGAGCCAGATGCGCATCGCATAGGGCGAGCCGAACACGTTGACGTCGCCCACGCCCGGCAGGCGCGACAGCGTGTCCTGCAGGTTGGACGAGAGCCAGTCGGAGACGTCGCGGTTGGTGCGCTTGTCGGTCTCGTCATAGACGCCGACGAGCAGCAGCGTGTCGGGGTTCGACTTGGTGACGCGCACGCCCTGCTGCTGCACCTGGTTGGGCAGGCGGGACAGCGCCTGCTGCACCTGGTTCTGCACCTGGACCTGGGCGATGTCGGGATCGGTGCCCTTGTCGAAGGTCGCGCTGATCGTCACCTGCCCGCGCGAGGTCGAGGAGGAGCTGAAATAGAGCAGCCCGTCGATGCCGGTCAGGTTCTGCTCGATGATCTGCGTCACCGAATTCTGCACCGTCTCCGCCGACGCGCCGGGATAGGTGGCGCGGATGTTGACCTGGGGCGGGGCGATGTCCGGATATTGCGCGATGGGCAGCGAGAATACCGCGCCCAGGCCCATCAGCATGGTGATGATCGCGATCACCCAGGCGAAGATCGGGCGATCGATGAATACGCGGGACATAGTGGCTTAGCCGCCCTTCGACTTGGATGCGCCGGTGCCCTGGCCCTTGCGGGGCGCCTCGATCTTCTGCGGCGTGTCGGCCGGGACCGGGCGGATATCGGCATTGGGCTTCAGGTTCGCGATGCCCTGGGTGATCACCTTGTCGCCGGGGTTGAGCCCCTTGGTGATGACCCAGAAGGCGCCCTGGGTGCGGTCCGCGGTCACGTTGCGGCGCTCGGCCTTGTTGTTGGCGCCGACCACCCAGAGCTGGGCGTCGCCCCTGCCGTCGCGCGACACCGCCTGCTGCGGCACCAGGAAGGCGCGAGTGTCGATCGCCTGGGTGAAGACCGCGCGGACGAACATGCCCGGCAGCAACAGCCCGTCGGGATTGGCGAAGCGGGCGCGCAGCGTCACCGTGCCGGTGCTCTGATCGACGACCACTTCGGAGAATTCGACGGTGCCGGTCGTGCCATACTCGCTGCCGTCCTCCAGCTTGACGCGCACGCTGGCGCTGCCCGGGACGACGCCCTGCTGGGCGAGCGCACGGCGCAGCGCGAGCAGCTCGGTGCTCGATTGCTGGATGTCGACGAAGATCGGGTCGAGCCGCTGGATCACCGCCAGCGGGTCGGCCTGGTTGTTGGTGACCAGCGCGCCTTCGGTGAACAGCGATCGGCCGATGCGGCCGGTGATCGGCGCCGGCACCCGGGTGAAGTTCAGGTTGATCTTCGCGGTCTGCAGCTGCGCGCCGCTCTGGGCGATCTGCGCATTGGCCTGGCGGGCCGCGGCGACGGCGTCGGTATAGTCCTGCTTCGACACCGCCTCGGCCTCGGCCAGCGGCTTGTAGCGATCGGCCTTGATCCGCGCCGCCTCGGCATTGGCGCGGGCATTCTGCAGGCTTGCCGACGCCTCGGCGACGCTCGCCGCATAGAGGCTCGGGTCGATCTGGTAGAGCGTCTGGCCCTGGCGGACGATCGATCCCTCCGCGAAGAAGCGCTTGCGGATGATGCCGGCCACCTGCGGGCGGATCTCGGCGACCTGATAGGGATTCACCCGGCCGGTCAGCTCCGCGACCACCGGTACCTCGCCCGGCTGCACCACCACGAAGCCCACTTGCGGCGGCCCGCCGGCGCCCTTTTTCTGTGCGGTCTGGCTGCCGCTCCCGCAGGAAGCGAGAATCAGCGTGGCGGAAAGCAATGCGAAGGCAGGAAGGCGGGAGCCGCCAGGGGTGATTCGGTGCAAGTGTTCAACCCGGATCAAGGCGCCGACTCGGGCGCGGTTCTGTGCGGAAACGCTCTTGAGCAGCGGCCTGTGCAGGCGCAACACAAGAAATATCCGGGAAACGCGAAACTAAGTCCCGGTGCAGGGCAGGTTTCCACCATATGCTTGCCCGGTGCAACAATTGCCACGTTATGACGCTGTTCCCTATCGCCATGGGCTTTCGCGTTGCGACGACGGGGGAACAGGCCTATTGGCGCGCGCCAACATGGCACGCATTGAAACGCCCAACCGCATCCGCGGCACCCAGGACATCTTCGGCGAAGAGCAGCGCAGGTTCGCGCATGTTCTCGAAACCTTTGATTCCGTCCGCAAACTCTATTGCTTCCAGCGGGTCGACATCCCGGTGTTCGAAGCGACGGGCGTGTTCGCCCGCTCGATGGGCGAGACCTCGGACGTCGTCTCGAAGGAGATGTACACCTTCGAGGACAAGGGCGGCGACCTGATCACGCTGCGCCCCGAATTCACCGCCGGCATCTGCCGCGCCTACATCACCGAGGGCTGGCAGCAGTACGCGCCGATCAAGCTGGTCACCTCGGGCCCGGTGTTCCGCTACGAGCGTCCCCAGAAGGGTCGCTTCCGCCAGTTCCACCAGCTCGACGCCGAGATCATCGGCGCGGTCGAGCCCGCCGCCGACGTCGAGCTGCTCGTGCTGGCCGACCAGCTGCTGCGCACGCTGGGCATCGAGGGCGTGACGCTCCAGCTCAACACCTTGGGTGACGCGGAAACGCGCGACGCCTGGCGCACCGCGCTGGTCGCGCATTTCGAGGCGCACCGGGACCAGCTGAGCGAGGACAGCCTCGTCCGGCTCGAGAAGAACCCGATGCGCATCCTCGATTCGAAGGATCCCAAGGACCGCCCGATCGCCGACAGCGCGCCGGACATCGACGCGTATCTGACCGAGGAGGCCGCGGCCTTCTTCAAGGCGGTCACCGACGGGCTCGATGCCGCCGGGGTCCGGTGGACGCGCAATTCGCGCCTCGTGCGCGGGCTTGACTATTACCGTCACACCGCGTTCGAATTCGTCACCGACCGCCTCGGCGCCCAGGGCACCGTCCTCGCGGGCGGCCGCTATGACGGGCTGGTCGGTAATCTCGGCGGCCCCGAGACCCCGGGCGTGGGCTGGGCGGCGGGCGTCGAGCGGCTGGCGATGCTGATCCCGGAGCCGGCGGTCGAGCGCATGCAGGTGGCCGTGGTGGTCGAGGCAGCCGGCAGCGACACGGCTGCGATCGGCCTGCTCGCGTCGCTGCGCAACAACGGGTTCAGCGCCGAGCTGTTCGCCACCGGCAGCCCGAAGAAGCGCTATGATCGCGCGATGAAGGCGGGCCCGGCGATGACGGTGTCCTTCCAGCAGCGCGATGGCGAGGTCTCGATTGCGCAGCGTGTGATCGACGGCGACGCCGTCGATGCCGATGCCGTCGCCGCTCTGGTGTCGGGCGCCGCGCGATGAAAATCCCCGCCGACCGTATTGCTGCGATCGAGGCGCGGCGCGACGAGCTGCAGGCGCAGATGGCGACCGGCGACCTGTCGGGCGACCGGTTCGTCGCCGTCTCCAAGGAATATGCCGAGATCGAGCCGGTGGCGCTCGCCGCCGGCGAGGTCCGCCGGCTGCGCACCGAGGCCGAATCGCTCGCGCTGATGGCGCAGGAGCCGGATGACGAGCTGCGCGCGCTGGCGGCGGAGGAACTCCACGCCAACGAACAGGCGCTGGCCGCTGCCGAGCGTGGCCTGGCGCTTTCGCTGCTGCCCAAGGACGCAGCCGATGCGCGCCCGGCGATGCTCGAGATCCGCGCCGGTGTCGGCGGCGACGAAGCGGCTTTGTTCGCCGGCGACCTGCTGCGTATGTACCAGCGCTATGCCGACCGGATGGGCTGGAAGATCGAGCTGATCTCCGCCTCCGATTCGGAGTTCGGCGGCTACAAGGAAGTCGTGCTCAGCGTCACCGGCACCGGCGTGTTCGCCAAGCTCAAGTTCGAGAGTGGCGTCCACCGCGTCCAGCGCGTGCCGGCGACCGAGGCGGGCGGGCGCATCCACACTTCGGCGGCGACGGTGGCGGTGCTGCCCGAGGCCGAGGACGCCGACATCAAGATCGACGACAAGGATCTCCGCATCGACATCTTCCGGGCGTCGGGCCCGGGCGGGCAGGGCGTCAACACCACCGATTCGGCGGTGCGCATCACGCACCTTCCCACCGGTACCATCGTCATCCAGCAGGACGAGCGCTCGCAGATCAAGAACAAGGCCAAGGCGATGAAGGTGCTGCGCACCCGCCTCTACGAGCGCGAGCGCGACCGGCTGGCCTCGGAGCGCTCGGGCGCGCGCGCCTCGATGGTCGGCTCGGGCGATCGCTCGGAGCGCATCCGCACCTACAACTTCCCCCAGGGCCGGGTGACCGATCACCGCATCAACCTGACCCTCCACCGCCTCCCCGAAGTGATGGAAGGCGAGCTCGACGAACTGATCGGCGCGCTGATCGCCCAGGACGAAGCCGACCGGCTGGCGCAGCTCGACGGCTGACGCCTTTCTGTTCCCCTCCCTGCAAGGGAGGGGCTTGGGGTGGGTTAGAAAAGGCCGGGCTCGATGCCCGGCCTTTTCTGTTTTCCACTGACCGTCTTGCTGGGCTCGCTTCGCTCGCAACCCACCCCCAACCCCTCCCTTGCAGGGAGGGGAGTACCGGATGCCAAGGCCACCGCCTCTGGCAATGTTGGAAATCTTCTGCTTCGGTTCCGGCATGGCCTGCACCGCGCAAATCCGGATCGACCCGCTGACTCCGTGCCTCTCCCGCACCCGCGTGGAGTATCAAGAGATTCAACATTTCTCGGCCGGGCGCCTTGGGGAGGTCCGGCGGTGAGCGACAGCGTGCGCGTGGCGCTCAACGAAGCCGCCCGTCGCCTCGAACCCGTCTCCGACTCCCCCCGCCTCGATGCCGAGCTGCTGATGGCGCATGCGTTGGGCGTCACCCGCGAATCGATGATCCTGCGCCATCTCGACGCTCCCGCGCCCGAGGCGCTGGAAGCCCTGATCCGGCGCCGTCTGGCGCACGAGCCCGTCGCCTACATCACCGGCAGCCGCGCCTTCTGGACGATCGAGCTGGCGGTCGGCCCCGGCGTGCTGATCCCGCGGCCCGACAGCGAGACGCTGATCGAGGCGGCGATCGAATATTTCGGCGCGCGCACGCCGGCCCGTATCCTCGATCTCGGCACCGGCCCCGGCACCTTGCTGCTCGCCGCGCTCGCCGAATGGCCGGAGGCGCATGGGCTGGGCATCGATGCGTCGGAGAAGGCGCTCGATTATGCCGGGATCAATGCCGAGAATCTCGAGATGGACGACCGCGCCCGGTTCAAGCTGGGCGACTGGACCAGCGGCCTCGATGGCCGCTTCGACCTGATCCTCGCCAACCCGCCCTATATCGGCACCGACGAGCCGCTTCCCGAGCAGGTCCGCGCCTATGAGCCCGGCTCGGCATTGTTCGCCGGCCCCGAGGGGCTCGACGATTATCGCCGGATCATCCCCGATCTGCGCCGCCTGCTCGCGCCCGGCGGCGCGGCGGTGCTGGAGATCGGCTGGACCCAGGCAGAATCGGTATCCGCGATTGCCCGTAATGGAGGTTTCGCAGTGACACTCTATAAGGATCTTGGAGGGCGGCCTCGCGCACTGCTCCTCTCTTGAAATGACGCGAAAACGACACATATTTCTGCTTGGACATTGGTGCTGCACCGGCTAAGACAGCGACGGGGTAGGGCACTTTCAACCAAGCCGTTGAAACTTGGGCCGTGAAAAGCACAGCCCCAATTCAGGTCATGATAGCCGCTGCAGTCCGGTGGCCATGGCAGGCGAGTTGCGCCTCCCGAGGCGTTGACGCGCATTTGTAAACTGCATCCGGGACCCAGGAATTGGACCGACGGACAGCGTAAACAAGACAGGACATACAGACCTTGATGAACAATCGTCAGGCCGGCCGCCGTCGTGGTCGTGGCGGGCAGCAGCAGCGCCAGGGTGGCAACGCCGGCCAGGGTAACGGGAATCGCATCGACAACCGTGCCCGCGGCAACGCCGCCCAGCTGCTCGAGAAGTACAAGAATCTGGCGCGCGACGCCCAGATGCAGGGCGATCGGGTCAACACCGAATATTATCTCCAGTTCGCGGACCATTATTTCCGCGTGCTGAGCGAGAGCCGCTCGCGCTTCGAGGAGCAGAACCAGCAGCGCCGCCAGCGCGACGATTTCGACGGCGACGACGAGGATTTCGACATCGAGGCCGATGGCAACCGCGCCGAGGATGGCGAGGACCAGCCCGAGCAGCGTGTCCAGCAGCAGCCGCGCCGCGACCGTGACGAGCGTCAGGGCCGCGATCGTGGCGACCGCGAGGACCGCCAGGAGCGCCAGCCCCGCCGCGAGCGCCTGGAGCGCAACGGTCACGCCAACGGCTATGCCAACGGCCATGCCGCCGAGAGCGAGGCCGAAGCCGCCGACGCGAACGAAGAGCAGGCACCCCGCGAGGCGCGTGCACCCCGCGAAGCCCGCGCCCCCCGTGAAGAGCGTGCCCCGCGTGAAGAGCGTGCGCCCCGCGCCCGCCGTCCGCGCCGCGAGGAAGCCCAGGCCGAGGAAAGCCATGCGCTCGACGCAGCGGTGCTCCCGCCTGCCATCGGCGTGAGCGACGCGGCCCCGGCCGCGGAAGCGGAAGAGCCGGCCAAGAAGCCGCGCCGCACCCGCGCCCGCAAGGACGCCGAAGCGACCGCCTGAACGGCACGCGCTTCGCTATGGAATAAGCAACAGGATCGGCGGCTGGGCGAAAGCTCAGTCGCCGATGTCTATTTCGGGGCTGATCCGGTCCTCCACCTGCGCGTCGTGCCCGGTGCCCGAGCTCAGGAACATCAGCCCCATCAGCGCGGCGCCGAGCAGGATGGTGAAGAACACGCCCAGCCCGGTGGCGAAGGCGATGGTGAAGTTGAGCCAGCCGAGCCAGTGCCAGAGGATCAGCACGCAGAGGATCGCGGTCGCCAGCGCGACCAGCGCCATCCAGCCCAGGATGCGGCGATAGCGCCCCCAGGCAAAGGCGGCGTAATCGGGATCGTCGAGGCCCTGGGGCGCGTCCATTCTTTTGCAATTGGGGTGTTTGTGTGGGAGACTCAACCGCCTCAACCCGAATGAGGAGTCGAGCGGTGACCATCGCAGCAATCCTGGGGGGAAAAGGGCGCGAGGTGATCTCGATCGCGGGCGACGCAACCGTCGCCGATGCGGTCGCATTGCTCTCGGCCCGGCGCATCGGCGCCGTGCCCGTGATGTCCGGCAGCACAGTGGCCGGCATCTTTTCCGAACGTGACGTGATCCATTGCCTCGAGCGGGACGGCCCCGCCGCGCTCCAGCGCAAGGTCAGCGAGGTGATGACCGCCCCGGCGATCACCGTCCCGCCCGGCGAATCGGTGCTCGGCGCGCTCGCGCTGATGACGCGGCGGCGCATCCGCCATCTGCCGGTGGTCGAGGGCGGTACCTGTATCGGCCTCGTCTCGATCGGCGATCTGGTGAAGTACCGGATCGAGCGCATCGAATCCGAAGCCGATGCGATGCGCGCCTATATCCAGGCGGTCTGAGGCACCTCAGCCGCCGCGATTGCGGATCAGGTTGATCGATTCGATCAGCATCGGCCGGGCGAACAGGAAGAGCAGCCCGGCATAGGCCAGCCCGCCTGCGCTCACCAGCAGCGCAAGGTGGGCGAGCGGCGGAAGCGCGGGTAGCAGTCCGTTGAGCCCCGTGACGAGCAGCGCCATCGCGGCGGCGGCGAGCACCGGCGGCGCGATCGCCTCGATCAGTGCGCCCAGCCTCACCCCGATCACCGGCAGCGTCCGCCAGGTCGAGATCGCCAGATAGACGGGATAGGCGGCGAACCATGCGGCGACGAGCCCCATCACGCCCCAGTGCACGCCGATCAGGAAGGCGATCGGCAGGCAGAGCGCGCCGGTCATCGAATTCTGCGCGCTGATCCCCGGGCGGCCACAGGCGTCGCTCGCCGGGGCGAACAGCACCTGCAGCGTCATCATCGGCATGGCGAGAGCGAGCCAGTGAACGACGGGCACCGCCTCCATCCATTTCGGGCCGAGCGCGACTGCGACCAGCGGATCGGCGGTCGCGGCCATGCCGAGATAGAAGGGCATGGCGACCAGCATCACCAGCTGCGCCGATCGGGTGAAGGCGGCGCCCACCGCCGCCTTGTCGTCCTTGAGCCGGGCATAGGCCGAGAAGGCGACTTCGTTGAGCGGCGGCACGAACTTGGAGACGAAGATCTGGGTGAGGAACAGGCTGGTCGTATAGATGCCCAGCATGTGCGGGTCGAACAGGCGGCCCGCAATGAACACGTCCGCCTGGCTCTGCGCGAACCAGAAGATCTGGCCGGTCGCCATCACGCCGCCATAGCGGGCGATGTCGCCGGCGCCGCGGAAGTCGAAGCTCGGCCACATATAGGAGCGTGCCGCGATGGTCATGCCGATCGCGCGGGTGGCGAACAACGCGATGGGGGCGGCGACCAGGGTCCATACGCCCATGCCGCCGAGCGCACCGGCGAGCGCGGTGACCGCCCCGGCCAGGGCGGAGACGAAATTGACCAGCGCCTGCTTGCGGAAGTCCATCTCGCGGGAGAGCAGGGCCTGGGGCAGGGCGATGAACGGCGTCGCTATATAGAGGAGTGCCTGCACGCGGAGCAGGTCGGCGACTTCGGGTTGGCGGTAATAGGCGGCGGCGGCGGGGGCGGCGAGGAGCTGGACCGCGCCCAGGGTCAGGTTCAGCAGGATCAGCATGCCGAACAGCTGGCGCTGCGCGTGGCGGCCGGCATCCGCGCGCTGGATCAGGGCGCTGGCGAGGCCGTAGCCGTTGAGCATGTTGAGCAGCACCAGGACCACCTGGGTCATCGCGAACAGGCCATAGGCGGACGGGTCGAGCAGGCGGATGACGATGAAGGTCGAGGCCCAGGTCAGCAGCTGCCCGAAGATCTGGGTGCCCGATCGCCAGATCACGGCGCTGCGCACCTGCTGGCGCAGGCTGGTGTCTTGGGTGTCCGGAGTGGCCAGCACGGGTTCGCTCATGTGCGCGCTATGCGCCCGTTCGTCTTTATGCGCCGTAAACCGCCGATAACCGCAGATTTGCGCAGTTTCGCGGGTGGAAATCGTATCCTGGATTCGCCGATTCGAATCGCTTTTCGGGGCTGATTCAGGGTGATTCGGGCCCGAAAGGTCATCGAAACGTCATCCTGGTTACCTGCATGAAAAGCCAGAAGCCGCGGAAAAGCTGGGGTTTTTTGGTCTA